>CAWFMP010000001.1:0-9304 GCA_963816965.1 uncultured delta proteobacterium
CGATGGAGACCGACGCGCCCGAGCTCCTGCGCCGCTGCCAGGAGGACGGCGTCGACGCCGTCGTGCTCGTCCCGAGCTGACCCGTGTGCCACCAGACCGTGGGTCTGGCCGCGCGGCACCTCGAGGCGCACGGGATCCCGACCGTGATCATGGGCTGCGCCAAGGACATCGTCGAGCACTGCGGCGTGCCGCGCTTCCTGTGGAGCGACTTCCCGCTCGGCAACTCCGCGGGCCGGCCGTTCGACGTCCGAGTCCCAGGCGGCGACGCTCGAGCTCGCGCTGCGCGTGCTCGAGACCGCGCCCGCCGCCCGCACCACCGTGCAGTCGCCGCAGCGCTGGACGCGACGACGCGGCGTGGAAGCAGCGACTACAACGACCTCTCGAAGCTCTCGCCGGAGAAGATCGCCGAGCGGCGCAAGGAGTTCGAGGTGGTGAAGTCCGTCGCGAAGGCCAAGCGCGAGGGGGCATGAGCAAGCCGTTCGCCGGCGTCCGCATCCTCGACTTCACCCGCTACCTCGCGGGGCCGTACGGGACCTACCAGCTCGCGCTGCTCGGCGCCGACGTGGTGAAGATCGAGTCGCAGCGAGGGCGACGAGACGCGCGGGCAGCTCGCCGACAAGGCGTGGGCGGAGCGCAAGATGGCGCCGTCCTTCCTGGCCGTGAACGGCAACAAGCGCAGCATCACGCTCGACCTCCGGAAGCCGGAGGCGGTCGAGATCGTCAAGCGGCTCGTGGCCGGCGCCGACGTCGTGTGGGAGAACTTCCGCGGCGGCGTCATGGACCGGCTCGGCCTCGGCTACGAGGCGCTCTCCGCGATCAATCCGCGGCTCATCTACTGCGCGGTCTCCGGCTTCGGCCGCACGGGGCCGGAGCGGACGACGGCGGCCTTCGACGGCAAGCTGCAGGCGATGTCCGGGCATCATGTCGATCACCGGCGAGCCCGCCCATGGCCCGACGCGCGCGGGCTTCGCGCATCTGCGACACCATCGGCGGCATGACGGCGGCGCTGGCGGTGGCGAGCGCGCTCTACCAGCGCACGCACACCGGGCGCGGGCAGCTCGTGGACGTCGCCATGCTCGACGCCGCGCTCGCCTTCATCCCCGGGCCGGTCTCCGAGTACACCGTCGCCGGCATCGAGCAGCGCCAGATCGGCAACGGCTCGGTGAGCCGCAAGCCGACGGCGAACCGCTTCCGGACGCGCGACGGCTTCATCGTGCTCGCCGTCCTCACCGAGAAGCAGTTCGCGGGCCTCATGAAGGCGCTCGGCCGCCCCGACGCGCTCGCCGACCCGCGGTTCAAGGACTGGCCGTCGCGCACCGCGAACGAGCCGGCGCTGCGCGAGATCATCGAGGCGGCGCTGGCCGACCGACGACCCGCGGGCCTGGGAGGCGCGCCTCACCGCGGCGGACGTGCCGTGCGGCTCCATCTGGAAGATCGACGAGATCGTCGACCACCCGCAGCTCGAGCACCGCGACGTGCTCCAGACCATCGACTCGCGCTACGGCCCGATGAAGCTCGTCGGCGCCGGCTTCCGGCTCGACCACGGCAGCCCCGGCATCGACCGCGAGCCGCCGACGCTCGGCGAGCACACCGACGAGATCCTGAAGGAAGCGGGCTACGGCGGCGACGAGATCGAGCGGCTCCGGCGCGACGCGGTGATCTGACGCATGCCGCGCCCGCGCCGCCGGGCGCTCCCCCCGGACGCGCCGGCATGAGCCTGCTGTTCGGTCCGCTGCGGCAGATGGGCTACGTGGTGCGCGACATCGAGGCGGCCATGCGCCACTGGGTCGACGTCTGCGGCGTCGGCCCCTGGTTCTACGCGGACCGTCTGCCGCTGACCCGCTTCGCGTATCGCGGCGCGCGCCACGACGGGATCCACGTCTCCGTCGCCCTCGCCAACTCGGGCGAGACTCAGCTCGAGCTGATCCAGCAGCGCTGCGAGACCCCGAGCATGTACCGCGACTTCCTCGCCGCCGGCCACGAGGGCCTGCAGCACTGGTCGAGCTGGCCGGAGGACTACGACCTGCTCTACCAGCGGGCGCTCGCCAACGGCTACGCCGTCGGACAGGAGGGCGATAGCCCGCGCGGGCGCTTCGTCTACTTCGCCGGCGAGGGCCATCCCGGCACGGTCATCGAGATGGCGCACCTGACGCCGGCGCGCCGCCGCATCTTCGACCAGATCCGCGCCGCCGCCCAGGACTGGGACGGCGACCGACCCCATCCGCCGCCAGTGGCCGACGTGAGCGATCTCCTGACCATCCCGCACGCGCGCTGCGGCTGGAGGCGGGAACTCGATCCGCCAGACCGACACTTACCGGCCGCGGCGCCTCGCCGGCGCGATCGGCTCGCCGAACACGTCCTCGAAGGAGAGACCGCGCCGCCCCTTGACGAAGTACCGGCGGCTCGCGTGGATCTGGCGCACGAGGACAGGATCGCTGAGGACGTCAACCGTCTCCTTCAGCCGCTCGTACTGGGCATGGTTGACCAGTACCGCCGCCGGCTTCCCTTTGCGAGTCACGACGATCTCCTCTTCGCGACTCTCGACTCCCGTCACCAGCTCGGGGAGACGGGCCTTCACGGTGGATATGGGAAGGATCCTGGCCATTGACAACCTCCTGAGCGCATGACCAAAAATCTGGTCACCCACGAGAATATCCACAGCGGACAGGGCGGTCAATCAGCGGCCAGCGCATAGGACCTCGTCTTGCCCGATGCTCGTCGGCGTGGAGAGTCCTGGCGTCCGGCCCCGCCGAGTCCAGCTCGACGACGCCCGCCACGGCTATCCTCAGCCCTGCAAGTCGCCGGTCGACTCGCACGCCGCGAGGCGCGCGGCGAGGAAGGCGCGCTCGCGCGGATTGTCGGCGAGGTCGAGGGCCCGCCGGTACTCGCCCGCCGCCTCCGCGTGGCGCCCCAGCCGGCGGAGGAAATCGGCGCGGGCGGCGGGCAGCAGGTGATAGTCGCGGAGCGCGGCGCGCGTCGAGCCGGTCGAGGGCGGCGAGCCCGGCCTCCGGCCCCTCCGCCGAGGCCGATCGCCACCGCGCGGTTCAGCTCCACGACCGGCGACGGCGCGACCCGCGGCGAGCGCACGGTAGTGGGCGACGATCCGCCTCCAGTCCGTCTCCTCCCACGAGGGCGCGCGCGCGTGGCACGCGGCGATGGCCGCCTGGAGCCGATAGGCGCCGGCGCCGTCCGTCGTCCCCGCGCGGTCGAGATACGCGAGGCCGCGGGCGATCCGCGCGCGATCCCAGCGGGAGCGATCCTGGTCGGCGAGCAGGACGAGGTTGCCGTCGGCGTCGGTGCGCGCCGCCGCCCGCGAGGCCTGCAGCTCCATCAGGGCGAGCAGGCCGAGGACCTCGGGCTCGCCGCGCATCAGCTCGGCGAGGATCTCGCCGAGGCGGAGGGCCTCGTCGCAGAGGTCGTGGCGCACGAGCGCCTCGCCCGTGTGCGCCGCGTAGCCCTCGTTGAAGACGAGGTAGACCACCGCGAGCACCGCGGGCAGCCGCGCGGCGAGCTCGTCGCCCTCGGGCACCTCGTAGGGCAGGCGCCGGTCCCGGATCACCCGCTTGGCGCGCACGAGGCGCTGGGCGATGGTCGGCTCGGAGCACGAGGAAGGCGCGGGCGATCTCCGCCGTCGAGAGACCGCCGACCAGGCGCAGCGTGAGCGCGACGCGGCTGTCGGCGGGGAGCCCCGGATGGCAGCACGTGAAGATCAGCCGGAGCCGATCGTCGGGAATCGCCTCGGGGTCCATCGCGTCAGCGGCGATCGTCGGCCGCGGCCAGCGACGCCTCGTAGGCGAGGGCATCGCCGCGCGCCGCCGCCCGCCGCGCGCGGCGCAGGCGGTCCAGCGCGCGGCGGCGCGCCATGGTCAGCAGCCAGGCGCCGGGCCGGTCGGGCACGCCATCGACGGGCCAGCGCGCGACGGCCTGCTCGAAGGCGGCCTGGGCGATCTCCTCCGCGGCGTCGACGTCGCGCACGATGCGGAGCGCGCCGGCGACGAGGCGCGCGTACTCGAGGCGGAAGACCTCCGCCACGCGCGCCCGCAGATGCCTCCCGCGTCGGCCCGTGCCCTGCCGCGCTCCCACGGGCCGATCTTACCCGACGGCAGACCTCCTGCCGCGCGCCGCGCGGCGCCGGCCGCCGATCAGCGCGTCGCGCCGCCGATCACATCGGCCAGACCGGCCTCACGTCGACGAAGCCGCCCTCGCCCAGCGGGATCTTCTTCGCCCACTCGACGGCTTCCTCCCGCGAATCGCACTCGATCAGGTAGAAGCCGCCCAGCGCCTCCTTGGTCTCGGCGAACGGCCCGTCCATGACCTGGTGCTGGCCCGGCCTTGATGCGGACGCGGCTGGCGTCGGTCTCCGGCCGCAGGCGATCCGCGCTCGACCATCTTGCCCTTCGGCGCGCAATTCGTCGGCGAAGCGCATGTGGCCCTGGATGATCGCGTCCATCTGGGCCTTCGGGGGCGGGGCCTGATTCTGCGTCTTGTCGTCGGAGCCGATGAGCAGCATGTAGCGCATGGGAGCCTCCTTGGCGTCGCGAGATCTTGACTCACCTATACGACGACGATCCCCCGCGGAAATCGACAGGCCCACCGCCGCGCGCGCCCGAGCCTATCTCGGCCCGATCCCGGGGTCGTAGAGGGCCGCCCGCCGCGACTCGAGCTCGTCGAGGTTGTGCAGTCCCCGCTGCCGGACGCCCCGCTCGAGCTCCTTGACCTGGGCGAGCAGGCGCTCGCTCAGCGGCATGGGGACGCCGCGGGCGCGCCCCTCGGCGATGACCCAGCCCATCAGGTGGTCGACCTCCGTCGGGCGCTTGCGGATCGCCAGGTCCCGCCAGGGCCCCGAGCGCACCTTGACGAGCCCCCGGCAGTAGCCGGCGAACCGATCCAGCACGGCGCGCGCCACCGCCGCCTCCGCCTCGGTCCGGGGCCGCATCGGGAGGGGATCGAAGCCGTCGAATCCCCGCGGCGTGACCCCCGCCGCCTGCGCCACTCCCATCCCCTCGCCGACCAGCGCGATCAGGAGGGGCTGATACCGCCGATTGCCGAACAGGTCGGCCATGGTCTCGTCGCTGACGGCCTGGGCGAAGAACAGCGAGCAGTCGATCTGCTTGGCCCAGAGATAGTCGAAGATGCGGTCGGTGGTGTGGACGGTCATGAGGCTCGACAGGAGCGCCCGGATCCGCTCGACGCGCTCGCTCTTGGCGCCGTCGATCTCGCCCAGGTAGATGGCGCCCGCGCCCGCCGTGCTCGATGTGCCCCGGCCCCTGCCAGTCCGCGCTGAAGTTGATGAACGCGGCCACGACCTTGTCCGCGCCGATCCGGGCGGCGATCCGCGGCGGGTTCATGCCGTTCTGGAGCGAGACCACCACGGTGTCGGGGCCCACGAGGGGGGCGATGACGTCGAGGGCCGCCTCGGTGTCCTGCGACTTCACGGCGAGAAAGGTCAATCCGAGCGGGCCCCGCAGCTCGTCGCTCCGACAGGCCCGAACGGGGACGGTGAGCTCGGCGGCGCCGGTGATCCTGAGGCCGCCGCGGTTGATGGCGTCGACGTGCTCGGCCGCCTTGTCGACGAGGAGCACGTCCTCGCCGGCCTTCGCGAGATAGGCGCCGACGAGGCCCCCGATGGCGCCGGCGCCGTAGATGGTGATGGGCATGGCGATCTCCTCCGCCTCGCCGGCGGGCGTCAGTCGACGATGAAGAGGCGGGCGCCGACCGCGGTGGAGGAGCGATGCGCCTCCATGTTGTCGGCGACCTGATAGCTCATGCCGGGCTTCAGCACGAAGGTGCGCCCGTCCTGGAGCTCGGTCGTGCAGCTCGCCCTCGAGGCACAGCAGGATATGCCCCTTCGCGCACCAGTGATCGGCCAGGTACCCCGGCGTGTACTCGACCATGCGCACGCGGAGGTCGCCGAATTGCCTCGTCCACCAGTACGCCGTGCCGGTCTCCCCCTTGTGCTCGGTCCGCTCCTGCGCGGACCAGTCGGTCGTCCCGAACGGAATTCCCGTCATCTGCATCGCGAGCCTCCACGCGTTGGATGAAGACACTTGGTGATCACGCCTGTCCTTTCGGCGGTGAATGAGTCCGGAGTCCCGAGGCTTCGGGCGACCGCGGAAAGGCCCGACGTTCTCGCCCGCGGACCGCGCCTACCGCGCCTCCCGCAATTGCCGGAGCAGATCTCCCCCGAATTGGAGGGCCCGCTCGACGCGTTGAACCGGCGACCTGTCGCGCCTCGCGCATCAGGCGATCGGCTCGCTCGCTGTTGGTCACAGGTCGACCACCTGGCCGGCACGCCAGTCGGGCTTGAGGTCCCAGTACCAGCTCCCGTCCGGCAGCTCGACGCGCCTGGAGCCCAACTCGATCATGCGCCGCCGCACGGCGTCCAGCTCCAGCGTGAGCACGGACTCGGGATCGTAGAGGACGATGCCGTGGTCAGTGATGTCGAGCAAGAACCACGGATGTCGGGCCAGATCGTCGACGGTGTGCGGAACGGGCGACGGCGTAGGCCGGTATCCTGCTGTGACAAGCGACTGGTACTCCCGGCTCGCGTCGATGCGGTCCCACATTCCTTGCAGACGGGGATCCCCGATGACCGGGCTTCGCGTCACCACGTACAGGTCGAGATCGCTGTCAGGTCGCGCCTCGCCCCGCGCCACGGATCCGAACAGCGCGACCGCTACGAGATCAGCACCAATGGCCTCGCGATACTCCGCGACGATTCGGTTGACCAGGGCGCGCCACTCGGGCGCAAGTGGAGGGAAGCTCATGACACGATCTTATCCCAGCGAGCCGGTCAGGGAGACGTGTCGCGCAGCAGGCCGAGGGCGCGCATCAGGGCGAGGGCGTTCGAGGTGCGGACGACACCGGGGCGCATCGCGGTAGTCGAACACCATCTTCCCGTCCTCGAGCCGGTCCTCGAAGTGGACGTTGACGGCGCGGATGGCCGGGTCGTCCGCGACCTCCGACAGGGCGAGGTCGTGGGTGGTGACGAGGCCGATGGCGCCGCGCTCCAGGAGGCCGCGCACGACGGCGGCCGCCCCGAGCCGCCGATCGTGCGAGTTGGTGCCGTGGAGGATCTCGTCGAGGAGGAACAGCAAGGGGACCGGGCCCTCCGCGATGCGGACGAGGTCGCGCAGCCGGACGAGCTCCGCGTAGAAGCGCGACGTCCCCTCCTGCAGCGAATCCTGGATGCGCAGCGTGGCGCCGAGCGCGAGCGGCGAGAGCCGGAGCCGCGCCGCCCGCACGGGCGCGCCCGCCAGCGCGAGCACGGCGTTGGCGCCCACGGCGCGCAGCAGCGTGCTCTTGCCCGACATGTTGGAGCCGCTGACGATCAGGACGCGCGTCGCGCCGCCGAGCGCCACGTCGTTGCGCACGAAGCGCGCCTCGGGCACGAGCGGGTGCCCGAGGGCCTCCGCCTCGAATCGCGCCTCGCCCTCCTCGACGCTGGGGATAGACGTCGGCCGGGATGCTCCCACGCGAAGCCCGCGAGCGAGCACAGGGCCTCGAGCTGACCGACGGCGGCGAGCCACGCCTCGACGGAGGCGCCGTGCCGCACCCGCCAGTCGCTCGATCGCGAGGGCGCAGTGCACGCCCCACATCGTCAGCAGGGCGAACGGGCGTGAAGAACTGATTGCGGCGTGAGTCGAGCAGGTCCACCCAGACTCGCAGCGCGCGCACCGCCTGCGAGGGGTGCCGCCCCTCGGTGACGAGGTCGCGCGTGGAGCCGGGCGAGCAGCGGGCTGTCCAGCGGCGCCCGCTCGAAGCGCTCGAGCACCTCGGCCACGCGCTCGAGGTCCGGCCCGTGCCCCGCCACCGCCCTGTCGGCGTCCCTCACGTGACGCTCCAGCGCGCGCAGCCGACCGCGGACTGCACGACGAGCGCGGCCGAGCGCCACGATCGGCGGCGTCCACCCCACGGCCCACGACGCCACGGTCAGGAGGGTCGCGAGCGGTGACGGCGGCGGCGCCGAGGCGGAGGCCCGCGCGCAGGCGGCTCGCGCCGGCGCGGCCAGGGTACCCGAGCGCGTCGCGCCGGACGGTCGCCGCCACCTCCTCGCCGAGGACGGCCAGGTCCTCGCGGAGATCGAGGTGGGGCGTCAGCGCCCGCACCGCCTCCTGCCGCGCGCGCACCGAGGCGGGATCCGCGGGCGCCAGCAGCCAGGCGGCGAGCGTCTCCTCGCCCATGCTCGTCCGCGCCGCGCAGAGCAGCTCGAACAGCGAGCCCTCGCCGAACAGGTCGAGGTCGCCGGCATAGGGATGGTGAGGATCGCGAAAGCGCGCGCCGGCGGTGCCCGCGCCCGCCCACTGCCCGTCGAGGCGCGCGAGCCCTCGCCGGTAGAACGCGACGCGCCGCTCGGCACGGAGGCGCCGCCGGCGAGCCCGCGCGTGAGCGACGAGCAGCGCGGCGAAGGCCGCGCGCGGGCGACCCAGAGCCACCACGGCGAGAGCCGGCCCGCGCCGAAGGCGAGCCACGCGATCAGCGCGCCGGCCAGCGCGACGCCGAGGCGCGCCCGCGAGATCCTCTCCTCGAGTCGCGCGGCATCCGCCACGCCCTCCTGGTGCCGGGACTCGCCGCCGCTCGTACTCCTCCCGGGGCGCTGCCGCCGTCAACCGGCGACCCTGCTCCACCGCGACCGCGTCGCGGCGGCGAGGGTGCGCATCACTTGGCCTTGATCGTCAGGTCCTCGTAGGGCGCCGAGTACGGGAAGTTGGCGATGGCCCCCAGGCCGCTGAACTCGACGCGCGGGCCCACGCCGTTCAGGAAGGCCGGCTCCATGACCGGGGCGAACATCACGCGGTCGTGGATGATCTGCTGGATCTTGTGGAGGATCTGCGTGCGCACGCGCGGGTTCTGCTCGTTCACCTGCTCGGAGAAGAGCCCGTCGATCTCCGGGTAGGTGTTGTAGACGTAGGTGCCGCCGGTGACGGCGTAGGAGTCGATGCGGGTCGCGGCGTTGCCGGGGGCGCCGCTGCCGGTGTGGAGGACGCCGCGCAGCTTCTTCTCGGCGTACTCCTTGTAGAAGGCCGCCCGCTCCATGAGCCGGAGCTTGCTGCGGATGCCGACCGCCTGCAGATAGTTCGCCACCGGCTCGCCGATGGCGCTGCCGTAGATCATCTCGCCGCGACAAGAAGCCGCGCGTCGAACCCGCTCGGGTAGCCGGCCTCGGCGAGGAGCTGCTTGGCCTTCGCGGGGTCGTACTTGTACGGCGGCGGCGCCCAGAAGTAGTCCATGCCCGAGGGCACGAAGGACAGCGCGGGCTTGGCGAGGCCGAGGTACGCCGCCTGGTTGATGGCCTGGCGGTCGA
>CAWFMP010000002.1:0-4047605 GCA_963816965.1 uncultured delta proteobacterium
AGCGGTCCGTTGCCCCGAAGAAGTGCAGCCCTTGGCGTTTGGTGTTGATGAGCACCGAGGCGGAACGTGGCGAGAACGACATCGCTCCGCAAGAACGCCAAGCGGCAGAGGGAGAGCTGTCCTTTTGCTCTCCGAGGGAGCGACGAAGAGCGCTCCGGCGTCAGCCGCCGGCCGACGCCCGGAAGATCAGGTTGACCCAGGCTGGCTGCGCCCGATATGACGGAATATGCGGTACTTCTTGGAGAACGGTGCAAAGTGGCTTCCAAGATTTCCGAGGACCCGTCTCCGACGATCCTAGAAAAAGCACGCCGTTCTCGCGCAGCGCAAAGTGGAAGAGCGAGAGAATGCGCCGCTGCGCCTCGGGTTGAGAGTGGATCGACGCGTTCCGGCAGGAAATGAGATCGATCCGCGAGAAGGGCGCGTCAGCCAGCGAGATTCTGTGTTGTGAAAACCACAGCTTCACGAGATCGCGCGTGACGCGATAGGCGCCGTCGTCCTTGACGAAGAAGCGGGCAAGCCGCTCTGGCGTCATGTCGGCCTGGATCTGCTCGAGGATACCTCGCGGCGCGAGCGAAGGCTACGCAGTCGCATCGATGTCGGAGGCAAAGACTTGCAACTTGATGTTGCGTCCGGCGGTTGCGATCGCTTCGAGGGATGACGTGGCAATCGAATACGTCTCTTCGCCCGTGCTGCAGCCCGGAACCCAGATCCGCATCGGGCGGCCAGCGGCTGCTCGCGTACCAACTCGGCAACGAGTTGTCTCCAAAAGATGCTCGAACACCTGCGCGTCGCAAAAAAATGAGTGACGTTCGTTCGCAGGTCTTTGGAGAGCGCCTCCCGCTCTTTGCTATCGTCTCGCACCAGCTCCAAATACCGTTCGCTGCTTGAAATCCCAGGCCATCGCCATGCGCCGCTCTATGCGACGCTGCAGCGTGCCGGGCTTGTTCGAGCGAGAAATCTTGCGCCGTCGCGCTGAGAAGCGAGATAATGTTCGCCAGACTGTCCCCGTGATAATGAAGCCGTTGGCTTCCAGCATTGTCTTTCACGTAAGACTGTCGGCAAAACCGGATAGGCACGTCCGGAATGTTCGCGACAGCGAGAACCAGATCAGCACACCCGGTAGCCAGCGCGCTGCGCGGCATGCCGTCGTGCGCAGCTTCTTTGGGATCCTGCACGATCACGAGGCCGCCCTGCTCGTTGACCAATTTCAATCCTGAGCTGCCATCGGCACCCGTTCCCAGAGGATCGCGCAGAAGCGCATGTGTGCCGCACTGATTTGCCAGACCAGCAGGAAGAAATCGAAGGGCAGTCGCGCGCCATGATGCTCGCGCGGTTTTGAAAGGCGCAGCACGCCGCCCTGCAGCGCGAGGGTGAGCGCCGGCGGATGCGGATAGACATAATATGGGCTCCAGCAACATGCCGTCGACCACCTCCACCACGCGCATTCCGGTGTGGACGAGGAGAGCATCGCATCATGCTGGCGTGCGTTGGGTCGAGGTGCTGGATCGCACGAAGGCCATGCCGCTGTCGGGCGGCATGACGTCAAAGATTTGGAATGCCTCGAGCCCACCTGCCGAAGCCCCCAGCCCGACCACCGGAAAGGCGCTGCCTCCTGGCACCGCGCTGCCGTGCGGCAGAACTCCGCCGCTCGGCGGCGGTCGAGCCGCTCCGGTCGAGGCTGGACGAGGTCCAGTCATCCATCCTGCTTTCTGGCGTGCCGCGATCCATAGGGAAAGCCGGCAGTTTGACTGTACCACATCTGCTAACGGCGCCCGCGCCCAGGGCGATAGGCCTCTGAATGCCGTAATCTTGAGGAACCGGTGGGTAGAAATCCAAGTCTACGTGCTCCCCGTTACTGACTAATGTGAGCCTGAGCCCGCGCATCCAGGCGCTCGAATGGGTCGCGTCGCTGACGCTCTCTGCGCTCGCAACCCAGTACTCTGAGGTGACTCTTTATCACCGCTAGCCGCAACGAAACGCCGGACGAGCTGCGTCTCGCTGAAGCTTGCAGAAGCGAGCAGCGACATCACCGCGCAGGTCGACGACGAGGCGTACCCTATTGAGGTCATGCCGGTCGGCGAGTCCCGTCCTCAGAGCAAATAGACACCACTGCGCCTGCGCCCTGCGCGGCGACCCGCTCATTTCCTCGCCTTGGGGCAGGAGCCTCCGACGATGAGCAACAAGAGCGCCCTCGTCAGGGTGACGAACCGACTTGGCTTCGACCAAATCCATCAGATGTCGAACTCCCTGCGAAGGAAGGCGTTTCGATTGCAGGCCCATGAGCTCCATCGAAACAAGAACCTGCTGGCGGTCGTTCAGGCGATAGCCAATCCAGATGAACTCGCGAAGCCTGAGCTTGAAGGACTTTCAGGAGCCGTTTCCAGCGTCTGCAGGGCCCCTCGCGCTCCCTGGGTCTCCTCGTCGGACGGGTGTGTTCACTTCACCTGGTGTGAATGCGGCGGCCCGAAAGTCGTACCATCGCCGCGCCGAGGCTTTGGCCACGTCGTCCTGCAGCGGATGACCGGGCCGGCTCTGCAGGGCAAAGTAAAGCATAGAATTCGAGGCTACCAGGCGTGCGCTGGTCGCTAGAAGCCCCCGCAGCCACCGCTGTCCTGCCCGTGCGGCAGAATGGGCACCTCCCCGGCGCGCATTTGAGCAACGTCCCTTCGGGCGCCAACTCCATAAGGACGTGAGTACGTCCGAGTCTGACGCGTCCCCGCCACAAGTGGTCGCGTTCCTCCTGGGCGGAGAGCGTCCTGCTGGAAGCTATGGCTCTTTCGCTCTGGACCAACGTCCTGCAACTGCAGATGCAAACCCCAAGGACAACACCAATGATCAACTCACCAACAACACCCTGACAACATCGCTGAGACAACTCCTGCTCCGGCCGTGCTGCCACCCGCCGGATGTCCCAGCCCCCACAATGAAGCCCGTCGGCGAGCCCTCGGTCGAAGTGAAAATGGGACCATCCGTGCAACCGCCGTTGGCGTCACCGCTGCCGCTGAAGATCTGAGCGCCGTGCTGCCAGTCGGTCCGACGCACCGATCGGCCGTCAGAGCTCGATTACGCTGTTTCGCTGAACCTGATTGGACAAAAACATGAAACGTCTCGCACTCTCGGTGGCGGTAGGCGCTCTCGTCTGCTTTGCTTCCGTCAATTCTTGCCAAGCGGCCCCCGGCCCCGGCGCAGCTATGAAGCTCGCCCCATCGGCTCAGTCCTCCGCGATTGTGGATCAGGTTTATTGGCGCCGCCATCATCGGTGGAACCGGTGGCACCGCAATCACCGTTGGTGGTAGGTGCAGGATCAGTGGGGCACTGCTGAAAGCTTAGCCCGCTCAGAATCGGCGCGTCCTGAAAAGGGTGCGCCAATTCCGTTTTTCCTCTGGGGCCGGAGACGAGTCGTGACAACTCTTGCAAGCACGCTCACAAGCGCGCCTTCCTCGCTTCCGTTCTGGCGCGGGTGGTTCCATCCTGAGCCGTCCGTCACCGTCGTAGGCCGCTGACCCCTCGTCGAATATGGTCCCCCGCGATGTCGCGCCTGTAATGCAGCTCAAACTGCCGTCGGCGCCCAACAAGGCGATACTAAAAACCCTGGGATACACGAAGGCGGTGAGCGCTCTGCGGGCCGCAGCAGGAAGTCCTGCCGAAAATCGGCACAACTGCACTGGGCCCGCCCGGGCAAGTCGCTCGTATCGAAAAATTCCCCTACCACCACGTTGAGCCGGCCGAGGCCGTCGCGACGTTTTCTCGGCGTAACGTCCCGGATGGGACAACGTGGCAATATGCAGATGCAATCTCTCCGCTCCGGCGGCGGATCCAACAAAAGAAAATGGCCGCCCGGCCGACAGCTAGTGCGCAAGCGGCGGCCGCTGAACAGAGCGGTCGCACAGATTGGCGAGCGCGGATCAAGTGGCTAGCGGCGCAGCGCGATCTGGAAAGGGCCGTGCACGATGCGAACCTGGACTTCGCCGCTGAGGGCCGGGGCAACAACTCACGATTGAAAGCCGCAGGCAGGCTCTGGAAACCAAGCCCTCGTTGATCTTTCACACACGGCGTCAGAGAGCCGGGTCGGAGCGCTTTCGGAAACATCACTTATAGTGCGTGCGTCCGGTCATATTACGATTAGGCCGACCGTAGGGGCGCTTACTGAATTCCCGCTAGATGTCGTTTCGCTTGAAGATTGGCGAACCCTGCTACTTGATATCTCGAAAGAGACAGCCCAGCCTGAGCTGGACAGCAAGTGAATGACCTCGGCAACGCACCGGACCACCGCGCGGGTTTCCGAGCGCGGTGCAATGCGAGCGCGCCGCAAAGCTGCTTCGCACGCAAGCACCGCTTAACTCCAAGATGCAGTTTATTGCGTCAAGCATAAGCAATCAGCTGATCAAAATGCCAGTGCTCATCCTCTCGACGGGAGCGACGAGTAGCGAGCTCACTCGCAACTTACTTGCATGAGCGTCAATCGTGTGCGCTGGTTATCTGCTTGCAGCGGGCGACCATGTTCGACGCCTTTTCTGGAGGCGTATTAGTGGTTCGTGGTCTACCTAGCACGCAGGCTAGACGCTGTTTGGAGGGCGCGAGTGGCTAAAGAATTGGGTGCACACACGTCCGTTGCCACTCGGCTTTCGACATGTCAGTGCCCTTGTCCCAAGCAGACATACAATTTTTCATTTCTTGAGCGCGCTCGGCTTTGGGATGAGGCGGGGGTTGACGGTCCGCCAGTGACGGTTCCACGCCACCGCTTTCGACGGTCGCTGCAGCGGGCGGGTCGGCGGGGCGCCAGATTCGGGCAGACGCCGGATCACAAACCAGGAAGGGACGCTGAGACGGCCGTGTCTGTGAGACGTTCGCATCGATCCCCCGTTGATTGAAGACGGCTTATGAGACTGGTGGCTCGCGCCAACGCGGGGTGGTCAGCCGAGCCACCAGCAATTGTGAGGGGCCGACAATCGGCGGATGCGCCCCTCGACCCTACAGTGCGACCCTTGCTCAGCTCCGACCAGCCTCGGAAAGTACCTAGAAGGCCGCGCGCTCCCTTCGAGTCGATGATGCCATCCAAAGAGCTTGCGGAGATCGTTGCCGACAATCTCAAACGCCCCGTCTCTGAGTGAGTCTTGCTCCGGGCCGTTTGGAGCGCCAAATCCGTCTTTTTCGTCGCTCGCCGAATGACTGCTTCTGGCCCAACGCCGACGTTGAAACTCGCCTCAGCATTCGTCCGCTGAGCGCGGTGAAGCGGACCTGCCAGACATGCCTGCAACTTCCGTTCGGTTAACATTGACCCAAAGCACGCAAAGCCGCCTTCATGAGGTGCGCACCACCGTACGCCGCTATTCGGGTGGCACGGCATGAGTTTGAAGACCTAGCTGTCGCGGGGCAGCATCGTCATCGCTTGGATCATAATGCTGCTGACGGCGCCCTTGATCTGCGCTTTCTAGTACGCTTGCGTCAGTGGCATGGGATAAATGCGAACACAAGACGCGCAGGGCCAGCTAGAACCAAGGGACAGGAATATGCCCGCACCACAAGAACCGGCAACAGCAAACGGTGACCGCAATTTGGCACTGTTCTGCGATTTCGAGAACATTGCTATTGGGGGTGCGCGACAGCCAATACGCCGATTTTGACTTGCGGCTTGTCATCCAGAAGCTCTGGTAAAGGGCGGCGTCGTCGTAAAGAAAGCGTATTGCGATTGGGAGCGGTACAAGAGCTACAAGAAAGCCATGCACGAGGCGGCGTTCGAGCTCATCGAAATACCGCCGTGTCCGCCAATCGGGTAAGAACTCGGCAGACATACGCATGGTCGTGGATGCGCTGGACCTTCTGCTACACCAAGGAGCACATCGACACGTTCGTCGTCTCGTCTCCGGTGATTCTGATTTCTCACCGTTGGTCAGCAAACTTCGCGAGAACGCGAAAACCGTGATCGGCGTCGGCGTTAAAAATTCAACATGACCTACCTGACATAAGTCCCGTCTGTCTGAATGTCGCCGCTCTCGAAGACCATGTCAGGGCTGTCCTTGACGATCTGGGCGACGATTTTCGCGTG
This sequence comes from uncultured delta proteobacterium, assembly GCA_963816965.1. Lineage (GTDB taxonomy): Bacteria > Myxococcota_A > Polyangia > Palsa-1104 > Palsa-1104 > JAQBQH01. The sequence continues at coordinate 6,047 of CAWFMP010000002.1, forward strand.
CTCGGCTTCGCCGTCGCGGCTGTCGCCGTAGAACACGACGTCCATCGGCATTCCCGGCGCTGGACAGGTTTGGAACGTGTGCGTCGCCGCGTCGGTCGGAACCTGATATTCGTACGCTGCTCCCGTGCTGAGGCCGGTAATCACAGCTTCCCAGTCGCAGTTGCTGCCGGAGCATGCGCCGGCGCCCGTTACGGTTTGAAACGTCGCGCTCCCCATGGGGCGGTACTGCACCGTCGGGGTGGCGGAAGCTCCCCAGTGAACCATCATCTTGTCACCCGTCGTGCCGCGGGCGACAATCGGGCCGTAGGTCAACGTTGCAGCCGCGTTGGCGATTGGGGCAGCGGCAGAGAGCCCCACCATGGCAATCGTGATTCCAGCAAGTTGCGTGCGCATGCGGGCCTCTACAGCAACGAGTGTGCCTCGGTGAGAGTAACCCGGGGGGAGTGTCGGGGACAAGCCTGCCTGACGGAGCGCGTGGACGGTGTGGTAGTTTTGGACAGCAAGGCAACACTGCTTGGCTGAGGAGACTGATGATTCTGAAAGCCGCGCTTGTTCGCTGCAATTCTTTCTGCGGCGTTTGCAATCGGTGGCTCGACCATCCATGCCGACCAGATTTAGACGCCAAGCGAGCCTTCATTTCGGGGATGAAGCACTTCGACCTCGGTGAATTCAACGAAGCCCTTGGCGATTTCAAAGACGGGTACCGGGCCAAGGAGGAATCCAGTCTTCCTCTACAACATCGCTCAGTGCTATCGGGCCCTCAGTGAGAATCGCGATGCAGTTCGCTACTACCGCCTGTATCTTAGCGCTTCGAACGCGCCCCAATCGGCCGGAAATCGAGCAGCGGATTGCGACCCTGCAGGCCGGCAACCGCGGCTGAGGATCAAAAGCGCGCGGCCGCGAAGCGACCGTCCGCCGTGCTGAAGGCTTCGTCGGGCGAAGAGCCGAGCACCCATTCGCAAACGACGAGCCCCAGCGCCATGCTGACAGCCCCGGCGCCGAAGAGCGCCGATAAACCCTTGTGCAGAAGTGGTGGCCGTGACCGTCGTCGGTGTTGTTGCTACCGGCACGGCCGTCGGCCTCTCTCAGCGTGGGCTTGACGCGCGGTTCACAAAGACGGGCACGATCTTTCCGCCGGCGGGCTTCTGATGCGCGGCGTCGTTCTCATCGGTGTCGTGGCTCTGCTGGCCGGGTGCCGGCGGAGTGGTCGACCCATGTGCGAACCTCGCCGGAACCTGCGTCGCTCTGACGGTAACGTCTCGTGGTGTCCGAGCAATCGACACGCTGGTCATCTCGGCCGGCGATCCTATTTCCGCATCGACGACGTCGCGCCTCGGTCATGCAGGAGATCTTCCGGTTCATGTCGCGATCATGATTCCCGCGAGCGTTGCTGGCTCAGTTCACTTCGACTTGACGGACTCCTCGATCAAAACCCTCAGGGAAAGGGCTCCTTCGATGCGACTGTGATGCCTGGTCAGCACATGTCGAAGTCTGCGGACATCGAAGGCGAACCCGGTGGGGTCGGCGACATGGCCGCCGACCTTCTGGACAATTCGGACCTATCGTACCCGCCGATCGCGGCAGCACGCTTGCTGGCTCCCTTGTCGACGTCGACAGTCACCAATCACCAGCCGCATGTGCGGTGGGAGCTGCCATCGGGCGCGACGAATCCGACCCTCGAGTTCTGCACAACACGCACCTGCTCGCAGACCATTGGGTCGACGACGATCGATGCGAGCGGCACTTCGGGCAGTCCCACCACCGATCTACCGGTAGGAATCGTCTTCTGGCGCGTTCGAACGATGGGACCCGGCGGTGATGCCACCAGCGCGACTTGGGAATTCACCGTGCAGAAACGAGTCGAACAAGTCGAAACGGTCGATTCCAGCGCCGGAACTTTCCTCGACCTCAATGGCGATGGCCGTGGCGACGTGGCGATTGGTGCTCCACGAGCTGCAGTGAACAGCGTTTCTGGAGTGGGCCGAGTCTACATCTTCCACAGCAACGCCACCGGCTTCGATTCGACACCGGCTATTCTCGACGGTGGCGGCGCTGCAAACAGTCTGTTCGCGGGGCATGTGTTCAGCGCCGGTGACGTCAATGGCGACGGCTACGCGGACCTGGCAGTCGTCAACAGTGGCAACGATACCTTCATCTATCACGGCGGACCGAGTGGCATCGCGCAAGGCGCACCACCGAATACGATGATTCCGGGCGTCGTCGCCAACGAGAGCATCGCCGCCGCTGGCGATGTCAATGGTGATGGCTACGCTGATCTGGTTGTTGGCACTCCACAGAGCGGAATGCCCGGCGAGGCGTATATCTTGTTCGGCGGGCCAGGAGGCGTTTCGAAGGTGCCGGCATCTATCGTCGACGGAGCCGAGGCTCAGATGGGTATCGCTTCGCCGCAGTTCGGGTGGTCCGTGAGTGGAGCGGGTGACGTTAACGGCGACGGCTATGACGATGTAGTGATCGGAGCGCCCGATCAGGCGCACTCCGGCACAGCCAACACTGGCAATGTCTACGTCTACCTCGGTGGCCAGAAAAAGCTGACGCCGTTTGCACAACCACCTCTGTCCGATACTTCGTCTCCCCAGTACGGTCTCATCGTCAAAGGTGCGAATGATCTGGACGGAGACGGATACGATGACCTGATGGTTGTGGGGAATACGCAAACCGTCGAAATCGTGCTCGGCAACCCCAGCAGCTTCAAATCCGGCCCCCAACTGACCGATGCGCAGAGCGGTTCGGGCTTCGCCTCCTTGGACCTGACCATCGCTGCCCTCGGCGATATCAACGGCGACGGCCTTGCCGACGTCGCGATCGGCGCGCCGTCAGGGTTTTCGCCAGGCGGCCCAGGCGTGCCTGGCGCGGTTTACGTGTACCTAGCCACTACCGCCGGTGGCGCGCTGGGGCTCAGCCCACAAGGAACGTTTTACGGACCGGATGGCGACGGCAGTGCGTTCGCGATCGTTTCCGCCGCCGGCGACGTGGATGGCGACGGGCGCGCGGACGTTCTTGTTGGTGCGCCCTGTGCTCCAAGCAATTCTGGATCGTGTGGCCCCGGCACCGCGTACCTGTTCAAAGGAACCATCAGCGGGCTACCGGCTACGGCGAACCAGAAGTGGGTAGGTCCTGATCCATCTGGTAGTTTCGGAGTTGTCGCCTGCCGCGAACGGCACCGCAGCTCGCTTCCGATCGGGCGACGCCTGCGATCGCTGTAGAGGGCGTCGCTGGCGCGGTAATCGCGCGGGCACATTCAGAAAAAGATCAGGTAACATAGGGTGCCCATGGCTGAGCGCCTGCCGCCGAAGTCTCCGCGGGAGCCGACCGCGGAAGTGGAGGTCGAGCCGGACACCGGCCAGACCCAGCTTCCACGGGAGCCGCCGCCGCGTGCGGCCCCCGCGTCGGCCCCCGCCGGCCGGCCGCTGGGGGCGCGCGACCGCAAGATCTCGGTGCCGCCGCCACCTCCGCCCTCGGCGAAGAGGCCGACGCTGCCGCCCCGGCCGACGCCGACGCCGTCACCGACGCCGATCATGCCCGAGAGCGGGACGCCCGAGCCGACGCTGATGCTCAACTCGGACGCGATCACCCTCGACCCCGACTCGGCGCCGCTGCCCCAGCTGCCGACGCAGATCGTGCAGCCGGGCGGCCCGGTGCCGCCGCCGCCGCCGCGCCGCCGCTCGACCACCGAGCCGCCCACGCAGGCGCCGCTGCCGGCCAAGGCCGAGGCGGCGTGGCGCACCGAGGTCGACATCCTCCGCCGCGAAGGCGAGGCGCTGCGCGAGCGCGACCCGGCCAAGGCGGCCCTGCTCTACGGCGCCATCGCGCAGATCGCCACCTCGGTGATGAACGATCCGTCGACCGCGGCGGCGGCGCTGCACGCGGCGTCGCAGCTCTTGCCCGGAACCGGCCTGGTGCGCGAGCGCTGGATCGCCCTGCTCTCGCGCCGCGACGCGGCCGTTGCGCAAAGGTGGGATCGGGCGCTCGAGCTCGGGCGGGCCGAGCTGCCGCTGGTCGGCGATCCGCACGAGCGCGTCGCGCTGCTGCTCGACATCGCGACCGTCGAGGAGCTGGTCTCCGGCGATGTGGCGCACGCGCGCATCGCGCTCGAGGAGGCGCGCGAGATCGACCCGGCCAACGTCGCCGTGCTCGAGGCGCTCACCGAGCTCTACCTCGTCGGTGGCGAGTGGGAGAAGCTGGTGGCGGCGCTGTCGTCGATGGCCGACACCACCAGCGACGTGGTCTTCCGCTCGATGCTGCGCCACGGCGCCGGGCAGATCCAGGAGGTCATGCTCGACCAGCGCGCCGCGGCGCGCGCCTCCTACAAGATCGCGCTCAACGACGACATGACCAACCTGCCGGCGGCGGCGTCGCTGTCGTCGCTGGCGCTGTTGCAGGAGGACTGGGGCGAGCTGGCGCGCGTGCTCGTGGCCGAGGCCGATCTGGTCGACGATCCGCGCACCGTCCGCCGCTTGTGCGAACGCGCGGGCGATCTGTATTGGGAGCGCCTGGGCGACGCGGAGAACTCGATCGGCGCCTATCGCCGCGCCGCGCTGGCCACGCCCGACGAGCCGGCGCCGCTGCGCAAGCTGGCGGCGGTGCTGGAGTCGAACGCGCGCTGGCGCGAGCTCGTCGACGTCTACGTGGCCGAGCTGCCGCTCATCAAGGATCCCGAGGAGCGCGCCGACCTGTTTCACCGCATCGGCGAGGTCTACGAGGTCAGCCTCGGGCGCATCGACGACGCGGTGACCTCGTATCGCAACGCGCTCGAGTCGGTGCCGACGCACATGCCGACGCTGCAGGCGCTGGGTGCGCTCTACCGCGCCGCCGAGCGCTGGAGCGATCTCGCCGACATGGACCTGCGCGAGGCGGAGCGCATCGCCGATCCCGAGCGGCGCGCGGCGCGCTACTACGAGGTCGCCGATCTGGTGGAGCGGCGCCTGGGCGATCAGCCGCACGCGATCTCGCTCTACGAGCGCTGCCTCGATCTCGTGCCCGGGCATCGCGCCGCCTTCGCCGCGCTCGACGGCTTGTATCGGCGCGAGGAGCGCTGGCGCGACATCGTCGGCCTCTACGACCGGCAGGCGCAGGCGGCTACCGATCCCAAGCTCGTGCGCTACTACAAGCAGGAGATCGGGCGGCTGTGGCGCGAGCGCGTGCCCAACGCCGACAAGGCGGCGCAGGCCTATCGCGAGGCGCTCGCCATCGACGCGCCCGACCTGGCGCCGATCATCCTGTTGGCGACGACGCTGGAGCAGGCGCAGCGCTGGGAGCTGCTCGTCGACGTGCTCGAGCGGCTGACCAAGCAGCTCGCCGAGGAGGCCGATCAGATCGCGATGCTGCACCGGCTGGCGCGCGTGCTCGAGACCCAGCTGGGCCAGGAGGAGCGCGCGCTCGCCGCGCACGGGCGTGTGCTCGAGCTCAACCCGGTGAACGAGACGTCGCTGCGCGCGATCGGACGGCTGCACTACCGCGCCGGGCGCTGGCTCGACGTCATCACCAGCTATGGCAAGCAGCTGCCGCTGGCCACGACCCCCGAGGAGCAGGCGGCGCTGTACTACCGCATCGGGCGCGTCTACGAGCGCAAGCTCGGGCGGCGCGACGACGCGCTGACCGCGTACGAGGTCTCGCTCGATCACGACCCGGCGTATCGACCGGCCCTGCGCGCGCTCGATCGGATCCTGCGGCGCGATCGCATGTGGCCACGGCTGCTCGAGGTGCTCGACAAGCAGGCGCGCACCTCGCGCACGCCGATGGCGCGCGCGCAGATCCATCACGCGCGCGGGCAGATCTTCGAGCTACACCTGCGCGACCTCGAGAAGGCCGAGCGCGAGTACGCGCAGGCGGTCAAGCTGTCGTCGCTGTTCGAGGCGGCGGTGGCGGCGCTCGGGCACGTGCGCGAGGCGCGCGGGCAGTACGAGGCGCTCGAGGAGCTGTACGCGGAGCTGCTGGCGCGCACCCAGACGGCGGCGGCGCGGGTCAGCGTGCTGGCGCGGCTGGGGCCGCTGTACGAGCTGCGCCTGCGGCAGCCGGCGCGGGCGGCGCTGGCCTATCGCGAGGCCTACGAGGCGTCGCCGCTGGGACAGCCGCTGCGCCTGGCCGAGCTGCGCGCGACGCGGCTCGAGGGTGGCGGCGCCGCGACGGTGCAGCCGCTGTCGGCCCTGGGCGGGCGTACGTCGGACAAGCGGCTGGCGCTCGGCTATCGCACGCTGGCCGCCCTGCGCGACGAGGTGTCGGCGCAGGCGCGGCAAGCGCGCCCGTCGTCGCAGCTGTACCTCGACGCGGCGGGGCTGGGGCAGCAGGACGCGGGCGTAGCCGATGGCGTGGTGCGCACCCTGGCGCGCGCGCCGGCGAGCGACACGACGGCCAAGGAGCGCCTGCCCGGCGCGCTCGTCGAGCGGGCGGCGCAGTGCGACTCGGCGCCGGGGCGAGCGCTGCTGCTGTTCGAGGCGGCCTGCCTGTTCGATCGCCTCGGGCGCGCCCGCGACGCCGCGCTGGCCTACGAGCAGGCGGGCAACGCGGTGAGCGATCTTCTGCCCGTGTTGCGCGGCGTGCGGCGCATCGCCGGCGCCAACGAGCAGTGGTCGGCGGTGGCGGCGCTTTTGGCGCACGAGGCCGAGGTGGCCGCCGACAGCGAGAATCGCGCCGGGGCGCTCCTGGCCGCGGCCGAGATCGCGCTCACCAAGCTGAACGACTCGCGGGTGGCGCTGCACCATTACAAGCGCCTGCTCGAGCTGCAGCCGGCGCACGATCGGGCGTTCAACCGCGCGGTCGCGCTCTACGAGAAGCTCGGCGACTTCGCGGGCCTGCTCGAGCTGTTGCAGTCGCGCGCCGCCGCCACTGCCGAGCCGGGGGAGCGTGCGGCGCTCCTGCGACGGCAGGCGGAGCTGATGCGCGACCGGCTGGGCGATGTGCGCGGCGCGGTGGCGGCGCTGCAGAACGCGATCGAGCTCAACCCGGCGGACCTCGAGTCCTACCTGGCGTTGGCGCCGCTGCTCGAGCAGCTCCGCTGGTGGCAGGACGCGGCCCAGGTCTATCGGCAGATCAGCGAGCTCGTGCCCGGCGACGAGAACTCGCGCTCGGCGCGGCTCAAGGAGGCCGAGATCCGCGAGCGCGAGCTCGGCGATCGGGAGGCGGCGCGCCTCATCCTCGAGGAGCTGGTGGTCGATCCGTCCGACGAGCAGGCGGCGCGCTACATGGCGCAGCTGTGCGAGCGCATGGGGCGCTGGGATCGCGCGCGCGACTTGTGGCTGCAGCTGGCCCGCACGCGCGACGCGAAGAAGCGCACCGACGCGCTCTTGTCGCTCGCCTTCGTCATGCAGGACGGGTTCGACGATCGCGACGGGGCGGCGCGGGCGCTCGACGAGGCCATGGCCATCGGCGCGCAGGATCCCGCCATCGCCGAGCTGGTGGAGAAGCGCTTCGCACAGTCGGGCGACTGGCCCAGCTTCGCCGCGTCGGCCGAGCGCGTGCTGGCGCGCGTGCGCGGCGGTGAAGCGCAGGTGGTGCTGCGCCTCAAGGCGGCGCGCGCCTACCAGGAGGAGCTGCACCGGCCCGATCTGGCGCAGAATCATCTGGCCGTGGCCATCGGGCTGTCGCCCGAGGATCCGCTGCCGAGCGTGCGGCTGGCCAAGCTGCAGGTCGACAGCGGCCGGCCCGACCTGGCGCTGCCCGAGTTCCGGCGCGCGCTCGAGATCGCGCCGCTGCACGCCGAGGCGCTGCGCGGCATCGGCGGCGCCTTCATGCGCACCGGTGTCGCCGACGCCGGCCGCTTCCTCGACGAGCTCGCGGCCATCGGCGAAGGCGGCACGGCGGGCGGCAAGCCGCTGCAGCCGCTCATCGTCAAGCGGCCGCTCGATCCGAGCGAATGGGCGATCCATTTTCCCCGCACCTCGACGGGCCCGGTGCACGCGGTGGCCGAGATCGCGCGGCAGCTCGAGCCGTACGGACCGGCGCTGCTGGTCGAGACCACCGGGCAGATTCCGCGCGGCGACCTGATGCCCGAGGCCAACCCGCTCTCGCTGCGCGTGCGCGCGGTGTCGACGGCGCTCGGGCTCGAGCCGGTGCGCGTGTTCGTCGACGCGCCCAAGGAGCGCGAGGTGCGGCTGTGCGCCGACGCCAAGCTGGCTCTGACCGTGGGCGGCGCGCTGTCGTCGACGGGCGCGCAGGGGCGGCTGACGTTCGAGGTGGCGCGCCTGCTGGCGTGGGCGGCGGCGGGCGCGACCATCGGCGCCTTCTTAGCGACGGCGGAGGTGCCCGCGTTCCTCCTCGCCGTCTGCACCGACAGCGGTGGCGAGGACATCAAGGAGCTGCGGCGGCGCGTGACCAAGCCGCTGCCGCGCAAGGTGCGTAAGGAGGTCGAGCGCATCGCCGTCGAGGGCATCCGCGATCTGGCGCGCGCCGCCACCGAGTGGCACGCCGAGGAGCAGCGCTGGGCCGATCGCGTGGGCTTCCTCTTGTCGCGCGACGCGACGGCGGCGATGGAGGCGGTCTCCGGCGGCAAGGACGCGCGCAAGACCACGCGCGCGCTCGACCTCGTGCGCTATCTGGCGTCGGAAGGCTGCTGGCGCGCGTACGTACGACTGACCGCGTAGGGCTAACCCCAGGGTTCGCTTCGGTTGAGCTGGCGAGGGCGAGCCGCGTGAGGCGGATCGTGGATGCGACCGGAGCGACCGACCGAGGAATACCCGTCGGTATTTCGACCGAGGGAGCGAGGACGTAGTCCTCGAGGCGACCGCGCGGATCGTCCGCAGCAGGTCAATCGAGGCGAACCCTGGGGTTAGAGCACTCTTTAGAGCACTCTTAGAGCACTCTAGCGGCGCGCGTGCGGCGCCTGGAGCGCGGCGTCGAGCCGGCGCAAGTGCGCGTCGAGCTCCTTGGCGTTCTTCGGAATGTCGCGCAGGTGCGCCTCGCGCTCCTTGGCGTCGAACGGAATCGAGATCGCGTGCACCATCAGCGACCACAACGGGTCGACGACCTCGACGCGCCGGGCCGGCGTGCTCGGCGTCGCAGACGCCGTCGCCGTCGCCGTCGCCGTCGCCGTCGCCGACACCGCCACCGTCGTGGTCGGGGGCGTGACCGGCTTCGGCTTCGGCCTGGCCTTGCGCGGATGCAGCAGCGCCTCCAGCTTCGCCGTCGTCGCGCGCGCGTCCTCCTTCGTATGATCCCCCCGCGCCACGCCGCCGCCCAGCGCCACCACCGCCGCCGCCAACGAAGAGACGATCGCCACCCGCATGGCTCCTCGATACCACTGCGGCGCCTCGGACGCACATCGATTTCGCTTTACCGCCCCGGACCCCTTCGCGTTATGTTCCGTGCGCTCAGTCACTCCGAACCGATGAATCCAACCACAGCGAAAGCGTAATGATGGACGCGAGCGCCCCGGCAAGTCGGCACCCACGCGGTCTGTACGTCCTGTTCTTCACCGAGATGTGGGAGCGGTTCGGCTTCTACCTGATGGTCGGCATCCTGCTGCTCTTTTTGCGGGACACGATCAGCCACGGCGGCAAGGGCATGGACAACGCGCTGTCGACGGACATCGTCGGCACCTACGTCGCCCTCGTCTACCTGACGCCGTTCATCGGCGGCCTCGTCGCCGATCGCTTCCTCGGCTATCGCAAGGCGATCCTGCTCGGCGGATCGCTCATGGCGCTCGGCTACTTCCTGCTCGCGGTCCCCGGCTCGAACGTACTGCTCTACTCGTCGCTGCTTCTGATCATCATCGGCAACGGCTTCTTCAAGCCCAACATCTCGACGCTGCTCGGCAACATCTACAACGCCGACGAGCTCAAGCCCAAGAAGGACGCCGCCTACAACATCTTCTATATGGGCATCAACATCGGTGCCTTCGTCTGCAACTTCGTCGCCGCCTACCTGCGCAACCACTACAGCTGGGGCTACGCCTTCGCCGCCGCCGGCGTGGGCATGGTCATCGCGCTGGTCTGGTTCCTCTCGGGTATGCGCTACGTCGCGCACGCCGACGTCATCAAGCCGGTGCAGCCGGGCGACATGGCGTTCTCGCAGATCGTGATGACCGTGTTCGCGCCCGCGGTCGCCGTCGGTGCCCTCGGTTGGTTCGCGCCGACGCTGCTGTTCGGGCACACGCTGATCGGATCGAAGTCGAACGACGCGTTCATCTTCGCGTCGGTGCCGGTGGTCGGCTTCTACGTCTACCTGTGGGCCAGCGCCAAGGGCTTCGATAGGCGGCGCATCGCCACGCTGCTCATCATGTTCGGCGTCGCCATCCTCTTCTGGAACATCTACAACCAGAACGCGACGGCGCTCACCATCTGGGCCGACAACTACACGCATCGCGAGATGCCGAGGAGCGCCGAGGGCTTCCTGAAGGAGTTCGACCTGGCGCAGACCGTCAACACGAAGCTGAAGGACGTGCCGGTCCTCGACGAGCACTTCCGCACCCAGCTCGGCCCCGACGGCAAGGTGGTCACGCACCAGGGCCTCGACCCCTACTTCCACAACCTCGAAAAGGAGGCGTGGCCGAAGCAGGGCGAGGATCTGAAGCTGATCTCGACCGAGATCTACCAGTCGATCAACCCGTTCTGGATCATCCTGTTGACGCCGGTAGTGGTGGGCTTCTTCGGCTTTCTGCGTGCGCGCGGCAAGGAGCCGTCCACGCCGTCGAAGATCGCCTGGGGTATCATCATCTCCGGCTTGTCGTCGGTGGTGATGATAGCGGCGTGCTTGTCGACGAACATCTATCATCACAAGGTCTCCTCGGCGTGGATCTTCTCCAGCTACGGCGTGTTCACCGTCAGCGAGCTGTTCCTGTCGCCGATCGGCCTGTCGCTGGTGTCGAAGGTGGCGCCCAAGCGCCTCACCGCACTCATGATGGGCGGCTGGTTCTTGACGACGTCGCTGGGCGGAAAGATCTCGGGCATCCTCGCCGGCTTCTGGGACGTCTTCGAATCCAAGTGGATCTTCTTCGCCATCAGCGCCGTGGCCGCCATCGTCGCCGGTGTCGCGCTCATGCCGTTGACCAAGCGCCTCAGCGTCGTCGTCGACGAGGCGTCGGCGTCGGACGACTGAGTCCTAGAAGATGAGTTCGACGGCGACGCCGGTGTCGAAGGCGACGAAGGGGTGCACGGCGCCGCAGTTGCTGCAGCGCCAGTAGCCGAGGAACGCCGGGCCCGCGAGCATGTGCCCGTCGAAGCGCAGGCCGACGTGGCGCGCCAGGAGCACGACCAGCCCGCCGCCGGCGCGCCCGACCATGGCCACGCCGTTGTCGTCGAACGCGCGAGCGAACAGCGGCACTGCGCCGAAGGTCAGATCGAACGTGCCGAGCACCGGCGCGCGGCGGGCGTGCCAGCGCCACTTGCCGCCGAACAGCAGATCGACCGAGTACCCGTTGCCGGAGAATCCACCGGCGCACGAGGTGATGCGGCCGTGGCAGGGCGCATCGTAGACGCCCGGCACCACCAGCGGGTTGACCTGGAACACCACCGCGCCGTGCGGCCCGAGGCGCCGCGCGTACTCGAAGTAGAGCTTCATGCCCGCCGGCTCCCAGCCGGTGGCGTCGAGCTGCACGCCGGCGCCGAGGGAGATTTCGTTGCGCTGGGCGTGCGCCAGGGAGGGCGCAGCGAGCAGCGCCAGGACGAGGATGCCTGTGCGCATGCGCGATTAGAGGATGAACTCGGCGCCGACGCCGAGGTTGAAGGCGCGATAGAACTCGGTGTGGCCGGAGTAGAAGCCGGGGCCGAGGGTGAAGGTCATCTCGCCGCCGACGCCGATGTGCGGGGTGACGAAGAACTTCACGCCGCCGCCGGTGTTGAACACGACCGCCGCGCCGTTGTCGCCTGCGGGCCGCGCGAACACCGGCACCACGCCGGCGTTGAGGTTGGCGTAGGGCACGAGGTGAAAGCGGGTGGCCCACTTGAGCTTGACGCCGGCGAGCAGATCGATGGCGTAGCCGTCGCCGTCGAAGCCGGTGCCGCAGTCATAGGCGTTGCCGAACTGGTCGTAGCAGATGGTGCGCGTCTCGCCGGCGCCGAACGTCGGGTTGAGCTTGAAGTTCAGCCAGACGAGGTTGGTGAGCCGGTGCGAGTAGTCGAAGAACATTTTGAAGCCGCCGGGCGTGCCGCCGCCGAGCGACGCCTGAAAGCCGAGCTGCGCCGACAGCTCGTCCTTGCCCGACAAGCCGTTCATGCTGCGCGAAACATAGGAGGTCTGCGCGCTCGCCGCGCCGGCGAACAGGGTCGCGATCAACAACGTGGGCAGTACGATGTGGTTACGCATGGCACTGCCAGTTAGCAGGTCATGTGCCAGCCGCAAGGCCTTTTGCCATCGATCGCAGGGGGCCGCCTTCGGAGCAGAATTGCTCCGCCGGAGCAAAACGGCTCCCTCCTACTTCACGAGCGCGGCGGCGAGCTCCTCGTACAGGTGGATGGCGCTCTTGATCGCCTTGCGACCAGTCGCCGAGGTGCAGGCTCTCGTTCTCCGAGTGCGCGTTGGTGTACGGATCCTCGACGCCGATGAGCAGCGCCGGCACGCCGCCGAGCTCGCGCGCGAACGGCTCGACGAACGGGATCGAGCCGCCGCAGCCCATGGTGATCGCCTTCGCGGCCGTAGCCCTTTTCGAGCGCGCGGAACGCCGCCTGGAACGCCGGGTGCGCCGGATCGGTGTACCACCAGCCGCTCGCCGGTCTCGGCGTGGACCTCGACCTCGACGCCCCACGGGCGCCGACTTCTTGAGCTGCTGCGATCAGCTGTCTGCAGCACCCACTCGGCGTCGAGGTCGGGCACGATGCGGATGCCGACGCGCGCCCAGGCGCTCTCGTTGATGATGTTGCGCGCGTCCTTGCGCGTCGACGCGGCTGAATGGCGTTGACCGCCAGCGACGGCTGGCGCCAGTTGATCTCCCACGGATGGCGCGCCGCCGAGCAGCTGCACGCCGGGCAAGCAGGCCCGCCTGCTCGCGGAACTTCGCTTCGTCCGTGGGCAGCGCCGCGATGTCCTTCCGCTCGGCGGCGGTGAGCGGCCGGACCTTGTCGCGGATGCCGGGCAGGTTCGACCGAGCCGTCGTCGTTGGCCAGCGACGCCAGCATCTTGCACAGCGCCAGCGTCGGGTCGGGGACCGGGCCGCCCCACATGCCCGAGTGCAGCGACTGCTTGAGCGCGCGCACCTCGACGTCGACGGCGACCAGGCCGCGCAGCGCGGTGGTGATGGACGGGCAGGCCGGTCTCGAAGTTGCCGGTGTCGGTGAGCACGATGGCGTCGGCGCCGAGCAGCTGCTTGTGCGTCGCGCAGGAACTCGGTCGAGGTGGTCGGAGCCGATCTCCTCTTCGCCCTCGACGACGATCTTCACGTTGAGCGGCAGCGCGCCCGCGGTCTTGAGCCAGGCGTCGACGGCGCTGGTGTGCACGACCACGCCCGCCTTGTCGTCGGCGGCGCCGCGGCCGTAGAGGCGGCCGTCGCGCTCGGTCGGCTCGAAGGGCGGCGACTTCCACGCCGCCTCGTCGCCCGCCGGCTGCACGTCGTGGTGCGCGTAGAGTAGGAGCGTCGGCGCGCCCGGCGTCTTCAGGATTTCGCCGTAGACGTAGGGGTGCGCGCCCGGCAGCTCGAGCAGCTGCACGTTCTCGAAGCCGCGCTCGCGCAAGAGCTTCGCCGTCGCCTCGGCCGAGCGCGCGAACCTGCGCCGGTATCGAAGCCGTCGAACGAGACGCTGGGAATGCGCGCCAGCGCCTTCAGATCATCGAGATAGGCGGCGCGCTGCTGCTCGAAATGGTGGATGGCCCGATCGCTGCTAGTCATGTCGCGTCGATAGCATGCGCTTCGACCGGGATGCCAGCCCCAATGGCTCGATCGGCTTGACGGCCTCGACCGACCATGGTAGTAACTCAGCTATGAGTCACGAAGGTCCCTCGATCGGCGAGCGGCCCCGGGTCGCCTATTTCTGCATGGAGTTCGGCCTGGACGAGAAGCTGCCCATCTACTCGGGCGGCCTCGGCGTCCTGGCCGGGGACTTCATGCGCTCGGCGCACGCGCTGTCGCTGCCCGTGGTCGGTGTCGGCATCCTTTGGGAAGAAGGATATACGACGCAGGCCATCGGGCCAGCCGGGCAGACCCTCGATCTGCCGACGGCGCTCGATCGCTCGCACCTCGTCAGAGAAGAGCCGATCGTCACCGTCACCATCGGTGGCCACGACGTGCCGCTGTGGATCTGGCGCGTCGAAGGGCTGGGGGCCGCCCCGCTCTATCTGCTCGAGCCGATCGGCGTGCGCGATCGCTGGATCACGCGCCGCCTGTACGGCGGCGGCAAGGACGACCGCGTGGCGCAGGAGATCGTGCTCGGGGTCGGTGGCGTGCGCGCGTTGCAGGCGCTCGGCCACAGCGTCGACGTCTACCACTTCAACGAGGGGCACGCGCTCTTCGCCGGGTTCGAGCTGATGCGTCAGGCGCGCGCGCGCGGCGCCAGCTTCGACGACGCCTGGACCGCCGTGCGCGAGCACATCGTCTTCACCACGCACACGCCCATCGACGCCGGCAACGAGGAGCACGACCACGCGCGGCTGCGCCGCCTCGGCGCCACCCTCGGGCTCACCCACGCGCAGCTAGTGCAGCTCGGCGGCGATCCGTTCAACATGACGGTCGGGCGCGCTGCGGCTGTCGCGCCAGGCCAACGCGGTGGCCGAGCTGCACGGCGAGACCGCGCGCAAGATGTGGCGCCACGTCGACGACGCGGCCCCCATCGTCGCCGTCACCAACGGCGTCGACCATCGGGTGTGGCAGGACGCGCGCGTGCGCGCGGCGATCGCCGACGGCAGCGACGGCGCGCTCGATGGCGCGCGCGCCCAGTGCAAGAGCGAGCTGCAGGCCGAGGTGGCGCGCCGCACCGGCGTCGTGCTCGATGGCGAGAAGCTGATCGTCGGCTTCGCCCGCCGCGCCACCGCCTACAAACGCGCCACGCTCTTGTTCCACGACGAGGCGCGCATCGCGCCGCTATTGAAGTCGGGGCGGGTGCAGCTGGTCTACAGCGGCAAGGCGCACCCGCGCGACTTCGGCGGGCAGGAGCTGGTGCGCGAGATCGTCGCGCTGTCGAAGAAGTACGCCGGCAGCGTCGTGTTCGTGCCGAACTACGATCTGTCGCTCGGGCGCCTGCTCACCCGCGGCGTCGACGTGTGGCTCAACACCCCGCGCCGGCCGCTGGAGGCGTGCGGCACCTCGGGCATGAAGGCGGCGATGAACGGCGTGCTCAACTGCTCGATCCTCGACGGCTGGTGGCCCGAGGCGTGCGACCATGGCGTCAACGGCTGGGCCATCGGCGAGCGGCTGCTCGGCGAGGACAGCGACGACGAGCGCGACGCCGCCGCGCTCTACGCGCTCGTCGAGGACGAGATCGTGCCCACCTTCTACAACAACCGCGCCCGCTGGCGCTCGATGATGCGCGAGTCGATCGCGGTGGGCGTGCAGCGGTTCTCGTCGGACCGCATGGTCACCGACTACTACACGCACCTGTATCGCCGCGAGCCGCTGCGCGCGCTGCGCCGCGCCGCCGCCAACGAATAGCGATCAGTCGCTCATCGGCGTGACGGCGGCGTCGCACGGCGGGCACGAGCCGCCGCAGTCGACGCCGGTCTCGTCGCCGTTGCGGAAGCCGTCGGCGCAGCTCGGCGCCTGACAGGTGCCGCCGGTGCACACGCCCGAGCGGCAGTCGTTGTCGCCGGCACAGCCGCGCGCGTCGGCGCAGGGGGGGCAGTCGGGCCCGCCGCAGTCGATGTCGCTCTCGCTGCCGTTGAGGACGCCGTCGCTGCAGGTGGGCGGGGCGCAGGTGCCGCCGCCGCAGACCAGGCTGCGGCAGTCCTTGTCGACCGCGCAGGTTTTGCCTGTATTGCAGGGCGTGCAGATCTGTCCGCCGCAGTCGACGTCGGTCTCCTCGCCGTTGACGACGTTGTCGCCGCAGTTGGGATAGACCGGCGCCTTCTTGCCGCAGCCGGCGACTGCGGCGACGACGAGCGCGGCCGCGAGCAGGATCCGCATGCGCCGAATCTACCATTGGGGCACAATCGCGCCATGCAACGTTATGACGGAAAGGTCGTGGTGATCACCGGCGCCTCGGCGGGCATCGGCGCGGCGCTGGCGGAGGAGATCGCGCGCCGCGGCGGGCGGGTCGTCTGCGCCGCGCGCTCGGCCGACAAGCTGGAGGCGCTCGCTGCGCGCCTCGACCATGGCGCCCTCGCCGTGCCCACCGACGTGACCGTGCGCGCGCAGGTCGAGCGGCTGCGCGACGAGGCGATCGCGGTGGCCGGCCGGATCGACGTCTGGGTCAACAACGCCGGCCGCGGCATCTCCAAGCCGCTGATGGCGCTCGCCGATGAGGACGTCGACGCCATGGTGCGCGACAACGTCAAGTCCGCGCTCTACGGCATGCAAGCGGTCCTGCCGCACCTGCAGGCGCGCGGCGACGGCACGATCGCCAACGTATCGTCGATGCTCAGCCGCGTCCCGTTCGCACCCATCCGCTCCGCCTACAGCGCGGCCAAGGCGGCGCTCAATTCGTTGACCGAGACGCTGCGCGCCGAGCTGGGCGGCAAGTTCCCCAACATCCGCGTCATCACCGTGCTGCCCGGCGTCGTCGCCACCGACTTCGGCAACCACGCGCTCGGCGGCGGGCCTGACTCGCGCGCGCTGCCCAACGCGCAGGACGTGGGTGAGGTGGCGCGCGTCATCGCCGATGGGCTGCTCACACGCCACGGCGATCTCTACACACGGAGCGGCGCGGTCGACATGGCGGTGAAGCACTTGCAGCAGCTCGCCGGCTAGACGCGCGTCGCCGGCCGGGCGCGAGCGGCTCAGAAGGCGACCTGCAGGCGGCCGATGAGCGCGTTCTCCGGCACGCGGTCGCCGCCCATTGGCGCACCACCGGAGAAGGTGGTGCGCACGAACATGGCGGCGAGCTTGATCAGATGCGTGAAGTACCAGTTGGCCTGCACCGCCCACTCCAGCGCCAGGCGCGCCGACCGGGTCGGATCGGCGAACGCCGGGAAGGTGGCGGGATCGACGCGCAGCTCGCCGTAGCGCGCCGCCAGCTCGACGGCGCCGAAGTGGCGCGCTCCGAGGCTGAAGGGGTGGCGGGGGCGAACGCCCTCGTACCCGGCGTGCTCGCCGGTGACCACCAGCGACGCCTGCACCTGCCAGGCCTGGTTCGCCAGCCGCGCCTGCGCGCCCGAGCCGGTGGCCGTCACCGTGGTCGCGGAGTAGACGTACTCGGCCAGAAGGCCGAAGGGCCCCGCGTAGTAGTCGAGCTGCGGCGCGAAGCGGTAGCGGGCACCGAGGGTCAGGATGGTCGGGCGGACGCCGGTCGGATCGTAGAGGAACGAGAAGAAGATGTTCTGCCCGCTGGTCTTGAGCTGCGGCAGGCCGGTGGCGGCGAGGGTGCCGCGCTCTTCGCCCCAGGTCGCGCCCACGCCGACTCCGAGGTTGCGGACGGCGTCGGAGCGTAGCCGCCCGAACGGATGCGCGAAGAGGCGGAAGACCCAATCCTTGCCGTCGTTGGTGTCGCCGTCGACGTTGCCGCCGTCGACGGTGCCATCGAAGACGCCCGCTTCGTAGAGGAGCAGGCCGCCGCCGATGTTGCCGTGCAGCGAGGCGCCGATGTCGCGATCGGGCACCAGGTCCTGCGTCAGCCCGCGCTCGACGAACAGCAGGAACTGCTCCTGCTGCAGTCGCTCCAGGCCGAACGGCGTCTTGTACTTGCCGCCGCGCAGCGCCAGCCACGGCCACGGACGCAGGTCGATGTAGCCGTCGAGGAGCTGGAAGTTGCCCTGGCCGAACTCGGGCAGGATGCGGAACTCGACGACGTTGCCGACGGTGCCTTCGAGGATGATGCGGGCGCGGCGCACCAGGAATTCATCGGGCAGCGGTTGGGCGACGGCGGTGCCGAAGAAGGCGCGTCCGTCCGCCTGGAGGACGCCGCGCAGGCGCAGCTGGAAGCCCGACTCGCGCGTACCGAGGAAGAAGCCGTCCGGGCCCAGCCCGAGCAGCTGCGGCGCGGGCGCGGGCGCGGACGCCAAAGCGGCAGCGGCAGCGGCAGCGGGCGCGGAAGCGGGCGCGGCAGCGGCAGCGGGCGCGGAAGCGGGAGCGGCAGCGGCAGCGGCAGCGGAAGCGGGCGCGGGCGCGGCAGCGGCAGCGGGCGCGGAAGCGGGCGCCGAAGGCGGCACGGAAGCCACCACGACCTGGGCGCGGGCGCTGCCGCCGGTCCCCGCCAAGGCTCCCAGGACCACCAGCGATCCAGCAAGCCGAACAGCATCCACCTTAACGGATGACCGCCGGAGCGGGTCTTGCCATCTTCTCGACGGAACCAGGCCCATCGAAAAGCACGATATCCGTTTTAACGGATGCCGTCTAGATAGCGGACGACCTCAGCCGACAGTGTCGGCGTAGGTCATGACGAGGTAGAGCACCGATTCGCCACGCGCGCGGTTGCGATAGACGTGCGCCGCGTCCGCCGCGAACAGGATGGCGTCGCCGCTTTCGAGCAGGTGGCGCTGGCCGGCGATCTCGATCTCGACCGCCCCGGCGGCGACCACCAGGTTCTCGGTGGTACCGGCGGCGTGCGCCTCGGCATGCTCGACGCCGCCGGCGGCGAGGCGCAGCTCGTAGAACTCGACGCGGCGCGGCTCGTTGACCGGGAAGAGCGCGCGCGAGCTGAACTTGCGATCGCTCGAGGTGAGCAGGCGCGCCTGCTGCGCGCGCAGGACCAGCGGACCCGAGCGCTGCTGCGCCGTGAGCAGCGCCGAGAAGGTGACGCCGAGGCCGCTGGCGATCTTCCACAGCACGTTGATCGTCGGCGCCGACTGGCCGAGCTCGATCTGGCCCAGCATGGCGCGGCTGACGCCCGATTGCTGCGCCAGCTTCTCCAGGGACAGGCCGCGTTGCGTGCGCAGGCGGCGCAGGTTCTCGCCGACCACCGGCGTCAGGTCGCCGCCCGCGTCCTTGGCGGTCGCGGAGGGCTTGGCGCGTCGCGGCCCGGGCATCGCTCTACATATCCGTCATAACGGATGCGCGGTCAAGCGCGGCGCCGGCGCACGCGCGCGATCAGGAGAAGTAGCCGCGCCCTGGCGAGTTGGCGGCGTGCCGCAGCAGGAGCGTACGCCGCCGCCGCACGGATCGTCGGCCCGGAGCCGACGGCGCGGCAGAAGCTCGTAAGTGAGCAGGGGTCTCAGCGTCTCAGGTCGAGCACGACGCGGAATCGGGCATCGCCGCTCATCATGCGTTCGTAGGCCTTCGCTGCCTGATCGAACGGGAAGACCTCGTTCATCGAGCGCACGCCGGCCGACAGGCTGAACGCGAGCGTGTCCTCGGAATCGATCGCCGTGCCCGAGTACGCCCCTTCGATCGATCGGCGCCCGCCGATGAGCAGAAAAGCGGAGACCTCGATCGGATCGGCGGGTGCACCCACGACGAGCAGCGTGCCATTGAGCCCCAGCCCGGCGGCGGCGGCGCTCATGGCCTTGCCGCTGGTGACCGTAGCGGCGATGACCTTGGCGCCCCCCAGCTTGCCCAACTCGGCGGCGGTGTCCTGTGCGCCACTATCGATGTAGCGCGCGGCGCCGAGCTTTCTCGCCAGCGTCTCCTTGTCCCTGCCGCGCGCCACGGCGACCGTCTGAAAGCCCATCTTCGCCGCGAATTGCACGGCGAGATGACCGAGGCCCCCGATCCCCAGGATCGCGACCACGTCTCCGCCCCGCGCGGCGCTGTTGCGAAGCGCGTTGTAGGTCGTGACTCCGGCGCACATCAGCGGCGCCGCGTCGGTGGCCGAGAGCTCCGAGGGAATCCGCGCCAGCGCCGTGGTCGGCGCGATCATGTACTCGGCGTAGCCGCCGTCGAAGGTCGCGCCAGTCACCTGCGCGGTGCTGCAGCCGAAGAAGTCTCCCCGCCGGCAGGCCGCGCAGCTGCCATCGTAGCCGCCGTGCCAGCCGACGCCCACGCGCTGGCCGCTGCTCCAACCGACGACCCCGGGGCCGATCGCATCGATGACGCCGGCGACCTCGTGGCCCGGGATCCGCGGATATTCGATCCCGGGCAGCAGCCCCTGGACCACCGCCGCATCGCTGTGGCAAATCCCACACGCCTCGACCTTGACGCGCACGGTTCCCGCTCGCGGCTCCGGAATTTCGCGCTCTACCAGCTCGAGCGGACCATTGCGACGTGAAACCTGCACCGCACGCATCTTCGCCATGACGACCTCCGGGTGGGCATCAACGTAGGTGTGTTGCGACCGACATCAACCCCGGGGTCGCCCGCACGTCGAGATCAGGCGGGGGATGCGAAGTCGCCCGGGCTGCTGTCAGTGGCGCGGAACTCCGGCTTGCGCTCCGGTTTCGCCCGCGACAACGCCTGCCGCACGCCGTCGGCGTCGACCTCCGCGGTGTAGACCGGCGAACCGGGCTGCTGCCGCCACGACTGGTCCAGCCCGCCGGCGTCGACCCCGTCGAATCCGATCTGGTCGATCAGCTGCAGCACGACAGCCTTGGCCGCGTCATCGTCGCCGGCCACGGGCAGCGCCAGCCGCCCGGGCGCGCCGGCCGGCCGGCCGTGCTCCAGCAGGGACCTGGCGAAGATGTTGTTGAAGGCTTTGACGACGGGACGGCCGAGCTGCTGGGCCACCCACCGGCTCTCCGGCACCCCTTGCTCGATGGGCTCGATCCGGCCGTCCCGCTGCCGGGGGTAGTAGTTGCCCGTGTCGATGACGACCACGTCGTCGGGCACGCCGCGAAACAGGTCGGGAGGCAGGTTCGGGATCTGATTCTCGGGAATGGTCACGATGACGACCTCGCCGCGGCGAGCGGCATCCTCGACCGGGACCGCGATCGCTCCGGTCTCGGCGGACAGCTTGGCGAGCGTGTCGGGTCCTCGCGAGTTCGCCACGAACACCTGATGTCCCAGCCGGGTGAGATGACGCGTGAGCGTGCCACCGATGTTGCCCGCTCCGATGATGCCGATCTTCATGGTCGCCTCCTCGGGTTTGGCGGTCGATCAGACGACGAGCACGGCGCGCGCTTCGACTTCGCCCTGCTTGAGGCGCGCGAGCGCCGTCTCCGCCTGGGCCAGCGGAAGGGTCTCGCAGATGGCCCTGACCTTGCCCGCGGCGGCCAGCGCCAACACTTCGCGCATCTGCTGGCGGGAGCCGATCACGGTTCCAACGACCGTCTTGCAGTCGACGAACGGAACCACGCCGAGGTCGGCCTGAACGCCGATGACGACGATGCCGCCCGGCCGGGTGGCGGCGATCGCCTGCCGCGCCACCTCGCTCGACGGCGCGAACACGATGCTGGCGTCGACGCCGCCCTCTTTGTGCAGCAGCGCCGCCGGGTCGGCGCGCGAGGCGTCGACGGTGCGCGCGCCCAGCTGCTCGGCGACGCGCAGATGACGGCGGCTGCGACTGACGGCGATGGTGTCGGCGCCCGTCAGCCGCGCCAGCTGCAGCGCCATGTGGCCCACGCCACCGATGCCGAACAGCGCCACCCGCTGGCCCGGGGACAGCCGCGCCCGCGTCACTGCGGCATGGGCGGTGACGCCGGGGCAGAACAGCGGCGCGCCCTCCACGTCGCCGATCGCGTCGGGGACGGCGTAGGTGTACGCCTCCCTGGCCAGCACGTACTCGGCGTAGCCGCCGTCGCGGGTCTCGCCGGTGATCTGCTTTCTCTGACACAGCTGCTCGCGCCCGGTCAGGCAGTAGTCGCAATGGCCGCAGCTCGACCACAGCGGCTGCAGGCCGACGCGCTGCCCGACCACGAGCTCGCTGACGCCCTCGCCGAGGGCGGCGACCTTGCCGACGATCTCGTGGCCGGGCACGATGGGCAGCTTGCCCGGCACGCCGGCCGCCACCCAGTCGCCCTCGATCATGTGCAGGTTCGAGCGGCAGACGCCGCACGCCGTGACGCGCACGACCAGCTCGCCAGGGCCCGGGCGCGGCGGCGGCAGCTCGGTCAACCGCAACGGGTGCGCTGCGATGGGAGCCGGCTTATCGAGGACGATCGCCTTCATCTTCACTCCTGGTGGCGACGAATCGCACGGGGCGCAGGATGTGAAGTAGAGCGCGCAGGGCGGCGAGCAAGCCCGGCGCGTACGGTCGCCGAGCAGGCGCTCGATCAGGCGATGCGGCTGGCCGCGTCGACGACGAGGAAGTCGCGCAGATGCGGCATCACCTGCTCCGGCGTGTCGACGTGCGCGAAGTGCGAGGTCTCTTCGAGCCAGACCAGCGCGGCCTCGGGCACCAGCCGGTGCAGCACCGCGCCCACCGACGGCGGCACCAGCGGATCCTGGCGCGCATAGAGCAGCAGCAGCGGCACGGGGAAGCGGGTGGCGCCGAGCGCGGTGATGAAGTCGCCGAGGTCGCGGGGCGCGAACGTCTCGTAGAGATACTGCACGAACGCGCGCGCGCCTTCACGGGTGGCGAGCGGATCGCCATACTCGGCCGCCTCCTCGAGCGACTTGAGCGACTCGTCGAAGTAGTGCACGTTTCGGTGCGCCCAGCGCTGCGGCGCGCGCCGCACCCAGGCGGCCAGCGCCGCGCGCACGCCGGGGACCGACAAGAGCGCGTGCAGCGCGCGGTAACGCCCGTCGACGGGGCCGGGCGAGTGCAGGTTCACGACGCGGGCGAACGCGCCCGGGTCCGCCAGCGCCGCGCGCATGCACAGGTAGCCGCCCATCGAGTTGCCGACGACGGCGCAGCCGCGCACGCCGAGCGCTTGCTGGAGCTCGAGGAGGAAGGCCGCCAGCGCCGCACCGCTGTAGCCGCGCGGCGGCTTGTCGCTACGCCCGCAGCCGGGCAGGTCGGGCGCGATCACGCGGAAGTGGCGCGCCAGGCCGTCGATGACATAGCGCCACGAGTAGCTCGTGGTCATGAGCCCGTGCACGAGCAGGAGCGGCGGTCCCGCGCCGAGCTCGCGGTAGTGGATGTTGACCCGCCCGAACGGCGCCGACTGCACTTCGACCGCGCAGGCCCGGGTCTCGAAGTAGCGGTGCGGCCGCCGCGGCGTCGCCGGAAGCTCCGCGAAGCGCCCGCGCCGGAACGGTTGGATCGCGCTCATCGCGCGCATACTACCGCGTCTGGACGAGCGGCAGCAGCGGGCCTGGCGGGAGCGCCCGCGCTACCTGGCTGCCCCGTCGGCGGTGACGGTCCAGGTGTCGGTCACATTGCCGGTCGCCTCGTCGACCTCCTGGGCGGTGATGTCGCCCGCGTCGGTCTGCTCGATAAGGAGCAGGCCGTAGCCGTCGCCGCCGGAATTGAGCGGCGCGCCGGCGTTGCCCGAGGTGACGTGGTTCGTGCTGGTACGGCGGTACTCGTGCTCGTGGCCGTTGAGCTCGAGCGTGAGCTTGGCCTGGGTCACCAGGTCCTCCGATGGATTCACGCCCGGCGCCTTGTTGTCGCTGATCGGCTCGTGGCGCACGACGAAGGTGTAGGTCGTCGAATCGGCCAGCTGCCGCTGGAGCCAGCTCTGCTGGAGGGCGTCCCACGCGTTGGCGGCGACGAAGAGGAACTTGGCCTTGCCGAACGGCGTCGGCACGTCGAGGCGAAAGTAGGGCTTGGATGCGCCCGGCGGGGCCAGGTTGGCCATGAACGCCTGAATGTTGGGCGTCTCGTTCAGGTTGGGGCAATTGGAGCTCGTCAATCCGTCGCACTCGTGGTTCCCGAGCGTCAGGTAGATCGGGCCTGCCGAGTAATTGGACGCGGCCTGCTTGAACAGCGCGATCTGCTTGGCGACGTCGGTGGCGTTGTCGGCGAACATGTAGTCACCGGTGCCGACGACGAACTGGGCGCCCAGCTGCTGCGCGCGCGTGAAGACGCCACCGAGCACGGTCGACGGATAGCTCGCGGTGCCGTTCTGTCCCGGCGGACGACAGTCGCCGATGACGGCGAGCTTCATCAGCCCGCCGGCGGTGCCGCCGCCGAACTCGAGGTCGGGGAGGTCGTCCTGGCCGCCGGCCGCCAGGTCCGGCACGCCGTTGCCGCCCTGCCCTGCGCCGCCCGGATCGGGCACGCCCGTCGCAGAACAAGCGGCAACCAGGATCGTCGCCAACAGCGTCGTCGTTCGCATACGGCGAAGATGGCGCCGGCACCGTTGGCACGTCGTGACGTTCTTGCAGATTTTCGATTGCGACCGCGCCGCCGCCATCGTGGCCGCCCGAACGGATCGCTCGTCCGTCGAGCGCCACCGACTGCTCCAGCGCCTCCGGCCGCTTCGACGCGTCGCTGCACGAGCTCGACCATGGCCAACCGCGCCGCCGCCCAAATGTGCGATCCTGGCAGTCGAGCCACCACAACGCGAGAGGTTGTCATTTGACGGCGACGAGCCTGGATGTCGAACAGGTGCCAAGCGCCGAGCGCCGCCCCGAGCGCGCGCCGGCGGCGCGACTGGGATGGGTCGATTCGGTTCGCGGCATCGGCATCGTGCTGGTGTTCTACGGCCATGTTCTGCAAAAGGGCGTGAGCCCCGCGAACCACAGCGCCGCCGATCAGCTTCGGCTCGTCTACTCCTTTCACATGCCTCTGTTCTTCATGCTCGCCGGCTTCTTCTTCAAGCCGGCGACAAACGTCGTGCAGCGGCTTCGTCAGCTCGCGCTGCGCCGCTTGCTGCCGGTCGCCTTCTTCGGGCTGCTCCTTTTGCCTCTGTGGGCGCGCGGCGAGCTTTCTGCGACCGTGTCGTGGCGCCACGATACGGCGCTCATGGCGCTGAAGTATCTGCGCGGCCATCCCGAACTGAACTGGCCCACCTGGTTCCTCGTGTGCTTGTGCGTCTGCGAAGCGATGGCGATCTTCACCCTGGGAGCGATTCGCAGCGCCGCTGGCCAGCTGCTGTTCGGCTGCGCCTGCGTCTTGTTGGGGGTCTACTTCTGCAATCACTCCGCGACACCAGCCTCGGGCCTGGCCTACACGCTCGGTCGCACCTGGTTCGCGAGCGAAGCCGTGGTGGCGCTCGGGTTTTACGCGATGGGCCACTCCCTGTTTCCGCTCCTCCGGCAGCTGGCCCTGAGCCGCCGGCTCGCCGTCGCAGTCTTCGTCGTTGGCGCGGCCGTGACCGTCGCCACCTACCGCCTCAACCCCGCAGCCGGCGATGCGGTGATGATGGCGGCGCGCCGACAGGGACAGGCACTTCCATTCCTGCTGACCTCGCTGGCGGGAAGCGTAGCCGCCATCGCGCTCGGCGTCCTGTTGTCCGGGGCCGGCCGGCTGCAGTCGATCGGTCGCAACACGCTGCCGCTGCTCGGGCTCAACGGACTGTTCTTCCACTACGTAAACCACAAGGTTGCCGAGCGCTGGTGCTTTCCCGATTCGCCGGCGCTGGTCGCCGTCGACACGGCGGTGGTGACCATCCTGTCGCTGCTAGTCTGCATTCCGGCGGTCCACCTGATCAACAAGCTCGTGCCGCAGCTCGTCGGCAAGACCACGGAGCACGGCCCGCTCCTGCCGGCGCTGGAGCGCCGCTGATCAGGAGCCCCCAACACAGTCCCCAGGTCATTGCCAAGCAAGTTTGAGTTCATTCAGATCGCCGAGCTCACCTGGGTGACCGCGCACGCGCGCGACGCCCTGTTCCTCGACGCCGAGGCGCCCGCTGCGCTCGACGTGGGCGCGCTGCACGCGCGGGCCGTCCGCTTCGATGCGCAGGCGCGCGTGCTCGACTACCACATGACGAGCCAGGGCGCCTCGGGCACCGGCCAGTTCCTGGAGAACATCGCGCGCTACCTCGGCGTCACGCTCGAGGCGTTGGGCCCGATCTCGCGGCGGTATCACCACCGCCAACATCTTGAAGGGCATCTACGAGTCGATGGCACCTACACGGGCGCGATCGGCGCCGCCCTTGGGGGTGCGTATCACCAGGAGCGGTTGGAAGCGCGCCACGCGGGCGGGGAGTAAGCACCTCACAACCGAGTGGCAGCAGCACTGTAGGCGCTGTCCGGCTTGTATCTTTAAAGACGCGATGCAAAGATATAGTGCGCGAGTCCATGAGCCCGGCTACTGACGCAAGCTCGCCGTCCTGGCAGACCGAAGATGTGCGGATGCTGCGCGAATTGGTGCGCCGCTTCATCCGCGAGGAGTTCGTTCCGCAGCAGGCTCACTGGCGCGCGCAGCAGCACCCGGACTCGTCAGCGTGGCTTGGCGCGGGCCGGATCGGCATGTTGTTGCCGGACGTACCTTCCGCGTACGGCGGTGGCGGTGGAACGTTCGCCCATGAGTGCGTCGTCATCGAAGAGTTGGCGCGGGCGGGCGTGTCGTTCGGCTGCGGCGTCCAGAGCATCGTCGCTCGCTACGTCCTTGCCTACGGGTCCGAGGAGCAAAAGAGCAATTGGCTGCCACGCATGGCCCGCGGCGAGCTCGTCGGCGCGATCGCGATGACCGAGCCGGGCGCCGGCTCCGACGTCGCCGCGATCACCACGAGCGCGCGACGGGACGGCAACCACTACGTCATCAAGGGATCGAAGACGTTCATTACCAACGGCCTCCACGCCGGCCTCGTCTGCATCGCTGCGAAGACCAATCCGACTGCGCCCGGGATGCGGGCGATCTCGATGATCGTCGCCGAGACGAAGGATCTGCCCGGCTATAGCGTCGACCGCCCTCTCGACAAGGTCGGCATGCACGGCCAGGACACTTGCGCGCTGTTCTTCGACGACGTTCGCGTTCCGATCGCGAACCTGCTCGGACCGGTCGAGGGTCGCGGCTTCACGCAGATGATGCAGCAACTGCCCTTCGAACGCCTCTCGATCGCCGTCGCGGCAGTGGCCATGGCCGAAGAGGCGGTAGCGATCACCGTCCGCTATGCCAAGGAGCGCTCGATCGCGGGCAAGCCGCTCTTCGACTTGCAGAACACGCGATTCAAGCTCGCCGAGTGCACCGCCGATGTCCGCGTCGGCCGCGCCTTCGTCGACGAATGCATCCGCCGCTACGTCGCTGGCGAGCTCGACGACGTCAGCACGGCGGTGGCGAAGTACTGGCTCACCGAACGCCAGTGCCGCATCGTCGATGATTGTCTTCAGCTGCATGGCGGCTACGGTTACATGACCGACTTCCTGATCGCGCGCATGTGGATCGACAGCCGCGTCCAGCGCATCTACGCCGGCACCAACGAGGTCATGAAGGAAGTCATCGCGTGGTCGCTGTGAGATGAGATGACGACGGTCGACGCTCGCGAACGAGTTGGCTTGCAGCCCGTCGACGTCAGCGCGGCGGGATCGCCGGCACTGTCCGAGTCCGAGCGCCACCGGATCCTCTACGAGTGGAACGATACGCGCGCCGGATTTCCCGACGTATGCGCCCACGACCTGTTCGAGCAGCAGGTGGCGCGCGATCCTCTTGCGACGGCGCTCGTGTTCGATGGTCAGCGGCTCACGTATCGCGAGCTCAACCAGCGCGCCAACCAGGTCGCGCACCACCTGCGCCGCCGCGGCGTCGGCCCGGACACGCTGGTGGGCGTGTCGTTGCATCGCACGCCGCTGATGGTGATTGGCCTCCTCGGCGTCTGGAAAGCGGGCGCGGCTTATGTGCCTCTCGACCCGACGTACCCGTCGGACCGACTGGCGTTCATGGCGGATGATGCGGCGGTGCAGGTGGTGTTGACCGACGCCAAGGCGGCGTCGCTGTTTCCCGAAGTGGGCGGCAAGCTCGTCTGCCTCGAAACCGACTCGCTCGTCGTCGACCGCGAACGCGACGACAATCCCACCGCTAGCGCCAGGCCGTCGAACCTCGCTTACGTCATCTACACGTCGGGGTCGACCGGCAAGCCTAAGGGCGCGCTCATCGAGCACCGCGGCCTCGTCAATTATCTATGGTGGGCCATCGGCGCCTATGGCGTCGAGGCAGGCGGCTGCGTCCCGGTGCATTCCTCGATCTCGTTCGACCTGACTGTGACGAGCCTGTATCCAGCCCTCCTCGCCGGCGGCGAGGTCGAATTGCTGCCGGAAGACGTCGGAGCGCAGAACCTGCTTGTGAGCCTACGTCAGGCCAAGCATCGCAGTCTCGTCAAGATCACGCCGGCTCACCTCGAGCTGCTCACGCAGCAGGTCGACGCCGACGAAGCGCGCGGGATGACCCGCGCCTTCGTCATCGGCGGCGAGAATCTGACTGCCGAGAGCCTGCGCTTCTGGCGCGAAGCAGCACCGGCGACGCGCCTCATCAACGAGTACGGCCCGACCGAAACCGTCGTCGGCTGTTGCATCCATCAAGTGCGCCCCGACGATCCGCAGCACGGCTCGGTTCCGATCGGCCGGCCGATCGCGAACACGCAGCTCTACGTTCTCGACGAATCGCTGCAGCCGGTACCGATCGGCGCCACCGGCGAGCTGTTCATCGGCGGTGCGGGCGTCGCGCGCGGCTATCTGAACCGGCCGGAGTTGACGCGCGAACGCTTCCTTCCCGATCCATTCTCCGGGCGACCCGGCGCGCGCATCTACAAGACCGGGGATCTGGCGCGTTACCGCAGCGACGGCATCCTCGAGTACCTGGGCCGCGTGGACAATCAGGTCAAGGTGCGCGGCTATCGCATCGAGCTCGGCGAGATCGATGCGACGCTCGCCGGAGAGCCACAGGTGCAGTCGTGCACCGTCGTGGTCCGTGAAGACGTGCCCGGCAACAAGCAGCTCGTCGCGTACGTCGTGGCGCGCAACGGCGAAGCGCCGCCTGTCCCCGACGAGATGCGCCGCTTCTTGAAGGAGCGCCTTCCGGAGTACATGGTGCCGGCGCACTTCGTGCTCCTCGAAGCGCTCCCGCTCACGCAGAACGGCAAGATCGACCGCAACGCGCTGCCGGCGCCGACCTACAAGGACACTTCAGTCACGCAGGAGTACGTTGCGCCGCACACGCCGATGGAGCGGGCGCTCTCGGAGATCTGGACCGACCTCTTGAAGCTCGAACGCATCAGCGTGCACGATGATGTGCTCGAGCTCGGCGCGAGCTCGCTCATGGTGATCGGCGCGGTGTCGCGGATCCGCGGCGCCGTCGGTATCGTGATCGACATGCAGGTCGTGTTCGAGAATCCAACGATCGCGAAGATGGCCCTCGCGCTCGACGAGACGAAAGGCGAGAGCGGCACGAGCGCGCTGCCGGCGTCGAAGCCGTCCGTCGCGGCCCCGGCGCCCACGCCAGCTCCGCGGCCCGTCGCTGCGCCGCTGACGGTGCCGGTGACGGCGCCCGCGGCAGAGCCGCACGTGATTCCGATCCGTTTCGGAGAGCCGGGGCGGGAGCTGCTCGGCCTGTACCAGCGGCCGGCGGGCGACCTGGATCGGCGCGAATGCTGCGTACTCTGCAATCCGTTCGGCCAGGAAGCGGTGCGTTCGCATCGCGCCTACCGAACCATCGCCGACCGGCTGTCGCGCAGCGGGTTCCACGTGCTCCGTTTCGACTATTTCGGCACCGGCGATTCGGCGGGCGACGATTATGAAGGCAACCTCGAGCGCTGGGTCGAGGATGTCGAGCGCGCCGACGACGAGGCGATGCGCCGCAGCGGCTGCTCCCGCAGGGCGTGGCTCGGCTTGCGGCTGGGCGCCAGTCTTGCTGCGCTCGCGTCCGCGCGCGCCACGCCGAGCCCGAAGCGGCTCGTCCTGTGGGATCCCGTCGTCGACGGATCCGCCTATCTCGCAGAGCTTGCCAGCGCGCACATCGGAGCGCGCAGCAAAGCGCTCGAGTGGCGCTGGGAGACGGAGAGCCGGCTGCGCTCGCTCGTGAACAGCGAAGCCGCGACGGAGGCGCTCGGATATCCGCTCACTGCCGAGCTCAAGGGACAGCTGCGCGCGCTTTCGCCGTCGTCGTTTCGCGGCATCAAGGCGGAGCGCGTGACGCTGATGAGCGCAGGGAGCGGAAGCGCAGCGGCGAGCCTCGAGCGGGAGCTGTCGAGCTTGGCGATCGACGTGCGCACCCGAACGATCGAATCGAACATCAGCTGGGCGGTGAATGAGATGCTGGACGACTCGATCGTTCTTCCGCAGGACATTCGCAGTTTGGTCCTGGCGCTTTGTGGGGAGTGATGAGCGAGCGCTGCATCGTCTTCGGCGCGAAGAGTGGCCTCGTCGGCACGCTCTCGCTGCCGCCGCCGCCGAGCAGCGGCGCCGCCAACATTGGTTTCCTCTTCTTGAACGCGGGCGTGGTCCATCGCGTCGGGCCCCATCGCATCAATGTGCGTCTCGCGCGCCAGTTCGCTGCGCGCGGCATTCCGTCGATTCGCTTCGATCTCGCGGGGCATGGCGACAGTGTCCAGCCGAGCGGCGAGCGTTCGTTCGAGGAGCAGGCGGTCATCGACATCCGCTCGGCGATGGACGCGCTCGGTGCCGCGGCCAACCTGCACCGCTTCGCCATCTTCGGTTATTGCTCGGGCGCATATCACGGCTTCGCGACGGCGCTGGCGGACGAGCGCGTCGCCGGCATCGTGATGTACGACGCCTACCGCTATCCGACGCTCAAGATGCATGCGCACCGCTATTTCAGCCGGCTGCGACAGCCTCGGGCGCTGCGCGCGCTGGCCGCCGCCATGGGTCGCGGTGTGGCGAACGTCTGGCGGCGGGTCCGGTCACCGGCCGGCGGCGGCGAGGAGCGGCTCGTTCCGCAGTTGGGCCGCATCGACTTCATTCCGTCGAAGAGCGAGTTTGCGGCGGGACTCCGGACGCTGCTGGATCGCGGTGTCAGGATTCACATGATCTATTCTGGAGGCGCGATCCGCGAATACAACTACCGCGGCCAGTTTCACGACGCTCTTGCGCCGCTGGGCATCGGCGAACGCATCGACGCCGAATTCTTGCCAGACCTCGACCACGTCGCCTCCGGTCTCGCCGATCAGGCGGACCTGATGCGCCGGATCCTCCGCTGGAGCGATCAGCTCGTACGCTAGATCTCGCGCCATTCGGGCGACGGCGGTGCGCCCTCCTGACGAACCGCGAGCGCCAGCAAGTGTGTCCCATTCAAGCGCTGCGACCAGAAATGCCAGAGGCGCGGATCGTCGACGCACCCCGCATCGAATGAAATGGTGATCGGGGACCCGGGCACGACGCGAAAGCTGAATTGATCGAGCGGCAGCCGGAGACCGAGCCCGCGCGCCTTGACGTACGATTCCTTGAGCGTCCAGTACTCGAAGAATCGTTCGGTCCGCATGGCGTCGGGAAGCGCCACCAGCTCTGCGGCTTCTTGTGCCGAGAAAAATTGTTGCGCAACATCGAGAGGAGCCGATTGCGTCAGCTTCTCCACGTCGACGCCGACATCGCGATCGTGGGTGACCGCGCAGGCTGCGACGCCGCTCGTGTGCGAGAGGCTGAAGCGAAGGGGCGATCGCGGAGAGGCGATCTCCGGGCGGCCGTATGCATTCGGCTCGAAGCGCCAGGCGGAGGGCGCGACGTCCGGGCAGCGCGACGAGAGCGCCAATCGGACGAGCGCGTGCGCGACGATGAATGTGTTCCGGTCTTCGTCGAAGCGAAATCGCTCCGAACATGCGCGCTCAGCTTCGGAGAGGAGGGCGCGATACCCGGCGATTTCACGCGGCTGTCGTGGCTGTGAAGGCTTCGTGTACCAGATCGAAATCGACACGATTCGACGCGCGTGCTCCTTCATGAACCATAGCACCGACGGTGATCGCAGTTGAAGCCCTTCGCTGAAGTCTCCTGGCGCAGCCCCCCCGCGGAATAGCGGGCCTTCAAGAGAATGCGGCGACCCAGCGCAGGCCGCGCGTGTCGTTGGGCTTGAAGTCGAAGGCGTCTGCGAGGCGCGAAGACAACCGAGAAACCGAACTACCGCGCGAGACTCGGCAGCCAACCTCGCCACGCCGTGCGATCGCGCGTTCACTGTGACGACGATGCTGGCCGCCGCACCTCGGCAGGTCGGTCGTGCCGTTCAAATTGACGATCGCGAGGGCGGCGTAGCGCCGTCAGGGCGCAACCAGGTCAATATGAGCACGTCGCCCGACTCGTCGTCGTGCCGTTCGGGCTGAATCGGTCGACACCGCGCCCGAGCATAGGCTATCTTCTGCCTGCCATTGCTGTCATGCTGTGGTTACTACCGGGTGGTCTTGCTCGGCTGGAGCAGCCCCCGATGACCAAATCAACTCCCTGCTGGACGCGTCCATTTCTGCTCGGCTTGGCCAGCCTGCTACTCGCGGCCTGTGGGGGAGGCGCCCCGCCTTCCGGCGTGACAGGCCCCGCGACCTACCAGGGCGCCATCTACATGACCGCTCTCGGAAGTGCGACCGCGAGCGCGACGAAATGCGTCTACGCGTTCTCTGTGTCCGGAGACATCACGCTCAGTGTCACCGACTCGGGGGCGAACGGCATGGCGACGGGAACGATGAACATCGGCGTCGTCGTCACCACCCCATCCCCCGTCGCAGGGCAGAGCTGCCCGCAAAAGCCCTATGTCGCGAATCAATCGAGCAACGACGTCAGCGGCTCGTACGCCAATCTGCTTGCGCAGGCCGGGGACGCCTTCAACGCCTGGCAGTTCACCGGTGCGCAGTCGGGGAACACGTTGGTTGGCACCCTGACCCTCAACGTGACCACGTATGACCTCGACGGAGGCGGCTCCTACGTCACCTTCGCCCCGGTCGCGATTTCGGGTTACGTGCTGACGCAGCAGTAGGGACAGCCGACGAGATTGGCCGCGCCCGACGAGCTCGGCGATCTGGCCGGCAATCGCAACGGCATCGTCGGCGGTGTCTACGGCACAGGCCACGCTCAACCTCGACCGCTTCGTGCACGCGCCGGCATCGATCACCGCCGGCCTGCGCGCCGACGCCTACCACGTCGGGCTCGTGACTCTCGGGGGCCTCGACCGCGCGTGCTCTTCCACTACCAACCGCTGCACAAGCTCGAATTCTTCGGCGGCTTCGGTCAATACTCGCAAGCGCCGTCGTTCCTCGTGCGTCGCCAGAAGGGCCGTGTCACCGGCTGGATCGCATACACGCTGAGCCGCGCGGAGCGCATCTTCTCGTGCGGACTCGGGCCGGCCGACTTCGACCAGGCGCACGTGCTCAACGGCGTGCGGCAGGTGCGCCTGCCCTGGCGGATGATGGTGGGACTGCGCATCAATGTGCAGACCGGGCGCCCGTACACGGTGCTGCAGGCGGATCTCGCGTCGGGCTCGCTGACGGGGAGCCGAAACAACCAGCGCCTGCCGACCTACGTCCAGATCGTCATCACCAAGTCGATCACGGGCCATGTCACCGAGCAGATGCGCGAGCACTCCTCGAGCGTGGCGCTCGACGAGAAGCGCCAGGCGCTGGCGGTCGTGAAGCTGGTCCCGCTCGCGAAGGTGGAACCCGAGGTGGAACCGGCGGCGACGACGAGGAGCGGGGGCTAGCACTACTGCGGGTACGAGGCTGAATCGGAAAGTTGGATCGTTCCGATCGGTTAGGAATTTGCCGTCGAGAAAATTGGCCCGGCCCGATCCGGCGTGATCTAACAGCGGCATGGAGAGTCTCGACGCGGCTGGCGTAGAACGGCTCGAGAGTTACTTCGACAAGATCGGCCAGGTGCTCGGCGACGAGCGACGACGCGCTTCGTTCGCGATGTACGCGATGGGATTGTTCGGCGAAGGCGACCGCAAGAGCGTCGAGCCGATCGCGGCGCGGGCGTGCGGCGCCCCCGACGAAACCGAGCGTGCGCACGATCGGCTGCTGCACTTCATGACCGATTCCAAGTGGAGCGACCGCGAGGTGCGGCACACGGCGATTCAGTATGCGGTCGAAGCGATGACCGCCCGCGAGCCAGTGCTGGCATGGGTCGTCGACGACACCGGCATGCTCAAGCAGGGCACTCACTCCGTCGGTGTGCAGCGGCAGTACACCGGGTCGGCCGGCAAGATCGCCAATTGTCAGATCGGCGTGAGCTTGAGCGTCACGACGAAGACCGAGCATCTGCCCGTCGACTTCGAGCCGTACTTGCCCAAGTGCTGGACCAAAGATCCGCTGCGCCGAGCCGAGGCGCGCATTCCCGACGAGATCGAATTTCGCACCAAACCCGAGCTGGC
This sequence comes from uncultured delta proteobacterium, assembly GCA_963816965.1. Classification (GTDB taxonomy): domain Bacteria; phylum Myxococcota_A; class Polyangia; order Palsa-1104; family Palsa-1104; genus JAQBQH01. The sequence continues at coordinate 40,006 of CAWFMP010000002.1, forward strand.
CCTGGAGATGATCCGACGCGCCGTCTCCGACGAGCTACCTGTCGGCGTGGTGCTGGCCGATTCCGCCTTCGGCGACTCGTCGGAGTTCCGCGAGCAGATTCGACTGCTCAATCTCGACTACGCCGTCGGCATCCACGCGACGACCAAGGTGTGGCGCGTCGATCGCTTTGGCCGTCGACGTGGCGAGGCGATCAGCGTCAAGAAGCTCGCGCAAAAGATCGGGCGCAACAAGTTTCGCAGCGTCTTGTGGCGCGACGGCACGCGCGGCCCACTGTGGTCGCGCTTCTCTCGGCTGCGCGTCGTCGTCGAACATGACGATGGATGGGACCCATCCAAGCGCGAAGATCTGTGGCTGCTCATCGAGTGGCCCGACAACGAGAGGGAGCCGATCCACTACACGCTGTCGTCGCTGCCACGCGCCGTGAGCACCAAACGCCTGGTCCGCATCGTCAAGGAGCGCTACCGAACCGAACGCGTGTACGAAGATCTCAAGGGCGAGCTCGGCTTCGACCACTACGAAGGACGGCGCTTCCCAGGCTGGCACCACCATATCTCCGTTGTGCTCTGCTGCTTCGCGTTCATCGTCGCTGAACGCGTGCGGCGTTTCCCCCCTCGGGCCGACGGCAAGCTCGTCGCAACCCGCAGCCGCTCGCGGCCTGAGCGCCACTTCCCGGACTCGTTCATCACCGCGCGGCTCGCGATCGCGCGCGTGATCGCAATGTGGCTGCCGCGCTGTCCGTGCTGCCACCGTCGGAACCGACGACGACCCCGAGCACCGGAATCAGCACGCGCCTCTCTCACGCACCCAACCCCGAGGTGACGATGCGCTTACCCGCAGTAGTGCTAGATGGGTCGACTCCCCAAAACCTGCTTGACCAAGGAGGTTCGCGCGGTTAGAAGATCGATCGTTCCACTTGCGGGCGTAACTCAGTTGGTAGAGTACCTGCTTCCCAAGCCTTTCCGACCCCGCGTCGTTCCCACCAGTTCCTAAGCAACGTCACCACTTACCGCTTCCGTGCGCCGCATACCGTCGATGCTCGTCGCACGAAAGGTGGAACCAGAGGTGGAACCGCTTCCGAAATGCTCGGTCAGAGTCCCGCACCAGCACAACGCAGAGCGCAGGCCACCGGCGCTGAGGCTGGCCCCCAAGCTGATCGTGGTCGCGAGGCCGCGTCGAGGATGTAGCGGATGGCGACGGCAAGAATCTTTCCGCGGCGCGCCAGTTCGCAGGACCCATAGCACACCGTGCATGACGTCACTCCCACTGCTCGTCGGTGAGGTCCATATCCAGGTTAGATCGTCGGCGACACCACCGACCGGAGCAACTCGACGGCGGTTTGCGCAAGATCGGTCACGCGGCTCCCCTTCTCCGCCTCGAGAAGCATCAACTCGTTGACCCCGCCGACGATCGCCATCGCCATCGAGGTGGAGATCGGGTGCAGCCCGCGCCGCCGGTGCCGCTCGACGAAGCCGCGGAACAGCTCGGCGAAACGCGCCAGCACCTCGCGCCGCAGCGCGAGGCCGCGCGCTCCGGCCGCGTGGATCTCGAGGAAGCAAGCCCGCGTCAGCGCCGGCCGCGACTCGAGCGCCGCGACGTACGCGCGAAACGCTGCCTCCACCTGCTGCTCCCATGGCTGCGCTCGGTCCACCGCCGCCGCCATCGCCCGCATCGTCCGATCGGCCAGCTCCCGATAGGCGGCGAGGAAGCACTCCTCCTTGTCGTCGAAGTGCTCGTAGAAGGTGCGCTTGGAGACGCGCGCGTGCGCGACGATGTCGGCGATCGTCGCGGCCACATAGCCGCTGGCTTCGACGGCGCAGCAGAACCCTTCGATCAGCTGGAAACGGTGCCGGTCTGATTCCACTTTCATCTGGTACCGACGAGGCGTCGAGCCTCAACCTCTGCCGTTGCGCATGCGGGCCATGAAGCGGCTGTAGCCGCTCTGAACGACCCTCGGCAGGAGGCCCGGAGCCAGGCGCATGGCGGCGTCGACGACGTGCGTCTCGCGCGTGACGAGCATGCGCGCCTTGTCATGGCGAATCGCGTCCACGATGCGCTCGGCGACGAGCTGGGGCGCGACGGCGTTCTTGTCGAAGAATCCCTGCGCCAGGCTCCGGACGGCTTCGGCGCTGGTCCCCTCGCCGAAGTCACCGCTCGCGACGCGTCCGCTGCGCACGATGTCGGTCTTGACGCCGCCCGGATGGACCGAGGTCACGCCGATGTTGTACTGGCGCAGCTCCGCGCGGAGCGACTCGGAGAAGCCGCGCACCGCGAACTTGGTCGCGCAGTAGGCACCGAAGCTGGGCAGGCCGATGAGGCCGAAGATGCTGCTCACGTTGACGATGTGCCCCTCCCTCTCGCGCTTGAGGAACGGGATGAAGAACTTGCAGCCATGGACGACGCCCCAGAAGTTGACGCCGACGATCCACTCGTAGTCGTCGAGACTCTGGTGCTCGAGCGTCCCCGAGACGCCGACGCCCGCGTTGTTGACGAGGATGTGCACGTGATGGTGCCGCGCCACGACTTCCTCGGCAACCGCGTGCATGCGATCCTTTTTCGATACGTCGGCCACATGCACGCTCGCTCCGCGCCCGACGCTCTGGACCGCGCGCGCCGTCTCCGCCGCGCCGACTTCGTCGACGTCGACGAGCGCCACGTCACAGCCGCTGCACGCGAGCGCCAGCGCCGTGGCGCGCCCGATGCCGGATGCGGCACCCGTGACCACGGCAACGCGTCCTTCGATCTCCCGCATGCGTCCTCCCGCTCGTGTTCGCGTCCGCTCAGCGCGGCGGCGCTTCCAAGATGCTCATGACGATCGCCGCTTCGCCCTGCCCGAGGAAACCACCGCCGTTCTCGATCATCGCGATGCGCGCGCCTTCCACCTGACGCGCTTCGGCCTGCCCGCGCAGCTGGAAGAAGCATTCGGCGACCATCGCGAGGCCCGTCGCGCCGATGGGGTGGCCCTTCGATTCGAGACCGCCGCACGGGTTGACCGGGCGACTGCCGCCCAGCGCCGTCGCGCCTGTCGCGGCGTAACGGCCTCCCTCGCCTTCCGGACAGAAACCGAGATTCTCGTACTGCATCAGCTCGCCGAACGCGGTGGCGTCGTGCACCTCGGCGAAGTCGATGTCCTCGGGCCCGACGCCCGCCTTGTCGTAGCACTCCTTGGCCAGCGCGCGTGCGCGTTGGCCGCTCGTCCACTCGAGCTTCGTCGAGCCGAGCACCGACGCGCGAATCTTCACCGGCCGAACGTCGTCGAGCTTTTTCAGATACTCGCCCGACACGATGAGCGCCGCGGCCGCGCCGTCGCCGGTCGGCGCACACATCGCGCGCGTGAGCGGAAACGAGACGACGTCGTCCTTCATGACCTCTTCCGGCGTCATCTTGAAGCGATACTGCGCGTAGGGGTTGAGCGCGCCGTGGTTGTGGTTCTTCGCCGCGATGATCGCGAGCTGCTCCTGCGTCGTGCCGTAGTGCGCCATGTGTCCGCGCGCCGCCAGCGAGTAGAAATCCATGAAGGGGCTGCGACTCTCGCGACCGGCGCCCTTGGCCTCACCGCGCGCCTCGGCTTCCTTGCGCTTCATCTCCGCCTCGGCCTTGAAGAACTCGATGACATCGAGCATGGCCTCGACATCGGCGCCCGCGAGGAACGAGCCGAGCGCCTTCTTCTGCGCTTCCTTCGGCGCGTCCTTGGGCAGCGCCATCTTCTCGACGCCGACGGCGAGCGCGACGTCGTAGAGCCCCGAAAGCACGCCGAGGTACGCCGCGTAGAACGCCGAGGATCCGCTCGCGCAGGCGTTCTCCACGTTCATGATCGGGATGCCATCGATGCCGAGCGGCGCGAGCGCGACCTGTCCGCGGATGCACGGCTGCCCGACGGCCGGCAGCGCGCCCCTCTCCATGGGGCTCATGCCCCAGCCGGAGTTGGCGAACCACGCGGCCTGCAGATCCCGCTTGGTGATCGACGTGTTCCGGAAGAGGTCGGCCACGACGTCCGCCGTGAGCCGCTTGATGCCTTTTTCGACGTGACGGCCCATGGGAATGAGCCCGACCGCTGCTACGTACGCTTCGCGCATCACACGCTCCTCGCTCAGTTCGCCAAAAGCGGCTCGAGCCTGATCGTCGTCTCCGTCACGCCGCGTTTCTTGAGGTCGTTCTTGATCACGCGGTGGGTCCCCGTCTTCGGCAGCTCGCTCACGATCTCGAGGTACGAGGGCAGGGCGTATCGCGGGAGGCGCTCCTGCAAGAAGCGCAGGAGCTCCTTCGGCTCGACGGTGGCCCCGTCGGCCGGCACGACGCAGATCATGATGTCCTGCTCGCCGACGGGCGACGGCACGCCGAACGCCGCGCTCTCGAGCACGGCCGGATGCGCGTCGACGATCTTCTCCACTTCGTACGCGGACACGTTTTCGCCGCGGCGTCGCATCGAGTCGGTGTTGCGCCCGACGAAGTAGAGGAAACCCTGCGCGTCGGTCTGCATGCTGTCGCCGGTGTGGATCCAGCCGTCGATGACCTTCTCGCTGCTCGCCTTCTCGTCCTTCCAGTACTGGACGTTCGACTCCTTCTTCGCACCCACGTAGACCCAGAGCTCGCCGGGCTGGCCCTCAGGCACTTCGCTCCCGTTTTCGTCGACGAGCTTCCACTTCGTCCCGCGCCGTGGCTTGCCGAGCGAGCCGATGGGCGCGCTGCCCGCGTTGATGATCGTCACGCCGGCGCCATCGACGGCGCCGTACGCTTCCCACAGGTCGACGCCGAAACGCTCCTCGAACGGCAGCCACGCATCCTTCGGGCAGGCCGCGCTGACCACGCGCTTGACCTTGTGCGCGCGGTCGTACGGCGACGGAGCGGTCTTGAGGAGGATGGGAATCATGCCGCCGACGGTGTTGAACTGCGTCGCGCCGCTCTCGGCGACTTCCTTCCAGAAGCGCGAGGCGCTGAAGCGCTTGCTCAAGTAGAGCGGCAGGCCGGCCCACAGCGCCGGCATGACCGAGAGCAGCAGCGCGTTGGCATGGAAGAGCGGCAAGCAGGTGTAGAGCTTGTCGCTCTCGTCGTAAACGAGGCTCGCGAGCAGGCCAATCGGCTTGACCCTCTGGACGCCGTAGGTCGTGACGACGGCCTTGGGCAGCCCCGTCGTCCCCGACGTGTACATGAGCAGGCTCGGCGCTTCGGGGCTGGGATGACGGCCGAGGTCGTCGCCGTCGACGACGTTGCCGCGCTCGAGCTCGGCGAAGTCGAGCATCCCGTCGGGGATCGCGTCGGCCGCGCCGGCCTCGACGGCGCTCACCCAGACGTGCCGCACCCCTCCGAGCTGGGCGCGCACCGCCGCCACCTTCGGCGCCGCTTCGTGATCGCAGACGAGCGCGCGCACCTCCGAGTGGTTGATGACGTAGGCGAGCCCATCACCGACGAGGCCGGTGTTGATGGGCACGGCGTAGGCACCGAGCTTCTGGATCGCGAAGAACGTGTCGAGGAACCGCGGATGGTTGCTCATCATGATCGCGACGCCGACGCCCTCGTCGACGCCGAGCTGGCGCAGGCGGCGCGCGACGCGGTTGGCGCGTCGGTTCATGTCGTTGAACGAGTACGTCTCGCTGCCGTACGCGAGGAAGTCGCGGTAGCGATGCTGCTCCGCGGCCCACTCGAGCAGCTCGGCGAAGGTCCAGTCGCGCGCGAACGCCAGGCTCCGACGGGCGCGGATGAGCCCGAGGGTCTGACCGAGCGTGCCTTCGCTGCGCTCGACGCGACCGATGTTCCACAGGGCTCGCACCGCGCCCTTGATGAGCGACTGCCGGGCCCGCCGGGCTCGCGGCTCCAACTGCATGAGTCCCACGCTGCACCTCTCGTGCTCGTTGCTCCTCAGCGCTTACGCAAAAGACCGCGCGCGACGTGAAGGCGATTGATCTGGTTGGTGCCTTCGAAGATCTGTCCGAGCTTGGCGTCGCGCATGCACTTCTCGACGCCCCACTCGGGGTCGTTCGCGTCCTCGCCGAGGATCTCCATCGCCTTGCCGCACATGCGCACGGCCATGTCGCTGCACAGGAACTTCGCCAGCGACGAGTGCGCGACCACGCGCTGCAGCTGCCCGGTCGGCACCGTCGCCGAGTAGCGCTGACGCGCGCCCTCGATGATCCGGGGATGCGTGACGACGCGCGAGAAGAGCTGCGAGCGCGTGACGGCCTCCGGCAGCGTCACCTCCGGCGCGCCGGCGAGGGTCGGCAGCCCCCAGGCGTCTCCGGCGAGCGCAGCGTCCATGTACAGGCCGCGACCGGCCTGCACCGCGGCTATCATCTCGGCGAGCGCGAGCTGGACCGACTGCTCCTCGAACAGCCAGCGCCCGCGCACCCGCTTCTGCGCGAGGTAGCGCAGCGTGCGCTCGAGCGCGCCGCGCATGATGCCGGTCGCCATGGCTCCGACGGGACCGCGCGTGATCGACAAAACGGTGTCGATCATGCGAGCGGTGTCGGTGAACGCGAACGCGTCGCGGTCCCTAACGAAGACGTCGTCGCAGATGATCTCGGCCGCGGCGCACAGACGCTGGCCCATCTTGTGCTCGACGCGGCCGACGGAGAATCCGGGCGCGTCGCTGCGGACGAGAAAGCCGCAGGTCGTCTCGAGCGGGCGCTTGGGATCGCCGAACGCCGTCACCACGTTGTAGCGCGCGAAGCTGCCGTTCGAGATGAACAGCTTGCGAGCGTCGAGTCGATAGCCGCCGGCGACCTTGGTGAAGCGCGAGGTGAGGCGCGCGCGGCGCAGATCGTCGACGTCCTCGACGTCGCTGCCGCCGCCCGGCTCGGTGTGCGCGAGCGCGAGCAGCACGGCCTTGCCGGCTCTCTCGGCGTCGCTGATCTCGCGACCGAGCCGGGCGATGACGCGCATGTCGAGCGACGCGAACGCCGCTGCCAGCGCGAGCCCGTGCGCGCCGTAGATGACGAAGACGCCGGCATCGGTGACCGAGAGCTCCTCGGCGAAGAGCGCTGCCGGGATCCGCCCCATCCCCCCGCCGCCGAAGATCTCGGGGATGTTCATGCTGAGAAAGCCGTACTCGAGCCCGGCGTCGATCGCCGGCCACGGCACGAAGTCGTGGTCTTGCCCCGCGAGCTCATCCCAGCGTTCGACGTTGCGGCGAAGGTGACGCTCCGAGAATTCGCGCACGCGCCGCTGGATGCCGAGGCACTGCTCGTAGATCCTGGGCTTCGCCTCCCGGAGCAGCGTCGCCACGGGGAATCGATCGAAGTCGGACAGCTCGTACAAGAGCTCGAGCGGCTCCGTCGGCGCTGCGTCGGAGGTGCGCACACTCGGCGCCGCCGCGCGGCTCGACGGCCCGCGCTCGGCGCTCGCGTCGCCCGCGGCGTCGGGCGCGCGTGAAGGCTCGGCCTGGGCCTGGGTGCTCATCGCGCCTCCTGCGTCGCCATCTCGGCAAAGCGATTCCTGGCGATCTGCCTTTGCCGCGCGGCCGCGTGGATCCAGAAGGTCTCGAGCGTGTTCGCATCGCGCGTGTAGCGCTCGACGCGGTAGTCCTCCATGTAGCCGTAGCCGCCGAAGGTCTGGATCGCGTCGAGGCCGCACTGGCGCACCAACTCGACCGCGAAGGCCGACGCGCTCCCGTCGCCGGGGCGATCGGCGGCGAGCGTGTCGATGGCCAATGATTGCAGGGCCCGGGCCGCGAGCTGCATCGGGCCGACGAGCTGCTGGACCGCGTCGTGCTCGTGAATCATCTTGCCGCCCTGATAGCGATCGAGCGCGTAGCGCATGGCGCGCTCGGCCAGCTCGCGCACGATGCCGGTGAGCAGCGCCGCGCACAGGCCATCGGCCTCGTTGGCGACGCGCCCGGACTCGGGCCAGTCGAAGATGCGGTCGCGGCCGAGGACGACGCCGTCGAGCACGAGCGCGCCGAAGGGGATCAAGCGCAGCCCGTGGCTCGACGGCCTCAGCGTGAAGGTCGCCCCTTCGCCGTGCGCGCGAACGACGCCGAGGCGCCGCTTCTCGCCGTCGAGGAGCGGCACCACGAGCCAATCGGCGTAGGGCTGCGCGGCCCGCTGACGTCCCGACACGAGGCCCGGGCGGTCCGAGCACACCTCGAAGCCCGTCTCGGGCCGCGCGTCGAGGGGTGATGCGACGAGCGCGAAGCGGCCGTCGGCGAGCGCGCTCCGGAGGGTTCTCGGCAGGTTGTCGCCCGCCGCTTCGCGCAGGAGCGCAACCGCCGACAGATGCGAGATGAGCCCGAAGGCGAGCGAGGGCGCGCCGGCACCGATCTCGCTCAGGAGATCGAACTTCGCCTGCGGGCCGAGCGTGACGCCCCCCTCGTCTTCGGGCAGCGCGAGCGCCGTGGCGCCCGCCTCCTGCAGCGCGCCGAAGAGCGCCGCGTACCGCTCGGCATCGAGCGCGTTCAATCGCTCCCACTCCGGCTCGATGCGCTTCTTGCGCAGCGCGCGCATCGTCTCGTGCATGATCTGCTGCTCGGTCGTCGTCATGACGCTGCTCGCGCCTCGCTGACGGCCGGAGCGTCGATGGTGGCCTTGGTGCCGATCTCCTCCAGCCGCCGCAGCACGTAGCGCGCACCGAACGCCTGCGGCGTCGACACATAGCCGAAGCGCTGCGCCTTGCCTTCGAGCAGCGCCTGCGCGGCCATCGCGCCGAGGAATCCCGTCACCACGTACGACGCCGTGCCGTTGAGCACGACGCTGACACGCTGTTGATCGCCCTCGCCGAGCGCGGCGACGACGAAGCGCGACGTCTCCGGTTGCTCCGGCGGCGGGTCCTTCTTGAGCTTGAGCACGAGCGCGTCGCTGCACCGGTCGAGCACCTGGCCCGGGACGAACCTCGCCGCGTGGTTCCAGAGCTTGACGATGCCCGCCGCCCTCGCGAGGTCGTTGCTCGCAAACAGCGTCTCGCAGTTGCGCACGCGCGGATCGCCGAGGAAGAAGGTCGTCTCGCCGGCGCCGACGGAGAGCGCATTGCACAGCTCGTTCGCGCCCGGCACCATCAGCGCCCGCACCTTCGCCGCGGGGCGGATGAGCGTGAGCTCGCGGTTCACCAGCACGTAGCCCGGACGGCGTGCGCAGCGGATCATCGATTGGAGTGAAGCGACCGTCTGCAGCGACGGCGGCGCGTTGACGACCTTGATGCTGTCGATGCCCGGCGTCTCCAGGCACACCTCCGCCGCGGCGCAGCCGAGGGTCCACAGGAACGCCGTCGACGGCGAGAGCACGAGCTTGTTGCTCGCGAAGGTGGCGCCAAAGTCGTAGCGCATGTCGAGCATGAAGTCCTGCTCGCCGGTCGAGTCGAGATAATGACAACCCTCGCTGAGCGCCGCCTCGACCACCGCGCGGCCGAGCAACGAGAAGGGGCCCGAGATGTTGATGACGACCTTGGCGCCGCGGAAGAGCTGCTGCAGCCCTGCCGGCGTGTGCTCGGCGACGGCGGCGACGCAGTCTGCGCCTTTGGCGGTCATCTCGCGGACGACGTCATCGAGCCGCTGCTGGTTGCGACCCGCAGCGACGAACGGGATGCGCAGTTGCGTCAGAGACTCACACGTCAGCCGGCCGGTATATCCACTGGCCGCATAAACAACGACAGGTTTGTGGCTGCTCATGACAAAGTGGATAATCCACTTTGAACCATGTCGTCAATTGAAATTTAGATCAAAACAACCAATGGCGCTCTGTAGACGCTTTAAACGTTGAAATCACTGACCAGAAAGTGGTTAAACCAGTACATGCCCGCGACCTGGTATGAACCGCTGACGGCGCTGGACGCGATGTTCCTCGACATCGAGCGCGATCGCGCCGCGCACATGCACGTCGGTCTCGTCGCCGTCTTCGACGGCGAGCCGCCTCCGTATCGCGACCTCGTCGCGTTCGTCGAGTCGCGTCTCCATCGGGTGCCGCGCTATCGCCAGCGGCTGCGCTTCGTGCCGTTCGGCCAGGGCCGCCCGGTGTGGGTCGACGAGACGCAGTTCGACATCGAGTACCACGTTCGCCACACTGCCCTGCCACCACCGGGCGGCGAGGAGCAGCTCAAGGCGCTCGCGGCGCGCCTGTTTTCGCAGCGGCTCGACCGCGACAAGCCGCTCTGGGAGATGTGGTTCGTCGAGGGGCTGCCCGACGGAGGCTTCGCCCTCATCGTCAAGACGCACCACTGCATGATCGACGGGATCTCGGGCGTCGACATCGTCACGGTGCTCATGGATCCGGAGCCGCGCACCGAGGCTCCGTCGACGGAGACGTGGACGCCCCGCCCGCAGCCGAGCGCGGCCGCGCTGCTATCGGGCGGCATCGCGCGTCAGCTCACGCGTCCGCTCGAGGTGGCTCGGAAGGCCTTCGACGCCGGCAGCGACGCGCGGCGGGCCGTGCTCGAGATCGGCGCCGGATTGCCCAAGCTGGTCGGTCTGGCGAGCATGGGCCAGGCGCCCTCTTCGTCGCTCAGCCAACCGATCGGACCGCACCGCCGCTTCGAGATGGTGCGGCTCGACCTCGGCGCGGTGAAGCGCGTGCGCGCCGCCCGCGGCGGAACGATCAACGACGTCATCCTCGCCGTGGTGGCCGGCGCGCTCCGCGAGCTGCTCGAGTCGCGCGGCGAGACGGCGCCGGCGGCGCTGCGCGCGTTGATCCCGGTCAGCGTGCGCGCGCCGGCCGAGCGCGGGCGGCTCGGCAATCAGGTGGCGGCGGTCTTCTGCAACCTGCCCGTCGGTGAGCCCGACGCCGCCCGCCGTCTCGCGCTCGTGACCGACGAGACCAGGGGGCTCAAAGAGAGCCGCCAGGCGATCGGCGCGCTGGCGCTGACGCGCCTCGGCGAGTTTGCGACGCCCACGTTCATGGCGCAGGCCACACGCCTGCAAACCAGAACCCGCCTGTTCAACCTGGTGGTGACGAACGTACCCGGCCCGCAGCATCCGCTCTATCTCCTCGGACGGCGCATGGTGGCGACGTACCCGTGCGTGCCGCTGGTCAAGCTCTCGACGCTCGGCATCGCGCTTCTGTCCTACGACGGCGCCATCGGGGTCGGCCTCCTCGGTGACGCCGATCGCGCGCGTGATCTGCCGCTGCTCGCGCGCGCCATCCCACGAGCGCTCGAGGAGCTCGCGCGCGCTCCTTGACGATTCGACGCTAGAGTGGATAATCCACCCGGTGCAGCGATCTCCGGGCTCCAAGAACGGCCACGGCTCCCCCGAAATGTTGGCCGACACGCTCATGACCCGGATCTTCCGCGGCGATTTTCCCGCCGGGAGCCGGCTGCCGGCCGAGCGTCAGCTCGCGGCCCAATTGGGCGTCGATCGCACGACGCTGCGCATGGCGCTCAAGCAGCTGCAGCGCATGAACCTCATCACCGTGCGGCATGGCTCCGGCATCGAGGTCAACGACTATCGCACCTCGTGCGGGCTCGACGTCCTGGCCGCGCTGTTCTCCCTCGAGGAGATTCCTCTCGAAGGCAGCTTTCTCTTCGAGGCGCTCGACTTCTGGCTCGACTTCTTCAGCATGACGGCTGCCAAAGCGATCGTGAGCATGAGCCTGGAGGACATGCGCGCGCTCGACCGGATCCTCGATGCCGCCGTCGACGCGGGCGACGACGTCGAGGCGTTCGTCGTCGCGGAGATGGAGGTGCAGGATGCGCTCGCGCGGCTGAGCGGAAGCGTCCTTTTGCAGATGCTGCACAACTCGACGCGCTCCCTGCGCTTGCGCATCGCGCGCCTGCTTCCCGAGACCGTCGACGTCGCCACGTCGTTCACCGAGCTGAAGGAGATCGTGCGCGTCGCTGCGCTGAGCCGCCCCAGCGAGGAGGTCCTGCGCGCGCAGCTGTTCGAAGCCCTCAAGCGACTGATGGCTCCGCTCCGGGAGCAATTCCTCTTCGGAATGCCCGTGCCGAAACGGCGCCGGCCCAGCCGCGCCTCAGACCACCAGCGATGAGCTAGATGCCGACGATCGAGCACGACGATCATTTGATCCACTACCAGACGCACGGCCCCGAGGACGCCCCGCCGTTGCTTCTCATCATGGGCCTGGCGTTGTCGTCGGGCGCGTGGGATCGGCTGCCGGCGCGCCTGCAGGATCGATTTCGCGTGATCGTCTACGACAATCGCGGCGTCGGGGGCTCCAAGCGCACCCGCGGCTGGCATCGCATGCGCGACTTCGCCGGCGACGCGGCTGCGGTCATGCGCGCCGCCGGCGTCGACGAAACGGGGGCGTTCGTCTTCGGCATCTCGATGGGCGGCATGATTGCGCAGGAGCTGGCGCTGCGGCATCCGACGCTGGTGCGCTCGCTGATCCTCGGCGCCACACACGCGGGCTGGCGCCACAGCCACCTGCCCGACCTGCAGGTGCTCCTGGCGCTGGCCGGCGCCACCCTGCTCGGGCCCCGCGCCCACCCACGGGTGGCGCCACTGTTGGTGTCGCGCGAGTTCGGGCGCGAGCGGCGAGCCGAGCTGCACCGTTGGCTCCGCGCCGCGGGCGTGGGCTCGCCCCTGGCCGTGGCGCGGCAGATGGCGGCGATCCTGGGCCACTCGACGCTGTCGCGCCTCGATCGGATCCGCTGCCCGACGCTGGTGGTCACCGGCACCGACGACCGCCTGGTGCCGGCGATCAACTCGCGCGTCCTGCACGCGCGCATCCGCGACGCCCGGCTCGTCGAGCTGCCCGGCGCCGGCCACGTCTTCCCGCTCGAGCGCGAAGACGAGACCGTGCAGTTGCTCGAAGAGCACTTCCTCGGCGCGCGCTGACGGCGCTTCCGGCGTAGGGGCGCACGCCGGCGTGACGACGACCCTGAGGAGCCACGCCCCTCAGGTTGCAGTCTCGGGCTCCGCACGTCGCTGTCACTCGCGAGCCACGTGAGCGCGAATTCTCGCGGATCTGGCGTTCACCCGACGTTAGGTCAGTGAGGCACGCGACGTGCTCTACGGCCGCAGCATGCCTCGCACGCTCATCCTCCTCGCCTGCACGTTGCTCGGTTGCGATGCGCTGACCGTCCATCCCTTCGCCGGCAGCGTGCTGGCGCTGACCATCCGCCAGGACGCGACCACCGGCCCGTCCGCGGCAGGCCACCACCTCGAGCTGTGGGCGCGCGACGCCAGCAACGACATCCTGCGCGTCCAGCTCTTCTACGACAGCGCCGACTACAAGACGACGTTCGGCGTCGCGGTCCGCCAGGCGATCTCGCTCGACGATCCGTGCATGATCGACGATCAGGGCAACCTCCTGGTCACGCCGGCCGCCTACCCCTCGACGGTGGACGTGGGTGGCGTGGTGCAGACGCCCGAGCAGCAGGCGCAACAGATCCGCAACCGCATCGCGCAGCTCACCGCGCCGCCGAGCGGCATCGAGCCCACCAACCTGCTCGCGCTCGTGCCCTACGATCCGACGCCGCTGCCAGTCGTCGCCGCCGACGCCGCGCCCGCCGATCGACTCGCCGCCTGTCAGGCGTACTGGGCCGCGAGCGATCTCACGTACACGCCGAACCCGCTGCAGGTCACCTCGCCGATGCACGGCACGGTCTACGGCTTCCTCTCCTACGTGACGGCCACGCCGCCCACCGACTACGACGGGCTTCGCTTCGACACGCCGATCGATCTCTCGGGCGTCGTCGAACTCTTCGTCACCGACGAGCCCGACGCCGTCGATCCCGCGCATCGCGGCCCGCTCTACCTGGCCTCGACGCCGACGCCGGGCGGCAACGGAGTCATGCACTTCGACCTGAACGGCCCGCACGCGTCCGGCACCGCGACGGTGATCACCGGCCTCGCGAAGGAGAACCCATGACTCGCGCGCTCGTCGTGTCGCTCGCGCTCGCCGCTGCCGGCTGCAACAGCCCCACCTGCGGCCCGGGGACGATGCAGGTGCAGCTGAAGAACGGAACCCTGCAGTGCCAGCCGGTCGCCGCGCTCCCCGACACCATCCACTGCGACGTCGACGCGGGCGCCGAGCTCGTCGGCGGAGCGTGCGTCTCGCGCGATCCAGTGCGGGCCGGGCACCGCGCTCGACGAGCCGACCGGCACGTGCGTCGCCACCGGCCAGGCCGACCCCTGTCCCACGCCCCAAAGCGGCACCATCTGCGTCTCGGGCACGCTGCACCACTTCGTCGACGGCAGCCCGCTCGCCAGCGGCGAGACCGTGCGCGTCGGCATCGCCGATCCGCTCAGCTTCCTCGGCGGCGGGCAGCCGATCGCCGAGGTCGACTCGACGGGCACCTTCGTCTTCAAGGACGTCCCGGCGCCGGCGTCGGGATCGATCGCCATCGGCGCCGGCGACCAGGCGGGGACACCCAACGTGGTTGCGGCCACCGCCGCGCCGGTCACGCCGGGCAAGAGCTACCGCATCGACGGCTACGTCCTGCCGCGCGCCGTCGTCGACGGCTGGAAGGCCCAGACCGGCGTCGACTACTTCGCCTCGGGCGCCTACGTCGCCGGATTCTACGCCGACCGGCCCAGCAGCCCGACCGACTTCACGCAGTTCGAGACCACACCGGTGACCGGCGTGCAGCTGCTCGAGGACGGCGCGGTGCCGACCCGCGGCGTGAAGTACTTCGGCGCGTCGCTCACGACCGTCGACGCATCGCTGACCGCGACCGGCGCGCGCGGCACGGCGCTCCTCGCCGCGCAGGGAAACATCCACAGCTACTCCGGCATGGGCGGCACGGCCAACGGCACGCCGATCGTCTGGCCGACCGTGTCCGGCGGGTCGTCGCCGGGCGTCGTGTTCGTCTCGCGCTTCCACCCGATGTAACCCATGACCAACCGCCGAGCCCATCGACTGTTGGCCTTCGTCGCCGTCGCGCTCCTCGGCGGCCGGGCATACGCGCAGCGCAGCGTCGACGCCGAGCTGTTCCACCCGGCGCTCGACGGCTACGGCATCCTCACCGTCGAGCGCGCCGAGACGGCGCGGCAGTGGGGCTACGGCTTCAAGCTGTTCTTCAACTACGCCGCCAACCCGCTCCGCCTGGCAATGTACGACGCCGGCGCGATGGCGCCGCGGACGACGACGCTCCTCGATCGCCAGATCGCGGTCGATCTCGACGCGCACCTCGGCTTCACCAACTGGTTGGAGCTGGCGATCGATCTGCCGCTGTCGGCGCAGGGCTACACCGCCGCATACGGACAGCAGGGCTCGTCTGGCGATCCCACGCTCGCGCGCAGCGGCTTCTACGCCGTCCCGCCCTACACCAACGCCCCGCCGCCCGACGCCTCGCCGCTCGACGCGCGCGTGGCGCTCAAGGCGCGCCTCTTCCGCACTCCGAGCTTCGGGCTGGCGCTGGCCGCGATCGCGACTCTGCCGTTCGGCGACGACAGCGCGTTCCTCGGCGAAGGCGGCGTCACCTTCCGTCCGCTGTTGATCGCCGACGTCACGCGCGGCCCAATCACCGTCGCGATCAACCTCGGCGCGGTGGTGCGTCGCGAGACCATCGTCGCCGATCCGCACGACGTGGCCGCGGGGCTGGCGCGGCCGCGCGCGCTCATCGACGTCGGCGACGAGCTCACCTGGTCGGCCGGCGTCGCCTGGCGCTTCGCGCGCTGGGGAGCGCTCGCCGCCGAGGCGTTCGGGCTGGTGCCCGTGGTCCACTCCGCCTCGCAGCCAGGCGACGCGGCGCGCGACTTCACCGCCGACGTGCTGGGCGGCCTGCAGCTGTTCCCCCTGCGCGACATCAGCATCGCCACGGGCGCCGGCGCGGGCGTGATCGCGTCGTCGCTGCGCCACGACGACGTGCGCGTCTTTCTCGGCGTCGCCTGGGCGCCGTCGAGCGGCGGCAAGGTCTTCTCCACCGGCATCGACTCCGACCGCGACGGCGTGCCCGACGCACAGGACCAATGTCCCGATCAACCCGAGGACCGCGACGGCTTTCAAGACGACGACGGCTGCCCCGATCCGGACAACGACGGCGACGGCATCCCCGACCGGCTCGACCGCTGCCCGAACGAGCCGGAGGACAAGGACGACTTCCAGGATGACGACGGCTGCCCCGACGTCGACAACGACGGCGACGGCATCCCGGACGCGCAGGACCACTGCCCGAACGAGCCCGAAGACAAGGACGGCTTCCAGGACGACGACGGCTGCCCCGATCTCGACAACGACGGCGACGGCATCGCCGACGCCCTCGACAAGTGTCCGAACGAGCCGGAGACGCTCAACGGCATCGACGACGAGGATGGCTGCCCCGACACCGGCAGCGTGGCGGCGGGGCCGGCCGAGCGGCTGGCGATCACCGAGCACATCGGCTTCGAGCGCGGACGCGCCGACATTTCGCCGTCGGCCAAACCGCTGCTCAACCACATCGCCGATCGCATCAACGCCCACCGCGAGATCGTGCGCATCCGCGTCGAGGGCCACGCCGACGACGTCGGCTCGACGAGGACCAACCACAAGATCTCGCAAGCGCGCGCCGAGGCGGTGCGCGAATACCTGATCGGCCGCGGCGTCGACGCCGACCGGCTGCAGGCGGTCGGCTTCGGCGGCGAGCGCCCGATCGAGCAGCGCAAGACGGACGCCGCGCGCGCGAAGAACCGGCGCGTCGAATTCATCGTCGTGGAGTCGGCCCGATGAGACCTGTGAGCTCCCTCGTGGCGCTGTTGATGACGCTCGCCGCCGGCGCCGCCGCGCGCGCCGAGGAGCCGGCCGCGCCCGAGATCGTCGTCGAGACCGACGAGATCGATCTGGCCAACGTCGTCACCTCGGCGGCCAAGGCGGTGGCGACGGTGCAGGAGACGCCGGCCATCATCACCATCCTCACGGCGGACGAGATCAAGGCGCGCGGCTTCCGCACGCTGACGCAAGCGCTCGGCACCGTGCCCGGCTGGCTCGAGGTCACCGCCGAGGGCAACCAGGTGTCCAACATGCTGGTGCGCGGCGTGTTGCAGTCGGCGCTGCTGCTACACGACGGCGTGTCGCTCTTCGACCCGTGGGCCAACTCCGCCAACTTCGGCCGCACGCAGCCAATCGAGACGCTCAAGCGCATCGAGGTCGTGACCGGCCCCGGCGGCGTGTTGTGGGGCGCCAACTCGTTCCTCGGCATCGTCAACCTCATCACCAAGGACGCCGAGGACGTCAACGGGCTCGAGGTCTCCGCCGGCTACGGCGACGGGCCGGGCAACAAGCAGGATGCGCGCGCCTACGCCATGTTCGGCAAGACGTTCCTCGACGGACGGCTGAAGCTCTTCCAGCACGTCTCGTTCGAGAGCTACATCGGCGAGGTCTTCGAGGGTCGACCCGACAACCTCTTGTCGTCGGCGGATGAGCCGGCCGGGCCCTCCTTCGTCGGGGCGCCGCAACGGTTGGAGCCGCCGCGCAGCTGGTTCCTGCACCTCGACGGCAAATTCACCTTCGGCCCGGTGAGCCTCTATTACGCCGCGCCGTTCGGCGACAACCACCCGAACCTGACCTTCGGCAACACGGTGCAAAACGGCTCCACCTGGAACAACTACGACCGCTACGGCGTCCTCGAGTACAAGGACCACTTCTTCGCCGATCGCTTCGCGCTCGATGCCAAGGGCTACTTCGTCCAGTTCGTCCGCGACTACAGCGCCCAGGTCTTCCCGCCGAGCAGCGTCTTCCCGCCGTTCACCGACATGAGCGGCCGGCCCAACCCGGGCGGCCTGACCTTCAGCTTCCTCGGACAGAACATCTACCGTGCCGGCGGCACCGTCGACACGACGATCGCGCTGCCAGGGCGACTGCGACTGCTCGTCGGCGGCGAGGCGTTCTACGAGGCGGCCGCCGCCTCGACGGAGAAGCTGAGCTCGCCGGAAGACTCGCGCCAGCTCCAGTTCGTCTGCCCGGTCGATGCGAGCGGCGCACCGCTTCCTGCCTGCCAGCGGCCGGCGGTCAACGCGGTCAGCCGCATCGTCGGCGCCGCCTACGTGAACGCGCAATGGCACCCGGTCGCCAGCCTCGCGCTCGACGGCGGCCTCCGCTATCAGCAGGGCTTCGGCCAGCGCGGCTACGCGCCGCAGCTCCTCTACACGGGCGCAGTCGTCTGGAGCTTCCTCGGGAGCTACCACCTCAAGGCCAACTACGCGACCGGCTTCCGCCCGCCGGTCTTCGAGAACACCGACGCGCCGGCCGGCGGCCTCAACTACGGTGGCAGCCCCAACCTCAAGACCGAGTCGTCACAAGCGTTCCAGGGCGAGTGGAACGCGCGCGTGTTGCGCAACGTCGAGCGCATCCGCGAGCTCGAGCTGCGCGTCGACTACTCGTACACCGTGCTCTCCGACGTGATCCAGATCCGCAACTTTGCCTACGGCAACACCGGCAAGCGCGCCATCCACTCCGTCGAAGGATTCGCCAAGCTGTTCCTCACCGGCGAGCACTTCCTGCAGGCCTCGTACACGTACCTGCACGCCGAGACCACCGACGTTGGCATCGTGCGCGCGACGCCGAGCCACTGGGTCAGCGTGGGCGCCTCGTTCAACCTGATCTCGCGCACGCTCGACGTGAACGCGAACCTCCTCGTCACCACCGGCTACGAGGATCCGAACCGCTTCCCGACGACGACCGGCGGCATCCCCGGCGCGACGACGACGCTGCGCGCGAACGACATCACGTTCGATCGTCTTCCACCGGTGGCGCTGCTTCAGCTCGGCTTCCGGCTGCGCTTCTTCGGCGAGCGGCTGCAGGTGAGCGGGCAGTTCTACAACGTGCTCAACCAGCACTACTACTACCCCGACCCGTTCTACGACCTCGTGCCCACCGTCGAGATCGGCCCGACGCCGGCCCCGGGCTTCAACTTCTTCACCTCGGCCTCTTACCGGTTCTGGTGATGCCGTGAACAACCTTCGCGCATGGAGGGACCCATGAAACGTCTTCGTCGACGGAAGCTACCGATCAGCTGTTGGGGTCTTGCGTGGGTCGCCTCCGCCCTGGCGGCGTGCGTTCCGCAGGGCACGAGCCTCGAGACCACGGAGGCGATCATCTATAACAAGGTCCCCGTCACCAGCAATCCGTACACGCTGTTCGAGACGCTGCAGGTTCGTCCACTCGCGCTGTCGCCGGACGGCACGCTGCTGTTCGCCTGCAATACGCCCGACAATCGCCTGCAGGTCTACACGGTGAGCGGCCAGACCATCGCGCCCGCCGGCGGCACGGCCGGCGTCACCGGCGTCGTACGCGTTGGTCTCGAGCCCGTGGCCGTCGCCGCGCGCTCGCAGACCGAAGTGTGGGTCGTCAACCATCTGTCCGACTCGGTCAGCATCGTCGACGTGTCGACGCCGTCGAGCCCGACCGTCACCAACACGCTCTTCGTCGGCGACGAGCCGCGCGACATCGTGTTCGCCAACGGGCTCGCCTTCATCACGACGGCGCATCGCGGCCAGAACTCGCCGGACGATCCGGATCTGTTCAAACCCGGCGTCGGCCGCGCGGACGTATGGGTGTTCGACCCGAGCAACCTCGGCACGGCCATGGGCGGCACGCGCAAGACCAAGATCACGCTGTTTGCCGACACGCCGCGTGCGTTGACCGTCTCGCCCGACGGCAAGACGGTGTACGCGGCCGCGTTCTTCTCGGGCAACCAGACGACGTCGGTCACCGC
The DNA here is from genome assembly GCA_963816965.1 of uncultured delta proteobacterium. Classification (GTDB taxonomy): domain Bacteria; phylum Myxococcota_A; class Polyangia; order Palsa-1104; family Palsa-1104; genus JAQBQH01. The sequence continues at coordinate 59,513 of CAWFMP010000002.1, forward strand.
CGACAACGTGGCGGCCGTCTACAACCTGACGATGCCGCCGCCCGGCGCGACCATCCCCGGCTCGACGCATCCGCAAGCGGCGACGGGGCTCATCGTCAAGTACACCAACGGCCACTGGCTCGACGCGTACGGCTCGAATTTCGACGCGTACGTGAACATCACCTTGCCCGACGAAGACGTATTCGCGATCGACGCGACCGCGAATCCACCGGTGGCCAGGCCGACGGGCATCTTCGCGCACGTGGGCACGACGCTGTTCAATATGGCGACCAACCCGGTCACCGGAAAGATCTACGTCACCAACACCGACGCCCACAACGAGGTCCGCTTCGAAGGGCACACGCCGGGCTTTTCGTCTGTCGCGGGCAACATCGTCGACAGTCGCGTCAGCGTGCTCGACCCGTCCGCGATGACGGTGAGCGCGGCCAACCTCAACACGCACCTCGATCACGAGAGCAACACGGGCGACCCCGCGCTCAGCCTCGCGTTTCCCATGGGCGTCGCCGTGTCCGCCGACGGGTCGAAGCTCTACACGGTCGGTCAGGGCTCGAGCAAGCTCGCGATGTACCCGACGGACGCGATCGAATCGGGAAGCGTGGCGCCCAGCGCCTCGACGCAGGCCACGCTCACGGGCGGCGGGTCGACCGGCCTGGTGCTCGACGAGCCCGCCGGCATCGCCTTCGTGCTCACGCGGTTCGACAACGGCATCTCGGTCGTCGACCTCAACGCGTTCGCCGAGCTCAGCCACACCAAGATGTACAACCCCGAGCCGGCGAGCGTGATCAGCGGACGGCAGTTCCTCTACGACGCGACGCTGACGTCGAAGCTCGGGGATCAGGCGTGCGCGAGCTGCCACATCGGCGGCGACTTCGACGGACTCGCGTGGGATCTCGGCAACCCGGGCGGCAGCGAGCTGCCGATCACCACCAATTACCCGAGCCAGAGCGCGGGGCTCTTCGGCGTCAACGGCACCGACGGAGCGCTGTTCACCATCGACAAGAAGAACGTCGCGACCGGCACGAGCTCGACGGTCGAGACGAATCTGTTCGCGGACTACCAGCCGGTCAAGGGGCCGATGACCACGCAGAGCCTGCGCGGCCTCGACAACCACGGAGCGATGCACTGGCGCGGCGACCGCAACGGCGCGATCCAGCAGAACGGCATGCCCTTCCTCGACGGCAGCGGCAGGCCCGTCGTCACGCAGCAGCCCAACGGGGGCATGTACGACGAGCTCAACGCGTTCAAGTCGTTCAACGTGGCGTTCCCGGGCCTCGTCGGCGCCAACGCGCAGCTGTCCGACGGCGACATGACCAGCTACGCGAACTTCGCGCTGCAGATCACGTATCCGCCGAATCCGATCCACAACCTCGACGACTCGCTCACCTCCGATCAGCAAGCCGGCGCCAACTTCTTCAGCCAGAAGGTGTTCCAGCTCCTGCCGCCGGCATTCATCGAAGAGCCGGTGGACACGTTCCACAACTGCATCGGCTGCCACGATCTCGATCGCAACGGCAACAAGGGCAGCACCGCCCACCCGGGCTTCTTCGGCACCGACGGGCGCATCTCGTACGACGCGGAGGCGCAGCTCTTGAAGGTGCCGCACCTGCGCAACATGTATCAGAAGCTCGGCATGTACACGTCGAAGACCGACCGCAGGTTCAACCCGGGCAGCTTGAACACGACCATCAACCCACCGTCGACGGCGGTGCGCGGCTTCGGCTTCTCGCACGACGGCGCCGACGGCACCATCGAGCAGTTCCTCACGTCGATCGTCTTCCTCAAGTCGACTCGGCAGATCTCGGTGCCGAGCCCCGTCACTCCGGACTCGGCCACGGCGATGCTGCTCCTCGGGTTGCCGAACACGATCCCCATCTTCGTCACGCCCGGCAACCCGGGCGGCATCGAGCTCTACAAAGACGACAGCAATCCGCTCAACGCGAGCGCCGGCGTCTCGACGACGGGCCAGACGACGCGTCGCCAGCTCGCCGCGTACGTGCTCGCCTTCGACAGCAACATGAAGCCGGTCGTCGGCCAGCAGGTCCTCTTGACCGCCACGAACGGCTCGACGGTGAGCTCGCGCATCACGCTCCTCGAGAGGCAAGCCGGCTCGGGCTCCCCCGGCTCGGGCAACTGCGACCTCGTCGTGCGCGGTCAGGCCGGCGGACGCGAGCACGGCTGGACCTACTCGGGCGGCCAGTTCCGGCCCGACACCACCGGGGCGGCGGTGGTGAGCGACTCGCAGATTCGCGCGCTGCCGACGAACGGCGGATCGGGGCCGCTGACATTCTCGTGCGTACCGCCGGGCTCCGGCTGGCGCGTCGGCATCGATCGCGACGGTGACACCTTCGCCGATGGAGACGAGATCGCCGCCGGCACCAACCCCGCCGATCCGAACAGCCATCCCTGATCGCTGCCCGATCGCCCGCCACAATTCGACGTTCGGAGATTCTGATACAATCTCTGGCGCGATGACCACGGTCAATCCCGACCAACTGGACGGCACCGACGCGCCGCCCGCGCGGAACGAAGCCAGCACCACGGTCCAGGTCGAGGGTCGGGCTCGGGTGTTCGTGCGGCGGTTTCGCTTGTCGGTGGTGCTCGGCGCCGACGCCGGGGTGACGTTCGAGGCGGTCACGCCGCGAGCCGTCGTCGGAACGGACGAGTCGGCGGACCTCGTGCTGTCGGACCGCACCGTGTCACGCTTCCACTGCGAGATCACCGTCGAGGGCGGGCGCGTCTTCGTGCGCGATCTCGACAGCCGCAACGGCACCCTCGTCAACGGCGTCAACGTCGTCCAGGCGCGCCTCGATCCGGGAGCGTCGATCACCGTGGGCCAGACGCAGATTCGCTTCGATCCCGGCAGCGACTCCGTCGAAGTGCCGGTGTCGGAGCGAACGCGGTTCGGCGTGCTGGTGGGCAGATCCGTGGCCATGCGCGCGGCGTTCGCCACGCTCGAGCGTGCCGCGCCCACCGACGCGACGATCCTGCTACAGGGTGAGACCGGCACCGGCAAAGAGGCGGCTGCCGAATCGATTCACCGCGAGAGCGGGCGCCGCGACGGCCCGTTCGTCGTGGTCGACTGCGGCGCGATCCCGGCGGACCTGCTCGAGAGCGAATTGTTCGGACACGAGCGCGGCGCGTTCACCGGCGCGATCGCGGGACGCGAGGGCGCCTTCGAAGCGGCCAAGGGAGGCACCATCTTCCTCGACGAGGTCGGCGAGCTCAGCGCCGAGCTCCAGCCCAAGCTCCTGCGCGCGCTCGAGCGGCGCGAGATCAAGCGCGTCGGCAGCAATCAGTATCATCCCATCGATGTTCGCATCGTCGCTGCGACGCACCGCAACCTGCGCGCCGAGGTCAACGCGGGGCGCTTCCGATCGGATCTCTACTACCGGCTCGCCGTCGTCGAGGTGCAGCTACCACCGCTGCGCAAGTGCACCGAAGACCTCCCGCTCGTCGTCGACTCGCTGCTCGAAGGCCTCGGCGCGCAAGGTCGTTCCGAAGCCGAGACGCTGCGCACGCCGCAATTCATCCATGAGCTGGCGCGACACCACTGGCCCGGCAATGTTCGTGAGCTTCGCAATTATCTCGAGCGTTGCCTCGCGCTGCGCGAGCAGTCTCCCATCGTCGCGGATGTCATCGAGCCGGAGCGCGATTCGATCAATCTGCACGGGTCGCTCAAGGAGGAGCGCGAGCGCTGCAACCGCCTGTTCGAGCGGCGCTACGCCGAGGGCGTGCTCGCGCTCCATGGCGGCAACGTCTCCGCGGCCGCGCGCGCGGCCGGCGTGGACCGCATGTGGTTCCATCGCATTCTCCGACGGCACGGCCTGCGCTGAAGTCAGCGCGGTCGTGGCGTCCAGATGCCGGGCGCCAGCACCGCGGCAAACCGGTCGGGCCGACCGACGGTCTGTTGCAACATCCACTCGTCGGCGGCGCCGACCAACGCCGCGTCACCGAGCAGCTCACCGCGCCGGCGGCGTGCGGCCATGGCGAAGGTGGCCATGTCGGCCCTCGTGAACGCCTGCTCGGCGCTCTCCGCCAGGCGGGCGGCATTGTCGACGTCGTCGCGCGTGGCTGCGATCCCCGCGCGCAGCATGGTGGCCAGCGCCTGCGTGTACGGCATCTTCTCGCGCTCGAGGCGGCGAGCGGAGCGCGACGCCACCTTCAACAGCGCTTTGCAGTCGGCGCCGCCACGGCAGGCTTCGGCCAGCGCAGCGCGAGCGCGCAGATTCTCCGTCCACGCGCGGACGGCCTGGACGCGAAGCAGCTGCGCGCTCGCCATCACCGGCCAACACTCGGCGATGCGCTTGAGCGTAGTGGCGCCGTCGCCCTCGTAGAGATCCGCCTGCGCCTGGGCGTACATCATGAAGAAGTGCTGGATGTGGAAACCGTGCTGCGTCCAACCGGCCATGGCCTCGCGGACCTGTTGGCGAGAGTGCTCGGGAGTATCGGCGGCCAGCCAGACCCAAGCGCCGACGCCGGTGCGCAGGCTCGTCGCGGCGTAGAGATCGCCGCGCTGCGCGGCCTCGGCGAGCATGATCGGAAGCTGACGGCGCAGCTCCTTGATCTCGCCCATGTAGAACCGGGAGAGCGAGGCGTAGAGCTGCATGGTGTCGAGCTCCCAGGCGACCCCGGTGACCCGGCCCCTCATGATGTTCTCTGCCTTCTCACACAGATCGCGCGCCTCCTTCCACCGCCCTTCGAGGTACGCGGCGATCCCGGCCGAGCCATGGAAGACACCGTCCGCGTAGGGTTGGTCGATCCGGCGGGTGAGCGCTTCGGCGCGCCCTCGCAGGAGCGCGGTGCGGCGTGCGCCTTTTCGGCCCTCGATCGCCGAAAAGGCCATCTCGGTTCCGAGCGCGCGCGCGATGCGCGTGGGCTCGCCCGCGCGGAGCGCGAGCAAGGTGGAGCGCGTCTGGAAATCGGCGCCGCGGATGTGATCGATCATGCACAGCGAGAGCGCGACGTTCCAACACAGGTCGACGCGGGTCAGCTCGTCCGCCGCGATCTGGCTGGGATCGTGCTCGCGGAACTTGACCCCGCGCAGGCGCAACCGCGCGCGCGAGCGCAGCAGCGAAAGCAGCGAGCGAAACGGGGTCGACGGCAACGGCATGCCGATCGCGGCGAGCACCGCGCGTAGCTCCGCCATGCCGCGGTCGACGTGGCCGCTGAACAAGAACTGCTCCGCTGCGCGGCGCTGCAGGTGCAGCGTCTCGGCGGCCTGGGCGCCCGGGATCGCCGCGAGGAAGGCCTCGGCAGCCTCGGGGCCGCGGCCGGCGCTGACCAACACCTCGGCGAGCTCGATCCGGAGACGGCGCGCCGACGGATGATCCTGCCCGTGCAGCTCGAGCGCCCGACGGTACAGCTGCGCGCTGCGATCGAACGCCAACGCGCGCGCGGCCTGCGCCGCTGCCTCGGCGGCGTAGCGCGCCGCTCGCTCTCGATCTCCCGCGCCGTACCAGTGCAGCGCCAGCGCGTCGGCGTCGGCGCGATCCGAACCCTCGAGGGCCAGCGCCAGGCTCTCGTTGCATCGACGCAGCGCTTCCGGATCGAGATGCGCGGTGACGGCGGCGCGCACGCGATCGTGACAACACTGGACGCTGTCCGATCCGCGCACGCCGGTCATGTGCACGAGGCTGGCCGAGCGGAGGTGCGCGAGCCGTTGCGAGAACTCCGCCCGGTCCATACGCGCCGCCTGCGCGATCACCGCCTGTGACGTGGGCGTACCCGCGACGGCCAGGAGCGCGAGGATCCGGCTGGCGGGCTCACCGAGGGCGTTGATGCGCTCCCACAGAACATCTTCCAGCGACAGCGGAGTGGCCTTTGGGCGGCCGCTGGCGACTCCGTGCCGCACCAGCTCGTCGATGAAGAGCGGGTGCCCGCGCCCCTCCGCAGCGATGGCGTTCGCGTCCAACTGTCGGCCGCCGGCGAACGACCGCAACAAGAGCCCCGCCAGCTCGCGGGCCTCCTCAGGCGGCAGCGGCTCCAGATCGATGTCGCGCGCGTCGTTCACGAGCGCCGCGGTCGTAGCGCCGCCCCCTGCGACCTCACGAACCGTGGCGACGAGCAGCAGCGCCGGCGCCTCCGGTGGACGCAAGACCTCGGTGAGCAGCGCCATGCTGTCGCGATCGGTCCATTGCAGATCGTCGATGACGAGCACCAGCGGCCGGCGCTCGGCCAACCGCACCAACAGCTCGCGCAGCGACGCGAAGACGCGCGTGCGCAGCTCCTGCGGATCCAGCCCATCTTGTTGTGGCAGCGGCGCGCTGGCGATCGTCCGCACCCGCCGCAGCACCGGGAAGACCTGGGCGAGCAGCGACGCGCGCAGCGGCAACAGCGCGGCGGCGTCCTCACCAGGCAAGCCGGCCATGTACGCGGTGAGCGCGTCCATGATCCCGTCGACCGCTTTGAACGGCACGACCTCGCTCTCGTAGCAACGGCCGGTGAGAACAACGGCGCCCTGCGTGGCCACGAGCCGCTCGGTGAATCGGCGAACCAAGGCGCTCTTGCCCACGCCCGACTCGCCATGCACGCGAACGACGACCGCGCGGCCCTGGCGAGTCTGCGCGAATGCCTCGTCGAGCAGCGCGAGCTCGCGCTCCCGTCCGACGAAGGGAGTCCCGTGCGCTGGTGCCGTGTCGACGTGGACGCGACTCTCCTGCTCTGATTCGACTGCGAGGCGACGGAGCACTTCGTCGCCGGTGGGTCGCGATGCGGGATGCAGTCGGAGGAGGTCGACGCAGAGCGCGTCGAGGTCTGCCGGAACACCGGAAACGATCGCGCTCGGCGGTGGTGGCTCCCGTCGCTGCTTCTCGAGCAGCATGTCACTCGAGGTTCCCCCGAACGGCACGCGGCCGGTCAGCGCCAGATAGAGCGCGCTGCCCACGGCGTACCAATCGGCCTCCGGACCGACCCGGCCTCCGCCGGTCTGCTCGGGCGCCATGAATGCGGGCGTCCCGATCGCCTGATCGGCGCCGGTCAGCCAGGCGTTGCGCTCGACGTCGACGATCAAGCCGAAGTCGAGCAGCACCACGCGTCCCTCGTCGGTGACCAGGACGTTCGACGGCTTGACGTCGCGGTGGACCTTGCCCGCGCCATGGAGCGCGATCAGGCTGCGCGCGAGCTGCGCGAGCGCGTCGCGCAGTCGGGCTTCGTCGAACTGCGCGGTCGCGCGGGTGATCGGCGCGTCCGCGGCCGATGCTGCCTGCGCTCGGGTGGGGACGGGCACCTGTGCCGTCGGCGCTTCGGTCGAATCGCTCGCCTGCTCGCGGCGTACGGCCGGCCTCACGTAACGCTGGAAGTCCACGCCGTCGACGAACTCCATCGTGAAGAACCAGCGTCCGTCTTCTTCGAGCAGCTGGTGCAAGCAGGCGAGGTTGCGGTGGCGAATGTCCTGCAGCGCGCGGAACTCGTTCTTGAAGCGCAGCAGCGCTTCCGGCGTCAGCTGCGATAGAAGCTTGAGCGCGACCCTGGATCCGCTGTCCCGGTCGAGCACTTCATAGACCTCACCCATGCCACCGACACCCAAGCATCGGATCGGCTGAAACCGCCGCGTCCCGCGGAAGTGCCCCCACTGCCGCTGCTTCACGTGGCGTCCCTCATGCGCGTCCCCCCGTCACCGCCCGATCCCTCGGCACAGCGCAGCCCGCTACATCCTATCTGATGAATGCCCGACTGCGGAGCCCCTGACTTCAACCTGAGAAGCCGCGCTCCTCACCAGAAGCCGATCATCATCGTTATCTTTTCGTAACGATTTGACAGTATGCTCACTAACAAACGGCCCAGACGATGCAGTGCCCTCCTACGCACGGGTAAAGCCCAAGAGGGGGGAAATAACGATGAGAAATGTCAGGAGCGCCGTTCTGCGTGGATCGATTGTGTTGCTGCTTGGTTGTACGGGGACATACGACGAAGTGGCAGAGAATAGTGTGAGCGCGACGACCGAGGGCCTCTACACCCAGGGCACGATCCAGCTCAACATCCTCTACGTCCACGGCGTGCAGAACACCGACTCGGGCCGCCTCAACGCGCACCACGCGCTCAGCGACCTGCAGAACAATGTCGCGACGAACATGCCGAGCTGGATCGCCAGCTACCAGTCGACGCACCCCGGCGTCACGATCAACTTCGCGAGCGCGGCGGCCAACCTCTACACGGCGACGCCGTCGCCGTACCACCCGAGCGACTCGGCCGGCCCGACGCACATGGACGATTGGGAAGTCGGTCACCCCGGCTGCACCACGACCAGGCAGGGCGATCCGTGCACGACCGCGTACGAGTGGCGCTATCGCCTGGTCCAGGAGATCAACCGGCTGTTCCCGTCCAACGCGAAAAACATCATCCTCGTCGGCCACAGCACTGGCGCGCGCGTGGCTCTCGAGGTCGCGTCCAACACCGGACCCGGCGGCGTCGGCACCTACGACTGGGGCGTGCAGAGCAAGATCGCGTCGGTCATCACGCTCAACGGAATGATCGATGGGCTGCAGACCAACGCCTACAACGTCGTCGGCGCGATGGACTTCGTCTCGACGTGCAAGCTCGGCGGCTCGCTCACCTTCATCGACGGCATCGCCGCGCCGGGCAAAGGCTGGTGCGAGTACGCCGGCAACGTCGGCGGCAGGGCGGCGGCCGACTGGGTCGGGCAGCACAAGCGTGCGCTCGCGCTCATCTCGAAGGGCAGCTGCTCGCCGGCGCTGTGGACCGGCGAGAGCGACGGCTCACTGCCGTTCGCTGCGCAGGGCAGCCCCTACACGATGGGCCTGAACATGACGCCTGCCGCGGGACAGACCAACACCGTCGCGTACGGTCTCGGCTACGGCACGTTCTGCCATAGCGCGATCACCAACGCGAGCGACGCGAACCACGCCACCGCGCTCGCCAACGGCGCGTGGCGGATCTGGGAGCACCTCTTCAGCAAGGCGTACCGGGTCGTCGCGCAGGGCACGCAGGCGACCTCGTCGCCGGTCCCGTACAACGGCTCCACACCGCTCTACACGCTCGGCTACGCGTGCCCGGCCGGCGAGACGACGCTCGGGCCGCAGGTGGTCGGCAACTGCATCCACCCCGGCACGTTCGACGGCGACGACCACCCGATCACCAATGGCTGGAACGTCACCTCCACCGCCGGGACCTGCGGCGGCACCTACCAGTGGAAGCAGATCCACGACTCGACCGAAGGCCACAACGCCACGTTCTGGTGGCAGGCCCGATCGTATCTGACCGACGGCGGCCTCGTCGCCGACCTGCCGACGGGCTGAACCGCGCACGAGCGCGGAGGAGGACCAGCGTGATACGATTCGCAATGCCCTGCGCTCGTGCATTCGTACTGTCCCTGTCGCTGCTGAGCTCCGCGTCCGCGCGCGCCGACGAGCCGATCACCTTGCGCATGGCCGTCGTCGCGCCCGACGGCAGCGGCTGGTCGCGCGAGCTGCGCGCGCTCGCCCGCGAAATCGAGACGCTCACGCACGGCAGCGTGCTCATGAAGTGGTACTTCGGCGGCATCGCCGGTGACGAGCTGAGGGCGCTCGGCCGCATCCGGCGCGGGCAGCTCGACGGCGAGGCCGGCGCGCTCTTCTGCAGCACGCTCTCTTCGACGATGAACATGACGCGCGTGGCCGGCCTGGTGCGCAATCGCGAGGAGGCGCTCTATCTGCTCAACCGGCTGCGCCAACCGATCGACGCCGACTTCCGGCGCGCCGGGTTCGAGCCGCTCGTCGTCGTCAATCTCGGCAACGACATCATGTTCCTTCGTCACGAGATCAACACCTTCGCCCAGCTGCAAAAGACGCCGATGTGGATCTGGGACGAAGACAAGCTCTTGCGCAGCCAGATGGCGACGATGGGCCTCACCATGATCCCCGGGACGCTCGAAGGGCTGCTACCGATGTTCGACGCCGGCCGCATCGACGGCATGTTCGTGATTCCGACGGCGGCGCTGGCCTTCCAATGGACGACCCGCGCGCGCTACTTCATCGCGCTGCAGGGCTCCACGCTTCCCGCGTGCCTCGTCGTCACCCAGAAGGCGTTCGACCAGCTCACGCTCGAGCAGCAGCGGGCGGTACGGGCAGCGTCGGCCAGCTTCGCCGTTCGCTTCGAGGAGCTCGGCAAGCGCGAAGATGCGCTCCTGCTTCACGGCCTCCTCGAGAAGCAAGGGGTCAGGAGGCTGGTCGCGTCCGAGGCGCTGCGCTCCGCCTTCCTCGACGCGGCCGCGATCGGCCGCAATCATCTCGACGACAAGACGCTGCCGATCGAGACCCTCAAGCAGGCGATGTCCATGCTGGCCGAATATCGAGAACAGCAGCGAGCGCGCTGAGGACCGTTCGCGTGAACATGCCCTCGATCTGCTGATGCAGCGAGCCGCGCGCGATCCGCGCGTATAGTTCGTCGTTGCTAGCCGTCGATCCCGCAGAGCTGCCCCTCGCCGACGCGCTCGAAGAGTTCGCGCGCGTCGGCTACGCGCGCCTTGGTCGCGTCGTCTCCGACGAGGCGTTGGCCGCGCTCGGCGCGCGCATCGACGACCTTATGAGCGCGCGCGTGCGCCACGGCGGCATGTTCTTCCAGCACGATTCGGCCAGCGGCCGCTACGAAGACCTGACCTTCGGCGCCGGCTGGCAAGGGCCGTCGAGCGACTGTCGCAAGATCGAGAAGCTCGAGCTCGATCCCGTGTTCCGCGCGTACGTCGGAAATCCGCTGCACGAGTGCATCGCACGCGCGCTCATCGACGGCCCGATCGCGCTCTATCGCGCGGTCTTGTTCACCAAGAGCGCGCGCGGCGGAACCGCGCTGCCGTGGCATCAAGACGGCGGCGTCTTCTGGGGCGTCACGCCGGCGCCGTTCCTGCAAATCTGGACCGCGATCGACGACTGCCCCGTCGACGGCGGCTGTCTCGAGGTCCTGTCCGGCAGCCATCGCGACGGGCTGGCGACGCCACAAGGGGGCGTCGTCACCGACGCGGCATTGCGCGCCGCCGACGCCGAGGCGCGCGCGCTGCCGCTGGTCGCGCGCGCCGGCGACGTGATCCTCTTGCACAACCATTCGTGGCACCGCTCGCGGAAGAGCACGAGCGGATACCGCCGCAGCGTCCTCTCGGTGTGCCTCATGAGCGCCGCCACGCGCTGCTTGCGCAAGAAGCGCGAGCCGCGTCGCTTCCTCCGCCTCTTCGAGTAGCTTGACCACCCAATCGGTCACGACAGACGCGGTAGTGCTAGGCTGACGGCGATGTTGGCGGCATTGCTTTTGATCCCGACGGTGGCGGTCATGCCGTTCAAAGATCTCTCGGGTGGGCGCGGCCAGGTGGGCGAGGCGATCCGGGAGACGGTGACGGCGGATCTCAAGGAGGTGTCGGGGCTCAAGGTGATCGAGCGTGCCTCGATCGATCAGGTGATCGCCGAGCAGAACCTGCAGGCGAAGAAGACCGAGCTCGACACGATCGCCTCGGTGCGCGTCGGAACGCTGCTCGGCGCCACGCTCATCGTCGCCGGCGCCTACCAGCGCGTGGGCGACGGCGTGCGCCTGACCGCGCGCTTCGTCTCCGTCGAGACCGGCGAGGTCAAGGGCAGCGCGAAGGTCGACGGCGCGGCCGCGGACCTCCTGGTGCTCCAAGATCGCGTGACGGTGCAGCTCCTCAAGTCGGCGGGAATCGGCGAGCGCCAGCAGCAGCGCTTCGCCATGCGTAAGCGCGAGAGGGTGCCGCTGCGAGCGTTCGAGCTCTACGGCGACGCGGTCACCGAGACCGACGACGACAGGCGGCAGCAGAAGCTCAGGCTCGCCCTCGATGCCAGTCCGCGCTTCTCCTACGCGCTCCGCGATCTCGACGCGCTCGAGAAGCGGATGACCCGCTACAGCGACGTGGCCGAGCGGGCGCGCTCCGCCCGCGGCAAAGAGGAGCTCGAGCGCGCCGAGCGGGCGCTGGCGACGGCCAAGGATCCGCAGGCGGTGTACTCCGCCTGGTTCCAGCTGCTCAGCCAGCTCCTCGGCCAGCGACGGTGGCATCGGCTCATCCGCGAAGCGCGCAAGGTGGTCGATCACCCGCCCGTCAAGCCAGCGCAGTGGGCGGCGGCCGACCCCATCGCCGAGACCGCGCTCGGCTACATCGCCGATGCCTACTACGATCTCAACGACGACGACGCCGTGCTCGCCACCGAGGAGGAGCTGATGCGTCGCTTCCCCGCGTCACGCCGCTTCGACACCGCGCGCTGGCGCATCGAGCACGCCATCGAGCACAAGCGCAAGGCGGCCGAAGGGCGCAACGGCAAGGTCGAGCGCGAGCTGGCGGAGCTGAGGCCCGAGTGGCGCGCCGACAACTGCCAGGTCGCGGCGGTCTGGGCCCACTGGGAGCTGTGGCGCGAGGCGAAGCGCGCCGCCGAGCAGTGCCATCTCGACACCGAGGACCCGGCGACCGAGGTGAAGGCGCTCGGCGACGTCGCGCACTATTCCTATCGGGCGGGCGACTTCACCGCGGCGCGGCGAGCGCTCGCGAAGCTACGCGCGCTCGACGTCGCCGCGTTCGAGAAGGTCCGTTATCTCGAGGAGCGCATGCCGCCGGAGGACGATCGTTGATGGCCCACCGCCGCCGATCTCGATCAACATCGCGGTGATGGTGGAACCATCTGGCCGTGCGAGCACGTGCTGACGTCAGCAATCTAGTCGTATCTACTGTTTGGCTCGGTTCGCGCGTCGGATTGCCTGCTGACTAGGCAGGCGCGCTAGATTCGCTTGATCGACGCATCCGATTCCGCTAAGTTTCTCCTGGACTTGCGGGCGTAACTCAGTTGGTAGAGTACCTGCTTCCCAAGCAGGCTGTCGCCGGTTCGAGCCCGGTCGCCCGCTCCGAAAGAATCCAAGAAGTTCCGCGTCTAGCAGTCTGACCGGCGACACCTCGACCTTGGCACCACCACCATTTCCACCACTTCGAATGACGTCGCCCGCAACTGCGCCCGCATTCTCGAAGCGCGCCGGTCGCGGGTCTTGCACGCAACTCGTGGATTTCTCGTCCCGCGCACGCGCGAAAACAGTGTCAGGCTGTCGCCGGTCGCGCGTAGCCGATTGAGACAGGACATCCTGCCGACTCAATCGGCGGAGAGCTTGCGACTACGGCCGGCGCGAATGGCGGCATTCGTCGCGTCGAGATCGAAGAATTCAGGGTCGTAGCCGCCGCCGATCCATGCCATGCGTACCGCCGCAGACCTTTTCGCTAGCGGCGTGTCCGTGGCGACGCTCGCCGAACGCAGTTGCCGCGGATGCACTCTCTCAGCGGCCCGCAGATGCTGTCGATCCTTCCGAGCGGTCATGTTCGCGTGGATCCGTGTCCGGGCGAGGAGTACGCGCCGGGCGTCGTCCCGTCGTTCGAGCGCGGCGTCGGTCATGGCATCCTGCACCTCGCGCTCGAGCATCTAGACGCGTCGCTTCCGCCGGACCTCGCCTGGCTGCGCGAGCTGGCGCGCGTGTTCTTGTCACGAGTCTGCGCGACCTACGACCTCGAGGCGCAACGCGAGCGGCTGCGGGTCCCGGCGCCGACGCCCTGGCGCTCATCGTGACCATCGACCCAGCACGGCTTGCTCAAACCGGGCGCGAGCGCTAGTTTAACAGGAACGACAGTCAGATACTCTCGACAAATTTTCATGTTTTGTCCTGACTAACGGACACTAGTCGGTGGTTAGCTGAGAATTCGTCCGATACTTCTGGCAAATTTGGCCACAATGCCGATAGTATCGGACATGGGCCGAACATTTCAGCGGCAGTTCCCCTCGGTTCAAAGGCAGGTCGCTGCTCTCGGAGAACGCATTCGCAAGGCAAGGCTCCGCCGTCGCATGACGGCAGTTCTCTTCGCCGAACGACTTGGCGTATCTCGAGACACCCTGAATCGGCTCGAAAAGGGAGACGCGACGATTGCCTTAGGCACCTATGCGCGCGCGCTTCGCATTCTCGGGCTCGATCGGGATTTGGACGTGATCGCGCGCGACGACGAGCTCGGACGCAAGCTGCAGGATCTGCAGCTTCCTCTTCCTCGGACTCGCGGCAGGCAGAAGTCTTCGGAGCCTGTTCCCGCATCGTCAAGTGATGCACCGAAGAAGGGTGATGGAAGTGGCAGCGGCGGCTAAGTCCAATGCTGGTCACTTAAGCCGGCCGCCTCGACGGTTTCGCAAGTAAGGACTCATCTTGAGTTTTACGGCGCGCGGATAGGAGCGCTCCGGTCGTCGCGGCGGAAGTATGAAGCGCCGGATCTTGATTCTCATGTCGGCGAGGTGTTTGGGAATCGCGCCGGGCGAGCGAGTGCGTGACGACCAGTACCACTCGATGCGAATGAATCGGAGTGCGGCGACGAAGCTGATCTGCGTCGGTGCGACTCGAGCTTCGTCCGCGATTCGCTCCATCTCGAGCCGGATCAAGTTGTAGCCGATGAGGACGCCGCAGACTTCCTGCGCGACGCCGTCGGGCGTCTTCGAACGGATGGTCTCTTCGCGCTCGAGCAGGTCGGTCTTGATCTCGTCGTAACCAAGCTCGATTTCCCATCGCTCGTGATAGAGCTCGACGAGCTCATTGGCCGGATATTGTTCCGCGTCGGTGAGAGAAGTGAGCATTACCTGTGGTTTGTGTCCCTCGCGCTTGTATTCGATGGCGCGCACCAGCCATGTCTTGGGCAGATCGTCATTCAAGCGGCGCGCGTGCGACGAAACGTCCATCTCGACCAGCGCGTCACCCTTGCCGAGTTGTTTGACCACGCGCCATTTCGTCGTCGACTTCGCGCGCGTCAGCCAATGACGCCGCTGTCCTTGCGCTTCGAGCGGCATCAGCGTATTGGCGGCCAAGAAGTTGCGATCGACGATCAGCAGCGAATTGTCCGGCACCGACGACCAAAGATCGTTCGCATGGCTCCGCTCATCTCCGTACGGCCCGAAGCTCGCCGCCGCCAATACGTGCGAGCGCAGCGCCATCAGCACGACCAGGCGAATCTGCGGATAGCCGCTGTCGCCGCGACCTTTGCCTGCTGGTTGAGCGCCGAAGTGACGACGATTCTCGTCGCTGTCGGGCACTCGCAGCGTGGTTCCATCTACGCCGTAGAGCGCCAATCCACGCCAGCGATCGCGGTCAGCGCTGGCATGGCCCCACTGCGCGGCCGTGCGCACGAACAGCCATTCCAGCGGCTCCGCGCCCACCCGTGCGCGCGCCTGCGCGACCGAGCTCGGTGCCAAGTCGCTGCTCCTGGCCGTTGGTAATGCCAGGTCCAGATCGTCGACCACTTCGGCGATCGGTCGATCGCGCATCAGGCCCATGCCGATCACCAGCCAGACGACCTGCTCCGACGGCAATCGTCTTCGCCGCAAAGTCGCCGTCCCTGTCGTCACCAGCGCCTCTTCGATCCAGTCCCGGTCGAGATGTCGGGCGAAATTTGTGAACTCGCGCGGATAGCTTTCGGCGCTCGTCAGCAGGATGTCGGATGCCAGTCCCATGCGCGCATCCTGATCCTGCCTCTATTCCCTGCAACAATGCGCGCCCGTCGCACGAATACCTCAATCGCCGCGATCGCTTGCGCTTAACCGATCGGCATTGCGGCTAAGTCAGAGCGGCAAGCATTCGAGGTGCATCTCGACGCGGCGGATCTTGGCGTTCAACAGAGAGTCGGCACCCTGTTCCGGCATGACACCAGAACAGATCTGCCCGCATCGTTCGAGTACGACGAGAGCTGGCTGAGGAGCGAACGCGTCTTCATGCTGGATCCGCGGCTGGAGCTCTGGGCCGGCGAACAGCATCCGCCCAATCGCGCTCCGGCGTTCGGCATCTTCATGGACTCGGCGCCAGACCGCTGGGGCCTCGTGCTGATGGAACGCCGAGAGATCGCCGCTGCCGAACGCCAACAGCGAAAGCCGAGAATCTTGCAAGAGTTAGATTTTCTGCTCGGCGTCAGTGATCGCACCCGGAGTGGTGCGCTTCGATTCCGTTCCATCGACGGTGGTGCGTTCTTGGACGACCAAGAAAACGCGGCTCCCCCGGTGACGAGCCTACGAGAGCTCGCTCACATCAGCCAGCGGATCGAAGAGGCAGGCTCAGAGAAACTTCCCGAGTATGAGCAGTGGCTCACGATGCTGATTGCCCCAGGGACTTCCTTGGGCGGAGCTCGGCCCAAAGCGAATTTCACCGACGTCGACGGGCGACTTTGGATCGCGAAGTTCCCAGCTCGAGAGGATCGCTACGACGTCGGGGCTTGGGAGCTCTTGGTGCACGAGCTGGCGAACAAGGCTGGCGTTTGGGTACCAGACGCCAGACTCGAAAAGCTCACGGAAAAGTACGGGACGTACTGTGTCTCCCGGTTCGACCGCGTCGGAGAGAGCCGGCGAATGTTCGCATCTGCGATGACGATGCTTGAACGTCAAGACGGTGACGAAGGCGGCAGCTATCTCGACCTCGCCGAGTTCATCTCCGACAACGGAGCCGCCGACCACATCGAAGGCGACTTAGCGCAGCTGTTCCGTCGAGTAGCTTTCAACGTGTTGGTCGGTAACCGCGATGATCATCTGCGCAACCATGGCTTCATTCGCGAACCCAGCGGCTGGCGATTGTCGCCCGCGTACGATGTGAATCCAAATCTCAACAAGACAGATCATGCGTTGACGTTCGATGGAAGCAGTCCTACGCCAAACATCGAACTGGTGCTCTCGACGGCCGACCTGTATCGACTGGAGGATGTCGCTGCGAGAGACATCGTCGCTGAAGTGCGCGCGGCAGTTGCGACGTGGAAGGACGGCGCCGCGGTGCTTGGCATCCCGCGATCAGAGATCGCTCGGATGGAGACGGTGTTCGAGGGTTGAGCCGACGATTTACGACGTGGGACGACCTGTTCAGTGATCCTGCCTCCGCGGCAGGCTGTCGCTGTCTCTACATCTCCACCACCATTTCCAACACCAGACCTGCCAATTCGTGCCAACGCCCGCAGCACCCCGGCACGTCAAATGTCAGAGATGACTATGGTTGCAACTCCTCGATACGCCTCCCTCGCCGTTCCCAAGCAGGCTGTCGCCGGTTCGAGCCCGGTCGCGCGCTCTAGAAAATCAGTTCAATCCAAGGTTTACCGACTCCACTTTCCCTGGAATCGACACTGGAATCGAAGACCTCGCATTCACCTACGCTTCTAGCTGCGCCTCGTCGAGCACGCCCGGCCTGATGTAGTGCCGCTCGCTCGTCGCCGAGAACTCGTGAGACAGATGGTCGGCGATCTCTGTCGGCCAGCTCGCCCGTGGTAGCGAGAATTCGAACCGGCTAGACCCTTGAGGCAGTGAGGGCAGACGTAAGGCACGCCAGCATCGCGGGAGAAGCTCTTCAGGGCCGCGATGAGCCATGCCTTGGTGTGATGCTTGCCGTCGATGGAGAACAGAGGCTCATGAGAGCCACGGCCTTCGACCAGCTTGCGCAGCATCGGCTGAAGCACACGAGGCACCTGCGCGGCCGGTTGGCTCTTCTGCGCGTCTTGCCACCCGACACGCGCAGCACTGTCGCGTCGAGATCGACATCGCGCACCAAGCGCTTGGTGACGTCGCTCTGACGGAGAGCCATGAGCAGGAGCATCAGCACGCCGATGGCTGCCTCGTCACCTCGACGCGCTCGCCACATGCACCAGTCGTGCAGCTTGCGGGCCTCGTCGCCCGTCAACTGCTCCTTGCCGACTGAACGACGGCCGACACCTTCGACGGCCGCCAGCGCATTGGTTTGCACCCAGCCCTGCGCAACGCACCAGGCCAGGAAGCCCTTCGCGTTACCGAGCGTGTTGCGGTGGTAGTCGACGCTGCGGCCGACACGGAAGTCGACGTAGAGCTGCGCGGTGCGCTCTGGCGTGAGCCGAGCGAGCTGCGTGTCGATCACCGTGTCGAAGAACAACCGCATGCGCGTGGCTCACCGAGGTTCCGCGCGATCAGAAGTCGTCAGCCGGCGACATGCGTCTCGCATGGGGCAACTCCGTGTCGTCGTAGAGTGCGTTCGTCGCAACAAGTCGTCGACGTACCGCCGAACGGTCGAGCGTACACCCGTTGTGGCGCGCGCGCATCGACGGCGGAGCGGCCCCATGAGCGACTCGACGCTCGGGATAGATTAGATGAAGTGGCTGGCCTCGATCGTCAACGAGGTGACGGGTTAGCGTCCCTCGACGTTCAGCCGAACGTAAACGCGCTCGAGGCGCAAACGAAGGAGGCCAGCCATGCAGCAGATTGCCATCGACCTGGGCGGACGCAAGAGCCAAGTCTGCGAGCGGAGCAGCGACGGGAAGATCGTCGAAGAACGAAGCTGCGAAACGAGGAGTCTGCGCGCGTATCTGCGGCAGCGCCCCCCGAGTCGGGTGGTGATCGAAACGTGCGCGGAGGCGTTCGGAGTCGCCGATGCTGCGCTGGAGCTGGGACACCAGGTGCGAGTGGTGCCGGCGACGCTGGTCAGGGCACTGGGTGTCGGAGCACGAGGGATCAAAAACGATCAGAGAGACGCGCGACTGTTGAGCGAGGCGTCTTGTCGGATGGATTTGCCGTCGGTGCACATTCCGGCGAAGCAGTCGAGAGAATGGAAATCGATGTGCGGGATGCGCGAGGCGCTGGTCAGCACGAGGACCAAGCTCATCAACACTGTACGCGGGTGGCTGCGAGGCGAGGCGTGGCCGCTGCGCAGCGGAGCGACCGAGACCTTTGCCGAGCGCGTGCGCAAGCTGTTCCGCGAGCGGAGCGCGACGAGGCTGCCGCGATTCGTGGAGCGACAGCTCACGACAATCGAAACATTGAACGAGCAAATCGCCGAGGCCGACGACGAGCTGGCGGACTTGGCAAAGAACGACGAAACCTGCCAGCGGCTGATGACAGTGCCCGGAGTGGGACCGGTGGTAGCGATAAGATTTGCGGCGGCCATCGACGAGCGGGAACGATTTGCGAATGCGCATCGACTGGAGTCGTATCTCGGACTGACGCCCGGCGAAAACTCGAGTTCGGAGCGGCAGCGACGGACGTCGTTGACCAAAGCAGGCGCGCCACAGGTCCGATGGGCGTTGACGCAAGCGGCGTGGAGTGCGCGGCGCTGGCGACCCAACGATCCGATGGTGCAGTGGTGCAAGCAGGTGGAGCTGCGACGAGGCCGACGAGTCGCCATCGTCGCGCTGGTGAGAAAGATGGCCGGCATCCTCTACGCGATCTGGCGCGACGGGTCGAGCTACGATCCGAGCCGGGGCGCCTCGTCGACATAACGGACAGCCGCCGGCACAACGATAACGGCTCGACGAGCGATTCGCCGAGTGAGGGCTGTCCAGAGGCGGTGATCGCGCAGGCTCACGTCAGGCGCGCTCTCGAAGAGCGCGACCCCGTGGGATCGATTGCGACCCGCCGACGGACTACAACCTCTGCGCCACCGAGCGCGAATACTCGATTGCGACAGCTCGCCACTCATCCTCGTCGAGTTTCCTGCGCCAAGCCCGTGCGCCGTGATTCCCATCGGCGCGACCGGACTGATCTGTGCTTGACCGAGGGGCCACTTCATACTCGTCAGCCTGAACGGCGCGACCAGGCTGCGACGTCATCATAGGGCAGCAACAACCCGTTCATCATGACGCCGCTGGTCAACCTTACTTCTTCAGAACGCGCCACATCACTATGCCAACGATACCGATCCCAATCCCACCGAGCTGAAGTGCATTGTGGAATGTCGCACCTTGAACGCCGACCAGGCCCAAAATGACCGAGCCAGCAATCATCGCTGCCCCTACCGTTGCGATCTGTTTCCCCCTGGACGCTTTCTCACCTTCTTTGTCAGCCATGATCTTCTCCAGTGCCGAGCGAGCTTCGTGATTGTTCGGATCTTCGTTGAGAACCTTTTGCCACACCCTGCGCCACATTGTACTTCGTCGCGCCGAGACCTTCGTCATCCGGCCAAGACTGAACAGCAGGCTCGTATCGCTAATCCAGGAACGGCACGGGTCGGGCTCGCGCCATGTACGATTATCGGCGATCTCCGGGAAAAGGGGCGCAGCTGAATCTGGATGTCCTGAACGCAAGGGCATCTAACCCCATGGTTCGCCTCGATTGACCCGCTGCGGACGATCCGCGCGGTCGCCTCGCGGACTACGTCCTCGCTCTCTCGGTCGAAATACCGACGGGTATTCCTCGGTCGGTCACTCCGGTCGCATCCACGATCCGCCTCACGCGGCTCGCCCTCGCTGGCTCAACCGAAGCGAACCCTGGGGTTAGTCACGCTCGAGCCGATGCTCAGCCGGATGACGACCGATCGGCGGCCCTCGGCGGCGTAAAGGATTCGAGGTTAATCACTTTTGTTCGCTCCGTTGACAGCCGGCCGGATCGATCGACTCACCGAGGAACCGTGAGCGGCCGCAAGAACAAGCGCGCCTACCTCGAACTCAGGCTGGTGACTGCTTAGACGAGCATACGCAGTCGACGAACCGTTGGCAGGCTGTTCGTGCCGTTCAGGCTCACTATCGCAAGGGCGGCGTAGTGCTGGCATGACCGGCCTGACCGGCGCCGGCGCCGACGGCATGGAGACGGACTGCCCGGCGATCTCGAGAGAGATGGAGCCCGTCGTCGTCCCAGCCCCTGACCGACGCTGAGGTGTCGGCGGCGCTGACCGCGATCGAAGGCCGGTCGAAGGTGCCGCGGAGCGTCTCTGCTTGCAGTAGGATCTCGCGACAAGATGCTCACGCGCAGAGTCTATGAGGATGCGCCCGCGGTGGAGTCGCTGGGCCTCGCCTTCATCGCCTACTACAACGCGCTCGGCATCTACCGTCGGGTGGCACGCGAAGCGCTGGAGCGCGCAGGCGTCGGCGATCCGCAGCCGGAAGACTGGTATCGGCGGCAGATCATCCTCGATGTCCTGCGCGACGTCGAGCAGCGCGGCGACCAGTCGACGCTGTTTGACGTCGGAAAGGAGTTGGCCAACTTCACGCCGCTGCCGCCCGAGGTCACGACCTTCGAGTGGATCCTGGAAGGCTCGTCGACGATCTATCCGCAGTATCAACGCAACCTGCCTGCGTACGACTTCATCCGCGTCGAGCGCGACGGTGCGGCGTGGCTGTACGTCTATCACACGCCATGGCCGTCGCAGGTCATCCGCGGTTATCTGTGGCAGATGTCGCGAAAGTTCCAGCCGGGCTCGCATTTACACACGGAGCTGGTCGAAGGCGCGGAGCACGACTTCGAACGTACGTTCCGTCTCTCCTGGGACGTTGCCGTCACCAAGCGACCCTGAACGGCTGGTTCTCGATGGCGACTCCTTGGCAGCTGAGCGGCCAACCTGCCTCGCGCGCGAGGTGTCGTTACTTCGTGAACACTGCGGCCGTCAGAGGTGCCAGCGTGATGCTGAGGTTGTTGCCGGAAACGGTGGCGCTGTTTCCCGAGAGCGCGTCCGTGACCGTCCCCGTCAGACCGATGTTGTTCACCGGAACGGATCTCGTGGCCGGGTTGTTGGCGTCGAGGTTGAAAGCCGTGACGACGATGTCGGTGCCCTCGACGCGACCGAACGCGTAAAAGCTGCCGTCGACCCAGAGCCTCGTCCGTGCGCCGCGACGGAAGGCCGGATGCGCGGCGCGCACCTTGCCGAGCTTCTGCACATTGGCCAACGCCGCCTTCTCGCTGGCGCTCAGAGCGCCATCGAACCTCATCATGCGGCGATTGTCGGGATCGGCGGAGCCGGGCATGCCGAACTCATCGCCCATCCAAAGGATGGGAATGGGGTTGTAGGTCAAGAGAAATGCCTGGGCCAGCTGCAGACGTTGGAACGCGCTCTGATTGGTCTCCTGGGCCGGCGGCTTGCTCGTCCACGGATCTCCCACGTTGTTCGCCGCCACGCTGATCGCGCGCGGCACGTCGTGGCTGCCGAAGAAGTGCCCCATCAGGGCCTGCGGGTACCGCCCCGTCCAGGTGGACTCGTCATACTGAAGATCGGTGTCCAGGCTGTTGCCGTTCTCGCTGCCGGTGAGGAACGTGTTGACGATCGTACCGTGAAGCGGGTCGCTCACCGAGCCGTCGAGCTTGTCCGCTCCGACGCAGTCCATCACGAAGTCGACCACGCCACCGAGCGCCTCGCCCACCATGTAGAAAGGCAGCCCGGTGGAGATCGCCGTGCTGATCTTTGCGCGCAGGTCGACGCAGATATTGTTCGCGACCTGCTTGGCGGCGTCCACGCGGAAGCCATCGAGGTTGAACTCCTCCATCAGCCATACAGCGTGATCGACCACCGTATCGTCGACCGTCGGACTGGACGTATTGAAGTCGGGGAGAAATGGATTGAACCAGCAGTTGGTGCGATTCCACATCTGGGTGGTCGGAGCGTCCCAAAGATTGTCGTGGCCGCAGTCGTTGGAGCTCCAGTCGTACGGGAGGTTGAACCACGCCGCGTCACTCTGGTGGGTCGCCCACAACGGCGCCAGCTGCGCCGTCTGTCCCTGCGGGGGATTGGCGTCGGAGAAGACGTGGTTGACGACGAGATCGACGAGGATGCGGATTCCGTGGGAGTGAGCGGTATTGACCAGGGTCTTCAGATCGTCGGCCGTGCCGAAGTGCGGGTCGATCGGATTGGTGATGCCCTGGCTCGTGAAGAGCGGATCGTTCTCCGACCCGTAGACCCATCCGGTGGCAATCGGAAAATACGAATGGTAGCCGGAGAGGCAGTAGCTCGCATTCACGGTCCCGGCGGCTCCCATTTCGCAAAGCGTCGTCACTTTGACAGGCGAGCTGATCCACAGCGCGTTGACGCCCATCGCGTCGAAATAGCCCTCCGTGATCTTCTGGGTGATGCCGCCAAAGTCTCCGCCCTTCCAGTCGCCGGCCGGATCGGTCGGCGGCCCCGTCGGTCCGCTCTTACTCGTGCCTCCCGGCAGGAAACGGTCGGTCATGAGCTCGTACATGAAGGCATCCCTCCACTCGAAGGGTGAGGCCTCCATCCAGAACGGGACGAAGAGCGTGGCCGGTTTGCCGTCGAGATCCTGGACGCGAAACATGTAGCCGTACTTGTTGGGGCTCGTCACGCCCGAAAAGACCGAGACCGTGAAGGTGCGCGCCCCCGAGTCGTAGGGAACCGCCCCGGCGGCCACCGGCGCACCGTTGAGCGTGATGATCGTCTTGCTGGGATCGAGCTCGGCGCTGCCGGGGATGAAGTTGACCTGAAACGAGTAGCCGCTCGCGCTCGTGGTCGGCGGGGCTACGAGCACCAGTCGAGGCTGAGGCCCGGTCGGAGCCAGGTCCGGCATCCCGGCGAGACCACCATCGAGATTGCTGCCGCCTCCGCCGTCTTGCGGCGACAGCGCGTACGTCGAACAGCCGGCCCACGCGGTCAACGCGCTGATCAGGAGAGATCGCTTCATCCCCGCGCGACCAAGCAACGGACGTGCCGAGCGCTACAGCACTGAACCATGCGGGTGTGGCGAGCGGGTATGTCGCCGCCGGACGACGGTCGAGCGCTCATGATGTCGCCGGGAGGCGACACGATCCGCTCATCTACTGAGCGCTCGTCCGCGCATTTTCGCGAAACGACTTATTGCTTGACATTGATCGCTCGATAGTAACAGCGTGGCAACGTAACTCACACAGGAGCGACTCCCATGAGACCACATCAATGGATCGCGGTTGCCTTCGGCCTCCTGTTCGCTGCGACGGCTCACGCGCAGACGCTGACCTACGGACCGATCATCGGACGCGGGGTCACGCCCGACAAGATGGTCGTCAAGTGGGGCACGAGCAGCTCGGCGCCGGCGACCCTCTACTACCGCCCGCACGGCGCCACCGCTTATCAAACGATCACCGCCACAGCCTCCTGCGGCCACAGCCCGAGCTGCGACTACGAGGCGGACCTCACGGGCCTCTCGGTCGGCGCCAGCTACGACTACTACGTCTCTCCTGGAGGCGCCGCCGGCAGCCCCTTTGGCTTCAACAGCTGTCCGGTCGCAGGCGCGCCGATGGACCTCGTCTTCTACGGCGACAGTCGCTCGGGCGGCAGCGGCGGCGGACCGACCGAGCACAAGAAGCTCGTCGGGCTGATTCAGGCCAGGAATCCCGATATGGTCTTCGAAAGCGGCGATCTCTATATCGACGGCAGCTACGGCGGATATTTGTCGGAGTTCTTTCCCGCATTGGGCACGCTCGGGTCGACGACCCCGTTCATGGCCACGCCGGGCAATCACGACAACGATTCGGGCAATCTGGCGGCGAACTATGGCGCGGTGCTGCCGGTGCCCAAGCAGAACCCGACCGACGCCTGGCGCGCCTACTACTCGTTCGTCTGCGGCAACGTCATGTTCATCGGGCTCGATTCGAACCAATCCGGCGACGGAACCCAGAAGCAGTGGCTTCAAGCGCAGTTGGCCACCGCCAGCGGCGACGCGACCATCGACCACGTGTTGGTCTGGTTCCACCACGCGCCCTACTCCGTCGGCGATCACGGCGACGACCCCGGTACCCGAGGAAACTGGGTATCGATATTCGACGCCTCGAATAAAGTGAAAGCGGTATTCAGCGGACACGACCATCTCTACGCGCAGATGAGCGATGGATCGCACGTCGTCTATTGCGTCTCTGGCGGCGCTGGCGCGCAACCGTATGCGGTTCAGAACGCAAGCGCCGCGACCATGGTCAAGGCGGTCTCGACCTACAACTACGTGCTCGTGCATGTCGCGGGAAAGAGCCTGGGCGCGACCGCCTACGACGACGCGAACAACGTCATTGATGCCTGGGGCGCCGCCACCACCTCGACCGGCGACGGAGGAGCACCACCGAGCACTTGTCCGCATACGTTCAGCCTGCCGGGAACCGGCATGGAACAGAGCGTGTCGGTGCGCGGCACGTTCATGCCCCAACCGCAAGGCTGGACGGTGGGCACGCCGATGACGTTCGATTCGACGCAGATGTCGTGGATCGCCTCCGTCGACGTGCCGTACAACACGGCGGTCGAATACAAGTTTCACTACGCTCCCGATCAGTGGCTCCTCGATCCGAACAATTCGAGCATGCAAAACGGAAACTCGTTGTTGAGCGGAGTGACCTGCGTCGGACCCGATATGGCGGTCGCGGGCGGCGAAACGGATATGGCGGTGGGCGCCGGCGACAACAGCGACTTTGCAATCGCGCCTGGAGGCAGCGGCAACCATATTGCCCATTTCCCGGGTGGCTGCAGCATCGCGGCCGTGGGCCACGACCGGAAGGGCGCGGGCGTCTGCCTCGGCCTCGCCGTCTGCGTGATCCTGGCGGGCGTCGCACGGCCTCGCCGTCGTTGAACGAACGGTCATCTGCGATGCTTCGACGTGAGCATGGCGCCTACGCGGGACTCATCCGAACTCATCCGCACCGATACGGCCGCGCCTTCCTACAAGGTCTCGCTGCCGGGCGCGCTGCGGCTGGTCGTGATCGCGGGCCCTGATCGGGGCCGCGCGATGCCGCTCCTTCTTCGGCGGCACCGCTTCGGCGAGGTCACCATCGGCGTGGGCGCCTTGGTGCAGGTGGGCTCGACGTCGCTACGGATCTGCGGACCGGACGACGCCAGCGCGACGCTCGCGCCGTCGAGCGCCGAGCGCTTCGGGCGCCCCTAATCGTCCCCGCGCCGAAGACGCCTACACCGAGAGAGCGCGATGGAGACGTTGACCAGGATGAGGTTCTCGTCGGACGTAAAGGATTGGATACCTCGCACTTGTGCTTCCAGGGGGCCGGCCGTCAACGACGATTGAGCCCCCGCTCCTCGATGATCGCCGCGTTGCGGGCCTCGGCACGCTTGAGGGCCGGACGCGCACCGAGTCGTTCGGCATACGCGGTGAAGGCTGGGCGCGGCTCGATCATCTTGAAAGCGAGCATGTAGCGCAGCGTCCCGCCGAACACGACGTCGGCCATGGAGAAGCTGTCGCCGAGGAGGTATTGGCGATCGGCGACCGCGCGATCCATCGCCGTCACCATCGCATCGAACGATCCCCAGCCGGCCTGGCCCTCCTTGACGGTCCAGCCCGCCGCCTTCGCCATCGCGCCTGGCTCGACCACCGAGGGCGCGAAGAACGACCAGCGTAGATACGTTCCGCGCTGCGGATCATCGACGCTCGGCGCCAGTCGGCCGTACCCGTACCGGTCGGCGAGGTACAGAGCGATCGCGGCGGACTCGGTCACGACCTGGTCGCCGTCGGTGAGGATGGGAAGCTTGCCCATCGGATTCAGTGCCAGGATGTCGGGCGCCTTCTGCGCGCCGGCCATGAGATCGACGTAGCGAAGCTCGTACGGCACCTCCAGCTCTTCGAGCATCCAGACGGCGTTCGCCGCGCGCGAGAACGGGTGATGGTAGAGGACGAGGGCCATGGAGCCTCCTTTTCGGGCGTGGACGGTCGCCAGCAGTTCACGACGTGCGGCGCGGAAGCGTCGCTATCCAATCGCTGCGGCGCGGACGAGCTGAAGGAGCCGTCCGTCCGACTACGCGATCAGGTCCAGCTCGAAGGCGGACGCCCTCGGCGATCAGCGACGGGCTGACAGGCTGATCTGGGTGCCGCCGCCGGCGCCGTCGAGGTGCCCCTGCAGCGACCAGGTGCCGGGCACGTTGATCGAGACCCAGTGGCCCGGGACGACCAGCACCCGGTCGAACTCCTGCCACCAGCTGCCACAGTCGCCGCACGCCCAGGGCCACGTCTGGCTCTTGCTGTACCAGTACTCGAGCCACAGGTTGGCGTTGACGGTGCCTTCGCTGCCGACCATGCCGTAGAACGTCTCGTTGTTGACGTTGATGAGGCTGCCGGTGAAGGCCCAATCCCAGGCCTGAACGCAGACGTCGGCGCCGTTGCAGAAGGTGCCCCGGAACCACTGCTGCTCGCCGTCGTTGTAGAACTCCGGCCCGAGGCCACGCTGCTCGCCGAGCACGTCGGGGTTGGCGGACTGGTTGGCGAGCACTGTAGCGCGGCGTTCGTCGGCCTGTCGGAGCGCCGCCGGTGCTTCGGTACCTTCGAGCGAACGATAGAGATCGCTCAGCGAGCGCTGGCCGAGCTCGCCCGCGATCGGCTTCTTGTCGAGCGCCCCGATTTCCAGCACGGCGTCGACGCCCGGCTCCATCTCCAGGATCTGCACCAGATTGCCCTGCTTCACGGCAGAGTAGAGCAGCTTGCCCTTTTCGGCCTGGAAGCCGCCCAGCGAATCCGCCGAGACCGCCTGCTGTGGCGCCGTCGACGTTGCTGCGCTGCCATCACCGGCGCACCCGGCAACGATACTGCTCGCAAACAGACCGATTCCCAGCTGTACCCACTTCGTCACGTTCATGGCCACCCTCTCGTTTGATGTGAAATGCCAGTGCCTGCCGCCGCGTTCGTACGCGCGCCCTCCCGAATGCGCGCGGGTCGGCGTTGCAGGCCATGTGCCGGGGGCTGTGCGACCACGACGTCACGCGGCGCGCCGAGATGCGGCGTCGGCGCAGCGGCCGTTGTGACCGGGAAGGTCACAGCGAGACGATCTGCTAGCTGCGCCAGCTACACCGCGAGCGTGACGCTCCGCGCGAGCGCGAGCGCGAGCGGAAGGATCCCGGGCCGAGGCGATCGTATCACGTCGATGTTGGCACCGGTCGCGCGCGCCGTGGCGTGGATGGCCGTTGAATCCTTGCCCGTAGCGCTGCCAACGCACGTCGCGCCATCTGCACCCTGCGAGTTTCTGCAACCAGCTCGGTCAAACCATCGCAGTCCGTGACCCCGAATATCACGCACCGAGCGAGACGAGGGTGCACGGGCAGAGACTCCCTCGGAGGCGGCGGATTACATCGAGCTGCAGGTGCTCGATGGCGAGCTCCAGGGCTGTCATCCCATGCTGCACGCGCGCATCAGCCTTGCGTCCGGTTTCGGCGTGCAACCGCACGTCATCGAGGTTGCATCATGCGCGAGGGCTGAGGTGACACCACGTGGCACGCGCTCGTCGAGCGGTTCGCAGCCGGTCGCGAGAATCCGCTCCCCGGTTGCTGTTCGCCGCAAACCCAAGTCCGCAATGGAGGGGATGCAGGCATCAACCTGCAGGTTGCAGAATTTCGCAATCCTCGCGTTCGATGGGCTGTTTCAGGGGCAGCCAAGACCGGCATCTGTTTTGCTCAGGCGTCCGGGGCATGAGAAACATCACACTCGGCTACGCATTCGCTGCCCTGGTTTCAATCGCTCTCGCCGGCTGCGGAGGTCAAATCGGAGACGACCCGATGGACGGTACATCGGTCGATCCGCTGTCGGCCTCCAATCCGCACGGGGTCGACGTCTCGGTCTTCAACGGCAGCATCAACTGGGCCGCGGCTGCTCGCGCCGGTGAGTCCTTCGCCTATATCAAGGCCAGCGAGGGCACCTACTACACCAATCCGGACTTTGCGCCCCAGTACAATGGCTCGTACGATGCCAAGCTCATCCGCGGCGCCTATCACTTCGCCCGGCCGGATACCACCAACGGGGCCACGCAGGCCAACTACTTCATCGCGCACGGCGGCGGCTGGTCGAATGACGGTGTCACCTTGCCCGGTGCGCTGGACATCGAATACAACCCCTATGGAGGGGAGTGCTACGGTCTGTCCGCGGCCAGCATGGTGGCCTGGGTCCACTCGTTCGCCAACCAGTACAAGGCCCGCACCGGCCGCGACGTGGTCATCTATACGACCGCCGACTGGTGGGACACCTGCACCGGCCGCTCGACAGCGTTCGGCTCGACCAATCCGCTCTGGGTCGCCGACTACGGCGTCAGCTCGCCGGCGCTGCCCGCCGGGTGGGGCTTCTTCACGTTCTGGCAGTATTCCAGTCTGGGCGCGGTTTCGGGCATGCCCGGACACACCGACCTGAACGTCTTCAACGGCACCCGCGCCCGCCTCGTGGCACTGGCCAGGTAGCTCCGGCGACGTGCAACCAGGAGCATCCGCTGCTCGCCGCCGGCGCCCCGCGGCAGGTTACGCCGCCGCGGCGCGGGCTCGCAGCTCGGCGCTCCGCAAAGGAGTGTAGCTGGGCAGCGAGTCGACCCCGAGCTCGACACGCACCTCGTCGACCGGCCTGGCCAGGAGCGACTCCCAGGCCACGGCCGGAAGCCAGGCGGCGCGCCGGCCGCGGCGAAATCCGTCGACGATCACGCGGCGCGCGTCCCGCTCGCCGATTGTCTTGAGCAGGGCCGCGCCGACCATCAGGCCCACGCCGGGGTTGCCGGTCTGCGCGAAGATGAACGCCAGGAGCGCGGCCTCGCCCAGCACATCGCCCTTGTACCCGGTGAGCGCGTGCCATAGGTCGTGCGTGTCGCGCATCCGGTGCTGCAGCCAGACCAGCTCGGCCGGCACCTCCTCCGCGACGGCCACGCGGCCACGCTCATTGGCCTCGATGATCCCCTCGGCGCTGATGCCCTCGGACTCGACGAAGGCCAGATAGGCACGCCCCAGGCTGCCCGCCGGCAGACGGCGCAGCGCCTCGCGATCCGCGAGCGTGGGCACGATATCGGGCCGGGCGTCGACGAGCGCGCCGGCGGTGGCGCGGAGCTGACGCAGCATCCGGGTCGGCGTGCGACCCGAGAGCGACTGGATCACGGTGAATACCTGCGGCAGGTCGTCGGGGTCCCGGAGCAAGCGGGCCAGGGCCTGGAGCGCGCGACGGGGGGAGAAGGAAGCGGCGGGCTGCGACATGACGGACCTCCAGTAATTGCTGACAAGATTGTTTATAGTCACTACCGACAATCTTGTCAATAGCGCCTGAACCGGGTTACCATCCCGTCGCTGCCAATGAAACGACCGCCGCCCAAGGGCACGCCCCGCCGCCTCCGCCGCACCGCCCAGGAGGCCCGCGCCGCCATCCTCGACGTGGCGGAGCGACAGCTGGTCGAGCTCGGCCCGGCAGGGATCCGCCTGCAGCAGGTCGCGGCCGAGGTGGGCGTCTCGCACTCGACCGTGTTGCACCACTTCGGCAGCCGCGAGGCGCTGCTCTCGGCGCTGGTCACGCGCTCCATCGCCCGGCTGCACGCCGATCTGGTGGACGCCATCGGCCGGGCGCCGCAAGGCAAGGAGCAGGTGGCGGGGATGCTCGACCGGGTGGCCACGGCGTTCGAGGAGGGCGGGCACGGCCGGGCGCTGGCGTGGCTCGCGCTGTCCGGGTTGGCGCCCGATCCCGGCCTGCGGCTGCGCGAGGTGGCCGAGGCGGCCCACGCGCTCCGCCGCCACCGGCGCGGTACCCGCACGCCCTCCTTCGAGGACACGCTGTTCGCCGTCCTATTGGCCGCCTTCGCGCTGTTCGCGCAGTCGGTGGCCGGGCCGAACCTGGCCCGCTCGGCCGGGCTCACCGACGAGCGCGCCGCCGAACGGTTTCGCAGGTGGCTCGCGCAGCTCCTGGTCGAGCACCTGCGGCACGGCGGCTAGCGCTCGGCTCTCATGATTCATCACATCCTCGGTGCGAGCCCTCGAAAGGTTCCGCTTTCGAACCCGCGTCGCATCGAGAGCGCGACAGAGCGCCACGTCCGGCTCCGCGCGCACTGCCCCGCTGGGCTCAAACAGTCCTCGCCACCGGACCGCTGTGCTCGATTAGACCCCTTGCCGGTGCTGCGGAACTCGCCCAGCGGGGCAGTGCGCGCGGAGCCTCTGTGCTCGTCCAAAAGCCGGACGGTCGCAGCGGGTGGAGAGGCTGCTCTCGACGACCCGCCGCTTCGTCCGACGTGCTTGGCTGGAGGTTCCCAAGAGCCCATAGAGCGGGAGGTCGTCGGAGCCGTCTTGCCGGGCGTCGAGGAGCGCTCCGCCCGCAGGGCGGTTGCCAGCGACGAGCCGAGGGCCCGGACGTGCCGCCGGCCGGTAAGGCCGCCGGCGTAGCGGGCCCGTCCCGGCAAGACGGCTCCGACGACCGCCCGCGGCCCCTCAACCGGCGACACCGCTCCTAATGGCGTGGCGTTTGGGCGCGCTCTCGATGCGACGCTGTTCGCTCAATCAAATGCGGAGATGTGACGAATCGCGAGAGCGCACGGCTAAGGACGTGTCGCCCACCGTGACGCGGCCGGCCGGCCGCGGGCTCAGTCGGCCGTGAAGTACACGTCGTCGATCAGCAGCTTCTCGCCCCCGCTGCCGGCGCCGCCGCTGAGCACGAACGGCGCCGCCACCTGCGTCGCGTCGAGCCCGGCAGCGACGAAGTCCGCCAGCGGAATGGTCAGGCTGTGCCATTGAGCGTCGTTCGCATAGCCGTAGCTGGTCGCGTGTACGAACACCGGGTTGGCGTTGTTCATCCCCACGTCGAGGGTGGCGAACGCCGCGTCCTGCGACTTCAGGCTCACGTGCAGCCGGGTCCACGCGCCCAGATCGCGCGGCGTCATCCAGTGCACGCCGAAGCCCCACCAGGTCAGCCCGGCGTGCGTGGCGCGCGTCGACGTCTTGCCCTCGATGTGGTCGGGGTCCGGCAGGAGCGTGACCGTGTCCGAATAGACGTAGAGGTTCGAGGCCATGTTGTCGACAGGCACGACGTCGGAAGCGCCGCTCTCGTAGAAGGCGCCGATCGACAGCCGCCGCTGGCCCGGCTGATAGGGCACCGGTCCGGGCAGCGAATCGTCGCCGCCGTCCGCGTGCGGGAACGGCTCCTGCTGATCGTAGCGCGACGCTCCGGGATCGGGGCGGCAGCCGACCGCCATCGCCGAGGCGGCGACGACAAGCAGCGCCCGCATCAGCCACGCGGTCATGGCTGCACCGCCACGTCGCTGCCGTCCTCGGCCTTGATCAGCTTCCAGCCGCCTTGCACGGTACCGCCCAGCCCGACGATGCCCTCGTACGCCATCGTCGCCAGGCTGAAGGCGATCTTGCCCGTGGCGTCGTAGGTGACGCTGGTCGGGAAATAGTCGAGCACCGCCTGATAGCCGCGGATCGCGAGATCCTGCGCCACCGGCAGATCGTCCCCGCTCGCCTGGCCGGTGCGGAAGATCTGCTGCAGGTCGTGCGCCGTGTAGAACTGCGCCTCTCCGTACGGATTGTTCGCGTTGATCGTGCCCCACGAATAGAACGCCGCCACCGGGCCGGCGTTTGCCTCCAGCACCCACTTGCCGTCTTCGGTGGGCGGATCGGTGGCGAACGGGTTGTTCGGATCGGTGAGAATCGAGCGATCGGGATAGATGCCGACGTTCGCCGAATATGGATGAAACGTGAGGCTGGTGAAATCGCGCCCATAGAGATACGCCGGCGTCTTGGTGCAGCCGACCAGAGCGAGCGCAGCGACGGCCAACAGTGACGTTCGCATGATGAACGACCTCACAGGCTCAGGCGCACGTAGGCGCCGATTTCATATTCGAGACCGGTCTTTCCGGGATTATTCGGATCGGGCAGATATCCCTCGATCGAATACTTGTCGAGCGTGCGCACCTGGCGCGCGGACGCCGACGCGGGTGCCCAGCCACCCCGGCACGAGCGAAGTCACGCCGTACGACAGATCGGCGTACCACTGCACGGGAAAGGTGATGTTGAAGTCGCGCTGGTAATCGTAGGGACCCCAGTCGTTGAAGCGCAGCTGCGTCCACAGCAGCCACGTCTGCCACCACAGCTTGACCTCGCCGCCGATCCGGTTCACCAGCCGTGGATCCATGCCCGTCGACTGCGTCTGCCCGCCCCAGGCGGCGCCGGCCAGCCGCAGGCGATAGGCCGGATTGGCGACGAAGCGGAAGGTCACGTCCCAGCTGTCGTGCGCCGGCGGTGCGGCGTTGAACGGCGCCAGCGTGCCGTCGGCGAGGATGGCGATGCCCGAGTCGAGCGAGGTCGGCTGCACGCGGTAGACGGCGTCGAGCGAAGCGGCGAAGCGCGCGTCCTCGCGCAGGTCGCGGTCCCAGGCGTGGAACCAGGTGGCCGGCGTCGGATCGAACACCAGCAGCATCTCGAAGCCGACCGTCTCCCGGTTGTCGCGCACGGCGAACGGATCGGTGAGCACGTTGCGCGGCCGCACCGCCGGGTAGTACATGCCGGTCTGGGTGCTGAAGTAATCGTTGATGACGGGGTTGGGCCCGATGAGCGGTCGCTGATAGAGGAGCTTGGGCGCGACCTGGAACGACCCGAGCTCGCAGGTCACGCCGGTCTCGCCGCCGAAGTGGTTTCCGCGCCCGCTCTCCTTCATCGACCAATCGGTGAGCGTGATCGTCGGATCGGGTCCGCCGTCGGCGACGAGGCCACGCAGCTGTCCCTGCACGAACCAGCGAATGCGCGACAGGTCGAGCGTCAGCTTGACCTTGGCGCCGAGCGTGTCGACCCACTGCACGCGGTCTTGCAGGACGTCGTAGCCGCTGTCGAGATAGCCGCGGCCGCCGGTCGGGCGCGTCCAGAGGAAGGGCTGCCCGACCTTGGTCGAACCGGCGAAGATGCCGCCCACCTGCAAGAGCACGCGCGGCAGGCGCAGCTCCAGCGCCAGCGTGGTGCGCCGGGTCGGCGGCTCGCGGATCACGGCGCTGGTCTGCGTGCCGGCCCCGTGCGCCAGGTCCTCCTGGTGCATCAGGGTCGCGGTCAGCGGACCGAACGTGCGCGAGTACTTGGCGATCACCGAGGGGTTGGCGCCCCAATAGATCTCGGGGCCGACGGCGATCTTCAGCCCCTCGAGCGCCTGATGCCCGCTGATGACGGCGCCGAATGGCGCGTTGCCGTTGTAGATATCGAGGTTCGGTCCGTAATACGCATTTCGATAGAGGTAGAAGAAATCGCCCTCTTCCCCCCAGTGATAATGGCCCGTGCGGTAATACCCATCGATGGAGAACCACTTCTGATCGATCTTGAACTCGGCCTGGTAGATCGCGAGCCGCTGCAGATCGCTCAGCTTCTGCTGCGTCGACGGCGCGGCGCTGCCCGCCGCCGTCGGTGAGGCCGTCGAGGTGGCCGTCGTCCCCGTCTGCGACGCCGCCGACCCGGTCAGCGCCACCACCCGGTTGCGGTTCTCGTAGAAGATGGGGTCGAGGCGATTCTGCGCCACATTGCCGACGATATTGAGCGACAGGCGCGCATAGATCTTGGCCGAAGGCTGCAATACGAAATCGAGAAAGAACGACTCGGTATGGTCGAAGACCGTATCGGGTCCGCGAATGGTGCGCTCGTTGCCGCGGCTGATCGACGAATCGAACAGGATGCGCAGGTTGGAGACGCGCAGCCACTCGAGCGCGTTGATGCGCGCCAGCGCCTCGTTCGACTGATATCGCGCCGCGTACTCGGCCGGGTGAATCGCCGCGAAGTGCGCGTCGATGCGCTCGGCGGTCGTGTCGGCGGCGTAGGGATCGAGCTTGAACGCCTGCTGCAGCACGTAGTAGGCGGTGCGCGGGCGCACGTGATACAGGCCCCGCCCGTCCGGCATCCCCAGCGCGGTGATGCCGAACCACTCCTCGTTCATGTTGTTCTCGCCGGGCGAGTAGTCGTAGGCGTAGGCGGCGTTGCGCCAGGAGGCGATGGTGTCGTGGACGTCGAGGTTCTTCTCCTGCCCGACCTTCCACCAGCCGTCGGTCCACTGGAAGATGAAGCCGCCGATGGCGTTGCCCGCGCGCCCCTTGCCCCAGCTCTGCTCGATAGATCTCCTGCCACTGGGCCAGCTCGATGTCGGCCTGCGCGGCGGCATCCTCGTGGCCGCTCTTGGCGTTGAAGGCGTCGGCGCCGAACTCGGTGAACATCACCGGCAGATCGAGCTTCTGCTTGACGACGTCGAACAGATCGCGCGCCGACGGCCCGCGATAGACGTTGGCGCCGAAGATGTCGAGCCCGCGACAGTAGCGGGCGATCAGATCGATGTACTGCGTGTCACCGTTGACCATCGAGACCGGATGGTCGGTGTCACGCGCCTTGATGAGCGCGATGGCCTCGCCGAAGAGCGAGTAGAGCGCGCCGGCGCGCCTCTCGTCGGCGCTGCCGGGGAGGTTGCCGATCTCGAACGAGGTCCAGGCGAGCCCGTAGTTGTTCTCGTTGCCGAGCATCCACATGAGGACGCCGGGCGTGTCGCGGTAGCGCTCGACGGCGGCCGCGAGCTGCGCCAGGATCGCCCGTCGCTGCGCTGGCGACGAGTAGTCGACGTGGGCGACGAAGGCGCCGTTGACGTCGATGCCGTAACGGCCCATGAGCGGATTCAAAACGACATAGATTCCGTAGTTCTTGTATATCCATTCGACCCATTTCGGCGGAATGTCGGCGAACTGGCGAATCGCGTTGACGCCCATGTCGCGCAGCAGGCTCATGTCGCGGCGCAGCGCCTCCTCGACCACCGCGTCCGGCTGCGCCCACAGGCTGTAGCTGTAATTGGTGCCGACGGGCGAATAGCCCCAGTTCATGCCGTAGACGAACAGAGGGCGGCCGTCGACGACCAGCTTCCAGCCGCGCGCGTCGTGTTGCACCTGCACGTGCGGCGTCCTGGCGCGCGCCGTCGAGCTCGCCAGCTGCGCCGCAGCCAGGACCACCAGGCATGCTCCGACGCGAGCTCCGCGCCCGCTCATCGCCGCAACACCCGGCGCTGGAGGTGCGTCGGATGCGGCTCGACGGCGGGCAGCGCGTTGGCCGCGACGATGGCGCGATACTGCGTCGCCGACTCCTTGATCACGCGCTCCTGCGTGACGAAGTCGACCCAGACGATGCCGAAGCGCTTGCGATAGCCCTCCTGCCACTCGTAGTTGTCGAGCAGCGACCAGACGAAGTAGCCGGCCAGCGGCACGCCGGCGCGCGTCGCCTGCAGCGCCGCATCGAGGTGCGCGTGCAAGAAGCGCTGGCGCTCGATGTCGTGGACGCGCCCGTGCTCGTCGGGCGCGGTGTCGTAGGCGGCGCCGTTCTCGGTGATGTAGACGGCCGCCGGCGCGTAGTCTCGCTGCACGCGCACCAGCAGCTGGCGCAGGCCGTCGGGGTAGACCTCCCAGCCGATGTCGGTGCGCTCGTCGCTCAAGTGCACCGCGCGCGGCGCGTTGTCCGCTTCGGCCACGCGGTCCGAGCGCACGACCGCGCGCGAGTAGTAGTTGATGCCGAGAAAATCGGTGGCGGCGGCGATGGTGGCGAGATCGCCCGGCGCGACGAACGGCAGCTCCAGGGAGGGCAGGCGACCGGCGCCGACGTGGTCGGCGATCACGTCCTCCGGGTAGCCGCGACCGTAGAGCGGATCGAGGAACCAGCGGTTGAAGGCGCCGTCGAAGGCGCGGCAGGCGTCGCGATCGGCGGCGCTCGCCGAGGCGGGCTCGGCAGGGACGAGGTTGAGCGTGATGCCGACCTCGGCGTCGTCAGCGTTTCCGCGAATCACCGCCGTTGCCAGTCCGTGCGAGAGCAGGAGGTGATGCGCGGCGGCGAGGGCGGCCGGCCAGTCGCGCCGTCCTGGCGCGTGCAGCCCTTCGGCGTAGCCGAGCACGCTGATGCACCAGGGCTCGTTGTGCGTGATGAAGCGACGCACGCGGTCGCCGAGCAGGTCGGAGACGACGTCGACGTATTCGACGAACGCGTCCACCGTCTGGCGCGCGGCCCAGCCGCCGGCGTCCTCGAGCGGCTGCGGCAGATCCCAGTGGTAGAGGGTGACGAACGGCTCGATGCCGGCCTCGAGCAGGCCGTCGATGAGACGGTCGTAGAAGTCGAGGCCCGCGGCGTTGACCTGCCAGCGGCCGCTGGGAAAGATGCGCGGCCAGGCGACCGAGAAGCGGTAGGCGCCGAGCCCGAGCCACTTCATGAGCTCGATGTCGCGCGGCCAGCGATGGTAGTGGTCACAAGCGATGGCGCCGTCGCTGCCGTCGGCGATGGCACCTGGGCGCGCGGCGAAGCGATCCCAGATCGACTCGCCGCGGCCGTCTTCTCCGCCGGCGCCTTCGATCTGATAAGCGGAGGTGGCCGCTCCCCACACAAAGCCGTCAGGAAACCGTAGCGTCAAAGGAGGCTCCTTCTTCGTACAGGTGGCAGCGAACGCGCTGATCTCTGCCGACGAGAGACTCGATCGGCGCGGTGGTGTGGCAGCGCGGCTGCGCGTGTGGACAGCGGACGGCGAACGCGCAGCCGGTCGTCCCTACGCCGGCGCTCGACGGTGGCGCCGCCGGCGTGGCCGCGGGCACCAGGCGCTCGCCGCGCGGCGCCGACGACAAGAGCAGGCGCGTGTACGGATGGGCGGGCGCGCGCAGCAGCTCGGCCGTCGGCCCCGACTCGACCACGCGGCCGGCGTAGAGCGTCAGGACGCGATCGGCGATGGCGGCGGCGCTCGACAGGTCGTGCGTGATGAAGACGATCGCCAGACGCCGCTCGTCGGCGAGGCGACGCAGCAGCGTGAGCACGCCCAGGCGCGTCGACACGTCGAGCATCGAGGTCGGCTCGTCGGCGAGGATGACCTCGGGAGCGACCGCGAGCGCGCGCGCGATGCCGACGCGCTGGCGCTGTCCGCCGGAGAGCTCGTGCGGACGGCGGGCGGCCAGCGCGGGCAGCAGGCCGACGGCGCCGAGGAGGCGCGCCACCTCGATGCGCAGCCGCGCGGTCGGCTGGCGGAGTCGGCGCGCCAGCGGCCGGAGGAGGTGATGCTCCACGGTGTGCACCGGGTTGAGCGAGGCGAACGGGTCTTGAAAGACCATCTGAACGCGGCTACCGGCACGCCCCAGCGGGACGCCGCCCACCAGCACCGAGCCGCTGTCGGCGGCCAGGAGCCCGCACAAAAGGCGCGCCAGCGTCGACTTGCCGCTGCCCGACTCGCCCACGAGCGCCACCACCTCGCCGGCGGCGACGTCGAAGGAGACCTCATCGACGACCGGCCTGCCGTCGGAGAAGCGCTTGACGAGCGCGCGCGCGGACAGAAGGGCGCGCTCGCTCACGGTAGCGTCCGAAGCGTCGCGACGTCGACGGGCGGGAGCGGCGGAAAGGACTCGAGCAGCTGGCGCGTGTAGGGATGGCGCGGCGCACGGCGCAGGCGCTCGGTGGGCGCCACTTCGACCAGCCGCCCCTGGCGCAGGATGCCGATGCGGGTGGCCACGCTCTCGAGCAGCGGCAGATCGTGCGTGATGAACAGGATGGCGAAGCAGCGCTCCGCTTTCAGCGCCAGCAGCTGCTCGAGGATCTCGCCGCTGCACCACCACGTCGAGCGCGGTGGTCGGCTCGTCGAGGACGAGCAGGCGCGGCTCGAGCGCCAGCGCCAACGCCAGCGCCACCCGCTGCCGCATGCCGCCGGAGAGCTGGTGCGGCCAGGCGTCGACGGCGTCGGGCGAAACGCCGACCCGGCCGAGCAGCTCGCGGGCGCGCCTCCGCGCCTGGGCGCGACTGATGCTGCCGTGCGCGGCCAGCGTGTCCGCGAACTGCTCGCCGACCGTCAGGACGGGGTTGAGCGCGCTCATCGCGCTCTGGAAGACGATGGCGGCGTCGCGCCAACGCCAGCGCCGCAGCGCCTCTCCGTCGAGCGCGGCGACGTCGGCACCGGCCACCCGCAGCTCGCCGCGCACCTCCGCGTCGGCCGGCAGGAGGCGCAAGAGCGCGTGGCCGATGGTCGACTTGCCGCTGCCGGACTCGCCGGCGAGGCCGAGGATCTCACCGTCGAGGATGTCGAAGCTGACGTGATCGACGACGGGCGCGTCGCTGCCGGGATGGCGGACCCACAGATCGCGCACCGACACCAGCGACTGGGCCGAGAGCGCCGGCTGTCGGGGAACCGGCACCGATCGGGTGGCGCCGCCCGCGGCGGCGCAGGCGCGGGTTGGCGACCTCGTCCAGCGCGAAGCTGACCAGCGTCAGCGCGAAGCCGACCAGCGCCACGCACACGCCCGTCGGCACGAAGGTCCACCAGGCGCCGGTCAGGAGCGCCGAGTCGTTGCTCGCCCAGTAGAGGTTGGTGCCCCAGCGTGACGGCGCCGAGAGTCGCCGAGCCCGAGGAACTCGAGGCCGACCTGGGCGCCGATGGCGTAGATGGTGGTGCCGATGAACGAGGCCGCCACCAGCGACGCCATGTTGGGCAGGATCTCGACGGCGATGATGCGCCAGTGCCGCTCGCCGGCCAGCGCGCGCGGCGGCGATGAAGTCCGCTGGCGCAGCGACAGGGTCTCGGCCCGGAAGACGCGCGCGTTCCAGGCCCAACCGGCCAGCGTCAAGACCAGCACCAGGCGCAGCGGCCCCGGCGGCAGGTAGGCTGCGATGACGATGGCGAGCGGCAGCCCGGGGATCACCAGGAAGACGTTGGTGAGGAGGGAGAGCGGCGTCGTCGACGCGGCCGCCGCAGTAGCCCGGCGCCGACGCCGACGAGCGACACCGATGAGCGTCACCAGCACACCGACGGCGAAGCCGATGCCGAGCGTGACCCGCGCGCCGACGACGGTCTGCGCGAGCACGTCCTGGCCCTGGCCCGTGGTGCCGAGACAGGTGGCGCCACGAGGGCGCCGCGAGCGGCACGTCGACGGCGCGGCGGCGGTCGCCGACGAGGAACGGCCCGACGAGCGCCATGACGGCGAAGCCGACGAGCAGGCGCCACGCCGACGACGGCGCGGCGATCGCCGACGAGGCCAGCGCGCGCCAGCGGCTACGCCATGCGCCGCGCGTCCGCGGGTCGAGCCACACGTAGGTGACGTCGACGAGCAAGTTGGCCGCCAGCACCGCCAGCGTGATGAGCAGGAACAGCCCCTGCATGAGCGGGTAGTCCTGGTTGCGCACCGCCTCGACGAGCAGGTAGCCGAGGCCGGGGTAGGAGAAGACGATCTCGGTGAGCAGCGAGCCCCGAGAGCACGAAGCCGAGCGCCATGCCGAAGCCGGTGACGCTGGGCAGAAGCGCGTTGCGCGCGGCGTAGCGCAGCATGATGCTGCCGCGGCGGCAGCCCCTTGGCCCGCGCCAGCTTGATGAAGTCGGCGTCGAGGAGCGCCACCATCGTGTTGCGCATGCCGAGCATCCAGCCGCCGAGCGTGGCGACGACGAGCGTCAGCGCCGGCAGCGCGGCGTGGCGCGCCACGTCGGCGACGAAGCGCGACGGTCCATGCCGGCTCGCGCTCGAGGCTGTAGGCGTGGCCGAGCGGGAACCAGCGCAGCCCGAAGCCGAAGACGAACAGCGCCACCATGGCGAGCCAGAAGTAGGGAACGGCGCCCAGCAGCGCCAGCAGCGGGGGCAGCACGCTGTCGATGAGGCCGCCGCGCCGCCACGCCGCCACGACGCCGAGCAGGGTGCCGAGCGACGAAGCTGACCAGGACGGCGCCGCCGGCCAGCACCACCGTCCACAGAAGCCCGGTGCCGATCACCTCGCCGACGGGGACCGGGAAGTAGGCGACGCTGAGGCCGAGATCGCCGTGCACCAGGTGGCGCCAGGTAGATCGCGTACTGGCGCCCGAGCGAGCCGTCGGCGAAGCCGAACGCGTCGCGCATCGACGCCAGCGCCTCCGGCGAGAGCTTGCCCCGCAGACGCGCCGAAGAGCGCCGTCGGCCGGATCGCCGGGCATGAGGCGCGGCAGGACGAAGTCGAGCGTCACCGCGGCCCAGGCGGCGACGGCGTAGAGCGCGAGGCGGCGCAGGATGAAGCGCATCAGCGCGGCCTCGGCGCCAGGCGAGTCAGCACGAGCAGGTCTTCCGGCTCGCGAGTGCGGCGACAGCTTCGCGTAGGGATCGCGTGGCCGGTGGGAAAGCCGACGAAGCGCCGCGAGTTGAACTCGCCCCACAGCGGGCTGGGGAAGAGCGGGATCGCCGGCGCCGTCGGCGACGAAGCGCTCCTCGATCTGCTGCATGAGCGCGTGCTGGCGGGCGACGTCGTCGGCTGCGCTCGAATTCGGCGAGCAGCGCGTCGGTCGCGCGCGTCGCCGAAGCGGTGCCAGTTGGTCGGCGACAGCTCGCCCACGGGCTTGCACCGTCGCTCGACGACGATGATCCAGCGATAGACGTAGTACGGCGTGGGCGCGTCGAAGGACAGGCCGAGCGACGGGCAGGCGATCGCCAGCTCGAAGTCGCCCTCCTGCAGCCGCTGGAACCAGGCGCTGAAGTCGTAGGCGCGCACGGAGACGTCGACGCCGAGATCGCCGAGGTCGCGCGCGATCACCTGCGCGGCGCGCACCCAGTCGGACCAGCCGCTGACCACCTCGATGGTGAAGGCGAGGCGGCGGCCGCCCGTTTTGCGGCGCACGCCGCCGGCGCCGCGGCGCCAGCCGGCTTCGTCGAGCAGCGCCGCGGCCGCGCGCCGCGTCGTGGCGCACCCAGCGGTCGGCGGCGAGCGGCTGGATCGCGCCAGGCGGCGTAGGCGTCGGACAGGCCGGTGCGCGTCGCGCGGGCGCGCGTAGCCGTACAGGCCGACGTCGACGACGCGCTGCGCGATCGATCGCCATGCTGAGCGCCTTGCGCACGCGGACGTCGTCGAGCGGGGCGCGCGCGGTGTTGGGATAGAGGAAGACGGTGCTGCCCGTGGGCGGATACCAGTAGCCGTGGTGCGCCCGATCGCGGGCGACGAAGGTGCGCTCGATGGCCGGGACGAAGTTGCCGGCCCAGTCGACCTCGCCCTCGACCAGCGCCAGGTTCGCCTGGTCGTTGCTCGGATAGGCGAGGAAGCGCAGCGCCTCGATCGCGGGCTTGCCCGGCTGCCAGTAGCGCGGGTTGCTTGCCCGAGCTCGTAGACCTGGTTGCGAAAGACGCGCACCTCGGTGAACGGGCCCGGTGCCGACGGGGTTCGGGTTGGCGAAGGCGACCGGATCGGCGACGTGGCGCCAGACGTGCTCCGGCACGATCGGCTGCTGCAGCGAGCTCGTCGAGGCCGGGCACGAACGGCCGCGCCGAAGCGCCAGCTCGACGGTGCGCGCGTCGACGGCGCGCACGCCGGCGAGGAAGTCCCAGACGCCGCGTCGAGTCGAGCGCGCGGTGAGCGGTGCAGGAGCTCGAACGTGAAGGCGACGTCGCGCGCGGAGAACGGCGCGCCGTCGGACCAGGCGACGCCGTCGCGCAGCGTCAAGCGCAGCGTCGCGGTGATCGGCCGACCAGCGCGTAGCCGGTCGCGAGCCACGGCACCCAGGCGCCGGCGACGGCGTTGCAGATGAGGAGCGGCTCGTAGATGCCGCCGCGGCGTCGGCCAGCGCGCGGCGCCGACGAGGAGCGGGTTGAAGTTGCGCATCCACGCGCTCGCCTGCTCCCGCGAGACCGACGAGCACGTCGCGCGACGGCGACGGCGACGGCGCGCGCAGACGCCGCAGCAACCGGCGGCCAGGGCCACGACGCGAGGAGCGCGCGCCGCGCTCACGGCTGCGGCTCGTAGACGCGCACGTAGTCGACGAGCAGCGTCTGCGGGAAGGTGGTCGTGCGCGTCGGGCGAGCCGACGAAGGTGCCGCCGACGGCGAGGTCGAGGATGATGAAGAACGGGTGATCGAAGACCCACTGCGTGCCGCCGGCAGCTGCTGCGGCGTCACGGTGAGGTAGGTCGTTGCCGTCGACGGAAAACACGATCCGATTGGCGATCCACTCGATGGCGTAGACGTGGAAGCCGGCCGACAGCGGCGCGCCCGCCACGGTGCGCATCGCGGTGATGCCGCCGCCGCCCGAGTAGCCGGGGCCGTGCACGGTGCCGTGCACCATGTTGGGCTCCTGCCCTCGGTTCTCGATGATGTCGATCTCGCCGCAGGCCGGCCAGCCCACCGTGCGGCTGGTTGTTGCCCAGCAGCCAGAAGGCCGGCCACATCCCCTGCCCCGCCGGCAGCTGCATGCGCGCCTCGAAGCGCCCGAAGGCGTGCGTGAAGGTCCCGAGCGTGTTGATGCGGCCCGAGGTGTAGCTCTTGCCCATGTAGGCTTCCGAGCGCGCGGTGATGGCGAGGTGGCCGGCGCCGTCGAGCGCGACGTTCTCGGGGCGCGCGGTGTCGTACTCGAGCTCCTGGTTGCCCCAGCCGCTGCCGCCGACGTCGAACGACCACTTCGACGCGTCGGGCGGCGCGCCGGCGGCGCCGTCGAACTCGTCGCTCCACACGAGCGTGCGGCCGGGCAGCGCGGCGTCGGGCGGCGGCGGCGCGGGCGCGTCCATGCCGGCGCCGAGATCGCCGATCGGCGGCCCCGACAGATCGCCGCCGATCATGTCGGGATAGAGCGGGCTGGTGTCACAGCCGGCGGCGGTCGCCAGCGCCACGGCGACGGCGAAACCGATCGCCGCCAGCACGAGCGAGCCGACCACCAGCCAGCGGCGCATCACGACACCGCTTGCAGCGGCGTCGGGAAGAGCGCGCGATCGCGCAGCGCCGCCTGCAGCACCAGCGTCGCCGCGCCCACCGCGATCGCCTGCTCGCCGAGGTTGCTGGTGACGAGCAGGGTCTCCGAGACCGACAGCGACAGCGTCCGCTCGCGCACCGCCTCGCGCAGCCGGTCGAGCAGCAGATCGCCGACGGCGGTGATCTCCCCGCCAAGGACCACCACCGCCGGGTTCATCAGGTTGACCAGGCCGGCGACGGCGATGCCGAGGTAGTGGCCGACCTCGTCGATGATGGTGCGCGCCGCCGGGTCGCCACCCTTGGCGCTCTTGACGATCTCGGCGATCGTCGGCGTGCGCCCGCGCTCGCCGGTCATGCGCTCGCGCGCGATGCCCCGGATCGCTTGCGAGCCGATGAACATGGCGAGGCAGCCGTTGAGCCCGCACATGCAGCGCGGCCCCGACGGGTCGACCGCCAGGTGGCCGATCTCGCCGGCGGTGCCGCCGGCGCCGCGATAGACCTCGCCGCGGATGACGTAGCCGGCGCCGATGCCGGTGGCGACCTTGATGTACGTCAGGTCCTCGCCGCTGCGGCCGGCGCCCCACCAGCCCTCGGCGAGCGCGCCCATGTTGGCGTCGTTGTCGACGAAGACCGGCACGTTGTACGCGCCGGCCAGGTGCGCCTGCACGTCGTAGCCGCTC
Source organism: uncultured delta proteobacterium (assembly GCA_963816965.1). Taxonomy (GTDB): domain Bacteria; phylum Myxococcota_A; class Polyangia; order Palsa-1104; family Palsa-1104; genus JAQBQH01. The sequence goes on from CAWFMP010000002.1 coordinate 103,215, forward strand.
CACGCCGGCAGGATGAGCGGCGACAGGCGGCCCGGCGTCGACGGGTGCACCGGGCTCGGCACGGCCACGCCGATGCCGAGCAGGCGCCTGCGCGCCACGCGCTCGGCGCGCAGACAGTCGTCGATGAACGAGCGCACCAGCGCCAGCGCTCCGGCCGGATCGCCCTGCACCGGGTGCGCGCCGTGACGCGCGAGGCGCACCTGGCCGCGCAGGTTGGTCAGCGTCACCAGCACGTGCGAGGCGCCGAGCTCGACGCCGACGATGAAGAACGCGTCGTCGTGGAAGCCGAGCAGGGTCGGCCGCCGGCCGCCGCGCGACAGGCCCTCGCCGGTCGACTGCACCAGCCCCGAGCGCTCCAGATCGCCGACGATGGCCGACACCGTCGACGGGCTGAGCCCGGTGCGCCGCGCCAGCTCGGCCCGCGACACCTGCCGCTCCTTCCAGATGAGGTTGAGCAAGAGCGTGCTGTTGCGGGCGCGCATCCCCTGGGCGTCGACGGTGAACTGCTCGATCTCTTGGGCCATGAGCTCCTCTATCGCCAGATCGCGCCGTCGACGTTCAAGCCGAGACCGCCGCCGCCGGCGACCCAGCCAAATCCGCCGACGACGTGCGCACCGTAGCCACCACCGACGCCGAGCGTGTACAGCGTCGGCGTCGCGTTGAGCTGCACATCGAGCTTCGACTGCCAGCCGTCGCGCGTGGCCGCGCCCATGCCGGCGAGGAACGAGACGGTCTCGCCGCCGCCGTGCGTGCTCCAGGCCAGGAAGCGGACCTCGCGATAGCCGGCAGCGACAGCGGCGCCGTCGGGATCGGTGGCGCCCGCCCAGTCGCCGGGCGCGCTCTGCCAGAAGACGCCGGCCCAACCTTGCGAAGCCCCGCCGGCGTCGCTGTTGGGATCCCACTCGAAGTGGCGGCAGCTGCCGTCGCCGGACGGCGAGGTGCAGGCGCTCGAGGCGACGAAGCCGATGGTGCCGTCGCCCATGTAGCCGGTCGGGCCGAAGGTCGGCTCGACCGCGAACGAAGGCGGCGCGCCGCCGTTGCCCTCGTCGTCGCCGGTCCAGACGATGTCGTCGACGTAGAACGTCTGCGCGGTGGCGGCGCTCGTGACCCAGCCGAACGCGCTCACCACCTGGTCGCGGTAGGCGCCGCTCACGCCGAGGACGTAGAGCGTCGGCTGGGCGGCGAGCGTGACGTCGAGACGCTGCTGGAACTTGTCGGGCCCGCCGGCGCCGAGCCCGACGAGGAACGAGACCTGCTCGCCGCCGGCCATGCCCCAGGCGCGGAAGCGCACCTGGCCGTAGCCGGCGGGGATGGCGAACCCGGGCGCGCCGCCCCAATTGTTGGCGGGGTACTGCCACAGGACGCCGCCCCAGCTGTTGGTTCCCGGCGTCCATTGCAGGTGATGACAGTGCCCGCGCCCGTCACCGCCGCGCATGGGACAGGTCTGATCGTCGGTGATGGTGCCGGCGACGTCACCGCCACCTTCGAAGCCGCTGGCGGCGAAGCTGTCGTCGACCACCAGGGGGCTCGGCCCTTGCGGGGCCGCCAGATCGTCGGACGCCGCGCTCAGATCGGCGGCCGTGGTCACCACCGATAGATCGGCCGGCGCCATCGGCGGCTGGGCCAGGTCGGCCTGGGCCAGATCGGCGAGCCCGAGATCGACGGGCGCCGGGGCATCGGCGTCGTCGCAGCCGACGCCGCCCAGCATCGCCGTCGCCAGCAGCATCAGCAAAGAGGTGGGTCGCAGCGCCATGACAGTCTTCTCCGCGGACTTTGTTCGGTTGCAGAACAAAGTATTCGGAGCGCGAAACAATGCAAGCCAATTCGTTAGCTCGCTCCTCGACGCTAGCGTGGGCCGGCGACGGGTCCCAGCGAAGAAGTATGAGGCGCTGCGCGTCAAGCGCAGGATCCGCTCGCTGAACTTAAAATAGTGACACGAATCGCCTGCAGGTCATCATCGCCAATTCTCGCGAGTTGCATCGCGCACGACTTTTGTCGCCGCGCCGCGTCTGTTGATTTGTATTGAAACGCGTCGCCGCTCCGATACTTTGTTTTGCCAACGAATAAAGTCAGGAGCAGAGGAGCGTGATGAGAACGCGTGCGACGCTGGCGATCGGATGGGCGCTTTGCGCCGCCTTCGGCTGCGGCCATCGCGGAGCGACGGCACCCGCCGATCTAGCGGCGGCCATAGGCGGCAACGGCGGTGAGGTCGACGGCGGTATCAACGACGGCGGCGACGGCGGCGGCCCGCTCGATCTCGCCGCCGCGGCGCCGCCCTCCGGGCAGACGCCGCCGGCCTACGGAGTGCTCCTCGGCGCCTTCGTCGGCGTCGGCGGCAACGACACGCCGGACTTTTTGGCCGAAGAGCAGCTCATCGATCGCCGCTGGGTCATCGACAACCGCTTCTACTCCACCGAGGACTGGATCAACGACCGCACGCGCTGGGACATCGCGCAGAAGAAGCTGCCGCTGGTGACCTGGGAGCCGCACGAGCCGCTCGACGAGATCATCGCCGGCATGCACGACGACGTCTACCACCAGCGCGCCCAGGGCGCCCGCGCGCTCGGCGTCGACATCCTCTTGCGCTGGGGACACGAGATGAACGGCAACTGGTACCCGTGGGCCGGCGCCAACAACGGCGGCGCCGATGTCGGGCCGGCGAAGTACATCGCCGCCTACCGCCACGTCCACGATCTCTTCGTCGCCGACGGCGCCACCAACGTGTACTGGGTGTGGTGCCCGCTCGTGGCCGACGTGCCGTCGGACCCGTGGAACCACTGGACCAACTACTACCCCGGCGACGCGTACGTCGATTGGGTCGGGCTCGACGCCTACAACTGGGGCACCTCCTCTTCCTGCTGCACCTGGCAGTCGTTCGGCGAGCTGGTGACCGACCTGTACAACGACTACGCGGGGAAGAAGCCGCTCATCGTGCCGGAGACGGCGTCGGCGGAGATCGGCGGCAACAAGGCGGCGTGGATCGCCGATCTGCAGCAGCAGCTGAAGACGAACTTCACCGCCATCAAGGCGGTCGTCTGGTTCGACATCAACAAAGAGACCGATTGGCGCATCGCCTCGTCGCCGCCGACGTTGGCCGCCTACAAGGCGATGGCGCTCGATCCCTTCTTCAATCCGTAACAGCGGAGGCGAACATGGAAAGGCTGATTCGTGGTGCTTCAGTGGTGTGGGTGGCGGGCGCGCTTCTGGGAGCGTGCTCCTCGACGGCGGCGCCGACGATGATGACGCCGCCGGTGAACGATCTGGCGATGCCGGCGACCGGCGGCAACGGGAGCCCGCCCGACATGGCGATGGCGGCGACCGGGCCGACGCTGCCGTTCGTCGTCGACACGGTGTTCGTATCGAGCGGCTTCATGGGCGACGGCGCCACCGCCGGCACCATCACGATGACGCCGGCCAAGAGCGGCGACAGCACCGACTGCAACGGCATGCGCTCCAGCACCACCGCCTCTGGCAGCTGCCACGTCGTCACCTACGCTCCGCCGGCATCGGGCGGCATGGGCTGGGGCGGCGTCTACTGGCAGTATCCCGCCAACAACTGGGGAACCAAGGCCGGCTTCGCCGTCCCCGCCGGTGCCAAGAAGGTGACGTTCCAGGCGCGCGGCCAAAACGGCGGCGAGAAGGTCACCTTCCTCGCCGGCGGCATCATCGGCGCCGGCAATCCGTACACCGACAGCATCAAGGCGACCACGACGGTGACGCTGACTGCCTCGTGGGCGCCCTACACCATCGATCTGTCGGGCCAGAGCTACACGCAAGTGCTCGGCGGCTTCGGCTGGACCATGACGTCGATGGACGCCGGCGCCAGCGGCGGCTTCTTCGTCGACGACATCCAGTGGCAGTGAGCGTGCGCCAGCGAGCGAACGTGAGCGAGGCCCCTGGTACCTCGCCGCAGTGGTTTTGATTGGTATCCGCCGAGGATTCGACCACTGCGGCGAGGTACCTGGGCCCGCGGCTCGACTGGTTGCTCCTGGTGCGCCTGCGAGGTGCACCAGTGACCGGGCTCGCGCTGTAAACACCAGGTGGACACCCGGGGTCGGGCGTCCTCGGCGGCGAGCGCTCGCGTAACGCAGTTACGGCGTTTTGTTGTGTCGAGACGCATGGATCCGTTCTTGCGCTCGACGTGGCTCGATCAACCGGGAGGACGCGATGACTCTGACCAAGCGTGTGACCTTCGTGCTGCTCACCACCGTCTGTGGATGCGGCGGCAGCGCGTCGACCGGAGGCGAGGTCGGCCAGGTCGGCGAGGAATTCTCCGCGGGCGCCGTCTACAACTTCGGAACGCTCGCGCATCCCGGCGCGTGCATGGACGCCAGCGGCGCCGGCACCGCCAACGGCACGCAGATCCAGGAGTGGTGGTGCAACGGCAGCGGCGCGCAAGCATTCGCCGCCCAGAGCGCCGGCGGCGGCGCCTATACCCTGATCAACACGCACTCCGGCAAGTGCGTCGACGTGGCGGCGCGCGGCACCGCCAACGGCACCAAGATCCAGCTCTACGATTGCAACCAGACCCCTGCGCAGTCCTTCTGGATCCAGCCCGCCGCCAACGGCTTCGTCACCATCGTCAACACCAACAGCGGCAAGTGCCTCGACGTCGCCGGCGCCAATCCCGCCGACGGCACCGTCGTGCAGCTCTACGACTGCAATGGCACCAACGCACAGCTGTGGAACCCCGCCGTCATCGGCGGCGGCGGGGGTGGCGGCGGCGGGGGTGGCGGCGGCGGCTCGACGGGCGGCGGCGGCGGCTCGACGGGCGGCGGCGGCGGCTCGGGCTTCGCCGTGCACGTGACCAACGGCTGCCCCGTCGACGTATGGATCCACGGCGCCGGCAGCGAGGGGGTCCTGCAGCCGGACAACGCGCACCTCGCGCCCGGCGCCTCGCGCGACTACGCCGCGCCGACCACGTGGTCGGCGGCGCGCATCTACGCCTACCTGCAGGCGCCCGACCCAAGCGGCAACCCGCAGGGGCAGAACGACAAGGTCGAGATGAACTTCGGGACGGCGAACGGCGTCGAGACGATCAACACGGACATCACGTACGTCGACTGGGTCGCGCTGCCGTCGCGGATCCAGGCCATCGGCTCCGGCAGCGACTGCACGACCGTCGGCTGCGCGGTCCCCTACTCCGCGCTCCTCGCGGGCTGTCCAGCGTCGCTGTTGTCGGGTCACGAGTGCATGTCCGCGGGAATGCACTGCCTCAATCCGGTGAACGCGGGCGATCCCATGTGTCACGCGCTCGACGGCAATATCGCTTCCTGCGCGGCGAATCCGGCGTGCGCGGGCGCGGCCGGCGCGACGACGGCGCAGGTCTATTCGTGCTCGGGCGGGTTCTTCGGCGGCAACCCGCAATACTGCGCGGCGCTCAACCGCGGCGTCCTCGGCTCACCGGGCCCGAACACTCCGGCGAGCGCCTTCTATCAGAACCCGCCGTACAACCCGTACGCGGCGTGGGTGCACACGCGCTGCCCCGGCATCTACGCCTTTCCGTACGACGACTATGGATCGTCGAACCAGAGCAGCGATCACACGTGCGCCGGCGCGACGCAGCTCAACATCACCTTCTGCCCGAGCGGCTAAACCCAGGGTTCGCTTCGGTTGAGCTGGCGAGGGCCAGCCGCGTGAGGCGGATCGTGGATGCGACCGGAGCAACCGACCGAGGAATACCCGTCGGTATTTCGACCGAGGGAGCGAGGACGTAGTCCTCGAGGCGACCGCGCGGATCGTCCGCAGCAGGTCAATCGAAGCGAACCCTGGGGTTAGTACCTCGCCGCAGTGGTTTTGCTCGGTATCCGCCGAGGATTCGGCGCGCAGGGCGAGGCGCGACGACGAAGGAATACTGGCTGTATTTCGAGGAGGAGCAACGAAGCCATGGGCGTCGAGGACCGGCGCAGACCGGTCAAAACCACTGTGGCGAGGTACTAGCAGGACCCTGCGTCGACGTGTGACCGCACGCGACGCCACGAAACGGCTCCGTCGGCTGCACCCCCGACATTTCGCGGCAGCGCTTCTTCACCGAGCTTCGTCCGCTGCCCGACGCCGACGTGGCTTCGTCGGATCGGTCGATCGCGACACGTGGTATGCTGGATGGCGCGATCGCCATGCCACCACGAAAAGCCCGAGGACGTGCGGATGAAGTCGCAGCGCTCAAGGCCGCGATCGAGGAGATCCTGCGGCAAGCGTCGCGGCGCTTCGAGGGGCAGAGCTGTCCGCGCTGCCTGGCCATCGAATCGCTGGCCGCCGAGGCGCTCCGCTCCACCGAGCGCGACGAGACGAGCCCGATCAGCCTGCCGCAGCTGAACGCCCTGCTCGACCGCAAGCGCAAGTAGCTCGGCGCGATCGTCGCCGGGCGTAGCGGATCGGGCAGCGATTGTTGCTCGCGCGGTGGAGTGAGCGAAGATACGCAAGATGAACGCCCGCGGCAGCCAGGCCCGCTCCGACGCCTTCGAGATCGACCTCACCGTCGCCCCTGTCACGGTGCTACGCCTCAAGACCGCAGACGTCGTCCAGATCGAGAAGGGCCTGCGCGCGCGCATCGCCTCGGTGCAGCAGATGTTCCCCTACGCGCCCGTCGTCGTGGACCTGGCCGAGCTCGACGAGGCGAGCGCGCTGGAGCTGCCGCTGCACGATCTCGCCGACCGGCTGCGCGCCTGCAAGTTGGTCCCGGTCGGCGCCGCCAACCTGCCGCCGTCGGCGGTGTGGAACGCGGCCGCCGCCGGAATGGCGGTGGTGCAGCTCGCCGCCAACCGCACGCGCACCGACGAGCCGCCGCCGCCGGATCCGCCGCGCGCCGACCCGCCGCGCACGGAGGCGCCGCGCACGGAGGCGCCGCGCACGGAGGCGCCGCGCACGGAGGCGCCGCGCACGGAGGCGCCACGCGCGGAGGCGCCGCCGCCGCCGCGCCCCGCGGTGTCGACGGTGACGGTGCGCCAGCCGGTGCGCTCGGGCCAGGTGATCTACGCGCAGCACGCCGACCTCATCGTGCTGGCGCCGGTCAACGCCGGCGCGCAGGTGATCGCCGACGGCCACATCCATGTCTACGGTCCCTTGCGCGGCCGCGCGCTCGCTGGCGCGCAGGGCATGGCCGACGCGTGCGTCTTCTGCCAATCGCTCGAGGCGGAGCTGGTCTCGGTCGCCGGGCAGTACCTGCTCGCCGACGAGATCCCACCCGAGCACCGCGGCGCCCGCACGCAGCTCTGGGTCGAGGACGGCCACTTCCACATTCAGCCGCTGTAGCGGTAGCCCAGCGCGGTGGGTCGTCCGCTGATCTCAAGCTTCTTTGAGTGCGGCGCTGGGGCACCGTCGCGCGGGTATCATGCGAGCAGCTTGTCGGAGGGAGCGCCCATGGCCCAGGCTCGACACCGCGGTCGCCGCACCTTGTCGCTCGTCGCCTGCGCTGCCGTCGTCGGGCTCGCGGGCTGTGCCTCGCCCGGGGCCTCCGCGCACGGCGACTGTACCGCGGACGCGCCGTGCATGACCGACAACCCCGGCGCCTGCGCCGCCGGACACACCGTCTGCACCGACGGCAAGGCGAGCTGCGTCCCCGACGTGACCGAGCAGCCCTGCTACAGCGGCGAGCCCGAGACCCGCAGCCACGGCGCGTGCCACGACGGGACGCAGAGCTGCATCGGCAAGCTCGGCACCTGCACGGGCGAGGTGCTGCCGACGATGGAGAACTGCTTCAACCTCATCGACGACGATTGCGACCGCCACGTCGACAACGGCTGTCCCGCCGCCCTGACAGTGGGCGACCCCGACCCGCTGCTGGCGCGCGGCGGCTCGGGCGGCAACCCGGTCACGACGTTGTGCCCGAGCGGCGCCGTCGTCACCGCCGTGCAGGTTCAGCTGAGCGCGACCAGCGTGAGCCCGGGCTATGTCGTCTCGGTGCAGCCGAGCTGCGCGGTGCCCCAGTTGATGCGCGGCGCGAGCGACTATTCGGTGACCATGATGCCCGTTGCCAGCCCGCCGTCGATGGCCGGCTCGGACGCGGCGCGCCCCGGCACCTCGCACATCACCTGCGCCGCTGGCGGTTTCGCGGCCGCCTCCGGCACGCGCGGCAGCGTCCTGGGCGGCGATCGCACCGTGATCGAAGGGCTCGGGATCAACTGCTCCACGGTGGCGCTGGCCCTCGACAGCAGCAATCAGTTGAACATGACGTTCACGCACGACGATGCCGACTCGGGCTCGGTGTCGGTCCAGGTCAGCGGCACCCCGTGGGACGACAGCTGCGGGGCAGACGAGCTGCTGGTCGGTTTCCAGGGTCGGACCGGAGCGCAGATGGATCAGGTGCAAGGCGTCTGCGCGCCGCTGACCGTCACCTACAAATAGGACTACGGGAGCGTCAGCGTCGCGCTCGCGACCGCCGACGTGTCGATCATCAGGTACGCGGTCACCGACTGCGGCACGTTCTTGCCGGTGATCGGCAGCGTCACCGTCGCCAGCTTCCCATCGCTGGTGGTGGTGTGCGCGGTGGTCAGGCCGTAGTCGAGCGACACCGGGGCGCCCGTGGTGGCGTCGACGAGGAGCACCGCGGCGACGTGATCGGCCGCCGCCAGCGTGCTGCCCGTCAGCGTCGCGGTCACGGCGTCGGCGCTGCCGGCGAAGGTGACGCTCCCCACCTCCGACGCACTCGGTGCAGGCGCGCCCGTAAAGAGCGTGAAGTTGGCGGCGCCATCGACCGACAGCACGTCGGTGAGCGGGTTGCACAGGCCGAGCTTCTGCAAAAATGGGCCGTAGACCGCGATCCCCGAGCACACGGTCGAGCCGTTCAGGTGCAGCGGTCGGGTCGCGTTGCCGTCGGCCCCGAGCGCGGCCGCCAGGCGAAACGACTGGAACGGGATGACGATGTTGGTCACCTCGACGCTGACTCCGTCCTGGTTCGCCATGGTCACGAACCCGCCGTCGTAGGTGACGTCGAGCGGGAAGAGCGCCTTGGTCGCGGGATCGACGACGGTCTGGTTCGAGTCGGCGGCCAGCTTGGCGCCGGCCATCCACGCCACGGTGTGCCCGTGGCCGGTCTCGACGATGCTGACGAGGTACTGCAGGGAGTCGAAGCCGATCTGGTTGTAGCTCGGCAGCAGCGACGGCAACGGCAGCGCGATGCGCGCCACCTGCCAGGTGGTGCCGGGCGTCAACGCGAACGGAGTGGCCGTCGGTGCCGCCAGCGCGGCGGAGAGCTGCAGCGTCGCCTGCCCGCCCGGGGTCCCGCCCGAGAGCTTGAGCCCGTCGCGCTCGGGCTGCACGAGGTAGCCGGCGGCGACGCTGATGGTGACGCGGCCGTCGCTGGCGGCGGTGAACGCGCTCGCCGGCGTGATGGTGAGGAACTTGCCGTCGCCGGCGACGTCGACGCCGACCGGCACCGGCGGATCGACCGTCACCGTCACCGCCGAGGGATCGAGCATGGCGAGCGTGTCGTGACCGCCCGCGCGCACCACCAGCGAGAGCACGATCGGCTGATTGGGGTCGATCGTGTCGGGCGGGCCGGGCAGCGCCGCGCCGAACGCGGTCGTGTACAACAGGAGCCCGCCGTCGTCGGGCAGGACCGGCGCCGGCGCCGGCGCACAGCGCGGATCGGCCAGCCCGTCGGCGTGCAGGCAGTAGTCGTAGGGAACGCTGAAGACCTCGCCGCTCTCGCCGCCGATGTAGATGGCGTCCTCGCCGAGCGCGGGCGAGGAGTTGATGTCGTTGCGATCCTCCGAGATGAGCTGCACCGACCAGCGCAGCGTGCCGTCGTGGTTGAGCACGTAGAGGCGGCCGTCGCCGGCGCCGAAGTAGACGTTGCCCTGGGCATCGACGGCGGGCGACGAGCGGATCGGATCGCGCAGATCGAACGCCCAGCGCTGCTGGCCGGTGGCCGGGTCGAGACCGTAGACCGTGCCGTCGGTGGCGGGCTGCACGATCGTTCCGTCGGGGAGGCGGGCCGGGCTCGAGTAGAGGTGGTCGCGGGCGCCGAACTCCCACTGCACGGTGCCGCTCTTGGCGTCGTACGCGCGCACGTAGCCGTCGAAGCCGCCGACGACGACCTTGCCGTCCGGCGTGAGCATGGGGCTGGCCGCGATGCTGCCGAGCCCGACGAACTGGTCCCACACGTCGGCGCCGGCTTCGGCGAACGCGAACAGGTTGGAGCCCTCGAAGCTGACGACGTTGTTGTTGCCGATGAACAGATGGCCGGCGCCGTCGAACGCCGGGGAGGACCAGGTCTGATCGGGCAGACGGAGCCGCTGGGTGATGCTGCCGTCCGCGCGCTCGACGGCGTAGACGAAGTGGTTGTCGTTGGGCACGTAGAGCTTGCCCGAGGGCGACAGCGCCACGTTGCCCTCGAACCAATTGATGAACGAGGAGGTGACATCGGGAGAGTCGGCGGGCGTCATCCAGACGCTGTTGCCGCTGGCGGCGTCCAGCGCGCGCAGCATGCCGTCGCCCGAGCCGAAGTAGACCCGGCCGCTGTCGTCGAGGAGCGCGGCGGAGTCGATGATCTCGCCGGTGAGCAGCTTCCACTTGACGTTGCCGTCGCGGTCGAAGGCGTAGAAGGTGCGATCGGCGGAGCCGACGTAGATGGTGCCATCGCTGCCGACGACGGGAGAGCTGAAGATGCCCTTGCCGGTGCGGTAGGACCAGAACTTGCCGCCGGTCTTGGCCGGCGATACGTCGCTGCGTCCATCCTGCGCCGCGTCTGCACGAAAGTGCGGCCACGGGCTCCCGTGCTGGTACGCGACCGGGTTCGAAGAGCAGCCGACAGCGAAGAGGATGAGGATGTAGTGCCTTTTCACCGCGGCAGTCTCACGCGGTTACCCTAGGGCTGTCCATCGCTAGATTATGAGAAGGTCCGCGTCGATCCCTCCGTCGCCCTTCGCGGTCCGGTGAAATCCCCTCTCCTGTAGAGGAGGGCGCGTTCTTAGAACACTCGGCTAATCGCGCGCCGCGCCGGGGGATCGGCGCCCGGTGCGACGGTTGCAAACCCTCCCGACAACCGGGAGGTCGCTCATGCGTACACGGTCGCTGTGCTTGCCGTTGGTTCTGACCGCCATCACCTTCTCCGCCTGCTCGAACTCGACGCCGAGCAGCACCGTCGTCGTGGGGACCGATCAGGTGATCGCCCTCGATTTCGCCGACACCGTGGCCTGGGAGGGCAGCATCTTCTGGGTCACCGCAAACACGTTCGATCCTTTCGTCAAGGGCGTCACGGTCATCGGTGCGGACAGCGCCGCCGCCGCCGCCGCCAAAGGGATCGGCGCCTTCTACTCGCCGCCGGGATGTGTCAGCACCGCCACCAGCGCCGGCAGGCTCACGCTGCGCTTCGGCACCTGCGACGGCCCCTTCGAAGTGAACAATACGACCGGCGCGGTCGCGCTCCTCTTCACGCCGGTGTCGAACGGCGTTCAGATCGCCGCGTCCTCGTCGACCGTGAAGTCGACGCGGGGCAATCTCTCCCTCGACGCGACGGCGCTCTACACCGAGAACGGCGACAGCCGGTCGCTGGCGGTGACGTCGATGAGCAGCGGCACCGGCGTGGGCGGAACTCCCACGGCTCGCCAGGGTCAATACACGCTGACCTGGACCAAGGGATCGGACTGCGCGACCATCGACGGCGAAGTGGCGAGCGCGCCCAACGGAGCCGACCGCAACACCTTCGGTGCCTACCAGGTCTGTCGCACCGGCTGCCCGCGCAGCGGCACCGTCACGCGTCAGGATCCGCAGACCGGCATCACGATCACGACGACCTACAATGGAACGGCGACGGTGTCGTTCACCACGAGCGACGGCCGGCAGGGCACGACGACGCTCAGCTGCCAGTAGCGCGTCGCCGACGCTGCTCGCGAATGGCGGCGACGGCGCCGGATTCCGACGCCGGGATGGCGCCTCACCTCCGCGGCCCAAGCCGGCCCGCTACGACTCGGCCAACGTGAACGACCTCGGCGCTAGGGATCGATCGTCAGGCCCTGCGACTCGCGGAAGAGCTCGAAGAAGTGGTCGGTGCGCACGAAGACGTAGTCGCTGTTGGACGCGTAGTGCTGCTGCACGTTGTAGAACGTGGTGGGGGTCATGCTGCCGCTGTTCATGTTGCCCTGCACGGCAACGAAGTCGGGGGCCAGGTGGCTCCACACCGTGGCGGCGTTGTCGATGCCCGACTCCAGGTCGGCTTCGTTGTTGCCGTAGGTCTGCGCCAGGTAGACGAGCGGCAGCGCGCTGTCGAGCACGTTCCACTGATGAATCAGCGGCAGGTAGCCGCCCTGCAGCGTGACGCCGAGCAGCTTCGGCAGGTTCTGCGTATAGGCCATGGCGTTGGCGGCGCTCAGATCCTTGCCGTCGTTGGAGGTGTACTGCGGGTCCTTGTTCCAGATGGTGATGGCGCGCAGGCCGGCGGCCTCGAGATAGGGGGCGCTGCGCGCGGTGTAGTCGTAGAAGGCGTCGGTGGGCCACCAGTCGGGATAGGTGTAGCCGAGACCGGAGGGGCCGGAGATGAGCACGTCGTTCGCGGTCGCCGTCGTCCAGTAGTAATTGAGGATCACGGGCGCGGTGTCGACGAGCGACGGCGTGGTGGTCCAGCCGATTGGGACCTTGCCCCGGTTGGGGTCGGCCCATTTGATCGGGATGAGGTGCTCGTTCTCCTGCAGGTTGTCGCCGTCGCTCATGATGAGCGTCACGTAGATCTTGTTCGCCAGCGTCGGCTTCCCAGGCGGCGCCGGCAGCTGGATGCCGCGCGGCGTACCGCCGAAGACCGTCAGGTTGCTGGCATAGTCGGCGGCGAACACCGGGATGCCGGCGCTGGCGGCAGCGCCGACGCCGGCGCCCTCGGCCGGCCACCAGCCGAGGTACGGGCTGGCGTGCGGCAGCAGCGCGAAGAACTGCGACAACAGATTCTTCTCGTCGCTGTTGGCGGGATCGAGCCACACCATCATGGCGCGCGTGGCGACGGCGTAGTCGCGTAGATGGCCGGCGATGGCCGGGTCGAGCCCGCAGATGAGCCGATGCGTGGCGCCGGCGGCGTACTGGTCGAGCTCGTATTGGTACACGGCGACCTTGGAGGCGAAGTGGTTGGCGCGCAGGTCGACGAGCACCGGGAGCTGGTAGGGCGCCGCGCCGAGCGTGGCGGCGAGGTCGGGAGAGGCGACGATACCGTCGCGCACGCCGGCGACGGTGGTGGCGAGGTTGATGGTGTCGGGCTGCGCCGGATCGTAGACGACCAGGCCGGAGATCTCGGCCTGGTACTTGGTGACCAGCGCGAACGGATCGGAGCTCACCGTCGACGTCACGCCCAGTTTGTCGAGCCAGAAAGTCTTTCCTTCGCCGCCTCCGTCGAGCGTGTAGATGCGCGGCTGCGTGCGATTGACCAGGCCGGCGAGCGTGACGAAGAGGGTCTGCTGATCGTTGGCCATGCCGGTCAGGTCGACGACGTCGAGCGCACCAACGGGGCCGAAGCTGGGGAAGGTCTGCGACGGCGGCCAGCTGAGGCCGGGCACGCCCGTGCCCGGAGGCGACAGATCGGGCGCGGAGAGATCGGCCGGCGCGGGCAGCGCCGCGTCGTGGCTCACGGCGAGGTCCGCGGGCGGCGCGGGGACGGCAAGATCGACGGCGCCGAGGTCGGGCGCGCCGTTACCGCCGACGGCGGCGTCCGCCGGGGCGCCCGGGACCGCGTGACAGGCGGCGCAGAGGAGCAGCGCCGGCAGACAGCGCGCGAGCCGGGGGCACAGCGTGGTCGACATCACCTGCTGGGATACCGTCTTGGCGGCGGCAGATCTGTCAACGAACTATGAGACGCGCGGCGACAAATCCATGGCTGGGTCCAGCGCTGCGCGCCTCGAGCGCATCGATGCACTCTAGCGGTACGGTCCGCCCGGGTCGGGGCCGCGAATGAGCCGGGTGCAGTATTCCTCGCCGATCGGGATCTTTTCCGGCTCGAACGCGAACCATTGGACGAATCCGCAGCGACGGCAAACCCAGATGTTCATGACTCCGAGCGGCGCCCGCGGATCGGAGCCCGCCCATCGACTCTTTTCGTGTGTGACCGACAGGACCAGGGGCGCGCCGGGGCCGAATTCGACGGGCGCGGCCTGGATCAGCTCGTTGTGCGCGCATACGGGGCACTTGCCCTGCCTCATGTCCACCATGCGCGGAGTCTATCGCGATCAGAACGTGGTCAGCCGTTGCCAGGCGCTCTTCATGTGCGACGAGTCGACCGCGTAGAGCAGCCCGCCCAGGGCGCACAGGGCGGCGCCGGTGATCGAGCTGGTCAGGATGGCGGTCCCCTGGTCGTGGGCGTTGAGGTAGTTGGTGAAGCCGAAGAAGTAGCTGGCCCCGACGCTGACGAAACCGAGCAGGCCGAACGCCGTGCCGCCGCCGAAGTAGCCGCGCCCGATGTCAGCCTGCATCTCGCCGAGCAGGTGGTGCTGATAGCCGAGCCCGGCAGCGGAGAAGACGAATCCCACGGCGGAGGCGCTCGAGCCGATGTACGCCAGCAGCGGCGCCGGGTCGGTGGGCGCCGGGGGGTTGTAGATGGCGCTGTTCGGGTTGCAGGAGTCGTTGGGGTTGGTGGCGTGCATGGGATCGTTGGGGTTGCAGGGGTAGCCGGTGATGGCGACGACCAGAACGCTCGACAGCGTGAGCCCGCTGCCGAGGAGGCCGAGGACGGTGCCCACCGCGGAGACGATGCGCGCGTGGTGCCAACGCGCCGCCATGCCCGGCGGCAGCGTCAGTCGGGGAGCGGTCGTTTGCGCCAGTGGGGGCGGCGGTACCGGCGGGGGCGCGTCCGGCGGAGCCGCGACCGGCGGGGGCGCGTCCGGCGGGACCGCGTCCGGCGGGGCCGCGACCGGCGGGGCCGCGACCGGCGGGGCCGCGACCGGCGGGGGCGAGCCCGGCGGGGGCGAGCCCGGCGGGGGCGAGCCCGGCGGGGGCTGTGGAGGCGAAGCCACCGCGGGCGGCTGGGGCGATTGCTGCGCCACGGCTGCGCAGGGCAAGACGGTCATCGCCAGCAGGAGGGCGAGCGCGCGCATACCTGGATGATAGCGCGCCGCGAGCCCGTGCGAAGCGCGACCGTGATCGTGTCGACGGGCCCGTCGCTCACTTCGCGACGGCAGCGACCAACGAGGTCCTTTCGACGAACCCCCACGCGCTACGATAGATGGCCTCCCGGCCGCAGCCGCGCGCCTGCCACGGTCCGCCTTCGAGCGGCGGGTACGGACCGATGTCCGTGAGCTCGATCTCGCCCGAGCACTGGAGATCGGCGCTGGCACGCCGCTTCAGCTCTTGCGTGAGCGTGTCGGCCGGCTGTGTAGACGGGCAACCGCTGGCGGGGCACTCGATCATCGCGGTCTGTTGCGGTCCGGCACACGCCGGGACGGCGGCGGCAAGCGTGAGACAGGCGGCGAGCAACCACTTCGACATTGGATGTCCTCCTCGCCAGTGCAACGGCACGCCGTCGGGGGGTATTCAAAGATCGGCGGCAGAGCCCCCCGACGAGTGACGTGACTCGCTTCGCGAGGGTGCGTCCTGTGACAGCGCTCAAAGGGGAGCGACCAGCCGGTCGCTCGAGCACCGCTGGCCCGGCGCGTCCGGGGACCTAACCTATTAGACAGTTGGTGCACGAGCTCGACGAGAGCGAATCCCGCTCCGCCGACCGGCCGACGAGACAGGTGACTGGCGGGGATGGAGAGGGATGCGTGTGGAGCTTCAAGGAGCCGAGCGTCTGTCAGGGCCCGTCGATATCGGCCGCCTGTTCGGGGCTCGAGACGGTGCGCCTCCCGGTGAGAATGCAGGGCTGAGTGCCCGATGAAGCGCTGGTGGCCGCCGAGCGTGAAGGGTCGCATCGACGAGCTGTTCCAGAACACGCTGTTTCGCTACCTCTTCGCCTTCGTCGTGGTGACGACGACGTACGCGATCCGGTTGTGGCTCGTCCCGCTGACCGGAACCGGCGCTCCCTATGTGTTGACCTTTGCCGCGGTGCTGGCGATCAGCCTCTTCGCCGGCGTCGGACCGGGAATCTGCGCCGTGCTGCTCAGCGTGCCGCTCGGCGCGGAGATCTTCGTGGTGCGCGCGGGCTACCCTCCCTTTCAGGCGGCCGTTCAGGCGCTGCTGTTCGCGGTGGACGGCTTTGTCGCCGTCTATCTGACGTTTCTCGTAGACAAGGGGCGCCGCTCCCTACAGGACGCCAACCAGCGGCTGCGCGACGCGAACGACGAGATCACGCGATCGGTCGAGCGCAGCAAAGACGTCATCGAGCTCGCGCCGGACGCCTTCTTCCTGGCGGATCTCGACGGGCACTTCAGCGACGTCAACCAGGAAGCCTGCCGGATGCTCGGCTACGCGCGCGAAGAGTTGGTCGGGAAGGCCTTCACCGATCTTCTCTCGCCCGAGGACGCGCCGCTCCTGCCGACACGCAAAGAGCTCGCGCCTGGACGGGTTCACCGGGCGGAATGGCGGCTGCTGCGGAGGGACGGCGGCGTCTTGCCGGTCGAGGTGAGCGCGTGCACTCTGCCCGACGGCCGCTGGCAGGCCTTCATGCGCGACATCAGCGAGCGCAAACGCGTCGAGGATGAGCGTCAGGTATTCGTGTCTCTCCTGGAGAACTCCTCCGACTTCATCGGGATCGCCGATCCGGGCGGAAAGCCGGTCTATCTCAACCCCGCCGGTCGTCGAATGGTCGGCCTGGGCGCCGATCTTCCGTTGGATCAGATCCGAATCCAAGACTGCTACCCGCCCGCGCTGCGCTCCTTCGCGGTCGACGTGATCGTCAAGTCGACGCTGGAGCAGGGGCGCTGGTCCGGAGAGACCTACTTCCGAAATTGGCGGACCGAAGAGGCGATTCCGGTCTCCGACGAGCACTTCATGATCCGCGACCCGAAGAGCGGGCGGGTCCTCGGCATGGGCACGGTCACGCGGGACATCTCGGAGGCGCGGCGCATCGCCCAGGAACGTGAGCAGCTGCTGGCGGGCGAGCAGCGAGCCCGCCAGCAAGCCGAAGCGACCAACGAGCGGCTGCGCGAGTCCGAGGAGCGCTTCCGCCTCACCCTCGACGAGGCGCCGATCGGGATGGCGTTGGTCGCGCTCGACGGCCGCTTCGTCCGCGTCAATCGCGCGCTGTGCGAGCTCGTCGGTTACGGCCCCGACGAATTGACCAGCATGACCTTCCAGACAGTCACCCACCCCGACGACCTCCAGACCGACCTCGCGCTCGCCGGTCGCCTCGCCCGCGGGGAGATCCCGAGCTACGAGCTGGAGAAGCGCTACCTGCGCAAGGACGGAACGGTCGTCGACATCACGCTCAGCGCTTCGATCCTTCGCGATCGAGATGGCTCGCCCCGCTACTACATCGCGCAGATGGAGGACATCACGGAGCGCAAGCGCGCAGAGCAGGCGCTGCGCCGATCGGAAGCGCAGTTCCGGGGGCTGATCGAGCGCATGCCCGATGGCGTGTTCGTCAATCAGGGCGGCCGCGTCGTCTACGCCAACGAAGCGATGGCCACCCTGCTCGGATACGACGACCGGGCGGCGCTGGTCGGCCATCCGATCCTCGAGCTGTTCCATCCGGACGATCGCCCCATCGTTTTGGAGCGGATCACCGTCCTCCAGAAGACTGGCCTCGGCGTCCGGCCCAGGGAGCTGCGGATGATCTGCCGCAACGGAGAGCATTGCAGCGTCGAGACGGTTGCGCTCACCGTGCAATTCGAGGGCGAGCCGGGCATCGTCGTCGTCGTCCGCGATCTTACCGAGCGCAAGCAAGTGGAGCAGGCGCTGCGCATGTCAGAGGCGAAGTTCTCCGGAATCGTCTCCATCTCCGCCGATGCGATCATCTCGATAGACGACGAGCAGCGAATCACCATCTTCAACGACGGCGCGGAGAAGATCTTTGGCTACTCCAAGGCGGAGGCGATCGGCGCTCCGCTCGACCTGCTGTTTCCCGAGCGGTTTCGCCAGGGCCATCGTCGGCATATCGAGCGCTTTGCCGCCGGCCAGGTGGCGGCGCGTCGCATGGGAGAGCGCCTGACCACGATCGCCGGTCGGCGCAAGAGCGGCGAAGAGTTCCCCGCGGAGGCCGCGATCTCGAGGCTGAAGGTGGGCGACAAGACGCTCCTGACGGTGGCGCTGCGGGACATGACCGAGCGCAAGCGGGTCGAGAAGGAGCAGCAGTTTCTGGCCGACGCGGGCGCCGTGCTGGCCGCTACGCTCGACTACGAGCAGACGCTGGCGACCGTCGCGCGGCTGGTCGTTCGTGACTTCGCCGACTGGTGCATCGTCGACATCGTGGGGGACGATGAGCACCTTCGGCGGCTCAAGGTCGCCAGCGCGGACCCGGCCAAGGCGTCGCTCTGCGAGCTTCTGGAGCGTATGCCGCTCGATCGCGATCGGCCGCACCTGACGCGGCCCGTGATCGAGACCAGACGCCCCCTCCTCATCGAGACGGTCACCTCGCAGCGCCTCGAATCGTTTGCGCAAGGGCCGGATCACCTGCAGCTCTTGCGCGCCCTCGATCCGCTGTCGCTGATGGCGTTGCCGCTGCTGATGCGTGGACAGCTCCTCGGCGCGCTCGTCTTCATCTCCTCGACCCCGTCTCGCCTCTACGGGCGGAGCGATCTTCGGCTGGCCGAAGCGCTGGCGGATCGGGCGGCCTTGGCGATCGAGAATGCACGCCTCTACCGGGCTTCGGTCCAGGCCACGCAGCTCCGCGATCAGGTGCTCGGCATCGTCGCTCACGACCTGCGCAATCCGCTCAACACGATCCTGATGCAAGCCTCGGCGCTGCAGCGGCAGGGAGCCGAGCCCGAGCGGCGCTCGCAGCGCCCACGCGAGATCATCCGCCGGGCGGCCACGCGGATGAACCGGCTGATTCAAGATCTCCTCGATGTCGCCCGCATGGAGGCGGGGCAGCTGACCATCGCACCTGCGCGACTGGCTGCCGATGAGCTCATCGTCGAGGCAGTGGAGCTGCAGAGGCCGCTCGCCGCCTCGTCCTCCCTCGAGCTTCGACTCGAGCTGCAGGGCGACCTCGCCGAGGTGTGGGGAGATCGCGATCGGCTCCTGCAGGTGTTCGAGAACCTCATCGGCAACGCGATCAAGTTCACCGACGCCGACGGCCGAATCACGGTCGGCGCCGTCGCCAGCGATCGCGAGGTCGTGTTCTCGGTCGCGGACACCGGCTGCGGCATCGCGCCGGAGAGCGTGCCTCGCATCTTCGATCGGTTCTGGCAGGCGGCCGGCGGGGGTCGCCTCGGCGCCGGGCTCGGCCTTCCCATCACCAAGGGCATCGTCGAGGCGCACGGCGGACGCATCTGGGTCGAGAGCACGCCGGGTCGGGGCAGCACCTTCTTCTTCTCGATCCCCAAGGCCGCCCCTGGCCACGATAGACCAGCGGACGTGCTGCACTAGCAGTACGCCGCCCCACCAGATTTCGGGCGGGAAGCTCGCGCACGGCCCGGGCGTTATAGTGCGCGCATGCAGCTGACCATCGAGAACCTGTCCAAGCGCTACCCCAACGGCGTCCAGGCCCTGAAGAACGTCTCGCTGACCATCCCGGCCGGGATGTTCGGCCTGCTCGGCCCCAACGGCGCCGGCAAGTCGACGCTGATGCGCACGCTGGCGACGCTGCAGGAGGCCGACTCCGGCCGCGCCACGCTCGACGGCGTCGACGTGCTGCGCGACAAGGACGCGGTGCGCCGCCTGCTCGGCTACCTGCCGCAGGAGTTCGGCCTCTATCCGAAGGTGAGCGCCATCGACATGCTGGAGCACTTCGCCGTCCTCAAGGGCGTGGGCCCGCTGCGCCGGCGCCGCGAGATCGTCGAGGCGCTGCTGAAGAAGACCAACCTCTTCGACGTGCGCTTCGCCCGCCTCGGCACCTTCTCCGGCGGCATGAAGCAGCGCTTCGGCATCGCCCAGGCGCTGCTCGGCGATCCCAAGCTCATCATCGTCGACGAGCCGACCGCCGGCCTCGATCCCGAGGAGCGGGTGCGCTTCCACAACCTGTTGAGCGAGATCGGCGAGCACATCGTCGTCATCCTCTCCACGCACATCGTCGGCGACGTCAGCGATCTGTGCCGGCAGATGGCGGTCATCCACCAGGGCGAGGTGGTGCTCACCGGCGAGCCGCTCAAGCTGGCCGAGGCGCTGCAGAGCCGCATCTGGAAGAAGTTCATCGCCAAGGAGGAGCTGGCCGACTATCAGGCGCGCCACCAGGTGATCTCGACGCGGCGCCTGGCCGGCCGCACGCTCATCCACGTCGACGCTGACGCGCGCCCCGACGAGTCGTTCGAGCCGGTCGAGCCCGACCTGGAGGACGTCTACTTCCGCGCCATCCGCGGCCACGGGGCGGCCGCGTGATCGCGGCCATCGCCGGCTTCGAGCTCAAGCGGCGGCTGATGCGGCCGTCGACCTACGTCTATTTCGCGCTCTTCTTCGTGCTCGCGTTTCTGTTGATGATCGCCGCCGGCGGCGCCTTCTCCAGCGTCTCGGTGGGCCTGGGCGCGGGCGGCAAGGTGATGATCAATTCGCCCTATACGCTGCAGCAGTTCATCGCGCTGCTCAGCTATTTCGGACTATTGATCACCGGCGCCGTCGCCGGGCAGGCGGTGTATCAGGATTTTCATACCAACTGTCATCCTTTCTTCTTCACGGCGCCGATCTCGGAGCGGCAATATCTGGCCGGGCGCTTCCTCGGCGCGTTCGCCGTGGTGCTGATCGTGTTTTGCAGCATCGGGCTCGGCTGTTGGGCGGGCAGCGAGATGTTCTTCCTGGAGAAGAGCCTGGTGGGGCCCAACCGGGCGATGGCCTATCTCCAGCCCTATCTGGTCTCGGTCATCCCCAACCTCTTGTTCACCAGCGCCCTGTTCTTCGGGCTGGCGGCGCTGACGCGCAAGATAGCGCCGGTCTACGTGACCAGCGTCCTGCTGCTGATCGGATATCTCATCGCCTCCACGCTCGGCGCCAAGCTGGAGAACAAGACGCTGGCGGCGATGATCGATCCCTTCGGCATGCAGGCGGCGGCGCGCCTCACCGAATATTGGACCATCGCCGAGAAGAACACGCGGCTGGTCCCGTTGCGCGGCATCTTCCTGGCCAATCGGCTGCTCTGGTCGGCGATCGGCCTGGGCGCGCTCGCCTTCACGGCGCGGCGCTTCCGCTTCGCCCATCCGAGCCAGGGCGGCGGCGCGCGCCGCGACGACGCTCGCGCCGACGCGCCGGGGCTGGCGCTGCCGTCGAGCGAGCCGGCCGCCGCGCCGAGCGCGCTGCAGAAGCTGGCCGGGCTCACCTGGCTCTCGTTCCAGGAGACGGTGAAGAACGTCTACTTCGCCGTCATCGTGCTCGCCGGCGTGCTCTTCATGGTCGTGGCCGCCTCGACGATGGGCAGCCTCTACGGCACCAACACCTACCCGGTCACCTACGAGGTGCTCGACCTGGTCGGCGGCAGCTTCTCGCTGTTCATGATCATCATCATCACGCTCTACTCCGGCGAGCTGGTCTGGCGCGAGCGCGACGCGCGCGTCGATCAGCTGTTCGACGCCCTGCCGATCCCCACCTGGCTGCCGTTCACCGCCAAGCTGCTGGCGCTGATCCTCACGCAGGTGCTGCTGCTCGGCGTGGTGATGGTGGCGGGAATGCTGATTCAATCGTTCAAGGGCTATTTCCACTTCGAGATCGGCCTGTATCTGAAGGAGCTGTTCGGGCTGCAGCTGGTCAGCTACGCGCTCATCTGCGTGCTGGCGATGTTCGTGCAGGTGCTGGTGAACCAGAAGTACCTGGGCCACTTCATCATGGTGGTCTATTACATCGCCAGCGCCTTCATGCCCCGGTTCGGGCTCGAGCACCATTTGTATCGATATGGATCGGCGCCCGATTACACCTATTCGGATATGAACGGATACGGCCATTTCCTCCGGCCGGTCTTCTATTTCGACCTGTATTGGGCGGCGTTCGCCGTGCTCCTGGCCATCGCTGCCAACCTGTTGTGGGTGCGCGGCCTGGAGAGCTCGCTGCGCCGGCGCCTGGGCCTCGGGCGGGCCCGCTTCACGCCGCGGCTGCGGCTGGCCACGGGCATCGTCGCCCTCTTCTTCGTCGGCGTCGGCGCCTTCATCTTCTACAACACCAACGTCCTCAACAAATATCGGACCGAGTTCGAGCGCAATCGCATCTTCGCCGAGTACGAGAGGCGCTATAAGAACCTGGAGCACGCGCCGCAGCCGCGCATCACCGACGTCGACTGGACCGCCGATCTATATCCCGCCCAAGAGGCGCTGCGCGCGCACGGCCGCTATACGCTGGTCAACAAGACCCGGCAGCCGATCTCCGCCGTCTACGTCGACGTCGATCCCGACGTCACCATCCACCGGCTCGCCGTCGGCTCCGTGGCCAAGCCGACCACGAGCGACGCGCGCGTCGGCTTTCACACCTTCACCCTGCCCGCGCCGCTGCCACCCGGCGCCGCCACCTGGCTGGAGTTCGATCTCGAGCTGCGCCCGCACGGCTTCCAGAACGGGCAGGCGAGCACCAGCATCGTCGGCAACGGCACCTTCTTCTCCAGCGACAACCTGCCGCACATCGGCTACGTCGCCGAGGCCGAGCTCTCCGACGACGACGCGCGCCGCAAGCAGGGGCTGGCGCCGCGCGCGCGCATGGCCGACGTCGACGACCTGGCGGCGCGGCAGAACACCTACGTCGCCAGCGACGCCGACTGGATCAACCTGACCACCACCGTGAGCACCAGCGGCGACCAGCTCGCCGTCGCCCCCGGGGCGCTGGAGCGCCAGTGGCAGGCGGACGGGCGCCGCTACTTCCGCTACCGCACGCCGCGGCCGGTGCTGCCGCTGTACGCGATCCTGTCGGCGCGCTACCAGGTGCGGCGCGACCACTGGAACGACGTCGATATCGAAATCGATTATCAACCGGGGCATGAATACAACGTCGGGCGAATGATCGCAGGCGTCCAGCGCACGCTCGACTATTGCACCAAAAACTTCGGCCCCTATCCGCACAAGCTGGTGCGCATCGTCGAGTTTCCGCGCTACCAGAGCTTCGCGCAGTCGCTGCCCAACATCATTCCCTACTCGGAATCGGTGGGCTTCATCGCCAAGGTCGATCCCAAAGGCGAGGACGACATCGACTATCCGTTCTACATCACCGCGCACGAGGTGGCCCACCAGTGGTGGGCACACCAGGTGATTGGCGGCAACGTGCAGGGCTCGACGATGCTGTCGGAGACGATGGCGCAGTACTCGGCGCTGATGGTGATGAAGCAGGAGTTCGGCACCGAGAAGATGAAGCGGTTCCTCCGCTACGAGCTCGATCGCTACCTCATCGGCCGCAGCCTCGAGCGCAAGAAGGAGCTGCCGCTGGTGCGGGTGGAGAACCAGCCGTACATCCATTATCAAAAGGGCAGCCTGGTCATGTACGCGCTGCAGGATTACCTGGGCGAGGACACGGTCAATCGCGCGCTGGCGGAGTATCTGCGCGCGGTGGCGTATCAATCGCCGCCGTATACCAATTCGCGCGAGCTGGTGGCGCGCTTCAAGAAGGTGACGCCGCCCGAGCTGCAATACCTGATCGAAGATCTGTTCGAGACCATCACGCTCTACGACAACCGCGCGCTCAAGGCGGTGGTGCGCCCCAAGGGCGGCAAGTTCGAGGTCACGCTCACCGTGTCGGCCAAGAAGCTGCGCGCCGGCGAGCTCGGCGCCGAGCAGGAGCTCCCGCTCGATGATCTCATCGCCGTCGGCGTCTACGGCAGCGACGGCAAGCTGCTGCTGTTGGAGAAGCGGCGCTTCACCAAGGAGCGCACCGAGCTCGTGCTCACCGTGGCCGCGCCGCCGACGAAGGCGGGCATCGATCCGTTGAACGAGCTGATCGACCGGCGCCCCAACGACAACGTCATTCCCGTCGAGAAAGCAGACTAACCCCCGCCGCGTCCAACGAGCGCACGGCTCAGCGCCGACGTGCGACGACCCCGACGTTGCGCACGCTTCGTACACTCGAGTGCACGCTTCGTACACCCAGGTGCATGTTGATGTAGGCGCCTTTCTCGTCGCTGCGCGCGCAGCGCGGTGCGCGCAGCGCGGTGCGCGCAGCGATGCGCGAGGCACCGATGTTGCTCCGCTGCAACGCACATGACGAGCGACTTGGACTCGCGCACCGATTCGCTACCAGATTCGCCTCCGCCGGCTGGGGGTGAAGTCTCCGACGCGGAGATAGTTCCCCCACCCGCCCGTCGGAGTGCGCGGCCCACCTGGCCTCACCTCTTCCTCTCGATCGTAATGGGCACGTCCGCCGGCGGCTGTCTGCCCGGCTGGCCCGCGCACGACGGCGGCGCCCCCAGTGACATGGGTGCCCCCGACATGCCACCCGCCCCGCGCGTGGGCTTCCCGGGGGGCACGATGACCGATCCCTCGAACAGCATCTCTGTGGACGCCCTCGTCCCCACCTACTCCGCGACCACGATCGCCGGCCTCACGCTGCAGACCGAGTCGCTGCCGATGCCGATGGACCACCTCTCGTTGCAAGTGAGCTCGGCCGCGTTCGGTGCCTGCACCAACTGCCACAGCAACCTCGGCGCCGGCGGCTCGTACTACCCGGGCGTGCTGCACTCGTCGCTGGCGAACCTGCAGGTCGCCGAGCCGACCGCCTGCTCCGACTGCCACGCCACCTCGATGCCGACCGGCTTCGTCGGCCCGACGGCGACCACGCCCGCGCGCACGCCGTCTTCGGGCGAGATGAAGCACGACGCGGTCGAGTGGGTCAACGACGCGCCGACCTCCACCAAGATCGTCCCCGCCGAGTGTGGAACCTGCCACGCGAGCCCGTCGCAGAGCCTGAACGCCTCCTGGGCCACCGGCGTCGACGGCACCACGCCGGTGAAGTTCCACCCGTCGCTGACCGCCGCCGGGCTGCCGCAGCCGGCCTCCTGCGTCGACTGCCACGCCAACACGCGCCCCAACGCGGTGCTCACGTCGGCCAACTCGGCGCTGCCGGCGGTGCTGCAGTTCGATCACACGGCGGCGAACGCGCTCACCGACTGCGCGTCGTGCCACACCAAGACCGACGCCTGGCCGGGCGGCAAGTTCCACCTCCCCGGCAGCGCCACGCCCACCACCTGTCTGTCCTGCCATCAGGGCGAGCGCCCGACCTCGACGGCCGGCTGGACCAGCACCAGCTACACCAGCGTGCCGTTCGACTACGTGACCAACTCGCACGGCATCACGCACGGCGACGGGCTCGACTGCGTGACCTGCCACAACGGACCGGGCAGCGGCACCTGGGGCGTCAACCAGAACTGGACCGGCGGCAAGTTCGTCCACGGCGTCAAGACGGCGTCGGGCACCACCTGCATCGCCTGCCACACGACGCAGCGGCCCGATCTGCAGCCGGGCACCAGCGCCGCCGCGATGGCGACGCTGCTCGGCTTCGACCACTCGATCAACGGCACCGGCGACTGCTTCGGCTGCCATCAGTCCACCGTCGGCGTCGGCAGCTACGTCAACTACGACAACCCCGGCAGCGGCACGCTCCCCGGAGGCGATTGGAAGGGCGGCGTCAGCTACCCCGGCTCGACGCTGATCTCGGGCAGCGATCAGTTCGTGACCGTCACCGAGATCGCGCTCAACCGCTCGGGCGCGCTCAACCTCGTGACCAGCACGACCTCGTCGGCGGCCACGCTCTACAACAGCATGCTCCACGTCTCGAGCGTGCTGCCGCCGCAGCTCAGCGCCGGCCCGACCGGCATGCCCGACACCACCAAGTGCTGGCACTGCCACACCAACAACAACGGCATCGTCACCGCCTACGCCAACGGCCAGTACCACTCCTCGCTCACCAACTTCACCGCCACGCCCGGCGGCGCGGTCACGCCGTTCCCGCAACCGACCTCGAATTGCGCCGACTGCCACTCGCCGATGCGGCCCACCAACATCGTCGAGAAGGGGGCATCGGAGCTTCAGCCGATGGATCACAACGCGCTGTTCACCACGACCGTGACGATCGGCGGCACCGCGGTCAACGGCGTCAGCGGCATCGAGTGCTCGGTGTGCCACCACAGCCCCGGCGTCAGCTGGACCGACGGCCTGTTCCACGCAGAACATCGGCGCCGCCGTCCCCGCGGACTGCACCATCTGCCACTACCCGCTCATGGCCGACAAGACCAAGTCGGATCTGACCAGCGGCGTGAGCTACACGATGACCCACGCCTCGACGCAGCTCACGTTGCAGAACTGCCAGACCTGCCACACGGCCGCGCTCTCCAAGGCGGCCATGACCCCGGCCTCGACGCTGTGGCAACCGGGGGCGCTCCACCCGAACGTCGCCGGCCAGCCGACCGCGTGCGTCGACTGCCACACGATCTCGGAACCGCAGCCGAACGCGTCCACGCAGAGCAGCTGGACGTACACGCTCGCCGCGGGCGGCACCGCCACCAACGGCGCACAGTGGATGAACCACGGCTCATCGCAGCTCGGCGGCCGCGACTGCGTCTCCTGCCACGCCTCCGATGCCATGACCACGGGCAGCGCGTGGAGCAAGGCCGATCGCTTCCACACGGTGGTCCCGAGCCCGACCACCTGCCAGCAGTGCCACGGCCTCACCAACGGTGGCGGCGCGGTGGCGGGCACCAAGAACAACCTGCCGCAGGGGCTCACCAGCTCGTCGACGCCGACCAGCGCCAGCGCCGACTCCACCACCGGCGTGCCGGCGGGCACGCTCGATCAGATCATCCACACCGACGTCAACGTCTCGGGCCACGACTGCAACTTCTGCCACACGCAGATCGGCATCTCGAGCAGCGCCGGCATCAGCGGCAAGGAGTGGGCGCAGGCGAAGTTCCACGCGCAGCTTCAGCGCCGCCAACCCGCTGGTGCTGAACGCGACCACGGGCCGCTGCAGCAACTGCCACATGAACGTCAAGCCGGGTCCTGGCTTCGCCGCGCAGGATCACAGCGCCTTCACCAACACCTCCGGCAGCGAGGACTGCAGCTCGTGCCACTCGTGGCCCGGCACCGGCACGGCCGCCGCGCCCAACTGGCTCGGCGCCGCCGGCGGCATGCCGATCTACATCAGCGTGGGCGGCTTTGCGATCACGCAGCCCCCGGCCGCGACGGCGACGACGCAGAAGGGCATCACCAACCTGCCGCACCCGACGGTGGCGTCGGGCACGGCCTGCACCACCTGCCACGCGACGACGGCCGGCGGCAAGGGCGCGCACGGCTACGACCACGGCTCACCGCTCATCAACTCCAACTGCAGCTCGTGCCACGAAGCCGGATCCGACCTGGTCGGGACGCCGTGGAACAGCTCGACGACCACCGCCTCCGGCGCAGGCGACACGCGGCCCTTTACGCTCACCAGCGTCGTGGCGACGAGGGGCGGCAGCAAGCTGACCGTGACCTACAAGAACCACTTCTACCCGGTGGATTGCTACCAGTGCCACAACGCGCCGGCGGGAGTGGCGTCGGTCAATACCGGCACTGCCTACACCAACGCGTGGACCTTCCCGCACACGAACTCGAGGATGACCAACCCGTCGACGTGCGTGATGTGCCACACCAACGGCGTACCGAACTGATCCGCGCTCACCCTGTCTGACGCGCGCGCGAGGCGTCGCCGAGCGCCCACCAGCCGATGAGCGGCGTGACCAGGGCGCCGAGCCCGGCGGCGAAGCTCGCCTTGAACCAGATGAAGCGCGTGATCGGCAGCTGCGCGGGCCCCACGAGCGCGAACAGGATTACGACCGGCGTCGCCACCAGCGCGACCGCCGCGGCGCCGACGATCGCCCCACGCTTGAGGCGCGAGCGCCGCGCCCAGGCGGTCGGGCGCATGGCAGCTGGCGCAAGGGGCGGCAGGAGTCCGCGCGCGACCTGGATCCGGACCAGGGGCGTCACGATGAGCGACGTCAACAGCGGCAGGATGAACGCGGTAGCCAGCGTGTCGGACGCGATGCTCGACCTCCCGAAGAGCGGCACCGACGTGGCCGACCGGAACAGGAGCCAGGCGAGCGCGCCGTTCACCACGAAGTTCACGATCGTGGAACCGACGAGCTCGTCGACGATCAGAAAGCGGCGGTGCGCAGGCGATAGGGCCATGACGGGGGCAGTCTCTCACAACTCCGGATCCGGGCCCTCGCCGCTCACAGCGCCAGGAGGATCTTCGACACGTCATAGAGCACGTCGCCGCGGCCGGGCACCGCGACGGGCCGGGCGGCGGCGCGCACGGCCGGCGCATCGGCCGTCTCCGCCTCGACCAGCGCGTTGTAGGCGTAGGCCATCAGCGTGCGCAGGTTGATCGCGTCGTAGAGGTTGTACTCGGCGAAGCGGCGCATCGCTTCGCGGTCGCCGTCGCGCCCGCGGCGGAAGAGCCAGCCCGCGTCCCAGCCGTCGAGCTCGCGCAGATGTGCGGGCCGCGCCAGGCCGAGCGCCACCAGCCGCCGCTCGATCGACTTGAGGCCGCCGCCGTGTCCGAGGCGGCCGAGCACGTGGCGGAGATCGACATGGCAGACCGGCGGCTGCCAGCCGGGAAACGCGCGCCGCAAGATCGGCACGTCGAAGCTGAGGCCGTTGAAGGTCACCAGCATCGACCACGAGCGCGCGATCTCGGGGAAGCGTCGTAGATCGCGTCCCGCGAGCAGCAGGCGCGGCCCTGCGCGATCCAATACGCCGATGGCCGAGATGCCCGCGTGGCCGACGACGTCGTCGCTGGTCTCGATGTCGAGGTAGGCGGCGTCGGCGCCGAAGGCGTCGAAGAGCCGCCAGTGCTCGCGCGCGGGAAGGAGCGCCGCGAGCCGATCGGCGTCGCGTGCGTCGAACGCGGCGGTGGCGTCAGCGACGGCGGCGCGGAGCGCGCCCTCCACCCGTCGGGGCAGCTTCGCCGACGACGACGAAACGAGGTCGGGCCAGCGCGCGATCCCGGCCCGCCACAGGGCGCGCTCGCGCGTCGGTCCCAGGCCGGGCGCGAGCTGGAAGGTGGACTCGACCATCGCTTCAGCGCGGCCGGACCAGGCGCATCAGCTCGACGATGCGATCGACCAGCCGCCTGCGCGTCGCCTTGCCGAGCAGGCCGCGCGCTTTGTGCTCGTCCTTCGCCAGCAGCACCGTCTGCCAGATCGCGCGCGCCACCTCGCGCGACGCCTCTTCGATCCTGCCGTCCTCGTTGGAGCGTTCGGCCATGTCGGCAGTCTACCTGAACGCGAGTTCAGTAGCAAAGCTCTCGTCTGGCGCTCGCGCCCGATCTGTGGGAACCGAGAGATCATGAATGATCGAGACCAGCTCCCCACGTTGGGTCGAGGCAGGATGCTGCAGACGGGCCTGCTGGCGGTCGCGCTGTTGGCGGTCGCCGGAGGCTGCGCGCCGACGCTGGTGTCGGGCCGCATGCCCAATCCGGCCGCCAGCAAGGACAAGCTCCAGTCCTCGCAGGAGTTCGACATCGGGCCGTACAAGGAGAACCACCGCTACACCATGACGGTCGCCGGCTGGACGCCGAGCACGTTGGGCGTCCAGATCAAGCTGGCGGACATCGGCGAGTGCGGTCGGCCCGAGAGCTACTCGTTCACGCTGGTCGACGACCACGGCGCCTCCTACCCGTTCCAGCAGACGGGAACGCCGACGATGACCACCGAGCCTGGTCGGGCCAACGTGACGCTCAACGTCTCGACGGTCTCGGGCGACTTCGCCGCGCCCATCGGCGCCGACGCGCACGCGATCACGATCCAGCAGCGACCACGGCCGAACGTCGGCTGTCCGGCGCTCGATTTCCGCTGGGCCTTCGACAGCAACGCGCCGGCGCCGCAAAGCGCGCCCTGAAGCGCGCGGGTCGCGGTCAGCTCCTGCGGTTGGGCAGCGCCAGCTCGTCGCCCGCCTGGCGCTTCGGCACCTCGAACCAGAAGCAGCTGCCCTGACCGACGGTGGACTGCAGGCCGACGCGCCCGCCGTGCGCTTCGATGACCCGCCGCACGGTGGCCAATCCCAGGCCCAGGCCCGGCCTGGCGTGCGCTCCATCGCCGCGCACGTAGGGATCGAAGATGTGGCTCGCCAGGTCGTCGGAGATTCCGGGACCGGTGTCCTCGACTTCGAACCGGCCGCTCTCTCCCGCATCCACGACGCGAATGGAGATGCGCCGCTGATCGCTCTGGCTGGTGTAGTTGATGGCGTTGCGCAGAAGGTTCGACACGGCGCTGGAGATGAGCCCCTCGTTGCAGCTCAGCTCCACCGGGTCGAGGTGCTCCACGACCAGCTGCTCGTCGGCCGCCGCCGCCTGGGCGACGAGCCCCGCCAGGACATCGGCGACGACGCGGCTCAGATCGGAGGTCTCGAGCGGTCCGGACAGGGACGCGCCGGCACGCGCGAATTCCATGATGCCGCTGATGATCTGTTCCGCGCGACGGAGCCCGCGCTCGCCGCGCGCCAGCGTCTCGCGGTCCGCTCCCCGGAGCCGACGAAGGACCGTGTGCACCGACAGCCGCGCCGCCGAAATCGGGTTCAAGAGATCGTGCGCGATCTGCTCCGCGACGCTGCGGGATTGCGCTTCACGGGCCTGCGCCTCGCGGCAGGCGTCGCGCGCCCGCCGTAAGCTGCGCCGCTGCGCGAGCAGCCAGGCCACGGCGGCGGCGCCAGCAACTGCCAGGACGACCACTCCGCCTTCGGCCGCGCTCATCCCCGATCCTGCCGATGTCGCTCTAACATCATGACCTCCGTGCTCGAATCAAGATCCTGGTGTCAAAACTACATCAATCGGCGCGGACAGGACAAGACCGATCGCGCAATCCCGCTACCGGTGGCCTCAAAGAATCTTGAGAGAACTCCAGGGTTACATCTTAGAAAAATTCGGTATACTGGCTCACCTCAAGGATGGCAACAAAACGAACCGCTCGCGACCGGGCCGACGCTGCGCGACGCTGTCGCAGCCTGTACCGACTGATTCGCAATCGAATCGGCGAGCAGGTGTCCGACCGCGAGATCGCGCGCCGCTGGGACATGGAGTGGAAGAGCTTCGCCGCCCTCAAGCACGGTCAGCGCCAGGTCCCGCGCATCGACGAGCTCGAGCGGCTGGCGGTGGTTCTCCAGGTCCCGGTGGCCGACGTGTTCCACGCAGCCTCGGGCACGCGCGCGCGATCCGCCAGCGCGCCGGCCGAGCGGGCCGACGCCCTCGGGCTGACGCTCGATCGCGTGCCCGATGCGCTGTTCACGATCGACGTCAACGGGCGCATTCACGACTTCAACCGGGCGCTGCCGCTCTTGACCGGTCGTACCGAGCACGAGCTGCGTGAGCGGTCGGTGCTCGATCTGATCGCCATGGACTGCACCTCGCGCGCGCTCGCCTGTATCGCCGGGGCGACGCGCGAAGGGCAGCCGAGCGAGGCGGAGGTCGTGCTGTTCACGCCGAGCTCGACGCTGCGCATGGTGACGCTGCGAGCGACGCCGGTGCACGACGCAGACGGCGGCGTCGTCGGCGCGCAGGTGATCGCTCGCGACGTGACCGCGGAGCGCAACCTGGACGGGGATCTGAGCGAGCAGCGACGGTTGCTGCAGACCGTGTTCGATCGGATTCCCGCCGCCTGCATCCTCTTCGAGGCCGACGGGACGATCGTCGCCGCGAACCCGCTGGTCGAGGGCGTGTGCCACGCCAGCGCCGCCGAGATCATCGGCCGCAGGGTCTCCGAGGTGTTCGGCGACGGCGGCTCCGAGAGCTGTCCGGTGACCCGCGCCGCTCGCAGCAAGCGCGTCGAGCAGCAGGTCTCGTGGATGACCAATCGCCAGGGGCAGGCGGTCTACGTCCATCGCACGGCCGGGCCGGTGTCCGATTCGCCCGGCGGTGACCGCGTCATCGAGGTGCTGGTCGACGTCACCGACCAGCTGCGCCGGGGCGACCTGCGGGTGATGTCGTTGTGGCGGGGAAACACCGGCAGCCGCGGTCGCGCGGCGGCGGAGCGACGCGAATCTCCCCGCGCCGAAACGGCGTTCACGGTGAAGTATCGATATCAACGGCGCATGCACGAAGCGCCCGTCGAGAACCTGGGGCAGGGAGGCCTGTTCATCCAGACCGATGAGCGGCTGTCTCAGGGGGCAAGGCTCGAGCTCGAGTGGCTGCTGCCGGGCGACAACGCGCGGGTGCGCGCGGTGGCCGTCGTCGCCTGGAACCGCGCGGCGTCGGGCGGCGCCCCGGCGGGCATCGGCGTGCGGTTCGTCGCGGTGGCGCCCGATCCGGCCCGCGGCGCCAGCGGCGACGCCGCCTGAGCCCACTGCACCCCGTCGACCGTCGCCTCCCCCACCCGGTTTGACTGCCTCTGGCCCGCCATGGTTGACTGATGTCGGGATGACACCAGTCGCTCCCAACATCCTCTTCGTCGCTGCGACCGCCGCGCTCGCCGAGCGTGTCTGCGTCCGTCTGGCCGGTCATCGCGTCCGCGTCGTCTTCTCGATCCTCGAGGCGATCGCGGCCGTCAAGGCCGAAGCGCCCGACGTGCTCATCTGCGACGCGCGGATGCAGCCGTTCTCCGCCGACGAGTTGTTCGAGCTCGTCGCTCGCTACTATCCCGCGATCCGCGGCGTGATCCTGACGCCGGCCAACGAAGCGCCGATCGCGGCGTCGCCGCCGCGGCGGGCACGCGTCACCTGCGACGAGATTCTGTCCGCCATCGAACCCCCTTCCGGGTAGGGCGCGACTCCCTCCGCACAGCGCGCACCTCGACAGCTACAATGGCGCGCGATGGAGTCGCTGCTCGTCTGGACGCTGACCGGCGTCGCCGTCGCCGTGCTGCTGCGCCGATCGCGCGCGGCGTCGACGATCCTCCTGGCGGCAGCGCTGGTGGCGATGACCGCGGCCGGCCACGCGCGCTGGGCCGAGCGCAGCGCCCGCCGCCAGCGATCCGCCGACGCCCTGCGCGCCAGCCTCCCCGGGCCGATCGCCCCCGGCGACTACGTCTCGTCCGATTCGTGCCGCGCCTGCCATCCGACCGAGTACGCCAGCTGGCATCGCAGCTACCACCGCACGATGACGCAGGCGGCGAGCGCGACCACCGTACGGGCGCCGTTTGCCGGCGAGACGCTGGTCGCCGCCGACGGGCGCCGCTATCACCTGCAGCGCGACCAGGACGAGCTGTGGGTGGACATCTCCGGCGTCGGCCGGCGGCGCATCGGCATGATGACCGGCTCGCACCATATGCAGGCGTATTGGCTCCCGGGCGATCACGGCAACGAGCAGATCGAATTTCCGTTCACCTATCTGTTCGACGATCAGCGCTGGGTCTCGCGTCGCGACGTGTTCCTCGTCGGCAGCGAATACTCGAAGGCGCCGTCGACGTGGAATCGCATCTGCATCGAGTGCCACGTGACCGGCGGCGAGCCGGGGTTCGACCCGCGCACCCAGGTGCCGGCGAGCCGCGTCGCCGAGCTGGGCATCGCGTGCGAGGCGTGCCATGGGCCGGCGGCGCAGCACGTGGCGGCGAACCGCAGCCCATGGCGGCGCCTGGCGCTGCACGACAGCGGCGCGGGCGACGCGACCATCGTCAATCCGGCCCGCCTGTCGCCGGCACGCACGGCCGAGGTGTGCGGACAGTGTCACGGCATCGGCTGCCCGCCCGACGGCTGGCTGCGGACCGGCATTCGCTATCGACCGGGCCAGCCGTTGCGCGAGCGCAAGCCGATCCTGGAGCTGGCGACGCTGCACCAGAGCGCCTGCCGGCAGCAGATCGACGCCGACACCTCGTTCGCCGCCAGCCGCTATTGGCGCGACGGCATGGTGCGGGTGTCGGGGCGCGAGTACAACGGCCTCATCGAGTCGCCCTGTTTCAAGCGGGGCGCGCTCACCTGCCTGTCGTGCCATTCGATGCACCAGAGCGATCCCGACCGACAGCTGGGACGCGACCGTGACGGCAACGCGGCCTGCACGCAGTGCCACCGCGCCATCGGCGACAACGTCGCGGCGCACACGCACCACCGCGCCGGCTCGACGGGATCGACATGTTACAACTGCCATATGCCGCATACGACCTACGGGCTGTTGCGGGCGATGCGCAGCCACCAGATCAGCGTTCCTTCGGTGCGAGAGAGCGTCGAGGTCGGGCGACCCAACGCCTGCAACCTGTGTCATCTCGATCGGACGCTGGCCTGGACGGCGGCGGCGCTGCAGCGTTGGTGGGGCACGCCGGTCCCGCCGCTGACGAGCGAGCAGCGCACGGTGGCGGCGTCGGTGCTCGACGTGGCGCGCGGCGAGCCGGGCGTGCGCGCGCTGGTCGCCTGGAGCATGGGCTGGAGCGCGGCGCAGGCGACCTCGAAGGTCGATTGGATGGCGCCGTTCCTGATCGAGCTGTTGAACGACGAATACGCCGCGATTCGCTACAACGCCTATCGCTCGCTGCGGCGGTTGAGCGGGTTCGGCGATCTCGCGGTACGACTACGTCGGCGCCGAGGAGACGCGCTGGGCGGCGCAGCGCGAGGCGCGCGCGCGCTGGGCGCGGGCCGCCCGGGCGGCGCCGGCGACGCCGCCCCGACCGGAGCTGCTGCTCGCGCCGGACGGCCAGGGAGGCGTGCGCTTTTCCGGCGGCGAGCTGGAGCGCCTGATCGCCGAGCGGCCCGAAGACGACGAGATGTTCCTCGCCGAATGAAGGTGGACCAGGCATCGATGGAACCGACCGATCGCAGCGCGATGGATCGTCGCTATGAGCTCCGCCACCTGCAGGTCGGATGGGCGTCGCTCTTGCTGTTCGCCACGCTGGGGACGCTGCTCGAGCTGCTGCACGCGTTCAAGGTGCCCTGGTATCTCGGCGTGGCCACCGAGAGCCGGCGCCTCTTGTGGACGCTGGCGCACGCGCACGGCGTGGCGCTGGGCCTGGTGAACCTGGCGCTGGCGGCGGTCTGTCATCGGCTGCCGCGCCCGCTCCATCCGGCGGCGTCGGCGTCGCTGGTCGCCGGGACCATCCTGGTTCCCGGCGGCTTCTTCCTCGGCGGGCTGTTCGTGCACGGCGGGGACCCGGGGTTGGGCGCGGTGCTGATCCCGCCGGGCGCGCTGTTCGTGCTGGTGGCGCTGGCGCTGCTGGTGCGCGCGAGCGTGGCGCGCGACGGCGGCACCGGCGAGTAGCACCCGGATGGACACATGACTCGACCAAGGAGGACTCCCTTGCGGCAAACACTGGTAGCGATCGCGGTCGTGCTCGGCTGTTCCCTGCCCGCGGCCGCCGTGCCGCCATCGGCATCGGCGTCGGCGGCCCCGAAGGACTGGCTGGATCAGTGGCAGAGCGCGACCCAGAGGCTGATCGAGGTGGCCGAGGCGATGCCCGAGCAGAAATACGGCTACCGTCCGACCAAAGACGTGAACACGTTTGCCGACCAGCTCAAGCACACCATGCTGGCCACACGGGTGCTCTTGGCAAACGCCGAAGGACACACCGCCTCGCCCAAGGATCCCGCGATCGAGAAGCTCGCGAGCAAGGCCGAGATCATCGCCATGCTGCATGAGGTCGCCGCCCAGGGCGCCGGCGTGATCGGCCGCGTGGCGGCCAAGAGCGACGGCGAGGTCGTGCAGTCGCAGTTCTTCGGCAAGACGACGCGGCGGTTCCTGCTCATCCAGGCCATCGCCCACGACAACAACCACTACGGTCAGCTGGTCTTCTACCTGCGACTCAACGGCATCGTGCCGCCAGCCAGCAGAAAGTGATCATCGCGGCGACTGTTATAGTGGCACCGACATGACGCCAAGCCTGCTGCACGCCGTCGACAAAGAGCTGTGGTGCGCCCGGCAGCCCCTTCGTTTCCTGGGCGTCCCCGTCGGTGCGCGCATGACCGTGATCCGCCTGGGCGCGGGCCAGCTGTTCGTGCACTCGCCCATCGCGCTCCGTGGGGAGCTACGCGCGGAGGTGGACGCGCTCGGCAGCGTTCGCTATCTGGTGGCGCCGAATCGCTACCATCACCTGTTCATCCAGGACTGGCTGAGCGCCTATCCGCAGGCGCAGGCGTTCGCCGCGCCGGGCGTGGCGGAGAAGCGCCGCGACGTGGCGTTCGCCGGCGTGCTCGGCGACGGCGAAGGCCCGTGGGCGCCCGAGGTGCTGCACGCGCTGTGGCGCGGCGCGCCGCGGATGGGCGAAGTGCACTTTTTGCATCGGCCCACGCGCACGCTCATCCTGACCGACGCCGTGCACAACTTCGGCGACGTGCGTCCAGCTGTGACGCGCGCCTTCTTCGCGCTGCTCGGCGGCTCGCGCGGCTTTCGCACGACGCTGCTCGATCGGCTGCTCAACCGCGATCGGGTGGCCGCGCGCGCCAGCCTGGAGCAGCTGCTGCGCTGGGACTTTGGGCGCGTCATCATGGCCCACGGCGAGATCCTCGAGGAGGGCGGACCGGCGGCGCTCGCCGCCGCCTATCGCTGGCTGCGCCCGGACGGCGCCCAGCGCAAAGCCGCCGGCTAGCGTTCGGCTAGCGTCGGCTCTCGTGATTCGTCACATCTCCGCATTCGATTGAGCAAGCAGCGTCAGTGTCGCCGGTTGAGGGGCCGCGGGAGGTCGTCGGAGCCGTCTTGCCGGGACGGGCCCGCTACGCCGGCGGCCTTACCGGCCGGCGGCACGTCCGGGCCCTCGGCTCGTCGCTGGCATCGTCGCTTCGCGACGAGCGCTCCTCGACGCCCGGCAAGACGGCTCCGACGACCTCCCGCTCCATGGGCTCTTGGGAACCTGCAGCCAAGCACGTCGGACGAAAGCGGCGGGTCGTCGCGAGCAGCCTCTCCACCCGCTGCTGCGACCGCTCTGGGTTTTTGGACGAGCACAGAGGCTCCGCGCGCACTGCCCCGCTGGGCGAGTTCCGCAGCACCGGCAAGGGGTCTAATCGAGCACAGCGGTCCGCTGGCGAGGACTGTTTGAGCCCAGCGGGGCAGTGCGCGCGGAGCCGGACGTGGCGCTCTGTCGCGCTCTCGATGCGACGCGGGTTTGAAAGCGGAACCTTTCGAGAGCTCGCACCGAGATGTGATGAATCATGAAAGCGTCGACTAGCGTGAATCCTCGTTGCTAGTAACTCTGATCGGAGTTACTACTCTGCCGGGAGGGGATTTCATGCGTGCTCACTTTCGCTTCACGCTGCTCGGCGCCCTTGGTGCGCTCGCGGCGACGGGCTGCTCGCCGACGGGCAATGAGCCCACGGCGACGGGCTCGGCCCGGCTCGTCGTCGCCACGGGACTGGACGGCGCCGATCACTCGTGCGCCGTCGTCCTGCGCAGCGTCTCGCGACCGCCGTCGCCGACGGGCGGCGGCTACCTGACCAACTGCCTGCCCGCGGGCTGCTTCTACGTGTGGGAAGGCACCGTCGATCTCTCCGCCGCCGCCGTCGCCGCGGGCGCGACGCCCACCGTCCAGTACCAGACGACGAGCGTGGAGCCGACCTGGTACAGCGTGCCGGCCACGCCCATCGACGGTGCCGCCGCCGGCGCGCAGCGCTACGCCTTTCGGATCGACGACCACACCGTCACCGACGGCATGAGCACGACGGTCCTGATGAGAACGGTCCTCCAGGTCGAGCCGCTCATCACCATGCCCGACGGCAGCCGCCTGTACGACCACAACCGCAACCCGGGAGCCACCGACAACTACGTGCTCGACCAGAGCAACTTCTGGTCGATTGCGGAGGCGGGCGCGGCCTGCGCGCCGCCGGCGAGCGCGACGCTGCGCTTTTTGCCGGGCTGGCAGCAGGTGCAGGAGGGCGCGGTCGTCGCCGGTGGCCAGCTCACGGTGGACTACGATCTGTCGCGCCTGCCGCAATGCAACGGCAGCACCTACCAGGGCGAGCCGGCCTGGGGGATCTCGGGATACGCGCGCTTCTCGCCGGGTGGACAGCTGCTGACCGGACCGCTCACGCAATACCAGGCGAACGCCGGCGGCTTCGTCGTCGCCGGGACGCCCTGGACCTTGAGCGTGCCCGCGGACGCGACCGGCGTCGAGCTCTGGTTCGCCACCAGCGGCGAGACCTGCAGCACCTACTGGGACAGCAACTATGGACAGAACTACGCCTACCCGGTGGCGAGCGCGCCGACGCCGGCCGGCGTCGCCTGGGCCGGCAACTGGAGCTCGATGGTCTCGCGCGGCTGCATGACGTCCGATTGGCTCGACGGCGTCGCCGAGCCGCTGGTGCTCGACAGCTGGGCGCTGACGCGTGCGACCTGCCTCTACGTCGACACCGAGATCTGGGCGCCGGGGCTGAGCGACGCCGCGGCCGCGCATCCCGAGCTCGTCGCCGCCCAGGTGCAGTTCAGCCGCGACGGCGGACCGCTCGAGACCGGCTGGCTCGACTTCGCCGGCCGCGTCGGCAACAACTATCGCTATCAGTGGGACCTGCGCCGCTCGGGGATCGACTTCTACTACACGCCGTGGGACGCGATCGCCTACTCCTTCCGCTTCTCGACCAACGGCAATGACTGGTTCCGCGTCGCGCAGGACGGGGGCCCCGCCGGCGGCGCGGCGCACACGCTGACGCGCGGCGCCGACTTCTGCCCCAGCAGCTGGGGGAGCGCAAAATGTCCGTAGGGAGCAGGAGCGCGAGGTTGATCATGTGCCGCGGGCTCGCCGGCGCGCTGCTCCTCGCCGTCGTCGCGGCGGCGCCGGCGGCCGGTGCGGCGCCGGGCCCGTCGGGACCGAGCCTGCGGTTCGACGCCGACTGGACCCAGGCCGTCGCGGGGGCGAGCCTGGTCGCCGGTGGCAGCTTCATCATCGCCTACGATCCGGCGCGCCTGCCCGCCTGCCGCGCCTACCACGACGGCTACCCGGGCTGGCAGATCACCGCGTTCGTGCGCTTCTGGCCCAGCGGCGCCGTCGCCAGCTACCCGCTGTTCGACCACGCCAGCAGCCCCGACGGTCCCCCCGACTACCACAGCTGGGTCGAGCAGTACCCGGTGGTGACGATCCCGGCACAGACGAGCGAGGTCGAGACCTGGTTCCAGAACGTCTCCGGCTTCGACGAGCCGTGCACCGCCTGGGACTCCGACTACGGACGGAACTTCCACTTCCCCGTCGTGGTGCCGGCGGCGACGCTGCATTTTCGCGACGACTGGAGCGTCGCCGTCGATGGCGCCCCGCGCGCCGGAGCGCCGCTGGCGATCGACTACGACCTGTCGCGCCTGCCGCGCTGCCGCTACCAGTACAACGGGCTCGACGCCTGGAGCCTGGTCGCCTACTACCGCTTCGACGGGGGGCCGATCGCGTCCGTGCCCGTCACGACCAGCGGCGCCAAGAAGCTGCCCACGCTGGTGCCGCTCGACGTGCCGGGCGACGCGCGCTCGATCGAGCTCTGGTTCGCCAACGGCGACGACTCCGGCTGCAGCGACTGGGACTCCGACTGGGGCCGAAACTTCTCCTTCCCCCTCGCGAGTCCGTGACCGCGGCTACCGGGCGCGCGCCAGGTAGCGCCGCTTGGCGGCGGCGCCGCGGCGCTCGAGCAGCGGGATAAGGCGGCGCAAGAGGCGCGGAAAGAGCGTCGCCAGCGTGGCGAAGGTCCCCGCCGCGGGCGGCACGAACCGCTCGCGCGCGTCGCCGGTGATGCAGGCGACCACCGCGTCGGCGACGTCGGCGGCGCTCGAGATCGGCTGGCAGAAGACGAGCGACGGAACGCGGGCGAGATCGCCGGCGAACGACGCCGTGTCGACGGGCCCGGGAGAGACGACCGCGCAGCGCAGATCGCGCCCTTCGAGCTCGCCGGCCAGCGCGCGGGAAAAGGCGCGCAGCCCCGCCTTGGCCGCGCCGTAGGTGGCCTGCCCGGCGGTGGGCACGATGCCGGCCAGGCTGGCGATGTTGACGATGACCCCGCCCGGACGCAGCTGGTCGAGCGCGACTCGCGTGAGGAAGATCGGCGCGGTAAGGTCGACCGCGATCATCTCCGCCAGCCGCTCCGGCGACTGCGACCATACCGGGCCACGGTGATGCACGCCGGCGTTGTTGACGAGGATGTCGAGGCCGCCGAAGCGATCGACGACGGCGCGCGGCAGCGCCGCGAGCGCCCCCAGGTCGGTCAGATCGAGCGCAAACGGCGCCGCCGACCCGCCGATCGAGGCCGCCGCCTGCGCCAGGGTCGCCCGGGTGCGCGCCACCATCGCCACCCGCGTGCCCCGCTGCGCCAGCGCGCGCGCCACGGCGTAGCCGATCCCCCGCGACGCACCGGTCACGAGCGCGACCTTCCCCGCCAGCGCGCTCATCGGCGGCCCCGCCAGCGCGGCCGCCACCAGTTGAGGCGGCCGAGCAGCCCCATCGTCGAGGGCACCAGCAGCATGCGCACCAGCGTCGCATCGAGCGCGATGGCGAGCGCCATGCCGAGACCGAGCGCCTTGACGAAGACCACCGGCGCGGCGGCGAACGCGGAGAAGACGACGATCATGAGCGCGGCGGCGCCGGTGACGACGCTGCCGGTCTGCGCCAGGCCGTCGACGATCGCGGCGCGGTTGTCGTGCGTGCGCAGATAGGCCTCGCGGATGCGGCCCAGGATCACCACCTCGTAGTCCATCGACAGGCCGAAGACCACCGCGAACATGACGACGGGCAGCGAAGCGTCGATGGTGCCGAGCGCGCGATAGTGCAGGAGCGACTGCAGCCGCCCGTCCTGAAAGATGAAGACGAGAGCGCCGAAAGAGGCGGTCAGCGACAGCGCGGTCATGAGCATCGCCTTGAGCGGCAGGATGAGCGAGCGGAACGCCCGGTAGAGCACGAAGAACATGCTCAGGCCGACCACCAGCAGCATGAGGGGCGCCCGCTGCCGGATCCCCTGCGCGAAGTCGTGCAGCGAGGCGGCCTGGCCGTAGACGACCGTCGTCGCCTGCGGCGGCGGGGGCACTGCGCGCAGCTCGGTGACCAGACGCTGGCTGGCGGCGGCGTCGGGCGGCGCGCCCGAGATGATGCGCACCAGCGTGTAGCGGCCGTGAAGGATCGAGCGGAGCGCACGACCCCGCTCCGAGGTCGGGTCGTGGGCGACGCGGTCGAAGAGCGGCGCCAGCGCCTCTGCCGAGGCGCGGTCGTGGGCGCCCGCGAAGTAGAGGACGCTCTCGACGCGAGCGACGCCGGCGAGGCGCTGGAGGCGACCGACATAGTCCCAGAGCGCGCCCAGCTGATCCTCGTCGGCAACGTCATCCGGCATGGCGACGACCATCATTACCGGCGTCAGCGTCGTCTCCGGGAAGTCGCGCTCCAGGCGCTCGCTCGTCACCCGCGGCTCGCTGTTCGCCGGTAGCGCGCGCACGTCGGAGCGCGAAGGCTGCAGGCGCCGGAACGGCAGCGCCAACAGCAACAGCAGCATGGTGACGCCGGCGCAGACCGCGACCCGGTGCCCCAGGACGAAACGCGCCAGCCGGCGCCAGTGCCCGGCCGGCGGCGCGGGCGCCCGGGCGCGCTGCCACAGCGACGAGATCCGGCCGCGCTCGAGGCGCGGGCCCAGGATCGACAGCATCGCCGGCAGCACCACCAGCGCCAGCGTGGCCGACATCAGCACCACGGCCATGCCGCCGACCGCGACCGAGCGGAGGAACGGCTGGCGGAAGACGAGCAGCCCCGACAGGCTGGCGGCGACGGTGACGCCGGAGAAGAGCACCGAGCGCCCCACGGTGGCGACGGCGCGCGGCAGCGCCTGCCGGCGTCGCTCGGGCTCGCTGTCGGCGGCGGCGCCGTTCGCCACCTCCTGACGGTAGCGGCTGACGAGGAAGAGCGCGTAGTCGATGGCGGTGCCGAGCCCGAGGACGGTGACGACGTTGATGGCGAACGCATCGACCGACATGACGTGCGCGAGCAGGGCCAGGATCGCGAGCGCGAGCACGATGCTCAGGCCGCCGATCAAGAGCGGCATCAGCGCCGCGACGACGCTGCCGAAGATGACGACGAGCAAGAGCGCGGTGAGCGGAAACGCGATGCGCTCGCCGCGCGCGAGCGACTGCTCCGCCAGGTGCGTGAGCGCGCGCCCCGAGGGCACCAGGCCGCCCAGGAGCGGGCGCACGGTGACAAGGCCGCGCTCGCCGCCCGGGAGCTCGAGCGCGAGCAGCCGCTCGAGGCGCGGCAGCGCGACCGCCTTGGCCCGGGGGTCGCCGCGCAGGCTGACGACGACGAAGGTGCTGCGGCCGTCGCGCGAGACGAAGCGCTGGCCGCCGAGCGTGAGCTCGCTCAGGACGCGCGCGACGGCCGGATCCGCCGCGACGCGCGCGAGCGAGCGGCGCAGGGCGTCGAGCACGTCGGCGTACCGCACGCTGGGGGCGCGCACCGCGGGCGGCAGCCGGTAGAGCGCGACCACGTCCGCGTCGCCGTCGCCGAAGACCTTGCGTGCCAGCGCCGCCGCCTGCGTCGACTCGGCCGTCGGATCGTAGAAGACGGCGTAGCCGAGCCTGCCGAAGAGCCCGCGCCCGGACGCGAGCGCCGCCAGGGCGAGCACCGCGCAGCTCGCCAGCACCCACCAGCGGCGGCGGGCCACGGCCTTCGCAAGACGCTCGAGCATGAGGGCAACCTAACGCCCGACGGCCGCGGCGAAAGAGCGGCCGTCAGGGCAGGTGCGTGCCCGAGCCGGCGCTCAACGCGCGCGCGTGGCCTTCCCGACCGCCGCCAGCACGCCGGAGACATCGTGAAACGGACCGAGCAGCGCTCCGCCCCGGTCGAGCACGAACGCGATCGGATGAGAGAGATCGCTCTCGACACCGAACCGGGAGAACAGCGAGCCGTCGAAGTCGCCGACCAGGTGCCAGCGGTTCACCACCTCGCTCGAGGCGTCGGCGCCGTGAGCGACCCGACGCTCCCGGCGGTGCTCGCGCGCCTCGGTGGCCGATTGCTTGAGGCGCGACATCGCCAGCCGGCGCAGCCAGCCGCCATACGGCCGCACGTCGACGAAGGCCACCGACTCGACGGCGGCATCGAGCAGCCGTTCGTCGACCTCGCGGCCGAAGGCGACGCTCTCCTTCTGGGCGCGGCGGCTCATGAAGAACAGGATCGTCGTGCGCGCTTGCGTCGGCGGGCCCAGGGCCACGTGCTCGCCGAGGACGCCGTCGACGTCGAGGCGGACGGCGCTGGCTGCGTCGGCCCTGGCGGCAAAGGCTGCGAGGGCGAGGCCGGCCAGGATGCCAGCGGTGCTGCCGAGACGACGACACGGTGACCAACAGAGCGTGTGCAAGGTGCTGTCTGGGGTAGCACGCACCTCACGCGCGCGCACGTCGGGGGACGGCGACCCTCGTCACGATCGCGGCGCCTGTCGGCGCGGCGCGGCGCACGGCACGCGCCTCGCATCGCCCACGGCGCATGAGCCTCTTCGACAGCAGCGAGTTCGATGCGCACGAGCACGTCTCCTTTTTCGCCGACGACTCGGTCGGGCTGCGCGCGATCGTGGCCATCCATCGCACCGGCTCGCTCGGCACCGCGGGCGGCGGCTGTCGGATGTGGCCGTACGCCGATGATTCGCTGGCGCTGCGCGACGCGCTCCGGCTGTCGCGCGCCATGACCTACAAGCTCGCGCTCTTCGAGCTGCCCGCCGGTGGTGCCAAGGCGGTGGTGATCGGCAATCCGGCGACGGACAAGAGCGAGGCGCTGTTGGAGGCGCTGGGCCGCGCCGTCGATCGACTCGGCGGGCGCTTCATCGTCGGCGAGGACGTGGGCACCAACAGCGCGGACATGGCCGTGGTCGCGCGATCGACGCTGTGGGTCAGCCGCGGCGGCAATCACGAAGGTGCCGACGCCACCGCCTACGGCGTAGTCGTGGGGATGCGCGCGGCGCTCAAGCGCCGCCGCGGGCGCGACGATCTCGACGGCGTCAAGGTCGCGGTCCAGGGTCTGGGCCGGGTCGGCTCCGCGCTGTGCCAAAAGCTCGCCGCGGCGGGCGCGCGCCTGTGGGTCACCGATCTCGATCGCGCCGCCGTCGCCCACGCCGTCGCCGAGTGGCGTGCTATCCCCGTCGCTCCCGAGGCCATCTTCGACGCCGATGTCGACGTCTTCGCGCCCTGCGCGCTCGCCGACGCGCTCGACGTCGCG
Source organism: uncultured delta proteobacterium (assembly GCA_963816965.1). Lineage (GTDB taxonomy): Bacteria > Myxococcota_A > Polyangia > Palsa-1104 > Palsa-1104 > JAQBQH01. The sequence continues at coordinate 147,133 of CAWFMP010000002.1, forward strand.
ACCATCCCACGCCTGCGCTGCAGCGTCGTCGCCGGCAGCGCGAACAATCAGCTGGCCGACCTGCGCCTGGCCGACGAGCTGGAGCGCCGGCGCATCCTCTACGCGCCCGACTTCGTGGTCAACGCCGGCGGCGTGCTCGGCGCCGCCGCCGCCGTCGGCGGCGACGAAGCCGCCCTGCGCCGGCGGCTCGACAGCCTGGGCCCGCTGCTCGACGGCGTCTTCGCGCGCGCCGACCGTGACCACACCTCGCCGCAGGTCGCCGCCGAGCGGATCGCGCGCGAGCGGTTCCAGTCCATGGGCGGGCGCGCATGAACATCCTGGTCACCAGCTCGCGCATGCCCTTCGCGCTGGACGAGATCCGCAAGTTCGGCCGCAGCGGCCATCGGGTGTTCGCCGCCGACACCTACTACGCCGCGCCCGGCAGCCACTCCCGCTGGGTCACCGAGCGCGCGCAGGTGGCCGCTCCACGAGAGAGCGCCGGCGGCTTCATCGCCGACATCGTGCGGCTGGTGCACCGGCTGGCCATCGAGCTGGTCGTGCCCTGCTTCGAGGAGGTGTTCTATCTCGCCTACCACGCGCCCGCGCTGTCGCGATGCGTGCGCGTGTTCGCCTCCGAGTTCGCCCTGTTGTCGCGACTGCACCACAAGGCCTCCTTTCGCCAGCTGGCCCACGAGCTCGCCATCGCCACGCCGGCAACCGCTACCGTAAAGAGCGAGGACGAGCTGCGGGCCGCGCTGCGTGACTATCCGCGCTACTTCGCGCGCCCGGTCTGGTCGCGCGGCGGCCTCGAGCTGTTCACCAACAGCGGGCCACTCGCCGGAGCGCTGCGGCTGGCCGACTGCGCGCCGACGGCGGAGCGCCCGTGGATCGTGCAGGAGTACGTCGAGGGCGAGGATCTGTGCAGCTTCAGCGTGGCCCAACACGGACGCGTCGTCGCCCACTGCGCCTACATCCACCCGAAGGAGATCGAGCACGCCGGCGGTATCGTCTTCGAGTCGGTCTTCGCCCCCGAGACGCTGGCCTGTGCGAGCCGGATCGTCGAGGCGACCGGCTATCACGGACAGATCTCGATGGACTTCATCCGCGGCCCGCGCGGGCTGGTCCTGCTCGAGTGCAATCCACGTCCCACTGCGGGCGTGCACCTGATGCCGGAGGCGATGCTGGTCGACGCGGTGCTCGGCCGCCGCGGCAACGGCCCGGTGGCGGTGACGCCGGCGGGCGTGCGACGCATGTATACGGCCGCGCTGGTGCGCGACGCCCTGCTCCATCCCGTGCAGCTGCGGCGCGATCTCTCGTATCTGCTGTCCGAGATCGACGACATCTACGGCGAGCGCGGCGATCGCATGCCGGCGCTGTTCCAGCTCCTGTCCTACGGGAGCGTGCTCTCGTACCGGCTGCGTCACCGGGAGCGGACGCGGGCGGGGACCAAGCTGGTGGCGGCCTACTTCGACGGCATCACGTGGGACGGGCAGCCGATCCACTGAAGCGCGCGCGCGCAGGCCCCCCGGTGAAGCGCGCGCGCGCAGGCCCCCCGGTGAAGCGCGCGCGCGCAGCCCCCCGGCGCGACACGTCACCCTGGTGCTCGGCGCCGGCGGCGCCGTCGGCCGGGCGTTCCACGCCGGCGTCCTGCGTGCGCTCGTCGACGGCTGCGGCTGGGACGCGGGCGGCGCCAATCTCATCGTCGGAACCTCGGCAGGCGCGCAAGTGGGTGCTCTGTTGCGTCTGGGCTGGACGGCGCATCGGCTGTTTCGACACACGAGCGCGGCGGCGCCGCCGGCGAGCGCGCCGGCGGTCGAGCCGAGCCTGTCGTGGCCGGCGTCGAAGGAGTATCTGCGCGCGGTCCTGGCGCGGCCCTGGCTCGCGCGCCTGGGACCGCTCCTGGCCGCCCTTCTGCCCGAGGGAACGGAGGGGGCGGCGCGGCTGGGCCCGGCGTTCAGCCGCAGCGCGCCGCAGCGCTGGCCGCGGCGGCCGCTGTGGATCCCTGCCGTTCATCTCGACAGCGGCGCATGCGTCGTCTTCGGGCGCGCGGGCGCACCCGCGGCCGATGTCGCCACCGCGGTGCGCTGCTCGTCGGCGGTGCCGGGCTTGAGCCGGCCGGTCCGCGTCGGCGCCGAGCGCTACGTCGACGGCGGCGTCACGTCGCCCACGCACGCGGAGCTGGTGCTCGACGCGGCGCGGGCGGCGGGCGGCGGGCGCAGCGTCGCCGTGGTGCTGTCTCCGCTGTCCCGCTTCCTGCCGCTGCGACTGTTGTTGCGGTGGGAGCTGCACCCGCTCGCTCGACGTGGGGTCGAGGTGTTGCTCTTCGAGCCCGATCGCGACGTAGCCGCGGCCATGGGGTGGAACCCGATGAACCCGCGCCACGCTCGCGCGGTGGCCGAGCTCGCGTATCGGATGACGCTCGCGCAGCTGCAGCGGCGCCACGCTGCCGACGCGGCGAGCCTGCTCGCCGGCGCAGCGGCCGACGACCGAGGTCGTTAGTTCGTACTTGGCAGCGCGTCGGAGAGCGCTACCTGGCAACGCTAGGGCATCGTGCCCGCCAAAGGAGCCATGGCGATGAGAATGATCAGCAGAGTCGCGCTGGCGCTGTCCTTGTTCCTGTGCGGTTGTGTCACCGTGCGCTCGAGCACCAGCCCGGGGGCGAACCTCTCCCAATATCGGACGTTCGGCTGGTTCGAGCCGGCCACGGTCAGCCAGCGACAGCTCGCGTTCGAGCGGTCGCCGGCCGGTGCGGTCGTCCGCCAGCAGATCGCGAGCGATCTGCAGGCCAAGGGACTCCAGGAGACGCAGCAGAATCCCGATATCCTGGTCTCCTATCACAGCAAGCTGCAGAACAAGATCAACGTCACCGATTGGGGGTATGGCGGCTTCTGGTGGGGCGGCCCCGGCGGCGTCAGCGTCGACGAGTACACGCAGGGGACCCTGTTCGTCGACCTAATCAATCCACAGACGAAACAGGTCGTGTGGCGCGGAACGGCGAGCGCGGTGGTCAACGATCCCTACACGCCGAACGAGAAGAAGCTGGCCAGCGCCGTCCACAAGGTGATGGAGCGCTATCCTGTCGAGATGGCGGCGGTGCCGCGGCCGGCGATGTGAGCCTCCAGCCGCGAACAATGGTGACGAGGTGTCCGCTCTAATGGGAGGTCACGCCGCGCTCGGGAGTACGCTCGCGCACGCGCTCGCCGCGGGCTACCTCGTCACCATGATGTTCTCGATGGGGCTGGAGCTCGGCGGCCGCCCCAAGGGGCCGAAGCAGGAGAAGCGGCACGAGCGCCGACTGCTCCTGCGTGGCCTGGCGTTCAACCTGCTGCTCTTGCCGCTGGTCGCGTTCACCTTGTCGCGGCTCTTGCATGCGGGCGATGAAGTCGAGACCGCGTTCCTGATCCTGGCGGCAGCGCCGGGCGGGCGCTACGCGCCGATGCTGGCGCGGCTCGCCCGCGCCGAGCTGTCGCTGTCGGTCGAGATCACGCTGTTCCTGGCCAAGCTCACCGCGTTCACCGCGCCACCGACGTTGCAGCTCCTTTTGCAGACGCACCACGTCGACCTCCCCGAGCTGCGGCTCATCGCGCAGCTGGCGGTGTTGCAGATGCTTCCGCTCTTCGCCGGCAAGATGATTCGCCGCCATCGCCCCGCCTTCGCCGCACGCCTCGATCGCCCGGTGCGCGCGCTGTCGCTGGTGTGCGTGGCTCTGATCGTGATCTTCCTCGTCATCCACCGCGAGATCCGCAGCGTCCTGTTCATCGGCGTGCGCGGCTGGCTGGCGGCGCTGTCGTTTGCGGCCGCGGCGCTGGGGATCGGCTGGCTGCTCGGCGGGCGCTCGGAGGAGGCGCGCCGCAGCATGGCGCTGAGCGGCAACTCGCGCGACGTGGCGCTCGCGCTCATGGTGGCGTCGCTGGTGTTCAGCGGCGGCGTGCAGCTGGCCGTGTTCGGCGAATGGATGGTCTTTCTCGCCTTCAACTTGATCTTCGCCGCCCTGGTCGGCCGACGAACGCAAGGCCTCGGGGCGGGGGTCGCCCTGCCGCGAGCCCCGGCCTGATGAGCCCGACGCTGCGCTTCCATCTGATCGAGCTCGTCGTCTTCGCGCTCGGGGTCCTGGCGCTGATGCTCGCCGTCGAGCTCGGCTATCGCAGCGGGGCGCGCCACGCCGCCGACATGGACGACCCTGGCCGCACCGTGCAGACCACCATCGAGACCGCGATCGTCGGCGTGCTCGCGCTGCTCCTGGGCTTCACCTTCTCGATGGCGATGACGCGCTACGAAACGCGGCGGCGGCTCGTCATCGACGAATCGAACGCCATCGGCACCGCCGCCCTCCGCGCCCGCATGCTGCCCGCACCGCACGCCACCGCGGCGCACGCGCTGCTGCTCCGCTACGTCGACGCGCGCATCGCCTTCGGCCGGGCCACCGGCGATTCGGCACGCCAGCGCGCGCTCGCGATGGTGACCGACCGGCTGCAAGAACATCTGTGGGCGCACGCCGCCGGCGCCGCCGCGCTCGATTCGCGCTCGGTGCCGACGGGGCTGTTCATCAGCGCGCTGAACGACGTCATCGATCTCAGGGCCAAGCGAATCTTCGAGATCGCGGCGCACGTGCCCAAGAGCATCATCCGGGTGCTGATCTTCGTCGCGCTCGTCTCCTGCGCGCTCCTGGGCAAGATCTGCGGGCTGGCGCGCCGGCGCCAGCTGGTGGCGACGACGCTGGTGGCGATGGTGGTCACGGCGGTGACGGTGCTGATCATCGACCTCGACCGGCCCGAGGGCGGCCTCATCCAGGTCAGCCAGCAGTGCCTGATCGATCTGCGCGCCAGCCTCGCCGCGCCGGCGCCGTGACGCTCCGCGTCGCGCAACTTCCTGCTCGCGAGAATTTCCGCGGAACGTCACCCAACCCGAAAGAACCTTCTTGCGCGGCCGTCGAGCGTGCGTAGACCGGCTCCTACCGAGGAGGGCCGATGCGCGCCAGCCGGATAGAGATGATGCACGATCACGTTCGCGCGATCCATCGCGCGCTGACCGGTGGCGATCCGCCGGCCGCGCCCAACGCAGAGCCGGGCGCGGCGCCGACGCCCGAGACGGTGACACGGCAGTTCGCCGAGCTGGAAGCGCTGGCGCGCGCGATCCCGCGCATCGCCGAGCGGGTCCCGCCGTTCTCGTTTGCGCCGCCGCTCGATCTCATCGACACCGAGCGCGACATCATCGTCGAGCTCGGCGTGCCGGGGGTCGAACGCGACGATGTCGAGGTCGAGCTCGGCGAAGAGGCGCTGGTCGTCTCGGGCGCGCGCTCGACGGGCGCGGCGCTCGACGGGCGGATCTACCTGCACGCCGAGATGCCCAGAGGCCCCTTCCGCCGCGAAGTCCGGTTGCCGAGCCCGACCAGCGGGCGCCCCCGTGTCGAAGTGGAGAGTGGCGTGGTGCGCGTGCGCCTCGCCAAGCCGTCGAAGTCTTCGCTGCCGCAAGCGTAAACGAGGCAGCACAAACCCCGAGGTCCGGATCAGAGGAGGACGAAATGGAGACCGAATCGTTCGAAGGCAGTGAATTGTTCCGACTGGACGACGCCATCCGGAACACGATGGAGGCGATTCGCCGCGCGTCACCGCTCCTCGGCGGCTGGAGCGGAGGATTCGCCGGCCAGCAGCAAGGCTACTTCCCGCAGCAGCAGCGGGAGCCGAGCGGCGAGCACGTGGCCGAAATGATTCGCGAGCGCGTCTCCGACAGCGTGCGCGAGCGCGTGCTCGAGAGCGTGCATCGGCAGCTGCGCCACGCGGTGCGTGAGCGCGTCGCCGAGGCGCTGCGCGAGCACCTGCGTCGGGCGTTGCGGGACGATCTCTCGCAGGCGGGGATGCAGCCCGGCGCGGGGATCGAGCAGGTGGCCGAGCGCGTGCGCGAGCGCGTGGCGAGCCAGGTACGCGACCGGGTCATCGAGGGCATCCGCGAGCGCGCCTCCGAGGCGGTGCGCGAGCACCTCGGTGAGGTGCTGCGTGAGCGGCTGGGCGAGGCGCTGCGCAGCGCCATCAGCGGTGGTCAGCTCGGGCCGCAGTTCATGGGTCCGGCCAGCGAGCTGTTGGTCCAGGCGCTGCGCGAGCGGGTGGCCACGGGGCTGCGCGAGCGCATCGCCGACAACCTGCGCGAGCGCTTCGGCGAGGAGCTGCGCGAGCGCATCGGCACCATCTTGCGCGACCGCATCGGCGAGGCGCTGAAGCGCTCGCTGTCCGAAGGCCAGCCGATGTTGCAGATGCTGAACGCCCCCGGTGGCGATCTCTTGATCCTGACGCTGGTCGAGAGCATCTCCTATCACGTGGCCTACCGCGCCGGCGACGAGATCGTGGAGCTGGTCGAGGAGACGCTGCGTCACAAGCTCAAGCACGCGTTGCGCGAGCACTTCGGGCAGGAGCTGCGCGAGCGGCTGGGCGAGATCCTGCGCGGCGCGAACGCGATGGGCGGCGGCGGATTCGGCGCGCAGCAGCAGGGGTTCGGCATGCGGCAGATGCCGGGCGGGTTCGACGGTGAGGCCATCGTCTCCACCATCCGCGAGCAGATCGCGTCCGCGGTGCAGGGACGCGTGAGCGAGGCGGTCCGCGAGCGCGTGGTCCAGACCGTGCGCGAGCAGGTGGGTGACGCGATCCGGCAGCACCTCACGGAGGCCGTGCGCTCGGCGATCTCGCAGAGCCCGATGGCGCAGCAGCTCGCGTCGGCGGGCTTCGACGCCGATCGGATCGCCGACGCGCTGCGCGAGCGGGTCACCGAGACGCTGCGCGAGCGCGTGGGCCAGAAGCTGCAGGAGCGCGTGGGCGAGACGATCCGCGAGCGCATCGGCGAGGCGGTGCGGGAGCGCGCAACCGACGCGATCCGCACGGCGCTGTCACAGGCGTCGATGGCTGCCGGCCCCGGCGGCCAGCAGCCGACCGCGCGCTGGTTCTGACGCTCGGGGTCTGCCTCCTCCTCCGCCGAGCGCACCTCCGTTTGCCCGCGGCTGCGCGCGAAATTTCCTACCTGACCACTCCTGGCTCGACCTAGCTTCACGAGGGAACGAGCCAGGAGGATTCCTTTGCGCAAAGCTCTATTGATGATCGTGACGTTCGCGACGATGACGGCGTCGACGGCGTGGGCCCAGCTGGCTGCGCCGGGCACGGGAGCGGCGGCCGGAATCCCGGGGTCCCCGGGGATATCGGCGCTGCCGCCGTCGTCGGTGGCGCCGCTACCCTCGTCGTCGCTGACACCGTTGCCGCAGCCGTCGGTGGCGCCGTTGCCGCAGTCGTCGGTGGCGCCGTTGCCGCAGTCGGCGTTGGCCCCGCTGCCACTGGGCTCGACGGTGGCACCGACGGGATCGACGCCGTTCGGCACGTCGAACATGCCACCTTCGACACTGGGCTCGCCCACCATCGGCACGACTCCGCCCAACAACCTGCAGCTGCCGGCGACTACCTCGTCCTCGGCCTACCAGAACGGGCTACCGCTCAGCTCCGTCAGCCCGCCTCCTTCGATGACGACGCCAACCCCGCCGCCGGCGGCGCCGCCAACGGCCAATACGCTCGGCGGCGTGACCGTCCAGCCGGGCAACCCGAACCCGACGATCGGCGGCCTGCCCACTACGACGCCATAGACCCGGCCGCTCCAGCAGATAGGGTGTGGCGTCCGCCGGTGGCGGCGCATCTTTGCATCACGGAGACGGACCCATGAACGGAGAGCACGCACCCGCCCGGATCCTCGCCATCGACGACTCCGAGGACATGCGCGACTACTACGAGGCCGAGCTCGAGCTCGCCGGCTATTCGGTAGTGGTCGCGGCCGACGGGAAAGAGGGCCTCGATTTGGCACGCGAGCTCCGGCCCGACCTCATCATCACCGACGTCTCGATGCCGGAGATGGACGGTCTCGAGCTGCTCGTCCGCTTGCGCAGCGATCTGACGCCACCCTTGCCGCCGATCATCGTCTGCTCCGGGTTCGACATGACCGCGAGCACGGCGCTCCGCCTGGGCGCGTTTCGCTTTCTGCCGAAGCCGCTCGATCGCGCCAAGCTGCTCGCCGTCATCTCGCTGGCGCTGCAGGGCGCCGGCGCTTCCGAGGAGACGGTGGAGCAGGAGAAGGAGCGGATCCACCAGGCGCGCAAGCGCGCGTCGGCGGCAGCGAAGGCGGCGTTGCAGGCCGTCGACTTCGGTGCCCCGGACGTGGCGACCGGTCTCCGAGGCTTCGCCGATTGGATCGCCGATTACTACGGCTTCGGCGCCACCGCCATCACCTTCGTCGACGGCGGCGATCTGCGCGTCCGCGCGGTCAGCCGGGGCAGCTCCATCGCGACGGGGACCGTGTTCGACGGCCGCGCGCTCTACTCCAGCGGAGTGCTCGCGTCGGGCGCCTCGCTCGTCATCTCCGACGCGGCGGCCTACCCGTTCGCCGGTGAGCGCGCGCGGCAGTTCGGGATCCGCTCGTTCGTGGGCGTGCCGCTGGCGTCGAACGGCATTCCCGTGGGAACCATCTGCCTGTTCGACGCCGTGCCCCGGATCTTCGGCGCCGAGGATCTCTCGATCCTGGAGGAGGTCGGGCGCGGGGCGCTGTCGAGCGCGAACGCGCTGCCGGGCGCCGTCGACCGCATCGGGCTCTTCACGGCGGGCACCTTCTCGCGCCTGCTCGCCGCCGAGCTGCTGTTGCATCGCCGGCACGGCGGCAGTCTCGACCTGGTGCTCGTCGAGCACGCTCCCGTTGCCGACATCGACCGGATCCTGGGCGCGGCCCATGGCGCCGTCTCGCGGCAGCGGTTCGGCGTCTCCCGTCGCGGCGTGGACACGCTGGCGCTCTTCAAGCGCGACCCCACGCCCACCGGTGCATCGCGCACGCTCGGCGACGCGCTGGTCGCGCTCGGCCGGGTCGCGCCGGTGCGCGCCGCAGGCTGGATCAGCCTCGGCGACCACCTGCCCTCCCCGTCGGCGCCGGATCTATTCGAGCTGGCGCGCGGCGCGTTCGAGCAGGCGCGCGCCAGCGGCGCCGGCACCATCGAGCGCTTCGAGCTCCGGCGCCAGCCGTGGCGGGGCGTCGCTCACGAGGTCGGCGCGCGGGGGTGAGCTTGGGGGGATACGGGCGGCGGGGCGGGGCTACTTGCCCTGAGGATTGACGACGAAGTCGGGCAACGCGATCGGCTTGCCGTCGAGGACAAAGCCGTGCGTGAACAGCAACGAGACCTGCAGCGGCACCTTGCCGATGACGTACTCGACCCACAGTGGCTGGCTGCCGCCCGGTAGGACGGTCGACGGCTTGGCCTGCCCGGCGAAGACGCTGCGCGCGCGCGAGAGCACCCGGCCGTCGGGCAGCTTGGCCTGGAGCTGCTCCTTGTCGAAGATGAGCACCTTGTCGGTGCCGTTGATGACGCGCAGCTTGAACCAGATCTTGTCGCCCTTGAGCCAGACCTTCTCGGGCGTGACCGTGATCTTCTCGTGCTCGTACGGAGCAGCGGCGTAGCTGATCTCGCCGGCGAACGCGAAGCTGGACGCGGCGAGAACGAGCGCAATCACGACGGATGACTTGAATCGGCTCATCGGACCCCCTGTGGTGTTTTCGTTCCGAGGATGATCGCCGGACGGGAAAAAGAAGCAATATCGCGTAAGCTGGAAGGGATGCACGTCGTCGCCATCCTCGAGCTCGCCGGGACGATCGACGGTGCGGCGGCGGTGCTGGCCGGCGCGCTGGGGACGCTCGCCTACGAGGAGCGCCTGAAGCTGGCGGTAGGCCTGCCGTCCGTGGTCCTGTTGACGCCGGACGCGGCGCGCGCCGCGGCGCTGGTCGAGGCGCTGCGCGCGCACGGGCATGGCGCCGTGGCCTGCCCGGCTTCGGCCGTGGTGGCGGGAAGCGAAATGATCTCGCTGCGCCGCTTCGCGTTCGACGAGGACGCGCTGGTGGCCACCGACCGCGGCGAGCGCCTGCCCTGGCACGACCTGGCGGCGCTCATCCGCGCCACCGATCGACGCACCGTCGAGAGCGCGACCGTGGTCAAGGAGAAGAAGTTCGACCTGGCGCGCACCGTGATCAGCGGCGGGCTCGTGCGCTCGCGAACGACCCAGCGCGAGGTGACCACGCGCAACGACGACAACGAGCCGGTGCTCTACCTGTTTCGCGCCAGCGGCGCGACGCCGTGGATCCTGCGCGAGCAGGGGACGCACTACGAAGGGCTGGGCGCCCGGCTGGCGAGCACTGCGGCGCCGAACTTCGCAGCGACGGTGGCGGAGCTGCGCGCGCGCGCGCCCGAGGCCCGCTACGACGAGCGGCTCGTCACGCGGCGGCGACCGACGACCCCGGCGCGGGTGGGCGGCGGCAAGCTGACGTCGCTGCACGATCTCGATCTGCTGGCGCACTTCGTCGCGCAGTCGCTGGCGGCGGTGCGCCGCTGACGGGCGCCACTCTTGGTACAGTAGGCGCCATGACCAACATCGAGCTCACCGAAGACAAGCTGCTGCTCACGGTCCGCGGCTTCGACGTCATCCTCGCCTTGAAGAAGCATCTCGAGGTGGCGCTCGCCCACGTCAAGGGCGCCGAAGTGGGCGTGGCGCCCGCGGCGCGCGAACGACTCAAATCGTCGCTGCGCCTGCCCGGAACCTACCTTCCGGGGATCATCACCGCCGGCAGCTATCGCGAGGACGGCCGCTGGATGTTCTGGGACGTCCACTCAGGCGAGCAGGCGATCACGATCTGGATCGAGCATGAGCGCTACGACGCGATCATCGTCGACGTCGACGAACCGGCGGCGGCGGTCGAGAAGATCCGCGCGCGGCTCGGCGAGTCGAAGTAGCGCCTCAGCGCGACCAGGCCCAGCCGGCGGCGGCGAACAGCCCCCAGCTGCCGGCGGCGGTTCCCGGGCGCACCGTCGGTGACCAACCGCCGCGCAGGTCGAGCTGCCACACGCCGACGCGCGCGTCGACGAAGGCGCCGACGCCGGCCAGCACGCCCGCGCCGCCCGCCCCGGTGCGCCGCGGATCGTCGAGCACGACGCCGTCGGCGACAACGCCGACCTCGTGATCGCGCCAGACGCGCACGTGCAGCGAGGCGTCGAGGGCCGCGAGCTTGCCCGCCAGGTACCCGGCCCAGGGCGCCCCCGCCAGCGGCACGCTGTAGGGATTGAGCCCGCCCACGCGCAGCCGCACCAGGTCGTCCTCGTTCCACATCCACGCCGCCGCCTCGTCGAGCTGCAGGCGCACGCGCGGGTGCAGCGCCACTCCGGCGCGCAGCCACTGCCGCACCATGAAGATGCTGCGACCGGGAGCGTTGCGCGGATCGCCGGGGACGAACGAGCTGTCGCGCGCGCCCCACGGCGCCGCCTGGGAGCGCTCGTCGAGGCCGGCCTCGACCCCGAGCGCCACGCCGCGCAGGCGCGGGTGCAGCCGCTGCGGCTGGTACAGCGACGGATCGGGGCGCAGCATCCACAGCGTGTAGCGCAGCCGCAGCTCGCCCACCCACGCATCGGGCGGAAGCGTCAGCACGGGGCTGGTGTCGCCGGCGCGCGTGAAGAGCCAGCGACGGGCGGCGGCGGCGAGCTCGAAGAAGTGCGGCCCGAAGCTCGCCTTGGCGTAGGCGCCGGCGAAGGCGTAGCTGGCGTAGAAGCCACGGCTCGGATCGTTGCGGCCGTCGCGGTAATAGTCGGACAACAGGCCCGCGATCAGGACCTCGCCGGCGGCGACGAAGCCGATCTCGACGGGGCCGAGGCGCAGCCGGTCGTACGAGAGGCGGAGCGTGTCGGTGTTCAGCTCCGCGGAGAAGTGCGACTGCCGCGGCAAACCGTCCAGATCGTAGCGCAGAAGAGCGAAGCCGTGGCCGCCGACCGCGGGGCTGCCGGTCAGCTCGCCACCGGCGGCGACGGCGATCGCGTGGTGCAGCTCGGCGGCGGCGGCAGGGAAGGCGACGGCGGCGAGCAAAAGGAGGGCGGCGATCGAGCGGGCGGCGGCGGGCAGCATCGACGTCCCACGCTGAGCCAATGCCGCGCTCGCCGCAACTGCGATCGGCGATCGCTCCCGACGCTCGAGGGCCTGATGCACTCTAGTCTAACCTTAGACTAGTACCTCCCGGACAGGAGCTGTCGATGGGGAAGGACATCGCGGTAGCCAGTCGCGAGGACGCGAGCAATCGCGACGCGCGAACGGTGATACGGAGATCGAACTGGCGCGAGGCGCGACGAACTCGCGCGCGTCGCAGCGGTCGAGCGGCCGAGGGGAAGGACGTCGCGGTGCTCTGCAGGGTGTTGAAGAACCCGCTCCGCGTCGCCGCGCTTGGTCTTTTCGCGAATCGCTTCGTTGCTCCTCGGTCAGTTCCCGACGGGGAGCTTCCCTCGTCGCGCCTCGCGCTTCGCGAAAATCCACGGCGCACGGCTTGGTGCGGAGTTCTCTGCGACCGCTGCTGAGTCCCACGGAATCGATGATTTCTTGAAAAAGTCACTCGGCTGTCGCGCCCTCCGCGTTCGGACGACCGAAGCGCCGCATCTTGTCGAGCAATCTCGTAGCGGCCGTCTTGGTCGCACTTGAAGGGCTTCCCTCGGTCGTTGTGAGCGTCGACGTAGCGAGGATCGCACCGCGGAAGCGTCAGGGATGCTGGCGTGTGAGCCGCGCCGGAGAGCCCCTTCAGTGAGAAGGCCGAAGAAGCGCGTCGACGACCGATTGAGCCACGACGCGTAGGTCGGCGTGAAGTGGATGTGGAAGCGCGGGTGGCGAAGCAGCCAGCGCTTGACGATAGGAGACTTGTGAGCCGAAAGGTTGTCGATGATGACGTGGATGTCGAGCTTCGGCGGAACGTTCTCGTCGATCTCTCGAAGGAAGGCGACGAAGTCGGTGCTGCGATGCTGGCGCTTGCAGCGAGCGAGTACCTTTCCCGTCGCCACGTTGAGCGCTGCGAATAGGTCGAGAGTTCCGTGGCGCACGTAGTTGTGGGTCCGCCGCTCGGGTCTGACCGAGGTCCATCGGCAGGATCGGTTGAGCCCGCTCGAGCGCCTGGATTTGCGACTTCTCGTCGACAGAAAACACGACCGCGTGGTCGGGCGGGTTCATGTACAGACCGACGATGTCGCGTACCTTCGCGACCAGTTGCGGGTCGGGCGACAGCTTGAACGAGAGGGTCCTGTGTGACGCTGGACCGACCGAACGTTCGCGGCCAGAATCCGACCGACCATCGTGTGGCTCACAGCCGACCTGCGCAGCCATCTTACGGGTGCTCCAGTGCGCTCCGCTCCTCAGGATCGGGCTCGTTTCGAGCGTATTGACGATGATCGCTTCGACATCCTCGTCGGAAATCTTCCGCGGCGCTCCCACACGCGGCTCGTCAAAGAGCCCGTCCAACCGGTGCTCGCACGAACCGCTTGCGCCATTTGCGACACGGTCTGGTTGGACGGTTCGATACCGGCGAGCAACATCGGTGCTGGTGCTCGCGCGTCGGCGCAAGCCAGGCGCACGGCTCGCGTCGAAACACTGCCAGACTCCGGTTCACGCGCGCTCGCAGCGTCGAGGCGCACGAGTTCTTCTTGCTCCTCGGCGGAGAGAATCAGCGGCACCTTCGGGCGTCCGGTTGCGCTTCATCACTCCGTTAGATCACGGGCCCTCAGCTCGTTTTTGAACTTATTTGTTTTGACCAGGTGGACTAGGGGTTGAGCAGGCGCATCGTCCACGGCGCCGCCGGCGTGGCGCGCCTGTACTCCTCGCGCTCGTGCAGACGGTCCTCGCGGTTCTTCCAGAATTCGATCGTCATGGGCGTGAGGCGATAGCCGGACCAGTGCGGCGGGCGCGGCACCGGCTGGTTCGTCCAGCGCGCCGTCAGCGACGCCAAACGTGCTTCCAGCTCGGCGCGCGAGGCCAGCGTCTCCGACTGCTCGGACGCCCAGGCGCCCAGCTGCGAGCCGCGGGCGCGGGTGGCGAAGTAGGCGTCGGCCTCGGCGTCGCTCACCGGCGTGACCGCGCCTTCGACGCGCACCTGCCAGCCGAGGTGCGGCCACCACAGCGTCAGCGCCGCGCGCGGATCGGCGGCGAGCTCGCGCCCCTTGCGCGAGCGCGTGTTGGTGTAGAAGACCAGGCCGCCGCCGTCTACACCCTTGAGCAGCACCACGCGCGCCGAGGGCCGGCCATCGGCGCCGACGGTCGACAGCGTCATGGCGGAAGGATCGTGGCAGGGCCCTAGGCGCGCCTGGGCGAAGAGGTCGGCGAACCGCTCGATGGGGTCCATGGGCTACGCCACGACGTAGCACGTTTGCGCGCCGCGAGCAGCCCGAGCGCCAGCCACAGCGCGGAGGCGGAGCCGGCACCGCCGCCGCCGATGGCGCAGCCGGCCCGTGTCATCCCCGGCGCCGTCGCCGGATCGCCGCCACCACCGGCGCTGCCACCGCTGCCACCGCCACCGCTACCGCCGCTGCCGCCGGCCGCGTCGGCGGAAAAGAACTGCCAGGCCAGCTCGCTGGCGTTCGGTCCCTGGGGGTCGGTGTACGACGCCGTGGCGGCGCCGCCCGACCAGGCGTGGCCCATGCCGTCGACGGTCACCTTTTGCACCCAATCGCCCCAGCGCGTCGTCGTGTAGCTGCGCCCGCCGGGGACGGTGGCCATCTGGGTCGCGTCGGGCATCGCTGGGACGGCGGCGCCGAGCATCGCGTCGGTGTCGCGCCACTGCTCCGCCACCTGATCGCCGTTGACCGGCGCCACGACCGCGTCGGAGCTGCCGTGAAAGACGAGCACGCGCACCGCTCGCGCGCCGCCCGCCATGGCCGTCGCCGCCAGCTTGCCCTGCTGCGACGGATCGGGGCCGCCGTCGAGCTGCGCGGTCGACGCCGCGGCCAGGCTGGTCGCCGCGGCGTACTCGAGCCCGGACGAGACGACGATGGCCGAGAAGCGATCGGGATAGGTGGCGCCGAGGACCACGCTCATCGCCGCGCCGGCGGAGAGGCCGGCGGCGTAGGTGCGCGCGCCGTCGACGGCGTAGCTGGCCCCGACGTGATCGACGAGCGCGACCAGCGCGGCCGGCTCGCCGGCGCCGCGCGCCTGGTCGGCGGGATCGAACCACTGCCAGCACTTGAGCGACTGCGCCGTCGACGGCTCGTCGGGATAGAGGGCGAGAAAGCCGTGCGCCTCGGCGACGGCATTCATGTTGGTGCCGGCGGCGAATTGATCGGGATCCTGCGTACAGCCGTGCAGCATGAGCACGAGCGGCAGCGGCTGGCCCGTGTACGACGAGGGCACGTAGAGCTTGTAGTCGCGGCCGCCGAAGCTGTCGGCGATGAACTGCCCGGCGGCGAAGGCGCGCGGTCCGATCATGAGGAGCGCCAGCACCGCGACGCCGCGGCGACGGCGCAGCGCCAGCGCCAGGAGCACGAGCGCAATCGGCAGCGCGCTGCCGGCGTCACCGACGGCGGAGCAGCCGCCGCAGGTGACCTTGGGTCCGCCCATGTCGGCGCCGGGCGTGGTCCAGTTGCCGCCGCCGCCGCCGCCCCATCCGCCGCTGCCGCCGTTGCCGCCGGTACTACCGCCGTCGGCACCGCCGCCGCCCGCGCCGCCGCCGCCGCCGGCTCCGCCGTCCGGGGTGACCGCCGCTCCGGTGAGTCCCCAGTCGGCGGCCAGGATCGCGGCGCTGCACACGCCGACGTCGAGGATGTAGGGCGCGGCCGTGCCGCAGCCGTTCTTCGGATCGATCGGCACGCCATGGTCCATGTTGGCGACCTTGAGCACCTCGACGACCGGCGCGCCCGTCATGTCGGCGTAGACGTCGCGCGCCACGCCCGGCGCCACCGTGTCGCTCGACGTCGGCGTCTGCGCGATGCCGTGCACGTCGGTCCACTGCTTCATCAGCTCGGTCTGGTTGTTCGGATTGACCACGCTGTCCTTGGTCCCCTGCCAGATGGCGATGCGCGGCCAAGGGCCGGTGTAGCTGGGGAAATCATTGCGCACCAGATCGCCCCATTCCTTGGGCGTGTGCGTGATTCCGGGATTCAAGCAGGTGGTGACCATGTTCTTGTTGATGGTGCAGTAATAAGGAATTCCGGCGAAGGTGGCGCCGCCGGCGAAGACGTCGGGCCAGGTCGCCAGCATCAGCGCCGTCTGCGCCGCGCCACCCGACAGGCCGGTGATGAACACGCGCTTGCCGTCGACGGAGTAGTCGGCCTTCATCTTGTCGACCATCTGCTTGATCGATTGGTTCTCGCCCATGCCGCGGGTCAGGTTGGCCGGGTCGTTGTCCCCCGTGATGGGATTGGTATTGTTTCCGGCCCAATTGAAACAGGTGAGCGCGTTATTCGTGGTCGTCTGCTCGGGATATACGACATAGAACTTGTATTGATCGGCGAGCGTATTCCAACCGGCTTTCACGTAGTCGGCCGCCTGCTGGCTGCACGCGTGCAGCGCCAGCACCAGCGGCGCGTTCTGCGGCATCCCCGACGGCACGTACTTCCACATGCGCAAGCCGCCGGGGTTCGATCCGAAGTCGCTGACCTGGGTCAGCGCCTGCGCCTGCGCCAGGGACGGCGCCGAGGCGAAGGCCAGCACTGCGACGAGCAGGAGCGTGGGCTTTTTCATGGGGTCTCCTTCAAGAACTCGAGCAGCGCCGCGTCGAACTGGACGGGCCGCTCGAACTGGACCATGTGGCCGGCGCGCGGAATCATCACCAACCGCCCACGCGGCAGGCGCCGCGTCCCCCCTTCGGCGACAGCCCGCGTGGTGCCGCCGTGCAGAATCGGATTCGGAATCAGTCCGTCGTCTTCGCCGAACACGACCAGCGTCGGCACCTTGATCTGTCCCAGGCGATCGAGCACCGGCTCGTGCACCATGGCGTAGACCGAGCGCGCGACCGCGTAGGTGTAGGCGTCGAAGTCGGGCCCGCCGATGACGCGCAGCCGATCGTCGACCATGAAGCGCGCCTCCTTGGGCATCGAATAGAAGTTGTTGGCGACGTTGGCGTAGACCGCCTCGGCCGGCGTGCGCGCGACATAGTCCTTGTTGACCGCCTCGGCCAGCCAGGCGCCTTCGCCGGCGCCGAAGCGCTCGAAGCCGGCCGGCGACACCAGGACCAGCGCCTCGGCCCGGCCCGGGTAGCGCAGCGCGTGGGTGAGCGCGATCTGCCCGCCCATCGAGTGGCCGACGAGCACCACGCGCCCAAGGCCGAGCGCGTCGATCACGCCCTCGACGGTGCGGGCGTAGAAGGCCATCGAGTAGTCGTAGTTGGCCTTGGACGACTTGCCGTAGCCGGGCAGGTCGATAGCGACGACGCGATGGTGCTCGGCCAGCGCGTCGAGGTTGCGCTGCCACACCGGCATGTAGCTGCCGAGGCCGTGGATGAGCAGGAGCGCCGGCTCACCGACGCCGACGTCGGTGAAGGCGACCTGCACTCCGTCGACGGCGAGGTGCGACACCGGCATCGGGTAGGGCAGCTTCTTGAACGAGATCGGCTGCGGAATCGTGCAGGCGCACCACGTCGTGATGCAGGCGCACAACAACGCGCGGATGAAATTGTGCGTGCGCATCAGAACATCAACCATTTGATTGCGAGGAACGTGGTCCAGGGATCGCGCGGGCGGCCGGCGCTGGTGCCGGCGGCGGCGGGCGCCGAGGTCAGCGACGCCGCCTGCTCGCGCGGGCTGTCGTAGAAGTCGCCCAGGTGCAGGTAGGCCGCATGCAGCTCGACCGAAAGAAAGACGCGAATGCGATAGGCGAGCATGGCATTGCCTTCCACGCCGATGAAGTGTCCGCCGCCCGACGGCGCGATGTTGCTGGAGCCGACGGCGGCGCCGACCTTCGCGGTCAGCACGTTGCGATAGAGGTCGTAGCTGGCGTTGACGGTGCTGGCGGTCAGCCCGTAGCCCTGGTTCGACAGGTCGGGCACCGCCGAGTAGTAGCGATTGACGACGTTGGAGTGCGGCATCAACAGGTACGCGCCCGAGGTGGTGAAGACCCCGCCCGGCGCGCCGTAGGTGTTGCCGGTGATGACGCCCGAGTAGCGGCCGTCGCTGATGCCGTTGCCGTCGCCGGTCGAGTAGATGATCTCGGCGGTGACGGTGTCGTTGCGCGTGTTGCCGTAGCGGAAGCCGACGCGCGCGTCGAGCGCCAGGCCGAGCACGTCGGCGACCTTGGCGAAGCTGCCGTCCATCTGCTGCACGGCGACCTGCCCCAGGCTGGCGACGGCGAAGGCGCTGCCGCCGAAGCGGCCGGCGGTGAACTCTGGGTTGTACGAGCTGTCGAGCCCGACCCAGGCCAGGTTGGCGTGATACTTCTGCCCGTTGAGCGGGAAGCGGAAGACGCCGTTGTAGTCGGCCAGCGTCGAGTCGGGGCCCTGTCCGAGGACGCTGACGCCGCCGGCGCCCGACGAGGTGTCGCGCAGGTAGCGCACGCTGGCGCCGACGTGCCAGCCGTCGCGGATGTCGCGATCGGTCAGCGCCTCGAAGAGCAGGACGTGATCATCCTCCTGCACCTTGTTGTGGTAGAGGTCGTACGCGCCGAAGCGGAAGAGCTGCCCGAAGGCGGCGCCGTGGGCGCTGATGCCGACCGCGTCGGTGCCCCAGAACGCGAGCCGCTCGCCCGAGAGCGACATCGTGGAGAAGAAGGTGCGGTAGGGATCGCGGATGTTGTCCCACAGGCGCTGCAGGCCGATGTTCACGTGCCAGCGACGCGGCAGATCGATCTCGATCTCGACGTTCTGCGTCTCGAGGTTGACCGAGCGCCCCGACAGCGCGCCGCCGAAGTTGCCGCCGGTCGAGTACGAGGTGTCGCCCCAGGTCCAGTTGAGCTCGAAGCTGGCGCGCAGCCGCGCCATCCGGTCGAGGATCTTCGGCTCGAAGACGATGAACGGGATCAGCCGCTGCTCTACGAGCCAGCTGGTGCCCTGCGACGTCGTCGTCGTGTTGGGCCCGAAGAGGCGGCCGACGACGCGGCCCTGCAAGAGATCGTTCGTCGGCGACACGTTGGTCACCTCGCCGCGCGCGATGAAGTAGGCGAGGAAGCGCAGCTGGCTGTCGTCGCCGTTGGGCAGCTGCTCGGGCGTGGTGCGCGCGAGCGAGTCGCGATCGGGATCGAGGTCGGCCGCGCGCGCCGCCGTCGACGGAGCGCGAGCGCCAAGCAGCGCGGCGACGGCGAGCGCCGCGCAGTATGGAGCTGCAGGCGACGCATCTACTGCCGCGAGTACTTCTGGATCAGCGTCGAGATCTGCGAGCCGTTGTAGACGGTCGAGCCGAAGCCTTTGTCGGGCTCGGGCGGCGTCAAGGCCGTTGGTCGGCTGCGTCTGCACCACCTCGTACTGCATGCGCGCCGGCGTCTGCGTGGTGTCGATCTGGTACATGCCCTCGGCCTGCGCCGTCGACGGCGTGACCTCCGCGAGCAGCGGATCTGGACGATGTTGCCGACACTCGACGTCCATGGTCTGGTAGGTGCCGGCGTAGTCGATCTCCTTGTTCGACGTGTCGAAGCTGACGACCGTGTAGGTGCCGTCGTTGTTGAAGGTCGCGGTGATCTTGGTGTTGTTGAACGGCGCGCCGGCGAGCAGCGGCGCGACGTCGGCGCCTGGCGAGACCCAGGTGCCGATGAGCGGCGCCTGCTGCGTGCCGCCGCCGCCGGTGGGGTCGACGGCGGTGCCGCAGCCGGCGAGCATCATGCCGGCGCAGGCGGCGGCGAGCGTGAGCGAGAGCAAGAGCGTGGTTCGCATGACCGTCTCCTCGACGAGGTTTCGCCGGCGCTTCAGCACGCGGCGTGCCGAAGCGGCGCGACATCGACGGGACGGGCGCTTGCGCGCGCGGCAGCTGTATCGCGCGCGATACAGGTGTCGCGGCGCTGTTGCGCTGCGCGGTTACGGGCGGTGCAGGATCGTCTGGCCGGCGCCGCCGGCGAAGACGTCGGCGGTCGACGGCGCGAAGATCGCCTGCAGCACGTCGCCGGCCGGGATCGTCGATGGCGAGGCCGGTCGACTCGACGACCCACGCGGCGCGTCGCGGCGCACGATGGTCCACGCGTTGCCGACCGCCCACACCGGCCCGCCGGGCCGCCCGCCGATGGCGCGCAGGTTCACGTCGGCGGGCACGCCGTCGGCGGCGACGGTCCAGGTGCCGCCGCCGTCGGAGTGGAGGACGACGCCGTCGCCGACGACCCAGACGTCGGTGGCGCTGGTGCCGAAGATGGCGCGCAGCTCGTTGGGCGTGCCGCTCGATTCGGCCGTCCACGTGCCGTTGCCGGTCGACGCCAAGATGGTGCCGCCGGAGCCGACGGCCCAGATGTGCCCGGCGCACGCCCCAGACGCCGCGCAGCTCGGTGGTGCCGACGACGGTCTGCGTGACCCAGCCGCCGCCGCGCCGAGTGCATGATGGTGTTGCCGCCGCCGGCGATGTAGAGGTCCATCGGCGCGACCGCGCAGACGGCGAGCAGGCGCGTGCCGGCGGGCGCCGGGTTGGTCTGCGGGCGCTCCAGGTGGTGCCGCTGCCGTGGAGGATGGTGGCGTTGTCGCCGACGAGAAAGACGTCGCTCGACGAGGTGCCGGCGACGGCGTTCAGGATCGACGACGTGCCGCCGGCGAGCTGCGGCGACCAGCTGGCGCCGTGGTCGCTCGAGTGGAACAGGTTGGCGCCGGCGGTGGCGGTGCCGACGGCGTAGACGTCGGTGCCCGAGCTCGCCCACAGGCCGCGGATGGCGCCGGCCGACGGCGGCAGCGCGCCCTGTTGGTGCGTCCAGATCGCGCCGCCGTCGGCGAGATCGGGCGGGCCGCCGCCGTCGCCGCCGCCACCGCCGGCAGCGAGCGTGATCATCGCCTGCGCGAGGTGGTGCGCGGTGACGGCGATCGGCGCCGACACGCCGTGGCCGACGGGCTGGCCGCCGGCGAAGGCGGTGACGTCGAAGGTGACGCGTGGTCGATTCGTCGGGGAGCTGCGCGATGACGTCGAGCGTGGTGGCCGACGCGACATCGACGGTGTGGGTGACGTCGCGGCCGTCGTAGCTGGCGACGATCTGCAGGCGATCGAGCGTCAGGCTCCCGGCGTCGATGAGCAGCTCGACGCCGGTGCCCGACTGCGTGCAGCCTCCCACGAGCGTCGCGGCGACCAGGATGGCGGCGGTCGAGGTGCGCATCAGCGGAAGTCGACCGTGCCCAGCGGGGCCGGCGGCAAGGTGTCACGGGCGGGCAGGCCGAAGACGACGCCGAGGGTCACCGCGGCCGCGACGACGACGCAGCCGGCGATCACGACCGGGGCGATCCAGGTGCGCCGCCTGGTCGGCGGCGGGGAGGAGGGAGATTCGACGAGCGCCGGCGCGCTCACGGCCGGCGCCGGCGCGCTCACGGTCGGCGCCGGCGCGCTCACGGTCGGCGCCGGCAGCGCGCACCGGTCGGCGCCGGCACCGCGGACCTGGTCGGCGGCGGCGCCGGTGCGGGCGCCGCTCCTGCCGCGGGCGCCGCTGGCGCCGTCGCGTGCGTTCGCTCTTCGCCGATCTGTTGCAGCAGGCGCTCGGCCTGCGCCGAGAGGGCCGAAGGCGGCGCCGTCGCCAGGTAGCGCCGGCACTCGCGCTCCGCAGCGTCGTAGTCGCCGAGCTTGCGATAGACCTGCGCGAAGTTGATGAGGAACTCCGGCCGCGGCGAGAGCGCGTAACCGAGCTGGAACTCGTGCAGCGCCTCGCGCCAGCGCCCGCGCGCGTACTCGTCCTCGCCGGCGACGAAGTGGCTGCGCGCCAGCTCCTCCTGCGACGGCGCCGGCGGCGCCGCCTCGACACGACGATCGATCGTCGCCGCGCCGGCCGCGAACGTGAGCGCCACGAGGATGAGCCGCCCGGTCATTCGCCCCGTACTATACTCGACACGATGCGGCGGTTCGGCCCCTTCGAGCTGGTGGCGCGGCTCGGCCGCGGCGGAAGCGCCGAGGTCTGGCGTGCCGTACACCGCGGCGCGCATGGCTTTTCGCGCACCGTCGCGCTCAAGCGCCTCCTGCCCGAGCGGCTCTCCGACGAGAGATTCCGCGCATCACTGCTCGCCGAGGCGCGCCTGGCCGCGCGCCTCACGCACGCCAACGTGGCGCAGGTGCTCGACGTCGTCGAGGCCGGCGGCGAGCACGCGATCGTGATGGAGCTGGTCGACGGCTGCGACCTGCGCGCGCTGATGCGAGCGATGGCGCCCCTGGGCCCGCCGCCGGCGGGGCTGGGCGCATTCGTCGTGCACGAGGTCTGTCGCGCGCTCGGCGCAGCGCACGGCCTGCGGCCGCCGATCCTGCATCGCGACGTCAGCGCCACCAACGTGCTCGTCGCCCGCGCCGGCGCGGTCAAGCTCGCCGACTTCGGCATCGGCAAGGCGCTGGAGACCGCGTCCACCGATGGCACCGCACCCGGCGTCGTGCGCGGCAACCTGGGCTACATGGCGCCCGAGCAGCTCGCGCGCGCGCCGGTGTCGCCCGCGACCGACGTCTACGCGGCGGGCGTGCTCCTGTGGGAGCTGTTGACCGGGCGCCGGCTGTTTCGCCGCGGCGTTCGATCTGGCGGCGTCGGCAGCGGCGCGGCAGCAGCCGATCGCGCGCGCCGTCGACGGTGAATCCGGCGGTGCCGGCGGCGCTCGACGCGCTATGCGCGCGCGCGACCAGGACGGCTCCGGCGGAGCGCTGGCACGACGGCGCGGCCATGGCGCAGGCGCTCGAGCCGCAGGCGCACGCGCTCGGCTTCGGGCCAACGCAGCTGGCGGCGCTGATGCGCGACTTCGCGCCGCCGGCCGTCGAGGACGAACCGGCGCGACACACCGTGACGGTGGGCGGCAGCGCCGGCGCCACGGCTGACGCTGCCGGCGCCATGGCCGGCGGTGCCGGCACCGATGCCGGCGGCGCCACCGCGACGGTCGTCGATCCGCCGCGCGCCGCGTCGCCCCGTCGCGCTCGCTTCGCCCTCGCCGCTGCCTTGGGCGCCGCCGCGGGGTTCGGCACCTTCCTCGCCTGGCCACGCCACGTGGAGGAGCTGGCGCCGCCCCCGCGCCCGGCGCAGCCGGCGCCAGCGACACCCCAGCCGGTGGCGACGAAGATCGCCAAGCCGCCCGTCGCTGACGCGCCGTCGAAGCCGGCGATCGCACACAAACCGCAGTCCAAGAGGCCGACGCCGCCCGACCTCGTCGACGGCAAGCTGCTCAATCCGTTCAAGCGCTAGCGTATACTGCACGCGAATGAACGACTTCGACGATCTCGGCGCGCACCGTCAGCATCGAGCGCGCGACCTCGCTCGACTTGCGCCGCGCGTCGCTGCAGGTGCTGGCGGGGCCCGATGCCGGTCGCCGCTTCGACATCGAGGACCGGGCGCGCGTCGGCGCCCGGCCGCTCGCCGACATCGTGCTCGCCGACGCGCGTGTCTCCGGGCTGCACTGCGAGTTCACCGTCGGAGGCGAAGCACTGCGCGTGCGCGACCTCGGCTCCAAGAACGGAACCTTCGTCGGCACCGTGCGCATCCTCGACGCGCTGCTCGCGCCCGGCGACGTCGTCACCGTCGGCGAGACCCGCCTGCAGCTCACGCCCGCCGGCTCGCGTGCCGTGCCGCTGCACGACGCCGACGACTTCCACGGCCTGGTCGGCCAATCCTCCGCCATCCGCGCGCTCACCGCCCGCCTGGCCGCGCTCGCCGGCGCCGACACCACGGTGCTGGTGCAGGGCGAGACCGGCACGGGCAAGGAGCGCGTCGCCGAAGCGCTGCACCTGGCGGGCCGGCGCGCGCCGAAGCCGCTCGTCGTCGTCGACTGCGGCGCCATGCCGGCGACGATGATCGAGTCGGAGCTGTTCGGCCACGAGCGCGGCGCCTTCACCGGCGCCGTCGCCAGCGTGCCCGGCGCCTTCGAGCGCGCGCACGGCGGCACCCTCTTTCTCGACGAGATCGGCGAGCTGCCGCTCGAGCTGCAGCCGAAGCTGCTGCGCGTGCTCGAGTCGCGCGTCGTGCGCCGGCTCGGCGGCGCCAAGACCATCCCCGTCGACGTGCGCGTCGTCTCGGCGACCAATCGCGATCTGATGCTCGAGGTCGCGGCCGGACGCTTTCGCGAGGATCTCTACTATCGCCTCGCCGTCGTCACGCTCGACGGTGCCGCCGCTGCGCGAGCGGCGCGAGGACGTGCCGCTGCTCGCCGCGCGCTTCCTCGCGCGACCTCGGCGTCGAGCCGTCGCGACTGCTCACCCGCGAGTCGCTCGAGGCGCTCATGCGCCACGACTGGCCGGGCAACGTGCGCGAGCTGCGCAACACGCTCGAGCGCGCCGTCGCGCTGTCGGAGCCACTCGCCGTCGGCGGAGCGGCGCCGCCGTCACCGTCGGCGGCGGCGAGCGCGCCGCCGGTCGATCTCTCGCAGCCGCTGCGCGTCGGGCGCCAGCGGGTGGTCGACGCCTGGGAGCGCGCCTATGTCACCCGCCTGCTCGACGAGTGCGGCGGCAACGTCTCCGAGGCGTCACGCCGGGCCGGCCTCGAGCGCATGTCGATGTACCGCCTGCTGCACCGCCTCGGCCTGCGCTGAGGGCGAGCGCATAGGCTGCACCGGCCTGCACTGAAGCTCGATTCGCGCTCACCCCAGGGTTCGCCTCGATTGACCTGCTGCGGACGATCCGCGCGGTCGCCTCGAGGACTACGTCCTCGCTCCCCCGGTCGAAATACCGACGGGTCTCATGATTCATCACATCTCGGCGCGAGCTCTCGAAACGTTCCGCTTTCAGACCCGCGTCGCATCGAGAGCGCGCCGGAGCGCCACGTCCGGCTCCGCGCGCACTGCCCCGCTGGGCTCAAACAGTCCTCGCCACCGGACCGCTGTGCTCGATTCCACCCCTTGCCTGTGCTGCGGAACTCGCCCAGCGGGGCAGTGCGCGCGGAGCCTCTGTGCTCGTCCAAAAACCGGACGGTCGCAGCGGGTGGGGAGGCTGCTCTCGGCAATCGTGCTTGGCGGAAGGTTCCCACGAGCCCATGGAGCGGGCGGTCGTCGGAGCCGTCTTGCCGGGCGTCGAGGAGCGCTCCGCCGCGCAGCGGCGGACGCCAGCGACGAGCCGAGGGCCCGGACGTGCCGCCGGCCGGTAAGGCCGCCGGCGTAGCGGGCCCGTCCCGGCAAGACGGCTCCGACGACCGCCCGCGGCCCACCGGCGCCTACCGGCGGCACTGACGCTGCTCGCTCAATCAAACGCGGAGATGTGATGAATCATGAGACCGACGGGTATTCCTCGGTCGGTCGCTCCGGTCGCATCCACGATCCGCCTCACGCGGCTCGCCCTCGCTTGCTCAACCGAAGCGAACCCTGGGGTTAGAACTTGCCCAGGAAGGCGGCGATCGCGTCGCGGTTGCGCTGCAGCGTCGCCTCACAGGTCCTTGCGCCCGCGAATCCGTCGTCGAGCGCGTGCGGCGCGCCCGGGTGCGAGCGGGCGCGCGGCACCAGGAACGCCTCCAGCGCCTGCCGGTGCGCCGCATCGCAGAACGCGCCCGGCACGGCACCGAACAGCCACAGCGTCTCGTCCTCGCGCATGCGCGACACGATCTCGTCCAGGTGTTGCTGCAAGAACGCCCAGGTCGGCTCGCGCGTCTCGCGAGCGAACAGCGCCCGATAGACGATGCCGACGCTGTCGCGCAGGTCGAACTCCTTGCCGGTGACGATGGCGAGCGCTCGCCGATTGAGCGCCGGCGCGTGGAACGAGCCCAGGGCGCCGAGGAGCATGGCGCGCTCGCGCCGGTCCTTGACCTTGTGCGCCTCGGCGAGCAGCCGATCGAACAGCTTGGGATCGTCGCTCAGCGTCGCCATGCCGAGCGCCGCCGACACCATGTCCGGCGCCACCGCCTTGCGATTGGCGAGCCAGCGGTCGACGAGCGCGTGCGCCTGGGCGACCGTGGCGTGATCGTGCGCGTACCGCGCGATCATGCCCAGCAGCATCGGCCGCACGTTGGCCATGTCGGGATCCTCGCCTTGGCGCGGCGCCCAGCCGACGGTGCGGGCGCGCGCCCCGACCAACTTGTCGACGGCGCGCCCGAAGGCCGCCAGCTGCGCGTCGCTCAGCTCGCGCGGATTGAGCCCCCACAGGAGGCTGACGCCGTGACGATAGACGCGCAGGTCGTCGTCGGCGAGGAAAGTCGGCAGCAGATCGAGCGCGGCGCCGAGCGGCAGCGTCCCCTGGTCCGCCTCGGCGCCGACGTCGGCGGCCAGCTGCGCCCGCTCGCGCGGGGTCAGCGCCGTGGCGAACGGCGCCCGCAGCGCCTGCAGCGTCGGCGCATCGTAGCGCGTGTGGTAGTAGCCGGCGCCGTCGGCGTTCGCCACCAGCCAGCGTGGGCAGGAGGTCAGCGTCACCTCCTTCTCCGGTGTGTCGAGCAGCGCACAGGTCCGGCCGCCGTCCCACTTCAGGCACACCGGCACGTGCCAGCTCTGCGTCGACGGTCGGTCGCCCGCCGTGAAGAAGCGCTTCTGCGACAGCGTCACCCGCGCCTTGCCGCCGTCGCAGCGCACCGCCGCCGACACGATCGGCACGCCCGGCTGATCGATGAACGAGCGCATCACGTCGGCCACCGGCGCGCCGAGCTCGGTCCGCAGCGTCGCCAGGAAGTCGTCGGCGTCGGCGTTGCCCCAGGCGTGCGCGGCCAGGTACTTGCGCATGGCGTGCATGAACTTCGCCTGGCCGACCCAGTGCTCGAGCATGTGCAGCACCGACATCCCCTTGTAGTAGGTGATCTCGTTGTCGAACGAGTTGGCGATCGCGTCCTTGGTCTCGACGGGGAGCCGGATCTTCTGCGCCGACGGCTCACCGTCGGTGGCCATGGCGCCGTACATCGCGCCGACGTCGCGGCCGAGCGTGAACTTCCAGGCCGGCTCGAGCGCGTCGGTGATCTCGCCGTCGGCCCAGGTGCCGAGCGCCTCGTTGAGCCAGACGTCGTTCCACCAGCGACAGGTGACCAGGTCGCCGAACCAATAGTGCGCCAGCTCGTGGATGGGGATGTTGGCGTAGGACTGCTTGCGATGCAGCCCCTCCTCCGCCGGCTTGATGAGCGTCAGCGGCTGGCCGAGCGCGACGAGGCCGGGATGCTCCATCGTCCCCCAGAAGCGCGGCACCACCGCGACGTCGAGCTTGCGGAACGGGTACGGCATGTCGAAGTAACTTCTCCAACTCGACGACGATGCGCGGCGTGACCTCGCGCGCATAGCGCGTCTCGGCGGCGCGGCCGCGCGGCACGATGAACCGGATCGGCGTGTTGCGCACGGCCGGCGTGCCCGCCGTCGATGACCTCGAAACGGCCCGACCACGAACGCCACCAGGTAGCTCGGCAGCGGCTTCGACTCCTCGAACGTGACCGCCTTCATTCCGTTCGGTTCGTCCGCCTCCGTCGCCAGCGGCGCATTGGCGAGCGCGACGTGGGTCTTTCTGACGTGCAGGGTCAGCTTCCACGGCACCTTGAACGACGGCTCGTCGAAGCAGGGAAAGGCGCGGCGCGCGTCGATCGACTCGAAGAAGGTGTAGGCGTACCAATCGTCGGCGCCGGCGCCTTCGGCGACGCGATACAGCCCGCGGCTCCGCTCGGCGTCGAGCTTGCCGTGCCAGCGGACGGTCAGCTGCGCGGCGCCCTTGTCGAGCGGCCGCGCCGGAGCGAAGCCGACGAAGTCTTCCCCGCCCGGAACGACACGCGCCGCTTCGCTCGCACCGCCGCGGCGGAACTCGGCGCCGTCGATCGTCAAGTCGGTGGCGTTGAGCCACACCAGCGCGGTCGGCGCGTCGACGCGCAGATCGATCGTGACCGTGCCCGAGAAGGTCGGCTGCGCCGGCACGACCCGCAGGTCGAGCGCGTAGTGGGTGGGCCGCACGCCGGCCGGCAGCCGCAGCTTGGGCGGCGTCGGCATGGCGTCGTTGGCGGCGATACAGAAGAGCGCGAGCGCGCACACCACGAGCGGGGTTCGCATCGGCAGACCTTAGCCCGAAACTGCGCCCCCGATTGCTACCGTTCTGCGCGGACGGTGATCCCGATCGCTCGTGACGCCGGCGCCGATCGCCGGCCCGGGCGCGCCGGCTGATCAGTGGAAGAGGGTGAGCTTCTGCGAATGCGTATCGCCGAGGGTGCCGCGGACATCGACCTTGCCGTCACACGCTGCGTGGAAGGTGGCCACCACCTCCTCGAGCGTCGACGAGCCGACCTGCTGGATCACGCCCATCCCGGAGATCGGGTTCTTGCGACACGACGGATCGAGCACCACCGTCGTCAGCGACACCTGCGCCACCGTCGCGCCCGAGCCGGCGGCGGCCCCCTGCTGCGCGCCGTTGATCGTGTAGACGTCGTCGGAAGGATCGCCGGGCGTGCCCTGGTTGTCGACGTCGACGGTCCACGACGACTGCGCCGCCAGCGTGTTGCCGCTCTTGACCGAGACGTCCTGCCCGACGTAAGCGACCGTCTGGTGGCCGTTCGCCGTCGAGACCTTGACGCCGATCGCCTCCGACAGCGACACGTTGCCGTCGCTGACGCCGACTCCGAACATCATGCCCAGCGTGGCCATGTCGGTCGCGGCCCAGCTACCCGACACCGCCACCTCGCCGCTGCCGACGCCACCGAGCGGCAGCGGGCAGGCGTCGCCCAGCGTCACCGTGGCCACGCCGCTGCACGGAAAGGAGGCGCTGCACGGTTGCGTCACATTGACGCAAGCGACCGGCGCGTCCATCGCCGCCGCGGTCATCGACGCCGAATGACCGATCGACGAGCCCGCGACCAGCGCGACCTCGATGCCCGACAGGTCCGCGTCACTTCCGCCGAAGCAGCCGACGCACGCCAAGCAGGCCAGGACGAGCCAGCGCATGGAACACCCCTACGGTCGATTATATCACGGCGGCGCGGTGATGGAGCGACGGAGGGCGGCCAGCGGCGCGCGGTCGTCGAAGACGAGACGCCCGTTCTCCCTTCTGATCCCGAGCCGCTTCCACCAGGCGTCCAGATCGATCGTGACCGGCGCGTCGCCCAGCCGCCGCCACAGCGCGGTCAGCACCGGCACGCCGACGGCCGCGTCGCCGACGGCGAGCGCGCGCGCGAGCGGCCACGAATTTTCCAGGGTGCCACCGGCGGCGACGATGGCGCGCACCGCGTCGTCGAGCGAGCGGCGATTGCCGGTGCGCTGGCGGATCTCCAGATCGGCGAGCATGCAGTAGAGCGCGCCGCCCCAGTAGGTGCGCCCCCAGGTCTGCGTGTGGTCGAGCCCGCGATCGCCGGGCTCCGGCTCGCCGTTCGGCAGCCCGTCGACGAGATCGCGCCACACCTTTTCGGCCGACAGATCACCGGCCCGGGCCCGCTCGATCGGCTCCAGGTAGGTGGCGAGCCCCTCGGCGATCCACAGCTCCCGGCGCGACACCGTGGGGAACGCCAGGTGCGTCAGCTCGTGCGCCGGCACCCAGCTGCGGGCGATCGCCGCGGCGCCGGCATCGACGCCGACGGAGAGGATCAGCGTCGCCCCACCGCCGCCGAGCGTGCGGCCGTGCAGATCGTCGCCCTCCGTCGGGACCACGAGCACGAGCAGGCGCTCGACGGGGAAGCGGTGGAAGTAGCGGGTGACCACCGCGGCGGCGCGCGCCATGGCATGAGCGATGGGCGCCCGCGCGACCGCGCGGCCCGGCTCCGGCACGAACGCCAGGTCGATCGTCGCAGCCGGCGTGGCCGCAGTGGTCGCGCCGGCGACGCGCAGGCTCTGGACGGCGAGCGGACCGAACGCCGAGTAGGGCGCGTCGCCCAGCTGGGCGACGTCGGCGCCGTAGGCGTCACGCCCAACGCGGTGCACTCCGGTCACGAAGGTGACGCCCGCTGGCACGGTGACGTGGAAGCGATAGTCGCGCCCCGCCGGCGCGCGCAGCGGGTGCAACAGCCACGTCGACGGCGGGGCCTGCGTCACCGGGCCCAGCCGATCGCCCGCGTCCGACGACAGCGCCGCGGCCGCGCGGTCGAGCTCGAAGCGGTAACGCAGCGTGCAGCCGCGCGCGCACTCGGGCGCGATCCACGAGCCCCGCGTGGGCGCGATCGATCGCCAGCCGCCGCCAGCGCTGGCGACCGCCACGTCACGCACGAACGGCTCGGCGCCGTCGTCGACCGAGAGCTCGCTCGAGTAGCCGGCGGCGATCGTCGCATCAATCCGCAGCTCGCGCGCGCCCTCACCGGCGTTGACCTCGTAGCGCCAGGCCGGCTCGGCCGCACGAGCGACCGGAGCGAGGAGCAGCAAGATCGCCAGCGCGCGCGCAGCCACGGCCACACGATATAAGATGAGGAATGCGCGCGCGCTACACCGTCCTGCTCCTCCTGGCCGCCGGCTGCGCGCGCGGGCCCGTCGATCTCGACGGACGGCGCGTCGATCCCATCGGCAGCAGCGCCGCGGCGGTGCTGCTGTTCGTGGCCCCGACGTGCCCGATCGCCGATCGCTACGTGCCGGAGATTCAGCGCATCGCCGCACGCTTCGCCGGCCGCGCCACCTTCACCCTCGTCTATCCCGACGGCAGCACCGCCGAGGTGCGCGCGCACCTGGCCGCGTACAAGCTGTCGCTGCCGGCGGTGCGCGATCCGGAACGCGCGCTGGTCAAGCGCGCCCACGTCGAGGTCACGCCCGAGGCAGCGCTGTTCCGCCACGGCGCGCTGGTCTGGCACGGCCGCATCGACGATCGTTACGCCGACGTCGCACACGAGCGGGGCGCGCCCACTACGCACGATCTCGAGGACGCGATCGCCGCCCTCCTCGACGGGCGCCCGCTGCCCCCGGAGCACGCCGCCGTCGGCTGTGCCATCGAGCTACGGTGACCCCTTCCTCGCCCGCGCCTGGGCGAGCATCGCCTGCACGCGGGCGTTGGCCGGATCGATCGCCAAGGCCGCCCGGTAGGCGCGCAGCGCGCCGTCGACGTCGCCGCTGACGAACAGCGCGCGCCCGAGGTTCGCCTGCGCCGGCAAGAGCGACGGCGCCAGCGTCACGGCGCGCCGGTAGGCTGCGATCGCCTCGCCGAACCGCTGCTGCTCGGCGAGCGTGTTGCCGAGGTTGTAGTAGGCGCGCGCCCCGGCACCGCGATCGATCTCGCGCCGATACTTCGCCTCCCGCAGCAGCACCTTGTCGCGCTCGCTCCCGAGCCGCAGCTCGAAGGTGACGTTGCCCATCTCGTCGATGGTGCGCTCGCCGGTGCGCACCCGCACCGGCGGCTCGTTCGGGTTGCGCGGGTTGGCCGCGCTGTTGTCGTAGCCGAGCTCCATCGCCAGCTTGGAGCCCGCCGGCAGGTGCAGCGGCGACGCCAGCACGTACTTGTCCTGCCAGTCGGGATCCCAGTCGTCGATGGCCAACAGCGCCCGCTCGCTGCCGTCGGGCAGGACGGCGCGCACGCGCACCGTGTGCCCGAGGTAATGCAGGTGCGGAAACAGCGCCAGCACGTCGGCGGCGACGGGCAGCACCAGCTGATCGCGCATGGTGAAGGTCGCCCCGGGCGCGATGTCGATCGGCAGATCGCCGATGCGCACCGTCATCCGCGGCACCGTCGGCGCGACGTCGGTGAACCAGAGCGCCAGGCTGGGCTGCACCCGCTCCGGCTTGCCCGTCGGCTGCAGGTGCAGCTGCACGACCAGGTCGGAGCCGGCATCGAGCCGCCAGGCCTGCCCCGCCACCGGCGCCGTCGGCGGCTGGCCCGGCGTCCACACCAGGTAGAAGCCGTCGGGCGACTGGGCGTCGCTCGACTCCATGCCGGAGAAGCCGGGCTTGCCGTCGCTGCCTTCGCGTTTGCGCACCAGGCCGTTGCGATCGATGTTGATGATGGCGTGGTGGATCACACGCCCGTTCGAGTGGAACTCCCACGCCGCCACCCAGCGCGTCCTGGTCACCGGCGCGGGCACGACGAAGTTGCGATAGTCGTCGCGGCCGCTGCTCGCCAGCGGATACGCCGGCAGCTCGACCACGGCGTCGGGCTTGCCCAGCTGCCAGCCGCCGGCGAACGACGGCGCCGGCGGGATCGCCGCCCGATCACCGACCGGCGCCCGCGCCGCCGCCCAGCGCTGCAGCGTCGCGATGTCGCCGTCGCTGAGGCGCCGTTCGTTGGCATAGGCGACGCCGGGCAACGCCTTCCACGGCGGCATGAAGCGGCGCGCCGTCACGCGCGCGATCTGTGTCGCCCGCCGTGCCGCGTCCTCGTAGGTCGCAAGCGCGAACGGCGTCGCCCCGCCGGCGTGATGGCACGGCGTGCAGTGCGCGAACAGGATCGGCGCCACGTCACGGCTGAAGGTCGGCGTCGCCGCCCGCCGGCAGCCGCCGGCGGCCAGGGCGAGGGAGACGACGCAGCTCGCAACGCAGGCGCGCACCGCGTTCACTGTAGTACGGCGCGCGCGTCAGTTACAGGCTTTGGCCCAGCAGGGAACGCAGGTGTGGTTGGCGGGGCAGTCGCGCTGCGGGAAGATCTGGCCCAGCCCGAGGCTCAAGCAGTCCGAGTAGCAGCGACCTTCGGCACCGAGCAGGCCGGTGCACGCCCGCGGCCCCGGCCCGCCGGGCAGCATCTCGTCGGGCACGCAGAGCAAGAGGCTCGACGGGCAGACGTCCTGGTTCAGGTTCCCCAGCTCGCTCGACGGGATGTTCTCCGTCGGCACGCAGGTGCCCTGCTGCCCGCAGCAGAGCGGGAAGGTGTACGGGCCGTTCGCCGGCCGATCGCAGCCGACGCGGCAGGCGCCGGTGTCGACGCCGCTGAACGGATCGTAGCAGGGCGCGCACAGCGTCCCGGCGGCGCAGCTGTGCTGGTGCAGCTCGGAGGCCTGCCCCGCCACCGACGGCAGGCAGGTCGACATGCAGCGCCCCTCCGCCGGCGTGCCGTTGAACGCGCTGCACGTTGGCGGCACGTAGTTGCCCGCCGTCGCGATGATCGGATCGGGCGCGCAGAAGCCGCCGGCGCAAGTCGCCAGCAGCCCCTGCTGCGCCGACGGCACCATCGCCGCCGGCACGCAGTGCGCGCCGCCGCACGATGGCGAGCACGACGGGAAGGTGCTCGGGTCGACCACCGGCGGCCCGGTCCACGGGCACATCAGCAACAGCGGCGGCTTCACCGGTGCGTCGCACGACAGCGTGCAGGCGCCCGTCGGCGCCGTCGGATCCGACGCCGTCGGGTTGAAGCAGGGGGCGCACTTCTCGCCCGCCGCGCACACGTCCTCGGGCAGCTGCGCCGCCTCGGCCGCCACCGGTGGCAGGCAGGTCGACAGGCAGCGCCCTTCGGCCCCGGCCACCGACGTGCACGACTTGGGTACGAACTGGCCGCCGGCCGCGATCAGCGGATCGGGCACGCAGAAGCCGCCGGCGCAGCTCTGCAACAGCGCCTGCTCGCCCGCCGGCACGTTCGCCGCCGGCACGCAGTGCGCGTTGCTGCAGGCGCCGTCGCACGCGGGGAAGGTCGCCGGATCGATCACCGGCGGGCCCGTCCACGGACAGCTCAGCACCGTCGGCGGCTGCGCCGGCTGATCGCAGGCGATGGTGCAGGCGCCGGTCGGCGCCGTCGGATCCGCGGCGGTGGGGTTGAAGCAGGGCGCGCACTTCTCGCCGTCGTCGCACACGTCCTGTGGCAGCTGCGCCGCCTGCGCCGCCACCGACGGCAGGCAGGCCGAGATGCAGCGCCCCTCGGCGCCCGCGATCGAGGTGCACGTCTTGGGCACGAAGTTGCCGCCGGTGGCGATCAGCTTGTCGGGCGCGCACAGCCCGGCGCCCCCGCCCTTGGCGGTGCACGTCGCGAGCAGGCCCTGCTGCGCCGCCGGCACGCTCGCCGCCGGCAGGCAGTGCGCGCCGCCGCACGCCGGCGCGCAGTCGCCGAACGAGTTGGGATCGAGCAGCGGCGGCCCGACGTAGGGGCACATGCCGCCTCCGTCGGGGCCACCCGAGGTCCCGCCGTCACCAGCCGCGCACAGCTTGTCGTTGATCTCGCACGCGCCCGTCGGCATCTGCGAGGTCGGGTTGATGCACGGCACGCACAGCTCGCCGTCGCCACAGCCGTCCTGCCCGAGCAGCGCCGACTGCGGATTGCCCGCCACCAGCGGGATGCACTTCGAAAGGCAGACACCGGTGGCGTTGCCCACCGACGAGGTGCACGGCGCCGGCGTGAAGCCGCCACCCGCTTCGATGATCGGATCGGGCATGCAGACGCTGGTGCCGTCGGCGCAGGCGGTCAAGTTCGACGCCAGCGCCGGCAATACTTGATCGTCGGGCACGCAATGGGCGGGCCCGTCGTCGCAGCAGGCGTCGAGACCGCGTGCCTTCGGATCGTAGCCGGGCGGCGGATCCGAAAGGCACGGATCGAAGATGTACCCCCCACCGCCGTTGCCGCCGCTGCCGGACTTGTCGTGACTGCCGCAGCCGATCAGCGCGACGCACGAGACTCCGACGAGAACGAGTCTGCGCATGCAACCCCTCCGCGACGGAATGGACCACGTTCGCGCGCCGTCGAGAAGCGGCTGGTCGGACGCAGGGGGGGGTGCGGCGGGGCGGACGCAGCGCGGGAGCTCTGGTCGAGCGCGGCGGCTCGGATTGGGCGCGAGGCGGTCGCACCGGCGCGCGTGGCGTGACGACGACGAGGTGCGGCTCAGCTCGCGCCGCGGCGGATGACCTCGAGGGCGAAGCGGGCCGAGCGCTGCTGGCCGTCGGCGTAGCTCTCGGTCGGATCGCTCATGCGCTGCAGGTGCGCCTCGACGCTGCCGCGCTCCTCGGCGTCGAGCGTGCTCCAGGCCCCCAATACCAGCGCCGCATCCTCGGACAGGACCGCGCTCCAGAATTCCTCGACGTCGTCGTACGCGCTCATCGTTGCTCCGCTCGCTCGCTCCGGCGTGGCTATACTCGTCCGATGGACGCCTGGTGGCAATCCTTCTTCGACGACGACTATCTGCACGTCTGGGGTAGCGACCGGAGCGAGCGCACGGCGCGCGAGACCGACGGCCTGTGGGCGCTGCTCGGCCTCGCCGCCGGCGCACGCGTGCTGGACGCGCCGTGCGGGTACGGCCGGCTGTCGCAGCCGCTGGCGGCGCGCGGCGCCGTCGTCGTGGGCGTCGATCAGGCGGCGCCTCTGCTCGCACACGCAGAGCGCAACCGCGATGGGGTCGGCAGCGAGCGGCTGCGCTACCGCCGGCACGATCTGCGGGCACCGCTCGACGAAGGCGGCTTCGACGCCGCCCTCAACATCTTCAGCTCCCTCGGCTACGGCTCCGAGGACGACGATCTCGCCGTGCTGACGACCCTGCGCCGCGCCGTACGCCCCGAGGGCCGCGTCTTCGTCGAGACCATGCACCGCGACCTCGCGGCCACCTACTACGCGCGCGGCGTGCGCCCCGCGGATCGCCTGAGCGACGGCACGCTCGTGATCGAGAAGCCGCGCTTCGACGGCGTCGCCGGCCGCGTCGAGACCACCTGGTATTGGTCGGGCCCGCACGGCAGCGGCCAGAAGAGCGCCTCGCTGCGCGTCTACAGCATCACCGAGCTGGTGGCGCTGATGGCGCGCGCCGGCCTGGCGCTCGTTTCGGCGCATCGCGGCTGCTCGCCCGAGCCCTTCGCCAGCGAGGGCCCCGATCTCGGCGGCCGCGTCGGCCTGCTCGCCCGCCCGGCCTGACCGGCGTCGCTTTTTCACCAACAGCCCGGCCGTCGGCGGCAGAACGATGGAGGAGGCTGCCGATGAGATGGCTGACGATCCTGCTGTTGTCGTGCGCGAGCGTCGCGCTCGCTGACGAGGGCGCCTTGAGCCGCGAGGCGGTCATCGGCGCGATCACCGCGATCCGCCCGCAGCTCGACGCCTGCTACCAGAGGTATCGGCTTGCCGGCGTAGCCACCGTGGATCTGACGATCGCGCCCTCGGGGACGGTCACCAGCGCCGCGCTGGCCCCGCCGACCCACGGCTGGGGCGACTTCGCCAGCGCCTCCCCGACCGGCGCCTGCATCGTGCGCGCGGTCCTCACCATTCGCGTGCCGCCGTTCGCCGGCGGGCCACACAGGATCGACTACCCGATCGTGCTCCGGGCGCCCGCTGCGGCTCCGGCAACCGGGCCGGCGGCGACCGGCGCGGCCGACCGCGCGCAGCAGGCCTACGTGGCCGGCCGCTTTGCCGACGCCATCGCGCTCGCTCGCCAGGCCGTAGCCGACGATCCCCAGCCCGCCTGGCGCGTCATCGGCGCGTCCAGCTGCTTCTTGCGCGACGCGCAGCAGGCGACCGCGGCGTGGCAGCAGCTCGACGCTGCCGGGCGCCGCTTCATCGAGTACGTCTGCGCGCGGCACCAGGTCCCCCTCGCGCCGCGCTGACCGCGCCGCCGCCGGCTACAGGAACGAGTCGTGGTAGCCCGCGTCCTCGACGCCGAGCGCCGCCGCCGTCGCCGCCAGCGGCTGGAAGGTGTCGAGCATGACCGCGAGCTCGTCCGTGCGCGTGGCGCCGATGCTGCCCTCGTAGGCGCCCGGGTGCGGGCCGTGCGGGATGCCCGCCGGGTGGTGCGAGACGCTGCCCGGCCCGACGCCCCTGCGCGAGGTGAAGTTGCCGCGGCAGTAGAAGATGAACTCGTCGCAGTCGACCGACGCGTGCGGGTACGGGCAGGGGATCGCGTCGGGGTGGAAGTCGAGCGGCCGCGGCACGAAGCTGCAGATGAGCGCGCCGCGCGCCGCGAAGGTGCCGTGCCACGGTCGGCGGCAGGTGCACCGAGCGCCGACGCGCGGCTGGAAGTCGAGGATGGGGAACGCCCACGGGATAGACCGTGCCGTCCCAGCCGACGACGTCGAGCGGCGACGTGCGTCGCAGCGCGAAGCCGTGGAAGCGCGCCGCCGCGCTTGACCACCAGGTCGCGGATGCCCTCGTCGCGCGGGCCGGCGAAGATCGGGCGCGCGGAAGTCGCGGTGGCAGTACGGCGCGTCCATGCGCAGCTGGCCCGACGTCGTTGCGCCACTGCTTGGGCAGGCCCGACGCCGCCGCGGCACTCGATCGACAGCCAGTCCTGCGCGCCCGTCGTCGGGGACGAAGCGGTGCAGCAGGCCCGCGCGGCACGAAGACGTAGTCGCCGGCGGCGAAGCGGAGGTCGCCGAGCGACCGAGCGCAGCGTGCCGCCGCCCTCGTGGACGAAGTAGAGATCGTCGCCGTCGCCGTTCGAGAAGTAGACCGGATCGGGCTCGGTCGGGGTGAGCGACGCCGAGGACGACGTCGTCGTTGAAGAGCAGCGGCGACGCGCGCGTCGACCGGCGCGCCGCCGCTGCGCGGCGCAGCTCCTGCGAGCGGTAGTGCCGCTCGCGCGAGCGGCCGCGGCTCGTCGGTCGGCGCCGCCGGGGATCGCCCAGCCGTGCGCGGCGTCGGCGCGAGCGCTGCGCGTGCGGCCGCTCGCGGTGGTAGAGGATCGTGTACGGGCCGTCGAAGCCGTCGCGCGTGAGGCACTCCTCGTAGCGCAGCGTCGCCGCCGGCGTCGCGCAGCGCGGTGTGGTGCTTGCGCGGGAACCTCGCCGGCTGCATGCGATCGAGCATCGGCTCGCTCACATGCGCGACGACGCGCCGGCGCGCCCGCGCCGTGCGCTGCTCGCGCTCGATGCTCTCGAACAGCGCGCGGAAGTTGCCGGCGCCGAAGCCGCTGGTCGCCCTTGCGCTGGATGATCTCGAAGAAGAACGGCCCGGCCTCGGGATCGTCGTAGCAGGCCGGCCGCCTCCTTGAGGAAGATCTGCAGCAGGTACTGCCGTGGCCGTGCTCGCCGTCGACCAGGATCTCGAGCTCGCGCAGGATCGTCGATGTCCTCGTCGATGCTGCCCGACGCCGATCGTCGCGCAGCCGCTCGGGCAGCATGTCGTAGTAGCGTGCCCGGCGTCGGCATGAACTCGACGCCGCGCGCGCGCAGGCCGCGCACCGCGCGCGAGGATGTCGCCGACGGTGAGCGCCGACGTGCTGCACGCCGTCGCCGCGGTGGTCCTCGTCGAAGATGTTGATCTGCGAGCTCCTTGAAGAACGGGCGCAACGGCTCGTTGTTGGCGAACTTCACCGCGCGACGCCGGATCCCACATCACGATCGACTTCAGGCCCGAGCCGTGTCTTGCGCTCCGTGGCCGACGTCGCTGGTGTGGAACTGCGACCGTCCCAGAAGCTGCTCGAAGCCGAGCACGTGCTCCATCCAGAGCAGCGCCGGCTTCATCGTCTGGAAGTTCGACGTGACGTGATCGATCGTCTCGAAGCCGAAGCGGTTGTTGCCGCCGGTCGGCTGTCGGCGCGGCACGACAGCCCGGGAACAGCGGCGCGGTAGCCGCGCGCGCTCGACGAAGCGGAACGTGGTGTCGCCGAACGGCGTGGTGATCGAGAACATGGCCAGCGTGCCGCCGTCGTCGGCGAAGCGCTGCACGTCGGTGATGGGGGTGCCGCCGCGCTCGTCGAGCAGCGGAAGGTCCGGTCGATGTCCTCGACCTCGAAGACGAGCGTGCCGACGCCGTCGGGGTGCTTGCGCAGGTAGCGCCCGGCGCGCCCGCCCTCGCCGACCGGCTGGTGCAGACGACGAAGAGCGACGTCGCCGGCGCTGGAAGCACGCCGAGCGCTGCCGCCCCTCGCGCTCGAGCTCGGGCCGCTGCGCGCCGATCTCGGCGAAGTCGAGCTTGCCGAGTAAGAAGCGGCGCGACGCGCTCGAGGTCGCGCGACGTAGTAGTGGAGCGCTTCGATGCGCTTGATGCCGAGCGACTCGAGCTTGGCCATGGTGTCCTTCGCTCCTTCGGCGACCGCGTCGGGTTGGCGGTCGGCGTGCGCCGTCTGCGAACGCGGGCAGCGCGCAGCAGCGCCGCCTCGATCGCGCGCGAGCAGCGGCCAGCGCGCGCGAGGTCGACGCTCGAAGCGGCGCGCGGCGTCGAGCTGCGGCACCAGGCAGCACGTCGGCGATCGTCGGCGCGTCGCCGACGCAGGAACGCGCCCGCGCGTCGGCGCGCCGAGCGCTGCGAGCGCCGCGAGCCCGCGCGCGATGAAGCGGCGCGACCCACGCCCTGGCGTCGCCGCCGAGCTGCCTTGAGCCGCTTCGTCGTCGTACAGGTTCTGCAGCGGCTGGATGCCGGAGTTGACGATCTCGGCGAGCTGCCGCGCGCGCGCGCGCAGGTACGGATCGGCCGGCAGCAGCGGCGGGCGCGGGACAGCGCTCCTCGAGGTACTCGAGGATCGGCAGCGACTGCGACGAGCGCGTGACCGTGCCGTCGTCCTCGTGAGCTCGAGCGTCGGCACCTGCGCCATCGGGTTGCGCGCGCGGTACGTCGTCGGCGTGCTGCTCGCCCGTGCCTGGCACGATGTTCACGGCCACGTACTCGTACGCGAGCTCCTTGAGGCCGAGCGCGATGCGCACGCGCTAGCTCGCCGACGAGCGCCAGTAGTTGTAGCAGCTTCACGGCGTCACCGCCTTCTGCGCGACGCGTCTGATCGATCTGCCCGAACGAGGCTGCTGCCGTCGGCGTCGACGCATCTCGATCTCGATGCGTGTCGCCGACCTTCATGAACGGCGTCTTCGGCTTGCCCGTGCTCGATCGTCTCGATCATGCGCCGCTCGGCGAGGCACGAGATGCCGCGCGCGCGATCGGCGTTCGAGACCGTGCCGCTGCCGAGGATCGTGCCGGCGGTGAAGCGCCGCGTCTTGCGCGATGTGCTGCGATCGAGATCGAAGAACGAGAAGTGCATCTCCGGCCCGGCGTCGCAGTCGCCGACCAGCGCGCCGTTGTAGCGTCGTGCGCAGGCGCAGGTGCACGCGCCCGTCGCGCCACGCGTCGCCGAGCTCGTCGGGCGTGACCGCGAACGGCGAGAACGCGGTGGCCGGCTTGCTCTGGAAGAAGCCGAAGCTCTTGGCGAGCTCGTCGGGCACGAGGTTGCGCAGCGTGACGTCGTTCGCGAGCATCACGCAGCCGGACGTGCGCGGCGGCGTCGGCGGCGCGTCGTGCCCTGCGGCGTGTCGCCGAGCACGACGCAGACCTCGGACTCGAAGTCGAGGCCCCACGCCGGGTCGGCGAGCGCGATCGTCGTCGCGCGGGCCGAGCAGGACGCCCGAGCCGCCCTGGTAGACGAGCGGATCGGTCTCGCAGCGTCTGGCGGCGGCTCGGCGCCGCGCGCCTTGCGCACGAGGATCACGTGGTTGAGGAACGCCGAGCCGTCGACCCACTCGTACGCGCGCGGCAAGCGGCGCGCGCGAGCGCGCGCGCGATCGAGCGGCTGCGCCGGCGACCTGCCCGCGCTCGAGCGCGCCGCGCGAGCGCGCGCAGCCGCGGGCTCGGCGCGCGTCCCAGTCGTCGAGCGCCGCCTGCAGCGTGGGTGCGACCGCCCCTGCCGGCGCGTAACGGCTGCCGTCGCGGTTCACCACCACCAGCGTGCCGTCACGGCCGCCGGCCCTCAGCGTCGCCAGCTTCATCGGCCGCGCTCGCTCATGCGCGCTTCTCTACCACGCCGCGATGCGCGAACCAACCGAGGATGCGCTCGAGCGCGCGGGCGTCCTCCTCGTCGAAGCTGCCCGGCGCCGCGGAGTCGACGTCGAAGACGGCGAGCAGGCGCCCGTGTCGATCGAGGACGGGCACGACGATCTCGCTGCGCGCCCGCGAGTCGCACGCGATGTGCCCGGCAAACTGCTCGACGTCGGCGACGATGACGGTGCGCCGCTCCGCCGCGGCGGTGCCGCACACGCCCCTGCCGAACCCGATCTCGAGGCAGCCGAGCGACCCTTGATAGGGTCCGACGCGCAGGAGCATTGGCCCGACCACCCGATAGAAGCCGGTCCACAGGTTCCCAAACCCGTTGTGCAGCACACAACTGATGGTCGCCATCGCCGCGATCTCGTCGTCCATCCCGTCGAGGAGCGCGTCCAGCTGCGCCTCGAGCTGCGCGTAGGCCTCGCGCTTGCCGAGGGCGCGGACATCGAGCGTCGTCTCAGCCATGGTTTTCGATAGCACGAATGACCCAGCGCCATGGCCCATGATCTTGGGCGAAGGCACCAATGGGGTGCGTGATGTCCTTGCCTGTTGAACGTTTCCGAAATAAGTCGTATGAACGCCTCGTGCCCTGGAGTGTCCTGGCGGCGTGCTTGCTGGCCCTGGGGCTGGCGAGCGGCTGTTACAACCCGCAGGTCAAGAACGGCGGCTTCGCCTGTTCGATGACGGACAATCCGCCCTGTCCGGAGGGCTTCTACTGCGTCAACGGCCTGTGCGAGGACCATCCCGGCACGTCGACCGACAACGGCGACATGTCGACCGGCACCGGCGGTAACGGCGGCGGTGGTGGCGGCGGTGGCGGCGGCGGCGCGACCTCGATGGACATGGCGCACGCGTCGCACGATCTCGCCTCGACCGACATGGCGCAGCCGGTGATGTGCGGCGCGCAACTCGATCCCTGCAACAACTCCAGCGACTGCTGCAACATGCTCTGCGCCCTCAACGTCTGCGTCTTCTAGCGAACCCGCGCCACTCCCGCGACGACGACCGAGCCCCAGCGCGCTGCCGCCAGCTGCGCCGCGTCGAGCGTGTCCCCGTCGAGCAGCGCGCCCTCGAGCAGCGCGCCCTCGAAGATGGCGCCGGCGCAGCGCGCGCCACGCAGGTCGCAGCGCTTGAGCACCGCGCCGCTCAGCTCGGCGCCCGCCATGGAAGCGCCCGCCAGCGAGGCCCCGGTCAGGTAGACGCCGGCGAGCTGCGCGCCGGCGAGCTGCGCGCCCTCGAGCGCGGCATCGACCAGCCTGGCGCCGGCGAGCGACGCGCGCGACAGATCGGCGCGATCGAACAGGGCGCGCTCGCCGCCGATGCCGTCGAGCCGCGCGCCGACGAGCGACGCTTCGGTCAGATCGGCGCCCGCGAGCTCGGCGCCGACGAGCGATGCGTCACGCAGCTCGGCCCAGCTCAGGTTGGCGCGCGCCAGGGCCGCACCGTCGAGCCGTGCCGTCGCCAGGTTCGCCTTGCGCAGATCGGCGCCGTCGAGCCGCGCGCCGACGAGCGACGCCCCTTCGAGATCCGACTGCACGAGCGGCGCGCCCGTGAGGTTCACGCCGTCGAGCGTGCGCGCGAATCGCCAACGTAGGGCCGGCGGCACCGCCGCCACGCCGATCCCCGCCAGCGTCGCCCACAGCCGCGCGACCGCGTCGAGCTCGGGCCAAGACCAGGCGCTCACGACACGCGCGCTGGCCTACTCCTCGTCGGCAACGACGGGCTCTTCGTCGGCCTCGGGCAGATCCTCGGGCTCGGTTTCGCCCGCGAAGTTCGAGCGCGGCTCTGCGCCGCCGCCGCCGCCCCCGCCGCCGCCCATACGCCCTTGCACCAGCTTCGCCGGCTCGTCCTTGACCGGCGCCACGAACGTCTCCCACGCCGCCGCCGCCTTGAGCGCGTCGCCGAGGCTCATGCCCTTTTTCACCATCTCGTTGACGCGCGCCTTCGCCTCGGGCGTCAGGCGGCGCGCCGGCACGACGGCGGGCGCATCCTCGCCGGCCAGGTGTCCCTTGCCGCGCGACGCCGTCGCCGCGGCAGGCTTCTTCGCCGGCGGCGCGGCTGCCGGCTTGGCGGCCGCGCGCGGCGCCTCGTCGTCGCCGTCCAGCTCGAAGTCATCCTCGTCGTCGTCGTCAGGCTCGTCGCCGTGCGCCTCTTCCTCGACGACGGGCGGCTTCTTCGCAGCCTTGCCGGCGGTGGCGGGCTTCTTCGGCGCCTTGGGTGCAGCGGCCTTTTTGCCTTTGCTGGGCGTCTTGGCTGGCATGGCTGCGATCTAACACATGCCGCGAGAAAAAAAACCAGCCGCTAAGTTTGTTGGGACGGAGGGGGGGCCGATCGTCCCTTATCTTGCTGTCGGAAGGGCGCGCTGAATGCGGCGGTCTACCGGCCCGAGCACTTCAGCGACTTGGGCACGCATTGGTGGGTCTTGACGGTGCGCGAGGTGGCGCCCGCCACCGCCCGGCAGGCGTAGCCCGTCGGGCAGCCCGAGTCGTCGATACAGCCGAACGTGCACGCCTTCTGCGTCGACGACAGCTTGGTGCAGCGATTGCCGTCGGCGCCGCAGCCCGCGTTCGTCGTGCACGCCGCGCACAGCTTGCTCGCGTCCGACATCGGGTCGTACTTCGGATCGTGATCGACGCCGTGCACCCCGTACATCGATTGGAAGCCGGCCCCCTGGTCCCCGTCGAGCCCATGGGTCAGCTCCGACACCTTGACCGGCACCAGCTTGCCGCTGGTCTGATTGAACAGCGCCTCGAGCAGCCGCTCCGCCGACGCCTCGGTCCCGGCGTTCGAGAAGTCGGTCGTGGTGATGACGTTCAGGTTGTCGTGGCTCGCCTTGGCCGGATTCAGCCAGAACGCCTGCCCGAGGTCGTAGGTGTCGCAGCCGTTGGCCAGCACGATCTGATAGCTGCGTGGCATCTGGGCGGTCGGCAGCTTCGAGTCGTCCATGTCGCCCTCGTCGGTCTTGCGCCAATTGGCCAGCGCGAAGCCGTACAGCGGCCCCGAGTGCCCTTCGAACACGATGACCTCGCGGTGCGCCAGCGAGTCGCGCATGTCGGCCTCGAGGATCTTGCCGCCGGCGTCGGTGTCCGGATCGGGTCCGAGCACGTGGTTGGCCGGATCGCCCGGATGGAAGATCCACACCTTGACGACGATCGGCTTGCCGTTCGACGCGATGGTCTTGGTCAGCGGGCCCGACGTACGATCGAGCGCGTCGTACGACGCCACCGGCGAGGCGAAGCCCTTGTCGACGAGGAACTCGTAGAGGTTGCGCGAGCCCTTGAGGTCGTAGCGATCCCAGTAGTCCCAGCCGAAGTGCACGGCGATCGAGATCTCTCCGTCGGCGAGCAGGCGATCGTACGCCAGCCACGCGTCGGTCGACGCCGTCTGCGGCGTGATGGTCATCGCCATCTGCTCCAGGTCGCTGGCCGCGGCCTTCGACGGATCGAAGCTGTCCCACGGCGCGTCGCGATACCACTCGTGGTTGTAGTCGAGCCGCGCCAGGTCGTCGTTCGACACCTTGCCGAGCGCCAGCTTGAACTGCGGGCCGCCCAGCTTCGCCACCAGCTCCTTCGCGCCGGCGACCTGCACCTTGTAGGGGAACTGAAAGGTCTTGTGATCGGTGGTCGTCAGCGTGCCGTCCGCCTCCGAGGCGAAGCGCGTCAGCGCCGCGAAGCCGCCGTAAGCCTTGTTGCTGTCCTCGTCCTCTTTGTCGGTGAGATAGGTGTTCAAGAACCAGCTCACCGCGACGTTCTTGAGCTGCACCAGCTGCTTGGCCCGCTCGAGCGCGGCGGCGTCGGCCAGCCCGTCCTCGACGGTGACCGTGCCGGTGCCGGCGACCCAGTATTCGGCGGCGGCCGACGAGAAGAAGTCGTCCTCCTTGCCCGCGGGCACGATGACGTCGTCGTCATTGTCATCGGCGCCGACCTGAGCGCCACAACCGGCGGCGAAAAGAGCGATCACGAACAGGCAGAGCGGTCTCTTGAGCATGACCGCCGCCCTGTAGCAAAAGGTAGGCCGGTGTGCGCACCACGACTATAGAGCACTTATGAGGCGATCTGCGTGGCGTCTGCCGCAGCCACGGGCTCTGGAGTCACCAGCGTGCTAGCTTCGTTTGCGCCCCATGCCGGCCGCCCTTCTGAGCCTCCTGTTCATGACCACGGCGCTGCACGTCCCGATCGAGCGCTACGTCCTACCCAACGGCCTGGTCGTCATCCTGCACGAGGATCATCGGCTGCCCAACGTCGTGGTCGACCTGACCTTCCGCGTCGGCTCCAAAGACGAGAAGCCCGGCCGCACCGGCTTCGCGCACCTGTTCGAGCACCTGATGTTCATGGGGACCAAGAACGTCCCCAACGGCCGCTTCGACGCGATTTTGGAGGGCGCGGGCGGCTACGACAACGCCTCGACCGA
Organism: uncultured delta proteobacterium; assembly: GCA_963816965.1. Taxonomy (GTDB): domain Bacteria; phylum Myxococcota_A; class Polyangia; order Palsa-1104; family Palsa-1104; genus JAQBQH01. Next base: position 191,840 of record CAWFMP010000002.1, read on the forward strand.
CGAGGACTACACCAACTACTTCGACAGCGGCCCGTCGAACCTGCTGGAGACCTTCTTGTGGCTCGAGGCCGATCGCCTGTCGTCGCTGCCCGACGACATGACCAAGGCCAAGGTCGACCTGCAGCGCGACGTCGTCAAGAACGAGCGCCGCGAGGTCTACGAGAACCGGCCCTACGGCCGCGCCGAGCTGGCCCTGCCCGACAAGCTCTATCCGCCCGGTCATCCATACCATCACCCGGTGATCGGCTCGCACGCCGATCTCGAGCGCCGCCAGCGTCGACGACGTCAAGGCGTTCTTCCGCGAGTACTACGTGCCGTCGAACGCGTCGCTCGTCATCAGCGGCGACTTCTCGCCGGCGGACGCCCGGCGGCTGGCCGACAAGTACTTCGCGTGGATGCCCAAGCGCCCGGCGCCAGTGCACGCGGCGCCCGCGCCGGTCGCGCTGGAGGCGCCGGCGCGCGTGCAGCTCACCGACGCCGTGCAGCTGCCGCGCGTGGTGCTGGCGTGGCACTCGCCGGGCGGATTCCTCGACGGGGACGCCGAGTGCGACCTGCTCGCGGCGGTGCTCGGCGGCGGCCACTCGTCGCGGCTGTATCAGCGGCTGGTCTACCAGCAGAAGCTGGCCGAGGCGGTCGAGGTCGAGCAGCGCACCTCGCGCTACGGCTCGGAGCTGGTGGTGGTGGCGACAGCGCAGTCGGGCCACACGGCGACGGAGCTGGAGCGGGCCATCGACGCCGAGCTGGGGCGCCTCGACACGGCGCCGCCGACCGAGCGCGAGCTCACCCGCGCGCGCGCGTTCGTGCAGACCGACCTGCTGCACGAGATCGAATCGCCGGTGCAGCTCGCCGCCGCGCTCAACCGGTTCGAGGTGCGCTTCGGCGACGCCTCGCAGCTGCAGAAGCGCTACCTCGCGCGCTACGACGGCGTGACCACCGCGGCGCTCGCCACCTGGGCGGCCAAGGTGCTGCACGCGCCCCGCGTCACCGTCGTCGTCGAGCCCGACGGAGGTGCCAAGTGAGGACGCCGTCGCTGCTGCCGCTGCTCCTGGCGGCGACGCCGGCCTTCGCCGCCGCCCGCCCCGACCTGGCGCACCAGCCGCCACTGCCGCCCGCGCCGTCGTGGAAAGCGCCGCTGCCGGCGAGCGCGACCACGGCGGCGGGCACGCAGGTCGTCGTCTTGCCGCAGCACGAGCTGCCGATCGTGCACCTTCTGGTCACCGTGCCGGCGGGCAGCGCGCTCGATCCGCCCCAGCGCCCCGGCCTCGCCGCCGCCGTCGCCGGCATGCTGCAGGACGGCGGGGCCGGCGCGCGCTCGGCGCCCGAGCTGGCCCAGGCGCTGGCCGACGTCGGCGCCGATCTCGAGGAGCACGTCGACACCGATCAGGTGCAGCTCCAGGTCGCCGTGCTCGCCTCCAACCTCGATCGCACGCTCGCCCTGATCGGCGATCTGGTGGCGCGCCCACGCTTCGCCGCCGCCGACTGGCGGCGGGCACAAGCGCGGCGCATCGACGAGATCCATCGCCGCTTCGACGAGCCTGAGCACCTCGCTGACGATCTGTTCGGCCGCGTGCTCTACGGCGATCATCCGTACGGCCACCCCTTCCTCGGCACCGCCGAATCGGTGCGCGCCATCACCGCCGCCGACCTGCGCGCGTTCTGGGCCGCGCACTACGGACCGCGTACCGTCCGCTTCGTGCTCGCCGGTGACACCGATGCCCGCTCGGCGGCTCACAAGGTGGCGCGCGCTCTCTCCGGCTGGCGCTCGGCGGCGCGGCTACCGGCGCCCCCTCCGCCCCCGCCGGTGTCGCCGGCGCGCGTGGTCGTCGTCGATCGCCCGAACGCGCCGCAGTCGGAGATCCGGGTGGGCCACCTCGGGCGCGCGCGCACGACGGCCGACTTCGCGGCGCTGTCGCTGCTCGAAACCGTTCTCGGCGGCTCGTTCACCTCCCGCCTCAACCTCAACCTGCGGGAGAAGCATGGCTACACCTATGGCGCGCGCGCCAGCTTCGATCTGCGCGCCGTGGCCGGCCCGTTCACCGCGTCGGCCGGCGTGCGCACCGACGCCACCGCCGCCGCGCTCCGCGAGACCGTCGCCGAGATCGCCAGCATGCACGGGCCGCTGTCCGCCGCGGAGCTGGAAAAGGGGCGCCACCTGGTCATGAACAGCGTCGTCGAAGCGTTCGCCGACGGCAACGAGACGGTGGAGTACCTCGCCGACCTGGTCGCCCACGGCCTGCCGCTCGACTCCTGGTCCAAGCTGCCCGCCGAGCTGGCCGCGCTCGACGGCCCGGCGTTGACCCGCGCCGCCCTCGGGCTGTTTCATCCCGATCAGCTCACCATCGTCGTCGTCGGCGATCGCAAGGTGATCGGGCCCGGGCTGCGCCAGCTGCCGTTCGCCAAGGCGATCGAATTCCGCGACGCCGAGCTGCGCCCGGTCACGCCGTAGGCAAGCTGTTGGGCCGCCCGCCGGTCTGCGCCAACCTGAGCTCGCCACGCATCCGGTCGAACTTCTCGTGCAGCTCGGCGATCTCGACCATGGCGCGCACGTTGACGCGATAGTCGGCCTCGCTGCGCACGCGATCCTTCGCGTCCTGCCGGTTCTGGCTCATCATGATCACCGGCGCCTGCAGCGCCGCCAGCATCGACAGGATCAAGTTGAAGCCCATGAACGGCGCCGGGTCGAACTTGTAGGGCGCCAGCAGGTTGAAGAGGATCCACACCGTCATCGTCGCCAGGAACAGGCCGATGAAGCGCCACGAGCCGCCGAACGAGGCCACCAGGTCGGCCACCCGGTCCCCGAGCGTGGCGCCCTCCTCGATCAATTCGTTCGGATCCTGCACCCGCTGCTTGAGCAGCTTGTCGGCGCGCCGGATGCGCTTGGCCAGCGCCGACAGCACGTCGAGCGACGCGTCCGGCTGCCGGCGCAAGAACGCCAGAAACTCCGGCCGCTCCAGCACCAGCACCTCGACGTTGGTCAGCGCCACTGCCGTGGTCGAGCGGCTGCCGCCGTCGAGCAGCGAGAGCTCGCCGCACAGCTCTCCGGGCTCGAGTACATCGACCACCAGCGTCTCGCCGCTCTCGTCGAGCACGGTGAGCTCGATGCGACCCGAGCGGATGATGTAGCAGACCCCGCCTTGATCGCGCTCGTGGAAGATCTGTTGGCCGGCTTTGAACGTTACTTCGTCCATGAGCTCGGCGACCGCGGCGCGCTCGGCATCGTCCATCGGCATGAAGAGCGGGATGTCCTTCAAAAACGCGGCGTTGGCAGGCATGGGCGCATGCTAGCCTGGATTTAACGTTTCCCGCGCGGTCGTGTCTCCAGATCCGTGACGGCGACGGCGCGCAAGCCGATGGCGAACGACCACGAGAGTGAGCCCGACGACCAGCGGCTGGTCGAGCGCTTCCTTGGCGGCGACGGGGCCGCGTTCGACCTGCTGGTGCGGCGCTATCAGCGGCCGATCTATTGGCTGGCGCTGCGCTACGTCGGCAGCGATGCCGACGCCAAGGACGTGGCGCAACGGGCGCTGGTGCAGGCGTTCTTCAAGGTGCGCCAGCTGCGCGACGCCGGATCGTTCCGCAGCTGGGTCTATCGCGTCGCGGCGAACCTGGCGCTCAACGTCGTGCGCGACCGCAAGCCCTCCGCGCCGGTGGGCGACGATCTGGCAGCGGCGGCGCCGGCGCGCGAGCCGCTGATCGAAGAGGAGGCGCAGCGCCGCCTCCGCGAGGCGATCACCCGGCTGCCGCCGCAGCAGCGGCTGGTCGTGGAGCTGCGGGTGTTCGACGAGCTGCCGTTTCGCGAGGTGGCCGAGGTCGCGGAGTGCAGCGAAGACTCGGCCAAGGTGAACTTTCATCACGCGCTCAAGCGGCTGCGCCTGCTCATGAGCGAGGAGGAGGAGTCGTGACCGACGACGAGCTGGAGGAGCGGCTCCGACGGTTGAGCGCGCGGCCGGCCCAGGACGCGGCGTTCTGGGACGCCATGGCCGCCGACGTGCGCGCCGGCTACGAGCGCGAGCTGCGGAAGCGCGCTTCCGGGACTCGGCGCCGTCGCTGGGCGGCGTCGCTCGGCGGCGCGCTGGTGGCGGCGGCGGCGCTGGCGCTGTGGCTGCGCGGACATCACGGCGCGCCGCTGCCGGCGCCGGTGCCGGAGTCGACCGAGACCTTCCACGTGTTCGAGGATCTGGAGCCGGGCGAGATGCTCGAGGAGCTCAGCCCCGAAGAGATCGATCGCCTGGCCAAGGCGTTCCACAAAGGAGCCTGAGATGAGCCGGTATTCGACGTCGCTGATCGTGGTGGGCACGCTGGCGCTGGCGCTGCCGCGCGGTGGCGCAACCCGATGGGCAGAAGCGGGCGCAGGTGCGGCAACACATGACCGAGTTCGCCATGCAGCAGATCGTGCAGCAGCTGGGGCTCGACGCGGCGACGGCGCAGCGCTTCCGCGCCGTGGCCGCGAAGTACGAGCCGCAGATCGCCGGGCTGCATCGCGAGGTGGGCATGGCGATGAGAGAGCTCAAGGCGCAGCTGGCGTCGGCGCAGCCGGACGAGGCCAGGCTGTCGCAGCTGGCCGACACCATCGTCAACGACCGCACCAAGGTGCAGGCGCTCGAGGCGCAGCGCACGGCGGACAATCGGACCGTGCTGACGCCGACCCAGTTCGCCAAGCTGATCACGGTCTGGCCGAAGATCAACCACCAGATCAAGCTCCAGATGTTCAAGGCGATGCATGGCGGCCAGGCGCCATCGCCCGACGAAGAGATCGAGTAGCGTGCTACAAAAACGAGGATGAACCTCGTCGTCGCCAACGCGGACGAGAAGCGCGCGCGCGATCGGCTCACCTACGACGCCTGGGGCGAGCGGCTCACGCCCGAGCAGTACCTTCAGCGGGAGGAGCGGTTGAGCGCGCACCCGTGGGCCCAAGAGGCCATGACCTGGTGGCTGTGGCGCGACGCCGGCGGCACAGTGCTCTCGTCGTGCGAGACCTACCGCATGTGCTCCGCCGTCGAGGACGAGCGCGGCGAGAGCTGGGCGGTGGCCAGCGTCTACACCGAGCCGGCGCGGCGCGGCCAGGGCCACGCGCGCGCCATGCTGGACGCGCTGCTGGTGCGCGCCCGGCAAGCCGGAGCGCAGGCGTCGACGCTGTTCAGCGACGTCGGGACGCCGATCTACGAGCGCTCGGGCTATGTGGCGCGACCGGCGGAGGATCTGGTCTTTCCCCCGGCCCCGGGAGACCCGGCGCACGGCGTCGACGCGCTGGTGGAGGCGATCGGCGCGCTCGAGCCCCCGATCGACGACTTCGCGCTCTGGCCCACGCCGGCGCAGCTCGACTGGCACCTGGAGCGCACGCGCACCTACGCGGCGCTGCTGGGCCGTCCGCCGCTGCCGTCGATCGGCGCCCGCGCCGGCGACGGGGTCGCCTACTGGACCGCGGACTGGAAGCACGATCGGCTGCTGCTCTGTGGCTCGACGCCTGCCGCGCCCACGAAGCGGAGGCGCTGGTGCGGGCGGCGCGCCACGTCGCGGCGGCGGCCCGGCTGCACGAGGTGCGGCTGTGGGCGCAGCCGTGGCCGTTCCCCGGGCGCACCGATCTCGGCGGCGATCGCGTGCGCCGTGTCGGCTCGGTGCCGATGCTCGCGCCGCTGGCACCGGCGCTGCGCGCCGAGATGTGGACGCAGATCCCACGCGCCGTCTGGGTTTGAGCTCAGCCGCCGGTGGCGTGCTCCGCGGGCACCACGAGGCGCAGCGCGCGCGCGGCGACGTCGATGCGCACGCAGGGGCGTGGCCGGGAACTCCTCGCCGTCGATCTGCGCCGATAGCGGCTGGCCTGGCTGCTCCTCGAGCTCGAGCTCGATCGACGCCGCCGAGAGATTCTCGCGAGTGGCGCACGCCGACGGCGGCGAGCGCCTCGGCGGCGGCGCCGCTGCTGTCGAGGTGCACGATCGCCTTGGAGATCCAGTCGCGCTTGCCGACGAAGGGCACGACCTCGAAGCGGCCGTCGTCGGGCGCGCGCGTCGGGGTCGAAGACCCAGAGGCCGCCGTAGATGCGCGTGCCCTTGACGATGAGATCGGTCAGGCCCGCGCCAGCTGCGTGGCTCGACCCCGTCGGCGGTGACGCGCGACGTCGAACTTGCCGTCGTCGACGTAGCTGCCGAGGAAGGTGCGCAGGAGCGCGCCGGCGTAGACGAGCTGATCGCGCTAGACGTCGCGCACGCACGCGGGATGGCGCCGATGGCCTTGCGATCCTCGTTGCGCAGCGACAGCACGCGCGGGCTGATGCCCCAGCCCGCGCGAGTCGAAGAACCAGTCGTCGCGCACGACGGCGCCGGCGGCGTCGAGCGCGACGCAGGCGGCCGACGTCGAGGCGCGCCTCGCGTCCGTCGGCGATGCACGCGCACGTTGCGCGCGCAGGTCGACCTCGCCGGCGCCGAGGCCGAAGCTCTTGCCCTGATCGTTGGCGGTGCCGGTCGGCAGCATGCCGAGGCGCACCTCGCGCGGCGCGGCCCGAGGCGAGGATGCCCTTGGCCACCTCGGCGAAGGTGCCGTCGCCGCCCATGTAGATGGCGGTGTCGAGCGCCGGATCGGCGGCGAGCGCGTCGGCGACGAGCCGCGACCGTGCCGCCGGCGGGCGCGGTGGCGACGAAGCGGTGCGGCGACGCCGGCGGCGTCGAGCAGCCGCGCGCGCCGCGGTCGATGCGCGCGGCGTTCTTGCCGCTCTGCGCGGTGGGGTTGCCGACGAGGAGGTGGCGCACGCTCACGCGTGGAGGTTAACGCGACGGCTTCGTCGTCGGCAATTCGCCGTCGACGAGGCGCTGGCGCAGGGCGCGCTTGACCACCTTGCCCGAGGGGCCGAGCGGCAGCACATCGACGAAGCCGTATTCGCGCGGCACCTTGGTCGCCGCCACGCGCGCGCGCGCGAACGCCGCCAGCTCGTCGGCGGAGGTGGTCCGCCCGGCGCGCACGACGACCACGGCGACGACCTCCTCGCCGTAGTAGTCGTCGGGACGCCCGACGACGGCGACCTCGGCGACCGCCGGGTGCGCCGCCAGCGCCGCCTCCACCTCCGACGGGTAGACGTTGTTGCCGCCGCGGATGATGAGATCCTTGGTGCGATCGACGACCCACAAGCGGCCCTCGTCGTCGAGGCGGCCGACGTCGCCGGTGCGCAGCCAGCCGCCGTCGTCGATCGCGGCCGCGGTCGCCGCCGGGTCGTCGAGATAGCCGACCATGCGGTGCGGCCCGCGCACCTCGATCTCCCCGCCGGCCGCGATGCGCACCTCCGACGCCGTCGACGGGCCGTCCGACCGAGCCCACGACGCGCGGCGCCGGCGGCGCGTCGATCGTCGAGAACGGACGCCTCGGTCAGCCCGTAGCCCTGGCGCACCGGACAGCCGAGGCGCGCCTCGGCGCGCCGGCAGAGCGCGTCGGCCAGCGGCGCACCGGCGCGAGAGCACCCAGCGCGAGCGCCCGGGGCGGCGCGCCCTCGACGGCGCAGATCGCCGCCAGCATGGTCGGCACCGCCGGCCAGAAGGTCACGCCCTGCGTCGTCGAGCGAGCGCGAGGGCGCGCGCGGCGTCGAAGCGGCGCATGAGCACGACGCGCGCCCCCCGTGGCCAGCGCCAGCAGCATCACCATGCGGCAGCCGAACGAGTGCGTCAGCGGCAGCGCGCCGAGGACGACGTCGCCGGCGTGCGAGCTCGACGGTGCGCGCGACGGCGAGCGTGTGCGCGGCCAGGGACGCGTGCGAGACGGCCGCCGCCTTGGCGACGCCGGTCGTACCCGACGTGAACAGGATTTGCGCGACAGCGTCGCCGTCGATCGCCGGCGCTGACTCGAGCGGCGCGGCACGCACCAGCTCGGCGAGCGCGCCCTCGTCGAGGACCAGCGCGATGCGCGCCAGCGCCACGCGCGCGCGCGACCTCGGGCGGCGCCGACACCGTCGACATCGGCACCACCGCCGCGCCGAGCAGCGACGCGCCGAGCCAGCCGGCGACGAAGTCCGCGGAGTTCGGCGCCATCAGCGCCACGCGATCGCCGGCGCCGACGCCGCGCGCGCGCAGCCCCGCCGCTGCCCGCCGGGCCCGCTCCGCCGTCGCGGCGAAGCTGTAGCTCGCCCCCCGTCGTCGCTGACGAAGACGCGCTCGCCCCACTGCCGCCGCCGCCTGCGCCAGCAGCTCGGCGACGGTCATGGACTGCGGCGGCTGACCTCGAGCAGCGCCTCGGCGACGTCGCCGAGCCCCGAGCGCTCCATGGCGATGAGCAGATCGTTCGCCATGCCGGTCTCGAGGCAGCGACGGACATAGGCCTGCACCCAGCGCAACGTCTGCACCGCCTCGGGAAACGGCACGCCGGTGGCGTGCGCCAGCCCCTCGGACAGCGGTTTCAGGTTGTCGAGCGGCTGGGTCTCTTCGCGCATCGGATGGGCTGCATTGCAAAGGTCGCGCCCACAGAATGAGGCCGCCACCCGCTGCGAATCAAGAGGTGCAGTCTCCGATTTTCGGAGGGTGGCGGGACAGCTGTTGCCGTCGGACGGGGAAGTCCGCGCGGCGCGCGGGTGGTGGCGTGGCACGGCGGCTGCTTTGGGCGATCCGCATGGCAAGGTTGGATTCGACGGCGGTCTGGTTTCAACGGGGCGAAGACGCGGAGGCGATGGCAGAAACGCCGTTGGCAAATGGCTCGGAGCGACAACGGCTTCCGACGATGGCGTGGGTGGCAGGGGCGGTCGCGCTGTCAGCAGCGATCTTCGTCGCCATCGTCTTGCACCTGACGCCCGCCACGCGCGTCCCCGACAGGGCGCTGGCCAATGCAGCTGCGCTGCCGGCGACTGCGCCGGCCGCGGCGGCCACGACGCAGCCGGCGCAGCAGTCGGTAGAACATTCTGTCGAACCGGCTGTGGCAGCGCCGGCTGTGGCAGCGCCGGCCGTGGCGGCGGCAACCGAAAAGGCAGAGGAGCGTGGAGCTGCGGAGCTCTTCGCCGCCGAGAAGCTGCTGCGCCACGGCAGGCCGGCCGCCGCGCTCGCCGCGTTCCAGCAGACGCTGGCGCGCCACCCCAACGACGTGCGCGCGTTGCGCGGCGCCTGCGTGTCGCTCGGCAAGCTCGGGCGGATGAATGACGCCGCGCGCGTCTGCCGCCGGGCGCTCGATCGCGCGCCCGGCGACGTCGAGACGCGGCGCGCGCTCGCCACCATCTATTACGAGGGCGGCGCCTACCGCTGGTCGGCCACCGAGTGGCGCCGCGTCGTGGCCCAGTCGCCGCACGACACGCGGGCGCGCCGCGCCCTGCGCAACGCCGAGGCTCGCGCCGGACGCGGCTAGAGGTGGAGCTGGGCCGGAGCGACGAGGATTCGCGCCGCGGTCACGTCACTCGACGGTGAGCTCCAGGATCACGTCGCCCTCCACGAGCGAGGTGACCACGTCGAGGCCCGCGATGACCTCGCCGAACGCGGTGTAGCGCCCATCGAGGTGCGGCTCGGGCGCGTGCGTGAAGAAGAACTGGCTGCCACCGGTGTCTCGCCCCGACAGCGCCATCCCGAGCACACCCGCGGCGTAGCGGCGCAGGTTGATCTCGCACGGGATCATGTAGCCTGGACCGCCGGCGCCGTCGCCCCGGGGATCGCCGCCCTGCGACACGAAGTCGGGCACGACGCGGTGAAACGTCAACCCGTCGTAAAACTTCTTGCGCGCGAGGGCGACGAAGTTGGCAGCGGTGCGCGGCGCATCGTCGACCCACAGTCGGACCACGATGACCCCGCGCGTGGTGCGCAGCCGCACCGTCGTCGGCGGCAGCTTCGGTGGCACGCCCGTCGGGAGCGCCGGCAGCCGGGCCGCCGTCGGCCGGCCCTCGAGCGCGGTCAGCGCGTGGGCCGCCGCCTGGCGCAGGGCGTAGGGCTCGGCGTCGACGAGCGCGCGTGCCTGCGGAACGAGCGTCACCAGCTTCAGCGCCGACGCCGCCGAGAGCAGCGCCTGCTGCGCCTCGACCGCGTCCGGCCCATGCATGCGCCCGAGCGCCGCTTGCAGCAGCGGCGCTGCGTCGGCGAGCCGGAGCTTCTCGGCGCGCTCGGCCGCCGCCGCCACCACCGGCGCGTCGCCGTCCGCGAGGAGCCTTCTGGTCGTCGCCGCGTCGGCGCCCTCGGCCGAGGCCTCGCGCACGACGGCGTAGGGGCTCACCGCCAGCTTCGCCAGCTCGGGCCCGCCCGTGTCGGCGAGCGCTTCGGCCGTCCACACGCTGCGCTCACGCTCGCTGGCGAGCGCGCCGCCGCACGCCGCCACCAGCTCGACGCGGCCGACCGCGCGATCGTGCGCCATCGCCAGCTTGCACGCGAGGATCGCGCGCGTACGCGGGTCGAGCCGATCGGCCCTCTGCTCCGCTTCGTAAGCCGCGCGGAGGACGGCCGCCGCCGCCATCCCGCGCCAGTGCTCGAACGTCACCGCCTGCACCACCGAAGAGCGCCACGGCAGCTTCGCGTTCTGCAGCGCGTGCAGGGCGCGACAACCGGCGTCCTTGCACTGCTGGGCCAGCTTGACCAACGTGCGCGCCGCCTCCGCCGCCACGCGCCCGTCCGCGTCGTCGACGAGCGGCGCCAGCAGATCCGCGTCTGGCGTCGCGCCCGACGTCGGCGAGCGCCTTGGCGCAGGTCGCCCGCACGTGCGCGGCCACGTCTTTGATGCACCCGAGCAGCGCCGTCCGGCTCCCCGGGTCGTGATAGCGCAGCAGGGCCAGCGCCGCCGCCCAGCGGCTCTCGGCCGCCCGATTGGCGAGCAGCGCTTCCAGCCGGGCTCGCGCCTTGTCGTCGGTGAGCCCGCGACTCTTCGCCAGCGCCGCCAGCGCCACGGCGGCCCGCACGCGTCCCGCTCCGTCGAGCGCCTCGGTCAGCGGTGCCAGCGCCGCGTGCCCGCCGACCTTGCCGAGCGCCTCGACAATCCGGTCGCGCACCGCCTCGTCCTTCTCTCTGCCCAGCGCGTCGACCAGAGCGGCTTCGGCGCCCGCGCGGGTCGCCTCCGGGGGCGCCTCCCAGGCAACGCCGAGCTGCCCCAGCGCGAACGCCGCCGCGGCGCGCTCCGGGGGCGCACCCGTCCCCAGCGTCGCGCGCCAGCCGTCGAGCCGCGCCGGAGCTTGCGTGCGCGCCTCGACGACGAGGCCGCGCGCGTCCGCCGACGCCGTCGCACCCACGAATAGCCAGAAAATAAAACTGGCCCGCCAGGTCTCCCTGACGGGCCAGTCGCGTTTCATGAAGCTAGGTGACTACTACTTAGAACGAGAGGCGCAGACCGACGCGCATCGACAGCGGCGCCTGGTACGAGGTCGGGTGCCCGTAGTTCGGGTTGAGCAGCGGCTGGTTGCCGTTGAGCTGCTTGAGGTTCACGAGGTCGGCGATCTTGCCGTTCTCGATCGGGTTGACGTTCGACGCCGTGTAGACCTCGTCGACCGACGTGACCTGCTGCTGGTTGAACAAGTTGAACACGTCGGCGTACGCCTCGAAGCCGAACAGGCGCGAGAGCTGACGGCGATACGAGACGTGCAAGTCGAACGAGGTCAGCGTCGGGGTGCGGCCGCCCGAGCCACGCGGGAGGATGTAGGTCTCGCCGACACCGTAGAGCGTGTTGGCGCCGAGGACTTCGATCGGCGTGCCCGACTGCATGTTGAAGGCGAGACCGAAGACCATCGTGTTCGAGCCGAACGGCAGGAAGTACGAGCCCTGCACCTTGAGGATGTGCGGACGGTCGTTCGGCAGCGGGCCGTCGCGGTTGACGAGGAGCTCGCGAAGGTCGTACTGCGACGAGATGTTCGGGTCGAGCTGACCGTTCGACGCCTGGAAGGTGCCGGGGTAGTTACCGAGCGTGCGCGAGTAGGTGTACGACGCGAGCACGCAGGAAGTTGTGCGACAGGCGCTTGGTCGCGGTGAGCACGAGGGCGTCGTAGTTGCGCTTCGGCTTGGGGAAGCCGACGTTGATCTGCTGATAGAGGCCGAGCTCCTTGGTCAGCGCCGCCTTCTTCATCGGGTCGGTCGCCGCGTGATCTGGGTCTGAAGATCCTTGATGACGCCCGCGTCCGGCGTGTCGCCCGGGTTGGCGATGATGAAGTCCGAGCCCGCGTTCGGCGACATATCCTCGATGATGCGGCCGAGGTCGCGGTGGATGTACGACGCACCGAGGACGAGGTCGTAGCCGACGTCGTACTGGATGCCGGCGACCACTTCCTCCGAGTACATGCCCTTGAGCGCCCGGCGAGACCGACGAGTAGGTACCGCCCGAGATGCCGGCGTTGGTGATCATCGTGGTCGGCTTGCAGGTGCTCAGGTCGTAGATGCCCGCCATGTTCGGCATGCAGGTGCCGCCCGGGGTCGCGGCGAGGATGGCGCCTTCACCCGAGAACGAGCGATCGTTGATGTCCATCGGGATCGACTCGTAGAACCAGCCGTAGCTGGCGAAGATCTTGCCGCGGCCCTTGCGGGTGAAGTCGTAGATCGCGCCGACGCGCGGCGCCCAGTTGTCGTAGATGCCGATCTGCGTCGAGCCGTCGGCGCCCTGGACCTGCTGCGCCTCCCAGCGGACGCCGGCGTTGACGGTCAGGCCGGGGATGAAGCCGACGTTGTACGAGTCGCGGAGGTAGGCGCCGTAGTTGAGCGTCTTCTCCGTCGAGTTGAAGCCGGTGTCCGGCAGCGCGATGCCCGGGCCGTTCGGGTTGGTGTTCGACGTCGGCCGACTTCTCCGCGTACTCACGGTAGATCTCGATCGAGCCGTCCGTGTTGACGCGGTAGTAGGCGCCGCCCGTGTAGTTGCGGACGTGCGCGAAGATGTTGTCTTCGAAGTCGAACCCGAGCTTGATGGCGTGCGTGCCGCCGAGGCGGGCGAAGTAGGTCGCCGAGGCCGCGGCCGAGATACGCTGCACCGTCGTGTGGTCGAGGAAGCGCGATGCCGCCGACCCGGTAGTTCTGCACCGGGCAGGGATTGAACTTCACAGCGCCGTTGAGCATCTGCGGATCGCACGGGGTGACGTTCGGCTCGAAAAGGGCGAGCGACTCGACCGGCTGGTAGAACGCGCCCGCGGCGTCGCCGCCAGCGCCTGGGGTGTTGGTGATGTCGTCGTAGTGGTAGCCGGCGATCACGTCGAGCTGCAGGCGGCGATCCGCCAGCTTGGACACGAAGTGCAACGAAGCGTCGTGCGTGTTCTCGAAGCTCGAGCCGAGGCGCGTCGTATCGAGGCCGTTCGAGCCGCCGAAGATCGGGCCCGAGGCGGTCGACGGCGATCCGATGTACTGGAGCACCAGGCTGTTGTTCTGGTTGAGCTGGAAGTTCAGCTTGGCGATCCAGTTGTAGAGGCGGCTGTCGGTCGTGTAGTGCTTGGTGAACGAGTTGTCGAGCAGGTTGGTGGTGTAGCCGGGCGCGAGCAGGCCCGGAGTGTTGCAGAAGCCCTTGTCGAGGCCGGCCGGGCAGCTCGCCGACGGATCGAGATCGCCCTGGTAGGTACCGGTCATCATCGCGCCGGGCACGTTGTTCGCCGCGCGGGCGCGGAGGTAACGGTCCGACTGCGTGCTGGTGAACGTCGGCTGGAAGCCCACGTAGAACCAGATCTTGTCCTTGACGATCGGACCGCCGAGGTCGAAGCCGAAGTCCATGCTGTACTTCGTCTTGACCTTGCTCGCGATTGCTTCGCCCGAGCGGCCGATGAGCTGCGGATCGAGCTGGAACGGGGTGACGTAGAACCACACGTCGCCGTGGAAGTTGTTCGAGCCCGACTTGGTGATGACGTTGACGACGCCGCCGGTAGCGCGGCCGTACTCGGCGTTGTAGCCGCCGGTGATGATCTCGGTCTCACCGATGAACTCGAGGGTCAGCTGGGTGCCGAGGAGGCCGAAGGCCGGGTCGGTCGTGTTGACGCCGTCGATGAGGAAGTTGTTCTCCGGGCCGGTGGCGCCGCTGAACGAGGTGCCGACGTCGTCCGAGGCCGCGCCAGGCGCCAGGGCGAGGACCGCATTGTACGTGCGGCCCTGAACCGGCGTGTTGCGCACGAACTCGTTGGTGACCGCGGTCTGCTGCTGCGTGTTACCGACGTCGACCGTCGGCGCCTTCTCGGTGATGCGGTAGGTCTTGACCTCCGCCTTCTGGGTCGGAATCGCTACGTTGACCGACAGCGTCTTGTCGGTCTGGAGGAAGACGCCGGGACGCTCGACGTTGATGTTCGAGAAGTAGAAGCGAACGAGGTACTCACCGGGCGGGAGCTCGGTGATGATGTAGTGACCGTCCGCGTCGGTGAACTCCGTCTGCTCGCCCTGCAACGCCGGCGACGTGACGGTAACGGTGACGCCGGCAAGCCTCTTGCCGGTCGCTTGGTCTGTGACAGTTCCTTCGATTGAGCCCGAAACCGCGGCGTGCGCGGCCCTGGGCGCGAAAGCGAGCGCCAGTAGCAGCACTCCCCCCGCGATGCGCGTCAAGCTTCGCATAGAAGTCTCCTTAACCGTTTGCATGGACCTGGATTCCCCCTCTGGATTCACGCGCGGATCAGCCGGTGCACTGAGCTGGTGTCACGTGCGCCGCCGCGATGTTCGGATCCACCGTGGGGTCCGTCTCGTCCGTGCCGCTGACGGTGAACGAGTAATCCTGGCTGAAGGTCGACCGACCGTTGATGTCCTTCACGGTCACCGTGATCGTGTAGTCGCCGAGCGGCCAATCCATCGGCACGGCGCTGGTGACGACGCCCGTGTCGGTGTTGGTGATGGCGAGAACGTAGCCACTCGGGTCGGCCATCGTGCACGCCGTCGGGTCGCTGCCGCGATCGCTGTACGCGAGCGGCTTGGCGCCAGCCGGACCGCTCTTGACGACCACCGTGGCGGTATCGCCCGCGATGAACTCGTAGAAGCCGAGCTGGATGACCTCGTTCGGCGTGATCGTGGTCGGCATCATGGTGAAGTCGGGGAAGTCGAAGCCGCCGCCGAAGGCGCCGTCGACGTCCGGCGTCAGGTCCTCGGTCTTGAAGGTCAGCGTCGCCGGCAGCGCATTGCCGTCGAGGCCGACCGCGGCGTTGCCCTGGCGATCCATGAGGGCAGCCGGCTTCAGGATCTTGACGGTGTAGGTCGTGGCCGCGTCGAGCGACTGCTTCGGCTTGATGACGATCGCCGGGCCGAGCGGCACCAGCTCGAGGTCCGCCGAGTAGTCCGGCGAGCCGCCGTTGTCATAGTAGAACTCGCTCGGGACCGGCATGCCCGACTGGTCGTCGAGCTCGACGAGGCCCGGCGTCAGCGTGTAGGTGTTGGTCGTTCCCGGCGCCTTGGTCGGGTCCATCGTCACGGTCTCGATGCTGTTGTCGAGGACCTTGCTGAACACCAGGCGGATCTGGATGCCGCCGCCCGGATCGCGCATGTCGTCGGCGCCGGTGAGCAGGTCCGCCGACAGCGGAACCGGAACGCCCGTCGACGGGATCTTGAACGGGTCGTTGCAGAAGCCGTTGCTCTGGCACGAGACGTCCGGCGCGAGCTGGTCTACCAGGAACTGGTTGATACAGGTGTCACCGTTCGGGTCACAGGCAAACGGCGTGTTGTTGTCGAGGATGTCGAGAGACGATCCACGATTCGGAAACTGCAGCAGATAACGGGCGTCCTGGACGAGCGCGTGCACCAGCTTCGGTGGTCCCGCAGGGTCCGATGATTGACCAGCCGTGACGTCATCACATCCGGCCGTTCCGACGAGCATCCCAGCGACAGCACTGAGTAGCCCGACAAAGAGGAACTGCGTTCGCATTCTCGTGCTCCTTCCAGGCGGGTTAAGAGAGCTAAAGGCCGCCTCCGCGTTGCGTCCTCATCGTATGGAACAAAAAAAATGTCAAGAACGTTTTGCGACGGTAGGCAACCCTGCGCATCCTCGCAGGGTCGCGGCACGGGAGCAATTAAATTACAAACGAAATAATCGCGGAAGATTTTGTCAGCCGCCACACGATTGACCCGGACGCGAGGCGATCGGAGAGCCCGGCTGCCGACGGAGAATTGGAGTTTCGCGGGGAGGGCGGAGGCGCTAGCCCGGGGCGGCTAGCATTGGCCACTTGCGTAACCGAGCGCCGATGAGCGAGGAGGCCGGGATCCGAGGAGCGACGGATTACGCGATCCAGTCATGACGGACGGAGGAGCGAACGACGCAGACCGAGTCCGCAGCCGTCGACGCGACGGGAGAGAGGTGGCCAGATGGTACGGGGGGTCTCCGAAATTCGGCGCCGCCGCCAGCGCGTCGATGCCGAAGCGGGCACGGCGCCGAGCGAGCGACGCAGGAATCCTCGCCGCATCTCGAGCAGCGCAGCGACGAGACCATAGCTCGCGGCGAGCGCTTCGACGCTCACCGCAGGCGCGGAATCGGGGACGCAGCCCTGGCAGGGTGTTGAAAAACTCGCTCCGCGTCGCCGCGCTTGGTCTTTTCGCGAATCGCTTCGTTGCTCCTCGGTCAGTTCCCGACGGGGAGCTTCCCTCGTCGCGCCTCGCGCTTCGCGAAAATCCACTGCGCGCGGCTCGGTCCGGAGTTCTTCAACAACCCTGCTAGTCGATCGTGAAGACGAAGCGGCTGACGGAGCAGATCGGAATCGCTTGCGGCTTGAACCGCCAGGTCCGCAAGGTGGAGATGATCGCGTTGTCACCGCCGGGGATGCCCTGAAGCACGCTGACCTGGTTCACGTGCCCGCCCTGGTCGACGCAGATCTTGGCGAGGAACACCGCGTCGCCGGTGCCTTTGCGCTGAATCTTGACGATGTCGGGCAGGTGCGGCATGTCGCCCGAGAGCTTCTCGTTCTCGAACTGGTGCGGCGGGATGTTTTTCGCCTTGGGAGGCGGCGTGCCGGTGCCGCCCACGACGCCACCGACGGTGCCACCGGCGACGCCGCCAGCGACGCCGCCCTCGACGCCGCCCTCTTCACCACTGTCCTCGTCGGGCTTCTCTTCTTCCTGCTTCGGCTGCACCAGCTGCGGGACCGTCGTCGGTGTGACGATCTTCTTCTCGATGTGCTTGACCTCCGAGTGCTTCTTGGCCGGAGGCGGCGGTGGTGGAGGTGGCGGCGGTGCGCTGAAGAAGGTCAGCGACAGCGCCGGCGGCGTGATCTCCTCGACGTGGACGAACGAATAGATGATCAGCACCAGGGCGGCGATGCCATGGAGCGCGAGCGAAACCGTCAGTACTGCTCGGCGTTTCCAGCTCGGTTTGGTACCTTGGACGTAACGGTCGAACATCGCGCAGACCTCACCTTCGCGAACGCGAACCTTAGAATGTGACCCAAAGGGCGTCAAGAGCATTTGGATCGGAACGATTCACTAGTCAACACGAGCTGTTGGACCCCGAGGAGCGCCCGAAGCGGAAGCCCGGGGCTACTTCTTCAGGAGGTCGCCCAGCTTGGGCGCCGAGTAGCCCTGCGGCGCCGGCTCGCTCACCGTCGGTGATGCCGCCGGCGCCGGCTTCTGCGCGCGCTGATGGATCTTGTCGCAGGCGCCGCGGAAGCGGTTCCACACGTCATCGGCGACATCCTTGGGCGCCGGCCCGATGGTGCGCCACTCGGCCTGGAGCTGCTTGACGACGTCGAGGACCTCGTCCGCGGGCGCGTCGGCCAGCGCCTCGACCTTCTCGCACAGGAGCTCCTTGGCCTTGAGGTTGGCGGCGCGCTCCTCGTCGAGCTTGTCGAAGTGCAGCTTGCGGGCGTCGAAGAACTTGTCGCAGGCGCCGCGAAACCGCTTCCACGTGTCGTCGGCCTTGTCGCGCGGGGCCGGGCCGATCGTCTTCCACTCCGCCTGCAGCCGCTTGATCTCGTCGCCGGTGCGCTTCCAATCCTGCGAATCGGCGAGCGCCTCCACGGCGGCGATGAGCTGCTCCTGCTTTTGCAGGTTGGCCGCGCGCTCGGCGTCGCCGGCCTCGAAGTGCGCCTGGCGCCGATCGAAGAACTTGTCGCAGGCGCCGCGGAAGCGCTTCCACACCTCGTCGGCCTTGTCCTTGGGCACCGGGCCGGTGGCCTTCCACTCCTCCTGCAGCGCCTTGATGAGCTCGGAGGTCTCCTTCCAGTCGCTGGAGTCGGCCAGCGCCTCGACGCGCCCCGCCAGCTCCTCCTTCTTGGCCAGGTTGGCGCCCCGCTGCTCGTCGAGGACGGCGAAGTGCGCGCGCGAGCGCTCGTGGACCTGGTCGGCGGCGACGCGAAAGCGCTGCCACAGCTGCTCCTGCTTGTCCTTGGTCGTCGGCCCGACGGCCTTCCAGTCGACGTGGAGCTGCTTGAGCTCGGCGACGGCCTTGCCGAGGTCGGTCTCCTCGAGCAGCACCTCGGCGCGCGCGCACAGCGCCTCCAGCTTGGGCACGTTGGCCCAGCGCTTCCACTCCTCGGCCTCGTAGAGCTCGTTGACGCGCGCGCGCAGCTTGTCGCGCGCCGCCTGCCAGCGCGCCTTTTGCGGGGCGGCGTCGCGGCCGAGCGGGCCGAGCGCGTCGAAGGCCTGCTGCGCCCGCTTGAGCGCGTCGGCGCCGCGCTTGGGCTCCTCGATGGTGAGGCCTTCGAGATCGGTCGCCAGCTGGGTCAGGCGCTCGAGGTTGGCCTTCTCCTCGGCCTCGCGGCGCGCGCGCGCCTCGGCCTTGTCGGCCTCGCGCTGCTGGCGCTCTCGCTCCTGTTGCGCCCGCCGCTGCTCGGCCTCTTCGTCGACGGCGGGGACGGGGAGCGGCCTGGCCTCGACGACCTTCTGTTCGGGCGCCGGCGTGGCCACCGGCGCCACCACCTCCCTGGCGACCTTGGCGGCGATCTTGGTGACCGACTTCGCCGTCGCTGCGCGCTTGGCGTAGAAGCGCTCGCAGGTGCGGTCGAAGCGGCGGCGCATCTCGTCGTCGGCGCCCTCTTGCGAGAACTGCGTGCGCGCGGCCTCGACCTCGGCCGGATCGCTCGCCTGCTCGACGGTGCGTACCAGCGCGAGCAGGCGCGCGCGCTTCTGTGCCTCGGGGGTCTCGGGCTTCTTCTCCGGCGGCGGCAGCTTGTCGCGCGCCGCCTGGCGCACCGCCTTGGACTGCGCCTTGTGCGCCACCCGTTCGAGCGCGGCGCGCTCGTCCAGCCGCGCCACCGCGGCCAGGGCGACCTCCTTGTTGCCGTCGCTGATGGCGATGTCGCGCAGCGTGTTGGCGTCGCGCGACCGGTCGACGATCAGCCTGCGCAGGGCCACGTCGGTCGACTTCTTGGCCACCTCGGCCAGCGGCTTGTCGTCGCCGGCCTGCTGGATGAGCGTGACGGCGCGGACGCGCACCTCGGCGTCGCCCGCCTTGAGCGCCACCAGCCCGAGCAGGCGCGGGTGGCCGAGCTTGCCCAGCGCGTCGAGGGCGCGGGCGTCGCCGGTGACCGCGGCCGAGACCAGCACCTCCTCGGCCTTTTCGATCGCTGCCTTGCGCAGGCTCTCGTCGGGATCGTGGGCGGCGACGTCGGAGAGCACGTCGGCGTCGACGATGCGCTTGACCGCCAGGCGGCGCACGCGCGCGTCGGCGTCCGAGCGGGCGATCGCCGCCAGGAGCGTCGCCTCGTCATCGCCGAGGGCGCGCACGGCTTCGGCGCGTACGTCCGGATTCGAGTGCTTCCACTTGGGCTTGAACAGGTCCGCGAACCCCATGATCGGAAATCCTTAGCACATTGCGCGCGGCGAGCGGGCGACTCACCTTGGGACGAGGTACAATTCGGAAGGCACGTGGAGATCCGGGTTTACGACGCCATCGAGAAGGTGCCGCAGCCGGCGTGGGACGCGCTCGCCGACGGTGAGGCCACGCCGTTTTTGCGCTGGCACTGGCTCGAGGCGCTCGAGACCTCGGGCTGTGCGACGGCTGATACCGACTGGCAGCCGTGCCACCTGACGCTGTGGCGCGGCGCCGAGCTGGTGGCGGCAGCGCCCGCCTATATCAAGGAGGGCTCGGACGGCGACTTCTCGCGCGACTGGGGATGGGCCGACGCCGCGATGCGCGCGCGCATCGGCTACTACCCGAAGATGGTGCTGACGGTGCCGTTCACGCCGTGCACCGGGCGGCGCGTGCTGGTTCGGGCGGGCGAAGATCGCGCCGAGGTCACCGGGCTGCTGGTCGCCGGCGCCCTCGAGGTGGCAAAGCAGGCGGGGCTGTCCTCGGTACACGCGCTGTTCCCGCTGGCCGACGAGGCGCGGGAGCTGGAGGCGGCGGGGCTGGCGCGGCGCGTGTCGTATCAGTACCACTGGCGCAACGATGGCTATCGCAGCTTCGACGAGTTTTTGGCCCGCTTCGGATCGAAGCGGCGCAACCAGGCCAAACGCGAGCGCGCGTCGGTGGCGCAGCACGGGCTCGGCCTGCGTACGCTGCGCGAGGCGGAGCTGCGCGCGGAGCCGAAGCGGTGGGCCGACGCGGCCTACGAGCTGCACCGCGCCACCGTCGACAAGCTGATGTGGGGGCGGCGCTGGATCAACCGCGCGTTCTATCGCCGGGTGGTGGAGCGCATGCCCGAGAACCTGGAGCTGGTGGTGGCCGAGCGGCACGACGACGGCAAGCTGGTCGCGGGCGCCTTCAACGTGGCGTCGAAAACGCACCTCTACGGGCGATATTGGGGCTGCTTCGAGGAATATCGCTTCTTACATTTCAACGTGTGCATGTACCACTCGATCGAGGAGTGCATCCGCCGCGGCGTGCGCGTGTTCGAGGGCGGCGCCGGCGGGGAGCACAAGATCCCGCGCGGGTTCGAGCCGGCAGAGACCTACAGCTCGCACCTGTTTCTCGACGAGCGGCTCGATCGGCCGATCCGCGAGTTCATCGCGCGCGAGGCGGATGAGCGGGTGCGCGCGCTCGAGCACTGGCGGCAGAACAGCCCGATCCTCAAGCACCGGTTGGCATCATGAGCGAGCGCAGCGCGCCCAGCAGAGCGGCGTCCGCTCGGGAGCGAAGCTCGTGAGCGAGCCGCGCAAACCTCGCATCGACGACGGCGGCGTGGCGACCGAAGTCGAGCGCAAGACCAAGCAGAAGCTGCAGCGGCCCAAGCTGTACAAGGTCCTTTTGCTCAACGACGACTACACCACGATGGAGTTCGTGGTGGCGCTGCTCATCCACGTCTTTCATCATGACGAGTCGTCGGCGCAGGCGATCATGCTGCACATCCACACGAACGGCGTGGGCATCGCCGGTGTTTACACGTACGAGGTGGCCGAGACCAAGGTGGCGATGGTGATGGAGCTCGCCGAGCGGGCGGAGTTCCCGTTGCAGTGCACGATGGAACCGGCCGATGACGACGAAGGCGGCGAGAAAGACAATGAGTGAGCGAGCAAAGCGCGCAGGCGGTATTAGATCGATGAGGTCACGCGGCGAGCACAGCCGCGTCCGGCAGAGGCGAGGCCGATGACGATCAGCAAGGAGCTAGAGAGCACGATTCAGCTCGCGTTCGACGAGGCGCGGCGGCGGCGGCACGAGTTCGTGACGCTCGAGCACGTCTTGTTCGCGCTGACCAAAGATCCCATCGCCGTGAAGATCTTGAAGGCGTCGGGCGCCGACTTGAAGAAGCTGCAGAAGGATCTGGAGCAGTTCTTCGACGAGAACATGCCCGAGCTGCCGGAGGGGACCGAGCGCGAGCCGCAGCAGACGGCGGCGTTCTGGCGCGCGCTGCAGCGGGCGGCGATGCACGTGCAGTCCTCGGGCAAGGACGCCATCGACGGCGGCAACCTGTTGGTCGCGTTCTTTCGCGAGCGCGATTCGCACGCGGTCTGGCTGCTCGAGCAGCAGGGCATCAAGCGGCTCGACGTGCTCAACTACATCGCGCACGGGATCTCGAAGAAGGATCGCGAAGACGCTTCGTTGGCGCGGCGACAGATCGACGGCGACGAGGAGGCCGAGGGCGACGCGCTCGACGAGGAGCCGGGCGAGACGGCCGACGATCCGCTGGCGGCCTACACCGTCAACTTCGTGGAGAAGGCGGCGGCGGGACGCATCGACCCGCTGATCGGACGGCGCGCCGAGGTCGAGCGCGCCATCCAGGTGCTGGCGCGGCGGCGCAAGAACAACCCCATCTTCGTCGGCGAGCCGGGCGTGGGCAAGACGGCGATCGTCGAGGGCATCGCCAAGGCCATCTTCGAGGGCCAGGTGCCGTCGGTGTTGCAGGACCACGTCATCTACTCGCTCGACATGGGCGCGCTCCTGGCGGGCACCAAGTTTCGCGGGCAGTTCGAGGAGCGGCTCAAGGGCGTGATCAAGGCCATCGTCAAGGACGACAAGGCGATCCTGTTCATCGACGAGATCCACACGATCGTCGGCGCCGGCGCGACCTCGGGCGGATCGATGGACGCGTCGAACATCTTGAAGCCGCAGCTGGCCTCGGGCGAGCTGCGCTGCATCGGCTCGACGACGTTTCACGAGTACAAGCAGCACTTCGAGCGCGACCGCGCGCTGGCGCGGCGCTTCCAGAAGATCGAGGTGCACGAGCCGAGCGTCGACGAGACGGTCGAGATCCTGCGCGGCCTCAAGACGCAGTACGAGCAGCACCACGACGTCGTCTACACCGACGAGGCGCTTGCAGGCGGCGGCCAAGCTGGCGGCCAAGTACATCAACGACCGCATGCTGCCCGACAAGGCGATCGACGTCATCGACGAGGCGGGCGCCGTCGACAAGCTGCGGGCGCAGCGCAAGAAGACGCTGGGGGCGCGCGACATCGAGGAGGTCGTCGCCAAGATGGCCAAGATCCCGTCGGCGTCGGTGTCGGTGTCGGACGCCGAGGCGCTGCGTGCGCTCGATCCGGCGCTCAAGCAGGTCATCTACGGGCAGGACCGGGCCATCGACTCGCTGGTGGCGGCGATCAAGCTGTCGCGCTCGGGGCTGGCGGCGGCGGACAAGCCGATCGGCTCGTTCCTCTTCTCGGGGCCGACGGGCGTCGGCAAGACCGAGCTGGCCAAGCAGCTGGCCCGGGTCATGGGCGTCGAGTTCTTGCGCTTCGACATGACCGAGTACATGGAGAAGCACACGGTGTCGCGGCTCATCGGCGCGCCGCCCGGCTACGTCGGGTTCGATCAGGGGGGCCTTCTGACCGACGCGGTGCGCAAGACACCGCACGCGGTCGTCGTCCTCGACGAGATCGAGAAGGCGCACCCCGACATCTACAACATCTTGCTGCAGGTGATGGACCACGCGACGCTGACCGACAACAACGGGCGCAAGGCCGACTTCCGCCACGTCGTCCTCATCATGACCACCAACGCCGGGGCGCGCGAGATGTCGGCGCGCAAGCCCGGGTTCGACTTCTCGTCGGCGGTGGGCGGCAAGGCGGCGCCGCAGGACCGCGGCAACCAGGCGATCGAGCGCACGTTCGCACCCGAGTTCCGCAATCGGCTCGACGCCTGGATCTCGTTCGACTCGCTGCCGCCCGAGATCATCAAGCGCGTGGTCGACAAGCTGGTGGGCGAGCTGCAGGCGCAGCTGCTCGACAAGAAGGTGACGCTGGAGCTGTCGCCGCAGGCGCGCGATTGGCTCGCCGAGCACGGGTTCGATGCGCAGTTCGGCGCGCGGCCGATGGCGCGGTTGATTCAGACGGAGCTGAAGAAGCCGCTCGCCGATGAGCTGCTGTTCGGCCAGCTCAAGAGCGGCGGCAAGGTGCGCGTGGAAGTGGAGGACGGGAAGATCGTGCTGCGCTACGGCCAGTAGCGCAGCTGGGCGACGAGCGGCAGCTACCTCATCTTATGCGTGGCGGTCGAGTGCACCGCCCACTTGCCGTTCATCTCGCCTTCTTCGGTGAACTTGATGTTCTTCGGGTCGGCGGCGTCCATGGTGAAGCGCATCTTGGACGGCATGTTGGGGACCTTCATCTCGCCCGTCGATTCCCAGGTCATCTTCGAGCCTTCGAGCGTCCCCTTCATCGGCATCATCATGCCCATGTTGTCGACCATGACGCCGCGGTAGCTCTTGGTCGCCGTGTCGTAGCCGAACACCCAGTGACCCATCCACTTCATCGCGCCCTTGCCGGCGCCGGTGGTGTCCTCGATGTCGCAGGTGGCCCACATGTTGCCGTCGATCCACTTGCACGTGGCGCGGCCCTTGGTCTTCATCTCCGGCGAGCCGGGGCCCATGGCGCCGGCGACGGTGGTGCCGGTCGAGGTGATGTTGTGCACGAACGGCTTGAGCGCCTCCTGCTCGGGGCCCGGCTTGGGCATCTCCATCTTCTCCGGCGCGGCGCTGGCGCCCGACGGCGCTGCGGCCGGCTTCGCCGTGGCCGGCTTCGCCGTAGCCGGTTTCTCCGACTTTCCCGACTGCGCGTACGCGAGGCCGAAGGTACAGATCGATAGTGCGATGACCAGCTTGTTCATGAGGACCCCTCCTTTTGCGGGGACCCTATCACACCCTCGCTAACGGCCAACATAATGCGCCCGCGGGCGCAGCAGCGCCGGTTCGTGGCGCTGCTCGAGGACGTGCGCGATCCAGCCAGCGGTGCGACCGAGCGCGAACAGCGTGCCCGCCGAGCCCGGCGGCAGCGACGCGGCCACCGCGACGGCGACGAGGCCGGCATCGAGCGCGGGCGGCTCGCCACCGGCGCGCGCCACGGCGGCGACCACGGCGTAGATGGTGCGCAGCGCCGCCCGCGACGGCGCAGGCGACGTGCGGCCGAGGCGGCGGGCGAGGTCGAGCAAATGCGCGGCGCGCGGATCGCCCGTCGGATACAAGCGGTGGCCGAAGCCGTGCAGCCGATCGCCCCGCTGCATGCGCGCGTCGACGACCGCCTGAGCGCGGCGCGGCTCGCCCGCTTCGGCGACGAGCGCCTCGAAGCGATCGCATTCGCCGCCGTGGCGCGGGCCGGACATCGTCGCCAGCGCGGCGCCGACGCAGGCGTAGAGGTCGGCGCCGGCGGAGGCGGCGATGCGCGCGGTGAAGCTCGACACGTTGAGCTCGTGGTCGGCCGACAGCACCAGTGCCTGCTCGATGGCGCCGATGACGCGGCGGTCGCGCTTGCCGCCGAGCGCGTGGGTGACCGCGGCGGCCACCGAGGGCGCGGCCCAGGCCCCCTCCACGCGCGCCGGATCGTTGGCCAGCGCCGGGATGCCGGCGAGCGTGCGGCACAGGGCGCGCGCGCGCTGCAGCTCGACGTCGAGCGCCGCCGCCGGCCAGGGTGCCGGATCGCGCGCCCGCAGCGCCGCGACCGCGAGCTGGAGCTGCGAAAACGGCGCCGGCTGCGCACGCCCGCGGGAGGGAAGGATCGCGCGCAGCTTGCCCAGCGGCAGCGGCAGCGGCGGCGGCCACGACGGCGGCGCCTTCGGCAGCGTGTCGGTCCACAGGAGCTCGGCGACCGCTTCGAAGGGCACGCCGCCGGCGGCGAGCTGCACCGCGGGGCGGCCGCGATAGCGGGGACCGTCGGCGCCGATGGCGGTAATGGCCGATGCCAGCACCGGCTCCCCCCAGCGCAACGCGCCGGCGGCGACGGGGCCGTGACCGGCGCGGGCATCGTGGCGGGCGCGCAGCCGCGCCACGTCGTCGCGGGCGTAGCGGGCGCCCGCCGGGCCGCGCAGGCGCCGCAGCAGGCCGCGGCTTACGTAGGCGTAGAGCGTCTGGCGCTTCACTTCGAGGAGCGCGCACGCTTCGGCCGCGCTCAGCCACGCAGGTTGATTGTCGAATCCACGTTGATCAACGTCAGGCACGACCGCACGATAGCAGCATGGGCGAGCGAAACGAGCGTTTGATGATGGTCGGACTCCGCGGCCCATCGGGTCGCGATCCAGAGGAGCACCGCCGATGATGAGCAATGGGCTGGAAGGAGTGATCGCGGCCGAGACGCGCCTCTCCGACGTTGACGGCGAGCGCGGGCGCCTCATCCTGTGCGGGCACGACGTGGAGGAGCTGGCGCGGCACGCCTCGTTCGCCGAGGCCTGCGCCCTGTTCCTCGAGCTGGGCGCGGCCGAAGCCGCGGCCTCCCTGGCGCGCGGGCGCGCGCTCGGGTTCGACCGGCTGTCGCGTGTCGGCGACGCGCTCGATGCCGCCGACGGCATGGACGCCCTGCGCGCGTCCGCGGCCCACCTGCCCGATGGCGCGCCGCCGCTCGAGATCGTCGGCGCGCTGGCGACGCTGGCGGCGGCGTGGTCGCGCCGGCAAGCGGGCCAGTCACCGCTGGCCCCCGACCCGTCCGCCGATCACGCGACCGACTACCTGCGCATGGTGCGCGGCGCGGCGCCGGCGGAGGCGGCGCGAGCGCTCGACGCCTACCTGGTGACGGTGATCGATCACGGCATGAACGCGTCGACCTTCACGGCGCGCGTGGTCGCGTCGACGGGCTCGGATCTGGTGTCGTCGATCGTGGCCGCCATCGGCGCGCTCAAGGGGCCGCTGCACGGCGGTGCGCCCGGCCCGGTGCTCGACATGCTCGACGCCATCGGCGAGCCGGCGCGCGCCGAGGCGTGGCTCGAGGGCGAGCTCGCCGCCGGCCGCCGCCTCATGGGCATGGGGCACCGCATCTATCGCGTGCGCGATCCGCGCGCCGCCGTGCTCGAGCGCGCCCTCGAAGCGCTGGAGGCGTCGGGCGTGCGCTCGGGCCGCCTGGCGCTCGCGCGCGCCGTCGAGCAGGCGGCGGAGGGGGTCCTCGGCAAGCGCCATCCCGATCGCGCGCTCAAGGCCAACGTCGAGTTCTACACGGCGGTGCTGCTCGACGCGGTCGGGCTGCGGCGCACGCTCTTCTCGCCCACGTTCGCGGTCGGGCGCGCCGCCGGCTGGTGCGCGCACGTCGCCGAGCAGCGCGCCCACGGCCGGCTCATCCGCCCCGCCTCGCGCTACGTGGGCCAGATGCCGGGATGACGGTTGTCACCGCCGTGGTGGTGCCTAGATTGCGCGCATGCGACGCACGATCGGCATCGCCCTGGTCCTCGTGGCCGCGAGCGCACGCGGCGACATCCCCAAGATCGACGCGCTGGCGCAGCCGAAGCCGCTGGCGCAAGCGGGGCTGCCGCGCGAGCTGACGGCGGCGGTCACGCCCGCCGACAACGCCACCACGCGCCGACAAGGTCGCGCTCGGCGAGAAGCTGTTCTTCGACGGGCGCCTCTCCGCCGATGGCACGGTGGCCTGCGCCACCTGCCATGAGCCCGACAAGGGCTTCACCGACGGCAGGCGCACCTCGATCGGCATCAGCAAGCAGGTCGGCCACCGCAACGCGCCGACCGTGCTCAACGCGCTCTACAACGTCGTGCAGTTCTGGGACGGGCGCGCGCACCTGCTCGAGGACCAGGCCAAGCTGCCCATCATCAACCCGATCGAGATGGGCCAGCCGAACCTCGACGCGGCCGTCGCGGCGATCGCCAAGGTGCCCGAGTATCGGGAGGCGTTCCCCAAGGTCTTCGGCCGCCCGCTCAACGGCGACGATCTGGCGCGCGCGCTCGCCGCCTACGAGCGCACCCAGGTGGCCTTCGACGCGCCGTTCGATCGCTTCCTCGCCGGCGACGAAAAGGCGCTCGACGCCAGCGCGAAGCGCGGCTGGGCGCTCTTCAACGGCCGCGGTCGCTGCATGTCCTGCCACGGGATCAACGGCACGCAGCCGACCTTCACCGACAACAAGTTCCACAACATCGGCGTCTCGGCGCACAAGCAGAACTTCGTCGAGCTGGCGCGCAAGGGAATCGAGCTGGTCGACTCGGGCGATCCGCACGCCGTCGATCGCGCCGCCCTCGCAGACCGACCTCAGCGAGCTCGGGCCGCTTCCTCGTGACCAAGAACGTCAGCGACGTCGGCGCCTTCAAGACCTCGACGCTGCGCAACGTGCTGGTCACGCCGCCCTACTTCCACGACGGGTCGCAAGACACGTTGTGGGACGTCATCGATCACTACAACAAGGGCGGCGTGCAGAACCCCTTTCTCGACGGCGGCATTCAGCGCCTCGGGCTGACGGAGGGCGAGATCGACGATCTGGTGGCCTTCCTCGCCTCGCTGACGAGCGACCGCTATCACGGCGCTCGGCAACAAGGAGCTGGCGCGGCAGCGCGCGCTGTCGCGCACCAGGCGCCCGCAGCGCGACGTCGGCGGCGGCGCTCGGGCGCAAGGCGCAGAGTCGGCGACTGCACGGGGCCGTTCGGCGATCCGGTGCCGGCGCAGTCGCTCCGGCGATCCGTCGACGATCGGAGGCCGCTGATGGCACCCAGGCACAAGAGCGTCGAGACCAGGTTCATGGAGGCGCGCGACGAGGCGCTGCGGGCGCTGCGGGCGCTCGACCGGCGCACGTTCCTCAAGGTCGCCGCGGCGTCGGCGGGCGCGGTGCTGGCCAAGGGGCTGCTGCCGCCGCACTCGTTCCAGCTGGTCAACGTCGCGCACGCCGATCCGGCGCGGCGCCGCGCTGGTCCTTCGCCTACGTCTCCGACACGCACCTGTACGAGAAGAAGCTCAACGATCGCTTCGTGCGCGCGGCGCTCAAGGCGGTCGACGACGTCAACGCGCTGTCGACCGCAGCCGGACTTCGTGCTCTTCGGCGGCGATCTGGCGCAGCTCGGCAGGCCGGCGGAGCTGAGCTCGGGCGCGCAGATCCTGAAGGAGCGTCAAGGCGCCGGTGAAGATGATGGTCGGCGAGCACGACTGGTTCCTCGACATGGGCGAGCGCTGGCAGTCGACTGTTCGGGCCGCCGAACTACTCGTTCGATCACAAGGGCGTGCACGTCGTCGTGCTCATGAGCGTCGTCGAGCGCGACTTCTGGACCGCGCGCAAGATGACGCCGGAGGAGCGCATGCAGACCGTGGCCGGCCTCGACAACGGCATGCAGTCGCGCTTCGAGGTCGGCGAGCCGGGGCGCGCCTGGCTCAAGAGCGATCTGGCGAAGGTGCCGCGCTCGACGCCGCTCGTCGTGTTCTCGCACTCGCCGCTCTACAAGTACTACCGCGACTGGAACTTCTGGACCGAGGACGCCGACGAGGTGCAGGCGATCCTGCGGCCCTTCGCGCACGTGACCGTGATCCACGGGCACACGCACCAGCTGCTGACCAACCGCATCGGCAACATCGACTTCCACGGCATGCTGTCGACGGCGTGGCCGTGGCCCTACGCGCCGACGGGCCTGCCGGCGCTGACCGTGCAGATGAACCGGGCCGATCCCTTCGACCAGCTCGACGGCTGCGGCGACGGTCGCGTGCGTCGTGGGCGCCGACGGGCTCGTCGACAAGATCTACAACCTGTGGGACCGCAATCCGATGACGGTGCGCGCGACGTATCTGGCGTCGAACGGCGCGAAGGACCGGCCGGCGGCGACGCGGCTGCCGAGCTTCTGATGGACGGAGGCCTGATGGACACTCGACCGATGCGTGCAATCGCGATCGCGCTCGCCTGCTCGTGCACGCTCGGCCGGCGCCGACGAGCGGCCGCGCCACCGCCTGCCCAAGGCGGAGCACGGCGGCACCGTCGTCGGACTGTGCGACGGTGACACGGCGACCGAGGTGAACGTCGCGCCGGGAACGACCCTCGGGCGGCGCGACGCGCAGAAGATGTCGGACCAGCTCATGGCCGAGTGGCGGCGCAAGCATCCGGAGGTGCGCTGGGACGATGCCGTCGCGCAGAACGGCCCGGCGACGTCCGGTGGCGGGCACGTCGCCGGCAGCGCGCCGGCCAGGCCGGCCGCGGCGACCAAGGCGCCGCCCGGCCATGCAGACCGGAATCTACGAGGACTTCGGCGCGCGCGACGAGCTGGTGTGGAAGTCCGAGACGCAGAAGTTCATCGACCAGGGCACACGCCATCTTCCACGACGCCAAGAAGCTGGGCGGCACCATCGGCGTCAGCTGCGACATGTGCCATCCGAACGCCGCCAACACGCACCCGGAGACCTATCCGAAGTATCAGGTGCAGCTGCAGCGGGTGGCGCTCTTGCGCGACATGATCAACTGGTGCATCGAGAATCCCGTCAAGGGGCAAGGCGCTGCCCGATGACAGCGACACGATGCGCGCGCTCGAGGCGTATATCCTGGCGCAGCGCAAGGGCGAGAAGCTCGACTACGGTCGCCACTAACCCCAGGGTTCGCCTCGATTGACCTGCTGCGGACGATCCGCGCGGTCGCCTCGCGGACTACGTCCTCGCTCCCTCGGTCGAAATACCGACGGGTGACCGACGGGTATTCCTCGGCCGGTCGCTCCGGTCGCATCCACGATCCGCCTCACGCGGCTGGCCCTCGCCAGCTCAACCGAAGCGAATCCTGGGGTTAGGAGCCGTCGGACCGCCCCCGGCTCGATCGCCTCCGGCCCCCGCGCCGGCTCGCCGGGCGCAGCGCGCGGAAGTACTCGCGCAGGCCAGTCGCTGCAGAAGCACTTCGCGCGCTGAGCGGCGGCGGCGACGATCGCGACCGCGGCGGCCCGGCATCCCGCGTGCAACCTGGGGGGAGCGGGAGGTGTCGATGTTTCGCCTGCTCGCGGTCGCCCTGCCGCTGTTCGCCGCTGATGCCGGCAAGCTCAAACACGTCGGCGGCAAGCATGGCGTCGAGGTGTATCGGAACATGGCCTCCCCCGCCATCGACCTCCTCGCCGAGGGCGACATCGATGCACCGCCGTCGGTGGTGCGCGACGTGGTGCTCGATTACGCCAACGCATCGAGGGTCACCGACAACGTCGCCGAGAGCCGCGTGCTGGCCAAGAACGATCACGAGATCATCGCCTACCAGCGGCTCAAGCTGCCCATCATCGCCAACCGCGATTTCACCTTGCGTGCGACGTGGGGCACGCGCGGCCCGACGCTGTTGACCCACTTCGCCGTCGACAACTCGCGCGGGCCCGCCGCGCGCGACGGCGTCGTGCGCCTGTCGCTGCTGCAAGGCGGGTGGGAGCTCATGCCGATCCACGACGGCACCGCGACGCACGCGCGCTATCGCGTCCAGCTCGATCTCGCGGGCTCGATCCCGCGCTGGATGGTGTCGGGCGGCGCCGCGAAAAACCTTCCCAAGGTGTTCGAGGGCGTTCGCCGGCTGGCGCGGGAGCGGGTGCCCGGCACATCGGTGGCGGGCCGCCACAGCGTCGTGCGCTAGCCCGGCCGGCAGGCGTCGCCCCGCCGGCGCGGCTACTTCTCGATCACGTAGCGCGCCTCGAGATCCTCGGCGACGAGCACGAGCTTGTGCAGCGCGCGATCGAAGCGCGGGTGGCCGAGGATCATCCAGGCGTTGTGCCCGGTCTGCATGATCTCGCGCCGCGGCAGGTTGGGCGGCACCTCGACCACGAACGACAGCCGGTTCTCGACGGGGATGTCCCAGCGGCCGCCGCCCAGATCTTGCCCGACCGTGCAGATCCGAGAGCACGAAGGCGCCGTCGGGGTATTTCCACTTCACGTCGTGAATGGCCCAGAAATAGCGGGCCGAGCCGATGTGGATCGGGTTCCACTTGCCCTTCTGCGCGATCTTCGGCACCGCGGCGATGCGCGCGGCGAAGCCGTGGCGCTGCAGCCTGCCGCGCCAGTAGGGGGG
The DNA here is from genome assembly GCA_963816965.1 of uncultured delta proteobacterium. Lineage (GTDB taxonomy): Bacteria > Myxococcota_A > Polyangia > Palsa-1104 > Palsa-1104 > JAQBQH01. The sequence goes on from CAWFMP010000002.1 coordinate 223,193, forward strand.
CACGCGCATCGACGGATCGTCGGGGCTGCCGCGCCAGCCGTACGGCTCGGTGTTGTCGTGCTCGCCGGTATCGCCGTCGCACACGAGCATCAGGTCGCCCACCTCCGCCTCGATGTCGCGCGACGGGTGTCCGGAGCCGAACTTCTCGCCCCGGAAGTAGTAGCGGCGGGCCTGGCCGGCGATCTCGTAGAGCGTGGCCGGCTCGCCGTCGTCGAGCGCGTTCTTGGGGGTGAGCGTGACCTTCTCTTTTTTGACCACCCGGCCCCAGTCGCCGTGGAACATCCCTTCCTTCGACGGCACCGGATGCTTGGGGTCGACGGACAGGGTGCAGCGCCAGCCGGCGTCGTAGTCGACCGTCTTCTGGTACGCTTGGCGGAACTCGCGCTCCGCCTGGCGGGCCCTGTCGGCCGCCTCCCGGGCCGTGCGCGAGGTGGCGACGACGAGGTCGCGCTCCTTGACGAGCGCGGCGAAGCGCTTGACGCTGGCGTCGACATCCTCGCCGCGCGCGATCTTGTCGATGAGCGCGTCACGCTCCTGCACCACCGCCGGATCGTCGGCGGGCTGCGTGGCCGCCGCCACGGCGGACAGCGCAGCGACGGCGGCGAGGCTAAGCGTCGCTCGGGATCGCGATCTCATAGCCCGCCTTCATGGTTCGATACATCTCGGGATCGGCCTTCTCCAGCTCGCCGAGGTCCTTGCGCGCCGCCGCCCAGTCACCGATGGCGACGTCGACCTGGATCAGCTGCGGCAGCGCGTTCTTGTCGACGCCACCGACGGCGAAGCAGGCGTGGAACAGCCGCTGCGCCTCGGGATACTGGTGCGCGAACGTGTACTCGGTCGCCACCCGGCACAGGTTCCAGCGCTGATCGGACGACAGGCGCGCCAGCTCCTGCTTCACCTTCTCCCGCCCCGCCTCGACCTCGTGCTTCTCCCGGATGATGAAGTCCATCGTCGACTTGGCACCGGCGAAGAAGCTCGAGGCGGGAAAGCGGCGCAGGAACTCCTCGCCGTCGCGCAGCGCTGCGTCGCTCTGCTTGAGCATGTTCTCGGCGATGATGACGTAATAGAGGGCCATCTCGTCGACGCGGATGCCGGTGCCGGGCAGCGTCGCCGCCGCCGCCGGACCGCTGGCGAGCGAGCGACCGAGCGCGACCATGGCGCGGTAGCGGCGCGCCGACTGCAATGCGCCGAGCACCTGCCCCACCATCGTCGCCTGCTTCTGCGGATCGTGCTCCTTGGCGAACTGGTCCAGCAGCGCGCGCGTCTTCTCCTCCTGCTTGACCCGCGCCAGGGCCTCGTACTGCTTCATGCGCCTCTCGAGCGCGGCCAGATCGGTCGCGGCGTAGGTGAACGACGCGTCCTCGGCGACGGCGAGCTTGAGCAGCTCAGCCTTCTTCTCGTCGTTCTTGGCGACGACGGCGTCACCGTAGAGCTCGAGGGTGTGCATCGACTTGAGCGGCGCGCGCGCCCGGTCGACGATGCGCTTGATGCGCTGGGACATGCCGGCCGAGCGCAACAGCTCGGCGGTGACCTTGTCCTGCAGCCGCAGAAAGTCGCTGGCCCGGCCGTCGACCTTGGCGGTGCCGACGATCTCGCCCGTCTCCACCTGCACGAAGCGCGCGGTCAGGCGCACGTCGGCCGCCGCCTGCTGGTAGGCGCCGACGGCGATGAGGGTGGCGCCGGTGAGCTTGCCGACGCGCGCCGCGGTGGCGGCGTCGACCTCGCCCGCGCCCTGCAGGCGCTGCTCGTCGAGCACGCGGTCGAGCTGCGCGCGCTCGACGACGCGCACGCCGCCCAGCGTCTTGAGGTCGCTGGTGACGGTCTCGCGGATGGCCTCGCCGACCGACGCCTTGCCGCCAGACAGATCGCGGAACGGCAGCACCGCCACGGTCGGCACCGCGGCGAACGCCGTGGTCGCCACGAAAACGAGCGCGAGCGGCCAAAGACGCATGACGGAAGATTGTATACGATGTCCGCGTCATGACCTTCTCGCTCACGGTGACCGGCGCGTGCGAAATTCCGCTGACGCTCGACTGGGGCGTCCTGGACTCGCTGGCCCAGGGCGCCGATCTGGTGGCCGACACGGCGGCGCTCAGCGACAAGGTGCGCGGGCAGGGCGTGCGGCTGGGGGCGGTGCTGGCGCTGGCACGGCCGCTGCCGACGGCGACCCACGTGATGGTCCATGACGATGGCGACTATCGCGCCTGCCTGACGCTGGCCGAGGCGCGCGACGTCGCCGTGCTGGCCCACCGGCTCGACGGGGCGCCGCTGCCGGAGTCGAGCGGCGGCCCGGCGCGTCTGCTGGTGCCGACGAGCGAGAACCGCTGCCTGAGCGTCAAGCGGGTCACCCGCCTCGAGCTGCTCACCGAGGCTGCGGTGGATACGGTGCCGCGCGCGACCACGAAGCTGCGCCTGTAGCGGGCGGCGTAGGGGAGGCGCAGGGGGGGGCACGTCCGGCCCGACGCGATCTGCCCCGCTGGGCTCAAACAGTCCTCGCCACCGGACCGCTGTGCTCGATTCTGCCCCTTGCCGGTGCTGCGGAACTCGCCCAGCGGGGCAGATCGCGCCGGGCCTCTGTGCTCGGGTTGCGCTGCGCGCGGCGGCGGACGCTGTGCGGCCGGATCCGGTGCACTTGATCGGCGAAGACGAGACTGCTGCTCATCATCGGCGCGATCCCAATGGCAAGGGTCGGCTCGTCGACGCCGGAGTCGGCGAAACGCGCCACTGCTGCGGAATGCGCCCGCCGCCGCCGCACTCGATCTTGGACCAGCACAGAGGCCCCCTGCGCTCTACCCCGCTGGGCGAGCTCCGCAGCACAGGCAAGGGGTGGCGTCGAGAAGAGCGGTCCGGTGGCGAGGACTGTTTGAGCCCAGCGGGGTAGAGCGCGCGGGGCCGGACGTAGCGCTTTGGCACCGCTCTCGCGGCGTCACTGCCGTTCAGGCGAAGTGCGGCATCACCTTCTCGCCGAAGGTCACCAGGCTCTCCATGATGAGCTCGTGCGGCACCGTCCCCATCTGCATGACGAGGATCAGCTCGTCGACGCCGATGTCGACGAAGCGCGCCACCGTCTCGCTGGCCGCCGCCGCGTCGCCGACGATCGCCGACACCGGCGTCCCCGGCTGATTGCGCGCGGCCATCGCCTCGTCCAGATCTCCGTCGCTGATGAAGTCGCGCGGCACGTCGAGCTTGCCGGTCGGGCGACTGCCCGCCAGGTAGTAGCGCGCCAGGCTCTCGGCGAAGAAGCGGGCGCCGCGAATGCCGTACGCGCACGCCTTGCGATCGTCGTCGAGCACCAGCGTGGCCGGCGTGCAGGCGAACCAATCGGTCTTCTTGCGCCCGACCGGCTGCGCCTGAGCCACCGCCGCCTTGTACTCGGTCACCTTCTGCGTCAGGTACTCGTCGTTGCCGAACGCGAAGTTGAGCGCGCCCAGGCCCAGCTTGCCCACGGCCACCGCGCTCTCGGGCTTGGTGCACGCGGCGAACATCGGCGGATGCGGCTGCTGCACCGGCTTCGGCAGGACCTGCGTCGGCGGCATCTTGAAGAAGCGCCCGTCGTGCGAGAAGACGTCCGCCGACCACATGCGCGGGATCATCTCCATCGCCTCGAGCCACTGGTCGTGCAGCGTCGCGACGTCGTTCTCGAACGCCTGCTGCTCGACCAGCGAGGCCGACTTGCCCGAGCCCCAGTTGACCCGCCCGCCCGACAGGATGTCGAGCGTGGCCACGCGCTCGGCGATGCGGATCGGGTGGTTGTAGCGATAGGGCAGGAGCGTGACGCCGTGGCCGACGCGGATCTTCTCCGTGCGCGCGGCGACGAACGACAGGAAGATCTCGGGCGCCGACGAGTGCGAATACTCGTAGAGCCCGTGGTGCTCGACCTCCCACACGCAGTGGTAGCCGAGCTTGTCGGCCAGCACGGCCTGCTCGAGGCAGTCGCGGAAGGTCTGCGCCTCCTTGGCGCGCGTCGGCTCGGAAATCTGCATCTCGAAGAAGATCGAGAACTTCATGCGCCTGCTCCTTTGACCAAGAGTCGCTGCAATCGCTTGGGCGCCGCGGTGCGAAAGCGCGTCACCACCGCCTGCACCACGAACGCCGCCAGCGCCTCGCCTTCGACGCGCACCTTGCCCGTGAGCTGCGCGGTGTTGAAGTCGGTGCGCCCGGCGAGCAGATCGTAGAAGGTCGCCGTCTTCATCGTCACCACCGTCGACGGTGGGCGGGGCGCCTCACGGATGACCTGGAGGCGATCGCCGTCGAAGATGAAGCCGATGTCGCCGCCGCCGGGGCCGCGGAGGTGCAGGTGCACGCGGCCGTGCGTGCGCATCGTCTGCTCGATCGGCCGCCGCGCGCCGAGCTGGAGCAGGCGCACGAAGAGGTCGAGCCGGCGATCCATCCCCGTCGAGCTCTCGGCGAGGAAGCGGTTGATGACGTCGACCGGCGTCGGGCACCTGGGCTTCCAGCCGAGCTCGCGCCGCGCCTTGTCCGCCGACATCTCCATGCACACGTCGGTCAGGCGCAGCCACGCCGGGTCGAGCGCTTCGGACAGCCCGAGCTTCTGGGCCAGCTCGCCCAGCTGCGCACCGAAGGCGATGACCGCTTTGGGAATGCGGATGAGGCGCAGCCCACAGGCGTCGGCGAGCTGGCGCGCGGTGGCCGCCGGCTCGGCGGTGATGTTGAAGGCGCCGCGCGCGCCGTGGCGCAGCGCCAACGCCACCGCGTCGGCGACATCCTCGTCCCACACCAGCGGCATCGGCGCCGCGACGTCGACGATGGCGCGGCGCGCGAGCATGGCGCCGTGCGCGTGCACCGTCGGCGCGCCGATGACGATCGATGGACGCAGCCGCGCGATGGCGACGTCCGGATGGGCCGGCTCGAACCCATCGAGGAACTGCTCGACCTCCCACTTCGCGGCCGAATAGGGAAAGGCCGGCTGGTGCACGCGCGGCGTGGTCTCGACGATGGGGCGCGGATGGCCGTGGACCGCGCCGTACGCCGCGACCGACGAGGTGTAGACGATCTTCTTGATCCCGACCGCGACCGCGGCCGCGAACACGTTCTTCGAGCCGCCGACGTTGATGGCGTCGAACACCGGGCGCGGCGGCGCCCCCGTGACGATGAACGCCAGGTGCACCAGCGCGTCGCAGCCGTCGAGGAAGCGGGCGAACCCGGGATCGCGGACATCGGCGCGCACGTGCTCGAGCTTGCCGGCCGCGACCGCGGGGGGGCGCAGATCGAGCGAGCGGATGGCGGTGACGCCGCGCTCGGCGGCGAGCCGGCGTAGCACGACGGTGCCGAGCTGGCCGGCGGCGCCGGTGACGGCGACCCTCACGCCGCCGCTCCGAGCGCATGCCAAAGCCGCCGGGTCCGTGCGGTCAGAAGGCCCAGCTCGTCCATCAGCTCGCGCACCTTGGCCAGAGACTCCAGCGTCGCCTGGCGGTAGGCCGGATTCCCGCTGAACGCTTCCTCGACGACGGCCTCGGGAATGTCGAACTCGCGCACCAGCGCGGGCGATGGGCGCAGCATCAGCTCCGCCGTCAGGCGCAGGATGCCCGGCGCGGCGACGGCGAGCAGGGCGCGCCGCGCCGGCGACAGCTTCGGCACGTGCTCGCGGAGGAAGCTGCGCGCGAAGCAGAGGTGGCGCGCCTCCTCGGTGATGTGGATCTGCGACATGCGCTTGACCAGGGGGTGCAGATCATCGCGCATCGCCAGCGCCAGGCGCTGCGCGTGGTCGATCGGATCTTCGCCGCCGAGGACGAATACGAAGAACAGCTCGGGGAAGCGCGCACCCAGCTCGATGACGATGCGATCGAGGCGCGTCCAGCCGCGGGCGACGCCCGGCACGGCGAGCCCGGTGCGGCGGATGAACTCGGCGAACATCATCGAGTGGTGCGACTCCTCGATCAGCTCGTGGTAGGCGTAGCGCTGCTCGGGCGAGTGCTCGCTGCGCGACAGCGCGAAGCGGAGGAGGCCCTGGCTGAGGACGTTCTCGAACTGCAGGCCGACCTTCATGAACGTCGCCAACCGATAGAGGCCGAGGCGTGCGCGCTCGGCCGGCGGAAGGCCGCGGTACCAGGCGGTGGCGCCGAGCGGATCGGTGGGCGGCAGCTCCCAGCGCGGGTCGGCGGGGTCGACCCGGAGCTCGGGGGCGTCCCAGTCGATGTCGCGATAGCATTCGTAGCGCTTGTGGACCGACTGGCGCGACAGGCGGGCCAGCAGCGCCTCGTAGGGCTCGCGGGCGCTGCGCGCCTCCTCCACGGGTATGTCGCCGACGAGGCTGTCGGCGGTGGACGTCTCGGTCATGGCTGACCTCCGGGCGGGATGGCGAAGACGGAGAGGCGCTTCATGAGCATGAGGATCTCGTCGGCGTGCACCAGCGGATCGGTGACCAGCAGGCGGTCGAGCGCGAGCCCTTGCAGGAGCGCGAAGGCGAAGCGCGGCGCGTAGTCGAAGAACGGGTTCGGCGTCGCCGGCGGCGGAAAGATGTCGCGGAACGTCTGCTCGACGGCGAGCGCCGTACGCGAGCCGAGCTCGCGCACCTTCTTGCCCAGCGTCTCGTCGCTGCGTCCGGCGACGGCGAGCTCGAGCCAGGCGTAGAAGCTGTCGCCGCCGACGATGCGCCACAGGATGTCGAGGGCGGCGGCGGGACGATCGGCGGTGGCGGGCACGCGCGCGAAGGCGGAGCGAAACTCGGCGTTGCGCAGATCGAACAGGTGCTCGACGGCGGCGAGGACCAGCTCCGCCTTGGTGCGAAAGTGGTGCAGCTGGGCGCCGCGCGAGACGCCGGCGCGGTCGGCGACCATCGTGGTGGTGATGCCGGCGTAGCCGTGCTTGAGGAGGCAGTCGATGGCGGCGCGCAGGATGCGGTTTTGCATCTCGGCGCTGCGCTGGATGTTGCTGCGCCGGCCGGGAGCGGTGCGCCGCATTCGCAGGGTCATGAACGATTGGTAGACCCGTACAAACAAACAGTCAAGACTGATTGTTTTCGATCCGGCGACCGGCCGACCAGAGCCGCGGGGCGCTCAGTTCGGGAAGTAGTAGCGATCGATCGCGCGCCGCAGTGCCCTGGTCTCCGCCAGGCACACCTCGACGCTCATGCCCGTGCGTTCCTTCACCGTGTCGACGGCATGAAGGTTCGACGGATCGGCCATCGCCACGACGAGTGTTCCGTCCTCGGCGTTGACCGGCAGAACGCGATGGCGCAGCGCCACCTCCCCTGGCAGAAGGTCGAGCACCTCCCGCGCGATGGTGAACTCGTCGAGGTTGATGGTCGGGACGTCTTGTTTGCGCGGCACGGGACCTCCCCGCGCTCTATTTTACCACCGAACGAGATCGAAGTGGTAGTTGGCCCCAAAAGCCGAATCCCAGCCCTGGCAGCCGGTCCGATCGGCGTTCTCGAACCACGCGCGCGTCGCTGCGTGGCGCCTCTTCGGACCCCTGTCGTCACTCCGTCGAGAGTTACACCACGCTCTCAGGGCAGGTCGACAGGCTGCTGCAGCGCCCACTCGACCGCCGGCGCCACGTCCGCCGCCGGCAGCCCCTTCCAGTAGACGTGCCACTCGGGGAACCGCATGAGCCCGTCGCACAAAGAGACGTACCAGGGACCGACGTCGTTGGTCGGCCGCGCCCGCCAGAAGATGCGCGCGTAGTCGGCGCTGAGCGCCCGCCACAGATCGCGGCCGATGCCTTCGCCCTGCGCCTCGGCGTCGACGGCGAACTTCGACAGATAGGCGCCGAGCGGCGTCTCGTGCACCAGCGCCGCGCCCCGATAGCCCTCCTCGACATAGCCCCAGGCGATGTCGCGCCCGAAGAAGTCGTCGACCGGCGGGCGACCGAAGCTGCGCGTCAGAAGGGCGCGCAGCCGCTCGCGATCGAGCTCCGCGAAGCGACGCCGCTCGATGAGCGCGCCCCGGCGGAGCAACGTGCCGGCGCCCTTGATCGTGAACAGCTCGCGAAACAGGTTGAACGGCGAGGTGATGGCCACCGACAGCCGGTGCGGCGCCCGCTCGACGAGCCGGCGCGACTCCTCGACGAGCACGCGCTCCTTGCGCGACAGCTCCTTGGACTGCACCAGCGCGGCCACGTCGGTGGTGAGGTTCACCAGCGGCAGGAGCTTGCCCTCCTGCTGCAAGCCGCCCGGCCGGCGCAGGAAGATCAATTTGCGCGTGCGCAGCGCAGCGACGAGCGCGCCCAGGGCTTCGAAGCGCCCCGACGCAGCGACAGGGAAGACGACGATGGGGATGGTCTGCGCCCGCGCGGCCTCGGCGGCGCGCGGCAGCATGTCGGGCTCTTCGGAGCCGACGAGCATGCAGCGCACGCCCGCCTTGTCGAGGCGCCGCGCCAGCCGCGTCGCGTGCTCCATCGCCTCGGTCGACTCGAAGACGCCGAGCAGCACCACGGGATAGAGGCCGAGCGCGGCCAAAAAGCGCAAATCGAGCGTGACCGCTTCGGCGGCGTGGCGCGCCACGTTGGCGTCGACGGAGATGGCGGCGAAGCGCTCGGGCTCGCCGGCGCGAAACAGCGCCAGGTAGAAGTCCGACTCGCGGCGCGAGCCGACCGACTCGAGGAAGCGCAGGACGACGTCGGCCGGCTCCATCGTCAGCGCCCGAGCTCCGCCAGCACGGCGGCGAAGCCGTCGCGCGCGCGCTCCAGATCGGCGATGGGCACGAACTCGTCGGGGGCGTGCGCCTGCGCGATGTCTCCCGGACCGTAGACGACGCAGTCGATGCCGGCGGCGGAGAGCAGCGCCGCCTCGGTCCAGAACGCCAGGTCGACGGGCGCCCCGGCGCCGAGCGCCGCGGAAAAGGCGCCCGGCTCGCGCGTGTGGAACGACGGATTCGACATCGGCACCGCGAGCTGCACCCGCGGCACCACGTCGAGCGCGAGCGCGTACAGTTGGTCGCGCACGGCGTCGACGTCCGATCCCGGCGGCGGGCGCACGCTGATGGTCAGCGTCGCCTCGTCGGGGATGACGTTGAAGGCGACGCCGCCGTCGAGCTTGGCGATGTTCATGCACATGCCGCGGAAGCCGAGCGGGCCGATCTCGCGCTGCTGCTGCCCCCACTCGGCGAAGGCGACGGCGAGCCGGGAGGCGTCGGCGAGCGGTGCCGGCAGCTCGTCGGCGCGTGAGCTGTGGCCGCCGCGCCCGCCGATGCTCGCTTCGATCCACAAGATGCCGCGATGGCGCGTGCCGGCGCGGCACGAGGTGGGCTCGCAGACGATGGCGCGGCGCACGTCGGCCAGCGCCGCCCGTTCGCCGTCGAGGAGCGCGCGGATGACGGTGCCGGTGCGCTCTTCGTCGCCGGTGAAGGCGACGGCCAGATCGCGCGGCGGCGCGGCGTCGAGCGCGCACAAAAGCGAGGCGATCGCGCCCTTGGTGTCGCAGGCGCCGAGCCCGACGACGCGGCCGGCGCCGACGCGCGCGGTGAACGGATCGGCCGACCAGCCCGCATTGACCGGCACGGTGTCGACGTGCGCGTTCACCAGCAGGCGCGGGCTGCCCCAGGTCGCCAGCACGTAGGCGCCGACGGCGCCGTCGCGCGGCACCTCGACGACGCGGACCTCGCCGCCACGGGCGCGCAGCTCGTCGGCGGCGAGCGCACACAGCCGCCGCTCGTCGCCACCGGGGTTGTGCGTGTCGACGGCGATGAGGCGCTGCAGGAGCTGGACGGGATCGGTCGTGGTCATCGTTTCGAGGCGCAGTCTACTGCGAGTCGGCGATGGCGCGCACCACAACCGACGCGCAGGCGAGCCCGAACGCGCCGGTGACGAAGCCGGCGGTGCCGTAGATGATGCGGCGCTCTTCGCAGCTGTGGAACTCGTTGGCGCCGCCCGGGCAGACGCAGCGGAAGCCGTCGCCGCCGTCGTAGTGCAGCTCGTGCGGCGTCGCCGGCGGCTCCGTCGAGTAGACCGACGCGATGCCGAACGGGCCCCTGGGCGGGAAGTCGTACTTCTGGCGCAGCGCCCGGCGCACGGCGTCGGCCAGCGGATCGACCGCGGTGTCGGCGAGATCGACGACGCGGATCTGCGTCGGATCCATGCGGCCCGACGCGCCCGTCGACGACACGACGCGAATGCCGCGTGACTTGCAGGTGGCCAAAAGGTGGCACTTGGCCGTGACGTTGTCGATGGCGTCGACCACGAAGTCGGGGCGCGCGCCCAGGATCTCCTCGCACGTCTTGGCGCTGTAGAACAGCGGCACCGCGTGCGCCGTCGCCTGCGGGTTGATGGCGCGCACGCGCTCGGCCAGCATCGCCGCCTTGGGCTTGGCCACCGACGTCGCAACCGCTTGCAGCTGGCGATTGGTGTTGGTGACGCAGACGCGATCGAAGTCGACCAGCGAGAGCCTGCCCACGCCTGAGCGCGCCAGCGCCTCCACGGCGAACGAGCCCACGCCGCCGAGGCCGACCACCATCACGTGGGCGCCCAGGAGCTTGCCCATGCCGGCGTCCCCAACGAGGCGGCCGATACGATCGAAGCGGCGGTGCAGGCGGTACGCGGTTTCCTTGTCGAGCGGTTCCATGGTGCTTCACATCTCGAGCTTGAAGAGGCGCCGCGCGTTCTCGTCGGTGACGCGCGCGGCTTCGGCGAATTCGACGCCCCAAAGGTGCGCGATCGCCTGCACGATTGCAACCAGGAACGCGGGCTCGTTACGGCCGGGGCGGTGCGGCTCGGGCGTCTGGTCGGGCGCGTCGGTCTCTACCACCAGCCGCTCGCGCGGGACCTTTTGCGCCGCGCGTGCCGCCTTGTTGTCGCCGCCGTGCCAGGTGATCGAGCCGGAGAACGAGACGTGGAGCCCGAGCGCCACGTACCCGAGCACCAGCTCGGGCGAGGCCGAGCAGCTGTGCAGCACGCCGCCCGCCGGCAGCGGCGTCTCGCCGAGGATCGCGAGCGCGCGGGGATGCTCCTTCAGCACGTGCAGCGCCACCGGCAGCCCATGCGCGCGCGCCAGCGCCAGCTGGGCGCGAAACAGCCGCTCCTGCCGCGCCAGCGAGGCGCGCCGCTCGCCGACACCGTCGAGGCCGATCTCGCCCACCGCGACGACGCGCGGGTCGCGCCGCGCCAGCCGCTCCTCGAGCGCGCCCACGATGCGATCGCAGCCGTCGTCGTCGAGCGTAGCCACCAACTGCGGATGCAGCCCGTACGACAGCAGCAAAGAATCGTGCCGCAGCGCCAGCGCGTCGTCGCGCGCCCATGCCTCGGGCGCGACGCCGGCGAGTAGGAGGCGCGTCACCCCCACCGCGCGCGCACGGGCGATTGCCTCGTCGGCGTCGGCGAGCTCCTGCAGGTGACAGTGGGTGTCGAACACCACGGCATCTTAGAACGGGCGCTCAAAATTTGTGCGGAGCCAGGCCGAGCGAGCAGCCCGGGATGCGAGGCGCGACGACCGAGAATAGCTCGACGGCATTCCGTTCTTGATGCGTTTGCGCGCCGCCGAGGTGCGGGTACCATTCTATCGATGTCGATCCTCTATTCGCTGCGCAAGTGGATCGACAGCAACGCCTGGCGCGACGAGCAGGAAGACCAGCGGCGCCAGCGCGAAGACTGGCCGCCCGACGTCGATCCCGATCAGGTCGACGACGTGCCCGCGCCGCCCACGCCGCAAAAGATGCGCTATCGTTGCCGCATCTGCGACTTTGCAAGCGAGCGAGGAGACTATTGTCCGACCTGCCTGGCGTCGACGATGGAGCCCTGCAACAAGTGACGATCCGCGCCGCGGCGGCGCGCGATCTGCCGGCGGTGGTGGGCCTGGTGCGCGCGCTCGCCGACTTCGAGAAGCTGCCCGGGCCCGACGAGGCGGCAGCGCGCCGGCTCACCGATGACTTCGCACAGCAGCGCTTTTCGCTGCTCGTCGCCGAAGCGGGCGGCAGCGTGATCGGCTACGCGCTCTACTTCTTCACCTACTCGACCTTCCTGGCCCGGCCCTCGCTCTATCTCGAGGATCTGTTCGTGCACCCCGGGGCGCGTGGCCGCGGTATCGGCGAGCGCTTCATGCGCACGCTGGCGGCGGAGGCGGTGCGGCGCGGCTGCGGGCGCTTCGAGTGGACCGTGCTCGACTGGAACGTCGAGGCGCAGCGGTTCTACGAGCGCCTCGGAGCCGAGGTGCTGCCGAGCTGGTGGACCTGCCGGCTGACCGGCGACGCGCTCACGAAGCTGGCGGCGTCGGCGTCGTAGTCGACGACGCGGCGAGCGCGCGATCGAGGAACGCGAAGGTGGCGCGCCAGCAGTCGCGCGCCACCTTGCGGAAGACGAGCGCGTGAAACGCGTGCGGCTCGCGCGGGTAGTAGCGGATCTCGTTGGGCACACCGGCGCGCGTGAGCGCCGCCTGCAAGCGGCGGGTGTCGTCGAGCACCGGGTCGGCGGTGCCGACGGCGGCGAAGAACGGCGGCAGCGGCCGATCGGGCTCGTCGCCGCGCTCGAGGACGCGCAGCGGATCGGCGAGCTCCAGCTCCTCGGGCGTGGCGTGCTCGTGGCCGAACAGGTAGGCCTCGGCGACCTCGTCGATGCGATCGGCGATGAAGCGCGGCAGCTTCTTGCGCCGCGCGAAGCGCGCCGGATCCGAGACCTGCAGCATGCCGCACATGGGCAGGCAGGCGCGCGGCACCACGCCGGCGTCGAACACCGCACGCGCGTGCGGCTCGGCGCGCCGATAGCACGTCGACAGCGTCAGGCCCATCGCCAGGTTCGCGCCCGCCGACTCGCCGGCGACGACGATGCGCGACGGGTCGCCGCCGTACTCGGCCGCGTGCGCCAGCGCGAAGCGCCAGGCCTCGGCCACGTCCTCGACGGCGGCGGGGAACGGGTGGCGCGGCGCGAGCCGATAGCTGACGTTGAACACCAGGTAGCCGGCGCGCGCGAACGACAGCGCCATCACCCAGTGCGTGTCCTTCGACAGGAAGCGGAAGCCTCCGCCGTGCACGTAGAAGACGACGGGCATGGGCCCCTGGGCCTGCTCGGGCCGCCACACGTCGAGCAGGTGCTCGACGGCGCCGCCGTCACGGTACGGCAGATCGCGGATGACCTCGATGCCGTGGCGCGCCGGATTGGCGGCCGGATGCAGCTGCCCCGCCGCCGCCAGGCCGCGAAACAGGTTGTCGACGACGAACGCGCCCGCCTTGACGCGGGCCCGGCGCACCGTCGAGCGCAGCCGCCGGCGCACGCCGAGGCGCGGGATCACCGGGGCACGCTCACGAGCACCCCGCGGGCGGCGCGAACGCCGCGTCGTCGAGCGGCAGGCCGATGTGCACGTCGGTCGCCTGATACGCGATGCGGGGCGCCAGCGCGCGCCAGAACGGGTTCTTCGGCTCGACGCGCCGCCGGGTGCCGACGAGGAATCCGCCCACGTCACTCCACTCTTCCCACACGCTGCGGAACTCGAGCAGGGTCGTGAAGCCGGACGCGACGTAGATGGCGTCGTGCACGCGGCGATCGGGCGCCAGCGTCACCACGTACCAATCGCGCGGCGTGTCGCCCACGTGATCGTAGGTGACGAAGTAGCGATTGGCATCGATACCGCGTTGGATCGCGCCCTGGTCGACGAACTTGAACGGCACGCCAAACCAGAAGAGCAGGTTCGACAAGAGACCTCCGACCTTGGTGCGCTGCTTGGGCGAGCCGACGCAGCGTCCATTTTCCATGATCGTGCCGTGTTTTGCGTCGTAGCGCCACTCGACCGCGACCCCGTGCTTGTCGACGAAGCGGGCCACGGCGCGATTGCGCGCGGGATCGAAGAGATAGTCGCCCTCGCGCGGATAGTACGGACCCGAAGCGTGCAGGTGCAGCGCGACGCCGCCGAGGGTACGCCAGCGCTCGAGCCCGCCGTGCGCGTTCACCGCCGCCATGGCCAGCGCCCGGCCGCGCGCGAGCACCTCGGGATCGTCGCGCAGCGACGGGCGCGCCGAACAGCCGGCGAGCAGGGCCAACGCCAGAGTGCAAACTCCGCGCACCATCATGTCTGCACGCCGGCGACCGTAACACTGTCGCAACCGCAGTTGCCACCAGTGTTCACGACGGCGACAGGGCGCGCGACAACCCCGCGAAACCTCGTTTGGCGCGGTTCGTGCCTTTGTCCGCGCTTTCGATGTTGGCGCGCGACCAGACGACTTCGTACCGCGAGCTCAGCCCGGGCGAACGCGTCGGCGCCTACGAGATCGAGCAGCTGCGAGCGCGCCTGCCGCACCTGGTCGTCTATCGGGCGCGGCACGTGGTGACCGGGCGCTTGGTGGCGCTGCAGCTGTTGGAGCCGTCCAACGACGCCCCGTCCGCGCACGCGATCCGCCGCGAGCTCGGGGCTCTCAATCGGCTGCGCCACGCGCACATCGCCGAGATCCTCGAGACCGGCGAGCTCGCCGGTGGGCGGCCCTTCATCGTGGTCGAGTGGATCGCGGGCCGTTCGCTCCAGACCACGCTCGACGAGCGCGGTCCGCTCACGCTCGCCGAGGCGCTGCCGATCGCCGAGGAGATCGCGGCGGCGCTGGCAGCGGCGCACGCCCTCGGCGTCGTGCACGGCGAGCTGCACGCGCGCAACGTCGGCCTCGTGGCCCATGGCGAGCACCAGACGGTCAAGCTGGTGAGCTTCGGCATGGCGCGCCTCTCGGGCACCCGGCTCGCACCCGAGCAGGCGGACGGCGAGCGTCCCGCTGCCGTGATCGATCGCCGCGTCGACGTCTACGCGCTGGGCGCGCTGGTGTATGCGATGCTGACCGGCGCGCCGCCGGCGCGCAATCCGCCGCCGCCGAGCGCGACCGCCGAGGTGCCGCCGGCGATCGACGATGCCCTGCTGCGCTGTCTCGACGCCGATCCGTCGCGCCGCTGGCCCAGCGTCGACGAGTTCGTCACCGCGCTGCGTGCGGCTGCCTGCGGCAGCGAGCTCGTCGCCGAGCTCCACGTCACGGCCTATCTCGATCCCACCGTCGACGAGATCGACAACGCTGCGCTCGAAGACGCCGAGCGCGCGCTCTTCGTCGCGCAGCGCTGGCTCGAGCGGCAGCGGGTCGCGCTCGTGCTCCCCGGCGCCGGTGCCGTCGTCGCCACGGCGCGCATTCCGCGCGCGCTCGAGCAGCAGCGCGCCGCGCGCGCGGGCTGGGTCAAGCTGGCCAACGCCGTGCGCGAGCGCATGGAGCGCCGCCGCGCGCCGCATCCGGCGGTGCGCACCAAGGTCCAGATTCGCATCGACGAGTAGCGCCCGTCGCGCGCCGGCGACTCACGGACAGGCGCCCGCGTGCGCGTACGGCCGGTCGGGAGCGCAGGAATTCACCGTGTCGGTGATGGTCTTGCCGTCGCAGTCGCAGAGCGTGAAGGTCCGCGGATCGTGCGGGCAATAGAACGTCTGCCCGTTGCATTGGCCGAGCGTCTGATCGCAGCCGACGTTGAAGATGCACGCGTAGCCCTGCGGGCAGTCCGACTGGCTGTGGCAGCGAAGATAGTCGGCGCCGGCGTCGGCTGGAGCCGGGCAGCCGGCCTGGGTGCAGGAGGCGTGGTTGGGGTCGTCGCCCCAGCCGACGCCACAGTCGCACCAATTGCAGGAGCTCCCGGGACAGCCGGAGTTGGCGCTCCCCGGGCCGCCGCAACGAGTGCCATTGGCGAAGGCGCACCCGCCGGCCGCGTCGGCAACGCCGGCGTCGGTGCCGGCGTCGGGGCGCGTGGCCGGATGCGAGCACGCGGCCACAGTGAGCGCCATCGACAGGGAGAAGATCCAGGTGCGCACGAGCGCCTCCATCGTCTCGGAGCACGGTGCAAGCCGCGATCCGACAGCGAGGGCCCGTCCTTCGTGGGTTCGCGCCGCGCTCACGGCGCCCGATCACGACCCGCGTGTCATGGCCGCGCACTTGCGCGATACCGCCGTTGCGCGACCGGGTTGCGCTGGATCACCCCCGCGCCGCGCATTCGCATGTATCATCCGCCGCAAGAAAAATGCGCCAGATCGTGATCACGAAAGCGGGCCCGCCCGAAGTCCTGCAGGTGCGCGAGTCGCCCGATCCGAGCGCCGCCGCGGGTGAGGTTCGCCTTCGCGTCAAGGCGGCCGGCATCAACTTCGCCGATCTCATGGCGCGCCTCGGGATCTATCCCGACGCGCCCAAGATCCCGTGCGTCGTCGGCTACGAAGTCTCTGGCGTCGTCGACCAGGTCGGCGACGGCGTGACCGGCTTCGCCATCGGCGACCGCGTGTTCGGCATGCCGCGCTTCGGCGGCTACAGCGACACCCTCGTGCTCTCGACGCAGCAGGTGTTCCGCATGCCCGAAAAGATGTCGTTCGAAGAGGGCGCCGCGCTGCCGGTGGTCTACCTGACCGCGCACCACATGCTGCTGTACACGGGCACGCTGCGACCGGGAATGAAGGTGCTCCTGCACTCGGCCGCCGGCGGCGTCGGCCTGGCGGCGATCGACCTTCTGACCGCGCACGGCTGCGAGATCATCGGCACCGCCTCACCGGGCAAGCACGACTTTCTGCGCCAGCGCGGCGTCGCCCACTGCGTCGACTCGCGGGGCGACGTCTTCGCCGCCACCCGCGCCATCGTCGGCGGCGACGGCAAGCTCGACCTGGTCCTCGACCCGGTGGGCGGGCGCGCCTGGAAGCAGGGCTATCGGCTGCTCGGCCCCGGCGGGCGATTGGTCTGCTTCGGCGTCTCCACCATGGCCAGCGGCAAGCGCCGCAGCCTGTGGGCCATCCTCAAGTTCCTCTTCGGCCTGAGCTGGTGGAACCCGATCGGCCTGATGAACGCCAACAAGACCGTCAGCGGCGTCAACATGGGCCCGATGTTCGATCATCTGCACATCGTGCGGCCGCAGTTCGAGGCGCTCATCGCGCTCTACGAAGCGGGCAAGATCCACCCCTACGTCGATCGCACCTTCCGTTTCGCCGAAGCGCCGGCCGCGCACCACTATCTTCACGATCGCAAGGCGAAGGGCAAAGTACTGCTGGTCCCATGAGCTGCCTCATTAATATGGTGGAATTCTGAGCCTGACCCCTCGAGGTGTCGAAAAGCTGACAGGTCAGGATGGCCCGACCAACGGCTTACGAGCGGGCACCTATGTTGCACCCAGCGCGGCTGGAATTATTGACAATGGGCCTCTACGAAGGATAGCGTCACGGGTCAAAGTATCCGCGTCGCGACTATTTGGATTAACGACTATGAAAGCGAGCCTATGAGAGTCAGCGTCGCGGTCCCCGCGTATAACGAAGAGCGCAATATCGGGCTCCTCATCGACTCTTTGCGAGCGCAAAAGACGCGTCGCGCGGAGATCGTCGAGATCGTCGTCGTCGCCTCGGGCTGCACCGATGGCACCGCCGACATCGTGCGCGAGCGCGCGCGCCGGCGCGGTACGCCGGTCCGCCTGATCGTCGAGCCCACGCGCCGCGGAAAGGTCGCGGCCATCAATACCTATCTGGCCCACACCGATCGCGCCCACGCGGTCGACGCCATCTGTCTGTCGTCGGCGGATCTGCTGGTCGCGCCCGACGCGCTCGAGCGGCTGGTGCAGTGCCTGCTCATCAATCACGACATCGGCATGTGCGGCGCGCGGCCGATCCCGACCAACGGGCACGGCACGTTCCCCGGCGAAGCGACGCGCTTCCTGTGGCACATGCACCACCGCGTCGCCCTCGAGGCGCCCAAGCTCGGCGAGCTGGTGATGCTGCGCTCGGGCATCGTGCACGGGCTGCCGCCCGAGAGCTGCGTGGACGAGGCGACGCTCGAGGGCCTCATCGTCGCCGCCGGCTACCGGCTCGCCTACGTCCCCGAAGCGGTCGTGCACAACCACGGCCCCGAGACCGTGGGCGACTTCGTGCGCCAGCGCCGCCGCATCGCCGCCGGCCACTATTGGCTGCGCGACGTCTGCGGCTACTCGGTCTCGACGATGGACGTCTCGCGCATCGCCCGGTTGACCCTGTCGGAGCTGTCCTTGCGCACGCCGAGCCGCACCGCGTACGCGCTCGGCACCATCGCCGTCGAGGTCATCTCGCGCGCGCTCGGCTTCCTCGACTTCCGCACCGGCAAGAACCATCACATCTGGAAGATCTCGGAGACGACCAAGTCGGTCATCACCGACGAGCTTCGCTCGGAATACGACCTCGAGGCGCCGCTCCACGAAGCGGCGCCGGCGCGGCAGGTCGCCAACACGTAGCTCGTAGTAAGCAATGCGCGCTCTACCAGACGTCTGGGTTCATCGTCGGCCGCGCGGACCGAGCTGGGGTCCGCTGGACGACAAGTCGCCGCTGCCGAGCGGCGCGGCGGCGCCGCGCACCACCGGCTGGCACGTGCTGTCGGTGCTGCTGCGCAACGAGTTCCGTGCGCGCTATCGCTCGCAGGCGCTCGGCATCCTGTGGTCGCTGCTCAATCCGCTGGTGCAGACCACGATCCTCAGCGTCATCTTCTCGCACGTCTCGGCGTTCAAGTCGGCGATCCCCGCGTATCCGGTGTACCTGCTGATCGGCGTCGTCGTCTGGCAGTGGTTCTCCACCGCCATCAACACGGCGACGCAGTCGTTCATCGCCAACGCCGATATCGTCAAGCGCACCGTCTTCTCCCGGCAGATCGTTCCTTTGGCCACGGCCCTCAGCTACGGCATCAACTTCGCGATGGAGGCGGGCCTGGTGCTGGCGCTGGTCGCCGTGTGGCCGCACGCCTTTCGGCTGTCGCCGGCGCTCCTTTTGGTCCCGGTCATCCTCGTCATCCTGGCCGCGCTCATCGTCGGCGTGGTGCTGGCGACCAGCGTGCTCAACGTCATCTATCGCGACGTCGCCTTTTTGGTGTCGACGGCGCTGACGCTGCTCTACTGGCTGACCCCGATCATCTATCCGCTGTCGTTCGTTCCCCGGCAGTATCTGACGCTCTATCAGCTGAACCCCATCGCCTCCATCCTGGTGGCGCTGCGCGGCTGCCTCATGGACGGCGCCCTGCCGTCGGCGATGACCTGGGTGGGCATGGTGGGCCCGACGGCGGTGATGCTCGCCGCCGGCTGGCTGATTTTCCGCCACTACGAGCGCATGGTGCTGGACTATGTTTAAGCGCGCCATGCCGCCCGTCGACGAAACGCGCCCGGCCACGGACGAGCTGATCGTCCGGCTCGACGGCGTGGGCAAGGCGTTTCGCCGCTTCGATCAGCAGCCGTTCCTCCTGCGCAACATCATCAAGCGCCTGACCTTTCGCATGGAGCGGCCGCGCGACTTCTGGCCGCTGCGCCACATCAGCTTCGACATCCGCCGCGGCGAGACCGTCGGCGTCGTCGGGCAGAACGGCTCCGGCAAGTCGACGCTGTTGCGGCTCATCGCCGGCGCCGCCTACCCCACCGAAGGGCACATCGCCGTGCGGGGGCGGATCGCCCCGCTGCTGGCGCTCGGAGCCGGCTTTCAGCCCGACATGACCGGCCGCGAGTGCGTGCAGATCAACGCCACCGCCCTCGGCCTGTCCAAGGGCGAGATCGCCGCCCGCCTGGACGAGATCGTCGGCTTCGCCGAGCTGCCCGACTTCATCGATACGCCGGTGCGCTACTACTCGTCGGGCATGCTGGCGCGCCTCGGCTTCTCCATCGCCGTGCACACCGATCCCGATCTGCTGCTCGTCGACGAGGTGCTGGCCGTCGGCGACCACGCGTTCCAGGAGAAGTGCATCGCACGCATCGAGGCCCTGCTGGCGGACGGGGTCACCGTCTTCTTCGTCTCGCACGACGCCGGCATCGTGCGGCGGCTGTGCGATCGCGTCCTGTGGCTCAAGGACGGGCGCGTCGCCGGCGACGGCGCCGCCGACGTGGTGCTGGCAGCGTACGAGGGCGGCTGATGCGCTCCGAGGAAGCCGTGCGCCTCTACGCCATCTACTTTCCGCAGCTGCACGCGATCCCGGAGAACGATCGCTGGTGGGGGCCCGGCTTCACCGACTGGATCAACGTCAGAAAGGCGCGCCCGCTCTTCACCGATCACTATCAGCCGCGCGTACCCGCCGGACGCGTCTACTACGATCAAGCCGATCCGCGCGTCATCCGCCGCCAGGTCGACATGGCGCGCGAATACGGGCTGGCCGGATTCTGCCATTACCACTATTGGTTCGAAGGCAAGCAGCTCCTCGAGAAGCCGACCAACCTGTTCCTGGAGATGAAGGAGCTCGACCTCGGCTTCTGCCTGTCGTGGGCCAACGAGACCTGGTCGCGCCGCTGGGACGGGCAGGAGCACCACATCCTGCAGCTGCAGACCCATCCCCCGTCGAAGGCGGCGTGGGGCGCGCACTTCGACTACTTGATCCGCGCCTGGACCGACCGGCGCGCGCTGCGCATCGACGGCAAGCCGGTCTTCATGATCTACCGGCCCGACAAGATCGAGCGCCCCGGCGAGATGTTCGACTACTGGCAGGCGCGGGCGCGCGAGCACGGCCTCGATGGGCTCTACTTCATCGCCGTGCAGCAGTACGCGCCGCTGCCGTTCGAGGTGGTGCGCCACTTCGACGCCATCTTCCGCTTCCAGCCGGCGGTGGCGCGCGGCGCGCTGGCGGAGGCGCAGCCGCCGTTCTACAAGCGGCACTTCGCCCGGCTGCGGGCGGCGATTCCGCGGCCGATCGCCATCCGCTTGCAGTCGCTCATCGACTCGGTGAACCCGACCACGCGGCTCGACTACGAGCGCGTGTGGCAGCAGATCATCGATCAGCCGACCGATCGCGCCATCACCACGTTCGAGTGCGCCTACGTCGATTGGGACAACACGCCGCGCTACGGCAAGCGGGCGACCATCTACGAAGGCGCGCGCCCGGAGCGCTTCCAGTACTGGATCGAGCGCCTCGTCGACAAGGTGCGCGCGAACAACCGCCCCGACGAACGCATCCTCTTCCTCAACGCCTGGAACGAGTGGGCCGAGGGCGCGTACCTCGAGCCGGACGAGCGCTACGGCGATCGCTACCTGCAGGCGGTGCGCGCGGTGGCGAGACGGGGCGGCGAGGCCCACCTGACGCAGGTTCGCCTCCACACCACGACGGGGCGAACGTGATGCACCAGCCGCCGCTGCCGCTGCCGCTCCAGGATCTCGACGAGGCGTGCGTGCGCCTGATCGCCGACTACATCCCGCGCGGCAGCTCGGTCGCCATGCTCGACCGACAGGACGAGCTGGCGCGCATCCTCACGTCGGAAAAGGGCTGCTCCGTCAATGGGGACGCGGCCGCTTCCGTGCTCGTCGCGCTCAGCGACGCGCAGTTGCGCGGCTCCGCATTCGCACAGCGTGCGCGGCACGCCTCGCTCGCCGTCGTCCTGATCGAGCAATCTCAGCCCGATTTCGGCGCCACCGGCTGGCGGGTGGTCGAGCGCCGCTCGCTGTCGACGCTGCGCTCGATCGTTCGCGAAGCCCCCTCGCTCCGCAAGCTCGCTGCGGCTGCCCGCTGCTGGCCGTTCGATCCGCTCGCCCCCAAGCGCTGGCTGCTGTATCGCCTGCACCGGATGCTCGCCTCGGCGGAGCGCCTGGAGAAGCTGGCGCGCCTGACGGTCTCGGCGCAGCCGGATCTGGCGATCGATCCGCGGCAGATTCTGCTCCTGGGGAGGTCGGCATGAGGCGGGTCGGCATCTACGCCCACTGGGACGGGCGCGCCGAGATCAAGCGGTACGTCGAGCACAGCCTGCGCCGCCTGCGCGAAGAGTGCGACGAGATCTACTTCGTGTCGACGGCGCCCTTGCCCGAGCAGGAGGTCGCCAAGGTGCGCTCCTGGTGCTCGGACATCCGGCTCAAGGACAACGTCGGCTATGACTTCGGCATGTGGCGCGACGTCATCTTCGAGCTGGCGCTGGGCGAAATCGACGAGCTGGTGCTGACCAACTCGAGCGTGTTCGGGCCAGTGCGTTCGCTGCGCGGCGCGTTCGAACGCATGGCCGGTGTCAGCTGCGACTTTTGGAGCATGAGCGACTCGGAGCAGCTCGGCTGGCACCTGCAGAGCTACTTCCTGGTGTTTCGGCGGACCGTGCTCGGTCACCCGAGCTTCCTCGACTTCTGGCGCTCGGTCTTACCGTACCGCAACAAACGTCAGGTCATCCACAGCTACGAGCTCGGGCTGACCACGTTCCTCACCGAGTCCGGCCTGGTCGGGCGCGCGTTCGCGCCATTTGCCGACCTGGCGGAGATACCACCCCGCTGGCCCTGGTCGAAGCGGCGCTGGATGGCGGCCACCAATCCCTCGGTCTTCCTGCCGTTCGCCCTGCTCGAGCGCGAGATGCCGTTCGTGAAGGTGGAGGTGTTCCGCGACAACCTCGCCAAGCTGCCCCTGCGCTCGCTCAGGCGCGCCATCCGGGCGACGGGCTACGACGTCACGATGCTGGAGTACGACCCCAGATGAGCCCGCTCTCGATCGATCTCGGCTGTGGGGGCAAGAAGCGCCCGGGCTACATCGGCCTCGACATCGAGACCCGGGATGGCGTCGACTACGTCCTCGATTTCTCGCGCGACCGGCTGCCCTTCGATGACGGGACGGTCGAGCACGTCTTTTCGTCGCACTGCATCGAGCATCTGCCCGAGCTCGAGCACATCTTCAAAGAGATCACGCGCGTCTGCGCCTCCGGCGCCCGTGTAGAGCTGTGGCACCCGTATTCGATGCATCGCGATGCATTCTCTTTTGGACACCGCGTCTTTCTCAACGAGGGGCACTACCTGCAGATCGCGACGATGGCGCCGCAACATTGGGCGCGCCTCCTCGGCGCGCGCTGGATCGTGCATGAGCTCGTCTTCGCGATCCCTGGGGAGACCTTGACCGAGCTGACCGACGCTGGCATCGACGTCGACTTCGCGGTCAAGTACCTCAACAACGTCGTCTGCGAGATGGGGGCGTTCATCGAGATCGACAAGAGCGGCGCGCTGCCGCTCGGTACGACCCCGCCGCGCCGACTCTACGCGGTCAGTCGCAAGCCCGAAGATCGGCTTCCCATCGTCGCGCCGCCGCCACCGGAACGCAGCGGCAAGCTCGGCGAGCGGCTGCGCCGGTTCATCCAGCGCCGCTGACCGCTCCCACCAGCCGCTCGACCAGCACGCTGATCCCGAGCCGGAACTCGAAGAGATCGGTCGTGTCACCGCGTCTGGCGACGGCGATGTGCTCGCGGCTGACGAGGCGCAGCGCCTGCCCGACGCTGCCATCGAACAGGTCGAGCGCACGCAGCTGCGCCGCATCAGCATCCGGAAATCGCAGGCGCAGCGTCGCCGCGATGACCTGCAACCGCCGATAGTCGTCGGCATAGATTCGCCGCATCGCTTGAACGTTGTCGGCAATCTTCGACGGACGGGCGATCATCTCCGCCAGGTTGCGGGCGTGCCGCGCGGCGACCATCACCGGAGTGAGCGCGCCAAATTCGCTGTGGCCGATGACGTTGGCGCCGTGTTGCACGTAATCGAGCAGCGGACGGTCGACATATTCGAGCCCGCCGGCGACCATGGCGACGCAGGCGAGCCAATGATCGTGAAAGCAGCGACCGACCGCGGGTGGAAACGGCAGCGCCGCATCGAGCAAGCTGCCGCGGAACAGCGAAGCGGCTCCGGTCACGCTGTTGACGAAGAGCAGGGTCTCGAAGCTCTTGAAGTTATTGCGGCGCCGCGACCAGAACGTGGGAGCGATGAGCGCGCCCGCCTCATCGACCACGCGCATGTCCGAATAGACGAGCTGTGCACGTGGGCGGGCCTCGAGGCGCGCAACGCACGTCTCGAGTTTTCCCGGATGCCACACGTCATCCTGATCGCAGAGCGCGACATATCTGGTCGTCGTGGGAACCCGTGATAGGGCACGCTCGAAGTTCCGATAGAAGCCCTGATTCCCCGCCGATCGAAACAGCCGGAAGCGCGAGTCGTCCGCACAGGCGCGCGCGATCGCGGCCAAGGTCGCGGGCGAAGATCCATCATCGTGGACGATGCAGACCCACTCGCGCAGGGTCTGCGCACGCAGCGACGCGAGCTGCCTCTCCAAGAGCGCGAGCTCCGGCTCGTAGGTGGCCAGGCAGATCGCGAGCGGCGCATCGACGGCCTCGCTCGGCCGCGCCGGGGCGTCGAACCCAATGATCTGGTCGAGCAGGGGGAGCTCGCCGTCACGCAACTTCGCCGCTACGCGTAGTCGCGCGCTCCCGCCGACGTGTCGAGGAACGGCGAGCGGCAGAAATACGTCGTTGCCCGCAGCCGGAAATTCCTGCCGGCCCGAATCGAGCTCGACGACAAGACCGCGAAGCGAGGCGCAGCGATCGCCTTCCAGGCGTCCGCGCAGCAACAGCACGGTTCCGCGGCCAACCTCGACCGAGGGCGCCAGCGGCGGATCGAGAACCAGGCGAATGCGGCAATTACCGGCGTCAGCCACGGAACGCCCGACTTGTGCATCCACTCGCCGGCAGTGTGCCACGGCCAAGCTGCGATCACCAGAAGGCAACTCCCCTGAGGACTCGGGTTTCGGAGCCTCAGGGGAGGACCTTCCGCCGCCAACCCCGTCAAGGAGGCGTTAGGATCGCAGAATCAATTAGGGCAGGTTGTCCCCGATGCCGGGATCACCCACCCCATATTGCCCTCCTGATTGATGGGGCTGTGAGTATATTCATAATAACTCACCGTGTAGAAATGCATCCCGACCGCAGCGTCGTACATCCGATAGAGAGGGCACCTTCCGGGTCCACCTGAATAGTAAACGTAACCGGCGACGCCGTTATATGTGTATCCCAGCGAGTATTCCGCCTCGACAGCATTCGTCGTAAACAGGAAATCGCCGTTCACGTTCGCACTCGCGCGGTAGAGCGGGAGCGTTCCCGGTGTGCCTGCCGCAAGGAAGCGGGCCATGATCTGCTCGAAACTGAAACCGCTGTACTGATTGGCGGCCTGCGCCTCGCTGTGGCTCCCGGTGAGCAAGTGGACCTTGGTCGTGAAGTTGTAGAGTCTGTAGATCGCTGGCGGACTGCCACCATCGTAGACGATGCTGGATCCATGTCCTGGCGATAGCGGAATTCCCGTGCCGCGACCGTCGGGGCCCGAGTGACCGTAGTAGTAGCCGCTAGCGTCTTGATCGCACTTTACGGCGTAGTTAGCGCTCGTGATGTGGCACCAGACGAAGCCCTGAGCATGCGCGTCGCTCACCCAGCCAGCGACCATTAGAAACGCAACAACCGAAATACACCCGACGAGGAAACGTTTCATCTGTTCTTCTCCAGAAGGTTTGGCGGCACGTTTCCATGATTTCTTCGGGCGCGTCTACGCGACATTCTCAAACGTTGTGATTCGTGCCACCGCAGCAAGCGAAATCCCTCTTCGGGCTGACCGATGAGCTTTGAACACCGTCGGCGGCCGCGTCCGGCACGCCCGATGCCTGGCCAGATCCGGAGCCGTCCTGCGTCTGTTGAAGATGCGGCGTGCTGTCGCACCATGGGACACCCAGGTCGATGTCTCGCTGCGAGGCCCTGCGCCGAGCCGAAGAGATAGGTCCGACTTCAAATCAGACTTGCGAAAGATTCATCGGGGCTGCCACGGCGTACCCCACTTCTTCTCGAACGCGCGCCGGTTCTGCCACCACAAGCGCAGGTACTCGCCGGGCGCAAGGCGCGAGAACGAGGCGCCGCCGTAGTGGTGCACGAAGACGTCGCGGGCCAGGGCCACGCGCCAGCCGCGCCGCGTGACCGCCAGCGCCAGATCGTCGTCCTCGAACAGGCCGCGGCCGTAGCGTTCGTCGAGCCCGCCGACGGCGGCGAAGCGCTCGCGCGCCATCGCCGCGCAGAAGAGCGCGAGCATGGGCACGTCGGCGACCTCACCCGCGTGCGCGCGCGTGTACTCGCCCGCGAAGCGGCGCATGCCGTCGAGATCGGCGTAGCGCGTGCCGAGCTGCGCCTCGCCGTTGCCGCCCGAGTTGGTGACGGGGCCGACCAGGCCGAGCGAGCGATCGCGATCGAGGTGACCCACGAGCGTCTCCAGCCAGCCGGGAACGACGACGCAATCGTTGTTGAGGAAGACCAGCACGTCGCCGCGCGCGCGCGCCGCCGCCTGGTTGTTGGCCGCGGCGAAGCCGGCGTTGTGCGCGTTCTTGACCACGGTGAGCGGCAGCAGCGCGCCCGCCGCCGCCTCGTCGAGCCACGCCGGCGTGCCGTCGCTCGAAGCGTTGTCGACGACGATGAGCTCGAACGGCAGCGCCCCGGCAGCCCGCTGCAGCGAAGCCAGGCACAGGCGCGTCAGCGCCAGGTTGTTGTAGGTGACGACGAGGATCGACGCCCGCGGCGCCGCGTCGTAGCACACCGGCCGCGTGGGATCGAGCTGGGCCGGGTCGCCCCACGGCGCGTACGCGCGCGCGCACTCGACCTCCGGCCCGTCGGTGATGCGCGCCGGATAGAGCCCGAAGCGCAGCCGCTCGGCGACGGCGCGCGGCAGCCGATCGCGCAGCTGCGCCAGTGGCAGCGTGCGCGCCAGCAACTGCACCGCCTGCCGCGGCAGATAGAAGCGCAGCCACGCCAGCTCTTCGCCGAGGCTCACCTGCCAACAGCTAGCAGCTTACCGCCGACGGCTCAATGGCGGTGTGTTTGCGCCGGCGAGCTGATAAACCTGCTGGCATGTTCGAAGGCCTCGAGTGGCACGACGATCGGATGTTGCTCAACGGCTGGATCTACCGGATCGAGCACCACCGGCGCGACGACTGGGAGGGCGGCGACCACTTCCGATTCTTCAAGATCAAGGGGCTCGTCGACGCCTACGAGGCCTTCTTTCGAACGCACCCCCTCCAGCCACGCAACGTGCTCGAGCTCGGGATGTGGGACGGCGGCAGCCTGGCCTTCTGGTCCGAGATCTTCAGCCCGGAAAGGCTCGTCGGCGTCGATATCGAACAGCGGGAGGACAGCACCTACTTCCGTCGGTACCTCGAAGAGCGCGGGCTGCGCAGCCGAATCAGCACCTATTGGAATACCGATCAAGCCGACGGCGCCGCGCTGCGCACGATCGTCTCGCGCGAGCTCGATGGCCCCCTGGACCTCGTCTTCGACGACGCGTCCCATCTGTACGGCCCCACCCGGGCCAGCTTCGAGGCGCTGTTTCCGCTGCTCAAACCGGGCGGCCTCTACATCATCGAGGACTGGGCGTGGCGCCACTGGGAAGCTTTCTCGCCGCCACGGGAGTGGTCGAATCACGAGCCACCCACGCGATTGGCCTTCGAGCTCACCGAAGCCGTCGGGACCGGCCGGGGGCTGCTCCAGAGCCTGAGCGTGCATCAGGGCTTCCTCGTGATCGAGCGCGGCCCGCTGCCCCACTCCGGACCTCTGCGCCTCGACGACCTGATCTTTCGCCACGAAGCCAGCCTCGCCAAGCGAATCATCGACCGCGTCGTCTGGGGCCGCGAACGCGACCTGCTCTTCCGTCTCAAGGAGCGCCTCAAAAAGGCGCTCTAAGGTTAAGCCCCTTCGCCGGAGGCTCGCCGGGCACGCTCCCCCCCCCTCGCACAGAGGCCGCGCGCTGCCGGACGTGCCCGCGAGCAGCTATCAGTCAGTCGCGCGCCACGCGACCATGGCGGCCATCGTGGCGAGCGCGACCGCGGCCGCGAACAGCGCCGCGCCGACGGTCGCGCGCCGCCGCGCCCAGCGCTCCTCGCGCTCGAGCAGCGACGGGTCGGTCGACACGAAGTGGCCCACGCCGCAGGCGACGATGCGCGGCAGGCGCGCGTGCCCACGATAGCCGGAGCCGCGCGGATCGTCGCCCTCGGCGCCCGCGCAGCCGACCACCAGCACCGGCGTACCGTCGGCGATGGCGTCGGCGCCCTCCTGCCGCGCGACCAGCGCCGCCGCGCCCAGCTCGTCCTCGACGAGCCCGTCGCCGCCGCCGCGCCCGGCGCGCCAGGTGCCCTCCACCGTGACCAGGCCCGCGCGCACGTCGGCGACCCGCCGCCGCGCGGAGGTCGTCATCGCGATCGCCTCGACGCGGCGCCGCGCGGCCGCGCGCACCATCAGCCCCACGACCGCGACGGGCAGCGCCAGCACCAGCACCGGCCCCCACGCCGCCCAGCCGAACAGGTTCAACAGTCCATCCATCATCGCCCTCGCTGCTGCGTCATGTCGTGCGTCGGCATCGCCACCTTGCCGCCCAGGCGCGGCGGCTTCTCCACATCGCCCTTCTTCGGCGGCTCGACGGGACGCGGCGCCGGCGGCGCGCCCGGCATCGGCGGCGGCGGCGGATCGGGCTGTTTCGGCTGATGCTCCCCCGGCACCGACGCGTCCGCCTGCGCCACCGCCGGCACGAGCGGCATCGTGGCCGCCAGGATGCGCCACGCCACGCGCAGCGCCGGATACTTCGGCGCCGCCGCGCGCCGCACCGGTTGCACCCGCCGGCTCACGCCGCCCTCCAGGCATAGACGCGCGCCACGAACCTGCGATCGCGCGCCTTCCACAGCCGGGCACCGACCGCGTCCGCCACTTCGATCGCCATCTGCTCGTGCCAGCACTGCACGCCGCCGGCGACGCCGAGCTCGCCGCTCTCGGCGCGGTTGGCGCACGCGCAGAAGCTGGCGCAGCGCTCGCGCACCCCGCAGTCCCCGCACTCGTCGTTGACCGGACCGGTCTGCGCGTCGAGCACCAGGCGCCGCCCGCCGTCGAGCCCGCGCCAGACATCGCCGATGCGCAGGGCGTCGTCGTCGTCCTCGCCCACGAGTCGCTCGCACGGATAGAGGCTGCCCGACGGCGCCACCGCGACGGCGCCATGGCCCATGGCGCAGCGGTCACCGGCCGCGTAGCCGCCCTTGACGAACGCGACCAGCTTGTCCTCGATGGCGTTGATGTACACCGGGCGCCCCTCGAGGCAGCGCGCGACGTAGAGCTCCGCCGCGGCCTCGTAGCCGCGCCGCCAGGCGGCCAGCGCCTCGTCGCTCCAGGCGGCGGCATAGCTCGGGTTGAGCGTGAGGCGCCGGACGCCGCGCTCGACCAGCAAGCGCACCGTCTCCGGCAGCTCGGCGACGTTGGCCGGATCGACGACGCTGATGGTCTCGACGGCGGCGCCGCGCGCCAGCAGACGATCGAGCCCGGCCACCACCGCGTCCCAGCTCGAGCCGCCGCCGCGCGTCGGCCGGGTGGCGTCGTGCGCCGCGCGCGTGCCGTCGACGCTGACGCCGACGTAGAAGCCGTGCTCGACGAGAAAGTCGGCACGCGCGTCGTCGACGAGCGTGGCGTTGGTCGTCACCGTCAACACCAGCTCCTTGCCGGTCGCCGCCGCCAGCTCCTCGGCTATGAGCGTCGCGCACACCAGCTTGTTCCACTGCAACAGCGGCTCGCCGCCGAAGAAGCTCACGTGCACCTTGTCGCTGCCGTCGGCGAACGCGAGGTCGAGCGCGCGCGCCAGCACCTCGTCGGTCATGGCGCGCTTGAACTTGCGCCCGGCGTAGCAGTAGGTGCAGCCGAGGTTGCAGTCGTGCGTGAGGACGAGCGTGACGTCCACGTCAGCTCCCCTTGGTCGCGCGCGGCAGGTAGCGCGTCGTCAGCGACGTGAAGCGGGCGTCGCCGCGCAGCGAGGCGAACGCCGGGTCGAGCGTCAGGTCGGTCCACACCTCGAACTCCTTGATCGGCACCAGCGTATCGACGTGCGCAAGGCCGCTCTCGAGCGCCTTGAACGCCGCGTCGCGCTGCCCGTCGAGCGCGAACAGCGCCGCCCGCTGGATCGAGGTGTAGGCGTAGTCGCCGCCGCACGCCGTGTCCGACGTGGCCAGCATCGCCGCCGCCCGCGCCCGCTGGGCCGGGTCGCTCGACTTGGCCAGCGCCAGCGCCAGCCCGTTGGTGGCGTGGCAATCGTTGGGGCTGAGCGACAGCGCCTCGCCGATGAGCGCGATCTCCGCCGCCGTGTCGCCGCGCCGCTTGGCGACGTTGGCGAGGTTGTTGATGGCATCGGGCCGCAGCGGATCGAGCGCGCGCGCCTTTTGCCACACGCGCTCGGCGTCGTCGTAGCTGCCCTGCATGTAGTGGGCGAGCCCGAGCCAGTTGAGCTGGTCGTAGTCGAGCGGGCCGTCCTTTTCCGCCTTCGAGAAGCTGTCGACCGCCTCGCGCAGGTCGGCGTTGAGCAGCGCCGCCTGCGCCTCCTGGATGAGCTCGACGCGCGGCTTCACCGTCGGCTTGACGATCGCCGGCGCCTTGCGATTGCCCAGGTGCCGCTTGGCCACCGACGCCACCTGCGGCGGCTTCTTCAGCGCCTTTTTCGTGCCCCTGGGGCGCGCCCGCAGCATCTGGCCCCGCCCGGCCTGTGGCCGCGAGGCCCCCTTGCCGTCGGGACCGAGCTTGATGCGCAGGTAGTTGGCGTCGCGCGCCGCCAGCGGCTCTGGCCGTCCCCACTGCGGCCGGTCGCCGGGCCCCAGCATCCGCGACAGCTTGTAGGTGCCACCGCCGACGACGGCGAGCAGCAGCGCCGCCGCCGCCCAACCATAGAGCGCGCGATCGCGCCGCGTGCCGCCCAGCTCGCACAGCTCGAACGTGACGATCGTCGCGGGCCTCCGACCCGGCACAGCCTCGCCGGAGGCATCTCGGCTCGCGCCGCCCACCTCGCCGGACGCGTCGTCGAACACGAGCGAGCCGCAGCGCGCCGTCTCGACGCCGCTCAGCGACAGCGTGCGCTTGTAGCCGCGCTCGCCGTCGGCGAGCGGCTCGCCGGGCACGTCGATCGCGCGCACCACGCCCGCCGGCACGTGCAGCGACCACGCGTTCCCGCGTCGCACGAACGCGACGTAGCGTCCGTCCGGCCCCGGCGCGACGGTCTGCGCCGCGGGCCCGCTTCCGACGAGCACCAGGTCGCGCTCGCGATAGAGTCGGTCCTCGACGACCGTCCCATCCCACTCGACGATGATCCGCAGGGCCAGCACGCAAGGTTATACGTGCGGCCGCGACGAAATGATCTGGCTTACCAGCGGCCGGCGATACGCCTCATGAAATCATACGGATAGCCGAGCTCGAAGGCGCTGGCCTCGTCGAGCCGCTTCATGACATCGGCCGACAGCTCGAGCTCGCCCGCCTTCAAGTTGTCGTCGAGCTGCCCGAGGTTGCGCACGCCCATGATGACCGAGGTGACCATCGGCTTCTGAATGAGCCAGCGCAGCGCCACCGCCGTCGTCGTCGTGCCGAGCTCCCGGGCCGTCGCCTCGAGCGCCGCCAGGATCTTCCAGTTGCGCGGCGTATCGAAGCCCTTGAGCCACTCCTTCTTCTTGTCGAGGCGCGAGCCCGGCGGCGGCGGCGCATCCTTCTCGTACTTGCCGCTGAGGAAGCCCGACGCGAGCGGCGACCACGGCAGGATGCCGAGCCCGAACTTGTCGCACAGCGGCACGTGCTCGCGCTCGAGCTCGCGCACCATCAGCCAGTACTGCGCCTGCAGCGTGACGAAGCGCTCCAGGCCGAGCGACCGCGACATCCACAGGCTGTCGGTGAGCCGATAGGCGGCGTAGTTGCTGCAGCCGAGGTACGAGACCTTGCCCGCGCGCACCAGGTCGTCGAGCGCGCGCAGCGTCTCCTCCTCGGGCGTGTCGATGTCCTGCATGTGGATCTGATAGAGGTCGATGCGATCGGTCTTCAGGCGCTTGAGCGACTCCTCGACGGTGCGCACGATGCGGTAGCGCGACGCGCCCGAGCCGTTGGGCCCGTCGCCCATCGTGAAGCGGAACTTGGTCGCCAGCACCACCTGGTCGCGCCGCTTGCGACTTCTCGAACCAGCTGCCGAGCACGCGCTCGGAGAGCCCGTCCTGGCCGTAGACGTCGGCGGTGTCGATGAAGTTGACGCCGGCGTCGAGCGCGCGGTCGATCATCGCGTGCGCGGTCGCCTCGTCGGCGGCGATCTTGTGCATGAACGACTTCTCGTCGGCCTCGCCGAAGGTCATGGCGCCCAGGCACAGCGTCGAGACCTTGAGCCCACTCGATCCCAGGTTGCGGTATTCCATGGTAAGCCTCCCGCGTGGTCCAGATCAGCGTGCGACAATTACATGAGATGCGGCAGCGCGGCGAATCGATTTACCTCGTCGACGTTCGCCAGCCGTGGGAGCACGAGCTGGTGTGTCTACCGGATGACGTGCTGGTGCCACTCGATCAGCTGGCCGATCGCGCCGACGAGCTGACGCCGCCCGCGGGCGCGCTCGTCGTCACCTATTGTCATCACGGCATCCGCTCGCTCAACGCCGCCGCCATCTTGCACCAGCTCGGCCACTCCCGCGTGGCGTCGCTCGCCGGCGGCATCGACGCCTGGTCGCAGCTCGTCGATCCGAGCCTCGCCCGCTACTAGCGATGCGCCTGTTCGCCACCTGCGCCAAGGCGCTCGAGCCGCTCGTCGCCGGCGAGCTCACCGCCCTCGGCGCCGAGGAGGTCGCCGAGACGCGCGCCGGCGTGTCGTTCGCCGGCCCGCTCGAGCTGGCCTATCGCGCGTGTATGTGGTCGCGCGTCGCCAGCCGCATCCTCCTGCCGTTGGCCACGTTCGAGGCCGCCGATCAAGCCGCGCTCTACGACGGCGTGCGCACCATCCGCTGGACCGAGCACTTCGGCCCCGACCAGACCATCGCCGTCGACGCCAACCACGCGCTCAAGGTCAAGGACGCCATCGTCGACCAGATCCGCGACGAGACCGGCCGCCGCCCATCGGTGGACACGCAGGCGCCCGACGTGCGCATCAACGTCTACGAGCAGGGCGGCCGGGCGACGGTGTCCATCGACCTGTCGGGCGAGAGCCTGCACCGCCGCGGCTGGCGCCCGGTCGGCGTCGAGGCGCCGCTCAAGGAGAACCTCGCCGCCGCCATCTTGCTGCTCGCCGGCTGGCCGGAGCGCGCCCGGGCAGGCGCGCCGCTGGTCGACCTCATGTGCGGCTCGGGCACCCTGCCGATCGAAGCGGCGCTCATGGCCGCCGATGCCGCACCCGGGCTCGGGCGGGAGCGCTTCGGCTTCTCCGCCTGGCGCGGCCACGACGCGGCGCTGTGGCTGCGCCTCGTCGACGAAGCGCGCACTCGCCGGCGGCCAATCGCCTCCAAGCTGTTCGGCTTCGACCAGGACGCGCACGCCGTCAAGATCGCGCGCGACAACGCCCGGCGCGCCGGCGTCGCCGACGCCATCGACCTCCGCGTCGTCAAGCTCGCCGACGCCGCGCCGCCTACCGAAGAGCGCGGCGTCGTCGTCATGAACCCGCCCTACGGCGAGCGGCTGGGCGAAACGCTCGCGCTCGGCCCGCTCTACGAGCAGATCGGCGCCATCCTGCGCCACCGCTTCACCGGCTGGAACGCCTTCGTGCTGACGTCGAACTTCGAGCTGCAAAAGCGCATCGGGCTGCGCACGGCGCGCCGCCACGTGCTGTTCAACGGGCCGCTGGAGTGCCGGCTGCTCGAGCTGCCGATCGCCGAGACCGCGCCGATGGCGCCGCTGCGCCCGCGCGCGACGGTGCGGGCGGAGCCGTTCGCCAACCGGCTGCGCAAGAACCTCGCGCACCTCAAGAAGTGGGCGGCGCGCGAACAGGTGCACTGCTTCCGCGTCTACGACGCCGATCTGCTCGAATATGCCGTCGCCATCGACCTGTACGAGAACGCCGCCCACGTGCAGGAGTATGCGCCGCCGTCGACGATCGAGCCGGCGCGCGCCGAGGAGCACCTGGGCGACGTGATCGCGCTGGTGCCCGAGGTGCTCGGCATCGCCGCCACCGACGTCTACGTCAAGCAGCGACGGCGGCAGCGCCCGGCCGAAGGCGCGCAGTACGGCCGCATGGCAGCGCGCGGCAAGAAGCTGACGGTGCGCGAAGGCGGCCACCAGTTCCTGGTCAACCTGAGCGACTACCTCGACACCGGGCTATTCCTCGACCACCGCCGCATCCGCGCCATGATCGAGTCGCTCGCCCGGGGCAAGACCTTCCTCAACCTGTTCGCCTACACCGCCTCGGCGACCGTCTACGCGGCCGCGGGCGGTGCGCGCTCGTCGGTGAGCGTCGACCTGTCGAACACCTACATCGACTGGGCCGACGAGAACCTGGCGCTCAACCGGGTCTCGTCGCGCGCGCACGAGCTGGTGCGCAGCGACGTCGACAAGTTCCTCGCCGCCGAGCGCCGCCGCTTCGATCTGATCTTCTGCGCGCCGCCCACCTTCTCCAACTCCAAGGGCGCCCAGCGCGACTTCGACGTGCAGCGCGATCACGCCGATCTCATCCGCGCCTGCGCCCGCCTGCTCTCCGACGACGGCGTGCTGCTGTTCTCGAACCACTTCCGCAAATTCAAGATGGAGGTGGACGCGCTGCCCGAGCTGCTGCTGGAGAACATCAGCAGAAAGACGCTGCCCGTCGACTTTCAGCGCGATCCGCGCTTCCACAACAGCTGGCGCATCACGAAGCGTTGAGCCGCGCCGCGACGCGACGGCGCGCCTCGGCGACGATGACGCGGGCGGCGTCGGCTGCGCGCGTGTCGCCGCGCCCGAGCGGGACGACGTTGGTGGCCAGCGGCACCTCGAGGAGCTGGCGGGCGGCGGCGCGCACGCTCTCGGCCACGTCCTGGTCGGCGGCGAGTGCGTGCAGGTGGTCCATGTAGCTGCGCCCGTACCGCTCGTCCTCGGCGCCCACGAGCACCGCGTTCCACGCCATCCCCGCCGCCCGCCGCGCACCGGCGACGCCCGGCCGCTGCTGCTTGCGCGCCAGCGCGTCCTGGGCGCGCACGAGCTCGTTGTCGGCCGCGCGCAGCCACTCCGCAGCGTCGAAGCGATGGAGCCAGTGAGTGTGATCACGCCCAGCCATTGACGAGGCAGAAGCTTACCCGGTTTGTGATAACGTGAAACAACATGCGTGGCGTTTGGATCATCTTGACGCTGCTGCTCTTCGCCGGTGGTGCGCACGCGGAAGACAAGCAGAAGGCGCGCGACGCGTTTCGCATCGGGACGCAGCACTTCAAGCTCGGCGAGTACGATCAGGCGCTCGAGAGCTTCAAAGAGGCCTATCGCAACTTCGAGTCGCCGATCTTCCTGTTCAACATCGCGCAGTGCGAGCGGCAGCTGAACCACAAGCCGGAGGCGATCCGCTTCTACCGGCAGTACCTCGCCGACGCCAAGGACGCCACCAATCGCGACGAGGTGCAGCAGATCATCGGCAAGCTGCAGTCCGCGCTCGACGCGGAGCACGCCGCCGCCGCCAAGCCGCCGCAGGGCCCGACGGAGTCCAACCCGATGGCGACCTCGCCGCCGCCGCCGCCGTCGACGAACGCGGCGACGCTCACCGCCGCGGCGCCGCCGCCCGCGCAGCGCTCGACGCCCGTGTACAAGAGGTGGTGGCTGTGGACGGCAGTCGGCGGCGCCGTTGCCATCGGCGTCGGCGTCGGCCTCGGCGTCGGCCTCGGCTCGAGCTCATCGACGCTGCCTGGCACCACGTTCGGCTCGGTGAAGCCCTTCTGATGAGGACCTACGGCATGACGCGCTTTGCGCACGTGATCGCCGCCGCCCTGTTGCTCGGCAGCTGCGGCAGCAAGGTCACGGGGATCGTATTCACCGTCGATGCGTCGGGGCTGGTGAGCGGAATCGCGCGCCTGCACGGCACCGCCACCTTGAACGGCGGCGCGCCGGCGACGATCGATCTGCCGCACACCCCGGCGCTGTCGATCCCGCCCAGCGCGACCTTCGCGCTCCAGCTCCCCGACAGCGCCACCGGCACCGTCGACGTGCAGCTCCAGGCCCTCGCCGACGACGGCACGGTCCTGGCCAGCGGTGGCGGCAGCGCCACCATCCTCGCGCACGCCGTGCAGCGGGACGCCCACGTCACGCTGACGCCGACGGGCGCCGGGCTGGTGTTCGACGCGACGACGAACGACTTCGGCACGGTCACGCTGTCGCAGATGAGCCCGCCGTTCACCTTCACCGCGACGAACATGGGCATGGATCAGACCGGCACGCCGATGGTCAGCATCGATGGCGCCAACGCCGGAGACTTCTCGTACACGACCGATTGCGACCAACCCGGTCGCGGCGAGCGGCACCTGCACCATCACCGTCACGTTCGCCCCGTCGGCGATAGGCGCTCGCACGGCGACGCTGCACCTGACGCGCGACGCCCGGCGGCGAAGCGACGGCGATGCTGACCGGCACCGGCATGATGTCGAGCGGCGCCGCCTTCGCCATCACCCCCAAGACCTTCACGTTCAACGACACGCCCGAGATGACCACGGGCAACTCGAACACCTTCACGGTCACCAACGTCGGCGGCTCCGCGTCGCCGACGCTCGGCGCATCGATGCTCGCCGGCGGCATGTCGAGCTCGTACGCCATCACCACCGATGGCTGCTTCGCGCAGACGCTGCAGCCGAATGACACCTGCATGGTGACGGTGCAGTTCAAGCCCGCCGCCGCAGGCATGCAGTCGAGCACGCTCACCGTCGGCGGTGCCAGCGCGACGGTCAACGGCCGCGGTCAGGGCACGTACCACGACGAGGGCAACATGAATGGCGGCCCCGGCCCCGGCACGTTCTGGTACGGTGCGTTCGCACCGTCGATCGACGAGATCGTCGCCACGACGAACGGCAACAGCGTCTACTTCATGACTCCAGGCAAGCCCGCCACGATGACCGCCGGAAGCGCCGCGCCCGCGAGCGGCGCGCAGCTGCGCCAGGTGTGGGGCCCGTCGAAGGGCAGCGTCTATGTCGTCGACGACAAAGGCGAAGTGCTGCACGACGCCGGCGGCACCGGCGCATTCACTCTGTTCAACACCGGCAACCTGCAGCCGGCCGGCTGCTGCACCGGCATCTGGGGCTTCAGCGACACCAACTTCTACGTCGTCGGTGGCGCCACCGCCGTGCACTTCGACGGCACCTGGCACACGCAGACGGTGAGCGCGACCTCGCCGGTGCTCACTGCCGTGTGGGGCTCGTCGCCGAACAACCTGTACGCCGTCGGCAGCGGCGGCCTCATCGTCCACAACGACGGCGTCAGCGCGACCTGGACGCAACAGACGAGCGGAACCACGATCGATCTGAAGGCGATCTATGGCTCCTCCGCCAGCGACATCTACGCCGTGGGCTATATCCCGATGTCTCCGAATTCGATGTCCGTGATCCTGCACTTCGACGGCACCAGCTGGAAGACACAGAGCTCGGGCTTGACGAGCGCCCAGCTCAACACGGTGTTCGTCGCGCCCGACGGTGAAGCGTGGATCGGCGATCTGCTGACGGTCGCGCTCTACTCGAACGGCAACGGCACGTGGACCAACGTGACCTCGATCGGCAATCTCGAGAAGTGGCAGGTCACGGGCACGTCCGACCACGACGTCTATTTCTTCTCCGAAGACGGCAACATCTTTCACTACTATTAGTCATGCCGCGCGCCGAGCTCACCCTGTTCGCCCACGTCGCCGCCCGCCCCGACGGCGAGATCGATCTCGCCCAGGCGGCGCTTTTGATCGCCGAGGACGAGTATCCGGGCCTCGACGTCGCCGCCTATATCGAGCGCCTGGACATCATGGGCGACGCCGCGCGCAAGGTCCTGCTCGACCTCGACAAGCCGGGCGACCGCCGTTCGCAGGCGCGCCTCGAGCGCGTGCTCGCCTTCGTCTATCGCGAGCTCGGCTTCGCCGGCAACGCCACCGACTACTACGACCCGCGCAACAGCTGGCTCAACGACGTGCTCGATCGCAAGGTCGGCATCCCCATCACCCTCGCCGTGGTGCTGCTCGAGATCTTCGCCCGCGCCGGCGTCGAGGCCGCGGGCGTCTCCTTCCCCGGCCACTTCCTCGTCCGTTCGCCCGGCCCCACCGGCCCGCTCTTTGTCGATCCTTTCGACGGCCGCATCCTGTCGCGCGAGGACCTGCGCGAGCTGCACGGCCGCGTCGCCGGCGAGCCCAGCGATCCCGACCCGCGCCTGCTCGAGCCCGCCGACAAGCACCAGGTGCTGGTGCGCATGCTGCACAACCTGCGCGGCATCTTCGCCGCCCGCGGCGATCGTCCGCGCCTGCGCGCCGTGCTCGAGCGCCTGGAGATCCTCGCGCCCAGCGACGAGCTCCGCCGCGAGATCGTCAGCCTCGGCGGTGAGTCCCCGATCCCGCCCGCCAAGTCACGAACCTTGAACTAGGGTTAAACCGACTCGCACCTACATTGGTGCTGCGTGACGAGCATCGCTGCAATTGTATCTCGCAGCGAGAAGAGTAGGATTTAAGGTGGAGGTGGCTGCTTGCGTAGTCGCGCTTTTTTAGCAACGCTGCTGGCGGGTAGCTTTGCACTCGCCGTCGCGCTCGTGCCCGGGTGCAATTGTGCTCATAACCCCGGTCGCAACGGCGACGGCGGCAACGGCGACATGGGCGTGCCCGCGATCGGATCGATCACCATCGATCCGGCCGACGTCACGCTCGACCTGATCCAAGGTCAGCCACCGCCGACGCAAGCGTTCACCGTCACGTTCCACGCCGACAACGGCGATCAGGACGTCACCGGTCAGTCGACCTTCGCGCTGACCGACCTGACGTTCGGCGCGATGAACCTGAACGTGTTCACCGCCGGCACCGATCACGGCGGCACCACGCAGCTCGTCGCGACCTTCCAGCCGCCCTCGGGCGGCCAGCAGATGGCGCTGGCGACGATCCACGTGCGCGTGCACGGGACCTTCCAGGGCCCCGACTGCCCGGCCGGCGGCTGCGCGCCCTTCCCGCCCGACAACGCCCCGCAGTGCACGCAGACCAACATCACGCCCCAGATCTACTACCCGAACGACGGCGTGCTCCTGCCTCCGAACATGGAGGTCGTCGCGGTCCACTACACGCCGTTCCCCGCCGGCCCGCCGGCGCTGCCGATTCAAGAGTTCGAGATCGACTTCGAGAACGCGAACACCGACGTCCGCGTCCTCACCACCTGCGCCACGCAGCTCATGGACACCGCCTCGCCGACGCCGGGAGCGACGGGCGGCTGCGAGTACAAGCTCGACCAGAACGTGTGGGACTTCATCGCCAAGTCGAATCGCGGCGGCGACGCGGTCAAGATCACCGTGCGCGCCACCACCGACGGGATGTGCGCCACATCGTCGACCAACAGCGTCAACATCGCGTTCGCCGAGCAGGACCTCAACGGCGGCATCTACTATTGGAAATCTACGGTGTCGTCGTCGGGCACCGGCGGCCAGATCTGGGCCAAGGCGTTCGGCAACGCGATCCCCGAGGAGCAGATCACCGGCAACGGCATGCTCGGCGGCACCTGCTACGGCTGTCACTCCCTGTCGCGCGACGGCAAGTACATGACCGTCAACCAGGACGATAACGACTCCGACGACGAATACACCGACGTGCGCTCGGGTCTGGTCGACGTCAAGATGAAGACGACCATCGGCGGGCAGAACAATCAGCCGGGCTTCCAGACGTTCCTCAACGACGACACTCTCTACCTGGGAACCAACGGCAAGCCGACGGGCACCTCGAACGAGTTCTTCCTGTTCAACGGCATGACCGGCGCCGCCAACACGCCGGCCACAGTCTCCGTGGGTCCTGCCAACGCGCGCCCGACCCAGCCCGACTGGTCGGCCGACGGAAAGACCGTGTACTTCGTCATGCCGACGAAGGTTGCGACCTGGACTGGCACCTACGGCGACACGCTTCAGGACGACGATCACGTCTTTGGTGGCAGCATCTACTCGATGAGCTACGACCCCGCGGCCCAGACATTCGGCATGCCGTCGCCCGTAGTCATGTCGGCCGGCGGCGACAACAACTATTACCCGGGGCTGTCGCCCGATGGCGCGTTCCTCGTGTTCAACCACGTGCCGATGCAAACGGTGACCAATCCGATCGCCGGCCGGCCAGACTGCATGGGCACCGGACTACAGGTTAGCTGCCCCAACGACAGCTTCTCGAACACCAAGGCTCGCGTCTGGCTGCTCAGCACCAAGGCGGGCGCGACGCCGGTCGACGCAGAGAACGCCAACGGCTCCCCGGCGGCGTCGCCCGTCGACTCTTCGAACTCGTGGCCGCGCTGGTCGCCGTTCATCCAGTCGTACAAGGGCGACAAGCTCCTGTGGGTGACCTTCTCGTCGACGCGCGACTACGGCCTGCGCGTGCGCAATCACAAGACCGGAATGTTCCAGTGCTATCCCGCCGACAGCTTGCAGCAGGCGGCGGCGCAGCACGGCACGAAGTTCGACGCGAACTGCCAGCAGCCGCAGATCTGGATGGCCGCGATCAACCTGTCGCACCTCGAGTTCAACAGCACCGATCCGTCGTTCGTCGCCTTCTGGCTGCCGTTCCAGGCGGAGGTCGATGGAATGGGCCAGCCCAACCACAACCACACCGCGCAGTGGACCGAGACCGTCGTCGATCAGCCGCCGCCCGACATGGCGAGCTGCGTCCCGTCGGGCGGCATGTGCGATCCGACCGGCACGCCGTGCTGCGCGGGCGGCTGCTTCGGCGGCATCTGCGGCATCCCGTAGTCTCCTCCCCCGCACCGCCACCACCACCACCCCAATAAAAAAAGCGCAGCCTCGATGAGCGAGGCTGCGCTTCTTCCTGCGCTAATCTAGGCTACGGGAAAAAGACGCGGATCGAGCTGAGCACCCAGCCGAACAGCGCGAGCGCACCGACGCCGAGGCCGACCGCCAGCCAGGGCGAGCGCAGCTCCATCTGCTCCGCGCGCACGTCGACGCCCGCGACGCCGTTCTGCGCCAGCATGTCGGCGAGCACACTGCGCTCACTCTCCGACGGCACCAGCAGCACGAACCCGCCCCGCGCGCCCGGCATGCACGAGACGTGCAGCGCTACGCCGCCGACGATCTCACCCGCCACCGCCCACCGCGCTCCCACCGGAGGCGGCACGGCCCTGAATCCGCAGTCGAGAAGCAGCCGCTGTATCTCCAGATCCGTCACGGTCATCCCCCGTCGCTAGGATGTGGACACGCGCTCGTCCGCCGGTCTCGCAAGATCGCTCGGACGAGCGCAGCCCTCACGTAGCACCTCGAACAACCTCCGCCCCTACGAGCACCCGCTCGTAGCGGCGCAGTTCAAGCACTTGTAGCAAGCTCCCGAGCGCACCATG
Organism: uncultured delta proteobacterium; assembly: GCA_963816965.1. Taxonomy (GTDB): domain Bacteria; phylum Myxococcota_A; class Polyangia; order Palsa-1104; family Palsa-1104; genus JAQBQH01. The sequence goes on from CAWFMP010000002.1 coordinate 264,091, forward strand.
ATCGTCCCGCACTCGTGGCACGGCGGCGCATCCGACTCCTGCGCCCACGTCCCCTGCAGGTTCACGCCGTTGCCGGCCGCCTTGGCCTCCACGACCACCGGCGCCGGCACCGGCTTCGCCTCGTCGACGGGCAGCGACAGCTGCTCCGACGGCGGCGACGCCAGGAACTTCCGCCCCAGCCAGCGGAAGATGTAGTCCATGATCGACTTGGCGCGCGGGATCTCCGGGTTGCCGGTGAAGCCCGACGGCTCGAAGCGCGTGTGCGCTGAACTTGTCGACCAGCAGCCTGCAGCGGCACGCCGTGCTGCAGCGCCAGCGAGATCGCCGTCGCGAAGCTGTCCATCAGGCCCGAGATGGTCGAGCCCTCCTTGGCCATGCGCACGAAGATCTCGCCCGGCGTCGCCGTCCTCGTACAGGCCGACCGTGATGTAGCCCTCGTGGCCGGCGATCGAGAACTTGTGCGTGAGCGACTGCGCGCTCGTCGGGCAGCTTGCGTCGCACGGCGCGCCGGCGGCCCGTTCTTGACCGGCTCGGCCGCGATCGCCGCCGGTCGTCGCCGACCGTGTCGTTGCCCAGGCCGTCGGGTCGGTCTTGCTGGTCGACAGCGGCTGCGTGCGCTTGCAGCCGTCGCGGTAGACGGCGACCGCCTTGAGGCCCAGCTTCCACGCCTCGAGGTAGGCGTCCTCGATGTCCTCGACCGTGCGCGTCGGTCGGCAGGTTGACCGTCTTCGAGATCGCGCCCGAGAGGAACGGCTGCGCCGCCGCCATCATCCGGATGTGGCCCATGTAGTGGATCGAGCGCGTGCCGTTCGGCCGCGCGGAAGGCGCAGTCGAACACCGGCAGGTGCTCGTCCTTGAGGCCCGGCGCGCCCTCGATGGTCTCCTTCTCGTCGATGTAGTCGACGATCGCCTTGACCTGCGTCCGTCGTCGTAGCCGAGCTTGCGCCAGCGCCTCGGGCACCGTGTTGTTGACGATCTTGAGCATGCCGCCGCCGACCAGCCTCTTGTACTTGACGAGCGCGATGTCCGGCTCGATGCCGGTGGTGTCGCAGTCCATCATGAAGCCGATGGTGCCGGTCGGCGCCAGCACCGTGACCTGGCCGTTGCGGAAGCCGTGCTCGCTCGCCGAGCTCGAGCGCCTCGTCCCACGACGTCGCGCGCCGCCGTCATGCAGGTCGTACGGGCACGTAGCGCGCCGTCGATCTCGTCGACGTGCCGCGCGGTGCTTCGCGCATGACGCCGAGGAACGGCTCGCGGTTCTTCGGCGTAGCCCGTCGAACGGGCCGGTCACGTCGCGCGCGATGCTGCGCCGACGTGCGCGTACGCCTCGCCGCGTCATCAGCGCGGTGATGGCGCCGGCGTAGGCGCGGCCCGGCGTCGCGAGTCGTACGGCAGGCCGCGCGACATCGAGCAGCGCGCCCAGGTTGGCGTAGCCGAGGCCGAGCGGCCGGAACGCGTGGCGTGTTCTCGCTCGATCTGCTCGCGTCGGGTACTTGGCGTTGTCGACGATGATCTCCTGCGCCAGGATGGTCGATCTCGACCGCGCGGCTTGAACGCCTCGACGTCGAACTCGCCGTCGCCGTCGGCGTCGCGGAACTTGCATCAGGTTCAGCGACGCCAGGTTGCAGGCCGAGTCGTCGAGGAACATGTACTCGCGAGCACGGGTTCGACGCGTTGATGCGCGCCGTGTTCGACGCAGGTGTGCCAGTCGTTGATCGGTGGTGTCGAACTGCATGCCCGGGATCGCCGCACTGCCACGCCGCCTCGGCGATCTGCGCGCCATCAGGTCGCGCGCCTTGTAGGTGTCCATCGACCGCGCCCGTCGCGCACCGCGCTGCGTCGTGCCACGTCGCGGTCGTCGCAGCACCGCGTCCATGAAGTCGTCGGTGACGCGCACCGAGTTGTTCGCGTTCTGGAAGAAGACCGACTCGTACGCCTCGCCGTTGAAGCGAGCCGTCGTAGCCGGCGTCGATGAGCGCCCAGGCCTTCTTCTCTTCGCTCGACCTTGCAGTTGATGAACTCGACGATGTCGGGGTGGTCGGCGTTCAGGATGACCATCTTGGCCGCGCGGCGCGTCTTGCCGCCCGACTTGATGACGCCGGCGAAGGCGTCGAAGCCCTTCATGAACGAGACCGGGCCCGAGGCCGTGCCGCCGCCGGCGAGCAGCTCCCGCGACGAGCGGATCGGCGACAGGTTGGTGCCGGTGCCCGAGCCGTACTTGAAGAGCATGCCCTCGGTCTTGGCCAGGCCGAGGATCGACTCCATCGTGTCGTCGACGCGAGTTGATGAAGCAGGCCGAGCACTGCGGCTGCGCCTCGACGCCGACGTTGAACCAGACCGGCGAGTTGAACGCCATCTTCTGGTCGACCAGCAGGTGCTTGAGCTCGTCGCGGAACGCTGGCCGCGTCGGCGTCGGTCGGCGAAGTAGCCGCTGCTTGCGTGCCCCAGCCGGTGATCGTGTCGACGACGCGGCCGATGAGCTGCCGCACCGAGCGCTCGCGCTCCGGCGTGCCGAGCGTGCCGCGGAAGTACTTCTGCGACGACGACGTTGGTCGCCAGTCTGCGACCAGGTCTTCGGGACCTCGACGTCGCTTCTGCTCGAAGACGACCTTGCCGCCCTCGCCGGTGATGACCGCGGTGCGCAGCTCCCACTCGACCTCGTCGAACGGATCGACGCCCGGCGCGCGTGAAGTAGCGCGGGACGGTCATTCCCTTGGCTGTTGCGGGCGCGTTGCGCTCCCCCTTGCGCCGCTTGGGCGTACCGGAGAGCTTGTCCTTCTTGCTTCCGTGGCCGTTCAGGCCGCCTTTCGAAATCATATGCCCCTCCGCGCCGGTCGTTATCGGGACAAAAGAACCCCCCTTCGCCCAAGCGAGCATCGCTCGGGCGGTTCGAGGGGGGCTCAGAATGTCGCCGTGCTCTGGACCCTACTCCCGCGAGAACTTCGTGTCAACGTAAAATCCGAATCTAATTCGATACTTACCTGTGGATAAACCTGTGGTCTACTATGTGTTTTGGGTGTTGAAGACCGTGCGTTAGTCGTTGGCGGTTGTGACTCGCTTGTGTGTCCGACCTGCAAACCCCGCGAATCCATGAGGGCCCTCCAAGCGACAGAGGCAACAACCCGACTGATGCCAGTATATTGTCACTGCACTACATTGCAACAACAAAATGGTAAGTCGACGTAAATGCTCGAAACAAAATTGATCTGAAATTTGCGACAGGGGATCGGCGCGTGTTAGCCGTCAGGGTGGGGAATCCCCTGCGAGCGGGGTAACGATGAGCACGATGATTCGGCTCGAAGATGTCTGGAAGTCGTTCCACGGCGTGGCGGCGCTGCGCGGCGTTTCGCTCACCGTCGCCGAAGGCGAGGCGGTGCTGCTGACCGGCCCGTCGGGTGCCGGCAAGACGACGCTGTTGCGTCTGGTCTTCGCCGCCGAGCGGCCCGATCGGGGCGAGCTCGCCGTCGCCGGCCGCAACCTGGGCAAGCTGTCCGACGCGTCGATCCCGTACGTGCGGCGCAACATCGGCGTCGTGTTCCAGGACTTCAAGCTGCTCGGCGATCGCAGCGCGCTCGAGAACGTCGCCATGCCGCTCGACATCCTCGGCCTGGGCGCGCGCGACATCCGCTCGCGCGCCGCCGCCGCGCTCGACGCCGTCGGCCTGGCCGCACGCGCCGAGGCGCGGGTGGCGGCGCTGTCGGGCGGCGAGCAGCAGCGCGTCGCGGTCGCGCGCGCCATCGTCGGCGAGCCGGCGATCCTGCTCGGCGACGAGCCGACGGGCAACCTCGATCCGCAGCGCACGCTCGAGCTGCTCGAGCTGTTCGAGGCGATCCACCAGCGCGGCACGACGCTGCTCTTCGCCACGCACGATCCGACGGTCGTCGACTTCGGCGTCGACCACGGCTGGCGCTGCGCGCGGCTGGTCGACGGGGAATTGCTCGACGTCGATCTGCCGCCGGCGCGGCCGGTCGCGCCACGACGAAGAGACCGAGGGCTTCGGCACGCGCGAGTCGCCCGACGACACCGAGGTGATCCGTGTCGTTCGGGCATAGCTGCCGCCGCGCGCTGGCGGGCGCGCGCCAGCAGCCGCTCATCCAGCTGGTGGCGATCGGGACCATCGCGCTGTCGCTCCTTCTGGTCGGCGTGGTCGAGCTGACCGCGCTCAACGTGCACCGGCTGTCGCGCGGCTGGGGCGGCGAGCGTGCAGATGACCGTCTACCTCGAGGACGGCGTGACGCCGGCGCGGGCGCAGAAGGTCGCCGCCGCGCTCGGCAAGCTGCCCGGCGTCATCGCCGTGCGCACCGTCGACGCCCACGAGGCGTGGACGCGGCTGCAGCGCTCGCTCGGCGCGCGCGCCGATCTGCTCGACGGCGTCGAGGAGGACTTTCTGCCGTCGTCGATCGAGGTGTCGCTCAAGCCCGGCGTGGTCGAGGTGCTGCGCGCGCATCCGGCGTTCGAGCGGCTGCGCCACACCGCCGGCGTCGAGGACGTGGAGCTGATGGGCAACTGGACGGCGCGGCTGCGCGACGTCGAGCACCTGCTGTCGGCGGCCGGTTGGGCCGTGGCGGCGCTGGTCCTGTGCGCCTGCCTGTACATCGTCGGATCGACGATCCGTCTCGGCGTGTTCGCGCGTCGCGACGAGATCGAGATCTGGAAGCTGGTCGGCGCCACCAACGGCTTCGTCAAGGCGCCGTTCCTCGTCGAGGGCGGGCTGCAGGGCGCGCTCGGCACGACCCTGGCGGCCGGGCTGCTCTACGGGCTCTATCGGCTGGCGTCGCCGCGCGTCGAGGCGGTGCTCGGCGGCTGGCTGGCGTCGGGGCCGCTCGGCTTCTTCACGCCGGCCCAGCTGGCGTTCGCCGTCGCCGGCGGGGCGCTGCTCGGCTTGTGCGGCTCGGCGCTCGCGCTCGGGCGCTACGTCAAGGTATGAGGCGCGCGCTGCTCTTTCTGCTCGTCGCCGGCGGCGTCGCCCAGGCCGGGCGTCCGCCCGAGGCGGTCGACGCCGATCGCGTGGCCGCCGAGGCGGAGGTCAAGGATCTGGAGCGGCGGGCGCACGCGCTGCAGGAGCAGGCCGACGGGCGGCGCGCCGAGGTCAAGCGGCGGCTGCGCGCGCTCTACAAGCTGTCGAACGGCGGCTACCTGCGCCTCGTGGCCGGCGCCGCCACCGTCGAGGAGCTGGACCAGCGCCGGGTCGCGCTCGGCCGCGTCGTCGCCCGCGACCTCGAAGAGCTGGCCGCGGTACGCGACGAAGCGCGCGAGCTCGACGCCGAGCAGGCGCGCCGCAAGGAGGCGCTGGCGCACGCGCTCGACGTCGGCGCCCAGGTCGCGCTCGCCGACGTCGCCGACGCCACCGGGCTGCAGCGCGAGCAGGGGCGGCTCGAGCGTCCCGTCGCCGGACCGGTGGTGGGCGCCTTCGGCGTACACAAGGACGCCGCGCTCGGCGTGCAGGTCGCGCGGCGCGGCATCGAGCTGCGCAGCCGCCCCGGCGAGCTGGTGCGCGCGGTCGCCGCCGGCCGCGTGCGCTGGATCGGCGAGGTGCCCGGCCTCGGCCGCGGCCTGGCGCTCGATCACGGCGATGGCTACGTCACGCTCCTGGCCCACCTGGGCGCCTTGCACTGCGCCGCCGGCGACCAGGTGGGCGAAGGCGACGTCCTGGCCGAGGCCGCGGGCTCGTCGGTCTACCTCGAGCTGGCCCAGGGCGGCACGCCGATCGATCCGACGCGCTGGCTCGGCTCGCGCTGATTTCAGAAGCGCAGGGCGTAGCCGGCGGTGCCGCGCCAGGAGGCGCCGGTGGTGCCGTCGGTCTCGAGCAGGACGCCGAAGCCGAGCGGCCGCAGGCGCACCTCGCCGGGGCCGAGCTGCCAGCCGGCGCCGGCGTCGAAGTGCAGGGCCACGGCGTTGCGAAAGCCCTTGTAGCTGTCGACGAGGATGCCGGCGGCGACGGTGCCGAAGAGCGAGAGGCGCCGCCACACCGGGCGCCGCTCCTCGACGCCGAGCAGCAGGTTGGCGCTGTAAATCGTCGCCAGGCTGCCGTCGGGATTGACGGCGGCGCGGCTCACCAGCGACTCGGCGAGGAGCACGACGTCGAGCCCGATGCGGTTGGAGATCGCCACGCCGAGCTCGATGCTGCCGAGGAACGCGGCCTGGGGCGAGCCGCTGGTCAAAGGCACGTTGACCCCGGCTTCGACGCCCACCAGGAACAGTCGTCCCCGCGGCTTGTGGGCAACCGACGCCGGTGTAGGTGCCGGCGAGGCCGGCGGCGAGGCCTTCTCCGGGGTCGCCGATCGCGGACAGCGGCGCAGCACCTCGAAGGCGTCGCTGCTCGGAGTCTTCGTCGCTGCCAGGTACTGATCGAGGTGCGCGAGCGCCTCCGGGCAATGCCCGAGCTGCGCCTCGGCGAGCGCCATTCCGAGGATGCGCTCGGGCGGGTCCGCGTGCGCCCCGGGGGTCGCGACGAAGATCACGAGAACGCAGATTGCTGCCCGCACCCCAACGGGTTAACATAAAGGGTCCGCGACATGCGCACATTCACCGCAGGAGGCTTCATGCGCCGGCCGCGCTCCACCGCATCCGTTCTCGTTGTTTCCGTGCTGTCCACCTTCCTCGGCATCGCCGTTGTCGGCGGCGCCGCCGCCGCGTTGCCGAAGAAGTACAGCCCGTACCACAAGCTCAACATCTTCACGCGCGTGCTCTCCTACGTGGAGAACAACTACGTCGAGAACGTCGACCAGGACGAGCTCATCTACGGCGCCATCCGCGGCATGCTGGAGACGCTCGATCCGCACACCAGCTTCCTCAAGCCCGATCAGTACCGCGAGATGAAGATCGACACGTCGGGCGAGTTCGGCGGCGTCGGCATCGAGGTCGAGATGCGCCCGGCCGGCGACGCGCAGCCACGACAACGTGCTGACCGTCATGTCGGCCATCGAAGGCACGCCGGCGGCCAAGGCGGGCATCACGACCGGCGATCAGATCATCGAAGATCGACGACACGCCGACGCACGCGCATGCGCATGGACGACGCGGTCCAGAAGATGCGCGGCAAGAAGGGCTCGCCGGTGTCGCTGACCGTCGATGCGCCCGGGCGCCAAGGGCTGGAAGGAGCCGCGCGTCTATAACCTGATGCGCGAGATCATCAAGATCGACAACGTGGTCGCGCAGCACGCTCGAGCCCGGCTACGGCTACGTGCGGCTCAAGCAGTTCAGCGAGAACACCGATCGCGACATGGAGACGCGCGCTCGACAAGCTGGAGAAGGAGTCGCCGGGCGGGCAGCTGCGCGGGCTGGTGCTCGACCTGCGCAACAACCCGGGCGGCCTGCTCGACCAGGCGGTGCGCGTCGCCGACGAGTTCATCGACCAGGGGCTCATCGTCCGCACCGAGGGCAAGGGCGGGCGCATCATCGACGAGGAGAAGGCGCACGTCGCGCGGCACGCGGCTCGGGCTTCCCGATGATCGTGCTGGTCAACGGCGGCTCGGCCTCGGCGTCGGAGATCGTCGCCGGCGCGCTGCAGGATCACGAGCGCGCCGCGATCATGGGCACGCAGACGTTCGGCAAGGGCTCGGTGCAGACGGTCATCGAGCTCGACGACGGCTCGGCGCTCAAGCTCACCATCGCGCGCTACTACACGCCGTCGGGGCGGTCGATCCAGGAGCACGGCATCACGCCGGACGTCGTGGTCGAGCAGGTGCAGATGGCCGACCTGAAGCCGCAGCACGGCGACGAGCCGCAGCAGAAGGAGCGCGATCTGCAGGGCCACCTGCGCAACCTGCAGGACGCGCTGGCCAAGGCGGGCGCCCAAGACGAAATGCGACGATGGCGGCCGCCGTACGCTGCAATCGGCGACGACTTCCAGCTCAAGACGGCGTACGATTAGCTCAAGGCATGGCAACATCTTCGCGCCGACCTGCGGGCACGGTCATCCCGGCGCGACAAGACGGCGGGGCGTTAATGCCGTCGCCTGAGCGTATGCGCGATTGACTAAAACTATGCGAACAAATAAACTGTTTTACGCATGTTCTGTAACCATCACCGTCGCGGACGAGCATGTACAAGCTCATCATAGAGGACGACGAAGGCAAGACGACGGTCGTCCCGCTCATCCGCGACGAGATCACGATCGGTCGTAAGGAGGGCAACACGATCCGGCTGACCGAGCGCAACGTCTCGCGCCGTCACGCCAAGCTCGTCAAGTCGAACGGCACGCGTCTTCATCGAGGACCTGACCTCGCTACAACGGCATCAAGGTCAACGGCGATCGCATCGCCGGCCGCGCGCCGGTCAACGAGGGCGATCGGATCCAGATCGGCGACTACCAGCTCGCGCTCAAGCTCGACAAGGCGCAGCGGCCGGCACGGCAACGACGCGCCGACGGCGCCGACTGCCGTCGGCGGCGCCGGCGCCGAGATGCGAGCAGAAGACGACGCCGTTCATCAAGGAGAACGGCGCGGCGCCGGCGGCGCTGCTCGACATGGCGCCGACGGTGCAGACGCCGATCCAGCCGACCGCGGCGCGCGCCGACGTCGGGCAGCAGGAGGCGCCGGCGCGGCTGGTGGTGGTGTCGTCGAACTTCGCCGGGCAGGAGTTCGTGCTCGACAAGGCGGCGGTGGTCATCGGACGCACCGACGAGAACGACGTGGTCATCAACCACCGATCGATCTCGCGCCACCACGCCAAGATCGTGCGCGAGGGCGGGCACTACCACATCGTCGACCTGCAGCGCGCCAACGGCGTGCGCGTCAACGGCGAGGAGTACGGCAAGGTCGAGCTGCGCAAGGGCGACCACGTCGACCTCGGGCACGTGCGGCTGCGCTTCGTCGCGCCCGGCGAAGACTTCGTCTTCGATCGCGACGCGCAGGTGGTCGACGTCTCGGGCGCCAAGAAGTCGCGCGCGGGGCTGGTCGCGGTGCTCGATGCTGGTGGTCATCGCGCTGGCGGGCGGCGCGTTCGTGCTCGTCAAGATGACGCAGAAGCCGGCGAACGGCGGCGGCGACGACGATCAAGCCGTCGGGCGACACCGAGGGCGCGGTGGCGCGCCTGCTGCTCGACGCCGACAAGGCGATGAAGGCCGAGGATTGGGAGGGCGCCATCGCCAAGTGCGACGAGGCGCTCAAGCTCGATCCGGCGCAGGAGCTGGCGCGCGACAAGCGGCAGCGCGCCGAGGCCGAGCGCAAGAACCGCGCAGCGTACAACGCGTTCATGAAGGCGGCGGCCGAGAACGACTACGACTCGGCCGTGGCCAGCTACGGCGAGGTCGCCGAGGACAGCGATCTATCGGCAGAAGGGCGCGGAGAAGCTACGCGCAGGTGAAGAAGCTGTACCTGCGCGCAGCACCTCGACGCGGCGAAGAAGGCCAAGGCGCAGCAGCAAGTGCGAGGAGGCGCGCCAGCACGTCGAGGCTGCGCTCACCGTCGACGAGGGCAACATCGAGGCGCAGGAGATCGTGAAGAGCTGCGGCGCGGCGGCCAAGCCGGTGCGTCAAGCCGGTGGCGGCGCAGGAGCACGAGCCGCACGCGCGAGCAGAACCCGTCGGTGGCGTCGGCGCCGGCGGCGAAGATCAAGGAGAAGCCCGCGAGCCGAGGAGCCGCACGCCACAGCCGAACCCAGCGGCGGAGAAGCTGCTGCAGGACGCGCAGGACGCGTACGTGCACGGGCAGTACGCCAACGCCATCGAGACGGCGAAGCAAGGCGGCGCAGGTCGGAGCCGCTCAAGGCGTGGCGCATCATCGGCGCCTCGAGCTGCTTCTTGAAGGATCGCAACGGCGCCATGCAGGCGTGGAACAAGCTCGACGCCGCAGGAGCGCGTCGTTCCTGAAGTACGTCTGCTCGCGCAACGCGATCACCGTCCCCTAGCTCTTGCCCTTCGGCGCCGGCGGCGCGCGCGTTCGCGAATCGGGCGCGCACGCCCATCGCCCCTTCCTACCTCCGCGCGACGCCCGATGGGATGTACAGCTGCGACTTCGACGTAGCCACCAACCCAATGAGCGGAGGTCGTGAGGCGCCATCCCGGTGGCGTGGAGGGCCGCGTCGCCCGCAGCGCGACCTCGAGCGGGCCGATGGAGGCGCACGCCGCCGCGAAGCGGCGGCGACTGCGCCGGCTTCCGCCGCCGGGATGGCGCCTCACGACCTCCGCGGCCCAAGCCGGCGCTAGAAGCGCGACATCGATTCGACGATCTCGTCGAGGGAGAGCCCGGGCCACGGGCTGAACGCCAGGCGGGCGTGCTCGGCGACCGAGGCGCGCGCCATGGCGAGATCGACGATGCCCCGCCCCGGCGCCAGCGCTCCGACGGGGCCGCAGGCGTCGCCCCAGTACCACAGCGGGGCGTCGCGGTAGGCGGCCAGCGTCAGCGCCAGCGGCGCGAAGCCCATGACGTCGGTCAGGTGCGCCGCGGCGAGGTCGCAGGCCGGTAGGAGGGGCGCGCCCTCGAGCTCGCCGCGCAGCCGGTCGAGCTCGCGCGGCGACGGCACGTCGACGTAGCGCCGTCCGTTGCGCACCAGCAGGAGCGCGCCGGCGCGCTCGGCCGCGCGCGCCAGCCGATCGAGCGCGCGCCGCGCACCGTCGAGCGCGCCTTCGGCCGCGCCGTCACGCGCGGCCAGCAGGCGCTGGGTCGAGCGCGCGATCGAGGGCGCCGCGCAGGAACTGATCGCGTGCGTAGGTCCAGTCGGCCGCCACCGGCTCGACGTCGCCCAGGCGTACCACCACGAGCGGTGCGCTCAGCTCGCCGGCCCGGCGCACCGTCTCCAGCGCCGCGTCGAGCGCCGCGCGCGCCTCGTCGCGATCGCTGGCGGTCAGCGTCGGATCGCGCGCGCCCGGCCGCGTTTCCGTCGGACAGGGTGCCTCCAGCGCCAGCACCGGCAGCTCGTCGCCGCGCCGTTCGAGCTCGCGCACCAGCGGCTCGTAGAGCGCGGGGCGCAGCGCGCCGTCGAGCAGCACCGCCGATGCCTCGGCGCGCAAGCAGACGTCGACGATCGCCGGCGGCGACAGGGCGTGGTCGCCCTGCTGCCGCGCCGAAGCGAACACCGTCGACAATATGGGCCTCATGAGCCTCCGTGATTCTGGGCGCTTTCATTGACAAGACGAGCTTTTCCGTCGTACAAGTGTCAGTTAATTAGCCCTTAGTGTGAGGATCGTCGATATGCTACGTGCGCGGCGCAGCGCAGTCCTCGTGGTCCTGGGGTTCATCCTCTTGTACGGCGAGTCTGCGCGTGCCCAGGACGCGACAGCCTCTGCATTTTCGTCTGCAGAACTTTCGGCCGTCTGTCGACTCCAAGGGTTACGTCACCGTCAACGCTTCGCAGATCCTCGGCCACCTCGACTTCTCGCTCGGGCTGATCGGCTCGTTCGCCCACAACGTGCTCAACCTGAACGGTCAGGGCAATCGCTTCGACGTCGAGAACTATCTGACGCCGCAGCTGCAGTTCGCCATCGGCCTGTTCAAGTGGGTCGAGCTCGGGCCTGTCGTTGCCGGTGCACATCATGTTCGGCTCGCGCTCGCCGAAGTTCACCAACCCGGCGAACACGAACGATAACAACGACCTCTCCTTCTCGGGCCAGTACGTCGGTGACATCGGTTTTCACGTCAAGGCGCGCTTCCTCAACACCTCCAAGTATCCGGTCGGGCTCGGCCTGCTCTTCTCGCTCTATGCGCCCTCGGGCGACTCCAAGAAGTTCCTGGGCGAGGGTCAGGTGACGCTGCGGCCCGAGATCATCGTCGACAAGGAGTTCGGCTACTCGCGCCGCTTCAAGATGGCGCTCAACGCCGGCGCCCTCATCCGCCCGTCGGTGCACTCGTACACCGACGTGGGGACGACGCTGACGCTGGGGGATCTCAACGGCGGTAACGCCTTCTGCCAGCCGGCGCCGTCCGGGATGTTTCCGGCGCCCGGCGACGTGAGCTGCGGAACCCAGCAGACGCGCTCGCTCGGGTCGCAGTTCACGTACGGCCTCGGTCTGTCGTACGCGATCGTGCCGGCGAAGTTCGATCTCGTCGGCGAGGCGTTCGGCTACGCCGATGTCAGCGGGCAGTCGTCGGCCAGCCCGCTCGAGGGTCTGCTCGCGGCCAAGCTCTACCTGGCGGCCAAATCGTACTTCGAGATCGGCGGCGGCGCGGGCTTGTTGCCGAAGTCGCTGGCGGGCGGCATGACCGGATCGCCCGAGTTCCGCGTCTTCATCGGCTTCATCTTCGAGCCGTCGATCGGCGACCGCGACGGCGACGGCATCAAGGACGACGTCGACAAGTGCCCGGACGAGCCGGAGGACTTCGACGGCTTCGAGGACGAGGACGGCTGCCCCGATCCGGACAACGACAACGACGGCATCCTCGACGTCGACGACCGCTGCCCGAACGAGCCCGAGGACCACGACGGCGATCGAGGACGAGGACGGCTGCCCCGAGCGCTCGACGGCGATCGCGACGGCGACGGCATCCCCGACTCGCATCGACAAGTGCCCCGACGATCCCGAGGACAAGGACGGCTTCGAGGACGCAGGACGGCTGCCCCGATCCCGACAACGACAAGGACGGCATCCCCGACAAGTCGACGACCAGTGCCCGAACGATCCCGAGGACAAGGACGGCTTCGAGGACGAGGACGGCTGCCCCGATCCGGACAACGACAAGGACGGCATCCTCGACGTGCGACGACAAGTGCCCGAACGAGCCGGAGACCTACAACGGCTTCCAGGACGAGGACGGCTGCCCCGACAAGGGCCGCGTCATCATCGCAAGGGCAAGATCGAGATCCTCGACAAGATCTACTTCGAGACGGCCAAGGCGATCATCAAGCCGAGCTCGAACCCGATCCTCGACGCGGTCGCCGCGACGCTGAAGGACAACCCGCAGATCCTGCTCATCGAGGTCGCAGGGCCACGCCGACGAGCGCGGCGACGACGACTACAACATGCGGCTGACCGAGGACCGCGCGGCGCGGTCAAGACGCTACCTCATCGAGCACGGCGTCGAGGCGGACCGCCTGCAGTCGCACGGCTACGGCGAGACCAAGCCGGTCTGCCCGCAGCACAACGAGGCTTGCTGGTCGAAGAACCGCCGCGTCGAGTTCGTCATCCTGCGCCGCACCGATTCGGGCCCGCCGGGCGAGTGATCAGCGCTTCTGGAACGCGAACCAGGCGTTCTTGCCTTCGCGTTTGACCAGGAGGCGCAGCATCTCGCCGTGCGCGACGCCGCGCACCATGCGCGCGTAGTCGTCGAGCGTGTTCACCGCCGTGTCGCCGACGCGGATGATGACGTCGCCGCGCTCGAGGCCCGCCTCGGTGGCGGGGCTCTCCGGCTCGACCGACATGACGACGACGCCGCGTAGCTGCGGGTTCCCCAGCTCCCGGGCGATGCCGGGGGAGATCTCCGACACGGTCATCCCGAGCGGCGACTTGTGCCCCGCCGGCAGCTTCGGCGGTGGCGGCGGGCCCGGCTCCTCGGGCGCGGCCTGCAACATGACCGTCATCTTCGAAGACGTGCCCTTGTGGTTCACGACCATCGGCACGCGCTTGCCCGCCGGCGTCGTCGCCACCAGCCACATGAGATCGTCCGCGCGCTTGATCGAATGGCCGTCGAAGTCGAGGATGACGTCGCCCGTCGCCAGGCCGGCCTTGGCCGCCGGCGAATCCGCGACCACGTCGCTGACCAGGGCGCCCCGCCGCTCCTTCAGGCCGAATGCCTTCATCAGGCTGATCGTCACCGACTGCGGGATAGACGCCCATCCAGCTGCGCGGCGCCTTGCCGTACTGCCGCAACAGCGGCGCGATCACCTTGGCCATGTTGATCGGAATGGCGAAGCCGATGCCCTGCGCCTGCGCGTTCATCGCCGTGTTGATGCCGATGACCTCGCCGCGCGCGTTGATGAGCGGCCCGCCCGAGTTGCCGGGGTTGATCGACGCGTCGGTCTGGATGAAGTCGTAGTAGCCCGTCTGCGAGCCGCCGGGGCGGACGTCGCGCCGGCCCTTGGCGCTGATGATGCCGGCGGTGACCGTGTGGTCGAGGCCGAACGGGTTGCCGATGGCGATGACCCATTCGCCGATCTGCAGCTCGTCGGAGTTGCCGAGCGGCGCGACCGGCGAGGTCGCCGCCTGCGTCGATCTTGAGCAGCGCGATGTCGGTGTGGTCGTCGCGCCCGACCAGACGCGCCGACAGCTCGCGCTCGTCGGACAGGCGCACCCGGATGTCGTCGGCACCCTCGATGACGTGGTTGTTGGTGAGGATGTAGCCGCTCTTCTGGATGACGAAGCCGGTGCCCTGGCCCCGACCGCGGGCGTGCGGCCGGTCGCCCCCGATCCCGGCCGCTCGTCACCGATGTCGCCGGTCTGGATGGCGACGACGTTGACCACCGCCGGACCGAGCGTGCGGACCAGCTTGACGAACGATTGCATGTTGATGGGAGCGTTGGCCGGCAGCGCCGCTCGCGATGGGCCCTCCGACCAAAGTGGCTCCTCGGCGCGCGAAAGGGCAGGAGCAATGGCGACGAGGACGGCCAGCGCCCCCGGGATGATCGAGCGGTGCATTCGAAGAATTGTGCCACCGTCGCGAGGACGGTGCCACTCGCTTACCGGGAAGGCAGCGGCGTCCGCACGCGACGAACCGGTGCGGGCGACGGCAGCTGCGCCATGTCCTCCGGATGCAGCTCCTCCTTCACCTTGTGCGCGACCTTCTCCGCCTCTTCCTTGGTGCCCTCGGCGAGGTCCTTCGCCTCCTGCGTTCCGAAGATCGCATGCATGTGGCCCCACAGCGTCCGCTTGCCCAGCGGCACCGTCACTGCGAACCAGATGAAGGTCGTCAGCATCACCAACGAGATGCAGAAGCGCACCAGGCGGGTCAGCAAAGCTCGAACTCCTTGCAGAAGTCGAGCACGTCCGCCGGCGTCGGCTCACGGCGGTGCGATTCGTTGGGCCACTCGTGCCGGCAGCGCTCGCTATGGGCGTCGAAGTGAGCGCAGTCCTCGCACGAGAATCGCAAGCCGAACCGTTCGCGGTCGGCGTCGAACTCCGCAGTCCAGGGCAGCCGCACCAACCGAGCATGGTCGGCCTGGGGCGCGCCGTCAATCTGCTATGCTGGTGCGCGATATGGATTCTGTCGACCACCTGGTCCGCGCGATCGATCGCGAGCGCCACGTGCGCGTCTGCGCCGCCATCACCACGGCGCTCGTCGCCGAGGGCGCACGCCGCCACGAGGCCTCGCCAGCGGCCGGCCGCGCCCTCGGCCGCGCGCTCACCTCCGGCCTCCTGCTGGCGACGCTGACCAAGGGCGAAGAGCGCGTCACCGTCCAGCTCCTGGGCGACGGACCGGTCGGCTCGATCACGGTCGACGCAAATGGCGCGGGCGACGTGCGCGGGTACGCGCTGCATGCGCAAGCCGGCGCCGACTTCAGCGCCGACCGGAGTATCGGCGACCTGGTGGGCCGGCGCGGTGTGGTCAACGTGCTTCGCGACCTCGGGCTCAAGGAGCTGTACCAGGGGCAGACGCCGCTGGTCACCGGCGAGGTCGACGAGGACATCGAGGCCTATCTGCGCAACAGCGAGCAGGTCCCATCGGCGCTCGGCTGCGACGTGCTGCTCGACGGCGCGGGCCGGGTCGCCGCCGCCGCCGGCGTGCTCGTCCAGGCCATGCCGGGTGGCGAGCCCGACATCGTCCGCGAAGTGCAGCACGCGCTGCGCACGGGCCTCGTCATCGACCTTCTGCGCCAGGGCGTCCGCTCCGCCAAGACCGTGGCCGAGCGGGTGTGGAAACTGGGGCCGCTCGAGTTCATGGATGGCGAGCGGGGAATGCGCTTCCACTGTCGCTGCTCGCCCGAGCGCATCGGCGGGATGCTGGCGCTGCTCGGCACCGTCGACCTCGACGAGATGATCGCGGAGGACAAGCCGGCCGAGGTGGTGTGCAACTATTGCAACACCCGCTACCGCGTCGGGCGCCACGAGCTCGAGCAGATTCGCGCGCGCGTCGCCGGCGGCCCGCGCGAGAGCAACTAAATGCGCCGGCTCGACGTCGCCGACGAGGTACGCGACGCGCTCGCCGCCGCCCGCCCGGTCGTCGCCCTGGAATCGACCATCGTCGCCCACGGCCTGCCTTGGCCGGAGAACCTCGACATCGGCCGCGCGCTCGAAGAGGAGGTGCGGCGGCACGGAGCGGTGCCGGCGACCATCGCCGTCGTCGACGGAAGCATCCGCGTCGGCATCGATGGTGACACGCTCGAGCGCATGGCGCGCGCCACTGGCGCCGAGCGTTGGCGCAAGGCCGGCGTGGCCGATCTCGGCGTCCTCTGCGCGCGCCATGAGAGCGGCGCCACCACCGTGTCGGCGACCGCGTTCGCGGCCGCGCGCGCCGGCATTCGCGTCTTCGCCACCGGCGGCATCGGCGGCGTCCACCGCGGCGACAGCGGCGACGTGCTCGAGCGACCTGACGACGCTGGCGCGCGAGCCGGTCGCCGTCGTCTCCGCCGGCTGCAAGGCGATCCTCGACCTCTCGCGCACGCTCGAGATGCTCGAGACGCTGGCGGTGCCGGTGCTCGGCGTCCGCACCAACGAGTTCCCGGCCTTCTACACGTACACGAGCGGGCTGCCGCTCGAGCACCGCGTCGAAACCGCCGAGGACGCCGCCGCAGTTTGCCACGCACACTGGAGCGTGGGCAGCGCCGGCATCCTCATCGCCAATCCGATCCCGCGCGCGCACGCGCTCGACGCCGCGCAGATCGGCCGTGCCGTCGAGGACGCGCTGGCCGACGCCGCGCGCAACGGCATCCGCGGCAAGGCGCTGACGCCGCACCTGCTCGCCTTCGTCTCGCGCGCGACGCAAAAGCGCAGCCTGGCGGCCAATCGCGTGCTGGCGCTCAACAACGCCGCGTTCGGCGCGCAGCTGGCGACCGCGCTGGCCGCGCTGCCGCCGCTGGCCTAGATGAAGAAGCGGATCTTCCGTCGCTGGTCGAACGATCCTGAGGCGTTGTGCGAGCTGCTCGGCGCGCGCTCCACCTGACCAGCGTCGAGGCGATCGACCTGGTCGAGCGTGGCGCCGTCTACGTCGGGACCCGACGGGCGAGCGATCCGGCGAGCAAGGTCGCCGTCGGAGACAAGCTCACCGTCCACGTCACGCCGTCGGCGGACGCGCCGCCGATCGTCGTCGTCTACCGCGACGCCGACCTCGCCGTCGTCGACAAGCCCCCCGGACTGCCGTCGCAGCCCGAGCCGGGGCAGCGCTCCTTCTGCCTCGACGCGGCGGCGATCCGCGATCTTGGCGCCCAGGCGCGGCTGATGCACCGGCTCGACAAGGAGGCCTCGGGGTTGGTCCTGGTTGCCCTGCGCCAGAGCGCCTACGCACCGCTGCAACAGGCGCTGAGCGAGCACGAGGTCGAACGGCGTTATCTCGCGATCGTCGATGGCGAGCTGCTGGGAGACGGTGCCATCCGCAAGCGCATCGGGCGGCATCCGCACGATCAGCGGCTGCGAGCGCCGTTCGGTCCCGACGCGACGGCAGGCGATCCTGCGTGCACCCGGTACCGCGCGTTGGCCCACGGCGAACTCGCCGGACGCGCGCTGACCGCGGTCGAGCTGCAGCTCGAGACCGGACGCACGCATCAGATCCGCGTGCACCTGTCGTCGCTCGGCCATCCCATCGTCGGTGACACGGCCTATGGCGGGTCGCCGTTCGAGCGGCTCTGCTTGCACGCCTATGCGCTGGAGCTGTCGCAGCCGCACCATCGACGACCCGCTCCGCGTCAGCTCGCACGTGCCCGAGACCTTCGCGCAGCTGGTGCCCCGCTTGACAAGGCCGTTCACCTAGCGGTCTAACGGCAACATGCGGATCTCGATTCTCGCCACGGTCCTGTTGGCGGCCGCCGGCGCCTCGGCGGCGCCCCCGGCAGTGCAGCGCTTCGACGCCGGCGGCGCCGGCTTCATCGACGACGCCTATGCCCTGCGCGCCGACGGCAAGGCGGTCGCGTACATCACGACCGACGGCGCCACGACGGCGACGCTGCACCTGGCCGACATCGGCGGCAACGACGTCAAGGTCGCCGGCGCGCCCGTCGACGCCCTCGCCGTCGCCTGGCTGTCTCCGACGCGGGTGCTGGTCATTCGCGGGAGCGAAGGCGCGTCGACGGCGCAAGCGTTCACGGCCGCCGGGCCGGACAAGGGCAAACCGATCGGCCCGTTTGGACGCTTCGCGTTCGCCACCCTCGGCGGCAAGCGTGCCTTCGTCACCTACACCCGCAGCGAGAAGCACGACGTCGAGCATGCGCTCGTCGCGTATGCCGTCGAGACACTGCGGCCACTGAAGAAACGGACCTGGCGCGAAGACGCCGAAGGTCAGATCAAGCAGGGCCCCTCGTCGCTCAAGCCGCTGTGGTGGGCCGAGGGCTACACGGTGTTGGCCGGGTTGCGTGCCGGCGAATTCGACAAGGCGCGCGACATGCGACGGCCCGATCGCTACACCCGCCTCGACGCCTTCGGCGGCAAGGTGCTCTCCGAGAGCGAGGTGCAGGACGTGCTCACCTTTGCGCGGGTCGGGCTCATCCGCCGCGACGCGCCCAACCAGCCCGTCATCGCGCACTTCTCCGACGACCGCAAGAAGCTGCTGGCGGTCGACGGAATCGGCGAATACGAGGTGGTGCTGCCGCGCCCGCTGTGGAAGTACGACGCGACCACGCTCGCCTGGCAGACGCTCGACGACAAGCGCGTCGCCCTGTCTCTCACGGTCGATCCGGTCAACCCCGACGCCGTCAATCGCCACAAGGCCGACGCCGACGACATCGATTTCTACGAGATCGATCGGCAGTCCCACGCCGTGCGCTCCATTCTGCGCCTGCCCGGCGAGGGGCGGCGCTCGACCTGGCAGCTCGTCGGCGACCGGCTGCTGCTCATGCGCAAGGACAAGGGGTTCGACCGGGGTGGCGTCGCGCTCGAGGTCTTCGATCTCGGGGACGAGTCGCGCGCCGCCAGGCCGTGACGCTCCGAACGCGCTCGCCTCGCTGGCTACATATAGTGTAGCGAGCGCGATCGACATCGCGAGCAGCAGCAACCACAGCCAATTCGATCCGCATGCGCGACCGGCGCGCCGCAATCGCCGACGGAGAACTGTCTTGAGCCGGGCAGCCTGCATGCACGCGCTGCTCAGCACGAACCGTGCCGCCCGGCGCGCTGACGGATTGCGCGGCTCTACACGAATCCTCCGCATCTTGCTGTCCGGCCCACCGGACGGGCTCGACCGCTGTAGCCACCAGAGGACCACACGCAGTCGCGAGCAGCCCCCGGTCCTCGCCATCGCTTGCTCGCTCTTCCACTATCATCCCTGCCATGGCCGATGGACCGGACTTCTTCGACGACGACTCCGTCTTCGCCACCTATGCCGCGATGCGCGAGCGAGCCGACAGCCCGAACGAGACGATGGAGGCGCCGGTCTTCTACGAGCTCGTCGGCGACGTGCGCGGGCAGCGCATCCTCGATCTCGGGTGCGGTAGCGGGTCGCTCGGCCGCGAGCTGCTCGCCCGTGGCGCCGGCAGCTACGTCGGTGTCGACGGCTCGCGCAACATGGCCGCCGCCGCACGGTCGACTCTGGAGGGTACGTCGGGGATCGTCGTCGAGCAGCGGGTCGAGACGTGGGAGTACCCGTCGAGCACGTTCGATCTCGTGGTGTCACGGCTCGCGCTGCACTACGTCGCCGAGATCGGCCCCCTCCTCGCCAGCGTGGCCCGCGCGCTCGTCGACGGCGGCAAGCTGGTCTTCTCTGTCGAGCACCCGGTCATCACGTCCTGTGCGCGCGGCTGGAAGGAGGGAACCGCCCGGCGGGACTGGCTCGTCGACGACTACTTCGACGCCGGCCCGCGCGTCACGTCATGGCTGGGCGGCAGAGTCCAGAAGTACCATCGCACCGTCGAGGACTACTTCGCGGCGACGCGGGCGGCAGGCTTCGCGGTCGAGCAGCTGTGCGAGGCCGGTCCTCGACCGCAGCTGTTCGCCGACGGCGAGACCTACCAGCGGCGGAGACGGATCCCGCTCTTTTTGATCATCTGCGGCAAAAAGACTCGAGCCGTGGGATGAGCGCGCCGGCGCCGCCCGCGGCAGCTACTTCAGGAATCGCTCCATGCACACTCTCCCCGGGGCGCCGCGCGTCAAGGCTCGGAGCGCCCTACAGAACGGTGGGGAGCGCGAGTCAAGAGAGCGCGATCACCAACAAGACGACCACCAGCGCCGATGAAGCCGATTCAGCGCCGCGCGGTGCGCCCTCTTCATTGAATCAAAGGCGCGTGCTCTCCGCGAAAATCGGCCAGCAAGGCCGTAACCCGCGCGATCAGCGCAGACGGCACGACCCGGTCCTCCAGTCTCTGTCGCGCCTCGCGCGCGGCAGCGAAGAACTCGCTGCGAAAAGCGGGCGAGACCTTGATGGTGCGCAGCCCCTGCCGCTCGAAGAGGCCCCCGAGGAGCGCCTCGTCCTGCTGACGTTCGAGCTCTTCCATTCGCACCATCCCCTTGCCGATGGCGGCGCGCAAGATGCGCTGATGCTCGATCGGCAGGACGTCGAAGGCACGGGCCGCGATCACCAGACAGCCGACGTAGTAGGTCGCGCGAAGATCCAGCACGTACCGCGCTTGGGTCGACCACTGAAACGCCAGCGCGCCTGCCGGCGTGGCGAGGAACGCGTCGGTGCGGCCCTCCTCGTATCCCTTGCCGGCGCTCTCGAGCGGCAGCGAAACCACGTGCAGCCCCATCGCCGACATCGCCGCGAGCGACACCTCGTCGAGCTGCCACACCCAGAATCTGGTGCGGCGCAGATCGTCCATGTTCCGGATCGGCGCCCGCGAGAAGAAGATCGTCGGCCCGACGTTGAACAGGCCCACGTTGATGAACCCGGCCTTGGCGAACTCGGCGTCGAGTGTCGGCCTGAGCTGTCCTACGACATAGGCCGATTCGTCGCGCCCTTGAACCAGGCCGGGCAGGTAGAACGCGCGCAGCGAGGGAGCCAGCCTCTGGCAGAGAATTCCCGGGGAGCCGACGCCGTCGAGCTGTCCACGACGGACCCGCTCGCCCATCTGCAGATCGTCACCCGCGATGGCGCCGAAGTACCACTTGATCCGGACCTGGCCGCTGGTTTGCGCCTCGACCTGGCGGGCAAACGCCTTCATCTCGCGTGCCCATGCCGTGCCGTCGGGAGCGGCCGAGCCGAAGCGCAGCGTGACCGGAGAGTCGGCCCGCGCCGGAGCGATCAACAGGTTCGCGCCCAGGAGCGCGGCCAGCAGCGCGTGACCGCTACCGCGCGCCCGCGCCGAGCGTAGCTTCCGCGCCGAGCGAGATCGCGGTGTCATTGCGGCGGGGGCGCGCCCGGCGGTGGACCCGGTGGCGGCGCGCCCGCGGACTCGGCGATGAGCGCGGCGTGGAGCTGCGGGTTGGCGAACAGGCCCCGTGCGCTCGAATAGAGCGCGCTCATCGTCCGGCGGAGCGCGCGGCGGCAGTCGCCCGCCTGTCCCTCGGCCGTGAGCGGCTGTCCCGGAACGCGGACCTGACCGGTCGCGCCGTCGACGATGACGGCGCTGGCCACGGCGTGGGCCTTGAACACCGGGAAGTACCCGTCGCACCAGAAGGTCTGGATCTCGACCGCCAGGCGGCTGGTGGCGCCCGCCGCCTGGCCGAGCGGAAGGACCCCGATGCCCGTCGAGTTGGCGGCCTCGGCGAAGAGATCGTGAAGCTCCAGCGCCAGCTCCGCTGGTCCGCCGATGTGGATGGGGTAGGGGATGCCCCAACCGCTGCGTTGGATGCCGATCACGGACGGGTCCTCGCCGCCGCGCTTGGGCTCACGGCGATCGGCGACTTCGACCGAGACGCGGCCCATCAGCGCCGGCGCCGGCGGTGCGCCGTCCCAGGCGAGGTAGCGGCGCGGCCCGCAGCCGAAGGCTGCGGCGAGGAGCAGCGAACAGGCGAGCAGGGACTTGAGCATGGTTCCTCCACAGGCTTCCACGCCCTCATCGTACAACAAAGCGGGCAAAAGAGGCGCGGGCGCCGACCCTTCAGGTCGCGAGAACCGTGGCTCGGAAGGAGCTCGAACGACCTGGCAGAAGATGAGCGGAAGGAAGGGAGCGGGACGAAGCGTGGCGCCTGGCCATGCGCAGCAGGCCCGCTTCTGCCGACTCTGTCGTCAGGGATAGACTTCGCGCGGGGGTTGCTGCGCGCCCACTGCCATCACGACGGGGCCGACGACGAGGCCGACTGCCAGCCCGGCGATCCCGACGCCGAGCCCGGGTGAGACCAGGCCGGTGTTGTCGCCGCACGCGTTGGACTGATACGGGTTGCAGGTCTGATGTCCGAGCCCATAGCCGACGATGGCGGCGCCGACGACAGTCAGCGCCACACCGAGCACGACCGCCCCGGCCCCGACCTTGAAGATTGGATTGCGCGTCCCCAGGCCTCGTACGCGAACGGCGCTCGCGCCGATGGGCTCATCGATGCGCAGCGAGTCGCTGCGCAGCACGACCGCCGCCCGGTCGGACTCGCGAACCGCCGGCACCCGGGCGTCGCGAAGCCGTTCGCCGTCGAAATACCGACGCTGGACCTGGTAGAAACCGCCACCGGAACACGCACTGCTCAAGGTGAGCAGCAACACGAGCGACCGCAAACGCATTGCTCGCGCACCGGTGCAACCGCGATGCCAGGGCCTGTGCCGCGCCCGGGGCAGGCCCTGGTCCGCTGCCGGCGCGTAGCCCGCGGGCGAAACCGGACGCGGGCGCCGCCGTCAGTGGCCGCTTGTAGCCTGGACGGACACGCCGTCCTCGCGCAACTCGAGCATTCTCGTCGCCGAGCCGGTGGCACGATCGTGGCAGTGGGGCACGACCAGAGGTCCTCGTGAGCGCCCACTCTCGCACTCTCCTTGCCGTTTGCCTGCTCGCCAGCGCGTGTCCCCAGTCCGCTTCGGACACCGAGTCCGTGAGCGCATTCATCGCCGCGCGCGACCAGCTGCTGTGCTCGCTCGCCGCGAGCTGCTGCTCGCCGGCCGTCGACGCCGGTGCGTGTGAAGCGTGGTTCGCCCCGGGGCAGCCGCTCGTCGACGGCGCCGATGACGCGGTCAAGCACGGCGCGGCGACGTTCGACCGGGCGCGCGCCGAGGGCTGCCTCGCCGGGCTGCGGCAGGCCAGCTGCGCGACGCCACGGCCGCGGTCCGAGCTCGACCCGTGCTCGCTCGCCAATACGACGTTCGGGACGATTCAGCTGGGCGGCGCCTGCAACCTCCCGGGGGACAACTGCGCCGAAGGTACCTTCTGCCACCCCGATTCGCCCTCGTCGAACGGCAGCGGTCACTGCGCCGCCGAAGTGGGCGCGGGCGAAAGCTGCGCCGACGCCCGCTGCAAGTTCGGGCTGATTTGCACGCAAGCGCTCGTCTGCGGCGCGCCGCTGCCCGACGGCGCCGCGTGCGACCCGGAAAGCGCTACCGGCGACTGCGCGAGCGAAGGCTGCCTGTCGACGTGCGAGCCGTCCTCTGCCGTGTTCTCCTGCCCGACGACTTCGTAGCCGGGCACCGCTGCCTGTCGGCGTGCCGTCAGCGACAGCGCTCGCCAAACCCGAGTCAGCGCTCGGGGTCGTATCGGCACTCGGCGTCGTTCCAGCGCCAGCGGCCGTTGTCGCCGACGCTGGCGAGCGGAGCGAGGCTCTCATAGAAGACGAGCACGTCCTTGAGCGGCAGGCGCGTGACCGGGCCCGCGTCGTCGGCTTCCCACGAGAGGCGCAGCCCCGAGTCGTTGCGATCGATGGGCGGCTCGCGGCGGACGAGGCGCGGAAAGCGCTCGGGGTCGCGCAGCGGCTGGCTCAATGAGACGGTCAGGTGCGCGGGAACCGCAGGCGGCTTGCGGCCCTTCCAGTCGGCGATGTGCTCGGGGCCGAAGTCGATGCGCTCGCCGCCGTGCAGCCCCTCGAGCTCGACCGGCTCCGATTCGAGGGTGCCGCGGTAGCGGCCGGAACGGCGCTCGTCGATGCGCACCCACATGCGCTCGCCGCCTTCGTCGCCGCACAGGAAGATCAGCTCGACCAGGCAGCCGGGCGAAAACTGCTGGCGTCGCCACAGCGCGGGCAGGCTGAACGTCTTGGGGTGCGCGGCGTGCAGCTCGTCGACGTTGGCCAAGGTCCAGGCGGACGGCATGAGTCCACTATAGAGAGATCAGCGCTGATGACGATGATCTCGATCTCATTACCAGCGAGGCCACCTCGAGCTCTTCTCCTATGCGCTTCGAAGCTCTCGAAACACCGACCCTGCATGCCGCCTTGTTGGTGATTCCGGCCACCGCGCGGCGCGAGGTCGCGGTCTATGCTCCGCGATATGGACAGCGCCGTCGAACGCCTCGCCCGGGTCCCCGAGCTCTCACCGGCCCTGGCCGAGCGACGCGCCCCGTGGAGCCTTCCGCAGCGCATCGCCTTTCGCTTCGCCTTCGCCTATCTCGTCCTCTACAGCCTGCCGTTTCCGCTGACCGAGCCGCCCGAGACGGAGAAGCTCGGCGCGGGCTACGACTGGCTGTGGCACAAGGCCGTCGTCTGGTTCGGCGCGCACGTCCTGCACCTCGCCGCCCCGATCACCATCTTTACCAACGGCAGCGGTGACACGACCTACAACTGGGTCCAGGTCCTCTGCTTCGCCCTGGTGGCCCTCACGGCGACGGTGGCGTGGTCGA
The DNA here is from genome assembly GCA_963816965.1 of uncultured delta proteobacterium. GTDB lineage: Bacteria > Myxococcota_A > Polyangia > Palsa-1104 > Palsa-1104 > JAQBQH01. The sequence continues at coordinate 288,727 of CAWFMP010000002.1, forward strand.
TCGTCGACCGGCGCCGCGCTCGCTACGACGCGCTGTGGGAATTCCTGCGCATCTACGTGCGCTACGTGCTGGCCACGATCATGTTCGGCTACGGCTTCGCCAAGCTCTTCATGGGACAGTTCGGCCCTCCCTCGGAGAGCCGCCTCTTGCAGCCGTTCGGCGAGGCCTCGCCGATGGGCCTTCTGTGGACCTTCATGGGCGCCTCGACCCCCTACACGATGTTCGGGGGCGCCGCCGAGGTGCTCGGTGGCGCGCTGCTCCTGTTCCGTCGCACGACCACGCTCGGCGCCCTCATCCTCATCGGCGTGATGGGCAATGTCGTCATGCTCAACCTCTGCTACGACGTGCCGGTCAAGCTCTACGCCTTGCACCTGTGGCTGATGGCCGTGTTCCTGATGCTGCCCGATCTGCGTCGGCTCGCCGATGTGCTGGTGCTGCACCGCCCGACGACGCCTGCGGGCATCGATCCGCCGTTCCGCACCGGACGCCTCAGGTGGGCGCGCCGCGTGCTCAAGGCCCTCTTCGTCGTCAATCTGCTCTACGGCAACATCTCCTCCTCCCTCGAGAACATCAAGCGGTACGGTGCCGGCGCGCCCAAGGGCGCCCTGGATGGCGTCTGGTCCATCGAGGAGCTCGACGGCGCCGGCAAACCGGTAGCGACGCCGACCTGGCGCCGCGTCAACTTCACCAGCTATGGAACCATGAGCATCACCAAGCTCCACGGCGAGAACGCGCGCTACCGCGTCACCGACGATGCCGTGAAGAAAACGCTGACGCTGACGCCCTTCGCCGGCAATCCGCCGAAGAGCATGGTGCTGTCCTATCAGCGGACCGGCACCGACCACGCGACCCTCGACGGCCAGTTCGAGGGCCAGCCGTTCCACGCGCGACTGCTCAAGATCGACACGTCGAAGTCGCTGCTGATGACGCGCGGCTTCCACTGGATCAACGAGTACCCCTTCAACCGCTGAGCGGGACAGCCGCTGCGAAACGAAGTTGACAGAGGATGGGTCATCGGAGGCGGCCCAACCTGCCGCCTTGTCGGGAGAGCCACCACCGATTAGCAGCGACGCGGGCGCGGCCTGTCGGAGGTGAAGAGGCGAAGGTGAGCATCGTGGCTCACCGCCTGCAAATCCCGCATCACGCGGAAGGTGAGCACCGCGGTGATCGCGTCGTAGTCGCCCTTCGCTTGGTGCGCACAGTGCCTCGACCATCTTCTTGGCGACGTCAGGATAGACGTGCTCCGAGGATCGCTAACCGGGCTGCGCAACATCGCCGACTAAACCTCCCACTTCTCGACCGCATGGAAGTGCGGGCGAGGTGGACGCTGGGCAAGTCACCAAAAGAACTTGGATTGTCGGCAAGTACGGCGCTTCGTAATCTCCCCCCAATGCGGACTGCACGACTGAGCTTGATTGGATTTTTCTCAATAATGAGTGCCTGTGCGAGCTTGGGACAGGTCGTGCCAACCGACGCCGGTAGCCGCGTCCTCGCGAGCCCGAATCCCCCGACTGGAGACTGCGAGAACAAGGGGACTGTGATTGGCGAGACACGGGGCGCTTCGACGACGGGCGCTGGTGAGCACACTCGCCGCGCTATCGATGATGCGCGGAACAAGGCTGCAGCCGTCGGCGCCAACTATCTCCAGACCACGGCTCCCCAGTTGACGCAAAACCAATACGGACCCACTGGAGCGACCGTGATGGCGACCGCCTTCTATTGTAGGTCGCAGCCGACGGCATCGCCGACGGCGGCGGCGACGTCCCGCTAAACGTGGCGCCGACCTCCGCCGAGCTCGACGAGATGGCGGACGAGGCCGAAAGAAGACTCCTGAGCCGGCCGGCTCATCCCTGTCGGCTGCTCGATTGCCCGCTCGGAAGCCGAGTGGTTCGGCCGGCCGCTTCGGCCGCGTCACCGGTGCAATTCAGGCGGTCGCTTCGAACAGCGCTTCGATGCGGTCGGCGACGATGTTCGGGGGCTCCGCCGGCGACACGTCGAGCAGTCGAAGGCGCTGCCTATCGAACGCGCGATCGCACTGCGTGACGCACGACGACTACTGGTCGCTACGCGACCTGAGCAGCTTTTGCAGTCGTTCGACTTCAGCGATCAATCTCGGAATGTCTTGCCGAGCGTGCGCGATGAAGTCGAGATCTGCCTGGAAGTGCCCGCCGCCGCCCTTGTAGTCGCCTGCCATAATGTAGATCTCGATTCGTTGGTCACCGGTGAAGATGACGCTATCCCCACTGGTGTGGTCGCGACCCTCAAACGAGGGAGTCCACGGACCGGGCGTGGTTGCCTCCACCCTGGCTTTCATGGCGGAAAGTTCGTCGTCTGAGATCTCGTTGACGCCCACGCCCCTGAGCCTGCGCGAACGATTGGTCACCATGACTGAGTTGTAACCAACTGTGTCAGTTCGCGACTCTTTGTCCCGCACCCTAGAATAGAATGAGAGCCCGCTACGTCACCGGGTTGGAGGTGCGCCGTGAAAGCTTGGATGGCAGCAGCGTTGAGCGCGCTCGCGGGTTGCGCAACGACCGGTGTGCGGCCACAAGTGCAGCATTTTACAGGCGATCCTTACGACGTCGTGGCCCATCGCGGGGTCATCGCCGGCGAGGCGTGCGGGCTCACCGTCGACTACGCCGTGTCTCATCGCGGGGACACCACAGTGCTGCTCGGCGCCGGCACGCGGCGCCTCGTGATCCGCGATGAGCGCGGCGCGCGTCATCTGACCGACCTGGAAACTCGCAGCGTCGCCGCGAACCCGGTCGTCGACGTGTGGATCTCCGCCGATCGCATCGAGGGACACGTCGGTGCGCGCTCCTTCGCGCTGCAGGCCGTGGGCGACGCCTATCGCGGCACCTACGTGATGCTTGGCACTTCGTCGGAGCAGCAGGGCGAGATGGAGGTCGCGGGGCGCGACGAGCTGCTACATATGCCGCGCGCGGTGCTGGCCGCCATCGCGCCGCCGCTGTTGAGCTGTGATCGTCGCGGCTGGACGCGGGCGCCGGCGCCGAACATCGAGGATCGGATCGCGGTCCGCTTCGGCGGGCCCGTGCACATCGAGACGACGGCGCTGCGCTGACTCCGTCGCGGTAGATCGTGCCGTCGCGCGGGTTACCGTCGGTCAGCTCCGCCCACGCTCGCCGAGCTGGCGCACCCCTCGCCGTTCTTGATGCGCGCGCCCGCCCGGCAGCGGTGGTAAGACCCCTTCAATGGCGAGCGACGAACCAGCCGACTGGGGCGCGTGGAGCAGAGAGGCTGTCGAGCTCATGCAGCGCAGGAACGCAGCGTGGGCGAAGACGTTCGGGCTGACCGATGGCGCTCCGTTTCAGTGGTCTCTGGAAGAGGGAACGATCGTTTTCCTGCGCGGCCACGACCGTGTCGCTGCTGATTTGTGCCTCATCGGCACCGCGTCCACATCCCAAGGCACATTCATGTGGGCGAGGGCCAACAACTCGATCCCGTTGGCGGCACGAAGCGGTCAACGCGTTCGGACAAAGGCACGGACTGTCGCTGTTGGTCGAAGCTGAGTGGCCAGCCGGCCGCGCAGAGAGCCTCGAAATGCTCGCCGTTGCGTCGCGGATCCTCGACGCAGAAGCTTGCTGGGTAGACAAATCCGGCGATCTGACCTTGTTCTTCGCACTGCGCAACTTCCGAATCGAAGTTCGCCGTTGACGCTTTGACCTCAAGGTTCGCCTCGATTGACCTGCTGCGGACAATCCGCGGGGTCGCCTCGAGGACTACGTCCTCGCTCCCTCAGATCAACCGAAGCGAACCCTGACGTCGGGTGCCGGCATTGGCCGCGGTGCCGCCAAGGGATTCTGATGATGGTAAACCTGGCGACGAAGGGAGAATAGAAAATGGCGGGAGTCGAGACGTATGCGGGAAGCTGCCATTGCGGTGCTGTTCGCTTCAGATTCAGGAGCGAGGAGATCACGACAGGGTGCCGGTGCAACTGCTCCATCTGCATTCGTAAGGGTGCGGTCATGTCGTCGCGATACATCCCGCCCGACGACTTCGAACACTTGGAGGGGACGGAGTCGCTGACGCTCTACCAGTTCGGCGACCGGGACGTGAACCACTACTTCTGCAAGACGTGCGGGATCTGTCCCTTCAACGGCGTGGCGAGCGTGCCGGCAACGTATCAGGGTCCGGCCAAGCCGGGCTACCGTCGGGTGAACCTGGGCTGCATCGACGGGTTAGACCCTCTTGCGCTTGAAGTCTCGACCGTTGACGGCAGGTCGTTTTGAGCCGGTGCTGGATCATCTCTTGCTCGGCACCCACGAGCCTCGAACGTGCGACAGCGTTCTGCGCAAAGGCGGTCCGCCGGCTGACCATCCCGACGACGGCGTATGAGTGCGCGGGGGCAGATCCTTCACGCGACGCTAGCGCCGCGGATCAGTCGCAGAGGTCCGCCTGGCTGCCGTTGCCCCAGTTGCAATGACCGCAACAACAGCGACTGTCATCGGGCTCGGGGTTCTTGCCGTTCGCGGGCGCCGCGCGACCGGGCCGCTCGAAGCGGTCAGGACCCGCCGGCCGCGCAATAGGCGGGGAACGTGCGCTCGAGAAACTCGTTACGCAGGACACCCGTCGGATCGAGTCGCTGCTTGAGGCGGAAGAACGCGTCGAGCCGGCTGCCGTACATGCCCCGGAGATCGTCGGCGTCGGCGCACACGCTCTTGACCAGGTGCACGCGTCCGCCCATGGCGCGCAAGCGCGCCGACGCGCCGACCAGAATGGCGCGGGCGCGCGCCAGGACGCCCGCGTTCGACGTATCGAAGGCGATGCTCACCGCGAAGCCGTCGAGCCCGGCGCTCGACGACAGCAGAAATTCCTCGTCGCGCGGAAGGAAGAGGCAGTCGAACAGCGTCGGAACGATCTGCGCCGCCCGCAGCGCCTGCGACAGGTCCTCAATGAAGCGGGCGGCCGTCTCGACCTCGGCGGGGACGAGGAAGGTCTGCTGGAGCGTGCGCATCGGGGCGCCGAAGGCCCGGCCGATCGCCTTGGCGCGGGCGTTGCCGTCCATGAAGAAGGCGTAGTCTTCGAAGCCGTCGACGAAGATCTGCGGTCGGCGGATCAGGCTGAACGTCAACCACGAGCCCAGGCGGCTGAACCACTGCCAGCGCAGCAGCAGGTCGATGGCCGCGCGCAACCAGGAGCGCGGCTGGTGAAGCAGGCGGAGCGGGCGGCGCCAGCTCCGCTCGACATATCGCGAGCGGAAGAGCAGCGCTCTTGGACCGAACCACGCGCCGTACAGGCCTTCCATCGGTCGCGCTTCGGAGCGCGAATCACCGCGCGAGCCGGAGGCGGGGATGAGCGCGGTCAGGAAGTCGCGCATCGAGCGGTACGGCGTCACGACGGTCTCGACGGCCGGAGCGTATCCGAGCGGCCACAACCGATAGGTCACGCGCGTGATGGCGCCGAGATAGCCAAAGCCACCGATGGCGGCGAAGAAGACGTCGGCGTTCTCTTCGCGCGTGCAGCGGAGCAGGCGGCCGTCGACGGTGAGGAGCTCGAAGGACAGGATGTGCGAGCCCTCTTTTCCGCAGGATGGCGAAAATCGGGACAAGCAATCCGACGCCGCGGTCCCGGCCACCGTCGCCGACCGCGTCGTCACCAGCACGTACGGAACCAGGCCGTGGGGTACGGTGGCGGCGACGACAGCGCCCCAGGTGGCGCCTGCCTCGGCGGTGACCCTGGCGTTGCGAACGTCGACCTCGATGCGGTCGAGCGCAGCCAGAGAGATCACGACGTCCCGGTTCAAGGATTGGGTGTCGAAGGCGCAGCCGCCGCCCCGGAAGGTCACGCGCCAGCGGCGATTCCGGGCCGTGCGTAGCAGCCGGCGCAGGTCGTCGACGGAGCGCGGCGCATAGACGGTCGCTTCGACGACGTCTCCGCCGTAGCTGTGCAGCCGCTGGCGTGAAGGGAGCGGCGGCGAGACGGGGCTGCGAGCGACCGACAAGACCCTGCAGCTGTAATGAGCCACGAGGCGACGGACAACGCGGAAGAGTTTGATGCCCGGATCAAACTCTTCCGCGTACGCGTGCGCGTCGGACGGATAATCGCGATCTCACGAACGCCCTTCCGCCGACCCCTCCACCGCGACGGCACCACCGACCGCGCCCGGTAGCGGGCCTCACGTCTACAACCGACCGCGAACTCGTCCACCGCGCCCGGCGGGAGAGCGTGGGTCGCTTGCTTCAGCAACTGCATGTGCTTTTCATACTCAGTAGATTCTGTATGGCGCTGATCGCGACACGAACGTCCGGATCGCGTCGCGCGACATCGTCGAAGCAAGCGAAATCTCGCGCGGCATCTCGGTTGCACTGCCGCAGCTCGTGCGCTCTCGCGTCGTCTTGCTCGCGCTGTTGCTGTTGGCCGCCGCCTGCGGCCCCGACTTGCAGGACTCCAGGTGCGATCCACCGGAGCCGCACCAGTGCCTCCAGCTCATCTGCTGCGATCCGGTTTGCACCAACTTCGCCAACGGTTGCTCGACCGTCGGGTACCAGTGCCAGCTGCCAGATTCGAGTTGTACATGCGGGAGCGATCACGGCTGGCACTGCCAGGGCTCGTCTCCCAAGGACATGGCGGTCCATGTCGTCGGAGATATGGCTCAGCGCGCCAGTGACTGACCCGGTGGGGCCATCGTGGTGAGCATGATAGCCGCATTTTGGCGCCTCATGCCGCCGCATCGGCGACTCGCGACTCCATCACGATGCGAAATAGATTTCCGATGGCGGACGGTAGCCGAGCGTCTGATGCGACCTCTCATCGTTGAAGAACTCGAAGTAAGGCGCGGCGACGCGCATCGCGACGGCGATTTGACAGAAACCGACCGCGCGGCTTATTTGCGACGCTGCGAAAGGATGACCATGCCCGGAGCGAGCGCGACTCGAACCAACCCGTTCGGCACCATCGGTCTACGCATCTCGCGGCTCGGCCTCGGCGCCGGGCAGATCGGCGGCGACGACCTCGACGAGGGCGATGTGGCGCGCCTGCTCGGCGGCGCGCTCGACGCCGGCATCACGCTCATCGACACCGCGCGCAGCTACGGCCGGAGCGAGGAGCGCATCGGGCGCCACCTCCGCGGGCGCCGCGACGAGTTCGTGCTCTCCACCAAGGGCGGCTACGGCATCGACGGCGTGCCCGACTGGACCGCCGAGGCGGTGACGCGCGGCGTGGAGGCCGCCCTCGTCCGGCTGCGCACCGATCGCATCGACATCTTTCACCTGCACTCCTGCCCGCGGCAGACGCTGGAGCGCGGCCACGTGGTGGGCGCGCTCGAGGACGCGGTGCGCGCGGGAAAGGTGCGCGTGGCGGCGTATTCGGGCGAGAACGACGCGCTCGACCACGCGGCGCGCGCCGGATCGTTCGGCTCGCTCATGTGCTCGGTCAACCTGGTCGATCAGCGCGCCCTCGACGGCGCAGTCGGCGAAGCGGCGCGCCGCGGCCTCGGCGTCATCGGCAAGCGCCCGCTGGCCAACGCCTGCTGGCGCTTCGCCGCCCGTCCGAGCGGCGACTATGCCGAGGTCTACTGGGAGCGCTTCGCCGGGCTGCGCGAACGCATCGGCGTCGCCGACTGGCCGAGCCTCGCCTTGCGCTTCGCCGCCTTCGCACCCGGCGTCGCCAGCGTCGTCGTGGGCACGCGCAACCTCGCGCACCTCTCGCAAGGTGCCTCGGCCCTCGAGGCCGGCCCGCTCGCCCCTGCGCTCGTCGAGGATCTGCGCCAGTGGTTCCGCGCCCACGACCGGAACTGGCTCGGCCAGGTGTGAAATGACGGCCGGGCGATGGAAACCGACGGCAGCGCGAAAGCGGCGGCGCACGCTTGGTGCTGTATTGCGGCCATGCGCTGGTCGTGCCTCCTGGCCTTGTTCACCATCGGCTGCGCGGCCGGAAACGGTGTCCGCCCCGCGGTCGATGCCGCTGGCCCCGAGCCCAACCTGAACACGCCGGCAGATCTCGCCGCTCAGGCGCCGCCCGACCTCGCGATGAACATGTCCGACGCCGGGCCGGCGCCGGCGGGCGACGCGGGCCAGCGCGTGTGCGACGTCAGGAGCTACGGCGCCGTCGGCGACGGCGTCACCAAGGACACCAAGGCGATCCAGGCCGCCATCGACGACTGCACCGGCGGCGTCGTCATGCTCGACCAGGGCGTCTTCCTGTCGGGCATGATCGTGCTGCGCAGCCACGTGTGGCTCGACGTCACCGGCTCGGCGACGCTGCTCGGCAGCCAGGACATCGTCGACTATCCCGATCGCACGCCGCCCATCACCAACACGCAGCTCGGCAACTGCAGGAAGGCGCTCGTCTACGCCGAATTCGTCGACGACGTACGCCTCGAGGGCAGCGGCACCATCGACGGCAACGCCGCCGGCGTGGCCATCTGGAACGGCGACCAGATCAAGGAAGCAATGCGTCCGATGGCCATCTTCACCGTGGGCTCGACGCGCGTGACCATCCAGGATCTGACGGTCAAGAACGCGGGCGTGTGGGCGGTGGTGAACATGGAGGCGCAGCACCTCACCATCCGCGCGCTGAACGTCGACAACCAACTCGGCGCCACCCACGACGGCATCGACGTGGTCGACGGCAACGACGTGCTCGTCGACGGCTGCACCGTGGCCAGCGGCGACGATTCGATCTGCTTGAAGAGCGGCAGCGCCACCGGCCTTGCGAACGTCACCGTGCGCAACTGCCACACCACGCAGTCGGGGGTAGCCAACGGCGTCAAGCTGGGCACCGCCAGCGTCGGCGCCTTCAAGAACATCACCGTCTCGAACATGCTCATCGAGAACGCGCAGTCGGCGGCGATGGCGGTGGAGTCCGTCGACGGCTCGGCCATCTCGAGCCTCACCTTCCAGCACATCACGACCAACAACGTGGGCGCTCCGTTCTTCGTGCTGCTCGGCAGCCGCAACCGCGATCCGGCCCAGGTCGGCAGCATCGACGCTGTCACCTTCGACGACATCCACGCCGCCAACATGCGCTACAACTGGGGCTCGATCATCACCGGCAGCGTCGTCGGCACGCAGACGTTCGGCATCTCCAACCTCACCTTCAGCAACATCGATCTGCATTACAACGGCGCTGGCGCGGTGCCCAACCCGGCGCCGTTCACCGTCGACAATTTTCCGGAGTACCAGGGGCCGGTGCCCGGCCACGCGGGCACGCTGTACAATCAGTATCCGGATGCCAAGTTCATCACCGGCACCGGCGGCAACGAGAACACGTCGTACCACGGGCCGGGCTACGCGTTCTTCGTGCGGCACGCCAGCAACGTGAGCTTCACCAGCTGCAAGGCGGCGCTGACCGGCGTCGAGGCGCGGCCGACGCTGGCGGTCAAGGACACGACCGGTCTCAGCGGCGCTTGCTCCCCTTGAGCGGCGGGCGGCCGTGCGGCGGCAGCGGCGTTCCCGGCTCGGCGCGCCGCACGCTCGACGGCGACACGTGGAACTTGCGGTGGAAGGCGGCGGCGAAGGCGGCCTGGCCGCGATAGCCGACGCGCTCGGCCACCTCGCCCACCGAATAGCGACCCGACTCGAGCAGGAGCAGCGCCTCGTCGAGCCGCCGCTCGCGCACGTACGCCGACGGCGGCAGCCCCAGCTCGCGTCGGAAGCCCCGCAGCAGCGCCGACTCGCTGGTATGGCAGCGCCGCGCCAGCGCCGCCGTCGATAGCGGCTCGAACAACTCAGCCTCGATGGTGGCGCGCGCGCGTTCGACGAGCGTGCTGCCCTGGTGCGTCACCTTGGCGCGCGTGCGCCGGCCGAGATGCTCCTGCCCGAGGAAGTAGAGCTCCTTGGTCAGCTCCGTCTCGCAGAAGCGCGCCGCCTCGGTTTCGTGGCGATTGCACACCTCGCGCTCGAAGACGTAGCGGTGGACCAGCTCGTCCACCCAGCGGGTGCGCGACAGCGCGCGCGGCTCGGAGAGCACGCGCTCGAACACTTCGCTCTGCACGTGCGGCGCATAGTCGCGCCCGGCGCGCGCCCTCTCCTCGCCCGACAGCACGAGTGTGACCACCTTGGGCGCGGGGCTGCGCGAGACGATGCGGTAGGGCGTGCGCGCCGGCACCAGCGCGAAGCTGCCGCGATCGAGCCGCGACTGCGTGGCCCCGATCTGCAGCTCGATGACCGTCGTCTCGAGCGGGAAGACGAGCAGGGGCGACGGATTCGCGCGCGCGCGGGCGAACGCAGCGGCGTCCCGTTCGAAGCGGAGCTCCATGGCCGTGCGACCATCGTACCGCGCGCGCGCCGTTTAGGGTTGGACGCGCGGCCGCGATGGAGCTGAAGAAGCTTTTCTTGCGCGCGACGTACCCTACGTCCAGGACCCTCCATGCTGACTCGACTCGGACGTTGGCTGTGCCCGGCACTGTTCGGACCGCTGTTCTCGATCTGGCTCTTCGTGACCGTCTCGGTGCTGCTCGGGCAATGGGATCCGAAGCTCGGCAAGTGGGGCAGCTGGATGCTGGGGATGATCTTCGGCACCTTCGTCGGCGGCGGGCTCGGCGTCACACTCTTGCTGGTCGACGCGGTGCTGCTGCGCCTGCGCGCGCGGCTGTTGCCGACGGGAGGGCGCGCGTGGGCGATGGGCCTGTCGGCGCCGCTGCTGCTCTTTGGGGTGTGGAGCGTGTGGCGGCCGGGCGCAAGCGACGGCGCGCTGTTGTGCCTCGCGATCGTGTTGCCGATGGTGGGGGTCGCGCTCGGCTTGCGGCTGTGCTTCAGCCCGCGCCTCGGCCGCCCCGGGTAGAGGGCGTTGTGGAATGCGGCATCGTCGGCTGTGAGGCCGACTGGCTGTGAACAGTTGGTGGCAGTCGAGGACCCCGGGCTCCACGCGCGCCGCATTGGCATGGACTTTTGCCGCCGGCACGACAGCTGCAGCTCTCGCGACCGAAGTGAGGAGAAGGCAACTGACGTTCGCCGCCCTGCTCGCATCGGCGCGTGGCGACACGCTCGACGAGGGCTGCAACCCTACCGCAACTGACGGCCGCGACTTCGTCGCCAGACATCGCAGGAGATGAACAGTGCAACGCGCCGGTCGATCCCACCTCTTCGCAATCTTCACCGTCGGCATTGTTCCTGCGTTCTTCTTGGCAGCCTGTGGTGCAGGCGGCGAGCTCGGCGCCAGCGGCGAGGCGACGTCCGGCCTGACGGCGCAGGTGAGCCCGAGCACGAGTCGGGGCACCTGGGAAGGCTGGGGTACGTCGCTTGCCTGGTGGGCTCAGCAGTTTGGCGACCGCGATGACCTTGCTGACTTGATGTTCACCCTCGACACCGTGACCTACCAAGGCACGGCTCTGCCGGGGTTGGGGTTGAACATCGCACGCTACAATGCGGGCGCCTCCAGCTGGAACTCCATCAACGGCCAGACGATGGTCGCGTCGCCGAACATCAAGAGAGCCACTCAGATGGAGGGATACTGGCTCGATTGGTTCAGCACCAATCCCACAAGCAGTAGCTGGAACTGGTGGGTCGATTCGAAGCAGCGAAACATGTTGTGGAAGGCCCGAGACCGGGGCGCGAACCACTTTGAATTGTTCTCGAACTCGCCGATGTGGTGGATGCTGAGCAATCACAACCCATCGGGAGCAGCCGCCGGTGGCGACAACCTCCAGAGTTGGAACTACCAGCAACACGCGGTCTACCTGGCCACCGTTGCCAAGTATGCGCACGACCACTGGGGTTTCAATTTCCAGACCGTGGAGGCCTTCAACGAGCCTTCCGCCAACTGGTGGAAAGCCACGGGCACACAAGAGGGATGTCATGTTGGAGCTTCGATTCAGGCGCAGGTCATTCAATACTTGCGCGCCGAGCTGAACAGCCGCTCTTTGACCTCCGTGGGTGTCTCCGCCTCTGACGAGAGCTTCTATGACCAGGCTCGGGCGACATGGGACTCGTTCGCGGCGAATACCAAATCGGCCGTCAGCCGCGTCAACGTGCACGGGTACCAGTATGGGGGCGGGCGGCGAGATTTGCTCTACAGCTCCGTCGCTGCATCGGACAAGAAGATTTGGAACTCCGAATACGGGGACGGCGACGCTTCCGGACTACAACTCGCGAGCAACCTCAACCTCGATATGGTCTGGCTCCACCCGACGGCCTGGGTGTATTGGCAAGTTGTCGACGGCGGGGGATGGGGCCTGGTCCAAGGCGACAGAAACAGCGGCGTGCTTGGACCCATCAACACCAAGTACTACGTGATGGCTCACTACACCCGGCACATCAGGGAAGGGGCAACCGTCCTCGACAGCGGAGACGGCAACACCTTCGCGGCGTACGACGCCCCAAAGCGCAGGCTGGTCCTGGTTACGATCAATTACGGCACGCAGCAGACGATTTCCTACGACCTGTCCCGGTTCCGCACCGTCCAAGGCGATGGCGGGTTGGTCCGGCGATGGGAGACACAGATCAAGGGAAGCGAGCGGTATGGCTATCACGCGGACACCAATCTGAACGGAAAGAAATTCTCGTGCCCCTTTCCAGAGAACACCATCCAGACATTCGAAATCGATAACGTCGATCGTTAATGCTGGCGCAGCACGCTGCCCCACACGCGCTCGAGGTTGACCTTGGTTCCGCTCGCCGTCGGGATCCGGGCGCTCATCCTCGCCGCCTCCACCTTCGCCTCTCGCACGAGCGTGAGCCTGATGACGACGGTAGCGATCATGATGTCGGCCGTGCCGGCGATCCTCGGGCTCGGCCCGGGCGCGGAGACGCGCAGCCCGATGGCGGTGGTGGTCCTCGGCGGCCTGACGGTCTCGACGCTGCTCAGCTTGCTCGCCGTGCCCTGCTGCTACGTCGTCGCCGATCGCATGAAGGCCAGGCTTCGCCCGAGCAAGGCTGCGACCAGCGAGCCCTGAGCCTCAGAGCGCGCTCTGGCCGTGCCAGGCGCCGTCGGGGGCCGTCTGCCAGTTGTGGTAGAGGGCGTCGTTGGTGCCGATGTAGAAGATCTCGAGGCGCCCGTCGCTGTTGCGCCCGACGGTGAGCTGCTTGGCCTCGCCGGCAAGGCGCATCTGACCGTTCCAGCCGGCGTCCGGCGCGGTCTGGAAGTTGTGATAGATGGCGTCGTCGGTGCCGACGTAGAAGATCTCGATGCGTCCGTCCTCGTTCTCGCCGACGGCGATCTGTTTGGCGGCGCCGCCCAGGGCCAGCTCGCCGCTCCAGTTGCCGTTCGTCTGCGTCTGCCAGTTGTGAAAGAGCTTGTCGTTGGTGCCGATGTAGAACACCTCGATGCGCCCGTCGGGGTGATGGCCGACGGCGATCTGCTTGCCGCTGCCGCCGAAGGGCACCTGACCGTACCAGCCCGCGTTCGGGGCGGTCTGGAAGTTGTGATAGAGCTTGTCGTCGGTGCCGACGTAGAAGATCTCGATGCGCCCGTCGGCGTTCTCGGCGACGGCGATCTGCTTGGCCGCGCCGCCCAGCGCCGTCTCGCCGCTCCAATCGCCGTTCGGCTGCGTCTGCCAGTTGTGATAGAGCTTGTCGTTGGTGCCGATGTAGAAGACCTCGATGCGCCCGTCGGGGTGATGGCCGATGGCGATCTGCTTGGCGCTGCCGCCGAGCGGAACTTCGCCGTACCAGACGGTGCCCGGCGCCTTCTGGAAGTTGTGATAGAGCTTGTCGTTGGTGCCGACGTAGAAGATCTCGAGGCGACCATCGGCGTTGCGCGCGACGGCGATCGTCTTGGCGTCGCCGCCGAGGTTGGTCAGGCCCGACCAGCCGCCGCCGACCTTCTCCCAGATGTGGCCGACGGCGTCGTTGGTGCCGACGTACATCACCTCGAGCCGCCCGTCGGCGTTCGTCCCCACCGCGATGCGCGGATCCTGCCGCGGCGGCGGCGCGGCGTAGCCCCACTGGCCGAAGTCGGCGGCGACCGCCTGATCGCGATCGGAGTCGACGCCTCCGACGGAGATGCCGTTGAGGATCTGGCGCAGCTGCGCGCGCCCGTCCCACTGTCCGCCCGACCAGGCGTAGGTCTGCCAGCCGTAGCGCACCTTCCCCGCGTCGAAGGAGCGCTTGACGACGTAATAGCCGCCATAGACGCCGGTGCGCTCGCGACCGATCACCGACGCGACGCCATCGAGGTAGGAATTGATGGCGGCCTGATCACCCGCCGACGCGTCGAAGTCGACGGCGAAGTAGATCGGACGACCCGCGGGTTGGCCGCAGGCGGCGGCTTCAGATTGGGCCGCGCGCGCGTCGCTGACGCCCTCGCTGTAGCCGTTGAGCGCGGCGGTCGCGCTCTCTTCCCAGACCACCGCCACGTCGACGCCGCCCGAACGTAGCGAGGCCGCTTCGCCGGCGGAGAGATTCTTGCCGCCGTCGCTGTAGCTGAGGTAGCGCGCCGCGAACGTGTATCCGTCGGCGCGAATGGTGCTCGGCGCAGGGCGGCCCCACGCGTAGTCGATGCCGAAGCGGCTGGTGATGCTGGCGGTGTCGTAGGCGGTACTGTCGGCGCCGCCGCAACCAGCAGCGGCGAGCAGGGCGGTGACAACGAATCTGGACATTTTCATGGGGGCCTCTTCGCGCCGCAGCGACGGCGCCGGATTTGGCGCGCGGTAGTACACGTCGCGTGCCGCGCGCATCCCGGCGAAAGCCCGTGCGGACTGCCGACGCTCGTTGGCACCCGAGGCCAGGAATATGGTAAGACCACTTTACAAAGTGGTAAGACCAAGAGGCATTTACGGAGTCATCGTCGACGAGTAGGGAAAGCGCACACGAAAGTGGTCAGACCGGAGCCTGCGGCCCCAGCTCGGCAGCGCGATCCGGGAGAAGGCGTGCGCTCAGTCTTTCGGGACCAGATAGACGCGCAGCGCGCCCTGGTTCGGATAATTTCTGGCGACGTTGACCGTCCCGTTCTCCTGGCGCGAGCCGCTCGTCGCGACGAAGCCCCGCGCCGTGCCGGCGAGCTGCTTGAGCTCGATCTTCCACTCCTTGATGCCGGTCGCCTCGACGAGGCGCTGAAGAATACAGCGCGTCGCCTCGTGGTCCTTGATGGTGCCTCCCTTGAGCGGCGCCGCCGCCGTCTCCTTGGAGCTGTCCGATCGCTTGCCGCGGTCCTTCGCGATTGCCGGCGTCGTCAACAACCCCAACGCTGCCACGATCAGGATCTTTCGCATGGGTCACCTCCCGCATCCGTACACCGCCCCCTTGCGATGCGAATCCACTCCTTGCTTTTTGTGGCCATGAAACGCGTGTCACGCAAGCAGGGCGCGGTGGGGCGCCCTCCTACGTTGGCGCCGATGAGCGCCGTCCTCCGACAAGCAGCGCGCCGTCAGCCGGCGGTCTGCGGAGGCTGAGCACGTCAACGTAGGAGTTGCGGCGTCCGGCGGTCGCAGCGATGGTCGGCCACGCGGCCAGCACCTCGCTCTCCCCGGTCACGCGCAAGACGGCGTCGATCATGCGCGTGCTCGGTGCGGATGAGGTCCGGGTCCCGACGGCGGTTCGGAGCGGAGGAGCGGAGCCGGACAACGGTTCGCCAGCCGGACAGGATCCGTAATCCGGTTGCCACCTCTCGCTAGACCCCGCTGGCACACGTCGCAAGCATGCGAGATCGCGTATGCGCCATTCGGCACGTCTCGTGCTCTGGGCGCGGAGCGTGCTGGCGAAGGTTCAATCTGCGGCGGTGCTCGGCGTCGAAGCGTATGGCGTGTGCGCCGAGGTCGACGTCACGACGGGGCTGCCCGGCTACCATCTCGTCGGGCTCGGCGCGGGCGCGGTCAAGGAGGGCGGCGTGCGCGTTCGCGCGGCCCTCGATCACTCGGGCTGGAAGATCCCTCCGCGCAAGGTGACGATCAATCTCGCGCCGGCGGACGTGCGCAAGGACGGTGCGGCGTTCGATCTGCCGATCGCGGTCGGCGTGCTGGCCGCCCAGGAGCTCGTCCCGCAGCAGGCGCTCGACGACATATTAATGATGGGGGAGCTCTCGCTCGACGGCAGTCTGCGGCGCGTCGCCGGCGGGCTGCCGATCGCGCTCTACGCCCGCACGCGAGGCGCCAGGGCGGTCATCCTGCCGCGCGCCTGCGCGGCGGAGGCGGCGGCGATTCGCGAGGTCCCGGTGCTGGCGGCGTCGTCGCTGCCGGAGGTAGCGGCCTACCTGCGCGGAGATCACGAGCTGCCGCGCGTCGACGAGCTGCCGCCGGCGGAGCGCAACGCCGCCGGCGACGCCGATCTCGCCGACGTGCGTGGGCTCGAGTACGTCAAGCTCGCGCTCGAGGTCGCCGCCGCCGGCTCGCACAACCTGTTGCTCATCGGTGCGCCCGGCTCGGGCAAGAGCATGATCGCGCGTCGGCTCCCGACGATCTTGCCCCCGCTCGATGAGGACGAGGCGCTGCAGACGAGCATGATCTACTCGGCGGCAGGCAAGCTCGACGGCGCGTCGATGATTCGGCGGCGGCCGTTTCGCGCGCCGCATCAGGATGTATCGCTGGTGGGCCTGATCGGCGGCGGCGCGGGCGTGCCCAAGCCGGGCGAGATCAGCCTCGCCCACAACGGCGTGCTGTTTCTCGACGAGCTGCCGGAGATCAAGCGGAACGTGTTGGAGGCGCTGCGCCAGCCGCTCGAGGAGCGGCGGGTCACGATCGTGCGCGCGCGCCACGCCATCGAGTTTCCGGCTTCGTTCGCGCTGGTGGCGGCGATGAACCCCTGCCCCTGCGGCTACCACGGCTCCGCGCTGCGGAGCTGCCTCTGCGACACCGGCAGGGTGCGGCGTTATCGCGGGCGCATCTCCGGACCGCTGCTCGATCGGCTCGATCTCCAGGTCGAGGTGCCGCAGGTCAACTACAGCTCGCTGACCGACGCGCGCGGCGGGGAGCCGTCTGCGCGCGTGCGCGAGCGCGTCTTGACGGCGCGCGAGATTCAGCGGCGGCGATTCGCCGGATGCGGGCTGCACGCCAACGCGCAGATGGGCACCCGACAGATCGCTTCCTGGTGCCGACTCGAAGCGACCTCGTCGAACCACCTGGGGCGCATCGTGCAGAAGCGAGGCATCAGCGCACGCGGCGTGCATCGCATCCTGCGCGTGGCCCGGACCATCGCCGACCTGCACGGCAAAGACTCCATTGAACGGGAACACCTTCAATGCGCGATCGACTTTCGCGCGCTCGACCAGGAGCTACGATGACCGAGAGACTCGAAGTCAGCGCGATGGCGGACTGTTTCGCCGCCCACCGCACGTTATGGCAGGCGGCGGCCGGACTATCGCGGCAGCTGTCGACGTCGACAGAAGACGGCTACCTCATGCACCTCGGCGCCAGCTGCATGCGCATCGCCGCCGAGAAGGCGCTGCAATCGAACAATGCATGGCAGGCGCTGCGCGCTTGGCGCGAGTGCATCTTGGCCGAACGGCAGATCAAGCTCGCGACCTATCTCGCGTTGCGCCACGGCGTCCTCGACAACGGCACCTACGACGACCTCTTCGCCATGTCGCGGACCGCGTCGCGCCTGCGCGAGGAGGAGCGGCAGCGACTGCGACGGGAGCTGAATCGACACGCGATCGTGTGACGACAAATCGAGGGGGAGACCATGAAGACCAAGGAGCGGTTCAAGGCAGTGCAAGCGGCTATCGCCGCCATCGAGAAGCAGTTCGGCAAGGGCGCGATCATGCCACTCGACGGCGCCAAGACGCAGGACGTCGACGTCATCCCGACGGGATCGCTGTCGCTCGACCTCGCGCTCGGCGTCGGTGGGTTGCCGCGCGGGCGCGTGATCGAGATCTTCGGCCCGGAGTCATCGGGCAAGACGACGCTGACGCTGCATGCCGTCGCCGAGGCGCAGCGGCTCGGCGGCACTTGCGCGTTCATCGACGCCGAGCATGCGCTCGATCCACAGTACGCGCGGCGGCTGGGCGTACGTCTCGAGGAGCTGTTCGTGTCGCAGCCTGACAACGGCGAACAGGCGCTCGAGATCGCAGATCAGCTCACGCGCTCGGGCGGAATCGATCTGATCATCGTCGATTCGGTGGCGGCGCTGACGCCGAAGGCGGAGATCGAGGGCGACATGGGAGACGCGCACATGGGCTTGCAGGCGCGCCTCATGAGCCAGGCGCTGCGAAAGCTCACCGCGGTCACCTTCAAGCAGAACACGACGATCATCTTCATCAACCAGCTGCGCCAGAAGATCGGCATCGTGTTCGGCAATCCCGAGACCACCACCGGGGGCAACGCGCTCAAATTCTACGCGTCGGTGCGGCTCGACATCCGCAAGACGGGTGCCATCAAGAAGGACGAGGAGGCGACGGGCACCCACGTGCGCGTCAAGGTGGTGAAGAACAAGTGCGCGCCGCCGTTTCGCCAGGCGGAATTCGACGTGCTGTTCGGCAGCGGCATCAATGTCATGGGCGAGGTGATCGATCTCGGTACCACGCATGGGCTGATCGAAAAGTCGGGAGCGTGGTTCATGCTCGACGGGGAGCGAATCGGGCAGGGGCGGGACAACGCCTGTGCATTTCTGGCCGAGAATCCGGAGATCGTAGAATCTCTGCGCGAGCGGCTCCTGTCGGCGATGAAGGTGGCCGAGCCGCCGGCGCCTCCGCCGGTCGAGGAGGCGGACGAGGTCGAGGAGGCTGCGGCATGAGCATCTACACGCTGGTGTTTCGCGAGGATGCGGGCGAGCCGTGCCAATACGGGCCGGCCGACCGGCTCGAAGCGGCGGCCGAGCTGATGGCGACGATCGGCGCCGCCGATGGGGCAGCGGCGGTGGTGCTGCCTGCCGGCTACGTCGTGGCGCCGTCGACGGCACAGCGCGACGAGTGGGCGGGGGGATTGGCGGAGGCGTCGCGAAATGCCGGCGTGGGGACGGTCTTCGGGATCGACGTGGACGACACCGAGCGCTGGGGGGTGGAACGCTGCCCGCGATCGTTCCTGTATGCGAGCGATCGCGGGCGGCGGCTCCTGTGGGGCGCGGCCCCAACGGGACGCGCCGCCGCGCTCGACGAGCGAATGGTGGCGCTCGGCGCCGGCTCCACGACGGTCCTCTTCGGACGGGAGCTCTTCGGCGCGCGGGCGACGGCGGTGGTCGAGGCTGCTCGCCCGGACCTGGTGCTGGTTCTGGGCCATAGCGGCCCGACCAACAAGTGGCTCCCGCCCCTTCGCGCGCTCGATCAGCTCGCGCCGACCCTGGTGGTGCACAAGGCGCTGGCGGTACGGCGACCGGTGAAGGTACCGGCACCGCGCGGCTGGCGATCATCGACCGTCGCACGTGGCGCCGTCCGCGTCGTGTGCTACCGTCGAGAAGCGGATGGCGCGGCGGCGCGCGTCGTGGGAAACTGAGAGGCCGTGAGAGTCTGGCGCGTCATCGTCCGCGTGGTCCGGCGGGCGCTCGGCAGCGGTCCCGCCGCGGGGGCGCTGGCGCTCGCGCTCCTGTTCGGCCTCGACTTCGTCGGCGCCACGCTCGACTTCATGGGCTTCTCCGACGAGAAGGCGACCCATCTCATCATCCATCGGTATGGCGCGCTGATCGTGCGCGACCAACTGCAGATCCTCTCCACGTACTTGGTCGTCGGTGGGCTTCTGGGCACCGTGGGCTCCCTCTTGGGCGCATGGTGGGATCGGGTACGCGGTGTCACACCGTCGGCAGGACGAAGAGTCGCGCGCGGCGTGACGGCGGCATTCGTCGGACACGGCTATCTGTTCGTGCGCAGCCTCGTGCACTACCCCCAGCTCTACTCCGAGGCGTTCTACGACCACGGCGGCGTGCGGCGCGCGGCGATGGTGTGGCTGACGGAGCATGCGAGCGTGCACCTCCTCGACGGCGCAATGGCGACGCTGCTGCTCGCGCTGCTGGCGGCGCCGCTGTCGACCGCGGTAGGAAGGATCCTGGCGCAAACGTGGCTACTCGCAACGGTGCGGGCTCGTGCCGTGCGCTGGGCCGCGGCGGCAACGCTGGCTCTACTGGTCGGCGTCGCCGGCGTCGGGGCGCATCGCCACGCCGGCGCCTACGCCGGACGCCGCCCGAATGTGCTCATCCTCGCAGTCGACAGCTTGCGCGCTGATCGTGTGTTCTCGCCCGATGAGGCGAAACGGTTCCCCACCCTGGCGGCGCTGGCCGAGCGCGGCGTTCGCTTTCGCGAGGCCCACGTGACGGTGCCACGGACGTTCCCCTCGTTCGTGACGCTCCTGACCGGCCGCTATCCGCACCATCATGGCATCCGCCACATGTTCCCATCGGCCGCGCAGCGGGCAGCGATCGGCCCGGCCCTGCCCGCGGCGTTGCACGCCGCCGGCTATCGCACGTCGGTCATCAGCGACTACGCGGGCGAAATTTTTTCACGCACGCCGCTCGGCTTCGATCACGTCGATGTGCCCTACTTCGACATGAAGACCATCATCGCGCTGCGCGGGCTGCAGGTGCATGCCAACGTGCTGCCCTACGCGACGAGCGCGCTCGGGCGGCACCTTTTCCCGGCCGTCAAGGCGATGCCCGAGCTGTCGGACCCGGCGCGCCTTGCCGATCGCGCGATCGCCGAGCTCGACGGCGCGGGCAGCCGCCCGCTGTTCCTGACCGTGTTCTTCTCGGCAGCCCACTTCCCGTACGCGTCGCCGGATCCATACTACCGTCGCTTCAGCGCGCCGGACTATGACGGCCCGTATCGCTATCAAAAGCCGCCCCTGGCGCCGGCGCCCGCGACCGACGCCGATCGTGCGCAGGTCCGCGCGCTCTACGACGGCGCCGTCGCGGCCACCGACGCGGCGATCGCGCGCATTCTCTCGCGCCTGCAACGCGACGGCCTGGCCGACGACACCATCATCGTCCTCCTCGCCGATCACGGCGAGAACCTCTATGACCTGCCGGAGCGCGGCATGGGCCACGGCGATCATCTGCGGGGAAGCGCGGCCGATCACGTGCCATGGGTGTGGATCGATCCGCACGACCACCTGCAGCCCCACGACGTGACGGGGATCGTGCGCGACGTCGACTTCGCGCCGACACTGGCTCACCTGGTCGGCGCGGCGCCACCGCCAACCGACGGCGTGGACCTCGGACCGCTGTTGCGAGGCGAGCGATCGACGCTCGGGCTCGACGCGTACCAGGAGACCGAGCTCTGGTTCGTCGCCAACGGCCCCGGCTTCGAGCCCGACGAGCGGCTCCCCTATCCGACGATCACGGGCGTGACCGACCTGGCGCCCGACGACGACGTGTTCCTGCGCCCCGAGTGGCAGGACACGGTGATCGTCGCCAAGCATCGGGCGATCCGCACCGACCGCTGGAAGCTGCTCTATCGACCGACGCGAGCGGGCGTGCGCTGGAGCCTGTACGATCTCGCCGCCGATCCCCAGGAGCGCACCGACGTGCTGGCCGCGCACGCCGACGTCGCCTCGGCGCTCAAGCGGAAGCTCCAGCGCTGGATGCTCGACGACCCGCGCATGACCCTGCGCGGAGAGTTCGTGGTGCCGCGATGAGACGGATGCTGGTCGTCGCGTTGCTGCTCGCGGCGTGCGGCAAGGGACCGGCGCCGGCCGCACACGCCGCGGCGGCGGAGCGTCCGGCGCCGTTGACGCCGGTGCGCGCCCCCGGAGACGCGATCGCCTATCGCTTCGTCGATCACGCGGGCGAAGCGGCGCTGTCCTCCCCGTCGCTGACGGAGGCATGGCGCGCGCTGGCATACCCGGCCAAGCTGGTCGATCCCTACACCGGCTTGCGCGCCGACAAGGTGCTGCGCGTCGTCGAGCTGGCACTGGCCGACGCCGACGTGGCCTCCTATGGGAGGCCGCATCCAATCGCACCGGCCCGGGCGCGCGCGGTGCGCTTCGACCCGGTGTGGAACCGCACGCGCGCCGTGTACGAGTCGAAGCGCGCGCTGTTCGCCATTGGCGAGACGCGCTATGTCTTTCACCCGCCCGCTGCGGGGCGGGGCGAGCTGCAGGCGTGGCTGGCGCTGCCGCCGGGCAGCGCCGACGTCGAGTTCGTGGTCGAAATCGACGGCACACCGCGACTGCGGCAAACTGTGCCGGCCGCCCAGGCGGGAGCGTGGATCCCGGTGACGCAAGCGCTCGGCGCGGGCGCCCACGAGATCGCGTTCGTGACGCACGGGCAGTCGGCCGCCTTCTGGGGCGACCCCCTCATCGTCGACCGTGGCGCCGGCCGTCCGGTGCCCAACGTCCTCTTCGTGGTCATCGACACCCTACGCGTAGACGCGCTGCCGGCGATGCCGCGGCTGCGCGCGCTCGCCGCCGAAGGCGCGTCTTTCACGCAGGCGATTACGGCGGCCACCTGGACCCGACCGTCGGTGCTGGCGATGCTCGGCGGCGATCTGCCGACCGCGCTCGGCCAGGGCGCGGAGGAGATGATCCCGTCCGACGGGGATCGACGGCGCTTCTATGCCATCGCGCCGCCGCTGTTGCCGCGGCTGCTGGCTGGGCGCGGCTATCGGTCGGTGGCCATCGGCAACAACTTCTTCCTGCTCGGCTATCCCCAGATCGGTCTGACCCTCGGCTTCGAGGAGGTTGCCGACATCCGGCACCCGGTGCTCGATACGCCCGCGATCAGCAACGCCGCGGTCGCGTTCATCGAGGCCCACCGCGACGAGCCGTGGTTCCTGCACTTGCACTACGACGCGCCGCACTGGCCCTACACGCCACCGCCGGCCTACCTGGCGAAGGTGCCGGCGATGCCGTTTCCCGACGACCCGATGGCCCGCGCATATCTGGCCGAGGCGGCGTATGCCGACGACTACCTCGGGCGGGTCATCGACACGCTCGATCGATTGAAGCTGTCGGAACGGACGCTCGTCGTCGTCGTCGGTGACCACGGCGAGGTGTTCGACCACGCGCACTCCTACACCGTCGAGGCCTTGCATCAACCGACGCTGCACCATCACGGCTGGACGGGCTACGACGAGCTGCTGCGCGTGCCGCTCGTGATGCGGATGCCGGGCACGGTGCCCAAGACGACGATCGCGCAGCAGGTGAGCTTCGTCGACCTCGAACCGACGATTCGCGAGCTTCTCGGCATTGCGCCGCGGCCGGGCGCGCGCGGCCGCTCGCTGGCGCCCCTATGGCGCGGCGAGAAGCAGCCCGAGCGACCGGCCTTCGTGGAGGGGCAGGACGTACGCGTCGTGCGCGCGGGCGGGTGGGCCTATTTGCGGCGCAGCGACGGGCGGCTGATGCTCGACAGCGGCAAGCGTGTGCTGCGAACCGAAGAGCTCTACGACCTCGCACACGATCCGGCCGAGCACGAGGATCTGGCGAGCCGTGATCCGGAGGAGCTGGAGCGCATGCGCGACCTGTTCGAGCGCGAGGCGCCGACGCCGCGGGATGCGCCGGTGGCGGTTGTTCATCTCCGCGTGGCGCCCGACGACCGGGCCCACGTCGTCGATGGGACCCTGCAGTCGGACGGCGCGATTTCGCTCCGCGGCGTAGCCGGTGCAGAGGCCTCGCCGGTCGACGCGCACACACTGCGGCTGACCTTGCGCGGCGCGGCGCAGGTGGATCTCGCGATCGATCCGCCGACGGCGAAGATCGTGCTCGCGCTGCGGCGCGACGGAACACCGGTGGCACCGCGCGAGGTGCTGCTGGGCGAGTTCGCGCTGCCGCTCATCGCCGATGCCGACCAACTCCGTCTGGAAGGCGAGCGGCTGACCTGGATCGACGCGGTGCGGCCACCGGTGCCGGGCGATCGGGGCGCGATCTTATTGTGGCGCGATCCGAGCCCCATCACCCCGCTGACCCTGCCGGCAGCGGGCAAGTCGTCGAGCGAGGTGGCGGGCATGATGCGGCGATGGGGGTATGCGCAGCCGGGAAAATGACGAGGGCGGCAACCGCCCCGGTCAGGCGAGATAGTGCGGCTGCTCGAACTGGTCCGCATGCGCGCGACCGTGGAAGAGCTCATCGGTCGTGGCCGAGCGGACGTGGTGCACGTGAATCGAGATATGCAGCGTCTCTCCCGCGAGCGGATGGTTCGTGTCGACCAGCACGAGCTCGTCGTTGGCCTCGATCACGCGGAAGGTGATGCTCTTGCCGTCGGGGCGCGACGCCGAGAACATCATGCCGGGGCCGACCTCCTCGCCATCCGGGAAGGCGCCGCGCGGCACGACGAAGACGCCCGCCGGATCGCGATCGCCGTAGGCTTCGCCGGGCGCGACGATGATCTCCAGCAGGGCGCCCGATTCCAGCCCCTCGACCGCCTTCTCGACGCCGGGGACAATCTGTCGACGCCCGTGCAGATAGGTCAGCGGCTCCTGCCCGACGCTGCTCTCCACCACACGGCCGCTCTCGAGCCGGATGGTGTAATCCATGCACACGACGCGATCCTTCGAGATTTTCACGGGTCCTCCTCGCGCTCACTGGTAGCGTTTTGCAAAACCACGACCACAAGGCCCGCTCGACCCGAGGGCGGGCGCTTGACACAACGCGAGGCGGCGTCGAGAGTTACCGGCGATGATCGACCTGAAGCTGCTCCGAGAAGAGCCTGAAAGCGTGATCGCGATCTATCGCGAGCGTCTCTTCGATGACGACGCCGCGCAGATCGCGCGCAAGCTGATCGACGTCGACACCCGCCGCCGCCAGATCGTCGCCACCAGCGACGAGCTCAAGCAGCAGCGCAACAGCGGCTCGGCCGCCGTCGGGCGCGAGAAGGATCCCGACAAGCGCAAGCAGCTCATCGCCGACATGGAGGGGTTCAAGGGGCAGATCGCCCAGGCCGACCAGGCGATCGCGGCGCTCGACGAGGAGATCCAGCGCCTGGCGCTGCAGCTGCCGAACCTGCCCGATCCGTCCGTGCCGGCGGGCAAGAGCGACGCCGAGAACAAGGTTCTGCGCGAGGTCGGCGACAAGCGAAAGTTCGCGTTCACGCCCAAGCCGCATTGGGATCTCGGCACCGAGCTCGGCATCATCGATTTCGAGCGCGGCGTGAAGATCTCGGGCTCGCGCTTCTACCTGCTCCGCGGCGTGGGCGCCCGGCTGCAGCGGGCGCTCATCTCCTGGATGATCGACGTCCACCTCGAGCAGGGCTATTCGGAGATCTACCCGCCCTACATGGTCAAGGGCGAGTGCCTCGTCGGCACCGCGCAGCTGCCGAAGTTCGCCGACAACCTCTATCGCGACGCCGAAGAGGACTTCTACTGGGTGCCGACCGCCGAGGTCCCGATCACCAATATGTATCGCGACGAAATCCTCGACGCCGACTCGCTTCCGGTCAAACACGTCGCCTACACCGCCTGCTTCCGGCGCGAGAAGATGGCGCACGGCAAGGACACGCGCGGCATCAAGCGCGGCCATCAGTTCGACAAGGTCGAGATGGTCAAGTTCGTGGCGCCGGAGACCTCGCTGCAAGAGCTCGATGCGCTCGTCGCCGACGCCGCCGAAATCTTGAGACGGCTCGAGCTGCCCTACCGCGTGGTCGAGATGGTCACGGGCGACCTGTCGTTCGCGGCGTGCAAGAAGTTCGATCTCGAGACCTGGGCACCCGGCTGCGACGAGTGGCTCGAGGTGTCCTCGTGCTCGACGTTCGGCGACTTCCAGGCGCGGCGCGCGATGATCCGCGCCAAGTCGGGCAAGGACAAGCCGCGCTACGTGCACACGCTCAACGGCTCGGGGCTGGCGCTGCCGCGCACGCTCATCGCGCTGCTCGAAAACTATCAGCGCGCCGACGGCAGCGTCGAGGTGCCGAAGGTGCTGCGCCCCTACCTCGGCGGGCTCGAGGCGATCACGGCGGCGACGAAGTGAGCAGCTGACGGCGGCGCCAGACGACCGAGTCCATGTCGTCCTGGCCCGTCGACCAGAAGTAGACGCCGGGGATGCCGATGACCAGGCCGGCGCCGCAGGTGATGACGCCGGCGATGATCTTGTCGACCTGATCGAACAGGTTCGGGCTCGTCGAGCCGAAGCCGATGAGCACGCCGCCGAGCACGCTCAGCGCGACGCCGGGAGCCGCCAGGCCGATGCCGGTGTTGCGCGTGTTCTGCGCGCGCTTGTAGGCGCGGTCGAGCAGCGCGGCGTCGACCCGGGCGGGCGCGAGCGAGTCGTCGGCCTTGGGCAGCGGCGGCAGGAGGCGTTGGGGCGGCCTGGGCTCGGCGCGCGCGACGGTCGCCATGACGGCGACGGCGACGACCGCGGCGAGCGAGCGCATCCTCAGCGCTCCGCCGGGTAGCAGCGGTAGATGAAGCCGCAGCGCAGGCGGTGGCAGGTGGCGAGCGGACGCTGCGCCCAGTCGTCGGCGGCGCGGGCGGCGCTGAGCGAGCGGCCGAGCTCCGCCAGCTCCGCCTCGAAAGGCGCCGACGGCGCCGCGGGCGCGATCTGCGGCGTCGGGTCGGGCTCCTTGAGGAACGCCAGTCCGGTGCGCACCGACGGCGCCGCCGGGTACAGGCGGCGCGCGGCGAGCGCGTAGGCGTCGAGCTGGAAGCGATAGTCCTCGGGATCGCCGAGGCGCGCGTGCTTGTAGTCGACGACCGTGACACCGTCGGGCGTGAGCACGACGAGGTCCATCGCGCCGCGCACAAAGAGCACACCGCCTTCGTAGGGCACCGATAGCAAGAACGGCAGCTCGCGGCGCACCGGAGCGCCTGCCAGAGCGCGCGCGAACGGCGTGCCGAGGAAGGCGGCGACGTGAGTGCGAACCTCGGCGACCAGCGGATCCCTGGTCTCGTAGCCGTCGGCGGCGAGCAGGCGATCGAGCGCCGCTTCATCGGCGCCCTCGCCGCGAAAGACGACACCCTCGAGCAGGCGATGGGCGAGCGTGCCGCGGCGCAGCGGATCGAGCGGCGGCAGCGCATCGTCCACGTCGACGAGGACGTCGGGCGAGGCGGCGCGCGACGACGACGGATGCTCCTGCAGCCCGAGCGCGTGGAACTGCTGGTAGCGGCGCGGGCAGAGCTGGAAGTCGGCGAGCTGTGTGACGGCGACGGTGACGTTGCCCGGCCGCGGCGGCGGGCGCGCCACGATCGCGTGCAAGCGCGCGGCGGCCCGCGCGGCGAGTGATGTCGCGGCCGCGATTGCGCCCGAGAGCTGGTCGGTCGGCACCGCGGCCGCGGTTGCGCCCGAGAGCTGGTCGGTCGACACCGCGGCCGCGGCTGGCGGCGGCAGCGCGTCCCCATCGACCACCCGCAGAAGTGGCCGCGTCTCTTCGCCGGCGACGACCGCGTCGAGGTGCTCGCGCCAGCAGCGCTGATGGGCGCGCACCGGCTCGCCCGAGAAGACGACCAGGTCGCGCGCGCGCGTCGCCGCGACGTAGAACACGCGCAGCGACTCGGCCGCCTGGCGCGTCCTGCGCGCCTCGGCGACACGGCGCGACGCCGTCGAGTGCACCCGCTGCAGCGGCGCCAGCTCGTCGCGCAGCTTGAGGCCCAGCCCCTCCTCGGCGTCGTAGACGATGGGCGCGTAGTCGTAGCGCTCGAGGCCACCACAGGCGGGGACGAAGACCACCGGGAACTCGAGCCCTTTGGCCTGGTGCACCGTCATCACGCGCACGACCTCGCCGCCCTCGTCCGCGACCTGCGCCTCGGCCGCCTGCGCCTCGCCGCCCGGCGCCGCCGCCCGCCGCAGCCAATTGGCGAACGCGCGCAGATCGCCACCCCGCGCCTCGAACTCGCGCGCCTTCTCGACCAGGCGCATGAGGTTGGCCACGCGCTGCTCGCCATCGGGGGTGGAAGCCAGGACGGCCACCAGATCGCCGTCGTCGACGACGGTCTGCGCGCACGCCGCCGGGCCCAGGCGATCGGCCACCAGCCGCAGCTCGCGGAAGCGCGCGCGGAAGCGCTCGAGCCCGTCACGCTCCGCCGGCGCCAGCGACTCGGGCAGCGCGGTCGCCGGGTCGAGGAGCACGCGGGTGCGCAGCTGGCCGGCGAGCGACAGGCGGGCCACGGTTTCGTCGGAGACGCCGACGATGGGCGAGCGCAAGAGCGCCACCAGCGACAAGAGGTCGTCCGGGTCGTCGATCACCGACAGCGCCGACGCCAGATCGCGCACCTCTTGCGCCGCGAAGAAGCCGCGGCCGCGCACCACGAAGTAGGGCAGCGCGGCGGCGCGCAGCGCATCCAGGTAGTCGTAGAGGTGCGTGAAGCGGCGCAGCAGCACCGCGATGTCGCCCAAGGGGCGGCCGCCGGCGCGCAGCTCGGCGATGCGGCGAGCGACGGCGCGCGCCTCACGCAGCCGGCAGTCGGCGCTCGGCCCGGGCGTGACCTTGATGAGCTCGGCCCCGGCAGCCGGCGGCGCATCGGCGCGGAAGGGCGACAGATCGTCCTTGGCCGGCTCGTAGCCGCCGAGCGCGCGGGCGAACAGCGCGTTGGTCAGCGCCAGCAGCGCCGGCGCCGAGCGGCGCGATTGCGTCAAGAGCTCCTCGCCGCCACCGCGCGCCACCAACTCGTCGGCGGCGCGCGCGAACACCGCGACGTCGGCGCCGCGGAACTCGTAGATCGACTGCTTGCGATCACCGACGACGAAGAGGCGCGCGCCATCGTCGTCGGGCTGGCGGCCGCCGACCAGGCGCACCAGCTCCGCCTGCACGGGGTTGGTGTCCTGGAACTCGTCGACGAGCACGGCGTCGAAGCGCGCGCGCACGGCGGCACGCACCGCCGGGTCGTCGCGCAGCAGATCGCGCGCCATCGTCAGCAGGTCGGCGAAGTCGACCACGCCGGCGCGCCGCTTGTACGCGCGATAGCCGCCGTCGACGGCGGCGACCAGCCGCGCCAGCGCCGCCGCCAGCGGCGCCGCGCGCACCGACGTGCGCGCATCGGTCAACGGCTCCTCTACGGCGTCGAGCGCCCGCTTCCACTCCCCGACGGCGGGGCCGCGGAACTTGCGCGCGGCGCGCATCGCCTCGGCAACGTCGTCACCGCGTGAAAAGTCGAGCGCCGGCAGCCGCGCGCACAGCTCGCGCGCCCACGTCGCCGTCATCGACTTGCCCGAGATCTCGGGCAAGAGGCCGGGCAGCCGGCGGGCCAAGTCGGTGAAGCGCGCCACCGCGACGTCGAGCTCCCGCTGCACCGTCGCCGGCTCGTAGTTGCGGGCCAGCCCGTCGGCCCCCCGCCCCTCCTCTGCGCGCCGGGCACGCAAATCGACCAGCAGCTCGACCAGCCCGCGAGCGCGGCCGACCGCCCGGAAGTTGTACTGCGCGACCAGCTCCTCGACGTCTCCGTCGCCGGCGGTGAGCGCGTCGAGGATGGCGCGCTCCGCCGCCTGAGTCGCCCGCGCCGTCACCTCCGCCTCGTCGAGCAGCGTGTACTCGGGATCGAGCCCGGCGCGCGCCGCGTGACGGCGCAGGAGGTTGCCGCAGAACGAGTGGAAGGTGCCGATGGGCGCCGCCCCCAGCGACGCCAGCGCCTGGGCCCAGGCCGCTCCATCGGGCAGCGCCACACCGAGCGCGCGCGCGGCAGCGGCCAGCGTCGCCTCGACACGGTCGAGCTCGTCGGGCGCGGCGACGACGGCGCCCAGCCGCGACCGGATGCGCTCCTTGAGCTCGCCCGCCGCCTTGTCGGTGAAGGTGACGACGGCGATCCGCGGCGGCGCCACCCGCCGGCGCGACGCCGTCACGCCGCCGACGAGGTGCAGGTAGAGCGTGACCAGCGCGTGCGTCTTGCCGGTGCCGGCGCCGGCGCGCACCACGAGGTCGCGCGGGAAACGCGCGATACGCTCCAGCGCCGACTGCGGCGACGACGGCGCGACCGCGCCCAACGCCGACGGAGACTCCGACTCCGACGGCCCCGGCGTCCGCTCGGCGCTCACGGCAGCTCCTCGGCGCGCTTGAGCTGGCGCACGCGGCACGCCGCCTCCATCCCGCAGCGCTCGCACGCCTCCTCGACCGGCCGCACGGCGAAGTCGCCGCCGCGCATGGTCGCGTGCAGCGCGCCCAACCGCTCTGCGAAGTCGGCCGGCTCCTGCACCGGCTTGGTCGGCTTCGCCTCCTTGCAGCGAGTAGAAGCGCGCCTCCACCGACGGCAGCCCGAGCTCGACGCGCGCCGCTGCCGCGTAGATCGGCAGCTGCCAGCTGGTCACGCACAGGGCCTCGTCCCGGATCTGCTCCACCAGCGGCTGCTTCGATCCGGTCTTGTAGTCGAGCACCACGGCGCGCCCGGGCCCGACGTCGATGCGATCGATCTTGCCGCGCACCCACACCTCGCCGAACGCCAGCGGCCCGAACGCGCGCTCGAAGTAGGTCGGCGTGCAGCCCTCCGCGGGCACCCGCTCCGCCTCGGCGTGCAGCAGCGCCAACACCCGCTCGCGCAAGCGCCGCTCCTCGACGGCGAACAGCGCCGGATGGCCGAGCGGCTCGGTGCGCCGCCACTTGGCCATGACGTCGTCGCACACCTCGTCGGCGAGGTCGACGAGCGCCTGGTCGACCACGAGCGGGAAGCGCTGCTCGACGGTGAGCCGGGCGAACAGCTGCTCGAGCACCTCGTGGTAGAGCCTACCGAGCGTGCGATGGTCGATCTCGTCGTCGACCTCCTCCTGCTCGCCCACGCGCAGCACCGCGCGCAGGTAGAACTTGAAGGGGCACGACGCGTACTGCTCGACGCTGGTGGCCGACAGCGGCTCGTCGCGGCGGCCGGGCAGCTTGTTGCCCGCCAGCGCCGCCAGCAGCGCCGGATCGCGCAGCGCGCCCACGTAGGCGTGCGCGCCGATCTCGCCCACGAAGAAGCGGTGGCGCTGCCGCTCGACGGCGATGAGGTGCTCGAGGCGCCCGAGCCGCGGCGGATCGTGCAGCGCGATCGCGGGCAACAGCGCCGCCGCTTCGGCGTCGTGCGCGCTCAAGCGGGAGGCGCGATCGCCGCGCACCTCGAGCACCACCCGCGCGGTCAGCTCGTCGACGGTGCGGGCAGCGCCCGCGCGCGGGATCGGATCGCGGCAGAGCTCGACGATCTGCTCCTTGGCGGGCCCCAGCTCGTCGACCAGCGGCGAGCGCAGGCAGGGGGCGCCGTCCTCGTCGCCGCGCGTCCACGACAGGTGCGCGGCGTCGGCGCCGCCGAGCGCGGCCCAGAACGCGAGCGCCGACTGATCGGCGACGCGCCCGGCCAGCGGCAAGACGTAGTCGCCGAGCGCGCGGTTGAGCGCGACGCGATCGTCGTCGCCGAGCAGCGGATCCTCGCTCGGCCGCGCCGGCAGCTCACCGTCGACCAGCCCGCACGCGAACAGGTGCGCGAAGCGCCGTCCGCCGAGGCCCCCCAGCTCGCTCAGCTCCACCGCCGCGCCGCGGACCCCGCCCGGGCGCGCGCGCGCCGACGCCAGCAGCTCGCCGAGCAGGCGCGCGAAGCGACCTCGCGAGAGCCGGGCCGTGCGCAGGCCGGCGCGGGCGGCGGCGCGCGGCAGATCTGCCAGCGCCACTTCGAGCTCGCGCATCGCCGCCTGGTCGCGCGCGATGGCCCGCGTCTCGTCGGCGGACGCGGTCGCCCCGCCCTTGCGAAAGCCGCGCGCGCGCTGGAACAGCTCCAGCTTGTCCACCACCGTGCGCAGGCGCGCCGTGTGGCGCTCGACGGTGGCCTCGGCCGGAAGCGACTGGATGAGCTCCACCAGCGCGTCGACGTGCCGGCAGATTGTCTCGGCGTGGCCGGCGCGCAGCACGTTGCGGAAGTGGCCGCGCGCCCACGTCGCCAGGCCCTCGGCGTAGCCGCGCCCGGTCGCATCGGTGACGTAGGCGGCGCGCAGCGCGGCGGCGATCTCGTGCGGCAGGACGAGCCCGTTCTTGCCGTGGGCCTCGCCGGCGACGTAGCGCGAGGTGATGAGCTGGATGAAGCGCTCGCGCGGAATGCCGTCGTCGGCGAGCGCGAGCAGCTCGAGGGCGATGCGCACCGGCGGCGCCTCGGCGGCGCTGGGCGGCCGCCGCGGCGCGACGGGGACCCCGTAGCGCACCAACGCCGCCTCGAGGCGACCGCGCCGCTCGGGCGTGGCCGCGCACACCGCGATGGTCTCGGGCGCCACCCCGGCGTCGACCAGATCACGCACCCTCTCGGCGACGTGGCGCGCCTCCGCCGACGGAGTCGGCGCCAGCGTGTAGTCGATGGCGGGCGGGCGAGCCAGCGGCGCCTCGACGCGCTCGAGCCGGTGCGCCTCGTGCCGCGCCTCGAGCGCACCCAACAGCGGCGCCAGCGCGCGCGCAGCCGACGGCGGCAACGCCTCCTGCCCGCCGAAGCCCGCGGGCACGATCACGCGGACCACCAGGCCGCGCGCCAGCAGCGCGTCGAGGAGCTGCAGCTGCGCCCCGTCCCAATCGAAGAGGTCATGGGTCTCGACCACGTCGACGTCCTCCGCCAGCATCGGCACCGCCGCGCCGCCGGCGATGGCGCGACAGCCCGCGCGCCACAGCGCCGCCTCATCGACCAGCCCGCCGCTGCCGAGGTGCTTGTGGTACGCGCCGAGGCGGCGGGCGATCTCGGCCGCGTGCGCGCCGGCCATGCCGCCGGCGTCGAGCGCTGCCCGCTGCAGCTCGCCGGGCTCGACGCCGACACGCCCGAGCGCGCCGAAGATGCGCCCCAGGCTCTTGCGCAACCCGCGGCTCTGCGCGATCGACGCCAGCGCGCCACCGGCGCCTTCGGCCACCGCGTCGATCACCAGCCGCTCGCCGATGGGCCCCAGACGCAGCCTCTCCCCCACCGCGCCCACCGCAGCCGACTCGACCAGCTCGCGCGGCGTGGCCCGCCCCAGCCCCAGCTCGACGATCCCGCCCGCCGCCAGCGCTCGCCGCCACTCGTGCTCGACCGCGTCGGCCGTCGCGTGCAGGTGCAGCGTCGCCACGCTGAACACCTTATCAGATACGATCGGCTACGCCAGCCCGACCGTCATCAGCCGCGCCCGCAGGTACCACTTGAGCTCCGCGCGCCGGCGAAAGCGCGGCACCGCGGCGAAGGTGTCGAGCGCCTCCCGCGTCGCCGCCCGCGCCCCGGGCGCGTCCTTGAGCTCGCGCTTGACGCAGGCCAGGAGCACGCGCCCCTCCACGGAGGACGAGTTGATCGCCAGATAGCGCGCGAACGCATCCTCGGCCTCGGCGAAGCGCCCGAGCTTGCGCAGCGCCTTGCCGGCCAGAAGAAACGCCTCGCCGTACAGCTGCCGCTCGCTCTTGTCCGCCGCCTCGACGATGAGCGGCAGCGACTCCTCGGCGCGCCCCGCCTCGAACAGCGCCCGACCGAGCAGAAGCGGCAGCTCCGCCGACTCGCGGTCCCGCCGCCGCGCCTCCTCGAGCAGCACGATGGCGCGCCGCGGCCGCTTCTTGGCCAGCCAGATCTTGGCCAGATCACGCCGCGCCGTCACGTTCTCCGCGTTGTGCGCGATCTCGGCCTTGAGGCGCCGCACCTGCCCCGCGTGCTTGAAGTACAGGTACGGATCGGGCAACCAGCGCCGGCCCAGCCAGACCACGACGACGGCGCCGAGCAGGTACGGATAGCGAAGCGCATAGCTGGCCACGAAAAAGAGGAGGTAGTAGGCGAGATAGCCCATCGCCCCGATTGTACGCCGGCCGGGCCCCAGCCTTCCGCGGCGTTACATCTGATGTTGGGTCTTGAGGAACGCCAGCAGGTTCTCGTGGGCGCCCTGGACCGCGCCCTCGAGCGCGTCGAACTGCAGCGCCTTCTCCTTGTCGGGCCGAAAGCCCATGCGCGGCGCCTGCACCGTGGCGCCGCCCGAGGTCATCATCACCATCGCCCGCGAGGGCAGGCGTCCGACCACGAAGCTGACCTCGCAGGTGATCTCGACCCACTGATCGGTCAGCCGGCGCGACACGTTGGTGATCGAGCTGTCGATGAGGAAGCCCGACAGCGGCTTGCCCTCCAGCGTCAGCCCCGGCGTCCGCGACAGCTCGCGGATGATGTACTCGCGCAGCCGCTGCGTCAGCTCCGGCGAGACGTGCCGCGCCTTCATGCCGATGCCGCCCACCTCGACGTGCAGCGCCCGGCTGGCGGGCGCCGCGCCCCGGCTGGCGTGCTGCGCCGGCTCAGCCGGGCGCAGCTTGGCGAGCGCCTCGCCCGCCCGGTTGCGCACGAACTGCGACGAGTCGGTGCGATGCCGGCGCTCGAGCGCGGCGATGACGCTGGCGTCGCCCAGCTCGCCCAGCACCTGGGCCGACAGGCCGCGCACCGTCTCGTTTTCGTCGGAGAGGGCGCGCAACAGCGACGGCACCGCGCGCGGGTCGCGCAGCTTGCCCAGCACCACCGCCGCCTGCAGGCGCACCCGCCAGCTCGAATCGCTGGTCAGCGTCCGGCACAACGAGTCGACGCGGTCGGCGCGCGCGGGCGCCGCCGCCAGGGCGACCGACAGGAGCACAGCGACGGAGAGGAGACGGCGGCGGACGAGCGGCACTTCTCCTCGATTAGAGAGGATCGCGCGTGGTCCCGTCAAGGTGAACAGATGGGGCCAACGTAGGTGATGTTGCGATGCCGCGGCGCGCCCGGTAACGTGTTTACGTGGCCGTCCCGCCGCCTCGCCAAAAGCCCAAGGGTATCTCCGCCAACGCGCTGCTCGGCATCGGTGTGGCGGTCTGCGCCACCATCATCGTCGTCGCGGTGGTGTCGCTGCGCTTCCTGCAAAAGGAGCCGCCGCCGCCGCCCCCGCCCCCGCCCCCGGCACCGGCGGAGAGCGTAGGCCGGATCATCCGTTACTCGCCCGAGTACTACAAGGCGTCGACCGAGGAGGATGCCAAGCGCTACAAGGTGGCGGCCCTCGATCCCACCGCGCTGGCGCAGCCGCTGCCCTACGCCGACGAGCTCGCCGAGCCGCGGCCGATGAAGATCGAGCGCGACAGCGTGGAGACGCCGCACCTCAAGATCAGCTCGCGCGTGCTCAAGGAGTGGGCGCGCACGCCGTCCGGGCAGGGGTTCAAGTACGAGCACATCGTCCTGTCGATCACCAACCGGACGGACAAGCCGCTCGCCTACGTCGTGGCTACGACGGTGAGCCACCCGGAGAGCTGCCAGTCGCAGGGCGCCATCGAGCACAACGCGGTCGCGCTCAAGCCGGGCGAGACCGTCGAGCGCACCGAGTGCCTGTGGCACAAGAAGCAGACGCTGCGCCTCGACCGCGTCCAGGTCATGGAGCTGACCTGGCTCGGCTACTACTATGTCAGCCGTCTCAACCCCGTGCAGATCCCGCTCGACCCGCGCACCGCGGCGGGCCATCGCGTGCCGCCGCCGGCCAAGGAGTGCAGCTTCGTGCCCTGGCGCGACATCGAGGCTTCGGCGGCCGAGGCGCACACCGGATGGGCGGACGTCATCGACTTCTACGCCCGTCACAACTGCGACGAATACAGCTTCTTTCGTGGCTACCGTCGGTGGACGGCGCCCGGCACGCTGCCGGCGCGCGCGACTGCGGGTGTTGACCATCCGCCGACAAGCAAGTAGGTTTGCAGCTTCCGCATGCCGATCACCAAGAGCGAGTTGATTGACCAGGTCGCCGACAAGCTCCGTTTGCCAAAGGCGAGGGCCGAGCAGATCGTCGACACCATCTTCGATTCGATGGTCAACGCGCTCCGGCAGGGCGACGGCATCGAGATCCGCGGCTTCGGCAGCTTCACCGTGCGCGAGTACAAGGGCTACGAGGGGCGCAACCCGCGCACCGGCGAGGCGGTGAAGGTGCAGCAAAAGCGCTTGCCGTTCTTCAAGGTCGGCAAGGAGCTGCGCGAGCGCGTCAACGACGGCCGCGGCGGCAACAACGGCACGCCTTCGACGCCGTCCTCGTCGACCCCGCCGGCGTAGTTACCCGAGCACGTAGACGCGGCCGGCGTCGCCGTCGACGTAGAGCTCGACGCCGTCGGCGAGCGCGGTGGCGCCACCGACGCCGAGCACGGCCGGCACGCCGTATTCGCGCGCCAGCGTGGCGCCGTGCGAGAGCGCACCGCCGTGGTCGGTGACGAGCGCGCGCGCCGTCGCCAGCAGCGGCGTCAGCGAGGGGACGATGGCGGGCACGACCAGGATTGCGTCCGGCCCCAGCGTCGGCGGCGCGTCGGCGAGCGCGCGCACGATGACGGCGCGACCACGCGCCTGACCCGAGGTGGCGGCACCGCGCAGCACGTGGCGCGCCCGTGGCGTGGGCCAGGCGGCGACGCCGTCCCAGAAGGCGATCGGCGGCGCCCGGCGCGCGGCGGCGAGGCGCTCGGCGCGGCGCGTGGCGGCACGCGAGAAGTCGCGCGCGCGCGCCTCGTCGAGGGTGACCTCGAAGACGTCGTCGGAGCCGTGGATGGCGAGGAGCGCGCGGCGCACCGTGGCCTGGGCGCGCAGGAACAAGAGGTCGTCGTCCTCGGCGATGGGCAGGACCGCGCGCACGGTCGGCCAGAGCGTGGCGAATTCGTAGCCCGCCGCCGGGTCGAGCCGCTGGCGCAACCGGTCCGCGGCCGCTTCGGCGAGCGCGACCGCGTCCTGGTGGCGCGCCTGCGGCGACGACGGCGCGGCGCCGAGCTCGGCGGCGAGCGCGTGCACCCGATCGAGCCGCTCGCGATCGGTCGCCGTCGCCACGTCCCACGACGGCGCGTGGTCACCGAAGCGGCGCACGTAGTCGTCGAGCGTCGCCTCCCCGCGGCCGAGCTCCCACAGGAGCTGATCGCGCGCCAGCGTCGCCCCCCCGAGGCCGGCGAGCAGGGCCCCGTGTGCGGCGAGCGGCTCGCCCAGGTGCGCGCGCACGAACCGATCGAGCTCCCGGCGCGCCCGGCTCACCGACGGGGAGACCTCGCCGTAGTAGCGGCGATAGACGTGCCCATAGGCGGCCAGCGCCGCATCGAGCGAGCCCTCGGCGTCGGCGGCGGCGAGCGCGCGTGCGCAGTCGGGCTCGATGTCGAGGTCGAAGCGGCGGCGCAGCTGGTCGAGCGCGATCAGCGTGCGGCTGCGCGCCGGCCCATCCTGCTCGACATAGAGGTAGCGATCGACCACGCGCAGGCGGGCGCCCACCGCCAGCGACTCGGCGAAGGCGACCAGCGACGCTTGCGCCATCGACAGCGGATCGGGGTTGTGCTCGGCGTCGAGCCGCCAGCGACCGCGCTCGGCCAGCGTCACCGCCGGGCGGGGAACGGCCGCGGCGACCAGCGGGCGCGCCTGCAGCCAGACGATCGCCTCCCCGGTGCGCGCGAACTCGGCGTCGACCGCGCCACCGACCAGCGGCTCGAGCGCGCGCAGGCCCGCCGCCAGCGGTCCGGGGTCGTCGCGCGCCACCACCCGCGCGCGCACGTCGCCCCACTCCGGCTCGCCCGGTGCGCGCTCCTCGACGGCAAACGCGCCGCCCGCCGAGTGCGCGACTCCGTACGCCTCGGCGACGACGACGGGCTGGATCAGGACGGCCACCTTCACGCCCTCGCGCCCAAGGCCACGCGCCTCCAGATACGCCGCCACCGCCGGCGTGTCGGCGCTGTGCCGCACCTCGGCGACGGCGCGCGCCACCTCGCCCGCCCCCACGCCGACCACGCTGCGAAACAGGCCCGCCGCCGAGCCGCCCGCGGCGTCCTCCACCGTCGACGACGAGCGCGCGCAGAAGCGCTCGCCTCCGAGCCGCGCCAGCGCCGCCGCCAGCGCCGCCGCGTCGACGGGCTCGTCGGGCAATAGGACCACCCCGTCCGCCGTCGCCAGCCCCGCCGCGCGCACCCGCGCCAGCGTCTCGGCCTTGCCGCCGACGTCGCTGCGCCCCGCGCACGCCTCGAGCAGCAGCATCGCCGTCAGTCGTTGATCGTCAGGTCGACCTTGGTGCCGGGCGCCGCCTGCGTGTTGGCCGGCGGCTGCTGGCGGATGACCACGCCCGAGTCGTAGTCGTCGTTGGAGCCGACGTGCATCGTTCCGACCGTGAACCCGGCCTTCTCCAGGACGTCCTTCGCCCCCGACCTCGACTTGCCGATGACCGACGGCACCGCCACCGCCGCCGGCCCCGACGACACCTGCAGGTCGACGGTGGCATCCTGGCGCCCCTCCGCGCCGACGGCGGGATTCTGCGCCACGATCTGCCCCTTGGGCGCCGTCGCCGACGCGACCTCGGTCACCGCGCCCGGCTTGAGCTTGAGCGGGTCGAGCGCCTCCTTGGCCGCGTCGACCGTCATGCCGACGACCTTGGGCACCCGCACCGCCTCCGCCACCGCCGCGTGCACGTCCTCGCCCCGGCGCAGGCGCGAGCCCGCCAGCGGCCGCTGGTCGATGAGCGTGCCCGGCGCCGCCCGCTCGTCCGGACGTTCCTCGTCGAGGATGAGCAGCAGCCCGCGCGGCTCGAGGAGCCCGCGCGCCTGCTCGGGGGTCAGCCCGCTCAAGGAGGGCACGTCGACGGCGTGCACCGGCAGCCGCGGCAGCACGACGAAGTGCATGCCGAGGTAGGTCGCGGTGGTGAAACCGACCGCCAACACGATGGTCATAAAGGCATTTCGACCCATGGCGCGGCATCGTAACACCAAATTGCCGTCGCGGCGGCGCTCGGTTATCCTACGATCGTGCGTGCTGCCGTCGCCGTCGTGTGCCTGCTTGCCGCCGCCGGCTCGGCGCGCGCGCAAGAGATGGCGCTCGAGGCGGCGCAGGCGCTGGCCGCCGACGGATACTTCGACGTGCCCAAGCTGGCGCCGCCCGCTCCCGGCGAGAAGCTGGCGGCCTCGAAGCTCTACGGCCGCGCGCCCGACAAGCTGCCGCTCATCGCCAAGGTCAAGGAGTGCTGCGGCTACCCGATCGCCGAGAAGGAGGGCTTCCGCCTCTCCTTCTACTGGATCGCCTACGAGTCCGATTACGCCAACGAAGCCTACGACACCGCCATCTACACCCGCGCCGGCTACTACATCGGCAGCTTCCCATCGGCGTTCGTGTTCGAGCTCAAGCTCGAAGGCTCCGGCATCCTGCGCGATGGGCGCGTCCTCAACTACGACGGCGAGTGCAACTACGGCATGGGCACCTGCTTCAAGACGCTGGCGCTCGATCAGCACCCGCTCGGCGCCGGCGTGCAGGGGCGGCCGCTGGTGCCGTTCCGCTCGATCGCCGTCGATCCGCGCTTCATCCCCATCGGCGCCACCGTCTACGTGCCCGAGCTGGTAGGGGTGCTCCTGCCCGACGGTACACGCCACGACGGCTGCCTACGCGCCGACGACATGGGCGGCGCGATCAAGGAGCACAAGCTCGACTTCTTCGTCGAGAGCTACGAGAACTTCAAGTTCATCGCCGACAACCTGTGGTGGCGCATGAAGGCGACGCCGACGCTCGAGGAGCCGCGCTGCGCCTATCTGCGCCTGCGCAACGGCCACGAGCGCGACAACGACCAGAGCGACTGGCTGGCGATCCACCAGCGGTTCAAGCAGCAGCGCCGGGCGGAGAAGCTGGCGCTGCGCAAGACGGCGCGCAACCGCGCCATCGCCAAGGCGTGGCTGGCTCACCACTCGGGCGCGCACCCCAAGGGGCGCAGCGTGCTCGCGCGCAAGAAATGAACGTCGACGACCTGGCCCTGGCGCTCGGCGTCGGCTCGGCGCGCGGGGCGCGGGCACTGGCGCGCGCGGTGCCGGGACAGAAGCGGCAGGTGGTCGCCCTCGGCGACGCGGTGGCGCGGGCGCTCGAGCAGGCGGGGCACGTGGCGGTGCGGGTGCGGCCCGAGCGCGGGCGGCTGCCGCTCGAGGATCGATCGGCCGATGCGCTGTGCGTGTCGGGGCTGCCGGATCTGTCGGTGGCGCCGCAGCTCCTGGCCGAGTGCGCGCGCGTGGTCAAGGACGGCGGCAGCATCATCGTGGCGACGGCGGCTGGGATCGTCGGACGCGGGCCCGAGCGTCACGTGCTGACGGCGATGTTCATGCACGCCGGGCTCGTGGGCGTCACGCAGCAGCTGGCGCGCGGCACGGCGCTGACCAGCGGCCGCGTTCGGCGCTGATGCTGCGCGCGCTCGTGCCCGAAGCGTCGCGCCTGCTGTCGCCCGAGCCGGGGGCGATGGCCCAGGTGCGCGCAGCGCTGGTCGGCGAGTGGCGCGTCGAGGCGATCGAGCTTCTGCGCGGTGGCTGGCGCGAGCAGATCACGGCGGCCGCGGCCCTGGCGCTCGGCGGCGGCGGCGACGCGCCCCCGGTCGAGGCGTTGTGGCGCGCCATCGACGGCGCCAGCTGGGTGGCGCCGCAGTTGGTGGCCACCGCGTTCGTCGTCGACGGCTCGTTCGCGGCGCGCGCAGCCGAGCGGCTGTGCGGAGTCGCGCGCCTGCCGCCGAAGTCGATCGGCGCCCTGGTGCGCGCCTATCATCGCCTGGCCGCGCCCGCGCTGACGGTGGTCGCCGAGCTCGGGCGTCATGACCGGGCCCTGGCCACCGAGGAGGCGCGCATCGGCGTCCGTGGCGTCGACGGCTGGCTCGACTACTCGAGCTCGCGCTCCAGCTGATCGAGGTACGCGCGCATGAAGGCGACGCGCTCGCCGGCGAGCGCGCGCGCCGTCGCCGTGTGCAGGCCGTCGCCAATGCGCAGCAGCTTGCGATAGAAGTGATCGAGCCCCCACTGCTTGTCGTCGGGCTGATGGACGCGGCAGAACGGATCCTCGCGCGCATAGAACGGGCGCTTCATCTCGGCCGAGGTGGCGAACAGGCGCGCGATTCCGATGGCGCCGATGGCGTCGAGCCGGTCGGCGTCCTGCAACACCTTGGCCTCCAGGGTCTCGGGCAGGATGCCGCGCGAGAACGAGTGCACGCGGATGCAGTAGGCGACCCGCTCGAGGAGCGGCTCGGCGTAGCCATGCTCGCGCAGGAGCGCCGTCGCCTGCTCGGCACATACGTCTCCCGAGCGCGACGATTCGGGATGGCTCTTGGGGTGATTGAACAGCTCGTGCAAGAGCGCCGCGAGCAGGCACACCTCGACGTCTGCCCCCTCCGCCCGCGCGATCTTCTTCGCTGTCTCCATCACGCGCCAGACGTGCAGCTCGTCGTGCGCCGGTCCGGCGCCGCTGATTCGTGCCAGCGCGACCGCCTCGATCGCATCGAACCGCGCGTAATCCATGTCGCGAGCCTTGCCCGTCAGACGGTGAGCGTCAAGCCTTCACGCGCGGCCACGAGCTCGATCTTGGTCCCGCCGAGCTCGTCGAGCAGGCGGCGCGTGCGCTCGCCGAGCGCGTCGACGACGTCGTCCGAGTAGTCCTGGTCGTAGTGGAACATGACCAGCTTTCTGACCTCGCCTTCGACGGCGGCCTGCGCCGCGTCGGCGATCGAGGAGAAGCCGCGCGCCATGCGCAGCGCGCCGATCTTCGGGCGAGTAGGTGCAGTCGTGGATGAGCACGTCGGCGCCGTGGTAGAGCGCACGGACGTCGGCGCTGGGCCCGCCCGCCGGATAGCCGGCGTCGGAGGCGTAGACCAACGAGCGGCCGTCCTCCTCGAAGCGATAGGCGAGCGCCTGCGTGGCGCCGTGCGGGTTGAGCCGCGCCTTGACGCGCACGCCGGCGCACTCGAAGCTCGGGTCCTTGGCCATGCCGTCGACGGCGACGACCTCGATGCTCGCGCCCAGGTTGCGCATCGTGTACAGCGGCGAGAAGTGCGGGTTCATCTGCCCTTCGAGGATGCCCTCGAGCATCGACGACGAGCGTCCCGGCCCGTGCACGGTGAACTGGTTGCCGGGCACGAACACCGGCGCGAAGAAGGGGAAGCCCTGGATGTGATCCCAGTGCGCGTGCGACAGGAAGATGAGCGCCTCGCCGCCGCCCTTGCCGAACGAGTCGGCCATGAGCTTGCGGCCGAGCGCGATGGCGCCGGTGCCGATGTCGATGATGAGGAGGGTGCCGGTGCGCGTGCGCAGCTCGACGCACGAGGTGTTGCCGCCGTAGCGGTTCGTCTCGGGCCCGGCGCCGGCACCGAGCCGCGCACGCCCCAGAAGGTCGCCTGCATCACTTCACCCCGTTGCCGAGCGACAGCTCCATGCCTTCGGCGGCCGCGACCAGCTCGAGGTCGGTCGTCTGCTTGCGGTGATAGGCGAGCATCTCGTCGATCTGATCGTCGGTGCGCTCGGGCGCGTGATGGAACAGCACGACGGCCTTGGCGCCGGCGGCGCGCGCGATCTCGATCGCGTCCTCGGGGCACGAGTGGCCCCAGTGCGGCTTGGCGGCGTACTCGTCGGGCGTGAACTGCGTGTCGTAGATGACGAGGTCGGCGCCTTCGCACAGGCGCACCACGCCGTCGCGCATGGCGCTCAGCTTGGCGGCGTCCTCGGGCTTGAGCGGATCGCCCGGCTTGGGCGGCTGGCGGATGTACTCCTGCTCGATGCAGGATGTCGCGTGAACGGCGCCGTGTCGGTCACGTAGCACGACCGAGGCGCCGTCGCAGTCGAGGCGGTAGGCCATCGCGATCCACGGGTGGTTGAGCCGCGTGCACGACACCTTGACGGGGCCGATCTCGAAGCGCGCGCCCTCGACCAGCTCGCGGAAGGCGACGTCGGCCTGCACGTTGTCGAACGGCACCGGAAAGTACGGGCGAGTCGGTCTGCGAGGCGAACACCGCGCGCAGGTGCGTGTCGTCGCGCTGCCGGGCGTAGACGAAGAACTTGTTGCCGCGCGTGTACATCGGCGCGAAGAACGGCAGGCCCTGGATGTGGTCCCAGTGGGTGTGGCTGACCAGCAGGTGCGAGGTGCCGGCGCCTTCGCCGAACGCGCCCTGCATCATCTCCTTGCCGAGCTTGCGCAGGCCGGTGCCGGCGTCGATGATGATGTGCGGTGCCCGCTTCGGTGCGCACCTCGACGCACGAGGTGTTGCCGCCGTAGCGGTTGGTGTCCGGCCCGGGCACCGGATATGAGCCGCGCACCCCCCAAAAGCGGACCTTCACGGGTCGACGATAACACGGTGTACCCGCAAGATCTATGGGCTATGCGCCGCGGCGACCGCGTCGCGCGTGCCGGCGCGCTCGATGTACAGCAGCAGGGCGCCGTCGCGGTAGGGAGTCTCGGCGGGCGAGCGGGTCGGGTTCTGCAGGGGCAGGATGGGCGCGGCGGCGACCTCGAAGCGATCGCCGGTGAACGAGCTGGCGAAGCCGCAGGTGCTGATCGACGGCTGCGCCGCGGTCGGCGCGGTGAGCGCGGTGAAGTACAGATCGTGGCGCACGCGACCGGCCGGCGTCAGGTCGGCGCGCGCGGTGAAGCGACCGATCGACAGTGCCCAGGCGGGCGCGCGCAGCATCGGATCGCGCTCGGGCGTCCCCGGGTCGCCATCGAGCCGCGCCCAGGTCGTGGCCTTGCCGGCGACCACGTCCGCCCACGCCGCCTCGGCCGCCCAGATCGCGCCGGCCGCCAGGTAGTAGACGCGCACGCGATCGTCGAGACGCACCACCGCGGGCGACGACAGCTCGGTGCCCTCCTCGGCGCCGTCGGCCAGGAGCGCGGGGCCGGGGGCCTTGGTCCACTTGTGCCCGAGCGTGATCGCGGGCGCCGTTGCCCAGCCGATGGCGCCACCGCCGCCGTAGAAGATGATCCAGACGCCGCCCGGCACGACGGGATCGCCGGCCACGAGCGATGCGCCCGACACCGCGCCCGCCTCCCACGCCTGGTCGGGAAGGATGGCCTGCACCAGCGGCAAGAAGCCCTGCTCGAGCGCGAACGAATCGGCGTGCTCGATGTCGGTGACGTTGGCCCGACGCGCGGTGACCCACATCGCCATCTGCTCGCCCCAGTCGACGACCCAGGGATCGTCGAGATCGGCGGTGCTATCGGTGAGCACGAAGGGCGGGCTGATGGCATCGAGCGACGGATCGGGCTCGAGCGGCGTGAACGGCCCCGAGCCCGACACCGGCAGGTGCGACGCGCCGCCGTCCGGAGTCGCCGGTCGCTCCGCAGCCCGCCATCAGCAATAGAGCGCCCACGGCGATGAGCGAGGGTGCGCGCATCAGAAGCGGCTCCGCAGCATGAGGCCGAGCTGCAGGACGACGCCGTCGGCCACGAAGTCGCCTACGTGATCGAGCGGATCGATCTTGCGGTTGGTGCGCGGCGGCAGGTACGTGCCGGCGAAGTGCACGTCGATCGCGATCGGCCGGGGCAAGATCGCGGTCACCCGCAGAAGCTCGAGCCCGGCGCCCACCGAGAACGTGTGCTTGTCCGCGTCGGCGAAGTTGCTTTCGGCGATCTGCTCCGGCACCGGGGTCGGCTCGTAGGAGTAGCCGGCGCGCAGGTCGAGCGCCAGCTTCGGCCGCTGCCAGGCGCGCCACTCGACCCCGGCGCGCGGGATGACGATGTCGTGGAACCCGGATGGCGGATAGGAGCGCGCCGGCGGCAGCATCACCTTGTCGTTGTAGACGCCGATGTCGAGCCCGATGGTCAGGTCCGCCGCCGGCACCGGAAACTCGCTCCAGCGCGCGAAGGTCGCGTCGAAGGTCAGCAGGATGTCGCGCCGGAGCCGTAGCGCGGCGCCGGCGGTCAGCTGCCACGGCTGAAACAGGTCGGTCGACACCGAGTGTGCGGCGAAGTATCCGTTCTCGACCACCGGCGTCAGCCCCGGGTTGCCGATATTGCCGTCGATGCGAAACTGCTGATCGAGGTTGAGCAGGAACGAGTGGCGATAGCTGACGCCGACGCTCAGCCACGGTGTGGCCTCCCACAAGATCCCGGCCTGCGGATAGCGCACGGCCACCAGATCGACGTCGATCCGGCTGACGAGCGAGCTCGCGTCGGGATCGCTGACGGC
This sequence comes from uncultured delta proteobacterium, assembly GCA_963816965.1. Classification (GTDB taxonomy): domain Bacteria; phylum Myxococcota_A; class Polyangia; order Palsa-1104; family Palsa-1104; genus JAQBQH01. Next base: position 333,185 of record CAWFMP010000002.1, read on the forward strand.
GACCGATCCCTTGAGGAATAGTTGACCGGCCGTCTTGGACATGAAGGTCAGGCCGCCGCCGACGTACAGCCCGGGCACGATCTGGATCGCGATGTTCGCCGCCAGGTAGAGCCGCTGCGGGCGGTTGTCGAACATCACGAAGCGCGGCTGATCGAACGGGAGCGAGCGCACGCGCGTCAGCCGCTGATCGGGGAGCCACAAGCTGGCGCCGAAGGCGAAGCGAAACGGGCCCAATGTGGCCGGGCGCGACCAGCCCGATGAGGAACCCGCGCGACGCGTCGACGCCGACGTCGCGGCCGTTCATCCGCAGAAGCGGTTGCGCGTAGCGATAGCCGAGGTCGATGCGCAGGTCGCTCCCGCGCACCAGCCCCGCCGGATTGTAGTAGTTTGCCGACGAGTCCTCGCTCGCCGCCGTCGCCGCCCCGCCCATCGCGGTCGCGCGCGAGCCGTAGCCGAAGGCGTCGATCGGATTGGCCCGCGCGGTGGCGCCCCCGAGCGCAGCGACGATCGCGAAGACGGCGACGCAGCGGGCGGCGAGGTCCGCTGCGCGCACGCCGCGGCTCACAGGTCGCATGCGGCTCACAGATCGCACGCCGCGGCTCACAGGTCGCACGCCGCGGCTCACAGGTCGACGCCCGACGCTGAAGCCGAAGGCGGCGAAGTCCCCGCTCACGCGCGGGTTCGACTGCAGGTGGTGCCACTGCACGAACCCGTCGAGCTGCAGGGTCGTCAGCCGCCCGCTCCAGGTCAGCCCGGCGCCGAACGTCAGCACGTGCCGGTCGGCGTCGAGCAGCACCGGCCCGCGGGCACCGCTCGGCTCGAAGAAGTATCCGGCGCGCCCCGAGAGCGCGACGTGTGACCAGCGCCGCGTCGCCTCCGCCGCCACGCGCGGCACCGCCGTGTCGACGAAGCCAGGCGGCGGCTGCGGCGGCGCGCCGAGCGTCGCGTTCTCGGTCGGCAGCCCGAAGCCCGCCCAATGCTTCCACGTCACCCCGGCGTCGATCGTCAACCATCGCAGCGGCGCGAACGCAGCTTCGACCGCCACCTGCATCGGGTCGTACTGCGCGACGCCGGCGATGCGCAACGTCGGCAGCGTCAGCGGCAGCGCCGACCCGAGGCTGTTGGTGATCTCGATGTCGTAGGTCGACTTCGACTCGCCGCGAAACACGGCGCCCAGCTTGAGCCAGCGCAACGCGCGCACGCGTACGCCGATGATCGGCGTCATGCTGGTCGTGAGCTGCTCCTCGGCGACCGTGGTGATGCGCCCACCCAGATCGGCGATCGAGATGGTGCCGACCAGCGTCGCCAGGGCCAGCACGCCGACGCCGACATCGACGCGCTCGTGCACGCGCACGCCGCCCGCGACCAGCACCGACACCACCTGCGTGCGCGCGTCGAGGAGCGCCAGCCGCGGCTCGTCGGGGAACGGCGCCCGCGCGCGGTTGATCACACCGAACGGAAAGTAGAATCCGAGCCCGAGCGCGACCCGGTCGCGCAGGATGCCGCCGAAGGGAATCGGCAGGTCGGCGCCGAGCACCAGCCCGTCGGTCATATCGACCGGGTGATGCGCGCCGTCGAGGTTCAGCCGATAGCCGGCGTGCACGTACCCGAGCGTCAGCCGTCGATTGGTCGGCCCGACCAGCCCCGCCGGATTCGTGTAGGTCGCGTCGTAGCCTTCGGCGTCGGCCACGCCGGTGCCCGCCATCCCCGGCGTGCGCGCGCCCATGCCGAACATCTCCGGCTCCGATGCGCCCGCGACACCGGGCTGCAACAGCGCGAGCGCCAGCACGCCCAGCAGCGCCACGCGCGCGGCCGCGGCCGCTGCCCGGGTGCGGGTCAAAACTGCCGCTTCGAATCGAGCAACAGAGTCACCGGCCCGTCGTTGACCAGCTCGACCTGCATCATGGCGCGAAAGCGTCCCGTCTCGACCGTCACACCCGTGGCCCGGACCGCGGCGACGAACTTCTCGTAGAGCTGCTCGGCGGGGCCGGGCGCCATCGCCTTGATGAACGACGGCCGCCGCCCCTTCCGCGCGTCCCCGTACAGCGTGAACTGACTCACGACCAGCAACGCGCCACCGACGTCGACCACCGATCGGTTCATGTTGCCCTCGTCGTCGGCGAAGATGCGCAAGCCCGACGATCTTGTCGACCATGTAGCCGAGGTCGGCCTCGGAGTCGTCGTCGCCGGCACCGAGCAGCACGACCAGGCCGTGACCGATCCGCCCGGTGACCTCGTCGCCCACGCGCACTTCGGCGCGACTCACCCGCTGGACCACCGCACGCACCGCGCGTCTGATAACATCCCGTGCCGGGTCGCCTCAAGATGCGCCGTTCGCTCCCCCTCATTAATGTCCTCGCCCTGGTCGCCCGGTCGGCCGAGGTCTTGGCGGCCCCGACCGTGGTCGGACGCGTCGGGCTCGTCGCTGCCGGCCAGCTCGGCGCCGATGCGCTCGGCACCGGCACGCCCGACGGCCGCGCCCTGGTGACGGTGCGGGTGCCGGGCGGGGCCGCTCGTCTTCGGCAGGCCGGCCTCGACGCCCGGGCGCTCGCGGGCGACTTCGCCGACCTGCGCGCCTCCGCCGACGACCTGCGCCGCCTGCTGGCCCTGCCGGACGTGGTCACGGTCGAAGAGCGCCGCCTGCTTCACCCGCTGTTCGATGCGTCCGGCCCCGCCATCGGCGCCCCCGCCGCGCGCCTCGAAACCGGTCTCGACGGCAGCGGCGCGCTCGTCGCCCTCATCGACACCGGCGTCGACTTTCGCCACGCCGACCTGCGCAACGCCGACGGCACTACGCGTGTCGCAGCGATTCTCGACTACATGCACGAGCGCTCCAACCTCCACCCCGAGCTGCCCGACTACAACGGCGGCGCCGTGTGGCTGCAGCCGGACATCGACGCCACGCTCGCCGCCGACGGCACCGGCACCCAACCGGCGGTCGCGGTCGCCGAGCAGCGACATCAACGGCCACGGCACGCACGTGGCCGGCATCGCGGCGTCCAACGGCCTGGCGACCGGCAACGGCCTGCCCGCCGGCCGCTACGTCGGCGTCGCGCCTGGCGCCGGCATCGTCGCCGTCCAGGGCACCCACGGCGACGCTACCTTCACCGACTCGGACGTCATCGCCGGCTGCCGATTCGCGGTCGACGAGGCGCAGCGCCTCGGCCGCCCGGTGGTGGCCAACCTGAGCCTGGGCAGCAACACCGGTCCGCACGACGGCACCAGCGACCTCGAAGCTGCGCTCGACCAGCTCTTCCCGGCCGACCAGCCCGGACGCGCATTGGTGATCGCCGCTGGCAACGAAGGCGGGCGCGACCAGCACGCCGGCGCCTGGGCGCTCGACGGCAGCGTCACGAGCGTGCGTCGACCTCTCCCCGAGCTCGCAGGCCGACGCCCAGCTCGCGTTCGAGGTCTGGCACACCGGTACCTTCGCGATCTCCGTGGTCTCACCGGCCGGTCACCACTACGGCCCGGTCGCCCCGGGCGTCGTCTTCAACGGCCCCATGACCTCCGAAGGCGAGGTGCTGGTCGACAACGGCGCCAGCAGCGGCCCCCGGCCGGACGGACGGCAAGCCGCGAGCATCGTGGTCGAAGGGCCCGCCGGCGGCGCGCCGGCGAGCGGGAGCTGGGCGCTCGTCTTCGACGGCCAGGCCCCGCGGTGGGACGTCTGGATCAGCGACGAACCGAGCGCGGCCACGCCGGCACACTTCGTCGACCACGTGGCGGAAGACGATCGCCTCGACATGCCCTCGACCGCGCACAACGCCGTGGTCGTCGGATCGTTCGTGACCCGCAACCAATGGACGACGGTCGACGGGACGGCCGCGACGCGCTCGGCGATCGTCGGCAATCCGTCGAGCTTCTCGTCGTCCGGCCCGACCGCCGACGATCGCTTCGCTCCCGATGTCCTCGCGCCCGGCGAGTACGTCGTATCCGCGCTCTCCACCGATGCCAGCCCGGACAGCCCGACGTCGGCCTTCTTCGTGGCACCGGGCAACCACCTCACCTGGGGTGACGACGGCGTTCATGCCATCCTGCGCGGAACCTCGCAGGCGGCGCCGCACGTCGACCGGCGCCATCGCGCTGCTGTTCCAGGCCGATCCGACGCTGACCGCCGAGCGCCGTGCGCGAGATCCTGCGCGTCACCGCGCACGACGACGGCGCCGGCTTCACGCCCAAGCTCGGCTTCGGCAAGCTCGACGTGCTCGCCGCCGCCCGCTACGTCCGCGGCGCCCGCGGCGCGGCCGTCAGCGCGACCGCCTCCTCGGTCGGCGTCAGCCGTGACGTGGTTCCGCCGGGCGACGAAACGACGGTGGTCACCGTCACCCCCCGCGCCGACGACGGCATGCCGCTCGGCCCGGGCCACGACGTAACGATCACTGCGAGCGCCGGCGCGCCGATCGGTGACGTCATCGACCTCGGCAGCGGTCGCTACGAACGCACCTTCGCCGCCCACGCGCCGCGCGGCACCACTGCCATCGTCAAGCGCCATCGTGGACGGCGTCGTTCTCGCCGCTCACCCATCGATCTACATCGTGAACGCGCGCGCCGACATCGGCTCCCCCTTCGCCGCCGGCGGCGGATGCTCGCTCGCCCGCACGACGGAGCTCGGCGGCACCTCGGCCGGATCGACCGCCGCGCTGCTCGCGTGCCTGGCGGCCCTGGGGGCGGCACTGGCGTCGGCCCGCGCGCTCCGCAGAAAGTCGCGCCCCCGCCGCTCTTGGCCGTACGCTCGACAGGTGACGCAGGCGCAGGCAACCCATTTCCGCCGCGGCGCGCCCAATCGGCGGAGTCGTCTTGCACGCCCCCCCGCCCATGACTATAGTGCGCCCCCTGATGTGGCGCATTTCGCTCGTCGCCGCCCTCCTCGTCGCCGGTTGCGGCGCGAAGATCGGTGACTCATGCCAGATCGAACATCGACTGCAGCCCCCTCGGGGACCGCTTCTGCGACACCGCCCCCGTCGACGGCTACTGCACGCAGGAGGACTGCGGCCCCACGACCTGCCCAAGCGAGGCCGTGTGCATCCGCTTCTTCACGCCGACCGACGAAACGTGCAAGGTCAATTCGCAGGTCCCGTTCAGCCAATCCACCTGCCACAACATCGACGACCGTTGTGTCTGCGATGCCAGCGACCAGAGCGGCAACTGCACCTGCACCGCCGGCTTCGATACCAAGGGCAACTGCAACCAAGACAATGGCCACTGCGCACCGAGCTCGACCGAGCGCCACTGGTGCCAGCGGAGCTGCTCCAACGACGGCGACTGCCGCGACGGCTACGAGTGCCGCAGCACCGGCACCTTCGGCGCCGAGCCGATCCCGTCGGTCGACATGACCCTCGGCGCGTCCGGCCAAGTTCTGCGCGTCCGAAGCCGATCTCGTTCTGACCAGGGCGGATGCGCGCTAGCTTCCTGCGCCGCCGCCTCCTCTCCAGCCTCATCGCCGTGCTCGGCGTCTCGGTGCTGGTGTTCTTGCTCGTGCACCTCATCCCCGGCGATCCGGTCGACAACCTGCTCGGCGAGCGCGCCGATCCCATCGACAAGGTCGAGATGCGCCGCTGCATGGATCTCGACCAGCCGCTCATCGTCCAGTTCGGCCGCTTCCTCAGCCACGTCGCCGACGGCACGCTCGGCCACACCTGCCCCGACCAGCGCCGCACCGTCGCCTCGCTCATCGCCGAGGCGCTGCCGTCGACGATCGCGCTCGCGACCGCCGCCATGGTGGTCGCGCTCATGCTCGCGCTGCCGCTCGGCATCCTCGCCGCCTTGCGCCCGCGCTGGCGCCCTCGACGCCGCCGCGACCGTGATCTCGCTCGCCGGCATCTCGATGCCCGCGATGTGGCTGGGCCCGCTGCTGCTCGCGATCTTCTACGTCGACCTGCAGTGGCTCCCCGGCCCCGCCGACGATCGCGCGGGCCTCGCCGGCCTGGTGCTGCCGTCGATCATGCTCGGCACGCACCTGATGGCGATGCTCGCGCGCATGACCCGCTCGCTCGCTGCTCGAGGTGCTCGGCGAGGACTACGTCCGCACCGCGCGCGCCAAGGGACTGTCGTCGACGCGTGGTCGTGCTGCGCCACGCGCTGCGCAACGCGCTCGTTCCCGTGATCACGGTCGCCGGCATCCAGTTCGGCTCGCTGCTGGCGGGCGCGGTCGTCACCGAGAAGGTGTTCGCGCGGCCCGGCATCGGCACGCTGCTGCTCGAGGCGATCTCGCAGCGCGACTATCGCGTCGTGCAGGGCTGCACGCTCGTGATCGCCGTCAGCTACGTGACGGTCAACCTGCTCGTCGACCTGGCCTACGGCCTCGCCGATCCGCGGATCCGCGTCCAATGAGGCGCTGCGTCTCCCAGCTCGGCGTCGGCCCGCCTCGTCGGCCTGCTGCTGCTCGGCGCTCTTCTTCTTCGCCGCGATCGCTCGGGCCGCCGCTCGCGCCGTACGGCCCGGAGACGCAGAACCTCGGTCATCTGCTCGAGAAGCCGAGCCACGCCCACCTGCTCGGCACCGACGAGAACGGCTGCGACCTGCTCTCGCAGCTCCTGTGGGGCGCGCGCCTCGCCGCCGGGATCTCGCTCACCGTCGTCGCGCTCTGCCTGGTCATCGGCATCGCCGTCGGCACCATCGCCGGCTACTTCGGCGGCGCCGTCGACGAGGTGATCATGCGCATCGTCGACGTGCTGCTCGCCTTCCCCGGCATCCTGCTCAACCTCGCCATCGTCGCCATCGTCCCCTCCGCGGGCGTCGGCGTCTTCATCTTCGCCCTCACCGTCAACGGCTGGGTCGGCTACGCGCGCGTCGCCCGCGGCCAGGTGCTTGCAGGTGCGCGAGCGCGAGTTCGTCCAGGCCGCGCGCGCCATCGGCGCCTCGCCGTGGCGGATCATGCTGCGCCACGTCGTGCCCAACACGCTGTCGCCGCTCATCGTCCAGGCGACCTTCGGCTTCGCCGGCGTCATCCTCGTCGAGGCCAGCCTCTCCTTCCTCGGCCTGGGACGCCTGCACAACTACAGTTGGGGCTCGCTGCTGTCGCAGGGCACGACCTATCTGTGGCGCACGCCAGCACCTGGCGATGGCGCCGGGCATCGCCATCGCGCTCGTCGTGCTCGCCTGCAACCTCGTCGGCGACGGCCTGCGCGATCGCTTCGATCCGCGCAGCCTGACCCGCTGACCGGCGCCCGCCCGCTCCCCGACCGGGCGCCCTGGCGCACGCCCTGCATCGTTACCCTCGACGAAGGATGCGGAAGCTCATACTCGTCGGGCTCTTGCTGCTCCCGCTCGGCTGCGCGCACCGGACGCCGCGCAACGTGGCGCAGCGTCAGTCGGCCAAGGCGCCGCACCGGGACCTCGATGGTGCCCGGCGCCACGATCGCGCCACCCCGCCGCTTCCATAGAGGAGGACATCATGTCGAGGAGCTTCATGTTCGCCGGCGCGCTCGCGCTCATCGTCGGCGGCTGTGCGGTTTCGTACGAAACCGCGCGCCAGGCCGATTCGCACGACGTACGCGCGCGCCAGGCCCACGCGCGCAAGAACTACGAGCTCGCAGCCGCCGAGAAGCAGGAGGCCAACCGCCTGCACGCCAAGGCCGCCGAGCAGCGCGCCGCCGAAGCGAGCGATGGCAACGCCGTCGTCCCGAGGCCGCAGGCAGAGCTGACTCCCGCTCCTTCGCCCGATCCGCGGCCCTGAGGGGAGTCGCGCTAGCGGACCACGCGGGCGCCGCTCACTGCATCTGGTCGCCCGACGGCACCGGCAAGTTGCCGATGCGCCCGCCGAGCGACAGCGTCCCGACCCAGCGCATGATCGGCGGCGGCGACTCGGCCCGTCCGGCGAACACGTCCTCGATGCCCTCGACATAGCGGCGCACGATCTCCCGCGCGAACACGGCCCCTGCTTGCGGCGTCGCCCGATGCGGCCGACCGGTGTAGCCGGGAAACGGCCGCAGCGCGTTCCACCCCATGCCCTCGGCCGCGAACGTGAGCTCGCGCGACAGACGGTCGGCGCCGAGCGCGCGCGCCATGCGCGCCGCGAGCGCGAACTTGCCGTCGGGCCGCACATCCGGACAGGGCGGCAGCGACTTGTAGTCGGGCGCCACCGACTCCGGCGCGTAGTGCAGCGCCATCGACGTCTCGAAGAAGCCGGCGTGAAAGTCGCTCGCCAGCGCGCTCATCATCTGCGCCCGCTCCGCATCGTCGGCGACGTGGACGAAGGCGTCCGCGAACTGGGATGGCTCGAGGAACAGCATCTCGGTCAACAGCCCATTGAAGGGCGCGACCGCGCGCACGCCGGCCGCGCGCAGCAGCTCCACGCCCGCTTCGATCGCGAGGTTGTGCAGCGGCGCGCCGTGGAAGGTCATCAAGATCACCTTCGACGCGCCGAGCTCGGCGAGCGCGCGACAGGCCTCCATCACCAGGTGCCGCACGATCGGATAGGCCGTGCGCCGCGTCCCCGGGCCCGGGCAGGGCTCGACGCCGATCTCCAGGTCCGCGCCGAGCAACAGCGGCCAATCGTGTTTGCGCGCCAGCTGCTCGTGCACCTCGCGGGCGATCCCGATGCTGACCAGCCGGTCGTTATGCAGCGACAGATGCGGCCCGTGGTACTCGACCGGATTCACCGTCAGGTACACTGGCGCACCGCTGCGCACCAGCCGCCGCGCTTCCTGATGTGGAATATCGAGCAGCGAGATCACGCACGCAGTATCTCATAGCGAGACCGTGATCGGATATTCGCCGAGGCTCATGGCCGGCTTCCAGCGCGACCGGGGAACGGCGATCCGCCCCCGGCGTGGCAGGTTGCACATCGCCACGAAGTCTCGCGCCGCGCCGTCGTCGTACACATGAAACCCCGAGCGCAGCGTGCGCGGGTTCGGCCACGCCGGCTCGACCTTGGCCCGCTCCGTCGCATCGAGCACCTCCTCGACCTGCAGCGCCAGCGGCTGATGGCCGAGCGCGCTCGGCACGTGGAACGCGTTGACGTGCAAGGTCGTCATCGCCACACCGGCCCCGATCGCCTGCCCGAGCAGCCGCGACGCCACCCGCTCGGCGCCGTAGGCGAAGTTGCCGAGCACGACCAACAAGTCGCACTCGAGCTCTGCCGGCGAGAACTGCAGAAACGCCGCGAGGTCGGAGCAGATGACAAAGCGCGTCTCCAGCAGCGTGTCCTGCCAGTCGAGCCGCACCCGGTTGATCCGATCATACGGCGCCACGCCGATATCGGGTCCCCCCTCCGACGCGTCCATCTCGAACGACTGCGGCGTCACCTTCGCCTGCGGCACGTGCACGACGCCGTGCCGCGTGAAGATGACCAGGGCGTTGTAGCGCGCCTCGGGATCGCGCCCGGGCAGATCCTCGTGCAGATCGGGCCCGACGTTGAGCGTGGTGACTATATTAATGTTGCGCTCTTGGGCCAAGGCGACCAGCCGCGCGAAGGCGCGCCCCGATCCCTGCGGTGTCCACGCTAGATACTCGGGCAAGAACGCCGTCTCGCCCTCCTCCACCTCATCGAGCGCCTGCCGCGCGCGCGCCATCATCTGCTCCTCGCTGCCAAGCTGCAGCGCGATGAGATGGAAGTCGGAGATCACGCGCCGAGCCTACCGCATTTCGTCGATTCGCCGCAGAATCGGAGCTTCTGACAAGTCGCGTCGCGCGGTCCTTTATCGCGCCCGGCCAGCAGTGGGCTGCTTGGTCTTTTCATGGCCGCGGCATGCACTGCTACGACATCCTCAACAACGGCGGCAGCACCGGCGACGGCCTCTACACGGTCGATCCCGACGGCGCCGGTGGCCGCAGCGGGTCCAGGTCTACTGGGACATGACCAACGGAGGCTGGACCCTGATCAACGATCAGGACGTCTCGTTCGGCTATCTGCCGGCCGCGACCTGGCTCGCGGGCGTCAGCACCACCTCGCCGAACGGCGGTCAGTGGGGCATTTTGAACGACCTGTCGCTGTTCGCCAACACCGACGGCAGCTTCCGTAGCATCAGCGCCCGATTACGGCGCCGCGTAAATTCAATACCTATGCTTCCGTTGCCAGCCTCTCCCCTAAGATGCTGTGCAAAAAGGGGGCATACCGTGAAAAGAATTATCACTGTGGCATTGGCCGTGGGCCTCGCAGCTTGTGGCGGAACCGACGGATCTACAGGGGCACAGGGCCCGGCAGGCGCGGACGGGACGAATGGCGCCAACGGGACCGATGGAACCAACGGAGCCAATGGCGCCGATGGAAGCAACGGCAACAACGGAAGCAACGGCAACAACGGCAACAACATCATCATTTCCGATCGCGCCAAGCACGGCCTGGACATCTCTCCCGTCGCCATCGACACGACCGGCATGACCGCGACGCAGATCGAGGCGGTGGGCCAGGGCAGCTATCTGGTCAACGCGCTCTCCGACTGCGGCAGCTGCCACGGAGAGGCCGGCACCACGCCCGGTTTCCTCGCCGGAGGCTCGTCGTTCGGCACGGTCTACGCGCGCAATCTCACGCCCGACCCGACGACCGGCATGAAGCTCACCGTCGACGAGTTCGTCAACGTGATGCGCACCGGCGCCGACTACACGATCGCCGGCGCCACCTTGAACGTGATGCCCTGGAACAACTTCCGCTGGGCGTCGACGCCCGACCTGCAGGCGATCTACGCCTATCTGAAGGCCATCCCGCCGGTCGCGAACCAGGTGACCATGGATACCAAGACCACGGTGGCGCCAGGGAGCGCGCCGACCAGCTACAGCGACGGCGACGTGACGCGGCAGCTGCCGCTCGAGCTCGATTCGGCGAACAACCCGATCCCCGACCCCGACGGCATCCGTCGCGGCCTGGTGATCCAGCCGCTCGCCGCGGTGACCTCGGCCGACGCCACCACCGAGGCGCGCATCGGTCGCGGCAGCTACCTCATCAACAGCCTCGGCCAATGCTCGAACTGCCACACCAACCCGGCGCGCTCCGGCAGCAAGATCAACACCGCCATGTGGCTCACCGGCGGCAAGGTCTCCAAGGTCGCGGCGGCTTCGCAAGCGACCCTGGGCGTGGTGCGCTCGATGTCGACAGACCTCCTGGGCGCGACCAACGGCTTCTTCTTCGAGACGGCGACCGACTTCGCCAGCTTCGAGGGCATCCTCACGACCGGGCTGCACATCGACGATCCCAACCCGATGCCGCTGGCGACGCCGATGCCCTGGCAGCACCTGCGCGACCTGACGCTCGAGGACTTCGAGTCGATCTACACCTACCTGCACGCGGTGCCAGGCAATTCGGGCAGCGACAAGGCGACCCAGAGCGCGTCGTACTACTGCGCCGACAACACGGGCTGCGACATGGTCGCCGGCGAAACCTGCGACCTCACCAGCACGGACACCACGTACCACGAGTGCGTCGGCCGCACCTGCGGCGGGGACAGCGACTGCCCGGCCTGCCAGACCTGCTCCGCCGGCAACACCTGCGGCGCGCCGCTATCCGCGAGCTGCCTCTCGAGCGGAATCTAGCGACCCGCTCGATCTCGCACGGCCCCCTGGTCGACCTCCCCAGATCTCTCGCCCCAGCCCCTGGTTGAGCGCACCGATTCGCTGGTCTACATTGGCTTCGTCGATAGTCATCTCGCTTACGGGAGGGGGGCCCATGCGGAGACGAATCGCGAAGCGGCGAGGAGCGGCAACGCCCTGGAACCTTTTGCTGGTGGGCGATCCGCCAGCAGATCTGGTGGTCGACCGCATCGAGGTCGCAGATCGGCAGCTCGTGGTGCTGAGCTTCGCGGTGCCCGGTCGCGACCCTCGCATCGACGCGTTGTCGGCCGCGCTGCGTGAGGTCGCCCTCCGCATCCTCGCCGGAGACTCCAACGCCGAGATCGCACGGCGGCGCGGCACGTCGGTGCGGACGGTGGCCAATCAGATCGCCGTGATCTTCCGGAAGCTCGCCGTCGGATCGCGCCGCGAGCTCGTGACCAGGTTCCGGGACCGCAAATGAACGACGTGGTGAAGGTGGTGGAGGCCGCCTACGATCTCACCGCTCCCGACGAGACCAAGTGGCTCGAGGGGGTGGCCGGGGCGATCGCCAGCGAGCTCGGATTCGTCGATGGGGTCCTCGGGTACCTGTTCCAGGTGGAAGCGAACGGATGGGTGACGCCCCGAGCCATCTTTGCGCCCGGAGCGCTGGGGGACTTTGCCTTCGACCTGCTCGGGATCGGGCAGCTGGGACCGGAGCTCCAGGCGACCTATGCGCGACTCCATCGCACCATCGGCGCGGCACTCGCGACCGAGGTGCCCCCCGAGGAGCTTCGCGAGATTCCGGTCCTTCGCGACTGGCGCGCGCGCACGTTGCTGTCCCGGAAGCTGCGCGACGCCGTCTGCATCACCGCCACCGACCCGACCCGGCAAGGGTGCATGCTCGTGGCGCCGACGCGCCTGCCGGTCGAGCTCGGACCGCGGCTCGCGGGTCGGTACCGACGGGTCGCGGCACACATCGCCGCCGGCCTGCGTCTCCGCTGCGCGCTGGCGCGGCTGCCCGATCAGGCGCACGCCGATGCCGGCGAGGCGCTCGTCGAGCCGGGCGGCAAGATCGCGCACGCCGTCGGGCCGGCGACCACCAGCTCGGCGCGAGCGCGGCTGCAAGAGGCGGTGCGTTCCCGCGAGCGTGCTCGCGGCAACTTGCGGCGCACCGATCCCGACGAAGCGGTGGCGATCTGGCGCGGGTTGGTCGCCGGGCGCTGGACGTTGGTCGATCGATACGAGCGAGACGGCCGGCGCTATCTGGTGGCGCACAAGAACGATCCGGACGCACCCGATCCCCGCGTGCTCACGCCACGGGAGCGTCAGGTCGTCGGCTTCGCCGCGCTCGGTCTGTCGAACAAGGCGATCGCCTACGAGCTCGGAATCTCCCCGAGCACCGTCGGCGTGCTGCTGGGACGGGCGGCCGCGAAGCTGGGGACGTCGCGCGACGGCCTGGTCAAGGCGCTCGGCTGAGGCGTGATATAGGAGGCAAGGAATGAGCGAGCTACCTGCAGCCGAGCCGGTCGCGGGCGAGCCTGGCCGGCCCTGATGATGACCGACCTGCGGCGCAGGCTGGCGAGCATTCCGTCCCTCCGACCGGCCGAGGATCTCGAGGCCGCGATCGCCGACTCGACCGCCTTCCTCGATTCGGACGCCGCGCTGCACAGCATCGAAGCCGACACGTACTGGCCCAAGTGGAATTCGCCGTGGTGGCACATGCTGCTGCTCCACGAGCTGGGCGAAGCGCGGCGGATTCCAGAGCGTGCGGTCGCGAAGATGATCGCCGGTCTGAACGCGCTGCCGCTCAAGATCTTCCCCATTCGCCCGGAGGACGCACCGGGCGCCGACCTGTCACGCGACTGCTCCTGTCACTGTGCGCTCGGCAGCATCTACCAGGTTCTGACGGCCTGCGGGGTCGACGTCGACGCCGCGCTGCCGTGGATCAAACCGTGGTTCGTTCGCTACCAGATGGCCGACGGCGGCCTCAACTGTGATTCCGCGGCATACCTGGTCGAGCACGAGTGCCCGAGCTCGATGGTGGGGACGGTCGCGCCGTTCGAGGCGATGTTGCTCGGCCGTTGGACCGGGGAGCAGCAGGCGTTTCTCGAGCGGGCCGCCGCTTTTCTGATGGAGCGCCGGCTGATGCTGGGCTCGCCGACCGTGCACAACGCCGAAGAGCGCGAGGCGCAGCTCGGGTGGCTCGCGCCGTGCTTTCCCCGCTTCTACTTCTATGACGTGCTGCGCGGCCTGGCGGCGCTCGCGCGCTGGGCCGAGCGAAGCGGCCGGTCGATCCCGCGGGGGGCGGTCGAAGGCGTGATCGATCACCTCGTGGCCGCGTTTCCCGACGGACTGATCCGGATCCAGCGCGAGGGCTTCGCCAGCTGTCCGATGACATGGCGCCAGACCGACGGCGGTAGGTGGGAGCGACAGCCGACCTCGCGCTTCCCGCTGCTCGACGCCACCAGCGCGATCGGCAGGCCGTGCGCGACCTCGACCGGCGTGTGGACGGAGACGCGGCTCATGCTGCTCGAGCTCTTCGACGCGGGCCGGATCGTCGACTGAGCGCGAGCGAACCTGTTGCGACGAAGACGCTCCTGCAGAAAATCGCGAACCGCCGCTCGCGCCCGAGGACTATGCGCAGGTGCAGCTGGGCGCCGTCGCCACACCCAAGAGCATCTACCGCGCCGCCAACGCCGAGCGCCACAGCCGCACGTTCGGCGAGCACGTGCGCATGCTGCGCTAGCGCGCCTGCGGCTCGAGCAGCAGCCAGTCTTCGTGCCACAAGATCGAGCAGGCGCGGTCGCACGGACCTCGCGCACCGACCGCGGCGCCCGAGCAGTGCAAACCCTCGAGGATGTAGAGCGGCGCGCGCCGCTTGACCCAGTGGCTGTGCTCGTAGACGTCGCCGAGCTGTTGCACGACCTCGAAGCGCCGGCCCGCGAAAGCTGCCATCTCCGGCATGAAGCTGACCCCGTCGCGACGGCCGGCGAGGTCGAGCCCCGCCGTGATCTGCTCGACCGAGCGCACGCGTGCGTGGCGGCGCGTCGACGCTCGCGGCGGCTCGCGGTGTGGTTCGTGGGCCGGCTCGAGCCATTCGTCGCGGAACATCAGGGGGCAGTGGCGGCCGCAGCCGGCGGGCTCCGGTTTGAATCCGGCACAGCTGACCCCCTCGAGGAGCACGGTGCCCGCAACCGGACGCATCTTGCCCTCGTCGTCCTTGATGCGCCGCACTTGCTTGTCGATGCGAAACACGCCGCCACAGCTCTCCCACTGCGTGGGCACGAACTCGAGACCGCGCAAGCGTGAACGCGCATCGAGCGTGGCGCGCACCTCGGCAGTGCTGCGCACGCGCACCCAGCTGCCGGCGGACCAGCGCGACGGAGCGCCGAGCGGATCGCGCCCCGGCGGGGCGGGCAGGATCGCTCGTTTGACCAACTGCTTGATCCCGCTGCGGATGCCGAGCCCCATGCGCAGGCGGCCACGCACGCGCTGGACAACCGTATGCTCACCAACGATGTCGTCGCGCTGACAGCCCCGGCGCAACGGCGCGTGCAGATCGGGCACGATGCGCTTCAAGTGCGGCCGCACCACCTCGCGCAGCGCCCACTCCGCGAGGCCGCGCGGGGCGCGCCGGTACACCACCAGCGTCACGTGCTCGTGCACGCATTCGGTCCAGCGATGCTTCCACTCGGAGTCGATGCCGCCGAAGTCCAGCTCGAGGAGCCCGCGGCGCTCCGCATCGGCGGCGACCTTCCACACCAGCAGATGACCGGGGCCGATCGCGGCGTGCTCGGGCTTGTATCCGATCTTCAGCGCGTGCAGGGTGTGCGCGTCCTCGACGGCGATCAAGGCCGCGATCCGCTTGTCCCCGACTCGGAGGAAGTTGAGGCTCGCCCGTCCGTGCCGGCCGAGCAGGCGGGCGAGCGTCTGGTACAGATGCGCCACCTCCGGCCGGGCGGCGATGTGGGACGATGCCGCGCTCTTCCAGGCCAGCCCTTCGATCGCCAGCGCCTCCTCGAGCGCGGCGCGACCCGGCGAGGCGATCCGCTCCAGCGTGACGCCGCCGGCCTTGCGCTCGCAACGGTGCAGGTTCGACCGTAAGTGTCCGCTCAGCTTCGCCTCGAAGCCGTCGAGAAGGAGATAGCGATGCCGCGCGGCGGGCTGCACCACTGTCGGGCAGCCGTCGGCGCGGGCGAGCTCGGGCAGCCGCGTGGCCAGGAGCGAGCCGGCCGGGATGTCGTGCAGGGTCATCACACTCCAGCGCGAGTCGCGGCGCAACGTGCGCCAGATTGCATCGAGGCCGCCCGGTTCGCCGCAGTAGTCGTAGGCCGGTGTGTGATTGCTCCGCAGAGCGAGCAGCCGGTGGTGCTCGAGCAGCAGCGGAAGGACGCCGACCAGCCGATGATCGTGGCGCGCACAGGCGACCAGCGCTTCCCCGTCGCCTGCGATGGCTCGCGTGAGCGCGAAGAATTCCGGAGTCAGGTAGGGGGCGGCGCCGTCGGCAAGCGCCCGCCAGTTGCTCCACTCGGTGCGCCGAAGCACGCCTAGCTCCATCAACCCGCCGGTGGTTTCCACGGTGCGGAAAGACGTATGCATGCTGACCGGTGGTGCAAGCGACATTCCCGGGCGAGCGGGTCCGGAGCCCGGATCTCCCGCAGCATTTTCGCGGCCGACCTTGTCCGACGAAGAATCTGCGCGGACCTGGCGGTGCGCACCGCCACGGGCTGATCGGAGATCCTGCACCCGGCGATACTGCTTGCCTCCGTTCTGGCTCCAGACGGTGTGCCCCGCCCCGGGTCCTCCCTCGCGCGCCGGTGCCCAGGCCGGCGTCGGACTCCTGCCGGGCGCGCGAGCTCGATCTCGTGGTGCGAAGAAGCGCGAGGTGCGCGCGCTGTGCCTACAGAGGCCGGTCGATCCGCGCAGGAGAAGCTGACCAGCCGCCCCCCGGCGACGCCGAGGCTTACTGCAACAGTGAGCCTTCGTAGGTACCCGTCGTCAGGAACCACTGCATCTGTCCGATGGTGCCAGCGTTCGTGCTGGTCTGCTGATTCAGGTGGTAGTGGTAGACAGGCGTCGCGCTGTCGGGCGTCGTGCCGACGTGGCCACCGCGCGCGTCGAGCGTCGGCAGGGAGCCGTCGGCGTCGCGGCGGCCGTAGACGAAGTAGCCATCGCGCAAGACGCCGATCAGGTTCGCGTCGTCATCGCTGATGGCGTACGGCTCGCCGTGAAAGTGGTAGATGCCGCCTTGCGCCGGATGTCCGCCGCAGCGATCGAACGAGCCTGCCTCGAGGAAAATGTCGTCGCCGGGCGCCGCTTGATTGTCGAAGATGGAGACGCCGTCGATGGCGATGCCGACGGGGCCGAGGCCCATCGCCACGTTGTTCGTGTTCGGCGCGAGCGGGAGTT
Source organism: uncultured delta proteobacterium (assembly GCA_963816965.1). Taxonomy (GTDB): domain Bacteria; phylum Myxococcota_A; class Polyangia; order Palsa-1104; family Palsa-1104; genus JAQBQH01. The sequence continues at coordinate 350,057 of CAWFMP010000002.1, forward strand.
GGAAGCGCAGACCCTGCGCGCTGATCTGGTTCGGGTCGGGAAACGCGGGCGTGTACGCGGCCCAACATGGGCTCGTCTGCGGAAAGTAGTTGCTGAGATAGTCGGGCTGGCCGTCGCTCTCGGCCTGCACGTAGTCGCCGGAGGCGCCGGTCATCTTCGTCAGGGTCACCCGACAGGAGAAGTTGAGCCATGCGCCGCTCAGGCCCTGCGCCATGCGCGCCGCCGCGCAGGAGCTGGTGTCGCGCAGAAGGAGCGCGCAGCCGTTGGTCACCGTCGACGTCGCCGTCGTGTTCTGCGTCAGCTCGCAGGCGCTCGTGGTCGCCAGGTCCGCGCTGACGTTGCTGCCGAGATCGCTCGAGGATGGTGTGCCGCTGACGTGACAACCGACGATCACGAGCGTGCAAAGACCGACGAATCGCATCGCCACATCATAACGGAAGGCGCCGACCGCGGTCTCGGCTTCTCAGCCGACCATCAGCCGCAGCTGAACCTCAAGCCGCGTCACTTTCCACTGTGACCATCGGGGTCGGGCTCGCGCATGGGGACGTGCCCACGCTGAAGGTTTCCGACGGCGCCTTGAATCCCGCTTCGACCTGGTCTTCGATGTAGTCATCGATCGCCAGGGGCCGGGCAGCCGCGCTGGCGCGGGTGACTTCGCCGCGCTCGCGCTCGCGCTCGCCGTGCGCCGCCTCAACCGCGCGCCAGCAGCACCACGCCGGTCACCGCGCCCGCGGTGACCAGCACCATCGCCGTCGCCAGCAGCACCGGATGGCGATCCGCGAAGCGCGACATCATGCCGAGCGCGCGCTGCGTGAAGGTCACGTAGCACTCGATCGGTGCCTGGCGATCGCGCACCGCCTCGAGCCGCTCGCGCATCGCCGCCGCCGATTGGTAGCGCCGCGCCGGATCGCGCTCGATCCCGTGCTTGACGAAGTGGGCCATCGCCGCCGCCGCGCCCGCGTCGGCGAACTCGCGAAAGAGGCGCACCTTGCTCACCGGCTCCGAATTCACCGACGCGATCATCTCGGCCACCGACTTGCACTCCGAGCGCGGATGGCACAGCGACAGGAACTCGTAGAACATGACGGCGAGGCTGTAGACGTCGCTGCGCTCGTCGAGCGGCTGGCCCGCGGCCTGCTCGGGCGACATGTACGCCGGCGTGCCCACCAGAGCGCCCACCTGTGTCTCGAACATGCGCGCCGGCTCGTTGGCGCGCGACTCATCGTCGGGCGGCGCGCCGACTTTGCGCGCCAGGCCCCAGTCCATCACCACGACCTCGCCGAGCGAGCCGATCATCACGTTCGCCGGCTTGAGATCGCGATGCAGGATCCCCTGCTCGTGCGCGTGCTGCACGCCGCGCAGGATCTCGTTGCAGATCTGCAGCCGATACTCTTGCGTATAGCGCGCCAGATAGGCCGGATCGCGCGCGCGCAGCTTGGCGATCACCGATTCGAGCGTCTCGCCCTCGACGTACTTCATGACGAAGAAGTACTGCCCCTTCTCGTCGACGCCCACGTCGTGGATGGGCACGATGTTGGGATGCTCGAGCCGCCCGACGGTGCGCACCTCCTCGGCGAAGCGCAGCACCGAGGCGTCGTCATTGTTCTCGGGCAAGAGGCGCTTGAGCGCCACCACGCGATCGATGTCGTGATCGCGCGTCAACGTCACCTCCGCCTGTCCGCCCGAGCCGAGCGGCCGCACCTCTTCGTAGCGCGGCTTGCCCTCGACCACCACGCGCGGTGCGCCGTCGGTCTTGACCACACGCGGCAGGACCGTGGAGCGGGCGCCGGCCAGGCTGGGTGCCACGCCGGTCGCGCTCGTCGTCGCCGCCGCCACCGTTGCGTCGAACGCGCGCGCGTTCGGCGGATTCACCAGGGTGCGCTCCAGATCCTTCATGACGGGCCCTCCCAGCACTACATATTAGTCGTCCTCGGGCGTCGTGCGCGCCATACGCGACACCGACCTGTCGCGGGATCTCGCACAAGGGACGCGGGCGGCTGATCAGGGTTTGGCGCTGCGCTCGCGCGCCATCAGGATCTTGCCGGTCTCGTTACCCTCGGTGCTGCCGTCGCGATGAGCGTGTAGTCGAAGAGCGAGGCCTCGTCGACCTCGACGCGCGCCCCCGCCTTGAGCCCCTCGACCTGGTACGAATCGTTCTCAAGGATACCGCTGATCCGGTTGCCCTCCCAGCGCACGACCTCGACCCACATCCACTCGTTGCCGCCGGCCCTCGTCGCGAACGGCGCCTTGACCAGCAGGCGCTTCATGTCCGGCGGGTGCGGCGACAGCCGCGGCTTGAGCCTGGCCAGCGCCTTCCTGGCGCGTGCGCGCGCCGCCAGCCGAAGGAGTCCAGCTCACCGATCGAACCTTGGGGTAGATTCGACCGACAGCCCATCGTGGCTCACAAAGATCTTCGAAGGCCGAACAGCGATGCACATCAAATCACCTAGGCTCGAGCATCTATGTCCCTCCGCTCGGATCGACGTCCACGAGCCACTGGTATCAGGAGACTGAATTGCCATCTCGCAACCACAACCTGGCCCCGATTCCTGACGGAACGCGTGCCCTGTTCTTCATTCAGACCTTCGCCACCCTTGGCTTTGCGATTCTCTACTCGACGCTCGTCCTGTACGCCACCAAGCACCTGCACCTGAAGGTCAAGGAAGCCACCGCGCTCATGGGCGTGTTCGGCGCCTTCAACTACGGGCTACACCTGTTCGGCGGCTACCTCGGCGGACGCTTCCTCAGCAACCGCGTGCTCTTCGTCGGCGGCATGGTTCTTCAGGTGCTCGGATGCGCCAGCATGGCCACCGGCACGACGCCCCTGTTCTATTGGGGATTGGCACTCTTTCTGACCGGGAGCGGGCTCAACGTCACCTGCATCAACATGATGCTCACCCAGCGCTTCGCGCCGGACGACGTCCGTCGCGAGGGGGCATTTCTGTGGAACTACGCCGGTATGAACATCGGCTTCTTCATCGGCTTCACGGCGGCCGGCTACTTTCAAGGGACGGAGGACTACTCGAGCCTCTTCATCTTTGCTTCGGTGGGAAATTTCCTCGCCATTGTCCTGGCCGCTTTCGGCTGGAAGGCGGTGGCCGACCTGAGCACGCCTCTGCTCGAGGCCACCCCGAGGCAGTTCAGGCTACGCCTGCTCGCTGGCGTGGCCATCCTGATCGGCCTGGTGCCTGTCGTCCGCATCCTGCTGCAACACCCCTCCTCGACCGAGACCCTGGTCAAGGCGATCTGCGCGCTGGTGGCGGCGGCGTTGATCTACCTGACCGTGAAGCATCGGGACCGGCGCGAGAGGAACAACATGAGCGCCTATTTGATCCTGACCCTTGGATCGCTGGCGTTCTGGTCGCTGTACCAAATGGCGCCCAGCGGCCTGCAGTTGTTTGCCGTGCACAACGTCGATCTCGTCGTCGCGCGGCATCAAGGTGCAGCCGCAATGGATTCAGAACATCAACACCGTCGTGATCGTCGTCGGCGGCCCGGTCATGTCCGCGCTCTTCACCCGCCTGCGCGCCAAGGGCTGGAACATCGACATCCCGAAGCAGTTCTCGGCTGCCCTGCTGCTCATGGGCCTGGGCTTTCTGCTGCTGCCGGTCGGCATCGCGCTGGCTGACGACAAGGGCATGAGCGCCTTTGGCTGGCTGTTTCTCAGCTACGTGCTGCAAAGCGTCGGCGAGCTGCTGATCTCGCCCGTGGGCTACGCGATGATCGGTAAGCTCGCACCGCGCCAGTACCAAGGCGTGATGATGGGCAGCTGGATGCTGGTGACCGGCCTGGCGTCGCTGTTTGCCGGCGACTTCTCCGGCATGATCCCCGAGCCGTCCGGCACGACAGCCTTGGCGACCAACCCGGCCTATTCGCGACTGTTTACCCAGCTGGGCGGTGGGAGCTTGCTAGTCGGCATCGTGCTGGTGGCGCTGATCCCCTCCCTGCGCAAGCTGATCAGGAGCAAGGACGAGCTCGTGGCGGCACCGCCGACCGCAACGACCTCGTGACGCGCCTCGCGCGACCGAGCCGCTCGCGGATCTCGTCGCCAGCGAGTCCCCGCTCGGTGACGAACCTCTCGCGCCAGGTAAGTTCGGCCTGCGCCAACGCCTGCGCGAACCCGCGCATGAAGTCGAACAGGATGTTCGTCTGTCAGCAGCTCGCCGCCACCACTCGCGACCCCGCATATAGCCAGCGCGAGCTGGCGCGAGGCCGCCGCTACTACGTCTGCGCGAGCCGGTTGCGCTCCTTCCGATGCAAGAACGCAACGCATCTTCCCGCCGACGAGAGGTGGAACGGAACGGTGCGGCACGATCCTCGCGCAAGTCGAGCAGTCGTCGAAAGGTCACTTGCGACATGTCGAAGCGCATCAGAACCCCGGCGCACCGTCGAAGGTGATGGTCGTCGCGGCGATGCAGAACGTGAAGGGCGACGTGATGCGATGTTACGAACGATTTCAGCAACACGGTACGGTCATGACGTGCATGATGTCGCCGCCGACGGTAGCGTCGAGCATGTCGACAGCGAAGGTGATCTTCTAAGCACCGACCAAGTCCAGTGCATCAAGGCCGCTGTTCAGTCGGCGAAGGTTCGCACCATACGACACGTCTTGGTCTTTGAGGTACCCGTACGTGTTCCGCTAGCGTTGTGCAGGTTGGTCGTGCCGTTCGGGCTGACAATCCCGAGGGCGGCGTAGGTGGTAGCATCCGATCGTGGAGCCGAAACGACGGCGAAGAAGCACGACGGTCCTGTCGCTGCTGTTCAACCCGCTCGGTCCCGCCATCGTGTTGACGGCTCTCGCCGTTGAGCTCGTGGCCGCCGGGTTGGAGCGGTTGCGGCCTCGCCCGCCGGAGTAGCTGGTTCGACGACGACGTTGCCAGGTTGGTCGTGCCGTTCAGGCTGACGAGTATGAAGTGGCCCCTCGGTCAAGCACAGATCAGTCCGGTCGCGCCGATGGGAATCACGGCGCACGGGCTTGGCGCAGGAAACTCGACGAGGATGAGTGGCGAGCTGTCGCAATCGAGTATTCGCGCTCGGTGGCGCAGAGGTTGTAGTCCGTCGGCGGGTCGCAATCGATCCCACGGGGTCGCGCTCTTCGAGAGCGCGCCTGACGTGAGCCTGCGCGATCACCGCCTCTGGACAGCCCTCACTCGGCGAATCGCTCGTCGAGCCGTTATCGTTGTGCCGGCGGCTGTCCGTTATGTCGACGAGGCGCCCCGGCTCGGATCGTAGCTCGACCCGTCGCGCCAGATCGCGTAGAGGATGCCGGCCATCTTTCTCACCAGCGCGACGATGGCGACTCGTCGGCCTCGTCGCAGCTCCACCTGCTTGCACCACTGCACCATCGGATCGTTGGGTCGCCAGCGCCGCGCACTCCACGCCGCTTGCGTCAACGCCCATCGGACCTGTGGCGCGCCTGCTTTGGTCAACGACGTCCGTCGCTGCCGCTCCGAACTCGAGTTTTCGCCGGGCGTCAGTCCGAGATACGACTCCAGTCGATGCGCATTCGCAAATCGTTCCCGCTCGTCGATGGCCGCCGCAAATCTTATCGCTACCACCGGTCCCACTCCGGGCACTGTCATCAGCCGCTGGCAGGTTTCGTCGTTCTTTGCCAAGTCCGCCAGCTCGTCGTCGGCCTCGGCGATTTGCTCGTTCAATGTTTCGATTGTCGTGAGCTGTCGCTCCACGAATCGCGGCAGCCTCGTCGCGCTCCGCTCGCGGAACAGCTTGCGCACGCGCTCGGCAAAGGTCTCGGTCGCTCCGCTGCGCAGCGGCCACGCCTCGCCTCGCAGCCACCCGCGTACAGTGTTGATGAGCTTGGTCCTCGTGCTGACCAGCGCCTCGCGCATCCCGCACATCGATTTCCATTCTCTCGACTGCTTCGCCGGAATGTGCACCGACGGCAAATCCATCCGACAAGACGCCTCGCTCAACAGTCGCGCGTCTCTCTGATCGTTTTTGATCCCTCGTGCTCCGACACCCAGTGCCCTGACCAGCGTCGCCGGCACCACTCGCACCTGGTGTCCCAGCTCCAGCGCAGCATCGGCGACTCCGAACGCCTCCGCGCACGTTTCGATCACCACCCGACTCGGGGGGCGCTGCCGCAGATACGCGCGCAGACTCCTCGTTTCGCAGCTTCGTTCTTCGACGATCTTCCCGTCGCTGCTCCGCTCGCAGACTTGGCTCTTGCGTCCGCCCAGGTCGATGGCAATCTGCTGCATGGCTGGCCTCCTTCGTTTGCGCCTCGAGCGCGTTTACGTTCGGCTGAACGTCGAGGGACGCTAACCCGTCACCTCGTTGACGATCGAGGCCAGCCACTTCATCTAATCTATCCTGAGGGACGAAGAGCGGCTTCGGCGCGCAAGTATGCTACTTGGTGAACCGCATCGAAGCGATGCCTACGTCGACGGCGAAGCATCGATCGATCCCATCACCGCCGGTCCCGACGGCGGACCGGATCGGAACCTGCCAATGGTTCGCCAGCCGGACAGGATCCGGATACCGGTTGCCACCTCCTCGCCGTCCCCACCGTCTCTGCTGACAACTGCACGAAAACATGTGCACCCGATTCGGCACGCCACTCGCATTGAGGGCTGCCATGCAAACTGACCCGCTCCTCGACCTGCTTCTCGAGATTCATCACAACGTCGATCTCCTCTGCGAGGATCTGCAGCGCGATCGACCCGACCTGGCCGAGGCCATCCGCGACCATGCGGCATGGATTCCGCGCCCGGACGATCTCCTGCGCGGCGCCCAGCCGTCGACGAAGGCGACGGTCCGCAGGCTCGGCCCGCTGCTCTACGACGCCCTCGACGAAGGACTCGTCGACGCGCGCCAGTTCGACGCGCTCATGCTGGAGCGAGCGCGCGCCGAACGCGTGATCGATCGAAGAGGGTCGCGATGAATCTAGGGGCCGGGATCCGGATCCCCGTCCGCCTCGGAGTCGTCGGCCGCAGGGACTTCGCCGTTGGGCTCGCCGCTGTTCGGCGACGGCTGGTCGCTCCGCAGATACGAAAGCATCGCCTCCACCATGCGCACCTGCGCGTGGCGGACTTCATTGGTGCGACGATGACGGAAGCCTTCGACGAAGATCGAGAAGATGAGCACATCGTCCTTCTCGCCGACGTAGCCCGACAACGCGGATACCCCGTTGAGCGTACCGGTTTTCGCGCGCACGAGCCCGACCGCGTCCGTGCCCATGAAACGATTGCGGATGGTACCGTCGATTCCCGCGACGGCGAGCGACGACATGAAATCCGGCGCGACCGAGATGTCGTAATAGATCTTGCGCAGCAGCGACGAGAGGTCATGGGGCGTGATGCGGTTCTCGTGCGTGAGTCCGGAGCCGTTGACGATCTTGAAGGCCCCTGGCTTGATGCCAGCGCTGGTCAGATAGTCCATCACCGCGCGCGTCCCCTTGGCGAGAGTGCCGGGGGCGCCGTACAGCTCGCCCCCCAGGGTCTTGTAGATCGCCTCGGCGACAAAGTTGTTCGACGGTTTGTTCGAGATGCGGCAGACCTCGCTGAGCGGGGCCGAGACGTGTTCGGCGAGCATGGTGGTCGCAGCGACATTACCGGCGCGCACGCGCCCGGTGAGCTCGACGCCGAAGTCGCCGAACGCCGACCGCAGCACCGATGCCGCCAGCAGAGAGCCGTCCGCGAGCCGCCGCAGATCGACGTAGTCGCCGCGAGTCTCGGAGATGCGTCCCCGCACCGTAATGATGAGCCGATCGTCTTTGCGATACGAGTCGATGCGCAAGCGCGAACGCCTGGCCCGCACGGTCGTCGCCTGATTCTCGATGCCGAACAGGCCCGACCTTCGGCTCGACGCTCACGATCGCGGGATGTCCAACGTCGCCCGGTCGCACGCGCACGCCGTAGGTGTTGCGGTTGAGGATGAGCGCACCCTCTCCGTCTCCCGGATCGTCCGGCGTGTGGCCACGCGCGTGAAACCGGGGATCGGCGAAGAGGTCGCCTTCGATGCGCTGGACGCCGCGCGCCGACAGTGCACGCGCGATCTCGGCGACGTCGCTGGTGGTGAGCGATGGATCGCCGCTGCCGCGCAACACTACGTCGCCGTGAACAACGCCGTCGGCGTCAGGCTCGGGCCCGTAGAGCGCCGTGTGATAGCGGAAGTCGGCCCCGAGATAGGACATGGCGGCGGCGGTGGTGAGGATCTTGGTGTTCGACGCCGGGTTGAACTGCACCGCGGCGTTGTGCGCGAACAGGACGTCGCCGTTCGACGCCTGCATCACCTGCACGCCGACCTTGGTCCGATTGAGCGGCGCCTCACGAAGGACTGCGACCAGCCGGTCGCGTAGCTTGGCGATGCGCTGCTCCCTCGGATCATTCGGATCGGCCACCTCGCGCGGCGCCGTGGACAGGTCGCGCCTGATCTGCGCCGCCGACGGTGGCTTCTTCGTCGGCATGAGTCGCGCTTGCCGCGCACTGTTGCGCGCACTCGGCGCGCGCGCCTTGGCCCTCTTCACCACGGCGAACGCGGGCGTCAACGACGCGAACGCCACTGCGAGCGCGACAGCAAGGCCAAGTGTCCGACTCACCACCCCGTATTGTGAGCGGACGGGCGAGCGAGCGCAACAGAACGAAAGCGAATCAGGCGGCTGCAGGAGTGGTCAGGTACTTCTCGAGCTCCAGCGGGGCGAAGATCTCGCTCTTGTTCGAGGCATCGAGGAACAGGAGGTAGGCGGCGACTTCAGCCTTGTCGTGCTTCTCGAACAGCTTCTTTCCGGCCTCCAGCAGCTTCTCCGGCGCCGAAGTCTGCATGAAGTCCGCGTCGGTGAGCCCATCCTCGTGCGGAACCTCGAGGGCGCTCAGGAACGACCCGAGCATCGGCCGCCGCGTCCGGGTGAGCCACTCGAACAGCAGCGTGGCGGCGGCGGTCGCGGCGGGCTTGTCGGCGACGGAGCGCCAGACCCGGTTGGCCCAGTCGTCGTTCCGCTTGCGGGTGGAAGTGTGGCTGGCGAGGCGGTTGGTCGGAATCTTCGCCTCGCGCAGCACCTTTTTCATCGCCTCGGCCGTGAGCTCCAGAAAGATGCCTTTCGTCTTCTGCTCACCGAGCCTGCGACAGATCTCTTCGGGGGCCATGCGGCCTTCGCTTATACCGGCAGCGGAGCGCAGCCGTCAACGCAGCTTACGTCTTTGGACCCGGCGGCGGGTCTCGGCGCCGTCGGAGAGCCCGGCATCGACAGGCTCGGCCAGGCGCTGGGCGATGACCCGCTGAAATGCGGGGTCGATCTCGCAGCCGAGCCACCGTCGGCCGAGGGCCTGGCAGGCGACGAAGGTCGTGCCGGAGCCACCGAACGGGTCGACGACGAGCGCGCCCGGCCGGGAGCCAGCAGCCACGAGGCGGCGGACCAGCTCGAGCGGCTTCTGGGTCGGGTGCGCAGTCTTTTCGCGCATGCCGTTGGTGAGAGTGGGCACCTCGAGCACATCACGTGGCTTGGCGCCGAGCGGGTTGGGCTGCCACACGTACGGCTTACCGCCGTAGCGGGAGCTCTCGGCCTGCGGATGCGACGGGTAGCGCAACGTATGCGCGTTGTAGGGGATGCGCGCGGCATCGACGTCGAGGGCGAAGTCCGGCCGGCGCAGGTGGAGGACGCTCTCGTGGGCGCGACCCCAGTCGCGCCCGAGGTTCGCCTTGTTACGATAGTACCAAACCAGCCAGCGACAGCCGGAGAAGTGCGGCGCGGCGACGGATTTGACGTCGGCGAGCACCTCGGAGAAGCCACAGACGTAGAGCGACCCGTCGCGCTTGAGGATACGAGCGGCCTCGGCGATCCAGCGACCGCTCCACTCGAGGTACTCGGCGGGCGACCCGAGCGCGTCCCACCGCTCACGCCCGAGGTTGTAAGGCGGGTCGGCGAAGACCAAGTCGACGCTGGCCGTAGGGATCCCGGCCAGCCACTCGATCGCGTCACCGCCGTAAAGGGCTCCGAGCGCGGTAGCGACGACGGGCGGCGCAGCCATCCCGGCGACGCTAACACGAGCGCGGAGCCCGACGCCAAAACCGAGGGAAGCCCTCGGGACGATTTTGACTTCACCGCCCCTCGTCAGTATCATCGAACGCTAAGCCGCGGAGCCTCGCCCAGTGCCCACCCCCGTCTACGCTCTGAGATTCATCTCGGGAAAGTACCAAGGGGGAGAATTCCCGCTGCGGATGGATCGCGAGATCATCATCGGCCGCTCGAGCGAGCTGGACATGGTGCTGGTCGAGGACATGGTGTCGCGCAAGCACGCCAAGATCACGACCACGGGCGACCAGATCGTCATCCAGGACCTGGGCTCGACGAACGGCACGTTCGTCAACGGCGAGAAGATCAAGAAGGTACGCCTGAAGGAAGGCGACCGCATCCTGATCGGCACCTCGATCATCAAGCTGGTGGCGGTCGACTCATCGCAGGTGGTGACCGAGGGCGAGGCGCGCCAGCGGCTGGAGGCGACCGGCCAAAGACGAAACGTGTCCGGCGCAAACAAGCCGATGTCGGGATCGATCGACGAGATTCCGCTGCCGGATCTACTGCAGCTCCTGTCGACGAGCCGCAAGAGCGGCGTCCTGTCGGTCCGCGGCGAAGGCGGCCACGGAAGGATCTACCTGCGCAAGGGCCAGATCTACTACTCGACAATCGACGACTCATACGACCTGTCACCGCGGAAGGCGATGTTCCGCATGCTGACCTGGGCGACCGGAACCTTCGAGCTGGAGCCGCCGGACGAAAAGTCGGTACTGGAGGAGATCCAGGAGTCGACCGAGGCGCTGCTGATGGAAGGCATGCGCCAGCTCGACGAGTACCATCGAATCGAGCCCGAGCTGCCGCAGCGCGAGGATCCGCTGGGCCTGCCCAACCCGCTGCAGCCCGCGCTGAAGGAGCTGCAGCCGGCGGAGCTCGACACGCTGCAGCTCGTGATCAACTACGGCCAATTCCAGGCGGTGCTCGACCGCAGTCCGCGCACGGATCTGGAAACTGCGCAGACACTCCTGACGTTGATCCAAAAGGACTACGTCACCGTACGCCACTAGCATTCGTTCGCGCAGTGTTGGGCGCAATCGAGCGTGCTTGGAGTTCGTGCGGCCTGTTCGTTTGGTCTATCCTGCGCCGCATGAAGCTGGCCCTGGTGTTGTTCGTCGCGGCGCTCCTGGGTTGCGGTCCGTCCCAGCCACGCTACTCGCCGCTCGACGTCGACCACGGTCAGTTCCGCGCGCCCGATGGTCGCGTCGTCATCCTCCGTGGAATCAAACCCCGCGTGGCCGGACTGTTCGACGTCACTTTCGACGACGGTCGCACGCCGCTCGAGACGATTCCCGACCTCCCGGACGAAGACGTCGCGCGTATGGCCTCATTGGGGTTCAATCTGCTCCGTCTGCCCTTGTCGTGGAGTGCCTTCGAGCCACAGCCCGGAGTCCCGTCGCCCGCGTTCCTCGACGAAGTCACGCGCGTCGTCGCGTCGTGTCGCAGCCGGTTCCCTGCGACGCTGGCAGGTAACGTTGAGCCGCCAGTAGATCAGCGCGTTGGCTACGCGGCGGTACGAGCTTGGCTCCGTTTGAGCCTGCCGCACGCCACCGACTCGGCGTCGATCGTGAAGCTGACGCCCCGGCTGTTCGGGAGCTCGAACATCGTCTCGAGCAGCAGCTCTTCCATGACGGCGCGCAGCCCGCGAGCGCCAGCATTGTACGCGAGCGCCTGTGCAGCGACGGCCCACAGTCCGTCGGGGGTGCAATCGAGGTGGGCGCCATCCATCTCGAAGAGGCGCTGATACTGCTTGAGCAGAGCATCCTTCGGTTCGGTCAAGATCCGGACAAGCATCGCCTCATCGAACGGCGTGAGCGCCACCCGAACCGGAAAACGGCCTGCAAACTCTGGCAACAAGCCGAAGCGGAACAGATCGTCAGGGACGATGTCATGGAACGGCGCGCTCTGGCCGGGCGACTCCATCGGCGAAAGAAAGCCGCTGCGCTTCTCGAATTTCCTCTCGTGAACGCGACGGCTGAGCCCCTCGAATGCGCCGCCGCCGATGAACAGAATCTTCGAAGTGTCGATCTCGACCGGCTCGCCGCCCATCCCACTCCTGTCGGCACCCATCCGGATGATGACCTTCTTGCCCTCGAGGATCTTGAGCAAACCTTGCTGAACGCCCTCACCGGACACGTCGCGATCGTGTCCGGGACGCTTGGCGAGCTTGTCGATCTCGTCGAGGTAGATGATCCCCTTCTGGGCCTTCTCGACGTTGTTATCGGCGGCGCGAAGCAGCTTCGCGATGACCGATTCGACGTCTTCGCCGACGTAGCCAGCTTGCGTAAGCGGGGTCGCATCGGCCATCGTGAAAGGAACGTCGAGTAGGCGCGCTAGCGTGCGTGCCAGATGCGTCTTGCCTGTACCGGGCGGGCCGATGAGGATGATGTTCGCTTTCGTCAGCTCGACCTCGGAGACTTCGGATCCGACCTGCGCGCGCTTCAGGTGGTTGTAGACCGCGACAGAGAGGATGCGCTTTGCGCGGTCCTGACCGATGACCCACTCGTCGAGACGCTCCTTGATCTCCTTGGGCCTGGACGGACGAGCCGCGGTCGTGTCTGTTGCCGGGCTGCTACGCGCGCGACGTTCGTCCGCGAGCAACTGTCTGCAAACGGACACGCAGCGATCGCAGATATAGACGTTGGGTCCGGCTACCAGCTTTCGAACCTCCTGCCGTGGGCGGCCGCAGAAGGCACAACGACGATCGTGGCTCTCGCGATGATCGCTCATCTCACGGTGTGGTTGAGCAACGCCCATGCCACGAGCGAGCCGATGCGCAATTCTGTTACGCGGAGAACCTTACTTCTTCAGAGCGTAGAGGACGTGGCGATAGACTTCCTCGCTCATGACGAGCGACGAGTGCCCAAGCGGAACCGTCAGCGACTCGGCTCCGTCGAGGGGAGTGCAGGCGACCGGACAGAGCCAGTCGCGTTCGGCCGCAATGGTGAAGTACTGTACGCTTTCGGGTAAAGAGCCAGCTGCCAGCTCCTTGAGGAAGCGGCTGCCCGGTAGAAGCTGCCAGGCGCTCGACGAGATGAGCCCCATCGTCGCCACGCCGAGCAGGGCCGACCAGGTGCCTCTCTGAGGCGTCCCCATCATGACGAGCTTGCGGACGCGCTCGTGGCCGCCGAGCTTCTTGGCGTAGTAGAGGCCGATGAGCCCGCCCATGGAGTGGCCGACGATATCGATTTTCTTGACAGACGTCTGCGCGAGGATCGATTCGATCTTGCGGTGAATGAGAAACGCGGACGTCCGAATGTCGCGCACGTTCAAAGAGCCGAGGTTGAACGAGAAGACGCAGAGCCCGTCATCGTTGAGACGACGCTCGAGGATGTACATCGAACCGCGCGTTCCTAGATAGCCGTGGATGAGCAGCACCGGGGGACGAGATTCGTCGACCGTATCGAAGAAAGCCTTGCGTTTGATACGATTGCCGCGGGCGAGGTGGCGGACGTACGACAGAGCATGACGGGCGCCGTACAGGTCATGACGTACCGCGGTGTCGATGCGCCTCAGCCGCACTCCGGGGCGCTTGAGCATCCGCGCGAAGCGTCCCAGGTACGAGTCGTAGCCTTCTTTCTTCGATCTCAACGGCTCTGGTGCCCTTCCAGGACACCGCGCGCAATCAGCATCCGCTGAATCTCGCTGGTGCCCTCCACGATTCTCATCATGCGCGCCTCGCGGTAGATCCCCTCCACGACGCAATCCCGCATGAATCCCATCCCACCGTGGATCTGCACCGCTCGATCGGCGGCGCGGCCAAGCGCCTCCGACGCGTATAATTTAAGCATAGCTGCATCGTGTGTCACTGTCTCGCCGCTATCGCGACGACTCGCCGCGGCGTAGAGGGCGGGGCGTAACATCGCGATATCCGTGGCCGTGTCAGCCAACATATGCTGCACGGCCTGTTGCTCGGCGATCGGCTTGCCGAACTGGACCCGATTCTTCGCGTGCGTGACCGAGACTGCGAGCAGCTCCTCCATCGTTCCGAGACAGCGAGCCGCGAGCGAGAGTCGTCCGAGGTCGAGAGTGCGCATGGCAGTCGCAAAACCCTGTCCGACCTCGCCCACCACGTTGTCGATCGAAACGGTGCAGTCCTCGAAGACGAGCTCCGCCTGCTTGACGACGTCGGATCCCATCGACTCCTGGATCCGCGCAACGCGAAACCCTGGCGTGCCCTTCTCGACCAGAAACGCCGTGATGCCGCCACGGGCACGCGATTTCGTCGTCGGATCGGTGACCGCAAAGACGGTGACGAGGTCGGCGATGTCGCCACGCGAGATGTAATGCTTTGTGCCACTGAGAACGAAGCAATCGCCGTGGCGAGCTGCCCGCATCTCGATTGCCTGAGCGTCGGAGCCGGCGTTCGGCTCCGTGAGGGCGAAGGCGGCGATCCACTCGCCCGACGCGAGGCGCGGAAGCCAGCGTTCCTTTTGCGCTTCAGTGCCCGACGTAACCAGGGCCATGACGCCGATGCCGTTGTTGCCCGAAATCAGCATGTTGAACGCGGCATGGGCGTGGCCGAGCTCTTCCTGAACCACGAGGTGCGCCAACGTCGAGAGGCCGAGGCCGCCGTAGGGCTCGGGGATGGTCAGGCCGAAGTATCCGAGCTCGCGCAGTTTGGCGACGAGCTCGTCGGGGATGCGGCGTTCGCGCTCGATCTCGAGCGTCCGGGGCCGCAGGTCGCGGTCGACGAGACGGCGTGTCTGCGTTCGCAGGAGCTCGACGTCGGAGGGCAATTGCACGATTCCAGGATAGCCGCAACGCTCGTCGGTGAGCAAATCGCCTGCTGCTCGTGATACGCTGCTACGGCCATGGACCCGGGAAAGCGCACGTTCTACCTCGGGCGCTACAACTGCATAGAGCAGTTGGGGACGGGTCCGATCGGTGAGACCTATCGGGCAAAGATCTACGGCGTCGCCGGGTTCGAGAAGCAGTTCGCGGTCAAGCGGCTGTATCCGCACCTGAGCGACGACGAGGCGTTCGTCGGCCGCTTCGTGACGGCCGCTTCGGCGTTCGCTGCGCTCGAGCACCACGGCATCGCGCGTGTCCACGAGGTCAACGCCCAGGGGGCCCACTACTACGTGGTGGTTGACCTCGTGCGCGGGCTCGATCTGCGGAGGTTACTGGATCTATTGCAGCAACGCGGCGAGGCGCTGTCGGCCGATGCGGCGATGACCGTCGCAGTCGACGTCGCCGAAGCGCTCGAGTACGCGCACGCCAAGACCAACCTCCTTCCGGGGGGCGTTCTCCACCTGGGACTGACGGCGCCGTCGGTCATGGTGACGTACGAGGGAGACGTCAAGCTGGTCGACGTCGGGCTGCTGGCCGCGCTGATACGGCCCGGCTGGAGCGACGACGACGCGCTGACGGCGACCTTGGCCTATCTGGCGCCCGAAGAGTGGCGCGGTGAAGTCGTCGACTCGCGCGCGGATCTGTTCTCACTCGGCGTCGTGTTGCACGAGCTCCTCGGCGGGGCGCGCGTGTTCCTCAGCGATCGGGCGTCGGAGCTACGAAAGGCGATCGAGAGCGGGCCGCCGGCCCCGCCGCCGGCCGATCCGCGCCTGCAGCAGATCGTTTCGCGGGCTTTGGAGCCGGATCCGGCGCACCGCTTCTCGAGTGTCGAGGAGATGCGGAAGGCGATCCAGGTAATCCTCGGCGGACGTATCGACCGCGCACGAGCGGATTTGTCGGCGCTGGTGCGGCGGCTTGCGGCTCCGCGGGAGCGGCGTACTGGCGCGTTTGCCGCAGTTACCCTGCCCCCGGCGGCGACCGGGATGACATCGCCAGTGTCCGCGGCCAAGCCGCCGCCAATTCCGCCTGCCCAGCACACCTGGGCACCGCCCACGCCGCGGCCGCCAGTGGGCGCGATCTTATCGGCGATCCCGGTACACAACACGCTGGCCGGGATCGGGCCCGACGACCAGGCGCTAGTTCCGATCGAGTTGGTGGAGCTGCCGGGGTTGCCAACGGAAAAGGCAATGCCGACGGTGCCCGCGGATGACGCCGACACGAATCGTGTGACACGGGCGGACCAGACCGGCACGGTAGCGGCGGCACCGCCACCGCCTCCCTCTCCGGCTGGGCTGGCAAATGGGAGCGAGCCGGCGGCCTCCAAGCTGAACCAGCCGGAGCCGCAACCTCCCCCGTCGCCGGCGGCAGGGGCCACGACTGGTCCCCCGAATGGGGAATCGCCAACGGAATCGTCATGGACACCACCGGCGTTGGAGCCGCTGGCGCCCTCCCCAGAGCCGCTGTTTGCGGCCCCAGCGGTCGAACGGCCGGAGCCCGTCGAGCCAGCCAGGTCGACGGTGCCCGGCGTAAAGCTGCCGCCCACCAAGGGTACCGGGGCAAGCACAGTCTTGGGTGGAGTCGTACTGCTGGCTGCCGTGGGCGCGCTGGCGATCTATGCCGGGCTGAGCGGAAACGAACGACCAATGGCAGGCTCGACGGGCAGCACGGGTAATTCCCAGGTCACGATGCCGGGTACCGTGCTCGACACCTCGCGAGCCGAGAACCGCGCGCGTGCGACCGCGGCAGCGACCGACCTGGCACACGCGGTCGCGCTCAATCTGGTGCCGACGCCCGCCACCGCGACGAAACCGACCGCAGCCGGGGAGCCGTCACCAAACCCGACCGCCGCCGAGGCGCCGGCCCCGCACGCGACCGCCGCCGAAGCTCCAGCCCCACACCCGACCGCCGCCGGAGCTCCGGCCCCACACCCGGCCGCCGCCGGAGCTCCGCCCCCACACCCGGCCGTCGCCGGAGCTCCGCCCCACACCCGGCCGTCGCCGGACTCCGCCACACCCGGCCGTCGCCGGAGCTCCGGCCCCACACCCGGCTGCAACGGGGACGCCGACCGCTTCGCCGCCGAGCGCA
This sequence comes from uncultured delta proteobacterium, assembly GCA_963816965.1. Taxonomy (GTDB): domain Bacteria; phylum Myxococcota_A; class Polyangia; order Palsa-1104; family Palsa-1104; genus JAQBQH01. Next base: position 366,963 of record CAWFMP010000002.1, read on the forward strand.
CTTGCCGGACCGACATTCGCGGTGACGAGCACGCCCGACGGAGCGGCGCTGTTCGTCGATGGCGAAAATAAGGGAACAACGCCGGCGCAGATTGCGGTGGCACCGGGGCGGCACAAGCTGATCGTGCTCGGCGAAGGGCAAAGGATGGTCAAACGCGAGGTCGACTTCGTCCCGGGCGGACGATTGGACCTTGCCCTGGAGGCGGCCAGGCTGCCCGCGCCGATCGCTGGATCCGCAGGGCTCAAGGTGCGCTGCAAGTCGCACGGCGAGATCCGCATCTTCGTCGACGGTGCCGACAGCGGTCGCACCTGCCCCAACGACGAGCGCATCAGCGTCGCGCCCGGCCCGCACCAGATCGGCCTGTACTCCGCGCGCACCGGCGAGATGCACGAGCTCGAGCGCGAGGTCACGGAAGGCAACAACTCGACGCGCGTATACGTCAGATACTAATCAAGGAGATCGAATGCGCACTGTGCTGGTGGCGATTGGGGTGGTGTGCGTGCTCGGCAGCGCCGTGCGTGCGCAGTCCGCGCAACAGAAGCCGCAAGAGACGCAGAAACAGAAAGACATCCGCACGCTGCTCAAGATCACCGGCTCGGGGGAGCTCGGCACCCAGGTCATGGGGCAAATGATCGGCAACATGAAGAAGGCCATGCCCCAGGTGCCAGAGAAGTTCTGGGCCGACTTTATGAGGGAAGTGCACACCGACGAGTTGATCGACCTCATCGTGCCCGTCTACGACCGCAACCTCACGCACGATGACGTCAAGGAGCTCATCCGCTTCTACCAATCACCGACGGGAAGGAAGTTCGTCTCGGTGCTGCCCAAGATCACCCAGGAGTCGATGGTCGTTGGCGAGAAGTGGGGCCGCGAGCTGGCGATGAAAGTGATGGCGAAGCTGCAGTCGCTGCCGCAAAGCGGCAAGAACTAGCGAGCTGATCACTCCGCAGAGCTGCGGGAACGACTCAGCCGATCGCTCCTCTGAGGGGCCACCACCCAACCTCTTCGCTCCTTCGAACGACACGCGCGCCTGCACACCCCCTTCGCTCCTTCGAGCGACACGCGCGCCTGCACGACCCCTTCGCTCCTTCGAGCGACACACGCGCCTGCACAACCCCTTCGCTCCTTCGAGCGACACGCGCGCCTGCACAACTCTTCGCTCCTTCGAGCGACACGCGCGCCTGCACGACCTCTTCGCTCCTTCGAGCGGCACGCGCGCCTGCACAACCTCTTCGCTCCTTCGAGCGACACGCGCTACGCCGCCGCGGCTTTCGGTGGAGCGACAAGAACCAGCGAGTGCGCTCAGTTCTCGTCGCGCGTCAGATCGCCGCGCGGATCGAGGCCGTACTTGCGGATCAGCTCGCGCAGGTGCTTGCGATCGATCTGCGCCTCGCGCGCCGCCGCCGACAGGTTCATCTTGTGGCGCTTCATCAGGTCGACGATGTACTCGCGCTCGAACAGCTCGACGAGCTGCCCCTTGGCTTCCTTGAACGGCAGGTCGGTGCGAATGCCGAGCGCCGGCTGCGTCGCCGCCTTCGCCGACCGAGCACGTCGTCGAGGTTGAGCGAGTCGCCCTTGCGAGCAGAACGCAGGCGCGCTCGATCACGTTGCGCAGCTCGCGCACGTTGCCCGGCCAGCGTAGCGCCTGAGGCGCTGCATGTCCTCGGGCGCCAGCCGCAGACCGCGCGTGCCGCCGAACGTCTTGACGAAGTGCTCGATGAGCAGCGGGATGTCGCTGCCGCGCTCGCGCAGCGGCGGCAGGTGCACGCGGATGACGGCGAGGCGATAGTAGAGGTCCTCGCGGAACGCCTTCTTCGCGACCTCCTCGCGCAGATCGCGGTTGGTCGCGGCGACGACGCGCACGTCGACCTTCTCGTACGTGTTGGCGCCGACCTTGCGCACCGCGCGCTTGTCGAGCACGCGCAACAGCGCCGGCTGCAGGTCGATCGGCAGCTCGCCGATCTCGTCGAGGAAGATGGTGCCGCCGTGGCCTCGGCGAACGCGCCCTTGCGATCCTGTGACCGCGCCGGTGAACGAGCCCTTGACGTGGCCGAACAGCGCCGACTCGATCAGCTCGCGCGGCACCGCGCCGCAGTCGAACACGACGAACGGCCCGTCTGGCGCGGCGCGAGTGGTTGTGGATCTCCTCGGCGATCAGCTCCTTGCCGGTGCCGGTCTCGCCCTCGATGAGCACGGTCGCGTCGTTCGGCGCGATGTCCGCGAGCAGCGCGAACAGCCGCCGCATCTTGGTGTCGCGCCCGACGAGCTGACCGAAGGTGTCGGCCTCGGCCTCGGCGGGCTCGACGACCTCCTCGTCGGGCAGGAACTTGATGACGGTGCGGCCGAGCTTGATCTCGGCGCCGAAGCCGACGGTGATCTCCTTGAAGCGCGAGCCCTGGATGAAGGTGCCGTTGGTCGAGCCGAGGTCGCGCACCAGCACCTCGTCGCCCTCGAGCAGCGCCATCGGCGTGGCGGCGCGACACGGTCTTGTCGGTGAGCACGAGGTCGCACGCCGGCGCCGAGCCGAAGGTCACCGGCTTGTTCGACAGATGGACCTGCTCGCCGCGATCCGGACCTTTGATGACGAGAAAGGTGCCGCCTGGGCGCTGCCGCGTAAACGCAGGCGCTTCGTCGAGAACACTGGTGACGTTGGTATCGCGCGGGGGAGCCATCTATCGGGGTCGGGCGATAATAACGCGCGAGGTCGCGAGGGTCAAACCAAGTTCTCCTATGGAGAGCCTGGTGGACCGGGCAGCTCGACCGGCGGCGGAGGCTGACGCACTGCGCTGCCGCCCGTCGCTGTACCGGACGGCGACACGGCCGACGGTGCCATGCTCCCGACGGCGAGATGCCTGACGGCGAGATACCCGACGGCGATCCGGCCGACGACGGCCCCGCCACCGTGGGATCGACGACGTCGAGCTCGGGGCCGCTGAAGGCGACGCCTAGCGCGACACCGATGCCGATCAGCAACAGCACGATCATGATGCCGATGATGCGGCGCGGGCGGCGCACGTAGACCACGCCTTCGAACTGCTGGCCGCGCGGCTTCGGCCGGATCCCCGACGTCGGCAAGCGGCGCCCCGCGCCCCCCATGCCCGCAGATCCCGTCGCTGCGGACAGCGGCGAGCTGCCGAACAGCGGCGAGCCGCCGAGCGGGTTCGACATCGCGCCGGCAGGATCGGGCGAGCGCGCGAAGCCGGCTTGCGACGGCGGATGCAGCCTGGTCGCATCCCCCGCGGCGGCGCCTCCGCCGGCGGGCCACCGCCCGACCCCGCCAGCCTGTGGCGCGGCGAGCCGCCCTCGCGCACCACCGTCTGCTGCCGTGACTCGTCGTTGCCGAACACGCGGGAAGGGCGTCTGGGCGACCCGCCGCGGCGCCGACGACGATGCGGCCGGCGCCGCGATCGGCTCCGAGCGCCGCGGCTGCAGCGCCGGCAGCGGCGGCTCGTCCTCGCGCCCCCGGTTCAGCAAGTCGCTCGCGCCGCGGCCCTGCTTCTTGCGCACGGCGATGACCGAGGTCAGCTCGCCCGTGGGCAGGCTGGGCGGACGGTTGCGCGAGCGCAACAGGTCGCCGACGTCGCTGTCCTCGTCCTCTCTCCTCTTCGGCGTCGCTGAGGTCGAACTCGCTCTTGCGCTCGTCCTCGCCCTCGACGATCCCCTGCGTCGACAGGACCGCGGTGCCGTGGGTCTGCGTGGGCTCGCCGCGATCCCCGTGCGGCCCCATCGCCTCCAGCCTCAGCCACATCGCGGCGTCTTCACCGGCGATCGACTTCAGGTGCGCCGACATCTCCGAGGCGCCGACGAGCAGGCGATGGCGCGTCGCCACGCGGGTGAGCGTCTCCTGGAACTCCTCGGCGCTCTGGAAGCGTCCGGCGGGATCGAGCGACAGCGCCTTCAAGATCACCGCGTCCAGCTCGCCGGGAATCTCGGGCCGCTTGCGCGACGGCGGCTGGATCGGCTGGGCGTAGATCTGCGACGCCGACGACATGATGTCGCCGACGAACAGCCGCTCCCCGACGAGCACCTCGTAGAGCACCACGCCGAGCGAGAACAGATCGCTGCGTGCATCGACCGGCTCGCCGCGCGCCTGCTCGGGCGACATGTAGCCGACCTTGCCCTTGACCTTGTAGAAGACCGAGCGGTGCGTCGAGGCCTTGGCGATGCCGAAGTCGGTGAGCTTCACCTCGCCGGCCCCCGACAGCAGGATGTTCGAGGGCGAGATGTCGCGATGGATCAGGTTCAGCGGGCGCCCGTCGTGCGCCGATTTCTGGTGCGCGTAGGCGAGCGCCTCCAGGATCTCGTGGCCGATGAAGACGCCCGCATGTGCCGAGAAACGCTTATGTTTACGCCTGACTCGCTTGAGCAGCGTGCGCAGGTCGGCCCCTTTGACGTACTCCATGACCATGAAGTAGTCGTCGCCGGCGTTGACCAGGTCGATCGTGTGCACGATGTTGGCGTGCTCGAGGGACGCCGACAGCCGCGCTTCGCGCAGGAAGAGGTCGATGAACTTCGGCTGTTGGGTGAACTCGGGCAGCAGCTGCTTGAGCACGACCTCCTTCTCGAAGCCGCCGACGCCCAGCTTTTTCCCGAGGTAGATCGCGCCCATGCCGCCCTCGGCCAGGTACTCGACGATCACATAGCGATCGCTTGAGGTTTCGAGGACTGCGCGATCCACGTCGCGTTCAGCATAGCACGCTGGGGCGGGTATAATGGGGCGTGCCGCCGCGGGCCACCACCGACGCGCTCATCCGACTGCGTCAAGCCGAAGTCGAGGAGGCGATGCGCGCCCTGCGACGGGCGCGCGACGCCGCCGAGCGGGCACACGCCTCGCGCGAGCAGGCGCTGGCGGCGCGGGCGGCGCTGACCGAGCGCATGCAGCGGCTCAACGCGGCGGCGGCGCGCACCGCCGGCCGGCTCGGCCTGCGCGACCACTATCGGGCGCAGCTGCGGGCCCAGCTCGACAGCGCCGGCGCGCGGCTCGACGCCACCGCCCGCACTGTGCGCGACGCCACCGGGGCGGTCACGGCCGCCCAGGCCGAGGTGGAGCTGGCGCTGCGCGCGCGCGAGGCGGTCGAGGCGCACCGCGACGCCGACGACAAGGCCGAGGCGCGCCGGCGCGAGCGGCGCGATCAGGCGGCCAGCGACGATCACTGGCGTCCGCCGCGACGCTGACTGCGGACGGCCGTGCGCAGCGCCTCGTCGACGCCGAAGTTGACGTCGACGAAAGTCGGGCGGTAATGTCCGCGCATGCGCACGCTGCCGACGATCGCCGCCGCGGGTTCCCTGATGGCCGCCGCCTTCGGGTGCGGTCCGATGACCGAGCTCGGGCTGGTCAAACCGAAACCGTCCAACGGCGGGATCGTGCATCAGTTCACCGAGGGCCGCGACGGCGGACACGCCAACGTCTACTGGTTCGACACCGAGGCGGGACCCATCGTCGTCGACGTGCCGCTCACCACGAGCGAAGCGAAGAAGATGCGCAAGCACATGATTCGCCCCTACCGCATCTACATCACCGAGGCCGATCCGGTCCGCTTCGGCGGCCTGGCGGTGATGAGGAACCCCGACGTGCCCGCCTACACCACCCCGGCGATCGCCACCGAGATCCAGACCCACGGCGATCAGCGCCTCGCCGCCTATCGCAAGCGCGACGGCGACGACGTACCCTCCCACGTCGACGCCCCGTCGCCGGCGATCGAGGAGCGCACGCACGACATGATCGGCGAGGTCGAAGTGGGGCTGCTGCCGCTCGGTCCGGCCGCCGCCGACGCGTCGCTGGCGGTGTTCCTACCCAAGACCGGCGAGCTCATCACCGGCGACGTCGTGGCGGGCAACGAGCACCTCGATCTGACCTGGGGACGCAGCAAGGTGTGGCAGGACCGCATCGCCGAGCTCAAGGCGCTCGAGCCGCGCCTCATCTACCCCGGGCACGGCACGCCGGGCGGCGCCGAGCTGCTCGACGAGACGCTGACCTACTTGAAGACCTTCCACGACATCGTGGCGACGAAGGTCAAGCAGGGCGCGCCGGCCAAGATCTCCAAGAACGACGCCAACGACATCAAGCGCATGATGCTGGCCAAGTACCCCAAGCTCGGGCGCGTCGAGCTGCTCGATCGATCGATCCCCGCCGAGTACGCGGTGCAGCTGGCCGAGCTGGCGCCGGCGCCGCCCGCCGAAGGCACGACGCCGGCCACGCCGGGCGCAGCGCCCGCCGGTGCGCCGTCGGCGGCCACTCCGCCTGCGGCCACGAGCAGCCCGGCGACCAGCGCCGCGCCCGCCACCAGCAGCGACTCGAGCAGCATGGACGATCTCCTCGGCAACGACAGCGGCTCGTCCAAGAGCAAGAAGAAGAAGAAGGGGAAGAAGTAGCGTCCGGCGGCGCGATCGCGGTACGCTGGAGGCGGAGGTGTGCCATTCCCGGCGACGGTCCGCGTCGAGACATCACCTGGCAGGAGTTCGGCGAGCTTTGTAAGCAGCTGGCCGTTGCCGTCTACAACCGCGGGCCGGTCGACGCCGTCGTCGGCATCGCGCGCGGCGGGTCGATCGTCGGCGCGACGTTGAGCTTCATGCTCAACAAGGAGTACTTCCCGATCCGCCTGGCCAAGCGCGGCGGCGTCACCCGCGTGATCGTGCCGCCGACGCGCGATCTCGCCGATCGCACGGTGGCCCTGGTGGACGATCTGTCGCGCACCGGCGACACCTTCCGCATCGCGCTGCACGAGCTGCGGCGCGTGGGGATCAAGGACGCGTTCACCGTCGCGCTGGTGCGGCGCGAGCCGGGGTTCCGTCCCGACCTGGCGGCGACCACGGCCTCGGCGGTCGACAAGGTGGCCTTCCCGTGGGGGCGCGAAGAGCTGGTCAACGGCCGCTTCGACCTGCGCAAGCTCTAGCTAGCGCCCGCCCCGCCAGCGCCGCCAAATGCGAGCCCTGCGAGCTAACCTCGCGACGCATTGCGGCAATTTCACAAGCTGCCGGACATCTTGATCTTTTTCGCCAATCGCGTTATTGGACGGGGTCGTGCTGTTTGATCTCGCCAGCATCTTCTTCTTCGTGGTGGTCGGGCTCTCCGTGCCGCTGCTCATGCTCACGGCCGGCTGGCTGGTGCGCCCACGCACGCCGAATCCCGAAAAAGCGACGATCTACGAGTGCGGCGAGGTTCCGGTGCAGGCGGCGTGGTTCAACTTCAACCCGCGCTTCTACATCGTCGCGCTGGTGTTCCTCGTGTTCGACGTCGAGGTCGCGTTCACCTATCCGGTCGCGGTCGTGTTCCGCCGCTGGGTGGCGCGCGGGGCCGGCGGCTTCGCCTTCGCCGAGCTGCTGCTGTTCGTCGCCATGCTGGCGCTCGGCCTCGCCTACGTGTGGCGGCGCGGCGACCTGAGCTGGATCAGGGACTAATCGATGGACGCGCGCGCCATCTTCGACGCCGTCGCACACGCCTGCGGCGACGCGGTCTACGACTTCACCGTCGAAGGCGACGCGAGGATCCGTTCTTCCGGGCACGCGCCGCCAGGTGGCCGGAGGTGGCCGCCCTGCGTCGACGACGCCGACTGGCTTCGACTTCCTGCAGAACCTGACGGCGGTCGACTGGATCAAGCAGGAGCGCATCGAGCGTGGTCTATCACCTGTGGTCGTACGCGCGACGCCACGGCTGCGTCGTGAAGATCGATCTGCCGCGCGGGCAGGCCGGAGGTGCCGTCGGTGGCGGCGGTGTGGCGCGCCGCCGACTGGAACGAGCGCGAGCAGTTCGATCTGCTCGGCGTCGCGTTCGTCGGCCATCCCGATCTGCGCCGGATCCTCATGCCCGACGACTGGGTCGGGCCACCCGATGCGCAAGGACTACGTGGAGGCGAGCGCGCTACCGCGGCATGCCGACCACGCCGGCCGAACACGCTCGAGCTGCTGCCGATCTGGGACCGGTCGCGGCGAAGCCCGTGGACAAGTACATGAGCGAGCTGATCCTCGCGGACGAAGCGTCGGGCGACGAGATGACCCTCAACATGGGGCCGCAGCACCCGTCCACGCACGGGGTCATCCGCTTCATCATCAAGACCGACGGCGAGATCATGCGCGAGGCGATGCCCGACGTCGGCTACCTGCACCGCGCCGATCGAGCACATCGCCGAGAAGTGCACCTACGAGGGCTTCATGCCCTACACCGATCGCGTCGACTACGTCTGCGCGATGACCGGCCAACCACGCGTGGGCGCTGGCAGTCGAGAAGCTGGCGCGAGCTGGCGGTGCCGGAGCGCGCCGAGTACCTGCGCGTGATCACCGACGAGCTCAATCGCATCTCGTCGCACTGCATCGCGCTCGGCGCGATGGCGATGGACATCGGCGCCATCACGCCGTTCACCGTACATCCTGCGCGAGCGCGAGTACGTCAACGAGCTGCTCGAGAGCTCTGCGGCGCGCGGCTGACCTACAACTATCACCGCGTCGGCGGCGTCGGCTGGGACATGCCGGCCGGCTGGCGCGACAAGGTGCTGCGCGTGGCTGCGATCACTTCGCGCCGGTGATCGACGAGTTCGACCGGCTGATCACCAACAACGCGATGTTCGTGCAGCCGGCTGGCCAACCTGGCCGTGGTCAGCGCCGCGGAGGCGATCGACTACGGGCTGGTCGGGCCCCAACCTGCGCGCCTCGGGCGTCGACTTCGACGTGCGGCGCGACGTGCCCTACTCGATCTATCCCCAAGCTGAAGTTCGAGCGTGCCGGTCGGGCGGGGCGTGGTGGGCACCGTCGGCGACTGCTGGGATCGCTACTGGGTGCGCGTCGAGGAGTGGCGGCAGTCGGTGGCGATGGTGCGCCAGGCCTCGAGCAGATCGAGCGCCACCGACAAGGAGTTCTGGAAGCCGCCCAAGAAGCTCAAGCCCAAGGGCGACGCGATGGCGCGCGTCGAGGCGGCGCGCGGCGACATGAGCTGCTACGTGGTCGGCGACGGCGGCGACCAACGCCTATCGCGCGCGCTTCCGCACCGGCTCGCTTCAACGCCATGGGGATCATCCGCGAGAAGTCGCGCGGGCTGATGGTCGCCGACCTGGTGGCGCTGATCGCGTCGCTCGACGTGGTGGCGCCGGAGATCGACCGATGAGCGCGCGGCGCGCCCCGGCGCTCGGCGCGGGCTGGCCGGGGCGGCGAGGGCGGCGGCGATGGCGGCCCTCTCGCTCGCCGGCTGCAGCGCGGTGGCGCCGGCGCCGATTCGCGACGCCCGGCCGACGCGACTGCAGCGCGGCGATCGCATGCTCGTCGAGGCGTCGGCGCCGCTGTTCACCGTCGGCGCGCCGACGACGGTGGCGTTCGATGTGCTCGGCGTGACCCTGCCCGCGCGCGCCGTGGCCGCCGATCGCGTCGTCGCCGATCTCGCCGCGTCGACGGCGGCGCACCTGGCGGCACCGTCGACGGTGACGGTGACGCAGACGCTCCCCGGCGGCGCCGTGCACCGCTGGTCGTCGGACCCGCGGACGCCGTTCGCCGTCGAGCTGTTCACGCCCGGGCTGCACCGGCTGGCCAACGGCTGGGCGGCGCGCCTGCCCGGGCCGGCGTGGCTATGGTGGGCGCTGGCGCTCGTGGCGCGGCGGCGCTGGTCGCCGCGCCGCTGCCGGTGATCGCCGGCCTCATCGTCGTCTGGGAGCGCAAGATCTCGGGCTACATGCAGCTCGCGCTTCGGGCCCAACCGGGTGGGCCCGAACGGCTGGCTGCAGTGGCTCGCCGACGGGCTCAAGCTGTTGATGAAGGAGGACCTCGTCCCCGCCGAGGCCGATGCGCGGCTGTTTCGCGCCGCGCCCTACCTGGCGTTCCTCGGCCTCTTCCTCACCTTCATCGTGCTGCCGTTCTCGCGCTACGCCATCGTCGCCGATCTCGACGTGGGCCTCTTGTTCCTGGTGTCGGTGACGTCGCTGGTGGTGGTGTCGATCATCATGGGCGGCTGGTCGTCGAACTCGAAGTGGTCGCTGCTCGGCGGCATGCGCTCGGCGGCGCAGATCGTCAGCTACGAGCTGCCGGCGTCGCTGGCCCTTGTGGCCGATCGCCACGCTGACCGGCTCGCTCTCGACGCAGCGGATCGTCGCGCGCCCAGGGCGGCTGGCCCTGGCAGTGGAACCTGTTCGCCAATCCGTTCACCTTCGTCGCGTTCTTCATCTGGTTCATCTCGGCGCTGGCCGAGGGCAACCGCACGCCGTTCGATCTGCCCGAGGCCGAGTCGGAGCTGGTGGCGGGCTACAACACCGAGTACTCGGGCTTTCGCTTCTCGCTGTTTCCGCTGGTCGAGTGGGTCAACCTCGTCGGTCATCGGCGCCGTCGGCACGCTCCTGTTCCTCGGCGGCTGGCGCCTGCCGTTCATCGACGCGGCGACGCTGGATGCGCACCGCTGGCTCGACGCTGCTGCGGCTTTGCCGTCTTCGTGCTCAAGGATCTGGCGATCGTCTTCGTCATCATCTGGATCCGCTGGACGCTGCCGCGCTTCCGCGTGGACCAGATGATGAACCTGTGCTGGAAGTACTTCATCCCGTTCGCCGTTCGTCTGCTTCCTCGGCGAGCTTGCTGTGGGTGTGGCTGGTGCCGTCCCTGGGCGCGCGCGTCGTCGCCGGCGGCGATGTTCGCGCTGTTCGGCCTCGGCGCTGCCGGCGTGGTTCTTCGCGCCGCGTGCGCGACAACGCGCGCCGCTACCGCGATCTGGTGCTCAACGACGCGCTCGGCACAAGGCGGCCCGTGAAGCGACGCGCGGCTACTTCGGCAAGATCGCCGTCGCGGCGCGCACCGTGTCCGAGGGCATGGCGGTGACGCTGGCGCAGTACTTCCGCCGCCCGACGACGGTGCAGTATCCCGACCGCACGGCGGTGCCCGTCGTCGATTCGCTGCCCGAGCGCTACCGCGGCTTCCTCGAAGTCGACATGGACATCTGCACGGCCTGCAAGGCGTGCGAGCGCGACTGCCCGATCAACGTCATCGCCATCGACCTGGAGAAGCGCGGCGCCGAGCGCGTCATGACCCGCTTCGACATCGACATGGGCAAGTGCATGTACTGCGGCATCTGCGTCGAGTCGTGCCCGGTGCCGGCGCAGGCGCCGGGCGACGCCGAGCCGACCAAGTGCATCCGCATGACCCGCGAGTTCGAGGGCGCGACCAGCGACTTTCCGTCGCTGACGTTCCGCTTCGTCAAGCCCGGGCGATCCGGTGGCGGCCTACAAGCCGCACAAGGGCGAGGTGCCGGCGACGCCGCGGCGCGGGCTCATCGCGCGCCAGGTGCGGCGGCGCGCGCAGTCGGGCAACGCGACGGCGTTCCGCTGGTCGCTGGCGCACCAGGCGGGCGGCACGCTCGCCGAGGTCACCCGCACCGACGCGGTGCTCGCGCGCGCCGGGGAGCTGGCAGCCAAGACGGCGGCGGCAGTGGGCGACGGCGCGCTGGCGGCGGCGCTGGGCGACGGCGCCTGGCGGCGCCGGGCGACGGCGCCCTGGCGGCGCCGGGCGACGGCGCCCTGGCGGCGCTGCTCGTCGCCGAGGCGCTGGCGCAGACCGATTGCGAGAAGTGCGGCTGGCCGACGTGCCGCGCCTACGCGGAGGCGATCGCCGGCGGGCAGGAGCGGGCGCTGCACAAGTGCGAGCCGGGCGGCGCGAAGGCGACGCGCGACGTCCACCTGTTCGTGCAGCTGCGCCGGGGCAAGACACCCGCCGAGGCGGCGGCGCACGCCACCTCGGCGACGCTGAGGCACCACCGATGACGCCCGCGACCTTCTTCTTCTATCTGCTCGCCGGGGTGGTCGTCGTCTCCGCGGCCGGGCGTGGCGCTGGCGCGGAACATCCTGTACTCGGCCTTCGCGCTCTCGGCACGCTCGCCGGCGTCGGCGGGCTCTACCTGTACATGGGCGCCGACTTCGTCGGCGTCGCGCAGCTCTCATCTACGTCGGCGGCATCCTCGTCCTGATCCTCTTCGCGGTCCTGCTCACCAACCGCATCGGCGAGGTGCAGCATCTCCAACGCGTCGGCCGGCCTGATGCTCGGGGCGCCGCCGGCGATCGCGCTGTTGGCGCTGCTGCGTCCGCGTCGCCGTGCGCACGCCGTGGCCGACGACCGAGGCGGTGCCGGCGCCGACGACGGCACGCCTCGGCGACGCGTTCCTGCAAGAGCTACCTGCTGCCGTTCGAGCTCGCTGTCGCTGGTGCTGCTGATGGCGCTCGTCGGCGCGATGGTGATCGCGCGCCGCGCGGCCAAGGAGCGCGACGCGCCGATGAGCCGCTCGGCGCTCGTGCACATCGGCCTGCCGCACTTCCTCGTGGTCTCGGCGATCCTGTTCGCGCTTCGGCCTGCTCACCGTGGCCACGCGCCGCAACGCCGTCGCCATCCTCATGGGCGTCGAGCTCATCCTCAACGCCGCGGCGCTCAACTTCGTCGCCTTCTCGCACTACGTCGCCGGCGCCGTCGGCGGCAGGTCTTCGCGCTGTTCATCATCGTGCTCGCCGCCGCCGAGGCGGCCATCGCGCTCGCCATCGTGCTCGCCATCTTCCGCCACTTCCACTCCATCGACGCGCACGACGCGTCGACGCTGCGAGACGATGACGTGGACCGCCGCGGCTGCCGCAGTCTCTCCGTGACTGTCCGCTGATCCCGCTCTTCCCGCTGTCGGCGCGCCATCAACGGGCTCGTTCGGCGCGGCGCTGCAGCGACCGCTTCGGCAAGCGCGCCGTCACCGTCGTCGCCATCGGCGCCATGCTGGCGGCGCTGGGCCTGGCCATCGGCGCCTTCGCCCAGCTGGCGGCGCTGCCTGCCGGCGAGCGCGTGCTCGCTCGACCGCGTCTTCACCATGCTGCAGCTCGGGCAGCCTCGCGCGTCGACTTCGCGTTCGCGATCGACTCCGCTCTCGGCGGTGATGGTCGCTCGTCATCACCGTCGTCGGCACGCTCATCCACGTCTACGCCGTCGGCTACATGGCGAACGAGCCGTCGTACTGGCGCTTCTTCGCCTACCTGAACCTGTTCGTCTTCTCGATGCTGCTCCTGGTGCTCGGCGACAACTTCGTCATGCATGTTCTTCGGCTGGGAGGGCGTCGGCCTGTGCAGCTACCTGCTCATCGGCTTCTGGTACACGGACCGCAAGAACGCGCGCGCCGGCATGAAGGCGTTCGTGGTCAACCGCGTCGGCGACTGGGGCTTTCTCGTCGGCCTGTTGCTGCTGTTCTGGGCGCTCGGGCGGGTCGTGGTCGGACGATCGATCATCGCTACTACGTCGAGCGGCGCGCACGTCGGCGCCGACGCTGTCGATTCGCGCGGCGCTCGGCGACACAGCTGCGGGTGCCCATGTTCGCGGCGTCGTTCAGCCGTCGCAAGACGATCTTCGGCGCGCCCGTGCCGCTGGTGGTCGCGCTCTTCCTCCTGCTGGGCGCCTGCGGCAAGTCGGCGCAGGTGCCGCTGTACGTGTGGCTGCCCGACGCCATGGCCGGCCCGACGCCGGTCTCGGCGCTCATCCACGCCGCGACCATGGTGACCGCCGGCGTCTACCTGGTGGCGCGCCTGCACTTCCTCTTCGTCGCTGTCGCCGGCGGCGCTGACGGTCGTCGCCGTCATCGGCGCGCTCACCGCGCTCTTCGGCGCGCGACCATCGGCCTGTTCCAGTACGACATCAAGAAGGTGCTCGCCTACTCGACGATCTCGCAGCTCGGCTTCATGTTCATCGGCGTCGGCGTGGGCGCGTACTGGGCCGGCGTCTTCCACCTGGTGACCCACGCCTTCTTCAAGGCCTGCCTGTTCCTCGGCTCGGGCTCGGTGATCCACGGCATGCACCGCCTGACCCACGCCCGCCACACGGGCCACCTCGAAGAGCGACGCCGACGACGACGCGGACGAGAGCGAGACCGACCGCCACGCGCTCGTCTCCGGCGACGACGAGCACCAGCCGGCGCAGCTCGATCCGCGCGTCGAGGCCGACCCGACCGATCCGCAGGACATGCGCAACATGGGCGGGCTGGGCGCGCTCATGCCGCGGACCGCGCTGGACCTACCTCGTCGCCTGCTGGGCGATCGCCGGCTTTCCCTGGGCGGCCGGCTTCTGGTCCAAGGACGAGATCCTGGCCGCCGGCGTTCGCGCGCAGCCGGCTGGTGTGGCTGGTCGGCGTCGCCACCGCGGCCCTGCACCGCGTTCTACATGTTCCGCAGCTACTACCTCACCTTCGAGGCGCGGCCGGCGACGCCGGCGCACCAGCGCCACGTGCGCGAGTCGCCGCGCGTCGATGACCACGGTGCTGCTGGTGCTCGCGCTGGCGTCGCTGGTCGTCGGCCCCGCCGGCGCGTGGGCCGATGCACCGGCCTCGCCCACGCCGGCCCGACGGCGGCGCCGCGCCCGATGCTCGGGCTCATGCTGGCGTCGCTGGCGGTGGCCACGCTCGGCTGGGCGCTGGCGCGCATCTTCTACAAGGACGAGGCCGAGCACGCCAAGCTGCGCGCGGCCAACCGGCTGCGCTACGAGAACCTGCACGCGTTCGCCTTCGACAAGTACCGCGTCGACGAGCTCTACGAGGCCACCTTCGTGCGCGCCTTCGTCACCGTGGCGCGCGCCGCCGCCTGGCTCGACGAGGTCGTGGTCGACGGCGTGGTGGCGGCGCTGGCCGGTGTGGTGCGCACGGCGGCGTGGCTGAGCGGCGCCATCGACCGCTACCTCGTCGACGGCGCGGTCAACGGCGTGGCCGAGGCGCTCCTCGGCGGCGGGCGCGAGGCTCCGCCGCCTGCAGACCGGCCGCATGAACAACTACGTGCTCGGCGTCGCCGTGGGCGTCGTGATCCTCATCGTGCTGACGAGTTGGCTGTGACGGAGATCGCGATGAAGCGAGCAGCAGTCGATTTTCCTGCTTGGTGATCGCTGTCGGCGCGCGGCCGCACGCCGCGGGCGCTGGCGCTGTCGCCGGCGTCGCTGTCGTTCGACCGCGCGGGCGACAAGACCGCTGCACCGTGCGACAACAGCCTCGGCGACGGCGCCGCATCGCGCTCGATCGCGTCGGCCGTGGCGCCCGGCTCCGACGGCTTCGCGCTGGAGCCGTGGCACGCGCGCGTGCTGCAGTCGGGCGAGTCGCTACCAGCTCCACGTCGCCTTCGCTCCGGACGGCCGGCGCGCGCAGGCGTTCGGCGGCCTGCAGATCTCCAACGACCGCCGCGACGCGCGGTCCGCACGCGCGTGCCGTCGTGCGCGCCGGCGCCTCCTGGCTCTTGACGCTGATGGTCTTCTTCCCGCTGCGTCGGCGCCGCGCTCATCCTCGCCGCGCCGCGCGGGCGCGACGGGCTGGCGCGCGGCGCTGGCGCTCGGCACGTCGCTGGTGCCGCTGGCCGCGGCCGGCTATCTGTTCGCGCACTTCGATCGCGGCTTCTGCGCAGGCGTCGGGCAACGACGGCTACCAGTTCATCGAGCACGCCGTCTGGATCCGCTCGCTCAACGTCGAGTACTTCGTCGGCGTCGACGGCATCTCGATCTCGATGGTGTTCCTGACGGCGCTGATCTCGTTCGTCGCGCGTCGCTCGCCAGCTTCAGCATCGACAAGCAGCTGCAAGGGCTACTTCGCCATGTTCCTGCCTGCTCGAGACCGGGCATGTTCGGCATCTTCGTCTCGCTCGACTTCTTCCTCTTCTACGTGTTCTGGGAGGTGATGCTCCTGCCGATGTACTTCCTCATCGGCATCTGGGGCGGCCCGCGCAAGGAGTACGCGGCCATCAAGTTCTTCCTCTACACGCTGGCCGGCTCGGTGCTTCATGCTGCTCGCCTTCATCTGCGCTCTACTTCAACTGCGACGCCGCGCTACCTCGTCGACGGCACGCCGGCGACGCCACACCTTCACCATCCCCGAGCTCGCCTACGCGTCGCCTGGACGGCGCAAGGGCCTCGACGCATCCTCGGCGTCGCTGGCGCGTCAAGATCGTGTGGGTCTGGCTCTTCGTCGGCTTCGCCATCAAGATCCCGATGTTCCCGTTCCACACCTGGCTGCCCGACGCGCACGTCGAGGCGCCGACGGCGATCAGCGTCATCCTCGCCGGCGTGCTCCTGAAGATGGGCACCTACGGCATCCTGCGCATCAACTTCGCCCTCCTGCCCGAGGCGACGCAGTGGGCGGCGCACGACGATGGCGGTCTTCGGCGTCATCAACATCCTCTACGGCGCCTTCTGCGCCATGGCGCAGAAGGACCTGAAGAAGCTGGTCGCCTACTCGTCGGTCAGCCACATGGGCTTCTGCCTGCTCGGCATGGCGGCGCTGACGCCGCAGGGCATCCAGGCGCGCATGCGTGCAGATGTTCAACCACGGCACTCATCACCGCCATGCTCTTCATCCTGGTCGGCGTGGTCTACGACCGCGCCCACACCCGCGAGATCGACAAGTTCGGCGGCCTCGCGACGCGAGATGCCGCTCTACACCGCGCTTCGTCGGCTTCGCCTTCATGGCGTCGCTCGGCCTGCCCGGCCTGTCCGGCTTCATCGGCGAGGTGCTGGTCTTCATCGGCGCCTTCCCGGCGCTACCGCATCGTCACCGATCCTCGCGGCGACCGGCGTCATCGTCACCGCCGCCTACCACCTGTGGGCGCTGCAGCGGGTCCAGCTCGGGCCGCTGGAACGAGGCGCTGGCGCGACCGCTCGCGCTTCCCCGATCTGACGGCGCGCGAGCCGCTGACGCTGGTGCCGCTGGCGGCGATCGTGCTCGTGCTCGGCTTCTGGCCCGATGCCGCATGCTGCACCTCGTCGGCCACGGCGCTCGCCGATCTGTTGCACGCACGTGACCGGCCTGCACGGCGCCGGGACAGCTGGCCGGCCTGCCCTGATGCTCGACAACGTCGCACAGCCTCGCCGTACTTCTCGCCCGAGCTGGTGCTCGGCGGCGACGGTGCTGCGTCGTGCTCGCGCTCGATCTGATCGTCGGGCGAGCCTGCGCATCGCGCTGCGGTCGCGGCGCTCACCGTGGCCGGCCTGGCGCGCGGCGTCGCTGGCCACGGTCGCCACGGCGGGCGCGCGGCGCGCGGCCTGTTCTTCGGCCTGCTCGCGCGCGATCCGTTCGCCGACTTCTTCAAGCTGCTGTCTTCTGCGCCACGCGCGTCGCTGGCTGGCGTTCGATGTCGCTGCGCGCGCGGCGACGCCGTGCGACGACGAGCGCCGGCGAGTTCTACGCGCTGCCTGCTGACGACGACGCTCGGCATGATCCTGATGGCGGCGGCGACCGACCTGCTGATGGCCTACCTGTCGCTCGAGCTGGTCTCGATCATGAGCTACGTGCTCGCCGGCTTCCGCCGGCGCATCGCGGCAGTCGGCCGAGGCGGCGCTCAAGTACGTCATCTACGGCGGCGTCGCCTCGGGCGTCATGCTCTACGGCATGTCGCTCCTCTACGGCCTGGCCGGCACGCACCAGCTTCGCGGCGATCGTGCAGCGCCGCGGGCACGACGCGCGG
Source organism: uncultured delta proteobacterium (assembly GCA_963816965.1). Classification (GTDB taxonomy): domain Bacteria; phylum Myxococcota_A; class Polyangia; order Palsa-1104; family Palsa-1104; genus JAQBQH01. The sequence goes on from CAWFMP010000002.1 coordinate 384,371, forward strand.
CGCCGACCGCGGTGCTGCTCGCGGTGGTGCTGTGCCTGGCCGGCTTCGGCTACAAGATCGCGGCGGTGCCGTTCCACATGTGGTGCCCCGACGTCTACGAGGGCGCGCCCACGCCGGTGACCGCGTTCCTCTCGGTCGGCCCCAAGGCGGCCGGCTTCGCCGCTGCTGCATCCGCTTCTTCGCCGGCGCGCTGCCGCGCCGAGCTCGGCACGGGCGCGCGCCGGCCGCCGTGGCCGCTGCTGTTCGGCGCTCCTCGCCGCGGCGACCATGACGCTCGGCAACCTGGCGGCGCTGGCGCAGACCAACGTCAAGCGCCTGCTCGCCTACTCGTCGATCGCCCACGCCGGCTACCTGCTGCTGGCGCTCGTCGCCGGCGGCCACGACGGCGCGCGCGCCATCCTGTTCTACCTCGTCACCTACCTGTTCATGAACCTCGGCGCCTTCCTGGTCGTGATCGCGGTCGCCGAGCGCGGCGTCGGCGACGAGCTCGCCGACTTCCGCGGGCTCGGGCCGGCGCGCGCCGTGCGCGGCGGCGGCGATGGCGATCTTCCTCTTCTCGCTGACCGGGCTGCCGCCGTTCGCCGGCTTCTTCGGCAAGTTCTACCTGTTCTCCGCGCTGGTGGCGCGCGGCGGCTCGTTCATGGTGACGCTCGCCGTGCTCGGCATCTTCAACTCGGCGCTCTCGCTCTACTACTACGCGCGCGTGCTCAAGGCGATGTACTTCGAGGCGCCGCTCGACGAGGCGCCGCTCGGCGTGTCGCGCCCGCACGCCACGTTGCTCGGCGTGCTGGCGGTGCCGACGGTGGCGCTGTTCCTCGTCTGGTCGCCGCTGCAGCGCTTGGTCGACGGGTCGCTCGGCCAGTGGGCGCCCGCGAGCACACCGAGCAGCGCCCAGGTCGAGCGCTCGGTCAAAAGGTCGAGGGTGCAGCTCGCGAGCAGGAGCGCGACGAAGTAGCCGGTAAATCCGCGCCGCCGCCAGACCTGCCAGGCGAGAAAGCCGAGCAGCGCCAGCGCGGGCAGGCCGGCTTCGGCGAGGTACCCACTGAGCGTGGCGTGCGGATCTCGGGCCGAGGGCTCCAGCGGCGCGAACGCCGCGCGCGCGGTCACCTCATCGAGGTAGTACGGCCACGCCCCATGAAAGCCGTGCAGGCCGACGCCGGTGAGCGGGTGCGCGGCGAAGGCGCGCCAGCCGACGTCGTGGCAGACGCGATACGGCGATGGGTGCAGGTCGATGAACGGCGGCGACGACGAAATCGGCACTACGCGCCACCACAGTGACGCGGCGAAGAGCACGAGCGCGCCGGCAATCACGACCGACGCCAGCGCCCGGCGGCGGGGCCACGCTTCGACGGCGACACCGACGACCGCACATAGCAGGATGCGGCTCTGCGCCACGACGAGGACCGTCCAGAAGAGCAGCTGCAAGATGCGCGAGCGCCCGGGGATGCGCTCGAGGCTGCGATCGGCTACCCGTAGCGCGAACAGGCCGCCGAGCGCTACCATCGAGAGCATCGACGGCGACTCCTCCAGGCCGATCGGCCGCGGCAGCGCCATCCACGGATAACGATCCCAGAAGCAGAGGCCGAGCAGGCACGCCACGGTGGCGCCGGCGACGATCGCGGCCAGGCCGGCGCGCGGCCGGCGCGCGGCCAGCGACATGGCGGCGCCCGACAGCAGCATCACGTAGACGAGCCCAGCGAGCTGCACCGCCGCGTGACGCTGGTCGGCGGCGACGAGCACCGACGGAAGCAGCGTCATCACGAGCACGGCGGCGCGGAGCCACGCCGCGCGCGGCAGGCGCTCGACCGACAGATAGAGCGCGAGCGCGACCCCGGCGAGGAGGTCGGCGCCGCTGATGTGGGGCGCATCATGAACGAGCGGTCGATGCAGCGGCAGCAACGCCAGCGCCACGAGGAGCAGCAGATCGGCCGCACGTCTCAAGGCCGTGATTGTACCGTTTGACATCGCCGGCGGCCGATTGCAGATTGTGCCGACATGGCGTCGACCAAGTTCACCATCGGCCTCGTGCAGATGCGCTGCGGCCTCGATGCGCGGCGAGAACCTCGACAAGGCGGCCGAGCGGATCGTCGAAGCGGCGAAGCAGGGCGCGCAGATCGTCTGCCTGCAGGAGCTGTTTCGCTCGCAGTACTTCTGCCAGAGCGAGGACGCGGCGCATCTTCGATCTGGCCGAGCCGATCCCCGGGCCGATCGACGGAGCGCGCTCGGCCAGGTGGCGCGCGACCGCGGCGTCGTCATCATCGCCTCGCTGTTCGAGCGGCGCGCCGCCGGGCTCTACCACAACACGGCGGCGGTCCTCGACGCCGACGGCACCATCGCGCGGGCTCTACCGCAAGATGCACATCCCCGACGACCCGCTCTACTACGAGAAGTATCTACTTCACGCCGGGCGACCTCGGCTTCCGCGCGCTTCGACACCAAGTTCGGGCGCATCGGCACGCTGGTGTGCTGGGACCAGTGGTATCCCGGAGGGCGCGCGGCTGACCGCGCTGCGCGGCGCCGACGTGCTCTTCTATCCCGACGGCGATCGGCTGGCATCCGCAGCGAGAAGGCGCGAGTACGGCGCGGCGCAGGCGTCGGCCTGGCAGACCATCCAGCGCGCCCACGCCATCGCCAACGGCGTCTTCGTCGCGGCGGTCAATCGCGTCGGGCACGAAGGGGCCGGCCGACGGCGGCATCGAGTTCTGGGGCGGCTCGTTCGTCGCCGATCCGTTCGGCGTCGTCGCTCAAGGCAGGCGTCGCGCACCGACGAGGAGATCCTGGTCGTCGAGTGCGACCGCGCGCGCATCGAGGAGGTGCGCCGCAACTGGCCGTTCCTGCGCGACCGCCGCATCGACGCCTACGCGCCCATCACCAGCCGCTTCCTCGACGAGCTGATGGCACGACGCGACGCAGCCGGTCGGACCGCGGCGCACGGCTATCCGCATGCCGGCCGAGTGGGAGCCGCACGCGGCGACCTGGATCGCGTGGCCGCACAACGAGAGCGACTGGCCGGGCAAGCTCGCGCCGATCCGCTGGGTGTACGGCGAGATCGTGCGCCTGCTCGCGCCGCACGAGCGCGTGCGCATCCTCGTCGCCGACGACGCCGTCGAGCGGCGGAGGCGCGCGCGACGCTCGCGCTCGTGGGCGCGGCGGCGAACTGGGACCTGGTGCGCGTGCCGACCAATCGCTCGTGGACGCGCGACACCGGGCCGCTGTTCGTCGCACCGGCGACGGCGGCAAGCGCGGCCACGCACTGGCGCTTCAACGCGCTGGGCGAAGTACGACGACTGGCAGCTCGACGTCGACGGTGGCGCCGGCGATCGCCGCGCGCGGCGCGGCGTCGAGTGCGGCCGCGCGTCGAGGCACGACGGCGCCGCGCGTCGTGCTCGAGGGCGGCGCCATCGACGTCGACGGCGAGGGCACGCTGCTCGCCACCGAGGAGTGCCTGCAGGACGCGGTGCAGGCGCGCAATCCCGAGCTGTCGGCGCGCGGAGCTCGAGCGCGTGCTCGCGCGACGAGCTCGGCGCCGAGCAGCGTCGTGTGGCTGGGCAAGGGCATCGCCGGCGACGACACGCACGGGCACATCGACGATCTGGCGCGCTTCGTCGGCGCCGGGCCGCGGTGCGTGCTGTGCCAGGAGCCCGACGCGCGGCGACGAGAACCATCGCGCGCTCGCGCGAGAATCGGGAGCGGCTCGCGGGCGCGCGCGACGCCCAGGGGCGCAAGCTCGAGGTCGTCGCGCTGCCGATGCCGCGCGCCGCTCGCGTTCGAGGGGCAGCGCCTGCCGGCGAGCTACGCCAACTTCTACATCGCGCAACGACGTCGGTGCTGGTGCCGACGTTCAACGACCCGGCGGATCGCGTGGCGCTCGGCATCCTGAGCGAGCTGTTCCCGTCGCGCGAGGTGGTCGGCGTGCACGCGGTCGACCTGGTGTGGGGCCTCGGCACGCTGCACTGCATGACGCAGCAAGAGCCGGCGTGAAGCGCTCGGCGCGGCTGGCGTTGATCGGGGAGCACGTGCGCGAGCTGGCCGCCTGCACCCGCTGCCCGACATGGGCAAGCCGGTGGTGATCGGGCGGCCGGTGGTGTCGCCGGTGCTGCTCGTCGGGCAGGCGCCCGGCGACAAGGAGCCGGTGCTGGGCCGGCCGTTCGCGTGGACGGCGGGCAAGAACCTGTTCAAGTGGTTCGCGCTCGCTCGGCGTCGACGAGGAGACCTTCCGCGACAACGTCTACATGGCGGCGGTGTGCCGCTGCTTTCCCGGCAAGAACCCGAAGGGCGGCGACCGCGTGCCGTCGCGAGGTCGAGATCGCCAACTGCGCGCCGTGGCTCGAGCGCGAGCTCGAGATCTGCCAGCCCGAGCTCATCATTCCCGTCGGCAAGCTGGCGATCGCGCGCTTCTCTGCCGGAGGCGCCGCTGAGCGAGACGATCGGGCGCGTGCACGGGTGGGCGCACGCGGGGCGGACGATCGACGTGATCCCGTTGCCGCATCCGTCGGGAGCGTCGACCTGGTATCACGTCGAGCCGGGCAAGACGCTGACGAAGAAGGCGCTCGCGCTGATTGGTAGGCACGAGGCGTGGGCGAAGATCAGGTAGCGAAGCGGCAGCGGTAGTGACGGCGAGTTCGGTAGCGGCGGCGAGGCGCACGATCGGTGCCGTGCCGCGTCAGCGGGGGCGCGGTGCGTCACGATATCCTTCGGCCGCGTCAGGTGCTCGACGAACCAGGCGCGAATCGCTTCGAGCTCCTCCCGCGCTGCGCCGCGCAGACGTTGCGGCGCAGCACGAAGATGGGAGAACCCGATGTACGGCTCATGCTCGAACCGGACCCACTGCGTCGTGGGAATCGTCGCCGCCCGTCAGTGCCCGACCGCCGATCCCCGCGGCAGCTCCACCACGAACCGTTCGCCCTGCCCCACCCGCGCCGACGCCGACAGTCGCCCTCCATGCGCCCGCGCCACCTGGTTCGCCACCTGCAGCGCCAGCGTCGTCCCCGGCGCGCCCCCCGGCGACGTCAGCCCGTACGCCACCGCCGGCAGCCGCTCCAGCGCCTCCGCGATCTCGCCCGTGCCGCCGCTGTCGATCTCCACGTACGCCGCCTCGTCGTCGGAGGACACGGTCACCACCAGCGAGTCCTGCGCGCCCACGTCGCGCCGCACCACCCACAGCAGCACCCGCAGCCCCGTCGCCAGCCGCGCGCGATCCGCCCACACCCGCGTCGGCGCTGCGCGCAGGATCACCGACGGCCCGCGATCGGAGAACGGCGGCTCGCCGATGATCTCGCGCACCAGCTCCGCCAGATCCATCTCCACCCGCTCGGAATCCTCGATCGGCGCCGGCACGCGCCCGAGCTCGCTCACCAGCTCGCGCAGGCGATCGATCTCACGCGTCAACGCCGCCACGCGCTCGGGCGTCGCGCTCCAGGCGTCGAGCGTCGCCGCGTGCCCGCGCAGGGTGACGAGCGGCGCATCGAGCTCCTGCGCCGCCACGGCGAAGAAGCGGTCGCGCCGCTCGACGGCCAGGCGCTCGCTCGCCTGCAACCGCGCGATTCGCGCGCGCAGCGCGAAGTAGACGATCGCGGCCAACCCGGCAAACAGTCCGGCCAGCCCCCAGCAGCCGACGGCGAACGCGGTGCTCACGGTAGAAACCGTCGCAAGCGGCGTGCCTCGCCGTCGCCGCTTGTGCCACCAGCGACCGCTCCTACATTTTCCATGATGGGAACCGCGCCGCCCCTCGCCCCGCGGGCACCGAAGCCGCGCCTGGCGCGCGTGTTCCACGACACGCTCGGCGGCTACCTGCGCGAGCTGTCGCCGCCGTCGCGGCGCTTCTGGATCCTGGTGCCGCTGACCGGCCTCATCGCCGGGGTCGGCGCCGTCGCCGGCGTGCACTTCATGGAGCTGGTGCAGTCGATCGCGTGGCACGGCACCGGCTCGCTGCTCGACGTCACGCAGGCGGCACCGTGGTGGCGGCGCCTCATCATGCCCACTGCCGCCGGCGTCATCATCGTGCTGGTCTCGCTCGTGCTCGGCCCCGCCGCCGAGGGACACGGCTCGTCGGAGATCCTGGAGTCGATCTGGGCCCGCTCCGGCCGCATGCCGCTGCGGGCGGCGCTGGCCCGCGGCTTCCTCACGCTGGTGGCCGTCTCCATGGGCGCCAGCGTCGGCCGCGAAGGTGCGCTCATCTACTTCGGCGCCGCCGCTGCGAGCTGGCTCGGCCGTCGCGCCAATGTCGACGCCGATCAGCGCAAGCTCCTGGTCGCCTGCGGCGCCTCGGCGGGCATCGCCGCCGTGTACAACACACCCATCGGCGGCGCCCTCTTCGGCCTCGAGGTGTTCCTGGGCGGCCTCGCGCTCGAGCTCTACGGCCCGATCATCTTCGCCACCGTCACCGCCACGCTGATCTCGCGCGCGCTGCTGGAGAATCACCCCTCGTACGTCATCCCGCCCTACAAGCTCGAGCACGCGCGCGAGCTCATCCTCTACCTCGTGCTCGGCGCGCTCGTCGGCGTCGTCTCGGCGCTGTTCGTGCGCACCGTGGAGACCACGGCACGCTGGTCGCAAGCGATGCCGCCGCGCGTGCGACGCGTGCTGCCGATCGCCTCGCTCGCCCTGGTCGGCGCCTGCGGCATCGTCTACCCGCAGCTCTTCGGCAACGGCTACGACACGGTCAACCAGGCGCTGGTGGGCGTGCTGCCGCTCGGCCTCATCCTGGCCCTGCCGCTGCTGAAGCTCGTGGTGTCGGCGCTGTGCGCGTCGTCGGGCGTGCCGGGCGGGCTGTTCACCCCGTCGCTGTTCGTGGGCGCGCTCACCGGGGCAGCGTTCGGCGCCGGCGCGCACTGGCTGTGGCCCAATGTCGTGCCGTCGGTGGGCGGCTACGTGCTCGTCGGCATGGGGGCGATCCTCGCCGGCTCGACGCACGCCACCATGGCCGCGGCGATCATGCTCTTCGAGATGACGGGCAGCTACGGCGTCATCCTGCCGCTGCTCGCCGCCTGCGTCGTCTCCGCCGGAGTCAGCCGCGCGCTCACGTCCGAGTCGATCTACACGGCGCCGCTCAAGCGCAAAGGCGTCGAGCTGCCGCGCATCACGCGGCCGGCGTGGATGCAGCGCACCGGCGTGCGCTCGCTGGTGCGCCTCGACGCGCCCAAGGTGCAGCCGCAGACCGGCCTGGGCGAGGTGGTGGCCAAGATGGTGCAGTTGCCCGAAGGCGACGACCTCTTCGTGGTCGGCGCCGAGGGCGAGCTCGCGCGGCGTGATCTCGCTCGAGACGTTGCGCGAGGTGCTCGCCGATCTGCCGGACCTCGAGCTCGTCGTCGCCGCCGACGTCATGGAGCGCGCCAGCGCCGTCTCGGTCGACGCGTCGCTCTGGGAGGCGACCCGACGCGCGCTGGCCGCCGAGTCGACGCGCCTGCCGGTGATCTCGCCACGCGAGGGCAACCGCTTCGTCGGCACGCTGGCCATCCCCGACGTGCTCGCCGCGGCGCGAAGGAGCGACAGCGCGTAGCAGCGGCTGTGGCGGAGCGCAACGCCCGGCTCTCATGATTCATCACATCTCGGTTCGAGCTCTCTCGAGGGTTCCGCTTTCGAACCGCGGTCGCATCGAGGGCGCGCCAAAGCGCCACGTCCGGCCCCACGCACACTGCCCCGCTGGGCTCAAACAGTCCTCGCCAGCGGACCGCTGAAAGCCCAGGCCCGCTGCTGCGGCTTCGTCCGTGTCGCTGGACGCCGCTTTCCCCAATGCCCATAGAGCGGGCCCCGCGGGTGGTCGTCGGAGCTGTCTTGCCGGGACGGGCCCGCTACGCCGGCGGCCTTACCGGCCGGCGGCACGTCCGGGCCCTCGGCTCGTCGCTGGCGTCCGCCCTGCGGGCGGAGCGCTCCTCGACGCCCGGCAAGACAGCTCCAACGACCGCCCGCTCTATGGGCTCGTGGGAACCCTTAGCCACGCACGATTGCCGAAGCTCACGTGTCGGCGAGAGCACCCGCTGCGACCGTCCGGTTCTTGGACGAGCACAGAGGCTCCGCGCGCACTGCCCCGCTGGGCGAGTTCCGCAGCACAGGCAAGGGGGTCTAATCGAGCACGGCGGTGCGGTGGCGAGGACTGTTTGAGCCCAGCGGGGCAGTGCGCGCGGAGCCGGACGTGGCCCTCCGGCGCGCTTTCGATGCGACGCGGTTCGAAAGCGGAACCCTTCGCGGGCTCGCACCGAGATGTGATGAATCATGAGGCCCGTCGGTATTTCGACCGAGGGAGCGAGGACGTAGTCCTCGCGGCGACCGCGCGGATCGTCCGCAGCAGGTCAATCGAGGCGAACCCTGGGGTTAGTCCTCGTCCTCGTCCTTGTGGGAGCCGCCGCCCTGGTTCAGCAGCTGGTAGGCGCGCGCGTAGCTGGCCGAGCTCGGCGGCACGATCTTGATGGCCTGGTGCCAGTACTGTTTCGCCTGCGCCGGATTCGAGCTGCTGCACCGACGCGCCCTTGTCGGTCAGCTCCTTGGCCTTCGCCTCCAGCTGCCGCAGCAGCCCGCCATCGCCGGCGCCGGCCCGCTGCGCCGCCTGCATCGCCGCGAAGGCCGCCTCGTACTTGCCCTGCGAGAACGCCTGCTGCGCCAACGGCACCTGCAGCTTGCCGATGCGCTGCTTGAAGTACCCGGCGTGCTGCCCGCGTCCGATGCGCCCGTCGATCGCCATCGCCTGCTGGTAGTCGTTGACGGCCGTGGCCGGGCTCTTGGGCTCGTCCGTGGCCGCCTTGTCGATCAGCGCCTTGAGCTCGCGCACCTGATTGGCGAACGCCACGGTCTTCTCGAACTGCTTGCCCGTCTGGTTGCGCGACTCCAAGCGATAGAGCCGCTCGGCGTTCGCGAAGTCCTTCGCCTTGTAGGCCGCCGCCGCCTGCGCCGACGGCGGCGCCTCCGTCTTCGACTCCTTCTTGGAGACCTTGACCGGCGCGAAGTCGTCGTCGTCCTTCGACGCCGACCGCGACCGTTTCGGCTCGCGCGGCGCCGGCTCCTTCTGCGCCGTCACCCGGGGCTCCTTGGCCACCGGCGGCAGCGGGGGCGCCTTGGCCACCGCGACCGGCTTCGCCTCCGTCAGCGGCGACGCCACCACCGTGTTCGCCGGCGGCGGCGGCAGGTCGACCCGCAGGCGTGGCGCCAGCGCCCGCGCCTCGGCGTTGCCCGGATCGAGCGCCAGCGCCTGCTGGACGCGCGCGCGCGCGGTGTCGGGATCCTCTTGTTGCAGCCGCCGCGCCTCCTCGACGTCCTCGGCCGCGGCCTTGGGCGCCATCTCCTTGCGCCGCCGCGCGGCGTCGTCGTGCAGCAGCGACGCCGAGTCGACGGCGTCGAGCGCCTTGACCGCCTCGTCATAGCGGTGGCTGGCGATGGCGCGCTCGGCGGTCTGCATCGCGCCGCGCGCGTGCACTTCGAGATCGCAGGCAGCCACGTAGCGCCGGGCGTCGGCCGAGTCGGGCGCCAGCTGCAACGCATCGGAGAAGTTGATCTTGGCGCCCTCGTAGTCCTTGGCGAGGAACAGCTTGAGCCCGGCGCGATACGACTGCTCGGCCTCGCTGGCCACGACCGGCGGCTTGGCGAACGCGGTCCGGGCCAGGATGACGCTGAACGCGATCAGCGACAGCGCGCCCATCGCGCCGAACACGATCATGCGGTTGCGCGGCGACTGCAGCGGCATGGCCAGGCCGATCGGCAGCGACACCGAGCGCGACCCGCCGGCGCCGAGCGGCACCGCGTGCGGCACCGCATGCGGCACGTTCTCCGACGGCGTGTCCACGGGCGAAGCCAGCGGGTAGGAGGGCGCCAGCGGTGCCGAGTACGCCGGCGCGACCGCCGCATCCGGATAGGACGGCGGCGGCGGCGTGAAGTGCGCCGGGGGCGGCGGCGTGAAGTGGGGAGGCGGGGACGGCGCGGGCGCCGGCGGTGCCGCGCGCGCCGCCGCCTGGTCGAAGCGCATGAGCGTGTTGCCGCATTCGAGCTGATCGCCGTCGTTCAAGATGACGGTGTCGATGCGCTGGCCGTTGACCAGCGTGCCGTTGCCCGAGCCGAGGTCGCGCATGCGAAAGCGCCCGCCCTCGGCGTGCAGCGTGAAATGGCGCCGCGAGACGGCGATGTCGGCCAGCACCAGGTCCTGATCGGCGCCGCGGCCGACGCGGGTTTCGGGGAGCACCAGCTCGTACACCTTGCCCCGGTCGGCCCCGCCGATGACGTGCAAAACTGCAGGTTGCGCCATCGCTGCCAGTTTATCACGTGCTATAAGCGACACGCCATGCGACTTCCATATCCGTGGGGCGGCGACTGGACACTGCGGCCGACGAAGATCTTGGGTGTCGGACGCAATTATCGCGAGCACGCCGCCGAGCTGAACAACACGGTTCCGACGGAGCCGCTGCTCTTCATGAAGCCGTCGTCGGCGCATGATCGCGTCCGGGCAGCCGATCGTGCGCCCGCGCGGCGACTGGCGCGTCGACTTCGAGGGCGAGCTCGGCGTCGTCATCGGCAAGCCGTGCCGCCGCGTCTCGCGCCAGGACGCGCTGTCGTACGTGGCCGGCTACACCATCGTCAACGACGTCACCGTGCGCGACCTGCAGAAGCGCGACGGCCAGTTCACCCGCGCCAAGGGCTTCGACAGCTTCTGCCCCTGCGGCCCGCTCCTGGTCGACGGCGTCGATCCGACCAGGCTGCGCATCGTCACCAAGCTCGACGGCGTGGTCAAGCAGGACGCGCCCACGAGCGACATGATCTTCGACATCCCGACGATCATCGAGGTCGCCTCGCGGGTGATGACGCTCGAGCCGGGCGACCTCATCGCCACCGGCACCCCGTCGGGCGTAGCGCCGATCCTGCCCGGCATGGTCGTCGAGATCACGATCGAAGGCATCGGCACCCTGTCCAATCCGGTCGTGGAGGAAACGGAATGAGCAAGTTCACGCTCGCCCAGCGCATCAAGGAGCTGCCGCCCTACCTGTTCGCCGACATCGATCGGAAGAAGGCGGCGCTGCGGGCGCAGGGCAAGGACCTCATCGATCTCGGCATCGGCGATCCCGATCTGCCGACGCCGGCGCACATCGTGGCCGCGATGCAGCAGGCGGCCGCCGAGCCGCGCTATCACCGCTACCCCTCGTACGAGGGCATGAAGGAGTTCCGCGAGGCCGCGGTCGCCTGGTACGCAGCGGCGCTTCGGCGTCACGCTCGACGCCGCCAGCGAGTGCTGCGCGCTCATCGGCTCCAAGGAGGGCATCGCGCACTTCCCGGTCGCGTTCGTCAATCCGGGCGACGTCGTGCTCGTGCCCGATCCCGGCTATCCGGTCTACGCCACCTGGACCCGCTTCGTCGGCGGCGAGGTGCACTACATGCCGCTGCGCCGCGAGAACGGCTTTCTGCCCGACCTGAGCGCCATCCCGGCCGACGTCGCCAAGCGCGCGAAGATGATGTGGATCAACTATCCGAACAACCCGACCGCCGCGCTGGCCACGCGCGACTTCTACGCGCACGTCGTCGAGTTCGCGCACGCGCCACGACATCATCGTCGCCAGCGACGTCGCCTACTCCGAGGTCTTCTTCGACGGCGAGCCGCCCATCTCGTTCCTCGAGACGCCGGGCGCCAAGGACGTGGGCATCGAGTTCCACTCGCTGTCGAAGACCTACAACATGACCGGCTGGCGCATCGGCTTCGCCGTCGGCAACGCGGCGCTCGTCGGCGGCCTCGGCAAGGTCAAGACCAACATCGACTCGGGCGCGTTCGAGGCGGTGCAGGCGGCGGCCATCGCGGCGCTGTCGTCGTCGCAGGAGCCGCGTGGCGAAGATGCGCGCCATCTACCGCGAGCGGCGCGACGTCCTGTGCGGCGGCCTGCGAGCGGGCCGGCTTCGACGTGCTGGCGCCGAAGGCGACCTTCTACGTGCTGGTCGTCAACCCGAAGGGGCTCACCTCGACCGAGTTCGTCTCGCGCCTGCTCGACGCCGGCGTCGTGGCCACGCCGGCGACCGGCTTCGGCGCCGCGCGGCGAGGGCTACGTGCGCCTCACCGTGTGCGCCGACAAGGCGCGCCTGGCCGAAGCCGCGGAGCGAGTCCAACGCGCCCGCGTCTAGCCCCTTCGTCGGCGCCTCCCAATGGCCCGCGATTACCCACGGTGCCGCGCAGCGCGCCGCAGATTCCCCGGCGACCGCCCCCCGTCCACCCCGCAGCGCAGAGGCCCCGCGCGCACTGCCCCGCTGGGCGAGTTCCGCAGCACAGGCAAGGGGTGGAATCGAGCCCAGCGGTCCGCTGGCGAGGACTGTTTGAGCCCAGCGGGGCAGTGCGCGCGGGGCCGGACGTGCCCTCTGCCGGCCGCCGCCACCGCCACCGCCGTCGCCGTCGCCGTCGCCCCGCCGCCCTTCTCGCCGCCTGCACGCATCCCCCGCCGCCCGCGAACACGCCGCCACCGCCACCGCCACCGCCGATCGTCGAAGCGCAGCGCCCATGCCGCCGCCGTCGCGCCCCCCACCGGGCCCATCCACGATCTCGTCATCCGCGGCGGCACCATCTACGACGGCTCCGGCGGCGCGCCCTTCGTCGGCGACGTGGCCATCGACGGCGACACCATCGCCGAGGTGGCGCCGTTCGCCCTCGGCAAGACCGTGGTCGAGGCGCGCGGCCTGGCGGTCGCGCCCGGCTTCGTCAACATGCTGTCGCACGCGCTCGACTCGCTCGCCTTCGACGGCCGCGGCGAGTCCGACGTGCGCCAGGGCGTGACGCTCGAGGTCATCGGCGAGACCTCGCCCTACCCGTTCGGCGGCAAGATGCAGGCGCTCGCCGACAGCGGCATCGCCGTCAACATCGCCGGCCTGGTCGCCACCTCGACGGCGCGCGCGCAGTCGATGTCGCTCAAGTCGCGCCATCCGTCGCCGGTCGAGCTGCAGCGCATGCGCGCCGTGGTCGCCCGGGCGATGGACGAAGGCGCGCTCGGCCTCACCTCCGCGCTCATCTACACGCCCGACGAGGCCTTCAGCACCGACGAGCTGGTCGGCGCTGGCCGAGGTCGCCGCCGCCAAGGGCGGCCTCTACGCGGCGCACATGCGCAGCGAGGGCGACGCGCCTGGTCGAGGCGATCGACGAGATGATCGACATCGGCCGCCGCGCCGCACGTCCCGGTCGAGATCTACCACTTCAAGCAGGCCGGCAAGCAGAACTGGGGCAAGCTCGACGACGCCGTCGCGCCGCGTCGAGGCGGCGCGCGCCAGGCCGGCGTCGACATCACCGCCGACATGTACACCTACGACGCCGGCTCCACCGGGCTCGACGCCGCGATGCCGCCATGGGTGCGCGAGGGCGGCACCGATGCCTGGCTCAAGCGGCTCAAGGATCCGGCGCAGCGCGCACGCTGCGCCCACGACATGCAGAGACGCCCGACGACGACCTGGGAGAACTTCTTCGCCGGCGCCGGCGCCCGACGGCATGCTGCTCGACCGCGTTCACGCGCGACGCCCTGTAGCCGCTCGTCGGCAAGACGCTGGCCGAGGTGGCCAGCGCGCGCGGCAAGTCGCCGGCGGAGACGGCGATGGACCTGGTGCGTCGAGGACGGCTCGCGCGCGCAGGTCGATCTACTTCCTCATGTCGGAGGACAACGTCCGGCGCGAGATCGGCGCTGCCCTGGATGTCATTCGGCTCCGACTCGGACACGCGCGCCGTCGACACCGCCAAGGGCAGCGTCCACCCGCGCGCCTACGGCAACGTCGCGCGCCTGCTCGGCCGCTACGTGCGCGACGAGCACGCGGCCACGCTGCCCGACGTCATCCGCCGCCTCACCGCCTTCCCCGCCGGCGCGCCTGCACCTGTCGCGCCGCGGCACGCTCGCGCCCGGCAGCTTCGCCGACGTCGTCGTCTTCGACCCGGCCAAGGTGGCCGACCACGCCACCTACGCCGCGCCGCACGCCTACGCCACCGGCGTCGTCGACGTGCTGGTCAACGGCGTGCCCGTGCTCGTCGACGGCAAGATGACCGAGGCGCGCCCCGGCCGCTTCATTCGCCGACAAGCACCTTGAGCACCATGATCCCGAGGACGCCGACGAGCAGGCCGAAGGTGGCGCGCCGCTCGTTGCCGTGGCTGTGCGACTCGGGGATGATCTCGTTGCACGCCAGGTAGAGCAGCGCACCCGCGCCCACGGCGAGCATGAACGGCAGCGCCCCGGTCAGGTTCTGCGCCAGGTAGAAGCCGGCGACGGCGGCCACCGGCACCGACATCCCGGTGGCCGTGACCAGCAGGATCAGGCGCGCCCGCGGAAGGCCGCCGCGCTTGAGCGGCGCGGCCATCACCGCGCCCTTCGATCGCGTTCTGCAGCGCGACCGCGACGGCGAGCATGAGCCCGAGCGGCGCCGCGCCCTTGACGGCGAAGCCGGCGCCGATGGCGAAGCCCTCGGGCACGCGGTGCAGCGCCATGGCGCCGACGATCATCATGCCCTGGTGGCGCGCCCGGTCGTCGGCGGTGGCGTGATGGCAGTGCTCGTGCGCCGCCTCTTCGTGGCCGTGCAGGTGCTCGCGGTGGCCGCCGGCGTGCGCGTGCGGGATCAGCCGGTCCATGCCGAAGAGCAGCCCGACGCCGCTGGCGAAGCCGGCCAGCACGACCGCGAACATGTGTAGCTGCAGCACCCCGCCGACGCGCACCCCGACGAGCGCCTCGGGCAGGAGGCCGAGCGTGGCCGCCGCCAGCATCAGGCCGGCGCCGAGGCCGAGCATGGAGTCGTAGGTGGCGCGCGACACCTGCCGGCTGACCAGGACCGGCAGCGCCCCGAGCGTGGTGGCGCAGCCGACCACGATGGCGGTGGCGAGAAGATGCAACATGGAATGCGCATCCTACCGAGCCGCGTGATAACGTCAAAGCGTGCGCTACTTCATCGGCCTCGGCGCCAACGTGGGCGACCGGCTGACGAACCTTCGCGAGGCGGTGCGCCGCCTCGAGGCGCTCGGCACGGTGCTCGGCCGGTCGCGGGTGTTCGCCGCCTCCGCCGTCGGTGGGCCGCCGCAGGGGCCGTACCTCAACGCCGCCGTCGCGCTCGATTGCGACCTGGCGCCGCTCGAGCTGCTGGCCCGCCTGCAGGAGATCGAGGACGCGCTCGGCCGCAACCGGCCGACCGAAGTGCGCTGGGGTCCGCGCACGCTCGATCTCGACCTGCTCATGGCCGGCGCCCGCGGCGAGCTCATCGTCGACGAGCCGGCGCTGCGGCTGCCGCATCCGCGCATGAAGGAGCGCGGCTTCGCGCTGGCCCCGCTCGTCGATCTCGACGCCACGCTCATGCACCCCGAGCTGCTGCGGCCGCTCAAGGCGCTGCTGCCCGTGGCGCACGCCGACGGGCAGGTGTGGGCGCCGACGGGCGATACGCTGTAGGATCCGCCCGTGCGGCTCTCGGTCTCGGTCTCCGGCGCGACGCTGGCGGTGACGTTCGCCGGCGAGACGATGGCGCGCAAACACATGCTGCCCTACGACGCGGCGGCCACGGCGGCGACGTCGCGCGCCATCGTCGACGTGCTGGCGCGCGCCAATCGCGCGCGCACGCTGTCGGACAAGAACCTCGAGGATCTCAAGCACCACGGCGAGCAGCTGTGGCGCACGCTGGTGCCGGCGGAGCTGCACGGCGAGCTCGGGCGCGGCGACTCGCTCCAGCTCGAGCTCGACGAGGCGCTGGTCGCGGTGCCGTGGGAGCTGATGTTCGACGGGACGCAGTTCCTGTGCCGCCGCCTGTCGCTGGGGCGCATCGTCGCCACCCGCCAGCCGCGCCGCGGCGATGAGCGCCGCACCGTCGGCACGCCGATTCGCGTGCTGGTCATGGCGGCCGACGCCAAGGGCGATCTGCCCCAGGTGCAAAAGGAGGGCGAGGCGATCATCGACGAGCTGGAGAAGCACGCCACGGTCAAGGCGCGCCTGTCGACCGCGCCCGATCGCGCGTTTGCGCTGCGCTACTTGAAGGACTACGACCTGGTGCACTTCGCCGGGCACGCCGACTATGTGGCCGACAAGCCGGGCGCCAGCGGCTGGACCCTCGCCGACGGCAAGCTCACCGCCGACGAGATCGTCACGCTCGGCGGCGGCCGACCCATGCCCATGGTGGTCGTCGGCAACGCCTGCCAGTCGGGCCACACCGAGGCCTGGCGCGGCGACACCACGCAGGTGTTCGGCCTGGCCAACGCCTTCCTCACCGCCGGCGTGCGCCACTACCTCGGCACGCAGTGGGAGGTGGTGGATGGGCAGTCGGCGCTGTTCGCCGCCGAATTCTATCGCCACCTCACCGACGGCAAGGCGATCGGCGCTGCCGTCCGTCATGCGCGCGCGGCCGTGGTCGAGCGCTCAGGCGAGACCGCGCTGGCGTGGGCGTCGTACGTGCTCTACGGCGATCCCGACGTGCGGCCGCTGCATCGGCCGGAGCAGAAGTCGAAGCTGTCGATCCCGTCCGGGCTCAAGATCGCGGCGCGCGCCTCGGCGCCATGGAAGCGGCCGGCGGCGACGGGCGCGCGGGCGCTGCCGGCGGCGGCCGACCAGCTCGACCGCTCGCTCGAGCGGGTCGAGCGGCGCTTGCCGGCCTGGATGCCGGCCGCGCTCGGCGGCCTCGCCGCCGGCCTCGTCGGCGTGACCCTGGCCGCCTGGCTGATGCAGCGCAAGCCGAGCGCGCCCGCGACCACGGCAGTGCCGGCGCTGACACCGGCGGGCCGCGCGCGGCTCCGCGGCGTCGCCGTGCTGTCGCTATCGACAGGCGACTCGGCGGCCGATCAGCACAACGCGCGCGAGCTCGAATGGTGCTTGCCGCTGCAGCTCTCGCTCGATCACGTCACTGTCGTGCCGCCGGAGAAGCTGATGACGCTCCTGGCGCAGGCCAACGGCGCCTACGACCAGGAGCGCGCGCGCTCGGTCGCGCTGAGCGCCGGCGCGCGCTGGGTCGTCTACGGCAACGTCGACACGGGCACGGCCCACCTGTTCGTGAGCGACGTGCCCGACGGCCGCACGGCGTACGCCGACAGCTTCCGCCTCGACGATCCGCGCGCCCGCTGCACCGCCTTCGCCGCGGCGGTGGCGGCCCGGCTCGCCGGCGAGCCGCAGGCAGCGCCATGATGGATTGGGCATGACGACGCCGTTGCACCAGAGCAAGCGGGGCGGCGCGCGCGTGCGCGTTCCGCCGCCGCTGGTCTTCCTCGCGCTCGCCGTGGTGGCGGCGCTCGTGCAGCACTTCGTGGCGCGCGTGACGATACCGATCCCGTCGCTGCCGCGCTTCGCCGTGGCCGCCATCTTCGGTTTACCGGGCGTGGCGCTGCTGGCGCAGGCGAGGCTGCTGTTCAAGCGTAGCGGGCAGAATCCGGTCCCCTGGATGCCGTCGCCGGAGCTGGTGCTGCGCGGCGTCTACGGCTGGTCGCGCAACCCGATGTACGTCGGCATGACGCTGGTGACGATCGCCGTCGCCGTCGCGCTCGACGACGCCTGGATGATCGCCGCCGCGCTGGTCGCGCTGGTCGTCGTCCACGTCACCGCCGTGCTCCCCGAAGAGGCGTACCTGGCGGAGAAGTTCGGCGCCAGCTACACGGCGTACAAGGCGAAGGTGCGGCGCTACCTGTAGCGCCGCGCGCCACGTCCGGCCCTGCGCGCACTGCCCCGCTGGGCTCAAACAGTCCTCGCCACCGAACCGTTTTGCTCGCTTCGACCCCTTGCCTGTGCTGCGAAACTCGCCCAGCGGGGCAGTGCACGCGGGGCCTCTGGGCTTGGGTCGATTTGCTGGCACGGCTCGGGTCGCCATCCCGGCATCGCCCCTTACGACCTCCGCGGCCCAAGCCGGCCCGCTACCACGCCTCGAGGACTACGTCCCCGCTCCCTCGGTCGAAATACCGACGGGTATTCCTCGGTCGGTCGCTCCGGTGGCATCCACGATCCGCCTCACGCGGCTCGCCCTCGCTAGTCAACCGAAGCGAACCCTGGGGTTAGAGCTTGTTTTCGCGGCGGTGGAGCAGGCGATCGATGTTTTCGCGGTGCCGCCACAGGATGAGCACGAACATCACCGCGCCGAGGGCGACGTAGGCGCGCGGCTCGTGCAGCAGCCACAGCGACGGGATCAGCGACGCTGCGCCGACCAGCGAGCCGAGCGAGCCCAGCCGCGTCACCGCCACCACCACCACGCACACCGCCGCGGCGATGCCCGCGCACTCCGGCGCCAGCGCCAGAAATGCGCCCAGCCCGCAGGCTACGCCCTTGCCGCCGCGCCCCTTGAGCCATGGCGAGTAGATGTGGCCGCAGAAGGCGGCGAAGCCGGTGGCGGCCGCGACCTCGGGACCGAGCCGCAGCCACAGCGCCGCCGCCGTCGGTAGCCAGGCCTTGGCGGTGTCGAGCAGCAGCACCACCACGCCGGCCTTCTTACCGAGCGCGCGCGCCGCGTTGGTGGCGCCGATGTTGCCCGAGCCGATCTTCTTGAGGTCGATCCCGCGCGCGCGCGCCAGCAGCACGCCGAACGGGATCGAGCCCGAAAAAAACGCGGCGACGACGATGCCAATGACCCGCGGATCGCTGGTCGAAGGCAGCACGTCGTACAGCGGCATCATCCGACCAGCGGCAGCATCGTCTGCCGCGTCCAGAACGTGCGCACGTCGTCGAGCCGCTGCGTGCGCGGGCAGTCGGGCGGCAGGCCCGCCAGCACGCGCCGCCCGTAGGATTTGGTGACCGCGCGCCGATCGAGCAGCGCCACGACACCACGGTCGCTGCGATGCCGAATGAGCCGCCCGAACCCCTGCGCCAGCGCCAGCGCCGCCCGCGGCACGTGGTAGCTCACGAACGGATCCTGCCCGGCGTCCTGGAGCAGCCCGACGCGCGCCGCGATCAGCGGATCGTCGGGCGGCGCGAACGGCAGCTTGTCGATCACCACCAGCGACAGCGCCTCGCCCAGCACGTCGACGCCCTCCCAGAAGCTCGCCGTCGCGAACAGCACGCTGCCGACCCGCCGCTTGAACTCCTCGACCAGAAGGTGCTTGGGCTTGTCGCCCTGCAGGAGCACCGGCTGCTTGAGCTTGCGCGCCAGCAGCCCGTGCACCCGCTGCATCATGCGATGGCTGGTGAACAGCAGGAAGGCGCGCCCGTCGGTGATCTCGACCAGCTCGAGCATGCGCGCCGCCGCGGCATCGCCGAACGCGGCGTCGGCCGGCTCGGGCAGATCTTGCGGCACGTAGAGCAGCGCCTGCTGCGCGAAGTCGAACGGCGAGGCCAGCCGCTCCTCCATCGCCGACTCCAGCCCGAGCCGCGCCCGCACGAAGTCGAAGCTGCCACCCGCCGTCAGCGTCGCCGAGGTGAAGACCGCCGTCTCGACCTCGCCCAAAAGCCGCTCGCGGAAGATCTCGCGACGTCGACGGGCGAGGCGTGCAGCATCACGGTGCGCCCGCGCGTCTCGCGCCCAGAAGACGTGGCGCCGGTCCCACTTCTGCGCGCCGTCGACGAGCAGCGCCAGATCGTCGCGGATGGCGCGCGCCCGCCGCCCGAGCGCGCCCGCCTCGCTGCCGCCGTCGCTGAGCGCGGCGCCGTTGACCGCGCCGAGCGCGCCCTCGACCTCCTCGAGCGCGACGTCGAGCGCGTGCGCCGACCGCTCCGGCTCGCCGGCCCAGGTGGCGCCGTCGACGGCCGCGCGCTCGCCCTTGCCACCCAGCCGCCGGCGCAGCGCCTCGAACAGCTGATCGGCGCGCAGATCGACGTGCGCGTTGGTCGACGCCAGCTTGTCGGGCGCGTTGCCCGCGCGATCGCGCGCGTCAGGTCGCGCACCAGCGCCATCAGCCGCAGCGTCGACACGCCCACGCCGAAGTACTCGGTGGCCACGTCCTCGAGCTGGTGCGCCTCGTCGAAGATGACCGCTTCGTAGGGCGGCAACAGCTGCGCGTCGGGCCACTGCCGCGCAGCGCGAGATCGGCGAAGAACAGGTGGTGGTTGACGATGATGATGTCGGCCGCGTCGGCGCGCCGCCGCGCCTGCGTCACGAAGCAGCGCTCGAAGTACGGGCAGCGCTGCCCGAGCCGCGTCTCCGGCGTCGGCGAGACCTCGCGCCACACCGGCGAATCGTCGGCCAGCTCGGGCAGCTCGGCGCGATCGCCGGTCTCGGTCGACTGCGCCCAGACGCGGATGGCGTCCAGCGTCGACTCCAGGTTGCCGTCGAGCGAGAGCGATGCCTGCCGGGCCACGTGCTCGTCGAAGCGCCGCAGGCACAGGTAGTTCGAGATGCCCTTCATGCAGGCGGCGGTGAAGCTGCGCGCCAGGTGCTCCTGCAGAAGCGGAATGTCCTTCTCGACGATCTGCTCCTGCAGGTTCTTGGTGCCCGTCGAGACCACGACCTTGAGCCCGCACAGGATCGCGGGCACGAGGTAGGCCAGCGTCTTGCCGGTGCCGGTGCCCGCCTCGACGAGCAGCGGCCGGCGCCGCGCCAGCGCGTCGGCGACGCGCTCGGCCATCTGCAGCTGCGACGGCCGCGTCTCGTAACCGGGGATGGCGCGGGCCAGCGCGCCGCCCGGCCCGAGGATGTCACCGATGGCGCTCATTCACTTCTTGCGCCCCGCCTTCTCGTCGAGCCCGCTCGGCCGGCGCGCCGGTGCAGCTCGCGCGCCACCTCCTCGATCGGGACATCGCGCGCCGCCAGGCCGACGAGCGTGTGGAACAGGAGGTCGGCCGCCTCGGCGATGACGCGCTCCTTCGATCCGCCGGGGAGCTCCGCCGCCAATTCATCGGCTTCTTCGCCAATCTTTTGGCCGACCTTGTTCTCGTCGAGCAGCTGCTTGACGTAGGAGCGGGTGCCGGCGGGCGCGTTCTTGCGGGCCAGGATCGTCTGATAGAGCGCCTCCAGCTCGGTCGGCGCCGGCTCCTTGCCGTCGGTGCCGAAGCAGGTCTGCGACCCGGTGTGGCAGGTCGGCCCTGCCGGCAGGGCGCGCACCAGCCAGGCGTCGGCGTCGCAGTCGGCCTTGATGTCGACGAGCTGCAGCATGTTGCCCGAGCGTCTCGCCCTTCTTCCACAGCCGCTTGCGCGAGCGGGACCAGAAGTGCACCTCGCCGGTCTCGCGCGTCTTTGCCAGCGCCTCGTCGTCCATGTAGCCGAGCATGAGCACGCGCCCGGTCAGGGCGTGCTGCACCACCGCAGCGGTCAGCTTCCGTTCCGTCGTCGTCGTCGGTGCGCTCATGACATCCCCGGCGGCGGCCGCACCGGCACGCCCGCCTCCTGCAAGAACAGCTTGGCGTCGCGCACCGAATAGTTGCCGAAGTGGAAGATCGACGCCGCCAGCACCGCGTCGGCGTGCCCTTCGACCAGCCCCTCGCGCAGGTGCTCGAGCGTGCCCACGCCGCCCGAGGCGATGACGGGCACGTCGACCCGATCGGCGACGGCGCGGGTCAGCCCGAGGTCGTAGCCGGAGCGCGTGCCGTCGCGGTCCATGCTGGTGACCAGAAGCTCACCCGCGCCGGCCCGGGCCACGCGCGCCGCCCAGCCGATGGCGTCGAGCCCCGTCGCCGTGCGCCCGCCGTGCATGTAGACCTCCCAGCCGGTCTCGCCGCCCGTGCGCGTCTTGCGGGCGTCGATCGCGACGACGATCGCCTGCGCGCCGAAGCGATCGGCGGCCGCGGTGACGAGCTCCGGATCATCGACGGCCGCCGTGTTGATCGCGACCTTGTCGGCGCCGGCGAGCAGGAGGCGCCGCACGTCCTCGACCGAGCGTACGCCGCCGCCGACGGTGAGCGGCATGAACACCTGCTCGGCGGTGCGCGCCACGACCTCGTAGATGATCTCGCGCCGCTCGTGCGACGCGGTGATGTCGAGGAAGCAGAGCTCGTCGGCGCCCGCGGCGTCGTACGCCGCCGCCTGCTCGACCGGATCGCCCGCGTCGCGCAGCTGCACGAACTGCACGCCCTTGACGACGCGCCCGTCCTTGACGTCGAGACACGGAATGATCCGCTTGACGCTCATCGGCTCCTTCTCCGGGCGAAGACGCAAGCGCCACGAAGGGTCCATGAAGCCGACCGTGTCAGCGCGAGCGCCGCGGCCGCAGCGAGTGCCTCTCGTGGCCCAGCGGGGCAGCGCGCGCGGGGCCGGACGTGGCACTGCAGCGCGGCCACGCTCATGCGTGCCCCGCCGCTTCGAACGCCTCGCCGAGCGTGAACTGGCTTTCGTAGAGCGCGCGGCCCACGACCGCCTGCGGCACCCCTGCGAGCGCGAGCGCCCGCAGGTGCTCGAGCGTGCCGATGCCACCCGACGCGATCACCGGCGTCGGATGCAGCACGCGCGCCAGCCGCGCCGTCGCCTCGACGTTCGGTCCCACGCCGGTGCCGTCGCGCGTGATGTCCGTATACAGGATCGCCGCCGCGCCCCACTCGATGGCGCGCGCCGCCAGATCCCCGGCGTCGACGTCGGTCTTCTCCGCCCAGCCTTCGACGGCCACCTTGTCGCCGTGCGCATCCACGGCGACGATGACCCGGCCGGGCAGCTCGCGGCACAAGCTCTCGACCAGCTCCGGCTGCTTGACCGCGCTGGTGCCGAGCACGATCGCACGCACGCCGCTGTCGAGCAGCGCGCGCGCCGCCGCCAGGTCACGCACGCCGCCGCCCGCCTGCACCTCGGCGCCCGCCCGCGCGATCTGCGCCAGCACCGCCCGGTTGTCGCCGTCGCCGAACGCGGCGTCGAGATCGACGACGTGCACCCGCTTGGCGCCCGCGGCCACGAAGCCGCGCGCGATCTCCGCCGGTGCGTTCGAGTACACCTTGGCCGAGTCGCGCTTGCCCTTGTACAGGCGCACGACGTTGCCGCCGAGCAGATCGATCGACGGCAGGATCAGCATCGCCACTCCACGAACTGCCGCAACAGCTCCAGCCCCGCCGCCTGGCTCTTCTCCGGGTGGTACTGCACGGCGACGACGTTGTCGCGCGCCACCGCCGCCGTCAGCGGCAGGCTGCCGAACGCGGCCACCGCTGCGATCAGCGACTCGTCCGTCGGCTGCGCGTGATAGCTGTGCACGAAGTAGAACCAGTTGTCGGCCGCCGGCACGTCGAGCACCGGGTGCGTCGCCCGCACCGCCACGCGCGCCCAGCCGATGTGCGGCACCTTGATGCGGCGATCGTTCTCGTCCCTGAGCCCCGACGGCAACCGGCGCACGCGCCCGGGATAGATCCCGAGCCCCGGATGTCCGGGCGACTCCTCCGACGACTCGAACAGCACCTGCAGACCGAGACAGATGCCGAGGTACGGCTTGCCGCCGCGGATGCAGTCGGCGATGGCGCTGCCGAGCGGCGCCTCCGGCCCGAGCGCGCTGGCGCAGTCGCCGAACGCCCCCTGCCCCGGCACCACCACCCGCGCCGCATCCCGCACCACCGCCGGATCCGACGTCACCCGCACCGGCTGCAGCGTCCCGGTCGCCTCCAACGCCTTGGCCACCGACCGCAGATTCCCCAGCCCGGCATCGACGACGGCGATCACGAGCGTCCCCCCGGCCGCAGCGAGCGCAGCTGTGCTCGCCCCCGACCACCGGCACTCCTGCGGCGCCCGGCGGAAAGCACCCTCGCCGCGACCGCGCCCCTGGCACCGAGGCCCCGCGCGCACTGCCCCGCTGGGCGAGCTCCGCAGCACAGGCAAGGGTGAGCATCGAGCACAGCGCCCCGCTGGCGAGGACTGTTTGAGCCCAGCGGGGCAGTGCGCGCGGGGCCGGACGTGCCCCCCCTCGGCGCCCACCACGAGATCCCCTCTCCGACCGCCCGCCCGCTCATCCGGTCAGCGTCCCCTTCGTCGACGGCACGACCCCACCGATCCTCGGATCGATCCGCGAAGCGTCCGCCGTCGCCCGCGCAAACGCCTTCCACAGCGACTCGAGGATGTGGTGCGCATTCTGCCCATAGTGCAGCCGCAGGTGCAGGTTGCACTGGCAGCGATTGGTGAACGCCTGGAAGAACTCGTGCGCCAGCTCGGCGTCGAAGCCGCCCACCCACTTGCCCTCGATGCCGGCCACACCCCACACCATATGCGGCCGCCCCGAGAAGTCGACCACCGCCTGCGCCAACGTCTCGTCCATCGGCACGGTGCACTCGCCGTAGCGGCGGATGCCGCGCTTGTCGCCGAGCGCCTGGGCGAACGCATCACCGAGCACCAGCCCCACGTCCTCGACCACGTGGTGGGCATCGACGTCGACGTCGCCGCGCGCGTAGAGCTCGAGATCGTACAGGCCGTGGCGCGCGAATGCGTCGAGCATGTGCGTGAAGAACGGCAGCTGCGTGTCGACCGTCCGCGCGCCCGTGCCGTCCAGATCGAGCGTGACCTTGATCTGCGATTCTGACGTGTTGCGCTCGACGGTGACGCGTCGCACCGCTCTTCTATACCATGCTAATCGCGCGTGAAGCCGTATTCGCGCGCCACTTCGGCGACGCGCACGCGATAGGCGCGATACCAACGCTCGCGGCCGAGCCGCTGCGCGCCCAGATGCTCGGCCACGCCCTTCCACGCCCGCGCCGCCGCGGCGCTGCGCCAGTAGCTCACGGTGATGCCGAGCCGGTCGGCGCCGCGCGCGCTCTCGAGGCCGAGGTAGCCCGGCTGTGCCGCCGCCAGCCGCTCCATCTCCGCGGCCATGGCGTCGTAGCCGGCGTCGTCCTCGTCGCTGCGCAGCGACGTGAAGATGACGGCGACGTACGGCGGCTCCGGCGTGCCCGCGATCATGGGCTTCGCCCATGAAGAGCACGGCCCGTCGGACCGCGCCGAGCCGGCGATCGACCCCGCTCGCTCCGCTCGCTCATCCGCGCATCCTACAGCGACGCCACGAAGCGGTCGAACCAGCGCGCGAGCGCGCGCGGAAACGGCCACATCCAGCCGTAGGCCCCCGAGGTGAACTGCCCGATCACGTGGCCGCGCAGCCGCTCGCAGGCGGCGCGCCCGCCGAGCTCGTGCCAGGCGCGCAGCGTCTCCTCGTACGCCTCGCGCTCGAAGCGCATGCGAAACCAGGCCAGCCCGAGCGGCAGCGGCAACAAGAGGTAGGCAATCGCCATCAGGACGCCCCAGCGCTCGAACTGCCGCACGTGCACCAGCTCGTGCCGCAGCGTCGCCCAGCGCTCCTCGATCGGCCGCTCGTCCCAGTCGGCGGGAACGTAGACGGTGTGCCACATCGTCGTCACGTAACGGTCGAGGTACGCCGACTGCCCGCCGAGCGTCACCACCCGCAGCAGATGATGGATCGCGCGCTGGTGCCACGCGCCCGTCTTGGGCGCGATGTGCACCATTTCCGCCAGTCGCGCGTACTCGTCGTGCAAATCCACGAAGTCAAGATTGCAACGTCCGCGCGCGGGGAGCAAAAGGAAGCCTCGTGTCCCGCCTCGACGAACTGAATCCCCCCCAGCGCGAGGCGGTCACCACCGTCGACGGGCCGCTGCTGGTCCTGGCCGGCGCCGGCTCGGGCAAGACCCGCGTCATCACCTATCGCATCGGCTACCTGCTCGATCGCGGCGTCCCCGCCGACCGCATCCTGGCCGTCTCGTTCACCAACAAGGCCGCCGACGAGATGCGCGAGCGCGTCGACAAGCTGGCCGGCGCGCGCGCCCGCGCTGCACGCTGTCGACCTTCCACGCGCTCGGGCTGTCGATCTTGAAGCAGGAGAAGGCGGCGCTCGGCCTGCCGCGGGCTTCACCATCTACGACGCGTCGGATCAACTGGGCACCGTCAAGCGAGATCCTGCGCCGCCTGTACCAGAGCGACGACGACCGCCGCTTCGACGCCAAGGCGGTGCTGTTCCGCATCAGCCGCGCCAAGAACGCGTTCCTCTCGCCCGACGAGTACGCCGAGCAGTTCACCGAGGAAGATCGACGAGTACGACGTCACCGCCGCCGCCGTCTATCCCGAGTACCAAGCGGCGCTGCAAGCGCTTCCACGCGCTCGACTTCGACGACCTGATCTGCGAGACGGTGCGCCTCTTCGACCGCGACGAGGCGGTGCGCGCGCGCTGGGCCGAGCGCTTCCGCTACGTCATGGTCGACGAGTACCAGGACACCAACCGCGCGCAGTTCAACCTGCTCAACCACCTGGTGCGCGCGCACGGCAACCTCTGCGTCGTCGGCGACGACGACCAATCGATCTACGGCTGGCGCGGCGCCGAGGCCGGCCACATCCTCGAGTTCGACGACGCACTTCCCCGGCGCCAAGATCGTCAAGCTCGAGCAGAACTACCGCTCCACGCCGCACATCCTCGACGCCGCCAACGCGGTCATCGCCCACAACAAGAAGCGCCACGACAAGCGCCTGTGGACCGCCAAGCCGGCGCGCGACAAGCTGCAGCTGGTCGCCTGCGAGGACGCCGAGGACGAGGCGAAGTTCGTCGCCGGCGAGATCGAAGCCCTGTGCGCGACGCCGCGGCTTCCGCCCGCGCGACTTCGCGGTGCTCTATCGCTCGAACATCCAGTCGCGCCCGCTCGAGGAGGCGCTGCGCGCCCAGTCGCTCGCCTACAAGATGATCGGCGGCCAGGCCGTTCTTCGAGCGCAAGGAGGTCAAGGACGTCATCGCCTACCTGAAGCTGGCGCATCAACGCCGCGCGACGAGATCGCCTGCGCCGCATCATCAACTACCCGGCGCGCGGCATCGGCCCCACGACGCTCGAGCGCATCGCCGAGGCCGCCACCCGCCGCGCCATGCCGCTGTTCGACGGCTGCCAGCGCGCCCACGAGCTCGCCGCCGACGAGCCGCCCGGCCCGGCGGGCGCCGCCGCCGAGCGCCCCGAGATCAAGGCGCGCAGCCGCAACGCGCTCTCGGCGTTCTGCGATCTCGTCGAGCGCGGGCGCGCCCTCATCGCCTCGGCGCAAGGCGGCACCCACCCGGGGGGGCTCAAGGAGGCGGCGCGCGCCTACTTGCAGGCGGCGGGGCTGCAGGACGACCTGCAGGCGGCCGCGCCCACGCCGCTGGCCGCGCAGAAGAAGCTCGACAACCTCGAAGGCTTCCTCCTGTCGCTCGAGCGCTTCGAGCAGCGCGAGGCGCGCGACCTGGCCGCCTTCCTGCACCGCATCTGCCTCGACACCAAGGACGACGACGAGGGCCACGATCAGTCGGACCAGGTGACGCTGGTAACGCTGCACGGCGCCAAGGGCCTCGAGTTCCCGGTGGTGTTCCTCGTCGGCATGGAGGAGGAGCTGTTGCCGCACAAACGCACCCTCTACCCCGACGGCCCCGACGTCCTCGACGCCAACCCCGATCTGGGCGAGGAGCGGCGGCTGGTCTACGTCGGCATCACCCGTGCCCGCGAGCTGCTCTACCTGGTGCGCGCCCGCCAGCGCTCGCAGCGCTCGGCGGCCCGCCCGCGCACGCCGAGCCGCTTCCTCGACGAGATCCCGCCGCACCTCTACGACGCCCGCGACGCCGCGGCGCCGTCGACGGTGGCGACGCCCGAAGACGAAGAGGCGTTCGCCCGCGCGGCGCTGGCCAAGCTGCTTAAAATGACGTCATGATCGTGCTGCTGGTCGTCGCCCTCGCGCTGCCGGCGCAGACCGCCGGCGCCGCCTCGGCGATCGACCTGCACGATCTCCCGGGCACCGACGGCCGCTGGACCGAAGGCGTGGCCATCGTCCCCGCGCCGCCCGCGCTCGTGTACGACTGGCTCACCGACTACGCGCACTGGCCGGCCCACTTTGGCGACATGGCGTGGGCGCAGTACCTCGGCGACGACGAGCACGGCCGCCACATCGTGCGCTTCCACTCGAACCTGGCGAACCGCACCTTCACCATCCACGAAGCGGTGCAACCGGATCTGCTGGTGTTCGACGGCTGGGCGCCCAACGTCCACACCCAGGGGCGCATCTGGATCCTCGACGCCGGCGGCGGGCGCACCCGCGTCATCATGCAGTCGACCAACGAGTCGCACGGCTTCGTCGGGCTGTTCGCCACCCGCGGTTACCGCCGTCGCGCCGCCTTTACCGCCACCGCGTTGTACCTCCGAGCCTTGCTCGACCTCGCCGCCGCGCGGTAAGATGCCGCGTGGCCTCGCGCCCGCGCGCCCAGCCGTACTTCGCCCACGAGACCGCCGTCATCGATGACGGCGCGGTCATCGGCGCCGGCACGCGCATCTGGCACTTCACCCACGTCGCGTCGGGCGCGCGCATCGGCAAGGACTGCGTGCTGGGCCAGAACGTCTACGTGGCGCCGACGGTGGTGATCGGCGAGGGCGTGAAGATCCAGAACAACGTCTCGCTCTACGACGGCGTCACCATCGCGGCGTTCGCGTTCATCGGCCCGTCGGCGGTGTTCACCAACGTGCTCAACCCGCGCAGCGAAGTGCCGCGCAAGGACCAGTACCGGCAGATCCGCGTCGGGCGCGGTGCCACCATCGGCGCCAACGCCACCATCGTCTGCGGCCACGACGTCGGCGACTACGCGTTCATCGGCGCCGGCACCGTGGTCACCGCGAACATCCCGCCGTTCGCGCTGGTCTACGGCGTGCCCGCGCGACAGCACGGCTGGATGTGCCGCTGCGGCGAGCGGCTGGCCATCGAAGGCGCGGCCGCCTACTGCCAGGCGTGCGGCCGCGGCTACCGCGCCGCCGGTGACGGCATCTCCGAAGCGTAGGATTTGCAGCGCGGCTGCTGCTGGGTTACACTGGGTTCGTGGCCCGCCTCGTGGATTGTCACGACTGCGAAAGGCCGCGCGTATCGAACGCGCCGATGAGGCGCCCTTACGAACGCTTGGCGTTCGCCGCGTCAGCCTACGTGCGGCCTTTGCCAGGCGCCGGCCCCCGCCGGGGGAGGAGAAAAATCGATGAGTAATGAAAAGCGCTTTGCCCTGGTGAGGTCGCGGCGGTAGCTGCGAGCCCAGGCGAAGCCTGGAAAGGCCCGTCGGCCCGGTGCCGGCGGGCCTTTTTTATTCTATGCTGCAGGCACCGTGAAAGTCCCCCTGCTCGACCTGCGCGCCCAGTACGCCACCATCGCCACCGACGTCGAGGCCGCGGTCAAGCGGGTGCTGCACAGCGGCCACTACATCCTCGGCGAGGACGTCGCCGCCTTCGAGCGCGAGCTCGCGGCGGCGACCGGATGTGCCCACGCGGTCGCGGTGTCGAGCGGCACCGACGCCCTGTTGCTGGCGCTGATGGCGCTCGGCATCGGCGCCGGCGACGAGGTGGTGACCACGCCGCTGTCGTTCTTCGCCACCGCCGGCGCCATCGCGCGGCTGGGCGCGCGGCCGGTCTTCGCCGACATCGACGCGCGCAGCCTGAACCTCGACCCGCGGGCGGCGCTGGCGGCGCGTGACCGACAAGACGCGCGCCCTCTTGCCGGTGCACCTGTTCGGCCGCGCCTGCGAGCTCGAGCCGCTGCGGCAAAGCGGCCTGCCCGTGGTCGAGGACGCGGCGCAGGCGCATCGGCCTTGCGCGCGCTCGGCCGCGGCACCCGCTGCGCGACCCTGAGCTTCTTCCCGTCGAAGAACCTGGGCGCCGCCGGCGACGGCGGCGCGGTGGTGTGCGACGACGCCGACTTCGCCGACCGCCTGCGCCTGATGCGCGCGCACGGCTCGCGCCCCAAGTACGTGCACCACGTCGTCGGCGGCAACTTCCGCGTCGACACGCTGCAGGCGGCGATCTTGCGCGTCAAGCTGCCGCACCTGCCGGCGTGGAACGAGGCGCGCCGGCGCAACGCCGCCCGCTACCTGCGCGCTGCTCGACGGCACGCCGCTCGGCGCTGCCCGAGCCGGTCGCCGAGCCACGTCTGGCACCACTTCGTCGTCCGCGTCCCCGACGGCCGCCGCGACGCCCTGCGCGCGCACCTGGCCGCGCGCGAGATCGACACCGAGGTCTACTACCCGATGCCGCTGCACCTGCAGCCCTGCTTCGCCGCGCTCGGCTACCGGGCCGGCGATCTGCCCGCAGCGCCGAGCGCGCCTGCGCCGAGGTGCTGGCGCTGCCGGTCCACCCCGACCTCACCGAAGCGCAGCAGGAGCACGTGGCCACCGGCGTGCGCGCCTTCTTCCACGGGCGAGCGTGTCCACGACGTTGCAGCGCGATCTCCGGGACGCCAGCGATGAAGCTCGCCGTCGCCGGCGTCGGCTACTGGGGCATCAACCACGTGCGCGCCTTCTCGCGGCAGAAGGGCTGCGACGCTGGTCGCGCTGTGCGATCCCGACGCCAAGGCGCTCGATCGCGCCGCGCAGTTCGCGCCCCAGGCGCGCCGCTACGCCACCCTCGACGAGCTGCTGGCCGACGACGACATCGACGCCGTGGTGCTGGCCACGCCCGCCGTCGCCCACGCGACGCAGGCGCAGGCGGCGCTCGCCGCCGGCAAGCACGTCTTCGTCGAGAAGCCGATGGCGCTGTCGACCGCCGACGCCGAGGCCGTCGTCGCCGCCGCGGCGCGCGCGGGCAAGACGCTGATGGTCGGCCACCTCATGCTCTACCACCCCGGCTACGAGCGGCTGCGCCAGCTGGTGCACGGCGGCGAGCTCGGCGACGTCTTCTACATCTACGCCGTGCGCGTGAACCTCGGCCGCCTGCGCCACGACGAGAACGCGCTGTGGTCGCTGGCCCCGCACGACCTGTCGATGATCCTCGACCTGGTCGGCGCGCGCCCGGCCACCGTGGCGGCGCGCGGCCAGGCCTACCTGCAGCCCGGCGTCGAGGACGTGGTCTTCGTCAACCTGGCGTTCGCCGAGCGGCAAGATGGCGCAGGTGCAGCTGTCCTGGCTCGACCCGCGCAAGGAGCGCCGGCTGACGGTGGTCGGCAGCAAGAAGATGGTCGAGTTCGACGACGCCCACCCGACGGAGAAGCTGCGCATCTACGACAAGGGCTACGACCGCCCGCCCGCGTTCACCCAGTTCTCGCGAGTACCTGACCATCCGCCACGGCGACGTCCACATCCCGCGCCTGCAGATGACCGAGCCGCTCGAAGCCGAGTGCGCCGAGTTCGTCCGCTGCGCCACCACGGGCGCGATCCCCCGCACCGACGGCACCCACGGCCTCGAAGTCGTCCGCGTCCTCGAAGCCGCCCATACCTCCTTGAACGCTGGCGGCCGTCCGGTCAACCTACCCTGAGTCGCCTTGACCGGCCCCGGTATCCGGGTCTAACTAGTCGAGCTCTCATATGGCTAACCCAGCGGACGCTCTCCTGAATGACGGCCCGAGCCGGTTCAAGCCGGAGGTCATCCTATCGGTCCTGCGCAAGCGCCGGTGGATGATCCTCGGCATCGCCGTGGCCATCCCGCTGCTGGTCGGCTTCGTGGTCTCGAAGCAGCCCAAGCGTCTACCAGGCGGCAGCGACGCTCGTGATCGACTCCGCGTGCCGCAGTACCTCGGCTCGAGCTTCCGCGACGTCGTCGAGTCGGCAGTCGACTGGTGGACCGCGCAAGAGACGCTGCAGACCGAGCTCAAGGTGATCGCCAGCCACTCGCAGGCGGTCGGCGTCGCCAAGACGCTGTGCGTGCAAGACCGATGGGCCGCAACAAGCAGATCGCCATGACGCGCGCTGATGCCGTCGGTGAACTGCAACGACCCGGCCAGCGTCGAGCAGGCCGGCGATCGCCGTCGACGGCCTGGTGCAGGCCGAGCCGCTCAAGGATTCGCGCGTCGTGACGCTGCAGTCCACGAGCGACGATCCCGAGCTGGCGGCGCTGCTGGCCAACGTCTGGGCCCAGGTCTACATCGAGCACAACCTGAGCGCGGCGCCTCTCGCAGTCCGAAGGCGCCGCGCGAGCTGGCTCGGCGACGAGTACGGCAACCTGACGCAGCAGCTCAACGACGTCCGAGCACGCGCTCATCGAGTTCAAGCAGAAGAACAACGTCGTCGCCGTCGGCCTCGAGGATCAGCAGAACGACCTCTCCTCGCGCCACAAGAAGCTCGCCGACGAGCTGAACACCGTCCAGGTGAAGCTGATCGCAGCTGCAGGCGCAGCGCGACGCAGTACGCCAAGCTGAGCTCGAACGATCCGCTGAACGACGTCACGCCCGGGGTCTCGGACACGCGCGATGATGATCAAGCTCAAGGAGCTGTACGTCGAGCAGTACGCGAAGCTCGTCGAGCTCAAGGGCAAGTACCTCGAGCAAGCACCCGGCGGTGATCGCGCAGGAGGCCCGCGTCGACGCCATCAAGGCCGATCTGCAGCGAGAGGCGCAGCTGGCGGCCAAGAGCGTCGAGGCGCGCTACGCGAGCCTCGTCATGCAGGAGAAGGATCTCACCGCCGCGCTCGACAACACCACGAAGCAGGCGCTCCAGCTCGAGCAGCGCGCCATCGAATACAACCGCTTCAAGCGCAACTACGACCGCCTGGCCAAGCTCTCCGAGCAGGTCGGCGGCCGCGAACGCGAGACTTCGCTCGCCGGCCACCTCAAGACCAACAACGTCCGCCTCCTCGACGCCGGCGCTGGTGCCCGACCGCGCCAGTCTCGCCCGACGTCAGTCGCGCCGTCGGGATCGCGCTTCGCACTGGCGCTCGTGCTCGGAATCGCCCTCGCATTCGTGCTCGACGTCCTCGACTCGACCGTCAAGACGCAGGACGACGTCGAGAAAATGTGGCCGGTCTGTCGTTCCTCGGCCTGATCCCGTCGATCCCGACGCAACGGCAGCGCGTTCGAAGTGCCGCCGCCACCTGCGCGTCGCCGACGTCATCCGCGACGGATCGAAGGATCTGTACGTGCTCACGCATCCGAAGTCGGCGGTCGCCGAGTGCTGCCGCGCGATCCGCACCAACCTGCTTGTTCATGACGCCCGACAAGCCGGCGCAAGACGCTGCTCGTCACCTCGGGCTCGCCGCGCGAGGGCAAGACGACCACGGCGGTGAACCTGGCCATCACGCTGGCGCAGTCGGGCCTGCGGGTCCTGCTCGTCGACACCGACATGCGCCGCCCGCGCCTGCACAAGGCGTTCGGCATTCCGTCGACGTCCGGACGGGCTCTCTCGAGCGATCGTGGGCGAAACGACGGTACTCGACATGGTGCGCGAGACCGGCGTCCCGAACCTCTCGCTGCTCGCCGTGCGGCGCCACGCCGCCCAACCCGGCGGAGCTGCTGCACGCCGAGCGCTTCAAGCGCATCGTCGACGAGCTCGCCGCCCACTATCGACCGCGTCATCTTCGACTCGCCGCCGGTCGGCGCGGTCACCGACGCCGCCATCCTCTCGCGTCTCACCGACGGCACGTTGCTGGTCGCCAAGTGCGCGGTCACGACCCGGGAGATGTTGACTCGAGCGTGCCGCAATCTCGCCGACGGGCGCGTCAACGTGCTCGGCTGCGTGCTGAACGACCTCGATCTCAGCAAGCAGAACAGTTACGGATATCGCTACTACTATTCGCACTACGGCTACCACGCGGGTTATGGCGAGGGCGCCGATTCCCCAAGTCGCGATGGCGCCGTGAACCAGGCTGGCAGCTAGTACCTCTCCACAGTGGTTTTGATCGGTTGGCGGAGGCGGGGGTAACTCGTCGTCCGGGACCGAGATAGCGATGCCCTCGGTGGACACCCAAAACCGGCCAGTGATGGACGTCTGAAAACCGGCCAGTCGTAGCTGCGCTCCGAGACGTTGACGCGACGGAGGCGGACGTGGTCCGCCCGTCGGGGTGAACGTCTTGAGCGAAGAGAAGAAACAGCAGGTCCTGGCGCTTGGGCGCCTCGAATGGTCGCTGCGGCGAATCGAGGACGCGACGGGCGTGCGCCGGGAGACGGCGAGCGAGTACCTGCGCGTCGCGGGGATCGCGATTCGCGCGCCACGTACGCGGCGGCCGCCGGCGGCAAAACCGGCCAGTGGGGAGGGGGTGTCCACCGACTCGGGGACGGCAAAACCGGCCAGTGGGGAGGGGGCGTCCACCGACTCTGCAGCGCGTCAAAGGCCGCCAGCGCGCGCGCCCGCGGCGAGCGCGTGCGAGGCGTATCGCGAGCTGATCGCGGAGGCGATCGGCCGCGGCCGCAACGCGATGGCGATCTACCAGGAGCTGGTGGACGACCACGGCTTCGCCGCGGGCTACGCGAGCGTCAAGCGCTTCGTGCGCAAGCTGCGCGGCGACACGACGCCGGAGGCGCGCGTGGTGATCACGACGGCGCCTGGCGAGGAGGCGCAGGTCGACTACGGCGAAGGGCCGATGGTGCGCGACGCGGCCACGGGCAAGTACAAGCGCACGCGGCTGTTCGTGCTGACGCTGGGCTGCAGTCGAAAGTCGGTGCGCCTTCTGACGTGGAAGTCGTCGACGCAGATCTGGGCCGAGCTGCACGAGACGCGCGTTTCGGCGGCTTGGCGGCGTGACCAGAGTGATCGTGCTCGACAACCTGCGCGAGGGCGTGATCACGCCGGACATCTACGACCCGACGGTCAACCCGCTCTATCGCGACATGCTCGCGCACTACGGCGTGGTCGCGCTGCCGTGCCGCGTGCGCGATCCCGATCGCAAGGGCAAGGTCGAGTCCGGCGTCGGTCACGCGCAGAAGACGCCGCTGCGCGGGCTGCGCTTCGAGACCATCGAAGCGGCGCAAGCGTATCTCGACCGCTGGGAGACAAACTGGGCCGACACGCGCATCCACGGCACGACCAAGCGGCAGGTGTCGGTGATGTTTGCCGAGGAGAAGCCGCACCTGCACGAGCTGCCGATCGAGCCCTTTCGCTTCTATCGCTACGGCGAGCGCACCGTGCATCTGGACGGCTGCGTCGAGGTCGAGGCGGCGTACTACGGCGCGCCGCCGGGCTGGATCGGCCGCCGCGTCCAGGTGCAATGGGACGGCGTACGCGTGCGCCTCGTCGACCCGACGACAGGCGCGCTCCTGCGCGAGCACCTCCGCCAGGAGCGCGGCCGGCACCGCATCGCCGACGACGATCGCCCGTCGAAGACGCCGGCGACGACCGCAGCGCTCTTGCGCAAGGCGCGCACGGCAGGTCCGCACATCGGAGCGCTGTGCGCTGAGATCCATCGCGTCGACGGTGAGCGCAGCGTGCGCCGCATCCTCGGCGTGCTGTCGCTCGCAAAGAAGCACGGCGCGCCCGTCGTCGACGACGCGGCGCGGGCGGCGCTCGAGCTTGGCGCGCCCAACTATCGCTTCCTGCGCCGCTACCTCGAACGCCGCCCGGCGGCGCCGCTGACGCTCAAACAGGTCGACCCGATCATCCGACAGCTGTCGCTCTACCGCGATCTCATCCAAAGGAGGACCGAACAATGAATCCCATCGAACTCGACCGTGCCCTGCGCAAGCTGCGCCTTTCGGGCATGGCCAACGTGCTCGAGACGCGGCTGCGACAGGCGCAGTCCGAGAAGCTCGCGCCGATCGATCTCGTCTCGGCGCTCGTCTCCGACGAGCTCGTGCGCCGGCAGGCACACCGCCGGCGAGGATCTACTGGAGCTGATCATGCGCCGCTACGAGCGCGCCTCGACGATCCTGACGTCGAATCGGGTCGAAGACTGGGGCAAGCTGCTCGGCGACACCGCCGCCGTCACCGCGCTGCTCGACCGGCTGCTCCACCACGCCCACGTCATCAAGTGCGGCCCGCGCAGCTGGCGAACAAAAATCCACGGCGATTTGCAGCAGGAGCAGGCAGCGAGGTAAACATCAGACCGTCTCGGACGCAGCCCGACTGGCCGCTTTTGACCCGTCCACGACTGGCCGGTTTTGACCCGTCCACCGAGGATTCTGCGAGGCTGACGAGGGACCCGCGTGATCAGTCCGCGGCGCTCCAACTCGATAACCATGTTGTGGACGCTGGGTGGCGTAACGCCGAAGGAGCGCCGCATGTCCGCCTCAACGGGCGGGCGGCCGTTGACCAGCGTGTACTCGTGGATGAAGGCCAGGTACTGGCCTTGGGTCTCGGTGAACCGAGGCTTTAGGTCGGCGTTGCGCCCGCTGCACGAATTCCCCGCAATACGGCACTCTCAAGTAAGTGATTTCAGGCTTCGTCGTCCTACCGCAGTGCAGACCGCAACCACCGTCGCGGCGAACGCCGCCTGCGGCAGGACCTTGCCTTGGTCGACGATCACCTTTCCCAGTAGGAAGAGGCCCAAAACTATGATGCCGATACCCGCGTTGTAGGCGTTCACGATCGCGCCGCCATATCGGCGGCGAATAACGAGGCCGTAGATGATAGCGGACAACGTGCAGCCTACAACGTGGACCCAGGCCACCGCAATCAGAGGATACCGGAGCAGGACGCAGCTCGCAGTGCCGGTCACGCGTATCGCTACCCAGATGCTTTCGACCCAGAGGAAGGTACCGTAGTCGGCCTTGTGAAGGATGAACATCGCACCACACCAAATGAACACTTGGCCGAGCATCGAGATCGCCAGCACCAACAAGATGTCCCGGGCGGGCGCGAACTGCGGGCTGAAGAGAATTCGAATCAGATAGGGCGCACCGAGGAGAAGGACCGAGACTCCCAGCAGCAGTAGTACTAGAAGAATGGTCAACGTCTTATTGATGAAGTCCCTTTTCTCGGCCTGCGTCGCCAACTTGCCCAGCATCGGCACATAGTACGAGCGCATAGCGGACATGAGCACCATGATCGATGTTGTCTCCAAGAGCGAAGCGGCATTGTAGTACCCGAGTTCGACGAGACCGTAATGGCGGGTGACCAGCGCCTGGACCGCAAGGGAGCCTCCGGTGAGCAGGATCGGACCTAGGATCAACCATTGAGAGATTGGAAGTGCTGCAATGAACTCCTTCCAGCTTCGCGGAGCTCTGAATTCGCGCATGGTCAGCCCACTCGCTCTCCAAGCGTACCGAGCCCCGATGGCCGCGCCAATGAAGCAGGTGACGCCAATTACGAGGGTTAGACCGACCCTTCCCAAGCGCAAGAACGGATAGACCGTCAAGACCGTTAGCAATGAGGTCATGATGCTGACTCGACTGGCTTCTCGCACACGAACCAGCCCATTGAGGCTCGCAGTCGCGGCCTGCAGCGCAAGGACCCCGATGGTGAGTCCGAGTACCAACCGAATCTCCAGGGTATGTTCGGGTCCGAGTTGCCGACCGAAGAGAAGGTTCGAAATCGCCCCCGAGAAGAAGGTTGCAACTAGCAAGACCGTCGTGGATTGAAAGACAAAGAAGATGAACGTCGCCCCGAGAATTCGGTGGACGAGCCTCCGATCCTGTGTCGTCGAGATTCGCTGCATCACCAACTCGCTCACGCCGAGTGAGAGGATTGCAGTTACGATGCTGCTCAGGGTTCGAAATAGGCCGATTAGGGCGACCCCCTCCGTGCCCGCAACGACAGCGATGACCTTGTTCGTGCCAACGCCAAAAGCGATGGTCAGAATCGAGGCGACCGAGGTAAACCGGAGTGCACCGATGATTCCGCGAGACAACGAGGGCTGACCTGCCGGCTCGGCCTTGTCAGTGGCTCCTTCGTCTTTGACGCCCATTAGAGGATCAACCGCTGGCTCCCAGCCCTACGCGCTTGCAACGCCAGCACGAAACCGTCACGACCCGCTCCCAGCGCGCACCTCGAGTGCCTGGCCTCGGAGAATCAAGTTCGGGTTTGCGGCCACCACGAACCCTGCGCCCCGACTGCGGCACTATCGGCATCGAGCTCGTCCAATGGGCCTCTTCCGTGACTGCCACGAAGGTGAGAGCTGCGGCAGACCTACGTATCGCATAGCCCACCTCGCTCTTTGCGGGCCCGCGATACCGCAACCCCCGGGCAAATGCTGGAACACAACCTCAATGGATAGCCCGCACACAATCTCCCAGCGAAAGTGCCCATCGCTGGGCGCGTGACGCACTGGAGTGGGTACGCGCAGGCTTGAAAGAGCGCAAAGAGCAATACTTTCTAATCGAGTCTGCATCATCGAATACCTGGGTTCTGATCTTGGTATTTTCATGAGCATGTCAACGCATCGGCGGATGCGAGAACCACTGGAGCCTTGACGCGCCATCAAGAGGCTACTACGCTTTCTCATGCAATCATGAGCTCAACAAGCATGCGCGTAGCAATGCCAGTGTACGATCACCATCGTGCCGACGATAGTGCATTGTGGCATGCACAGGCGGCCCGATCGGTTCGTCAATAGAGGACCGTGGAAGTTCTTGTTCCGCTTCTGGTCGCCCTCGTTATCGGGGTTCCAGCGTTCTTGCTCTCGGCCCGAGGGCTTCAGCCGACGCAGCGTCGGTTCATTCTGACAGTGATGTTGTTGGCGTTTGCCCTTCGACTCATACAGTCGGTGATTTTCGAAGTAATTCCGGAGACGCGGGTGTTTCACGAGGACGCCCCAGGTTACGAATATTTCGGACAATACATTGCATCCCACTGGATGAACGAAGCACCACCCTTTCTCGGTCCGTCGAGAAACTACGGCTTCTATTACGTCCTCGGCGCGTTCTACTATCTGTTCGGCCGGTACCGGATGAATGCGACGGTCTTCAACTCGATCGTCGGAACGCTGAGCATCAGCGTGGTTTTTCGCATTGCTCTGCACCTATTTCACGAAGCGGTGGCGCGGCGAGCCGCGCTGTTCTCGGCATTCTTCCCGTCGATGATCATCTGGAGCGCCATTGCGCTAAAGGACTGTCTCGTTACATTCCTGATCTTGGTCGCAGTACTCTTTTGTATACGGCTCCGCAAGCGCTTTTCCGTATTGAATGTGCTTGGTACCCTATTACCGATCGCAGCAGTATATCCGCTGCGATTCTACATGATCTACTTCCTACTGGCAGCACTGGCTGGCACGATGGCGCTCAATCGGCGAGGAAGGATCATCGCCGGCGTCTCGAAGCAGTTGCTTCTGGTGGGCGGCTTGCTCGCGGTCGTGACCGCGTTTGGCCTAGCTTCGTCAGCGAGCGCTGACTTCGACATAATGACGCTGGACAAGGTTGCGACCTACCGAGAAGGAATGGCTACGACCGCGAAATCCGGATTCGCCAAGGACGTTGACATTTCGACGCCGGCGGGTGCGATCATGTTCTTGCCGGTCGGCGT
Organism: uncultured delta proteobacterium; assembly: GCA_963816965.1. Taxonomy (GTDB): domain Bacteria; phylum Myxococcota_A; class Polyangia; order Palsa-1104; family Palsa-1104; genus JAQBQH01. The sequence continues at coordinate 423,205 of CAWFMP010000002.1, forward strand.
TACCATGGTGCTGTGGGCGCCTTTTCCGTGGCAGATGACGTCGCTGCGGCCGCTGCTTGCCCTGCCTGAGATGTTGTTCTGGTGGGCCCTCGCGCCGGCGCTCCTGCGAGGAGCTTCGTACGCGCTGCGTCACCGATTCACTGAATCCCTACCCATCATCGTGTTCACGGCAATCCTCCTGGTCGGCTATGGACTGACAATGGGAAATGTCGGTGCTGCCTTCCGCATGCGTTCCCAGGTTCTTAATCTACTCTTTCTTTTCGCCGCCTTCGGTCAGTGTCTGAAGCTTGCTAAGCAGCGGCGACTCGACCCCGCCTTGCTCGTCACATAGCTCGCTGGGCTCCGCGGTGAAATCGATCGTGAGCGACTACCAGCGCCTCCGCGAACGCTGCTGCAGCTACGGTGGAGGCAGTATCGCTCTTCGACGACGCGGCGAGCCGCCGCTCCCATCTGGCGCCGCAACCCGGTGTCACGCAGCCGCGTCAGCGCCTCGACCCAGTCGTCGTCGCCGTCGCAGAGAAATCCGGTGCGACCGTGCTCGATCGATTCGAGCGCCGTGCCGAACCGCGTCGCCACCGGGGGAATGCCCAGGGCCATGTACTGAATATCCTTCATCGGACACTTCCCGCGGGCCCACTCCTCTGGCGCGGCCGGCTTGATCCCGACATCGAAACGGCGAATGACTGTGATCTCGTTCTCGGGCGACCATGGAATCGATTCGGTCGGCACGCCGGGGATCTCGTATCCGGCGCGGGCGCCGAGGAGCACGACTCGCATTGGCATTCGAGCCGCCGCTCGCTTGAGCCCCGCCTCGGCGTATCGGAGGTACTCTGAGCTCGTGACCGATCCCGTCCACCCGACCGTGAGCTGCTCGACCTCCTGATGCTCGCGCGGCGCCCCATAGGCTTCCAGATCGATGCTCGTCGGTACGACGAAGACGCGACTCGTTGAACTGCCTGGCGTGATCGGCGAGGAAACGGCAGCCCGCCGAGACTGCCGATACCATCCTGAGGATTCGATTGACCTTCGAGAACCCCTTGAGGAAACGCAGCCGCCGATTGGCCAGGCTCACGTTCGGCAGCCACACCGCATCATCGAAGTCGAAGACCGTCGGAACACGCCGCACCAGGAGTCGCTCGATCCAGTCCACTCCGAGCAAGATCGCTTCGCGAAAGATCACCACGACGTCGTAGTCGCGCGCTTGGCGAAGCGTCCACGCGAGGCGGCTATAGCTGCCGGCCAAGACGTCTCGCGACTTGGTCAGCAAGTGGCCGGGCTTGTAGAGCACGTCCATCGTCTCAGGCGCGAGCAGCGGCAGGAAGTGAAGCTGAATTCCGCGCTTCGCGAGTGGCCCCTGCCACTGCTCGAGGCGGAACCGCTGGCCAGGAACACGATCTAGCGGATAGGGGACGAGGCAGGCGACGTTCATGTGCCGAGTAGCTCCCCATATAGACGACGGTAGGCTGGGATGGCCACACTGTCGATGTCGAACAGCGCCGCCGCCAGTTCGCGAAAGTGAGCGCGTGGCGCCGTCCGCAGCACTTCCAGTGCGTCGACAGCCGCGACGTAGGAGTCGTCGTCGAAGCGACTGAGGGCCACGCCGCCGCCGCGGTCGGCGATCACTCTTCCATCGCCTACATCGCGACTGATTAGCACCGGCAGCCCCATCGCCAGAGTACTCGGCGTACTTCGTCGGTGACGACGAACGTTTCGAGAAGGACGGCTTGATGAGCGCCAGGCCGACGTCGGCCGCAGAGAGATACCTCGGCACCTGGTCGGGCCGCGCGCGCACGACGCGAATCTGGTCCGCGTGAAGACCCGCACGACTACTCGCACTACGCGCGACCTCCTCTTCGCCGTTCACCATCCAAAGCAAGCGAACGTCGGTGCCAAGACGGTCAGCATAGCTGCGCGCAAACCGGGCCATTTCGTCGCTGAGATACCAGGTACCGAGGCTTCCCGAGTAGACGAGCAGGGTGGCTTCATCCGGCACCGCCAGTTGCGCTCGAATCTCAGCTCGCAGGCGTGGATCGAAGCGAAACCGCGCCAGGTCGACACAGCATGGAATAACCTCGAGCCGCGGCATCCGACCAAGCTCTGCGAAGCGCTCGTATACATACGGGCGGATGTTCTGCGTCAGCGTTACCGCCGCCGCCGCCTTGCGAAAGAAGCGGCGCTCCGATGCCTTCGCCAAACGCCATTTGAGCTCGCCCTTGCGCCACACGCCACCGTCAACGTACTCGTCCGCCTGCAGACCGCGAATATCGAATAACAGCGGCACGCCCGGGGCCGCGTTGAGGGCGATCGTGTTGGTGACGTAGCTGCGCGAATGGATCAGCCCGACCCGCTCGTGTGCAATTAGCCGGCGCAGCGAGATCATTCCGCTTACTACGTCGTAGGTTGTCGCAGCCAAGCTCGGCCACTTGTGGTAACGAAGCCGCGTCCAACCAATACCCTTGCCTGACGAGCCGGTCTTCCAGATCGGTTAGGGCGCTGGAATCTGCAAGACGCTCTGTGCGCTCGAAGCTGAGGATGTGGATCGGCCACTCGGGATGCAGGCGCTCCAAGTACGGCAGGATCTGAGACGCGCCGAGCGGATCCAGAAGTCCATTGTAACTGGCGAATACGACCGTCCGCCGCCCCGTCGACGCGGAAGCGCTCGCGGGTCTCTGGGCCACGATCACCCTTCGCCGACTTTGATCGTCGGTTCCGCGGACCGCTCGCGGAACGACGCGATCGTCCGCTCTAGCCCGACGTCGAGCGGCACTGTCGGACGCCATCCGAGCCGTTCGATCGCTCGCGTGATGTCCGGCCTTCGACGCACCGGATCGTCGGTGGGCAGCGGCTCGTGTACATGAGCGGCGAGCTCGAGCCGGTGAGCGTCCTAATCTTCTCGGCCAGCTCGAGCATCGTGAACTCGCCCGGGTTGCCGAGGTTGACCGGCTCCTCCTCGGTCGAGGCCATCAGCCGCACGAAGCCCTCGATCAGATCGTCGACGTAGCAGAACGACCGCGTCTGCTTGCCCTCGCCGAAGATGGTGATCGGCTCGCCGCGCAGGCCTGCACGACGAAGTTCGAGACCACGCGCCCGTCGTTCTCGTGCATGCGCGGGCCGTAGGTGTTGAAGATGCGCGCGATGCGCACCTCGACGCCGTACTGGCGCGCGTACGAGACGGCCAGCGCCTCGGCGCAGCGCTTCCCTCGTCGTAGCAGGCGCGCGGGCCGATCGGGTTGACGTTGCCCCAGTAGCTCTCGCGCTGCGGGTGCTCGATCGGATCGCCGTAGACCTCGCACGTCGACGCGATGAGGATGCGCGCGCCGCACCTCGCGCGCGAGGTCGAGCATGTTGAGCGTCCCCTCGACGGCGGTGCGGATCGTGCGCACCGGGTTGCGCTGGTAGTGGATCGGCGAGGCCGGGCAGGCCAGGTGGTAGACCTCGTCGACCTCCATCGTGATCGGCTCGGTCACGTCGTGGCGCACCAGCTCGAAGCGGTGGTGGTCGAGCAGGTGCTCGATGTTGGCGCGCGAGCCGGTGAAGAAGTTGTCGAGGCAGACGACCTCGTGCCCCTCCGCGAGCAGGCGCTCGCAGAGATGCGAGCCCAAGAAACCCGCACCACCGGTAACCAGAACTGCGCTTTTTCGACGCCATGTGCCGACTACCCTCTGGTCACCAGACCACGCTCAGCCAACTCCGACAACGCGTGCTCCACACGATCTGCCGGCTTCTGATCGCGAATCCACGCGACCAACTCCCGCACCCCGTCGCGGAAGTCGACTCGCGGGCGAAAGCCGAGCGCCCGCTCGAGGCGCTGCCCATCAGCCGTGCAATGGCGAATGTCGCCCTTTCGGAAGGACTCAGTGATCTCCGGCTTCCAATCGACACCGATCTCTCGCGCGAGCAGCCCGCCCAGCTCAAGCAGGGAGTGTGGCCGCCCGGCGCCGACATTTAGGACCTGTCCGTCAACACCGGGGCGTATTGAGAGCACGCACGAAGGCTTCGGCGACGTCGGACACGTGGGTGAAGTCCCGTGTCTGCCCACCGTCCTCGAACAACGAGCGGCTTGTTCCCGTTCAGCAAGCGCGACGAGAAGATCGCCGCGACGCCGGTATACGGATTCGAGAGCGACTGACGCGGACCGTAGACGTTGAACAGCCGAAGCGCGACGGCTGTAATCCCGTACGCCGACGAAGCCGCCAGCACCAGATCTTCCTGGTCGCGCTTGGTCACCGCGTACACCGTCGTCGGGACGCAGCCGCGCGTCTTCCGGTGTCGGCGCGGGCTCCGCGACCGCTCCGCAACGCGGGCAATGCACTTCGAAGTCCTTCTGCTGCAGACGCTCGACAGAACGCAGCGGGGGATCGAAGGCACCGCAGGACGGGCAGTTGCAACGCCCTTCGCCGTAGAGCGACATCGACGACGCGACGACTATTCGCTCGACCTTGGAGCTCTTGTGCGTCGCCGCCTCGAGCAAGATCGCGGTGCCGCGTGCGTTGACATCGACAAACCGCTCGATCTCGTACATCGACTGTGCGACGCCCTACCGCAGCCGCCAGATGCACGATCGCGTCGACTCTCGGCGACCAACCGGCGCGACCAGCTCGCGGTCGCGCACGTCCCCTACGACAAGCTCGGCCCCGGGGCTCAGATATTCAGGACGCGACTTCGCAGGCCCGTGGACCTGGGGTTCCAGGTTGTCGAGCACGACGACGTCGGTCGCCCCTCGTCACGAGGCGGTCGACGATATGGGATCCGATGAATCCCGCTCCCCCAGTTACCAGAACGCGCCGGCTCAAGCCGTCTCGCCCTTCACCGCTCGGGTCAACGACGAAATGTCCGAGCTCACTCCGGCTCGTTGGAGATTCTCCAGCGTATCCACGGTGAACGACTTCTCCGGCTTCACAGAGACGGCGAGTAGCGGGCCGGCAATGAGCTGGCGCCTGACGCAGTAGAAGTCGCCTTCATATTTCGTGAGGTCGTTGATGCAGCAGGGATTCACGTCTTGAATTCCACCGCAATGAATGCCGGCCGGCCCCGTGGGGCTCAGCTCGGTCACGTAGCGATCGCGCCAGAAAATCTGAGCTCCCTCGAGAGCGGGAAGCGGACCCACGAACACAATCATCGCGACGGGCCTCCTCAAGCCCACGTCAATAAGATGCGCGTAAGGTTAATGAGAGTAGGTGGTGGAGACAAGTAGGAACATTCAACCCGGCCGCGCCGGCTCGTCTTGACCCTCGATCGCTTTTGGGTCAGGCTCACAATCTCGCGTCTGAATCTTCCGAACCGGAAATAGACCATTGAAATGTGCGGAATATTTGGAGTAATTCGTCAGACCGGTGACGTTGATGTCAGTGCAGCGCTCCGCGTCCTTGGGCACCGCGGGCCTGACGAGCAAGGCGTCTGGCGGAGCGCGGACGCGGTGCTCGGGCACACGCGACTTGGCCGTCATCGACCTGTCGCCCGCAGCCTCGCAGCCGATGGTGACCGAGGACGGCATCGGTGGTGCTGGTGTTCAACGGCGAGATCTACAACCATCACGCGCTCCGCCAGGAGCTGGCGCGCGCCGGGCCATCGCTTCCGCTCGCGCTCCGACACCGAAGTGATCGTCGAGGGCTATCGCGCCTGGGGCGACGAGGTCGTCGATCGCCTCGACGGCATGTTCGCGTTCGGACTTTGGGACGTCGCGCGACGCAGACTCCTGCTCGCGCGCGATCGCGCGGGCAAGAAGCCGCTCTTCTACTGGGTCGCGAACCGAGGGCTTCGCTTCGCGTCGGAGGTCAAGGCGCTCGCCGCGTCCGGCGTGCCGATGGCCGTCGACGTCGCACGCGCTGCCGTTTCTGCTCTCGTTCGGCTACACGCCGGCCGCCGCAGACTATGCACGCGGGTGTCTTCGAGCTGCCGCCCGCATCGCTGCTGACCGCTCGAGCTGGACGGCGCGCCCGTGCAGTCCGCCGCTACTGGAAGGCGCCCTTCTCGCGCGTCGCCGACTCCACGACGCGCGAAGCGGAAGCGACCGCGAGGTCAGGCGGTTGACCGAAGCCGCGGTCGAGCGCCGCCTCGAGGCGGACGTGCCGCTCGGCGCCTTCCTCTCGGGCGGCATCGACTCGACGATCATCGTCGGCGTGATGGCCCGGCTGCTCGGATCAAGGTGAAGACGTTCTCGATCGGCTTCTCCGGCGATGCCTCGCTACGACGAGACGCACTACGCCCGCATCGCGGCCGCGCGCGTTCGGGACCGAGCACACCGAGTTCACGCTCGAGCCGATCGTCGTTCGAGCTGGTCGAGAAGCTGGTCGCGCTGCCACGACGGTCCCTTCGGCGACTCGTCGGCGATCCCCACGTCGGTCGTCTCGCGGCCTCACCCGCCGAGCACGTCACGGTCGCGCTGACCGGCGACGGCGGCGACGAGCTGTTCTGCGGCTACACGCGCTTCCTCGCGGCCGAGGCGGTCGAGTCGGTGCCGTTCCTGGGTGCGTCAGCTCGCGCGTCTCGCGGCTGCGCCTCGTTGCCGCGCGACGGACGTGAGCGCAGCCTGCTCTCCCGCGTGCACCGGCTGCTCGGCTCCGCGAACGCGCCGCTCGCCCGACGGCTCACCGAGCTGATCCCGCTCTTCGCCGCCTCGTTGCCCGAGGTGCTTCGCCCCGAGGTACGTGCGCACCGTCGACGCCGATGCGCCGCTGGCGTTCGTCGCAGCCACGCTCGCGCTCAGCGCAGGGCGCGACCACGCTCGCGCGCGTGCTCGAGCACAACTTCGAGACCTACCTGCCCTACGACCTCCTGGTGAAGGCGGACCGCTCCTCGATGCTGCACGGCGCTCGAGACGCGCTCGCCGTTTCTCGATCGCGCGCTCATCGAATACGTGGCGCGCCTCCCTGATCACCTCAAGCGTCGCGGCATCGTCGACGAAGTGGGTGCTCAAACGCGCCTTCGCAGATCTGATTCCCGACGAAATCGCACACCGGCCAAAGATGGGCTTTGGCGTGCCGCTCGCGGAGTGGTTTCGCGGCGACCTGCGCGACTACCTCCAGGATCAGCTCTCCGCCTCGTCAGCGGTCTATGACTACCTGGATCGCGAGTACGTGGCGCGGTTGCTTCGAGAGCACCTGGCGCGGCGGGCCGACCATAGCCACCGGCTCTGGTTGTTGCTCACGTTCGCAGTGTGGCTGCGTTCGATCGCCGGAAAGAACGTCTCGTGCGCGGCGTGAAGGCGGCAGCCGGCGATGACTGCCGAGCGCGTGACACGGGCCGGAGCGCATCACCGTCGTGCGAGATCATCGATCGCCTCAACATCGGCGGGCCGGCCATCCACGCCGTCCTCACCGCGCGCGGCCTCGACCGCGAGCGATTCCGGACCGTGCTGGTCTTCGGCTCGGTGGAGCCCGGCGAGGGCGACATGGGCTATCTCCTCGACGAGCTCGACGTCGAGTGTCACGTCATCCCTGCGCTCGGCCGCGAGCTGCGTCCACTGCGCGATCTCGCCACGACCCTCGAGCTCGTGAAGATCTTGCGCCGCGAGCGGCCGCAGATCGTGCATACCCACAAGGCCAAGGCCGGCGCGCTCGGCCGCGCTGGCAGCGCTGCTCGCCGGCGTTCCCGTACGCATCCACACGTTTCACGGGCACGTCTTCTCCGGCTACTTCAGTCCCGCCAAGACGCGACTGTTCCTGGCCATCGAGCGCGCTGCTCGCGCGCGAAAGACGACGAAGCTGGTGGCGCTCTCGACGCGAGCTCGTCCGCGAGCTCTCGGCGCGCTATCGAATCGCACCAGCCGATCGATTTCGCGTGGTGCCTCTCGGGCTGCGACCTCGAGCCGCTGACCCGCTGCGAGGAGCATCGCGGCGTTCTCCGACGGGAGCTTGGGATCCCGCGCGGCGTGCAAGCTGGTGGGGATCGTCGGCCGAATGGTGCCGGTCAAGGATCACGCGGACGTTCATCGCCGCCGCCGCGCAGCTCGCCGCGCGGCGAGCCGACGTCCAATTCGTATTCATCGGCGCCGGCGAGCTCGAGGCCGAGGTTCGACTGGATCTCGCGTCACGAGGTCTCACCGAGCGTGCGTACCTCCTCGGCTGGCGACGCGATATGCCAAAGATCTACGCCGACCTCGACGTGGTCGCGCTGTCTTCCGTGAACGAAGGCACGCCCGTGGCGCTGATCGAAGCGATGACCGCCGGCGTCCCTGTCGTATCCACGGCCGTCGGCGGCGTCCCCGACGTCCTGCGCCAGGCGGAACGCGCGGAGAGCTGGTCGCCCCCGGCGACGCGAACGCACTTAGCGAAGCCATAGAGCGAGGTTTGTTGCCGACGGCGGTCGACCGAGCCGCCAAGCGTCGAGCCGATGTGGCTGCCGAGTACGGACAAATTCGGTTATGTGCGGATCTCGCCGCCCTCTACTACGAGCTGGTTTCGCGATGAACCAGCGGCAGCTTGCACGCGGTCAGCTACCGCTCGGGTCGGGGCGATTCACGAACTCGTCGAACTACGCGCCACCAAATCTTGCGGGTTACGTCTTTGAGCACCGGTGGAAGCAGCGCGTAGACTGAGGTCCGCAGCCTCCACTCCAGCCTCGCGATTGTTCCCGATCGATTACCGTAGTCCGCTAACCTCGGAGCGTATCTCTTCCTCAACTCCTCCAACGAGGAGTCCTCGTGTGCGCCCATGATGTCGAGCCAGTGCTGCACCCCTTCGCAATGCGAGTTGAAGGCGAGCATAACATCGTCCGAAGAACAAACGTTGGTCGCACCGCAACGACGAAGTCTCTTGCGTAGCGGGACCTCACGAGACGAGAGCGACCGACTCTGCCGCACGTCGAAGCAGATCATCACACTGTAGATCCTCTCGAGCTCCCTGGACTCGAGGAGATCTTCCACGATGTCGCACTCACTCCCTTCGCAGTTCAGCTTCATGAAGACGACGTCGCCAGGACGTAGGTGATCTCTTGTCCAATCACTTGCGCGGAACAACTGGATCGTAGCCGTCTCGGGCGACCGCCCAACGCTGGGCATGTCGCGATAGATACTCGCGCCCAGATGCCCAGGGTTGAATAGAGCAGCCCGCCCGCTCTTGTTCGAGAGCCCGAACTTACACAATTCGATTCGCGGATCGCCGATCGACTGAATCGCGGGCCAACAGGGTTCCGCCGGTTCGAAACACACGATCTTGTCGAACCTGTATTTCGGATGGAGCGCAGCCTCGGCCGTTTGACCAGTGTTCGCTCCCACATCGAGTAGAATCTTCATAGTCGCCTCGCCAAACCGAACCTCGCAACCAATCAGCATGATGCCCCTGATCGGAATCCTCAGCAAGCTCACGCACGGTCGCGCCATTGCCCACAATGGGCACAGGGCCGGACTCGGCAGCTAAACTGCTGCTAATTTAGTCTAACACTACTGTGACCTTTCCCGTCGACGAGGATGCTGTCGATGGTGGCAAAAAGGACATCGCGGTAGCCACGTCGCGAGGACGCGAGCAATCGCGAGCCTAACGGTGATGAAGGAATCGTAGAAGTGGCGCTCAGGCCGCGACGAACTGCGCGTCGTCGGCCAGCGGCCGGGCGGCCGAGGGGGAAAACGTCGCGCCTGCTCTGCGACGACGAATGCGTAGCAGGCAAGAGCGACGGAGACGTGATGGTGCCAGCCGGGGAAAGAGCGTCCCTCGAAGTGGTCGAAGCCGAGCTCGTCCTTGAGGTCCTGGTACACGCGCTCGGTACGCCAGCGCTCCTTGATGATGCGGACCAATTCTTTGTGGCCGGTCGAGAGCGGCAGCGACGAGAAATAGAACTTCTTCGCTTCGGCTTCGCCGTCCTCCCACTCGATGACGAGCCAGACGTCCTCGCGAGTCGATGGCTCCGAGCTCTCATCGGTGAAGGGCACGACGCGAAGAAAGGAGAAGCGCGCGGAGAGGTCCTTTTTCGTCCCCTGGCGCCAAGTGACACGACGAAAGGCGCCAGGGTCGATTTGCGATGCCAGCTCGCCGACGAGAAGCGGATCGCCGCGACGGCGCTGGAGCGAGTCCATGCACCAGACCTTGGTCCGACGCTCGACGCCGACAGCGTAGTCGAGATTGAACGATCGGATCTTGGCGCGGAACTCACTCGCGTCGCCGTAGAAGCTGTCGGCCAGAACGATGCCCGGAGGCAGCTCGGCCGCGACAGCGCGCTCGAGCATCTCCATGGCCAGCTCGATCTTGGTCTTGAATTCCATGTCCTCGGGAATGCGTGCGACGCGACAACGAGCACGGTCCTCCATCCAGCTCTGCGGCAGGTACAGCTCGAAATCGACTGGTAGGTGAGCGTCGCGAGTGGCCACCGAGAGGCTGACGCCGATCTGGCAGTTTGTGACCTTGCCAGCGGAGCCGGTGTACTGCCGCTGAACACCGACGGAGTGCTTGCCCTGCTTGAGAAAGCCGGTGTCGTCGAAAATCCACGATTCGATCGGCCCGCGCTTGCAGATGGACTCGATGCCGTAGCGCGCGGCGAACAAGCGCACGTCGTGGTCGCTCCAGACCGAGTCCTTGATGAAGTGCAGAAGCCGCGTGTGCACCGCGTCGACCCTCGCCGGATCGCCGCAGGCTCGTGCCGCAATCGGCTCGGCACTCTTGCGCTCCCCGTCGGAGAGCAGCCCCATCGCATACATCGCGAAGGAGGCGCGCCGGCACTTGTTGCTCAGGATCTCGCCGACGCCGTCGAAGTACTCACGCAACCGACGCTGTCCGTCGGCATCCATGATCGCAGTGTCCACGGACACGGTAGATCACGCCGCCAGATCGCGAGCAAGTTTTTGGATCCAGTAGTGCTAAATCAGAACGTTGTGCGCGGCCCAAGACATTCTCCGCTCAAACTCGCTGACGTCACGCACCGCGATGAGATTTCCTCGACATCGATCTTGAGCAGCGCGATTCGACCGTTCGGCCGTAGTAGATCATTCGATCATTCAGGCGAACCAGCTCCACTGTCACATCCCGCAATCGGTGACACCCGTCGATAGCCGTAGGGCAGCCGCCAAACCGCAATTGTTCGTATCATACGCTACAAGCGGTCGAGTTGTCGTTCGTACGTCTCGATTTGCTGCTCCGAGAACGCCCGCATTGGGCCGTCGTTTGTCGCGTGCTGATGCTGGTACCACTCTGCTGTCCAACGCATGGTCTCTTTGAAGTCGAGCGCCGTGCGCCACCCCAGGACATGGCGCGACTTTGTGCAGTCGAGCTGCAACGCCGTGTTTTCATGGAACTGCGAACCGACGATCTCTAGCTTTCCGGTACCCCAGTATTGGATGATCTCGCTCGCCCCCTTCTCCACCGTGTTTCCGTTGTCGACAGGTGGCCCGAAGTTCCACGGTCCGATGTGCGACGGTGACGATGCGAGTCGCGCGCCCAGTCTCAAGTAACCGGCGAGCGGCTCGAGCACGAACTGCCACGGGCGCGTCGCAATCGGGTTACGCAACTTGATTGGCTCTTCGGCACGCAGACTGCGAATACAGTCGGGCACGAGCCTAAACGGTGACCAATCGCCGCCGCCGATCACGTTGCCTGCGCGCGCTGAGGCGACGCGTACCCTGCTCTCTGTGTTGAAGAAGCTACGACTCCAGGAGGCGATGACGAGCTCTGCGGCGCCCTTGCTGGCGCTGTACGGATCATCGCCGCCCATGCGGTCCGTCTCGCGATAACCCCAGATTTGCTCGACGTTCTCGTAGCACTTGTCGGACGTGATCATGACCGCGACCCGAACGCTATCTGTCCGGCGGATCGCGTCCAGCACGTGCGCGGTACCGAGCACGTTCGTCGAGAACGTCGCGACGGGGTCATCGTAAGAGACGCCCACGATCGCCTGAGCCGCAAGATGGAAGACGACCTCTGGGCGTGAGCGCTCGAGGCTCTGCCTGATGGCGGCCGCATCTCGCACGTCGATGAACTCGCTATGCGTGAAGGCTTCGGTGGCGTTCGCGGAGTAAGTGGACAGCGGCGACACCGGCGGGAGGGCAATGCCATAAACCTCTGCGCCGAGTCGGTTCAACCACAGCGCAAGCCACGAACCCTTTAGCCCCGTATGCCCCGTGACCAGGACACGTTTGCCTTTGTAATACGCTCGAAGCTCTGCACTAGGTGTCACGAAAGCTCCTGCCTCTTGTGGAGTAGCGGGCGGCGATCATAACGCCGACGGGTGTGTGGGCACAGGCACGCCTGAACTCACTCCTTTGCGAACCGCTCACAGAAGCGGAGCGTGTCGCGGATCTCCTCGTTCAGATCCGGAGCTGGCAGGTACCCAAGAGCGCGCAGCCTATCGACAGAGAATCGGACCTCCATCTCGCCCGGATCTTCACCGCGAGGGATCTCGATTTCGATGGTCCTCGAATACAGCGCCGCGTACTGCTCCTGGACGCAGCGGGCAAGCGCCCGGACCGTCATCGACCTTCCGCTGCCGAGATTGAATACGGGGTTCACCAGAGACTCGTCGGCGGCATCAAGGAGAATGCATAGCGCTTGTCCGACGTCACCGACGCCGAGGAAGTCGCGTTGTTGCCAACCCGGGGTTCGGAGCTTCAATCTCCCGTGCTCGTGCGCTTGACGGCACAGCTCCAGGCAGAGCAAGGACCAACGATTGATGCTTGGATCGGCCGGCGCGCCGATGGCGTTCGAGAGCCTTACGATCGCCAGCGAGAAACCCGCCCGGATGGCAGCAACTCGGCAGAGCTGCTCTCCGAGCTGCTTCGACATCGCGTACGGATGGGTCGGGTTCGTGGGCGACGTCTCCAGTAGATCACCGCGAGCATCGCCGTACACATGGAACGTTGAGAAGAACACCACGCGCCTGACCTGAGCGGCCGCGGCGATGTCGAGCAGGCTCTTGGTGCCTACGCAGTTGACCGCTAGGCAGCGGCCGAAATCTTTCGCGCATAGGATCTCGTTCGCGGCGGCGAGGTGCACCAGGCAGGCACCGGCTCCGATCGATTGAAATGTCCTCTTGATAGTTTCCTGGTCAAGAAGGTCGATCCGCGGAGAGAGCACGTGCCTTCTCTGCTCCAACAGCAGCCGCTGAACGCGGCCCCCGAGATACCCTCCGCTACCTGTCAAGACGATAGACGAGTAATCAGAAGGCATAGGGCACTATACCCGAGCTCGGATCGATCTTGCGTGATGTCGCGGCGTCGTGCGGGTGATCGGTGAGATTTACGATCATCGCTGGCACGGCCCCAATCGCTCGCCAGCCATAGATGACACCTGGCGGCACGCATACGAGCTTGCGCGCCTCATCCCCCATCTCAATCTCGTCCAGCAGCCCATGGGTCTTCGATGTTGCACGTGCATCGTACACGACGAGTCGAATCCGACCGGACACGCAGGACATCAAGTTCGTCAGAGCGCCCTGCTGATGCCACGCCTTCACGATGCCGGGGTTCGTGACCGAGGCGTATACCTCGCCGAATCCAATGAACTCCGCGTCGCTGACCCGGACGATGCGCTGAACACTCCCGCGCGCGTCAGAAAACTCCAGCAACTCGCGAACGGATACGCCTTCCACGTTCATCGAAGCCAGCCGGGATTTCCGGACTGCCATTCTTCATTGAGCTGCTGTACGTCACGCGGGGTATCCATGCACTGCCAGTACCCGTAGTGACGATAGGTCATCATCTCGCCATCTCGAGAAAGCATGTCGAAGGGTACCTGTTCGAGAACACAGGACTCCTCTGCCGACAGGTACGAGAAGATGCGCCGATCAAAGACGAAGAAGCCACCGCTCACCAGCGAGTCCGGGAGCTCCGGCTTCTCTGCAAAGGCCGTGACCCTGTCACCTTCCAGTTGGAGGGTCCCGTACCGGGAGATTGGAGACACACCGGTGACCGTGACGATCTTGGCGTGGCTCCTGTGGAAAGCCAGCAGCGCGTTGAGGTCGACGTTCGAGACACCATCGCCATACGTGCAGAGAAAACTCTCCGTGTCGATGTAGCGCTCTATGCGCTTGACGCGAGCACCGGTCATTGACTTCTGACCTGTCTCGGCGAGCGTGACCTCCCAGCCTCGCTCGCCCTCCTCGGCGTTGTCTGGAGAAGTATGGACATTGATGTTGCGCTCACCATGCCGTAGCGCAATGGTGAAGTCGTTATTCATGTACTGATAATTGAGAAAGTATTCGCGTATACTGTCGCCCTTGTACCCGAGACAGAGCACAAAGCGATTGAACCCGTAACGCTCGTAGTGCCGCATGATGTGCCAGAGGATGGGTCGTCCCCCCACCTCGACCATGCCCTTCGGCTTATGCTCGGACTCCTCGCGCAGGCGCATGCCGAGGCCGCCGCAGAGGATCACCACTCTCGGGGTCGTCACGTTGGTCTCTCCATCCTAGTCAATAGGCGAGCAGCAAATTGCCGTGGCCATCGAGAAATGCTGCTGAACGCTCGGTCATCCGGACACGGCGTGTTGCTTACGCTTGCTTCTGCGATCGAGCATGTCACTCACCCTGTCGGCGACGGTTACCGGGACACCTCCCATCACGCACCCGAGCGCGCCCCGATAGTCGAAAAAGCGCCGCCAGTCGAGCAGCACTGCACGCAAGGCGAGCTCGGCGCCTTCACGATACGCGCGGATCTCCCGGGTCATCTGCCACCCTTTGAGGAGAAGCAGCCCGGCCTTCGCCCGTCGCTTTAGATGTACCCACTCCTTGGGGAATTCCTTGCTATCGAAGAGCTGGTCGTACAGCGCGAGATTTACCGTCAACGTCTCTTTCAGTTTCTTGCCCTGACTCTTCCGCGACTCCGTCACGACCACGAGCGGCTCGTTGACATAGTCGAACGCATACCGAGTGGCAATTTTTGTCAGTACGAACTCGCCTTCATATTTCAGATTTTCATAAAAAGGAAATTCCAGGTGGCAGCTTCGTCGAATGAGAGGACTGACGGGTAGGATGAAGGCCGGCCCCAGCAGCAGCCGATCGAAAATGAAACCGCGCGCCTTGGGACGGAGATCCAGCACCAAGTCGCCAGTATCCTCGATGAGAAAATAGCCACCGGAGTACACGACCCCGAACCGTTCAGACAAGCTCGCGAAGAGCGCGACCTGGGCCTCAATCTTTCGAGGCAGGTAGTAGTCATCGGCGAAGAGGATGGAGATGAATTCCCCCGTCGCCATCCGGATGGCTTGGTTTGCCACCAACGTCTGCGGGAGGTTCTCCGAGTACAGAACCACGCGCGTGTTTGCTCGACCCTCGTACTTCTTGATTATCTCTGGCGAGTCGTCCGTCGAGCCGTTGTCCACAATGATCAACTCAATGTTGGAGTATGTCTGGGCGACGACGCTCGCCACGGCTCGCTCGACATACGGCGCCTGATTATAACAACCGATGACCACGGAGACCTTTGGCGCCGCATTCAAGGGGTCACCAAGACAGGCGGAGCGTCGCGGTCGGCTTGATCATGAGATGAGTTCGAACAGGGTAGCGAAGTCGACATCCCTAGACAAGTGACCTGACCCCCGAAAACTGTCCACCGTTCGGGGGCCGGTCATCATGCTTCCGTGCCGCATATGGCGATGCACACGCGTTCGGCATCCGTCCTGGATAATTGCGCATACATTGGCAGGCTGAGAACCTCGCCGCAGAGCCGCTCGGTGACATCGAGGGTTCCCGCCTGCGCAATCCGCCCACGATATGCGGGCTGCAGGTGCACCGGCTGCGGATAATGAATCGCGGTGGCAATTCCCTGCTGCTGCAAAGCCTCCCGGAGCACCTCCCTCCGCCGACTGCGAATCACATACTGATGATAACAATGGCGAGCGTCGGATGTGACCGCGGGCAAGTCAAGGGCTGCTGTGCGCAGTTGCTCGTCATAGATCTTCGCCAAGCTGCGACGCCGAGCATTATCGTCGGCAAGGTGGCGCAGCTTCACACGCAGGATTGCCGCCTGCAGCTCGTCTAGTCGGCTGTTTATTCCCGGTAGATGGCTGATATAGCGCTCCTTCCATCCATACTCGCGGAGCCACCGCGCCTTATCAGCCACGTCGGCATCCCTTGCAACGATCGCGCCGGCGTCCCCCAGAGCGCCGAGGTTCTTAGTTGGATAGAAGCTGAAGGCGGCGATGTCGCCGAAGGTTCCGGTCATGCGGCCGCCGACTGTAGCCCCGTGGGACTGAGCGCAGTCCTCGATCACCGCCAGCCCATACCGGCGCGCGATTTCGACAATGGCGGGCATGTTGGCGGGGTGGCCATAAAGATGGACCGCGATCAGTGCCTTCAGCCGGCCGTTACCGCCGAGGGCTTCGGCCGCGTCGCTCAGCCGATCCACGGACATCGTGTAGCTCGCCTCGTCGATATCCACCAACACCGCCTCCGCCCCGACCATCTCGATCGCGGCCACGGTCGCGACCGCCGTGTGTGAGACGGTCAGAACCTGGTCTCCAGGACGGATTCCCATCGCCCGAAGCGCGAGTTGGAGTGCGTCGGTGCCGCTGGCCACGCCGACCGCGTGAGGAACACCCAGAAAGGCGGCGAACTCCGCTTCGAACGAGGAGACCTCTTGGCCGTTGATGTACCAGCCGCCGGACAGCACGTTTTGAATTGCCGCGTCGATGTCGCTCTTGCGTTCGAGATAGCCCGCGAGCGGATCGGTCTGCCGAATGGGCATGGGGAAATCTCCTAATCAGAGATAGTGGGCGAGATTAGCGCGGTAAAACGATACTGTTTCGGAAAGACCAGTCTTCAAATCAATTCGGGGGGCCCAGCCCAGCTCCTCGCGAATCATGGAGTAGTCGGAATAGTAATCACCGATGTCTATCTTTTGACGTTCCTCGGGGAACGACCGTATTTCGTACGAGCCGCCGCCGTTGGCTAAGATGAGCGTCTCCGCCAGCATTTTGAGGCTCACCACCTCTTGGCCGCCCAGATTATAGATTTTGGCGCGCGCACGATCATTTGATGCGGCCATGAGGAGCGCCTCGACCACATCGTCGACATAGGTGAAGTCGCGGAGTTGATCTCCTCCCCAAACCTCGAATGGTTTCCCTTCGAGGGCGGCGCGAATCCAAATGCCGACGAAGGTCTGCCGCGCGTCCTTGACCCGCATCCTCGGCCCATAGGTGTTGGTCAGGCGGAGCACCGTGGCGCCAATGCCGTACACGCTGTCATATAAGAGGTGGAACCATTCGCCGGCCATCTTGTTGACGCCGTTTACGTCGACGGGCCGCACCGGATGGCGTTCGTCGACGGGCAGGTAGTCAGGCCTGCCGTAGACCTGCCGGGTACCAGCGAACACCACCCGGATCTTCGAATTGTTGTGGCGACAAGCCTCGAGGATGCTGAGTTGGGCCCGACAGTTGATATCGAGGTCTGTCTGCGGATCGCGCATCGAATCGAGATGGCTGGTCTGTCCGGCCAAGTTGAACAGAAAGTCGCGATTCTGCACGAGGTACCGCATGCCGTGAGCATCGCGGACGTCGGCGATGTTCAGCTTCACTGATTCGTCGAGGCCTCTGATGTTGAAGAGATTGCCTCCATACTCGGGAATCAGGCTGTCGACTAGTATCACATCGGCCCCCAGGTCCACGAGGCGCCGGGCGAGGGTCGATCCGATAAAGCCGCAGCCACCGGTAATGAGGACGCGGGCTCCTTTGAAGCGGGCGGCTACCGCTGAATCATATTCATACTTCATTGAAGTTGCCGGCTCTCCTCGATAAAGACGTCAATATCCCCGTCAGAGCTTCCCGCCCATCGCGTTCGGGAAGTGACTGGGTTGAGCTGGGGCTCCTTGGCCAGGAGCTTTACTCCCTTCTCGAGAAACGTAGGCTGGTGGAGATCGTCGTCCGCAACCCACGCGAAGACCTCGCCCTGCGCCTCGGTCATCACGTACTTGAAGTTGGCGATCGCTCCCTGATTCGTCGAGTGACGAGCGTATCGTACGCGCCTGTCTCGCCTGGCGGCGTATCGGTCCCGGCTCTCCTCGCTGGATGACGCATTGTCTGCGAGAATGACTTCGAAGTCTTCGAACGTCTGCCACAGAATTACCTCGACGGCAGCGTCGAGGTATCTTGGGTCGCTGTTGTAGACTGGCATTCCGATGAGACATCTAGAAGGATCACCTCAGACCGGGGCGCCGAGGGTCAAGTCCCCCGGCGACCACCCAGTCATCGCACCCCGATTATCCTTGGGACTCCGGTGGGGTCAAGGACACCACGGAGCCGTCCACCTCGGTCTCTCGTTCTGCCGTTCGTGTGTGCCCGTGCGCACAGCGTTCAAGGCGAACGTTGTTGCTTGTTAGGATGACGCACTTTCGTTACGTTGAGGCCCCAATGACATCGTTTCGTCATCGCTGATCCTGGAGGATCGTCGGTCAATGGTGTCCCATCGATACGCGGAGACACGGTTCCTCGAAGCCAGTGAACAGCTCGATGTATCGCGCCTGTACCGCGATTTCGCGCTCAACTACCTCGCGCTCCTTCCGGTCGATCGCAGCGCGCGCTGCCTGGATCTCGGGTGCGGCCTCGGTTTCTTTCTCGACTGGCTGGGTTCCCTTGGATACTCGAATCGGCAGGGCGTCGACATCAGCGGTGACTGCGTCGAGGCCACCGCCAAGCGACACCCGGCCGAGCTGGTATCCGACTCGCGCGAGTTTCTGGAGGCGCGAGCGGGGCACTGGGATCTTATCGTCGTGCGTCATGTGATCGCCCATCTAGAATACCGGGAGACGATTCCGCTATTGTCCGCAATCTACCGCGCACTCGCGCCCGGAGGGCGGCTCCTCCTGGAGACCTTCAACGGGGCGCTGCCGACCGCGACCTATACGCTGGCCAACGACTTTACGCACCGACAGATGTTCACCGAGGCCAGCCTGCGGCAAGTCTTGCGGCTCGGCGATTTCGAGATTGTCGAGGTCCGACCGGGGAGAAACGTGCGCAGCGGCGCGCGCGCCGCCCTCTATGGTGCGGCGCGCGCGCTATACGAGCGTTGGCTGCGGGTGACGTTCCTGCTGGAGCGCGGCGCCGGAAACAACCCAACCACCTTCGCAAAGTTCCTTGTCGCCATCGGTGATCGACCGAAATGACCGCGGTCGCCCATCTGCTCGAGCTCTATCCTCAACGGGAGCTCGAATTTGCGCACACACAAGTCCGACATGACGCCGCACGAGAGGACATCGTGCTTGTGGAATCGCAGATGCCTGGACCGCCGCTGGTACCAAGGGAGGTGCCGGTCTACGGCTGCCGCCAAGTCGGCGGTGTCGGCGGACCGTTCTTGGCCCATCGAGGCTGGGAGAGGTTGTACCGAAAGCTGGGAAACTCTATCGGGTGGAGCCTTTGGAGCTCCCGCTATGCTGCGTTCGCCTCGCCCCATCTCCGCCGACATGGCGTGAAGCTCCTCCATGCTCACTTTGGCATGATGGGCGCCAAGAGCCTCGAGCTGGCCCGACGTTCGGGGCTGCCGTTAGTCGTAACTTTCTACGGCGCTGATGCGAGCCAGTGCTTGCAGGATCCGGCGTGGCGGCGGCGCTACAGGGCCATGTTTGGCTACGCGAAGCGGGTCATCGTGCTTTGCGATGCGATCAAGGAGCGGCTCGCCGAGAACGGATGCCCTGAGAACGCGGTGCGCGTCTGGAACATCGGGCTCGATCTCACCGAATTTTCTTTCTGTCCGCGCCCTGACGACTTCGCAATGCGCTTTCTCTGCGTCGCGCGTTTTGCGGAAAAGAAGGGCCATCGGATCCTGCTCAAGGCGTTCAGCCGGGTGGCCAGAGCTTGTCCAAGCACGACGCTCACGCTCATGGGGTATGGACCGCTGAAATCCCAGGTAGAGCGCCTGATCTCGGAGCTTGGACTCATGGGTCGTGTGCGGCTGATAGACACGGAGGGACGCTCTGATTTCAAGCGCCTCTTCCTCGAAGCACTCCAAGAACACGGCATCTTCGTGCTGGCCTCGACCGTTGCCAAGGATGGAGACGACGAGGCAGGGCCGGCCCTCACCGCGGTATACGCTCAGGCGACCGGCTTGCCGCTCATCGCGACCGACTTCATAGGCGTAGAGCGAAGCCTGCTTCACGAGGAGACCGGCCTTCTGGCGAGGCCCGATGACGCGGACGACCTTGCTCGACAAATGCAGCGGCTGATCGGCGATACTGCGCTGGCCAAGGAGCTTGGCCGGAAGGCCTCGTCCTTCGTCCATGATCACTTCGCACTCGACGGCCAGCTGACCGCGCTGGATGCTATCTATCGTGAGCTCCTGTAGGCTTGCTCGTCGGTAGCACCGGCCCCTGCTGAAGGTTCTCCCTTGTTTCGACCACCTACTGCCGTTACGCTTGGTTGGAATCGGGTTCCACTCGAGGTTGCGCTTCATGCCCACCGTCTCGGTCCTGCTGAATTCATACAATCAGGCCGATTTCGTCCGCGAATCGGTGGAAAGCGTTCTGGCCCAGACCTTCGAGGACTATGAGCTGATCGTCACCGACAATGGCTCGACCGATCGTACCCCCGAGATCCTTCGTGCCTATGAGCACCATCCCAACGTGAGGTTGGTGCTGCACAAGCAGAACGCGGGCGTATCGCGCCGATTCAATGAGGCCGTCGCGATGGCCCGCGGAGAATTCGTCACATTTCTCTACTCGGACGACCTCTACCTGCCGAACAAGCTCGAGCGACAAGTGAGCCTGCTGCGAAGCCAGCCCGCCGACTACGGTGTGGTCTACGGCCCCGCCGAGGGTCTCAATCAGCTCACCGGCCGTCGGTGGCGCCATCGCAGTGTGGGCGCCTCGGGATGGGTGTTGCGTGATTTGCTGCAGAATCACGAGAGGGGCCAGATCGACATGATCTCACCGCTGATGCGGCGGGTCTGCCTCATCGAGAATCCGTTCTTCGAGGATATCTTTGCCGAAGGAGAGGCGATCTATTATCGCATCGCGCTCGGCTGGAAGTTTCTGTTCATCGATGAGCCGCTGGTCGTCTTGCGGGATCACGGAGCCAACGCAGGAAAGGCGATCGAGCGCAACGCGGAGATGTCGGCTCAGGCCCTCGATCGCCTACCGCTCCATCCCCAGTTTCCCAAGTCCTTGCGGGAGACGCTGCGCCGCTATCGCGCCAGGCTGCTGCGCAACCAGGGCTGGCAGAGCGTGCGAGTCGGAGGCAACATGCGCTGGGCGCGAAAGTGTTTTTCCGAGGCACTGCAAACCGACTGGCGCGCCGCCATCCACCCGCGATTGATCGTCGGGCTCGGCATGTCGTTTGCGCCGATCCCCATTCGAAGCGTCTTGAATCGTTGGGCCAATGCGCTCTTGCGGGTGCCTGAGAATGCGCGGTACGTCGAGGACTTCGGCGGCGCCGGCGCCCGCTCGCAGAGCTAGATCGGGCGCGCGTCTCGAATCACGCCATGGGCATTCTTCACAGCAACGCAAGCTTCTACCTCGACGCACGCGCCCGTGGGGTTTGCTTCGACCGGACACTCACGCTCGGCCGTCAGCGCTTCTACGTCAGGCCTGCTGAGCTCGAAGTGCTGTCCAGTCGCTATCGACCAGAGCTGCGCAACCAAACCGACGACGTGGCGTTTGGTGAGCCGGCCGATGCGTTTTTCGAGCGCTTCTTGGAAGTTCGTGAGCTGGCGGCGCTCGATCACTCGGCGTATGAAGGATCACGCCTGATCCACGATTTGAACCATCCGATTCCAGCTGAGCTCGCCGGGCGCTTCGACGTAGTCATCGACTCGGGCACCCTTGAGCACATATTCAACCTACCGATCGCACTCACCAACTGCATGCGGCTGGTCAAGGAAGGCGGAACGCTGTTCCTCTCGACGCCGACCAACAACATGTGCGGACATGGGTTCTATCAGTTCAGCCCGGAGCTGTTCTTTCGCGTCCTCGTCGGCTCGAATGGCTTTTCGCTCACGCGACTAGTGCTGGTAACCCATCCGTTTCCAGGTGGAGAGCTGGGCGGACCGCAGACTCAGTATGAGGTCATCGATCCAGAGGTGTTGGGAGAGCGCGTCCCGCTCATGACCCACTCTCCCGCCTTCCTGATGATCGAGGCGACCCGCATTGGACCTGTCCCAGAGGCGCTCAGTGCGCCGCAGCAGAGCGATTACGTGCGGCGATGGGAAGGGTCCGGCGAACCGCCGCGGCGCACCGCAACACGACGGGCGGCACGCGCGATTTTCAGGCAGTTACCTCCGACGCTGCAGCTCCGGATCTTCGGCTGGTACCAGCGCGAATTCCTCTGTACCCTACGGAACCGAAAGGCATTCCGACGGATTCGGTGAATTTCGGTGGACAAGCGCAGCCTTCGCTCGGCGAATCAACAGAGCTCCGCGTCGAGCCAGCCGCGCGTCTAAGCCACACCTAAGCCAAGCAAGATTCGACGCGTGGGCGACGATCGGGGTGGATGAATACCCAGTTGTCCTCGACGATGTCGGCGATGGTCCGCTCGCGCAGGCGTCCCTGTTCGTACCGATACAAGCGATAGCCGCGCTCGGTCGAAGAATCCGACGAGGTCCCTGACGGCGATGCCGAAGCCCTCCAGGAACCAGGGATTGATCTCGCACACAACGACCGGATGGTGCCGCTCGATCAATCGTTTCGCCCCGCGCAGCGCGTAGAGATCCGCGCCTTCGATGTCGCACTTGAGAAACGAAACGTCATTCAGGTCTCCCAGATAGTCGTCGACGGTGACGACCTTGCACGTGACCTTCTGCGTACGCTTGAAGCGAGCATGCCGTTCGTGCCCAGGCCGGTCGTTGTTTCGCGCGCCCATGTGCACGGTGCCCGCGATGATGGCTCCGCTTTCCTGCACCGGCACGGTGAACACAACCTCTCCGTCCGCCTCGCCGCACCCCTTTTCGATCAGCTCGACGTTACGGAACCGCAATAGCCGGGCGATCAGCCGAAATACACCCGCTGTAAACGGGATTGGCTCGAACGCATAGACCCGTCCGTTCGCACCGACCGCACGAGAGAGATGGTACGAGTACAACCCATAGTTGGCGCCGATATCGATCGCTGTCTCGCCCTCACGGACCGCGTATCGAATCAGGTCCAGCTCGGGCTCGGTCATTGCTCCCGTCCGAATGTCCCAGGCCATCGCGACGCTCTGGATCAGCTGATATGCACGATCGTTGAGTATCGGCGCGAGCGCCCGCTTCAGGAATCGGCGCGGAGCCGAGTCGGCAGCCATGTCCTAGCCCCTGTCTCGCAGCGAACGTTTGATCTCAGCCGTCGTGAAGTTTGCGTACGGCACATCATAATGCCCCTTCGAGAGTCGGCCGGAGATGCTCCGTCCGCTCTTGAGATCCGCAATGAGCGCCTTGACCGTCGCCGCCGACCTCAGCGGAGTGCCCAGCCGCTCTTCGGCAACTTTCGCCAGCGCTTCGTTCCCCGTCTGCTGGAGGACATGGAACAAGCTGTAGAGATGATCTTCATTCGGTCCGCGCTCGAACTCCAGTCGATCGTGAATATTGCGGAATCCTCCCTCGACCGGACAGAAGTCGAAGTTCTCCACAATCTTGAGCTCGAGCGTCCGCGATAACCCGACGCGCGCAGCGATTCGCCGGAGTGACCGTTCGTTGCGCTTGAGGATGGGGATGCGCTTGAGTCTGATCCTTCCACGTCGTCGGATTCTCGCTGCTCCACAGCGCAAGAGTCACGGTGAGAGACGACGGGTAGACCGGCAGATGCGGCGTCCACGTGTCGACGAATGCGACCTGGTGGAGCTTGTGAGGCGCCACCTCGACGACCTTCATCTCGTAGAGCTCCGCCCCGATCTGCTGCGGGAACGTGAACAACCAATGCTCGTATCCAGGTCCAAAGATGTTCGCCGTCGACAACAACATGCTTCCGTGATGATGAATTGCCTTTGTCGATAAATCGGTGCGGGCGTCGGGGAGCGGAATCCAGCAGTGCGCCACCAGAACGAAGTCGGGCGTCGTCGCGATCTCGAGGGCGACCACCGGATAGTTCGACATGTTGAGCGAATCGGGCCGACGTAGATGCCGCTCGAGCGCTTCCGTCAGAAACGCCTTCTCCCCACTGAGCTGTTCGAGCAGAGCGCGGCTCCGCGCGTGAGCGCGGCGTTTGTCCCGCTCCTCTCGAAAGATCCGCGTCAGCTCCGTGAGCGCGCGCTCTACTGATGTCATCGCGATCACCGTTAGCCTGGGGCCCCCAGGCGGTCAAGTGTGCCACTCTGATGCTTGCAGGCCAGCCGTTCGTGGGATCTACCGAAGAATGGCCTGAACGCCCCCGACCACACACTCGATCTCGTCATCGGTCATGCCCGAAGGAAGCGGCAGCAAGATGCATTCGCGTCGGGCGCGCTCGGACTCCGGCAGCGCCACGACCGCGCGCTCCTGATACTCGGGGGTCTCGTGCGCGTTGCCGATCGCCGGCCGCACCGCGATCCCCTGCGCCTCCAGCCCGGAGACCATGGTCGCCGCCGCGATGCCGCTCGGCAATCGCACGCACAAGCTCTGCCAGTTCGACCGACCCCACGTCGGCTCGACCGGAAACGCCAGGCCGGGGAGTCGCTCGCGTAGCGCGCTGACGACGCGCCGCCGCTCCGCCACCAACTCCGGCAGCCGCCCAAGCTGCACGCGCCCGACAGCGGCCTGGATGTCGGTCATCCGGTAGTTGAGCCCGACGACGCCGTCGCGCGAGCCGTGTGAGCGCCAGGCGCGCACGCGCGCGTCGATCGTCGTCATCGGCCGTCGTGATCATGCCGCCGTCGCCCGTGGTGATGAGCTTACGCGGATGAAAGCTGAAGCACGCCGCGTCGCTGTGCGGGCGCCCGATTCGCTGCCACTCGCTGGTTCCAGCGGATTTCGCTGCCCGCCGCGCACGCGGCGTCTTCCACCAGCGCCACTCCGCGCCGCCGCGCGATGGCGCCGATCGCCGCCAGGTCGCACGGCATCCCCATCTGATGCACGCACAGTATCGCGCGCGTCCGCGGCGAGATCGCGGCCTCCACCTTCGCCGGGTCCATGTTGTAGGTCGTCGGCTCGATGTCCACGAAGACCGGGGTCGCGCCGCAGTGCCGGATGCTGTTGGCGGTCGCGATGAACGAGTGGCTCACGGTGACGACCTCGTCGCCGGCGCGGACCCCGACCGCCAGCAAGCGCCAGATGCAGCGCCGCCGTTCCGCTCGATACGGCGCACGCATGGGGCGCGCCCACGAACGCCGCGAATTCGTGCTCGAAGGCCTCGACTTCCGGCCCCTGCATCACCCATCCCGAGGCGAGCACCCGGGCCACGGCCGCAGCCTCCTCGGGCCCCATGACGGGCCGCGCCATGGGGATCTCGGGATGACCCATGAATGCTATTATGCTAGAAGTTCACTAACCTAGCGAGGCGAACCAAATTCATGCGTTATCTCATCACGGGCGGAGCGGGGTTCATCGGATCGCATCTCGGGGAGGAGCTCCTTCGCCGCGGTCACGAGGTCTTCGTCGTCGACGACCTGTCTACCGGAAGTATCAATAATATCAGACACCTGAAGACGCACGACCGGTTTCACTACGTCATCGACACCTGCGCCAACACGCAGCTCATGGCCGAGCTGGTCGACGGCTGCGACAAGATCTACCACCTGGCGGCGGCGGTCGGCGTCAAGCTGATCGTCGAGTCGCCGGTCCGGACCATCGAGACCAACATCCGCCTCACCGAGATCATGCTCGGGCTCGCCAACAAGAAGAAGCGCCCCATCTTCGTCGCGTCGACCAGCGAGGTCTACGGCAAGAGCGAGCAGTTCCCGTTCAACGAGGACGCCGACACCGTCATGGGCGCCACCACCAAGGGCCGCTGGTCGTACGCCTGCAGCAAGGCGATCGACGAGTTCCTCGCCATCGCCTACTGGAAGGAGAAGAAGCTGCCCACCGTCGTGGCGCGGCTCTTCAACACCGTCGGCCCGCGCCAGACCGGCCAGTACGGCATGGTGGTGCCGAACTTCGTGCGCCAGGCGCTGTCGGGGCAGCCGATCACCGTGTTCGGCGACGGCAAGCAGTCGCGCTGCTTCACGCACGTCTCGGACGTGGTGCGCGCGCTCATCGGCCTCATGGACTACGAGCCGGCCTACGGCAACGTCTTCAACATCGGCAACAACTTCGAGATCAGCATCGGCGACCTGGCCAAGCAGGTGCGCGAGATGTGCGGCTCGAAGTCGGAGATCGTGTTCGTGCCCTACGAGAAGGCGTACGAGGAGGGGTTCGAGGACATGCCGCGCCGCGTGCCCGACCTC
The DNA here is from genome assembly GCA_963816965.1 of uncultured delta proteobacterium. Lineage (GTDB taxonomy): Bacteria > Myxococcota_A > Polyangia > Palsa-1104 > Palsa-1104 > JAQBQH01. The sequence continues at coordinate 449,376 of CAWFMP010000002.1, forward strand.
GGCAAGATCAGCGGCGCCATCGGCTGGCAGCCGACCATCGCGCTGCCGCAGATCCTGAGCGACGTCATCGAGCATCAGCGCCGGACGGCTTGACGGAGAATCCGCGGTGGCAGGCTTTGTAGACTACGCCAAGGCCTTCGGCATCGCGCTCGCCGCGTCGCTCGCGCTGACGTTCGCTCGCCCGGACCCTCGCCCGCCGCTTCAAGCTGGTCGCCAAGCCGCGCGCGGATCGCTGGCACAAGAAGCCCACCGCGCTCTACGGCGGCGTCGGCATCTTCCTCGCCTTTGTCGCCACCACGCTCTGGCGGCGCGGCGCGCACGTCGACGGCGAGAACCTGCTCCTCGCCTGCTCGGCCGGCATGTTCCTCGTCGGCCTGGTCGACGACATCGTCCACCTCAAGCCGTACGCGAAGCTCGTCGGTCAGATCTTCTTCTGCACCGCGGTCACCATGTACGGCCTGCGGCTGCACTGGCTGCCGTCGCGCGTGCTCGACCAGGCGCTCACCATCTTCTGGCTCGTCGGCATCACCAACGCCATCAACCTGCTCGACAACCTGGACGGGCTCGCCGGCGGCATCGCCGCGATCGCCGCGCTCTTTCTCGTCTACTTCTGCCACGTCGCCGGCTTCCCCGCGGCGGCGCTGCTCGCCGCCATCTTCGCCGGCGCGGTCGCTCGGCTTCCTCGTCTTCAACTTCAACCCGGCGTCGATCTTCATGGGCGACTGCGGATCGCTCTTCCTCGGCTTCTTCCTCGGCGCGGTCACCCTCATCTCGTCCAACTCCGGCGGCATCCGCCGCAACGTCGTCGCCGTGCTGGCGGTGCCGGTGCTGCTGCTGCTCATCCCGATCATCGACACCACGCTCGTGACGATCACGCGCCGCATGGCCGGACGCCCCGTCTCGCAGGGCGGCCGCGACCACACCTCGCATCGCCTCGTCGCGCTCGGCCTGTCGGAGCGCAACGCCGCGCTGACGCTGTGGACCGTGGCCGCGCTCTCCGGCGCGGTGGCCGTGCTCGTCCGCAACGCGTCGTGGATGATCGGCGCGCTGCTGGTGCCGGCGTTCTTCATGGCCTCGCTCTTCTTCGCCGTGTTCGTCGGCGGCGTGCGGGTCTACGAGGCGGTCGCCGACGAGCGCGAGGTCAGCGGCAGGGCCCTGCTCCCGACCCTGGCCGACTTCAGCTACAAGCGGCGCGTCTTCGAGGTGCTCTGCGACGTCGCCGTCATCGTGCTCGCCTATTACGCCGCGTTCCTCTTGCGCTTCGACGGCGTGCTGCTCTCGCCCTACTACGATCTCTTCCTCGACTCGCTGCCACTGGTGATCGTGCTCCAGCTCGGCGTGTTCTTGTTGCTCGGCCTCTACGACGGTCTGTGGCGCTACACCTCGATGAACGACCTGTCGCGGCAGCTCCAGGCGGTCGCCGGCGCCTGGATCACCTCGACCCTGGCGATCGTGTTCGTGTTCCGCCTCGAGCACGTCTCGCGCTCGGTGCTGATCATGGACGGCATCATCCTCACCGTCGGGGTCAGCGGCACCCGCATCTTCTTCCGGCTGCTGCGCACCTGGGCGGCGCGATTCCAATCCGCGCCTTCGGGCAAGCGCGTCCTCATCTACGGCGCCGGTGACGGCGGCGAGCTGCTCTTGCGCGAGCTGATGCAGAACCGCGAGCTCGGGCTCTACGCCGTCGGCTTCGTCGACGACGATCCGCAGAAGGAGGGGCGCATGATCCACGGCGTGCGCGTGCTCGGACCGCTCGACCGCCTGGGCGAGCTGGCCGACAAGGAGCACGTCGACGAGGTGGTAGTGTCGACCGCCAAGCTCCCCGCCGACCGCAACGAGATGCTCGCCCTGGTCTGCCGCAACGCCGGCCTCCGCTATCGCCGGATGCGCATCGCGCTCGAATAGCGCCCGCTCTCCGGTGCGAGCTCTCGAAAGGTTCCGCTGTCAAACCCGCGTCGCATCGAGAGCGCGCCGGAGCGCCACGTCCGGCTCCGCGCGCACTGCCCCGCTGGGCTCAAACAGTCCTCGCCACCGGACCGCTGTGCTCGATTCCACCCCTTGCCTGTGCTGCGGAACTCGCCCAGCGGGGCAGTGCGCGCGAAGCCTCTGGGCTCGTCCAAAAACCGGACGGTCGCAGCGGGTGGGGAGGCTGCTCTCGGCAATCGTGCTTGGCTGAAGGTTCCCACGAGCCCATAGAGCGGGTGGTCGTCGGAGTCGTCTTGCCGGGCGTCGAGGAGCGCTCCGCCCGCAGGGCGGATGCCAGCGACGAGCCGAGGGCCCGGACGTGCCGCCGGCCTGTAAGGCCGCCGGCGTAGCGGGCCCGTCCCGGCAAGACGACTCCGACGACCGCCCGCAGCCCCTCGGCGCCAACCGGCTACACTGACGCTGCCTGCTCAGATGTGATGAATCATGAGCGCGGCTGCTATGCGGCCGTCAGGGCTCGTACGCGGGCAACAGCGGCGCGTCCGCGAGAAGCGGCGCTGCAGCGTCCTTCTTCGACAGCAGCGGATTGGCCACCGGCCACGCGATCGCCAGGGTCGGATCGTCCCAGCGAACCGCGCGCTCGGCTTCCGGCGAGTAGGGCACCGTGCACTTGTAGTGGAAGTCCGCGGTCTCGGAGGTCACGCAGAAGCCGTGCGCGAAGCCGGGCGGGATCCACATCTGCTTCGGTGTGTCGCCCGACAGCTCGACCCCGATCCACCGGCCGAAGGTCGGCGAGCCGCGCCGCACGTCGACGACGACGTCGTAGACGCTGCCGCGCGTGCACCTGCACCAGCTTGCCCTGCGCCCGCGGCTCCTGAAAGTGCAGCCCGCGCAGCGTGCCGCGCACCGAGCGCGAGACGTTGTCCTGCACGAAGCTCACCGCCGATCCCGGCCGCCGCGTAGCGCTCCGCCTGGTAGCGTCTCGAAGAAGAAGCCGCGATCGTCGCCGAAGACGCGGGGCTCGATGACCAGGACGCCCGGAAGCGCAGTCTCGGTGACCTTCATGCGCGCGTCCCCACCGAGGCGCCGAGCAGATAGCGGCCGTACTCGTTGCTGCGCAGCGGCTCGGCCAGGGCCAGCGAGCTGCGCGTCGTCGATGAAGCCCATGCGCCAGGCGATCTCCTCGGGGCAGGCGATCTTGAGCCCCTGCCGCTCCTCGATGATCTGGATGAACGACGAGGCCTGCATCAGCGACTCGTGCGTGCCGGTGTCGAGCCAGGCGTAGCCGCGGCCCATGCACCTCGACGCGCAGCTCGCCGCGCCGCGAGATACTCGGCGTTGACGTCGGTGATCTCGAGCTCGCCGCGCGCCGACGGGCGCAGCTCCTCGGCGATGTCGACCACCTGGTTGTCGTAGAAGTAGAGCCCGGTCACCGCGTAGTTGCGACTTGCGGCGCCTTCGGCTTCTCCTCGATCGAGCGCGCCCGCCCGTCGGCGTCGAGCTCGACCACGCCGTAGCGCTCGGGATCCTTGACCTGGTAGCCGAAGACGGTGGCGCCCGACTGGCGCTGCGCCGCCGCGCTGCACCTGCTCCGAGAGGCCGTGGCCGTAGAAGATGTTGTCGCCGAGCACCAGCGCGCAGCCGTCGTCGCCGGCCGACGAAGTCGCGCGCCGATGAGGAACGCCTGCGCCAGCCCCTCGGGCCGCGGCTGCACGGCGTAGCGAGAAGCGAGACGCCCCACTGCTCGCCGTCGCCGAGCAGCTCGCGGAAGCGCGGCAGGTCGTGCGGCGTGGAGATGATCAGGATCTCGCGGATGCCCGCCAGCATCAGCGTGCGTGAGCGGGTAGTAGATCATCGGCTTGTCGTAGACCGGCAGCAGCTGCTTCGACGACCACGCGCGTCAGCGGGTACAGCCGCGTGCCCGAGCCACCGGCGAGAACGATCCCCTTCATTTTCCGGCTTCCTCCGCGAGGTAGTCGTCTTGCGCCACTTCCCACGACGGCATGCGGTCGACGCCGTGCAGCGCCAGCATGCGATGGCGAAATAGACAGTTGGGCGGGCGCCGCGCCGGCGCGGCCAGCTCGTCGCTGCGCACCACCTGCCAGCGCGGCGGCTGTCGCAGCCGCTCGGCGAGGCGGGCGGTGAAGCCGGCCCACGTCGTCTCGCCTTTGCAGCTCACGTGATAGACGCCGTAGGCGTCGGTGGCCGCGAGGGCGACGATCTGCCGCGCCGCCGCCCGCGCCCAGGTCGGCTGCACGCGCCGCTCGCCGTCGAGCTTGAGCGGTTTGCCGTCGAGGACCAGCTGGCGCAGCTTGGAGGAGAAGTTCGCCCCGCCGGCGCCGTACAGCCCCTGCACGCGGACGAGGAAGAGCTCGGCGCAGCGCGGCTGCACCAGCTGCTCGCCGGCCCACTTGCTGCGGGCGTAGATCGACAGCGGGTTGGGCGCGCGCGAACTCGTCGTACGGCTCGTGCTGCGCGCCGTCGAAGACGAAGTCGGTCGACACGTGCACCAGCCTGGCGCCGGCGGCCGCCGCGGCGCGGGCGACGTTCTCCGCGCCGAGCGCGTTGACGCGATAGGCGTCGTCCTCGCTCTTCTCGGCGCCGTCGACGTTGGTGAAGGCGGCACAGTTGATGACGACGCCGGCGCCGTCGGTGCACGCGCGCGCACTGCGCGCCCTCGGCGATGTCGCACTGCGCGCGCGTGAACGCCGCTACCTCGGTGCCGCCGGCGCGCTGCAGCTCCTCGACGACATGTCGCCCGAGCAGTCCACCGGCGCCGAGGACGACGACCTTCATCGTGCGCCCTGGCGAGCGCCGTAGTTGCGCTCGTACCAGGTCATGTACTCGCCCGACTTGACCGCGCGCCACCAGGCCTCGTTGCGCGCGATACCAGGCGATGGTCGACTGCCAGCCCCTCGTCGAAGCGGCGCGTGCGCGTCCAGCCGAGCTCGCGCTCGATCTTCGCGTCGTCGATGGCGTAGCGCCGGTCGTGGCCGGGGCGGTCGGTGACGTAGCGGATCAGCGACTCCGGCTTGCCGAGCTGCTTCAGGATCGAGCGCACGATCTCGAGGTTCGGCTTCTCGGCGCGGCCGCCGACGTTGTAGACCTCGCCGTCGCGCCCGGCCTCGAGCACGCGCTCGACGGCGGCGCAGTGGTCGTCGACGTGGATCCAGTCGCGCACGTTCATGCCGTCGCCGTAGACCGGCAGCGGCTTGTCGCTCAGCGCGTTGAGGATCATCAGCGGGATCAGCTTCTCGGGGAACTGATAGGGCCCGTAGTTGTTGGAGCAGCGGGTGATCAGCGTCGGAAGCTTGTAGGTCTCGAACCAGGCGCGCACCAGGTGATCGGAGCCCGCCTTGGACGCCGAGTAGGGCGAGCGCGGGCGGATCGGCGTCTCCTCGGTGAACGGCGCGTCGTCGGGGCCGAGATCGCCGTACACCTCGTCGGTCGAGACGTGCACGAAGCGCTTGACGCCGGCGGCGCGCGCCTTCTCCAGGAGCGTCGCGGTGCCCATGCACGTTGGTGCGCACGAACGCGCCCGGTCCGAGGATCGAGCGATCGACGTGGCTCTCGGCCGCGAAGTGGACGATCGCGTCGATGGCGTGGTCGCGCAACGTCGCCTCCACGACCGCGGCGTCGCAGATGTCCCCTCGACGAAGGTGAACCCAGCGACGTCGGCGAGCGACGCCAGGTTGCCGGCGTAGGTGAGCGCGTCGAGCACGACGAGGCGCTCGGTGGGGTGCGAGCGGCGGCGACGGCGAACGAAGTTGGCGCCGATGAATCCGGCGCCTCCGGTGACCAGAAGGTTCATGGGGTCCTAATTGGCGCTTCCTGACAGCGTCATATCGCGCAGTTGCTTGGCGATCAACCGCGAACGGGCGCGTGCCAAGATCGCGCCCTCCACGTCCCCGCTGCGCTCGGCGGCCTCGGCCAAAAGCTCCTCGGCGCGCTGCCGCTGGGCGAGGGTCAGCTCGCTCTTGCCGGCGCGCCGCAGCATGTCGCGCGCACCCGGCAGGTCGGCGGCCTTGAGCCGGAGCTCGGCCCCGACGAGAAAGAGCGATCCGTCGTCGGGATGGTTCCGCAGGCCGGCCTCCAGGGCGGCGTTGGATTCGCTTTGCGCTCCGACGCGCGACAGGGCGCGCGCCGCCAGCGCGAACGCCTCCGCCGATTGGGCCTCGGCCAGGAGCGCGCGGGCGGCCGGCGCCAGCACTTTGGGCACGTTGGCGTCGAGCGCCAGCTGCGTGCGCTGCATCAGGAGCGGCTCCCGCGACTCTGCCAGGTCCACCGCGCGCTGCGCCGCAGCGTCCGCCTCTGGGATCAGCCCGATGCCGTAGAGCCCGCGCGCCAGCTCCATGAGCCGCGCCGGCGTCTGCGGCACCGCCTCGACCACGTGCTGGCGCAGCACGCGCCCCAGCTCGCTCGGGTTGAAGCTCATGCCCGTCGCCAGCGCCAGGCGATACTCGAGCGCGGCTTGCGCCGGGCGGTTCATCGACACCAGCATCAGCGCCGCCATGCGATGCGCCTGCCAGTTCGCCGGGTGGAGCCGCAGCGCGCGATTGATGTGGTGCATCGCGTCCGGTCGCTTGTGCTCGTAGGCCTGCTGCGCCGCCAGGAGCTCGAGGTAGTCGTCGGCGGGATGGCGCACGATCGCCGCCTGCAGCGCGGGCTCGTCGAGCGAATGGGCCTCGGCCGCCACATGGAGACGGTCGAAGTCGTCGTCGAGCGAATGGCCGCTGGCGACGGCGGCGCCCGCCAGCGCCACGAGCGCGACGCCGACGAGCGGCGCCACGAGCGGCAGCGGAAGGCGATATCCGCGCGGCGCCCGCTGGCGCTCGTCGGCGGCGATTCGGCCGACCACGATCGCCAGCGTCACCATGGTCGGGAACGCCACGCCGGGAAACTCGAGGCCGAAGTCCATCAGGTCGTGGACCACCACGGCGAGCACCCCGCACGCGCCTCCCACGAGCGCCGGGGAGGCGCGCGACAGCGTCGGCGCGAGCCGGGCTCCCGTCACCAGCACCATCGCGATCAGAAGCAGCGTGAGCGGGATGCCCCACTCGCTCGCCATCTGCACGACGATGTTCTCCGGATAGACCAGGCGCACGCCCTCGTCGTCGCTGCGATAGGCGCCGATGGCGGCTTCGAAGGCGCCGCGGCCGGCGCCGGTCCAGCGATAGGCCGCGGCGGCGCGCATCCCGTCGCCCCAGCCGCGCGTCTTCTGATTGTGGACGAGCTGCGTCCCGTCGGACACCCGCTGCCGCATCCCCTCGTTCGCCCACAGCACCGCCGCCAGCCCGACGAGCAGCAGCACCGATGCTCCGACGAGCGCACGGGCAACGCCGACGGAGCGCGCCACCAGGATGGTCGTGAAGACGAACGCCCCGACCGCCAGGCCAACGAGCGCGCCGCGGGAGGTCGTGGCCAGAAGTGCCCCGGTCGACAAGACCGCGAAGCTCACGAACAGCCCCCGTTTGCCGCCGCGCGCGTCGACGCTGAGCCCGGCGGCCACCAAAGCCCCGAGCGCCAGCAGCGACGCGGCGTGATTGACGTCGACGAAGGTGCCGAAGACGCCGAAGCCCGGCTGGTTGCGCGGTCGATAGAACCAGAGGATCGTGGTCTTGTTCGTCAGCCGCTGTACGGCGGCGACCACCGCCAGCCCTGCCGCCGTCGCCGCGACGACCGTCAGCAGACGCGCGGCGTGGCGGCGCGAGCGCACGAATCCGCCGACCAGCAGCAGGAGCGCGAAGCAGCCGATCCCTCGCGCGCACGCGAGCCACGTCGCCGGCGCATCGACCGACAGCGTCATCCAGCGCGCGTTGGGCGCCACGTCGGCGTGGATCTCGTGCGCCTGCGGCGACAAGAACCCGACCAGGCCCGCCGGCAGCGGCACGACCTGCAAGAGGGTGAAGCCGACCGCCACCGCCGCCACCGCCGCAAATGGCACCGGACGCAGGCCCCGCTTGCCGCGAAGCGCGACGTAGGCGATGAGCAGCGCGAGCGCACCCGCCGACAGCACCACCTGGGTCGCCGGATGGACGCCGCCGATCGCCGCCGGGGCCGCCACCGTCAGCAACGCGACGCCCCAGGTCAGGAGCTGTTCGCGAGCATCCGGGCGGCGGGAGCCCTGGGGCGCCGCCGGCGACATCAGAAGATGCGCTCGGGGACGGAGATGATGTCGCCGGGCTGCAGGTAGACGTTCGGCGCCTTGCCTTCGCCGATGTCCGCCACCGGGACGCGAACGATCATCTTCTTCCCCTGCCGGCTGCGCGTGATGGTGGTGTCGTTCTTCGCGGCCAGCGGGGTAAATCCTCCGGCGATCGTGATCCCCTCGACCACGCTCATCGACGGCGTGTAGTTGAACGTCCCCGGGTGGCCGACCTGGCCGAGGATGTAGATCTTCTTCGACGTCTGATCTTTGATCAGCACCGTCACCTGCGGATCGCGCAGGTACTGCCCATCGCGCAGCTTGTCCTCGATGCGTTTCGCCGCGCCCTGTGGATCGAGCCCCTCGACGCGCACCACGCCCACGAGCGGGAAGTTGATGTTTCCTTCGCCGCCGACCCGGTACAAGCCGGTCAGATCGGGCTCGCCGAAGACGCGCACCTCGAAGCTGTCACCGACGCCGAGCGACGTGTCGACCGGCCCGGGCACGACCGGCTGCTCGATGACGGTTCGGCTCGTCGGCCCGCAGGCGGTGGCCAACGCCAGGAGGATGAAGGTACGGACGTTCACGAGCCTCAATATTGGAACGTCAACCGCAGGTAGACCACGTTTCTCGTGTAGTCCACCGGCACCACGCCCGCCGCAGCCGGGCCGGCCATCAGCGTGCGATCGGAGGTGTTGAAGAACAGGTCGTAACCGACCGAGCCGACGAGCCAGTCCTTGAACGGGTAGTCGGCTCGGAGGTTCAACGTGATGTAGTTGTCGGTGCCGTCGGTCGTCGCTTGAATCATCTGAACGCCCTTGTAGCGCGCGTTCGTGTACTGGAAGCGCACGAAGCCGGTGAAGCGCCAGATGAGCTGTGTCCACGACAGGTAGGCCATGTCCTCGTCGTAGTAGGCGCCGAGCAGCGAGTTCTGGAAGTCGTGCTGATAGCCGATCGTGCCGGTCGACAACATCGTCGGCTTCCAGGTCACGCTCAGGCCGCCAATCGGCGTGTTCGGGTTCGGACTGCACCGCGGCCATCGTCGCGCTGGTCCATTGATAGAATCCGTTGCCGTACCCGATCCACGCGTTCACCGTCAGCTTCGGCGTGATGAGACCCTGCATGCCGAGCTCGACGTGCAGCGGGTAGGAATCGGGATGGTGGCTCGCGCCCGGATGGGGATAGATGTTGATGATCTCGGTGGCGGCGATATACAGCGCCGTCTTCGGCAGGAACCGCCAGGAGGCGCGCAGATCGAAGCGGTGGTACTGCAGATCGTAGTCGGTGAGCTGCTGGTTCTCGAAGTAGTCGATGCCGAACAGGTAGCCGATGTTGAAGGTCAGCCGCCCGCCTCCGGGCGACAGGTTGATGCGCGTCCCGATTTCGTTGGTGTCGCGATTGAAGTTCTCGCTGGTGGCCGTATACGGCGGCATCGTCGTGCGCACGTAGTTGTCGAACAGCGAGAAGTTGTACGGCCTGCCCGCGAAGATGGTCGCGAGGATGCCGGCGTTGACGTTGAACTGGCGATGGTCCTCGAGGACCTTGTCGGTCGCTGAGATACTCGACGTAGCCGAGCCCGCCATAGAAGTCGAACTGGAACGCCGGCGCGCCCTGGCGCGGCCGGGTCGTCAGGTCGAAGCTCGGATTGAGCCGCAGGTAGAACGCGTTGGTCGGCTTCGCGTCGGCGTGTCCGCCTCGTAGTACACGTTCGAATCCCAGCCGAGCTCTGTGCCGAGCGACAGGTGGAGCACGAGCGCGTCGCCGAGGCGGAGGCCGCCCGAGCCGGTCGGCACCGCGCGCACCCGAGCCCGGACGTGCCGCGCCCATCTGCGCGCGCGCAGTCGTCGCGACGCATAGCAGCAGGGCAATCGTAGTAAGGAGGGTCAGGTATCGCCGTAGCATCGGTTCCCGTATTCGCGTGCCCCGGCGATACCTGCGGACCTCATACGCGGGGGGCGTGCGCTCCTATCTCAAACGAACGGTGAACACTCCGGGGGGCGCGTTACGTCCGGCACGGGAAGCTCGGGCTGCGTCGGATCCTCGGGCGGAATGCTCGGATCGATCTCGACGTCGACACGCGTCGCCCCCACGTAGCTGACGTCCTCTCCGATGCACTGCTCGGCCTCGGTGCCGAGCGTCACGACCTTCTGGTACAAAATCGTAATGCGCGTGAACTCGTGCTGGCGCGCCGTATCGTCGCCCTTGGCCACGTCGAGCGTCAGCGTCGACATCGACTGGTCGGTCACCTTCATGTGACCCGCGAGCTGCGTCAGCTTGTCGTTGACGCAGTTCAGCTTGACCATGTCCTTGTCCTTCTTCGCCTTCGCCTGCAGCTGCTGCACGCGCCGCAGCGTCTCTTGCATCTTCTTGTAGTAGTCCCGCGACTGCGCGACCGTCTCCTGCGGCGAGAGCATGATGCTCTTGCGAAAGTCGATGCCTACGTCGCTGTCACCGACCGCGGCAAACGCAGCGGTCGCGCCAATCAGCGCGAACGACACCACCGCGATGCTCGTACGGCGTAGACCCATCTCGACCCTCTCTCAATACGTAGGTACTTGCTGCGCCGAGCATTATCAGGCGGACCGAACAGCGTGTCAACCTGACGCACACATATGTCGCCGCCCGTCTGCTCGACGTTCAAGCCAATCGCAACCTACCGAGATGATTGCTACTTCGAGGCTTGGAAGATGAACGGGTAGGAGAACTGGACGCTGCCGCCCGCCGGCGCCGGGAAGCGCCAGGTGGAGACGCGCATCTTGATGCAGCTGGCGACGTCCGGATCGTGCATGGTGTCGTTCTCGATCTCCGCCGAGGTCACCTTGCCCACCGACGAGATCTCGAAGCGCAGCTGCAGCTTGCCGCCGATGTTCGGGTTGCGCTTGAGGCCCGCCTCGTAGCACGCCTTGATCGCGCCCAGGCGGCTGCGGATCTCCTTGGCGATGATGCTCGGATCGAGCGAGCCGTCGACGTCCTGCGGCGCCGAGTCCTTCACGATGCCCTTGACCGCGCGCTCACCGCCGCGCTCGCCGGTGCCGACCTCGCCCGGGCCCGACGCGCGCAAGCTGCCGCCGCCGCGCAAGCTGCCGGTGCCGCCCGCGCCCTTGGCCGAGCGCAATCCGCCCGCGCCCGCGCCCGCGACGCCGACGCCACCGACCTGCGCGAACACCTTGTCGGCGTCGCCCGACACATCGCCGCCCTTGACCAGATCGGCGACCGAGCCGTTCTCGCCCTTGGCGCCGAGGATCTTGAGCACGCCCATCTTCTGCACGTCGGCCGCCAGCCGCGCGCGACGCTCGGCGGCGGCGCGCGCCTCGGCCTCGGGATCGCGCGGCGCCTTGGCCGCCTTCGGCTTGGCGTCGCCCTTGTCCTTCTTCTCCGCCTTCTTCTCTTCTTTTTCTTCCTGCGCCACGACGGGCTTGGGCTGCTCGACCTTCTTCGGCACGATCATCTGCACGAAGCGGTCGGGGATCTCTTCGATGTCGGGCTTGCGCGGCCAGTCGATGTTGCGCAGGTAGATGACGAACCCGAAGTGCAACAGGAACGACGCCGCCACCACGGCGACGAGCATCCAGTCGAGGTTCTGCATCAGCGACGAGCGCACCGACGGCGGAAGCTGCGGCCGCGGCTGCACCGGCGGCGGCGTCGACGAACTGGAACAGCACCGTGACGTCGCCGATCACCACCTTGCCGCGCGACTTCTCCGGCAAGAGCAGGTGCCACAGCTCGCCCTTCTTCTGCGCCTTGCCCTGCCTGAGCGCCGGCAGCGCCACCACCTGATCGCCGAGCGAGATGCGCCCGTCCATCATGTCGGTGAAGTTGATCGCGTAGCCCGCCGGCGTCAGCTCGAAGATGGTGAACGTGCGCGGCAGCGCGTTCGACGCCGGCACCACGAAGGTGTTGCTTCGTCGACTGGCCGATGGTCACGCTCTCGCGCTTGCGCACCAGCCGCTCCTCGACGATCTTGCCGCTCTGGATGATGCCGATGCGCAGGATCTTCGGCGCGCCGTCGGGATTTTTCAGTTGGGCCATGTCGTCTACCGTCTCGGCATCATTCAGCGCGCCTCAGAAGGGATGTCGCGACGCCGCCTGGAGGATCTTCGGCAGGAAGTCCTGTTTCAGGCTCTCCCAATCGTAATCGATACTCGACCGTTGGAGCACGTAAAAAGCGTTGGGCTTTTGGATCTTGCCTTCGACCACGATGCCCTCGGTGATGCGGAAGATCTTCTGCCCCGAGGCGGTGCGCTCGACCTTGACCTTGGGCGCCCCCTGCTGCGCCTCCTGGGCCGCCGCCACCGTCGAGAACAGCAGGATCGCCGCCAGCATCGCTCGTGTCATTTGTCACCCATCGTCTTGCCAGGGGCCGGCTTGGGCTGGCCGCGCTGCTGCTGCTTCTGCATGCGCAGCTGGCGCTTCTGCTCGCGCTCGATGCCGGTGCGCGCCTCGGCGATGTAGGTGTCGGCCGGGTCGTCCTTGGTCAGTCGATAGGCCGCGAGCTGCTTGTACTTGTTCAGGTAGTTGATCGACGTGTTGAGCTTGGTGATGAGGTCGGTGCCCGGCATCTCCTTGGCGTCGAGATACAGGATGCCGAGGTTGAAGTAGGCGTCGGCGTCGTTGGGATCGAGCTGCGTGGCCCGCTTGTAGGCGCTCTCCGCCTCCCCGTACTGCTGCTTGCCGCGATGGGCCGAGCCGAGGTTGTTCCACGCCTTGGCGAACTGCGGCAGCAGCTGCGTCGCCCGCTCGGCGGCGCCGAGCGCGCCGTCGTAGTTCTTGCCGTAGAGGTACTGCGCTGCCAGGTTGTCCCAGGCGTTGCCGTAGCGCGAGTCGAGCTCGGTAGCCTTGCGGAACGCCGCCGTCGCCGAGATGCGATCGTCGTGCGTCAGCGCGATGAAGCCGATGAGGTTGTAGCACTCGGCGCTGTTGGGATCGATCGACTTGGCGATGTCGACGATGCTGGTCGCCAGCTCGTACTTGCGCTCGTAGTAGTAGGCCTTGGCGAGCACCACCATCGCCGGCACGTAGCGCTCGTCGCGCCCGAGCGCGAGCTTGGCCTGGCGGATCGCGTCCTCGTAGCGCTGCCGCTTGAGGAAGCTCTCGGCGGCCAGCGTGTCCGGCTTCGGATCGCCCTTCATCTCCGCCGGCAGCTGCGTCTGCGCCGCGAACGCCGGCGCCGTCGCCGCCACCATCATCACCGCCAGCGCCCGCCCGATGATTCCCCGCGCGGCGCGCGACCCTCTAGATTGCGCTCCGCGCATCAGGGCGTCTCCAGCTGCATGTCGATGCGCTCGTCCTTCACCATCGGGAACACGTCCGGCTTGTACGCGTTGGCGCGCGTGCGCGCCAGGCGCGTCCATTCGTTGGACACGCCGAGCTCGCCGGCCTTTTGCAAGGTCACGCCGTAGCGCTTCACCGCCTCATCATCAACGCCCGCCACCGCCTGTTCGATCTGATCGCGGTAGATGTCGCACGCATCCGCGCCCAACCGCTTGACTTCCGGCGGGCAGGGCGCCGCCAGGAGCGCCTTGGAGAAGGTCTCGTAGAGGAACCCGGTGCGGAAGTAGGCCGCCAGCGTCCAGGTGGCGCGGCGGAAGCCGATGACCTTGTTGTACTCGGTCACCAGGTCGCCGACCGTCTTCTTGAAGCGCTGGATCGACGCCGCCAGCTGCTTGCCGCCGCCCGAGATCTTGGCCTTCTCGATGGCCGGCAGCTTCTGCTCGGTCAAGATGAACGCCGCGTGGGCGGCATACTCCGCCTGCTCCGAAGCCGGCGCCACGGTCGCGCCCTCGTGCAGGATCTTCTTGTAGAGCGCGTCGGCCCCGCCCTTGTCGCGGCGCGCCTCGTCGTTCTGCGCCATGCGGAACCACGCCTCGAGCACGCGCTCCTTGCCCTTCGGATCGTTGCCGTAGGTCTTGACGTACTCGCTGAACGTCTTGTTGGCCTTGTCGTAGTCCTTGAGCTTCTCGTAGTTGACGGCGGCGCGGAAGAACGCCTCCGAGGCGTCCTCGCGCTTGATCGACTTCTCGGCGGCGTAGCGCTTGAACAGGTCGGCCGCCTTCAAGTAGTTCTGGTCGTTCTCGAGGATGATGGCGGCGTTGTAGAGCGCGTCGGTGCGGTGCGCCGAGGTGGCGAAGCGCTTGTCCTCGGCCAGGCGCAGGTACGAGATGGCCGCGCGATCGAACTCGAACGCCTTCTGATAGCTGACCGCGGTGCGGAACAGCGCGTCGTCGACGAACTTCGACGTCGGATACTCGTTGACGATGCGCTCGTAGAGCCGCGTGGCCGCCGCGTAGCGCTTGACGTTCTCGTAGGCGACGGCGGCGTTGTTGAGCGCCTTGTCGGCGTCCTCGCCGTGCGGATCGCGATCGACGATCTCGACGTACATCCGCGCCGCGTCCTCGTACTTCTTCTCGGCGAACAGCGCATCGGCCTTCTGGAACTTCACGCCCAGCGACAGCTTGCCCAGCTCGGCCGCGTTCTTCTGCGCGGTCAGCGCCGTGCCGCAGTTGGCCGCCTTCAAGCGGTTGGCCCACTCCTCGATCTTGTCCAGGTTCTTCTCGATCGTGTAGGTCACCAGGATCGCGCTGCCCGCGTTGGCGCCGATGTCCTCCTTGCAGTACTTGCCGACGATCTGCTCCAGCCGCGGCCGCGCGTCGTCCCAGTGCAGGTAGCGCAGCGGGATCTCCGCCGACTTGTAGATCATCGTCGGCACCCGCCCCGATCCCGGCACGCGCTGCGCGAACACGTCGTAGGCGTGCTGCAGCCGCTGCACCAGCTCCGGGATCTGCATCGGCGTCACCGGCGTCTGCGTCTTGCCGACGGCGGGCAGCGGCGGCTCGGTGTACACGCCCTTCTGCGTCAGCTCGGCCAGCGCCATCTCGTACGACTTGACGGCGTTGAACGCCGCGTCCTCGACGTACTTGTTGTCGAGCTTCGAGTCGCGCACCTTCTCGTACGCCAGCGCGGCGTCGCGGAAGCGGCCCGAGTAGTACAGGGTCTCCGCGTACGAATACGAATACTCGTACGTGTTGCGCGTATTCGGATACTGCTCCAGGTACTTCTCGTAGGCCTCGGCCGCCTGCTTGTACTCGTGCTGGATGTTCTCCAGCAGCTTCGGGTCGGGGCGCTTCTGCGCCGCCGCCATCTTCTTCAGGTCCTGGGCCGCCTTGTGGTGGTTGACCGCCGCCGACACCAGCGCCAGCTCGGCCAGCTCCTGCGCCGTGCGGATCGCCTGCTCGTTGTCGCGGTTGTGCTTGTACCACTCGGTGCCCTTGGTGTAGTTGCGCGCCAGCGCCTCGCGCTCCTGAGCGCGTGGGCGAAGTCGCGCTGCCGCTCGAACGCCATGACGACGCGGTCCTGCAGCTTCGGGTTGTCCGGGTCGTAGGGCCACTTTTGGAGCGCGCGCTTGTAGACCTCGATGGCGCGGCAGTACTCGGTCTCGTCGAAGTAGATGTCGCCCAGCTTGGCGAAGATCTCGCGCACGTGCGGCTCGTTCTCGCGGCCCGCGTAGAACTTCTCGATGCGCTCGAGCCCGGTCTCGGCGTCGTCGATCGAGTCGCCGTTCCAGTCCTTCTCGGCGAAGCTGATGCCGAGGTACTGCACCGCCTCGGTGCGCAGATCCGAGCCCTCGGCGCCCGACTCCGCCTTCTTCTTGTCGGAGAAGACGACCAGCTGGTCGAAGCGCTTGATGGCTTCGGATAGTCGTCGGCGCGGTAGTACGACCAGGCGAGCTTGTAGAGCGCCTTGTCGTAGTAGGGCGAGTCCTTGAAGTCGAGCACCCGCGTGTAGGCGGCGATCGCCAGCTCCAGCTCGCGAGTTGTCGAAGTGGAACTCGCCGACGCGCGTCCACGCCTCGGGCAGAAAGCGCGAGTCGGCCTTGATCGGCTTGCAGTCGGTGTAGGGGTCGACGATCTTGGGCCCCTTGCCGCCGATGCGGCTGCTGGTGGGCGAGGGCGGCGCCGGCGGGTCGAGCGGCTTGTACTTGTTGGTGCACACCAGCGCGCGCATCGCCTGCAGCGACTCGCCGTCCTTGTTCATTTCGCCGAGGCACCAGCCGAGCAGGTAGTAGGCGCCGTCGATCAAGCGATACTTCGGGAAGCGCGTGATCAGGTCCTTGTAGAGGTTGATCGTGCGCTGTAGTCGGGCGTGATCTGCGCGCCCGAGGCCTGCGCCGCCTGCGTCGCCGTCAGGTACTCGTCGTTCGACTTCTCGAAGTAGAGCTCGGCCAGGCGGAACATCGCGTCCGGCGTCCAGCGATCGTCGTTGGGATACGGGCGAGGAAGTCCTCGAACAGCTTGATGGCCGAGTCGCGCCGCGCCTTCTCGTCCTTCTCCTCGGAGTCGAGCTGCCCCTGGTACTTCTGCATGAGCGCGCGCCGCTTCTGCACGTACTCCTGCTGCACCACGTGCGAAACGGTGCCGCGGAAGTCCTTGGCCGCGTCCTCGAAGCGCCCGATCTCGTTCTGGACGCCGTCGAGCTCCTTGGCCGCGTCGGGCCCGGGCAGCCCCTGGCCGTCGCCGAACGCGGACAGCGGCAGCGCCAGCACCATCGCGAACAGTACGTTCCGCGTCATCGTTGCTCCGCGCGCGCACTGCGCTCCGGCGCGCCAAGTCGGCTCGCTGCACTCGCCTCCACGGCGCGAAAATCCCTCGCTCCGTGCGCGCGCTCACGGTTGGTCTCCGCCGTCTTGCCTACCTGCTTGAATTCGTCGTCGAGCAGCTTGAGCTCGCGCTTGCGCTCGGCCACCAGGCGGTTGGTGTTGCGCGTCGACGACTCCTTGAGCGCCCACGCCACGTCGATGATGCCGACCTCGGAGCGCACCACCACGTTGTAGAACCGCTGCGTGACCGCCTTGAAGTTGTCGGCCATGATGCCGCCGCCGACGTCGGCCGACTCGGTGGTGTAGCCGCCGAGCTGCTGCCGGTAGGCCGCGACCTTGAGCTTCTCGTCGCTCACCTCGGTCATCAGATCCTTGAGGCGCGCATCGAGCATGGTGTCGATGCGGCCGTTGAACGCGCCCACCTTCGACTCCACGCCGCGCGCGCGGTCGAGGATCGAGTCGATCTGCTCGGCCTTGCTGCGATCGCTCGCCGACAGCCGCGAGCGCACGCGCACGTCGAGATCGTGCAGGCGCCGCAGCACGTCGTCGTACTTGGTGCGCAGCTGCTGCGCCAGCTGCATGTCGGCGTCGTCGACGCCCACCGACATCTTGGCGTCGTCGAGATCCTTGCGCATGCGGTCGCTCGCGTCGCTCTCGCCCTCGATCTCGCCGATCGCGCCGTCGAGCTCCGCCTGCGCGCGCGCCTGCTGCTCGGCCGGCAGCCGCTTCTGCACCTCGTCCTGGTAGAACTTGCGCGTCGCCACCGCCGAGGCGTGCAGGCCGTTGACCTGGGTCTGCAGCTCGACCACGCGCTTGTCGAGCTCGTTGAACTGCCCGCGCGCCTGCCGCTGGCGCTCTTCGATCGCCTCCACGTTGACCGGCAGCGTGCGCAGCTTGGCCTCGAGCGCGTCGCGCTCGCTCTCCAGCCCCTTGAGCTCCTGATCGGCACCGTCGACGGCGCCGATCAGCTTCGACATCTTGCCGGCCAGCGACTCCTTGACCACCGAGATCTCGTTCGACACCGCGATCGCCTTGGCCCGCGCCGTCGCCAGCTCGGGGAAGACGTTGACCCGCGCCGGCCCGGTCATGGCGTTGTCGAGCCGGCGGATGATCTCCTCCGACTCGTCGAGCGACTTCTGCAGCTCGCTCTCGTCGCCGATGAGCGTGGAGACGCGCTGCACCTCCGGCTCCGCCTGCAGCCACTTGACCGAGACCGCGCGGCAGGATCGACGCCGATGTCGAACTTCGACAGGTTCTTGCTGATGAGGTCGCGGAAGTAGAGCGGCGCATTGCCCGTCTTCATGAGCGCGTCGGCCAGCTGGCGGTGCACCGGCTCGTACTCGTCGCGCGCCTTGGTGAACGCCTCGGTCGCCGGCTGATAGGCGTCTTCGCGGATGCGCAGCTGCCCGATGAGCAGCTTGACCTCGGGGATGAGCGGCGAGTCGGGCGCGTTGAGCAGCAGCAGATCGAGCGAGCGGGCCGCCTTCGCGTAGTCCTTGCCCTTGATGCTGACCCAGGCCGCTCTCGTAGAGCGCGTCGTTGAAGTAGTCGCTCTTGGTCGCGATCTTGCTGTACTCGTCGAGCGCGTTGGTGAACTGGCCGCGATCGTAGTAGATGCGCGCCATCGCCAGGTGCGCCAGCTCGGTGATGCGCTTCTGCGAATCGGTCTTCGCCGGCGTCTTCAAGATGGTGCCGAACGCCATGAGCGCGTCGGGCAGGTGCTCGCCGCCCATGGCGACGTTGGCGGCGCCGACGAAGTAGAGCGCATGGAAGTAGTAGACGTGGTCGGGCCCGATCGCCTTGAGCGCCGCCAGCGCCTTGTCGATACTGCTGGCGGAAGAAGAAGTACTTGCCCTCGACGTACGGCACCGACGGCAGCTGCTTGGTCGGGCGGCATCTTGTCGAGCTTGTCGATGTAGCCGTCGACGGGTGAGTAGTCGCCGGTGTGCAGCGACAGCTCGATGAGCCGCTGCAGCGACTCCTGGTAGCGCGGGTTCTGCGGCCCCTGATCGATGATCTTCTCGAAGAAGCGCCGCGACGACAGAAAGTCGCGCTTCAGGTAGAGCGAGTCGGCGAGGTAGAAGAGCGCCTCGGGGTAGGCCGGCGAGGTCGGATACTTGTCGACCACGTCGAACAGGATGATCGACGCCGCCTCGTAGTTCTTGAGCTCGTAGAGCACCTGGGCGTCGATGAGCCGGCGATCGGCGATCTCCGGCCCCGGCGGCAGCGGCGGCTTGAGCTTGGCGTCGAGGTCGACGATGCGCTGGTCGAGCTCGATCACCTTGCCGCCGAGGTTGTCGATGTCGTCGGCGCGCGCCGACCCGCCGCAAACCGCGAGCGAGGCGCCGAGCGCGCAGGCGAGCGTCGTCGTCCTGGCCGTCATGCTACTTGGTCGCCGGCGCCGACGACTTCGGCAGCGTGTCCTTGTCCGCCACGAGCGACTCGCGGAAGTCGACCGCCGGGCGATCCTTGGGATCGGTGGTGACCGGGTTGCCCTTCTCGAAGCCGACGACCTTGAGCTGGAGCTGCTTGCCCTCGGGTGCGGTGAAGGTGCGGCTCGACTTGGCGGTGAACTTGTAGCCCTTCAGGTACGAGAACACGCCGTAGCCGTTGCCCTGGTAGACCATCTGCACCGAGAGCGTGTGGTTGCCGGGCGTGATCGAGCCGTTGAACACCTCGATCTCCTTCTGATCGCCGAGCTTGCCGCTCTCGTCGGTCTTGGAATAGATCTCCTGACCGTCGAGCGCGTAGACGTAGCGGATGGGCGTGTACATCGAGCCCATCTCGTTGCGGTGGGTGATGATCGCGCGCGCGCCGGCGATGACGCCGTGGAGCACCGTCTCCTTGAGCAGGTTGAGCCGCGCCTTGGAGCGGAAGATCTGCTCCTTGAGCTCGTTGACGCGCCGCTCGAGATCGTGCAGGCGCACCGTGTACGAGCCGTTGGCGTTGGTCTGCGCGGCGGTGGCCGCGTCGGTGGGTGGCGGCGGCGCCGGCTGCGGAGGCGCAGCCGCCGGCGTGGCCGCGGCCGCTGACGGCTTCGGCGCATCGTCCGCAAACACGCTAATCGGTAGCAGAAGGGCGGCGGCAGCCACCACGACGGACGTGCGCACGCGACACCTCATTTAATGATATGACGACACTCATACCACCCACGTGATGGGCGGTCAAACGGGCGGGAGCGCGGGACGGACGATCGGCCACAGCGTTTCGCAGCAGCTCGCGGGTGCCCTGCCCGGTCGCGGCCGAGACGGCGTGCAGCGTGACCCCGCGGGCGGCGAACTGCTGCCGCCAGGCCTCGAAGGCCTCGCGCGTCTCGGTGAGATCCATCTTGGACAGCGCGACGATCTGCGGGCGCTCGGCCAGCTCCGGGGAGTAGCGCTCGAGCTCGCGGTTGATGACGTCGTAGTCATGCAGCGGATCGCGGCCCGGCTCGGCCGACACCTCGATTAGGTGCAGCAGCACGCGCGTTCGTTCGACGTGGCGCAGGAAACGGTGGCCGAGGCCGTGCCCCTCGGCGGCGCCCTCGATGAGCCCGGGGATGTCGGCGAGCACGAAGCTGCGCCCGCCCGGCAGGCCGACCACGCCGAGGTTCGGCACCAGCGTGGTGAACGGGTAGTCGGCGATCTTGGGGCGCGCGCGCGACACGGCGCTGATGAAGGTCGACTTGCCGACGTTGGGGTAGCCGATGAGGCCGACGTCGGCGAGCAGCTTGAGCTCGAGCCGCAGCCGCCGCTCCTGCCCCGGCTCGCCCGGCTCGGCCTTGGTCGGCGCCTGGTTGGTCGAGGTGGCGAAGTGGATGTTGCCGCGACCGCCCTTGCCGCCCTGGGCGGCGACGAAGCGCTGCCCCACCGCCGACAGGTCGGCGAGCAGCTCGCCCGACTCGCTCGTCGTGGACCACGGTGCCGACGGGGACCCGGACCAGCACGTCGGGCGCGCCGGCGCCGTACTTGTCGCGGCCGGAGCCCGGCTCGCCGTGCGCCGCCTTGTAGGTCTTCTGGTAGCGCAGGTCGAGCAGCGTCGAGAGCTGGTCGTCGGCGACGAGGATGACGCTGCCGCCGTTGCCGCCGTCGCCGCCCGAGGGTCCGCCGCGCGGCACGTTCGGCTCGCGCCGGAACGTGGCCTTGCCGTCGCCGCCGTCGCCGGCGCGAACGTCGATGGTGCACTCGTCGATGAACTGCATGGCCCGGCTGCTCGCGAGCGGGCGGAGGTGCTAGGCGGCGGTCGACTCGCCGGCCGGCTTGACCGACACGCGGCGACGCTCGGTGCCGCGCAGCTTGAACGGCGTGTACTCGACGACGCCGTCGACGAGCGCGAAGATGGTGAAGTCGCGGCCCAGGCCGACGTTGTCACCCGGGTGGATGACGGTGCCCTTCTGCCGAACCAGGATGTTGCCCGCGCGCACCGCCTCGCCGCCGAAGCGCTTGACGCCGCGCATCTTCGGGTTCGAGTCGCGGCCGTTGCGCGAAGCGCCCTGTCCTTTTTTGTGCGCCATGACTTACCTCCGTGATGCCCGTGATCTTCACCGCGGTGAAGAGCTGGCGGTGGCCGGTCTTGCGGCGGTAGCCCTTCCGGCGCCGGTACTTGTAGATGAGGAGCTTCTCGCCCTTGCCGCTGGCGACCAGCACCTCGCCGGTGACCTTGACTCCCGGCAGCGTGGGCGCGCCGACCTTGACCTCGGTGCCGTCGGCGATCAGGAGCACCTGATCGAACGTCACCGCGCCCTGATCCTTGGCGCCCTCGAGCTTCTCGATCTTGATGGTTTCACCGGGTTGAACCCGGTACTGCTTGCCACCAGTCGCGATCACGGCGTACATGACGAAGTCCCTCGTTCCAACAGAGGGGCGAAGTCTACAAAGTTCCGGCGGCTTGTCAACAAGAATGGGCGCGGCGCGCCGGTTGCACCAACAATCGCCCATGGAGCCGAAAAAGCAAGGGAGTCCCGAGGAGCTACCGCGCTCGAGCGGGCCCCCGCCCGAGGGGACGATGACCGACGACGAGCTCATCGACGAGGAGCTCCAGGAGTCGTTCCCGACGAGCGATCCGCCGAGCTACATGCCGCGGCCCAAGCGCCGGAGCCGGAGCTAGCGGTCGGTTGGCAGCACCCGCCGGTTGGCAGTGCCCTTCGGTCGGCAGTGCCCTTCGGTCGGCGCCTTGGGGGCCGCGGGCGGTCGTCGGAGCCGTCTTCGCGGGACGGGCCCGCTACGCCGGCGGCCTTACAGGCCGGCGGCACGTCCGGGCCCTCGGCTCGTCGCTGGCAACCGCCCCTTCGGGGCGGAGCGCTCCTCGACGCCCGCGAAGACGGCTCCGACGACCGCCCGCTCGATGGGCTCTTGGGAAAACGGCATCCAGTGACGAAGAGCAGCGCTCCGGGCGAACGCAAACAACGAGCATAGCGTCGAAGCGGTAGCGACCGCTGGCGCAGCAGAAGCTCGCCACGGGATGCCCTCGCTACTTCCGCCTCCGAGCCACAGAGGCTCCGCGCGGGCTGCCCCGCTGGGCGAGCTCCGCAGCACCGGCAAGGGGTGGAATCGAGCACAGCGGTCCGCCGGCGAGGACTGTTTGAGCCCAGCGGGGCAGTGCGCGCGGAGCCGGACGTGCCGCTCTGGCGCGCTCGCTCGGCGACCTGGGCGTGGTCACTCGCCGCGAGCGGCCTGAACCATCTCGAGCAGCAGCGGGCCCATCACGCCGGTGAACTGGATTCCCATGCCCGACTGCTGCCCCGGTGACGGGCGCAGCCAGACCACCTTGCCGCGCACGTGGATCGGCGTCTCCTCGTTGGCGATGAGCACCTCGAGATCGACGTCGGTGCCCGGATCGAGCGGCCTGGAGGTGCGCACGAACAGGCCGCCTGGCGACAGGTTGGTGACCAGATCCTTCTGCAGGTCGCCCTTCGACAGGTAGCTCACTTGCAGCGAGACCGGGATGCGCGAGTGCTGCCGCTTGTTGGCGTCGTCGTCGGGAGTCACGGCAGGTCCATCATACCGCGAAAGGGCATCCTGTCGGCGAGCGCGGCCAGCGACTTGTCGTACGGCGCCTCGGCGACACCGAGGTTGGTGATGATGGCCTTGATGAGGCCGGCCGGCGTCACGTCGAACGCCGGGTTGCGCACCTTGATGCCCTCGGGCGCGAGCGGGCGGTCGCCGACGTGGGTGACCTCGCGCGCCGCGCGCTCCTCGATCGGGATCTGCCGCCCGGTCGGCGTCTTCAGGTCGACCGTCGACAGCGGCGCGGCCACGAAGAACGGGATGTCGTGCGCGCGCGCCAGCAGCGCCAGCGCCGTAGGTGCCGATCTTGTTGGCGGTGTCGCCGTTGGCGGCGATGCGATCGGCGCCGACGATGACCGACTGGATCTCTCCGCGCTGCATCATGTGCGCGGCCATGTTGTCGGTGATGAGCGTGACGTCGATGCCGCTCTTCTGCAGCTCCCACGCGGTCAGCCGCGCGCCCTGCAGGAACGGGCGCGTCTCGTCGGCGAAGACGCGGATGCCGCGCTTCTGCTTGTGCGCGGTGCGGATGACGCCGAGCGCGGTGCCGTAGCCGCCGGTGGCCAGCGCGCCGGCGTTGCAGTGGGTGAGCACGCCGCCCTGCGGGCAAGAGCGGCGCGCCGAGCTCGCCGATCTTGAGGCACATGAGCACGTCCATCGTGTGCAGGGAGCGGGCGCG
Source organism: uncultured delta proteobacterium (assembly GCA_963816965.1). Classification (GTDB taxonomy): domain Bacteria; phylum Myxococcota_A; class Polyangia; order Palsa-1104; family Palsa-1104; genus JAQBQH01. The sequence continues at coordinate 472,700 of CAWFMP010000002.1, forward strand.
GAAATCGAGCGCCGACATCGTGGGGCCCAGTTGCGGCGCGTTCTTCGGCTCGGGCAGGAGCATGGCGTCGATGGCCCAGAACAGGTTCACCGCCGTGGGCCGGGTCGCGCGCAGGGTCGCCGCCGCGTCCTGCGAGCGGTACGCCGGTGCGCGCGGCGATGGCCATGCCGTACGCCGCCGCGCAGCCGATCGCCGGCGCGCCGCGCACCACCATGTCCTTGATGGCGCGCGCCACGTCGTCGACGGTGCGGCACTCGATCCAGCTCTCGCGCTCGGGCAGGAGGCGCTGGTCGAGCAGCGACAGCACGCCGGTGGCGTGGTCGAAGCGGAGCGGCGACAACATCTCGTCGAAGTCGATGACGTCGATGGAGCTCACGGGTGCACCTCAGAGGTGCACCGTGAGCCGAACATCGATCCGCGGGCCGTACCGGCCGCGCTCACGTTCGCTCGCTTGCGCTCGCTCACGACAGTAGTCTCCTCAGGATCTCGTTGACCATCTCGGGGTTGGCCTTGCCCCCGGTCGCCTTCATCACCTGGCCCACGAAGAAGCCGAGGATCTTCGGGTTGCCGCCTCTGTAGTGCGCGACCTGCTTGGGATTGGCATCGACCGCCGCGCGGCACGCGGCTTCGATGGCGCCGGCGTCGGTGACCTGGGTCAGGCCCTCGTCGGCGACGATGGCCGCCGGCGCGCGCGCCGGTGGCCCGCACCTTGTCGAAGACGTCCTTGGCGATCTTGCCGCTGATCGTGCCCGCGTCGACGAGCGCGATGAGCTCGGCGAGGCGCGGCGGGGGCATCGACGCGCGGCCGTCGCGAGACTCGGTCGATGACCCAGTTGGCCGCCTTCTTCGGCGGCGGCGCCGGCGGCGACCGCGTCGTCGAAGTAGTCGGCGATCGCGCGCTCGGCGGCGAGCACGCCGGCGTCCTGCGCCGACAGGCCCAGCGCCTGGAGTAGCGCTGCGCAGCGCGCCATCGGCAGCTCCGGCAGCTCGCCGCGCACGCGCGCGATCCAGGCCTCGTCGACGACCAGCGGCGGCAGATCGGGCTCGGGGAAGTAGCGGTAGTCGTGCGCCTGCTCCTTGCGAGCGCATCGGCGTGCGAGGTGCCGCTTGTCGGCGTCCCACAGGCGCGTCTCCTGCACCACGCGCTCGCCGCGCGTCGAGCAGCGTCCGATCTGGCGCGCGATCTCGTGCTCGATCGCCGTCGCGCACGTTCTTGAACGAGTTCATGTTCTTGAGCTCGGCCTTGGTGCCGAGCTTGGTCTCGCCGCGCCGGGCGCAGCGAGACGTTGGCGTCGCAGCGCAGCGAGCCCTCCTCCATGTTGCCGTCGCAGATGCCGAGGTAGCGCACCAGCGGGCGGATGGCGCGCACGTACTCGGCGGCCTCCTCGGCCGAGCGCAGGTCGGGCTCGCTGACGATCTCGACACAGCGGCACGCCGGCGCGGTTGTAGTCGACGAGCGAAACGGGCGCGCCCGGCAGCGTGCATGTTCTTGCCCGCGTCCTCCTCCATGTGGATGCGCGTCAGCCGCACGCGGCGCAGCTGCGCCGTCGAGCAGAAGCTCGACGCGCGCCGCCCTCGCACAGCGGCTCGTCGAACTGCGAGATCTGATAGCCCTTGGGCAGGTCGGGATAGAAGTAGTGCTTGCGCGCGAAGCGGCAGCGCGGCGGATCTCGCAGCCGCACGGCCAGCCCGAGCCGCACCGCCGACGTCGACGGCGGCGCGCGTTCAGCACCGGCAGCGTGCCCGGCAGCGCCAGCGCGCACGGATCGGTGTGCGTGTTGGGCTCGGCGCCGAACGCCGCCGACGGCCGAGGAGAACGTCTTGGTGCGCGTCGCGAGCTGCACGTGCACCTCGAGGCCGATGACCGGCTCGTAGGCTGGCGGCGACGCTCGCTCATGCGAGCCTCCGGGCGGCGCGTGTGCCAGTCGGTGGCGCGCTGGTAGGCGCCGGCCGCGCGCGAACAGGGTCTCCTCGCCGAGCGGCGGGCCGAGGAGCTGCAAGCCCGATCGGCAGCCCGCTCGGTGAAGCCGCAGGGCACGCGACATGCCCGGCAACGCCGGCGAGGTTGCACGGGACGGTGAAGATGTCGGCCAGGTACATCTGCAGCGGGTCGTCGACCTTGCTCGCCGAGCTTGAAGGCCGGCGTCGGCGAGGTCGGCGTGACGATCACGTCGCACTGCGCGAAGGCGCGCGCGAAGTCGCGCTTGATCAGCGTGCGCACCTTCTGCGCCTTGCGGTAGTAGGCGTCGTAGTAGCCGGCGCGCAGCACGTAGGTGCCGAGCATGATGCGGCGCTTGACCTCGGCGCCGAAGCCGTCGCCGCGCGTCCGCGCGTACAGTCGTCGAGCGAGGTCGTCGCCGGCGCGCGCAGGCCGTAGCGGACGCCGTCGTAGCGCGCCAGGTTCGACGACGCCTCGGCGGTGGCGACGAGGTAGTAGGCGGCGATGCGCGTAGTCGGTGTGCGGCAGCGCGACCGGGACCATGCGTCGCGCCCGCGCTTGCACAGCTCGTCGACGGCGGCGCGCACCGCCGCGGCCATCGCCGCGGGTCCATGCCCGGCTGAAGTATTCGCTCGGGCACGCCGATCGCGCAGGCCCGCGAGCTCGCGCGCGCAGGCGTGCGCGGTAGCTCGGCACCGGGCGGTCGAGCGAGGTGGCGTCGTGCGGATCGTGGCCGGCGATCACCTCCAGCAGGCAGCCGCGTCGTCGAGCGCCGTGCGGCCGAACGGGCCCGACCTGATCGAGCGACGAGGCGAACGCGATCACGCCGTAGCGCGAGACGCGGCCGTAGGTCGGCTTGATGCCGACGACGCCGCAGAGCGCCGCCGGCTGGCGGATCGAGCCGCCGGTGTCGGTGCCGAGCGCGCCGGCGCACAGCGCCGGCGGCGACGGCCGCGGCCGAGCCGCCCGACGAGCCGCCCGGCACGCGCGTCGCGATCCCACGGGTTGCGCACCGGGCCGTACGCGCGAGTTCTCGTTCGACGAGCCCATGGCGAACTCGTCCATGTTGAGCTTGCCGAGCGAGGACCGCGCCCGCCGCTCGCAGGCGCGCGCGACGGCGTGCCGTCGTACGGCGGCACCCAGCCCTCGAGGATCTTGCGCCGCGCGGTGGTCTCGAGGCCCTCGGTGACGAAGAGTCCTTGAGCCCGACCGGCACGCCGCGCGAGCGGGCCCGGCTCTTCGCCGCGGCGCGAGCCTGTCGTCGACGGCGTCGGCCGCGGCGCGCGCGCCGTCGGCGTCGACGCGGTAGTAGCAGCCGAGCCCGCCGTCGACCGCGGCGATGCGCTCGAGGTAGGCGTCGGTGACCTCGGCCGCGCTGACGCGCCGCTCGCGGATCGCGCGCGCAACCTCGTCGAGGCTGCCATCGGCGATGCTCACCGCCGCACCGCGCGCGCGCTCACTCGGTGACCTCGATGATCTTCGGCACCTCGAAGAAGGCGTCGTGCCGGCGCGGCGCATCCTGCAGCGCGGCCTCGAGCGGCAGCTGCGGCTCCAGCGCCTCCAGCGCGTCGTCGCGCAGCGGCAGGTCGAGCGAGCACCGCGTGCGTCATCGGCTCGACGCCGGTCACGTCGAGCCGGTCGAGCAGCTCCATGTAACCGAGGATGGCGTCGAGCTCGCGCGTCAAGCCGGGCGACCTCCTCGTCGCTGAGCTCGAGGCGCGCCAGCATCGCCGTCTCGCGCACGTCGGCGGCGGTGATCTTGGTGGGCATGGGACTCGGAAAACTAGCACAAAGTCATGGGCCCGGCGTCGTCGGCGGTGGCGGCGGATCGACCGGCGGCACCGAGACGCGCACCACGTCGTGCCCGCTGGCGCCGCTGACCACGTCGACGATGTAGTCGTAGGACTGCGGGATCTGCGAGAAGTGCTCGGCGCCGACGGCGACGTACTGCTTGTGGCCGTGCACCTCGTCGATGGCGACGACGCGGTTCCACACGCCGTCGTTGGCGTGGTTCTCGTCGGCGAGGATGCGCCCGTCGTGAAGGAAGACGTACTGGCGCGTGTTCTTCGCCAGCGTCACCGGGGTGCCGCCGGCCACGCCGGGAGCGGGCAGCGTCACCGCCATCAGATCGCCGGTGCCGGAGTTTTGCGCGGCGTGCTCCAGCCAGTACAGGTGCTGGCGATCGCTGGAGAGGGTGACCGAGAGGCCGCGCTGCATGAACTTCCAGCCGTTCCACCAGCCGTCGCCCGCGCCGTGCACGTAGCGATTGGCAGGGTCGGTCGAGTAGAAGACGTCGTCGTTCGCCGTGGCCATGGCGATCACGCGGCCGGCGCCGAAGTCGAAGATCGAGATCGGCGCCTCGCTGCCGTCGAGCTTCGCCTTGCGCACCGTGGTGCCCACCTCGTAGTAGACATAGCCGCCGGCCACGGCGAGCAGCGCGGTCTTGCAGATGTCGTTGTCGAGCACCGTCTCGGGGGTGACGCCGTCGACGGGGACGAGGCGCACGCCGTCGGGGCCGCAGGTGACCAGGCGGCGCGAGTCGACCCAGGCGAGGAAGCGCGGGCGGATGCCCAGATCGACGTCGAGGCTATCGCGGGTGTGGTGGCCGACGATGCGGCCGTCGATGTCGCGATCGTAGAAGACGTCGCCGGCGCCGTCGTCGCTGAAGAAGAGCCCGTTCTTGAACGGGTTCGCCGGATCGATGCCCTTGGGCCAGGGCACGATGCGCTTGTAGGAGCCGTCGCGCCGCTGGATCAGATAGCCGGGCAGCCCCGGATTGGTCACGATGTAGGCGAAGGCGTCGTCGGCACCCATCGAGTAGATCAGCGCCGGCCCGTCTGGGACGTCGAACTCCTGCCCGGGGTGCTCGCCGACCGAGCGGACGACGAGCTTGACGTTCGGCGGCGGCGTGGCGCCCATGTCGGAGGGGGCGGTGGGCTGGACGGCGAAGTCGGGCGGCGCCCCGCCGTCGACGGTCGGGGTACGCGCGATGTACAGGGCGCGCCAGGTGATGAGCAGCAGCTGCTCGTTGGGATCGAGGGTGTCGCTGTCGGGAGCGCCCGACATCGGCTTCATCTCCCAGCTCATGTCGGTGTGCTGCAGGAGGATCCAGACGCGCTGGTCGGCGCCGAGCGCGAACACCTCGCCATCGACGGGCGCCGAGTTGAGCTTGGGCAGCGCCGCGGTGTCGGGCGGATTGCCGAGGTAGGGCAGCGTCGGCTCGGTGGTGTCGAAGGTGTAGCTGCACCCGGCGGCGACGAGAAATATGCAGAGCAGGCGCTTCATGGTCGACTCGCGGTGCTCGCTCGCTCGCTCATTTAGAATCGTCCACGTACGCCGATGGTCGGCAGGATCCAGTTGAACCCGTTCAATTGTGGCATGTCGTAGCGGGTGATGCCGGTGTCGGGATCGACCGGGTAGGTGATGCCGATGACGCTCTGGGAGTAGGTCAGGTTCACGATCTCGAGGAAGATCGAGAGCGCCCACTTGCGGGAAGATCCACTCGCGGTCGATGCGGAAGTCGAGCTGGTAGTAGTCGGGCAGGCGCGTGTTGTTCCTGGTCGCCGCCGCGAGGTCGGTGGGATCGAGCGTGGTGACCGGGCGGCCGGTCTGCAAGAGGAAGCGCGCCCCGGCCATGAGGTGCCACGGCAGGCGCACCTGCAGGACGACGTTGAGCACGTGCGTCTGATCGTAGTCGGCCGGGCGCAGGCCGCACGAGTAGATGCGCTCGGTGCGCGACAGCGTGTAGGCGATCCAGCCGGTGAAGCGGCCCGCCTGCTTGCGCGCCAGGATCTCCATGCCGTAGGAGTGGCCGTCGATCTGCCGCGTGATCCGCGACGGAAAGCCGGTGAGCGACTCGGGCGGCGGCGCCGTGCACACCACCTCGGTCGAGAAGTCGAGGACGGCGTCGTTGACGTTGTAGAACTGCTCCCAGTAGCCGGTCACCTTGATGCTCGAGGTCTGCGGCAGCTCGACCTCGACGCTGTAGGCGGCCTGGATGGCGCGCTGCAGGCCGAGCTGGAGCGCGAAGGTGTCGACGCCGGGCAGCTGGATGGGGAAGCTCGGCGGCTGCTGGTAGAGGCCGATGCCGCCGCTGATGTAGAGCTGCGGCAGGAGCTTGGCGCGAAACTGAAACCGCGGATCGACGCCGAGCAGCGTCACCGCGTTGGCGTGATAGACGTCGGCGCGCACGCCGGCGGTCGCCCACAGGCGGTGCGTGCACGAGCTCGAGCGTGCCCTCGACGAAGGCGCCCGACTCGACGCCGTCGCGTTGGCCGGCGAGCTCGCCGAGCGCGTCGGGCTGATCGGCGCCGCGTCGAGGTGTCGAAGCTGCTGGCGGTGAAGCGCGACACCTCGCCGTCGATGCCGGCGAACAGGCGGAAGCGGCGCCAGCGCCACTTGGCGTTGGCGCGCCAGGCGAGCGAGAGCTTGGTGACCGTCGGGCCGACCGCCTCGAACGCGTCGTAGCCGCCGACCAGCGCCGCCTCGGTCTCCAGGCGGCCGATCTTGTGGCGGTCGCGGATCTGCACCCGATAGAAGTCGAGGCGCTCCTCCGACACGGTCGGCGGCACCGCCGGGCGCGTCGGCGTCGCCGCGCGGCCGCGATCGGTCTCGATCGTCAAGTAGTCGTAGGAGCCGAACGCCTCGACGGTGAGCGTCTTCCAGTCGGCGCGCAGCTGGTAGTCCCAGTAGGAGACGTTGGCGCGGTTGTCGAAGAGGTGGATGAGGTACGACGGGAAGCCGTAGTGGCCGGCGGCTTCGACGGTGACGCCGCTCGGGCAGCTTGGTCTCGACCAGCGCCGAGATGTCGTACAGGCGGAGCTCGATCTCGCCGTGCGCCGGCGCGTCGCGCGCGCGCCGGGCGCGTCTCGGAGTCGATGACGCCGCCGGCGTAGTGGCCGAAGCTGACGTCGTAGGCGCCGGGGTAGAAGTCGAGGCGATCGACGAGGCGCGGGTGGACGACGCCGCCGCCGACCACGAAGTGGAACAGCTGCGGCACGCGCATGCCGTCGAGGAAGAAGCCGTTGGTGCCGGGGCTGGCGCCGCGGATGACGTAGATGGGCAGGAGCGTGATCGGCGCCGCGACGCCGGGCAGGAGGCCGATGACGCGGAACGGATCGCCGAGCGTGCCCGGCGCCTGGTGCAGCTCCTCGTCGCGCAGCGCGAAGCGCTCGCCTTCGTGGCGCGCCTCGCCGCGCACCGTCGAGACGTAGCGCTTCTTGTAGCGCCGGCAGCGGCAGCAGGCGATACTCGACGGCGAGCCCTCGCCGGCGCGCGTGTGCTCGATCGAGCTTGAGCGGCTCGTAGCCTTCGAGCGTCACCACGACCTCGATGATCGCCCGGCTGCGAGCCGTAAGTGAAAGCGCCCCGGTGTCATCTGTCGCAGTCTCGCCGCTCGGCGTCACGATGCGCGCTCCGTTGAGCGGCGTGAGCGTGCCGCGCTCGAACACGCGGCCACGTAACTCCGCTTCCGGAGCGGACGTAGCTGGGTGTCCAGGCTCCTGGCCGTGGGCCGTGACGCCGCAGAGCGTCAAGAAACCCAGCATGCACAGGAACTTCACGCGCGTGAAAGTACACGATCCCCACTTGACCACCAAAGGTCTGTTAGCTACGGTCCGCATCCGTCCAATGCGGAAATTCTCCGGAAATTGTTTGGCGCTCTTGATCTTCGCGGCCGGCACCACGGGCTGCGACACGCTCAAGGCCCGCATGGTTGCTAGCGACGCGGCGAAGCTGTACCACGAGGGCAAGGTCGAGGAAGCGATCGCCAAGTACGACGAGGCGTCGAAGCTCGATCCGGAACATCGCGACCATCCAGCTCAACCTCGGCTTCGCCAATCTCGCGGTCTATCAGAACGACCCCAAGGGCAAAGCAGGGCGACGACGCCGCCAACAAGGCGGTCACCGCGTTCGAGAACTTCTTGAAGCTCAAGCCGGGCAACGAGCGCGGCCGCAGTACCTGGTGCAGACGTTCGTCGATACCAGCCGCTACGACGCCGCCGTCGACTATTACAAGCCGCAGATCGAAAAGACGCGATCCCGAGGTCTTCAACACGCTCGGCATCATCGCGTCGAAGACGGGCAAGTTCGCCGAGGCCAAGGACTGGTACTCGAAGCGCGTCGAAGCCGATCCGAAGAATCCCGACGCCAAGGTCTCGCTGTGCGTGCTCATCTGGGACTACCTGCACAATCACACCGAGGTCGTGGGCGATCAGCGCAAGCAGCTCGCCGACGAGGCCATCAAGTACTGCAAGGAGGCGATCGAGCAGGCGCCCAAGGCGCCGAACGCGTATACGTACACGAACCTCTTGTATCGCGAGCGCGCGGCGGCCGACGTCACCGACGACGAGAAGCGGCCCGATCTCGAGCAGGCGAACGAGTACTTCAAGAAGGCGATGCAGCTTCTGAAGGAAGCTGGCAAGCGGGGACGAAGAAGTAACCACGGGTCACGGACCTACGAAGGAGCTACGGGAATGGAGTCATTCAATCCGGTAGAGATGTGCAAGCACATGGGCTGCTCGACAAGAGCGTCGTCTCGCTCTTGTTCGTCATGTCGGTCTACTCCTGTGGGTCATGATCGATCGCTTCGCCGTGTTCTCGAAGGCGAAGCGCTACTCGCTCGCGTTCGTGCTCGCGCTGCGCGACCGCATGGCGCAAGCGCGATCTCAACGGCGCGCTCAACCTGTCGAAGGCGGAGCCGCAGTCGCCGATCGCCAAGGTCATCTACGAGGCGCTCACCGAGTATCGTGACGGCCTCGACGCCATCGCCAAGACCGGTCCGGACGAGGTCGGCGAGTTCGACGTCGTCGACGCGGTCAACCGCGCCATCGATCGCGTCAAGGAGCGCGAGATCGCCAACATGAAGAAGGGCCTCGGCGGCCTCGCGTCGATCTCGTCGGCGGCGCCGTTCATCGGCCTCTTCGGCACCGTCGTCGGCATCATCAACGCCTTCCAGGCGATGGCGGCGTCGGGCCAGGGCGGTCTCGGCGCGGTCTCGGCCGGCATCTCCGAAGCGCTCATCACGACGGCGGTCGGCCTCCTCGTCGCCATCCCGGCCGTCATGGTGTTCAACTACTTCACGAACACGATCGAGCAGTTCGTGGTCGACATGAACGACGTGAGCTCGGAGCTCATCTCGTACGTCCTCCGCGAAGGCCGCGAGCGCTAAAGATGGCCGGCGGCATCGGATCCGTATCGGCACGTCCGTCGGCGCCGCGCGCGGAAGCGTGCGAAGATCCACAAGAAGCGCGAGGCCTCGATCAAGCCCGGCAGCGACGAAGAACGAGATCAACGTCACGCCGCTCGTCGACGTCGTGCTCGTGCTGCTCATCATCTTCATGGTCGTCACGCCGATGCTCCATCGCGGCGTGCACATCGAGCTGCCCGAGACGAAGCACCACGAGAAGAAGCAGGACACCGGCGAGCAGCTCGTCGTGAGCGTCCGCGCCGACGGCGCGTGTTCATCGAGACCGACAAGATCGCCGACGATCAGCCTGGTCGATCGCGTCGAAGCAGGAGCTCAAGAAGTCGCGGCCGGTGCACGTGCGCGCCGACAAGTCGCTCACGCTACGGCGACGTGCGCAAGGTGCTCGAGAAGGTCCACGACGCGGGCGCGCAGAACGTCGGCATGGGCACGGAGGAGCAGAAGTAATGGCGTTCGGACGGATCCGGCGGCGGAGGAATCCGCTCCGACATCAACATCACGCCGCTCGTCGACGTCGTGCTCGTGCTCCTCATCATCTTCATGGTGATGACGCCGACGCTGCTCAAGCAGATGGAGCTGACCGTCCCCGACAAGGCGGACGTGCAGATCGTACGCCGCTGACGACGGATCAGGTCGTCGTCGGCGTGACCAAGGACGGCAAGATCTCGATCAACAACGAGATGATCGCGGAGTCGGCGTTCATCGAGCGCATGCACGAGATCATGAAGAACAGCCACGACAAGCTGGTGTTCTTCAACATCGACGACGACGCCATCTACGGCGACGTCATGCACGTGATGGACATGACGCGCGGCTGCGGCGCCAAGACGCTCGGCATCATGACCAAGTAGCCCTGCTTCACTCCCCTCCCGCCGCCGCTCTTCCGTCGCCTCCCGAACCGCCCCGCGCGACGCGCCATCTGCCGACCTTCGAGACGGTGACCGGGCGGCAACAGCCGTTCCGCTTTCCGCTCGGATTGCGCTATACGTACTGACCGAATCGAAAAGGAGGCCGCATGCGCAGCATGATCCTTTTGAGTCGCTGACGGTGGCTTCGACTGCGTCCGCAGCGACCGCGCGCACGGCCGCCAAGGCCGACAAGAACGCGCCGCAGCTCAAGCAGTGGGAGCTGCCCAACGGGCTCAAGGTCTTCTTCGTGCCCGACCACAAGGCGCCGGTCGTGACGGTGCAGGTCTTCTATCACGTCGGCTCCAAGGACGAGCCCGCCGGCAAGCGCGGCATCGCCCACATGTTCGAGCACATGATGTTCAAGGGCTCGACGCACGTGCCGCCCGAGGAGCACGCGCGCTTCATCGAGCTCGTCGGCGGCGAGGACAACGCCTTCACGCAGGACGACCCCACCGGCTATCACGACACGGTGCCGCCGTCGGCGCTCGACTTCGCCATGAAGCTCGAGGCCGAGCGCATGCGCAACCTGAAGCTGACGCAGAAGACGATCGACTCCGAGCGCCAGGTGGTCGAGGAGGAGATGCGCCTGCGCGTCGAGAACAACCCGATCGGCAAGGCGCTCGACGAGGAGCTGGCGCTCGCCTACACGGTGCACCCGTATCGCATCAGCGCCGCCGGCGACAAGAAGGACCTCGACACGGTGACGCCGGCCGACTGCCAGAAGTTCTACGACGCGTACTACCGGCCCAACAACGCGACGCTGGTCGTCGTCGGCGACACCGACGAGGCGACGGTCAAGGCGCTGGCCGAGAAGTACTTCGGCCCGCTCGAGAAGGGGCCGACGCCGCGGCACGACGCGCCGCAAGGAGCCGGAGCAGACCGACATGCGCGCAGAAGACGCTGACCATCCCGGTGCAGCTGCCGGTGATCATCGGCGGCTACCACATCCCCGCCGGCAACGACCCCGACATCGTTCGCGCTCGAGGTGCTGCAGCAGATCCTCGCCGGCGGCGAGTCGTCGCGGCTGCACCAGCGGCTGGTGCGCAAGGACAAGACGGCGGTGGCGGCGGGCGGCTTCGTGTTCGCGCACGAGGATCCGGGGCTGTTCCTCACCTTCGCGCTCTACCTGCCGAACATGGACGTCGAGAAGCTCAAGAGCGGCGCTCGACGAGGAGATCGGCAAGGTCGCGACGGCGAAGGTCGAGCGCGCACGAGCTGCAGAAGGCGAAGAACCAGCTGGCGGCGCGCGCGGTCTATCAGCGCGAGCGGGTCTCGGGGCTGGCGACCAACATCGGCGTCGACTGGGTCGTGTCGCACGATCCGGCGCGGCCGTTCACCAGCGCCGCCAAGTTCGACGCGGTCACCGCCGACGACGTGCTGCGCGTGGCCAAGAAGTACCTGGTGAAGACCAACCTGAGCATGCTGACGCTGGTGCCGGCCAAGCCGGCGACGGCGGGAGGGAAGAAGTGATGCGCGCGCACAATATCGTCGCGGCGTTGTTGTGCAGCTGCACCATGACGCGTCGGGCTCGACGCGGCCGCGCAGGCGCCGGCCAAGGCGGTGCCGCCGAAGACGACCTCGACCGACGACGCTGCCGCCGCCGGGCAAGAGCGCGGCGCCGCGGCCGGCGAGCAAGGACGAGCCCGATCCGTGGGCCGGGCGCACCGATCTGTTCATTCCGCCCAACCTGACGCCGACGACCAAGGTGAACGTCGGCGCGGTGACGCGCTCGACGACGCCCAACGGCATGCTGCTCATCTCGGTGCCGCGCCATACGGTCGCGTCGGTCGACGTGACGCTGGCAGTGCGCGTGCCCGACAGCGCCGAGCCGCATCGACAAGACCGGCCTGGGCGCAGTTCGTCGCGGCGATGCTGCGCAAGGGGACGGCCAAGCGGACGGCCGATCAGATCTCGGACGCCATCGACTTCGTCGGCGGCAGCCTCGGCGCGCAGGCGGCGGGCGGCGGCATCTACGTCTCGTGCCACGCGCGCTCGCGCGACCTGGCGCTGTGCCTCGACCTTTTGTCCGACGTGGCGATGAACGCCACCTTCCCCGAGCTCGGAGCTGGGCGAGGCGCGCGACGAGCTTCATGACCACGGTCAACGGCGTCAAGGACAACCCGCAGGCGCTGGCGGCGTGGCACGCGGCCAACGTCTTCTACGGCGACGACGATCCGCGCGGGCGGCCGATGTCGAAGCGGTCGATCGCGGCGATCGAGCGCAAGGATCTGGTCGAATTCCGCGACAAGTGGTTCGCGCCGAACAACGCGATCCTCGCCGTCTCGGGCGACTTCAACGACAAGGCGCTCAAGCCGATGCTGCAGAAGACGCTTCGGCGCCTGGAAGAAGCACGTGGTGCCGCCGGTGACCGACGCGCCGGCGCGGCCGCTGGCGGCGGTGCACGAAGGAGCTGCCGGTGCGCCTCGTCGACAAGCCGGACGCGACGCAGTCGAGCGTGCTGGTGATCGGGCCCGGCATCCGTCACGCCGATCCGTCGTTCTACGCGGTGCGCCTGATGAACTACGCGCTCGGCGGCGGCGGCTTCGCGTCGCGCCTGATGAAGGTGGTGCGCTCCGAGGGCGGCAAGACCTACGGCGTGCGCACCAGCTTCGACGCCGGGCGCGAGGCCGGGCCGTTCGAGGCCTCGACCTTCACGCGCAACGCCGGAGACGACCGCGACGCTCAAGCTGGTGCTCGACGAGATCGCCAAGATGCGCGCGGGCGGCCCGACCGACGAGGAGCTCAAGGCGGCCAAGGACAACCTGATCGGCGGCTACGGGCTGCGCCTGGAGACCGGGTCGGATCTGGCCGAGGAGCTGATCGGCGCCGAGATCGACGGGCTCGACAACAAGTACGTCGTCGACTATCCGGCGCGGCTCGACGCGGTGACGGTCAAGGAGGCGGCGACGGCGGCGGCGCAGCACCTCGATCCGCGCGCGCTCGTCATCGTCGGCAAGGCGGCCGAGGTCGGGCCGATGCTGAAGAAGGCGGGCTATCAACAAGATCGAGGTGATGAGCTACCTCGACCCGGTGTCGGGCGCGGAGCGCAGGGCGCTGCAGGCGCAGCGCTCGGCGACGGCGGAGGTGCTGCCGGCGGAGGCGATGGAGGGGCGGCGCCTGCTGCGAGCTGGCGCTGCAGGCGCTCGGCGGACAGGCGGCGCTGGGCAAGGTGCAGACGCTGTCGATGACCGGCAAGGGGATGCTGTCGATGCAGGGGCAGGAGGATGCCGGTCGCGGTCGAGGTCAGGGAGATCCGCGGCAAGGCGACGCGGGAGGACATCGACATGGGCGGCATGCAGCTGCGCCAGGTCATCGCCAACGGCAAGGCCTACGTGCAGCAGGGCGAGATGCGCAAGGACATGCCGCCGGAGATGAAACTGGAGATGGAGAAGGCGCAGTTCCGCGATCCCAACTTCATCGTGCTCAACGCGACCAAGCCGGGCGTCAAGCTGCGCGGGCTCACCCCGACCGCCGCCGGTGGCGTCAGCTACGATACGCTCGAGGTCATCTCACCGGACGGGGACGTCTACAAGCTGCTGCTCGATCCCAAGACCCACCACATCGCCAAGATGCAATACGCGGCCGAGCAGCACGAGGTGCACGACGAGCTCAGCGACTACCGCATCATCGACGGCGTCGCCTTCCCGTTCAGGTTCAAGCACGAGGCGGGTCCACAGAAGGTCGAGATTCAGTACGACAAGGTGACCGTGAACCCGAAGCTATCGCCCGACCTGTTCCAGTAGCGCGCGCCGCACCAGCGGCAGCGGAATCGCCCCCTCGGCCAAGAAGGCATCGTGGAACCGGCGCAGGCTGTAGCGCGCGCCGAGCTTCTTCTTGTACTCGTCGCGCAGCTTGAGGATCTCGAGCTTGCCGTAGGTGTAGTAGAGGTAGGTCGGATCCTCGGTGCCGCGCTTGGCCTCCATCTCGGCCACCTTCTTCGACTGCAGCCCTTCGCGCTGGAAGAAGTCGACCGCCTGCGCCACCGTCATGCCGCGCGCGTGCATGCGAATGCCGACCACGTAGCGCGCCGCGCGCAGCAGCGCCTCCTGCAGCTGCGCCAGGCGCTGCTTGGGATCGTTCCCCGCGGCGCCCTCGTCGATCATCATCTGCTCGGCGTAGTGCGCCCAGCCCTCGGCGTTCGACGAGCAGGCGTACAGCTTGCGCGTGCGCGAGCGCATCTTGGGCATCCACAGGAACTGCACGTAGTGGCCGGGGAAGGCCTCGTGGATGGAGACCATCTCGATGATGGTGCGCGAATAGCCGCCGCGCATGTAGCTTTCGACCTCGGCGGGCGACCACTTCGGATCGGGCAGCGTCACGTTGTAGTAGGCCTCGGTCGCCTTGGTCTCGTACGGCCCCGGCGTGTCCATCGACGCCAGCGTGAACGCGCGCATGAACGGCGGCGACTCCTGCACGATCGGCATCACCGTCGACGGGATGGTCACGATCTGCTTGTCGACCAGGAATTTACGCAGCCCGGCCAGGCGCGCCTGCACGTCGGCCAGCAGGGTCTCCGGCTTGCCGTGATCGGCGGCCAGCTCCGCCTGCACCTCCGGCGCCGGCCTGTGCGGGTCGATCTGCTTCGCCGTGGCGACGAACGCTTCGCGCAGTCGCTTCAGCTCCGCCTCGCCGCGCGCCAGCACCCGGGGAAGCGGCTCGGTGATGCCCTCGTCCGCGGACAGCTTCTGCGCGAACGCGTCGGCGCCGATGGCGAAGTGGCCGTGCGCGCGCGGCAGCAGATCGTGCTGCAGCCAGGCGCCGTAGGCGGCCAGCGCGTCGGTGGCCGCCTTGGTCGACGCGGCCAGGCGCTGCTGCAGCGCCGGCTCCATCACCGACGCGAACGCCTGCACGGTGTCCTTCTGCAGAAAGGCGATGTTCGACGGCAGCTCGGCGAGCGCCAGCTGGATGTTGATGGGATCGACGTCGTCGAGGTTCTGCCGCGCGGCCGCGATCAGCGCGCCGATCTGCTGCTCGCGCGCGATCACGTCTTTGAGGCGTTCGGCAGCGGGGGCGAAGTCGCGCTTGACGACGAGGTAGACCGAATTGATCGCCGGCTCGGCGTATACCCGCGGCAGCCGGCGCCAGCGACGATAGACCTCCAGATCGACGATGGCGCTGCGGGCCTGATGCTTCAGCACCTCGAGGTCGATGGCGTCGTCGCGCGACAGCTTGGCGGCGTCGACGGCGGCAAAGCGGCGCAGCCACTGCTTCTGCGCGGCGACGTACTCGTGGATCGCCGCCGCCGACAGATCGATGAGCTTGTCGTCATAACGGTGGACCCCCACCTGCGTCGCGAACTCCGGGTTGTGCGCCAGCTCGGCGTCCCAGAATTGATCGGCGAGCTGCTCGAAGGCAGCCTGGGCCGAAGGCGCCGGCTCGGCGGCGAACAGCGGCGGGGCGCACGCGAGGGTGACGAGAGCGACTGCGATGTGACGCATGATCCTCCTATCGGGCTGTTGAATAACTCCGGAGCGGGCGGCGCGCCCCGGATTTTCGCGTGGCGGGCGGGGTGAGGCGGGAGGCTGCCGTCTAGCAGGGACGCGGAGCGAGTTCTTCAACGCCCTGCTAGGGCTGACGCGGCCCGAAGAGGAACTGCAGCGCACCGGGCAGACGCTGCGCCCAGTAGACCTCGTTGTGCTGGCCACCTGCTTGCACGACATGCAGGAAGTCAACACCGCTGGTGTAGCCGAGGTTCACGTAGGTGGCGGCGAGCATGTTGGTGTTGGTGACGTCGTCGTTCGAGGTGCCGGAGTCGCCGCTGTCGACGTAGACGCGCGCCGGGCGCGCCGCCGCCGGCATGCCGCCGACGTCGCCGATGATCCAGTCGCTGTTCCACCACGTCGAGGGCGACATGGCGCCGACGATGCCGTAGACGTCGGGTCGCTGCACCCCGGCGTAGGCGCTGATGAGCCCGCCCAGCGACGAGCCGAGGATGCCGGTGTGCGCGCGATCGGGCAGGGTGCGCAGCATCGGCGTCGATCTGCGGCTTCAGCTCGTCGACGAGCAGCTGGAGGTAGAGGTCGCCGCCGCCGCCGCCGGCGGTCGTCGGGTCGGTAGTGGGCGTGTACTCGTAGATCCGCTGCGCCGTGTTCTCGACGCCGATGACGATGAGCTCCTCGATCGAGCCGTCCTCGGCGGCGGCGTCGAGCGTCTCGTCGACCTTCCACTCGTTGCCGCCGAAGGCGAGCGCGGGGTCGAACAGGTTCTGCCCGTCGTGCATATAGAGGACGGGGAAGCGGGCGCGCGTGTTCTCGGCGTACGACGGCGGCAGGTAGGCCCAGATGGCGCGATCGTTGGCCAGCGCGGTCGAGTGGAAGTCGGCGATCAGCTTCACGACGCTGCCCGCCACCGTCGTAAAGTGCGGGTAGACGTCGACCGTGGTGCCGGGTGTCACCGTGTAGTTCGGGCCCCGCGACCAGGTGGCGTCGTCGAGCAGCGGCTTCCACGACAGCGGCGCCGCCAGGTCGGCGATGGTGTACGTGAAGGTGTCGTCGGCGCCCGGGGTGAGGGCGACGCCGCTGTCCCAGCTCAGGCCGGCGCCGTCGCCGCGCAGGACCAGCGTGTGGCTGCCGGCGGGATAGTGGACACGCAGAACGGCGGCGCTCGGACGCGGCACCACGCCGCCCGGGCCGTCGCCGGGAGCGCCGCCGGGCGAGGGACCGCCGCCCGTAGAAGGGGTGCCAGGAGTGCCGCTGTTATCGGAGGGAGCGTGCGTCGACGGCGAACAGCCGGAGACGGTGAGGAGGGCCAGGGCGACTGCGCGAGCGTAACTCACGCCTGAGGCGATATCAGGCCTGGTCGGGCCTGTCAACCACAGGCGGGGCGCTGATTAGAACTTGGCGCTGACGGCGGTGAAGCCGAGGCCGACGGACAACGAGTCCTTCATCGTGTTGTCCTTGTTCGGGTGGTACGCGCCGCTGGCGTCGAACAGCTGCACGTCGGGGGCGAGCAGGTTCGTGACCAGGCCGTTCGTCGACACTTCGCAGACGTCGATGATGTTGTCGCCCTTGGTGGCGCACATGCCCTTGCGCGCGGCATCGCCGTCGCCATCCGTCGGGTTCTTGCAGGTGCCGGCGGCGCAGGACGCGTCGGCCTTGCCACCCGTGTCGAACAGCGACGAGATCTGCATGTCGGTCGACGTCTGCGGATTATCGGTCATCAGCTTGTTCGAGAGCAGGTTGGCGACCGCGGGGACGATGTGGAGCTGGACGTCGGTGCTCTTGATGCCGCCCTGGAGCTGGCCACCGGTGACCATGCCACCCGAGCTGCGGGTATACGAGATGTGCGCGCCCTGGAGGACGATCGGAACCGGAGTCTGGCCGGCGACGAGCGGCAACAGCACGGACGCGGTGACCGGGTGGGTCGTGGTCGCCGGCGGCGCCGAGTTGAACTTTCCGGCGGTGATCGGGCCGTTGAAGCTGGCAGACATTTGCGTCCCGTCGAGGGTGAACGTGCCGTTGCCGCTGAAGTCCGGCATCGGCGACGCGGTCCCGAGCTGCAGGGTGGTCGTGGCGCAGCTGTCGCTCTGGAACGTGGCGTCGGAGGAGGACTCACCCAACAGCAGGATCAGGTCACCGGCGGTGAGAGCCTGGTTGACGCCGTCCTGAACGTTGAGGCCCTGGCCGGCCAGCGTGACGATGATCTGGCCCAGCTGATTGTTGACGCGCGTGTCGCCGTTCAGATCGATACCGTAGTCCTTGGCGTTGGTGGTCGGCACCATGACCGCGTTGACGACGTACTGACCTTTGTTGCTGCCACCAGAGGCAGTGCAGTCGCCGCTATCGGTGCCGCCGCATGCCGCAAACGTGAGTGGAATCAGTGAAACAAGGCTAACGATGGTGCGTTTCATGTTTACCCCTCGGTTCCGGTTGGGAGGGCCACGTTATAACAGAGTTGAGAGTCTGGACTCCAGCGTTTAGACTTCAAAAACCTCTGATGGCACCGGACGGGTTCACATGGTCGGGATCGCTCGACGAAACTGACATCCAGTCGCTCTACGCGGCCTGTCAGTCGCTACGCTTCTCAGGCAAGTTGGAGCTGCGCGACGGCGCCACCCGAGCCGAGGTCACCTTCGTCGGTGGCGAGCCGATCGAGATCGACGGCGGCGACACGCAGCGCATCGCCCTGTGGAACCGCGGCAACTTCCGCGCGGTGCAGAGCATCCCCAACCTGGCCGGCGAGCTCACCGGCCAGCGCGAGATGGAAGGGTCGCTCGCGATCACCAAGGCGTCACAATTGTGGGCCTGGGTTTCGGAGTACCGGCTGACCTGCGATATCGATCTGGAGCGGCCGGGGTCGAGGGCGATCGTGTCGTTCCAGAACGGCCATGCCGAGAGCGCACAGGTCAACGGCGCGCCCGAGCTGGCGGCGCTGGCGCGCGTGTCGTCGTGGACCGATGGATCGTTCCGCGTGCGCCTCAAGCCGCTGTTCGTCGAGGGCGTCGTCCCCGCGCCGCCGCCGATGCCGGAGAGCGCGCCGCCGGCGGGGCGGCAGTTCGACGTGTCGCGATCGATCCCCATGGATCTGAAGATTCGCGAGCAGCAGCGGCTGCAGGGGTCGAAGGCGAGCTTCGGGCCGGCCAAGCCGGTGCTGTCGCAGCCGACGCCGCCGCTGGGCGAGCTGGCGATGACGTCGTCGACGGCGCGGCCGCACGAGGAGCGCACCTCGGAGACGCAACCGCTGCCGCCGCCGAGCTTCGCGCGCGACGCGGCCCGCGGCTCGTCCAAGAACGGGGACAAGCGCAATCCGTTCGATCCGATGGAGCTGTCCAAGCCCTATCCGCGCCACGACGAAACGGAGCACCTGCGCGGACGCTCGAAGACGCCGTGGCTGCTGTCGCTGACCGGCATCGTGCTCGCGGGCGGGCTGGGCGCGCTCTACTACTTTCATCTGCCGCCGTTCTCGCCGCCGCCCAAGCCGACCGAGGCGACCGTGCCCTCGGGCGAGAGCGCCAGGCCGAGCGGGGAGGCGGTGGCGCCGTCGGGTGAGGCGGCGACGCCGTCGGGCGAAGCGGCCAAGCCGAGCGGGCAGGCGGTGGCGCCGTCGGGCGAGGCCGCCAAGCCCTCGGGCGAGGCCGCCAAGCCCTCGGGCGAAGCCGCCAAGCCGTCGGGCGAAGCCGCCAAGCCGACCGGGCAGGCGGTCAAGCCGACCGGGCAGGCGGTCAAGCCCGTCGAGAACCGGAAGCCGGAGCCGCCGCGCGAAAAGCCCACCGACAAGCTGGTGGCCCGCGGGCGCCTCCTTCTGATCGAGGGCCACTCGCACACCGCGCTCGAGCAGTTCCGGCGAGCGATGAAGCTGTCGCCCAAGGACGCGGCGCTCAAGACCTACGAGCTGCAGGCGATGGGCCGCCTGGGCAAGGCGGAGCTCCTGCTCGAGGGCAAAGGCGTCGTCACCGTCGACGGACACAAGTTTCCCGCGCCGAAGAAGCTGCGGGTCATGGCCGGACCGCACATGATCGACGCCGGCGACGGCGACGACGAGGTCGCGCTCAAGCGTGGCGAGAAGCGGCGCATCAGGATCAAGAGGTGATCGGCGCGCTCCTGCTCGTCACCGGCGGCGCGGCCGGAGCGGGCTGGGCGCTGCGCGCGGCGACGGGGCGGCGGCGACCGCTCGATCTTCTGGGCGCCCTGTTGGCGCCGCTGTTCATCGTCGCGGCGCTGGCGGGTGGGGTCGGGCTCTTGGTGCCGCACTTCTTGCGCTGACGCTGGCCGCGCCGGCGCGCGCCGCCGTCAGCTACCGCGTGTCGTTCGACGAGCGGGCGCAGCACCGCGCCACCGTCGAGATGACCATCACCGGCGCCGCCGACCCCGTCGAGCTGTGGATGCCGGTGTGGACGCCGGGAGCCTACGAGCTGCGCACCTGGGGGCGCAACGTCACGCCGCTCGGCGCCAGCGACGGCAGCGGTCGGGCGCTCGCGATCGCGCGCACCGGGCCGTCGACCTTCCGCGTCACCGGGGGCGGCGGCACCGTACGGGTGCGCTATCGCGTCTACGCGGCCAAGCTCACCGACGACGGCACGCACGTCGACGGCG
Source organism: uncultured delta proteobacterium (assembly GCA_963816965.1). Lineage (GTDB taxonomy): Bacteria > Myxococcota_A > Polyangia > Palsa-1104 > Palsa-1104 > JAQBQH01. The sequence continues at coordinate 492,782 of CAWFMP010000002.1, forward strand.
GCCACGCGCTCCTCAACGGCAGCTCGCTGTTCCTGGCCGTGCGCGGGCAGGAGCGCGGGCTGCACCAGCTGCGCCTGGCGCTGCCACCGGGCTGGCGGGCGGCGACGGCGCTGGAGGAGGACGCGGGCGGCTGGGCGGCGACGAGCTACGAGACGCTGATCGACGCGCCCGTCGAGTGCGGACGGTTCGCCGAGGCGACCGCGCGCGCCGCGGGGCGCAGCTATCGCATCGTCGTCGACGGCGCCGGCGCCGTGCCGCAGCGCTTCGTCGACGACGTGGCGCGCCTGGCCGCCGCCGAAGCGCACACCGCGGGCACGCCGCCTTATCATCGCTACGTCGTCGTCGTCCATCTCGGCGACGAGGCCGGGCGCGTGGCGGCGCTCGAGCACGCGGCGTCGACCTCGATCCTGGTGCCGCGCAACTCGCTCACCGACGCCGACGCCTACGACGAGCTGGTCTACGTGGTCGCGCACGAGCTGTTCCACGCGTGGAACGCCAAGCGGCTGCGACCCGCCGAGCTGGTGCCGTACGACCTGTCGCGCGAGCAGCCGTCGCGCGCCCTGTGGATCACCGAGGGGCTGACGGAGTACTTCGCGCACCGGGCGATGCTGCGCGCCCACCGCTGGACCCGCGCCGAGTACCTCCGGCACGTGGGCGACGAGGCCGAGCGGGCGGTGACGGCGGCGCGCCGCGGCGACTCCATCGAGGAGGCGGCCGAGCTGACGTGGCAGCCGCCCGACGACAGCGAGGCCGATGCGGACGCGTACTATGCTCGCGGGCACCTGGTGGCCCTCGCCGTCGACGCGGCGATGCGCGTGCGCACCGACGGGCGCCATGACCTCGACGAGGTCTTGCGCGGCGCCCTCGCCGAGGCGGAGCGGGCGGGCGGCATCGCGCCCATCGACAGCGGACGCCTGGCGCGCGCCGTCGACGCGCTGGCGCCCGGGGTGGGCCAGGAGCTGCTGGCGTGGGCGCGCGACGGCCACGAGACGGCGGCGGTCGTCGGCGCGCTGGGCTCGATCGGCCTGCAGCTCGACTGTAGGGACGCGCCCGCGCGCACCGTCGCCGGCTTCGCCGCCGAGCGCGAGCCCGACGACCTGCGCGTCGTCGCCGTGGGGGCGGGCGGGCCTGCCGAGCTGGGCGGCCTGTCGGGCGGCGATCGCATCCTCGCGCTCGACGGGGCGGCGCCGACGCTGCGCTGGCCCGAGACCATCGCGCACAAGACGCCGGGCGCGCCGCTGGTTCTGACGGTGGCGCGCGGCAGCCGCCAGCTCGAGCTGCGCCTCACGCTCGCCGTCGAGCGCGAGGTCGCCTGCAAGCTGTCGACGGCGCCGGCGACGCCCGCGGTCACCAGGCTGCGCGAGGCGCTGCTTTCGCCCTAGGACTTTCAGCGGGTCATACGGCCGGCTTGGGCCGCGGAGGTCGTGAGGCGCCATCCCGGCGTCGGAATCCGGCGCAGTCGCCGCTTCGCGGCGTGCGCCTCCATCGGGCCGCTTGATGTCGCGCTGCGCGCGACGCGGCCCTCTACGCCGCCGGGATGGCGCCTCACGACCTCCGCTCATGGGCGCCTGGTTCTACGTCGAAGTCGCGCCTGTCCATCGCACCAGGCGTCGAGCGGAGGTAGCAAGGGGCGATGCCGGCGGCGTAGAGGGCGCGGTCGCGCGCAGCGCGACATGAACGCGCCCGATGGAGGCGCACGCCGCCGCGAAGCGGCGGCGACTGCGCCGGATTCCGACGCCGGCATCGCCCCTTGCTACCTCCGCGGCCCAAGCCGGCCCGCTACGACTCGGCCAAAGTGAACCGCATTGGCCTTAGCTTAGGGCGAGCTGCTTTCGCGACCAAGCGCTACGTCCGGCCTCGCGCGCTCTGCCCCCCCCCCGCTGGGCTCAAACAGCCCTCGTCAGCGGACCGCTGTGCTCGATTAGACCCCTCGCCAGTTGGATCTCGAGGAGGGAGCTCAGACGAAGGTGAGCCACTCCGGGTGCGAGGGCTTCTCCATGCCGGCGCGTCCCTTGACCGCCTCGAAGAAGACCTCTTGCAGCCGCGCGGGTCACCGGTCCGCACTCGCCGGCGCCGATCTTGCGGTCGTCGATCTCGCGCACCGGCGTCAGCTCCGCTGCCGTGCCGGTGAAGAAGACCTCGTCGGCGAGGTACAGCTCGTCGCGCGCGAACGTGCTCTCCTCGACGACGAGGCCGACCTCGCGCGCGAGCGTGATGACCGTGTCGCGCGTGATGCCTTCGAGGATCGCCGACGACAGCGGCGGCGTCTTCAGCTTGCCGCGCCGCACGATGAAGATGTTCTCGCCCGACGCCTCGGCCACGTAGCCCGCGGTCGTCGAGCAGGATGGCCTCGGCGTAGCCGGCCTTGATCGCCTCGCGCTTGGCGAGCACCGAGTTGACGTACTGCCCGCAGATCTTGCCCTTCGACATCGTCGAGTTGAGCCCGCCGCGGGTGAACGACGACACCTTGGCGCGGATGCCGCGGCGCAGCCCCTCTTCGCCGAGGTAGGCGCCCCACTCGTAGACGGCGACGGCGACGCGCACCGGGTTGCCCATCGAGCCCAGGCCGAGCTCGCCGTCGCCGAGGAAGACGAGCGGACGCAGGTACGCCTCGGTCATCTTGTTGGCGCGCATCGTCTCGACGCACGCGGCGACGATCTGCTCGCGCGTGTACGGCACGTCCATCGAGCAGATGTGGCAGCTGTCGAACAGGCGCTCGATGTGCTCGTCGAGGCGGAAGATGGCGCCCTTGCCGTCAGGCCGCTTGTAGGCGCGAATGCCTTCGAAGGCGCCGACGCCGTAGTGCAGCGTGTGCGTCAGGATGTGCACCTGCGCTTGCGCGAAGGGGACGAGGGTTCCGTCGAGCCAGACCTTGTCGACGGGCTTCAGCTTGGTGCCACCGGCGGACATACCACCTGTGTAGCACAAACGTGGTCGATGGGAAGCGGCGCCGCTTACGGCGGCGTGGCGATGTTGTTGCGCGGCTGCTGTGACTGGTGCCGCTCCGGCGCCGACGGCGTGTCGTTGACATCCCCGCGCAAAAGGTCGCGGCCTTGATTGCGCACCGGGCTCACCGGCGCCATCGCCGGCTCGGCCTCCGGCGGCGGCGGCATCAGCTCGCCGCGCGACGCGGTCTGGCGCCGGCGCGCGTCCCACGCCGTCTCCAGCTGCGCGACGCTGCCCTCCATGTCGGCGACGCGCGCGCGCGCCTCGGCGAGGCGCTCCTGCGCCTGCTGGCGCCGCGCCGCCAGCTTCCTGCCGTCGACCTCGCCGGCCATGCCGTTGCGCTGCACCAGCTGCAGCTTGGTGACATCGACGTCGGCCCTGGCCGCGGTCACGCTCGCCCGGGCCGCCGCCACCTTGGCGTCGCGCAGCGCCACCAGCTGGTTGGCATAGTCGAGCTTGGCGCGCGCCGCCATCATCCGGACGCGCGCGGCGTCCTCGTCGCGCCACGCGTCGCCAAGGGTGCGATCGTCACGCACCGACGCGCCCAGGTCGACGCCCGCGCGCGCGGCCTCGAGCCGCGCCTGGGTCGCGTCGAGCTCGCCGGAGGCGACGTTGCGGAGCTGGTCCGCCTCGTCGCGCGCGGTCCGAGCGGCGTCGAGGTTCGACCGGGCGACGTCGATCGAGGTGCGCGCGGTGGCGAGCTGCGCGCTGTCGGCGACGGGCAGGCGGGCCACGTCGTCGTTGGACACGCCGCCGGTCGCACAGCCCAAGAGCGCGAGCGCGCCGGCGAGTAACCACGGTCGCTGCGTCATTCGGTCCCTCCGGAATCAGGATTCTTGCAACGCCTGTTCCGTCGGGAGCCAGCGCGCGTAGTGGGCGCGGATGCGTTCGGTGTGCGCGCGGTAATCGGCGAGCAGGCGCACGCCGACCGTCGCTCGCCGTGGTAGCCGAGGCGGCGGGCCAGGGTGTCGAGCTCGCTGCCGCGATCGGCGATCTGCTGGATCGAGCGGTCGTGCACGATGCGCAGCCGGTTCTCCAGCCGTCGCAGAAAGGCGTACGACTCGGCGAGCGCGCGCGCCTCGGCGGCGGGCAGGACGCCTTCGCGCGCGAGCGCTGCCAGCGCGTCGGCGGTGGCGCGCCGGCGCAGCGACGGCAGGCGCGGCCCGTGCACCAGCTGGAGGTACTGCACCAGGAACTCGACGTCGACGAGGCCGCCGCGCCCGGTCTTGATGTTGAACCGGTGCGCCGTCTCCTGCGCCAGCTCGCGCTCCATGCGCGCGCGCAGCCGGCCGATCTCCGCCGCCATCGCCGCCGGATCGTCGTGTCCGCCGCCGTAGACGTGCGCCTCGGCCAGCCGCTCGATCTCGGCGCCGAGCGCGCGATCGCCGGCCACCGTGCGCGCCTTGATGAGCGCCTGCCGCTCCCACAGCGCCGCCTCCTTGGCGTGATAGGCGCGAAACCCCGCCAGCGACGAGACCAGCGCGCCCTTTTGTCCCGACGGGCGCAGGCGCGTGTCGATCTCGTAGAGCCGCCCCTCGTCGAGATAGGCGGAGAGCGCGTGGATGAGCCGCTGCGCCAGGCGCGACATGACCTCGAAGTTGGTGACGGCGCGGCCGCCCTCCGCTTGCCCCTCGTCGCTGTAGACGAAGACGACGTCGAGGTCCGACGAGTAGGTGAGCTCGCGGCCGCCGAGCTTGCCGAGGCCGAGCACCGCCAGCGACGCGCTCGGCGTGCCCCACTTGCGGAAGGTCGGCGGCGCCACCACGGCCAGCGCGGCCTCGAGCGTGGCGTCGGCGAGATCGGTGAGCTGCGCCGACACCTCGGCCGGCGTGAGCTCGCCGCCGACGTCGAACAGCCCGATGCGCAGCATCTCCTCGTTGCGCACGCGTCGGAGCGCGTTGAGGCGCGCCTCCTCGTCGTCGGCGTCGAGGCCGTCCTGCGCGTGCGCCACCAGCTCGTCGATGGCCGCGCGCGAGCGCACCGGCGTCGACGACGCGGCCGAGAGCATCTGCTCCACCAGCTCGGGGTGCGCCACCAGCGTCTTGCCGAGGAACTCGCTGGTGCCGAGCAGCGTCACCACCAGGCGCGCCAGCGGGCGGTGCTCGGCGACCAGGCGCCAGATGGTGGCGCCGGCGCCGCGGCGGCCCACCAAATCGTTGAGGCGGCGCAGCGCCAGATCGGGATCGGGCGAGGCCGCCGCCTCTTCGAGCAGCACGCCGGCGACCGCGCCGCCCGCCGCGGGCGCGAACGGCGACTGCGGCTTCTCGCGCAGCAGCACCATCTCGTCGGCGGACGCCTCGGCGTCGCGGAAGCCGAGCGTCCCCAGCGCCTGCCCGAGCTCGTCGCGGCTGGCCGATGGATCGAGCAGGCACAAAAGCGCCGGCGACGGCGCCGACTCGGGCGCGCCCAGCGTGGCGAAGATCTCGGACACCTTGTGGCGCGTGCCCGCCAGCGCCCGCGTGAACGCGTCGCGATCGGCGAATCCGAGCCTTCTGGCGAGGAGGCCCTCGTCGTCGGGGAGCGCGTGGGTCTGCCGCCCTTCGGCGAGCTGCAGCCGGTGCTCGACGCGGCGCAGGAACACGTAGGCGTCGCTGAGCGCGCGATGCTCGCGCTCCGAGACGATGCCCACGGTCCGCAGGCGATCCAGCGCGCGCAAGGTGCCGCGCTCGCGCAACGAAGGGTTGCGCCCGCCGTGCACCAGCTGCAGCGCCTGCGTGAAGAACTCGACCTCGCGAATGCCGCCGGGGCCGAGCTTGACGTCGCGCTCCGTGGCCCGCTCGGCGCGCATGCGCGCCATCAGCTCGTGCACGGCGCGGATGACGTCGCCGCCGACGGTGCGCGGCCACACGAACGGCTCCAGCAGCGCCAGCGCCTCGTCGCCGAGCGCGCGATCGCCGGCCACGGCGCGCGCCTTGACCCACGCCTGCCGCTCCCAGGGGCGGCCGAACGACTCGTAGTAGCGCTCGGCGGCGCCGAGCGAGTTGCACACCGGGCCCGCGCGTGCCCTCGGGGCGCAGCCGCAGGTCGACGCGGAAGACGAAGCCGTCGTCGGTGACGTCGGCGATGGCGCGGGTCAGCCGCTCGCACAGCTGGGCGAAGAACTCGTGCAGCGAGAGCGCGCCGGCGGCGCCCTGATCGGTCTCGTACAGGTAGAGCAGGTCGATGTCGGACGAGAAGTTGAGCTCCTCGCCGCCGAGCTTGCCCATGCCGAAGACCACGAAGCGGCAGGGGCGGCCGTCGCTGGTGCGCGGCTCGCCGTGGCGCGCGACCAGCTCGGCCTGGACGCGCGCCACGGCGGCGTCGAGCGTGACGTCGGCCAGGTGCGCCAGCTCGCGTGCGACCTCCTGCTGCCCGCCCCAGCCGAGCTCGCGGGCGCCCAGACGCAGGTACTCGGCGTTGCGAAAGGCGCGCAGCCCGGCCGCCAGCTCCTGGCCGTCGAGGGCGCGGGCGAGCTCGGCGCGCATGGTGCCGACGTCCTTCTCCCGCCGCAGGAACGGATCGAGCGCCAGCGCCGCCAGGCGCGCCGGCTCGCGCACCAGGGGCGCGGTCAGGTAGGGCGACTGCGACGCCAACGCCAGCAGCAGGCCGGCGGCGTCGTCGTCGCCCACGAGGCGCGGTAGGTCGGCGCCGGCGGCGTCGCAGAAGCGGGCGATGCGCGTCGGCGCCTCGGCAGGGTCGGGCCCCGCCGCGGCGGCGGCCATGAGCTGCGCGCGCAAGTCGGACACGGACGAAAACTATATACCGTCGGCACTTGATCCGCCGCGGCAGCGCACCGATACTTCGGCGACATGCCGCTCGCCACCGTCATCCTCGCCGCCGGCCTCGGCACGCGCATGAAGTCGGACAAAGCCAAGGTGCTGCACGCCGTCGCCGGCCGGCCGATGATCGAGTACCCCGTCGCCATGGCGCGCGCGCTCGGCTCGGAGCGGGTCGTGTGCGTCCTCGGCCACCAGGCCGACGCGGTGCGTGCCGCCGTCGAGCGCGCGCTTCGGCGCCGGCGCCATCGAGGTCGCCCTGCAGGCCGAGCAGCGCGGCACCGGCCACGCGCTGCTGCAGACCGAGTCGCTGCTCGCCGGCGCACGACGGCCTGGTGCTGATCCTCTACGGCGACACACCGCTGTTGTCGCAGGCGGTGCTGGAGCGGCTGGTGCAGGGCGCCTCGCCGCACGACCGTGACGATGATGACGGCGCGCCTGCCCGATCCGCGCGGCTACGGCCGCGTCGTGCGCGACGGCAGTGGCAGGTTCGTGCGCATCGTCGAGGACAAGGACGCCACGGTCGACGAAAAGCGCATCGACGAGATCAACGCCGGCATCTACTGCGGCCCCGCGCGCTTCTTCTTCGACACGCTGCGCTCGGTCGGCAGCCACAACGCGCAGGGCGAGATCTACCTCACCGACGTCATGGAGCGCGCCGCGCGCGAGCTCGCGGTGGTCACCGTCGGTCGCCGGCGCCGACGAGGTCATGGGCTGCAACGATCGCGTCGACGTCGCCCAGGCCGATCGCGTCATCCGCCTCCGGCTGGCCGAGGAGCTGATGCGCGCCGGCGTCGCCGTGCGCGATCCGGAGCGGCTCTACGTCGAGCCGGGCGTCGAGGTCGGGCGCGACAGCGCGCTCGGCCCCGGCGTCGAGCTGCGCGGCACCGTCAAGATCGGCAGCGGCTGCACCATCGAGCAGGGCGCGGTCATCACCGACTGCACCATCGGCGATCGCGTGCACATCAAGCCCTACTGCGTGCTGTCCGAGTCGAGCGTGGCCAACGGCGTGCAGATCGGCCCCTGGTGCCACGTGCGCCCGGGCAGCGTCATCGAGGACGACGTGCACCTCGGCAACTTCGTCGAGACCAAGAAGACGCGCATGGGCAAGGGCGCCAAGGCCAACCACCTGACCTACCTCGGCGACGCCGACGTCGGCGCCAGGGTCAACGTCGGCTGCGGCACCATCACCTGCAACTACGACGGCTACGTCAAGTCGCGCACGGTCATCGGGGACGGCGCGTTCATCGGCTCCGACACGCAGCTGGTCGCGCCCGGTCACCGTCGGCGCCGGCGCGGTCACCGCGGCCGGCACGACCGTCTATCGCGACGTGCCGCCGGGGGCGCTGGCGCTGACCCGACCGGAGCTGGTCGTGGTCGCGGGCTGGGCCGAGCGCAAGCGGCGCAAGATGGCGGGCCTGCCGCCGACCAACGGCGCCAGCGGCAAGGCCCGAACCGCCGCGCCCGCGCCCAAAACGAAGTCGAAAAAGAAGGGGAAACCGAAGTCTGCGAAATCGAAGCCGACGCGCCGGCGCGGTTGACATCCGCGGCGGTCTGTCATAAACGACTGAACGGTCATTCAACACGGCAAGGAGACGCCCATGGCGAAGGTTCCCGAGAACGCCCAGGAGCTGTTCAACGTCCAGGTCCCCGAGGCGCTGACGAAGCACCCCGACAAGGCGCGCGAGATCGGCGCGGTCTACCTGTTCAAGATCGCCGGCGACGGCGGCGGCACGTGGACGGTCGACCTGACCGCGCAACCCGCCCGTGGTCACGCAGGGCGACAAGGGCAACGCGCAGTGCACCTTCGAGGTCGCCCATGACGACTTCAAGCAGATGCTGACCAACCCGGCCATGGGCATGCAGCTCTACTTCCAGGGCAAGCTGCGCGTCACCGGCGATCCGATGCTCGCCACCAAGCTGCAGAAGCTCTTTCAGCTCAACGGCTGATGCACGCGCCCCTCAACGGGGTGCGGGTTCTCGACCTGTCGCGGCTCATCCCCGGGCCGTTCTGTACGCTCATTCTCTCGGACCTCGGCGCCTCCGTCGACAAGCTGGAGGACCCGCACGTAGGCGACTACCTGCGGGTCTTCCCGCCCATGAAGCGCGGGCTGTCGGGGCGCTTCAACGCGCTCAACCGCGACAAGCGATCGCTGTGCCTCGACCTCAAGAAGCCCGAGGGGCGCGACGCGCTGTTGCGCCTGGCCCGGCACTACGACGTCGTCGTCGAGAGCTTTCGTCCCGGCGTGCTCGACAAGCTCGGCGTCGGCTTCGCCGCGCTGGCGCGCGAGAACCCGCGCCTGGTCATGCTGTCGATCAGCGGCTACGGGCAGGACGGCCCGCTGCGCGATCGCGCCGGGCACGATCTCAACTACATCGCGCTCGGCGGCGTGCTCGGCGTCGCCGGGCCGCCCGATCGTCCACCGCCGACGCCGGCGGTGCAGCTCGCCGACATCGCCGGCGGCGCGCTCTTCGGCGCCGTCGGCATCCTCGCCGCGCTGTACGAGCGCGAGCGCACCGGGCGCGGGCAGCAGGTCGACGTCTCGATGTGCGAGGGGGCGCTCGCCTTCCTCATCCCCGAGCTCGGCAGCTACGACGCCGCGGGCACGCCGCCCAGGCGCGGCGGTGAGCTGCTCATCGGCGGCGCCGCCTGCTACGGCGTCTATCGCACCAAGGACGGGCGCTTCTTGTCGGTCGGCGCGCTCGAGCCGAAGTTCTGGACCCGCGTTCAATGAGGCCATCGGCCGCCCCGTCGATCTGTCGGAGCTGATCGGCGACGAGGCGGCGCAAGCGCAGGGTGCGCGCCGAGCTGCAGGCGATCCTGGAGACCAAGACGCGCGACGAGTGGGAGGCCGATCCTCGTCGGTGACGTGTGCGTCGAGCCGGTGCTGGCCGCCGACGAGCTCGCCGCGCCATCCGCAGCACCGCGCCCGCGGCATGTTCTTCGAGCTCGACGGCCTGATGCAGACGCGCACGCCGCTCGGCGGCGTGGCCGGGCACCGCCCGCCGCCCGCGCTGGGCGGGGACGGCGCCGCCATCCTGGGCGAAGCCGGCTTCAGCGACGGCGAGATCGACCGGCTCCGCCAAAGCGGCGCCACGAAGTAGTCCGCTCCCCGGGGCTCAGCGGGAGGTGATCGGAAAGGCGCCGCCGTGCGCGCGCAGCGTGCCGTCGTCGATGTGCTCGGCGAGCGTGTTCCACGCCAGCGTCGATACCCGCGCGTCGAAGCGCCCCTGCTTGACTGCGCAGTAGGGCTGCGCGCCGCGCAGGTGCAGCGTCGCGTAGGCCAGCTCCTCGTCGCTGTCGTCGGAGAGGCGGAGCCGCGCGCGGTCGCCCTCCCAGCGCGCCGAACGCACCACGTAGGGCACGTCGTCGACGTCGAGGTAGACGAAGCGATGGTCGTCGAGCCGCAGGACCCAACGGCCGTCGGGGTTGCGGTCGAGCCAGCGCCAGAAGGCGGCGCGCATCCCCGCGTGCGTGACCTCGGCGCCCTCGTGCCAGAAGCGCCCTTCGCCGTCGAGACGGATGCCGCTCTGTCGCAGCTTCTCGATCTCGGCGTCGGTCAGCTTCAATTGTCGCGTTGAAGGTGCAGCATCGTGTCCTTGAGCTGCAGCTTCGCTTTCTTGATCTCGGCCCGCTCGCGCTGTTCGTCGGGGCTGAGCGAGAGGTGTCGCTCCAGCTCTGCGAGTCGCATTTCCAGTCGGGCGTGTTCGGTGCGGAGCTCTTCGATGCGGACGAGACGGTCGGTCTTCGATCATCGGTGCCACCACCTCCGTACCGGTCCAGTCTACTGCGAGCGCTGCTGCTTGACCAGCTCCGCCTCGGACGGGCGAATGTAGACCGGCGCCGCGCTCGCAAGATCATCATAGTCACCGCGCGCGGCGCGTACAGCGGCGAGGCGCGCCACGTCGGCCGGACGCGGGCCCGCCTCCTCGTCGAGCAGGCGGGCGCGGGCGGCGAGCTCGGGATATTTCTGGGCGCCCGAGCCGACCACGGAGGCGACGTCCGTCGAGCCGCGGCGCCAGCTTCGCCGGGGGCAACACCTCCTGCCGCCCCTCGAGCCGCGGGACGCCGCCGGTGACCTCGAAGAGGCCGGCGTAGACCTCGCCCTTGAGGGCGTCGAGCGTGGCCAGCACGCGGCCGTCGGGCGCGCGCGCGGCCAGCGCCGCGAGCGACGAGATCATCACCAGCGGCTGGTCGAGCGCGAAGCAGAGCCCCTTGGCCGTAGCCAGGCCGATGCGCAGCCCGGTGAACGAGCCGGGCCCGGCGCCGCAGGCGATGGCGTCGACGTCGCCGGGCGCGACGCCGGCCTCGGCGAACGCCTCGTCGATCATGGGCAGGAGCGCCTCGGAGTGCGTGGTCACGGTGCGCCGCCGCTCGGCCAGCACGCGCCCGTCGCGCCACAGCGCCACGCCCGACAGCAGCGTCGAGGTGTCGATGGCCAGCACGATCATTTCCAGCATCCCCGACAGGTGGCGCGCCAGGTCGTTGCGCAGCGCCAGCAGCATCAGCGCGGCCAAAAGGCCCAGGCCGATGAGCGTCGCCCGCTCGCGCGCGCGCGGCGACACCGGGCGGCGACGCACCGCCTCGAGGAAGACGATCGACGCCTGCCCGCCGTCGAGCAGCGGCACGGGCAACAGGTTCAACAGCCCCAGGTTCAACGAGATCAGCGCGGCGACGGCGAGGAAGTGATCGAAGCCGTGCTGGGCGGCGACGCCGGCGACCTCGTAGACGAGGATGGGCCCGCCGATCGAGGTCGACGGCAGGCGGCCGATGAGCGTCAGCCCGAGCACGCGCAAGAGCGTGCCGGTCACCGAGGCGGTGCGGGCGATGCCGGCGCCGGCGGCGCTGAAGACGTTGCGCGCCCGGGGCAGCGTCGGCACCGGCACGATGGCGCGCGCGCCGTCGGCGCCGAAGACGTAGTAGGTCGACTCGGCCTTGTACTCGTCGAGCCGCTGCCGGCGATCGAGGCGGAAGCTGGCGTGGCGATCGACGCCGTCGATACCGTGCCAGGCGACGGTGTGCTCGTCGATGGGATGCTCGTCGAGCGCCTGGGTGAGCAGCTCCCACGACGTCATCGGCTGGCCGTCGAGCTGGGTCAGCATGTCCCCGCGGCCGAGCCCGATGGCGGCGGCCGGCGTGCCCGGCTGCACGGCGTTGACGAACGCGTCGGCCGAGCGCACGCCGGCGTCGTAGTGGGGCGACCTGCCTGCAGGCGCGACGTTGGTCGGCACCACCTGCGCGGTGCGCGGCGACAGCAGCGCCAGCGAGGCGAAGCCGAGCGCCGCGTCGACGGGGCGCAGGTAGGTGACGACCAGCATGCCCGAGCCGCGCGGGTGCACCAGCGCGTCGAGCTCGCTCGACGTGGCGACCGGGCGCCCTTGGATCGCGGTGATGATGTCGAAGCTGCGCAGCCCGGCCCGGTAGGCGGCGGTATCCTCGCCGACGACGCCAATCTGCGGCAGCTTGAAGTAGGGCGCGACGCCGATGAGCCCGACCCGCTCGCGGGCGCCGAATGGATCGGTGCGCATGTGTACGCGCGGCGTGACGTACTTGTCGAACCGGCGCGCGGCCTCGCCGCTGCCCGTGGTGCGCTCGATGGTCAAGCGCAGCTCGTGGCCGGGCGAGCGCAGGATGCGCTCGTTGAAGTCGTCCCAGGTCTGCACGCTCTCGTCATCGACGGCGACGACGCGATCGCCGGGGCGCAGATCGGCGCTGGCGGCCGGCTGCCCGGCGAAGACGGTGCCGATGGTGGCGGTGGTCGCGCCGGCCTCGGCGCCGGCCAGCTGCATGAAGACGAAGGCGGCGAACGCGACGTTGGCCAGCGGACCGCCGAAGATGATGAGGAGGCGCTGCCACGCCGGGCGCAGCGAGAAGGCGAATGGCGCCTCCTCGTCGTTCACCGACGCGTCGCCGTCTTCGCCGCACAGCCGCACGTAGCCGCCGAGCGGGATCATGCCGATGGCGTACTCGGTGCCGCGGCGCCGGGTGTGTACCAGCGGGCGGCCGAAGCCGATGGCCAGCTTGTCGACGCGCACGCCGAAGAGCCGCGCCATCGCGAAGTGCCCAAGCTCGTGCACCGTAATGAGCACGCCGATGAGCAGCGCGAACCAGACCAGCGTCATTGTCGCTCCGTGCGCGCGCTCATCGTCGCACCGCGCGCGCTCTCCGGTTCGGCGCGCCAGGTCGGCTCCCTGCACTCGCCTCCAGGGCGCGAATACCCCGAACCTCCGTGCGCGCGCTCATCCTCGCACCGCGCGCGCTCTCCGGTTCGGCGCGCCAGGTCGGCTCCCTGCACTCGCCTCCAGGGCGCGAATACCCCGAACCTCCGTGCGCGCGCTCATCCTCGCACCGCGCGCGCTCTCCGGTTCGGCGCGCCAGGTCGGCTCCCTGCACTCGCCTCCAGGGCGCGAATACCCCGAACCTCCGTGCGCGCGCTCATCCTCGCACCGCGCGCGCTCTCCGGTTCGGCGCGCCAGGTCGGCTCCCTGCACTCGCCTCCAGGGCGCGAATACCCCGAACCTCCGTGCGCGCGCTCATGGCCACCGCAGGTCTACCACGATGGCGGCGTGATCGCTGGCGGCCGGACGGGGATCGATCGTCGACGCGGCGACGGGCGTCATGCCCCGACCGGCGAACCAGTCGAGCCGCGCCGGCACGCGCCCGTTCCATGGGCGCAGCTTGCGCACGAGCAGCTTGGTGAGCGCGCCGCCGACCAGGCGCCGCGTCTTCTGCAGCGCGTAGGGGTCGTTGATATCGAAGTGCAAGGTGCCGCTCTGGCGATCGTTGAAGCCCTCGAGCGCGAGGCCGCCCGCCCGCAGCACCTCGAACAGCGGCCGCTCGTAGCGCAGCTCCGGGGTCATGTACTGGCGGATGGTCTCGTCGAAGCCGGTGACGAACAGCTTGTGCAGAAGGTTGCGCGCCAGCGACGCCGGACCGGCGAGATCGTAGGTGGTGCTGTTGAGGTCCCCCCCGACGAGCAGCGCGCCGCCGCCGGCCAGCCGCTCGCCGGCGGCGACGATCGACTCCAGCTGCAGCGCGCGTCCGCGGGGCGAGGCGTTCGAGTCGAGGTGGCAGGCCGCCACCGTCAGCGGCGTCCGCCCGGCGATGCGGCACACCAGCGCGCGCTTCTTGCCCAGCCGCTTCTCCGACGACGAGAACTTGTCGCGCAATTCCGGCACATCGACGTTCTCGACGGCCTCGATCGGCGCCCGCGACAAGACCGCGATGCCCGCCAGCGCCAGCTCGTTGCCGACGCCGTCGACGCTCTCCCCCCAGTCGTCCTCGAGCACCAGGTACGAGACGCCGAACGCGTACGACATGCCGAGCGCCGCCGCCAGCTCGCGCGCGACGTGACGGTTGGCGGAGCGCGCCATGCCGCAGTCGACCTCGGCCAGAAGCAGCACGTCGGCCGCCGCCAGCGCCGGCTCCTCCTTGAGCGCACGCAGGAGCTCCGTGAAGCGCCGCCCGCGTTGAAGGTTCCACGCCGCCACCCGTGCCCCCCCGGCGAGCGGCCGCGCCTGCGGGTGCGCGTGCTGCTCGACGGCCGCGCAAACGCGCTCCACTTCCGCCCCAATCGTCTTCCACAACTCCGAACGTACGAGGGCCTTGCGCGTCTTGATGGCGCGCAGGGCCTCGTAGTGCGGCTGGAGCGAATGGCGGAGCGTGGAGTCGATGCGGCGAGCTTACAACGAACCGTCGGTGGGCCGGTTCACCGTCGGCGTCACGTGGGGCGGCGGCACCGGCATCGGCGGCATCATCGGCGGGTTGACCAGCGGCGACAGCGCGATGCGCCACAGAGCGCCGTTGAGCGACGCCACGCCGCCGATGGCCGAGTGCGGCACGTGCGTGGTCATCTCGAAGCGGCGACCGTCGGCGTTGGTGGTGGATACGATGGCCCCGCGACCGACCGTGGTCATCAGGCGCGCCACCGCCTGCTCCTCGTCGGGCCCGAGCCGCCCCTGCTGTGCGACCAGGCCGGCGGCGAGGTGCGCCATGCGCGCCGTCTCCAGATACGACAGCGACACCCGCGTCGCCTGCTTGTACTGCAGCGCCTCGGCGAACGCCGGCTCGTCCCCCAGCGACGCCGCCGGCACGCCGCGCGCGGTGCCGATCATCGCCGCCAGCCGCTCCTGGTAGTCGGCGCCGAGGGCGAACAGCGCCTGATCGCCCACGAACGCCGTCGCCAGCGTCAGCTTCTTGCCGAACAGCGACTCGAACATGTGCCGCTCGGCGCTGGCGCTCTTGGGCCAGGCGACGCCGATCTCGATCAGATCCACGTCGGTCGGGCCGAAGTGCACCGTGCGCTGCGCGACCGTGACGTGGCGGGCGAGCTGGTCGGCGTCGAGCATGAGCGCGTTCATCACCATGCGCCCCAGGCGCGGCGCCAGCGTCTGGTACACGCCGGCGACGGCGGCGCGCGCTTCCACCGGGTTGTTCACGCGGTAGGCGCCGCCGAGCCCGACGCCGCCGCCGCGGCCCGGCCACACGGCGTAGGCGAATTCACCGTTCGTCGATTGCGCCGCGCGCTCGAACGCCGCGCGCACCTTGTCGCGCTCGGCGGCGCCGGCCGGCGCCTTGCCGACTTCGCTCAGGTAGGCGACCGACGCGCTGATGTCGGCGGCGCGCCCGGCGGGGCTGGCGTGCGTCGCATAGGCGAGCACGCTGTCGCGCGGCAGGAACTGCACGCCCCAAGCGGGCCCCGGTTGCTGCTGCTTGACGTAGCCGGCGAAGGCGCCGTCGTTCTTGCCGTCGGCGCGCACGGTCAGCGTCAAGCCGCCCGAGTCGATGTTGCCGAGCAGCTCGACGTCGCTGACGCTGCGCATGTACTGGGCCAGCATGCGCACGCCGCGCAGCGCGTAGGCGACCTCGGGGTCGCCCTTGGTGCCGCCCTGCCCTGCCAACTGGGCCACGTTGGTCATGAGGGCGTCGATCTGTGGGCCGAACGCTTCGTGCACGTTGTCGAGATCGACGTGGACCAGGACCGGCGCGTCGGCCGGCCGCCGCAGGCGGGGCCCGAGCAGCTTCACCGTCGCGTCGAGCAGATCCTCACGCCACGCCACCACCGCGTAGCCCGATTGGAAGGCCACGCTCATCTTGGCCTTCCCCGTCGGCGTCGAGAAGCCCCAGGGCGTGCGCACAAAGGGCGTGTTGTGGGCGATCAGGACCGCTTCGACGGCGCGGCGCGAGCGCACCGGGATCATCGCCACGTAGGGCTGCACCGAGCCGGTCGCCAGCAGCGCCGGGTTGAGCATGGCGACGCCGAGCGGACGCGACAGATCGATCGTCGCCGCCAGATCGGGCGCGATGCCCAGCTGCGCCAACAGCGCGCTTTGCAGCTTCTGTGGATCGGCGTTCGGCTGCTCCGGCGACAGCTCCTGGGCCACGCGCGCGCCGTCGGAGACGACGAGGTAGCCCATGACCTCGGGCGCGATGTCGGGCGAGCGCGGCAGCGCGGCCATCGACGTGGCCGGGTGCACCGGCGTCGACGGCATCAACGGCGGTTTGGGAGGGCCGCAGGCGATGAGCGTCACCAAAGACGCCGAGGTCAGTACACGAGCGATCGTCATGCCCGGTGGGGCTGCATGCGCAGTGCCGCCGTTGCGAGCGGGCGGTCGCTCGCCGTGTTACGACTCGAGACGTGGCGTCCCGCTCGCAAACCGAGCAGCAGCAGCAGTCGTCCGTCGACCTCGCCGAGCTGCTCAAGGACCTCGAGCTGAAGATCGAGCGGCTCAAGGTTCTCTACGAGCAGTACTTCATGGGCATCGAGAAGATGGAGCCGCAGGTCGCGCGCAAAGAGGTGACGCGCACCATGCTCACGCTGCAGCAGCAGTACATCCGCAACACTGCCATGCGCTTCAAGTTCAACACGATGCTGCAGAAGTGGCAGATCTACATCACCTACTGGAACCGCACGCTGCGCGAGATCGAGAACGGCACCTACGTGCGCCACCTGGCCAAGGTCAAGCGCAAGGCGGAGCGCGAGGGGCGCGAGCTGCCCGCGCGAAATGGCGTTCAACAAGGTGCGCCCGCCGTCGGGCGCCTTCAACCTCGACGAGGACACCAAGGATTCGCAGCCGCGCTTTCTCGATGTCGATACCGGCGTGGCCGGCCGGGTACCCAAGGTGGACGAGGAGCTGGAAGAGGTGTGGGACCGCCTGACCGCGCCCGCGCGCCCGCAGCCCGCCGCGCCCGCGCCCGCGCAATCCGCGCCTACGCCCGCGCAATCCGCGCCTGCGCCCGCGCAATCCGCGCCTGCGCCCGCGCAATCCGCCCCCGCGCGTCCGCAACCCGCCCCCGCGCCGCCTCCCGTTCCGCGCGCCAGCTCCGTGACCACGCCGCTGCCGAGGAGGCCGCCGCCGCCGCCCTCCGCCGCCCTGCTCCCCAAGATCCCGGGCATGAGCGAGCAGGAGCTCCGCCACCTGCACCAGCGCTACCTCGACGCGCAGAAGGCATCGGGCGCCGCCGCGTCGGTGAAGTACGAGACGCTGGTGAACTCGCTCGCCAAGCAGGTGCCGAACGTGCTGTCCAAGCCCGGCGTCAAGGGCGTGCGCTTCGACGTCACCGTCGAGAACGGCAAGCCGATCCTCAAGGCCATCCCGCAGAAGTGAGCGATCCGCGGCGGATCGCCCGCGCCTACTGATCGCTGGAGGAGGTGCGCAGGACCTCGTCGAGCTGCGGCCGGTCGACGAGCTTGTCGTCCTGCCACAAGAGGCGCTCCATCGCCACCAAGAGCGGCTTGGTCGTGCGCACCTCCTTGGCGCTGATGGCGATCGACTGCTCGCGCTCGGCGGCCAGCTCGATCACCTGCTCGGGCGCGAGCTTGTCGCACTTGTTGAAGACGAGCAGGCGCGGCTTCTCGCCCAGCCGAGCTCGTCGAGGATGCGCTCGACCGCGCGGATCTGCTGCCTCGCGCGCCGGGTCGGCCGCGTCGACGACGTGCAGCAGCAGGTCGGCGTCGTCCAGCTCCTCGAGCGTGGCGCGGAACGCCGCGCACCAGATCCTTGGGCAGGTCGCGGATGAAGCCCGACGGTGTCGGTGATGATGACCTCGCGCTCCGCGCGGGAAGCGCAGCCGCCGCGGCTGGTCGGATCGAGCGTGGCGAAGAGCTTGTCCTCGGCGAGCACGTCGCTGCTCGGTGAGCGCGTTGAGCAGCGTCGACTTGCCGGCGTTGGTGTAGCCGACGATGGCGACGACCGGCAGCTCGCGCTGCGCTGCGCCGCGCGCGCCGCTGCGTCGCGCTGCTTGCCGAAGCTGCTCGATCTGCTGCTCGAGCCGGTGGATGCGCTCGCGCGCGCGCCGGCGGTCGATCTCGAGCTTGGTCTCGCCGGGGCCGCGGCCGCCGATGCCGCCGGTGAGGCGCGACATCATCGTGTTCTTCTCGTGCAGCCGCGGCAGCGTGTACTGGAGCTGCGCCAGCTCGACCTGCAGCTTGCCGTCGCCGGCTCTGCGCGCGCTGCGCGAAGATGTCGAGGATGAGCATGCGTGCGGTCGATGACCTTGAGCTCGGTGGCGTCGCCGATGGCGCGCGCCTGCGCCGGCGTGAGGTCGGGGTCGAAGATCAGCACGTCGGCGTCGAGCTGCATCGCGCGCGCGATCAGATCTCCTCGAGCTTGCCCTTGCCCGACGAGGTAGCTTCGGATCGGCCTCGCGGCCGCCGCTGCGTCGACGACGTCGAGCACGCGCACGCCGGCGGTGCGGCACAGCTCGCGAGCTCGGCGCAGGCGCGCGTCCGCGCTCGTCGGCGCGTGCTGCGCCCGATCGTGCACGTGCACCAGCACCGCGCGGTCCTTGCCGTCGTCGACGACGCGCGCGGCGCGGCGCGTGCTCGGCGAACTCGTCCTCGAGCGCGCGGATCAGCTCGAGCGAAGTCGGGCGCGCGATGGCGCAGCAGCTCGTGCGCCGAGATCGGCTCGAGCACGCGCCACTGCTCGCCGGCGGCGTTCGGCGGCAAGCAGGTGCGCGCACGTGAGCGGCCCGGGCTGCCCGTCCGCGCGTCATCAGCGATCGCGGCGACCGAGATCGAGCCGCAGCAGCGCGAGGTCGATGAGATCGTCGCGCGTCAGCGGCTCGCCGCGCAGGTGGGTGTGGACGAGCCGCAGGCCGCGGAAGCGGCCGGCGCCGGCGCGGCGCGGCCCGAGGTCGGGCAGGTACGAGCTTGCGACGCGTCGCCGACGATGACGTGCTCGATCTCGCCGCTGCGATCGACCAGGACGCCGACCTGGCGCTCGATCGTCGCGCGAGCACTCGCACAGAAACGCCGCCAGCTCGGGCGACACGACCTCCGACGGGCTCGACGCGCCGGCGGTAGATGCGCTCGAGCATCTTCTTCTGCGCCGGTGACAGGCCCTGGGTATTTCCGGAAAGTTGCTCCACATCACACCTGCAAGGGCGGTAAACCTACTCGATCATGGGCGCGTGTTCACGTGGTATGATCACAACGTGCCGTCTCGCGCGCTGGTCGTCCATCCGTCGCCTACGGCCGTGGCCGAGCTCCGCGACGTGCTGGCCCAGCACGTGACCGTCGACGCCGCGCTCACCGAGGTCGACGCCATCCGCCGTCTGGGCACCGAGGAGTACGCGGTCGTCATCATCGACCACAAGCCGCCGCTCGACGCCAAGCGCATCGCCGCCGAGACCATCGCCGTGCAGCCGGACGCGCTTCATCGTCCTGATGACGCCGGATCGTCGACTCCGGCCGCGAGCTCGACCAGTCGCTCGTCCGGCAAGGTCTTCCGCTTCCTGGCCGGCCCCGATCAGCGCTGGCAGCTCGCCGGCATCGTCGCCGAGGGCCTGCGGCTGCAGAAGCTCGAGCGCGATCAGAAGGAGCTCATCAAGCAGCTCGTCGCTCGAGTACGGCAAGCTGCAGAAGCGCGAGACGCTGCTCGACATGGTCGTCAAGGAGCGCACCAAGGAGCTCGAGGACGGCTACGACAAGCTCAAGGCGGCGAACCGCCAGGCGCTGTTCGGCCTCGCCGAGGCGATCGAGGCCAAGGATCCGTACACCAAGGGCCACTGCGGCCGCATCGCGGTCGTACTCGCTCGCGCTCGGCCGCGAGGCCGCCTCTCGGAGGCGGACCTCGAGACGCTCGAGTTCGGCGCGTTCCTGCACGACATCGGCAAGATCGGCATCCGCGACGCGGTGCTGCTCAAGCCCGGCCCGCTCGACGACGACGAGTGGAAGCACATGACGATGCACCCGGTCAACGGCTACGAGATCGCGGTGAAGATCGACATGCTGAAGCCGATGATGCCGTGCATCCGCAACCACCACGAGCGCTGGGACGGCATCGGGCTACCCCGACAAGCTCAAGGGCGAGGACATCCCGCTGCTCGCGCGCATCGTCGCCTCGGCGACGCGTACGACGCGATGGCGACCGATCGCCCGTACAAGAAGGCGCTCCCGCTCGACGAGTGCAAGAAGATCCTGCGCCGCCAGGCAGGCCCGCAGTTCGATCCCGAGCTGGTCGAGCTCTTCCTCTCCCGCGGCATCATGGAAATGTTCTCCTAGCCAGCCTCCGCCTCACCCGTGATGCAGGTGCGGATCCTCGAGCAGCCGGTCGGCCAGCGCCGCGTCCGCGCGCCGGTTCTCCAGCTCGTCCTGGGTCTCCGGACCGCCGAACATCATCTCGAAGTGCTCGCGCTCGCTCTCCGGCAGCTCGACGGGGCGGCAGATCAGCTCGTCCTTCTCGTCGTCGACCGCGATCACGTGCGCGAGCGGCGCCACGAACCGGTGCCTGAAGACGTACCCGCGCTCGATGGTGAAGTCCTCCGCGCCGACGCTCGCCACCCGGCCGAGCCGCTCACCGTCGGGCGTGCGCACGACCATGCCTTCTCGAATCACGGTGACCTCCTGATTGTCTGGATCCCAAAGCAGGAAGCGTACCGTTCAGCTCAGGGCATGAACTCGCCGACGCCGTGCCAGACGCCACCGTCGATGAAGTCGCCGACGCCACCGTCGAATCCGAACGGCGCCATCACGTCGCCGTTGAGCGAGCCGTCGGGCAGGCCGTTGCTCATGGCGAACAGGCCGATGAAGACGCCGCCCTTCTTCACGTAGACGAGATCGACGATGCGATCGTAGCCGTCGTTGAGCAGCGCGTCGGGCATGGCGATGGTGGTGCCGGTGTCGACCGGTCCGCTGGCGCCCTTGCCGAACACGGCCAGCGTGCTCGGCCCGGAGACGACCGGATGCGTGGCGACGTAGAGCATGGTGCCGTCGGACGAGCAGGCCGTCGCCACGTTGGCGACCGGGACCATGCCGAGCTCGGTGGTGCCGTCGGCCATGAAGCGGTGCAGGAAGCTGCCGCTCGAGCGCGGATCGACGACGATCAGCTCGCCGTTGAACACGCACACGTCGCGCGTGGAGTACGCGGTCGTGTGGGACGTGATCGTGCCGCCGCCGAGCGGCACGCGATCGATCTCCTTGGTCCCGCCCTCGAACGCGAGAAACGCCGCCGGCGCGAACGCGCCGTCATAGGTGGCCATGCCGCCGTTGGTGCGTGATCGGATTGCCGTCGAGCACGGCGACGTGCGGCTTGGGCTCGAGGATGAGCCGCCACAGCGCGGGCGTGCCCATCGACAGCGTCACCAGCATCTGCGACGTGCACGCCGGATCATCGGCGTCGGTATAGCCGTTGCGATCGTCGTCGCAGCCGTTGCCGCACACCTCGGGCCCGACCGGGCACGCCATGTCCGCCACCGCGAGATCGTCGCCGCCGCCGCCGCCGAGATCATCGCCGCCGGCAGCCATGTCGCTGCCGAGATCGTCCGATTGCGTCCCCGGCGTCGCACGGCACCCGGCGACGACGGCGCACAGGACTGCCAGCGCCGCCGCCGCGCGCATGCCTACGAGCTGGCCTCGTCGCCGGGATCGGGCGCGCTCTCGTCGAGGAGCGTGAGCGCGATGGCCAGCGCCTTCTTGGCGCGGCTGACGATGCTCTCGTCCGACTTGATGCGCTGATAGGCCTTCAGGATCTGATCCTGATATCCCGCCGACTCCTGCTCCAGGTCCGCGATCCGCTGCGCCCGCTCGTTGAGCGTCGCCTCGCGGGCGTTGAGATCCTCGAGCGCCGTCTTGAGCCGCGCGTCCAGCTCCAGGACGCGCACGCCGATCTTCTTCGACTCCACCTCGCCCTCGGCGAGCTGCTGCTCGAGCTCGGCGATGCGCCCGTGCCCCTCCGTGATGAGGGTGTCCCGCTGCGCCAGCGCCGCATCGTACTCGGCGATGGTGCCATCGTGCTCCTTCTTGATCTCCTCCAGCTGCTGCGCGTGGCGCTGCTGCATGCCCGCCTTCAGGTCGGCGTGCGACTCCTCCAGCGCCTGCATCTTGCGCATGTGCTGATCGCGCGCGTTCTTGATCTCGTCGGCGATGCGCTGCTCCAGCTCCTGCCGCGTGCGCGCCAGCTCCCCCGCGTGCGCCTCGGCCGCCTCGCGCAGCTCCGCCTGCCGCCGCTCGTCGAGCGCCTGCAGCGCCAGGATGTGGTCCTGCTCCATGCGCTGCCGCTCGGCCACATGATCGCCGGCCAGCGCCTCGAGCTCGCCCCGCTGCTCCTCGGCCTTCTGCGCCAGCTCCGCCAGCCGCCGCTCGTCGGCCGCCTGGAGCTCGCCCTTGTAGCTGCCGTGCAGCGCCGCCAGCTCCTCCTGATGGCGCCGCTCCGACTCCTTGCTGTCGCGCGTATAGCGCGCGCGCAGCCCGGCGATCTCGTCGGCGTGCAGCTGATCCTTCTCCGTCACCGCCGCCGAGTGCTCGTTCTTCAGCTGCGCCACCGTCGCCGCCTGCTCCTGCCGCAGCTGCTGCACCGTGGCGTCGTGCTGCTGCGCCGCGTCAGCCGTCTGCTGCTCGAAGCGCAGCCGCAAGCCCTCGCGCTCGTTCTGCGCCGACTCGCGCAGCCGCTGCAGCGCGCCGGCGTGCTCCGCCTCCATGGCGCCGCGCTCCTCCTCGTGCTTGGAGGCGAGCAGCGCCCGGTCCTCGTCGTGCGCGTCCTGCATCCGCTGCAGGCGCTCGCCGTGCTCGGCCTGCTGCGTCTCGATCGCCGACTGGTGCTGGGTCCGCAGCGCCTGCAGCTCGGCCGCGTGCGCCGTGACCGCGTCGTTGTAGGCCGACTCCGCCGCGCCCACGTCGGTGGCGTGCTTCTGCTTCCAGCCCTCGATCTCCTCTTCGTAGCGGGCGATGGTCTTGAGCGCGTCGTCGAGCCGCGCCTTGACCTGCTTCTCGCGCTCGACCACGCGCTCCTTGTCGTGCCCGAGCGCCTCGATCTTCTCCTTGGCCGCGACCAGCTCCTTCTCAGTCGCCAGGCTGCGCTCCTCGAGATCGCGCAGCCGCCGCTCCGAGTCGCGCAGCTTGGTCGCGTGGTCGAGGATGGCGCGCTCCTTGGCGTCGGCCGCGTCCTTGAGATCGAGGACCTCCCGCTCCTTCTTGTTGATCGTCTCGCGCAGATTGAGGAACTCACGCTCGCGCGAGAATCCCGCTCCCGCCGACGGCGCCGCCGCCGCGCCGTCGGGCTTGTGCGCCAGCTTCTGCTTGAGATCGTCCACTTCGCGCTTGAGCGCGTCGCGCTCGCGCTTGAGCTCGGTGACCGCCGCGGTGCCGGTGTCGTGCGCCTGCGTGTCGGCGGCGCTCTGCGCCACCGCCACCGCCGCGTTCGACGCCACCGGCGACTGCGACGACGTGATGATCCTCGGCTGCGACGGCGGCCGCGGCCGCAGCGGCTCGTGCGACGCCTGCTCCGCCACCGCGTCGAGCCCGAGATCGATCGGCCCCGACTGCTCCTTCTGCTCCATGTGGAACGTCTCGATCGGCCGCGACTCCGCCGGTGGCAGCGGCGCCGGCACGGCGCCCGCCTGGCGCGGCAGCGCGAACGGATCGTCGTCGTCGCCGAAGCCCTCGTCCATCGGGACCTCGGTCACCGACGGCAGCGGCACCGCCCGCTTCGACGTCGTCACGCGCGCCAGCACCGGCCGCACCTCGTTGGGCGCGGTCACGCTGGACACGTTGGTCACGTTGGTCGCGTCTTCGAGGCCGTCCATGCCGATGGCCGCGAACGCCGCCTCGGTCTCCACGTCCACTTCGCCGTCGACGTTCATGACGCCGATGCGCGTCTGATCCTCCTCCGCGCTATCCGTGAACGCGGCGGCGTGCTGCATCGGCACCTCTTCGCTCTCGTACATCGCGGCGTCGTCCGCCGACTCTTCGATGATCGCCGCGTCGTCCTCGATCGCCACCTCCTCCGACTCCATCGGGATCTCGAGCGACTGCGACGCCTCTTCGACCTCGGGCATGCCGATGAGCCCGCCGATCTTCTCCGCCAGCGCCTCGACCGCGAACGGCTTGTGCAGATATTCCTCGGCGCGTGTCTTGAGCTTCTTGTGGTCCTCGAAGTCCTTCTCGGTCGCCTCGGCGCTGGTGATGATGAGCGGCGTCGTCTTCAACGTCGCCGACTTGCGCAGGCGGTTGCACACCGCCCACCCGGTGCGCTTGGGATCGATGCAGAGCACGATCAGCGATGGCAGATCGTCTTTCCGCTGCATGAGTTCGTTCGAGTCGGCCTCCGCCTCGACGCGGAACCCGTAGCGGCCGAGCTCGCCGACGAGGTGCGCGTTCAGGTTTGCGTCGGCGTCGACGAGATACACGTAGCGCTGGGACATGTTGGGCACACTCCAGGGGCCAAGGACCCGTACAGCCCAACGATTTTATAGTGTTATGAACCCGAGATCAAGGCGAGACGGCGGAGGAGACGAGCTTGACCATCTGCTCCTGGTCGAGGTCGGAGGCGATGGCGTAGCCGACGCCACGGTCGCGGAAGAGCGCGACGTTGTAGCCGTGCTCCTGGTCGAAGTAGACGTCGCGGTGGTCGATGACCGTCTTGCGCCGGGTCTCGATCGGCAGGTCGCTCGGGTCGAAGATGAACACGCTCACCTTGTCGCCGTTGATGTCGTACACGAGGTACGCCGCCGGCTTGTCGCCGACCGAAGAGAGCCGCCCGCCCCGCAGCGAGCAGCTGACGCTGCGGCACAGCTGCGGCGGATGCACCGGGAAGTCGACCTTGTCGACGTACCACTTGCGCACCTGATCGCTGCCGCCCGTCACCTCGATCGGCGTCGCCTTCAAGTGCTTGGCCACGAGATCGGCCGCCACCGGCGACCACTGCACCTTGGAGATCATGAAGGTGGCCACCAGCCCCACCGCCGCCGCCGCCGGCATCGCCCGCACCGCCCAGGCGCGCCACGACAGCATCGGCTTCGACTCGCGCGCGATGGAGCGGGCGACGCGGTTGCGCAGCGCCGCCGGCGCCTGCTCGCGCGGCGCCGCCGCCCGGATCGCCGACTTCCACTCCGCCTGCACGCGCACCTTGCCGCGGCAGGTCTCGCACTCGCTCAGGTGCCCCTCGAACTCCGCGCGGTCGGTCTCGGCGAACTCTCCGTCGAGGTAGGTGTCGACGAACCGCGAGATGCCGGCACAGCGGATTGCCTCACGCCCGCTCATGACTGCGTCTCTCCGCTCTGTTTCTTTGCGTGGGGAAACTCGATGACGTCCGCCGCCTTCACGATGCCCTGTCTTACGGCATAGTCACGCAGCGCCTTCTGCAAGAGGCGGCGCCCGCGGTGCAGCCGGCTCATCACCGTGCCCACCGGACAATCCATGATGTCGGCGATCTCCTTGTACGAAAAATCCTCCAGGTCGCACAGCACCACCGCCATGCGGTAGTCGTGCGGCACGCCTTCGAGCGCGCGCTTGACGTCGTCGGAGAGCAGATTGCCGACGAGCAGCCCCTCGGGATCCCGCGACGCCACCGCGACGTCCTCGCTCATCAGCGACGGCGTCTCCTCCTGATCGATCACGTCGCGCACCTCGCGCTCGCGCACCTTCTTGCGATACTTGTTGATGAAGGTGTTGGTCAGGATCTTGAAGAGCCACGCCTTGCAGTTGGTCCCCGGCTCGAACCGGTGGAAGAAGCGGTAGGCCGTCAGCAGCGTGTCCTGCACGAGGTCTTCGGCCTCGCGCGGATCGCGCGTCATCCGCAATCCGGTCGCGTACAGGCTGTCGAGGTGGCCCATCGCCTGGGCCTCGAACCCGTCGCGGCCCCCGCGTGTCGTCGAATGCGCGCTTCGCCCCAGCATGTCGTGATCGGGAACGCCTCCCGTACCCTGCGTTATTCCCACGAAAAATCTAACAACGATCGTAAGATGCCGCCCGAGTTTCCGTAGGTTGGCGGGATAACCCCTGCACAGGAGGGAAAATGCGAAGGATCTTAATAGGTTTCATGGCACTAGGGAGCCTGTTCGCGGCCGGCTGCCAGTACATGTACGCGACCCCCGCGGTTCAGGGGCGGGCGTACGTGGTGCGCAACGCGTTCGTCACGTCCGATTTCTGGAACTGTGACGCGACGTCGGGCGAGCCTGTTTGCTACCAGACCAACCGCGTGACGCTGCCGCCGGGGACCAACAAGTGAGGGCCGTGATGAAGCGAGCGATGCTGGGGTTGCTCACGGCCGGAGCGCTGGCGAGCGGAACGGGCTGCGCGTACGTGACGACGGCGGGCCCGTCGGCGACGAGCGTCACCGGCGAAGCCTGGTACACCGAGGCCACCGGATTTTTCGGCCTGTACTGGGGCAGCAAGGTCTTCTATTGCCCGGCGCCGACCGCAGCCGGTCCGGCGACCTGCAAGGAAGCCAAGCTGATCCCGCAGCCGGAGAAGAAGTAGCTAGAGCGAGGGGAACGGAACGAAGTCGGTGTTGACGGCGGCGGCCACGGCCTTGTGCGTGATCTTGCCCTTGTACGTGTTGATCCCCCGGGCGAGATAACGATCGGCGGCGGCCGCCGCCACGATACCCTGGTCGGCGATCTTGACGCCGTAGGCGAGCGTCGCGTTGTTGAGCGCGAAGGTCGAGGTGCGCGCGACGGCGCCGGGCATGTTGGCCACGCAGTAGTGGATGACGCCGTGGACGATGTAGGTCGGGTCGTCGTGCGTCGTCGGGCGGCAGGTCTCGATGCAGCCGCCCTGATCGACGGCGACGTCGACGATGACCGAGCCCGGCTCCATCTTCTTGATCAGCTCCTCGGTCACCAGCCGCGGCGCGCGCGCGCCGGCGACGAGCACGGCGCCGATGACGAGGTCGGCGCGCATCACCGACTCTTCGATCTGGAGCGGATCGGAGTAGAGCGTGTTGACGCGCCCCTGGTAGATGTCGTCGATGTACGCCAGCGTCTCGGGGTTGATGTCGAGGATGTTGACCAGCGCGCCCAGGCCGATCGCCATGCGCGCCGCGTGCTGCCCGACGATGCCGCCGCCGATGATGGCGACGCGGCCGCGGCGTACGCCGGGCACGCCGCCGAGGAGGATGCCCTTGCCGCCCTTCTCCTTCTCGAGGTAGGTCGCGGCGACCTGGATGGCCATGCGGCCGGCGACCGCGCTCATCGGCTGGAGCAGCGGCAGGTGGCCGTCGTCGAGCTCGATGGTCTCGTAGGCGACGCCGGTGACGCCGCGCTTGACGCAGCTCCTGCGCCAGCGCCGGGCGCCGCGGCGAGGTGCAGGTAGGTGTAGAGGATCTGCCCCTCGCGCATGCGCGGGTACTCTTCGGGCAGCGGCTCCTTGACCTTGACGATCATCTCGGCGCGCTTCCACACCTCGTCGGCGGTGGCGAACGATCTCGGCGCCGACGGCCTTGTACGCCTCGTCGGGGATGCCGCTGCCGAGGCCGGCGCCCTGCTGCACGAGCACCTTGTGGCCGTGCGAGGTCAGCGTGCGCGCGCCGGCGGGGATCATGCCGACGCGATACTCGCGAGTCTTCACTTCGGTCGGAACGCCTACGATCATCGGGGTCTCCTTTGCGGGACGATGTCTAACACAATCACCGACAGGCGGGCACGGGGCGGATCTCCACCGACGAGACCTCGATGATCCGCTCGCCCTCGCCGAGGTGCACGCCGAGGTGCGCGACGGCCATCCACCTGCCTTCGGGCGAGAAGCTGAGCTCGATCGCGTAGAGGTCTCCGGGGACGTCGGCTCCCGGCTTCCAGTCGTCCAGGGTCTCGCGCCCCGTCGGTGATACCAGCGTCGCTTGCGCCCCGCGCGAGTCGCCGGTGAGCGCCACCGAGCAGCGCGACCAGGGCACGGCGTTGGGCGACGTCTCGTCGGGGCGGCCGGCGTTGAGCCAGGACAGCATCTTCTTCGGCGCCTCGCCGGCGACGAGGTGCCAGCAGGGGCCGAGCACGCCCACGCGGTTGCCGGCGTCGTCGAGGCGCTGGTTGCAATAGACGATCTCGTTGACGTCGCTCCAGGTCACCCAGCCGAGGCGCATCGGCGCCCCCGTGGGCGTCTTCAGCGGCGCGCGCGGCCGCGGCGCGTGGCAGGCGGCGGCGAGCAGCAACAGGGCGGGGAGGCAGAATCTCGTCGTCGTCCGCGCGCGGGCGCTGGGAAGGCACGTCCGGCCCCGCCGGCGGAGAGGGGTGGGCATGGACTGCGGCACTAGGTGCGGTAGTCGGCGTTGAGCTTGACGTAGTCGACGGTGAGATCGCACGTGACGTGCCTTCCTTGCGCGCGCCCGCGGTTGAGGTGGACGCGAATCGTGTACTCGCCGCGGCGCATGACCTCGTGCGCGCGCCGCTCGGCCTCCGCGCCCACGCCGATGCCGCCGCGGCAGATCTCCACCTCGCCGATGGCGACGTCGAGCTTGCGCGGGTCGATGTCGACGCCGGCGTTGCCGATGGCGGCGAGGATGCGCCCCCAGTTCGGATCGGCGCCGAAGAAGGCGGCCTTGCACAAGGGTGACTGCGCGATACGGCGCGCCACCGCGTCGCCGGCCGCCGCGTTTTCGGCGCCGGCGACCTCGATGGTGACGACGTGGGTGGCGCCCTCGCCGTCGCGCACGATCTGGCGCGCCAGGTCGTCGAGGACGTCGTGCACCGCCTGACGGAACGCCTTGCCCTTGTCGCCGCCGTCGATCGGCTTGTTCTTGGCGGCGCCGCTCGCCATGAGCGCGACCATGTCGTTGGTCGAGGTGTCGCCGTCGACGGAGACGGCGTTGAACGTCGACTCCACCTCTTCGCGCAGGACGGTGCGCAGAAACGTCTTCGACACCGCGGCGTCGGTGCACAAAAAGGCGAGCGTGGTGGCCATGTTCGGCGCGATCATGCCGGCACCCTTGGCCACGCCGACCACGCGCGCGCGGGTCTTCGGCCCCAGCGGCAGAAGATGCAGCGCCCGCTTCTCGAAGCGATCGGTCGTCATGATCGCGCGCACGAAGTCGTCGAGCCCGTCGGCGCGCGCGGCGGTGCGCAGGCGCGGCGTCGCCTCCACGATGCGCTCGATCGGCAGCGGCTGGCCGATCACGCCCGTCGACGCCACCAGCACCCGCTTCTTGTCGCAGCCGATGGCGCGCGCGGCGTACTCGGCCATCGCCGCCGCGTCGAAGACGCCCTTGTCGCCGGTGCAGGCGTTGGCGTTGCCGCTGTTGACGATGATGGCGCGCGCCAGTCCCGACTTGACGTTCGCCTCCGACAGCTCGACAGGCGCCGCGCGTACACGGTTGCGCGTGAACACGGCGGCGGTGGGCACGTCGTCGTCGGCGACGATGAGACCGAGGTCGGGGCGGCCGCTGGCTTTGATGCCCGCGATCACGCCGGCGAACTGAAAGCCGGGGCAGGCTGGCTGCGCGGGTGGCATAGCGATGCGATATCACCCGCCGCCCCGCGAGGCAATCGGCCCCGCGCAAGCCTCCACCCACCCGTCGCTACGCGCTCGCCACGACCGCTCCCCCACCACAGCACAGAGGCTCCGGGCTCACTGCCCCGCTGGGCGAGTTCCGCAGCACCGGCAAGGGGTCTAAACGAGCACGGCGGTTCGGTGGCGAGGACTGTTTGAGCCCAGCGGGGCAGTGCGCCCGGAGCCGGACGTGCCCTCTACTACCGGCCGCCGATTTGCTTGAGCCAGCGATGGATCAACATGCGCC
Source organism: uncultured delta proteobacterium (assembly GCA_963816965.1). GTDB lineage: Bacteria > Myxococcota_A > Polyangia > Palsa-1104 > Palsa-1104 > JAQBQH01. The sequence goes on from CAWFMP010000002.1 coordinate 522,430, forward strand.
GGTCGCCAACGCGCTGCGCGCGCTCGTGCAGCCTCGTCTCTTCGGCCGGGCACAGCGGCATCAGCGCCGTGAGCAGCTCGCTCGAGGTGTCGAGATCGAAGAGCAGCGCCTCGACGCGCGCGCGGAACGCGGGCCAATCGAGCCGCGCCAAATTCTCCGCGTCCTTGGCCAGGAGCGCGAAGGCGAAGTCGACGCGGGCGTCGCTGTCGACGAGCGCGCTGGCCAGCGCGTCGCGGCGGCTCATCGTCCGCGGCACCGGCGTGGCGACACGCTGGAGCGAGATGCGAGTGATGGCTTTGAGCGCCGGCTGACTCACGGTTGTACGACGCGAATTATGGCCCCGGCGCGGGACGGGTCAATCGCGTCGGCTGGGTAGCGCGAACTATGACGACAAGATATTAGGTGAGATGAACTACGATCTAATGGGCTAAGCGACCGCAGTCGCGCCGTGGCACTTCTTGTACTTCTTGCCGCTGCCGCACGGGCAGGGCTCGTTGCGACCGACCTTCGGCGCTTCGCGGCGCACCGTCTTCTGCTTCTCGGGCTCCGCCGCCGGCCTGTCCGTCGCCGCCCGTCGCCGTCGCCGCGGCGTGCTGCGCCACCATGCGGCGCTCCTTGTGCTTGAACTCGGGCAGCTTCGCTTCGCTGCTGCTGCGCCGCTCGCCTGCCCCGCCGCCGGCTGCTGCTGCTGCCGCTCGAGCCGCACGCGGAACAGCTTGTCGGCCACGTTCGGCCGAGATGCGCTCCATCATCTGCCGGAACATCTCGAAGCCTTCCTTCTTGTACTCGATCTTCGGATCCTTCTGCCCGTAGCCGCGCAGGCCGATGCCCTCGCGCAGCTGATCCATCGACTTCAGGTGATCGATCCACTGCGCGTCGATCTCTTCGAGATAGAAGTGGCGCGCGAAGAAGAAGAAGGCGAGCGGCCCGAGCTCGGTCTCGCGCGCCTTGGCCCAGGTCTCGACCTGCTCCCACAGCTTCTCGGCGATGGTCTCGCGATCGATGATCTCGGTGTCGAGCTTGACGGCGAGGTTGAACGCCTCCTTGGCGCGCCTCGGCGAGCGCGTCGAGATCCCACTCCTCGGCGTGCGACTTCTCCGGGCAGTGCGGTCCACGACCAGGTTCGAGATGAGCTCGTCGGCGAGATCGAGCACGCGCTCGCGCTGCTGGATCAGCGACGCGGCCGCCGTCTCGCGCCGCCTTGGTCGATCGACCGCCTCGCGGTCCTTGAGCTCGCGCTTGACGTCGACGACGGCGCCGAACTGGCGGTAGAGCTCGTGCGTCAGCTTCTCCGGATCGAGCGACCCGCCCCTCGGTGGGCGGCGCGGTCGCGTCGGTGCGATAGGGATCGACGCGTGCCGTCCTTGTTCTCGGTGACCCCGCCGAGGAAGCCGTCGACGATCTGCGTGACGCGCGGCTTGATGTTCTCGGCGAGCGAGTCGACCGTCCAGTCGCCCGACGACTCCGGCGGCGGCAGCGGCTCCTTGCCCTTCTTCTTGTCCTCCTCGGACAGCTCGGGCGAGTAGCGCCCCTCGAGGATCTGCTTGCGCAGGGCGTAGATCGCCTTGCGCTGCTGGTTCATGACGTCGTCGTAGTCGAGGAGGTTCTTGCGGATGTCGAAGTTGTGCCCTTCGACCTTGCGCTGCGCGTTCTCGATCGCGCGGTTGACCAGGCCGTGCTCGATCGGCACGTCCTCTTCCATGCCGAGCCGCTCCATCAGGCCGGTGATGCGCTCGGCGCCGAAGATGCGCATCAGGTCGTCCTCGAGCGACAGGTAGAAGCGCGACGAGCCCGGGTCGCCCTGACGGCCGGCGCGGCCGCGCAGCTGGTTGTCGATGCGGCGCGACTCGTGGCGCTCGGTGCCGAGGATGTGCAGGCCGCCGGCGGCGATGACCTCCTCCTTCTCGGCGTCGCACTGCTTCTTGTACTTGGCGAGCGCCTCCTTGTACTCGGGCGTCGATCTCGTCGACGGCGCCGGGGATGGCCGCCGCCTCGTGGCCGCCGACCTCGGCGCGCGCCATGAACTCGGCGTTGCCGCCGAGCAGGATGTCGGTGCCGCGGCCGGCCATGTTGGTGGCGATGGTGACCGCGCCCTTGCGGCCGGCCTGCGCGACGATCTCGGCCTCGCGCACGTGGTACTTGGCGTTGAGCACGTTGTGCGGGATGCCCTTTTGCTTGAGCATGTGCGACAGCACCTCGGACTTCTCGACGCGAGATGGTGCCGACCAGGACCGGCTGGCCCTTGCTCGTGGCGCTCGACGATCTCGCTCGATGACCGCGCGGAACTTGCCGCGCTCGTTCTTGTAGACGAGGTCGGCGATGTCCTTGCGGATCATCGGCTTGTTCGTCGGGATGACTGCACGACGTCGAGCTTGTAGATCTCGTGGAACTCGGCCGCCTCGGTGTCGGCGGTGCCGGTCATGCCCGCCAGCTTCTTGTACATGCGGAAGTAGTTCTGGAAGGTGACCGTCGCGAGCGTCTGGTTCTCTTCCTCGACGGTGACGTTCTCCTTGGCCTCGATCGCCTGGTGCAGGCCGTCGGACCAGCGCCGGCCCGGCATCTTGCGGCCGGTGTGCTCGTCGACGATGATGACCTTGCCCTCCTCGACGAGGTAGTTGACGTCGCGTCTTGTAGAGCGTGTGCGCGCGCAGCGCCTGCTTGACGTGGTGCAGCCAGCTCGATGTTCTCGGGGTCGTAGAGGTTGCCGAGGCCGAGCAGCTTCTCGATGCGCTCGACGCCCTCGTCGGTGAGCATCGCCGAGTGCGCCTTCTCGTCGACGGTGTAGTCGACGTCCTTCTTCAAGCGACGGGATGATCATGTTGACGCGGTAGTAGAGATCGGCCGACTGCCTCGGCCGGGCCGGAGATGATGAGCGGCGTGCGCGCCTCGTCGATGAGGATCGAGTCGACCTCGTCGACGATGGCGTAGTGCAGCTCGCGCTGGACGTAGCGCTCGATCGAGTCCTTCATGTTGTCGCGCAGGTAGTCGAAGCCGAACTCGTTGTTGGTGCCGTAGGTGATGTCGCAGCGGTAGCGCAGCTGCTTCTCGCGATCGGTCTGCCCGTGGACGATGACGCCGACGGTCAGGCCGAGGAACTTGTAGACGCGGCCCATCCACTCGGCGTCGCGCGTGGCGAGGTAGTCGTTGACGGTGATGAGGTGGACGCCGCTGCCCTTCGAGCGCGTTCAGGTACAGCGGCGCGGTGGCGACGAGCGTCTTGCCTTCGCCGGTCTTCATCTCGGCGATGGCGCCGCGGTGCAGGACCATGCCGCCGATCAGCTGCACGTCGTAGTGGCGCATGCCGAGCACGCGCCGCGACGGCCTCGCGCACGGTGGCGAACGCCTCGGCGAGGATGTCGTCGAGCGTGGCGCCCGTTGTCGAGCTTCTGCCTGGAACTCGGCGGTCTTGCCGCGCAGCTCGGCGTCGCTCAGCTTCTGCCACGCGGGCTCGAGCTCGTTGATGCGGACGACGCGCGGGCGCAGCCGCTTGATCTCGCGATCGTGCGAGGTGCCGAAGATCTTCTTGATGATATCCGCCAATGGCCATCTGTTTGTTACTCGCTCGCTCGTGACAAGGGGTGGAGTCTAGCGCGCCTGATGCTCGGCGACCACCACCGTATGGATTCCGCCGCGGACCATGAAATCACCCTCGACGCGCATGCGTCGCGGCGCGAGCGCTGACACCAGGTCGTCCAATATGCGGTTGGTCACTGCTTCGTGGAAGGCCCCCTCGTCGCGATACGACCAGAGGTAAAGCTTGAGCGACTTCAGCTCCACACATTTTTCCGCGGGGACGTACGAAATCCGGATGGTCGCGAAGTCGGGCTGGCCGGTCACCGGGCAGACGCACGTGAACTCGGGGCACTCGAAGCGGATCTCGTACTCGCGCTCGGGCTTCGGATTGGCGAACGTGTCGAGCGTCGTGGTCGGTGAAGACGGCATCGCGAGGTCTTACCGCGCGTGTAAAACTCGCGCAAGACGCGCTATAGTCGAAGGCCGTGCGCGACATCTACGAGGCCGCCGAGAAGCACTCTGCGACGCTCGCGATGTACATCGAGCACCTGGCGCGGCGGCGCGGTTGGGGCGCGCGCACGCTCTCCGGGATGCTGATGGAGCCGCGCCTGATGATGATCTACGGCGCCAGCGTGATGCTGCCCGAGGGGCGGGCGGCGTCGTTCATTCCGGCGCGCATGCCGCGCGTCGACGGCGACACCTGGATCATCGACATCAAGCGCTCGGACGGCGTGTCGCGGCCGGAGTGGAACGGCGGCATCAGCATCAAGCGGCACAACGGCAGCTACACGATGCTGCTCGGCAACGCGCTGCTCGACGAGAACACGCTCGGCGCGCTGCTCGAGGCCGTCGGCACGCCGTGATCGGCGCGCGCCGCATCGAGCGCGCGCAAAGCGCCACGTCCGGCTCCGCGCGCACTGCGCGCCACGTCCGGCTCCGCGCGCACTGCGCGCCACGTCCGGCTCCGCGCGCACTGCCCCGCTGGGCTCAAACAGTCCTCGCCACCGCACCGCTGTGCTCGCTTAGACCCCTTGCCTGTGCTGCGGAACTCGCCCAGCGGGGCAGTGCGCGCGGAGCCTCGGTGCTCGGTCCGAAAACCCAGAGATTGCATCTCGACAGCGGCTGCCCTCCACGACCCGGCTCTGCGTCCGGTGTCCTTGGATGAAGGTTCCCAAGAGCATATGGAGCGAGCGGTCGTCGGAGCCGTCTGCGCGGGCGTCGAGGAGCGCTCCGCCCGCAGGGCGGATGCCAGCGACGAGCTCGAGGGCCCGGACGCGCCGCCGGCCTGTAAGGCCGCCGGCGTAGCGGGCCCGTCCCGCGCAGACGGCTCCGACGACCGCCCGCGACCCCTGCGGAGCGCCAACCGAGGCGCCGCGCTCGCCGCGCCGCGCCGCGCCGAAGTCGAGGCGCCAGGTGCCGAGGAAGATCAGAAGTCGAGGCGCCAGGTGCCGAGGAAGCTCGGCAGGTCCTTCTTGTCGAACTTCAGGGCCGCGGTGGCGATGCGCTTGCCGTCGAGCGCCAGGATCTGGCCGGGCAGCGTGGTCATCGAGCCCACGGGATCCTTGAGCGTGACGTCCTTCTGGCCGACGAAGCGGTAGCGCTGGCCGTCGTCGGCGGCGAAGGTGAACTCGTAGCGGATGCGCTTGCCGATGAGGGGGTCGATGGTGATCTCGCCCTCGAGCGGGCGGGCGCTGGCGAAGCCCTCCATCGTCACGTCGCCCTCGAGCCGCGCCTTTTTGTCGCGCAGGTGGCCGAGCAGCGACCCGGCACGCGCGGTGACCGAGAAGTGCATCGGCCGCTCGACGCCGTCGCGGCTGTAGGTGCCGCTCATGGTCTCGCGAAAGTGAAAGCCGGGGAGCTTCATCGCCGGCAGCTAGGCCGCCGCCTTCAAGTGTCGCTCTTTCTTCGCTGCTTGCAAGTGGCCGCGCCGCGCCAGCTGCACGTAGTTGCTGATGATGAGCAGGACGTTCCAGCCGTTCCACGTGTGCCAGGTGAGCGCCGACGGCCGCACCAGGAACGCGATGAACGCGGCCAGGCCGACGAAGATCATCCACGACGGCAGCCCTTCGCCCTTGCGGAACTTCGGCACCTTGAGCGTCGACACCATGGCGCCGGCGACGAGCAGCGTGCCGGCGGCGATGACCCACACGTCGAGGGCGTGGCGCACCATCACCATCGACCACAGGTAGCTGGCGGCGATGGGGATCGGGCAGCCGAGGAAGGTCACCTTGCCGATGCCGCTGGCGTCCAGGTTGTAGCGCGCCAGGCGGATCGCGCCGCACAGCGGATAGATGACGGCGATGACCGCTCCGATCACGCCGAGCGGTTGCAACACCGCCAGATACACCAGCACCGCCGGCGCGATGCCGAACGACACCATGTCCGACAGCGAGTCGAGCTCCATGCCGAACTTGGTGCTGGCGTCGAGCGCGCGGGCCAGCTTTCCGTCGGCCAGATCGCACAACGCGGCGCAGAACAGGAACAGGACCGAGCGCTCGAACTGCCCCCGCGCCGCCGCCACGATGCCGAAAAAGCCGAGCGCGATGTTGGCCAGCGTCACCGCGTTCGGAATCAGATGCTTCGCCTTCACGAACGGGTATGCTAACGCAATTCCCTCGAAGGTGAAGTGTGAAGATCGCGCTCGTCTATCCGCCGACCTGTGACCCGACCGCGCCCTATCTGGCGGTGCCGATGCTCACCGGCTTTCTGCGCGCCAACGGCGTCGAGGTGCTGCCGATCGACGCCAACGTCGAGGCCTACGATCGGCTGCTGCGGCCGGCGCCGCTCGCTGGCGTTCGCCGGGCGGGTCGTCGAGCGGCTGCGCAAGCTCGACCGGCGCGGCTCGCTCGATCACCCGGCGCAGCGGGCCTACCTGCAGCTGTGGCGCGCGCGCGGCGACGCGCAGGCGGCGCCCGCGGGCATCGCCGAGGCGCGCGCGGTCTTCAAGGACGAGGCGCGCTTCTTCGACGCCGCCGAGTACGAGCGCGCGGTCGAGACGATCGAATCGGCGCTGCGGCTGATCTCGGCCGCGCACGCGCCGCTGGAGCTGACCTTCAGCGGCTACCGCACGCCGTTCGCGCTCACCACGCCCGACGAGATCGCCGACGACGCGCGCGCCGAGCGCGATCCGTTCGACGACTACGTGTGCAACGTGCTGGCGCCGCGTCTGGCCGCAGCGCGCGTCGACGCCGTCGGGCTCAGCGTCTGCTTCCCCGGGCAGCTGCAGCCGGCCTACGCCTTCGCGCTCAAGCTGAGGCGCCTCCTGCCCGAGGTGCACCTGACCTGCGGCGGGCCGGGCATCACGCAGCTGCTCATCCGCCTGCGCGGCCAGGACCTTGCTGCGCGCGCTCGGGCCGTTCGACAGCGCCGTCGTCTTCGAGGGCGAGCATGCGCTCCTCGGCTTGTGCCGCGCGCTCGACGAGGGGCGGCCGCTGCGCGGGCTGCCCAACGTCGTGCACCGCGACGCGCTCGTCGGCGCCAAGTGGGCGCCGGGCGAAGGCGCCGAGGATCTGCGCGCCCTGCCGGCGCCCGACTTCGACGGGCTGCCGCTCGATCTCTATCTCTCGCCCTCGCTGACGCTGCCGTACGACCCGACGCGCGGCTGCTACTGGGGCAAGTGCACCTTCTGCCACTACGGGCTCGCCGAGATCGGCACCGCCAGCTACCGCGAGCGCGGCGTCGAGCGGGCGGTCGACCACCTGAGCGCGCTGGCCGACAAGTACGGCACGCGCTGGTTCTACCTCTCGCAGGACTCGGTGGCGCCCAAGACGCTGCTCAAGCTCGCGCAGGAGATCTCGCGCCGCGGGCTCGACCTCAAGTGGGCGACCGACTTGAAGCCCGAGAAGTACCTGACGGCCGAGCGGGCGCGCGCGTTGCGCGAGGGCGGCGGCGTCGCCTGCGCGCTCGGCGTCGAGTCGGCCAATCCGCGCGTGCTGGCGCTGATCGACAAGGGCGCGCCGGTGTCGACGGTGCGCGACACCATCGACCACCTCGCCGCCGCCGGCCTCGCGGTCGAGGCCATGTGCTTCACCGACTTCCCGACCGAGACCTACGCCGAGGCGATGGACACGCTGCGCTTCCTCGAGGCGCAGAGAGACGAGGTGGCGCTCTACATCGTCGGCGAGTTCGACCTCACGCACGGCGCGCTGGTGGCCCAGGAGCCGGAGCGCTTCGGCATCCGCGAGACCTGGCAGCTCGACGGCGACCTGCTCGGCACCGGGCTGTTCTACGAGGAGGCGCGCGCCTCCAAGCGGGGCGGCGACGGCCGCAAGCTCGACGCGGCGCTCGACCGCCTGTCGGCGGGCTGGCGGCTCAAGCGCTACCCGTGGGCCGGCTCGCTGTCGACGGCGCACAGCGTCCTGCACTACGCCAAGTTCGGCCCGGGCGTGTTTCGGCGAGCGCGCCCGCCTGCCGCCGCCGGCGCCCTTCGGGGCCCGCGGCGGCGCGGCGCAGGCGCGCTTCGATCTCGCCCAGGTCGCGCGCAGCGACGACGACGAGCTGGCCATCTGGCACCAGCTGGTGCGCGCGCAGCGTCACGTCTCGCGGGCGGCGTACCAGGCGCTGGCCAAGGCGCTGCCACCGCTGGCGCCGCGGCCGCGCCGCTACAAGTTCGTGGCCGGGCAGCCGCCGGTCCCCGCGCGCGCGGCGCCGCGCGGGCGCCGTCCGCCGAACGCGGCCAACGCCGCCGGCTGACCCGCGCCATGGGGAGGATGTCGTGCTGACCGGCCTGGTGATCGCGGCGTGCGCCGCGCTGTTCATCTCGCGCAACTGGCGCGTCCACGGCGGGCGGCGCTACCTGCCGCTGTACCACGCGCAGGAGCTGGTCAACGCCGAGCGCGTCGACGAGGCGCTCGAGGTGCTCGACAGCATCGACACGCGCAAGCTCGAGCCCGCGATGCTCACACACTGGCTCGGTCTGCGCGGCTATGCGCTGGCGCTCGGTGGCCGCGGCGAAGAGGCGCTCGACTGCCTGGACGATCTGGCGGCGATCGCCGATCCCGAAGATCGCTTGAGCCAGCTCTTCCTCAACGGCAGCCGCGCCATCGTCGCCATCGCCGACCAGCGCTTCGACGAGGCCGAGGCGCTGCTCGACTCGACCGAGCACGCCTGCGACGACGGCGCCAACCGCTCGGAGGTCTGGTGGTGGCGCGCCGCGCTGGCAGCCGCTCGCGGCGACGAGGCCCGGCGGCGCCACTGCCTGGCCGAGGCGGCCCAGCTCGGCGACGCCTACTACGCCAACCGCGCCCGCGCCGCCCTTCAGAGCGTCGCCGCCACCTGACGCAGGAAGGCGGCCGGCTCGCGCTCGACGCGGGCGCCGTGCGCCACGATCACCCGGCGCAGCGACGGCGTCTCCGCCAGCGCCTCCAGCTGCGCGCGCAGCGCCCGCCGGTCCTTGACCATCGCCAGCCGCAGCAGCGGCGTCACGCGCGGCCCGCCCGACGAGCCGATGAGCTTGTAGACGAAGCCGAACCCGCCCGGCAGGTGCGGCTGATTGAAGATCGCGTCGTTGAAGATGAGCGTCGTGCCGGCGTCGTCGTGGAGCTCGAGATAGCCTTCGCGCCGGCCGACGCCGTCGAGGTAGCGCACGGTCAGCGGCGGCGTCGGCGGCAGCGTGTCGTAGGAGCCGTCGATGGCGACCACCTTGCCTACCCGCTTATGCGCGCCCTCTGGGCAGTGGATCTTCAGCTCGGGATAGCGCGTCTTGTAGGCGGGCGCGTCGAGGCGATGCCACGGGTTCGGCACCAGCAGCAGCCTCGGCGTGCCCCAGGCCTCGAGCTGCCGCTGCGTCGCCGGATCGAGCGCGATGGCGCTGTGCACGACCAGGCTGCCGTCGTCGAGCTTGACCACCGACATCACCCGCTTGAGCGGCATGCTCGGCAGCGCCCCCTCGACGACGCACAGCCGCTCGCTCAGCATCTCGATCGGTCCGTGCGGCAGCACCTTCCACGGTGTCTCGCTCACGGTCGCAGCATACGCCAACGCCGGCCGGCTCATCGCGGCCGATAGAGCGCGGCCGTCTTGCCGGGCAGGGTGACCACGAGTGGGCCGTTGGCGGTGGTCACGTCGGCGGCGCCGCCGAGGAGATCGCCGAGCGTCGTGCCATCGGCGATGCGCCCATGGATCATCAGCGTCACCGTCGCCGGCTGCGCACCCCCGTTGGCGGCGAAGATCGGCACCTGCCGCGACCACTCCCGGCTCGCCCCCGGCGGCACCGGCGCACCGGCGTCGTCGCCGGCGGCGAGATCGAAGCCGCCGGCGCCCAGATCCCGATTCCCCGATTGCGTCACGGCGAGGTCGATCGCGGACCGCGTGGCGCCAGGTGACAGCCGGCGCCGGCCGCGAGGACGATCATCAGCGTGACGCATCGAAGAGTCACGCGCGACACCTACCATGTGCGGGGGCGTTGAGTGCGACGACCGTCACGGTCGCCCCCGGCGGGATCTGGCTGTTCTGATAGCCAAAAACGTTAAGCTCCGGTACGATCGTGCCGTGCCGGACGCCCAATTGAAGGGCAGCGCCTACCTCTCGACGCTCGCGTTCATCGGGACCCACTATGGACCGTCGGCGAAGGAGCGGGTGATGGCGCGTCTGCCGGACGAGGATCGCGCGGTCCTCGGCGGCATGTTGCTGGCGATTCAGTGGTATCCGCTGGCGCCGTTCCCCCGCCTGCTGCGCGCGATGGAGGCCGAGCTCGGGCGCGGGGATCTCTCGATCGTGACCGAGCGTGGCACCTGGGCGGCGCTGCAGGACATGAAGACCGTGCACCGGGTGCTGCTCAAGCTGGTGACGCCGCAGTGGGTGATCGACAAGGGCATGAAGATCTGGCCCAACTTCCACACCAGCGGACGCTGGGAGGCCAAGCGCAACGGCGACAAGGCGGCGACCGCGACGCTGCACGATCTCGGCGTCGTCGACGAGGCGATGTGCGCGACCCTCAAGGGTTGGATCCTCGGCCTCCTGCAGCTCGCGGGGACCAAGCGGCCCACCGTCGAGCACACCGAGTGTCGCGCGCGCGGCGCGGCCGCCTGCGTATACCAGGTCAGCTGGAAGTAGCGGCGCGGCGCCGGCTAGGACGGCGGCTTGACCGCCGGCACGTGCTTGCGCAGCTTTCGCTGTAGCGAGCGCCGGTGCATCCCGAGCCGCCGCGCCGCCTCCGAGATGTTGCCGCGGCACGCCGCGATCACGCGGTCGATGTGTGCCCGTTCCGACTGGGCCAGCGACGCGTTCGCCGGTACTTCGTCCATCGACGCCGGTGCCGCCGCGGCCGCCGCGAGCACGCGATCGACGCTGCACGGCTTGGGCACGAAGTGGTGCGCGCCCAGCCGCATGGCCTCGACCGCGGAGGCGAAGGTCGGGTGGCCGCTGGTCATGACGATGCGCGTGCCCGGCCACTCCCGCCGCAGCATCTCGATGAGGTCGAGCCCGCTGCCGTCGCCGAGCATGAGGTCGAGCAGGATCACGGTCGGGCGCTGGGCCCGGGCGACCGCGGCGGCGGCGGCGCAGCTGTCAGCGGTCGCGACGTGCCAGTGGCGGCGCGTGAATTCGCGCCGCAGCGTGCTGAGGAAGGTCGGATCGTCGTCTACGAGGAGCACCGTGCCGGCCGCTCCACGAGCACTCGGTTGCGTCATGCTTCTCCTCGCTCGTGATAATATCACCCGCGGGGGGATTCCGTGAAGCGAGCGCTCAAGGCTCTGGGCTACGCCGTGGGGGCGGTGGTCGTCCTGGTGGGCGGATTCGTCGCCTATTGCGCGATCGACGGCATTCCGCACTTCGACAGGCCGGTGGTCGACATCAAGGTCGAGGTCACGCCCGAGCGGGTGGCGCGCGGCAAGAAGCTGGTCAGCCTGCTGTGCGCCGAGTGCCACAAGGACCCGACCACGGGCAAGCTGACCGGCAAGCGGATGGACGACGCGCCGCCCGAGTTCGGCGAGCTGCACTCGCGCAACATCACCCGCAGCAAGGAGCACGGCATCGGCAGCTGGACCGATGGCGAGCTGATCGCGCTGCTGCGCACCGGCATCGCGCGCGACGGGCGCTACACGCCGGTGTGGATGGCCAAGCTGCCGCACATGGCCGACGAGGACGTCGCCTCGATCGTCGCCTTTTTGCGCTCGGACGATCCGCTGGTGCAGCCATCGGAGGTGCCGTCGGTGCCGTGCAAGGTCACGCTGCTGTCGAAGATCCTGTGCCACACGGTGTTCCGCCCCCTGCCGCTGCCGACGCACGTGCAGACCGCGCCGGCCAAGACGGACAAGGTCGCCTACGGGCGCTACCTCGTCACCGACGCGCTCGAGTGCTACGCCTGCCACTCGGCCGACTTCAAGACCATGAACGTCGACGAGCCGGAGAAGTCGCCCGGGTTCCTCGGCGGCGACAACGCGCTCATCGGCCTCAGCCACGAGAAGATCTACTCGGCCAACATCACGCCCGACCCCAAGACCGGCATCGGCACCTGGACCGAGGCGCAGCTCGAGCGCGCGCTGCGCGACGGCATCCGCCCCGACAACACGCTGGTGCGCTATCCGATGGAGCCGATGCGCGACCTCGACGACGACGACGTGGCGGCGATCTACGCCTACCTCATGCAGGTGCCGGCGATCACAAAGCGGCGCCATCCCAACCCGCCGCAGGCGCTGGCGAGCAACGCCAGCGACGGGCAGAAGATCTACTACAAGTACGGCTGCAACTCGTGCCACGGCGAGAACGGCGTCGGCATCGGCGATCTGCGCGGCGCGTACAAGAAGTACGCGACCGACGAGGCGCTGCGGGCGTGGATCCGCAACGCGCCGTCGTTCAAGCCGGACACCAAGATGCCGACGTGGGACGGCGTCATCGCCGAGAACGAATATCCGCCGCTTCTGAAGTACGTGCGCAAGCTCGGGCAGGACGCGGCGGCCGGGGGCGAAGCGCCGGGCGGAAAATAGCCGACCCCGCGTGCTAGGTTCGGGGCATGCTCCCCGAGGCGTTCCGCGCGGCGCTGGCGCGCGACTTCCCCGCGGACTTCGTCACCGACGACGCGGCCGAGCTCGCCGAGTACGGCCGCGACTGGACGCGGGTCTACGCGCCCGCGCCCGTCGCGCGGTCGCGTTCCCGCGCACGACCGACGAGGTCTCGCGCCTCCTGCGCGCTGTGCAGCGCGCACCGCGTGCCGGTCGTGCCGTCGGGCGGGCGCACCGGGCCTCGCCGGCGGCGCGGTGGCGGCGCACGGCGAGCTGGTGCTGTCGCTCGCGCGCATGCGGCGCATGGATCCGGTCGACGTGCTCGGGGCCGACGGTGCGCGTGCAGGCCGGCGCGGTGACCGCAGGCGGTGCACGAGCACTGCGGCCGCGCACGGGCTCACCTGGCCGGTCGACTTCGCGTCGAAGGGCTCGAGCGCAGGTCGGCGGCAACATCGCCACCAACGCCGGCGGCGTGAAGGTCATCCGCTACGGGCTGACGCGCCAGTGGGTGCTCGGCCTGCAGGTGGTGCTCGCGCGCGGGCGAGGTGCTCGAGCTCAACGGCGCGCTCGAGAAGAACAACACCGGCCTCGATCTGCGCCAGCTGTTCATCGGCAGCGAGGGCACGCTCGGCATCGTCACCGAGGCGACGCTCAAGCTGACGCGCGCTGCCCGACGCAGCTCGACGTGCTGCTCTTCGCCGTCGCCGGACCTCGCCGGCGTGCTGCGCGCTGTTCCGCGAGGCGCGCGCGGCGCCGTTCACGCTCACGGCCTACGAGTTCTTCACCGACCGCGTGCCTCGCCCGCGTGCTGCGCGCACCGCAAGCTGCGCGCCGCCGCTTCGCCGCGCCGCGCGACGCTACTACGTGCTGGTCGAGGTCGAGGGCGCCGAGCGACGACGCGCTCGACGACGTGGATCGCGTCGCTCTTCGAGCGCGGGCCTCGTCGCGCGACGGCGACGCTCGCGCAGACGGCCGACGCAGGCGGCGGAGCTCTGGGCGCTGCGCGAGGGCATCAGCGAGAGCCTGTCGGCGACCGGGCTGCCGCACAAGAACGACATCGCGCTGCCCATCGCCGCGCTCGAGGCGTTCTGCGCCGAGCTCGACGCGCGTCTTCGCGCGCGCGCTACCCCGGCTGGGAGATCGTGCCTCTTCGGCCACATCGGCGACGGCAACCTGCACGTCAACGTGATGAAGCCCGACGCGCTCGACAAGGCCGCGTTCCTCGCGCAGCACGCACGGAGGCCGACCGCGACCTGTTCGACGCTCGTGAAGAAGCACGCGCGGCAGCATCTCCGCCGAGCACGGCATCGGCCTGCTGAAGAAGCCGTACCTCGGCTACTCGCGCACGCCCGACGGAGCTCGCGGTGATGCGCGGCGATCAAGCAGGCGCTCGATCCGCACGGCATCTTGAACCCCGGCAAGATCTTCGATTGAAGGCGTCGATCTCGATGCGACGGCAGGGTCGCCGGGCTGGCGACCGCTGAGGCCGCGACGGCGCGATCGGTCGGAGCCGATCTTCGATCTGTCGCAGGGACGGCGACCGCGTCGCTGCGCGGCGTCAGTACAGGATGCGCGTCCGGATGTTCGTCTCGAGCGCCGCGATCGCCTTGCGTCACGTCGTTCGACACGTCCTGGTCGAGGTCCATGATCAGGTAGCCGATGTCCGGATCGGTCGCGAGCACCTGGCGCTGGATGTTCGCGTCCAGGTCGGAGACGATGCGGTTGATGTCGCGCAGCACGCCCGGCACGTTCCGGTGCACGTTGAGGATGCGGTGCGCGCCGCGGCGCTCGCGGCAGCTCGACGCTGCGGGAAGTTCACCGCGCCCGTGGTCGCGCCGGTGTTGACGAACTTGATGAGCGCGCGTCGCCGACCTCGCGCCCGATCGCCTCCTGCGCCTCCGCCGTCGAGCCGCCGATGTGCGGCGTGAGGATCACGTTGGGCAGGCCCTGCAGCGGCGTCTCGAAGCCGTCGCTGTTCGTCTCGGGCTCCTCGGGATAGACGTCGATCGCGGCGCCGGCGAGGTGCCCGCTCTTGCAGCGCCTCGGCGAGCGCGGGGATGTCGACCACGGTGCCGCGGCTCGCGTTGAGCAGGTACGCGCCCGGCTTCATCGCGCGCGAGCTCGGCGCGCGCCGATCATGTCCGCGCGTCTGCGGCGTCTCGGGCACGTGCAGCGTGACGAAGTCGGCTCGCGCGAGCAGCTCGTCGAGCGTCGTGGCCGCGCGGTTGTTGCCCATCGGCAGCTTCGCCGCGACGTCGAAGAAGACGACGCGCATGCCGAGCGCCTCGGCGAGCACGCCGACCTGCCGGCCGATGTGGCCGTAGCCGACGATGCCGAGCGTCTTGCCGCGCACCTCGTAGCAGCCGGTCGGCGACCTTGCGCCACTTGCCCGCGTGCACCTCGCGCGAGCGATCGCCGAGCTGGCGCGCGAGCATGACGATCTCGGCGATGATCAGCTCGGCGACGCTGCGCGTGTTGGAGAACGGCGCGTTGAAGACCGGCACGCCGCGCGCGTTGGCCGCGGTCGAGGTCGACCTGGTTGGTGCCGATGCAGAAGCAGCCGACCGTGAGCAGGCGCCGCGCGCTCGCCGAGCACCGCGGCGGTGACCTGCGTCTTGCTGCGGATGCCGAGCACGTGCACGTCGGCGATGCGCTTGGCCGAGCTCGTCCTCGGCTCGAGCGCGGCCTTGACGGTCTCGACCTGGAAGCCCTCGGCGTCGAAGATCTCGTGCGCGCGTCGGGTGGACGTTCTCGAGCAGCAGGACCTTGATCTGGTCCTTGGGGAACGACGTGGCGGATTCACCCATGCGCTGGTTCTAACGCACATCGTCATGCGCGTCGATAGATCGATTGCGCCCGTGGGGCGTTGCCAGCCCGAGGAGGCCTCCATGCGTCCAATCTTGCTCGCCCTTGCCGCGCTCTTAGGCGTCGCGCGCGGCGCCGCCGCCGACCAGGGGCTCGGCCTGTCGCCGGGCCAGAAGCTGCTGGCGCCCATCGTCTTCCGCCAGCTCGCCGTCTTTCCCGTCGTGCAGACCTTATCCGGTGTGGACAAGACCCAGTACCTGACGCTCGCCGACGGGCTGCACAAAAGACTCGTCTCGGTGGCCGAGCTCGCCGGCGGCGGCAGCGTCAACACGCTCGAGGTCACCAACCAATCGGACCGGCCGCTGCTCGTCCTCGGCGGCGAGGTCGTGCTCGGCGGCCAGCAGGATCGCATCCTCGGGCAGGACACCATCGTGCCCGCGCACGAGCAGCTGCGGGTTCAGGTGTTCTGCGTCGAGCACGGCCGCTGGTCGGGCGGGCGCCAGTTCGAAGCGGCGCAAGGCATGGCCGACACCAAGATCCGCGTACGCGCGAAGTATCGCGCCGACCAATCGCAGGTCTGGGCCGAGGTCGCCAAGAAGAACGCGGAGCACGGCGTCGCGCCGTCGACCGGGACCTATCGCAACCTGGCCGCCGGCGACGCCGGGAAGAAGGCGCTCGAGCCCTACCGCGCCGCCGTCGGGGGCGCGCTCGGCAAGCTCGCCGACCGGGACAAGGTCGTCGGCGTCATCGCCGCGGTCAACGGGCGCGTCACCAGCGTCGAGCTGTTCGCCCGACCGGAGCTGTTCGCCGCCTATCGGGACAAGCTGCTCGATTCGATCTACATGGGCGCCTCCGACGCGCCGGTCGACGAAAAGGCGACGCCGCCCAAGCCCGAGGCGATCGGCCAGTTCATGCACAAGGCCAAGGTGGCGCCGGCGCGCGAGGTGAACGCCACGCGCGCCGGCAAGACCGAGGAGCAGCGCGGCCAGGGTGTGCTCGGCTCGACGGTCAAGTCGCCGGCGGCGGCAGCGCCGGTCTACGAGAGCTACCAGGCCGACGAGTAGCGCCGCCGATTCGATTTCGCGGCCGGCGTCGCGATCTTCAGTTGACCGCCGATCCCGTTCCGGTGTCGATTCGCGACTTTTCCCGCAACGCCGAGCGGATCGCCCAGCGCTGCGCCAGCCCCGCCGACAGCGCCAGCGCGCACGCCAGCGCCCGCCAGAACTCCGCGATGATGCGCAGCGTGTGCTCGCTCAGGGCCCACTGCCGCTCGAAGCTCCACGACATGTCGTAGAGCAGCCAGCCGACGTTCGACAGGGTCACCAGCGCCCACGGCCAGGCCAGCGCGCCGCCGCGCATGGCGATCGCCGTGAGCAGGATCGGCGCGATGGCGCTGAAGCTGACGATGTCGCCCAGGTTCGACGCCACGGCGATGATCGCCTCCTTGTCATGCCGGAGGTTGTGCAGGTCCTGCCAGGTGCCCCAGCCGACGATGGCGACGGCGATGGCGACGCCCAGCACCATCGCCGCGTACTGGATGCGCCGCGATCCGGGCAGCGCGATGCCGGCGACGTGCCAGACGCGCGCGAGCATGATGGCGCCGACGCTCGCCGTCAGGTTGGCGGCGATGACCGAGACCGCGCGCAAGGAGGCCGCCGTCTCCGGATCGAGCCCGGGCAGGTGCAAGACGCGCCCGAACATGAGGTCCTTGGCGAAGAGCAGGAAGTAGTCGATGCCGATGAGGTACCAGGCCACGCCCATGTACTCGGAGCGGCGGTAGCGCGAGGCGGCGACGAAGCAGCCGGCCGCGGCCAGGAGCTTCATGGTCGCGATCTCGGCCACGAAGAAGAGCTGCCGCCCCTGGCCTTCGGCGAACAGCGACTGCAGCGCCAGGTATGCCAGGGTGGCGACGATCGGGATCGCGATGAGCGTTGCCTTGTTCCTCATGATTCCACCGCCATCGCGCTCATAGGCTCAGCTCCCGCGTGACCTGCTTCAGCACGGCGTCGCACTCGTCGGCGCCGATGAGCGTGCGCAACATCGGCTTGAGCGCCTGCAGCAGCCGCGGCGCATCCACTCGCGTCACCATCTCGGGTGCCTTCTGCAGCGCGCGTTCGGAAAATGTCTTCAGCGCCGTCTTGGCCGTGTGCGGACCGAGGTAGCGCGCCAGATGGCGAAAGACGATCTCGTACGGCGCCTGCACACCCACGCGCTGCCATTATATCAGTGATAGAGTCCTCTGCCGAGGAGGCTCGCTTGTCACTGCTTTGGGATGGGGAGGTGGCGGCGCGCGTCGATCGGCTGGAGCTCCCGTTCAACCGCCGCGGTCTCGATCCCTACGGCATCTCGAAGAAGGACCTGGTGCGCTGGTTCTCCATCCTCTCCTGGTTCTACAAGAACTACTTCCACGTCACCGTCGAGGGCATCGGCCATGTGCCGCCGCGCGGGCGCTGCATGCTGGTGGGCAACCACTCGGGCGGCATCGCGCTCGACGGCGCCATGGTGCTGGCGTCGATGCTGCTGGAGATGGAGCCGCCCCGCCTGGCGCAGGCGATGGTCGAGAAGTTCCTCAACCTGATCCCGTTCTCCGCCCAATGGACCTCGCGCACCGGCCAGCTCACCGGCCTGCCCGAGCACGCCGAGCGCATCCTGCGCGACGAGCGCCTGCTGCTCGTCTTCCCCGAGGGGGCGCGCGGCACGGCGAAGCTCTACTGGGAGCGCCACTCGCTGGTCGACTTCGGCAGCGGCTTCGTGCGGCTGGCGCTGGCGACCGACACGCCGATCGTGCCCTTCGCCTTCATCGGCGGCGGCGACGCCATCCCCACGGTGATGAACCTGTACAAGATCGCGCGGCTGTTCGGCGCGCCCTACATCCCCATCACGCCCTGGCTGGTGCCGCTGCCGCGCCGCGTGCCGCTTGCGCATCCTGTACGGCGAGCCGGTGCGCCTGCACGGCTCGCCCAGCGACGAGGACGCGGCCATCGAATCGCTCGTCGAGTCGGTCAAGCAGCGCATCGCCGCGCTCATCGCCGCCGGCGCCGAGCGCCATCACGAAACGAGAGCCTTGCCGTGAGCGAGCGCGCGCAGGCGAGCGGTTTTCGCGACCTGGAGACGAGGGCAGCGAGTCGACCTGTTGCGCCGAGCCGAAACGAGCGAACGGAGCAAGAATGAAGGTACTGATTCCGGGAATCACCGGGCGCCTGGCGCGCTCGGTCGCGACCAGGTTGCACGGCGCCGGCCATCAGGTGCTGGGCATCGATCGCCGTCCCTGGCTCAACGCGCCCAAGGACATCGAGGTCTTTCAGATCGACATCCGCAAGCGCGCCGCCGAGGAGGTGTTCCGCAAGCACCGCCCCGAGGCGGTCATCCACATGGCGACGGTGACGCACCTGACGGTGCGCAACGACGATCGCTTCCGCATCAACCTGTTCGGCACCCGCGCCGTCTTCGATCACTGCGCGCACTACGGCGCCAAGCGCTGCATCTTCGTCGGGCGCCACACCTACTACGGCGCGGCTGCCGACTCGTCGCTCTATCACGGCGAGGAGGATCCGCCCTTCGCCATGACCACCTTCCCCGAGCTCGCCGACCTGGTCGCCGCCGACCTCTACGCCGGCTCGGCGCTCTGGCGTTATCCCGAGCTCGACACCTGCGTCCTGCGCATGTGCTACACGCTCGGACCGTCGGTGTCGGGCACGCTCGCCACCTTCCTCAAGGCGCCGCGCGTGCCGATGGTGCTCGGCTTCGATCCGCTGTACCAGTTCATGCACGAGGATGACGCGGCCGACGCCATCTGCCTCTCCCTCGAGAAGCAGCTCCGCGGCGTCTACAACGTCGCCGGCCCGCAGCCGATGCCGCTGTCGAACCTGATCCGCGCCGCCGGGCGCACGCCGGTGCCGGTGCCGGAGATGCTGCTCAAGCTCGCCTTCGGCCGCTTCGGCCTGCCGGCGCTGCCGCCCGGCGCCGTCGCGCACCTCAAGTACCCGGTGGTGATCGACGACTCGTCGTTCCGCACCGCCACCGGCTTCAACCACAAGCTCGACGAAGATCAGACGATCGCGGCCTTCCGCACCGTCGCTGGCTGAGCGGCCTCGTAGAGCTTGCGCGCCAGGAACAGCTCGACGAGCGCGGGATCGAGCTGCGAGCCGGCGGCCAGGCGCAGCGTGCGCGCGCACTGGGCCGGCGGCAGGCGCTCGCGGTAGGGGCGCTGCGTCGCCATCGCATCCCAGGTGTCGGCGACGGCGAGGATGCGCGCCAGCACCGGGATCTGCGATCGCGCCAGCCCTTCCGGATAGCCCTTGCCGTCCCAGCGCTCGTGGTGGTGACGCACCGCCGCTACCGCGGGCTTGGGCAGGCCGCAGCGCTCGGCCACCTGCGCGCTGTCGACGGGGTGCAGGTGCACCGCGCGCAGCTCGGTCGGCGTCAACCGCCGCCGCACCTTCAGAAGGCTCGACCCCGGCCCCAGCTCGCCGACGTCGTGCAGCAGCGCCGCCTCGTCGAGCGCGTCGAGATCGAGCGGCTGCAGTCCGATGGCCCGGCCGAGCGCCGTCGCCAAGATGCTCACGCGCGCCGCATGACCGGCGTGCTCTGCCCCCTGTCCTACCCCGCCTTCGGCAACCTCCGCCATCGTGATGAGCAGGCGACGGCGCGCGACCGCGCCACCGGAAACGAGCGTGTACGGCTTGGTGTCCTCTTCCAACATCGCCGCGCCGATGGCGACGGTGCCCTGCGGATCAGAGCTCTTGGCGTGGCGTGGTCCCGACGCCACTTTTGTCGAGCGCTCATGAGCGAGCAGCGCGTCGCGCACCGGCGCGGCGAAGTATGGACGGACGAACAGCTGAAACTTCTTCTGCAGCGCCGCGTTCGCCAGCTGCGGCCGGCGCTCGCGCCGCGCGATCAAGATGCGCAGCGCCGACGGTTGCAGCTCCTCGACGCTGGAGAGCAGCTTCGAGCCCGAGATCCCCACCAGCGCCTCGTCGTCGACGACGACGGCGCCGTAGGCGTGCTGCGTGATCGCGCGCAGCGCCTGCGTGGCCGACGTCGCCGGATCGACTCGATAGCTGGTGTCGCGCAAAAGGCGGCGCAGCACCAGGATGTCGTCGACCTTGGCGGCGATCAGGACCGCGAGCGACTTTTCGACGAACTCGGGCATTGCCTCAGCTTTCCGCTCTCGGCTCCTCCAAGATCTGGATCGCGGAGGACTCGATGCCGATGGCGCGCGCCGGCAGCGGCGGCGGCAGCGACGGATCCTCGACGGCGATCAGCTTGAAGCGATACTCGAGGTCGGCGTCGGCGAGCGGGTGCAGCAGGCGCACGTGCACGAAGCGCTCGTCGGACGAGAGCACGCGGAAGGTGACCGCGCTGCCGTCGGCCGTGCGCGCTTCGTACTTCCGGCCCGGCTCGGGCGGCTCGCCGTCGCGAAATTCGGCACGCGCGATCTCCATGGTCGGCAGCACCGACTCGTCGCCGAAGCCGCGCGCCGCCTCGAGCTCGCCGCTCACCTCCTCGCCCACGTGCAAACGGGAGATCACACTCTCCAGCGCAGGCAGCAGGCGGCGGCGGCCGGGGACGAACTCGAGTGGACCGCGGGAGGCGGAGGATTCGAGCGTTTCGCCGCTCTTGGTTCGGATCTCGTATTCCAATCGCAAAACGGGGGGGCTCATTACCCACTGGCTACATCAATTCTGGGGCCAGATCGGGACCGTGAGGATTCCAATCAGTTGCGCGCGTAAATGGAGCCGCACCCTGGGATTGGTCGCCCCGATGCGATGGATTCAGCCCCACTGCAAGCGGTGTAAACAGGCCGACCCGACGTTTTGACGCTAGACAGAATGGTTGGTCCCGCGGTCACGCAGGCGTGGGTTACACCCGTCAGCTGTGACGCAAACCGGCGCAGAGCCACAAGCGAGAGGCGGGACCAACCATGGAAAAACTACGATTCGTCGGGCTGGATGTCCACAAGGAGAGCATCGCCATCGCCGTCGCCGAGGGACGCGGCGGTGAGCGGCGTCGCTGAGCACAATCCCGAACGACACACGCGTGCTGCTCAAGCAGCTACGAAAGCTCGGCCGCGTGAAGTGCTGCTACGAGGCCGGACCGACGGGATTCGGGCTGCAGCGTGAGCTGACCGCGAACGGCATCGAGTGCGTCGTGGTCGCGCCGTCGCTGGTGCCGCAGCACGCGAGCGACCGTGTGAAGACGGATCGGCGAGACGCGATCAAGCTGGCGCGATTTCTTCGGTCGGGTGACCTGACCGTGGTCCACGTTCCCGAGCCAGCGACGGAGGCGATGCGTGATCTCGAACGTGCGCGTGATGCCGCCAAGCGCGCCGAGCGCGTCGCGCGACACCAGATGGGCAAGTTTCTCTTGCGGCACGGTCGACGCTACCCGGGCAAGACGCCGTGGACGCGGATACACCTCAACTGGATCCGTATGCAGCACTTCGAGCATGAGGCGCAAAACCGCGTGCTCGTCGATCACCTCAAAGCAGTCGAGGACACGACAGCACGCGTCGCGTCGCTGACGAAATCGATCGAGGAGCTCGTCGACGAGTGGTCTCTGGCGCCGCTCGTCAGGGCGCTGCAGGCGCTGCGCGGCATCCGCCTCGTCAGCGCCGTCGTGATCGCGGCCGAGCTCGGCGAGCTGAAGCGCTTCGCGAAACCGACGCAGCTGATGGGCTTCGTCGGCCTGGTACCTTCGGAGTACTCGAGCGGCGAGTCGAAACGACGAGGCCGCATCACCAAGACCGGTAATGGACACGTTCGCCGCATCCTCGTCGAGGCGGCATGGGCTTATCGCTTTCGACCATCGGTGAGTGAGCAAATCCGGCAGCGAAGCAAGGGCGTGTCACCAGAGGTCAAACAGATCTCGCCTGGAAGGCGCAGCAGCGACTGTGCAGCCGCTATCGCAAGCTGACGGCGCGGGGCAAAAACAAGCAGCGCACCGTCACCGCCATCGCTCGCGAGCTGGCGGGCTTCGTGTGGTCGATTGGCCAGCAGGAGGTGCTGACGGCGTAGTCGAACGCCGCTCCGACGGTGAACACGACGAGCGACGGAGAGACCGGCCTAAAGGGGAATCCTCGCACGTACTATGGGAACGGCCCGCGAGGGCTGGACGCCCGCCGCTAGAGAGAGGCAGCCCCCGACGGATCCAGGTCATGCGGTAACCAACCCGCGAATATCAGTCTTGATTCCGCCGTCGCTACCTACTCGAAGTCGCCCGTCGTGCTGACCGTCGGAAAGATCAACGATTGACGGGACCAACCATATCAGTACCTCGCCACAGTGGTCTTGGTTGGTATCCGCCGAGGATTCGGCGCGCAGGGCGAGGCGCGACGACGAAGGAATACTGTCCGTATTTCGAGGAGGAGCAACGAAGCCCTGGGCGTCGAGGACCGGCGCAGACCGGTCGAAAGCACTGCGGCGAGGTACTAGCCGTCGGCGTGGCAGGCGGCGGTCTGCTGCGCGCACGCCGCGGTGTTGCACGCGGGGTCGTTCGCCGGCTGGCACGTGTCGCTGAACAGGCCCGCCTCGCCGTTGTCGAGGCAGGCGCCGCAGTCGCCGGTCGGGTCGCCGGTGGTGGCGTCGAACGCGGCCGTGCCGTCGAGGTTGTCGAACGAGCCGTCGGCGGCGAGCTTGCAGCGGGCGGCGGCGCCCGACATGCCGAGGCAGTAGTTGCCGACGCAGGTGTCGACGGCGTCGAGGAGGCTCATGGCGGTGGCCTTCGCCATGTTGTCGCACGCGGTGGCTTCGGCGTCGCTCATGGCGGCGACGAGGCACATGACGTAGCCGTTGCAGCCGAGCGTTTGCGTCGTCGTCGTGCCGCCGTCGGGCGTGCCGCCGCCGCCCGGAGCCGGCGTGGGCGTGGGCGTGGGCGTCGGCGTGGGCGTCGGCGCGTTGCCTCCCGTGCCCGTCGAGTCGCCGCCGCCGCCGGGCGACGGCTGCTGCGTCGGCGTGGGGCCCGAGGACGGCCCGGCGCACGCGACGGCGAGCGCGGCCGCGGCAGCGACGAGGGTGGAGCGAACGAGAGACGCGTTGATCTGCATGATGACCTCCGCGTCGACGACAAAGCAAACGGCGAACCAACTGCCGACTGCAAACTACTCTTCGCGGGCGGCGATGCCGTGCTTCTTCATGAGCCGGTGCAGCGACACGCGATCGAGCTGGCCGAGGCGCGCCGCCTGCGACACGTTGCCGCCGGCGCGCTTGAGCAGCTCGGTCACCCAGCCCCGCTCCCAGGTCGCGATCAGCCGATCCTTGGCCGCGTGAAATCCTTCGCGCGTCTCGTCGACGGCGGCGCCGTCGAAGCCGAGCTCGGCCGGCGTCAGCGCGCCGCCCTGGTCGGTCAAGGAGCGCGCGCGCTCGAGCACGTTGCGCAGCTCGCGCACGTTGCCCGGCCACTCGTGCTCGACGAGCAGCGCGATGGCCGACGGCGACACCTTCGGCCCGTCGCGGGCCGAGGAGCTGCGCGACGAGCATCGGAATGTCCTCCTTGCGCTTGCGCAGGGGCGGCAGCATCACCTGCAGCACCGAGAGGCGATGGTAGAGATCTTCGCGGAAGCGCTTCTGCGCCACCTCCTCGCGCAGCTCGCGGTGCGTCGCGGCGACGACGCGCACGTCGACCTCGCGATAGCCGCCGGCGCCGAGCGGCTTGACCTGTTGGCGATCGATCGCGCGCAGAAGGCGCGGCTGCAGGTCGAGCGGCAGCTCGCCGATCTCGTCGATGAACAGCGTGCCCCCGTGCGCCTGCACGAAGGCGCCGTCGCGCGCCGCGTGCGCGCCGGTGAAGGCGCCGCGCGCGTGACCGAACAGCTCGCTCTCGATGAGCGCCGGCGGCACTGCCGCGCAGTCGAACACGACGAACGGCCCCTTGGCGCGCGGGCTGCGCGCGTGGATGGCCTCGGCGCAGACCTCCTTGCCGGTGCCGGTCTCGCCGTGGACCAGGATGGCGCTGTCCGACGCGGCCGCGCGCGCCAGCAGCGCGAAGATCTGACGCATCGCCAGCGAGCGCCCGACCAGGCCCCCGAAGCGATCGCTGTCGGCCGGCGGCAGCGGTTGACCGCGCTCGCCGGAGAGGAGCTGCAGCTCCGAGTCACCGACGCGGATCACGGCGCCGGTGCCGACGAAGATCTCGCGAAAGCGCGCGCCCTCGTGAAACGAGCCGTTGCGCGAGTCGAGATCGGTGACGCGCACGCCGTCGCCGAGCACCTCGAGCTCGAGATGGCGCCGCGAAACCTTCGGATCGCGCAGCGCGAGCGCGCGAGTCGCCGCCGAGCCGATGTCGTAGGTCTTGCCCTCGGATAGGTTGAGCTGGCGCCCCTGATCGGGGCCGCTCAGGACGACGAGCTTGAGCGCCGGCGGAACGACGATGCCGGTGGCGTCGTCGTCCATCGTCGCGCCGCCGTCGCGCGGATCACGCGTCACCGCAGAAAATTGTAGCACCACGGGGGAAGTCGCTTGCAGTGGGCGTGCCGAGCCGATCGAGGCCGCGGCCTGCTCATTAGAATGGGTGATGGCAGCCGTTTGCGGGGATTCTCCCCACCCGTCTATGGCGTGGGCGCTACAGCGCGCCCTCGGTCATTGACAGGACTGGGGGGAGGTGGGCACGTCCGGCCCCACGCGCACTGCCCCGCTGGGCTCAACCAGTCCTCGCCACCGGGGCGCTGTGCTCGCTTCCCACCCTTGCCTGTGCTGCGGAACTCGCCCAGCGGGGCAGTGCGCGCGGGGCCTCTGTGCTCGGGTGGGGCGCAACGGTGGCGGCGGCTGCGCACCGGGCGGCGGGCGCGGCAGTGGCCCGCCGGCGGGCGGGCTCGGCCGGGGCGCGCAGGCGGGCGGGCTCGGCCGGGGCGCGCAGGCGGGCGGGCTCGGCGGGGGCCCGCCGGGCGGGCTCGGCGGAGGCCCGCCGGCGGGCGGGCTCGGCGAAGGCCCGCACGGCGGGCGGGCTCGCGCAGGCTTCCGGGCGCGCCCGGCGCGCGGGCGCGGCGGGCTCGGCTGGGGGCGCAGGCGTGCGGGGGCGGCGGGGTCAGCGGGTTTGGGGCTCGTGCATGGCCAGCCAGCGCTCGAGCTCGGCCTTGTGATCGCTATCGGTGGACTTGGCGAGCGCGGCGCGCGCTTCGTGCGCCAGCGCCAGCGCGCGGGTGCGATCGCTGTCGACGACGAGCTGGGCCAGGCCGAACTTGGCATCGCCGAGCTCGACGGTGAGATCGCCCGCCTTCGGGTGCGCCAGGGCGCGCTCGAAGTCGGCGCGCGCCTGTCCCCTGTGCCCCAGCTTGAGGTGCGCCCAGCCCAGATCGATCAGCGCCGCCGGCACGTCGGGATAGGGCGTCCTGATCTTCTCTCCGACGGTGACCGCGCGCTCGAGAAACACGATGCCCTCCTCCGGACGCCCGCGCCAGGCCAGCGTGTCGCCGAGATAGACCAGCGCCTCCACGACGCTCGGGTGCTCGGTCCCGTGGGTCGCCTCGCGCGCGGCCAGCGCCTTGCGCATGGCCGCCACCGCCTCGTCGCCCCGCTTGAGCTGGCGCAAGATGAAGCCGACCTGGAGCTGCGCCTCGCCGATCATCGGGTAGTCGGGGCCGAAGAGCTGCGTGTAGAGCGTGCAGGCGCGCGAGATCGCCTGCAGCGCCTCGGCGGGGCGGCCCGCTTCGACGAGGCTGCGCGCCAGGCCGAGGTTGAGCTCGGCCTCGATGAAGTTACCGGTCGCCGCCCGTCGCTGCACCGCGAGCGCGTGCTGATAGGCCTCGATCGCCTCCTGATTGCGCCCCTCGTTGGTCAGCACCGAAGCGAGCTTGCGCAGGCGAAACGCCTCCAGCTCGGGCGGGTTGCCGAGGCGCTGCAGCGCCGCTTGCGAGACGTCGAGCGCCAGGTGCGCGGCGTCGTAGTGGCGCTGCTGCGAGCCGTCGAGGAAGCCGAGAAAGGCGTAGGCGCGCGCGGCCAGCTCGTCGCGGCCGAGCGCCAGCCCGCCGGCGCCGGCGCGCGCCACATCGGCCTCGGACTCGACGAGCTGGCCCAGGTGGTACTCGAATACGCCCGACCAGTAGCGCGCCTCGGCGGCGCTGGCGTCGAAGTGCTCGCGCTCGGCGGCGCTAGCGACGGCGGCGGCGACGCGCGCGCCTTCGGCGTAGTGGCCCGCGTACTCGTCGGCTTTGGCCTTGGCGATGTCGGCGTCGAAGACGGCGGCACGCGCGCGCGCCGCCGCGCCCGGCGGCAGCTTGTCGCCGGCGTGCAGGAGCAGGTCGGCGGAGCAGCTCGCGGCGGTGTCGAGCGAGCGCGCGGCGGCAGCGGCGCGATCGACCATGGCCCCGTCGGCGTGCGCGAACAGGTCGACGAGCGCGCGCTCCTCGGCGAGGCGGGCGTCGAGACATGCCATGCGCAGATCGAGCATCTCGGCCGACTGCTCGCCGCGTAGCCGCGTCGCCGCGCAGGCGTCCTGGCGCGCGTGCAGCCACGAGGCCGTCCACTCGTCGAGCGCCGCGGCGCTGGTGGCGAAGGCGCGCGCCGCTTGCGGGCGCCCGCTGGCGGCGAACGCCCGCTCGACCTCGGCGCGGCGCGCGGCATCCCACACGCCGCCGATCATGCGCTCGCCGCCGCGACAGACCTGCAGCTGCCGCTGCGTCACCTGGCGGGACGCGATGCCGAGCGACGCCACCAGGAGCGCTACCCCGGCAAACAGCCCGATGCGCCGCCGGCGCGCCCGCGGATCGCGCCCCAGCTCGTCGAGCACGGCGCGCATCGACGGGTGGCGATGGGCCGGATCGACACGCAGCCCGCGCATGACCACGCGCTTGAGCCACGAGGGCACACGCGCGCCGTCGGGCTCGCGCAGCTGGCCGGCGTGCACCTCCCGGCGCAGCTCCTCGATGCTGCGGGCCGAGTAGGGCCGCGCGCCGAAGAGCGCCTCGTAGAGCGCGGTGCAGAAGCTGTAGACGTCGGCGCGCGCGTCGACGTGGTTGCCGAGGAGCTGCTCGGGCGCCATGTAGATTGGCGTGCCGACGAGCGCGCCGGTCACGGTCATCGGCGTCTGCCAGGCCGCGGGCGAGGTCGGAAGCGCCGCCTCGGGCGACGGCGGTGCCGCGACGGCGGCCGCGGCGCCGGTCGCGCCGGCGTCGACAGCAGACCCGAGCTCGTAGGCACCAAGCGCCCTGGCCAACCCGAAGTCGGTGACGAAGACGTCGCCGCCGCGCGAGAGCAGCACGTTGTCGGGCTTGAAGTCACGGTGAACCAGGCCCGCTTCGTGCGCGGCGGCGAGGCCGGCACCCGCCTTGCGGAAGACCTCGACGATCTCGCGCCACGAGCGGCGCCGCTCGCGCAGCCAGGCACCGAGCGTGACCCCGTCGACCAGCTCCATGGCGACGAAGAGCTCGCCCGGCTTGGTCGACACGTCGTAGACCTTGATGACGTTGGGGTGGCGCAGTCGCGCCATCGCTTGCGCTTCGCGGCGCAGGCGATCGGCGAAGCCCACCGAACCGACGTCATCGCTGGGGCCGGGGCGCAGGATCTTGAGCGCGACCTTGCGATCGAGCTCGGGATCGTAGGCCGCGTAGACCACGCCCATACCGCCGGCGCCGAGCGGGTCGATGATGACGTAGCGCCCGACAGTGTCGCCGCGTTGCAGCTGGGGCGTGAGCGGCAGCGGCGGTGGGGCGTCGGCGCGCGCAGTCTGCCCGAGCGTGTTGGTGCGCGCGAACGCGATCACCGAGCGACAGGTGTAGCAGGTGGCGAGGTGCTCGCGATCGCGCGCGGCGTCGGCATCGGTGGGCGGGCGCCCCTCGATCCACTGCAGCAGTCGCGACTCCGGCAGGCAACCGTCCACGGCGCGTCCCCCCGACGACGCGATTGTAAGGCCAGCCGCCGCCAAACGGGGGAGCGGAAAGGTTCCGCTACCTCATCGCGGTGACCTTGCTGCCGAAGCGCTCGACGTTGACCAGCCACGCCGCCGCGTTCTTGACGTAGCGGCCGGTGCCCGCCGTGTCCCACTTGTAGTAGAGGCGGGTGAAGCCGCCGTCGAGGATGGCGCGCTTGCCGCCGGCGTCGTAATAGGCGGCGACCAGGTTGTCGGCGTGGCCGTAGACGAGCGGCTTGAGCACCTGGTTCGGCTGAATCGTCGCGATCGTGATCCCCTCGTAGAGATAGTGCAGCCCCGTCGTCAGCAGATGATTCGGCAGGAGTCCGTGCAGGCCCGGCTTGGGCCACAGGTTCACCGTCTGGTCGCCGGGCACGTTGCCGAGCATCTTGGCGCCGAACAGCGCCAGCGCCACTTGATTGGCGTCGGCGTAGTAGGGCTCGTTGTCGCCCCAGATGTAGACGCCGCGCCCGCTGTCGAAGAACTGCTTGATGACCTTGATGTGCTCGGCGTTGAGCTTGGGCGTGGCGTCGCTGATGATCCACAGCTCGCAGGCCTTCTGCAGCGCCTTCTTCAGCTCCGCCGGCGACGGCGCCTGATTGCTCCAGCGATAGACCGAGAAGCCCTTCTCCTTGAGCGCCGCGCGCGGCAGCGAGAAGTCGAAGCCTTCGCCGGTGAAGAGCTGCAGCACCGCCACCGTCTGCCCCTGGAAGGCGCCGTCGACGGCGAGGTCGTTCTGGTTGCCCTGGGCGTTGCCGAAGCGATCGGCCTTGACCGGGACGACGCGATCTTCATAGTGCGTGCGGCCCGAGGCGTCCTTGACCGGCACGCGCTCGTGCTCGGTGGGCACGCTCTGGGCGGCGGCGCGGTTGTACTGCGCTTGCGCCGGCGCGGCAACGGCGCAGGCGACGACGGCGAGGGCGGCGGCGAAGAGGGTCTTCATGCCCTCCTTGCACGCACGCCGCGGCGAAAGGATCTACGGGAGCTGCTCGCCCGTGACGATGGAGTAGATCGAGCGGCGGATGGCGTCGTGCCCGAGCATGTTCGGGTGGATGCAGGAGCTGGCGTCGTACCAGACCTGCGTCGCATCGGTGTTGTTGTAGCCGTGGCCCATGAAGTTGGCGTGCATGTCGTAGAGCGTGCCGGAGACATTGCCGAGCGAGGTCGCCGCGACGCCGTTCCATGCGCCGAACACCATGCCGTCCATCGAGGCGGAGACGTTGGCGCCGGGGCCGCACTTGACGGTGGCGAAGTCACCCTGCCCGTCGGTGAAATCGTAGATGTTGGCGAGCACGATGTAGACCTTGCCGCTGCCGAGGCGCCCCGCCGTCGCCAGCTCGCCGAGCTCGGCGTCGAGGTGAGTGCCGAACTCGCCCCGCACGGTGGCGTCGATGCCGCCGATCGCCTTGATGGCGTGGGCGTTGAGATCGTTGCCGCCGATGGTGATGGTGACGAGGATGTCGCCGGGATAGCTGTTGCCGAGGCCGGCGATCTGCGTCTTGAGCAGCGGCGCGCCCGCAGGGATGCCGTCGCTGTAGGTGTCGGTGATGGCGCCGGCCTGCGCCGCGTGCACGTACATGAGGCTCGGGTACTTCTTCATTAGATCCGCGTGCAGCAGATCGTAGAAGAACGGGCCGGTGCCGCCCTGGTCGGAGATCGAGTCGCCGAGGACGATATAGGTGCCGAGGGTCGAGCCGGGCGGCACGATGCCGACGCCGGGCGCGCCGCCGCCACCACCCCCACCGCCGCCGCCGCCCGTTCCGCCGCCGCCCCCGGCTCCGCCGCCGCCCCCTCCGCTGCCGCCACCCCCGGTTCCCCCGGTGCCGCCGCCGTTACCGCCGACGCCGGTCATGCTGGTGTTCGCGCTGCAGGCCACCAGGGCCAGCGCGGTGATGGCGACAAAGAGTGAACGTTTCATGACTGCGGCGTACCGCAGACGTCGACGATCACACAATCAAAATACTTTGACGTTGATTTACGAGGCTGAAATATCAGTTACCGACATCACGTCCCTGGAGGTCGGGGGACGTCATCGCCTCGGAGACGCGGCGCGCCAGGTCCTCGTGCTCCTCGCGCATTTCCTTCGACAGGTGCGAGCCGAACGAGTTGAAGAAGCCCTCCTGCCCATGCACCGCGTCCGCCCATTCGGCGGGATCGACCTTGAGCAGCGTGGCCATCGCCTCGTCGCTGAGGTCGGTGCCCTTGCGATCGATCGCGTCTGTGCGTGGGCACGAAGCCGATCGGCGTCTCGACGGCCTCGCCGCGCCCGTCGCAGCGCTCGAGGATCCACTTGAGCACGCGCAGGTTCTCGCCGAAGCCGGGCCAGAGGAACTTGCCGTTCTCGCCGGTGCGGAACCAGTTGACGCGGAAGATCTTCGGCGGCTTCGTCAGCTTGCTTGCCGACGCTCGAGCCAGTGCGCGAAGTAGTCGCCCATGTTGTAGCCGCAGAACGGCAGCATGGCCATCGGATCGCGGCGCAGCACGCCGACCTTGCCCGTCGCCGCCGCCGTCGTCTCCGACGACAGCGTGGCGCCGAGGAAGGTGCCGTGCTGCCAGTCGCGCGACTGGTACACCAGCGGCACGCGACGCTGCCGGCGCGCGCCGAACAGGATGGCGTCGATCGGCACGCCCTTGGGGTTCTCGAACTCCGGCGAGATCGACGCGCACTGCGTCGCCGGCGCGGTGAAGCGGCAGTTCGGATGCGCCGCCTTCTCCGTCGACGCCGGCGTCCACGGCCGCCCCTGCCAGTCGAGCGCCTCCGCCGGCGGCGGATCGTCGTGCCCTTCCCACCACGACGGTGCCGTCCGGCGCGCAGCGCCACGTTGGTGTAGATCGTGTTGCGCTGAATCATGTTGAACGCGTTCGGGTTGGTCTTGTGGCTCGGTGCCCGGCACGACGCCGAAGAAGCCCGCCTCGGGATTGACCGCCCACAGCCGGCCGTCGTCGCCCGGACGCAGCCAGGCGATGTCGTCGCCGACGGTCTACGTCTTCCAGCCCGGCATGCGACGGCGGCGGCACCAGCATCGCCAGGTTGGTCTTGCCGCACGCCGACGGGAAACGCGCCGGTGATGTAGTGCTTCTCGCCCTCGGGCGCTGGTCAGCCCGAGGATCAGCATGTGCTCGGCGAGCCAGCCTTCCTTCTTGCCGAGCCAGCTGGCGAGGCGCAGCGCCAGGCACTTCTTGCCGAGCAGCGCGTTGCCGCCGTAGCCGGAGCCGATCGACCAGACCGTGTTGTCCTCGGGGAAGTGGCAGATGAAGCGGCGCTCCGGCGATCAGGTCGCCGAGCGAGTGCAGGCAGCGCGTGAAGTCGTCGCCGCTGCCCAGGTGCTCGAGCGCCGACCTGGCCCATGCGCGTCATGATGCGCATGTTGAGCACGACGTACTTCGCTGTCGGTGATCTCGACGCCGACCTTCGAGAACGTCGATCCCGGCGGCCCCATCAGGAACGGCACGACGTACATCGTGCGGCCCTTCATCGCGCCCGCGGAAGAGCGGCGACAGCTTGTCCGCGCGCGTCCGCCGGCGCCATCCAGTTGTTGTTGGGCCCGGCATCGTCCTTCGTCCTGGTGCAGACGAAGGTGAGGTGCTCGGTGCGCGCCACGTCGTGCGGCGCGCTGACGGTGCAGGTAGCAGCCCGGCAGCTTCTTCTGGTTGAGCTCGATCAGCTCGCCCGATGGCCACGCACTCCTTGGTGAGCGTCTCCCGCTCCTGCTCGGAGCCGTCACACCAGACGACGCGCTCGGGGGTCGTGAGCTTCTCGATCTCGTCCACCCACTTCTGGATCGCCGGATGATGACCTGCCATCGTTCTCCTCAATGGTTGGGGTGCTGCGTGAATGTGTAGACTTTCGCCGCATTTTGCAACCCTCTGCCCACCCCGCCCATCTGCTAGAGTCGGCCGCGTGCGACTCACCGTCGACGCCGACATCGCGCGTGCCGAGACGCTGCCGGCCCAGGCCTATCGCTCCCAGGAGCTGCATGCGCGCATCGTCGAGCGCGTGTTCGCGCCCAGCTGGCAGCTCGCGCCCGACGCGCCGCTGATCCGCCCCGGGACCGTCGCCCCCTTCACGCTCCTGCCCGGCACCCTCGACGAGCCGCTCCTGCTCGTGCGCGACGGCGAGGCGCTGCGCTGCCTGTCGAACGTGTGCACGCACCGCGGCGCCATCCTGTGCGACGAGCCGTGCGCCGCGACCTCGCTGCGCTGCCGCTACCACGGCCGCCGCTTCCTCCTCGACGGCACGCTGAGCCACGCGCCGGAGTTCGAGGGCGCCGCCGACTTCCCGTCGCCGCGCGACCACCTGCCGCTGTTGCCCACGGCGCGTCTGGGGCCGCTGGTGTTCACGTCGCTGGGGCCGGCGGACGACGCCGAGGTGCTGCTGGAGCCGCTGCGCCGTCGCCTCGGCCCCCTGCCGCTCGACGCGCTCGCGCTCGATCCCGAGAGCGTGCGCGACTACGACGTCGCCGCCAACTGGATGCTTTACGTCGACAACTACTTGGAGGGGCTGCACATCCCGTTCGTGCACCCATCGCTGTCACAGGCGCTCGACTTCGGCGCCTACCGCACCGAGCTCGACGCCCGCGGGACCACGCAGGTGGGGATCGCCAAAGGGGGCGAGGACACCTTCGACGGCTCGGACGTGGCCGCCTGGTACTTCTGGCTCTTCCCGAACCTGATGCTCAACTTCTACCCCTGGGGCCTGTCGCTCAACGTGGTCATGCCCGCCGGCGTCGACACCATGCGCGTGCACTACCGCGCCTACGTGCTCGACGAGGCGCGCCGCGAGCGCGGCGCCGGCAGCGGCCTCGATCGCGTCGAGCACGAGGACGAAGCGGTGGTCGAGTCGGTGCAGCGCGGCATCCAATCGCGCCTCTATCGCCGCGGCCGCTACTCACCGTCGCGCGAGACCGGCGTACACCACTTCCATCGCCTGCTGTGCGCGGCGCTCGCGGACGCCGAGATCTGATCAGCGCTCGCCTTGTCGCAGCGGCAGCTCGACCGTGAAGGTGGTGCCGGCGTTCTCCGAGGACTCGACCTGGATCGAGCCGCCGTGGCGCCGCACGATCTCCTGGGCGATGTGCAGGCCGAGGCCGAGGCCGCCGGCATGGCTGCGCTGCACGTTGGCGCCGCGGAAGAACGGCGTGAACAGCATCTCGCGCTGTGCCTCCGGGATCCCGATGCCGGCGTCGCGCACCGAGAGCAGCGCGCGATCGCCGGCGGCGCGCACGCCGATGGTGATCTCACTGTCCGGGGGGCTGTAGCGGAGGGCGTTCGACAAAAGGTTGGTCACGACCTGCTCGATGCGCACCGCATCCCAGCGGCCGACCACCGGGCCGTCGGCGACCACGAGCGCGCGCGGCCCGGCGAGCGGCGCGGTCATCTCCAGCACCCCGCGGCAGAGCGCCACCAGATCGACGTCCGCCCGCTGCAGCGGCAGCTCCCCCGACTGCACGCGTGCCGAGTCGAGGAGCTCCTCGACGAGCCGGACCAGGCGCCCCGTCTGCCGGCGAATGCGCGCCAGCAGCTCCCGGCGGCGCTCGCGATCCTCGAGCGCCGACGGATCGACCTCGATGAGCTGCGTGGTCGCGTGCAGCGCGGTCAAGGGCGTGCGCAGCTCGTGCGCGGCCACGGTGAGGAAGCGCTCCTTCTCCCGCGCCAGCTCGTACAGCGCCGAGACGTCCTGGCAGGCGAGCACCACCGCTTCTACGCCCCCCCCATCGGGCGCCAGGATCGGCGCCGCCGCCATCATCACCGTCGCCAGCTTGACACCGTCGCGCGACAGCACGACCTCGGTGCGCGGTGGATGGATGCCGCGCAGCGCCTGCGCCGCCGGCATGTCCTCGCGGGCGATGGGCGTGCCGTCGAGCTGCGTGGCGGTGACATCGCTGAAGCAGCTCTGCGCCGTCGGCGAGGACATCCCGAAGCGAGCGCGCGCGATCCGCGCCGCGCCGTTGCCGCGCACGAGCGCGCCCGAGCGGTCGAAGACCTCGACGAAGATGGGCAGGTGCTCGATGGTGGCGGCGAGCCTCCCGGCCTGCCGCTCGGCCTCGGCGTGAGCGCTGCGCTGCTCGAGCACCGCGGCGGCCATCGACGCCAGGATGCGCATCGCCTCGATGGTCTCGGCGCGGTAGCGATGCGGCTCGGCGGCGCCGGCGAACAGGTGACCGCAGACGCGCTCGTGGTACCGCATCGGCAGGGCCATGAACGAGCCGGCGCCGTTCTTGCGCGCCAGCTGCACCAGGAGCTGCGAGCCGTCGGCGGCGGCGACGTCGTTGACCACGTAGGGCTCGTCGCGGTCGAGCGCCTCGCGCATGGCGTCGGCCGGCGCCTGCGTGCCGACGAGGGCCGCGTCCTTGCCCACGCCGGCGACGACGTGGACGACACCGCCCGCGATCTCGGTGATCGACGCCTGGTCCGAGCCGGTCAGCTCGACGGTGGTGTCGAGGATGAGCTGGTGCAGCACCGCGATATCGAGCGTGCCGAGCGCGCGCTCGCCGAAGCGGCGCAGTCCGTCGGCCAGCCGCGCGCGGTGGGCACCGAGCTCTTGCGTGCGCGCGTGGTCGATGGCGGCCGCGGGGAAGCGCGCCAGCGCCGCCAACGTGCGCAGCTTCTCGGCGGGGATGACGTCCACCGTGGGAAAGCCGAGGCCGAGCAGGCCAACGAGCCGGTCGCGCGCGCGCATCGGCAGCCCGAGCGCCGCGCGGATGCCGCCGGCGCGCGACCGCTCGATGGCCGCGACCCCGTCGAAGCCCGGCTCGTCGAGCGAGACGACGCGGTGATCGACCCCGGCGAAGAAGGCCTCGACGAGCTCGACCGGCAGGTTGAGCGCCGGCGTCTGGGCGTGCTCGTGCCAGCGCAGGAAGAGGTTGCGCGCGTCGTCGCGCAGGTAGATGGCGCCGAAGACGCTGCCGGCGCTGGTGCGCGCCAGCGTGAGAAAGCGTGCCAGCGCCTCGTCGACGTCGCGCAGCGACGCGAAGATCTCCGCTACCTCCTCCAGTACACCGACCTCGACCACCGCCTCCATTATAGCGGGCGGGGCGCCGGCTAGCCGTGATAGACGCGCGAAGCGACGATCGTCCCCCCGCGCACGTCGAACGCCTCGGCGACCGGCATGGGCGGCTCGTTCGGCGCATGACGCAGGTACTCGATGATCGCCCGCTCCCCGTCGGCGACGATGGCCGTCGCCTGGTAGCGCAGCCCCGGCAGCCGCGCATTGGCGGCGCGCCACCAGGCGGCGAGCGCGGCCTTGCCGACGAGCTTGCCGCCGCTTTCGGGATGGAGCGCGCGGATCTTGGGCGACGTGTGGGTAGCGCCGTCGGCGTAGAGCGCGACCAGCGCGTCGACATCGTGGGCGTTGAAGGCGTCGAGCCAGGCGCGCGCGATGGCAAGTGGCGTCATTGCCCGAGCATATGCCAGGCGACGCGGCGTTGTGGGAGCCCGATCCTTGACAGCGAGCTTGGCATCCGCGACGATCGAGGGCTCCCAGATGGAAAATACGCATACCCCGGGACGCCCGTTCCTGCTCGCCCTCGTCGCCGGCGCCCTGCTGCTGGCCGGCTGTCCGAACAGCGCCGGCATCACCTGTCCGAACGGACAGAACTTCTGCGGCGGCAAGTGCGTCTACGTCGCCAGCGATCCGGCGAACTGCGGCGGCTGCGGCACCGTCTGCCCCGGCTCGCTGGCGTGCATCAACGGAACCTGCGGCTGTCCGACCGGCCTGTCGAGCTGCGCCGACGTCTGCGTCGACGAAAACGTCGACGGCAACAACTGCGGCGATTGCGGCATCGCCTGCGTCGCCGGCATGGTCTGCTCGTCGGGGAGCTGCGAGGTCACCTGCGGCCCGAACCTGCAACAGTGCGGCTCCAGCTGCCTCGACACGCAGAACGATCCGATGAACTGCGGCACCTGCCAGAACGCCTGCGGCGCCTTCCAGCTGTGCTGTGCCGGCACCTGCGTCCAGAGCGGCACGGACAATCACTGCGGCAGCTGCGCCCCCTGCCCGAGCGGCGCCTTCTGCTTCAGCTCCGGCGGTGACATGGGCAACTACTGCTCTCCTGGTTGATGCGGCGCGCCCTCGGCATCGCACTAGCACTGTCCGCCCTGGCCGGCGCCCGCGTCGCGCACGCCGACGGCTTCGCGCTCGACCGCTACGAGCCGACGCCGGCGGGCAGCTGGTTCGTGGCAGTGCAGCAGCCGTGGTACTCGTCGACGCGCTGGGTCGCGGCCGGCCTGACGCTCGACTACGGGCACAACCCGCTGCTCGGTGGCGTCTTCGATCCGCGCTTCCAACAGACTGTCTCCATCGTCGAGCACCAGCTGGTCGGGCACGTCGACGTCGCGGGCTCGTTCCTCGATCGGGTGCAGCTGTCGCTGTCGCTGCCGGTGGTGCTGCTGGAGCGGGGCACGGCGGCGTTCGGCGCGGCGCCGCTGAGTGGTGCGGCCGCCGGCGACCCGCGCTTCGGCGTGATGGTGCGCCTGTGGGGCCAGCCCGATCGCAGCCGCTTCTCGCTGCACGTCGGCGGCTACCTGTGGGTCCCCGTGGGCGCCAACGTCGACCACGCCGGCGACCAGACCGCGCGCGGGCTGCCCGAGCTCATCGCCACCGGCATGCTCATCGATCACCTGCGCTGGACGGTCGAGGCGGGCGTGCTCATCCGCGCGCAGCAGACCATCGGCTTCGGGCCCGCGTCGTCGACGGCGAGCGAGTTCCAGCTCGGCGCCGGCATCGCCTGGGCCGATCACGCGCGGCGGCTCCACGTCGGCCCCGAGCTGACGCTGGCGACGCTGGTGGCGGGGCCGCAGGCGGGCACGCGCTACGGCACCAGCGTCGAGCTCCTGCTCGCGGCGCAGTATTCGATCGCGCACATGTTCCTCGTCGGCGCCGGCGTCGGCGCCGGGCTGGCGTCGATGCTCGGCACGCCCGACGCGCGCGCCCTGGTGCGCTTCGCCTACGCGCCGGTGCGCAAGCTCGGACCGCCCAAGCCCAAGGACAGCGACAACGACGGCGTTCCCGACGCCGAAGACCTGTGCCCCTACCAGGCGGGCACGGCCCGCGGCTGTCCCGACGCCGACCATGACGGCGTCCCCGACGCCGAAGACCTGTGCCCCAAGCAGGCCGGCACCGCGCGCGGCTGCCCCGACGCCGACCATGACGGCGTCCCCGACGCCGAAGATCTCTGCCCGGGGGTGAAGCCGGGCGCCAAGCCCGACCCGGCCAAGAAGGGCTGCCCGCTCGACACCGACGCCGACGGCATCCCCGACGCCGAGGACCTGTGCCCGGACGCCAAGGTCGGCGACAAGCCCGACCCGACGCAGAAGGGCTGCCCCGCCGATGAGGACAAGGACGGCGTCCCCGACGCCGAGGACCTGTGCCCGGCAGAGGCGCCGGGCGAGCATCCCGATCCGTCGCGCGCCGGCTGTCCGCTGCCGGACGAGGACCACGACGGCGTGCCCGACGCCGAGGACGCCTGCCCCAAGGACCCCGGCGTGGTCAACGCCAACGATCCGAAGGCGAACGGCTGCCCGAAGCTGACGGTCGAGCGCGGCGGCATGTTCCAGCTGCACTCGGTGCACTTCGAGACCAACAAGTGGGAGCTGCTGCCCGAGAGCTTCCCCATCCTCGACGAGGTCGCGCGCTTCCTGCAGGAGCGGCGCGATCTCGACGAGGTGGTGATCGAAGGGTATGCCGACGATCGCGGCACGCACGAATGGAACCTGCGGCTGTCGAAGCACCGGGCCAAGTCGGTGGTCGACTACCTGGTCAAAAAGGGCGTCAAGCGCAGCCGCCTCGACTACGTCGGTTACGGCGATACGCGGCCGATCAACCCCGAGCGCACCGACGAGGCGCGCGCCCAGAACCGCCGCGTCGAAGTCCACTTCCCCGAGAAGAAATGACCGCGGCGGGCGCGGCGCCGGCTACTGCCAGCAGTCGCCCTCGCCGATGAAGCGGCCCGCGGACGGATAGTAGTAGGCCCACAAGAAGCACATCTCGTTGACGCGCGCGCTCTCGCCGAACTTTACCGTCCCCGACGGCGGCGGCGCCGCGTCGAGCGTGTCGTAGGTGCACTGCCAGCGGATGCCCTCGCCGGGGCCGAACGAGATCAGGCTGGTGTCGTCGAAGGTCTTGAGCGGCGCCGCGTCCCACTGCGTGTTGTCGTAGAGCATGGTGCCGGCGCTGCTGGCGCTGGTCGACTTGCTGATGGTCGCCTCTTTGCCGGTCCAGTGCTGGTGCGAAGTCAGGCCGAACACCTTGATCTTGGTGAAGTCGATCGATCCGTTGCCGGCGAAGAAGCCGGGGTTGAGCATGGCGGTGGAGGTGTTGGGCGGAATGCCCGTCGTCGACAGCTGCGTCACCGAGCCGCAGAACATGATGTCCGCCTGCTGGTAGGTCTGGCCCGAGGCCGCCGGGGTCATCGTCACCCGGCCTTCGACCATCTTCGGATTCGGCGTGGCGTTGAGATAGTGCAGCTCGAGCTTCACCATCTGGCCGGCCGCGAAGTGGTAGGCGACGCCGGTGGGCAGGTTGAGCAAGCTGTCGGTGTTCTGCGCGATGATCATCGGCACCGACGAGGTGATGTTGGAGACCGAGTCGCACGGCGTCGGCGTGGGCGCCTCCGTGGTGTCGTTGACCTTGTACATGATGAGGTGGTGCCCGCCTGTGGTCAGCGTGGCCTCGATCTTGGTGACGTCGACGTCGACCGTCGTGGGCAGACGGATCGTGCTGCACATGACCGTCTCGCTGCTGGCGGCGACCATGTACTGGCCGGTCGTCACGTAGAAGGCGCCCACCGGCACGCCGCCGTCGGTGAGACCGGGCTGGCCGCCGCCACCGCCACTGCCCCCGGTTCCGCCGGTGCCGCCACCGCCGCCGGTGCCACCGGTGCCGCCACCGCCGTCGCCACCACTGCCACGCCCCGTGTTGCTACCGCACGCTGCGACCAGTAACGCGACCGCGAAAGCTGCGAGGACATTCGAGCGCATGACGGACTCCTCTACCTAGTACGTGAGTCACGCGAACCCTCAGTCGAGGCCGCCACATGCGCAACGTGTTGAATTTACAGGCTGCGCCAAGCGCGGGGACGCTTGCTGTGGTATGAAACGAGGCGGAGGGCCCTAGGCGCATGGTCCGGCGCATCGACGCAGTCGCCGACGAGGCGCGCGACATCATCTTGCTCATGGATTCGCGCGGCCAGCTGCGCGACGCCAATCGCGCGGCCTTGACCGCGTACGGCTACTCGCTCGACGAGATCCGCGAGCGCAACATCCGTGACCTCCGCGCCCCATCGACGCACGACGAGATCAGCGATCAGATGGCGCGCGCCGCCGCCGCCGGCGTCCAGTTCGAGACGCGGCACATCCGAAGCGACGGCAGCGAGTTCGCCTGCGAGGTCAGCTCGCGCCACCTCCAGCTCGACGGCGAGAGCTTCCTGGTCAGCGTCGTCCGCGACATCACCGAGCGCCACCGCGCCGAGGCGATCCTGCGCGAGAAGGAGACCCTGTTCTCCAAGGTCTTCCACAACAGCCCCGTGGTCGTCAGCATCCTCGACCTCGAGGACAACCGCTACCTCGACGTCAGCGACAGCTTCTTGCGCATCACGGGGCTGTGCCGCGAGGAGGTGATCGGCAAGTCGTTCTTCGAGCTGGGGCTCCGCTTCGATGCGCCCGACCTGGAGCGCTTCACGCAGGCGGTGGCGACGCGCTTCCTCGGAGAGTTCGAGGTGCGCGTGCACGCGCGCGATGGCCGCGCCGTCGACACCATCCACTCGCTCGAGTTCACCGAGCTCTCCGGCCGGCCGTGCGTGGTCGCCTTCGCCCACGACATCACCGAGCACAAGCGGCTCGAGGAGCAGCTCCAGCACGCGCAGCGCATGGAGGCGGTGGGCCGCCTCGCCGGCGGCGTGGCCCACGACTTCAACAACATCCTCACGGCCGTGCGCGGCCACTCCGAGATCCTGCTCACCGTGCTCGAGCCCGACTCGCCGCACCGGCGGCACGCCGATCAGATCCATCGCGCGGCGCTGCGAGCGGCGGCGCTGACGACGCAGCTGTTGGCCTTCTCGCGCAAGCAGGTGCTGCAGCCGCGGACGATCGATCTCAACTCGCTCGTCGCCAACCTGACGGTGATGTTGCGCCGGCTCATCGGCGAGCACGTCGAGCTGCGCACGACGCTGGCCGAACGCCTCGGCAGCGTGCGCGCCGACGCCGGCCAGCTCGAGCAGGTGGTCGTCAACCTGGTCATCAACGCGCGCGACGCCATGCCCTCGGGCGGCGCGCTCGCCATCGCCACCGAGAACGTCGAGGTGGTCGAGGCCGCCGAGTCGCAGCGCCTGGGCGTGCCCGCCGGCCGCTGGGTCGTGCTGTCGGTGAGCGACACCGGCTCGGGCATCGACGCGGCCACGCGAGCGCGCATCTTCGAGCCGTTCTTCACCACCAAGGTGGCGGGCAAGGGCACCGGCCTCGGCTTGTCGACGGCGTACGGCATCGTCACGCAGTCGGGCGGGCAGATCGCCGTCGACAGCGTCGTCGGCAGCGGCACCATCTTCCGCGTCTTTCTGCCGCGCATCGACGCCCCGTCGACGACGAGCGGCCGCTTCACGCTCGACGAGGGCTCCGGCCCGTCAGGGAACGAGACCGTGCTCCTCGTCGAGGACGACGGCGACGT
This sequence comes from uncultured delta proteobacterium, assembly GCA_963816965.1. GTDB lineage: Bacteria > Myxococcota_A > Polyangia > Palsa-1104 > Palsa-1104 > JAQBQH01. Next base: position 563,185 of record CAWFMP010000002.1, read on the forward strand.
GCGCGAGTTCGTGCAGGACGTGCTGCGCGCGCATGGCTACGACGTGCTCGCCGCCGTCGACGGCACGCAGGCGCTGGCGCTCATCGAGCAGCACCCGGCGCCGATCCACCTTCTGGTCACCGACGTCATCATGCCGCGCATGATGGGCTCGGAGGTGGCGGCGCGAGTCACCGCGCTCCGTCCGGCGATCAAGGTGCTCTACATCTCCGGCTATCCCGGCGACGCCATCGTCAAGCAGGGCGTGCCCGAGCAGGTCTTCGTGCAGAAGCCGTTCAGCGTGGTGGCGCTGGCGCGGCGCGTGCGCGCGCTGCTCGACGGCGCGCCCGCCCTCGACGTTTAGTTTAGCCGGCGCCGCGGCGCCGCTTCCGCTCCGTACAAACCGTGCGGCGCCGGCGCCGCAGCCCTGGGGACAGTCCCGCGCAGAGGCGCGGTTGCACTTGCGCGTGGGCAGCGCGATCGAGCGCCGCCGGCGCGGGCGACGGTGGCCGGGCGCGCCCACCGGCTGTCAACGCACGCTGACCCCCGGTGAGGTGAGTACCCACCCTACATCGTCCCGGACGCAGGCGCTCCCTTTGTCGTCGCGCACTTGTCATCGGGCACGTCGCTTGCTGAGCGAGTGGCCGGCGAAGCCCGATGGACACCGTCCCTATCTTCCTCTTCGTGTTGGTGGTCTTCGCCAACCGCTACGTCTTCGGGCTCTACCTGCGGATCGTCAAAGGCCGGAACTTCGACGTCGCCCGCGACGGTTACGAGCCGACGGTGACCATCGTGGTGCCGCTCTTCAACGAGGGCCGCTCGATCTACGACACCATCGTCGAGCCTCGTCGCCGTCGAGTATCCGGCGCGACAAGCTGAGCGTCACGGTCGTCGACGACTGCTCCACCGACGACAGCTACGAGTGGGCCTGCCGCGCCGCGCGCGATCTTCCCCGACCGCGTGCGCGTGCTGCGCAACCCGCACAACATGGGCAAGCGCAAGGGCATCAACCACGCCGTGCGCGAGGCCGACGACGCCGAGATCATCGTCAGCGTCGACTCCGACGTGATCGTCGATCCGGGCGCGGTGCGCGAGCTGGTGGCGCGCTTCACCGCCGACGACATCGCCGCCGTCGGCGGGCGCGTCCACGTGTCGAACGCCGACGAGAACTGGCTCTCGCGCATGCAGACCATCAAGTACTTCTTCGGCCAGGAGATGCTGAAGAACCTCGAGCGCTCGCTGCACTCGGTGATGTGCCTGTCGGGCTGCCTGACCGCGTATCGCCGCGCGCGTGCTGGTCGAGCTCGAGCCGATCCTCGAGAAGCGCAACGTCTTCGGCGTGCCCATCAAGTACGGCGAGGACCGCTTCCTGACGCGGCAGATCGTCAAGGCCGGCTACCGCACGCTCATGACGATGGACGCGTTCTGCTACACCAAGGCGCCGACGACGCTCACCGGCTACTTCAACCAGCAGCTGCGCTGGAAGCGCTCGAACATCGTCGACTTCGTGGGCGGGCTCTCGCACGCCTGGCGGCTGCACCCGCTGGTGTGCGTGCACTACCTGTCGATGTTCGCGCTGCTGCTCGTCTACCCGTTCCTCATCATCGGGCACCTCGTCGAAGGCGACTTCGTGCCGCTGATCGCGTTCCACGTCGGTCTGGTCGGGCCTGCTCGGCTTCGTCTATCACTTCGCGCCGTCGACGCGGCGGCTCGATCCGCGCTTCCGCGTGCACCCGGTCGTGGTTCCTGCCCATGGCGGTCCTGATGCCGACGGCCTACCTGGTGCTCACGCCGCTCGGGCTGTTCACCCTGCACTCGTCGAGCTGGGAGACGCGCGGGCACAGCGCGGTGGTTGCGCAATCGCGGCGGATGGAGGAGCGTCGTCGTGATCGTCGCCGCACATCAGCCGCACTACCTGCCGTGGCTCGGCTATCTGGCGAAGGTGGCCGCCGCCGATCTGTTCGTCGTCATGGACGACCTGCAGTACGAGGCGCAGAACTTCCAGAACCGCAACCGCCTCAAGCTCAACCACGGGCCACAGTGGCTGACGGTGCCGCTCGAGCGGGGGCCGCAGGAGGAGCGCATCCTCGACAAGCGGATCGTCAATCGCGGCTCGCCCAAGCAGCACTGGCAGCGCAAGACGTGGCACACGCTGCAGATCCACTACGGCTCGGCGCCCTTCTGGAAGCTGTACGAGCCCGACCTGGAGGAGGTCTACACGCGGCGCTGGGAGCAGCTCATCGAGCTGCAGCTGCATCTTCTGCGGCTGCACCTGCGCTGGTTCGAGATCTACACGCCGGTGCTGCGGGCCTCGTCGCTGGCGCTGCGTGGACAGAAGACCGACCGGCTGGAGTCGCTCTGTCTGGCCGTCGGCGCCGACGTCTACCTCTCGGGTGGAGGCGGCTCGCGCGGCTACCTCGACGTCGAGCAGCTGGCGCGCAGCGGCGTGCGCGTGGAGTGGCAGACGTTCCAGCATCCGATCTATCCGCAGCGCTATCCGGCGCTCGGCTTCAAGCCGCAACCTGGCGGCCCTCGATCTGCTGTTCAACTGCGGACCCGACGCCGCGCGCATCGTGCGCGAGGCGATGCAACCCGATCATCCCGTCGCTGCCGCGGCGGGGAGGTGAACGAGCGTGACCTGTTTGGCACATGCGGGAGAGGCGACGCGCGTGCTGGCGTTCGGAGCGCACCCTGACGATCTCGAGGTCGGCGCCGGCGGCCTGTTGGCGCGGCTGGCGTCGCAGGGCGTGCAGGTGCTGGCGGCGGTGGTGTCGCTGCCGACCCTGATCCTCGAGCGCAGCCGCGAGGCGGCGCGCGGGCGCGGCGATCCTCGGCGCCCGGCTGGCGATCTTGAACCCCGACAAGAAGTGTCGCGTCGAGGACATCCCGATGCACGAGCTGGTCGCGCAGATGGACACGCTGGTCAACGACGTGCGGCCCGACCTGGTCATCACGCACTCGGCGCAGGATCTGCACTGGGACCACGGGCTGGTCAACCGCGCCACCGTGTCGGCGCTGCGCCGCTGGCCGTGCAACATCCTGGCGTACGTGTCGAGCTACGAGATGAACGCGCAGACCTCGACGCGGTCGCTCGGGCAGTGCTTCGCCGACATCTCGGAGACGATCGAACGCAAGGTGGAGGCGATCTCGGCCCACTCGTCGCAGCTTGCGCGGATGGACCTGGATTCGACGCGCGATCTGGCGCGCGCGATGGGGAGGCTGGCGGGCGTGCAGTACGCGGAGTCGTACGAAGTGCTTCGACTCAGGTTCTGAGGAGACCATGCCTACGAAAATCCACGTCCGCCGCCCGCCCCCGCCGGCGCAGCTGGTACCACCGCCCATCCCGCCCTTGCGCGCGGTGCCGCCGCCGCTGCCGCCGCTGCGCGCGGTGCCGCCGCCGCTGCCCCAGCCCATCATCGACGTGGCGCTGCAGCCGATCCCGCCCGAGGATCCGACCAGCCTCGACGATCGGCCCGGCGCGCTCCTGCCCGGCTCGACGATGGTGCGGCTGTTCGACGAGACGCGCGCGGTGGTGGTGCGCCTGTTCGAGCGCGTGCGCGTGGTGCAGCAGCTCCGGCGTGCCGTCGCCATCGAACGGGCGACGCCCCGTATGTTCGACGCCGCGCGCGTCAACAAGGTGGTGGTCTCGACCTACAAGCTCATCGGCTTCGCGGTGCTGACGGTGATCGCGCTGGCGCTGGTGTCCTATCTCGGCGCCAACATCTTCTACTGGTTCTCGACGAGCTGGATCGAGCCCACGGTCATCTCGCCCACCGACGAGCGCGTGCTGGCGCTCTCGACGCAGCTGTTGCAACAGTCGTCCGCCCGCGACAAGGTCGCCGCCGATCTCGCCGACGCCGAGCGCGTCATGCGCATGCAGCAGGACTACGTCGACGGCGCGCACAAGGCGCTCGCCGACGAGCTCGCCGATCGCCGGGGCGAGCTCAGCCGCCTGATGGCGCTGGACAAGAGCTTCGCCTCGACGCGCGCCGAAGCGGCCAAGAGCGGGCGCGCCTACTCGGACCTTTCGAAGCACAAGCTGGCCGCCGAATACGGGGCGCACTTCATCGATCGCGAGACGGCGGTGGCCGGCGCGCTGCAGCTGTCGCAGATCGCGCAGGGCAACCTCAGCCTCGCCGAGCAGTCGGTGGAGCTGTACAAGCGGCGCGCCGAGCTCAGCCGCGAGACGGACGCGCTCGGCGCCATCGTCGGCCAGAAGCCGGCGGGCCGGCACAGCATCGAGGTCCTCAAGATCCTGCAGGACGTCAAGCGCGCCGAGGTCGAGCTGGCCAGCGCGCGCGACAACCGCGTCGTCCTCCAGCGCAGCCTCGAACGCTACGACAAGATGGTCAAGACGCTCAACGACTCCGCGTTCATCCGCGCCGTGGCCGGCAAGGACACCATCGCGTTCGTGCCCTACGACAACCTGGACAGCATCAAGCCGGGAGCGCCCATCTACGGCTGCGCCATCGGGCCGCTGTTCTGCAAGCGCGTCGGTCAGGTGGTCACGCTCCTGCCGGGCGAGATGGCCTACAAGCATCCGCTGCACAACTCGCAGCTGCGCGGGCAGCCGGTGCAGGTGCAGCTCGCCGACGTGCACGACGCCGAGCGCAAGGTGCTGTTCGCCGGCGGGCGGCCGATCCTGTTCTGATGCGCCTTTTGTGCGTCATCATCGCGCTCGCGCCGGCGATCGCGAGCGCGCAGGCGACGGACGGGGCCGATTACGCCGATGCCGGCGACGCCTATTGCACCTACGCCCAGAGCGTCGCCAGGTCCGAGAGCGCGCTCCTGTTCTCGCCCCAGATCTTCCTCGACTACGGCGTGGTCAACGGCAACGACGTCACCACCGGCGCCGGCGGCCTGACCTCGGCGCCGCCCACCGAGCGGCTCACCTTCGGCGCCCGCTACAGCCTGATCGCCGGGCTGGTGCGCGGCGTCGTCAACCGCCAGCGCGCCTCGGCCGACTGCGAGCGCTATCGCGCCGAGAGCGGGCTGGCGCGCTTTTTGGTGGAGAACCGCGAGCAGGTGTCGGCGGCGGCGCTCGACGCCAAGCTGGCGGTCCTGCGCGCCGCGTTGCCCAAGGCCGAGCAGGTGCTGCACACGCTGCACGCCTCGGTCGAGCGCGCCCACGCCACCGTCGAGGAGCTGGAGGCGACGCAGGTGCGCGTCGACGATCTGGAGGCGTCGCTGATGCAGGCGGAGACGCTGCGCGCGGGCCTGCCGGCGCACACGGCGCTGCCGCCGCCGGCGGAGCTGCTGCGCCGGCATCGCGCCGCCGACGAGGAGGTGCAGAAGTACGAAGGGCGGCTGCGCCTGACCGAGGCCTTCGACATCAGCGTGCGCGGCGGCTACGATCGCTTCTTCGGCCTGCGCGACGAGCTGCCGCTGTTCGGGGTCATCTCGCTCACCATCAACCCCGCGGCCATCTACATGCCGTTCGCCGAGGCCGAGGCGGCCAGGGCCAAGACGCGCGTGGTGCGCTTGGAGAACGACGCCGTCGAGCAGAAGGCGGAGCTGCTGCAGGCGCGGCTGCGCGCCCTGTACGCCGGCGAGCGGCGGCGCCTGGGCGAGGTGCGCATCCTTTTGGCCGACGTCGAAGGGCGCATCCACGCCCTGGAGGCCATCGAGAGCGACAAGCTGCGCCGCTTCCGCGAGTCGATGTGGTTCGACTGGGTCAAGCTCAAGGCGGAGCAGGAGTTCCTCAAGGTGCACGTGGCCGAGCTGTCCGCCACCCTGGGCGGCGGAGACGGAGGATGACCTTGGCCCAGCTCATCGTCGTCGGAGCAGCGCTGGCCGGCGGCGTGGCGGGCGCGGACGAGCTGACCCGCGCGCCGGCGGCGGCCTGGCGCGTCACCCGCGGGCACATCGAGGCGCTCTGGGGCGGGCGGGCGCGCGTGCGCGAGCCCAAGATGCGCGCCGTCGTCGAGGCGTCCGACGGCGACGACGCCGAGCTCCGCTTCACCTGGCTCGGGCCCAGCGACGGCGTGGCGCCGCTGGCGTCGGGCGAGCTGCGGCGGCAGATCGGGCTCAAGCTGCGCGCCGCCGACGGCTGCAACCTGCTCTACGTCATGTGGCGCCTTGCGCCCAAGGCGCAGCTGGTGGTGTCGCTCAAGCGCAACCCGGGTCAGCGCACCCACGCCGAGTGCGGGGCGCGCGGCTATCGCAACCTCCGCCCGCGCGCCGGCACCCAGCCGGCGCCGCCGGCCCTGGGCGTGGAGCATCGGCTTCACGCCAAGCTCGAGGGGCGCGTCCTTGGCGTCTGGGCCGACGGCGTGCTGGCGTGGGAAGGCGACGTCGGCGACGAGGTGCTGGCGCTGCAGGGGCCGGCGGGCGTGCGCAGCGACAACGGCCGCTTCGATCTCGAGCTGCTGGTGCGCGCCGCGGCCGGGCCGCGCCCGCCGCACGCCGCGCCGCTCAGCGGCGACGAAGACTGACGCCGCCGACGACGAGCGCGGCGGCGACGGCGCCAATTTCGGTGAGCGCCGGCGCCGGCGCGTGCTCGAGCAGACCGAGGAAGCGCCCCGGCGCGGCGACGACCGCATAGGCGGCGAGCGACAGCAGGCTGGCGCGGGCCAGCGCGTCGGCGCGCCCGAGCATCGTGGCCGTGTTGCGCCACGCGCCGTGCATCAGGCGCCGCACCTCGAACCCGGCCAGCGGCGCCGTCAGGGTCAGCGCCAGCGCCACGACCAGGATTTGCTCGCCGGCGCCGAGCACGTGGTGCGTGATCGCCGTCAGCAAGAGGCCGATCGCCGAGCCGACGATGATCACGCACCAGGCCAGCGCCAAAAGGCCGAAGACGACCGCGCGCGGCCGCGCCCAACGCGCCTGCGACATCGGTCCCAGCGCGGACGGCGGTGCGGTGGTCTGCCCGGTCGTGCCCGACGCCACGATGGTCTGTGCGCGCCCGACGTCGCCGGGCTGCGGCTTGGTCGCCGGCGGCGGATCGAGGATGCGGGTGGTCGCGCCCGCCGCCGGATCGAACGGCGCCAGCGCCGCGTCGAGCTCCGCCATGGAGGCGAAACGCGCGTCGGGATCCTTGGCCATCGCGCGCTGAATCACCAGCTCGAGCCCATCGGGCAGGTCGCGCCGCAGGGTCTTGGGGCGCGCCGGCTCGTCCCAGATGACGCTGGTCAGCGTGCGCCCTGCGTCCTCGCCGCTGAACGCCGGCTGCCCGGTGACCGAGCGATAGAGCATGGCGCCGAGCGCGTAGATGTCGCAGCGGTGATCGATCGTCGAGCCGCCGCGCGCCTGCTCCGGCGCCATGTAGGCGGGCGTGCCCAAGAGCGCGCCGGTGCGCGTCAGCTTGTCCTCCTGCTGCACCTTGGCGATGCCGAAGTCGAGCAGCTTGGCGCCCTCGCTGCCGTCGGCCGCCTTGAGGAGCATGACGTTCTCGGGCTTCAGATCGCGGTGGATGACGCCGGCCGCGTGCGCCGCGGCGAGGCCGTTGGCCACCTGGCGCGCGATGCGCGCGGCGCGCCCGATCGGCAGCGCCCCCTCGCGATCGAGCAGCGTCCCCAGGTCTTCGCCGTCGATGAGCTCGTACACGAGGTAGGGCTGCCCCTCGCGCGTGGCGTTGACGTCGAACACCTGCGCCACGTTGGGGCTGGCGATCGCCGAGGCCGCGGTCGCTTCCCGGCGGAAGCGCGCCAGCGCGTCGCGATCGGAGGCGAACATCTGGTGCATCACCTTGATCGCGTAGCGGCGCCCCAGGCGCACGTGGCGCCCTTCGTACACGCGGCCCATGCCGCCCTCGCCGATGCGCCGCTGCACCTCGTAGGTGTCGCCGAGGATGGAGCCGATCAGCGGATCGGAGGGCGCCTCGCCGTGCTGCAGCGGCGTGGCGTCGCGCGGACAGACCGCATAGTCGGCGGGATAGAGCGCGCCGCAGGCCGGACACGTTCGTTGCCCCGTGGGTGTGGGATCCGACTGAGCCACCATTTCACTTCGACTTCTTCTGCGCTCTCTGGGCCAGCTTGGACTTGCCGATGGCCTTCGGCGCCATGGTGGGGACGAGCAGGATCTCGATGCGCCGGTTGCGGGCCCGCCCCGCCGACGATTTGTTGCTGGCGACGGGATGGAACTCCCCGTAGCCCGAGGCCACCAGCCGCTCGCCGGGCACCTTGGCCTTCTCCTGCAGGAAGCGCACGACGTTGGTGGCCCGCGCCACCGACAGCTCCCAATTGGTCGGGAACTTCGAGGCCCGCTTCTCGCCCATCGGCGTCTGATCGGTGTGGCCGGAGACGAGGATCTGACGATCGGAGATGCCGGCCAGGATGGTGCCGACGCGCATGAGCACGTTCTCGCCGCGCTTGTTGATCGTGGCCTCGCCCGAGTTGAAGAGCACCTTGTCGACCAGGCCGACGCGCAGCTTGCCGCCGTCCTCGGTGAGGCTGACGTCGCCCGACGACAGCTCGCTCTTCAGCTTGTCGTGGAGCTGCGTCTCGGTCGCCTTGAGCTTGGCCAGCTCCTCGTCCTTCGACGCCACGTCCTTCGACAGCTCGTCCTTGGCCTCGGCGAGCTGCGTGCGCTCGGCGTCGGCGGCCTCGAGCTTGGCGGCGAGGTCTTTGGTCTTGGCCTCGGCCTCGACGGCGCGCGGCCCGAGCTTGGCCAGCTCGGCCTGCATGGTCGACATCTTCTCGTGCTGCGCGAGCGCCAGGTAGACCGCGCCGCCGGCGGCGCACAGCGCCAGGAGCGTGATCACCCACGGCGACTTCGGGGAGGAAGCGCGCCGCGGTCTGAGGCTGTACTCCGGTATCTCACCGTCGAGCTGTGACTTCATGTTGGCCCGACGAAATCGTACCACCAAAGGGCGATTAGGGGTTGGTCGGATCGACCAGCGTCAGCGAGCCGTGTGTCACCTCGTCGCCGACGACATCGAAGGTGTCGCAGCCCGACGCGAGCACCTGGCCGGTGACATCGCGTGACTCGCCGCAGACCATCGCCGTGCCCGCGTCGCTGGCGTCGAAGACGAAGCCGACGGTGCCGTCGCGCGGCAGGGCGCTCACGGCGACGAGGTAGGGGCCGAAGCGGCGGGCCGTGGCGGAGGTGGCGCCGCTGAGCGCGACCTGCAGGACATCGGTGTGATCGAAGTGCAGCGACAGCACCAGGCCGGTGGTCGGCGGCGGCGCGCCGCTGCTGCCGGCGCCAGCGCAACCGGCGAGCAGGGCCAGCGCCAGGAGCGCCGGCGCGCCTGTCACCGGCCCCTCGTGTCGAAGGTCGCAGCGCTGCCGAGCGCGGGCGTCGGCGCGTTCGAGCCGCTACCGGCGGTGCCGAGGCCGACGCCGAGCCCGACCCCGAGCGCGACCAGCGCGGCCCCGACGGCGACGCCGGTCCACAGCTTCCAGCGGCGATGCCGGGCGGGCGGCGGCGCGTCGGCGGGCGGGAGCAACGGCAGGGTCGCCGGCGCGGCGGCGAGCGCGGGCGCCGTGGCCGCGACCGGCGCCGGCGGCGTCGCCGGGGGCGCGACGGGAGCGGTGACCAGGACCGGCGCCGCCGCAGCAGCCGGCTCCTCCACCGGCAGCTTGCCGCCCAGCGTGACGATGAGCGCGCGCACCTTTTCGCGATCTGGCGCGTCCGGCTTGAGCGCGAGGTAGCGCTCGAACGCCGCCACCGCCTGGCGCGCGTGGCCGAGGTTGCGGTGGCACTGCGCGAGGTCGAACCACAGATCGGGCAGCTCCACCGGCGCCGACTCGCTCGCGGCGGTGAACTCGTCGAGCGCGCGCCGCCAGTCGTGCTGCGCGAAGGAGCGCTGCGCCTTGGCGAAGTGCGCCCGCGACACCGTGTCCGACGACGGCGCGGCGAACAGCACGATCGTGAGCACCGCGGCGATCATGGCGCAAACGGATCCTTGAGCGCCGTCGCCGGCACGTCGTCGTCGCTGCCGGAGGCGGCGTGCGCCCGGGCCGCGTGCCGCCTCTTCGGGTGCGCCTCGTGCACCACCGTCGGCGGGAACGACGCAGGCGTGCTCGCGATCTCGATCGGATCGAACTGCATCGGCGGAGCCGCGGGCGGCGACCCCGTTGCCGGCGGTGCCGGCGGCGTCGACACGCTCGCGGGCGATGGTCCGATCGACCTCGACGCGTGTCGGGCCGCCGACAGTCCGGCGAGCGCGACCAGCGCCGCGCCGGCCGCCAGCCACAGCGGCCAGCGTCGTCGCGCCGGCGCCGGCGTCGCCAGCGCCGTCGGACAGGCGATGGCGCCCAGCGCGTCGCGCAGCTCGGCGGCGGAGGCGAACCGATCCTCGGGCCGCTTCGCCAGGCAGCGCAGGATCGCCGCGTCGAGGGCTTCCGGAATGTCGCCGCGCAGCTGCGTCCGCCCCGCGCGCGACGGCGCCATCGGCTCGTGCGTGGCGTGCAGCAGCACCCACTCGCCGAACGAGCGCCCCTCGAACGGCCGCGCGCCCACGGCCAGCTCCCACAGGATCACGCCGAGCGAGTAGAGATCGCTGCGCGCGTCGGCCGGCTCGCCCGTCGCCTGCTCGGGCGACATGTAGCTCGGCGTCGCCAGCACCTGCCCGGTCTGGGTCAGCCGATCCTCCTCGCCCTGAATCATGCGCGCCACGCCGAAGTCGAGCAGCTTGATGCGCCCGTCTTCGGTGACGAGGATGTTGGCCGGCTTGAGGTCGCGGTGCACGACGCCGGCGCGGTGCGCGGCGCCGAGGGCGTCGGCGATCTGCGTGCCCAGCGAGACGAACTGCACCAGCGACAGGCCGCGCTCGGCCCAGCTGCACACGTCGACGCCCTCGACGTGCTCCATGACCATGTACGGCCGCCCATCGGCGAGCGCGTGCAGCTCGGTGACGGCGACGACGTTCTCGTGCACCACGCGCCCGGCGATGCGCGCTTCACGGGCGAAGCGCTCGTGCATGCGCGCGTTGTGGCGGTGCTCGGCGTGCAGCACCTTGATGGCCACCCGCCGGCCGAGCGACTCGTGCTCGGCGAGGAAGACCTCGCCCATGCCGCCGACGCCGAGCTGCTCTTTGAGCACGAAGCTGCCGACTCGGTCCCCCGGCGCGAGCGGAGCGCACCGGTGTAGCGGGATGACGGCCGACAACGCCCGCTACTCCTCGTTGCCTCGGAGCCCGTTGCGCGAGAGGAGGCCGTAGAGCCCTTGACGCGTCAGCCCGGCCAGCTCGGCGGCGCGGCGGATGTTGTGGTTGGTGCGCAGAAGCAGCGCGCGCAGGTACTCCTTTTCGAACGTGGAGCGCGCCGACTGCAGCGACGGCAGCTTCGCGCCCCCACCGAACGCCTCCACCAGATCGAGCATCGGCGTGCCGTCGGCCGACTTCTGCGCGCGCGCGCGCTCGACCACGTTGCGCAGCTCGCGCACGTTGCCCGGCCAGTCGTGCTCCTCGAGCACCTTGAGCCAGGCCACCGGCAGCGGCGCCGCCCCGTCGAGGAACTGGGCCACCAGCAGCGGAATGTCCTCGCGCCGCTCGCGCAGCGGCGGGATGGCGACGCGCAGCACGGTCAGCCGGAAGTACAGATCCTGGCGGAAGCGCCCCGCCTGCACCTCGCGCGCGAGCACGCGGTTGGTGGTGGCGATGACCCGCGCCGAGATCGGGCGCGCGTGCGACTCGCCGAGGCGGCGCATCTTGCCGCGCTCGATGACCCCGAGCAGCTTGGGCTGCAGCTCGATGGGCAGCTCGGCGATCTCGTCGAGCACGACGGTGCCGCCGGCGGCGCGCTCGAAGATGCCCGGCGCGCGTGGTGTCGGCGCCGGTGTAGGCGCCGCGGGCGACGCCGAACAGCTCGGCCTCCATGAGGTGGCGCGGGATGGCGCCGCAGTCGACGATCTCGAACGGGCCGTCCTTGCGCAGCGAGTGGTCGTGCAGGGCGCGCGCGGCCACCTCCTTGCCGGTGCCGGTGGGCCCTTCGATCAGCACCGGCGCGTCCGCTTCGGCGAAGCGCTGCAGGCGGCCGAAGACCATCTTCATCGCCAGCGAGCGACCTTGCAGCCCGCCGAAGCGCGGCACCGGAGCGTAGGGCATCTCCGCGTCGGCCTCGGTCGCCGCCAGCGACAGCACCGTGCGCCCCACCAGGATGCAGCCGCCCGGCTCGACGCGCGCGTCCTCGACCAGCGCCGCGCCCACCTGCACGCCGTTGCGCGAGCCGAGGTTGCGGATCTGCACGCCGCCCAGCACCAGCGACAGCTCGGCGTGCATCCAGCTGACGCTGCCGTCGGTGAGCACGAGCCCACACGCGGGCGCGCGCCCGATGAGCAGCGGCTTGTCGCCCAGCTCGACGACGGCACCGCGATCGGGCCCCTGCACCACCTCGACCCGCACCTTGCGCAGGTTGACCGTCAGCGGCTTGCCGGCGTCGGAGCCGAGGTTCTCGGTCGGGATCTCGTGTCGCTCAGAGGCTGCGTTCATCTAAACGCAGGGGGTCAGCAAGAAACGTACCCCTGCCGGGGCCCGCCAGGGCCGCGGAAACAGGCGCCATCAATATGGGCGCAGGCCCCGCTGTGGGGAGCGTTCCCCCATCCGCCAACCCCGTTTGACAACTCGCGTCGTCGGCCACGGTTCGCACGGGCGGCGGTCGCGGAGTTGCTCGGTGGCCCGCTGGTTGCTGTGGTCGGCCGGGGAGGAGGCTCTCATGCGAACCACTTCACTCGCCCTGGCGCTGGCCGGCGTGCTCGGCCTTGGGGGCGGCTGCGGCGCGCAGCCGGCGACGCGCGCGGTGACCGGTCAGCTCCGCGTCGACACCTCGACGATGAATCATCCGGTCGTGATCGCCCAGTCGTCGGATCATCGTGTCTTCGTCGCCGACGTGACCGCCGGTGGACGCTTCACGCTGCAGCTGCCGCCCGAGGTCAGCTATCGCGTGACGCTGGCCTCGACGACCAGGACCGCGGGCGTGTACAGCGCGGCGGCGCGCATCAACTGGCCGCTCGCCTCGGGCGCGTCGCGCTGGGCGACGCTGGGCGGCGGCGCGGCGCTCGACCTGGGCGCGGTCCATCAACGCGGCAGCAGCTCCCACGGCGGCGCGCCGGCGACGAGCGGCGGCGACTCCGGCGGCTGCCGGGAGGACGATGGCGCCGGCTGCCAGTCGCACGGCAGCGACATCGACTGCGACTGCGACCACCAGATGGGCGCCGGCGACGCGTGCGACAAGGACGACGACTCCGGTGAGCACGAACAGCAGTGCAACGACGACGACCACCACAAGTGCGCGGGGGACGGCGGCGAGAGCGGCGATGACGGCGAGGGCGGCCACGGCGGCAGCCACGCCTGCGACGGCGGCACGGCGACGGGTGGCGGCGGCTCTGGTGGCGGTGGCGGTGGCGGCGGCGCGGGCGGGATCAACTAGCCGCGCGAAACTGGCGCCGGTAGAGGTCGGCATAGGCGCCCTGCGCCGCCATCAGCTCGTCGTGCGTGCCGCGCTCGACGATCTTCCCCGCGTCGACGACCAGGATCAGGTCGGCGTTGCGGATGGTGCTCAGCCGGTGGGCGATGACCACGCTGGTGCGCCCGGCGAGCAGCCGTGCCGAGCGCGCGCTGGATGACGCCCTCGGTCCGCGTGTCGATGTTCGCGGTCGCCTCGTCGAGGATGAGGATGCGCGGGTCGGCCAGCACCGCGCGGGCGAAGGCGACCAGCTGGCGCTGCCCCTGGCTGAGCGTGCCGCCGCCCTCGCCGAGCACGGTCTCGTAGCCGTCGGGCAGCGCGGCGATGAAGTCGTGCGCGTCGACGGCGCGGGCGGCCGCTTCGATCTCGTCGCGCGATGCCGTCGGCCGGCCGTAGGCGATGTTGTCGGCGAGCGTGCCCGAGAAGAGGAACGGCTCCTGCAGCACCATGGCCATGGGCCGGCGCAGGCTCTTGCGCGTCAGCCCGCGCACGTCGTGGCCGTCGACGCAGCACGCGCCCGTCGGTGACGTCGTAGAAGCGCGGGATGAGCCCGGCGATCGTGGTCTTGCCGGCGCCGGTCTTGCCGACGAGCGCGACGGTCTGCCCGGGCGCGACGTCGAAGCTGACGTCGGCGAGCACCGGGCGCGCCGGGTCGTAGGCGAAGGAGACCTTGCTCGAAGGTGATGCGCCCCTCGACGCGCTCGAGGGCGATGGCGCCGGGCGCGTCGGCGCGGCTCGGGCTCGTCGTCGAGGATGGCGTAGATGCGCTCGGCGCCGGCCAGCGCCGACTGCATCAGCGTGTAGACCGACGCGGCCAGCTGCACGGGCCGGAAGAACTGCTGCATGTAGATGAGGAACGCGGCCAGCAGGCCGATCGTCAGCCGCCCGCCGAAGACGAGCCAGCCGCCGTAGCCGATGACCAGCGCGATCGACAGCGTCGACAGGATGTCGATGGCCGGCGAGAACGCCGAGGTGATGCCGACGGCGGCGACGTTGGCGTCGCGGTTGGCGGCGTTGCGGTCGCGGAACTGCGCGATGTTGACGTCGGTGCGGTTGAACGCCTGCGCCTGGCGCACGCCGACGATCTCCTCCTGCAGGTCGGCGGTGACGTCGCCGACGGTCTGGCGCGTCTTGCGGAAGGCGGCGCGGGCGCGCGCGGCGAAGAAGCGCGGTCGTCACCAGCATCGCCGGGATGATCGTGAAGCAGACCAGCGCCAGCCGCCAGTTGAGCAGCAGCATCGCGACGAGGATGCCGACCAGCGCCGAACAGCGAGCCGAGCAGCTGGGTCAGGCCCTGCGACAAGCAGCTGGTTGAGCGTGTCGACGTCGCTGAGCAGGCGGCGTCATGAGGTCGCCGATCGGCCGCTTGTCGAAGTACGACAGCGGCAGCGTCTGCAGCTGCAGCGAACAGGCGCGCGCGCAGCTCGGCCAGCAGGTGCTGCCCGATCTCGCCGATGCGCCGCGTCTGCGCGCGCTGGCACAGCGCCGTGGTCACGTAGATGCCGAGCAGGATCGCGATCGAGCGCAACAGGCCGGCGCCGTCGTGGCCGACGATGTCGCGGTCGATGGCGCGGCTGACCATCCACGGGCCCGCCGCCTGCCCGACGGCGTTGAGCACGATGAACAGGCCGGCGGCGAGCACGATGCGGCGATAGGGCCGCAGCTCGCCGACGAGCCGGCGCGCGACGGCGCCGCGGTCGGCGGCGCGCTTCTCGTCCTGCGACGCCATCACCTCGATGGTGCCGCCCGTCTCATGCCGCGCCTCCTGACGCCGCCTTCGGCGGCTCGGGCTGGAGCTGCGAGCCGAGGATCTCGTTGTAGACGCGGCTCTCGTGCAGGAGCTCGTCGTGCTTGCCGCTGCGCGACGATCTTGCCCTCGTCGAGCACGAGGATCAGATCGGCGTCGCGCACCGTGCGAGATGCGCTGCGCGATGACGAACGCGGTGCAGCGCGAGTCGCGCATCAGGCGGTCGAGCGCGGCCTGGATGGCCATCTCGGTCTCGGCGTCGACGGCCGAGGTGCTGTCGTCGAGGATGAGCAGCCGCGGCTTGGTGAGCAGCACGCGCGCGATGGCGATGCGCTGCCGCTGCCCGCCCGAGAGCCCGACGCCGCGCTCGCCGATGACCGTGTCGTAGCCCTGCGGCAGCGCCGCGATGAACTCGTGCGCCTGCGCGGCCTCGGCGGCGGCGCGGACCTCGCTCGAGCGTGGCGTCGGGGCGGCCGTAGGCGATGTTGTCGCGCACCGTGCCCGAGAACAGCAGCGCCTCCTGCAGCACGACGCCGATCTGCGCGCGCAGCGACGACAGCGTCACCGCGCGCACGTCGTGGCCGTCGACGAGCACCGCGCCGCCGGTGACGTCGTAGAAGCGCGGGATCAGGTTGATGACGGTGCTCTTGCCGGCGCCGGTGGTGCCGAGCAGCGCCACCATCTGCCCCGGCTCGGCGGTGAAGCTGACGCCGCGCAGGATCTCGCGCTCGCTGCCGGCGTAGCGGAAGTGCACGTCGCTTGAACTCGACGCGACCGATCGACCGGCGGCAGCGCGCGTCGCGCCGGGCGCGTCGGTGACCTCGAGCGGCGCGTCGAGCAGCTCGAACACGCGCAGCGCCGAGGCGCCGGCGCGCGAGATCATCGCCGCCAGAAAGCCGATGGTCATGATCGGCATGAGCAGGAAGCCCAGGTAGCTGTTGAAGGCGATGAGCTCGCCCAGCGTCAGGTGGTGGCGGAACACCTGCAAGCCGCCGAAGCCGACGACGGCGATGGTGCCGAGGTTGGCGCAGAAGTTCACGAACGGGAAGTTGTTGGCGACGGCGTCGATGACGCCGAGGTTGAGATCGCGCAGCTCGTGGTTGATCGCGCCGTAGCGCGCCGCCTCGCGCGCCTCGCCGGAGAACGCGCGCACCACGCGCAGCCCCTGCAGATCCTCCTGCAGCACGCGCGTTGAGCCGGCCGAGCGTCATCTGCACGCGGCCGAACAGCGGCCCGACGCGCGCCGACGAAGATCTTGAGCACCCAGAAGATGGGCAGGATCGTCGACAGCGCCACGCCGGCGAGCGCGGGGTTGATGAGCAGCAGCAGCACCGCGCAGCCGAGCAGCATCACCAGCGACGCGACGCAGCTGGATGACGCCGGTCCCGACGAAGGTGCGCACCTGCTCGACGTCGTTGGTCAGCCGCGTCAGCAGCTGGCCGGTCTGCGCCTGATCGTAGTAGCTGAAGCTGAGCCGCTGGATGCGCGCGAACAGCCCCTCGCGCAGATCGAAGGCGACGCCCTGCGACGCGCGCTCGGCGAGGTAGCCCTGCAAGAAGTTGAAGAGGCCCCGCCCGACCGCGATGGCCGACCAGGCCGCCGACCGCGATCAGCACCGTCCGCCAGCGCGCGCGCCGCTGCCGCCGAGGCCGTGGTCGATGGCCAGGCGCACCATCTGCGGCGCGGCCAGGTTGGCCGCCGAGACGCACAGAAGGGCGAGCAGCGCGCCGACGGTCTCGCCGCGATAGCGGCGCAGGTAGCCGAGCGGCCCGCCAAACCGCGCGCCCGCTGCCGACGGGCCGCGCCGGCCCGGGTCCTCGTTGCATGGGCGAAAACTATAGTCGATCGATCCGTACGCGTACGGATATTCGCGCGGCGTCGGCCTACGCTATGATGCTGCGATGCGAATCCTACTCGTAGCGTTGGCGCTCTGTGTCGGCCTCGGCCTCGGTGTCACCGGCTGCAGCGACGACACCACTTCGGCGGCGGGTGGCGGCGACATGAGCGTCGTCGTGCTCGATATGGCGACGCACGGCGACCTCGCCGACCGCAATCTGCGTCGACGCCGGACCCAAGGTCTTCGGCGACACCTGCACCACCGACTGCGAGTGCGACACCTCGATGTGCCGCCAGTTCCAGATGGGCGCGGTCCACCTGTGCACCAAGCCGTGCACCGTCGCCACGCAGGCGACCGACTGCGCCGAACCCGCCGTCGACGGGCCAGTGCACCAACAACGGCTACTGCAAGTTCTGAGTCGCCCGCACCCCGACTGGGGGGTCGCGCTTCTCCGTGCGCCTACGGAGCGGCGCGCGGCAGGTCGCGCACTTGGCGTTGGCACGTCGCTCGCTATCGTCCCGCGCCATGCGCACCTTCACGTTCTCGGTCACGCTGGCGTTCGTGCTGGTCGGCTGCGGCGGCTCGATGCCGTCGCCGAGCGGCAGCGGCGGCAATCCGGCCACCGGCGGTGATCCCGGCGCCAACGGCGGGAACGGCGCGCCCGACATGGCGCCGATGGGTGGCGGCGGCGGCGGCGGCGGCGCGGCGGCGGCGGCGCGACGGCGGCACGACCGCGGTGCCCAACGGGACCGCCACCATCAGCGGCACCATCAACGGCTACACCGTCGCCGCGCCCAAGAGCGTGGTCGCCGTCGTGACCGGGACCAGCTTCAACGTCTACATCGCCGACCGCGCCGACCTGTGCGCGGTCCTGCAAACGGGCGCGTCGCCGAGCGGCACCACGTTCCTGGCGTTCGGCGCGGCGGCGGGCATGGGGCCGCACACGTTCCCCGCCGGCTCGTACACCTACCCGAGCGGCTCCGGCTCGGGCGGCGGCAACGGCGGCGGCAGGGCGGCGGCAACGGCGGTGGCACCGGCGGCGGACCGGCGGCACGGCGACGGCACCGGCACGCACGGCGCCCTCATCGCCACCTCCGACGCCAACTGCGGGCTCACCGGCTACAACCAGGCGTCGACCGGCAGCTTCACGACCACGGCCCCCGTCGACACGACAGCGAAGACGATCGACGGCACCTTCGACATCACCTTCGACGTCACGACGCAGAAGGGCACCTTCACCGGCACCTTCTCCGCCGCCGTCTGCCCCAACGCCACCGACATCCCGCTCAGCGCGGTCGCGTGCGACTGACGGCGACGCGAACCGTTCGTCGCGCCCCCACGATTGAGGATATAGTTGGACGACCAAACGAGCGACGATGAGCGAGCCGCGCCACCATGCGACACCTTCTGACGCTGCTGGCCGCTTCGCTCACCGACCGCGCTTGCGAGCGCTAGCCTTCGCCGCCACCACGCTCGCCGCTGCCGGCGCCGCCGCGCAGGCGCCGGAGAATACGACCGCGCCGCCGCCGCCCGCGTACCAGACGACCGTGCACGCGCGCCCCCGGCGCGACGACGCCACGCCGCAGATCGTGATGACCGCGCGCGACCTGCGCGAGCGCGGCGTGCAGACGCTCGCCGACGCGCTCGCGCTCATCCCCGAGGTGCAGGTGCGCCAGGGCGGCAACGGCATCCGAGTCGACGTGCGCGGCGCCAAGCAGTTCTCCATCCTGCTGCTGGTCGACGGCGTGCCGCTGAGCGAGCCCTACTTCGGCATCTACGACGTCAGCTCCATCCCGGTCACCGACATCGTCGAGATCCGGGTGCAGCTCGCGCCCAGCCTCGCCACTCGAAGGGCCGGGCGGCGACGGCGGCGTCATCGAGGTGCTGACGCTGCGCGGGCTCGGCAGCAAGATGCTGCATGCCCGCGTCGTCGGCGGCTCGACGCCCGAAGGCGAAGGGGCGCTCACCGGGCGCACGCCGATTTCGCCCAGCCTGGGCATCCGCGCCTCGGCCGGCGCGCGGCTCGCCGATCCGAGCTACGCCGTCACCTCCACCGACGGCACCATGCACGGGAACTTCTCGGACCTGGCGTGGAACGCCAACGGCTCCTTGCGCCTCGAGTACGGCAGCGAGCGCGGCCACTTCACCGGCGACGTCTTCTACGGCCACCGCTCGTTCTACATCCCCCCGTCGGACTCGGCGGCCAACGCGTTCCTCCAGCACGTGACCTCGGAGGACGCCGCCCGCGTCGTGGTCGGCGGCGAGTTCGAGCGCCATCGGCTGCGCATCGCGCTCGGCGCCTACGGCGAGCTGCTCCAGCGCGACATCGACGAGTACGCCGACTACACGCTGGCGCAGAAGCTGCTGCGCCAGAGCCTGCTGTCGGGCCGCTACGGCGCCGCCGTCGACCTCGATCGACCCTACCGCGCCGGCGGCCTCTTCGGCACCGTCTCGGCGCGCCTGTCGGTCGACAGCGACGGCGTCAGCCTGCACCAGCTCTCCTACGTTCCGACCACAGCACCGTCGACGTGGCCAGAGCTCGACCTACGGTGAGCTCGCCCTGGGCAGCAAGGCGCGCTGGCGCCAGCTCTCGTTCGAGGCCGCGTTCGGCGTGCTGCTGCCGTTCGAGCAACCCTTCGGTGACCTGGCCCGAGGCCAAGGTGTCGGTCGGCTACCACCCGCATCCGATGGTGGACCTGCTGCTCATCGGCGCGCGCAAGGGGCGCCTGCCGACGCTGCGCGAGCTCTACGATCCGCTGCAGGGCAACGCCGCGCTCGGCCCCGAGCAGACGTGGCACGCCGAGCTGTCGCTGCGGGTGCGCCCGCACCGGCTCGTGGCTGCGCGCTTCTCCGGCTACCTGCGCCAGATCGACGGGCTCATCCGCCTCGACCCGACCAGCTCGCGCGACATCAACCTCGGCACCATCGACGTGCGCGGCCTCGAGACCGGCATCGATCTCGCCCGCGATCGAATCCTCGGCGGTGGCGGCACCTACATCTTCGAGGACGCCTACTCGGCGGTGCCCGGGCTCGGCTTCGACGCCATCCCCAACTTCCCGCGCCACCGCATCGACGTCTACCTGGCGTCGACCTGGCGGCGGCGCATCGGCGCCCTGGTGCGCTTCGACTGGGTCTCCGAGCGCGTGGTGCAGCAAGAGCTGCTGCCGCGCTACTACGTCATGGAGCTCGATGTGTGGGCGCGCGTCTGGCAGACCATCCGCGCCACGGTGCGCGTCGACAACCTGACCAACAACGCGTACCAGATCCTGCCCGGCCTGCAGGCGCTGCCGACCACGGTGACGGCGACGTTGGAAGGAACCTGGCCGTAGCGATACCATCCGCCCATGACGATGACGATCTCGCGCTCGCTCGTGCTCCGGACGAGGGATCGCTACCAGCGCCAGGCGCGGCCGCGCAGGCGCCGCGCGACCTCACTGCGGCCGGGCGGATCGCAGTAGTCGTGTGTCGCGTCCTGCCCGGCCGCGATGCAGCGGTAGCCGGCGGAAGCTCGGCAATCATCCGGCAACGACGCGCAGCGCTTGTGGCATGCGCCCTTGGAGATCGGGCCCCCACCCACGCAGACCGCTTCGGGCGGGCAATCGCGATCGCTGCTGCAGGCCGCCTCGCAATAGCCGCCCGGATGATCGGTCGCGCAGAAGAAGGTCGAACGGCTGCCGCAGGCAGCGTCGCTCCGGCAGGGCGCGCCGATCGGCTGCCGCTCCACCACCGGCGCACGATGGCAGCCGATCGCGCCGATGATCACCAGGACGGCGACGGGCCCCAGCCTCACGGGCCCGGCTCCAGCTTCACCCGCCGCACCTCGGGCTGCGACTCGATCTCTTCGATCAACCGATCGATCCGAACCGACTGCGGATAGCGGACGTCGAGCGTCACCGCCAGCGTCTTGTCGGCCACGTGCCGATCGTATTCCACCGCCGAGACGGTTGCGCCGATGGCGGTCAGCTTGGTGGAGATTTCGGCGATCGATCCATCGCCGCCGAGGAGCAGGAAGATGCGCCGGCGCGTCTCGTCCTTGTCCTCGAAGCGGCGTAGCACCGTCAGCGCGCCCACCCCGACGAGAGTCACGAAGACCGCGATTACGTACATGCCGGCGCCAGACGCCATGCCAATGGCGCCCACCAGCCACAGCGCGGCCGCCGTGGTCAGGCCCTGCACCGAGATGCCGGTGCGCATGATGGCGCCGCCGGCGAGAAAGCCCATGCCCGTCACGATCGAGGCCCCGATGCGCGACGCGTCGACCTCGATCAGATCGCTGGTCCCGTAGTGCTGGAGGTAGACGAAGTGCGTCGAGATGACCATGAAGGTCGCCGAGGCGAGCGCGACGATCATGTGGGTGCGCAGCCCGGCCGGCCGGCCGTGCAGATCGCGCTCGTAGCCGATGACCCCGCCGAGCAGGCTGCCGACGCCGATGCGAATCAGCAGCTCCCAGTCGATCGTCGGAACGGCGCTCACTTCTCGACGGCCGTGATGAAGTTCTCCGACGGATTGCAGCGCCACCACGGCTTCAGATCCTGGCGAAAGTCGAGCGTGACGCTGCCCCCGCGGCGCTCGGCGTCCTCGAGCGCGACCACCACCGGGTTGCTGTCGCGGTCGTCGTCGACGGAGAAGTGGAACAGCTCCACCTTCGGCCCCGCCTGGCTCGACGCGTAGACCAGCTCGCCCGTGAGGATCTTGCAGTAGGGCGGCCCGTGCACCGAGACCTTGCGCACGACGCCAGTGACGGTGCCGTGCGCGTACCCGCGATGCCACGCGTACGAGAGCCCGAGCCAGCCGCCGGCGCAGAAAAGGAGCGCCAGCAGGACCAGGATCAGCCGGATCTTTGCGGTTCGCGAAAGCGCCATCGGATCACCTCGCTCGCATCAAAAGGATGCAGAGAGCCCGACCAGAGCGCCAGCCCGTTCTCACGGCGCCGCCAGTACCGCTTGGCGGCCGCGATGGCGGCCCGACAGGCGGCGCAGTAGTCCTCGAGGTAGTGACGGCGGAAGACGATGCGGAACAGGTTGTAGAGGAGGGCGCGGAAGCGCGGCTTGGACAGCGCGCAGTCGGGATTCACGCAGTGCGCGCCCTCGGACAGGTCGGGGTAGCCGGGATAGTAGCCGTGGTCGGGCGACGGCAGCCCGAGCAGGTGCCCGTACTCGTGGATGAGCGTCTGCGCCTCGAGGTGGCGCTCGGGCAGAAGCCCGCGCCAGCGGCGGTGCCTCTCCTGGTTGATGAGGATGACGTAGATGGTGCGCCCGCCCGCGCTCGTGGAGTACGACAGGCCCCACCTGGAGAGCTGCTCGCCGACGTAGCGGAGAAGGACGTAGCTCGTGTCCGGGTCGAGGGCGCCGGACGCGCTGACGCTGTCACCGTCGACGCGCAGCGGCGGCGCCCCCGGGCCGCCGAGAATGACCCACGGCGCCGGCCGCTCGCCGTAGCGCGCCGCCAGCCGCGACAGCTGGTCGAGCGCGGCCCGCTCGGGCGCGTGCCCGGCGGCGAGGTCGACCACGAACAGGATGCGCCGGTTCGCCGCCGTCAACAGCTCGCGGTTGAGCGTCCACGGCACCTGGTACGAGGTCGACGGCGGATACGGCGTCACCCGCTCGCGCAGCGCCGCGGCACAGCCGGTCGCGCCGGAGGCGAGCGCGGCGATCGCCGCCAGGATGAGGCCGCGCGCGCCCGCCATCTAACGGCAGCGCCGGCTCACCGGGGCGAAGCTGCACACGCGCCTGCCCGCGGCGACGGCGCGCTCGATCTCCGGGCACGGCGTCCGCGTCAAGCAGCGGCTCTGGCTCTCGCTCAGATCGGGAGACGGGATGGCGTTGTCGAGATAGGTGCAGCTCACGTAGCTGTCGAACGCCGGACAGCACGATCGCAGGTGCGCCACGGCGTCGCTGCAGCCTTCGACGGTGCGCGAGTGGCTCTCGTTGGGAGCGAATGGGTCGCAGGCGACCAGGGCGACAGCGGCGAGCAGGAGCAAGAGGCGCACCGCCCCATCATAGACCCACCTACAGGTTCGGCGGCGGCGTCTCGCAGGTCAGGCCCGTCGGGAAGGGCATGCAGGGCGCCGGGTCGGGGCCGATGCCGGCGCGCGCCGCGATCCACTGATTGGCGTAGGCGACGTCGCGCCGCATGATGTCGAAGTGCTGCGCGCCGGGATCGAAGCAGGTCGAGATCGTCGTCGTCGGTGACGTGGCGCCTGACAGATCGGCCGAGATCTTGTCGAACATGCACTGCGCGCGCGGCGGCGGGAAGTTGTCGTCCATGCCGCCGTTGTAGATGAGGATCGGCGGGCCGTCGGGATCGATCGGCGGACGATCGGCCGAAAAGCGCGCCGTCCAGGTCATCGCGGTCGCGTCCGTACAATCGCCGATGCCGACGCCGCAGCCGCTGACCGAGTTCACGAAGCTCATGTCGAAGATGTCCGACATCGTGGCCCCGAGCGTCGTGATGTCGACGCCGGGCGGCGCGATCGGTGTGCACTGACCCATGAGGAACGAGCTCACCGCGTCGCGCTTGGCCGGCTGAATCATCGCCAGCCCACCGCCGGTGCCGTCGTAGAGCTCGCCGTGCGAGTAGAAATAGTCGAGGTCGTACATGACCGCGTAGCCGGAGTCGGCGGTCTTGTAGCCCGCGGCGGGCGAGAGGACGCCGGCCCACGCATAGGCGCTGAGCCACAAGGGCGCGTAGGCGGCGATGCCGATGAGATCGCCCTCCATGCCGTAGCTCTTGACGAACGACTGCGCCGAGAGCACCGAGTGCCCGCCCTGCGAGTGGCCCACGAAGACCACCTTGCCGGTCAGCGACGGCACCAGCTGCTTGGCCGCACGCGTGCCGTCGAGGACGCTGTGCGCCTCGTCTTCGGCGACCGACCAGCCCGGCGCCTCGCCGAAGCCGAAGCCGGCGTAGTCGGGCACGAACGTGGTCCAACCGTAGCCGGCCAGCCCGAGCACCGCGCCGCGATGATCGTCGCCCGCGACGGGGGCCACCAGATCCAGCAGCGACGGGGCGCACGTCGGTCCGATGCCGACCGAGGCGTGGGCGAACAAGACCAGCGGGCCGCCGGCCTGCGGGTGATCGGGCATCAGCAGAACTCCGCTCGACACCCCCTCGGGCACCGTCATGCTGCCGGCGGGGGCGATGCGCTCGGTCCGATAGGCGACGCGAAACAGCCACGCTCCCGACGGCAGCGTCGGGCCGGTGTAGCCCATGGCGGTCATCTGCGCGTTGATCTCGGAGGCCGAGAGGTATCTATCGTAGGCGCAGCGAATGACGTCGCCGCGATGGGTCGCATCGAACGCCGGCAGGTTCGCCGGCAAGGTATAGACATCATTTACGGAATCGGTGCATGCCTGCAGCAGCGTCGGCGGCGCCGGAGTGGCCATGTCCGCAGGTGGAGGGCTGTTCGACGGCGAGCTGCTGCATCCGATCGTGGCGAGCGCATAGGCGCAGGCAAAGAGCCTTTTCATCTCAATACGATAACGTGACTCACGTCATTTTTACTGTGACGACAGCTACACTACGAGCTGTTTTTTTGCGAAATATGTGAACCCGACGCTCCGCGTCACGGATGCTTTCGCGGGTCGTGAAGATCCGGCCGCGCGGGTGCCATCGAGCGCCGCAGCAGCGGGCGATGCAGCCGCACCGGCGGTCGCGCGGCCGAGCGGAGCGGGTGCGCAACTTTTCCGGTGGGTCGCCGATAACCCTACATGGCCGGCGGGTCCGATGACCCGGAGGATGAACGATGCGCGTGCTGCTGCTTGCCTTGTTTTCAGGAGATGATCCATGAGCAGGTCCGCCAGGCGGGCGCGGATCTGGTCGTGGGCCAGATCCCTGGATTTGGCTACTACGTGCGCGCCGTCGTGTTTCGCCGGTCACGCGCGCCGTTTGACGGCGGACGGCTCGTGACCGACCGCTTGCGCTGGTTCGTCGGCCGCTCGTGCTCGCTCGCCTCGCTGGCCTACGCCGCGCGGATGAAGCGACTCGGCCACT
This sequence comes from uncultured delta proteobacterium, assembly GCA_963816965.1. Lineage (GTDB taxonomy): Bacteria > Myxococcota_A > Polyangia > Palsa-1104 > Palsa-1104 > JAQBQH01. The sequence continues at coordinate 588,083 of CAWFMP010000002.1, forward strand.
CCTACTTCATCGCCGTCGTCGCCGCGCTCTACTCGGGCAGCGACGATCCCTGCCTCGTCTACGACGGATGGATGCCGTCGACGGTCCGCTCCGAAAGCGGCGCGCGCGCAGTCGCGCTGCTCAGTTAGTCCCAGCGAAGAGCACCCCCGGCAACAGGACGCGGAAGCAGGAGCCGATCCCCTTCTCGCTCCGGATCTCGATCGAGCCGCCGTGCGCGCCGATGATCTGTCGCGAGATGAACAGCCCGAGCCCCAGGCCGCCGTAGCCACGAACCGATACGCCGCGCTCGTACGGCTCGAACAGGTGCGGAAGCACCTCGGCGTCGATGCCGATGCCCTGGTCCTCCACCGACAACACCGCCGTCCCGCCCTCGACCGTCAGCGCCACCCGAACCGGCCGATCGCGACCATACTTGAGCGCGTTGTCGATCAGGTTGCTGATGACCTGCTGCAAGCGACCGCCATCCCATCGCCCGACCACCGACGCCGGCAGCGCCAGATCGATCGTGGCGCCCCTCTTCACCAGCGCGAGCTCGTCCACCACCTCGCGCACCAGCGGCACCAGGTCGACGTCCTCGGGGTAGACCACCGGGACATTTCGCTCGGCCACCGACGCGTCGAGCATCCGGTTCACCAGCTTGGTGAGGCGCCGGCTCTGGCGAAGAATCCGCTCCGCCGAAGCTGCGACCCCCGGCGCGCCCGGGCTCGTCGCCGCCACCGACAACCGCTCGCACGACATCCGCAGCGACGTCAGTGGCGTGCGCAGCTCGTGCGCCGCGAGCGTCAGGAACTCGTCGCGCGCGCGCAGCGCCTCTTGCGACTGGCGGTAGAGGCGAGCGTTGTTGAGCGCGGCGGCCACCCGCTCGCCATATTCTTCGGCGAACCGGAGCGCTCGATAGTCATAGGCGCGCCCGTCGGAGACGAACATCATGACCGCGTCGATCGATTCGGGGACCCGGAGCAGAACCGCCATCACGCTGCGCACCCCGATGGTGTGCAGCCACCGGATGTGCGCCTCGGAGAACTTGAAGGTTCGCAGCCCCTGGTCGGTGGTCTCGGAGACCAGCACCGACTGGTTGAGCCGGCGCGCCTGCGCCGTCAGCCCCGGATCGTCCGCTCGCACGGGACACTCCGCCGTGTATCGGTCCAACAGCGCCTGCTTCCCTGGATCGGCGTGCTGGATGGCGATCCGTTCCACCCTGCCTTCGCCGAACAGATCGATCGCGGCCCAGTCGGCGAGCAGCGGCAGGGCCGCGGCGACGGCCCGCTCGGCGACGACGCGCTCGTCCAGCGACCGGCCCATCAGCAACGACGCGTGCGCCAGAAGGCAGGCGCGGTGTGCTTCCTGTTCGGCCTCCGTCCGCCGTCGCGCCTCGAGCGCGGTGGCGACGATCTGCGCAACCGACAGCGCGAATTCGACCTCGTCCGGAGCCCACGGGCGCAGCGGCCCGATGTGCTCGTGGCAAAGGACGCCGACCAGCTTCGACTCCACCCACACGGGCACATCGAGCATGGAGCTGATGTTGCGGGCGCGGCAGTAGGCGCGCAGCTCGCTCGTTCGCGGATCGCTCGCCACGTCCTCGACGCAGATGACCTTGGCGTAATCGAGCTCGCCCAGGTACGACGGGGCATCGGTCGCCAGCAGGCTGGCCCCCTGCTCGAACGCGTTCGCGGAGCCGACGTAGCCGAGCTCGCAGCAGATCATGCGTGGCTCCGGCCACAGCTTCCAGAAGCTTGTTCGATCGACGGCCAGCGTCTGACTGTCGACACGAAGAATCCGCTGGAGCGCGTGCTCCCAATTGCTGTTGTCGAGCGCCGCCAGCTCCAGCACGGCGTCGATGGTCGAACGCTGGATCAGATGCTCCGCCATTACCTGCCGCTGGAAACGTGGGCATTGCGGCAGCCCTCGCAAGCCCGGTGCCGGAGGAGCACACAGATTCCCCGTCAGCGCGTGAGGTTGCCGAAGCCCACCGTGTTGCCGGCCAGACGCCAGCCGAGCGAGTCGCCGTTCGAGGCGCCGAGCCACCAGTTGCCGTCGCCGCTGTAGTAGAAGAGCGCGTCGGTCTTGTGGTCGCCGTCGTAGTCGCCGAAGAAGAGCATCCGGCTCGGGTCGAGCAGGTTGCCGAAGCCGCCGCTGTTGCCCGCGGCGTGCCAGCCGAGGGCGTTGCCGTCGGAGCGGCCGATCCAGGAGCTGCCGTCGCTGCCGCGATAGGCGAAGACGTCGCTCTTGCCGTCGCCGTCGAAGTCGCCGACGTAAAGCCGGTGGTCGAGATCGAGCAGATCGCCGAAGCCGCTGCTGGTGCCCGCGTAGTGCCACGACAGCGCGCCGCCGTCGAAGCGGCCCATCCACCAGTTGCCGTCGCCGTTGTAGTGGAAGAGCAGGTCGCGCTTGCCGTCGCCGTCGAAGTCGCCGGGGAGGAGGCGATGGCTGCCGTCGATCAGGTTGCCGAAGCCCTGGGTGTTGCCGGCGAGTCGCCACGACAGCGCGTTGCCGTCGGACAGCCCGAGCCACCAGTTGCCGTCGCCGTTGTAGTAGAAGAGCTGGTCGCTCTTGCCGTCGCCGTTGAAGTCGCCGTCGAAGATGGCGTGGCTGCCGTCGAGGAGGTTGCCGAAGCCCCTGGTGTTGCCCGTGATGTGCCACGACAGCGTGTTGCCGTCGGAGAGCCCGGTCCACCAGTTGCCGTCGCCGCTGTAGTAGAAGGCCATGTCGGTCTTGCCGTCGCCGTTGAAGTCGCCGGTGGTGACGCGGTGCTTGCCGTCGAGGAGATCGACGAACCCCTTGGTGTTGCCCGCCAGGTGCCACGACAGCGCGTTGCCATCGGACAGGCCCATCCACCAGTTGCCGTCGCCGTTGAAGTAGAACAAGAGGTCGCTCTTGCCGTCGCCGTTGAAGTCGCCGCTGTAGATGGCGTGGCGGCCGTCGAGCAGGTTGCCGAAGCCGGCCACGTTGCCGGCGCGATGCCACCCGAGCGAGCGGCCGTCGGATAGGCCCATCCACCAGTCGCCGTTGCCGCCGTAGTAGAAGAGCTGGTCCGCCTTGCCGTCGCCGTTGAAGTCGCCTTCGAACATGCGGTGCTGCGCCGGCTGGCTCGCCTCGCCCAGCAGCTCGAAGAAGTGGTCGGGGCGCACGAAGACGACGTTGGCGTTGCCGGCATAGTGCTGCCGGACGTTGGCGAACGCCGTGGGCTGGATGTTGCCGCTGTTCATGTTGCCCTGCACGGCCACGAACAGCGGCGCGGCGCCGCTGAAGTTGGCCAGCTGCCCGTCGATCCCGCCTTCGAGGATCGACTCGTTGTCGCCGTACGACAGCGCCATGCGCTCGAGCGGCACGCGCCCGTCGACCAGCTGCAGCGGCTGCGACGCGTCCTGGATGGTGAGCCCGAGCAGACCCGGCACGTCCTGCGCGTAGGAGTGCGCGTTGGCGCTGCTGAGGTCGACGCCGTTGTTCCACACCGTGATGACGCGCAAGCCGGCCGCCGCCATGTACGCCCCGGTCAGCTGCGCGTACTGGTCGAACGTGCCCGACGGCCAGGCGGCGGGGTAGGTGTACCCGAGCCCCGACGGGCCGGCGACCAGCACATCGTTGGCCGTGGCGGTGCGCTGGTAGTAGCGCAGCACCAGCGGCGCCACGTCGACGAGCGCCGGGTTGACGGTCCAGGCGATCGGCACCTTGCCGCGGTTGCCGTCGGCCCACTTGAGCGGAATCAGGTGCTGGTCCTCCTGCAGGTTGTCGCCGTCGCTCATGAAGATGGCGACGTAGACCTTGTTCTCGAGCGGCGGCGGCGCCGGCGCCGGCGGGACCACGGCGCTGCCGCGCACGCTGCCGCCGAGGACCGTCAGGTTGCTCGACCAGTCGGCGGCATATACCGGCACGCCGTAGGAGGAGGCCTCGTGCACGCCCGAAGGCTCGTCGGCCCACCAGCCGAGATAGGGCGAGTTCGGCGGCAGCAGCGCCAGGAAGCGATCGAGCATCTGCTTCTCGGACGCGTTGCGCGGATCGAGCCACACCGTGAGCGCGCGCGTGGCCACGGCGTAGTCGCGCAGGTGGTCCGGGATCGCGGGCGTCAGCCCGATGATCAGCCGATGGGTCGCGGCGGCCGCGTAGTGGTCGAGCTCGTACTGGTACACGTCGAGCTTGGCGGCGAAGTGGTTGGTGCGCAGATCGGCGACGACCGGCAGGCCGTAGGGCGGCGCGGTCAGCGTCGCCGACAGCGCGGGCGACGACACGATGGCGCCGGTTTGGCCGGCGATCGTGGTCGCCAGGTTGAGCGTGTCCGGCTGCGCGTCGTCGTAGATGACGACGCCGGCGAGCTCGCCGCGATACTTGGCGACCAGCGCCAGCGGGTCATCGACCTGCGCGGTGGCGACGGCGAGCTCGTCGAGCCACAGCCGGTCGCCGGCGCCCCCGTCGGAGACGTAGATGCGCGGCTGCGTGCGATTGACGATGCCTTGCAGCGTCACCAGCATCGTCATCGTGTCGGCGGCGCGGCCGGCCGCGTCGACCACGTCGAGGCCCGCGACGGGGGCGAAGCTGGGGAACTGTTGCGACGCGGGCCAGCCCATGCTCAGCGCCGGCGCGGCCGAGCCGATCGGCAGCAGGTCCGGATGGCAGGCAGCGAGCAGCAGGCAGCTCGCGAAGCCGACGAGGCGGGTACGGTTCATGCGACGTCCTTTGGGTAGGTGCACGGGTCCGCGCACCATAGCGGCAAGCGCCGGCAGGCGGACCGAGCGATCCCTGAAGGACGGGCAGTACTAATTTGAGCGCATGGGCCCCTGAGACACAGCACCGCCGCTGCAACCGATGTGAGCGAACGCACACACATTACAACATATTAAATTTATTAGACTTTTTGTGGACGCAGGGGGAAAGCGTGCAGTAGGCTGGATGCTTGCTTTGGCGGAGGTGGGTGATGCGGCTTCGCGTTCTGATCCTCACCGGCGTGCTCGGCCTCGCCGGTTGTGTCGGCGGCACCGTCGACGACGGCGTCGGCGGTGACGAGCAGACGGTGGCGGCGCTGTCGTCGAGCGTGCTGTACATGTACGTCACGCCGACCGATCCCACGGCGACCGCGCCGCTGGCGCTGCGCCGCGCCAACGCCATCCCGACGGCGCTCGCTCCGACCTACGGCGCACCCGTGCTGCCCCACGTGGAGCTCGCCGCCGACGCGCAGACGACCGAGGCGGCGCTCGACGCCATCTTCGCCATCCCCTACGCCGGCAACGGCAGCAGCGCCGTGGCGCTCTTCGCCACCCGCGACGGCACGCCGACCAGCGCGGGGCCGACCAGCGACGTCGTCGAGCTCTATGTGCCGAGCCAGACCGTGCCGCTCAGCGCGGTCGCGCAGCGCGATGCGCTCTACCAGGTCGTGCCGGCGTCGGGTGGCAAGGTGACCGTGCGCCTGGTGAACGAGAAGGACTATCCGGCCGGCTCGCCCGCGTTCGACTACAGCGGTGCCGTCGACCCCGCCGCCGCCGCGAGCGCGGTGCAGGGGGGCGCCTTCTTCACCGGCAGTGTCGACGTCAAGTGCTCGACGTTCCTCTTCTGGACCACGTGCAAGGCGCCCAGCGCCGTGCACGTCGCCGCCTACTTCAGCCCGCGCTGACGATCGTCACGCGCGCGCCGAGCCGGCGAGCGCTCGCCGCTGCCGGGCGGCAGGCCGCCGCCCGCTGTCGACGAATCGGCAGACGGTGACACACTCAGGGAGGATGAAAACGCTGCTTCGTTGCGCCGGCTCGTCGCTCACTTCGGTCGCTGTCGAGTTCGCTCTGTTGACCACGCTGGTCTCGCTCCTCCACGTTCAGTACCTGTTTGGCGCGCTCATCGCCGGCGCCAGCGGCTGCGTCTTGTGCTTCGTGATCAATCGCCGCTGGGCCTTCCGCGTGCGTCACGGCTCGGCGTGGCGGCAGCTGTTCCGCCACGGCGTGGTCGTCGGAGGCGGCATCGGCCTGGGCATGCTGCTGATGTGGCTGGCGGTGCGCGCCCTCGGGCTGCCCTACCAGGTGGGCTGGCTGCTCGGCGGCAGCGTCGTGTTCCTGACGTGGACCTTCCCGATGCAGCGCTGGTTCACGTTCCGCGCCGCCTACGTGCCCGCCTAGCCGCTCGCGCGCCGCCGGCTGAAGCGTGGCGCGCTACAGGTGCACATCCCGGTAGGCAGCGGTTCCGCTGCCGACCGTCGGGCATCGCCTTCATCAGCCCGAAATCACGGGACCGCGATCCCGGTACGCCGCGTGCTTTGCGATCGCGATCCTGATGCGAAACCTACTGCTCGTTGGTGCGGCGCTCGCGGCCGCGGTGGTCGGATGCGGCGGCGATCCGGAGCGCGGCGGCGGCGATCTCGGAGTCTTCTGGCCGGACTTCGCCCAGAGCGACGACCTCTCGCCGGTCGTCGACGGCGCCGAGGCGGTCGACGCCGGCCCCAGTCTGGAGGAGCTGCGCCAGCTCTGCACCTTCGGCCCCGGTGACGGCGTCGCAGCGACGCTCGGCTTCACCGACGGCGATCGCGCCCAGCTGCCGATCGATCACGTGGTCGTGATCATGCAGGAGAACCGCTCGTTCGATCACTACCTCGGACGGCTCACCCAGTACGGCCACCCCGTCGACGGCATCCCGGCCAAGTACAGCAACCCGAATCCGGCCGGCGGCATCGTCAAGCCCGCGCACGCCACCACCACCTGCATCAGCCCCGACCTGCCGCACGGCTTTCAGGCCATTCACGACGAGTGGAACAAGGGCAAGATGGACAGCTTCTACAAGGTCGCGGACCCGAGCGGCCCCGGCGAGCGCGCGTTGGCCTGGTACGACCAGACCGACGTGCCCTTCTACTACTGGCTCTATTCCACCTTCGCCATGAGCGACCGCTTCTTCAGCGCGGTGCTCGGTCCGACCTGGCCCAACCGCGACTATCTCTACGCCGCGACCTCCGACGGGGTCCGCAACACCTTCGAGCGCAAGATCAACGTGCCCACCATCTACGACGCGCTCGACCAGGCGGGCGTGAAATGGGCCGTCTACGCCGACAACGGACCCCGCCAGGACTGCATCGGCTGGACGGCGAAGACGCCCGGGTTCCACCCGACGGCGGACTACTTCGCGGCGCTCACCGCCGGCACGCTGCCCGCGGTCACCTTCATCGACGGTGAAGGCGACACGCAGGACGAGCACCCGCCCGGCGACGCCCAGAAGGGCGAGGCGTTCGTGCGCAAGGTGGTGACCGCCGCGTTCGCGAGCCGGCAGTGGGCGCACATGGCCATCATCCTGACCTACGACGAAGGGGGCGGCTTCTTCGACCACGTGCCGCCGCCGAAGGCGTGCGTGCCGTCGGCGGACGCAGCCAACGCCGTCTTCAACCGCATGGGCATTCGCCTGCCGATGGTGGTGATCTCGCCCTACGCGCGGCCCGGCTACGTGTCACACGTGCCGCAGGAGACTACTTCGATCACCCGCTTCATCGAGCTGATCTACGGGCTGCCGGCGCTCACGCACCGCGATGCCAACTCCAACGCGCTGCTCGATCTGTTCGACTTCAGCACGCCGGCGCTGACCAGGCCGCCGGCGGCGCCGGCGGCCGGCACCGGCGGCTGCAAGTGAGGATGCGCGACCGTCAGTAGTACCAGGTCGATCGCTCCGCCGCCTTCGCCCGCTGCTTGGCGGCCGCCTCGCGCGCGCGCTGCGCACCGTAATAGTCTCCCCGCGCCTCCAGCTCCGTCGCCTTGGCCTCCTCTTGCGCGGCGGCCGCAGAAATCCTGGCCGGGCTGGCGCAACCTGCAAGCCCGGCGAGCGCCAGTCCGCTCACCATCCCCAGCACGAGCCTCTTCAGCATGGTCGCCCACCTCCTCTCCGTCGCCGGTGCAGAAACGACGCCAGCCGCCGCCGAAAGAACGTACTGGCGCGCCGAGCGACGCACCCGCATCGTTGCCGGCGTATGAGGAGACTTCTGGGGGGCATGGCGCTCGTCGTGGGGCTGAGCGGTTGTGCGAGCCAACAGCGGCTGTCAGCGTCGATCTACCATCACCAGGTGGCGGCGTACACGCTGGCGGCGCGCGGCGATTATGTCGGCGCCGCCGCGCATGAGCGCGCCGCGGACGAGGATCGCGAGAAGCTGAACCACAGCGGCCGCTCGTGGCTGCCGGTCTATCCCAGGTGAGCTGCACGCCCGAAGAGACGACGGCCGCGATCGTGCCTCATCGTACGGGCAGCGCGAAAAAGACTGTTGTGCCTGCCCCCGGCTCGCTCTGGGCCCAGATGTGTCCGCCGTGGGCCGCCACGATGCCGCGGCAGATCGCGAGCCCGAGCCCCGCGCCACGTCGGTCACTCGCCATCCCCTGATAGAACCGATCGAAGATGTGCGTCAGATGCTCCGCTGGGATCCCGGGCCCATCGTCGCTCACGGAGAACACCACCTCGCCGGCTGCTGACCGCGCAGCGATGCGGATGACGCCAGTCCTCGAAGTGAACTTCACCGCGTTGCCGAGCAGATTCGAGAACACCTGGAGCATGCGGTCCCGATCGACTTCGACGGCGGGCAACGCGCTTTCGGCCGCCAGCGCCAACCGCCGCCCGTCGAGGATCGGCTGGGCCCACTCGACTGCCTCCGCCGCCAGCTCCGCCGCCGGAACTGGCGTGCACTCGAGGCCGAAGTGTCCGCTCTCGAGCTTGGCCACGTCGAGCAGATCCTGGATCAGCCGGTTCATGCGCCCCGCCGCCCGCTGGATCACCTGCAGGCGCTGCGCGACCGCGGGATCCTTCGTGTCGCGGTCGAGCATCGAGCTCAGCATCTTGATCGACTGCAGCGGGTTGCGCAGATCGTGCGCGACGATGCCGAGCATCGCGTCGCGGGCGTGCGTCGCCCGCTGCTCGGCCTCGTAGAGGCGCGCGCCGTCGATGGCCTGCGCCGCCAGCCGCGCCAGCTCCGCGGTCAGAGCCAGCTCGGGCTCGCCGAGCCGCCGTCCGCTCGCCGCGTTGAACATGGTCATGGCGCCCACGACGTGCCCTCGCGCCCGCAACGGAACGACGAGATACTCACGCACGCCGATGCGCTCGCAGAAGAGCCGCTCGCGCCCGTCCGCCGAGGGCAGCGCAGACGGGCCGCGCAGCTCCGGGCGATCGCTGCGCGGCGTCAGCGCGCCAACCTGCTCCATCGCCGCGCGCGGATCGCGGAGTAGCTCGTCGAGGGTTCGCGCCCGCGCCGCTTCGGTGCAGGTCCAGGCCGACGGGACGAGCCGGTTCTCTTCGAGGCTGAGGGCGATGCAGCCATCGGCCAGATGCGGCACAATGAAGTGCACGAGCTGATCGAGCGAGCGCCGATAGTCGGACGACCCGGCGAGCAGCTCGCCGGCGCGGGCGAGGAACCGCTGCTCGTCCTCGCGCCGGCGGAGCACGGAGACGTCGTCGAAGACGCTGACCGCGCCTATGATTCCGCCTCCCGGCCCGCGCACCGGGACGGCGCTGCCGAGGATGCGCCGCCGCTGCCCGCTCGGCGGCGCCAACGTGAGCTCTTCGCCAAAGACCGATTCGCCCCGAAGCGCCCGCTGGGATGGCAACTGCTCCAGCGCCAGCGGTGCGCCGTCGGCGCCACGGATGACATGGCAGTAGGCCGCCGGCCCGCCCCGCAGCTCCACCTCGAGGAGCTCCTGCGCGTGCTCGTTGAACATGATCGCGCCGCTGGAGTCGTAGACGACGATACCGATCGGCGCCGCCTCCACCACCGACTCCAGCCGAGCGCGCTCTTCGTCGAGCGCGCGCACGAGCCGCGCATCCTCCGCCGCCTCTTCGAGCCGATCGCTCACCTCGCGTAGCACCAACACGTAGCGCAGGCCCGCACCGCTGGAGAACGTCAGCGACAGCTCGACGGGAAACCGTGTGCCGTCGCGCAGGGCGTACACCAACTCGTCGCGTTCTTGTGGCGCAGCCGCGCCGGGAAGGAGGGCCCGGCGTCGGCTCCAGGCATCATCTGCGAACAGGCCTCCCACCGCGGTGCCGAGCACATCCTGGGCGGAGCGGCCGAGCATGCGTTCCGCGGCCGGGTTGAAGACGACCACTCGCTCGTGCTCGTCGGCGCCGATGATCGCAGCGTCGGCGGCGGCGACGACCGCGGCGCAGCGGCCATCGTGTGCCATCATGCTGCCGACGTCCTCGGGCTGGCTCTGGATCATATCCGTCTGTTCAGCGTGGGGTCTCGGGGCCGAACCCGCAAGAGCCTGGCCCTAGCGCAGCCGAGATCGGCGTGGGGGCGATCCCAGCTTATAGTGACGACGTGGTCGATGACCTCTGGCGTACGGCGGGTCGCTCGCTGCAACGTCTGCAGCAGCAGCTCGCAGACGAAGCTGCCGCCCTGATGTCGACCGGGTCGGGGCACCTCGGCGGCCAGGCAAAGCTGCTGCTCGGATACCTCGCGACTGCGCTCGCGATCGGCGATTCGCAGGTGCTGGCGTCGTTTGTCGGCTGGCTGCTTCCCCTGGCCGGCGACTCGGACCGGGAGCGGCAAGCGTTGGGCGCGCGTGTCCTGTCGGTGGGCGAGCTAGCGGCCGCGCGGCTCGGCGAGGCCGAGGCGGCTTTGGTGCGCCAGATCGTCGCGCGCGCGCTCGACGAGGCCCGCCGCGCACCGCCGGTCTCGTCTCCCGACCCGCCGGACTCATCGAAGCTGCTGCTGGCGGCGCTGCTCGCCGGAGACCGGGCTGGGGCCAGGCGCCTCGCGCTCGTCGAGCTCGACGGCGGCCTGGCGCACCTCTACGAAGGCGTCATCACACCGGCGCTGGCCGAGCTGGGACGGCTCTGGTATCAGCGACGGATCTCGGTGGCCGAGGAGCACCTCGCCACGGCGCTGGCTCAATCCACCATCTCGTCTTTGTACCCCGCGCTGCAGTGGCCCAAGGGTGGACCTCGCGCCGTGCTCGCCTGTGTCGGCGGCGAGCAGCACGCGGTGGGCGCGCGCATGGCCGCGGACCTGCTCGGTCTCGACGGTTGGGAGGTGGCGTTCCTCGGCCCCGACGTGCCTTCCGATGCGCTCGCCGCCATGATGCGCGATCGGCGCCCGCAGCTGGCCGCGCTCTCGGTGACCATCGCCCTCCACATGACCGAAGCGCGAACCGCGATCGCAGCCATCCGAGCGGCGTTGCCCGGGGTCCCGGTGCTGGTCGGAGGGCGCGCGACGGCGCACGCGGGCTCGCTCGATGCGGACGCAGTGGCTACCTCGGCGAGCCAGGGTGTCGCGCAGGCGGCCCGCTGGAAAGGCTGAGCCCACCGGGACCAGCGCTTGGCGGCGGCCGGGCGGTGTGATCCCGGCCCGTGCGCGCTGCTCATCCTCGAACGTGAGCCGTTTGCCGCTCCGCGATGCCATGGCGCCGAGCCGACGATAACAGCTGCCGGTCACGCCCGCACGGCCCACCGATCGCGGTCCTGCCGCCCCGGTGTCCGGCATATCCTTGTCTCTCATGCACCCACGCAAGGTACTGATGCGTGAGGGCTACGACGTAGACTCCGGCGACGGACCAAAGTCATCGGTGGCCGGGGAGAAATCCAGGCCGGCGTGTGGAGCGGGAGCCGCCGACCAGCCGAGCACGTCGGCGAGCAGCAGCGCGGCGCGCTGCTTGGGCGGCAGGTGCTGCCGCGCCGCGACGAACGCCAGGCGGATGCTCTGACGCAGCATCGCCCGCTCGGACGGATCCGCCTTGTCGGGAACGACAGCGGCGTCGGCGATCGGCTCCAGCCAGTGCGTGCGCGGCAGCGGGTCGAGCGGGTCGTCGACGGTGCCTTGCGCGCGCACGTCCGGTCGGGCATCGATGGCGCGCCTAACAGCGGGCCGGGGTGCCCTTCCACCCCTCCATGAGATCGCTATCACACCCGGCTGGACTGGCGGCGCGCTAGCATGCGGGCATGCGCAAGCCGCCGCCATTGAGCCAGTTGCCGCGCTTTCCCGCGACCGGCGGTGTCTCGCTCCTGGCGCTGGCGACGACCATCGTGACGCAAACGAAGCCGGCGCTGCTCGACCGCGTCACCATCGACGGGCGGGCGTTGCATGGCGAGCCGTGGCGCTTTGTCACCGCCGCGCTCCCACACTCGGGCGTGCTCCACCTGGCGTTCAATCTCTACTGGCTCTGGGTGTTCGGAACGCTCCTCGAGGAAAAGCTGGGGCACGCGCGCACGCTCGCGCTGTTCGCGCTGTTCGCCGCGGGCTCGGTCGCCGCCGAGTACGCGCTCTTCGTGGGCGGTGTGGGGCTGTCCGGAGTCGGCTACGGCCTGTTCGGCATGCTGTGGATGCTGGGGCGGCGCGACGCGCGCTTCGCCGGCGCCGTCGATGGCCGGACGATTCGGCTGTTCCTCTGGTGGGGCCTCGGCTGCGTGGTGGCGACGATCGCGCACGTGCTGGCGATTGCCAACGCGGCGCACGCGATGGGGCTCGCGCTCGGCGTCACGACGGGCCTGGCCCTCGCAAAGCGTCGCGCGTGTTGGGCGGCCGTTGCCGCCCTGTGCCTGGCCAGCGCGATCGGCGCCACGGTGGCACGACCGTGGGTGAACCTGGCGCGCACGCGCGCCGCGCAGAGCGAGGCGTGGGCGGCGCAGCAGACGCGCGAGGCGGGCAAGCGGACGCGCGCGGTCGCCATCTTTCGCCTCGCCGTCGCGCTGGATCCGTCGTCCTCCTACCTGCTCAATCTGTGCGACGCCGAGCATGCGATCGGCCGCAATGACGACGCGTTCGCCGACTGCATGCGTGCGTGCGACCGGGGCGGCCCGCTCGGCTGCAGCTACGCCGGCACGCTCGCCGAGCTCGGCTGGCCCGGCAGGCCGACGGACTACGTGCTGGCCCGGCGGCTCCTCCAGCGCGGCTGCGACGCCAACGATGCCTTCGGCTGCGCCAACCTCGCCCGCTATTACGAGAAGAGTGACGCGGCCGTCGCGGCGAAGCTCTACGCAAAGGCGTGCGCGGGCGGCGAACGAAGCGTGTGCGCGCAGGCCAAGCGCCTGCAGAAGTGAGCGACGATCCCGCTGCCCGAAGCTGCCGCCGGGAGGTTGCAGGTGCACACCGTCGGTAACGGTGTGACCGGCGCAAGCGGCTGATTCGCGGCGCCCGACTGCTGGCATCGCCCTTGCTCATCACTTCGTCGATGACCAAGGGCTCGTCCCGCTGGCTCGCCGCGCTCTCGCTGCTCACCGCCGTCGCCGGCTGCGGCGGCTCCCGCGACGCCCCCGGCGACCCCACGATCGTCCCGCCCGATCTCGCCATCCCCGGCGACGACGGGGACGGCGGTAGCGGCGATGAAGCGGGCGACGGCGGCGCCGCCGCCAACCCCGACGGCGGCACCGTGATGCCGATCCGCTACGTCGTGGTCATCGTCAAGGAGAACCACACCTTCGACAACTACTTCATGGGATTCCCCGGCGCCACCAGCGCGACCACCGGCAAGCGCTCGAGCGGCGCCACGGTGACGCGCCCGCAGGCGCCCGATCACGATCTCGCCGGCGACCTGCCGCACTCCAACGCCGCCGCCATCACCGACTACGACGGCGGCAAGATGGACGGCTGGGACAAGGGCACTCCGGACGAGCCGACGCGTCCGTACGTCTACTACAGCGAGGCGCAGATCCCGAACTACTGGAAGTACGCGCGCACCTTCGCGCTCTTCGATCACTTCTTCTCGACGACGGCGGGCCCGACCTCGCCCGGCCACTTCGCGATAGCCGCCGGCCAGGCGCCGTTCCTCGACAACCCCTACTGCAGCGACGGCTCGACGACGTGCGCCCAGGGTTGCATCAGCCCGTCGCCGCTGTCGAAGGTCGACTCGCTCGACCTCAAGACCTGCAAGATCACCTCGGGCCCGAGCTGCCTCGACGTGCCCACCGTCGTCGACGTGCTCCCCGCGGGCACGACCTGGCGCGCCTACGGCACCGGCACGCAGCCGAATATCAACTCGCCGTTCAGCCTGGTGAAGAAGATCGGCGGCGACGCCACGGTGCGCGCCGCCCACTTCCGCGATATGACCCACCTGTTCCAGGATCTCGCCGCCGACGACCTCGCCAACTTCATGCAGATCGACGTCTACAGCGGACCGAACGAAGCCTCCGAGCACCCACCGGACTACCCGTGCGGCGGCGAGAACTACACGGTGCAGATCGTCAACGCGCTCATGAAGAGCGCGCACTGGAACCAGATGGCGATCGTCATCACCTGGGACGACTTTGGCGGCTTCTTCGACAGCGTCAAGCCGACGGTGCAGACCTGCGGCACCAGCGGCGAGTTCATCAACACCGGCTTCCGCCTGCCCGCGCTCGTGCTGTCGCCGTACGCGCGCCAGGCGGTCATCCACACCAAGACCGAGCAGGTGTCGGTCACGCGGCTCGTCGAGGAGCTGCTGGGCGCGCCGCCGATCTCGTCGATCGATCCCGCCGCGCGCGACGGCCAGGTCGGCAGCATGCTCGGGGCCTTCGACTTCACGCAGGCGCCTCGCCCGCCGCTCGTGCTGCCGACGCGCACCTGCCCGTGAGCGGGATCTCGTCTGCACGGAGCCAAATGGGCCCATACTCTCCTCATGACCCAACGCATCCGAGACCAGCTCGTCGAACAGGGTCTCGTCACCGAGGAGCAGACGCCCGAGGGGAAGCGCGCAGCCGAGCGCGCCGCGGAGCCCGTCGAGCCGGAGAGGGCCCTGCCGCCGCCCTTCGAGGCGCCTGCGCGGGGCGTGATCGTCGATTCCAAGGGGGCTGCGCGCGCGCTGCGGACCTGCACTGAGTGCGGGTCGGTGCTGAAGACCGCGCCGAATCGTGGCTCGCGCTGCGCCGAGTGCGTCAGCGACGACAGCTGATCCAAACCCGGCCCCAGACGGTGGGCGCGCCCGTGCCGTCGCCAGGCGTCCGCTGTTATTGGTAGAGTTCGCTCCGTGCGCCGCCGACTGCTGTTGCTCGCCCTCGCCGCCGCTGCCGCCTGTCACCCACCGGTCCGGCCCACCGCCCGCGTGGCGTTGCCGCCACCACCATCACCATCACCGCCGCCGCGAACGCATCGGCTCACGCTGCGCGTGCTCGAGCGCAAGCCGTCGGGCGAGCTGGTGCAGCTGGCGCGCCTCGAGGCTGGCTCGACCACCCCGCTACCCTCGCCGCCGGGCGTCCGCGTGCTGGTCGAGCCTGTCGACGAGCTGACGCCGACGCGCCTGGGCGTGCTGCTCGACGAGCTGCAACAATGGAGCATCCCCGGGCTGGCGCTGCGTCGCGTGCGCGCGCTCGACGACGCCGCCTGGGCGCGGCTGGCCAGGCTGCCCGCGCTGGTGTGGCTCGACCTGACCGACAGCGATCTGGACGACGCAGGCGCCGCGCACCTGGCCAAGCTGACGGCGCTCACCGAGCTCTACCTCGGCGACACCGCGCTCTCCGATCGCGCCGCGTCGGCGATCGCAGCGCTGCGGCACCTCGCCACGCTCGATCTGTCCGGGACCGCCATTACCAACGCCGCGGCCGCGCAGCTGGCGCGCTGCGCGCACTTGAAGGAGCTGTCGCTGGCCCGCACGCAGCTGGGCGACGTCGGCCTGGAATCGCTGGCGGCGCTGAGCGAGCTGGAGATGCTCGACCTGTCGGACAGCGCCGTCGACGACTATGGTCCAGGCGAGCTGGTGCAGGCGACGCACCTGCGAGCGCTGTTCTTGAGCGGCACGCGCGCGGGCGACAAGAGCCTGGAGGATCTGGCGCCGATCCTCCCGCACCTCGAGGTGCTCCACCTGGCGCGAACCGCCGTCGGTGCCGCCGGTCTGGCGCAGCTCGCCGGCGCGACCAGCTTGAAGGAGCTGGTGCTGTTCGCGACGGCGACGCGTGACGCTTCGCTGGCGACGATCGGCGGCCTGATGCAGCTCTCGGTGCTCGACCTCGGGCAGACCCGGATCACCGACGCTGGCCTGGAGAAGCTGCGTCCGCTACGCGCGCTCACCGCGCTCGAGCTGAGCGACACGGCGATCACCGATCGTGCGATGGGCGCCATCGCCGCACACCCGCAGCTGGAGGTGCTCGGGCTCAACAAGACCAGCGTGAGCGACCGCGGCATCGCGCAGCTGTCGTCGCTGGTGACGCTGAGCGCGCTCGGCCTGGGTAAGACCAGGGTGACCAACGCCGGCCTACAAGCGCTGGCGGGGCTGGTGAACCTGCAGCGTCTCTATCTGTACACCGACGCCGTCTCGGACCCGGGCCTGGCCGCGCTCGGCCGGCTCCGGCACCTCGGCGTGCTCGATCTCGCCAACACGCGGGTGAGCGATGCCAGCGCCTCCTTCTTCGCCGCGCAGCCGTTGGTCGACCTCGATCTGGCCGGAACGCCCGTCGGCGACGGCACCATCGCCGCGCTCGCCGGCAAGCCGACCCTACGCACGCTGCACCTGGAGCAGACGGCGGTGGGCGACAGCTCGCTCGCCGCCCTGCAGACCCTGCCGCTGGTCGAGCTCGGGCTGTCCTACTCGTCTCTGCGCACGACCACGCTCGACAAGCTGAGCGACATCGCCACGCTCGAGGTGCTGGGCGTGGCCGGCCTGCCGATCGACGATGCGGGCCTCGAGCCGGTGGCGAAGCTGACGCGCCTGCGCCGACTCGACCTCGGTGCCACCAAGATCACCGGCCCGGGCCTGGCTGCGCTGGGCGGGCTGCGCGCGTTGCGCGTGCTCGATCTCGGCGGCACCGTTGTCGGCGGTGACGCGCTCGCCGCGCTGGCGCCGCTCCGCCTCGTCGAGCTCCGGCTGGCCGGCACTCACGTCGACGATGAGGGCCTGACGGCGTTGCAGCGTGTGACCTCGCTGGCGACCCTGGTCCTCGATGGTACGCCGGTCGGAGACGCCGGCGTCGCGGCCTTGCAGCGCATGCCGCGGCTGGGCGACCTCGGCCTTCAGGCGACGCAGGTCGACGACGCGGCCCTGCGTTCGATCGGGCAGATGCGCCTCGCGCACGTCGACCTGCGCCATACCCGGATCACGCGCGCCGGCGCGATGCGCCTGCAGCGGCAGCTGCAGTGCGAGGTGCAATGGGGCGGCCGCCCGATCAAGCGCGGCGACTTCCGGACGCCCTAGCGCGCGTCCATCCGGGACATCTGCCTGCGACTGGCTGAGATCACGGGTTCCAGGAGAGACGAAACGTACGTTCGAAGTCGTCCTCTGCCCCTTCCACCAGCTCCATTTGAAGCCGGCGGTCCGGATGAAACTTGGCGAGCATCCGCCACAGAAAGCCGCGGATGCCCTGCGACGGCCACGGCGTGTGATAGACGTACCTCCACGCTGCCCCATCACGCTCGGCGCGGATGAAGTCGTACGCGGGCAGGTTGCGTTGATACTGCGGATAGATCAGCGCCGAGCCTTCGAGGAGCTGGTCGAACGTCGCCGCCTCGGGCGGCAATGCGGTGAAGTTGGCCAGCTCCTTGCCGACGTCAAACAGGGTCGACTGATCGCCGCGCTGCTCGACCTCGCGCAGCACGTCGAGAACGATCTGCCGCCGATACCAGCCGCCCGGCTGCGGATCGGCAATGCCGGCGCGCTCCAGCGTCTGACGCGAAAGGCGACGATGCATGCCGAGCACGTTGTAATAGGCGATGAAGCCCAGGCCCAGGAACTCCGCTTCCGGGACGTCTTGGTAAACCTTGCGCGCGCTCATCGTTTCATCCTCGCCCGCTCCTGCCTACCTCGACTGCACCGCCATGTCACCTCGATCAAAGCAGACCCGCCCAGGCTGGACGCCGTGGGCGCTTGGAGTGCCTCTCGCAAATGCGGACCGAGCGTGAGGGCCGGGCCGCAAGCAGCGCGATGACCGCGACCCGCCGTCGCCGCAGCCTACCGCGAAGCGGCGCGCGCGGGCCGGGCGGCCGATTGCTTGTGCTCGTCGAGCCAGCGGAACCAGGCGTCGAGCCCCTCGCCGGTGCGGGCCGAGATGGGCAGCAGACGCGGTTCCGGCATGACGCGCGCGAGGCCCTCGCGGATCACGTCGATGCGCACATCGGGCAGATGAGGCAGCAGATCGATCTTGGTGAGCAGCACCAGATCGGCCTTGCGGAAGATGACCGGGTACTTGAACGGCTTGTCCTCGCCTTCCGTCACCGACAGCGCCACGACGTTCACCGCTTGGCCCAAATCGTAGATGGCGGGACAGACGAGGTTGCCGACGTTCTCGATGAAGAGGTACTCGAGCCCGGCGAGCGGAAAGTGGTGCAGAGCGCGGTGGACCAGCCCGGCGTCGAGATGGCAGGCCGAGCCCGTGGTGATGCCGAGCGACGGGATGCCGGCGGCGCGCAGCCGCTCCGCGTCGCGATCGGTGGCCAGATCGCCGCTCATGGCGCCCAGCCGACGCGTGCCCCCGAGCGCGCGCGCCGTTGCCTCGAGCACTGCCGTCTTGCCCGCGCCCGGCGAGCCCATCAGGTTGACCGCGAGGAGCCCGTGCTCGACGAAGTGCTCCCGATTGTGGCCTGCGGTGCGATCGACCTCCACTCCGGCGAGCTCGCCGATGCGCACGGGTTAGTGTGCGATTCCCGCCTGAAGCGAGTGCGATCAATATGTTTTCCCCGCTCGACGAGATCCCGGCCTCTCACTCGTGGCCGCGGAAGAGCTCGGCGCCGAGCTACCTCCTATTTCCTGGGCTCGAGGACGAAGTGCGCGAGTTGGGCCACGCTCCTGCGCGGCGGCGGGGGCGCGCTCGCGAGATCGACGCGGAGCAGGCGCGCCTTTTTGCACATGCGCGCCGAGTGGTCGACGCCAATGGCGTCGAGCCCGACGGCGTTGGCGACCGCCAGGACCGTGCCCCAACCGCAGAACGGATCGACCACGGTGCGCGTCGGCGTTTCGTGGCGCACCAGCTCGCAGGCCGCACGGCAGGCGTTGACGCCCATCGCGCGCGCGCCGGGTACGAAGCCGCCGTCGGGCAGCACGTCTGCGGTCGCCCGTCGCGGCGGACGCGGCGTGCGCGCGAAGCCAACGAGGTGCGCGTAGCTGGCGCGCCCCGACGTGGGGGTGCCCGGCGGCAGGCGGCACACGATCTTGTGGAACAACAGGCTCATGCGCTCCGCACAGGCGGCGTCGGCGACCAGCGCACCCTTGTCGATCCACACGCCGTGGTGACGGATGTCGGACTGGAAGAAGACCGCGACGCCGTCGTCGTCGACGCTGCGCATCGCCGCCTGCGCAGCCGCGATGAACCAGCGGCGCCAGCCGTCGAGACCGAGGCCAGGCAGCTCCGAGAGATCGGGCAGCGACGTCACCACGCTGCCGCCGGCGATCCGTCCCTGCTCTCGCAGCCACGCAATCGCATCCGCGTGGTGAACGATCCGCCGTATCGGACCCGGAGCAGCTGGCATCGACATCGAACCCACAGCTTATCGCAGTCGGTATGGCCGGCGCAGGGGTCAGCGAACGGCGCGCGCGAACGCACCCGGGGTCAGGCCCAGAATGCGCTTGAAGTGGCGGTGCAGCTGGCTCTGATCGTAGAGGCCCACGCTCACCGCAACCTCGGCCTGCGAGAGACCGCGCGCGAGCAGCT
This sequence comes from uncultured delta proteobacterium, assembly GCA_963816965.1. Classification (GTDB taxonomy): domain Bacteria; phylum Myxococcota_A; class Polyangia; order Palsa-1104; family Palsa-1104; genus JAQBQH01. The sequence goes on from CAWFMP010000002.1 coordinate 607,559, forward strand.
GCTGGGCGCGACAGACCCGACGATGGGTGACGTACGCATGCGGCGGCAGGCCGACCTCATCTCGGAACGCGCGACACAAGCGGTACTTGTCGAGGCGCGCATGGGCGGCGAGCTCATGGAGCGTGACGGTCTCGGTGATGCGCTCATCGAGCAGCGCGCGGGCGCGCGCGACCGCCACGCTCCACGCGGATCTTGGCAGACGCACCCCGCGCGGAGCGCTGGTCAGCTCTACGAGGGCTGCGATCGCATCGCAGGAGTCCTGCTCGAGCTCGGACGACGTCGCATCGTCGTCGAGCAGCCGTCGATGAAGCGCGACGAGCGGCCGGACGCGCGGTTCGCCGCCATCGTGCCCGTACTCCTCCGGGATCGCGAAAGGCCGATCGAGCGCGGCGCGCGCATCCTCGACGAGCGCGTCGTCGAACAGCACGACCTGAAACCGCGCGCGGCCACGTCGAGCGCGCTCCGCGTAGACCTCGCCCGGGACCTTCAGGCCGATCGTGCCGGGAGCGGTCGACCAGCGCGCGCGGCCCCTCGTCCATTCCGAGCGACCCTCGAGGTGAAGCACGCTGGCGAAGTGCTCCGGCACCGACCGCGAGAGATGCACCCGACTCGTGAAGCGAGCGACCGCTACGCCGCGAAGCAAGCGCGGTCGATGGAAGGAGATCCGAACGGGATCATCCTGCGCAACGGCGAGCTTCACCCCCCAACTATACGCGCCGGCCGCGCCCGCCGCTTGGGCGTTCTTGGCACTCGCGCCCGATCCACTTTTCGCCAAGTTCGTCCAATCGATGCCTGCCTCGCGTAGCCATGCTGAGCGAAGTTCAACCGAGGAGAATCAAATGCGCATCTTCGTCACCGGAGCTACCGGCTTCATTGGCTCGGCCATCGTTCAGGAGCTCATCGGCGCGCGGCATGAAGTGGTCGGCCTCGCTCGCTCCGATGCCGCCGCCAGGTCGCTTGCTGCCGCGGGCGCCCGGGTGCATCGCGGTGCCCTCGAGGATCTCGAGAGCCTCAAGCAGGGAGCGGCTGAATCGGATGGCGTCATCCACACCGCCTTCGTTCACGACTTCTCGAACTTCGAGGCCAGCTGCGAGACGGACGGGCGCGCGATCGAGGCGCTCGGCGCCGCCCTCGCGGGATCCGGCCGCCCGCTCCTCGTCAGCTCCGGGAGCATGGGCCTCGCGACCGAAGAGGCTGCGCCCAACGGTGCCATTCCCCGCAAGTCGGAACAGGCCGGGCTCGCGACGGCGGAGCACGGCGTGCGCGCGATGGTCATTCGCCTCTCACCGTCGGTGCATGGCGACGGCGATCACGGCTTCGTTCCTCGAATCATTGCCGTCGCGCGGGAGAGGGGCTTTTCGTCGTACGTGGGGGATGGGAGAAACCGCTGGCCCGCGGTGCACCGTCTCGATGCGGCTCGTCTCTACCGGCTGGCGATCGAGAAGGGTACCTCTGGAGCCAGGTTCCACGCCGTCGCCGACCAGGGCGTGCCGATCCGAGACCTTGCGGAGATCATCGGCCGGCGCCTGAACGTGCCGGTCGTGTCGAAGTCCGCCGAGGAGGCCGCCACCCTGTTCGGCTTCGTCGGGCGCTTCCTTGCGATGGACGGCCCGTCCTCGAGCGCGCGAACCCAGGAACAGCTCGGATGGCGCCCGAGCCAGCCTGGGTTGTTGGCCGATCTCGAGCACGGTCGCTACTTCGATTCCGAAGAAGGCTGAGCGCCGCGAAGGTGCGCCGTTTCATCGCTCGTTCATGGCGCGATTCCTGTCGCGCAGCCTGTATTGGTCAACGCAGCTTGGTAACTTCGACATCGGCATGTTCAACGCCTGAATGTAGAGGTGGACGACGCCACCGCTTTCGAGGCGGACGGGTAGGCCGACGGGACAGTCGACGGCTGACGGGAGGGAGCCGGCAGCAACGACCGTATCAAGGGACATGCGCGCGCTCGCCCTGCTACTCCTTGCGCCCGCGGTCGCCGCCGCCGACGCCACCCTGCCGGTCGCGCCAACCATCCCGGCCCTGCCCCTGGCAGCCGTGGTGGCCTGCCCGGCGCCCGGGCCCGCGAGCGAACCGCAAGAATCGCGACTCGCGCTGATGAGGCAGCTGCTCGACAGCACACCGGAGCGCGCGCCCGAGAAGCCCGACCTCCGGCACCGCCTCGCGCAGGCATACGCCGACGCGGCCGCCTACTACGCCCGACGCGGCGACGGCGAAAGACAGCGCGTCTGGGCGCAGGCGGCAGTCAAGGAGCTTCGCGGCGTGGTCGACGAGCCGAGCTACGCGAGCTACAGGCGACGGGACGAAGCGCTCGCCGAGCTGAGCGCGCTGCTCCTCGGGCTCGAGCGCGCGGATCAGGCAGTGCCGATGGTCCGGAGACTGCTCACCGACCATCCGCGCTCGCCCTACGTCCCGGAGGTCTTCGTGCAGCTCGGCGACACCTACTTCGCGCGCCGCGCCTACGACGACGCGCTCCGGTTCTACGCCAAGGCGCGCCAGTTTCCCAACGGGCGCTGCTACGTCTACGCGAGCTACAAGGAGGGGCTTGCCCGCGCTGCGGTCGGCGATCAGAAGGGCGCTCTCGAGCGCTTCGCCGGCGTGCTGCTCGATCGCGGTCACCCGGCCGACACGGCGCTCGCCTCCCAGGTGCGCGAGGCGACGGTGAGCGCATACGCGCAGGTGGGCCGGGCGGCCGTGGCGCGCCCCTTCTTCGAGCGCGTCGGCGGGGCGGAGGCGCAGGGGATGCTGTCGACGCTCGCCGCGCGCTACGAGGCGAGCGGTCGCGCCACGGACGCGGCGCTGGTCCGGCGGGCGCTCGGGCGCTGACCACCGGCTTCCGGGATCCCCTGAGCTGCGTCGAGGTCAATACTCGAGCGGCGCCGTCAGCACCAGCTCGGCGGTCACCGCGCCGCCGCTACGCATCAGCCCGAGCACGGCGTGGCTGCCGAGCGCGCGATCGCCGATGGCGAACTGGATCCCCTGCGCCGAGAGCTTGCCCACCGCCGAGCCGTCGACAGTGACAATGCTGTCGCCCGCTTTCACGCCGCCGCGATCGGCGGCACCGTGCGGATAGACGCGGATCACGTGCGCCACCAACTGCCCGTCGCTGCCCAGGTCGGCGCCTACCTCTGCCAGCGCGGTGCCGTGAGTCTGGACGACGTTGACCTCGCAGGTCGCGGTCTGGCCGTCGCTGAGCGTCACCTGGGCCAGACCACCCGAGTAGAACGGCATGGCGCCGACGCAGAAGATGGTGACCTGGCCTGCGGGCACGCCGTCCAGCGTGAAGGCGCCCGCGCTGTCGCTGAGGCTGATGTCTTGGCTCACCGGCGAGCGCGTTCCGGAGGGGCTGCCATACATCGCGTAGCAGTGCACGCCGGCGACGCCTATTCCACTGCGCCAGTCGATCACGCGCCCACGTACCGTGGCTGCGCCCTGGTTGCGCAGGGTCACCATCGCCGTCTGGCCTGATTGGACCTGCACCATCTGCTCCGCGCCGCCGCCGCCCGCGGCAGCGACCAGATAGGAGCCCGGCGCCAGCCCGCGCAGGCGGAAGCTGCTGCCGTCGACGACGGCAAAGACGCGCAGCGTCGGCGAGAACGGCTTGTCGGGGCGCGCGGTCACCTCGGGCGGCGTGGCGAAGCCGACGAGCTGACCGTCGATGCCGCCGGAAGCGGCGAGCTTGATGACCACGCCCTTGGGCCCGGCGGGAACATCGCGCAGCGTCGCCTCGCTGCCGTCGCCGCCGCGCGCCTCGAGCACGAAGCTGCCAGCGTCGAGCCCGTCGATCTCGAAGCTACCGTCGCCGGCGGAGATGGCGCTCGGGTGATCGAGCCAGCCGTTGAAGGTGGGCGGCTCGTCGCCGTCGCTGCGGAAGGCCGTGACCCGCACGTCGCTGAGCGGCTGGCCGTCGCCGTCGACGGTGAGGCCGGCGATCGACAGGTGGTCGCGCTTGATCACGAGGCGCACGCCGGTCACCTGGCTGGCGCCGTCGGCCACTCTCACCGTCGGGAAGGCGCCCTCGGCGGGGACGAGGTGTGTGGCCGAGTCGGCAGTCGGCCGCACGATGGCCTGGTAGTCGTCGCCACCCCCGAGGGTGCCCACGGAGAAGCTGCCATCGGGCGCCGTCACGTCCTCGCCGACGTCATAGCGGTGCAGCGCGCCGAAGTGTACCTGGACGCCGGCAGCCGGTGTGCCGTCGGCCTCGACCACGACGCCGGAGATGCCGCCTGCGTAGTTGAGATCGATGTCGGCGCCCTGGCGATGCTCGCCTTTGCCGAGCGTGATGATCTCGGGTGTCGTCGTGCCGCCGACGCGGTGGTCCTGCGCGGTGATCTGATAGCGTTGCGCCGTCAGGGCGCGCAGCACATACGTGCCGTCGGCCTCGGTGAAGGTGAGCGGCCCGTTCCCGTTGGAAATGATGCCCATGCCCGCGACCGGTTTGCCGCTGCGCGTGACCAGGCCGGCGATGGAGCCCAGGGCGCTGACCACGATGCGCACGCCGTCGAGCGCGGGTCGGTCCACGAGGAGGCTCTTCGGCTCTATGACCTCGTAGGGCCAGACGCGAAAGAGGACCGTCCCGCGCGGCACCGAGTCGAGCACGAAGCTGCCGTCGGACTGTGTGACCGCGTTGCTGCCGGGGATGGGCCCCAGGCCGGCAAGCGACACGGTCGCCCCGGCCACCGGGTCCGAGCCATCGACCACGACGCCGCGCACCGACGCGGCTGACTGCAGGCGTAGGACTATCTCGGGGGTGGTGCGGCCCGCCTCGAGGTTGACATCGACCGCCTCGCCGGTGGCGAGCCCCTGGGCGAAGGCGATGAGGCGATGCCTCCCCGGTGCCAGGCCGGGCAGGCTGAAGTGCCCCTGTGCGTCGGTGACGACGACGGCGGGTGCGGCGCGGCGTCGCCCGATCTCACCCGGCTCCGTGCGCACGGTGGCGCCGACGACCGCGCTGCCGTTGTCCGCCCGCACCACGCGCCCGACGATGATGGCCTCGGGCGTGAGCGCGAAGTCCTGCCTGACGCGCCGCCCGCCGTTGAAGATGTCGTGCTGGATCGCGCCATACCCCTTGGCGGAGACCGCGACGGAGAACAGCTGCGAGCCGACGCACAGCTCGTACCTGCCGTGCTCATCGCTCGACGTGCAGGCGGCCGCGCGCGAGGGCGCGAAGCAGAGCCGCGCGCCGGCGATGATGCCGCCCGAGGCATCGTTGATCTGCCCGAACAGCGCCGACTCGCAGCCGCCCAGGCTCAGCTCGAGGCGATCGCTCGGCGTCGTCGGGTCCCGCGCGTCGAGCGTTTGCACCACGGGGCTGTGCCCCGGTGCGCTGGCGGCGACGGTGTAGCGCGCCGGCGGTTGCATGCCGAAGTCGAAACGGCCGTCCTCGCCGGTGCGGCGCAGCGCGGCCGACAGGATGCCGGCGTCGCTGAGCACGCTGCCGAGCTCGACGGTGGCGCCGGCGAGCGGCGCGCCGGCGAAGGTCACGCGGCCGGCGATTCGTCGCACCGGCGCTCCGCGCTGTCCGAACCATGCCGGCAAGGTCACTCCCGCGACCGTCGGGGGCGCGGTTCCGCGCGCGCCGAAGCCGCCGGGCATGCGCCAGGCCGCGCCCGCCGGGGCGCGCGCCACCTCGCCGGGTTGTCGCCGTTCGTGCAACAGCCGCGTGCCGAGCCAGAGGATCAAGGCGATCCCGACGAGCGCGACGCAGAGCTTGGTTGCTTTGATGACCACGATTCCCCCCAGTAGGAGCGCCGCCGAGCCGCCGGCGCCGCGCGCCGCAATCGCCGTCGGTACCAGCGCCACGCTCCAGCGCCGCCGGTCTCCGCCCGCCCGCGCGTCGAGCCGGGCGCGCAGCTCGTCGAGCCCGCGCTTGAGGCGCGAACGCACCGTCGCCGCTGGAATGGCGAGCCGCCGCGCGATCTCCGCCGACGACAGGTCCTCGTAGTAGCGCAGTAGCAGCGTCGCCCGGTACGGCTCGGCGACCTCGAGTAGCGCGCTGGCAACCTCGCGCTCGACCTCGACGCGGTCGACCAGCTCCTCGGGCGTCGCCGGCGCAGGCGCCGCCTCGGCGTCGTGCTCGCGCTGCCGGCGGCGCCCGCTGCCGCGCAGCTGCATGCGCGCGACGTTGCGCAGCACGACGGTGAGCCACGGGCGGAGGTTCTGCGTGCGCGGGGCGTGCAACAGCGCCTGCATCCACACCTGCTGGACGACCTCGTCGCGCTCGGCGGCGTCGGCGACGAGGCGTTGCGCCAACCGCCGCATCCAAGCGGTGTGGGCCAGGATGTCGCCGAGTGGGAGGTTGTCGCTGCCAGCCATCGATGCCCTATTGTTGCCGCAGAGGCGCGAAGTGTTGCAGCAACTCGCCTTAGAAAGGCGAGTTGCGGTCTTGCTGGCTGGGCAGCCGCGGCCGCTCGCTAGATGCCCGCTATTCCGTTGGCGGTGGTCTGCCCTTGCCACATGCCGATCGAGGACGACACGCGCACGACGCTTGATGCGTTGGTCGTGCAAGTGTTCTGCGCTGCGGTCATCTGCCAGTCGAGATGCAGTCGATATCGAGTCGCCGGACGCTACGGCGCCGGAGTCGCTGACGGCCCATCACCAGCTCACAGCACCCGCCGCTTCAACTCCCCCGCAAACCGGTTGCCCGAGACTTCCTTGTTTGGGCAGCACACGCGCGACTGGCCTCGAGACTGGGTTCAGCGGATTTGTCGGAATGCGAAGGTGCCCAAGGTGACGGCGCACGGGATGGGAGGTCTGCACTCGTCGTTGGCGCTGGCGGCAGGCACGAGTGGTCACGTGGTGGCGACATCGCTCGGCCATGAGTCGATCAAGACGACCATGGAGAGCTCCGCGGACCCGGCGGCAGTCGGCGCCGGCAAGCAGCGTGCGATGTTGCAGATGCTGGAGGGCGGTAAGTGACCCAGTTTTCGCGGAAAAAGAATGGCGGGATTCTTTTTCCGCGAAGCCTCGAAAGCAAAAGGGGTCTCGCATCTCTGCGAAACCCCTCGTACTTTTGTGGAGCTGAAGGGGATCGAACCCTCGGCCTCTAGAGTGCGATTCTAGCGCTCTCCCAGCTGAGCTACAGCCCCGAAGTGGCTGGATCCTTAGCAAAGCCGCTGCCACGCGGCAAGCGAAATCCGCTATACACGCAGCGTGACCAAGCGTCCCCGGGAGCGCGCCGACAAGCGCGTGGTCGACGCCGGCCTCGCCGAATCGCGCACCCGCGCCCAGGCGCTCATCCTCGCCGGCCAGGTCGTCATCGGCGACCACGCGGTCAAAAAGCCGGGCGACCTCGTCGACGCCGACGCGCCCGTGCGCCTCAAGGGCGAGCCCATGCCCTACGTCTCGCGCGGCGGCCTCAAGCTCGCCCACGCGCTCGACCACTTCGCGCTCGACGTGCGCGGCCTGCGCGCGCTCGACGTCGGCGCCTCCACCGGCGGCTTCACCGACGTGCTCCTGCAGCGCGGCGCCGCCGCCGTCATCGCGCTCGACGTCGGCACCAACCAGCTCGCGCACAAGCTGCGCGCCGATGCGCGGGTCACCTCGATCGAGCAGACCAACGCGCGCACGCTCGACCTCGCCGCGCTGCCGTTTCGCCCCGACCTCGTCGTCTGCGACGTCAGCTTCATCTCGCTCACGCTCGTCCTGCCGACGCTCGCCGCCGCCGCCGGCCCCGGAGGCAAGCCGATCATCGCGCTGGTCAAGCCGCAGTTCGAGGTCGGCAAGGGCGAGGTCGGCAAGGGCGGCGTCGTGCGCGAGCCCGACAAGCGCCAGGCCGCCGTCGACAAGTGCGCCGCAGCCGCGCGCGCTCTCGGCTGCACGGTGGTCGGCGTCGTCGAGTCGCCGATCACCGGCCCCGCCGGCAACGTCGAGTATCTGCTGTTCGCCCGCACGCCAATTTGACGTCACGCCGCGGCCGTCAGACACTGTTCGCGAGCACGATGGCGGGCGGCGTCCTCACGTTCGGCATCTCGCGCAGCCATGCTGGCCGCGATCTCGACGCCGGCGCGCGCCAGTTCGCCGACGCGCTCGCCAGCCGCGCCGGCCACCGGATCGCCGTCACCATCACGCCCGACTACGAGCGGCTGCTCGACGGGGTCCTGCTCGGCGGCGTGTCGATCGCGTGGATGCCGCCGCTGCTGCACGTGCGCGCCGCGCTCAAGGGCGCGCTGCTGGCCTGCGTCAGCCAGCGCCACGGCGCCCTCGCCTATCGCGCCGCGCTCCTGGTGCGCGCCGACAGCCACCGCACCACCGTGCGCAGCCTGCGCGGCGCGCGCGCCGCCTGGGCCGATCCCTACTCGGCGTCGGGCTACCTCTTTCCGCAGCTGCACCTGCTCGCCGCCGGGGTCGACCCGCGCTACGACCTCGCCTCCGAACGCCACCACGGCAGCGCCGCCGCCGCCTGCCGCGCCGTGGTCGACGGCGACGCCGACGTCTGCGCCCACTACATCAGCGACGGCGCCGGCGCCGCGCGCGATGACGGCTGGCAGCTGGGCCACCTCGAGCTGCGCCAGACGCTCGGCGATCACGTCGGCGCGCAGCTGCGCATCCTCGACGTCACCGATCCCATCCCGCCCGACGGCATGGTGCTGGCGCCGCCGCTCGACGGGCACGTGCAAGCGGTCCTGCGCGACGCGCTGCTCTCGCTCCACGACGCCGCCGCCGGCGCGCGCGCGCTGCACACGCTCTTGCAGGCCGAGCGGCTGATGCCGGTCACCGGCGACGTCGTCAAGATCATCGCTCGCTTGCGCGCCCACGTGCCGCAGCGGTAGCGTCCCCCCATCATGAAGATCCTGCTGACCGGCGTCGCCGGCTTCATCGGCTCGCACCTCGCGGCCCGCCTGGGCGCGCGCGGCGACACCCTCGTCGGCCTCGACAACTTCGACGAGACGCTCTACCCGGCCGCGCTCCACCGCCGCAACCTGGCGCTCGTCGACAAACGGGTCGAGTTCCACGAGGGCGACTTCGTCGACGCCGCCCTGGTCGACCACCTGTTCGCGCAGCAGCGCTTCGACGTGGTCGTGCACCTGGGCGCGCTCGCCGGCGTGCGCCCGTCGCTGTCACAGCCGAAGCGCTACCAGCGCGTCAACATCGAGGGCACCCTCAACCTGCTCGAGGCGTGCCGCGCACACGGGGTGCGCCGCTTCGTCTTCGCCTCGTCCTCGTCGGTGTACGGCGCGCACAACGAGGTGCCGTTCCGCGAGAGCGATCCCGCCGTGCGTCCGGCGTCGCCCTACGCCGCGTCCAAGCGGGCCGGCGAGCTCTTCTGCTCCACCTATAGCGACCTGTACGGCATCGCCACCTCGGCGCTGCGCTTCTTCACCGTCTACGGCCCGCGCCAGCGCCCGGAGATGGCGATCCACAAGTTCGCCCGCCTCATCCGCGACGGCAAGCCCGTGCCCTTCTACGGCGACGGCAGCTCCGCGCGCGACTACACCTACATCGACGACATCATCGACGGCGTCGTGGCCGCGATCGACCGTTGCGACGGCGGCGTGCACCGCGTCTACAACCTCGGCGGCTCCCGCACCACCACGCTGGTGCGGCTGGTCGAGCTCCTGGAGGCAGGCGTCGGCAAGAAGGCGATCCTGGATCGCCAACCCGACCAGCCGGGCGACGTCCCCATCACCTACGCCGACGTCACCCACGCCGCCGCCGAGCTCGGCTACGCGCCCAGGGTTCCGATCGAAGAGGGCATCGCGCGCTTCTGCGCCTGGCTCGCCAAGGAAGAGGTCACGCCGTGAGCGTCGCCGACGTCGAGCTGCTGGAGAAGTCGCGCATCACCGTCGACGATGACGGCAAGGCCTTCCGCATCCGCGGCGTCACCATCCCGTTCGAGGCGATCTTGCACATCGAGCTCAGCCTGCAGGCGACGCGCGGCAACACCGACGTCGCCGCCTGGCGCGAGCAGCGCGCCGTCGCCCGCGTCATCACCGACGACCGCCTGCACGACCCGGTGCTGATGGAGATGGGCGTGCGCGCCTCCTCCAGCGACGGCGAGCCGCCCGACTTCGACGCGTCGCTGCTCGGCGTGCGCGTGCGCCACATCGCCGAGGCCGCGGCGCGCGTCGCCGGCAAGCGCCTGCTTCAGCGCTGAGTCACATCTTTCGAACGGACATCGTCACGGTCGCCGTCGCCACCGGCTCGCCGGCTGCGTCCACCACGTCGACGGCGATGGGCGCGTCGGTCTTGCCGGTGCGCGCCACCTCGTCGAGGATGCGCTGCGTGTCGAGGGGGGTGAGCTGCGTCGTGGCGAACACGTCGCCCTTGCCCGGCCGCTTGAACGCGATATCGACGCGCTTGCCGATGAACATCGCTCGCTGGCCGAACGCCATCACGCACATCGCCGCCGCTGCCGTCTCCGCGAGCGTGAAGCTGGCACCGGCGTGCAGGATGCCGATCGGGTTCAGGTTGGAGGCGTCGTGCGGCAGGCGCAGCTTGACCTTGGTGGCCGACAGCTCGTCGGCGACGACGCCGGTCTTCTTCACGAACGGGATCAGCTGCTCGACGAGGTTCTTGACTGACGTGGCGTCCATTTGCCCCTTTTCTCGCGGTCGTAGACGGAGAGCACCCAGTTCTCCAAGGTCTTCGACTTGAAGATGCCGCGCCGGATCCCCATCTGCTCGACGAGATGGTCCTGCGCGGCGATGCCCTTTCTCAACCCCTGCTGGATGTCGATGCCGAGCGCCGCCGCCTCGCGCCGGTGATCCCAGATCGCCTGCGACACGCAGAAGGTCCAGTAGATCTGCTTGGCCCACAGAAAGTGAGACTCGACGAAACCGACCTGCTCCAAGATCTTCGGCAGGTAGAGGACGGCCAGCCCGGTGTGCTTCTTCTCGTCGCGGCCGACGTACTCGAGCACCTTTCTGATGAGCGGATCCTCGACGTGCTCGTGGATGATGTGGAACAGCTGATTGGCGATGTTCTCGACGATGAGCTGCATGCCGACCAGCTTGAACGAGGCGTGCCGCGTGGCGATGAGGTCGCTGAGCACGCGCCGCACCCACGGGTTGGCCGGGTGGATGTCGTCGAGCTTCTTCAGCAGGCGCCGGAACGCCGAGACGTGCTTGGCCTCTTCGATCACCTGGCAGGCGAGCACGAACTTGGCCTGCTCGTCGTCCACCAGCGGCACCAGCTGCGCCGACACCTCCAGCGCCGCGCGCTCGCCGTAGTAGATGAGCGACAGGACCTTGGCCATCGCCACGCCGCTCGCGCGGCGTCAGCGTCAGCGGCTGCGACCAGTCGATCGCGGTCGAGTCGTTCCAGAAGTCCTGCTTGGCCTGCTCGAACAGGCGCTCCAGGCGCGGGTGCTGATCATCGATCTCGGCGCGAAAAAGGTCGAACGACATGGGTTGCGCCTCCCGCTGACCGGCTGGTCATCTTCCAGCATCGGTCCGCGGCACGCCGCTGTCAAGGACGCCGCCGTCCGTGGCCGTCGGCGGATTCGCCGTCGGCGACTCGCTCGTCGGCGGCGCGTGCGCCTGCTGCGCCGCGGCCCACGCCGCCTTGACCTCTTTGGGATCGACCTCCAGCGCCTTGCCGTGCAGGCCGCCGCGGTGCAGCTCCAGCGCCTGCAGCGGGTGGCGCTCGTAGCCCTCGGGGATCTCCAGCTCGCAAGCGCGCGTGCCCGAGGGGAACGGCGGGTCGCAGTGGATGGTCTGCGCGATGTAGTGGTGGCCGCGGTCGTCGGTCATCGTGAAGTAGTTCGACGGCGGCGCCTTCGTCATCCCGTCGACCTCGATCAAGATGAGCCGGTGCACCAGATCGATGCCGCGCAGGTGGATTCCGAGCGGCTGCTTCGACGCGACCTCTTTCTTCTTCGCCAGCGCCGCCGCCGATACCAGCGCCGCGGCCCCGAGGGCGATGGCGACTAGCGCTGGACGCCGGACCACGTGAAGGTCTCCTGGCTCATCGCCATGTTGTCGACGCGAATCACCGTCGAAGGATCTCCGGTCATCATGCCCTTGGCCACGATCGCGCCGGAGAGCGAAATGCGCAAGGGTCCGTTGTCGGCATCATCGTCGGTCACCATGGTCGTCACCGGCACGTTGATCTTCACGGAGCAGCCGACGACCCCCCCGGTCTTGCTGCCGTTGTTCATGACGAGCTGCGGAATCTGCAGCACGTCGAAGAACCCCTTGTCCGTCGACGTGAGCGTACCCCAAATCAGCGCCCCCAGGGTGCTGTTCGGTCGCTTCATCTGCGCCAGGTCGGCTTCGATGGTGTCGGGGCGGGGAATGCCGCCGGCGCCGATCTCGGCGAGCGACAGGGTCCAATGGCCGCTGAGGTCCGGCTCCGCCTCGCAGGTCGTCAGCGACGAGCCGGTGCAGCCGGTGAACAGGAGCAGCGCAGCGACGACGAGCCGGGGCGACCCCACGCGCTCCTAGTACCTCACCACAGGGATTTTGACCGGTCTGCGCCGGTCCTCGACGCCCATGGCTTCGTTGCTCCTCCTCGAAATACGGACAGTATTCCTTCGTCGTCGCGCCTCGCCCTGCGCGCCGAGTCCCCGGCGGATACCAGTCAAAACCACTGTGGCGAGGTACTAGTCGTAGTACTCGGTGCCGAGGTGGGTGATGAGCTCTTCGCCGCGCAGGTGGCGCAGCGTGTTCTTCAGCTTCATCAGCTGGATGAACAGGTCGTGCTCGGGATAGAGCCCCTCGGGGGTCATCGGGCTCTTGAAGAAGAACGAGAGCCACTCCTGGATGCCGCTCATGCCCGAGCGCTGCGCCAGGTCCATGAACAGCGCCAGGTCGAGGACGATCGGCGCGGCCAGGATCGAGTCACGGCACAGGAAGTCGATCTTGATCTGCATCTTGTAGCCGAGCCAACCGAAGATATCGATGTTGTCCCAGCCCTCTTTGTTGTCGCCGCGCGGCGGGTAGTAGTTGATGCGCACGACGTGCGAGAAGTCCTTGTAGAGGTCGGGGTACAGGTGCGGCTGCAGGATGTGCTCGAGCACGCCCAGCTTCGACACCTCCTTGGACTTGAACGACTCGGGATCGTCGAGGACCTCGCCGTCGCGGTTGCCGAGGATGTTGGTCGAGTACCAGCCCTCGAGGCCGAGGTAGCGCGCCTTGAAGCCGGGCGCCAGGATGGTCTTCATCAGCGTCTGGCCGGTCTTGAAGTCCTTGCCCGCGATCGGCAGGCCCTTCTGCTTGGCCAGCTCCTGGATGGCCGGGAAGTCGACCGACAGGTTCGGCGCGCCGTTGGCGAACGGCACCCCCGAGCGCAGAAGCGCGTAGGCGTAGATCGCCGAGGGGGCGATGTTCTCGTCGCTGTTGCGCAGGCCGGCCTCGAACTTGGCCAGCGTCGAGTGCACGTCCGACGGCTCGCGATAGACCTCGGTCGAGCCGCACCAGACGGCGACGCAGCGGTCGACGCCGTGCGTGGTCTTGAAGCGCTCGACGTCGGCCATGAGCTGCTCGGCCATGTCCATCTTGGACTTGCCCTGCTTGACGTAGGTGCCGTGCAGCTTCTTGACGTAGCTCGGCTCGAAGACGCCCGGCATCGGGCGGATGCTCTCGAGGAACGGACGGACCTTCTCGAGGTCCTCGTTCGAGAGCACGCCGGCGTGCTTGGCCGACTCGTAGGCGTTGTCTTCGAAGATGTCCCAGCCGCCGAAGACGAGGTCGTCGAGCGTCGCCAGCGGCACGAAGTCGCTGATCTTCGGCGAGCGGTTGTCGGTGCGCTTGCCGAGGCGGATCGTCCCCATCTGGGTCATCGACCCGATCGGCTTGGCGTGGCCGCGGCGGATCGCCTCGACGCCGGCGATGAAGGTGGTCGCGACCGCGCCCATGCCCGGAAGCAGCACGCCCAGTTTTCCCTTCGCGGGACGAATGTCAGCTCTCTTGGTAATCGGACTCATCAGTCGCTTCGCTCACTCTCTGCGGCGCGGCGCGCCAGGTCGGCTCGCTGCACTCGCCTCCAGGGCGCGAAAATCCCGCGCCTCCGTTCGTTCGCTCTGGGCGCGGACAGTAAGCAAGCGCCCGGCCACCGTCAAGTAAGCGAATTGACAAAATGAATGTGGTGAAAATTCACCACTCCTTCACGCGCGTGACAGCTTGTGGACCGCGCCTTGACCCTACGTTATGAGCGTGGTAGATCGTCCCGCTTTCGTTAGGTGCCTTCAAAACGACACAGGTGGCGGGAGGCGAACCGCGTCCGCCGATGAGCGCCACCGAGGAAGACGTGAAGGAGTAGCAGATGGAAACCACGCAACAAGCCCTGAACGAGCCCCCGATCTCGATGCGCCAGCTGCTCGAGGCCGGCGTGCACTTCGGCCACCAGACCAAGCGCTGGAACCCGAAGATGAAGCCGTTCATCTTCGGCGCGCGCAACGGCATCCACATCATCGACCTGCAGCACACGGTCAAGCTGTTCAACCGCGCCTACCAGTTCGTCGTCAACACCGTCGCCGCCGGCGACCCGGTCCTGTTCGTCGGCACCAAGAAGCAGGCGCAGGACGTGATCGTCGGAGGAGGCCACGCGCGCCGGTCAGTACTACGTCACCAACCGCTGGCTCGGCGGCACGCTCACCAACTTCAAGACGGTCAAGGGCTCGCTCGAGCGCCTGCGCGGCCATCGAGAAGATGGCCGAGGACGGCACCTTCGAGCGCTGACCAAGAAGGAAGTGCTCGGCCTCGAGCGCGAGCGCGACAAGCTGGAGAAGACGCTCGGCGGCATCAAGGACATGAGCGAGCTGCCCGGCGCGCTGTTCGTCATCGATCCGAAGAAGGAGCACATCGCGGTCGACGAGGCGCGCAAGCTCGAGATCCCGGTCGTCGCCATCACCGACACCAACTGCGATCCCGACCAGATCGACTACGTCATCCCCGGCAACGACGACGCCATCCGCGCGATCAAGCTGTTCGCCGGCAAGATCGCCGACGCCGCCATCGCCGGCGCGCCGCCTCGGCCAGACGCGCGCGGCCTCGGACCGCCGCGGCCGCGACGAGGGCGAGGAGAAGCCGGCGACCATCCACGTCTCGTCGGGCGGCGACGGTCCCACGCGTCGAGATCGCGTCGCGCCGCGCAGGTGCCTCGCGTCCCGAGCCGGAAGCGTCGGTCTCGCCCGAACGAAGGCCGCGAGGGAGATCAGTAAGCCATGACCGAAATCACCGCCAGCATGATCAAGGACCTGCGCGAGCGCACCGGCGCCGGCATGGCCGACTGCAAGAAGGCGCTGACCGAGACCGACGGCGACATGGAGCAAGGCGATCGAGTACCTGCGCAAGAAGGGGCTCGCCGACGGCGGCCAAGAAGGCCGGCCGCATCGCCACCGAGGGCGCGATCGCACTCGTACATCCACAACGGGCGCGATCGGCGTGCTCGTCGAGGTCAACTGCGAGACCGACTTCGTCGCCAAGACGGAGGACTTCCAGCGCTTCATCAAGGACGTCGCGATGCAGATCGCCGGCGCGCACCCGGCGCCGCTGTACGTCGCCGAGGCCGACATGGACCCGACCGCCGTCGAGAAGGAGCGCGAGATCCGCGTCGAGGCGGCGCGCAACCCCAAGCAGGTGCCGGGCGAGAAGCTCAAGGTCATGCCCGAGGCGATCGATCGGCAAGATCGTCGAGGGGCAGATCGCCAAGTGGAAGAAGGACGTCTGCCTGCTCGACCAGATCTGGGTCCGCGATCCCGAGGGCAAGAAGACCATCGGCGCGCTGCTGCAACGAGCTGGTCGCCAAGCTCGGCGAGAACATCAAGGTCCGCCGCTTCGTCGCGCTGCGAGCTCGGCGAGGGCCTCGAGAAGAAGAAGGACGACTTCGCCGCCGAAGTCGCGAAGCAAGCGGGTCTGTAGCCCCTTTACCGACGCGTAGCTTGCCCTAGACTCCGCGCCGTCTATCCCCTACTCTCCCATCTCCATGGGAGAGCCCGCACCCCGCTTCAAGCGCATCCTGCTCAAGCTCTCCGGCGAGGCCCTCATGGGCGACACCGGCTTCGGCATCGACCCCGTCGACGCTCGAGCGCATCGCCTCGGAGATCGCCGAGGTGCGCGCGCTCGGCGTCGAGGTCGCGATCGTCATCGGCGGCGGCAACATCTTCCGCGGCGTCGCCGGCTCGGCGCACGGGCATGGACCGCGCCAGCGCCGACTACATGGGCATGCTGGCCACCGTGATGAACGCGCTGGCGCTGCAGGACGCGCTCGAGCGGCGTCGGCGTGACCACGCGCGTCCAGTCGGCGATCGAGATGCAGCAGCTCGCCGAGCCGTACATCCGCCGGCGCGCGATCCGCCACCTCGAGAAGGGGCGGGTCGTCATCTTCGCCGCCGGCACCGGCAATCCCTACTTCACGACCGACACCGCGGCGGCGCTGCGCGCGATGGAGATCCACGCCGAGGTGCTGCTCAAGGCCACCAAGGTCGACGGCATCTACGACAAGGATCCGGTCAAGCACCCCGACGCGCGGCGCTTCCACCGCGTCACCTACCTCGAGGTGCTGCAGCAGAACCTCAAGGTCATGGACTCGACCGCGATCGCGCTGTGCCGCGACAACAAGCTGCCCATCGTCGTCTTCGACCTGCACACGCGCGGCAACATCCAGCGCGTGGTCAGCGGCGAGTCGATCGGCACGCTGGTCACAGACGAGGAGAGACCGTGCCATGGTGAACGACATCGTCAAGGACCTCGAGGGCGCCATCGCCAAGGCCCATCGACTCGCTCAAGCGCGAGCTGGCGAAGGTCCGCACCGGCCGCGCCAACCTCGCGCTGCTCGACGGCGTCCGGGTCGACTACTACGGCACGCCGACGCCGCTCAACCAGGTGGCGTCGCTGTCGACGCCCGACGCGCGGCTCATCATCGATCAAGCCGTGGGAGAAGAAGCTGATCCCGGCGATCGAGAGAGGCGATCCGCGAGGGCGACCTCGGCATCAACCCGATCAGCCGACGGCGAGCTCGTGCGCCTGCCGATCCCGGCGCTCACCGAGGAGCGCCGCACGGAGCTGACCAAGGTCGTCAAGCGCATGGGCGAGGACGCGCGCGTCGCCATCCGCAACCCGCGCCGCGACGCCAACGAGATGCTCAAGGAGTACCAGGCGACGGGCGACATCACCGAGGACGATCACCAGAAGGGCGCAGAAGCAGGTGCAGGACGCTGATCGACAAGGGCATCGCGAAGGTCGACGAGATCGCGTGACGAAAAAAGAAGCCGAGATCATGGAGGTCTGAGGCTTCGGCCGCGACTGCGCCATGTCCAGCTCC
Organism: uncultured delta proteobacterium; assembly: GCA_963816965.1. GTDB lineage: Bacteria > Myxococcota_A > Polyangia > Palsa-1104 > Palsa-1104 > JAQBQH01. Next base: position 624,761 of record CAWFMP010000002.1, read on the forward strand.
CACGCGGCTTCGGCAAGTACGAGTCTTCTGGCACTGCTCGCTACAGGCGGGATGGCCGAGATCTGGCTCGCGCGGGTCGTCGGGCATGGCCGGGTTCGAGAAGCTACGTCGTCGTCAAGCGCCTCCTCGACCAGCTCGCCGATCGACGCCGAGTTCGTGGAGATGTTCCTCGACGAGGCGCGCATCAACGCGCGGCTCGACCACTCGAACATCGTGCAGGTGCTCGAGCTCGGCCAGGTCGACGGCAAGCTACTTCATGGCGATGGAGTTCGTCGCCCGGGCTGTCGCTGTCGCAGGTGGGCAAGCGCGCCGACCGAGCACCTCGGCGAAGTGCCGCAGGAGGTGGCCTGCGGCATCGTGGCGCAGGCGTGCGCCGGGCTGCACTACGCCCACGAGAAGACGCTGCCCGACGGCACGCCGCTCAACATCGTCCACCGCGACGTCTCGCCGCAGAACCTGATCCTGACGTACGAGGGGCTGGTCAAGGTGCGTCGACTTCGGCATCGCCAAGGCCGACCACGCGGCAGACGCAGACGCGCACCGGCACGGTGAAGGGCAAGTTCTCGTACATGTCGCCCGAGCAGTGCCTGGGGCAGCCGCTCGATCGGCGCACCGACGTCTTCGCGCTCGGCATCGTGCTGTTCGAGCTGCTGCACCGCGCGGCGCCTGTTCAAGCGCCACTCGACCTACGACACCTACACGGCGATCACGACCGCCGATGTGCCGTCACCGCGCAAGCTCAACCCTCACGTGCCGGAGAGCATCGAGGCGGTGATCCTGCGCGCGCTGGCCCGCCAGCCCGACGATCGCTACGCCACGGCGGACGCGATGCAGGAGGCGCTCGAGGAGGCCATGCGCAAGGAGTCGCTGCGCGGCTCGGCGACCGACCTGGCCAAGTTCATGAACGAGACCTTCGCCGCCGAGGAGGCCGAGCAGCGGCGGCTGATCTCGCAGGCGCAGCGCGGCGAGCTCGGCGCCGGCGAGGAGGCCGCGCAGCTGTCACCGATGGCGGCGGCGGCCGCGGCGGAGGCGGCGTCGAACTACGTGGTCGACAACGAGCGCACGTCGGTCGACCTGCTGCCGCCGCTGGCCGAGGAGTCGGGGCGCAACTGGAAGTCGCTCGAGGCCGAGGCGGCGGCGGCGCACGATCCGGAGTTCGATTCGCAAGAGAACATCAAGACCCGGGCGCAGATTCAGCCGCTCCTGCCGACGCCCGACAGCCAGGGGGCGACGGCGCCGAGCGGCGTGCCGGCGCTGCGCGGACAGATCCCGACGATCTACTACGTGTTCGCGGTCGCGGCGGTGATCTTGATCGTGCTGATCGCGTGGCTGATCGCGCGCTGAGCGCCCGTTCTTAGTGTAGGTCGAGCCAGGCGCGGACCGTGACCGGCTTGGCGGCCGCGTTCTGCAGCGCCACCGTCGCCTGCGACTTGTCGACGCCGCTGTTGCCGTTCTGCGTGATGCCGGTGGCCGAGACGGCGACGATGTTGCCGCTGGCGTCGACCGCGACCTCGCTGGCGCCCTGCTTGACCGTCGCCAGCGTCGTCACCGTCGGCGTGCTGCCGAGACCGACGCGGATGAGGTTGCCGGCGGCGGTGAAGCTGTTGCCGATGGTGCTCTGCAGATCGCCGACGCTGCTGATGAAGTAGGCGCTGTTGCCCGAGACCGTCGGCACGGCGTAGACGCGCTCGCCGGTGCCGAGCGTGGCCAGCGTCGTCAGGGTGTCGCTCTGCAGATCGATCCGGAACACCCGTGACAGCGTCGCTGCCGGCACCCAGTCCGCGCCGCTGGTGACGCCCAGGGCGTCGAGGTGCGAGGTGGTCGGGTCGCGGTAGAGCACCAGGCCGCTCTCGATCGGATAGTTGACCGAGTTGGACGGCAGATAGCTGGCGGCGGCATCGAACACGGCGGTGGCGCTGCCGCCGGTGGTGGCGTTGACCTGCCACACCTTGCCTTCGAGATCGCCGAAGTAGACCTTGTTGACCGGGCCGCCGTCGCCGGCGTCGTCGATGATGGCAACGGTGCCGGGCACGTCGTTGTGCGTGGTGTCGTTGGCGTAGGTGTGGTTGTAGCGCCAGATCACGCTGCCGTCGGTGGCGTCGAGGGCGTACATGTTGTAGCCGTTGCCCCACGAGCCGTTGGTGTTGTCGGTGGCGAGGAAGTAGCCGAACTTGACGCCAGCGGTCGTCATGATGGGCGAGATGGCGGCGCCCTGGGCGCGGCCCATGACGTAGGTCTTGCCCGACGAGGTGTAGGTGTCGCTCGCTTCCCAGAGGAACTTGGGCGTCGTCGGATCGGTGATGTCGACGACGTCGAGCGTGCCGCCGGCGTAGCCGCCGTCGGGGATGGCGAGCAGCGTGCGCCACGACTTGGTGCCGCTGCCGGTGTCGATGAACGCGTCGCCCACCGACGGCGAGCCGTCGACGCCGCCGGTCTGCGCCACGGTCTTGGCGAGCTGGCTCGGCGGAATGAAGGCCCACAGCTCGTCGCCGGGGCTCTTGCCGCTGGCGCTGCCGGAGACGAGGATGGCGTGCACCATGCCGTCGAGCGCGCCGAAGTAGGCCACCGTCGGGCGGCTGTCGCTGCCGGCGATCGAGCTCGGCCCGATGATGGCGGGGATCGAGTGGTCGATGCCACCCAGCCCGCCCTGGCGGATCGCGGTGATCTGCGTCGTCGTCAGGCGTCGAGACCGTCGTCTTCAGCTTGGTCAGGTTCGCGGTGGTGAAGTCCGTCTGCGTCAGCTTGCCGCTCTGCACGACGGCGGTGAAGATCGTGCGCGTGTCGGCGTTCGCCTGGATCGTGACGTTGTTGTAGGCGTCCCAGTCGCTCGGCACCAGGTTGAAGGCGGTGACGCTGGTGCCGCTGAGCGCGCCCACCGGGTACTCGCGGAAGTGGCCGGTCCACGGCGGGTAGCCCGACGTCGGCGAGCTCTGCTGCACGTACGAGCCGAGGTAGGTCTTGCCGTCGCTGTAGACGATCGGGGCCGAGCGCGTCTGCTCGGACGACTGCGGAACCTGACCCAGGAAGACGAGCGAGTTGAGCACCAGGCGCTCGAGGCCGATGGTGTTGTACTGGTTGAACGTGGTGCAGCTGCCGGTGCAGGTCGAGCCCTGGCTGCCGTAGCTGTGGCCGCCGATGTAGATGATGAGGCCCTTGCTGCGAGTCGCCGTCCTTGTGGCCGACGGTCTCGATTTGCAGGCCCGCATTCTTGGACTGCACGTACGACGAGATGTACGACTTGTAGGCGTGGCCATGGACCGGCGTGAAGTCGAAGGTCCAGCTCTGAACGTTGATGCTGAGCGGGTAGTCGCCGGTCTGGGCCAGCGGATCGATGTACGCCTGCACCGTCGACGACGGATTGACCACGATGGCGTCGCTGCCCGTGGGGAAGCTGGGCTGGTTGAGCGCGTTGGTGTTGAGCCCGACGGTGGAGCCGGTCGCGTCGGTGACGAGGTGGCCGTAGCTGCTCGCCGGCTCGTCGCCGTAGGAGAGCGGCGAGTTGGCGCCTTCGATCGTCGCCACCGCGGCGCACTGCGCCAAAAACGGGTGGCCGGCGTCGATGAACGCGGTGATCTTCTGGATGACCGCGTCGCGCTGCGACGTGGTGATCGTGTAGTTACCCTCCCAGTGCGGCGCCCACAAGATCGAGAAGCCGCCGGCGACGAGGCCGTTCGAGGTGGTGAAATCGGTGACGTCGTTGAACTGCGTGAAGACGTCGCCGATGCTCGGATACTGCGCCGTCGCCGTCGAGGTGTAGAGGCCGGCGTCCTTGAGGTAGCCCTGCAAGACGCCGATGGCCGCGCCGCCGATGTCGAGCAGCGCGATCTTGGGCGGCGTCTGCAGGAGGATGGCGCGCACCGGCGCCTGCAGGATGTTCACCTTGGCCTGGTTGATGTTGACGTCCTGGAAGATACCGCGGCCGGTGCGCGAATCGGTGCCGGTGAAGTCGGAGTTGGTCTTGAGCAGGTTGAGCGCCGTGGGCACGTCGGCGGCGGAGATGACGAAGGGCGCGCCGCGATAGATGATCGATTTGTTCGTCGACTTCATGAACTCGGTGGTGTTGCCGTAGTTGCTGAGGCTGCCCGAGTGGGTGACCATGGAGACGGGCGTGCCGGTGCTGCTGCGTGACGGTCAGGTCGGGCCCGTCGACCGCCGACTTGGTGCTGTCGAGGATGTAGTAGACCGGTGACGCCGTGCTGCAACAGGCGATAGACGCAGCCCGTAGGCCTTGAGCAGGCCGTCCTTGCTGCTCAGGGCGCCGTCGGGGCAGTTGCTGTTGGAGCCGTACATCGTCGAGGCGGTGGGCGTGCTGGAGAAGGAGCTGCCGTTGAACGTCTGCGACGGCTGATAGCAGGTATCCATCGGGATGATCCAGGATCCCGCGGAGAAGTCGTAGGCCGCCGCGCGTACACGCGACGCCCATAGGAGCGTGAAGCCGACGACGATGCCCATGAACACTAGCCTGCGCATTCTTGGACTCCCCTTCAGTTCGCGTTTCCCGAGTGCGTGGAGCTGTGGCCCGCCTGGTAGCGATAGTCGGTGCCGCCGTTGCCGGCGTAGGTGATGAGCTGCGAGATGGTGCGCTGGGCGCCGTTGGCCTCGAGCGTGCTCGAGGTGCAGGTCGCCGTCAGGATGACGGTCAGGTCGTTGTCCCGCGTGAAGTCCTGCACGCCCGCCTCGTCGACGTTGTCGGTCATCGTGACGGTGACGTCGGCTTTGCTGTCATTGTCGAAGTCGAGGTTCGCCGCCGTTTGCGCCGCCGTCCACCAGGCCGGCGAGCCGCCGGCGAGGATGGTGTTCCAGTCCGCCGGATTGGCGGCGACGAGCGGGCGGATCTTGGCCAGGCCGGCCTCGGCGCAGTAGAAGCCGGTGCGCGAGACGCGCTGCGATCCCGCCATCTGCAGATCGGCGGTGGCGCCGCGCACCGCCAGCACGCCGACGAGCGCGGCGAGCACGATGAGCACCATGACCAAAAGGAGCGTGACGCCGCCCCGCTGGCGGTGCGCCGGGCTGTGACGAAAGATGCGACGCGTCGTTTTCATAGGTTGAAATTCCTCACGGCGATTTCGGTGCGCAGGACGCGGCGGATGTAGCCGTCGGTCGAGCCGGCGGCGGCGTGGTCCTCGGCGGCGGGCCGGGCGGGCAGGTTGCTCACGCCGGGGTCGACGCTGGTGCCCTTGACCACGAGCGTAATGCGGATCGCGCGCAGATTGGTGATCAGGTGCGCCCCGGCCACGTCGCCGGCGTTGTTGAAGAGCCACTGGTCGGCGGCGGTGCCGTTGTCGGTGAGGACGCCGTTGCCGTTGTCGTCGAAGCCGTAGGCGATCTGCATGTCCTCGACGCCCTCGGCGAGCGGCTGCGCCGCCGAGCCGTTGACCGACATCATCAGCATCGGCACCGCCGACCCGAAGGGTGTGGCCGACGGTGTAGCGCACGTGGCGCGAGGGCAGCACGTAGGCGCCGGCGCCAAAGCCGCTCCCCGGCAGCGAGCCGATGGTGAGCGTCGTGCCGCTGACGCCGGACGAGCTGCGCGATGGCCGCGGTCGTGAGATCGCTGACCTGCACGTAGGACTGGGGCGTCGACGTCGTGCGCGAAGAGCGCCCGAGCAGTTCTTCTCGTAGGCGATCGCCAGCGACGTGACGCCGCCCCCGACCGCCGCGGGCAGCTGGGCCGCGACCGTGCCGTCGACGAGGTAGAGATCGAGCGCGTCCGGTCCGGTCGTCGAGTTGTTGCCGGCGGTGGTGAAATCGATCGTGCTGACGGTGCCGGACGAAGTCGTGACCAGCCCGCTGGCCGCGCCCGCCGACGCCATCAGGACGTCGCGCGTGATGAAGTCGATGGCGGTGCGCAGCGAGGTCTGCGCCACGTCGACGCGCGACGAGTGCGCCTGCGAGCGCGCGCCCGACATGACGAGCGACATGGCGCCGGCGGCGATGAGGCCGAACAGCGCCATCGCCACCATGAGCTCGATGAGCGTGAAGCCGCGCGTCCTCACGGGCTCCTCTTGTCGAGCAGCGTGAACCAGTGCAGCCTGCCCGTGGTGTCATACCAATAGATCGTGACCTGAACGTCGGTGGTGTTGTCGGCGTTCACGGTGACCACCGTGCAGCGGGTGTAGATCGCCTGGGCCGAGCTCGTGTTCTGCGTCGGGCTGACGTTGGCCGTGCCGCCGCTGACGGTGCGGTTGGCGATGGAGGTGCCGCTGACCGTGCAGGCCGGATCGGCGAGGGTCGCCAAGCTGGCGTACGGCGTGCGGCTCGCGGTCTCCAGGCGCTGCTGCGCGATGCCGAGGGCCTCGCCGAAGTTGCGCGACGTCATGTTGCCGTTGATCGCGATCATCTGCAGCGCCAGCAGGCCGAGCAGGCCCACCGTCGACAACGCCATGGCGATCAACAGCTCGATGAGCGTGAAGCCGCCGCTCCGGCCTCGCCGCAGCGCCCTCACCATTGGTTCACCAGGCGCGGCATTCCCGTCAGCGAGTAGACGTAGATCTTGTAGTGGTTGCTGGCATTGGTGCCGTTGACGTCGCTGACGTAGACGGTCATGCCGTTGATGTTCGTGGTCGTGTTGCCGACCGAGCCGTCGGAGCGGAAGTAGACTTCCTTGTAGCTCGACGAAATCTGGGTCGGGCTCTGGCCCGTGACGTCGGTGCTGTTGGTGACGCTCCAGATGGTCGCGTGGCTGCCGGAATTGATGCGCGACTCCGTCGTCCAGTTCGATGTCGCCGTCGACGGATTCATGCCCGAGGTGAGCGACCTGTCGATGGTGCACCAGGCGAGCGTGGGCGCCATGTTGCAGTGCAGGCGGCGCATGAAGCCGTCGGAGATCGCGCTGCCGCGCGCGTTCATCATCGAGAACTCCAGCGAGCGCGCGAGCGCTCCCGAGTTCTGCGCGTCGCCGGAGCGGCTCATCGTCGCCATCGCGATCGCGCCCATGACGCCGACGATGGCGATCACCGCCATCAGCTCGGGCAGCGTGAAACCACCCGTGCGCCCCGACGGGCGTCGCTCGAACAGCCTCCGCATTGCCACCATTTTAACCTAGCGCGATGTTAGACGCGAGAACTAAAGTGTTGGTCTGAATACAAAAAAAGTAGCGTGAATTAGTGACGGGCGAAGACCCACACGCCGCCCTGCGCAGCCTACGTCGCTAGCCACGGCGCCGTTCGCTGCGGGCCAAGGCCGCGAGAGCACGGCCAGTATGCGACGCGCGACAGGCGGCCACCTCGTCCACGCTGCCCGCGCACACCAGCGCACCACCGCCCATGCCGCCCTCGGGGCCGAGGTCGACGAGCCAGTCGGCGCGCCGGATGAAGTCGAGGTTGTGCTCGATGGCGACGACGGTGTGGCCGGCCGCGAGCAGCTTGCCGAGCACCGCCAGCAGCACCTCGACGTCGCTGCCGTGCAGGCCCGTGGTCGGCTCGTCGAGCAGAAAGAGCGTCGCGCCGGTCCCCGAGGCTCGCGCCTGCAGGTGCGCGGCGAGCTTGAGGCGCTGCGACTCGCCGCCGGACAGCGTCGCCGTCGGCTGGCCGAGCTTGAGGTAGCCGAGCCCGACCTCGGCGAACGGCCGCAGGCGCGCCGTGAGCTTGGCCGTCTCTTCGATCGTCGCGAAGCGCTCGAGCGCCTCGTCGACGGTGAGCTCGAGGCAGTCGAGGATCGACAGGCCGTGCCACTTCACGCCCAGCGATCTTCTCGCCGAAGCGGCGACCGTTGCACGCGTCGCACACGACGGTGACATCGGCCAGAAAGTGCATCTCGAGCGTCTGCGTGCCGTGGCCGCCGCACGCCTCGCAGCGCCCGCCGCCCTTGTCGGCGGCGACGTTGAAGCTGAAGGCGCCGGCGCTCAGGCCGAGGCGCTCGGCGTCCACGGTCTTGGCGAAGCGCTGGCGCAGCTCGTCCATCGCCTTCAGGTAGGTCGCGGGGTTGCTGCGCGACGAGCGGCCGAGCGGCGCCTGGTCGACGAGCACGACTTCGCCGAAGGCGTCGAGCCCTTCGATGCTGCTGCAAGCGCCAACGCTGTCGACGGGCTGGCCGCGCACGCGCAACGCGTTGCCGTGGAGGACGTCGACCAGGAGCGACGACTTGCCCGATCCCGAGACGCCGGTGAGGCAGGTGAAGCGGCCGATGGGCAGCGCCACGTCGATGCCGCGCAGGTTGTGCGCGCGCGCGCCGCGGATGGTCAGCCACGCCGGCTCGTCTTGCGCGTGGCTGCCGCGGCGTCACCGGCGGCGCCGGACGCTCGCGAGCGCGCAGGAACTGCGCGGTGGCGCTGCCGCGCGCCGCGCACCAGCTCGTCGTAGCTGCCGGCGAACACCACCTCGCCGCCGCGCGCGCCGGCGCCGGGGCCGAGGTCGATCACCGCAGTCGGCCGCGCGCATGATCTCGGCGTCGTGCTCGACGACCACGACGCTGTTGCCGCGCTCGACCAGCTTGCCGAGCACGCCGATGAGGCGGTTGCGTGTCGCGCGGATGCAGGCCCACCGACGGCTCGTCGAGCACATAGAGCGTGCCGGTCAGGCGGGCGCCGAGCGCCGACGGCGAGCGCGATGCGCTGCGCTTCGCCGCCGGAGAGCGTGCGCGCCTGGCGGATGAGCGCCAGGTAGCCGAGGCCGACCTCGATCGAGGTACTGCAGCCGGGACGAGAGCTCGCGCAAGATCGGCGCCGCCGTGGCGCGCGCCTGCTTGCCGAGCGCCAGCCCGTCGAGGAACGCAGGCAGCTCGCCGACGGGCATCGACTCCAGCTCGGCGATGGTCCTGCCGCCCAGGCGCACCGCCAGCGCCTCCTTGCGCAGGCGCGTGCCGTGGCAGTCGAGGCAGTCGTCGTAGCCGCGATAACGCGCCAAAAGGACGCGTACGTACATCTTGTACTTCTTGGTCTCCAGGTACTTCCACAGGCCGCGCACGCCGTACCACTGCCCGTGGCGCCAGCCGCCGGCGCGATAGTCCTTGTCGCCGTCGAGCACCCAGCGCCGCTCGCGCTCCTCGAGCTCGGCCCAGGGCACGTCGAGCCGCACCCGCTGCGCCCCTTTGCGCCTCTTCGACAGCCGCTCCAGGTCCTCCTGGCACTCGAGGTTCGACTTGGTCTGAAAGAGCGCGACTGCGCCCTGGGTCAGCGTCTTTCTGCCGTCGGGGACGACCTTGTCGAGATCGATGCCGATGACCCGCCCGAAGCCCTGGCAGGTCTCGCAGGCGCCGAGCGGCGAGTTGTACGAGAACAGCGCCGGCTCGGGCGCGCGCAAGCGTGGTGCCGCAGGCGCCGCAGGTGAAGCCCTCGTCGAAGCGCAGCGATCGTATCGCCGACGTAGACCTCGGCGCGGCCATCGCCGAGCGCGAACGCCGTCGCCAGCGCCTCGACGAGCCGGCCGCGATCGTCGGGACCGGCCGCGGCCAGACGATCGATGAGCACGCCGACTTCGGCGCCGACGGCGAACAGCCGCTGATAGCCGGCGCGCACCAGCTCCTCGACGCTGAGCCCGGTCCGCGTCGCCACGTGAACGCGCTGCCCGGCGGCGTCGGCGAGCACGCGCGCGGCCGCCGCCTGGGCGGTGTCGCGCACCACCAGCGCATCGCAGCCGGGGCAGTGCATCTCGCCGGTCCGGGCGAACAGGAGGCGCAAGTAGTCGCTGATCTCGGTGACCGTGCCGACGGTGGAGCGGGCGTTGCGCACGCCGTTGCGCTGCTCGATGGCCATCGCGGGGGGCACGCCGGTGACGCTGTCGACGTCGGGGCGCTGCATGCGCTCCAGGAACTGGCGCGCGTAGGTCGACATCGACTCGACGTAGCGCCGCTGCCCCTCCGCGTACAACGTGTCGAACGCGAGCGACGACTTGCCCGATCCGCTCACGCCCGTCACCACCGTCAGGGCCGCGCGCGGGATCGACACGCTCACGCCCTTGAGGTTGTGCGTGCGCGCGCCCTCGATGTGGATCTGCCGGGTCACTCCTCGCCGTCGATGCCTGCCTTCTTGGCGGGCGCGTAGACCGCCTTGGCCAGCTCCTGCTGCTTCTGGCTCACGCGCACCACCATCCCCGGCGTCGTCAGCACCGGCTCGCGCAGGAACAGGTGGTAGTTCTTGATCTCGTCCTTCTCGTCGGGCGGCGTGCCCTGCGCCTTCTTCGACGGCGTGCCGGTGACCAGACGGATCTTCTGGTTCGGCTGCAGGATGAACCCCGGATCGAGCGTGCCGAGCGGATGCGGCCGCTCACTCGGGCGACGGGCCACGGTCAGGTCGACCTTGTGCGCCGTGACCACGTTGGGCCCGGTGTTCTCGAGGAGCAGCCACTCCTCGTTCAGCTTGTCGGGAGACTTCGCCTTGTGCAGCTCGCGGAACACCAGCGCCATCATTCACCTCCGAGCTCGAGGAACGGTTGATCGGACGCGCGCACCTCGCCGATGCGCGCGGCGTGCTCGACCCCGGCGTCGCGGAGTCGCGACACCAGCTCGTCGGCAGCCGCGGCGTCGACGGCGATGCACAGCCCGCCCGACGTTTGCGGATCGTGGACCAGTGCGTCCCAGAACGAATCGAGCGCGCCGCGCACGCGGCCGGCGCCGTGCGCGCGATTGGGCCTGGTCGATCCCGTCGTCACGCCCGCGGCGTGCATGTCGCGCACGCGCGCGTACAGCGGCAGCGACGGCAGATGCACGTGCAGCGACACGCCGCCGCCGCGGGTCATGCCGAGCGCGTGGCCGACCAGGCCAAAGCCGGTCACGTCGGTCATCGCGTGCACCGCCGGCAGCATCGCCGTCGCCGTCGCGCAGGCGGCGCGGTTGAGGCGCGCCAGGATCTCGAGCGTCGGCCGCGCCTCGCCCTCGCTGATGGCGTCCTTGCGCAGGCCGTTGATGATGAGGCCCGAGCCGAGCGGCTTGGTCAGCACCAGCGCGTCGCCCGGCCGCGCCCCGACGTTGCGCGTGATGCGCGCCGGATCGACGACCCCGGTCACCGACAGGCCGTAGAACAGCTCCTCGCCGCGCACGGTGTGCCCGCCGACGATGACGGCGCCGGCTTCGCCCACCTTGTCTTGCCCGCCGGCGAGAATCTCGCGCGCCACCTCGGGCTCGAGCGCCTTGGGGAACATGCACAGCGCCAGCGCCGTCAGCGGCCGCCCGCCCATGGCGTACACGTCGCTGAGCGAGTTGGCGGCGGCGATCTGCCCGTACAGCCGCGGATCGTCCGACGGCGGCGTGATGAAGTCGGCGGTGGCGACGATCGCCTCGCGCTCGTTCAGTCGATACACGCCCGCGTCGTCGGACGTCTCCGTGCCGACCAGCAGCTCCGGATTGGCAGGCTGCTGTAACCGCTCCATGATCACGCGTAGGTCGCCCGGACCTACTTTTGCCGCTCAACCACCCGAGCCGGCAAACTTCGTCAGTCGCATCTCGACCGCGTAAGCTAGCACATGATATGGAGCGTCAATGGCCAAGCTGAACATCGAGCAAGCGCACTCCCTCCCCCTCGACGAGGTCAAGCGTCGACTGGAGGCGCTGGCGGACCGCCTGTCGGCGAAGTACGGGATCGACGCCAAATGGACGAGCGATCGTGAAGCGTCGCTCAAGCGCACGGGCGTCTCCGGCATCATCACGCTCGCCGAAGACAAGGTCGCGGTGCTGCTCGACCTGTCGTTCGCGCTCCTGCCGATGAAGGGCAAGATCCAGGAGCGCATCGCGCGCGAGCTGAAGTCGGCGCTCGCCTAGCCTACGGTTAGTCGAGGACCAGCCAGACGACTTCGTCGTCGATCTCGATCCGGCAGCGCTCCTCGTCGTTCAGACGCGCCGGCGAGTCCTCCATCCAGACGTCGAACTCCATGCCGTGCGCCGGGCAGGTCGTGCTCGTGTCGGCGGCATCGGGCGCGCGCCGCACGTACTGCGTCGACGTGGTGGCGTAGAACGCTCCATCGCGGTTGAAGACCGTGAAGTGGCGACCGCCGACCTCGATGACGCGGCCCTTGCCCGGCGGCAGCTCGCTGACCTCGGCGACGCGAATGGTGGCTGACATGCCGGCGCGAACGTGCCAGCGACGTGCCAGCGCCGGCTGCGCCGCCACGGCATCGACCATGGAACCCCCGTTCCACGATGGGGAAGCGCAGCTCCCCGCCCGGGCCGCGGCGGCGGCGATCTCCGCGGATCGCGGCTTGCACCATCGCGCGCCGTGCAGCCATCAGACGAAGCGGAGCTCCGGGGATTCCTTCGCGCGTTCGGCGGCCGCGGCGTGCACCTCGTGTGCGCCGCCGGACCCGAGGGCGTCGCGGCGGCCGCGGTCGTCGGCAAGGCGCTGGCGCGGGCGCACATCGAGCGCAGAGGCCTGACGGTGCTGAGCTACGGCGAGCGCATGGGCTCGCCGCCGGTGCGCGCCTGGCTCGCGGACGCGCCGGCGCTGCTGCTCGTCGGCCTGCACGTCGATCGCACGCTCGGCGAGGTGCCGCAGCTCTCGATCACCACCGGCCGCCGGGAGCCGCTGGCGGAGCGCGCGTTCCGCCTCGGCGAGATGCTGGCGCCGCTCGGTGACGCCAGCTGGTGCGCCGCCGTCGGCCTCGTCGGGCGCGCCGAGCCGCACGTCCTGGTCGAGCGGGCCCGAGCACACCATGCGTACGCCGATCTCGCCGCCATCGCCAACCTGCTCGACGCCGCCGGGCGCGGGCCGCAGCCGGCGCGCGAGTCGCTGGCCGCCGCCGAGCTTTTGACCGCGGCGCCCGCTCCGCGCCGCTTCCTCGCCGGCGAGGAGGCAGACGCGCTGCGCCACACGGAGCAGCTGGTGCACGCCGAGCTGGCGCGCGCGACGCGTTTGCGGCCGCGGCCCGGCTTCGGCGTCGTCGTCATCGAATACGACAGCGCCTGCCGCCTGGAGGACCGGGTCGCCGAGCGCTGGCGCGGCCTGCGCCCCGGCACCGTCGTCCTCGTCGCCAACCACGGTGCCGCCGCGGGCCTGGTCGCCGTGGCCGCGCGCGCCGCGGTCCCCGAGGCGCTCGACCGTTTGCGCGGCACGCTGGGCGACGAGGGCACCACCCTGCTCGACGGCGAGACCTGGGCGCAGCTGCGGCAGCGCCTCGGCGTCGCCCCGGCGCCGGGCGAGGCGGACAGCGACGGCGCGTTCGAGTTGAGCGCGCTGCCCAACTAGCCTAGACTCGCCGCGCCCGGCTCGGCGGGGCGGCGATGCGCGACGTGCTCACATTCGGCCTGGTGGCGTTCTCGGCGATCTTCTTCGTCGTCGATCCGCTCGCCGTGCTGCCGATCTTCCTGGCAATGACCGCCAGCGAGTCGCCGGCGCAGAAGCGCGCCACGGCGCTGCGCGCCGCCATCACCGCCGGCGTCACGCTGACGGTGTTCGCCGCCGCCGGCACGCTCATCTTCCGCTTCTTCGGCATCACGCTCGGCGCCTTCAAGATCGCCGGCGGCGTGCTCCTGTTCCTGGTCGCGCTCGACATGATGCAGGCGCAGAAGTCGCGCACCCGCTCGACGCCCGAGGAGGAGCAGGAAGGCATCGAGAAGGCCGACGTCGCCATCATCCCGCTGGCCATCCCGCTGCTCTCGGGGCCGGGCTCGATCGCGACCGTGATGGTGCTGATGGCGCGCCACCGCGGCTTCGTCTACACCATCCCGGTCTTCCTCTCGATCGTCGTAACCACGATCATCACCTGGCTGATGTTGCGCGGCGCGGGCTGGATCGAGCAGCGCCTGTCGAAGACCTTCATGAACGTGGTGATGCGCGTCATGGGGCTCATCCTCGCCGCCATCAGCGTCGAGTTCGTCATCTCCGGCATCAAGGACGTCTTTCCCACCCTCCACGGATGATCCGGGTCAGCGCCGGCCAATGACGCTCTTCGCCGCCGTGTTCAGCGCCATCTCCGTCGTCGCCGGCGTGCGCTGCTTCGACGTCCGCGCCGTCGACGGCGGCTGCCTCGTCTCGCAGCAGGTGGCGCTCGTCGGGGCCTACGGCGAGCTTCACGGTGCGTTCGTAGCCAACGATTTTCCCCGCGGCGCCGGCATCGTCGTCGGTGCGACCTGGGGCGGCGACGTCGGCACGCCCTTCTTCCGCTTTCGCCACGATCGCCTGCGCCTCGCCGCCCGCCTGGCGCTCGACTCGGGCCTCACGATCCACGACAGCTCGAGCGGCACGACCCACACGACCGTCTTCGACATCGACTTCGCCACCTTCACGCTCGGTCCGCAGCTCTGGGCGCGCATCAGCCCGGCGGCGTTCTTCGTCGCGCGCGTCGCCGCCGGCGGCAGCCTCTTCTTTCTCGACATCAATCACCCGAGCATCTCGCCCACGGTCGACGCCGCGCTCGGCTTCGCCTTCGATCTCTTCTAGCCTCAGTACGACGACATCTGAGGCTTTGCTTCGACGTCCAGCGTCTGGGTCGATTGCACGCTCTTTTGCCAGCGCGCGAGCAACGCCTCCGCCTGGTCGGCGCCGACGGCGCCGGTCAACGCCTGCTGCAGCGTCGGCGCCGCCTTCATCACCGCCGCGGACGGCGCCAGCCAGAACGACAGCAGCCGCCCCGTCCCCACCGTGGAGAGATAGCAGCGCCGCTCGATCGGATAACGGGCCCGCGCGAGCGCTGCCGCGATCTCCTTCCACGCCGCCTCGTACGCGTCCTCCGCCGTCGGCGCCACCTCCTCGATCACCACCCGCACCGCGTCCGCCAGTCGCCGCCCCGTGGGCACGTACGACACCGTCGGCTGCTCGGACCAGATCTCGCCGGCGTGCGGAAAGACCAGCGCCACGTCCGAGTCGTGCCAGTACTGCTCGACCGCGGCCCGGTCGAGCTTCCCCAGCGCCCGCCGGCGGGCCTCTCGCGCGACGTCGAGGTCGCGCCACGCGCCGAAGGTCACGATCGAGTAGTAGGTGCTGTCGCCGACCTTGAGGTACAGGCCGGTCCCGTCGCTGACGTGGTGGTCGTGCAGAAGCTTGGCGAAGCGCAAGCGCGCCGCTTCGAAGCCCGCGCAGCTTTTCGGGAGCGAGGTGATCGACGTGAACGATGAGACGCGGTGGGCGGCGCCGGCGTCGCCGCGCAGCCCGCCGCCGCCAGCGCGACGAGGGCGGCTATCCGCCCTGCTTGGCCCCGCACTCGCCGCAGAACTTCGCGCCGGGGTTCATCGGCTTGCCGCACTCCGAGCAGAACGCCTTCTTCTCGGCCAGCGGCTGCCCGCACTCGGCGCAGAACTTCCCGGGCGCGGTCTTGGCGCCGCACTTGCCGCAGGTGACCTGCCCGACGCCGCCCGCGGGCGCGGCCGGCTGCTGCGCCGCCGGCTGCTGCTGCTGCCTGCTGGTTCTGCTGGTTGAACATCGCCGCCATGCCCATGCCGACGCCCAGCCCGGCGCCGCCGAGCATCGGGTTGCCGCCGCCGCCTCGCCGCCGCCCTTGGCCATGCCCTCGCCGGCGCCCATCATCGCCTTGCCCGCGGCGAGCTGCTGGATAGCCCTGCCATGCCGCCCGCCATGCGGATCTGCGCCGCGTCCTTGTACAGCTGCTTGAGCTGGACCTCGTCCTCTTCCTTGATGGCGACGACGAAGTTGCCCAGGCGCACGACCTTCATGCCGTACGGCGAGACGTGCGGCTTGCACCCCTCGATGACCTGCTGCTCGATCTCCTCGGTGAGCGCGCCCGAGGTGACGTTGAGCAGCGGGATGTTCTGCTTGACCATCAGCTCGGCGATGCGATCGCGGATCACCTTGAGCAGCTGATTCTTGAACCAGCCCGTGAACTCCTCGTCGGTGCGACCAGGAGCGCTGCCCGAAGAAGCCGATCACCTTCATCGGATCTTCGACCTGGATCGAGAAGTCGCCGTGCACCATGGTGCCGATCGCCATGCCCGACTTCGGATCCTCGACGTCGCCGATGCGCCCGCCGAACTGCATGCCGCCGACTTCGCGCAGCATGACGAACCAGACCTCGGCCATGAGCACGTTGCCGCCGGTGAACGAGTCCATCAGGATCGACAAGAACGGGATGTTCTGCGTCTCGAGCGTGTGGCGCCCGGCGTCGAGCCGACCGACGAACTTGCCGTCCTTGTAGAACAGCGCGCACTCGTCCTGCCCGACGGTGATCTGCGCCTTCATCGGGATGGTCCGGTCGGGCCACTTGTAGACGAGGAGATCCTTGGCCTCGTCGGGGCGCGCGATGAACATCTCCTGCGCGCCCTTCTTTACGAAATCGAACAGACCCATACGATCCCTCCCGTCCCGTGCTTGCGTTGTGGATAGGCCTGGCATGATACTACGGGCCCGAGGCAAGACCATGGCCACCGTCGACGCCGAAAAAGCGGTAAAGGCACAACGCTTCACGTGCAGCGAGTGCGCGGCCGAGATGAAGTTCGACGCCGGCAGCGGCAAGCTCAAGTGCGATCACTGCGGCGCCACCCGTGAAGTCCCCACCGGTACTGGAACGGTCGTCGAGTACGATTTCTTCCAGGGTCTGCAGCAGGCGCCCAAGGGCCTCGGCGCCGGCGGCGCCACGCGCGCCTCCAAGTGCCAGGAGTGCGGCGCCAACGTCGTGTTCGCCGACGGCGTGACGGCCACCAAGTGCACCTTCTGCGGCTCGTCCAAGGTGCTCGAGCAGGCCGAGAACGACAACGCCATCCGCCCCGAGTCGCTGCTCGCCGTTCGCCGTCGACAAGAAGCGCGCGAACCAGGCCTTCGGCGACTGGCTGGGCAAGCTCTGGTTCCGCCCGAACGACCTGAAGGCGATGGCCAGGGTGCAGGACGTCGCCGGCGTCTACGTGCCCTTCTGGACCTACGACGCGCACGTCGAGTCGTCGTGGACGGCCGAGGCCGGCTACTACTACTACGAGACCGAAGAGTACACGACGCAGGAGAACGGCCAGCAGGTGGTCAAGACGCGCCAGGTGCAGCACACCCGCTGGGAGCGCGCCTGGGGCCATCGCGCCGACGACTTCGATGACGTGCTGGTCTGCGCCTCGGTGGGCATGCCGCGCGAGCTCGCCGACAAGCTCGCCACGTTCGACACGCAAGCAGCTGGTGCCCTACTCGCCCGGCTTCCTCGCCGGCTGGCGCGCCGAGGAGTACGCCGTCGATCTCGCAGAGCGGCTTCGGCTTCGCGCGCGGCAAGATGGAGCACGAGCAGGAGCAAGCGCTGCAGCCACGACGTGCCGGGCGACACGCAGCGCAACCTGCGCGTCGACAACACCTTCTCCGCCCTCACCTTCAAGCACGTGCTCTTGCCGGTGTGGATCGCGGCCTATCGTTACAACAACCAGGTCTACCGCTTCCTCGTCAACGGGCAGACCGGCGAGGTCGTGGGCAAGGCGCCGTGGAGCTGGCTCAAGATCGCGCTGTTCGTGCTGATGCTGGCGGCGACGGCGTTCATTCTTTACTACCTGTTCGGGGAAAATCGTGAGCGAGCGCAAGCGAGCGAACCTGAGCGAGGCCCGTCGGGCCCGCGGATCAGCAAATTCCTCCGGCTGCGCCGGATCGGAGCAGCCGTGAGCACCGACGTCGTAGGCAAGAAGGTGATCCGCGTGGTCGCCGCCGTCGTGGAGAACGACGGGCTCTACCTCATCACCCAGCGCCGCGAATCGGCGGTGCTGCCGCTCAAGTGGGAGTTCCCCGGCGGCAAGGTCGAAAAGGGCGAGCTCGACGAAGACGCGCTCAAGCGCGAATTGCGCGAGCGGCTCGACGCCGACGCCAAGATCGGCCGCAAGCTCGGCGAGAAGGTGCACGAGTACGACGGTTACCGCGTGGCGCTCGCGCTCTACGAAGCGACGCTCGTCGAGGGCAAGCCGCTGCACGCCAAGCGCGTGAAGGACTTCCGCTGGGTCGCCTCGGCCGACTTCGACAAATATCCGTTCCCCGACGCCGACCAGCAGACGATGGACCAGCTCCTCGGCTTTCTCGCGCTAAGAGGAAGAAGGAACCATGCCGCCCAAGAAGAAAATGGAACCGTCGTCGCTCGGTGAGGTCACTGCCGGACACTTCAAGAGCTCGATCGAGGGGCTGACGCGCCTGGCGTCGCAGCACCCGTCGGTGCGCCACATCCTCGACGTGCTGACGCGGCTGCGCGAGCGGCCGTACGCGACCAACGCCATCATCCGCGGCGAGCCGGGCACGGGCAAGGAGGGCCTCGCGCACACGCTGCACGAGCTCATGCATCCCGAGGGCGCGCCGCTGGTGTCGGTGTCGACGGCGGGGCGGCCCGAGGAGTCGGTGGCGCTCGAGCTGTTCGGCGTCGTGGCCGCGGCACAAGGGCGACCGCCCGGTCGACGGCGCGGTCGGCGAAGCCGACGGCGGCACGCTGGTGCTCGACGAGGTGATCGGCCTGTCGCCGGCGCTGCAGCGGCGCCTGCTCGATCTGGTCAAGCGCGGGCGCTATCATCGCGAGTTCGAGGATCGCGAGCGCGTCGCACAGGTCAACGTCATCGTCATCACCGACGGCAACCTGTTCGGCGAGGTGCAGGCCGGGCGCTTCCGTCACGACCTCTATCACAAGCTGGCGCGCCTCGATCTGGTGCTGCCGCCGCTGCGCGAGCGGCCCGAGGACGTGCCCGGCGCGGCGCGCTGGATGGCCAACCGCGTGCGCATCGACCGCGGCCTGCCCGCCATCGTCGAGCTCGAGGGCGACGCCGCGGCCGCGCCGGGCTCGATCATCATCCGCAAGGACGCCATCGAGGCGCTGCGCCAGCACCGCTGGCCGGGCAACTTCCGCGAGCTCGAGATCGTCGTCGAGCGCGCGCTCATGCTCTACGGCAACGGCGCCCAGGTCACCGCTGCCGACGTGCACAAGGCGCTGGCCGAAGGCACGTAGGGCCGGGCGGCGCCTACGCCGCCGCCAGCGATCCCGGCAAGAACCCCACGTACTTCTCGTCGACGAACATTAGGCGTCATGAGCTTGTCACCCGCGTCGTCGTCGCGCGCCGGCGATGGTCACCGACGTCGCGGCGCGCGCGATCTCCTGCAGCATCGTCAGATAGCGCGCCAGGTTCGGCGGTGCGCCCGCTGCCGGGCCGCCGCGCAGGGCCGCCAGCATCGGGCTCTCGTAGCCGTCGACGAAGCGCCAACCGCGCGGCAACAGGATCTCGATGAGCGAGCGCAACGAGCGCAGCGCGCGCTCCTCCGCCTCGGCGCCGAAGCTCCCGCGCGCCAGCTCGACGAACCCGCGCGCCAACAGCTGCTCGCGCGTGGCCGGGTCGGCCCCGGCGGTGCCCTGCATCAGCTGCATCAACCGATAGCGGGGCCAATCGACCTGAGCGCGTGCGTCCTGGGCATGTCCGGTCAAAAGCCCGTCGAGAAACGCGCGTGCGACCGCCTTCACGTGCGCACCCGCCTCATCGTGCGTCCAGGACGCCGGCGAGCCGATCGCCGACGAACAGCAGCGTGATCCGCTCGGCGCCCGCGAAGGTGACCTCGTCGGCGCCGGCGAGCGCCTCCGCCGTCAGCTGCCACAGCCGTGGCAGCGCCGGATACTTCGTCAGCGGCGGCCCGTGCCGCAGCTCCGCCAGAAGCGCGTTGGCCACGCCGGGCTCCGCCTGTGGCGGCTCCGGCCCCGACGCCACGGCCGCCAGCCGCGCCTGCAGCTCGCCCACCGCCATGTCCACGTACGCCTCCGACGGCGAGGGCTCGGCCTCGACCTGCGACAGCCCGGTGGTCGCCTCGGCGTGATCGGCGACCGAGCGCGCCCAGGCCCACGCCAGACGATAGCGCGGCCAATCGACCAGCAGCTTCAGCTGCAGCTTGTCGTGATGGAGCGCCGCCTCGAACAGCGCCGCCGCCTGCTCCTGCCGTGGCACCGGATGCTGCGTCGTCGTCTCCGCAGCCACCGGCCTCGGTTTCGCCGCCGCGCAGCCTACCGCCCACGCGACCAGGACTATGCCCAAGGAACGCATCGATTGATCCATCGACCCGGCTACCTGGCGCGACCGCCTGGCAGGGTGTTGAAGAACTCCGGACCGAGCCGTGCGCAGTGGATTTTCGCGAAGCGCGAGGCGCGACGAGGGAAGCTCCCCGTCGGGAACTGACCGAGGAGCAACGGAGCGATTCGCGAAGAGACCAAGCGCGGCGACGCGGAGCGAGTTTTTCAACACGCTGCTAGATGTCGAGGTTGCGCACGTTGAGCGCGTTCTGCTCGATGAACTCGCGGCGCGGCTCGACCTCTTCGCCCATCAGCTTCGAGAAGATCTCCTCGGCCGCGTTCAGGTCGTCCGCGTGCACCTCGAGCAGCGTGCGCGACGCCGGATCCATCGTCGTCTCCCACAGCTGCTCCGCGTTCATCTCGCCGAGGCCCTTGTAGCGCGGGATCTGCAGCCCCTTGCGCCCGATGGCGTCGAGCTGCGAGCCGAGCTTGTCGATGCGATCGAGCTCCACCCGCTCGGGCGCGTCCTTGTCCTTCGGGCTCTTCGGCTCCAGCGCGTACGGCGGCGCGAACCCCTGGAAGTCGGCGCCCAGGCGCCCCAGCTCCTCGTACTCCGGCGAGTCGAGGAAGGCGAAGTCGATGACGGTGTTCTTGCGCGCGCCGCCGAACCGCGTCGGGCACACGATCTTGTAGCCGCCGTGCTCGGCGTCCTTCTTGAGCACGAACTCGGCGTCGGCCAGCTCCGGCGCGTAGCGTCGCGAAGTACCCCTGCATCCGCGCCAGCGCCTTCTGCGTCGCCTTCTCGTCCTTCAGGTCGTTCTTGGTCAGCCCCGACGCCTTGGCCAGCGCGTCGACGATGCGCGCGTCGCACTTCTTCTCGACCTGCTGCAAGCACGTTGGCGTAGCGCAGCGCCTTGCGCGCCAGCGCGCGCAGCTTGTCGCCCTCGATCTCGCCGCCCTTCGCCGGTCGCAGCTTGACGTCTTCGGTGGCGCTCTCGAGCAGGAAGTCCTCGAGCGCCTGCTCGTTCTTGAGGTACAGCTCCTTCTTGCCCTTCTTGACCTTGATAGAGCGGCGGCTGCGCGATGTAGAGGTAGCCCGCTGCTCGACGATCTCGCGGGAACTGCCGGTAGAAGAACGTCAGCAGCAGCGTGCGGATGTGGCTGCCGTCGACGTCGGCGTCGGTCATGATGATGATGCGGTGGTAGCGGAGCTTGTCGATGTCCTTCTCCTTCTCCGACGCCGCAGCCGAGCGCGGTGATCAGCGTGACGATCTCCTGCGACGACAGCATCTTGTCGAGGCGCGCCTTCTCGACGTTCAGGATCTTGCCGCGCAGCGGCAGGATCGCCTGGTACTTGCGGTCGCGCCCCTGCTTGGCCGAGCCGCCGGCGCTGTCACCCTCGACGATGTAACAGCTCGGCCAGCGCCGGATCGCGCTCCTGGCAGTCGGCCAGCTTGCCCGGCAGCGACGACGAGTCGAGCGCGCCCTTGCGCTGCACCATCTCGCGCGCCTTGCGCGCCGCCTCGCGCGCGCGCGCCGCCAGCACCGCCTTCTCGATGATCTGCTTGGCCTCGCGTGGGATGCTCCTCGAGAAACGCGCCCAGCCGCTCGTTGACCACCGCGCTCGACGATGCCCTTCACCTCCGACGAGACCAGCTTGTCCTTCGGCTGGTTGCTGAACTTCGGATCGGGATGCTTGATCGAGACGACCGCGGTCAGCCCCTCGCTGATGTCGTCGCCGCCGAGGCCGTTCTTGAGGTCCTTGAGCAGGCTCGCGCGCCTGCGCGTAGGCGTTGACCGTGCGGGTGAGCGCCGCGCGGAAGCCGGTCAGGTGCGTGCCGCCGTCCTTGTTCTTGATGTTGTTGGTGAAGCAGAAGATCGCTTCCTGGTAGGAGTCGTTCCACTGCATCGCGATCTCGACCTGCGTGCCCTCCTCCTCGCCCTCGACAGCGGATGGGCTTGTCGTGGATCGACCGTCTTCGGTCGCGTTCAGATCCTCGACGAACTGCGGCGATGCCGCCGTCGAACTTGAACTCGTGCGCCTTGTCGGTGCGCTCGTCGCGCGATGCGTGATGGTGCAGCCCGCGGTTGAGGTACGACAGCTCGCGCAGGCGCTGCGCCAGCGATGTCGAAGCTGAACTCGGTGCCCTTGAAGATCTCGGGGTCGGGCTTGAACGTGACCTTGGTGCCGCGTCTTCTCGGTGACGCCGATCGCGTCGAGCTCCGTGGCCGGGATCGCCGCGCCGGTACTCCTGGTAGTAGACCTTGCCGTCGCGCTTGATCTCGAGCTTCAGCCACTCGGACAGCGCGTTGACGACCGAGACGCCGACGCCGTGCAGGCCGCCCGAGACCTTGTAGCTCGACGTGGTCGAACTTGCCGCCCGCGTGCAGCACGGTCATGACGACCTCGGCGGTCGGGCGCTTCTCGGTCGGGTGCTTGCCGACCGGGATGCCGCGGCCGTTGTCCTCGACCGGTGACCGAGTCGTCGAAGTGGATGATCACGTCGACGCGGTCGCAGAAGCCGGCCAGCGCCTCGTCGACCGAGTTGTCGACGACCTCGTAGACCATGTGGTGCAGGCCCGGTGCCGTCATCGGTGTCGCCGATGTACATGCCGGGCCGCTTGCGCACGGCCTCGAGGCCCTTGAGGACCTGGATCCTCTCCGCGTTGTAATCGTCGCGAAGTAGTCTGCGTATTACATGGATTCTGCCATGGCTCGCTCATTTTGCGGGGTACTAATGGTGTAGCACCTGGCACCCCGCGCTGAGTAAAGGACGAATCAGCGCCCGTCACGCGACACCGCCAACCACTTGAAAGTCAAGGCGTTCTTCGGCGCAGCGAGCACGTGCGCGCGGTGCGTCGGTGCGTGATGAAGGCCTGGCACGGCACCGATTCGCAGGAAGTCGAAGAGCTGCGCGTTGCGCGTCGGGTCGAGCTCGCTCGACACGTCGTCGAGCAACAGGACCGGCGAGTCGCCGAGCGTCTGCGCGCAAGAATTCGATCTCGGCGATCTTCAGCGCCAGCACGATGCGCGCGCAGCTGCCCCTGCGACGCGTAGAGCCGCGCCGGTTTGCCCGTCGAGCACGAGCTCGAGGTCGTCGACGTGCGGCCCCGACGAGGTCGCGCCGCGCGCCAGGTCGCTGCGCCGCTCGGCCGCGATCAGCTGCTCGCGACATCGACTGCTCGATAGTCGCCGCCTCGAGCGCCGGTCTCGTAGCGCGATGCCGAGTGCGAGCCCGGTCTGCGTCGACGCGCTCGAACGCCGCCTCGCACCCGCGGCGCCAGCTCCTCGACGCAGCGCGCCGCCGCCGCGTGACGATCGCGCACCGCCGCCCGCGCCAGCTGCTCGTCGTAGACCTCGAGCAGCTCGTCGCGCGGGCCCGGCCGTCGCGCAAGCACGGCGTTGCGCGAGCGCAGCACCTTCTCGTAGGTCTGCGACCTCGCGCGAGGTAGGCCGGATGCGCGTTCCACACCGCGCGGTCGAGGAAGCGCCGCCGCCCCGCCGGCGGCCCCTCGCGGCAGCCGCGAGGTCCTCGGGCGCGAACAGGACCACGTTGAACCCGCCGAAGTAGTCGCGCGCGCGCGCACCGCCTTGCCGTCGAGCCGCGCCGTGCTTGTGCCCGCGGCGCCGAGCGCCACCTCGAGCATCGCGCTCGCGTCCCCAGCTTCTCCGACGCGCGCCCGCACCCGCGCCTCGCGCCGCGCCGAAGCGCACCATCTCCTCGGCCTCGCCGGCGCGAAACGAGCGCAGCGTGCCGAGCAGGTAGATCGCCTCGAGCAGGTTGGTCTTGCCCTGCCCGTTGTCGCCGGACAGCACGTTGAACCGCGGGTGCGGCTCGAGCAAGACCTGCTCGAGGTTGCGAAACTCGCGGCCGCGAGCGTTCGAGACGCGCGCGAGCTGCTCAAATGCGCATCGGCATGACGACGCCGAGGTAGCTCCCGCTTGCCGTCGGCCGGCCGCACCAGCCCCGGATCGAGCTCGCCGTCGAGCTCGAGCCTGACCTCGTCGCCGTCCATCTCGCCGAGCAGCTCGATGAAGTACTTGCGCGTTGAACCCGATCGGCAGCGGCGCGCCCGTCGTAGCTCGACGTCGAGCTCCTCGCGCGCCTCGCCGAGGTCCGGGTTGTCGCTCGCGACCGTCAGCTCGCCCTTGGTCGACGCGCGAGCTTGACGCCCCAGGTCTTGTCCGACGACATGAGCTGATGCGCTTGAGCGCCTCCAGCAGCGCCACGCGCGGCGCGATGCGCGACCTTGTCGTTCTCCTTCGGGATGACCTGCTCGTACGGCGGGAACTGCGCGTCGATCAGCTTGACCGAGAGCGCGACGTCGTCCGACGCGCACGAACAGGTGCCCGTTGTGGATGCCGAGCTCGACCGCGCCCTCGGCCGTCTCGAGCGCGCGCCGCATCTCGATGAGGCCCTTGCGCGGGATGATGATGCCGCTGCGCGAGCTTCGGCGCCGCCGGCGAGCGGCCGCTCGACCTTCGACAGGCGGTGGCCGTCGGTCGAGACCATGCGCGCGCCTGTGCCGTCGCGACTCGAACAGCACGCCGTTCAGGTGGTAGCGCGTCTCGTCCGTCGAGATGCAGAAGAAGGTCTTGGCGATCATGTCGCGCAGCGTGGCCGCGTCGACCTTGCGAGAACTTGACCTCGCGGTGATTCGGGCAGCTTCGGGAAGTCGCGATCGGCCATGCCGACGACCTTGTAGTCGACCTTGCCGGCGCGGATCTCGGCGTACTGGTTCTCGGTGCGCTTGAGCGTCAGCTCGTCGCCCGGCAGCGACTTGACGATGTCGTGCAGGTGCTTGGCCCCGACGGTGAGCCCGCCTTCGTGCTCGACCTTGCACGGCAGCTCGGCGGTGACGGTGACGTTCAGATCGGTCGCAGCGACGAGCAGCTTGTCCTTGCCATCGGTGCGCAGCAGGACGTTCGCGAGGATCGGCATCGTGCTCTTGCGATCGGCGATTCCCTGCGCCAGGTAGAGACCCGAGAGCAGCGCGGCCTTCTCGATCTTGAACTCCATCTGTGCTTCTCCCCGTCTCTGGTATTTCTTACTAAAGAAAGATCTAGATCGTATCTCTATTACTGCCTGTGGGAACGTGGATAACCGATCGATCCTTCCGA
This sequence comes from uncultured delta proteobacterium, assembly GCA_963816965.1. Classification (GTDB taxonomy): domain Bacteria; phylum Myxococcota_A; class Polyangia; order Palsa-1104; family Palsa-1104; genus JAQBQH01. Next base: position 649,685 of record CAWFMP010000002.1, read on the forward strand.
CATCGCACGTGCAAACACCTGTGTGGTAGCCGTGTCTACATTTTTTCAAAGTCGTCAGTTACGCACAGGCGGCCGTTTCACACATTTCATCCACACCGCCCAACCGATCTTTTTCACAGCCCCTGAACGCGCCAGGAATCTACCACCGGACTCGCAAATCGAACACCGGAAAGTGGCGTCAGCGGTCGTCGGGCGCAGCGCGGTCGTCGGGGGATTGGGAGGCTCGTCGAGCGTCTTGCGGCGCCCGGTTGCTCGCTACTGGGAAAGATGGCGCTCGAGCTCTTCGACGGTGTGGCGGGTCTTGGGGTCGCTCGCCACGAGCGATTCGATCTTGCGGCACGCCGACATCACCGTCGTGTGGTCCTTGCCGCCGAAGCGCTGCCCGAGCTCGGGATAGCGACGCCTTGCACAGCTTGCGCGCCAGGTACATCGCGATCTGCCGCGGCCGCGCGATCGCCTGGTGGCGCTTGGGGCTCTTGAGGTCGTCGAGCTTGACGTTGAAGTAGTTCGCCACCTCCTTCTGCACCGCCTCGACGGTGAGCGAGTGCGCGGCCTGCGTCAGGAAGTTCTTCAGCGTCTCCTTCGCGAACTCGATGGTGATCGGCTGCTCCTGCAGGCCCGACGAACGCCGCGACGCGAATGAGCAGCCCCTCGAGCTCGCGCACGTTCGACTTGATGTTGGTCGCGAGGTAGATGGCGACGTCGTCGGGCAGCGCGATGTCGTCGATCTCGGCCTTCTTCTTCAGGATCGCGATGCGCGTCTCGAGCTCGGGCGGCTGGATGTCGGCGATGAGGCCCCGACGGGAAGCGCGAGCGCAGGCGCTCTTCGAGGTCCGGGATCTCGTGCGGATACTTGTCCGCGGTGAGCACGATCTGCCGGTGCGACTCGAACAGCGCGTTGAAGGTGTGGAAGAACTCGTCCTGCGTGCGGTCCTTGCCGGCGAGGAACTGGATGTCGTCGATCAGCAGCACGTCGCAGCGCTCGCGGTACTTGCGACGGAACTCGTCGATCTTCCCGTTGCGGATGCAGTTGATGTACTCGTTCATGAAGGTCTCGGTCTTGAGGTACAGGATCCGCCACTGCGGGTGCTTCTCGCGGATCCGATGGCCGATGGCGTGCACCAGGTGGGTCTTGCCGAGGCCGACGCCGCCGTAGATGAACAGCGGGTTGTACTTGTTCGCCGGGATCTCGGCGACCGCGCGCGACGCGGCGTGCGCGAGCTGGTTCGACGGGCCGACGACGAAGGTGTCGAAGGTGTACTTGGCGAGCAGGTCCGGTGCCGGCGCGTCCTTGCCCTCCACGGGGCCGGACTTCGGGTCGTTGGTCGTGGCGACCGGCACCGAGACCGGGGTCGGATCGCGCAGCGGCTCCGCCTCGCGGACCTCGAATAGGATCTCGAAGTCCTGGTTGGTCTGCGCGCGCAGGGCGTCGAGCACGATCGACTGGTAGTTGTCCTGGAACCACTCCTTGATCCACTTGCTCGGCGCGCTCAGCGTGATCCGCGCTCCATCCACCGCCTTGCACTGGATCGGCCGGAGCCACATCTCGAAGTTGTGCGGCTTGATCCGCCCTTCGAGAGTGTTCAGCGCGCTTTCCCACAGGCCCGCCATCTCGGTCGCTTCCTGCGGCTGCTCGTCTTCGGACATGAAAATACCCACAGGCCTATCCACAATGTGGATAAGTCCTCTGCTCGGAACCTCGGGAGTATTCGATTAACTAGAAGATTCGCAGATCTTGCTTGGCTCTGGCGCCGCTCTCCGCCTCAGTGTTCGACACTCTTCGGACCCCACTGTTCCCCCCTCCGGCGTGAAGCGTTTCGATCGTTTATCAACCGCGTTTTACTCAGGCAAGGGGAAAAATCTCGGCCGCCGGATCTGCGCCGGATCGTTCAGAAAAAACTGTGACCATCAACTGGCGGATTTGCGAAGGATCGGTGGCTCGGTCCGACCGCATTGGAAAAGCCTTCGGAACCTCGTCGGAAATTTCGGACCCGCAATCGTGACGCGCGCGCGACCGCGTGGGCCGCGGGTTTGCGCGGTCGAAGCGGCGCAAACCGACACCATTGGCCGAACCGCGACATTTTGCCGCACGCCGGACACGATCCTCGCGTCCCTTGTGGACGGAGCAGGCGATCCGACCCCGGGCGACCGGCGTCGAGCGCGAGCCTTGACACGGAAGGTCGTGATTGCTATAGCTCCGCGGCTATTTCACTCGGACCAGGAGAACTGTCGTGAAGCGCACTTACCAGCCACACAACAAGCGCCGCAAGCGCTCCCACGGCTTCCGCAAGCGTATGCGTACGCGTGGCGGTCGTCTCACGCTGCAGCGTCGTCGTCGCAAGGGGCGCAAGCGGCTCACCGTCGCTGTCGCCAAGAAGTAACCACTGACGCCGGAGCGCTTCCCCAAGAGCGCGCGACTGCGACGACGCGGCGAGTTCTTGCGGGTGCAGCAGGGCGGCCGCAAGATCCAAACTGATAGTTTTCTCGTCTTCGTGTCGCCGCAGAGCGAGCCAGGTCCCACCCGTATGGGCGTGACCGCGTCGCGCAAGCTCGGGGGCGCCGTTCAACGCAACCGCGTAAAACGGCTGGTGCGGGAAGCCTTTCGGCGACACAACTTGTTGTTCCCAAGAGGGCTCGACGTCGTGTTCATCGCCAAGAAGAGCGCAGTCGAGACCGAGTACGACCAGGTGGTACGGGAGATCGAGAAGCTGTGCCGAAGACTCTGAGCGCGTTCGTCGCGGCGCTGCTCCTGGCCGCGATCGCCGGCTACCGCTGGCTGCTGTCGCCGATCTTCGGCGCGCTCGGCGCCCGCTGCCGCTTCTATCCTTCTTGTTCCACGTACGCCGCCGAGTGCGTGCGTCACTACGGACCGGCGCGCGGTAGTTGGCGCGCGCTCAAGCGGCTCGGCCGCTGCCATCCGTTCCACCCTGGCGGGTACGATCCGCCGATTCCATCGGACTCCATCAATGGATAAGCGCGTACTTCTGGCTACCGTGGTCTCGATGGGCGTCGTGCTCGCCTGGATCGCCGTCTTCGGTAAGCCCAAGCACGACAACAAGGCCGCCCCGCAACAGACGCAGCAGCAGCCCGTGGCCAACGCCAATCCGGCGACGGCGCAAGCGGCGGCCGAGGTGGCCAACAAGCCCGAGGCCAACAAGGCCGAAGCCAACAAGGCCGGAGCCAACAAGGCCGAAGCCAACAAGGCCGAAGCCAACAAGGCCGAAGCCAACAAGGGCGAGGGGAAGAAGCCCGAGCAGAAGGCGGCCGAGAAGGTCGACGGCCCTCCGGCACCGCCGGCTCCCAGAGCGACCCCCGTCGAGACGACGATCGAAGAGCCCAAGCAGTACAAGGTGACCTTCACCTCGGAGGGCGCGGCGCCGACGCACTGGGTGCTGCTCGATCCGCAATATAAGGAAGACAAGCCGCGCCAGAGCAACAAGACCGCCGAGCAGATCGATCTGGTGCGCACGCGGGCGCCGAACCTGCCGCTGGTGGTGACGTTCCCGCAAGTCGTCGTTCGACCTGCCGCCCGACGCGGTATGGACCCAGGAGCCGTCCGCCGGCAAGGGCACGCTCGCCTATGTCTGGGAGAACGCCGACGTTCGCGTCGAGAAGCGCTACTCGTTCCAGTCGAGCAGCTACGACTTCCAGCTCGCCGTCACCGTCGAGAACAAGACCAACGACAAGCAGGCCCACTTCTTCCAGATCCAGATGCACGGCTGGCAGGATCCGAGCATCAAGCCCGGCGGGTTCATGTCCCGTCCGGTGAGTCAGACCAGCGGCGAGTGCTACGTCAACGGCAAGGTCCAGCGCAAGACGCTGCTGGAGATGGAGAAGAAGGGCGGGATCGAAGAGCTCGGAGACGTGCGCTGGGTCGGCGTCGGCGAGCAATACTTCTTCAGCGCGGTCGGGCTCAAGCCTTCCGACGAGCAGAAGCGCTGCAACGTCTTCGCCGGGGCCGACGGCAGCGTCAGCTCCATCCTCACCGTCGGGCAAAGGTGGGTTCCGGCCCACGGCAAGACCACGTACGAGATGGTCGGCTTCATGGGCCCGAAGATCTTGTCGCAGCTCGACGCGGTCAAGGTCGCCGGGCAGTCGGCGCACTTCGGCGACGTGATGGAGTATCGCCTGTGGGGCCTGACCGAGTGGCTGGCGCGGCCGATGCTCGCCGTGCTCAAGGCGGTCCACTACGTCGTGCCGAACTGGGGCATCGCCATCATCCTGCTGACCATCCTGCATCAAGATCGCCACCTGGTACCCGACGCAGAAGTCGCTGAAGTCGATGAAGGCGATGGCGAAGCTGAAGCCGGAGATGGACAAGCTCAAGGAGCGCTTCGGCGACGACAAGAGCAAGCTCAACCTGGCGACGATGGAGCTGTACAAGAAGCACGGCGTCAACCCGCTCGGTGGCTGCCTGCCGATGCTGTTTCAGATGCCGGTGTACTTTGCGCTCTACTCGATGCTCGGCAACTCGGTGGAGCTCTACCGCTCGCCGTTCTTGTGGGTGCATGATCTGACGGCGCCCGACCCGCTCTACGTCCTGCCGCTGCTGACCGGCGCGCTGATGTTCCTGCAGCAGAAGACGCAGCCGACGCCCGCGGACCAGAACCAGAAGACGATGATGTACGTGATGCCGGTGATGTTCACCGTCTTCAACCTGGTGTGGCCGGCCGGATTGACGATCTACATCCTGACCAACACGGTCCTCACGTTCGTGCAGCAGTGGTTGATGAACCGCGGCGACAAGGTGACGCCACCCAAGGCCGCGGCGGCCAAGCCGGCGAGGGCATGACGATGGAAGAGGCAGCGAACGTTCTGAAGACGATCTTGACCAAGATGGGCGTCGAGCACGACGTGGTGCCGTCGGAGACCGAGGAGCGCATCACGCTCGAGGTCACCGGGCCGGAGACCGGGCTGGTCATCGGCAAGAAGGGGCAGACGCTCGACTCGCTGCAGTACATGGTCAACAAGATCGTGTCGAAGAAGCTCGGTGAGGGCGAAGGCAAGCCGATTACGGTCGACGCCGAGGGCTATCGCGGGCGGCGCGCCGAGGCGCTCGTCGAGCTGGCGCACAAGCTGGCGGAGAAGGCCAAGCGCACCGGGCGGCCGGTGGCGGCCGATCCGATGAGCGCCGCCGATCGGCGCATCATCCACGTTACGTTGGCGGAGATGCAGGGGCTGACGACGCGTTCGGAGGGCGAAGGGATCTATCGACACTTGATCGTGATCCCGACGCGCGACGGCGACGGTGGCGCCGAGCAGTAGCGCGCGGGGGCCAAGATCGAGTGACTCGCGCGACACCATCGCGGCGATTGCGACAGCCGTAGGCGGCGGCATCGGCATCGTGCGGCTGTCGGGGCCGCGGGCCGGCGAGATCATCGGCAAGCTGTTGCGCCCGTGGCCGCCCAAGCCGCAGTCGCACAAGCTGCAGTGGACGGTCGCCCACGATCTGGCGACCAGCGCCCGCATCGACGAGGTGCTGGCCGTGGTCATGCGGGCGCCGAAGTCGTATACGGGCGAGGACGTAGCCGAGCTGCAGGGGCACGGCGGCCCGCTGGTGATGCAGCGCCTGCTGCAGGCGGTGCTGGCGGCGGGGGCGCGCCTGGCCGAGCCGGGGGAGTTCACCCGGCGGGCGTTCGAGGCCGGGCGGATCGATCTGGCGCGCGCCGAGTCGGTGGCGGCGCTGATCGGCGCGCGCGGCGAACGCGCGCTGCGCGCGGCGCAGGCGATGAACGCGGGCGCGCTGTCGGACAAGATCGTGCGGCTGCGGCAGCGGTTGATCGCGGCGCTGGCGGAGCTCGAGGGGGCGATCGACTTTCCCGAGGAGGCCGGCGACGCCGCGCCCGAGGAGGCGAGCGCGCGGGCGCTCGGCGACATCTCACGTGAGATGCGGGCGATGGCTGCGAGCTATCGGCCGGCCCTGTTTCGGCCGGCGGAGGTGGCGCTGGTCGGGCGCGTCAACGCCGGCAAGTCGAGCCTGCTCAACGCGCTCGCCGGGCAGGAGCGCGCCATCGTCGACGAGGAGCCGGGGACGACGCGGGACGCGGTGGTCGCCGAGGTGGCGCTCGACGGTGTGGCCGTCACGCTCGTCGATACGGCGGGAGAGCGCGAGGATCCCGAGCGGCTGGAGCGGCGCGGGCTCGAGCTCGGGCGGGCGCGGGCGGCGGGGGCCGACCTGGTGGTCCTGGTCGTCGACGGCGGAGTGGGGTTCGAAGACGTGGAGCGGCGCGCGTGGGAGGCGATCGCGGGGCCGAAGCTGATCGCGTGGAACAAGCGCGACCTCGGGGAGCCGCGCGGGCTGCCGGCGCAGGCGCTGGTGGTGGCCACGGCTGCCAACAGCGGCGACGGAGTACCGGCGCTCGGCGCGGCCATCGCGTGCGCGGTGGCGGGGGACATCGAGGAGGGGATCGCGGTGGTGAGCGAGCGGCAGGCCGAGGCGCTCGGCGATGCCGCCGAGACGCTCGAGCGCGCGGCAGCGCTGCTGGCGGCGGGCGAGCCGCCGGAGCTGGCGGCGGGCGAGGCGCGGCGCGCGCTCGACGGGATGGGCCGCGTCACCGGCGAGACGGTCGACGCCGCCGTGCTCGACGCCATCTTCGCGCGCTTCTGCATCGGCAAGTGAGCGAGGCGGACGTGATCGTGGTGCTCGGCGCCGCGCTCGGGCCCGAAGGCGACCTGGGGCCGGCGCTGGCCGAGCGCGTGCTCGCCGGCGTCGAGGCCTGGCGGACCGGCCGGGCGCCGCTCGTGCTGATGACCGGCAGGTACGAAGCGGAGCTGATGAAGCGGCGCGCCGTGAAGCTCGGGGTGCCGGCGGCGCGCGTTCTCGTCGAGACGGCGGCGCTGACGACCCGCGAGAATGCGACTGGCTGCGCGACGATCATGCGTGCGCACGGCCTGGTGCGCGCGCTCATCGTCACGCAGGCGTTCCATCGGGCGCGCGCGGTGGCGGCGTTTCGCCGCGCGGGCGTCGCCGCCGAGCCGCTGTCGTTCAGTCGACGCCGGGACGCCCTGGAAGACGCGCGTGCGGGAGCTCGTGGCACGCGCGGTCTATCGCGCGCGCGGCTGGATCTGATCGAGCACCCGGTCGGCGCAGGCGTCGGCGTCGCGTCCGTGCGGGAAGGTGCCGAGGATCGGCACGCGGCCATAGGTGGCGATGGCGTCCGGGTTCGTCGATTCTTCGGGTCCAGCGCTGTCGACGGCGCGGCAGAGCACGACGCCGGCGACGGCGAGACGCGCGGGCGCGCGCCGCCTCGAGCGTGAGCAGCGTGTGGTTGACCGTGCCGAGCGAGGCGCGGGCGACGATCAGCAGCGGCAGGCCGAGGCGCGACGGCGAGATCGGCCATGAGGAGGCCGGGAGCGAGCGGGACGTAGAGGCCGCCGGCGCCTTCGACGATCGTGAAGTCGGCTGTCGGCCGCGAGCTGCGCGTAGCAGTGGGCGAGGTGCGCCGGGTCGACGGCCGCGCCCTCGGCCCGGGCCGCGACCTCCGGCGACGCGGGCAGGTGGAAGCGATAGGGGCGCGCCAAAGACGGATCGAGCGGCCGGCCGGCAGCCTCGAGGAGGCGGGCGCCGTCGTCGCCGTCGCCGGTCTCGCACGGCTTCATGGTGGCGACGCGCAAGCCGCGGCGCACGGCGGCGCGGGCGAGCGCGCAGGCGACCCAGGTCTTGCCGACGCCGGTGTCGGTGGCGGTGACGAACAGGCCGTTCATGCGCCGCAGACCTGCGTCGATGGAGGCGCGCGTCGCGTCGACGAGACGGTCGATCTCGTCGTCGGTGATCGACAGTGGCGGCATCATCACGATGACGTTGCCGAGCGGCCGCAGGATGACGCCGCGTGGCGCAGATCGAGGCACACGCGCGCGCCCATCGCCTGCTCGTAGGCGTACGGACCGAGCTCGACGCCCACCATCAGGCCGCGCTGGCGGATCTCGACGACGGGCGGCAGCGGGGCGAGGCGCTCGGCGAGGCGCGCGCGCAGCCGGGCGATCTTCGGCTGCAGGCGCTCGATCACGCGATCGCGCTCGAAGAGGTCGAGCGAGGCGATCCCGGCGGCGCAGGCGAGCGGATTGCCGGTGTAGGTGTGGCCGTGGAAGAATGTGAGCCGTCGCTCGTATTCACCGAGGAACGCCGCGTAGATCGGCGTCGGTCGCCAGCGTCGCGGCGAGCGGCAGGTAGCCGCCGCTGATCCCTTTGGCGAGGCACATCAGGTCGGGCGTGACCGCCTCCTGCTCGCAGGCGAACATCGTGCCGGTGCGGCCGAAGCCGGTCGCGACCTCGTCGCAGATGAGGAGCACGTCGTGCTTGCTGCACAGCTCGCGCGCGGCGCGCAGAAATCCCGGCGGCTGCAGCAGCATTCCGGCCGCGCCCTGCACCAGCGGCTCGACGACGAAGGCGGCGAGCTCGTGGGCGTGCGCTGCGAGCATGCGCTCGAGCGCCGTCGACGGTCGGCGCGACGCGGAGGACGTGGAAGAGCAGCGGATGGAAGATCTCGTGGAAGAGCTCGATGCCGCCGACGCTGACGGCGCCGACGGTGTCGCCGTGATAGGCGTCGGTCAGCGCGAGGAACTTCTGCTTCTCGGCGTCGACCGCGCTGCTTCTGGTACTGGAAGGCGATCTTGAGCGCGACCTCGACGGCGGTCGAGCCCGAGTCGCTGTAGAAGACGCGGGCCAGGCCGGGCGGCGCGATCTGCACGAGGCGCTCGGCGAGCTCGATCGAGGGAACGTTCGCGAGGCCGAGCAGGGTCGAGTGGGCGACGCGATCGAGCTGGGCGCGGACGGCGTCGTCGAGCTCGCGGCGATGATGGCCGTGGACGTTGACCCACAGCGAGCAGACGCCGTCGAGGTAGCGGCGGCCGTCGACGTCGATGAGCTCGTTGCCCTCGGCGCGGGCGATGATGAGCGGCTCGGCGGCGGCCCAGTCGCGCATCTGCGTGAACGGGTGCCAGACGTAGCGGCGATCCTTGTCGGCGAGGTTCATGGGGCCTCAGGCGAAGTGTTCATGAAGCTCGTCGAGGGCGGCGAGCGCGTGGTCGAGTTGGGCGCGGGTGTGCGTGGCCATGAGCGCGAAGCGAAGGCGCGAGCTGCCGGGCGGCACGGTCGGCGGGCGGATTCCCTGGGCGAAGATGCCACGCTCGAGCAGCGCCTCGCAGCAGCCATCGCGCGACGCGGATCGCCCTTGACGTACCAGCAGCGGCACGATGTGCGATGGGACGGTCGGCGGCATCCCGCGTCTCACGTGAAAATAGCGACAGTTGTCGGCGAGCGCGGCGACCCGGGTGCGGCCTTCGTCGGTCCCGAGCCAGTCGATGGCGGCGTGCGCGGCGGCGATGACGGGGACCGGGAGCGCGGTCGTGAAGACGAAGCTGCGTGCCCGCTGGGCGAGCAGCTCGATCATCGGCGCCGAGCCGGCCACGTAGGCACCGAAACAGCCGAGCGCCTTGCCGAGCGTTCCGATGCGGAGGTCGACCGGGGTGTCGTCGTCGAGATGCCGGTTGCGTGCGCCTCGTCGACGGCCAAGAGGGCGTCGTGAGTCTGGGCAAGCTGCGCGAGCTCGCGGACGGGCGCGCGGTCGCCGTCCATGCTGAAGATCGAGTCGCGTGACGATGAGGCGCCGGCGGGCGGGCGGTTCACGGGCGAGCAGAGCGCGGAGCGCGTCGAGATCGGTGTGCGGGTAGACCACGACGCGGCCGCGCGAGAGACGGCAGCCGTCGATGATGCTGGCGTGATTGAGCGCGTCCGAGAAGACGACATCCTCGGGGCCGACGAGGGCGGAGATGACGCCGACGTTCGCTTGGTAGCCGGAGTTGAAGAGGAGCGCCGATTCGGTGTGCTTCCAGCGGGCGATGCGGGTCTCGAGGGCACGGTGCGGGGCGAGGTTGCCCGACGATCAGCCGGGAGGCGCCGGCGCCGAAGCCATGCTCGCGCATGGCCCGGGTGGCTGCTTCGCGGAGGAGCGGAGAGTCGGCGAGCCCGAGGTAGTTGTTGGACGAGAAGTTGACGACGGGGCGGCCGTCGACCAGGAGCTCGGCGGCCTGGGCGCCGTCGATCGTCCGCATGCGCCGGCGGAGCCCGCTGGCGTCGATCGCGTGGAGCTCTGCGAGGATGGACTCGAGTCTGGCCGGCACGGGCGCCACCATAGTTCCGATCTCGGGCGTTCGTCAACCGAGGCCGAGGCGAGGTTGACGAATCCGCGAGCCGGTGGGGGATGGTGGGTGTGTTCCACGTGGAACTCAGCGCGAGGGAGCACCCGGGTGGAGCCACGGAGGAGCTGATTGAGGTCGTGAGCTCCTGTACCCAGGGTGTCCCAGTTACGCACGCGAGGATTGTTCCACGTGGAACAGGAGTGCTCGATTCGCGCGGCCCCCATGGTCGGCGACCGGGATCTTGGAAGGCGAAGGGAGGTTCACTCGGACCGTCGCTGTCGCCACACGATCGCTCCACCCTCGGAACCGAGTGACGACGGTGCTCGAAGCGAACCGGCACGCGGGGGTGGAAATCGAGGCGATCCAAGTTCATGGAGCTAGAATCTGTCGCAACGACCTGAGCGTCACACCGAGGCCTGCGGCGTACCAACCGTCTCCGTCGCGAAAACCAGGAACGAGTGGTGGACCCTTCAATGCCCTCCGTTACGCCGGGGATGAAGATGAAGGCCGGGCGCACGCGCTCTGGCGCCACCTGCTGGCACGGAAGCGCGACCTCCAACGAGGCTCCCGAGAGCTCGAACGGCTGCCGCCTAGGTGTCCCAAATTCCGCGCCTGCTGCGACCGTCGATCCTCTTGCTACGAGTTCGGCCTCGTCGCTGCGCGGCTCGAAATACAGAAAGTATTCCTGCGCTGTCCACCACTCCTCGGGCGCCACTCTCGCGTCGGCCTCGACGCTCTCGCGACGGCGCGAAATTAGCGACCGCCCCCAAGCCGAGCTGTCGACTGCCTCATCCTGCAGCAGGCAACCACCCCGCAGCCTTCAATCGCGCCGAAATGGCTGGATCCGGCGCCTGGCGCCGCCGACCGAGTACTCGATGGGTGGCACCGGAACGAACCCGGCAGGCGCCTCGAGGAGCGGCGCATCGCCGGTCTGCATCGCAATCACCAGGCCGCCGGCGTGCACGAGCCGAGCTCCGTGCGCCAGCCATTCCGGAGGATCCCAGGTCGCGCGCGAAACCGCCGCGTCGAAGCTCCTGACGACCGCGTCGTCGCGCGTGTGCAGCGCCTCCAGATTGGGCGCGATCGTCCGCTTCAGCGTCTGGAGAAAGGCGACCTTCTTCGCCACCGAATCGATGCAGGTGACGGCGAGCGAGGGGAGGGCGACCGCCAGCACGGCGCCGGGAAATCCGGCGCCGGCCCCGACGTCGATGAGGGTTGCCCGATCAAGAACCAGAGGCACGACCGCGAGGCTGTCGAGGAAGTGCAGCTCTACGACCGCGCCCGGCTCGGTGATCGCCGTCAGGTTGATCTTCCGATTCCAGGTCTGTAGCAGACGAAGATACTCGGCCAGCTTGTCGACCTGCGCCTCGTCGAGCGGCACGCCGAGCCCGTGCGCCCCCGAAACCAACCGCTCTTTCATTGCCTTGTCCAAGTCGGCTCCGTACTATTTCGGCGATGCCGCATCTTAGCCCTGAAGATCTTGCACGCACCATCTTTCCCGTCGCGCTCGAGCTCGGCGGCGGCAAGAGAGCGCAGCTGGAGACCCTCCCCGGAGGCGCCTCGATCCGTCGCTATCACCGTGTCTCCCTCGAAGGCGGCAAGCTGCCGACCGTGATGGTCATGGAGCTCGGCGACAACCCCCTCAAGTCGGAAGAGGCGGCCAAGAGTGTCGCGCCGAGCGAGCTTCCGTTCATCAATGTGCAGCGCTACCTCGCCCGCGCCGGCGCCGCGGTGCCCGAGATCTATCGCTACGACGCGGCCCGCGGGCTCCTCTATCTCGAGGACCTCGGCGACATCACCTTCGAGTCGCGCGTCCTCGATGCCGGCGACGAGGTGCGGGCGCGGTACTACCGGCAGGCGATCGATCAACTCGTCGCGCTGCAACGCTTCGCCGCCGCGAATCCGGATCCCGACTGCGTCGCCTTCTCTCGCGGCTTCGACTACGAGCTGCTCAAGTGGGAGCTCGATCATTTCCGCGAATACGGGCTCGAGGCCCAGGGACACCCGCTGTCCGCGAGCGAGCGCGAGGAGCTGGAGAAGATCTTTCGCCGCATTGCCGAGGAGCTCGCCGCCGAGCCGCGCGGCTTCGTGCACCGCGACTATCAGAGCCGCAATCTGATGGTGCAAGACGGCGACGGTGCACCTCGCCTGCGAATCATCGACTTTCAGGACGCGCTGCTCGGAGCTCGCGCCTACGATCTCGTGGGGCTGTTGCGCGACTCCTACGTCGCGCTCTCGCCGTCACTGCTCGACGCTCTCGTCGCCCACTTCGTCGACCAGGCGGCCATCGACGCCGCGCGCTTTCAGCGGCTCTTCGATCTGCAGGTCGTGCAGCGCAAGCTCAAGGACGCTGGACGCTTCGTCTTCATCGATCGCGTGAAGAGCAACCCCTCCTTTCTGGTACACATTCCGAACAGCCTGGAGTATGTCGCGCGATCACTCTCCCGTCTTTCCGAGCTCGGCTCCTTGCGCGAAATTCTCTCGCGACATTTCAAACAATTCAGGTAAGGGGCCTGACTGGAACATTACAGTTATGCAGGTGATTGAGATTACGAAACATTCTTAGCCCCCGACCTTGACGGCACTGCAAACCGAACGCTACAATACGTCGATCACTATGTCGTTCCAGCCCGTGTCCTTTGGAAAGTACGAGCTCGTCTCCCGCCTCGCGGCGGGCGGCATGGCCGAGATCTTCTTGGCTCGTACGAAGTCGATCCAGGGATTCGAGAAGTACCTCGTCATCAAGCGCATCCTCGGCCATCGCACGCAGGATCCCGAGTTCGTGCGCATGTTCCTCGACGAGGCGCGCGTCGCCGCGACGCTCGATCATCCGAACATCGTCCAGATCTACGACGTTGGTCACGTCGACAACGAGTACTTCATCGCGATGGAGTACCTGCGCGGGCACAACCTCATCGAGATCGTGCGCGCAGGTGCGAAGCTTGGCTACGCGAAGCCACCTCTGGAGCACGTCGTCTCCACGCTGACCCAGTGCTGCGCCGGCCTCCACTACGCGCACGAGAAGCGCGACTTCGAGGGGCGCAGCCTCGAGATCGTGCACCGCGACGTCACGCCACAGAACGTGGTCGTCAGCTTCGACGGCAGCGTCAAGGTCGTCGACTTCGGTATCGCCAAGGCGGCGACCCGCGAGGTGGAGACGCTCGCCGGCACGCTCAAGGGCAAGATCGGATACATGTCGCCCGAGCAGTGCCGCGGCGGCAGCGTCGATCGTCGCAGCGACGTCTTTGCCGTCGGCATCATCCTGTTCGAGCTGACGACGGGCAAGCGGCTCTATCACGAGCGCTCGGACTTCGACACGCTCAAGAAGATCATCGAAGGGCCGGTGCCGTCGCCGCGCGATCTGCTGCCGTTCTATCCGGCGTTCCTCAACGCGATCGTCGTGCGCTGTTTGCAGAAGAATCCCGACGATCGCTATCAGACGGCGCGCGATCTGCACGCCGACCTCGATGCGTTTGCTCGCGACAACCAGCTGGTCACCGGCACGGTGCCGCTCTCGCAGTACATGGAGCGCATCTACGCCGACGAGCTGGCGACCCACAAATCGGCCGACGCAGCCGCGATGGCGACGGCGGCGCAAGTGACGATGACCGGCTCTTCGGCGTCGTATCTCGGCGAGTCGTCGCGCCGCTCGTCGTCGCCGGTGGCGACGCCGCTGGCGGAGGCGCGCCGGCAGCACATCATGCGGCTCGGGCTGCAGGCGACCATCGCCGTGCTGCTGGTGCTGCTCGGCGGCGGCATCGTCTTCTGGCAGACGCGGCGCTACGATGTTCCACGACCGGTCGGCGCGGCGGCGGTGCCCGCGGCGCAGCCGACCGCGTCGCCCGCCGCAGCCCCGGCAGCGAAGACCACCGCGCCCGGTGCAGCGGTCGGCGCGGCAGCTTCGCCCATTGCTGCGGCGCCACCGCCCAATCTGCAGCCGGCGCATCCGCGGCCGGTGGCGCGGCCGGGCGACGCGCACATCACCGTCGCGTCGGAGCCGCGCTGCGAGCTGCTCGTCGACGGCGTGCCTTACGGCGCGACGCCGCTCATCGACCTTGCGGTGCCGGCGGGCCGTCACACCATCGTCCTGTTGAACTCGGTGGCCAACGTTCGCGAGACCAAGAAGGTGTCGCTGCGCGAAGGCGAGCTGTGGACGCGCTCGTTCTCGTTCGAAAACGGCAAGGCCTCGGAGCAGAACGGACTGTCGGCCAGGATGCTGGCGCACTCCGAAACGCCGGCGGCGGCGGCGGTGGCCAAGGTCGAGACGCCGGCGGTCGCGGCGGCGGTCCCGAAGCCGGCGGCGCCGCTGCCGACCCCGAGGCCGGCGGCGCCCGCTGCGGTGGCGCCGCCGACGGCACCGCGACCGATCGAGGGCAGCGCAGCGGGCGGCAGGCCCGTGGTTGGGGGCAGGCCGGCGGCGGTGGCCTCGATGGCGCCGGCGCGACGGCCGAAGAACGTCGCAGCCCGTACGCTCGACGGACAGCAGCTCTACCACCCGGATCCGCACCTGCCCGACATCGTCCGCATCCAGCGGCGGGGCACGGGTGACGCTCGTTTCGCCGCCAAGGTGTGCGTCAACAACGACGGCAAGGTGTATCAGGTGAACGTCCTAGCGAGCATCCCCGGCGCCGATGACGCCGTGGTCAACACCATCAAGCAGTGGTCGTACAAGCCGCAGCCGGTCTCGGTCTGCTTTGTCGCCAACATCACCTTCGTCCTCCAGTAGCCAAAGCCTCCGTTCCGATCTAAGCTTTAGCTCCCTGTTTTTCTTGACGGTGGAGCGTGGCCAAGCAGAGTCTTCTACTCGTTGACGGAGACACGAAGAGTCTTCGCGTTCTCGAAGTCAGCCTGAAGAAGGCCGGCTTCAACGTCACCACTGCGATCAACGGCGTCGACGCGCTCGCCAAGGTCGAGACCTCGGCGCCGGATCTCATCATCTCCGACACCAAGATGCCGGAGATGGACGGCTTCGAGCTGGTCGAGCGGCTCAAGCAGAACGCCGACTGGGCGCCGATCCCGTTCATCTTCCTGACCGCCGCAGTCCGACGTCGAGGACAAGATTCGCGGGCTCGAGCTCGGCGTCGAGGACTACCTCACCAAGCCGATCTACATCAAAGAGATCGTCACCCGCGTGAAGATCCTGCTGCAGAAGAAGCAGCGCGTCGCCCTCGAGGACGGCAACAAGCGCGAGTCACGCACCAAGTTCGCCGGACAGCTCGCCGACATGGCGGTGGTCGATCTGATCCAGACGATCGAGATCAGCCGCAAGTCCGGCGTCATCCACTTCACGCACTCCGACGGCAAGCGGGGCGCGATCTACTTCCGCGACGGCAAGGTCATCGACGCGGAGCTGGGTCGCCTCGGCGGCGAAGAGGCGGTCTACCGCCTGCTCGTCTGGAACGAAGGCGAGTTCGAGGTCGAGTTCAAGAACGTCCGCCGCAAGGACGTGATCGAGCTGTCGACGCAGGGCCTGCTGATGGAGGGCATGCGGCGCGTCGACGAGTGGGGGCGCCTGTGCGAGCAGCTGCCGCCGCTGGAGACGGTGTTCGAGGTCGACTATCGCGAGCTGGCCGAGCGGCTCGCCGAGATCCCCGACGAGATCAACGGCATCCTCCGGCTGTTCGACGGCCGGCGCACGCTGATGCAGGTCGTCGATGACTGCGACTTCGCCGATCTCGAGGCGCTCAATGTCGTCTCGAAGCTCTACTTCGAAGGGCTCATCTACGACGCGTCGACGGGCGGCGCGCCGTCGGAGTCGGAGTCGGAGCAGCCGGACCTCGAGGGGTGGCTGCAGGAGCCGCAGCCGGCGAGCGAGCCGGCGCCGGCGGCGAGCGCGCCGATCGCGGAGTCGGCGGCGCCGATCCCGCCCGAGGAGCCGGCGCCTCTCGACGAGGAAAAGCGCGACGCACCCGACGGCTGGGGTGGCACGTTCGAGGAGCCGGCAGCTGCGGCGGCACCGGAAGCGCCCGTGCACCTGACGCCGGCGATGATGGTGCAGGAGGCTCCGAGGCCGCCCGCGGTGGCCGATTCGCTGCTGGCGGAGGCGGCGCGGCTGGAGCGCGAGCTCGCCGCCGACATGGCGGTCGAGCCGCGCGGCGTCGAGCGGTCGCACGCCGCCGACGCGCCGCCGCCGGCCGAGCATCAGCAGCCGGTCGACATGCAGCCGGCGGGGATCGAGGCCATCGTGCTGCCGTTCCCGACGGCGCAGGAGCCGCAGCGACTCGGGCGCGTCACGCTGCGGAAGATGCCGCGCGCGCCGATGCCGCTCTCGCCGAACGACACGCTGCAGCCGGTGGCCGGCGAGACGGCGCGGGCGACGATGCCGCAGCCGGAGGTCGATGATGCGCCGCCCGTGGTCCTGTCGCCCGATCTGGCGGATGACCGCCCGGCGGCACCGGATGCCGAGGACGAGTTCGATGATCCGTCGGCGACGCCGCTGCCGTCGCCGATGCCGCCGCCCTTCGACGGGCACCCGGCGATGCTGATGTCCGACGGAGCGCCGCTCGAGGTGCGCGCGCCGTCGACGCCGGCGACCGTCGAGGAGGACGATTACGAGCCGGAGCTGCCGTCGCGGCGCGGGCTGGTGATCTTCTCCAGCGTGCTGGCGCTCGCGGCGGTGGCGGGGATGGTGTTCATGCTGGCCGTGGGAGCGGTGCGGAAGCCGACCACGCCCGCGGCCAAGCCCTCGACGACTGCGGTGCCCGCGCCGACGCCTGCGCCCGCGCCGCCGACTTCGGGCGTGACGCCGGCGCCCGTGCCGACGCCTGCTCTCGCGCCGACGCCTGCGCCCGCACCGCCGACTTCGGGCGTGACGGCGGCGCCGGTGACGCCGCAGCCGGCGACGGCGTTGCCGGCGCCGCCGCCGGTCAAGCCGGTGCCCGACGACAGCGCCTACAAGGCGCTGCTCGAGCAGGGGCGCGCCCTCTACGCCAAGGGGCAGTCGAAAAAGGCGATGGTGCCGCTCGAGAAGGCGGTCGCGCTCAAGGCCGATGGCGACGAGGCGCTCGTCGTCCTCGCCAACTGTCACCTCGATCGCGGGGACTTCGACAAGGCGCTCGCCGCCGCCGAGCTCGCCGCGGCGGCCAACGCCGACAACGCCGACGCTTACCTCGTCGTCGGTGCCGTGGAGCAGCAGAAGGGGCACAACCCCGAAGCGCGCACCGCCTACGAGCGCTACCTGAAGCTCGCTCCGAAGGGTCAGTTCGCGGGCGACATCCGCGCGATCCTGGTCTCGCTCCACTGAGTCAGGTCGCACTGGATCCCAGGATGGCTCGCCGCCGAAAAGATAGGGTCTAGTGCTGGTGCTCGGCCTCGAGTCGTCGTGCGACGAGACGGCAGCGGCGCTCGTCGAGGACGGGGTCCACGTCCGCGGCGACGCGGTGGCGTCGCAGGTGGCGGTGCACGCCGAGTGGGGCGGGGTCGTGCCGGAGATCGCGTCGCGCCACCACGTGACCAATCTGATCCCGGTGCTGCACACCGCGCTCGCTCGCGCCGGCGCGCGGCTCGCAGGAGGTCGACGGCATCGCGGTGACGCGTGGCCCGGGGCTGGTCGGCGCGCTGCTCGTCGGCGTGCAGGCGGCCAAGGCGATGGCGTGGGCGCGCGGAATGCCGCTGGTCGGCGTCAATCACCTCGAAGGGCACCTGTCGGCGGTGTGGCTCGATCCGGAAGGCGCGGCGCTGCGGGTCGCGCCCCAGGGCGACCGCGGGCACGGTCCGGCGTTTCCGCACCTCGCGCTGCTGGTGTCGGGCGGGCACACGGAGCTGGTGATCGCGCGCGATCACGGCGCCTACGAGCTGCTCGGCGCCACGCGCGACGACGCCGCCGGCGAGGCGTTCGACAAGGTCGGCAAGATGCTCGGGCTCGGCTATCCGGCGGGACCGACCATCGATAAACTGGCGCAAACGGGCGATCCGACCGCTTTCGCGCTGCCGCGGCCCATGCGCGGCCGCGGGCTCGACTTCAGCTTCAGCGGCCTCAAGACGGCGGTGCTGACGATCGTGCAGCGGACGGGAGTGCCGACGGGCAGGCGCTCGCCGATCTGTGCGCGAGCTTTCAGGCGGCGGTCGTCGAGCTGCTCGTGCGCAAGACGCGCGCTGGCGCTCGAGCAGCACGACCTGCGCGAGCTGCAGGTCGCCGGCGGCGTGGCGGCCAACCGCGGGCTGCGCGCCGCGCTGGCCGAGCTCGCGAGCGAGCGCGGCGTCGAGCTGTTCGTGCCCTCGCCGCAGCGCTGCACCGACAACGCGGCGATGATCGCGGCGGCCGGCTACTGGCGCCTCGTGCGCGGCGAGCGCGCGGATCTGACGCTCAACGCCACCGCCTCCTTGCCGCTGTCGTCATGAGCGTGCCCGACGCGCGCCAGCTGCTCGCCAAGTACGGCCAGCGCGCCAAGAAGAGCTGGGGGCAGAACTTTCTCGTCGACGAGCGCGCCTATCGGCAGATCGTCGACGCTTGCGCGCTCGGCGACGGCGACTGGGCGGTCGAGATCGGCGCCGGCCTGGGCACGCTGACGGCGCGCCTGGCCGACGCGGCGGCGCACGTGGTGGCCATCGAGCGCGAGCGCGACATGCTCGACATCTTGCGCAGCGAGCTCGGCGGCAACCCGCGCATCGAGATCGTCGAGGCCAACGCGCTCACCTTCGACTACCCGTCGGTGGCGGCGCGCGCCGGGCGGGCGCCGGCGGTGGTGGGGAATCTGCCGTACCAGATCGCGTCGCCCATCCTGTTTCGCCTGCTCGCGGCGCGCGCCTCGGTGGCGCGAATCGTCGTGATGCTGCAGAAGGAGATGGCCGATCGCATCGTCGCCCAGCCCGGCACCAAGGAGTACGGAGCGCTCTCGGTGATGGTGCGGATGTACGGCGAGCCCAAGCTGGTGTGCCGCGTGCGCGCCGGCGGGTTCGTGCCGGCGCCGCGCGTCGATTCGGCGGTCTTGCGCATCGTGCCCTACGCGGGCGGCGCCACCCGGGCCGCGGTCGACGACGCGCGCTTCTCCAAGGTCGTGCACGCCGCCTTCAATCAGCGGCGCAAGACCTTGCGAAACGCCCTTTCTGCCGCGTTCGAGAGCCAGGCCGTCGATCGCGCGCTGGCGGCCGCGGGCATCGACGGCAAGCGGCGCGGCGAGACCCTGTCCGTCGACGAGTTCGCGGCGCTCACCAAGGTGATCGATGCCTGAGCTGCCGGAGGTCGAGATGGTAGTGCGCACGCTGCGGCCGCGGCTGGTGGGCGAGCGCATCCGCGCCGTCGAGACCAGCGGGCTGCCGCTGCGCCGGCCGATCGATCGCAAGACGCTGGAGCGCGCCTGCGTCGGCGCGCGCGTCGACGGCGTGCGCCGCGTGGGCAAGTACTGGCTCATCGATCTCGACAACCAGCGCAGTGGGCACTACGTG
This sequence comes from uncultured delta proteobacterium, assembly GCA_963816965.1. Taxonomy (GTDB): domain Bacteria; phylum Myxococcota_A; class Polyangia; order Palsa-1104; family Palsa-1104; genus JAQBQH01. The sequence goes on from CAWFMP010000002.1 coordinate 669,206, forward strand.
CTCGTCGGCCACCTCGGCATGAGCGGCCGGCTGCTGTTCGCCGACGCGGGCGAGCCGCGCCCGCCGCACACGCACGCGGTCTTCCAGCTGGGCCGCGGCCTCGAGCTGCGCTACGTCGATCCGCGCCGCTTCGGCGTGCTCCGCGCCTACACCGATGCCGAGGCGGCGGGCTCGCCCGAGCTGGCGGTGCTCGGCGTCGATCCGCTCGACGCCGCCTTCACCGTCGACTACCTGGCGGCCGCGCTCGCCGCGTCGAAGCGCGACATCAAAGCGTTCCTCATGGATCAGTCGCGCGTCGCCGGCCTCGGTAACATCTATGTGTGCGAGGCGCTGTTTCGCGCCGGCATCGCGCCCAAGAAGCGCAGCGATCGCCTGGTCAAGCGGGCGCCCGCGCTGCACGCGGCCATCGTCGCCGCCCTCGCGGACGGCATCGCCAACCGCGGCACCAGCTTCAGTGACTATGTCGACGCCGACGGCCAATCGGGCGGAAACCAGCACGCCCTGTGGGTCTATGGCCGGCAGAAGGCCGCCTGCCGGCGCTGCGGCGCCGCGGTGCGTCGTGCCGTACAGGCCGGACGTTCCACGTATTTCTGCCCGCGCTGTCAAAAGTAGAGATCGAAACGAGGGGGCGGTGCGTAGATTGAATCGTGCCGTCGCTTCAGTTACGATCGACTGCCGCTAGGTTGTGGCGACGGCCGCCGCGAGGGGAGTTGGTGCGGGACGACTCGGACGAGTCGCTGATGTTGCGGTACCGCGACGGTGACGTGCGCGCTTTCGAGCTGCTCGTCACGCGCCATCGTAAGCCCTTGTTCAATTTCATCCTGCGCTTCGTGCGCGACCCGGCGGCGGCGGAGGACATCACGCAGGAGACGTTTCTCAGGCTGGTCAAGGGCGCCGACGCGTACGAGCGGCAGGCCAAGTTCACGACCTGGCTGTATACGATCGCGCGCAACCTGTGCGTCGATGCCGCGCGCCGGGGCAAGCATCGCAAGGCGGCGTCGCTCGACGCGCCCATCGGCGACGAGGACGGGTCGGCGTCGCTGCTCGACCTCGTGCCCGACGGCGGCGCGGCGGTCGACCGCCAGGCGCAGAGCCGCGAGCTGGCGGTGCGCCTGCGCCAGGCGATCGAGTCGCTGCCGGACGAGCAGCGTGAGATTTTCTTGTTGCGCGAGGTGGCCGACCTACAGTTCAACGAGATTGCGGCAGTGATCGGCTGCCCGGAGAATACGGTGAAGTCGCGGATGCGCTACGCGCTGGAGAAGCTGCGCGAGGCGCTCGAGGAGTATCGGGATCTGGCCAGGGCCGTGCAGTAATGAGCGAAACGACGGCAAATACCAACGCTGCGTGCGAGCTGGTGCTCGACTACGTCTACGGCGAGCTCGACGAGGCGCGCAAGCGGGCGTTCGAGGAGCACCTGCCCGGGTGCGCGCGCTGTCAGCAGGAGGTGGCCTCGTTCGGGCGCGTGCGCACGGCGGCGAAGCGGCTGATGCCGGCGGTGGAGCCGCCGGCGCAGCTGGGCGGCGCGCTGCATACGCAGCTCATGCACGCGGCGGCACAGCGCAAGCCGCGGCGCGGGATGCTGCTGGCGTTTCCGCGCAAGATCGTCGAGCACCCGGCGCTGTCGGCGGCGGCGATGTTCGTGCTCGTCGGCGGCGCGATCGCGATCAACTGGTCGCACGGGAAGATGGCGATGCCGGCCTCCGAGCAGCCCGCCGATTCGCCGAAGCCGACCGAGGTGGCGGCGGCGCCGCCGCTGCTGGCGGAGCCGGTGCCAGCGGCAAAGGTGAAGGAAGAGACGATCGACAACAAGGGTGGCGATAAGGTGGCGGCGGCGGATGAGACCAAGATCGCGCTGGCAACCCCGACGGGAGGCCCGCTGACGGTCCAGCGGACGGCGGCACATCACGCGGCAACGGCGGCGGCTTCGAAGAAGAGCGCGCCGGCGAAGAACCTCGTCAGCGACGGCAAGGCGGGTCGGCTCGACGATGCGCTCGCCAAGGACGACGCGAACGGCAGCCTCGGCAGCGTGACCGGCGGAGCGATCGGCGGCGCTGGCGGCCGTGCGGAGAGCGTGGTGGAGAACGAGAAGTCCTCAGCGCCGGCGGAGCTGGCGCGCAAGACGGAGCGGCTCAAGGCGCCGGCGCGTGATGCCAAGCTGGAGCACGGATATGCGACGGGCGCACCGGCAACGACGACGCCGCAGGCCTCCTCGTCGATGCAGCAGGCCTGGGGCAACAACAACGCGCCGGCCGCGCCGCCGCCGGTCGTGGCGACGGCGCCGGCGGCGTCGCGCGAGCCGTCGGGCTACTACGCGCGCGGCCAGGCGACGGCGGCGCCGGTGCAGAAGCCAGCGGCGAACTCGCGTAACTTCGAGGCGCTGCGCAAGCAGGCCGACGAGAACGCGAAGTCCAACCATTGCGATGAAGCGATCAAGCTCTACCGGGAGCTCGAGAAGTCGGGGCAGAAGATTTCGCCGACGGAGCGCGTGAATTGGGTGCACTGCTTGACCCAGCAGGGGCGGCAGGAGGAGGCACAGCAGCGGTTCGACGAGCTCAGGTCCGAGAAGCGCGTCACCAAGGCGCAGCTTCAGGACGCCGAGAAGGAGCTCAACGACTCGCGCCGCCGCGTGGAGGGCAAGAAGGCTAAGAAGGCGCCCGCGGCCGACCGCGCGCCGACCCAGCAGCAGCAGCAGCAACAGCGCGCGGCGGAGCCGACTCCGGCGCAGGCGTCTCCGCCGGACTCGACGAACACGAAGGTGAAGCCGGCGCTGTGAACAGCGCGAGCTGGGGGCGATCGTCGGGTACGTCCCACCACGGATCGAAGCGCTTGCCCAAAAGGTCGCGGGCGAACTCCCACGGCCAGCTGCGGCGCGCCTCCGGCGGCAGCCGCCGGTAGCGCTCGATGTAGGCGCGCAGGAACGCGCGCGTCGGCGCGTTGCAGTAGCCGCCGCCTGCGCCGACGAGCTCTTCGCCGAACTCGGGCGTGTAGCGGCGGCAGATCTTCCCCCACAGCTCGTCGCGGCGCACTTTTGCGACGATCGACGCCGCGGCTACGGCGGCGTGCTTGAGCTCCCCGCGATCGAGCGCTTCGAGCTGCGGCCAGCGCGCTTGCAGTGGGCGGAACAGCTTCTCGCCGTCGCACACGATGCGGCGCGCCGGCGGCGCGCGGTGGAGCATGTGCTCGGCGCGCTCCTGCTCGAGGCGGTTGAGCCCGTTGTCGCGGCAGCGACGATCGATCTCGGCCACGTCGACCACCATGACGGCGACATGGTCGGCGCACTCGAGAATCTTCGGGATCAGTCGCTGCCGCTCCTGGTGCGCGTTGGCGCCGGCGAACGCCTTGGAATCGGTGACGCCGGAGCGGGTGAGCGCCGCGGCCTTGCGCGGGCGCAGCGCCACGCACGCCATCACCATCGGGCCGAGGATGGGGCCGCGACCGGCCTCGTCGATACCGAGGATGAGCTCGTCGTGGATGAACGGCGCCGGCATTACGAGAGCGAATCTAGCGCGATCGCCAGCTGCTCGACAGGGGCAATCAGGCGCTCCTCGATCTCGAGGCGGTCGAGCTCTACCGCGGTGCGCAGGTGTTGCAACCGCGACAGCAGCCCGCCGTAGAAGCGGTCGGCCCAGCGCCGGAGCGGCGCACGCAGCTCGGCTTCGACCACGTCGTCGCTCCAGGGCGCGTCGCGTTCGAGCGCGCGCTGGATCGCGGCCTCGGTGAGCTCGAGCTTGGGCAGGATGCGCGTGAAGAAGTCGTCGACGCGACCGCCGCGCAGGTAGCCGCGGGCGAAGGCACGGAAGCGGCCGAACACCTGCTCCGCGAGCAGCGACAGCTCGGCGTCGAAACGCGCGTCGTCGCCGGCGCGGTCGTCGACGGCGCGGACGAAGGCGATCGCCCTCTCCGCTTCGGCCTGCGCGCGCGCCCGCCCGCTCTCCAGCAGCGCACCGAGCCTCTCGTCGAGCAGCTGGATGAGGAAGTCGCGATCGGCGGGCGCGGCCTCGTTGCTGCCGAACGGCCAGCGACGCGGGCGCACGAAATCGAGCACCTCACGCGCGCAGGCGGCATAGACGGCGTCGGCCGCCTCGTTGAGGCGGCGCCGCTCGGCGACCATGAAGTCGCGTTCGAACGCCAGCCGCTCGGCGCGCACGTCGGCTTCGGCGCCGGCGATGGGCTCGAGCGCGCAGCGATCGAGCTGCGCCTGTCCGACGGCGCGCGCCCCCGCCAGGAGCTGGCGCAGGCGAGTCGTCGCCGCCTCGCGCTTGATGGCGCGTGCGCGCGAGAAGAAGCGCTCCTCGAGCGCCTGCGCCAGTGCCGGGTAATTCGAGGACTGCAGCTGCGCCTCGTCGTTGCTCTTGCGCGCGCGCAGCGCCTCGCGCGCAGCGAAGGGCACGATCGTCTCCAGATGCTCGCCCAGCGCCGCGCGCACGTGGTCGACGATGCGCGTCAGCTCCTCGGGCGCGCAGCGGTCGATCTTGTTGACGACGCCGAGGATCTTCTTGCCCGCGGCCTTGATCTTCCCCAGCGCCTCGCCCTCGGTCGCCTTGGCCGCCTGGTCGACGGTGAACAGCCACAACACGGCGTCGGCCTCGGCGATGAACTTGCGCGCGGTCTCCTCGTGCTCGGGATGGATCGAGTTCAGCCCCGGCGTGTCGACGACGTTCACCCGCTGCAGGGTCTCGAGCGGGTACAGCACCTCGACGACGCGGATGCGCTTGGCCTCCTGCGCGTCGAGCCCCTTGAGGAGGGTGGGCACGTCGGCCCACGCCACGTCGCGCACCTCGTCGTCGTGGTAGACGACGCGCCCCTGACGCTCGGCGCCGTACTTCAGCACGTTGATGGTCGCAGTCGTGGGCGTGATGCCCATGGGCGCCACCTCTTCGCCGATGAGCGCGTTGACGAAGGTCGACTTGCCCGAGTTGAACTCGCCCATCACCGTCACCAGCAGCGGCCGATCGAGCACCTCGACCAGGCGGCCCGCCTCGGGGCTGAGCTCGGCCAATTCGCGCGTGCGGGCGAACAGGCGGTGCGCCTGGGTGAGCAGCGCGTACAGCTCGGGCGCCGGCCCCGCAGGCACCGGCGGCGCGCTCTCGCGATAGACCTCGGAAAGGAGCGCGCGCGGGCGCGGATCTTCGGGCGCCAGCTGCGCGGCGCGACGCAACGCCGCCGCCGCCTGCGCCGGATGACCGCGGCGCAGCGCCACATCGGCGGCCGCGAGGCGCGCCTCGAGCGAGTCGGCGCCGGCGAGCGCGCGCTCGACCAGTGACTGTGCCCGCTCGAGCTCGCCGCCCTCGGCCGCCGCGCGCGCCGTCGCCGCGAGCGCGTCGGGGTGGTCGGGCGCGTCGGCGAGCAGCGCGGTCGCGTAGCTGCTGGCGCGGCCAGTCGCACCCGCGCGCAGGGCGGCGCGCAGCGCCTCCTCGAGCAGCCCGCGCCGATCGAAGAGCATCAGCTGCCCGCGCTGCCCTGCCCCGCTCGCGCCGGCCACCAGCGCCCGATCGTACGCGCCGAGCGCGTCGTCCCACTTTTGCGCCGCCGCGTAGATGCGACCGAGGGTCGACAAGATGTCGGGCCGCGACGGATCGCGCTCGAGCGCCTGCAGCGCCTCGGTGCGTGCCGCCTGCGCGTCGCCTTTCGCCAGCGCCAGGCGGGCCAGGCCGAGGCGCGCCGCGACCTGCACCTCCCCGTCGTTGGCCGCGAGCGCGCGCTGATAGGCGTCGCGCGATTCGTCGATGCGCCCCAGGCGCTCGAACAGATCGCCGAGCGACGCCAGCCCCAACGGATCGGGCCGGGCCGCCTGTGCTGCGCGCTCGAGGCAGACGCGGGCGGTGTCGTAGTCGCCGCGCAGATAGAGCGCGCGGCCGAGGAGGCCCTGCGTCTCGACGTCGTCGGGTGTGGCCGCCACCGCCTTGCGCAGCTCGCGCACCGCCTTGTCGTACCGGCGCTGCCGCAGGTAGACGCTGCCGAGGCCGCGATAGATCTCGGCGCGCATCGTCGAGTCGCCGACGCCGGCGTCGAGCGCGGCGCGGTAGGCGTCGACCGCCGAGTCGTCGTCGGCGCGCCGCCGGTGCACGTCGGCCAGCGCCAGCCACGCCTCGGCGAACCCGGGGCGATCGACCCCCACCCGCCGGGCGGTCGCCGCGCGCTCGAGGGCCGCGATCGCTTCGTGCTCGTTGCCGCGGCGCGCGTAGGCCACGCCGAGCAGATAGAGCCCGCGCGGATGATCGGGGCGCAGCTCGACCGCGCGCGACAGCTCGGTGACCGCGGCGTCGAGATCGCCGCGGTCGAGATAGGCCGCGCCCAGCTCGACGTGCGCACGCACGTCGTCGGGAACGATCAGGTCGCCGAGCTGCTCGGCGATCCTGTCGATTCGGTCGAAGATGCCCACAATCGCTCGCGCAGCGCCGAAAGGCGCGCCTCGATCTCACCCAGCCGCGCCGTCTGCGCGTCGAGCTCCTGCTCGCGCGTCGACACGTCCACCCCTTGCGCGCGCCGCTCGGCGAGCGCGCGGTCGAGCACTTCGCTGATGCCGCGATGCAGAGCGTCGCCGGCCGCGGTCACGAAGTCGGCCAGGCGCGCCGCGAAGTCGTCGACGATCTGGTCGAAGCGCGGCGCCACCGCGGTCGCGGCCCTGGCGATCACCTCGGGCGCGTTCCGCTTCGCCTGCGCCTTGATCTCGCCCGCCACGCGCTCCTTGAGCACGACGGCGAGGATCGGCGCCGCCAGCGTCAGCAGGCCACCGACGAGCGTGTTGACGAACAAGAAGATGCCGGTGCCGAGCGCGCCCAGCGCGAACACCCCGACGTCGTACTTGAGGGTGTCGACCTCGAGATCGATCTTGGTGTCGGCCGGCCCGAGCTCCCGCGACAAGGTCGCCATCGCCGTGGCCACGTCTTCGTTGGTGACGCGATGATCTCCTCGGCCAGCCGCTCGAGCTGCGCCGCGACCTTCTCGCCCTCCGCCTCGGCCCACGCCTTCCAGGTGTCCTGGATGAACGGCCCCAGGTAGCGCTTCACGTCCTCGCCGTCGGCGCGCTCGATCTCCTGCGGCAGCCGCACCTCGAACTCCTTGACGAACTGCTCCAGGTCGAGCCGCACGCCCGCCTTGATGGCGTCCGCTTCGGCGCGGATCTTGGCGTGGTGCACCTTGAGGCGCGACTGCGCGCTGTCGAGCTGCGCGTGCACGCGCCCGATGCGCACCTCGAGCTCCTCCAGCGCCAGCTCCAGCGAGCGGCGCTTGATGCCGAGGTTCGACGCCAGGTAGCCGCCGGTGCGCAGGCCGTCGGCGACGCCGTTGTCGAGCAGCACGCGCCCGCGCTCGTCGGCCAGGTAGCGCTGCAGGTGCGCCAGAAGCGGCGCGAACCCCGATTGCGCCCGCTCCGCCTCCTTGTCCGACAGCTGCCGCTTGGCCGACACCGGGAAGATCACCGGCTCGTCGACGACGCGCGCCAGGTTTTCGCGACAGTAGGCGAGCGCCTCCTCGCGCTCGTCGGGCGCGAGCAGGTCGATCTTGCCGAGGACGAAGATCAGCTTGTCCTTGCTGCGCCGCAAGATGCGCTGCTCGAGGAACGCGCGCTCCGACTGCTTGAGCACCTGCGCCCCGTCGAGCAGGAAGAGCACCGCGTCGGCGCGCGGGATGTAGCCGTAGGTGATCTCGGCGCGCTGCTCGTTGATGTCGTTGACGCCCGGCGTGTCGACGAGCGTGACCTTGTCCTTCAGGATCTCCGCCGGCCAGCCGACCTCGACGTACTTGACGTGCGCCGGCCTCCTTGCCCTCGATCGTCACCCAGTCGCCGAGCTTCTTCGGATCGATCTTCTGGCTCGTGTCGTCGGCGAGGTGTGCGCGTCGCCTGCGGCTTGTCGGCCCACGTCAGGTGATTGATCGTCGCCGTCGTCGGCGTGATGCCGGCCGGCAGGATCGCCGCGCCGCACAGCGCGTTCACGAACGTCGACTTGCCGTGGTTGAACTCGCCGAGCACCACCAGCGCGAAGCGCTCCTCCTCGAGCTTGGGGATGCGCGTGCCGACCAGATCCTTGGTGAGCGTGGTCATGCCCACTTCATCGGCGAGCGTGGCGATCTCGCGGAGCGCCGCGATCAGCTCCTTCTTGATGGCGACGTGCTTGCCGGCGATCGCGCTCATGGTCGCTCCGGGGCCCGCGCGGTCATGGTTGCGCCCGCGCGTGGGCTGCGCTGCGGCGCGCCAGGTCGGCTCGCTGCACTCGCCTCCGGGGCGCGAGAGCCCCTGCGCTGCGTCCGCGCGGTCATGGTTGCCCCGCGCGTGGGCTGCGCTGCGGCGCGCCAGGTCGGCTCGCTGCACTCGCCTCCGGGGCGCGAGAGCCCCTGCGCTGCGTCCGCGCGGTCATGGTTGCCCCGCGCGTGGGCTGCGCTGCGGCGCGCCAGGTCGGCTCGCTGCACTCGCCTCCGGGGCGCGAGAGCCCCTGCGCTGCGCCCCCGCGCTCATGTTACCGGCTCCAGGTCCGGCGGCGGCTCCTCGCCGCCCTTGCGCTTCAAGATCTCCGCCACGCGCTCGTCGCAGGCCTGGGGCGTCATGCCCCCCGGCAGCTTCATCATGGCGCGAAAGTATTCGCTCTCGGCGAACACCCGCAGCGCCTCCACGTACTCGGGCCCGACGCCGCTCTTGGTCAGCGCCGACGCCGATACGTCGACGTCGCGCGTGCACAAAAGGCCCGCGCGATCGCAGGTCACCTCGCCCCGCCGCGCCCAGCTGCGCAGCGTCGCCAGCGCCGGCGACACGATCCAACGCACGTAGCGCCCGGCGAAGTGCTCCAGGTAGAACAGCGCTGTCGCCGGCAGCACGTGCTGATTCTGAATCCGCCCGCACTGCCGCCCGATGACGTCCGCCAGCTCCGCCTCGGTCAGCTCGTCGAGCAGCCCGCCCGACAGGACGACGTAGTGCTCGTCCTCGGTGCCGAGCGTGTGCGCCTCGCGTCCACGGTTGTTCGGCGCCACGTAGATCGTCGGCGCGGCCACGTGCAGCCGCGCCGCGCAGCGCTCGCCCAGCTCGTACACGGTCGGCTGCTCGCGCCGCGACGCCTTGACCGCCCCCGCCAGCAGCTCGGCGCGCGCCGCCGAGCGCCACAGCCGCACTGTCGCCTCCAGGGCCATCTTCACCGGCCGCAGCCGATCGAGCGTGCGCAGCAGGCGCAGGTCGCCCGCGTAGGCATAGTGCGCGCCCTCGCGCGCTTCTGCCTCGCGCGCTCCCCTGCGCCGCTCCACGTAGCGCTGGAAGTCGAAGTCAATCATCCGACGAGAGGAGCTTAGACCGCGGCCTTGGTTTTGTCGATCCAGCGACGGGTGACGCGGGCCGCGATGTCGTACGAGTCGCGGAGCTGCTCCATCATGAACTTCTCGATGCGCCCGCCGATGAGCGGCACCGTCACCTTCACTTCGCCCTTGAACTCGCGGCGTGTGCGCTGGCCACCGTCGAGGGCGGTGACGATGTAGTCGCCCCACATGTTGAAGCGATCTTTGAACATCGCCGTCTCGATCTTGATGCGCATGGTGTTGGTGCCCCAGTCCATGTCGTCGATCTCGGTGTAGCCCGTCGACTTGACGACCGACTGCAAGAAGCCCGGGACCGGCGTCGACGGCTCGCACACCTGCTTGCGGTGGAAGTGCTTGCCGTCGTCGGTCTGCTCGAGCACCTCGTACCTCTTCATCTTGAGCTCGCCGAACATGTCCTTGTTGAAGTCCGGCGCCAGGAAGATCTTCCAGTAGCCGGCAGGATCGATGTCGAACTCGTGGACGAAGCTGAAGTTCATGGCCGGGACCTTAGCACGGAGGCCAAATGCGTTGCGTGCGAAACCAGCGTGGAACGAGGTACAGGCCCCGCGCGGGCCGTTCCGGCGATCCGGCCGCGGTCTCGACGATCCAGCCGTCGCGCCACATCGCGCTCCAGGTGTCGAACGAGAAGTCGTGCGCGTGATGGCCGGCGACGAAGAAGTCGTCGCCCCGCTGCTCGACGAAGACGAAGAGGATGCGATCGCACTTGGCGAGCGGATTCGACCTCGGCGACAGGACCCCCAGCTTCACCCGCTCGACGACCGTGTCGCCGGCCACGGGGACGCTCTTGATCTCCGCCGCCGGATGATCGGCCGCCATCCCCGGAACCTTGCCGCCGACGAGCAGCCGCTCGACGCCGTCGCCGACGCGCCCTTTGTGTCCGGCCGCGCCGCGCAGCGGCACCTTGCGCCCGCGCAGCTTGCCCGCGCGCTCGAGCAGCCACCCAAGGGTGTGCTCGGGCAGGACGTACTCCGACGCCGGCAGCGGCCGCCCGAGCGCGCGCGCGACGGCCAGCAGCGCCTCGGCGCGCCCCGGGTACGGCGCTCCCGAGCCTTGCGCCTGCTCGCGCCAGAGGCGCGCCAGCGCCGCGTGATCGTGCTGCACGGCGACGAGGAAGCGGTCGGCCTCATCGTCGCTCATGTCAACGCTCGAGCTCGCCCAGATCGACGTGCATGCGCCGCTGCAGGATCACCAGCGCCGCCACGCCGATGAGCACCGCGAACCACAGCGTGCACAGCCGGGTGATGAAGGTGGCCGCCGCCGCCAGCGGCGCGGAGACACCGTGCGCCTGCGCGATGAGCAGCTTGACCATCCCGATCTCCTGCACGCCGAGCCCGCCCGGCAGGAACGACAGCGCTCCGGCGATGGTCATGGCCGCGTAGATGAACGTGCACAGCAGCAGCGGCGCCTGCGCTCCGGGAAAGCCGCGCAGCACCAGCCAGAAGGCGACGCACTCGCACAGCCAGGCGACGACCGACAGGAGCGTCGCCAGCAGCAGCGGCGCCGGCGCCAGCAGCTCCCGGGTGGCGCCGTAGAACTCGCGCAGCTTGGGCGCCAGCTTGCCGATGCCCGGCACGGCGGCGACGAGATCGATGAGCGCGTGCGCCAGCCGCTCCGAGGCCACGCACGCCACCGCGACACCGACGAGCCCCAGCGCCACCCACGCGATCCGCTCGGCCCCGGCCCCGTGCAGGATCGACCCCACGCCCACGAGCGCGAGCAGCGCCAGCGCGACCAGATCGGTCAGCCGCTCGGCGACGACGATCGGCGCGGTGCGCGCCATCGGCACGCCGTGCGCCTCGCGCAAGAGGTACGACTTGAGCACCTCGCCCACCTTCCCCGGCGTCACCGTGAGCGAGAAACCCGACAGAAAAATCGCGAAACTATCGCGAAGCGGGATACGCACGCCGAGGCGGCGCAAATACAATTCCCATTTCAGGAAGCGCAGCAGATAATTGATTGCCGCCAGCGAAAGCGCCCCCGCCGCCGCCGCCCACGCGAAGTGCTCCAGGGCGTCGACGACCTTGTGGAACCCGCTGTAGGCCGCGAAGCCGACGTAGAAGAGCGCGCCCGCGCCCGCCGCCAGCGCCAGGGAGCGTTGCAGCCTCCGGGCGCGCTTCACGCGCGCGCGGTCGCGGCCGGCTTGCCCGGCGCTGGCGCGAAGCTCGGCGGCCCCGACGCGTACTGGTCGAACAGGCGGCCCCACTCCGTCGTCTTGCGCCACTGGTCGAACACGCGCCGATCCATCGTGTTCCAGCGGTAGTAGTCGTGATAGGCCTCGGAGATCGGCGATCACCACGTGCACCAGCGGCGTGTGGAAGAAGAGCTTCTGGAACGCGCTTGAGCGGCCCGAACCAGACCAGATCGCCGCCCAGCCGGCGCATCAGGTTCTCGCCGACCGTGAAGCCCCAGTCCTCGCGCGAGACGTCGTCGCCGACGATCTCGATGTTCTCCGGGCGCCCGTTGCCCAGCCCGTCCTCGTGCGCCGCCGCGATGTACTCGAGCGACATCGGATCGAAGCCCATCATCTTCGCCGCGACCGCGTCGATGGCGACCTGGTCGGCCGACGCCAGCATGAAGTTCTTGATGACCGGGAACATCGTGCGCGGCCCCGGGCCGTTGCCCGCCGTGGTGCCGTCCATGATCGCGAACAGGCCGGTATGGATCTCCTTCTGGATCGCCAGCAGATCGACCAGCGTCTCGTGGATCCACGAGTGCGTGTAGTGCCGATGCGTCTAGAGCAGCCCGCCGAACGCGTTCTTCATCGCGCCCGTCGTCGTCGTGTAGATGTGGCACTTCACCGTCGGCAGATGGACGATGTTCTTGCCGAAGAAGTAGTCGGGGATCTGGATGCCGTCGGGGAAGATCTTGTCGAGCACGCGCATCCGCGCCTTCGGCTGGTAGTGCACCCACTTCATGTCCTCTCTTTGAAGTTGAACAGGACGGGGATGTCGTACTTGCTGGAAGATCGGCACGTAGTGGTTCAGATCTTCGCCCTTGAAGGCGTCGGTGACGACGGTCTTGTTCTGCACGCAGGTGATGTCGCGAAAGCCCGGCGCGCGCAGCGCCTGGATGGTCCCCTCGAGCTGCCACGGCGTGGTGTTCGCCGCCGGGAACGGATAGTGCCAGCGAGATGTTGTCCTTGAGGATCGTGGTAGCGGTCGGATCGAGCGCTTCCCGCATGCCTCCGAGCTCGCAGAGACGGTGGATATCGGCCAGCACGGTCTGCGGCGTGACCCGTAGGACCGCCACCTTCGAGCGTTTCGACATGCCGGAAATCTACAGCTAGTCGATCGGTTGTGCCATATCGTGCGGCGCGGGCGTCGACAGATCCTTCGGAATGCTCATGTCGCCCCCGATCGCGGGCGAGGTGGTGTCGTCGCTGCACGCCGACGCCAGGGCGCCGATCGCGAGCATGGGAACCAGAGCCAACAGCGCGATACGAATGATTCGAAGCACGGGTGACCTCCAAGCCAACTAGTCCTCGGCTACGAGTAGCAAGCACGATGCCGGGACGCAGGTTGCTGGAATCGCTGGTGGCGCTCGACGCCCACTCTGACATCCCTGTCTTGACGGGCTACACGTAGCCGGCTAGCGTCGTCGGATGTCGACGAAGAAGGCGGTCATTCTCATCGCGGACGACGATCCCGAAATTCTGACGATGCTCGGGATCCGCCTGAGCAAGAAGGGCTACGAGGTGCTCGAGGCGGTCGACGGCAACCAGACACTCGACCTGGCACACCGGCATCACCCGGATCTGGTGCTGCTCGACGTGATGATGCCGGGCAAGAACGGCTGGGAAGTGGCCAAGGAGCTGCGCGCCGACGACGAGTTCTCCAACGTCGGCATCGTCATGCTCACCGCCATCGGCGAGAAGGTGAACGAGATGACCTCGCCGCTCTACGGCGCCGACGCCTACGTCGACAAGCCGTTCGACTTTTCCGAGCTCGAGAAGAAGATCAAGGACGTCTTGAGCGACCGCGCGCAGCGTTCCTAGTCGTCACCGCAGCGACGAGCAGCAAAAAGAGCCACACGCCGTTGATGCCGACGTCGGCGGCGCCGCCGATGCTGCAGCCGCTGTGCGCCATCGGCGCGGGCGCGTCGCCCTTGCCGCCGCCGGTGTCGCCGTTGCCGGCCGCGTCGCCGCCGCCGCCGCCACCCCCCGCGCCGCCGCCACCGTCGACGTCACCGCCGCCGACGGTGCCGCCATCGGGGCCGCCGGTCGTCGCCGTGTGGTTGCAGATGTCGTCGGTGCCGATCGGCTGCGACACGCAGCCGGCCGTGCAGTGATCGATCTCGACCTTGCCGTTGGTGCAGCGCACCGCCTCGGTCTTGTCGGTGGTGCAGTTCCACAGCGGCTAGGCGTCGTTGCAGGCGCAGCTGCCGCCGAGGCGCTCCATGTACTGGCACCACTGCCAGTAGTAGCCGGGGTCGCGGTGGTTGTCGGCGCCGCCGTAGTTGGCGCTCGTCTCGCAGCTGTCGAGCGTGGCGGTGCACGGCGCCGCGCTCTCGGCGATGTTGTTGCCGTTCGGCGATCTGGTAGTGGCCGACGATGTGCGTGCGATCGAGCGGCACGTTCCAGCGCGTGCGGATGCTCTTGACGAGCGCCGCCGACTTCTCGTAGAGCCCGTCGCTGTAGCCGGCCGGATCGGCGGCGGTGCCGACGTGCTCGATGCCGACCGAGCGCTGATTGTACGTAGTAGTTGCCGGCGTGCCACGCCGTGTCGGTCTCGGGGACGAACTGGCCGACGCGCGAGCCGTCGGCGTCGACGATGTAGTGCACGCTCTTGCCGGCGTCGTTCTGCAGCGTCGCGACCGACGCGTTCCAGCCGCCCTCGGTGTCGTGGATGACGATGACGTCGACGACCGCGGTGCCGGCGGGCGCGCGGTGTCGCACTTGTTGGTGCAGCTGGTGGAGAACCAGATCGCGCCCGGGAAGTCGGGCGTGCCCGTGGCCGCCTCGACGAGCGGGCCGGGCGGCGCGATCGGCAGCTCGGGGTGCGCGCCGATCACGATCGACTCGCCGTCGCGCGCCGGGAAGGGGCCGCCCGCGCGCAGGATGGCGAACACGTCGTCGCCGTAGCGCACGCGCGCGGCGTAGTCGGCCATGCCCGAGAGCTGCTCGAGCGCGGCGCGCCAGCTCGCCGAGATCGTCGGCACGCGCGCCGGTCTGCCGCCCGAGCTCGGCGAGCACGCGCGCGCCCGCCTCGGTGCCGAGGTCGGTGTCGGCGCGCAGCGCTCAGCTCGTCGACGCCCATGAGCGCGGCGCCGCGCGCGAGCGAGTCGAAGGCGCCGTGGCGCAGCTCGAGCACGCCGGCGACCGGCACGTGATCCGCGGGATCCGGCAGCCGCACCTTCTGCAGGGTGAGGCCGCCCTCGACGACGCCGATGGCGAGCATGAGGTCGCGCGGGACGCCGTTGCGATCGGCCGCCGCCGCCACCGACTGTGCCACCGCGCCCGTTGGCAGCGGCGCCTGCGTCGAGCAGGCGGCGAGTGAGAGCAGCAGGCCGAGCGCGAGGCGTCGCATGCGGCCCTCCTTGTGCAACGGCCGTGCGCGTTACCGAACCCAACGATTCCGGTGAGCTACACCCCACCTACATGGGCGCCTGCTCACCAGTTGAAGCGAAAACGCAACCTCTAGTCCTCACCCCTATGGGTGGTGCCGAACAGCGCGTCACAGATGGGAAAGGTGATGTTGAAGTTCCACTTCTGCATGCGCGCGACGTCGTGGTGCAGCGTATGGTGCGCGCGCAGGCGGCGCACCAGCCAGCGGCGCCCGATGAATCCATCGGGCGGCTGGTGATAGGCGAAGTGCAGCCACTCGTAGGTGAGAAAGTAGCCGACCGCGGTGGCCACGAAGAGGCGCGCCACGTTCGCCGTCACGAGCCAGGCGAGCAACAGGCCCACCGGCAGCGCGAACAGCCCGAAGAAGAAGACGATCAACAGGGGCGGAAACAGCACCATGTAGTAATCGCGCGGCGACTCGGCGGCCATCGCCTCGTGGGTGTAGAAGCCGTGGTGCGACGGCGTGTGCCGCTCGAACACCAGCGAGAACGGCGGCGTGCGGTGGTGCATGACGCCGCGGTGCGCGCGGTACTCGACGAAGTTGGCGAAGAGGAAGGTCGCCGGCACCGTCAGGAGCTCCCACCAGGCGGGCGCGCGCACCGACGCCGCGCACCAGCCGATCACGCACAGCGATGCGATCGTCGTGAACAGAAAGTGGCCCACTCCCGAGTAGCGCGGCGAGATGTACTTCTCGCGGACGTGGGCGCGGAAGCTCGCCACCTTCTCCGGGATCATGCGGCCGCCTCCTGCTCGTCGCCGGAGCGCTGCCCCTTCCACGCGCCGAACACGGTGAACAGCGTGCTGAGCGCGATGATGCCCAGGACGTTCAGGCCGGCATCGACGCCGAGCAGACCGGGCGCGCCGTGGTTGTGGTGGAAGCGGGTGTCGATCCAGCCCACGTAGGCGATGGCGAGGTTGCCCGCCGAGACGAACAGCGCGTACTGCGTCGACGCGGCGGCGCCGCCCTTGCCGATCGTCTCCAGCACGACGGCGGAGAACGCCGCGTAGCAGAAGCCGGCGACGAGCAGGTAGGCGGCGACTCCGACCGCGTAGACCGCCGGCGTCATCGGCGCCATCGCCATGGCGATGCCGGCCACGGCGGTGAGCCCGCCCGACAGGAGGTACATGGCGCGCCGGTTGTGGCGGTCGCAGACGTAGCCGCCGACGAGGGAGCCGATGGCGGTGGCGATCGCGTTCACCGGCCCGTTGACCAGGCCGACCATGCGATCGGAGGCGTGGTAGTCGGGGGCGAGCGCGGCGAAGTAGTTGAGCAGCGCCGCGGTGCCGACGGGCGAGATGCAAAAGAGGATGCCGGTCCAGCCCTGCCGCGAGCGCGCCACGCGGGCCACGTCGCGCCACAGCCCCACGAAGATCTCCTTGGCGGCGCGCTGCACGCGCGGCGGCTCGTGCACCGCCAGCGAGGCGATCGCCGGCGCGGTCATGAGCGTGGCGAGCGCGAGCCCGATGACGATCGGCGGCAGGCCCCACTCCGCCATCTTGAGCGTCAGCCAGGCGCCGAGCGCGCCGCCGACGAGGTTGCCGAAGTTGAGCCAGCCCGCGGCGGCGCCGCGCAGCCGGTCGGGCAGCGTCGCCGCCAGCAGGCCGCCGTTGCAGCTGCCGACCAGGCCGCTGATGGTCTGTCCGACGAAGGCGAGCGCGAAGAAGGCGTTGATGCGCGACGGCAGCGGCATGGTCAGCGCCAGCGCCAGACAGGCGGCGCCGACGGCGGCGACGATGATCAACCAGTGCTTGCGGCGGGGCCCGATGTCGACGATGGGCGCGTAGAGGAACTGCACCACCGGCGGGAAGAACAGCGCGGTGCCGTACCAGCCGATGTCCTCGACGGAGATTCCCGCCTTGCGGGCGAAGAACGGCAGCGTGGTGGCGACGAAGCCGCCGCACACGCCGTAGGGGATCCCGGTGACGCCGAACAGCCAGGGGGGCGGATGAAGCGGGCGGTTGTCGTCGGCCATCGCTGGTGTCATCATTGTCCGTTGGCAGCGCCATGAGCAAGGATGGAAAGGGAGTCTCGCGCCGGGAGCTTCTGACCTTCTGGCGGCGGCCGCTCGAGACCGCGGTCAAGACCATCAAGCCACCGCCGCCGATGGCGCTGCCAATGGTGCGGCCGCCGCCCCTGCGCCCGCCGGGGATGCTGCACGAGCTGCTGCTGCAGAAGCACTGCACGCACTGCGGCAAGTGCGTCGAGGCCTGCCCCGCCGACGCGATCTTCCCGCTCGGCGCCGACTGGGGTTCGGCGGCGGGCACGCCGGCGATCGACGCCCGCAAGCAGCCGTGCGTCTTGTGCACCGGGCTCAAGTGCACCCACGTCTGTCCGTCGGACGCGCTGTTGCCGATCTACTCGAACAGCGACGTCACCATGGGCTGGGCGAAGCTCGACGTCGCCAGCTGCCTGACCCATCAGGGGCAGGCGTGCACCGTCTGCTTCGATCACTGCCCGCGCCCGGGTGCGCTCGTCTTCGGCGAAGAGGGCAAGCTGCGCGTGGACGAGCAGCAATGCGTCGGCTGCGGCCTGTGCGAGCACTTCTGCCCCACGGAGCCGACGTCGATCCGCGTGCAGCCGAGAGACTGAGTGCGCGCGCGCGCGGAGCGGCGGTAGATGTCGGGCGTGGTGGACGCGCTCTCGTCGCCCCATCCGTGCGGCTGCGACTGCTTCCACACCCTCACCGTCGACGAGCGGGTTCAGGGCATCACCGCGCTCTACCGTTTCGACGACGCCCTGCGCGGCTGGGGGTATCAGCCGCATCTACGAGCTCGCCGCCGACGTCCTCTACCGCAAGGCGCAAGCGGAGGCCGATCCGAATTATCGCGGCATCGCCCTGCGTGACGACGCCTGCATCTACCGGCGCCTGGTCGGCTTCGCCGTCCACGAGCTCATCCACGCGCTCGAAGGCGACCCGTCCCAGGCCAACTACGGCATTCCCTGGGGCGCGCCCTACAACGTCCCCGCGGCGCTGCCCGCGGGCGAAGAGGCCGCCTTCCTGCACCCCTTCAACGTCGGCGAAGCGCGCGCCTTCGTCGGGCTGCGCCCGGTCGCCGTGGCGCTCTTCGGCATCGACTGGGGCGTCTACACCGCGCGCGACGTGGGCACCTACGGCTTCGCCGGTGGCAACGCCATCGTCCCCGCGCCCCGCGGCTTCCGCCAGGTGCCGCACTGGGATCGCGTGCACCATCCGCGCGAGTACTACGCGCTCGCCCGCGCGCTCGAAGAGGCCGAGCGCGACTACTTCAGCGACGACCGGCTGCGCGACTACGCGGCCCGCTTCGCCGCCGCCGAGGCCGCCGGCCGGCGCCGCCGCAAGGGCGCCCATCCGCCCGCCGCCGAGCTGGCGCGCATCGCCCCGCGTCTGCCGGGACGCAACGACCCCTGCATCTGCGGCTCCGGCGAGAAGTTCAAGAAGTGCTGCGCGCCGCGCTGGGGCGCGTGACTACCCGGCGGGACGAACGGTCGCCAGGAACTGCTCGGTGCCCTTGCGCAGGTAGGCGTCGGCCACCTTCGACGCGCCCTCGCCGTCCTTGGTCGCGATGGCCTTGATCGAGATCGCGATGATGCTTGCGCACCGCCTGCGACGGCGGGTTGAACTGCGCGAAGAATGGGGCGTACGACATCACGGCCGAGCGGATGGTGTTGATGAGCAGCTGCATCACCCGGTTGCGCCCGACATGGGTCATGGCGACGTAGAACTCGAAGTCGAGCTTCAGCAGCTCGTTGAGGTCGAGCTGCGGATCGGACGCCTGGTCGGCCATGGTCTCGAGCTTCTTCACGTCCTCGGGCGTGGCCCGCTCCGCGGCCAGCCGCGCCGACTCGCGCCCGAACCAGCGGCGGAACTCGAGCACGTCGGTCAGCACGTCGAGGTTGGGCATGCCGTCGCCCGGGATGAGGTGCGACACCAGCTCCACGCCCGCGGTCTGCATGAAGTCGAGCACGCGAGTGCCATCACCCTGGCGGGTCTTGACGAGGCCCAGGTGCTCGAGCGACTTGATCGCCTCGCGCAACGACGCGCGGTTGACCCCGAGCTCCTCCGCCAGCTTGCGCTCGGGTGGGAGCTTGTCGCCCACGGCGTACTCGCCGCGCAGGATGAGCCCGCGCAACTGCGCTACGATCTCTTCGGCAACCCTCGGTTTTCCCACAGGTCTGAACATCGGACCGAGATGCTACACAATGTCCAGGGGGTTGGGAACTTGAAACCGGCGCGCGGGCTCCATTATAATGGGGCGACGATGAGGCGCTTCGGCTCCATCGCGTTGGCGCTCGTGTTCGCGGCCGGCTGTAGCGGCCGCGACGCGGTGCACGACGCGGGCGACGCGGTCCGCGGGTTGGTCCGCGTCGACCTGTCGTACACCCACGTAGCCGGCGCCGCGGTCAGCGACGCCCGCTTCGACGCCCAAGCGCACTTCATCCGCTACCGTTCGTTCGACGCCGCCAGCGTGCCGACCATCCTCGGCTTCGCCGACTTCGATGGGGTTCCGCTCGACGGCTGCAAGGTCTCCAACGGCACCGCCGAGCTCGACTCCGCGCTCGCCGCCGACACCGTGGCCCCGACCGCCGAGGTGGCGCTGCTCGATGCCGGCAACCTCGAGCTGCACGGCCCGCTCAGCGGGCTCGACCGCGCCGTCATCACCCCGCGCCACTATCCCGAGCTGGTGCCGTTCGTCAGCGGCGTGGTCTACGGCAGCGACGACCTGTCGCCGGTCGCGCTCGCGCTCGGTCAGCCCTACCAGGTCAGCGGCGAGGGCGGCAACGAGGTCGGTCCGTTCACCGCCACGGTCACGGCGCCGCGCAGCTTCCCGACCCTGCAGGTCGACCCGCTGCACCGCGGCTCCGACCTCGACCTGCGCTGGACGACCGACGCGGTGCCGGCGGCCGAGCCGCTGGTGCTCGAGGCCAAGTGGTCCTCGCGCGCGGGCACGCGCACGGTCCGCTGCCGCGTCCGCGACGACGGCGCCTTCAGCATCCCGCACGACGCGTTCGCCGACCTGCCGGCGACGACGGCCGCGCTCTCCTCGGCGACGGTGACGGCGACGCGCCTTTCGCGCGCAGCCCTTCTTCGCGCCCGGCGCCGGCCGCGGCGAGCTCACCCTCGCCCTCAAGGACGTGGCCGCGCTGCAGGTCGCTCCATGAGCGTTCCCGTCGTGAGCCGATGACCGGCAGTGCAGCGCGCGGCAACCTACGCCAGCACGCGCGCTCACCGTTGGAGCTTCCCATCACCGTCAGCGACGCGGCCAACAAGGTCGAAGGCCACATCGAGTTCAACACCGGAGATCTGTCGGTCGGCGGCGCCTTCATTCGCTCCGACCTCTTGTTCGAAGTGGGCGAGGAGCTGCAGCTCGATTTTACCATGCCCGACGGGCGGTTGGTTCGAGCCCGCGGCAGGGTGGTGCGCGTGGCGCGCGATTCGGGCGACGACGTGATTCCCGGAATGGGCATCCAGTTCGTCGCGCTGACCGACGCCGACCGCGATGCGATCCGCGCGCTGTGCACGCGAGGGAGCCATGGCTGAGACAATCGAAGAAGTCTCGTACAACTACGAGGACGAAGGAAAGCTCGTCCGCAAAGAGATGAAGAAGGAAGTCTTGACCAAGGGCGCCTGGGCCACGGTCATGTTCCTCTACCAGGAGCTCGATCGAAAGACCGAGCAGTGGGGCCCGCCGAAGGTCTCGATCGTGCGCTTCAAGAAGTCGGGCGGCGTCTATCGCAAGCAGTCGAGCTTCAACATCTCGTCCGAGAAGCAGGCGCGGCAGATCGTCGAGGTCATCGAGAAGTGGTACGCCGAGGTCGGCCCGCAGGCCGGTGCTGCGGCCACCGCCGAGGGCGCCGAGCCTGCCGAATCCCCAGAGGGCGGCGAAGAGGGCTGACCGGGATCTACTTGTGCGGCTTGCGGAAGCGATCGAAGAAGCCGCCTGACGACTTCTCCTTGCCCTTGCGCATGTTGATGACGCGCATCTCGCGTTCGGCGTCGAGCAGGCGCGAGTTGAGCTCGTGCGCCTTCTTGAACATGCCGTAGGCGCGGTCGATGTCCTTCTCTTCTTTCAAGCACAGGCCGAGATAGTAGTAGGCCTGCGCGCAGCGCGGCGACAGCTTCACCGCCTGATTGAACAGCCCCTTGGCGTCGGCGAACGTGGTCTGGTTGGCGCAGACCCGCGCCCACGTCAGGAAGGCCAGGTTCTCGCCGTTCTGCGGATCGAGGTTCACCGACTGCTCGAACTCGTGGATGGCGCCGAGGAAGTCGTTCTTCTTGAGCAGCACCTCGCCGCGGCGAAGCGCCATCTCCGCTTCGAGCATCTTCACCGCCTTGGCGTGCGCGGCGGCGTCGTCCTCCTTGGGCCTGCCGAGGGTCGTCTTGTACTCGTTGCGGCGCGCGTCGTCGAACAGCGTGCCGTAGGCCTCCGAGACGCGGCGGAAGATCTTCTCGACGTCGCTGCGCAGCGACTCGAGCCCCATCGAGACCAGACGGTCGGGATGGTACCGCTTGGCCGCGATGAAGTAGGCCTGCTTGACCTCGTCCTTGGCCGCCGTCAACGGGATCTCGAGCACTTCGAACAGGTTCTGCGTCTCGACGACCGCAGCCTTGGCGATGAGCTGCTTGCGGACGCTGTCGATGTCGGGGGCGCCCTGATCGAGCCCGGTCACGCTCGGCGGCGTCGGCAGGCGCACGCGCTGCGACGAGGTATGCGGCGGCGAGGGAAACTTGAACGCGCCCGAGGGCATCCGGTAGGCGCCCGAGGCGTCCGTCGGCCCTGGAAGTGGGCCCACCTGCGACGCCGACTTCGTCGGCAGCGGCGACACCTGCGAAGGCATCCGGTTCGCGCCCGAGAGCTCGCGCACCGTCGCCTCCGACGCCGCCGAGGCGTTCGGAGGCAACGCCGTCTCCGAGCGCTTGCGCAGCCGCGGCACGTCCGACGACGCCTTGATGTCGAGCGCCTCGCAGATGTAGAGCGCGTAGACCAGCGCGTGCACCGGCTGCGGCGGCAGGCCCGCGGCCTCGACGAGATCGGCGATCGCCCAGTAGCCCTTGCGCAGGAGCTCGGCGACCCGCCCGTCGTCGGGACCGACGCCGTAGCGCGCCACGCCTTCGTTGTCGAGCGTGCACTTGATGGCCTTGTCGTCGAGCAGGAAGAGCGCACCCTTGAGCCGCTCGGCGTTCCAGGCGCTGCGCACGCCGTGGTAGATCGCGCGCGCCGGATGGATGCGCAGCGACTCGGTCCGCTGCAGCCCCTGGTCGTGCTCGCCGGCGGCGAACTCGTGGACACCCTCGTTGAGGAAGAAGAGTCGGTGCAGCTTGCGGCGCACCTGCGCCTTGAGCGCGAGGCGCATCTGGTCCTCGGTGCAGAGGCGCTTCTCCAGGAGCATGTCGCCGTAGCGCATCCCGGGTGGGGGCGGCTCGGCGAGCGTCTTCTTGTAGGTCGCCTCGTCCAGAATGCCCATCTCGAACAGGACCTTGCCGAGGAGCTCCGCCGAGCCCGGCAGGGTCACGGCGACCGGATAGCCGCCGCGCACATAGATGTCGTGGCGGCCGGCGCGATTCTGGATGTGGACGACCCCTGTCGCCTTCTGTGCGAACAGCTGGTGCAACAGCGAGGGAAGTGGGTTATCCGCCAGGTTACCGTTCACGAGCGTCTCCGAGAAACCACGTACCACAAAGCCGCTATCACGACTGTGACTATTACGATGCCGGTCGCGACCGGGTCGGCTTCGATTCCAGTCATGCGTGAGGGTACGATTCTGGCGCCGGAGCGGACGGGGGTCAACGCGGAAGATGTGAAGGTCGGGTGCGGCAGAGAGCGGGGCGCGGCTTGTCGCTAATTGCGCGGCTTCATTGCGCGTCGCCGATGCGATCGCCCGAGAAGGTCGACGGCACCGTGGCGCTCGCGCCGGCCACCGTGAAGCTCCAATCCCACTTGCCCTGGGCGATGCGGTCCGACTGGTAGTCCTCCTTCGGCTTCGACTGCGAGACGTCGAGCAGGTAGGCCGTGCCGTTCGAGACCTGGACGTCGTTGAAGGTGATGGCATCGATGCGGCTCGTGACCTGGTCGGCGAGGACATCGAGCGCCGTGGTGCACAGGGTCTGCACCAGCCCGGGCGACAGATAGCCGCCGAGCGCATCGGAGATCGACTGCGCGGCGCCCTGGCAATCGACCAGGTTGTGCAGCGCGCCCTTCAGATCGGTGGCGCCGCCGAACTGGCCGAACAGCAGCGGGCCCGCGGCCTGGAGCAGGAGCTCGCCGAACGGCAGGGTCATCTTGCCGCCGCCGAGCGTCAGGTCGGCGTCCGCCACCGGAGCGTTGGCGTGCGCCTTGACGGTGCCCGGCATGGAGGTGTGCGCCATCGCCTTCTCGTTGGCGTCGAAGGCCACGACCGTCGACTGGCTCAAGAGCGTGAAGCCGACGTCGGTCACCTGCTGATCGATCGTGGCCGTGCCGTCCGCGGCGGGCGTGTGCACCGTCAGCGAATTGTGGATCTCGATGGTCTTGGCCAGCTCGGTGATGCCGGAGACGATGTTGGTGATCTGCTCGACCACCGGCACGTTGGCGTAGACCTCATCGACAATCAGCTTGTCGAGCAGGTTCGAGAGGATGTCCTTCAAGAACGCCGGCATGTTCGCCACCGCGTCCGAGACGGTCGGGATGTTGGCGATGGCGACGATGTCGAGGATTGCCTTGCCCGGATGATCGTGCAGCTCGATGAGCGCGCCGAGCGCCGGGCCGAGCACGCCCGGCAGGACGCCGTTCTGGGTGAGATCGATCGGCGCCACGGCGGCGTAGATGCCCGCGTACTTGGCGGTCGGCGCCGGCGGATTGTCGATCGGCTCGCCGGGCCCCTCGGGCGTGCCCGGCTGGCCGGGGCTCGGCGTGGGCGTCGGCTGCGTGCGGGCCTCGGGCCCCGCGCCACATCCGCCAGCGACGAGCGACAGTACGGTCAGGGATGCGATCGCGGTCAGCTTGAGGTTCCGGCTCATGGTCAATTCCCTCCCTCGGTTGACCAGCGCCGCATTGCAGCGCGAATGCCAGCGGTCCGACCAAGTCGTTTCAAGCGGTTAGGATGCTGATGTGGGATATCTGGAGACATCTGTGCCCAGGTATCCGTTTGTGTGGCGGGGTCAGCAGGCCATAGGCGATCGCGTGATTGGGCGCGGCGGTGCTACCCCACGCACGATAGAATGCGCGCGTGCCGGGCATCGGCCTCATCACCAATCCACGCTCGCGCGTGAACCAGCGTGATCCCGGGCGCGCCCGCCGCCTGTCGTATCTGGTCGGGAGCCACGGCAACGCCGAGGCGACCAAGTCGATCGACGACCTCTATCGCGTGTGCGAGGAGTTCAAGAAGGAGCGCATCGACGTCCTCGGCATCTCCGGCGGCGACGGCACGCTGCACCACACGCTGACCGCGATGATCCGCACCTACGGCGCGGAGCCGCTGCCGCCAGTGGCCATCCTGCGCGGCGGCACCATGAACACCATCGCCCGCTCGTTCGGCATCTTCGGCGATGCGCCGCGGCTCACCTTCGAGCTGGTCGACCGCCACCGGCGCGGCGAGCTCGCCTCGTTCCCGTGGTTCGAGCGCGAGATCCTGCAAGTCGGTGATGCCTACGGCTTCATCTTCGGCAACGGCATCATCTACAACTTCCTGCACGAGTACTACGCGACGGGGAGCCCATCGCCGGCCACGGCGGCGCAGCTCATCCTGCGCGCCGCCGGCTCGACGCTGGTGCGGGGCCCGTTGGCGCGGCGGATCTACAAGCGCTTCCACGCCCGCGTCGTGGTCGACGGGGATCGCTGGGCGTGTGAGGACTTCATCACCGTCGCCGCGGCGGTGGTGGAGCAGATCGGGCTCGGCTTCAAGCCGTTCTATCGGGTCCACGACCGGCCGAGCGCGTTCGCGATGCTCGGCATCCACACCGACGCAGTCGGCTTCGTTGCCGAGCTGCCCAACATCCTCGCCGGAAAGCCGATGCGGCGCGACAAGGTGATCGATCAAGCGGCGCGCCACGTCGTCTTCGAGGCCGACGAGCCGCTCGAGTACATCATCGACGGCGACACCTACGTGCAGCCGGAGGGCGAGGCGGGAACGCTGACGCTCAGGGTCGGACCCCGGCTTCGGTTTCTCCGTTGCAATGTGGTATGATGATTCGCGGAGCGTCCCTTGAGCTCGTCCTTCCCAATGCGCAACATGCGCGTCCGCTTCACCGGCGAGACCAACGTCGGCATGAAGCGCGCCCACAACGAGGACAGCTTTTCCTGCCCGAGGAGGCCAAGCTCGCCATCGTCGCCGACGGCATGGGCGGGCACGCCTCGGGCGAGGTGGCGTCGAAGATGGCGGTCGACACCATGGCCGAGCACTTCCGCGACACGGCCGAGGACGCCGAGCGGACCTGGCCCTACAAGATGGACGGCCCCGACAAGCTACGACGAGAACCGCCTCATCACCGGCATCAAGCTCGCGAACCTGCGCATCTACGAGAGGGCGCAGCGCGACGCCGAACTGCCACGGCATGGGCACGACCATCGTCGCGACGCTGTTCCTCGAGGACAAGGTGCTCATCGCGCACGTCGGCGACTCGCGCGTCTACCGCTTCCGCGACGGGCAGCTCGAGCAGCTCACCGAGGACCACTCGCTGCTCAACGACTACATCAAGATGAAGCGGCTCACGGCGGAGGAGATCGCCAACTTCCCGCACAAGAACGTCATCGTGCGCGCGCTCGGCATGAAGGACACGGTGAAGGTCGATCTGTTGAGCGATCAGACCAAGGTCAACGACACCTACCTTCTGTGCAGCGACGGGCTGTCGGGCATGGTCGACGATCCCGGGCTCGCGTACATCCTGCAGGAAGAGCAGGACCTCGATACCGCCTGCGAGCGGCTCATCCACGCCGCCAACCGCAACGGCGGGCAGGACAACATCACCTGCGTCCTGGCTCGCCTCGAGCCGCTGTAGACTTCGCCTATGAGTGACGACAAGAAACCGGCGCTGCTGCGCGCCGACGACATCCGTGCGCGCGAGGAGACGGGGGCGCATCCGTGGAACCCGAAGTCGGAGGTGCGGGGCACGCGCCTCGGCGTGGCCACGGGGCTGGAGCGCACCGGCGTGAATCTCTATCGCATCGCGCCCGGCAAGGAGTCGTTCGTCTATCACGCGCACTATTACGAGGAGGAGTGGGTCTACATCCTCTCCGGGCGCGCCATCGCCGAGATCGATGGAGAGGAGCATGAGGTCGGGCCCGGTGACTTCATGGGCTTCGCCACGTCACCGGCGGCGGTGGCGCACCATCTGCGCAATCCGTTCGCGGAGGAGCTCGTCTACCTGTGCGGCGGCGAGCACCGCGAGTATGAGGTCGGTGACTTCCCCAAACAGGGCTACCGTATGCTGCGGCGGGGGAAGCAAATCGACCTGTACAAGATCAGCGACGCAAAGAAGCCCTTTCCCAAGCTCGATTAGCGCGCGATCAGCGCAGCCGCGGGCTGCACGGGAATGCACTCGCTACGACCGCTCTCCGTTCTCAGACGGGCGCGGAGCCGGACGTGGCGCTTCGGCACGCTCTCGATGCGACGTGGTCAGACGGGGAAGACGCCTCGCGGCGTGACGATGGCGCTGGCGAGGTCGCCGTCGATGGTGCTGTCGGGCCAGACGACGACGCGGTCGAGGCGGGCGCTCGCGCGGACGATGCTGCGGGCGCCGATGACTACGTGCGGCGAGAGCCGAGCGCCGGGCTCGACGGTGGCGCTGGGCGAGATGGCGCGGATCGGCGCGGGGGGATACGTCAAGGTGACGGAACCGGACAAGAGGTTCCAGTTGCCCTGCAGGTAACGCTCGGGCGTCGAGTGCTCGTGCCAGTAGCCGGCGTAGCGGATGGCCTCGATGCGCTCACCGTCGAGCAGCGCGGGGATGTACGCCTGGCGGATCGAGTCCGACTCTCCCGTCGCCGGCAGGCGCGCGATCAGGCGCGGGGAGAGCACGTGGATGCCGGTGAACATGCAGGCGTGGGCACCCGGGCGCCCCTGGCCGATGATGCCGGTGACCCGGCCGTCGGCGCCGACGTCGATGGCGCCCCACTTGTGCGCGTCGGGCACCTCGCGCACGACCATGGTCGCGGCGGCATTGGTTGCGTCATGGTGACGCAACGTCTCGCCGACGTCGATGTCGCTCACGATCTTGCCGTTGACCACGACGAAGGAGTGGCGGCCGCCGTACGTCAGCCAATCGGCGAGCTTGCGGATGCCGCCGCCGGTGCCGAGGATGGTCGGCTCCTCCGAGTAGTGGAAGCCCTCGCCGAGCTCGGCGCGGATGAGCTCGCCGCGGTGGTGCAGGTTGACGGCGATCTCGTCGATGCCGGCGCCGCGCAGGAGCGCGACGGCATAGCGGACGAGCGGAATGTCGCACACGGGCAAGAGCGGCTTGGGTCGCTCGTCGCTGAGCGTACCCAGGCGCGTGCCGAGGCCGGCGGCGAGGATGAGGGCGCGGGTCACGCGCGCTCCTGGGTCATGACTGCTCCAGCGTGATGAAGCGGCGGTCGTCGACGGCACCGACAGTCTTGGCGTAGAAGGCCTTGGGGCCGATCCAGGCGATGACGCCCGCCTCGGGCAGGCCGCGTACGTCCTCGAGGCAGCGCACCAGCAGCGCCTCGCCCAGCCGCTTGCCCCGATGCGCCGGATCGGTGCCGGCGGGGCCGAACCAGCCGAGGCCCTGGTTGTTGCCGTCGGCGGCGGCGAAGGCGACGGGCGCGCCGGCGGCGAAGGCGGCGTGCACTGCCCGGCGCGGACCGGCGGCGGCGCGGCCGACCTCGAGCGCCCACACCGGCGCGAACGCGCGCGCGATCCAGGCGAGCAGCGGCGCCAGATCCGTGGAGCCGACGCGACGGAGGTCGTAGCCGGCTACGTCGATCTGACGGAACGGCGCGTCGAGTGGCGCCCGAATGTTTTCCACGGTGCCCAGCTCGCGGAAGCCGCGCGCGGCGAGGAACGCGCGGCCTTCGGTATAGCGCGCGTCGAGGCCGGGCGAGAGGTAGTTGCCGGGATGGTCCATGATGCGCAGCGGGTCCGCGCCCGCGCGGGCGAGCAGCTGGGTGGCGATGCCGCGGCGGCGATGGCGCGCGTCGACCGCGAGCAGCTTGATCCAGCGGCCGGCGAGGGCCATCACGCCGACCAGGGTCGTGCCCTCCCAGGCGCCGAGCGCAGTGCCGCGACGGGCGCCGTTGTCGCCGAACAGCTTCTCGGACGCCACGACGTCGATGCGATCGTAGGGCAACGCCGCGGTCAGGAGCGTGCGTGCGGCGTCGAGCGCGTCGGGCTCCAGCGCGGCGATGTGCACGCCGCTCAGCGTACACTCTGCTAGACTTTGCCGCCATGCGCCTGGCAGCTCGTGGCGTCACCAACGAGGGCATCGGCCGGCGCTAGCGCGAGCGTAAGATGCAGCGGACCCACCTGTTCAAACACGATCTCGATTGGTTGCCACCCCCGTATCGCGCGATCCGCTGGATCGTCGCCGGCGGCCTGTGGACCGGGCTCATCGGCGGCGTCATCGGGCTCACCGTGATCTCGCATGTGCAGTTCATCGTCTTCGGCAAGGGGATCGCGGTGCTGGCGGCCGGCGGCTACGTGGCCGGCGATCGGGCGGCGCGCGGCGTCTTGCGCGGGCGCCTGCGCAAGCTGGCCTCGGGCGCCGTCGATCTGTCGCGGTTGCCGGCGGAGGCCGATGGCGAGCTGGTCCACGTCACGGGCAAGGTGCGCGCGCTCGGCGGGCGCGAGGTCTATCGGCGCGTCGTCTTCAGCTTCGACGGCGCGACCCGCGTGGTGCACGAGACCGCCAGCGACTTCTGGCTCGTCGGTGACGGCGAGCCGGTGCTGGTGGAGGTCGCCGATGCGCGCCTGCTCGCCGACGGCGCACAGCAGTCGCTGCCCTCCGAGGATGGGCGGGTGCGCGATCTGGAGACCATGCCCCTGCCACCGGCGGTGCAGCGAACGCTTCAGCATCGGGCCACGCGGCGCGGCAAGGGCAAGAAGCTGGGCAAGGTGCGCGTCGGCGAGTTCGTGCTGCGCGACGGTGACGCGGTCGAGATCGTCGGTTACAAGTCGCGGACGGTCGATCCGACGGTGGCGACGCGCCTCGAGCGCGAGACGCCGTTTCGCGCCACGCTAAAGGGCGGGCGCAACCTGCCCCTTTTGATCGCTCCGCGGACGACGTAGCGCCCAGACGCCGGACGCAGCGGTCGCCGCGAGCATGAGGAGCAGCAGCGCGGCGGCGACGCGCGGCCGCGAGTCCTTGCCCTCGGTGAACTCGAGCAGCCACCAGTCGAGGCGCACGCGCGTCCACGCGTCGCTCATGTTCGCCGGATAGGGGACGATCGATTTCCAGGGCGCGTCCTCGTCGAGCGCGGGATCCTCGTGGATGACGTGGCGCAAGAGCCACCACTGCCCGCGCAGCGGCGAGAACGCGGGGATGTAGTGGTCGTGCGACAGATGCTCCTGGAACCAGCCACCGGCGCCGGTCTGATCTTTGACGGCGATGAGCACGCGGATGTAGTGGTCCCAATAGATCGACGCGCCGAAAAGCTGAACGGCGACCCCGGCGGCGATGAGCGTGGCGAGGGCGAGCTTGCGCAGGCGGGTGCGGCCGCGCCGCAGCGCCTCGGGCAGCCAGGGGAACGCCAGCAGCAGCACGACGGGCGTCAGCGCCGCCAGGTGGCGGGGGCCCCAGCAGTAGTCGGCGTGCCAGTGGCGGAACTTGGCGTTGAACAGCAGGCTGACGATGATGATGGCGCTGCACAGGGCGGTCTCGGCGCGCCGTCGCTGCCAGGCGGTGCGCACGCCGAGGACCGCCAGCACCAGCGGCGGCGAATAGAGGAAGACGCTCTTTCCCGTCGAGAGCAACAGCCCGTAGAGGCCGGCGAAGAGATCGCCGGAGAAGACGCCGTTCTTGATCTGATAGCCGCTGTCGAAGAGCGTGCCGGTCTTGACGTGGTTGTGCCACAGGACGACGGCCATGAACTCGCCGAAGACGACGACGGCGAGCGGCAGCGCGCGCCAGATGCGCTGCAGCTCCCCGCGACGGTAGGCGCGATCGATCACGTACCAGGCGACGAACGGGAGGAACAGGACGTTGACCAGCTTGGAGTTGACCAGCACGCCGGCGGCGACGGCGAGCCAACCGATGCCGGCGGTGGTCGGGCGCTCGCCCATCGCCAGCGTGCGCTCGACCAGCCACATCAGCACCAGCGTCTGCAGCGCCTCCGAGTAGGGCGAGCGCGCGTAGATGAAGGTGAAGGTGGAGAAGGCCAGGATCATGGTCGCGCCCGTGGCCCAGCGGGGGCCGAGCCCGCGGCGGCGCGCCACGACGAAGAAGAGGGCGCAGGCGGCGGCCATCATCAGCGACGGAGCCAGATGCGCGGCGAGCGCGAAGGTCGGCTTGTCGGGGAGCTGCGGAATCTTCGCCAGCAGCTTGTAGGCGACGTAGCTCGGCACCATGGCGATGACGTTGCCGAGCGGGAAGACGCCGTACTTCTTGCCCGCGCGGTGGACGTAGAACCAGGGCGGGCCGCTCTCCAGGCGCACGTCGATGTTGGCGTTGTCGACGAAGTTCTCGGTGGTGTCGTAGACCACGTGGGCGTCGGCCCAGGGAGGCTCGCGCGAAGTGACCAGCATGAACGCGCAGAACAGGAAGACGAAGAGGCGCGGTGCGGTCATTCGGCTTCGGTGCCGAACGTGACGCCGGGGCTGATCTCGTGCTGCTGCACGCAGCGACGATAGCATGATAAGTTGGCCGGCGATGAAGTTGGCGGCCACGCTGCGCGGCACGACGTACCGCTTCGCGCTCGCTGAAGGAGGTGCTGGCCAAGGCCAACGAGGAGAAGTCGGGCGACGAGCTGGCCGGCGTGGCCGCCGCGTCGGCGTCGGAGCGCGTCGCCGCCAAGCTGGTGCTGTCCGAGGTGACGCTGCGCGGAGCTGCGCGAGAACCCGGTCGTGCCCTACGAGACGGACGCGGTCACGCGGCTCATCCAGGACGACCTGCAGCGTGCCGATCTACGAGGGCGTGAAGTCGCTGGACGGTCGCCCAGCTGCGCGAGCACGTGCTCGACGAGACACGTGACCGGCGCCGACCTGCTGCGGCTGTCGCGCGGGCTCACCAGCGAGATGATCGCCGCCTGCGCGAAGCTGATGTCGAACCTCGATCTGGTCGTCGCCGCGCGAGAAGATCCGCGTCGTCGTGCACGCCAACAACACGCTCGGGCTGCCGGGGCGGCTGTCGGTCGCGGCTGCAGCCGAACCATCCGTCGGACGACGTCGACGGGATCCTGGCGTCGCTGCAAGGAGGGGCTGTCGCTTCGGCGTCGGCGACGCGGTCATCGGCATCAACCCGGTCACCGACAACCCCGAGCAGACGCGCAAGATCCTCAACGCCACCGCACGAGTTCATCCGCGAGTGGCGCATCCCGACGCAGAACTGCTGCCTGGCGCACGTGACGACGCAGATGAAGGCGCTGGAGGCGGGCGCGCAGCTGCGACCTCATGTTCCAGTCGATCGCCGGCACCGAGAAGGCGATGACGCCGCTTCGGCGTCACGCTGCCGCTGCTCGACGAGGCGTGGGACATGACGCTCGAAGCTCGGGCAGGCGACCGGGCCGAACGTCATGTACTTCGAGACCGGGCAGGGCTCGGCGCTGTCGGCGGACGCGCACCACGGCGTCGATCAGCTGACGCTGGAGGCGCGCAACTACGGCCTCGCGCGCCACTTCGATCCCGTTCCTGGTCAACACCGTGGTCGGCTTCATCGGCCCCGAGTACCTGTACGACGCGCGGCAGATCACGCGCGCCGGCCTGGAGGATCACTTCTGGGCAAGCTGCACGGCATCCCGATGGGCTGCGACGCCTGCTACACGAACCACGCCGACGCCGATCAGAACGACCTCGAGAACCTCGAGGTGCTGCTGGCCACGGCCGGCTGCAACTTCTTCATGGGCCTGCCGATGGGCGACGACGTGATGCTCAACTACCAGTCGACGTCCTTCCACGACGACGCGACGCTGCGGCAGCTGCTTGGCCTCCGGCCCGCGCCGGAGTTCGAGGCGTGGCTCGAGGAGATGGGGATCATGCAGGACGGCAAGCTGACGGCGCGCGCCGGCGACCCGAGCCTCTTCGGGTGAGGCGGATTCGCGCGCTGTCGATCGCGGCGATCGTCGCCATCGGCTGCGCCGCGGGCGTGCCCGAGATCAAGGTCGGCGTCGTCGTCGACGCGCAGCGGCGGCAGCGCGCACGCGCGCGCCCGAGCGTCGAGCTCTTCTTCAAGGGCGATCAGCCGTTGCGCGCGCCGGCGGCCGGCGCGGGCGAGGAGTGGTCGCTCGGCGACGTGCACAAGAGACGAGATGGTCTTCTCGCCCGACGGCAAGCGCTTCGCGTACGTGCGGCAACGCGCGCAGGCGCGGCGGGCCGGGCCAGCGCGCCACCGGCGCACGTGCTGGTGCGCAACCTCGCCGGCGATCCGGTCAACGACTTCAGCGTCTATCGGCCGGGCATGCCCGACAAGCTGAGCTGGATCGACAATCGCCGGCTCGGCTACCTCGCGCCGCCCGAGCTCAACGCCGGGCCGACGCGGCCGCTTCGACCTACGTCGTGCACGACGCCGACACCGGCGAGGTGCTGGCGGCGCGCTCGGGCGTGGACTTCACGTGGGATCCGGAGCGGCGCCACGTGGCGTTCCTCGTCGGCGGCCGGGGCAAGCAGGCGCTCGTCGTCGACGGCAAGAACGTGTGGCCGCGCGCGGGCGTGACCCGTCTGCACGGCGATCCGGTGTGGAGCGCCGACGGCCACGGGCTGGCGATCGTCGACGAGGGCGCGGGCGTCGCCGCGCCTGGTGGTGCTGGTCGAGTTCGACGATCCGCAGGGCGATCTGACCTGGCCGGTGCCGCGGGACGCGCTGGCGCCCGGGCTGCGCGTCTTCTGGGCCAGCGACAGCAAGGTCGTGATCGGCGAGAGCGCGCTCAAGCCGAAGTTCGCCGCCGGCTGGGAGCGTCTGCAGTAGGCGCATTTTCCGTCGCCGAACGCAGATGATAAGATGGAGCATGCGCTCCATCTTGGCTCTGTTGCTCGCTGCTGGGCAGCGCGCGCGCCGCAGCTGCGCGCGCAGGACGCGAAGACCGAAGGCGCGCGCATCCACCTGAAGGCCGCCATCGCCTACTACGACGAGGCGCGCTACGAAGACGCAGCGCGCGAGATGGAGGCGGCGTACCAGCTGCAAGCCGCTGCCCGATCTGCAGTACAACCTGGCGCAGTGCTACGAGCGGCTCGGGCGCTACGACCGACGCCGCCACGGCCTACGAGACTTACCTGCACGACAATCCGGCGGCGAGCGATCGCAAGCTGGTCGAGACGCGCATCGGCAACCTGCGCGAGCGCGCGGCGGCGACAGCGGCCGGCTCGCAGGTCGCGCCGCTGCCACCGTCGACGGAGAAGGTGGTGTTCAAGACCATCGTCGTCTACAAGACGGCGCCGCCGCCGCCCGGGCGCGGCGTCGCGCATCGGCGGCGTACGGGCTGGGCGGCGCTGGGCGCTGGGCGCGCTCGCCAGCGGCATCGCCTTCGCCGTGCTCGCCAGGCAGAACGCCGACGCGGTGACCAAGGGCGGCTCGACGACGAATCCGCCGCCGTTCGACGGCGGCCGCGCGTGACGCGCAGAAGAGCGGGCAGACCGACGTCATCGTCTCCGGCGTCAGCTTCGGCGTCGCCGGCGCTGTGCGCCGGCGGCGCCGTCGGGCTCTACCTGCTCGGCAACAAGATCGACAAGGAGGCGCCGAAGCTGACCATGGCGCCGTCGCTGTCGCCGACCGGCGGCGGCTTCATGCTGGCGGGGCGCTTTTGATGCGCGGGTGGGCGAGCCTCGTGGCCGCGTCGCTGCTGGCGGTCGGCTGCTACAGCCCGTCGCCGCCCGCGGGCGCCTACCGCTGCTCGACGGCCGACGACGCCTGTCCGTCGGGGCAGCACTGCACGTGCGGCTTGTGCGTCAAGTCGGACGATCAAGCCGCGTGCGGGTTCACGCTCTCGGCGACGCTGCCAGCCGGCGGCACCGTCGGCGAGCACGAGCAGTTCGCGCTCTCGCTGCAGGCGCTCGACGCCAACGGCGCCGCCGCCGACGGTTTCGACGGCACCGTGACGCTGTCGTCGAGCTGGGGCGACGTGGTGCCGCCGACGGTGGCGCTGGTCGACGGGCAGGCGCAGACGATGATCGCGCTCAACCGCGAGACGCTGCCGCCGCAGACCGCGACGGTGACGGCGACGTTCGCCGGCAACAAGGGATCGGTGGGCAAGATCGGCGTCACGGCGCAGCCGTTCGTGCGCGACCCCGATGCGATCGTGCCCCCGCCGACGGGGCCAATGACCTTCGGCTTCGCCGACACCATCGTCGCCGAGCCCGACGTCATCATTCCGAGCTCCGGCCAGTACCGCATGTACTTCGGCGGCTACGCGCAGGGGCAGCAGTTCCAGGGCTACAGCTTCGGCGTCGCCACCTCGACGGACGGGCTGCACTTCACCCCCAATCCGGTGCCGGTGCTGCAAACGCCGGCGATGCCGCCCAAGGCACAGATCAACTCACCAACGGCATTCAGCGTCGGCTCGAGCTGGTACCTTGCCTACTCGCAGGGCACCATGGGCGTGATCGACGCACAGGACGTGTGGCTCGCAGGCCCTTCGGCCGACGGCATGACGACCTTCCCGGCGATCGGCCCCAACCCCGTGGTCAGCCGCACCGACTGCGCGTACTGCGACGCCACCGTCGACTTCCCGTCGGTGATCTCCGACCCGTCGGGCAGCGGCGGCTACATCATGTTCTTCTCGTCGCAGCACACCGTGGCCAGCGGCAGCGTCGCCGAGATCGGGCGCGCCTCCGCCGGGCCCGACGGGCAGCACTTCACCGCCGAGCCGGCGCCGCTCTTGTCGAGCGACCTCACCGGCGAGGCGGTGCTGCTGGCGCCGCGCGTCATCGTCGACGGCACGGTCTTCAAGATGTGGTACTCGTACGCGCGCGCGCAGGACATCAAAGATCTGCAGAACCTGTGCAATGCGATGAACCAGGTGCAAATCGGCTACGCCACCTCGTCCGATGGGTTCTACTGGATCCGGTCGCCGTCGAATCCTGCGGTGGCCGTGGGCGGCAGCGGGTGGGACGTCGACTCGAACGCGCTGGTCGCCGGCTCGGTCGTGCCGCGCGACGGCAAGTCGACCAGCTCCGGCTTCGCGCTCTACTACACGACCTTCCGCACCGTCACGGTTTTCGGCCTCCCGGTGTGCGTGCCGAGCGGAATCGGCCGCGCCACCCGCCCGTAGCGCGCCCATTTGTGATAGAACCGGCGTCCGATGGAGCCTTTGCTGGATCGCTCGCGCGTCGAGCGGCTGGTGCGCACGACGCTCGCCGAGCTGGGCGACAAGCGTGCGCGATCCGCAGTCGACGACGGCGGCTCCGGCCTGCTCTTGCCGCCCGATCGCGGCGTCAACCTGCTCGCCGTTCGACGCCGACGCCATGGCGGCGATGCTGGCGTCGACGCCGGCGCGCATCGGCGTCGGCCGCGCCGGCACGCGCTACCGCACGAACACGCTGCTGCGCTTTCGCGCCGATCACGCGGCCGCCAAGGACGCGGTGCGTCTCCGAGGTCGACGAGAAGCTGGTGGCGCGGCTCGGGCTCGTCGAGCTGACGACGCGCGCGCCCGACAAGCGCATCTTCCTCGAGCGGCCCGACGCCGGCCGCGCGCTCTCCGACGAGGGGCAAGCAGCTCGCTCGCCGAGAGGTGCGCAAGCGCGCCCGCAGGTGCAGGTGTGCTACGGCGACGGCCTGTCGGCGGCCGCGATCAACGCGCACCTCGAGGCGTTCCACGGCGCGCTCATGCCGGCGCTGGCGGCGCGCGGCTTTCGCGTGGGCACGCCGCGTGTTCGTGCGCCGCTCGCGCGTCAAGGTCATGGACGAGATCGCGCGCCTCGTCGACGCCGAGGCGTGCGTCTTCACCTGCGGCGAGCGGCCCGGCCTCGGCTTCGCCGACTCGCTGTCGAGCCTACTACATCTATCGTCCGGCGAGCGGCGCCACCGACGCCGATCGCGAGGTCATCTGCAACATCAACCCGCGCGGCCTGCGCGCCTGCCAAGGCCGCGCAAGCCGTCGCCGACGCGTGCGCGCGCATCCTCGCCGCCAAGAAATCGGGAGTCGTCCTGTGAGCGAGCGTCAACGAGCGAGCGGGAGCGAACGTGAGCGACGCGCGTGGACCTGCCCGGTGTGCGGCTTTGCCGGCCTCGCCGAGCCGCCGGTCGATCCGACCGGCTCGCCGACCTACAGCATCTGCCCTTGCTGCGGCACGCAGTTCGGCGCCGACGATCTCGACAAGCCGCACGCCGAGCTGCGCAAGGACGTGGGTGCAGGGCGGCGCGGAGTGGTGGTCGCAGAACGAGCCCGCGCCCGACGGCTGGGACGCCAACGCGCAGCTCGCAGGCGGCAGGATTCGCCGATGGCGGTCCGCGGAACTGACGCACGCGCGGCGGCCGGCGAGCTCGCAGCGGGCTCGGGCTGGTCGACCTGCCGCCGCTCAAGCCGCGCGTGCTGGCGGTGCGGACCATCCCGCGCGTCGACGAGCAGCTCGCCGCCGAGTGGAAGCTGCCCGACGGGCTGCGCGCCGTCGGGCATGCTCACCTGCATCGTCGGACGACGCGCTCTTCGTCGCGCTCGACGAGGGCACCAAGGCGGCGCCGGTCGAGGTGGTCTACGCGCGCTCGTTCTACGCCGGCGTCGCGCATCCGTCGGGGCCGCTGTCGGGCGAGGCGATCGGCGTCTACGCGGCGCGCGATCCCGACGAGATGCGCGCGGCGCTCGACGCCTGCGTGCGCACGCTCGAGCACGAGGCCTGGTTCTACGCCGCCGACGAGCGGCGGCGAGCTCGCGTTCTTCCCGCACGTGGTGCGCGCGACCGGGACGCTACCTGTCGCGCGCAGGCCGGCATCGCCGTCGGTGCGCCGATGGCGTACCTGATCGCGCCGCCGCTCGAGTCGATGGTCGGCGCTCGACGCCGCGCTCAAGGCGGCGCCGGTGCGCGTGGCCAAGTGGTTCGGCCCGCCGTCGGAGACCAACTTCGGCGGCGGCTATCTCGTCGGCGATCTGCCCGACGTGCGAGGCGGCGGCGCGCGCCTTCGCCGCCGCGGTCGTCGACGTCGCGCGCGCACCGACCGACGCGACGCGCGCGGCGCGCGCGCGGCGGCGAGGCGCTGGGCGCGCGGCCGCGCGGCGGCAAGGGCGCGGGCACGTATCGCGTGCTGGCGACCGGCGAGCGGCTGACGCGACAAGCCCGAGCACCTGACCCATCTGCGTCGACGACGAGTCGCTCGTCGACAAGACGCATCCGCGCCTGCCGCTGCGCGGCAAGCTCGACACGCTGCAGGGCTCGCTGCTCGACGCGCAGTGCGCCGCCGACGCCGACGGCGCGCGCGGGCTCGTCGGCGAGCTCGGCGAGGCGCTCGAGCTGGTGCGCGCGCATCGTCGGCGCCGAGGTCACGGGCCGGCCGCTGGCGCGTGGAAGCTGGCCGGGCTCGGCGCCGTCCGAGCTGCGCTACCACTCGCACCACACGCACGAGCTGTACGGCGTGCCCTTCATG
The DNA here is from genome assembly GCA_963816965.1 of uncultured delta proteobacterium. Lineage (GTDB taxonomy): Bacteria > Myxococcota_A > Polyangia > Palsa-1104 > Palsa-1104 > JAQBQH01. Next base: position 706,700 of record CAWFMP010000002.1, read on the forward strand.
TTCCCGTCGGTGCGCCAGGGTCCGGTGGTGGCCGAGCTGTACCTGGCGCGCGCCTACGCGCGCGAGGCCGAGCTCGCGCTCTACCTCGCGTTCCGCCGGTGCGCAGCGGAGCGACGCGCGCGCGATCTGAAGCTCGCGCTCAACCGGCTGTCGTCGCGCGCTCTACCTCATGACGGTGCAAGTACGTCGGCGGCAAGTACGCCGGCGAGCACTCGCGCCGTGGGCCCGGTCAAGGGCTGGAAGCCGCCGAAGACACATGAAGCGGTCGCACAAAGCAGGACAAGCTCGCCAAGATCTACGACACCGAGATCCTGCCGATCTGGTCGCGCCGCTTCGGCAAGCTGCTGCTGCGCGATCTGGCGCTGCCGCCCAAGGCCATGGTGCTCGACGTCGGCTGCGGCACCGGCTATCCGTCGCTCGAGATCCTCGCGCAAGATGGACGACGCAGGGCCGCATCATCGCCATCGACCCGTCGTCGCCGATGCTCGACGAGGCGCGCACCAAGGCCGGGCGCGCTCGCCGGCAAGCGCATCTTCTTCCGCACCGAGAGCGGCGACTGCCCAAGCTGTCGTTCGCCGACGACGTCTACGATCTCGTGGTGTGCAACGCCGGCCTGCAGGAGTTCGACGATCCCGAGCGCGCGATCCGCGAGTTCGCGCGCGTCGCCAAGCCGGGCGGGCGCGTCGCGGTGACGCTGCCGCTCGCCGGCACCTTCGGCGAGTTCTACGATCTCTATCCGCGAGGTGCTCGTCAAGCACGATCGCCAGGACGCCATCGATCGGCTCGACGCCTACCTGACGCGCTATCCGCCGCTCGAGCAGGTCGAGGCGTGGTTCGAGGACGCCGGCCTCGTCGACGTCAAGCGGCGAGTGCGACACCTTCACGCTGCTGTTCAAGTCGAGCCGCGAGTTCTTCTTCGCGCCGCTCATCGAGTACGGGCCGCTCGTCGACGTGGAAGGCGATCGCCGGCAAGGGCCAGCAGATGCAGGACGTGTTCTGGCACTTCAAGAGCCGCGATCGACGCCTACTTCGGCGGGCGGCCCGTTCGCCGTCACGGTCAACGCCGGCTGCGTCCGCGGGCGCAAGGAGATCGGCGGCGTGCCGCAGGCGCGGCTGCAAGCTCGACCTGACGAGCAGCGCGGCGCCGGAGGAGCCGAGCCGACCGGCGAGGTCGAGCTCATCACCGGCGACTTCGACATCGTCGGCGAGCAGAAGAAGCTCGAGGCAGCTCGACGGCGTCGACGACGACGAGCCGGACGGAGCCGATCTTGTGAAGCGGTCGATGACCAGAGAGGACTACGAGGCGCTGGCGCGCGAGCTCCAGGAGCACGACCGCCGCTACTACGTCGACAACGACCCGACCATCACCGACGTCGAGTACGACCGGCTGCTACCAGCGGCTGCACGCGATCGAGGCCGCGCACCCGGACTGGATCGTCGCCTGGTCGCCGACCCAGCGCGTCGGGCACGCGCCGGTCTCGGGGTTCCCCAAGGTCGAGCGCGAGGTGCCGATGCTGTCGCTCGACAACACCTACGACGAGGCCGAGCTGCGCGCGTTCCACGAGCGCGTCGTGCAAGGGCCTCGACGGCGAGACGCCGGCCTACGTGGTCGAGCCCAAGATCGACGGCATCGGCATCGAGCTCACGTACGCCGACGGCACGTTCCTCGCTCGGCGCCACCCGCGGCGACGGCGTCATCGGCGAGGACGTCACGCGCCAACCTGCGCACCATCCGCGCGCTGCCGCTCGTGCTCGCCGAGCCGGTGACCGTCGACGTGCGCGGCGAGGTCTACATGGAGCGCGCCGACTTCGCGCGCTCAACGCCGAGCGCGTCGCGGCCGGCGAGGAGCCGTGCAAGAACCCGCGCAACTCCACGGCGGCTCGCTCAAGCTGCTCGATCCGCGCGAGTCGGCCAAGCGCCCGATGAAGCTGTTCCCTACGAGGTGGTGGGCGACGCCGCGTCGGGCGCACGCACTTCGAGCTGCTCGCCTGGATGAAGCCGCTCGGGCTGCCGGTGTCGGCCGACGTCGCGCGCGTCGACCTCGCTCGAGCGAGCTGCTGCGCCTACGTCGCCGACTGGCAGCACGGCAAACGGCTGGCGCTGCCCTACGAGGTCGACGGCCTGGTCATCAAGGTCGACTCGATCGCGCAGCGCCGCCTGCTCGGCGCCACCAACCGCGCGCCGCGCTGGGCGATCGCCTACAAGTTTCCCGCCGAGCAGGCGACCACGAAGCTATTGTCGATCGAAGATCAACGTCGGCCGCACCGGCGCGGTCACGCCGCTCGGCCACTTCGAGCCGGTCGAGCTGTCGGGCACGACGGTCAAGCGCGCCTCGTTCTTCAACTGGGACCAGATCCCGCGGCTCGACGTGGCCGTCGGCGATCGCGTGCTGCATCGAGAAGGCGGGCGAGATCATCCCGTACGTGATCACCGTGGTCGAGCGCGGCGCGGATCGCGAGCCCGATCGTCGAGCCGACGCGACTGCCCGTCGTGCGGCACGCCGCTCGTGCGCGAGGAGGGCCAGGTCGCGCTGTTCTGCCCCAACAGCTTCGGCTGCCCGGCGCAGCGCGCGCGCTCGATCGAGTTCTTCTGCAAGCGCGACGCGATGAACATCGAGAACCTGGGGCCGTCGCTGGTCGACGCAGCTCGTCGACACCGGCCTCGTCGCCGACGTCGCCGATCTGTTCGATCTCACCGTCGAGAAGCTGGTCGACGCTCGAGCGCATGGGCGAGAAGAGCGCCGAGAACGTGGTGCGCGCGATCGCCCAGGCGCGGCAAAAGGCGACGCTCACGCGCCTGCTGGTCGGGCTCGGCATCCCCAAGATCGGCGAGGTCTGGGCGCACGACGGTGGCGCAGCGCTTCGGCGACCTGAAGACGCTGATGGAGACGCCGCCCGCCGACATCCTCGCCGCGCTCGTCGAGCTGCACGGCTTCGGCGAGGAGCGCGCGCGCGCGGTGGGCGACTTCTTCGCCGACGAGCGCCACCGCGCCGTGCTGCACAAGCTGATGGCACGCGGCGTGTCGCCGTCGGAGCCGAAGGCGTTGCGCGAGGGACCGCTCGGCGGCGTGCGAGTTTGCGTCACCGGTACGCTCGTCGCGCCCGCAGCGAGATCCAGGCGGCGATCGAGGCGGCGGGCGGAATTTTCGACAAGAGCGTGAAGAAGGGGACCGACTATCTCGTCGCCGGCGCCGACGTCGGCGCGACCAAGCTCAAGGACGCCCAGAAAAAGGGCGTGCGGGTGATCGACGAGGCCGCGCTCGAGAAGCTGTTGCGCGGCGAACGCCTTGATCCGGCCCCCTGAACGCCTACAAGAGGGTCGTGGACTTGCAAGCGCGGTTCGAGGAGCGCATGCGGGCGCTTCGTGAGGGGTTCGTGGCGGGGCTGCCGGAGCGGCTGGCGGTGATGCGCGCCGCCCAGCTCGCCGATGATCGGGCGACCCTGCAGCGCGAGGCGCACCGTCTCGCCGGCACCGGCGTCAGCTACGGCGTGCCGCAGCTGACCGCGTGGGGGCGGGAGGTGGAGAAGAAGCTCAAGAGCGGGCTGCCGCTGCCGCTGCTCGATCCCGAGCTCGAGCAGCTGGCGGCGCTCATCGCGACCGTCGTGCCGGGAGCGAGCGGATGAAGTCGGCCGTTTGATCCCAGGCTGGGCGCGCGCGCTCGTCGAGCACGAGGCCCATGTGGTCGGGATCCACCGGCAGGCCGCTGCGGCGGCCGACGACGAGGAAGCGGGCGCCGGGCACGCGCTCGGCGACGGCGCGGGCGGCGATCGGCGGCGACATGAAGCGATCGCCGGCGCCGACCAGCGCGAGCAGCGGGCGATCGATGCCGGCGAGCGCCTCCCAGTAGTCGAAGCCGTCGCGCGCGAGCCAGCGGCGGCGGCGGCCGTTGCGCACGAAGTCGCGCACGTAGCCGGCGGCCTCGTCATCGCTGCCGTAGCGCAGGCGCCGCGCCGGCAGCCGGCCGAACGCGCGCGTCAGAAGGCCCATCAGCTCCACGCCGGCCCGCCGACGCACGCCGTCGATCGTGTGCGCGCGCCAGCTCGGGTTGGCGACGTTGACCGCGAGCAGCGCCAGCCCGTCGACGTCGGCGTCGGCATGGCGGGCGACGTGCGCCAGCGAGACATGGCCGAAGAGGCTGTGTCCGACGCAGGCGAGCGGCAGCCCGGCGAAGCGGGAGCGTGCGAACGCGAGCAGCGCCGGGACGTCGTGCTCGACGAGATCGTCGTAGCTCCAGTCGCCCCCCTCGCCGGCGCGCGGTCCGCTCTTGCCGTGGCCGCGTAGGTCGGCGACGACGCAGGCGACTCCGCGCGCGGCCAGGCAAGAGACCAGGCCGCGGCCGCGCGGGCGGTCGAGGGTGCGGCGATCGACCATCATCGCGTGGCCGACGACCGCGGCAGCGACGGGGGGCGCGCCCACGACCACCTCGCCGCGCAGGACCCAGCCGTCGGCGCAGGCGATGGAGAACGGCTGCCGCTGATCCGCGAAGCGTTCGATCACCAGCAAGAAATACCACGCCTTAGGCAATCGGCCCTTGACAGCGGTGGGCGGTTCGCTATGAACTTTCAAAACTTTCTGAAACTTCGCGAGAGCGGGGATCCGGGCATGCGAGCACAGGCGGAGCTGGCAGCAACCACCGAGCGACTGGCCGAGGCCGCGCGGCGCGGACCCGATCCGGACGCCGTGCACGCGCGGCTGGGCGCGCTCAAGCTCCTGGTCGGCGACATCGTCACCGACGTGGAGAACGGGTTGCCGGCGCTCGCCGACGGCGGCCCCGGCCTGGCAGGGCGCGCGGCGCGCCACCTGGTCGGCGCGGGCGGCAAGCGCGTGCGGCCGCTGCTGGTCATCTTGTCGGCGCGCGCCGCCGGCGTCCCCGCCGACTGCGCGGCGACGCGCTCATCGGTGATCCGGCTGGCGCAGGCGGCCGAGCTGGTGCACGCGGCGACGCTGCTGCACGACGACGTGCTCGACGATGGGCGGACGCGCCGCGGCATGCCCGCCGCCCGCGTGCTGTGGGGCAACGCCGCCTCGGTCTTGGGCGGCGACTTCCTCTTGATCCGCGCGCTCGAGCTGACGGCGGCGACCGGCATCGCCGGCGCGCTCGCCGATCTGCTCGCCGCCGTCGGGCGCATGATCGACGGCGAGGCGCTGCAGCTGCAGCATCGCGGGCGCAGCGATCTCGACGCCGGCGGCTACATCGACGTCGTCGACGGCAAGACCGCGGCGCTGTTTGCCTGGTGCGGGCGCGCCGGCGCGCGCCTGGCCGCCAGCGACGCGGCCACGGCCGATGCCCTGGGCGCCTATGGGCTGCATCTCGGGCGCGCCTTCCAGATCGTCGACGACGTGCTCGACGTCGAAGGCGATCCGCGCGCGCTCGGCAAGTCCGTCATGTCAGATGTACGCGAAGGGAAGCTGACACTTCCCGTTCTCTACGCGCTCGAGCGCGAGCCGTCCTTGCGCGCCATCCTCGAAGCTTGTGTGGCCGCCGATGCCGATGACGCGGGCGATGTGGCCGCCGCGGTCGCTCGCACCGGTGCCGCCGCCGCCGCGCGCGAGCGCGCGCAACAGGAGACGGCGCGCGCCGTGGCCGCGCTCGAGCCTCTGCCGCAGACGCCCTGGTCCGAGGCGCTGCGCTACATCGCGCACGAGCTGTGCGCGCGGGTGGCCTGATGTTCACTTCGTTGCGCGCCTTCGTCGAGACGCTGGAGGGGGCCGGAGAGCTGGTGCGCATCCGGCGCGAGTGCGATCCGCGCCTGGAGATCGCCGAGATCGCCGCCCGCGCCATGAAGCTTCCCGGCGGCGGCCCGGCCCTGCTCTTCGAGAATCCGCGCGGGTCGCGCTTTCCGCTGGGCATCAACCTCTTCGGCTCCAAGCGGCGGATGGCGATGGCGCTCGGGCGTGCGTGAGGTCGAGGAGCACGCGCAGCGCGCTGGCCGAGCTGCTCGGCGGCGCCGCGGCGCCGGGCTCGCTGTGGGACAAGCTCAAGCTGCTGCCCAAGCTGGGGCGCGTCGCCGGCGCGCTGCCGAAGTCGGTGAGCGGGGCTGCGCCCTGCCAGGAGATCGTCGAGGACCGGGTCGAACACATCGATCTGCGGAAGCTGCCGATCCTGACCTGCTGGCCCGACGACGGCGGGCCGTTCATCACGCTGCCGATCGTCATTACGCACGATCCGGAGACGGGCGCGCGCAACTGCGGCATGTACCGCATGCAGCTCATCGACGCGCGCACGACGGCGATGCACTGGCAGGCGCACAAGACCGGCATGCGCCACTTCCACAAGTACAAGGAGCGCGGGCCAGAAGGTGCCGGTCGCCGTGGTGCTCGGCGGCGATCCGGCGCTCACCTACGCCGCGACCGCGCCGCTGCCCGACGGCGTCGACGAGCTGCTGCTGGCCGGCTTCCTGCGGCGGCGCGCGGTCGAGCTGGTGCCGTGCAAGACGCAGCCGATCGAGGTACCGGCCGACGCCGACTTCGTGCTCGAAGGTTACGTCGATCCGACGGAACCGATGATCGACGAGGGTCCCTTCGGCGATCACACCGGCTTCTACACGCCGCGCGACAAGTACCCCGCGTTTCACGTCACGGCGGTGACGCGGCGGCGCGACGCCATCTACCCCGCCACCGTGGTCGGGCGTCCGCCGCATGGAGGACGCGTGGCTGGGAAAGGCCACGGAGCGGCTGTTTCTGCCGCTTCTACGCATGATGCTGCCCGAGCTCGTCGACTACAACCTGCCGGTCGAGGGCGTCTTCCACAACATGGCGATCGTGGCCATCGACAAGCAGTACCCGTGGCACGGACGCAAGATCATGCACGCGCTGTGGGGCATGGGGCAGCTCATGTTCACCAAGTGCGTGGTCGTGGTCGACAAGGACGTCAACGTGCACGACGTGCGCGAGGTCGGCCTGGCGCGTGCTGAACAACATCGATCCCAAGCGCGACGTCATGATCTCCGACGGGCCCTACGACGTGCTCGACCACGCCTCCTGCTCGGTCGGCTTCGGCGGCAAGATGGGCGTCGACGCCACGGCGAAGTGGAAGGAAGAGGGCTACGAGCGCGGCTGGCCGGCGGTGGCGACCATGGCGCCCGACGTCGAGGCGCGCGTCGACCGGCTGTGGGGCGAGCTCGGCATCGCCGAGTCGAAGTGGGCCCGATGAGCGCGCGCCGGCAGCGAGCGGGCGCGGCGGTGGCTCCGTGAGCCGCGCCGTGCAGCAGATGTTCGACGGCATCGCGCCCACCTACGACACGCTCAACCGCGTCCTGTCGCTCGGGATCGATCAATCGTGGCGGCGCCGCGCGATCGCCGCCCTGGGCGCGCTCCAGGGTCGGCGCGTGCTCGACGTGTGCGCCGGCACGCTCGATCTGTCGGCGCTCGCAGCCACCGCCGGCGCCGAGGTGACGGCGACCGACTTCTCGCACGCCATGCTGTCGTCGGGGCGGGGCAAGGTGCGGGTCCCGGTAGTCCGCGCCGACGCGCTGGCGCTGCCGTTCGCCGACGCGCACTTCGACGGCGTCATCTGCGGCTTCGGCCTGCGCAACCTCGACGACACGCGCGCCGGGCTGGCCGAGATGCGCCGGGTGCTCAAGCGCGGCGGTCGCTGCGTGGTGCTCGACTTCTTTCGCCCCCGGCGCGCGGTCACCCGCGCCGTGCAGGCGCTCTACAACCAGCGCGTGCTGCCGCTGGTGGGCGGTCTCGTCTCCGGCGACCGCTCCGCCTACCGCTACCTGGCCGATTCGATCGATCGCTTCGCCACCCGCGCCGACGTAGAGGCGATGTGCCGCCAGGTCGGCTTCGAGCAGGCGCGCAGCGAAGATCTGACGCTGGGCATCGCCAGCATGGTGGTGGCGTCATGACGACGCAAAGTCCGCTGAAGCTGGTGGTGGCGGTCGGCGGCGCGTCCGGGGCACCCTATGCGCGGCGCCTGCTCGACGTGCTGGCCCAGCAGCCGGCCGACCTCGTTCAGGCGCACCTCGTCTTCTCCAAGGCGGCGCACCAGGTGTGGGCGGAAGAGATCGGCACGCCCACGGCGGATCTGCCGTTCAAGAAGTGGGACGCGCGCGACTTCAACGCGCCGTTCGCCAGCGGCTCGGGCGGCTTTCACGCCATGGTCGTCATTCCCTGCTCGATGGGCGGCCTGGGCCGTATCGCTCACGGCCTCAGCGAGGATCTGATCGGGCGCGCCGCCGACGTGATGCTCAAGGAGCGGCGCAAGCTGGTGCTCGTCGCCCGCGACACGCCGCTGTCGCTCATCCACCTCGAGAACATGGCGACGGTGACACGCGCCGGCGCGCTCGTGCTGCCGGCGATGCCGTCGTTCTACGGGCGGCCGCAGACCATCGAGGCGCTGCTCGACACCGTCGTCGGGCGCGTGCTCGACCATCTGGGGTTGCCGATCAAGCTCGGCCCGCGCTGGGGCGAAGAGCCCGCGTCGCACGCGGGCGCCGCCCCAGGACCCGCAAGAGGAGAACGTCGATGAACGCAGTTCCCAGCCGCTCCCTGGCGGAGATCGCCCGGCAGGTGCTCTCGCCCCTGGAGGCGCCGGCCAGCTTCGTCCACTCGCAGCTGCTCTCGCCCGACGAGCCGGAGTCGGACGACGTGGACGAGTGGCTCACCGCCGACGCCGAGGTCGCGCGGCGCCTGGCCGAGGCGGGCTCGCGCGTGGTGCTGCGCTGGCCGGCGCTGACGCTGCACGAAGCGCCGCGGCTGCAGGGCATCAGCTTCGAAGCGGTCGTGCAGGGCGCCAGCGTCGCCGAGCTCGAGGACTCGCTGCGTGCGCTCGGCGTGGCGCTGGCACGCGGCGCCGGCGTACGCGCCGCGCTGGCATACGGCGACACCGGCATCGACTGCTATCGCGCGGCGGCGGCGGCGCGCCGCAGCCTGGGGACCGCGCTGCCGATCCGGGCCCGCTGGGACGGCCCGCTCGACGTCAAGGGCGCGGCGCTGGCGCTCACCTTCGGCGCCGACGAGATCGCCGGGCCGATGGCGCCGCCCCAGCAGCGCTGGAAGCTGGCGCAGGTGGGCGGCCCCGCCGAGGACGGCGGGCGCCCCAGCCCGGCCTTCGTCGAGTCGCTGATCAAGGCCGCAGGTCGGTTCCCCGCGAGGAGACGGTGATGATGGGATTTCTCGACGAAATTCGCGCCAAGGTCGACGGCGGCGCGCGCCTGTCGTTCGACGACGGCGTGCGCCTGATGAAGGAGCGCGACGTGGGCGCCCTCGGCGTGCTCGCCAATCGCGTGCGCGAGCGGCTGCACGGCGATCGCACCTACTTCAACGTCAACATGCACCTCAACGCGACCAACGTCTGCGTCGCCGACTGCCACTTCTGCTCGTTCGCGCGCCTGCAGGAAGGCATGCCAGGCGCCTACACCATGACCGTCGACGAAGCGGTCGCCAAGGTGCGCGCGCGTCCCGCGGACATGACCGAGATCCACATCGTCAACGGGCTGCACCCCGGGCTGCCGTTCTCCTACTACGAAGACCTTCTGCGCGCGATCAAGCGCGAGCGGCCGGCGCTGCACGTCAAGGGTTTCACCGCCGTCGAGATGGCCTACTACGCCGAGCACTACGACATGACCATCACCGAGGTGCTCGAGCGGCTCGTCGCCGCCGGCCTCGGCTCGCTGCCCGGCGGCGGCGCCGAGGTCTTCGCCGATCGCGTGCGCCGCAAGATCTGCGCCGACAAGGTCGACGCCGACGGCTGGCTCGCCATCCACCGCGTGGCCCACCAGCTGGGGCTGCGCTCGAACTGCACGCTGCTCTACGGCCACATCGAGACGGTCGAGGAGCGGGTCGACCACATGGTGCGGCTGCGCGCGCTGCAGGACGAGACGCGCGGCTTCCAGACCTTCATCCCGCTCGCCTTCCACAACGAGAACAACGCGCTGCGAGAAGCTGCCCGGCCCCACGGGGATCGACGATCTGCGGCTGTTCGCCGTCGCCCGCCTGATGCTCGACAACATCCCGCACCTCAAGGCCTACTGGGCGATGCTGGGCGTCAAGGCGGCGCAGATCGCCCTGTGGTACGGCGCCGACGACGTCGACGGCACCGTCGAAGAAGAGAAGATCTACAAGATGGCCGGTTCGCGCGCGCCCGACGCGCTCACCCGCTCGGAGCTGGTGCGCATCATCCGCGCCGCCGGCCGCATCCCCGTCGAGCGCGACACCCTGTACAACGTCGTCGCCGAAGGCGCGGCGCTCGACGCGGTGCTGTCGGTCAAGCAGCGCAAGTCGCTGGAGGTGCTGGCGTGAGCGCGACCACGACCACGACGAAGAAGCTGCGCCTGGCCGCCGCGCCGTTCCTCAACACCCGCCCGCTCATCTCCGGCCTCGTCGCCGAGCCGCCGGCGGACGTCGAGCTGCAGCTCTGCTCGCCCGCCGAGGGCGCGCGCCGCCTGGCCGAGCGCGAGTGCGAGCTGGCGCTGCTCCCCGTCGCGGCGCTGGCGCGCCAGGGCGACCTCGTGGCCGTGCCCGGCGTCTGCATCGGCGCCCGCCACAAGGTGGGCTCGGTGCTCCTGGTCTCCGAGGTGCCCCTGCACGAGCTGACCACCGTGGCGCTCGATCAATCGTCGCGCACCTCGGTGACGCTGGCGCGCCTGCTCTTGCGCGAGCGGCGCGCCACCCGCGGCGAGCCCCGCTACGAAGCGCGCCCGCCGGCGGAGCTGCCCGGCTGCGTCGAGGGCACGCGCGGCGCGGTCATCATCGGCGATCCGGCGCTGCAAGCCGTCGCCGAGCGGCGATTCCAGTATGCGTACGATCTGGCCGAGCAGTGGCGCGCCCTCACCGGCAAGCCGTTCGTCTTCGCGGTGTGGGCCGGGCGCGCCGACGTGGTCGACGGCGACGTCTGCGGGCTGCTCGCCCGCTCGCTCGGTCACGGGCTCGAGCGCCTCGACGAGATCGCCGCCGACGCCGGCCGCCACGGCGTCGCCGCCGAGCGCGCCCGCACCTACCTGCGCGACGAGCTGGTCTTCCGTCTCGACGACGAGCTGGTCGCGGGCGCCGACGAATATCTGGCCCGCGCCGCCGACTCCGGCCTGTTGCCGCGCGCCACCGTGCGCCGCTTCGGGGCCGCGCTACCCGCGGTCGATCTGGCGGGCGCCATCGAGCGCGGCGCCAACGGCGTACGCCTCTCGGCGGTCGAGATCACCACCATGCTCGAGCGCGCCGACCTGCTCGAGCTGGGCGCCGCCGCCAACCGGCGCCGCGCCGCCCTCAACCCCGACGGCGTGGTCAGCTACATCGTCGAGCGCAACATCAACTACACCAACGTCTGCGTCACCGCCTGCCGCTTCTGCGCCTTCTTCCGCAACCCCGGCGACACCGACGAGGGCTACGTGCTCTCCCGCGAGCAGATGGGGGAGAAGATCCGCGAGACCGTCGCCGCCGGCGGCGTGCAGATCCTCTTGCAGGGCGGTCTCAACCCCGAGCTGCCGCTCAGCTGGTACGAAGAGCTCTTCCGTCACCTCAAGGCGACCTATCCGATCAAGCTGCACGCGCTGTCGCCCGAGGAGATCCTCTATCTGTGTCGCCTCGAGTCGCTGCCGCTCGAGACCGTATTGCAGCGCCTGGTAGCGGCCGGGCTCGACTCGCTGCCCGGCGGCGGCGCCGAGATCCTGGTCGACCGCGTGCGCGCGCGCATCGCCAAGCTCAAGTGTTCCTCGTCGGAGTGGCTGCAGGTGATGCGCGTCGGCCACCGGCTGGGGCTGCGCTCGTCGTCGACGATGATGTTCGCCTGCGGCGAGACCCTGCCCGAGCGCACCGAGCATCTGCTGAAGCTGCGCGATCTGCAGGACGAGACCGGCGGCTTCACCGCGTTCATCTGCTGGCCCTTCCAGCCCGGCAATACGCGCCTGCCCGGCGGCGACGGCTCGGCGCACGCCTACCTGCGCACCCTGGCGACCGCGCGGCTGGCGCTCGACAACGTGCCGCACCTGCAGGCCTCGTGGCCGACCATGGGCGCCGCCGTCGGCCAGGCGGCGCTGCACTTCGGCGCCGACGACTTCGGCCAGGTGATGTTCGAGGAGAACGTGGTCTCGGCCGCCGGCACCATCTACAAGATGGACGTCGCCGGCATCGAGCGACACGTGCGCGCCGCCGGCTTCGAGCCGGTGCGGCGCGACATGCGCTACACGAGGCTGACGTCGTGATCGGCGCCGCGATCGCAAGCGCGCGAGCGAACCTCGGCCGAGCGGGCTGCCGGCCGTGATCGTCCACGCCGCACCGTGGGTCGTGCCCATCGCCGCGCCGCCGGTGCGCGATGGCGCCGTCGCGCTCGACGGCGATCGCATCGCCGCCGTCGGCACGCTGTCCGCGCTGCGGGCTCTGGGCGAAGTGGTCGAGCATCGCGGCGTGCTCATGCCCGGCATTGTCAACGCCCACCTGCACCTCGAGCTCTCACACGTTCGCGTGCCCGGCGGCGACGGGCTGGTGCCCTGGGTGCGGCGCCTGGTCGCCGCGCGCACGCCGGCCAACCTGGACGTCGCGCGCGCCGCCGCCAAGCAGATGGCCGCCCGCGGCACCGTCGGCGCCATCGACGTGTCGAACGACGGCGGCACCGCGCCGCTGTTCGCCGACGCCCAGATCGAGGCGCGCGTGCTGCACGAGCGCATCGCGCCGCGCGGCGAGCCGCCGTCGCCCGCGGCGACGCGGACGCGCGAGACGGCGCACGCGGCCTACAGCTGTGGCGCGGCGGCGCTGCGCACGCTGGCGGCGCGCAACGGCGGCCGCCTGGCATCGATCCACGTCGAGGAGGATCCCGCCGAGGCGGACTGGCTCGTCGACGGCCGCGGCCCCTTCGCCGACTTCCTCGCCGAGCGCGACGCGCTGCCGTCGGTGGGCGTGCCCGGCGTGCGGCCGGTAGCCTGGCTCGATTCGCTCGGCGTCCTCGGCGAGGGCACGCTCCTCGTTCACCTGACGGTCGCGGACGCGGAGTCGCTCGACCGCGCGGCGGCGCGCGGCTGTATCGCCGTACTGTGCCCGCGCTCGAACGTGCACATCGGTGGGCGGTTGCCGCCCGTCGGTGGCGTGCGCTCGGCCGGGCTGCGCGCGGCCCTCGGCACCGACTCGCTCGCCTCCTGCGCCACCCTCGACGTGCTCGGCGACGTGCAGCTCCTGGCGCGCGCCGGCGTCGAGGCGGCGTGGCTGCTGCGCGCCGCCACCGCCGGTGGCGCCGAGGCGATGGGCGCGTCGCACCTGGGCGCGCTCGTCGTCGGCAAGCGACCGGGGCTGATCGCGCTCGGCGACGACCAGAAGGGCGTGCGCGATCCCAACGTCTGGCTCGCGCACGAGGGCGCCGACGCGCCGGTCCGGAGGCTGGCGTGAGCGCCCCCGTCGCCGCGCACCAGGCCCCCGCGACCGACCCAGGCGCGCGCGGCCTCGGCCGCTACGCGCGCCTGGTCGCCCTGCCGCACACGATCTTCGCGCTGCCGTTCGCGCTCGGCGCCGCCGCGCTCGCCTGGCGTCACGGCGCCGCGCCCTTCTCGTTGGTGCGCCTGGGGCTCATCGTCGTCGCCGTCGCTGCCGCGCGCACCGCGGCGATGGGCTTCAACCGCGTGGCCGACCGCCGCTTCGACGCCGCCAACCCGCGCACCGCCAACCGTGAGCTGCCGCGTGGCGCGGTGTCGCCGACGGCCGCCGTCGCCATCACCTTCGCCGCGGCCGCCGTCTTCGTCGGCGCGGCGGCGCTGCTCGGCCGCTGGCCGCTGCTGCTGTCGCCGCTGGCGCTCTTCATCCTCCTCGGCTACTCGCTCGCCAAGCGGTTCACCTGGGCGACCCACCTCTGGCTCGGCGTCTGCCTGGGCGGCGCGCCCGCCGGCGCCTGGATCGCCGTCACCAACGGCTTCGGCTGGGCGCCGCTGGCGCTCTCGCTCGCCGTCGCCTGCTGGGTCGGCGGCTTCGACATCATCTACGCCACGCAGGACGTCACCTTCGATCGCGCGCGCGGCCTGGGCTCCATCCCGGCCCGCTTCGGGGTCGCCCGCGCGCTTGTGATCTCACGCGTGCTGCACGTCGGCGCCGTCGCCGGCCTGGTCGCCTTCGGCCTGCTCCTGCACCTGGGCGTGGTGTACGGCGTCGGCGTGGGGGCCATCGCCGCCACGCTCGCCTGGGAGCAGCGCATGGTCTCGCCCACCGATCTGTCGCGGGTCGGCAAGGCCTTCTTCGATCTCAACGGCTACGTGAGCCTGCTCTTCGCCGCCTGCGCCGTTGTCGAGGCGCTGCGATGATCATTCTGTTGCACGCGGGCGCCTCCGCCGTCGAGGCGCGGGCCGTCGAAGCGGCGCTGGCGCGTGCCGGCGCCGCGGCGCGCCGAGTGCGGGGCCCCGGGCGCATCGCCGTCGAGGTGGTGGGACCGCACGCGCCCTTCGACGAGGCCGCGTTGGCGCGCCTGGCCGCGCTCGACGCCGTCGAGTCGATCCTCTGCGCCGACGATGCCCACCCGCGCGTGACCGCTGCCCGCGGCCCGGTCGCCGTCGCCACGCCGCTCGGCCCCATCGCCGTCGGCGGCGACGAGTGGACCCTGATGCTCGGCCCCTGCGCCGTCGAGAACGAGCCCGATCTGCTCGTCGCCGCCGCCGCCGCGCAAAAGGCCGGGGCGCGCCTGCTCCGCGGCGGCGCCTTCAAGCCGCGCACCTCGCCCTACGCCTTTCAGGGCCTGGGCGACGACGGCCTGCCGCTGTTGCGTCGCGTCGCCGACGCCTTCGGCCTCGCCGTGGTCTCGGAGGCGACCTCGGAGGCGGCGGTCGCGCGCGTCGCCGAGCACTGCGAGCTGGTGCAGATCGGCGCGCGCACCATGGCCGCCTCGGCGCTGCTCAAGGCGGCGGCGCGCGCCCAGCGCCCGGTGCTGCTCAAGCGCGGCTACGGTGCCACCGTCGACGAATGGCTGGCCGCCGCCGAGTACCTCCTCGACGGCGGCGCCCCCGGCGTCATCCTGTGCGAGCGCGGCATCCGCAGCTTCGAGCCCGGCACCCGGGCCACGCTCGACCTCGGCGGCCTGGTGCTCGCCAAGCTGCGCACCGGCCTGCCGGTGGTCGCCGATCCGTCGCACGCCGCCGGCACCCGCGCGCTCGTCGAGCCGCTGGCCCGCGCCGCCCTCGCCGCCGGCGCCGATGGGCTCATCGTCGAGTGCCACGCCGAGCCCGGCCGCGCGCGCAGCGACGGGCCGCAGGCGCTCACGCCCGACGACGTGGCCGCGCTCGGGCGCAGCCTTGGGCGCCTCGGCCCCGCGCTCGGCCGCCGCGCGCCAAAGCCGCTATCATGCTCCAACGGAACATGCCAACCGCAGACGACGACATCCGAGCCGCGGAGCTTCGTGTCGCCGAGGTAATCGGCGGCCTCATGGAGTTCTGGGGCTTCAAGGCGGTCATGGGCCGCCTGTGGACGATCTTGTATCTGGCGCCCGACCCGCTCTCTGCGGCCGAGCTGGGCGAACGGCTGCAAGCGTCGACCGGCGCCGTGTCGATGGCGCTCGCGGACCTGCAAAAATGGGGCGTGGTCAAAAAGGCGTGGCGCCCCGGCGAGCGGCGCGACTTCTACGAGCCCGAGACCAGCATCTGGAAGATGGTGACGCGCGTCTTCCGCGAGCGCGAGCTGGCCTTCGTGCGGGCCGCCATCGAAGCCTTCGAGACCACCCGCGCCAAGCTCGCCAAGCTGCGCGCCGCCGCCGACGCCGACACCAAGCGCCGCATCAAGTTCATCGACGGCCGGCTCGCTTCTCTGCTGACGCTGTCGCGCATCGGCGAGGGTCTGCTCATGATGCTGAGCTCGGGCCAGCCGGTCGATCCGCAGCCGATGAAGACGCTCTTTCACCCGGAGGACGAGTCGTGAAGCTCTCGCTCGCCTACTCGACCGATCTCGACGATGCCTTCATGTTCTGGCCGCTCGCCACCGGCCGCCTCGACCCGCGCGACTTCGGCTTCGACGGCGCCACCCACGTCCGCTCCGATACCGCGACGCTCAACGAGTGGGCGCAGGGCGGCGTGCACGACGTGGTCGCCGTCAGCATCGCCGCGGTGCCGTCGCTGGCGCGCGACTGGCTGCTCCTGCCGCATGGCGGCTCGGTCGGGCGCAACTATGGGCCGGTCATCGTCGCCCCGCGCCCACTCGCCGTCGGCGATCTGGGTGGCCTGCGCGTGGGCGTGCCCGGCGCCACGACCACCTGCGCCCGCCTGGTGGCGCTGGCCGCGCCCGGCGCCGTGCAGGTCGAGGTGCCTTCGGCCCCGCTGGAGCGCGCGTTCGCCGCGCTCGCCGACGGCGTCGTCGCCGCCTGCGCGCTCATCCACGAAGGCCGCCTCACCTACGCGGCGCGCGGGTTGCATCTGGTGTGCGACCTGGGCGCGTTCTGGCAGTCGACGCGCAACCTGCCCATCCCGCTCGGCGGCAACGTCATCAAGCGCGCGCTCGGCGACGAAGCGATCACCCGCGCGTCGGCGATGCTGCGGGCGTCGATCGCGTTCTCGCTGGCGCATCGCGAGGAGGCGCTCGACGAGCTGGCCGGCGATCGCGGCCTGTCGCGCGCCCAGGCGGACGAGTACCTGAGCCTGTACGCCAACGACGACACGCTCGACTATGGTGACGACGGCCGGCGCGCGATCGCCGCGCTCGTCGGCGAGGTCGCGTTCGCGCCCTGACGTGGCTCGCTTCGGCCCTCGATTAACCCCAGGGTTCGCCTCGATTGACCTGCTGCGGACGATCCGCGCGGTCGCCTCGAGGACTACGTCCTCGCTCCCTCGGTCGAAATGCCGACGGGTATTCCTCGGTCGGTCGCTCCGGTCGCAACCACGATCCGCCTCACGCGGCTCGCCCTCGCCAGCTCAACCGAAGCGAACCCTGGGGTTAGACCCCTTGCCCGTGCTGCGGAGCTCGGCCAGCGGGGCAGTGCGCGCGGGGCCTCTGTGCTCCGCCTGGGCGGTACGGTTGGCGAATCCGAAGCGATGACTGGGGAATTCCGCTGGCTAGAGCAGCTTCGAAACGGCTGATCGCGCGGCGGCTTCGGCGCGTTCGCGATTGGCGCGCCACTCCGCGTGCGCGTCGGCGCCGACGCGGTTGGCGATCGCCAGCACCGCCGTGGCCGGCGTGCGATGGCGCGCCACCGACAGCAGGGCGAAGCTCTCCAGATGCTCGACCGCCGCCGTCGCGGCCAGCCGCTGCGCTTCTTCATCGGACGAGGTGATGCCGACGCCGCTGGCCACGGTCACCAGCGGCGCGTCGAGCCTGGCCGCGCACTCGGCGGCCAGCGCCGCGTCGGCATCGGCGACGGTCGACAAGATCGCTGGCACGTACTCGCCGGTCCGCACGATCAGCTGCGCGCGCGCCACGACCACGATCGATCCGATCGCCAGGTTCGACCCCGGCAGCGCGCCGGCCGTACCGACCAGGATCACGCGCGCCGGCCGCTCCTCGGCGAGCGCGCGCTCCATCCCCACCGCCGCTGCGACCAGCCCGACGCCGATGGCGCGACCGCCGAGCGCGCCCAGCTCGGGCTCATACGCGGCGACGACCAACGTGCGCACCGGCACTGTCTAGCACGCCGCCCGCGCGCGTGATAGCTTCCCTGCGTCGTCGATGCCGAAGCTCATTTATCACGACTCGGACGGCATGGATAAGGTCCTCATGCTCGGCTCCGAGCCGATCCTCATCGGACGCGCGACCGAGTGCCAGGTGCAGACCCAGGACGCGATGGTGTCGCGCCGCCACGCGCGCATCTACTGGGACGGCAACTACTGGATCGAGGACCTCGGCAGCTCCAACGGCGTCTACGTGGGCAACGACAAGGTGCAGAAGGCGCCGTTCCGTCCCGGCGACACCGTCACCTGCGGCTCGCTGGTGCTGCGCCTCATGCCCGACACGACGCCGCGCATGACCGGCAACATGGCGCCCATGACGACGGGCGCGCACGCGCCGCAGCGTGCGCCGACGCCGCCGGTCGGATCGGGCATCATGGCCGCGCCACCGCCGATGGCGCCGCCGCCGATGGCGCCGCCACCGATGGCCGCGCCACCGATGGCCGCGCCACCGATGGCCGCGCCGCCCGCTGCGTCGCTGGCGGCGACGGTGGCGCCGCCGCCGGCGCGCGCCGAGGTGCAGGTGGGGCCGAACGCGATCTTGCGCGGCGCCGTCGCCGCGCCGCACGCGACCACCGGCGCCCAGTCGAGCCTGGGCGAAGAGCTGCGACTCGAGCGCGCCCGCCGCAACGATGCCGAGCGTGCGCTGGAAGAGGCGACCCGGGAGGCGGCGCTGCTCAAGCGCAAGCTCGATCAGGTGCAGGCCGATCTCAAGCGCATGCGCGGCGGCCAGGCTCCCGTCGCCGAGGAGACTCGTGACGAGGGCGAGCTGCAGCTGCTGCGCGGCCGCGTCGCCGAGCTCGAAGGGCAGCTGCGCCGCGCCCGCGCCAGCGAAGCCGGCGCACCGCCGGCGGCGAGCGCCCGCCCGTCCACTGATCCGGCCGCCGCCGATGCCGCCATCGCGCTCGGCGATTCGCTCGCCGAGCTGCGCGCATCGCTGCGCGCCGCCAACGACGAGGCCGGCCTGCTCACCGCGCCCGCCGAATCGGTCGAGGTCGTCGGCGAAGCGCTGCGCGGCGCCGCCGAGCAGCTCGAGGCCGCGCGCGGCCACCTGCGCGCCCTCGGCAAGCTCCTCGGCGTCTCCTGACAATCGTCACTGGTCCGACCATTTATCTCTTGACATAGAGCGTCAAAATGACTACATCAGCCCACATCGAAGGGGAGGTGGGCTGTGAAATCGTTGTTTTTACTTGGTTCTATCGTCGTCTTGGCTGGTTGCGGGGAGGGTCATGTGGCCGTGGACGACTCATTGGCCCGACCAGTGGCGGTCGAGACCGGTGCGGTCGCACAGTCGGACGTGAGCTTCACGATCGAAGGCGGCTTCGCCGCGGCGACCCAGGTGGCGATGGTGGTGCAGAAGCCGACGGTCAAGCTGCACACCACCGGCGACCGCGCGATGCTCGATGCCATCGAGCTGCCGCTCGGTGACGTGACCATTTCGGCCGAGGCGTTGCCGCCCAAGGGCCTGATCCTGCGCAACCTGGTCGTCAAGGCACCGGCGGCGCGCGCCGAGATCATGCACGCGCAGGACGACGCGCTCGAGCTGCGCGCGACCTTGCCGCTGTCGCTCGACTGGTCGGTCCAGCTCGACAACGGCTCGCTCTATCCGCTCGGCACCGTCCACACCGAGCCGCTCAACCTCGACGTCACGGTGGTGCGCGCCAATGGACAGACGACGGCGACCGTGCAGGCGGCCTGTCTCGGCACCTGCTGGGCCGTCGACGGCGTCGCCAAGCTGTCGAACGGCGCGCTCTACCTCGAGGCCGACGCCGACGTGACCGCCGCCAGGTAGTCTGCTACCGTCGGCGCATGCGCGCGCTCTGCCTGCTCGTGCTCCTCGCCGGCTGTGGCGACGACACTGCCAGCCCAATTTTCGATCTCGGCGCCGGCGGCGACGACCTGTCGCTCGCCGGCCGGGACCTCGCCCGCAGCGGCGATCTCAGCTGCGTCAATCAGCTCTTCAACGGGTTCAATGGCCTGCAGACCTCGCTGGCGACGCTCGCCTGCCCGTGCGGCTGCACCGTCGACAGCATGGAGTCGAGCGTAGTCAACCCGATGTGGGGCGCCTCGCACTCGCCGACCTCCAACTTCGCGCCGCTGGCCGGCATCGCGCTCGGCGCGGACCTGCACTTCGACGGTAGCAACAGCGTCGAGTTCACCGCGCTCTACTCGGTGGGGCCGACGGCGCAGTTCTTCCTCGACGGCGACTTCGACATGCTCCTCGACTACGACCTGGTGTCGGCGCCGCCGGGCGAGACCCACCTCGTGATGAGCGTGCGCAATCCCGGCACCGTGCAGGGCATCGAGATCTTCGACATCGAGCGGGAGCAGCTCGCCGACGGCAGCAACTTCTACGTGACGATGCTCGGCGGCGTGCCGTCGGCGACGGTGGCGACGACGGCGACGCACGGCACGCTGCGTCTGACGCGGCAGGGCTTCACCTACAAGACCTACGGCGACGGCACGCTGGTGTCGACGCTGATCGCGCAGCAGGCGGGGCGCGTCGCGGTCAACGTGACGGCGACGCTGAACGGCTGCAGCACCAGCGACGGCGGCGCCAGCTGCGGCTACCAGCCGCGCTTTCACCTCTTGCGCCTGGCCTCTGGGACCCTGGTCAACCTGGCGAACTAGCAGGGTGTTGAAGAACTCGCTCCGCGTCGCCGCGCTTGGTCTTTTCGCGAATCGCTTCGTTGCTCCTCGGTCAGTTCCCGACGGGGAGCTTCCCTCGTCGCGCCTCGCGCTTCGCGAAAATCCACGGCGCGCGGCTCGGTCCGGAGTTCTTCAACACCCTGCTAGTACCACCTGGTCACTTCCCGGACCGAGCGTCGATGAGCGAGGAGCCCGGGATGCGAGGAGCGACGAGCGAAGCTATCCGGAGATAACTGAGCGAGGAGCGACGACGCAGACCGGCCGCAGCCGTCGACGCGACGGGAGGGAAGTGACCAGGTGGTACTAGTACCTCGCCGCAGTGGTTTCGACCGGTCGGCGCCGGTCCTCGACGCCCATGGCTTCGTTGCTCCTCCTCGAAATACAGACAGTATTCCTTCGTCGTCGCGCCTCGCCCCGCGCGCCGAATCCTCGGCGGATACCAATCAAAACCACTGTGGCGAGGTACTAACCCCAGGGTTCGCTTCGGTTGAGCTGGCGAGGGCGAGCCGCGTGAGGCGGATCGTGGATGCGACCGGAGCGACCGACCGAGGAATACCCGTCGGTATTTCGACCGAGGGAGCGAGGACGTAGTCCTCGAGGCGACCGCGCGGATCGTCCGCAGCAGGTCAATCGAGGCGAACCCTGGGGTTAGAGGTCGTGCGCGGAGAGGAAGCGGGCGACCGCTTCGTCGAAGCGATCGGGCGCCTCGAGGTTCGACAGGTGGCCGGCGCCCGCGATCTCGACGTACTCGGCATCGGGGATCTGCGCCGCCAGCGAGCGCATCTCCGGCGCCGGCGACGTGGTGTCCTCGCCGCCGCACACCACCAGCGTCGGACAGTCGATGCTGGCGAGCATCGCGGTGCGATCGGGTCGATGGGCGAGCGCGCGCGTCGCCGCCAGGATCGCGTCCGCGCGATCGACGCACAGATCGCGCACGCGCTGCCGCAGATCGTCGGTCGCGTGGCGCGACAACAGGCGCTCGGGCACGCCGTCGAGGAACGCAGCGGGCCCGTCGCTGCGCACCTGGCGCATGGTGGTCTCGCGCGCCGCTCTGGCCACCTCGGAGTCGGCGGCCGCGCGGGTGTCGGCGAGCACCAGCGCCGCCAGTCGGGCCCGATGCCGCTCGGCGAGCGAGAGCGCGATGTAGCCGCCCATCGACAGGCCGCACACGGCGGCCATGGCGATGCCGAGCGAATCGAGCAGCACGATGACATCGTCAGCGAGCTCGTCGACGGTCGGCTCGCCCCACAGCGGCGACTCGCCGAAGCCGCGCAGGTCGACGGCGACGACGCGCCGCGCCTCGCTCAGGCGGCTCAGCTCCTCGGACCACATGCGACGGTCGAAGGGAAACGCGTGCAGAAGAACCAGCGGCGGCCCTGCGCCGCGGGACTCGTAGGCGAGCTTGCTCATGACGCCCTCCGTCGCGCCCGCACTGGCGCGTGCTTGCGAACCGGCGGACGCCGATGCGGCGCCGGCGGCACCAGACAGTCGGGGCGCGTGCCGATGAGGTCGGTGCGTCCGGCGTGCGTCAGCGCCTCGCGCGCCAGGTCATGCTGCTCCGGATCCCAGTAGAGGAGGAGCGCCTTCTGCATCCGCTTCTCGCGCAGGCCCTTGGCCGTGTAGCACGGGCTTCATCGGTGAGCGGGTCGATGCCGGTGTAGTACATCGTCGTCGCCATCGACATCGGCGTCGGGATGAAGTCCTGCACCTGGCGCGGGCGCATGCCCTTCTGCTTCAGGTAGAGCGCGAGCTCGATCATGTCGTCGAGCGTCGAGCCCGGGTGGCCGGTGATGAAGTACGGGACGAGGTACTGCTCCTTGCCGGCCTCCTCGCGTCGCGCAGCAGAACGCCTCGGCGAAGCGCTCGTAGCTCTCGATGCGCGGCTTCTTCATCTGTCGAGCACGTCGTCCGGATGTGCTCGGGCGCGACCGAGAGCTGCCCGCCGTGTGATGGCGCGGCGAGCTCGTCGATGAACTCGCGGCCGCGCGTCTCGGCGAGGTCGTAGCGCACGCCCGAGGCGACGAAGACGCGCTTGACGCCCGGCTCCTTGCGCACCGCGCGCATGAGGTCGATGAGCGGGCCGTGATCGGTCACGAGGTTCTCGCAGATGCCGGGGTGCACGCACGAGAGGCGGCGGCACGCGTCTCGATCTCTCGTCCTTGCAGCGCATCTTGTACATGTTGGCGGTCGGGCCGCCGAGGTCGGTGATCACGCCGCGGAAGTCGTCCATGCGGCGCAGCGCGCGCACCTCGCGCAGCACGCTGTCGGCCGAGCGGCTCTGGATGATGCGCCCCTCGTGCTCGGTGATGCTGCAGAAGGTGCAGCCGCCGAAGCAGCCGCGCATCGTGACGATCGAGTGCTTGACCGTCTCGAACGCCGGACCGACGCCTCGGCGTACGTCGGGTGCGGCGCGCGGTCGAACGGCAGATCGTAGAGCTCGTCCATCTCCGCGGTCTCGAGCGGCAGCGCCGGCGGGTTGAAGTAGACGCCGCCTCGTCGCCGTGCGGCTGCAGGAGCGGGCGCGCGTTGTGCGGGTTGGTCTCGTACTGCAGGACGCGCGACAGCCGCGCGAACGCGTTCTTGTCGGCGCGCACCTCCTCGTACGACGGCAGGACGACGACGCGCCCGTCGGCCGACGTGCTCCGACGGCTGCGCGGCGCGCGCCTCCGCCTCGCCGCTTCGACAGCGGGACGGCGGTGCCGCGCACGTCGCGCAGCTGCTCGATCGGTCTCGCCGGCGCCGCAGCCGGCGCGCGATCTCCCACACCGGGCGCTCGCCCATGCCGAAGACGAGCAGGTCGGCCTTGGCGTCGAGCAGGATCGAGCGGCGCACCGTGTCGCGACCAGTAGTCGTAGTGGGCGATGCGGCGCAGCGACGCCTCGATGCCGCCGAGCACGATGGGCACGTCCGGGGAACGCCTCGCGCGCAGAGGTTCGCGTAGACGATGGTCGCGCGGTCGGGCCGCATGCCGCGCGCGCCGCCGGGCGAGTACTGGTCCTCGCCGCGGATCTTCTTCTGCGCGGTGAGCTTGTTGAGCATCGAGTCGAGGTTGCCGGCGGTGACGCCGACGAAGAGGCGCGGCTCGCCCAAGCGCGCGGATGTCGTCGGCGCTGCGCCAGTCGGGCTGCGCGATGAGCCCGACCTTGAAGCCGCGCCCCTCGAGGAAGCGCGCGATGAGCAGCGGCCCGAACGCCGGGATGATCGACGTAGGCGTCGCCCGATGACGATGAGGATGTCGAGCTCGCTCCCAGCCGCGCGCGCGCACATCGGCGAGCGACACCGGTAGGAACGGATGCTCCCAGCGGGCGCGGCGAAGCTTGGTCAGTGCCGCCGACATCGAAGGATCAAGATAGCACTACGCGGGCGTTTTGCCCGCGGCGCGCAGGGCCTTGCAGTCGTCGCAGGGGCAGTCGGCGCGGAGGGCGCGGAAGTTGTAGATGCCGGCCGAGTGGCCGTCGGACCAGTCGATATTGCAGGCGTAGTTGCCGACGAGGTTGATGGCGCGCGCGCGCACCGCAGAGGGCACGGTCGTGGGGTCGAGCAGCGGCTTGCCGGTCATCTCCTCGATGCACTGCGCGCAGCGGCAGGCGAGGCGCAGGTCGCGCGCCGGGTAGACGCTCTTGTGTTCGTCGTCCCAGACGAAGGTGATGGTGGAGCGGAGCAGCCCGACGATCTCGACCGGCATCGGCATGCGGGGAACATGGCATGATGCGCGCGTGGCGACAATGATCCGGCTGGCGAAGCCGCTGGAGCGGAGTATCCGGGCGGGGCATCCGTGGATTTATCGGGAGGCGCTGGCGCTCGCGGGCGGCAAGGGGCCGTTGCGCGCCGCGAGATCCGAACTTATCCCCAAAAGCATCGGGGGGTCCTCGTCGCCGGCGCCGAGCACAGGCTCCGCCGTCGACATTATCGGCACCGACGGTAAATTTGTTGCGCGCGGCCTCTTCGACGCCCGCTCCCCCATCGCCGTCCGCGTCGCCACGCTCGACCGCTCTCTCGCCCTCGACGAAGCGTTCGTCCGCGCGCGCGTCCGCAGCGCCCTCGGCGCCCGTCGCGGCGCCTTCGACGCCGGCACCACCGACGCCTTCCGCTGGCTCAACGGCGAAGGCGACTTCCTGCCCGGCGTCGTCGTCGACATCTACGGCCCAGTCGCCGTCCTGCGCCTCGACGGGGACGCCGTGCGTGTCTGGCGCGACTGGGTGGTCGCCGCCGTCGTCGACGAAGGGCGCGCGCTCGGCATCGCCCACGTC
Organism: uncultured delta proteobacterium; assembly: GCA_963816965.1. Lineage (GTDB taxonomy): Bacteria > Myxococcota_A > Polyangia > Palsa-1104 > Palsa-1104 > JAQBQH01. Next base: position 731,152 of record CAWFMP010000002.1, read on the forward strand.
CTCGAGCGCTCGCGCGGCGGCCGCGGCGAGCTGCTCCACGGTGGCCCGCCGCCGTCGCCCGTCGAGGTCCGCGAAAACGGCGTGCGCTTCGCCGTCGACGTCATCCACGGTCAGAAGACCGGCTTCTTCCTCGACCAGCGCGAGAACCGCCGCGCCATCCGCCCCTTCGCCGCCGGCGTCGACGTGGTCAACCTCTTCGGCTACACCGGCGGCTTCTCCGTCCACGCCGCGCTCGCCGGCGCCCGCCGCGTCACCACCGTCGACGTCGCCGCACCTGCCCTCGCCGACGCGCGCGCCAACTTCGCCCTCAACGGCCTCGATCCCGCCCGCCACCTTTTCGACGCCGAGGACGCCTTCGCCTGGCTCGAGCGCGCCCGCGCGCGACGGCCGCCGCTACGGCCTCGTCGTCACCGATCCACCGAGCTTCGCCCCGTCGGAGAAGGCGCTGCAGAAGGCGCTCTCCGCCTACCGCGATCTCCACGCCCGCGCCCTCGCGCTCGTCGACGATGGCGGCGTCCTCTGCGCCGCGAGCTGTTCGAGCCACGTCACCATGGACGCCTTCGTCGGCACCCTGCGCGACGCCGCCGAAAAGACGCGCCGCCCGCTGCGCCTCCTGGAGCTGCGCGGCCAGCCCGCCGATCACCCCACGCCCCCCGCGTTCCCCGAAGGGCGCTATCTGAAGTTCGTCCTCGCGCGCGCCGACTGACTCCGTTATCGTCGAGCGAATGCGTCTTCTCGCGGTCCTGCTGCCGTTGCTGCTGCTGTCGAGCGCGGTCGGCGCCACCGAAGAGGCGACGCTGCGCATCGGCACCGTCGTGCCCGAGGGCACGAGCTGGGCGCGTGGCTTGAAGGCGATGGCGCGCGACGTCGAGACCGGGACCGCGGGCGCCGTCCACCTCAAGTTCTACCTGGGCGGCATCGCCGGCGACGAGCTGCAGATGCTGGAGCGCGTTCGCCGCGGTCAGCTCGACGGCATCCTCTCCGCCGGCATGGCCTGCGAGGCGGTGGCGCCCTCGATGCGCGTCGGCCGCATCCCCGGGGTCTTCCAGACCTGGGGCGAGGCCTCCTACGTCCTTGGACGCTTGCGCCCCACCTTCGAGGCCGAGGCGCAGAAGAATGGCTTCCGCTATCTCGGCGAGGCGATCGTGGGCCCCTCGATCGTCTTCTCGCGCAAGCCGGTGGCCACGATGCGCGACTTGCAGCAGACGCGCCTGTGGATCTGGAACATCGACAGCATGATCTCGACGATCCTGCCGGCCATGGGCATGCACGTCGAGCCCTTGCCGATCAGCGAGGCGGTCGCCGCCTACGAGCAGCGGCGCGTCGACGGCTTCGTCGGACCCGCCGCCGCTGCGCTCGGCTTCCAATGGTCCGCGGCCGCCCGCTACTACACCGATCTGCGCATGGGCTTCGTCACCGGCTGCCTGCTCGTCTCCAACCACGACTTCGACGCGCTCTCGCTCGGCGCGCAGCAGGCGATGCGCCTGGCCGGCGCAAAGGCGAAGCTGCGCTTCGAGGCGGACGGCCGCTCCCAGGAGGAGCAGCTCCTGCACGGCCTCTTCCAGAAGCAGGGGCTGCAGCCGGTCCCCGTCGACGCCGGCACGCGCGTCGCCTTCTTCGAGACGGCGCAGACCGCGCGCGAGCGCGCCGCCACCAGGCTGGTCACGCCCGCGCTCATCGCCAAGGTCCTCGGGATGCTCGCCGACTTTCGCAGCGAGCATCGCCAGTAGCGCGCGGCTACGGCTTGTACGGCTCGAACTTCACGGCCCCGACGCGCGCGTTGTAACGGCGCAGCTCGTCCTCGGTGAACGCATTCTCCGAGCCTTCGGGCAGCCGATCGCGAATGAACGCTTCGATCGTCGCCCGCGCCTTGCGTCCGGCGGCGCCCACCTCATCGTCGCTGCCGGCGGCTTCGCGCCACATCGCGTACAGGATGCCGCGCCGCTCGCGCGCCGAGCGGTTGAGATCGCTCCACACCTCTTCCAGGTGGCCGGGCAGCGCCGCCAGCGACGCCTCCAGCCGGTCCTTGCGCGCCCGCGCGGTCAGCTCGCCGCGCAGCTTGGAGGTGTTGTCCATGAACTTCTCTTTTTCGTACCGATACGGATCCTGCTTGTGGCCGCGCATCGCCAGGTCGGTGAGATCGAACCCGCCCGACAGCCCCTTGAAGTCGCGGATCGAGTGATCGTCGAACGACACGTGCCCGTCCATCGCGATCTTGGCCGAGAATGACGGGCCGTCGTAGTGGTAGCCGTCGCTCTCGAGGTGGAGCGGGAAGCGATCCTCCTTCTCGTCCGCGAGCTTGCCCAGGATCGGATCGCCCGCATCGCCGCGCGGCTTCCACGGCTTGCGCGGCGGCCCCGAGGCCAGCATGCCCGCCGGTCCCCCTTCGCCGCCGTGGACGGGGCCGTTGTTCAGGACGATGCCGCCCAGGCTGTGCAGGTTGAGATCGATCGGCGCCGACGGTCGCATCGACAAGGTCGACGGCGGCTGCGGCGGCTGCGGCGGTTGCGGTTGCGGCGTGGGCGGCTGCACCGGCGGCGGCTCGGGCTCGTGCTTGTCCTGCCGCTGCGCGTTCTTCAGCGGCTGCGGCTTCTGCACGATCGGCTTGGGGGGCGGCGGTGGCGTCGGCGCCGCCGCGACCACCGTCTGCTTCGGCTCGTTGATCTCGATCTCGATGGTCTTGGCGTGCCTCGGCCCCGCCGCCGGAAGGCGGAGAGCCATCAACGCCAGCGCCCCGTGGGCGAGTATCGAGCAGGCAACCGGAAGCCGCACCAGACAATCCTACGCATAGGACGCCCGAATCGGCCGTCCGGTTGGTTATTTAGCACGAATTACCGCGACCCCCGACGACATCGACGCATAGACGGCGCGCGGAGTCACCGTTGAATCCACGTAGATACGGGTGACACCGCTCACCCCCGGCCACGTCTGGACCGAGCCCGAGCCGGGGTCGAAGCGCAACAGCGCGCCGCCCGACGTCACCAGCCACAGCGTGCCGTCCGGATCGGCCTGCACGTCCAGGAGATCGCTCGGCACCTGCCCCCACGAACGGATCGTGCCGTAGTTGCCGGTCTTCGGATCCCACGACTTGAGGCCGCCCCCGAGCCGCGCCAGCCACAGGACGCCGTCGCCGGTGACGGCCGCCCCGCGGTTGTCCTCGTGATAGCCGGCCGGCACGTCGAGGCCGTGATCGGCGGTGTCGGTGGTGAACGCGTAGATGAAGTGGCCCTGCACCCACGCCTGGTGCGAGACCGGGTTGAACGGCTGCAGCCCGACGCCGTAGCGCCCGGCGAGCCACAGATCTCCCGTCGGGGTCACGGCCAGCCCGTAGAACTCGCCCAGTTTCTCGGTCACCGTGCCGTCGGCGTTGTGGTACCAGATCTCGGGGTGCACGTGGTCGCCGAACACGTCGTTGTACACGTGCGAGACGCCGTGGTTGAAGCCCCAGAACGAGCGCCCCGCCGCCACGCCCGTGTGCGCGTAGACGATCCGGCGCGGCGAGCGGTTCTCCCAGCAGCCGTTGGCGCCTTCGAAGTCGCAGCGGAACGCGTAGCGCACGATCGACAGCTTGCCGTCGCTGCCGAGGGTGACGCGGTCGCCGTTGCCGAGCGCCTTCTGCGCCTCGCTGTCGAGGTACGGGTTGCCCTCCGATTCGTAGCCGTAGTAGCCGACCAGCACCTCGTCGGCGTGGCCGCCGGCGATGGCGGTGATGCGCGTCAGGTTCGCGTTGCCGTAGGGATCGGTGAACGGCTGGACGTGCAGCCCGTCGGCGGCGGTGAACGGCTGGAACGTCGACGAGCCGGGGCGCAGGACGTAGAGCGTCGTGCCGTCGGCGGCCCAGATGTTCTGCGCTTCATCGGGATTGGCGTCGACGATGCCGCCACCCAGGCCCTGCGCCGCGCCGTAGAGCGTCAGGTCGGCCAGCGGCCACGGGCCAGGTCCGCCGAAGGTGCCCATGTCGGGGCCGCTGGGGGCGAGGTCGACGGGCCCCATTCCGCCGGCGTCGGCGGTCACGCCGCCGTCCCCCGCGACGTTGGCGTTGCCCCTGTCACCGCCGGGCGACGGTGAGCCCGCAGGGGAACCAGAAGGGTTCGACGAGGAGCAGCCGATTCCACCAGCGACGAGAACCGCTACCGTTAATGCGGACATGCGCATGGGCGAGCCTCCGCCCAGCGAAACGTCGCAAGCGCGATACCAGCGCGGTCAGGCGCCGAGCGCGTCGGCCAGCGCGTCGAGCGAGGGCACCTCGAGATCGCGCGGCTCGTCGATGCTGACGCCGCCGCGGTTGACGAAGCAGGTGCGCATGCCGAGCGCGCGCGCCGGCGCCAGGTCGTACTTCCAGCCGAACGCGGCGTGCACGATCGCGCCGGGCTCGACGGCGAGCCGGGCGATGGCGAGCTCCAGCGGCCGCGGATCCGGTTTGTAGGCGCGCGCGTCCTCCGCCGTCACCAGGCACGACACCGGCGCCTGCAGGCGGCCCACGGTGTCGGCGAGAAGGTCGTTGTCGATGTTCGAGACGATCGCCAGCCGATAGCGCTTGGCCAGCCGGCGCAGCGCCCGCCGCGTGTCGCCGAACGGCTGCCACTCGGCGACGGAGCGCGCCAGTCCGGCGCCCGCGTCCACGAACGCCTCGATGCCGAAGTGCTGCATGGTGGCGTCGTAGCTGCGCTGCAGGATCTCGCGATACGGGCGGTAGGGCCGCAGCAGCTGGAACTGAATGCGCTCCCAGCGCTCCACCCATTCGTCGGCGGTGACCTCGCGCCGCGACGACAGCGCCAGGATCGGCGCCACGTAGTCGCGCACGCCCGCCTGCCAATCGATCAGCGTGCCGTAGCAGTCGAAGGTCAGCGCCGCGATCGTCGACGGGTCGATGGTCACGCGTCGAGGTTACTTCGGTGCCACGCCCGCGTCGAGCGGCACCCGTGGCGGCGGCAAGAGGGCGCGCACCCAATTGAGCCCGAGGCGCATCTGCATCTCCGGCACGCGTCCGGTCAGCTCCACGCGCGCGTCATGGACCTCGAGCACGAAGCCGTCGAGCGCACGCGACAGGCCGAGCAGCGCCGTGGCCTCGCGCCAGCGCTGCAGGATGCCCGGCCAGGCCCGCCCGAACGCTTGCGCCTCGGCGGCGCCGGCGAAGATGACGCGCACGCGCACCGCGGGGGACGCGTCGCCCGTAGCGGCCAGCGCGATCGCTTGCGGCGTCGGCAGATCGCCGCCGAAATGGATCAGCGCCGGCGCGTCGGAGAGCGTCACCAGCACCGCCGGCCCGTTGGCCGCCTGCGCCACCCGATCGAACGCGGCGAGCTGCGAGAGCCAGGTCGCGCGCGGATCACCCATGTCGGTCGCCAGCTCGTTCGGCCGCGTCAGGATGGTCAGCCCAGGCTCCACGATCTTGAAGACGCGCGGATCGCCTTCCGGCAGCTTGCGCTCGATGAGCGCGCGTACCTTGGGCGAATCGGCGTAGCGCGCCGCCAGGAAGGTCGCGGTCACGTCGTGCGGATCCGCGGTGGCGATGAGCAGCGCTTCGAAGTCGTCGATCGGCGACACGCCCGAGCCGGCGACGAGCGTCGACCAATCGGGCAGCGCCGCAATCAGCGCCTCGGCGCCCGCGCGATGCGGCGAGCGGCGCAGCTTGTCCATGCGCAGGAGCACCACCAGGTTCGCGTCGTCGGGCGCGAAGGGCGACAGATCGGTCGTCTCCGGCGGCGGTGGCGTCTTGGGAGGCGCGGGCTTGGGCGGCTTGTCACCCGCGCGCCGCGCCGCCTGCTTGGGCGGCTCGACCGGCGCCTTCGGATCGCCGCGTCGCTCGACCGGCCCGGTGCGCCGCACCGCGCGATGTGCCGGCCGCACCTCGATCGGAATCGGCGGCGCCGGCCAAGACAGGTGCGCGCCCAGGAACAGCAGCGCCAGCACCGCTGCATGCCCCGCCGTCGAGATGACCAGCGGTCCCAACAACGTTGCGCGCCGCGCCACTCCTATCGGTCTACACCCACCCGCGCGCCCGGGCCACTCGGCGGTGCAGGCTGCCGCGGTTCGTTGCCGGCGGCGGCGCTCCGGCGATCCATCTAGGGCGCTTCAGGTCTGCAACGGAACTTGATCGTGCTCCCCTCATCAGGGCAGCAGATTGTGACGCGGCAACATGCCTCATCGACATGTCGGTTCGCGCGCCTACTTGGCTTGCCTCCCCAGGCTGCTCGACGGGAGCGGCAGATGCCGCGAACGAGAGCGATTGGCAACCCATCAACGGAGGCAGGATATGAATTGGAACCAGTATGGTGTCGGTGGTGATGGTTTCTTGGCGCCCCAGGGCGCGATCGGGAACATGATCGGCGGCGCAGCGCCGGCGGTCGGGACCGTCGTCGGCTCGGCGTTCGGCATGCCGATGGTCGGCGGGCTGTTGGGAAATCTCGCCGGCCAGCTGAGCAGCCTGTTGCCGTTCGCGGCCGGGCCGCAGCTCGCGCCGCAAGGTGCATTCGGCAACTGGTTCGGTCAGGTCGCGCCGCAGCTCGGTGGCGCGCTTGGCGGCGCCTTCGGGCAGCAGCAGCTCGGCGGCACGCTCGGCAACCTCGCCGGGCAGCTCGGCAGCATGCTGCCGTTCGCCGCCGGACCGCAGTTCGTGCCGCAGGGCGCGATCGGAAACCTGTTCGGCCATCTGGCGCCGCAGCTGGGTGGGGCGCTGGGCGGCGCCTTCGGGCAGCCGCAGCTGGGCGGGATGCTGGGCAACCTGGCGGGGCAGCTGGGCAGCATGCTGCCGTTCGCCGCCGGACCGCAGTTCGTGCCGCAGGGCGCGATCGGAAACCTGTTCGGCCATCTGGCGCCGCAGCTGGGTGGGGCGCTGGGCGGCGCCTTCGGGCAGCCGCAGCTGGGCGGGATGCTGGGCAACCTGGCGGGGCAGCTGGGCAGCATGCTGCCGTTCGCCGCCGGACCGCAGTTCGTGCCGCAGGGCGCGATCGGAAACCTGTTCGGTCAGCTGGCGCCACAGCTCGGCGGCATGCTGGGCGGCGCTTTCGGCCAGCAGCAGCTCGGCGGCGCTCTGGGCAACCTGGCTGGGCAGCTGGGCAGCATGCTGCCGTTCGCCGCCGGACCGCAGTTCGTGCCGCAGGGCGCGATCGGAAACCTGTTCGGTCAGCTGGCGCCGCAGCTGGGTGGCGCGTTGGGTGGCGCCTTCGGGCAGCAGCAGCTGGGCGGGATGCTGGGCAACCTGGCGGGGCAGCTGGGCAGCATGCTGCCGTTCGCCGCCGGACCGCAGTACGCGTCGCCGTACGGGCAACGAACCGGCACCACGACGAACTAGCACGCAGGCGCGACCAACGCGCCGCACCGGATCGAGTTGGCGATGGTTTGACGGGTGGCATCGGGCACGGTCACATGAACGTTCTCCGTGCCCGATGCTGCTCATGCGCACCCAGGAGGAATGCCGTGAACGTTGCAAATGACTTCATCGTTGCTCCCGACACGGCGGCCGGTGCCGATGGCGCCGCCGCGCTCAAACAGCTCGTGGGCGAGCTCGCTGCCGATGCCACGCGGATCAAGTCGCTCGTCGGCTCGCCCGACGCGCCCCGGCGTGCGGTGCTGAGGCTGTCGCCCGACGAGGCCAGCGCGCTCCAGAGTCGCTTCGCGGGCCGTCTCGTCATCGAGCCGAACGCGGCGCTCTACCCGTCCGCCCCGTCGCCCAAGAGCCCTTCTGGCAACCACTGACTCCTGCCCGCGAGGAGTAGCTGGAACATGGAGAAGACCATGCCTGATGATCGGAATCCTTCGACCGCGCCGACGCGCCTGTCCGGCGGCAAGCGGCAATATCTCATCGCCGCCCGTCACGACGCGGCGCTCGCCACCGCGGGCCTGCGCCCCTTCGCCGCGGGTGCATTGGAAAACGTCGTTCAGAACATGAACCTCGATATCGTGAAGATTCATCGCCCCGCTGCCATGTCGACGCTGGCGGCCTCCTCGGACGTGGCGGCGCAGGTGTACGTCGCCAGCATCGAGCCCGATCGTGCCAGCCTGCTTCAGCGCACCGCGCCGCCGCAGATGATCGTCGAAGAGGACGCCTATCTCGGCTACGGCCCCCCGCGCAGCGTCCTGCAGAGCAGCTTGTCGACGCTCGGAGCCATTCCGGCGTCGGAGGTGCTGACGCGCGACGTGCGCTTCGTGGTGCTGGGCGAAGGCGACAAGCCGCTGCCCGGGATCGACGTCACGCTGGTGGGCGACGGCTGGCCGGCGCAAGGCCAGACCGACGCCGGCGGCCAGGTGACGCTGCCGCTGAGCACGCTGCCCGGCAGCCCGGCCAAGACGCTGTTCGCCGCCGCCAAGGGCGCCTATTGGGATCGCTACATCACCCAGCCGGCCGTCGACGACAAGAACGTCAACGTGGTCCGGTTGCAGTCGCTGGCCGAGACCATCGACGGCTTCCCCGCCAAGTATCGCTTCGGCTGGGGCGCCAAGCTGATGGGGCTCGACATGCTCCCCGAGACCGTCGACGGCTCGGGCGTGCGGGTGGCCATCATCGACTCCGGCGCCGACGTCACCCACCCGCTGCTCGCCCACATCACCAACGGGATCGATCTGACCAACAACGGCGATCGGCGCAGCTGGGCGCAGGACCTCGTGGGCCACGGCTCGCACTGCGCCGGCACCATCGCCGCGCGCAGCGCCAACGGCCTGCGCGGCTTCGTCCCCGGCGCCGAGATCCACGTCCTCAAGATCTTCCCCGGCGGGCAATTCAGCAGCCTGCTCGACGCGCTCGACTACTGCATCGCCAACCAGATCGACATCGTCAACATGAGCCTGGGCAGCCCGCAGTCCTCGCTCACCGTCGAGCAGAAGCTGCAAGAGGCGGTGCAGAACGGCGTCTTCTGCGTCGTCGCCGCGGGCAACTCCGGCGGGCCGGTGCAATACCCGGCCTCGTCGCCGAACGTGCTCGCGGTGTCGGCGATCGGCCTTCTGGCGGCGGTGCGGCCGGAGACCTGGGACAGCTCGCAGGTGAGCCCGCGCATGGTCGCGCCCGACGGGATCTTCTCGCCCACCTTCAGCTGCTTCGGCCCCGAGGTGGCGGTGTGCGCGCCCGGCGTCTCGATCATCTCGACGGTGCCGGGTGGATACGAGTCGCAGTCGGGGACGTCGATGGCGGCGCCGCACATCACCGGCCTGGCGACGATGCTGCTGGCGCATCATCCGCTGTTTCAAGGGGGCCCTCTGAGCGCGCGCGGTCCGCAGCGCGTGTCCGGGCTGGCGAACGTGATTCGTCAGATCGCCGCGCCCTATCAGCTGGGGCAGAACCGCACCGGCGCGGGGATGCCGCGGCTGACGCCGATCGCCAGCATGCTCCAGGCGGCGCACGCACCGTCGGCGCAGCCATCGCCGATGGCGGCGGCCTCCGGGCTGTCGTCGAGCCCCGGCCAGCCGCTCGGCGGGCTGGCGCCGCAGTCGGCGGGGTTCGTGTGGCCGCAGGCGGCGATGGCGATGCCCTCGTTCAATCCGTTCGCCGCGACCGACGGCCGTCAGTTCCTGTTCCAATACAGCGCCCAGCCCAACTGGCCCTACGGCTGGCACCCATAGTCGCCGTCTCCTGCCGGCGAGCCCCGCGCCCCGCGCCCTGATCGTCGGGGATCGACGCCCGGGCGCGGGCTTTTTTCGGCCAGGCGCCGCGCCGATCGTGCATAGGATGGCGGGGTGTCCGTACTCGAGATCCTTCGTGGCAGTGGGCCGCTCGGCCTGTTCTGGTGGCAGTGGCTCGCCCTCGGCAGCGGCCTGGTCGTCGCCAGCATCCTCGGCATCATCATCAGCTGGGCGGTGCGGCGCGCGCTGCGCCGCCTGACCGCGCGCACCGCCAACACCTGGGACGACGCGATCCCACGCCTGCTGCGCGGGCCGCTGCGCCTGGCCAGCACCACCGCGATCCTCGAGCTCGCCCTGCCGTCCTTCGAGCTGCCGACGCACGCCGCCAACCTGGCGGTTGGCCTCACCCGCGGTCTCTTCTTCCTCGGCATCTTCTGGGGGCTGTGGCGCTCGATCGACGTGCTGGCGCTGGCGCTCGGCGACTCGGGTTGGGCCAAGCACCGTCCGGTATCCCGCACCTTCGTGCCCCTGGTGGCGCGCGTGCTCAAGGTCGTGGCCGCGGCGCTCGGCGGCGTGGCCATGCTGTCGGCGCTCGGCTATCCGGTCGCCAGCCTGATCGCCGGCCTCGGCATCGGCGGTCTGGCGTTCGCGCTGGCGGCGCAGAAGACGGTGGAGAACCTGTTCGGCTCCTTCTCGATCGCCGTCGATCAGCCGTTCCGTCCCGGCGACTTCGTCAAGATCGACGACTTCGTCGGCACCATCGAGATCATCGGCCTGCGATCGACGCGCATCCGCACGCTCGATCGCACCATCATCACCCTCCCCAACGGGCGGCTCGCCGACATGCGCGTCGAGACCTTCGCCGCACGCGACCGCATCCGGCTCTCCTGTGTCCTCGGGGTGCTGTACGGCACCAGCGCGGCGCAGATGCGCACCATCCTGGCCGGGATCGAGCGCTGCCTGCGCGAGCACCCGAAGATCTGGCCCGATGCGCTGCCGGTGCGCTTCCGCGCGTTCGCCGACTCGGCGCTCGAGATCGAGGTGATGGCCTGGTTCCAGACCGCCGACTGGAACGAGTTCACCGCCATCCGCCAGGAGATCTTGCTTCAGTTCATGGAGGTGGTCGAGGGTGCGGGCAGCGGCTTCGCCTTCCCGACCCGCACCGTGCATCTCGTCAACCAGCCTGCGGCGCGGACGTAGGTAGCCGCGCGCATCGCAGGCCACCGGGGCAACGGTGGCTATTGCGGTTGCTCCGTCCGGCCAGCCGGACACGAAACTCCGGAGTTCGCTCGCAAGCTCACGACATGCCGTCGACGGCGAAACGGCACGCCCGTTGCTCTTGCCCGGCCCCGCCGTTCGCGATGCGAGCGGGGGGAGGACACCATGGACGAAAAGAGCACCGGAAAGAAGCAGCGCATCGTCTACCAGATCATCGAGAAGCCGGGCCGGGAGAAGGCGGTGTGGATGCGCCTCGGCATCGCCCACATCAACCACGATCAGTCGATCAACATCTACCTCGACGCGATCCCCTACGAGCGCAAGCTGCAGATCCGCGAGGAGGAGGTGCGCCCGCGCCAGGCCAGCAACGAAGCGCACGCGCCGGCATCGTTCGATCTCGGCCGGAGCATCCAGTGAGACGCGCGCTCATCGTCGTGTCGATGGTGGTGCTGGCGCTCGATGCCTCGGGCGCCTGGGCGCAAACGACCAGGCAGGCCGCCGTCGAGGCGTCGCCGACCGTCGCCGCCGCGCCAAAATCGACGGAGGGCGTGGTCAACCTGAACGACGCCACGGAGGAACAGCTCGCGTTCCTGCCCGGCATCGGTCCGGGCAAGGCGAAGGCGATCGCCGATCACCGGCATGCGCACCCGTTCCGCCACGTCGACGAGCTGACCAAGGTCAAGGGCATCGGCCGCAAGACGTTCGGCCGCTTGCGTCCCTACATCACGACCGTCGGACCGACGACCCTTAGGCACGACGTGAAGCTGCACCGCTAGCGGCGCGGAGGGGCCCGGTCCGGGCTGGCCTCGGATCGGGCTCCTCTTCGGCGCGCGCGACGCACGAGCAGGACGATGACGAGCACGACGAAGAGATAACCGATCGGGATCCACCAGTTGCGCCGGTTCGCATCGGGCGGCTTCGGGGTGTAGATGCGGGCACGCGCTTCGGCGGCGTCGAGCGCGTCGAGCCGGTCGCGCACCAGCTGCTCGGCCAGCCCGCTGGCGGCGGCGTCGTCGAGCGCCGCGCAGGCGCCGAAGCTCGCCCACCAGTCGCCGAGGGCGGCGAGCCCGCGCCTGGCGCCGGTGACCTCGAGATCGAAGAAGCCGGTCAGATCGGCGCCGGGCTTGAGCGCAGCGTCGGGATCGTCGCTCTCGCCGAAGTGCTGCCCGACGAGCGACCAGCGGTGTTGGGCGACGGCGCGAATTGCGGCGTAGACCTTCGGGCCTTCGTAGCTCGACTGATCGATCAGCTTCTCGGTGATCTTGCGTCCGAACTCCGGCCCGCAGGCCCCCGGCTTCGGCGGAAGATCGCCGCCTGTCGCTGGCGCCAGCGTTCGGCTGGCGACGGGATCGTTCGGATCCAGCAGGTGCTTGGCGTACAGCGACTCGGCGAGGATGTGATGATTGGAGATGATGTCGAGACCGATGGAGACGAAGCTCGGCCGCGGCCGCAAGAGGCCGCCGACCGACAGCAGCTCCTCCTTGATCGAATCGATCTTGGCGTCGACGAAGAAGGCGTAGATGCCGACCTGCACGGTGTGGATCTGGTTGGCGACATCTTCGATGTGGTGCGCGGCGGCCCCCGCCTGCGTGAGCGCCAGCCGCTCACCGCCGGGGAGGCGCGCGGCGAGCGCGGCCAGCACGGTGTAGCTCTGGGCGAAGTCGGCGCCGAAGGTGTGTACCGTCGGCGGGACGGCGAAGCGCCGCGGATCGCTCTTGAGCACCGACGGCTCGTCGCTGAACGCGAGGTGCGGCAGCCCGTAGTGCGCGTGCGCCTGGCTCGACAGCCCGGTCAGCCCGCCCATCTCCAGCGTCGCCGGATCGTCCGGCAGCGGCCGGCCCCACGCGTCGTACACGCGACCGCGCCGGTCGTCGTGGCGAAAGCGATCGCGGTTGCGCTGGTCGTCGTCGGGGAGTCGTGACGCCGCCGCGTAGACCTCGCGCCCGGTATCACCGGCCGGCAACGGGACGTCGTCGTCGAAGCCGGCGACGCGCTTCTCCGGATTGAGCGCGAACAGCTCCTTCATCGACCACGCATCGAACGTCTCGATGCGCGGCCAGCGGAGGAGGAAGCGGCGTCTCAGCTCCGGATCGTGCGCCTCGGCGCCCGCGTGCCAGATGCGCTCGCGCAGCGCCTTGACCGCCGACGCGTCGCCGCTAGCGGTCGCCGGTCCAGCATACGCGTGCGCCGACAACAGCGCGTGGACCCGCTGATCGTAGGCGCGGGCGCTGCCGCCGAGGGCGCCCACGCATGCCGCGATGACGATCGCTCTACGCACCCACTCGACCGTAGCACATGCGCCAGACCCGCACCCCGCGATCGTCACAGCGCACCTCGCGCAGCGATCGCGCCCCATAGGCGTTGTCGCGCGCGAAGCTCCACGGCCCGTCGACGTTGGCGAAGCGCTCGGGCATGCCCTCGAGCACCGCCATGGCATCGAGCGCCAGATCGAACACGTCGCTCTGGAAGAACAGCTCGCCCTGCGGACGCAGCTTGCGATGGATGACGTCGACCAGCTCCTCGTTCACCAGGCGCCGCTTCTGATGCCGCCGCTTGAACCATGGATCGGGGAAGTTGACGAACACCCGCGTCAGCGACGCGTCGGGCACCAGCGCCGGCAGATCGACATTGATGTTGCAGAAGACCGCGCGCAGGTTGTCGAGCCCGGCTTCGGCCGCCTTGCGATTGACCTCGTCGACGAGCGGCTCGCGAATCTCGAGCCCGAGGAAGTAGCTGCCCGGATGCTGCGGCGCGCGCTCGAACAGGAAGCGCGCGTCGGCGCAGCCGAGCTCGGCCTCGACGTCGCGGTCGCCGGGCAGCGCGACGGTCGCCACCGTCCTGCGCGCCCAGTGGGGCGAGCGTAGCGGATTGACATGATGACGGACTCGAACGCGGCGGGCCACACCGCCGTCTAGCATGATTTCGGCGCCGGCTGCTGTCGGTCGCAGCCGATCGCCCCAGGAACTGACCGGCCGGTCAACGTCGTGGTATGCTCTGCCGATGCCGCGCCGAACCGTCGCCGCCTCCACGCGCCTCGCCGCGTCGAAGGGGCCCGCGCGGCCCAAGCGCTCGCCGGCGCTGCGTGACGAGCGGCGCGCCCAGCTCGTCACCGCCGCCCGCGACGTCTTCGGCCAGAAGGGTTATCACGCCGCCACCGTCGACGACATCACGCGCGCCGCCGGCGTCGCCAAGGGGACCTTCTACCTCTACTTCGACGAGAAGCGCGAGGTCTACTACGAGCTGGTGCGGAGCTTTCTCCAGCATGTCAAAGACATCGGCGCCTCCGTCGCGCGCGAGGTGCACACGCCGCCCGAGTTCTTCGCCCGCTGCGAGCAGGCCGCGCGCGAGATGGTGCGCGTATTCCTCGAGCACCACAAGCTCGCGCGCTTGACCTATCGCGAGTCGATGAGCCTCGACCCCGAGCTCGAGCGCCTGCTGCGCGACTTCTACCGCGACCTGGCGCGGGTGGAAGCCGACAACATCCGCGTCGGCATCGACCTCGGCATCTTCCGCACCGTCGATCCGATGATCTGCGCCTACGCGCACATCGGCATGGTCGAGCGCGTCGCGCTCGCGCTGCTCCACGAGCCGTCGCCGCCCGAGCCACGCGTCGTCGTCCGCGAGCTCCTGTCGATCGCGTTCGAGGGGCTGAGGAAGCGCTGATGGCGGCGCGCAAGGAGGGCAAGGCGGCGCCGGCCTCGGCCGCCCCGGCGGTGGGCGCAGCGGAGCAGTCGGCGCTGGCGGCCCTGCAAGCCGACCTCGATCACGAGCGCGTCGCCCACGTCGCCACCCGCAGCCGGCTCGAACGCGAGCTCGAGGCGCTGCACGCCCGCGTCGCCGAGCTCGAGGCCGACCTGGCCAGCGCCGCAGCGCGAATTCGCGAGCTCGACGCCCGGCTGCAGGCGCGCGCGCGGTGAGCGTCAGGCGCGACGATCGCCTGGCGTTGGCCACGATCGCGCTCGGCGCCGCCACCGCGCTCCTCGGCGTGCGCACGCCGCTGACCTTGCTGACCGGCGTCGCTCTCGGCCTGGCCGGCGCGCTTTTGGCGGTGCGCGGCGAGCGCCCGGTGCCGACGCCGCGGCTGATGGCGGCGGCGCTCGCCGTGGCCGTCGCCGCCGCCGCCGCCGTCGCCCTGCTCGGCTTGTGGGAGGAGTGGATCGTCGGCCAGCGGCTCTCCGAAGGCGCATCGCCCACCTTCGTGACCGCCGCCATGCGCCCCTATGTCCACGCCGGTGCCGCCCTGCGCTCCCTGGCCATGTTCGCTGCGTTCGCGATGCTGCTCGGGGCCGTCTTGACCCGCCTCGGCGGCGTCCCCGCCCCTTCGGAGAAGCTGCCGCCCTCCGGAAAGTAAAAGGGCCCGGGAGATCCCGGGCCCCTTTAAGTGAAGCGTCTCTACGACTTAGCCGGCTTTGCGGACGTTCGCGGCCTGCAGGCCCTTCGGGCCCTGCACAACCTCGAACTCCACCGCCTCGCCCTCGGCGAGGCTACGGAAGCCATCCATCATGATGGCAGTGTGGTGGACAAAAACGTCCGGCGCCCCCTCGCGGGTGATGAAGCCAAAACCCTTCGCGTCGTTGAACCACTTCACAGTACCCTTTTCCATTGCGATTCCCTTTGTTCCAGGGGTGTGGATAGGGCCACTTCCCCGCGGTGCATTCAAACTGTTGGAGGGTTAGAGGAACTTCTAACGAAGCAGCGGTCGAGTGATTCGGCGCGAGCTTCCAGATCTGAAAATCTGCGATCCAACGCGAGTCCCTATACTCAGCGGGTGAGTCTAGTGACGGGCTAAACCCGCGTCAAGCCTGAACCGGGGACAAGCGACAGCAGTCTGCAAAATTGAAAACTCGCTAAAAAATGGGCGGCTCGCGGAGGATCCGTTTCGAGATCACGATGCGCTGAATCTGCCCCGTGCCCTCGAAGATGTCGAACACCTTGATGTCGCGATACCACTTCTCCACGAACTGATGTTGCTCCAGCCCGTGGGCACCCATGATCTGCACCGCGTCGGCGCACACCCGCATCGCCGCCCGCGCCGCGTAGGCCTTGGCCATCGACGCCTCCTTGGCGTTCGGCAGGCCTTCGTCGGCCATCCAGGCGGCGCGCCAGCACATGAGGCGGGCCGCATCGAGCGCGCGCTTGCCCTTGGCGAGCGTGTCTGCGAGCTGCGCATAGCGCGGGATCGGCCGCGCCAACGCATAGTTTTCCTTCACGAAGTCACGCGTGTAGTCCCACGCCGCGCGGGCGATGCCGATGCCCAGGACGCCCACCATCGGCCGTGACGAATCGAAGGTCTTCATGGCGGCCATGAAGCCCTCCTTGCCGCCGCGCTCGTAGTGCGCCTCGCCGCCGAGCAGGTTCTCCTCGGGCACGCGGCACTCCTCGAGCACCAGCTCCGCCGTCTCGGAGGCGCAGATGCCCATCTTGTCCTCGATCTTGCCGCACGAGAAGCCCGGCGTGCCGCGCTCGACCACGAAGGCGCGATGCCCGGCCCGCCCCTGGCTCGGATCGACGGTCGCGAAGATGACCACCCAGTCGGCGCGCCCGCCGTTGGTGATGAAGCACTTGCGGCCATTGAGGACCCAGTGCTTGCCGTCCTTGCGACAGCTGGTGCGGATGCCGGCCACGTCGCTGCCGGCGCCCGGCTCGGTCAGCCCGTACGCGCCCCAGTGCAGTCCCGGCTGCTTGAAGACGCCGAAGAAGCGCTCCTTCTGCTCGGCCGTGCCGGTGAACAGCACCGGTGGCCCGCCCAGGCCCGGTCCGGGCAGCGACATGAGCACGCTGATGTCGCCCCACGCCATCTCCTCGCCGCCGATGAGCGCGAAGCGATTCTTCTGCGATGTCCCCTTCTTGTCCTTCGCCTCGCCGGCGCCGCCGCCTTCGCCGCCATACTCGGCCGGCACCTCGCCGACCGACATCATGGCGCGCATGTTGGCGAGCTTGAGCATGAACTCGTCGGGGATGCGATGGTCCTTGTCCGCCTGCAGCGAGATCGGGCGCACCACGTGCTTGGCGAACTGGTGAACCATCTCCTTCACCTGGGCCTGCTGCGGCGTGAGCTCGAAGTCGATCATGACTGGCATCCTCCTCGGCCCAGCCTCCAAGGAGCATCTCGCCTCGCTCCGCGCGGCCCGCCGATCATCGTCAGCTCCTAGGTGAAGAACGGTTGGATCGCCGTCGATGGCAATCCGTGCGGGTCGCCGCTGATGTGATGGCCCAGCTCGAAGCCTGCCAGCATCAGCTCCGCCACCTCCGACGGCGGCGCGAACAGCGCCAGCGCCTTGGTGTCGCGCAGCCACTTCTCGACCGGGTAGTCCTTGACGTAGCCGGCGCCACCGAGCAGCTGCACGCCGTTGTCGGCGACGCGCCAGGCCGCTTCGTTGGCGTGCGCCGCCGCCGCCGCCGCCGCCGACCCGCGGCCCTTGTCGAGCTCGCTGGCGGCGCGCCACACCATCCAGCGCGCGGCCTCGACGTCCATCGCCATGTCGGCGAGCGTGAATGCGATCGACTGAAAGTGCGCCACCACCTTGCCGAACGCCTTGCGCTCCTGGGTATAGCCGAGCGCGAACTCGTACGCGGCGCGCGCGAGGCCGACCTGGCGTGCGGCGTTGATCACCATGGAGCGCGAAAGGAGCCGCTCGACCCGCTGGTGCAGCTCGCCGCCGCCGAGGAGCCGATCGCTCTCGGCGACCCCGCAATTTTCGAGCACGAGCTCGTGGGCCGCGACCGCCTCGAGGCCGAGGAGCGCGTGCCGGTCACCCACCCGCAGACCCGGGTTGCCGCGCTCGACCACGAAGGCGCCGATGCCGTCCCAACCGCCGGCGCCTTCGAGCTGCGCGAACACCAGGTACAGCTCGGCGGTAGCGCCGCCCACCACGAACGCCTTGTGCCCGCTCAGCGACCAGCCGCCGTCGACGCGCCGCGCGGTGGAGGCGAAGCCCTCGAGCGGCGCCTTGCGCTCGCAGTACGAGACCGCGGTCGCTTTGCCGGCAAAGCGCGCCCGCTGCCCCTCGTCGGCGAGCGAGAGGAGCGCGCGGTTGCCGTCGTACGGCGCCGACAGCGCGACGGCCGCGCCCGGGTCGCCGTAGGCCAGCTCCTCGTGCACCAGCACCGCGGTCGCCAGCGCGACGTCGTCGAGCCCGAGGCCCATCTCGTCGAACCGGCGGCGCAGCCCGTCGGGCAGCCCCGACTTCTCGAACGCGCGCATCTTCGGCCGCAGCTCCTCGGCGGCGAACTTGCGCACGGTCTCCTGGATGATCTGCTGCTCCTCTTCGAGGCCGAACGAGATCATGGGCGGCGCTCCCGACTGAATGACTAACCAGTCAGTTACTCTGCGCGCCCCGGCCTGTCAAGCTGACCGGGTTAGCCAATCCTCAGGTGCGCGGGTTTCCCGCGTCGCGATTGCGCGTGACCTCTTCCTCGCCCTCGACGTCTTCGGCGTCGATGAAGATCGGCTCCGACGGCGCCGGCGCGCGCGGCGAGCGCGGCCCCTCGGACAGCTCGAACGGATCGAACACCGGTCGCAGCGTCGTCGGCAGCTGCAAGACCTTCTCGTTCAGCTCGGCCTTGGTGATGTAGATCTCCTCGCGCCGCCCCTCGCCGAGATCGCGCCGCAGCACCAGCTCGCCGGGCGCTCCCGACCGTCGCGCGATCTCCTGCACGATCGGCGCGAGCACATTGATGAGCTTGGTCGCGATCGCCGCCGGGTCCTCGATCTCCTTGAGCGGCTTGCCGTCGAAGGTGGCGGTGGTCATCGACTGCCGCCGCATGCCGAGGTCGTGCGTCGAGTCGATCACGCGATTCCACAGCCGCATGGCGTGCATCGCGTCCTCGCCCTCGAGCTGGATGACCGGGTCGGGCGTCGGGCTGCCGTCCTCGCCGAGCCGCCGGATCGTCGCCTTCGGCTGGCTCTCCGCCGTCACCTCGAGCTGATAGCCGCTGCCCGAGCGCGGCCCCTTGCGCAGCGTGATGAGCGAGCGGTCGGAGGCCATCGCCACCTCGGTGACGACGAGCTTGTCGAGCTTGACCGGCGCCACCGCCACGCGCTTGGACAGCCAGCCCGACTCCTGCGGGATGTGCACCTCGGTGCCCGCCGACAGCTCGGCGACGCGCCGCATCTTGCCCCAGTCGTGCGCCGGCGGCATCGCCAGCGCGAACACCGCCTCGATGCCGAACGGCGTCGCCACCAGCGCCTGGCCCGAGTAGCTCTCCTCGCCGGCGAGCAGCCGCAGGCCCACCGAGGTGTTCGGCAGATCGTGCCGCAGCACGAAGCTCTCGACGGCGCGGAAGGTCAGCTCGCGCGACCGCTCGACGGTGGCACGGGTGTTGGAAATCTCGCCCGAGGCCTGCCCCTCGAGCATCGCCAGCTCGCTCTCGATGACCGCGCGCGACGCCTCCAGCACGCGCGACGCCGTCCGCACCATGCGCTCGGAATGCGACGACATGAACGCGGTCATGGTGAGCTTGATCGCATCGGACATCGCGTCCATGCGCGCGCGCTCCTGCTTGCGCAGCTGGTCGAAGTTGCCCGAGCGATCGACGGCAGTGGCGATGCTGTGCTGCGCACCCATCAGGGTGACGCCGCACTCCACGGCGTGTCGGATCAGCTCGACGAAGTTGATGTCGAAGGGAAAGGTCGTCGAGTCGCCGTAGACATGGCCCATGGCGACATCATCTTACACCATTGCCTCTTCGTGCGCGCTGTTCGCTTCGACGCGCCGGGTCAGCGGGGGATCTTCTTGCCGTCCTCGATGAATTTCTTGAGGCCGACGTCGGTCAGCGGGTGCTTGACGAGCTGCTGCAGCACGTTGAACGGGATGGTACAGACGTCGGCCCCGAGCAGCGCTGCGTCGACGACGTGGGTGGGGTTGCGCACCGACGCCACCAGCACCTCGGTCTCGTAGTTGTAGTTGTTGTAGATGGTGACGATCTTCTCGATGAGCTCCATGCCCGTCTCGCTGATGTCGTCGAGCCGGCCGATGAACGGCGAGATATAGGTCGCGCCCGCCTTGGCGGCGAGCAGCGCCTGATTCGGCGAGAAGCAGAGCGTGACGTTGACGCGGATGCCCTCCTGCGCGCAGGTGCGCAGCGCCTTGAGCCCGTCGGTGATGAGCGGCAGCTTGACCACGATGTTCTTGTGGACCTTGTGCCATTCGCGCGCCTCGACCATCATCTCGTCGTAGGTGGTCGACAGAACCTCGGCGCTGATCGGGCCGTTGACGAGCTCGCAGATCTCGACCACGACATCGCGATACTTGCGACCGCTCTTGGCGATCAGCGACGGGTTGGTGGTGACGCCGTCGACCAGACCCATGGCGTGCGCCTCGCGAATTTCGCCGACGTCGCCGGTGTCGATGAAGAACTTCATTGGACCCTCCCTCGGGCGGTGCTAGGAAACGGATTGGAGCCGCTGTGTCCGTGCATCGTTGCTCGCTGGTCTCTGCTCGGCTGTCAGCTGCTGGCGCAGCTCGGCGCAGGCGCGCGACAGCTCCTCGAGCCGCTTGCGCGTGCGCGCGGCCTCATCGGCAATACTCTGCAGCTCGTCGGCGAGCGACATACAATTCGAATGTACGGCGCACAGGGGGACGAGTCAATTGACGCTGCGAGCGGCGGAGCTCGACGACGTCGCGCGGGAGATCGCCCGGACCCTCGAAGGGCGGCCGCAGGCGAGGGTCGTCCAGAAGGTGATCCAGCCCGACGACGCCACCGTCCTCGTGGGGCTGCGCGGCGCCTGGCTCCTGCTGTCGGCCGACGCCCGCGCGGGCCGGGTCCACCTCGTCGACGGCAAGCCGCCCGGCACCGGCGAGGCGGCGCCGCCGTTCTGCATGCTGCTGCGCAAGGAGCTGACCGGGCTTTCGCTGGCGCAGCTACGCGTGGTGCCGGGCGAGCGCGCCCTCGAGCTGGTGTTCGCGTACCAGGACCATGTGCGCCTGCTGCGGCTCCTGTTGTACGGCGCCAGCGCGCAGCTCCAGCTCGTCGCCGAGGGGAAGGTGCTCGGGGCGATCGGGCCGGGCCGGCGCCACCTCGCCGAGCTGCCGCCGCCGCGCGAGCCGCCCGCGGGGCCGCCGGCGCGCCGCTTTCCGTCGGAGAGTCCATCGGCGGCGGTGGCGGCGCACTACGCCGGTGTCACCGGCGACGCGGCGCGCGCGCAGGCCGAGGCGCAGCGGCGCGCCGCGGCCAAGAAGCTCGAGCGGCTGATCGCCGCCCTGACCCGGGATCGCGATCGCGCCCGCGCTGCCGTCGACCATCGCAAGTGGGCCGACCTCCTGCTGGCGCACCTGGGCGAAGTGCCCAAAGGCGCCCCCTCGGTGACGCTGCCCGACGACTTCGCCGACGGCGCGCCGCTGACGATTCCGCTCGATCCGTCGCGGTCGGCGCGCGACAACGCTGCGCGCCTGTACAAGGAGCACAAGCGGCTGTCGCGCGCGCTCGCCGGCATCGAGCAGCGGCTCGCCGACGCGGCGGGGCGCCTGGAGAAGCTCGCGCGCGGCGACTTCGTGACCGAGGCGCGGGCGCCGCGTCCGTCGACGAAGCGACGCGCGCGCGCCGAGCGGCCGCCGCCCTACCGCGAGTTTCGCTCGGCGACGGGCGTCGCCATCCTCGTCGGACGCGGCGCCGATCGCAACGACGAGCTCACCTTCAAGGTCGCGCGCGGCGCCGACCTGTGGCTGCACACGCGCGACTACGCGGGCGCCCACGTCATCGTTCCTCTCGCCGGTAAGCCCGTCGACGGCGAGACGCTGCTCGACGCCGCCACGCTCGCCGCGCACCACTCGAACGCGCGCGGCGAGGCGCAGGTCGACGTCGTCTACGTGGCGCGCAAGCTGGTGCGCAAGCCGCCCAAGTCGGCGCCCGGCACGGTCACGCACTCCGGCGGCAAGACCGTGCGCGTACGCCTCGAGCCGGCGCGCCTGGAGCGGCTACTGGCGTCGCGCGTCGACGAGGACCGGTAGCGACGCCACCAGCGAGCGGATGCGGCGACGCAGCTCCTGACGGTCGCGCGCGATCCGGACCAGGCCGTAGGCGCCGCCCGTCGCGCCTCCGACGATGAGCGCCTGAATCACGATCGCGCTCCAGCCGAGCGTCGCTAGCGCCGCCACCACCAGAGCGACCACCACCGCCTCGGCGACGCGGTCGAGGTCGCGCCGGCCGGTGGCCACCTGGTAGGTCGCACGCCCGTCGCTGGTGAGATCGAGACGCCCGCCGTGGGCGCCCCGGAAGCGGACGCCGTCGCCGTCGAGCTCGACGGTGTAGCCCGGGCCGAAGGCGCCCGAGGCCACCGCCCTGGCCAGCGCGCCTCGCGCGGCCGGCAGGTCGCCGACCCTGCCCTCGACGACAAACACCCCCTTCATTTCGTGCTCCAAAGACGGCAAGGGCGGCACCGAAGGAGCCGCCCTCACCGTCCCTAGCGGCTCGCGATCGCGAGCCTGAAAGGGATCAGAACGTGAATGTCGAACTCGGCGTCGGCATCGGTGGCGGCGCCTTCGGAGCCGCCGCCGGCTTCTTTGCCGCAGCCTTGCGCTTGGAGCCGCCTTTTTTGGCCGCAGCCTTCTTCTTGCCGGCCGCCTTCTTCGGGGCGGACTTCTTCTTCCCCGAGGACTTCTTCTTGGCGGCCTTCTTTTTGGCTTTTTTGGCCATCGCGGCCCCCTTTACTTCTTCTTGGTGCGCTTCGCCTTCTTCGCTGCGGTCTTCTTCTTTGCCTTCTTCGCTGCCTTGCGCTTCTTAGCGGCCATTGTTCTCCTCCCTTATGAGGGTTAGGTTGATCACAATGTTGCCTGAGGTTAGATCCTCAGTCAATCAAATTTGCACAAATTTAATTTAATTATAGGTCAAAGGATCGGTTGGCATGGCGCGCGGCGTTGCTGGCATGAACGCGTTCTCGACGGTAAATCGCGTCCAAAACGCCTTTACAAGCCGATCATCGCGAGCTAGAAACTGCGGACGATGAAGTTCAACTTCTACACGGACGACGTCACCAAGCTGTCGTGTGGCCTGCTCGGGATGCTGGTTTTCGAGGAGCAGGTAGGGGAGGGCGCGATCTTCAAGGCCCTCGACCAACGTCTCGACGGGCTGCTCGGCCGCCTCGTCGGTGACGAGCAGTTCAAGGGCAAAAAGGGGCAGACCCTGACGCTGCACACGCACGGCCGCGTCGGTCCGCAGCGCCTTCTCCTCGTCGGTGGCGGCGCGCGCAAGGACCTGCAGCCGGCCGATCTGCGCGGGTTCGCCGCGCGCGTCGTCAAGGCGGGCGCCGCCGCGCAGGCGAGCGACGTGGCCGCGGTGCTCCCGTATCTCGAGGGTGGCGCCACCCCGACCACCGCCGAGCGCGCCGCGCAGTTCCTCGCCGAGGGCGCGGTCCTCGGCGGCTACAAGTTCGATCGCTACCTCACGGGCGACAAGAAGAAGCCGCTCAGCGTCGAGGAGGTCAAGCTGGTCGCCTCGCCCGACAACGTCGACGGCTCGCGCCTCGAGGCGCTCAAGCGCGGCACGCAGCGCGGCGTCCAGGTCGCGGCCGGCGTCGGCCTGGCGCGCGACCTCATCAACGAGCCCGCCGGCGACCTGACGCCGACCAAGATGGCCGACGTCGCGCAGAAGGTGGCCAAGCAGCACGGCCTCGAGCTCAAGGTGCTCGGCCCCAAGGAGTGCCAGAAGCTCGGCATGGGCATGTACCTCGCCGTCGCCCAGGGCAGCGACGAGGAGCCGCGCTTCATCCACCTCACCTACAAGCCCAAGGGCAAGACGCCGTCGAAGAAGAAGATCGCGCTCGTCGGCAAGGGCGTCACCTTCGACTCCGGCGGGCTCTCGCTCAAGCCGTCGAGCGCGATGGAGGACATGAAGATCGACATGTCCGGCGCCGCCGCGGTGATCGCCGCCATCGGCGCGCTCGCCGACGCTGGGCTGCCGCTACGAGGTCCACGCGCTCGCCGCCTGCACCGAGAACATGCCGTCGGGCAAGCGCGTACAAGCTCGGCGACGTGCTCAAGTCGATGGACGGCAAGACCGTCGAGATCAACAACACCGACGCCGAGGGCCGCCTGACGCTCGGCGACGCGATCACCTACGCGCGCACGAGCTCAAGCCCGACGAGATCTTCGACTTCGCCACGCTGACCGGCGCCTGCATGGTCGCGCTCGGGCCCGTACATCGCCGGCGTCATGAGCAACGACGACGTCGCTCGTCGAGCGCTGGCTGGCGGCCGCGCGACCTGGCCGGCGAGGAGATGTGGCGCCTGCCGCTGCCCGACGCGGCTGAGCGAGCAGCTCAAGATCCGAGATCGCCGACATGCGCAACACCGGCGATCGCTACGGCGGCGCGCTCACCGCCGGCCTGTTCCTCAAGGAGTTCGTCGGCGAGACGCCGTGGGTGCACGTCGACATCGCCGGCCCCGCGGCGGCCGACAAGGAAGCCGGCCACGTCGCCAAGGGCGGCACCGGCTTCGCGGTCGCGACGATCGTCGAGTACCTGGCCGGTCGCGAGTAGCCGGGCCCGGCAACCCAGGCCTGCCCGCGCAGTGGGCAAGCCGCACGACAATGGTGTATGTTCCGCGCGTGACGAGCTCAGCACAAAAACCGCTCATCACGGCGAACCAGGTGACGCTGGTGCGCCTGGCGCTGATCCCGGTTCCCTGCTGGCTCTTGTACACCGGCACGTCGGGGCAGTACGCGGCGCTCGTCTTCGCGACGCTGCTCGGCTGCACCGACTTCATCGACGGCTATCTGGCGCGCAAGTACGGCAGCACAGTGCTCGGCGGGCTGATGGATCCGATCGCCGACAAGGTCTTCATCGCCGCCACCTTCCTGCCCGCGGTCGACCTGCGCTGGGTGCCGTCGTGGCTGGTGGCGCTCCTGTTCGTGCGCGAATTCTTCGTGACCGCCGCGCGCACCTCCTACGAGCGGCGCGACCTGCAGCTCAAGTCCTCGTATCTGGCGCGCTACAAGACCTGGGTGCAGATGTGCGGCGTCGGCGTGCTCATGCTGCTGTCGGCGTCGACGCCGGCGTTCATGGACTGGTTCCTGGGCGCCCTGGCGCTGCTGCCGATCGCCGGCTACCTCGGGCTGCGCCTGTTCACGCGCCGCCGCTGGAAGGGCGCCGGCTGGTTCGCCGTCTCGTTCGCGGCGCTGCTGCTCATCCATCGCAGCTTCGGCGGCCACATGCTGGCCATCGCGCTCATGTACTTCATCGTCGCGGTCACCTACGCCAGCGGGCTCGGCTACCTGTTCGGCGTGGGCAAGCTCAAGGGCCGGGGCCGGGTCAGCGGCGGCGAGCTGGTGCGGCTGGTGACCTCGATCGTGCTGCCCTGCGTGGCCGTCGGGGCGCAGTCGCGCGCCGATTCGCCGTCGTGGGCGATCATCGCGCTGGTCGCCTTCGAGCTGGCGCACGGCGGCCTCGACAACCTTTTGGCGCACCACCGCGCCGAGGACGGCGCCATGCGCTGGGGCGCGCGCCTGGTCTCGGAGTGCGGGCTGCTCGTCGGCGCCTGGCTGGTGCCGTCGACGACCCTGTCGCGCAGCCTGGCCTTCGCCGCGCTCGGCGTCTCTGCCGTCGGGCTCGTGGTCGCCTTCGTGCAGAAGCGCCGCTACTACCTCGAAGACAAGCCGCGCGCCGTCGCAGCCTCGGCGAAACCGGCCGCGGCGCTCTGTAGTTTCAGCCACCGGCAGGATTGACCCACGCACACCAGCGTGCTAGGCTCCGACGTCTCCGGACGTGTGTCCGAAGCGGAGGTGCTGCGTGGATGTATCCTTTCAGATCGGCGACAAGGCAGTCTATCCCGCGCACGGCGTCGCCGAAGTAACCGGCATCGAAACCAAGGAAATCGGCGGCAAGAAGCTCTCGTTCTACATCCTCCGCATCATGGAGAACGGGATGCGCATCATGGTCCCGACCACGAACGTGGCGGCGGTCGGCCTCCGTACGGTGTGCAACAAGAACGAGGTCAAAGAGGTCTACGACATCCTCAAGACGCGAGAAGTCTCCGTCGACGGGCAGACCTGGAACCGCCGCTATCGCGAGTACATGGAGAAGATCAAGACGGGCAGCGTCTTCGAGATCGCCGAGGTCTTGCGCGATCTGTCGCTGCTCAAGTTCGAGAAGGATCTCTCCTTCGGCGAGCGCAAGATGCTCGACACGGCGCGCTCGCTGCTGATTCGCGAGCTCGCCGTCGCCAAGAGCTCCAAGGAAGAGAAGATCGAAGCCGAGCTCGAGAAGATCTTCACTACCTGCTGATCCGCCCCCGCTCCCCGTTCTAACCTCCTGAAGTTACTTGCCTCTCCGTAAAGCTTGACTCTTTGTGCGGCCGCCAGCTAGACTGGGGTGTCAGTCTAATTCGGACTGAAGTGTCAGTCTACCAAGGAGCGCGCGTGGCTGAGCAGGTCAACCCGCGAACGAAGCCAGTCGCCATCGGCATCGACGTCGGCTCGACGACGGTCAAGGCGGTGGTCGTCGATCCCGATGACGCAAGGAGATCCTGTGGAGCGACTACCAGCGCCACCAGACCAAGCAGGCCGAGTTCGTTCTCGTCGTTCCTGGAGCGCATCGCCGCGGCGTTTCCCGAACATCAAGCCGGCGGACATCGCGCATCTTCATCACCGGCTCGGGCGGCGCGCCGATCGGCGCCGCACATCGGCGCGAAGTTCGTGCAGGAGGTCAACGCGGTCACGCTGGCGGTCGAGACGCTCCACCCCGACGTCGGCTCGGTGCTCGAGCTCGGCGGCCAGGACGCCAAGATCATCATCTTCAAGAAGAACGAGGAGACCGGGCGGCAAGACCGCCATCACCTCGATGAACGACAAGTGCGCCTCGGGCACCGGCGCCACCATCGACAAGTGCGTCATCAAGGTCGGCATGCCCCGCGAGGAGGTCGTGGCCAGTCGGCTTCGACGACCGAAGCTGCACCACGTGGCCGCCAAGTGCGGCGTGTTCGCCGAGACCGACATCGTCAACCTGGTGAAGTCGGGCATCCCGTCGCATCGAGATCATGAACTCGCTGGCCGACGCCATCGTCATGCAGAACCTGTCGGTGCTGACGCGCGGCAACACGCTGCGGCACAAGGTGCTGCTGCTCGGCGGCCCGAACACCTACCTGCCGTTCCTGCAGGACTGCTGGCGCAAGCGCATCCCCGAGACCTGGGACGCGCGCGGCTACGACTATCCGAAGGACGTGCCGATCGAGGAGCTGATCTTCGTCCCCAAGAACGCGCAGTACTACGCCGCCTACGGCGCGGTGATGTACGGCCTGTACGAAGCCGGCCGACCGTCGGCGTCTACCGCGGCCTCGACGGGCTCAACGAGTTCATCACCAACGGCCGCAAGCCGCAAGCTCGGCGAGACGGCGGGCCCGCCGCTCGTCAAGGACGACGACGGAGCTCGACGCGTTCCGCGAGCAGTACACGCATCCCGCGCTTCGACGCGACGAAGCTCGAGCCGGGCACCAAGGTGCGCGGCGTCATCGGCATGGACGGCGGCTCGACGTCGTCGAAGGCCGTCTTCATCGACGAGACACGGCGAACATCCTCAAGAAGGAGTACCAGCTCTCCAAGGGCAACCCGATCCAGGACATCAAGGAGATCCTGGCGCGCCTGAAGAAGTGGGTCACCGACCAGGGCGCGAGCTCGAGGTCATCGGCTTCGGCGCCACCGGCTACGCCGCCGACGTGCTGCGAGGAGTCGGTGAAGTCCGACGCCAACATCGTCGAGACCGTCGCGCACATGATGTCGGCGACGCACTACTTCGGCGACATCGACGTCATCTGCGACATCGGCGGGCAGGACATCAAGGTGCTGTTCATGCAGAACGGCGACATCAAGAACTTCCGCCTGTCGAACCAGTGCTCGGCCGGCAACGGCATGCTGCTGCAGGCGATGGCCGATCAGTTCGGCGTCCCGGTCACCGAGTACGCCGACGTCGCGTTCGAGGCCAAGCTGTCGCCCAAGTTCAGCTACGGCTGCGCGGTGTTCCTCGACTCCGATCGCGTGAACTTCCAGAAGGAAGGCTACTCGAAGGAGGAGCTGCTCGCGGGCCTGGCGCAGGTGCTGCCGAAGAACGTCTGGCAGTACGTCGTGCAGATCCCGCGCATGGCGGCGCTCGGGCACGAAGTTCGTGCTGCAGGGCGGCACGCAGCACAACCTGGCCGCGCTCAAGGCGCAGGTCGACTACATCAAGGAGCGCGTTCCCGACGCCGAGGTCTACGTCCACCCGCACTGCGGCGAGGCCGGCGCGATCGGCGCCGCGTTCGAGACGCTGCGCGTGGTCAAGCGGCGCGGGCAGCTCGACCTTCATCGGCCTCGACGCACGCGATCGACCTCGAGTACACGTCGACCAACGACGAGAAGACGCGCTGCCACTTCTGCCCGAACAACTGCGCGCGCACGTTCATCGACACCAAGACGCCCGACGGCGGGACCGCGCGCTACATCTCGCGGCTTCTCCTGCGAGAAGGGCACGGTCGAGTCGGAAGAGGCGATGCTCGCGCTCACCAAGGAGCGCAAGAAGCTGATGAAGCAGTTCCCGAACCTGGTCGACTACGAGGCGAAGCTGGTCTTCCGGCACTTCTACGACCCGGAGCCGATGCCCGAGGCGACGCAGATCGATCGACGACATCGAGGTCGAGAAGACGCTGCTCGGCGTGAAGAAGACGCCGATTCGAGCGCACGTTCGAGCGCTCGATCGCACGAGGCCTGGGAGGCGCGCCGCCGGATGCGCATCGGCATCCCGAAGGTGCTCAACATCTGGACCGACTGGCGCCGTTCTGGCGCACGTACTTCGAGGCGCTCGGCATCCAGAAGCAGAACGTCGTCTTCTCCGACGAGACCTCCGAGGAGATGTGGCTCGAGGGCGGCAAGTACGGCTCGATCGATCCCTGCTACCCGTCCAAGGTCGCGCAGGCGCACATCCACAACCTGCTCTTCCACCACCACAGCGGACGAGCAGAAGCCGCTCAACTACATCTTCTTCCCCTGCATCACGCACGTGCCGTCGGTCCTGAACAAGGTCATGGACACGGCGTCGTGCCCGATCGTGGCGGGCGCGCCCAAGGTCATGAAGGCGGCGTTCACCAAGGAGATCGACTTCTTCGCCGAGCGCGGGATCAGCTACCTCGACCCGGCGGTGACCTTCACCGAGCCGCCGCTGCTCAAGCGGCAGATGTTCGAGGCTTCGGGCCCGCTGCTCGGCATCACCGAGGACGAGAACGACTTCGCCTGCCGACCAGGCGCTGGAAGGCGCTCGACATCGTCGACGCCGGACCTGCAGCAGAAGGGCCGCGCGATCCTCGAGCAGGTCGAGGAGGAGAACCGCGTCGCGCTCTTGATGCTCGGCCGCCCGTATCACTCGGACCCGGGGCTCAACCACGGCGTGCTCGAGGAGTTCCAGGTGCTCGGCTACCCGATCCTGTCGATGCGCTCGATCCCCAAGGATCCGAAGTGGCTGGAGCGCTTCTTCGCCGAGGACATGCAAGGCCGGGCGCATCGAGACGCCGCTCGAGGTCAGCGACGTGTGGCCGGAGAACTACTCGGCCAACTCGGTGCAGAAGGTGTGGGCGGCGAAGTTCGCGGCGCGCCACCCGAACGTCGTCGTGCTCGATCTGTCGTCGTTCAAGTGCGGCCACGACGCGCCCACCTACGGCCTCATCGACTCGATCATCTCGTCGTCGGCGACGCCGTACTCGGCGCTGCACGACATCGACGCCAACAAGCCGGGCGGCTCGATCAAGATCCGCGTCAAGACCTACGCCCACACGCTGAAGCTGCACGAGGAGCGGCTCGAGGACGTGGCGAAGAAGACCGACGAGCTCAAGTTCCGCATCGAGGAGAAGCGGCTGTCAGCTGCTGGAGCTGAAGCAGTCAGCAGCTGGCGGCGGCGCAAGCAGCAGGACGCCGACGCTCGAGCGGATGATCAACGAGACCAAGCGCAAGGTCGCCGCGTACTCGAAGCAGGCTCGCGGCCAAGCGGCCCAGGTGAACCCGGCGGCGCAGGCGGCCGAGGATGCCGGGCCTGGTGCGGCTCGGCATCAAGAAGCTCGTCAACGATCGACGAAGTCGTGGCGCGCGTTTAATCCGGACGGAGCGAGATCACAGTGCGAAACGCGACCGCAATGAGACGACCATCGAGACCGACACGCCGCAAGCGAGCTCCCCGTCCTCGACGCCAAGGCCAGCGTCGACATCGACGTCGACGCCGAGCTGAAGAAGTTCGAGCTCGAGCAGATGGCGGCGCTCGGCCTGCGAAGCCGGCAAGGAGCACTGGCGCGACGACAATCCCGACGCACGTTCACCGGCGACGCAGCGCGCGCACACGACGCGTGCTGGTCTCGGGCCTGACGATGGCGCACGACCTGTTCCTGCAGGGCGCGCTGCGCGGCATCGGCTACAAGGTCGCAGGCGATCGACGTGCCCGGACAACGCGGCGCTGCAGCTACGGCAAGGAGTTCGGCAACCGCGGCCAGTGCAACCCGACCTACTTCACCGTCGGCAACCTGGTGAAGTACCTGACCGTGCGCTGCCGCGACGAGCAGAAGATCCCGGTCAGCCGAGATCGTCGACGAACTACGTGTTCGTGACCGCGGGCGCCTGCGGCCCGTGCCGCTTCGGCACGTACGTCACCGAGTACCGCAAGGCGCTGCGCGACTCCGGCTTCGACGGCTTCCGCGTGCTGCTGTTCCAGCAGCAGGGCGGCCTCAAGCAGGCCACCGGCGAGGCGCAGGGCCTGGAGATGAACCCGAAGTTCTTCATCGCGCCTGCTCAAGGCGATCATGATCGGCGACGTCGCTCAACGCGCTCGGCTACCGCATCCGCCCCTACGAGGTGGAGCCGGGCGCGACCGATCGCGCGCTCGAGGCGTCCAAGCAGCTCATCCACGACGCGCTTCGCCGAGCCGAAGAAGAAGTCACTGCTTGTGGGCGCTGATCCAGACGCGCGCGCAACCTCATGAACGTCAAGGTCGACCGCACGCATCGTCAAGCCGAAGGTCTCGATCATCGGCGAGTTCTGGGCGATGACCACCGAGGGCGACGGCAACTACGGCCTGCAGCGCTTCCTCGAGCAGGAGGGCGCCGAGTGCGACATCCAGCTCGTGACCGCCTGGATCCTCTTCATGATCTGGGAGCAGCGCTACGACACGCAAGCAGCGCATGGTGCTGCGCGGCGAGGACAACGCGCGCAAGGGCCTCGCGGGCGTCAACGTCGCGCAAGAAGCTGGCGATGCTGTGGCTGGCCGAGAAGGCCATGCGCGGGGTCTTCCAGACCTTCGGCCACCTCATGGGCCTGCACGACTACCACCTGCCCGACATGGACAAGGTCGCCGAGACGGCGCGCCCGTTCTACAACAACCACCTCCGCGGCGGCGAAGGCCACATGGAGGTCGGCAAGCTGATCCTGAACGTCGCCAAGTTCAAGAAGGCGACATGACGCTGTCGGTGAAGCCGTTCGGCTGCATGCCGTCGTCGGGCGTGTCGGACGGCGTGCAGTCGATGATCACCGAGCGCTACCCGCGAGGCCATCTTCTGCGCGATCGAGACCAACGGCGACGGCGCGGTCAACGTCTACACGCGCGTGCAGATGATGCTGTTCAAGGCGCGCCTGGCGGCCAAGGACGAGTATCAGAAGACGCTTGAGTCGGTGGGCATGACGCCCGAGCAGCTCAAGGCCAAGCTGCAGAAGAGCTGGTGGAAGCGCTCGGCGCTCTACTACCCGAAGCACGGCAGCGTGGCGGCGATGTCGTCGAACGTGGTGCAGGAAGTGACCGGCACCGCCGTCGCCGCGCACTAGCTCCGCCAAGCACTGCCCGTCCAGCTTCTCTCCCCCCGGAGCTGGAATCACTCGTTACGACCGCCCCTTCATTCCACAGCACAAAGGTAGCGCGCGCGCGGCCGGACGCGCCCCCCTTCCATGCGCTATGCTTGCCGGCGGTGTTCGTCGAGTTCTTCTACGAGCTGCGCAAGCGCGGCGTGAAGGTGGGTCCACAGGAGGTCCTCACCGTCGCCGAGGCGCTCGCGCGCGACCTGCACGAGACCACGCTCGACGGCTTCTACGAGGTCGCGCGCTCCCTGTGCGTGCACCGCGAGCAGGATCTCGACGCCTTCGACACCGCCTTCGCCAGCTACTTTCACGGCATCGAGGCCGAGGCGCTGCAGATCTCGGAGGAGCTGCTCGACTGGCTCGCCGAAAATGCGCCGCGCCGCGAGCTCACGGACGACGAGCGGGCGCTGCTCGAGTCGCTCGATCTCAAGGAGGCGCGCCGCCGGCTCGAGGCGCGGCTCAAGGAGCAGCGCGAGCGCCACGACCGCGGCAACCGCTGGGTCGGCACCGGCGGCAGCTCGCCGCACGGCAAGGGCGGCACGCACCCGACCGGAATCACCGTCGGTGAGGGCCCGCCGGGCGGGCGCAGCGCCATGGCCCGCGCCGGCGCGCACCGCTTCCGCGAGCTGCGCGGCGACGTCAACCTCGACGTGCGTTCGATCGAGCTGGCGCTGCGGCGCCTGCGCGCCTTCGTGCGCGAGGGCGCCCTCACCGAGCTCGACGTCGACGCGACCATCGACAAGACGGCGTCGAACGCGGGCGAGCTCGAGATCGTCATGCGCCCCGAGCGGCGCCCCGACGTCAAGGTGCTGCTGCTCATCGACGTCGGCGGATCGATGGACCCGCACGTGCAGGTGTCCGAGCGGCTCTTCTCCGCCGCCAAGCGGGCGACGCACTGGAAGCGGCTCGACACCTTCTACTTCCACAATTGCCTCTACGGCCACGTCTACCCGACGACGTGGCTGCGCAACGGCATCGCGATCCCGCAGCTTCTGGCGGAGCGCGACGCGACCTGGAAGCTGATCGTCGTGGGCGACGCGCTCATGCACCCGTCGGAGCTGTGGCAGACCGGCGGCTGGGGCGGGCAGGACTTCGACAACGACGTGCCCGGCCTCGCCTGGCTCGACCTGGTGGCGCGCCACTTCCGCAAGACGGCCTGGCTCAACCCCGAGCCCGAGCGCTTCTGGCGTGGCACCGCGGAGACCATCGGCAACCTGTTCCCGATGTTCCGCCTCTCGCTCGACGGGCTGTCGCAGGCCGTCGCGCACCTCACGCGCGGCAGAAGACCCTGATGCGCCTGCTCCTGCTGGTGGCGGCAATGACCCTCGTGACCAACAACATGAAATATCCAGAGACCAAGCGCGACGCAGTCGTCGACACCGTGCACGGCGTGCAGATCCCCGATCCCTATCGCTGGCTCGAGGACGCGGGCAAGCCCGAGGTCAAGGCGTGGATGGCCGCCCAGGACCAGCTGGCGCGCGGTTATCTGGCGCGGCTTCCCGGACGGGACAAGCTGCTCGCGCGCTTCAAGGAGCTCTATTACCTCGAGACCGTCTCGCTGCCGCGCCGCTTCGGCAAGCGCTTCTTCTACACGCGCACGCACAAGGACCAGGAGAAGGCGATCGTCTATTGGAAGGAGGGCGACCAGGGCGAAGAGAAGGTCCTGCTCGATCCCAACAAGCTGTCGGCCGACGGGTCGACCTCGCTCGGCGTGTGGACGCCGTCGTGGGACGGCAAGACCCTGGTCTACGGCCTCAAGCCCAACAACAGCGACGAGACGATCCTGCACGTCATGGACGTGGCCACGGGCGGGGTGTCGGCCGTCGATGTCATCCCGGGCGCCAAGTACGCCGGTCCGTCGTGGACGCCGCGCGGCGACGGCTTCTACTACACCTGGGTGCCGCCGCTCTCGGAGCGGGTGACTCCGGCCGAGCGCCCCGGCTTCGCCGAGCTGCGCTTTCACGCCCTGGGCACCGATCCGGCCAGGGATCGCGTGCTGCATGAGAGGACCGGCGATCCGCAGACGTTCCTCGGCGGCTACCTGTCGAAGGACGGCCACTGGCTCCTCGCCGTCATTCAGCACGGCTGGAACGCCACCGACGTCTACTACCGCGACCTACGCAAGCACGAGGACGCCTGGCGCCCGTTCGTCGTCGGCAAGCCGTTCCAGTACAACGTCGACGTCCACAAGGATGTCTTCTACGTCACCACCAACGAGGACGCGCCGCGCTGGCGCGTCTTCCGCGTCGACCCGCGCCGGCCCGAGCGCAAGGGCTGGCGCGAGATCGTTCCCGAGCGCAAAGACGTCGTGATCGAGTCCGCGGGCGTCGTCGGCAATCGGCTGGCCGTGACCACCTTGCACAACGCGTCGAGCGGTCTCG
This sequence comes from uncultured delta proteobacterium, assembly GCA_963816965.1. Taxonomy (GTDB): domain Bacteria; phylum Myxococcota_A; class Polyangia; order Palsa-1104; family Palsa-1104; genus JAQBQH01. The sequence continues at coordinate 765,089 of CAWFMP010000002.1, forward strand.
AGGTGCGCGGGCTCGACGGCCGGCTCATCCGCGACGTCGAGCTCCCCGGCATCGGCTCGGTGTCGGGGCCGAGCGGCGACGAGGACGACGACGAGGCCTACTACGGCTTCACCTCGTTCACCACGCCGTACCGCATCTACAAGACGTCGATGGCCAAGGGCGGCGCCACGCTCTGGTACCAGGTCCAGGTTCCGGTCGACACCCGGCCCTACACGGTCGAGCAGGTGTGGTACCCGTCGAAGGACGGCACGAAGATCTCGATGTTCATCATCCGGCGCAAGGAGCTGCCGAAGGATGGCTCGACGCCGTTCCTGCTCACCGGCTACGGCGGATTCCAGGTATCGCTCACGCCCGGCTTCCAGGCCGGGCGCTTTCCCTGGCTCGACGCCGGCGGCGCCTACGCCATCCCCAACCTGCGCGGCGGCGGCGAGTACGGCGAGGAGTGGCACAAGGCGGGAATGCGCGAGAACAAGCAGAACGTCTTCGACGACTTCGCCGCGGCCGCCGAGTGGCTGATCGCCAACAAGTACACGCGCGCGGACAAGCTCACGATCAGCGGCGGATCCAACGGCGGGTTGCTGATGGGCGCCGCGGTCACGCAGCATCCCGAGCTCTTTGCCGCCGTCGTCTGCGCGGTGCCGCTGCTCGATATGCTCCGTTACCATTTGTTCGGCAGCGGAAAGACCTGGATTCCGGAATATGGGTCAGCCGAAGATCCAAAAGAATTCAAGTGGCTATACGGATATTCGCCGTATCAGAAGGTCAAACGGGGCGTCAAGTATCCGGCGCTGTTGATGATGTCGGCCGACTCGGATGACCGCGTCGATCCGATGCACGCGCGCAAGATGACCGCGGCGCTGCAGTGGGCGCAGGGCGGCTCGCCGGTGGACGATCGCCCGATCCTCCTGCGCATCGAGAAGCACTCGGGACACGGGGGCGCCGATCTGGTCAAGCAGGCGGTCGCGCAGTCGGCGGATTCATATGCGTTTCTGATGTACGAAGTGGGCATGAAGCCGTAGCGAAATTTTCGCTTGACGATCCCGACTCCAAGGATCAGTGTGGCCCCGTTCGATCTCGCGTGGAGGCGATCGTGGCGACCAAACAGACCCGTCGTTCGATCTCGGTGCGTGGTGCGACGTATGAGAATCTCCGTCGGTACTGCGAGCAGCAAGATGTCTCGATGAGTGAGGTGGTGGAGGAGCAGATCGCGCTGGTACTCTCGCGCGCGGGCTCCAAGGGCCGGCCGGCGCCGGTGCCGTACGACAAGGTGGTGGCGCCGCGGGTGGCGCGCGCGCCCAAGGGGGACTATCGGACGATACGCTTTTAGTTTTTCCCGAAAACCAAACGATTAGTGCGGTAGATATTCCTCGCTGAAGCCGTCGAACTCCATCTTCGCGCCGCAGCCGGTGCAGGCAGGCGCGTGCGTGGTGGCGGCATCCGGCTGATAGGGGATGCTGCGCGGCTCTTCGGCGCCGCAGCTGGGGCAGATGAACGGCAGCTTGGCCGACTTGACCGTCGCGCGGCCGAGCAGGTTCGGAATCATCGTCACCTGATTGGCGACCGCCGCCGAGATATCCTCCAGGACCACGTCCCGCGCGCCCAGGCTCTGCATGAAGTGCTCGAGCGCGCGTACGCCCAGCGACGAGATGCTGCGCACGCCGTCGAGGCGCAAGGTGACCCGCTGGCCTGGCTTGGCGGCCTCCAGGATCTGGCGGCCGTCGAACTTCTCGTCGATTTTTCCCGCCAGCGTCGCACGGATATCGCCGTCGTCGCCGGGGCCGATCTCGATCTTCACCATCAGTTAGCTTGCTCCGTCGAGGTACAGGTGGAGAGCGCTGCCGCGCGCCAGCGCGGTGCGGTTGGAGCCGGAGACGTGCATGACGGCCGTGACCTCGGTGAAGCGGCCGGCGACGGCGTGGGCGATCAGCTGATTGGCGGCGCCGTAGGTGAGCATGAGGCCGAGGCCGGCGCCGCTGGTGCCCGGCGTCGGTCGCGCGCGCTGTGGGTCGAGCAGCTTGCCGAGCGAGCGCTCGATGTTGCCGCGCTCGAGCGCGCCGAAGCGATCGGCGACGCTGACCACGAAGTTACGGCCGTCGCAGCCGTAGTGCAGCTTGACCTGCTCGCCCGGGCCGAGCTTGACCGGGGTGCGCCGATCGAGCTTGGCGTGCACCGCGGTGCCCGCGGCGTCGCGCGGCGCATCGTAGATGGCGTTGAGCAGGAGCTCCTCGGTGGCGACCTCGATACGGCGCTTCTTCTCGTCGCTGAGCTCGAGCGCGGCGGCGAGCTGCATGACGGCGTCGAGCGCTTCGTCCTTGTCGCCCGTGGACTGCACGACCGCTTCGGTGGTCGAGAAGCCCTGGATGAGGTAGGGCTGCGCGCCGAGCGGCGAGGTCTCATTGCCGAAGCCGCGACGTAGCGCCACCGCCAGATCCTGCTCGTCGGGGCCGTCGAAGCTGCGCTGCTCGGGCGGCAGGTCGAGCCAGCCGCCGAGCTTGGGCACCACGTGGCGCACCGCCGGCGCTGCCAGCGTCGTCAGCAGGCGCTTCTTGGCATGGACGCCGGCGGTGACGACGATCGGAATCGCGGGGTAGAAGTCGGCGACCTGACGTACCAGGGCGAGTGGATCCGCCGCCGGATCGATGTCGAGGTCGAGCACGACCACCTTGAGCTCGCCCGGGCCGGCCTTGGGCATCTGGGCGGTCGACAGCGCGTGGTTGACGCCGACGCCGACGGCTCCGAGCGCCTGCGCGACGCGCCGGATGGTCGCGGGGTGGCGCGTGACCACCGTGCCACGGCCGTGCTGGGGTAGGTGAGAGTCCGTCGACAAGAGGGCCACAGCGCATCATAGCGGAATTTTCCCCTCTCGTGGGGCGCTTTCTAGCAACATGGAGAACCTCATGGCTGACGACCCGGCGCCACCCGCTCCCCCGAGCGACACCAAGCCTTGCCCCTATTGTGGCGAGGAGATCAAGAAGGTGGCGGTCCGTTGCAAGCATTGCCAGGCCGACCTGTCCAAGCCGCCGGCCCAGCCGTCGCAGGCCGATTTCAAGGGCACCCAACCGACCGTTCCCAAGCCGATGGACGACTTCGAGGTGCGCTTCCTCGAGTTCGCCTACCAGACGACGGCGACGCTCAATGTTCCGGCGGTGGCGCATGCGCTGCGCCTGCCGACGGCGGAGGTTTCGGATCGGCTGGAGGACATGGCGGCGCGCGACGTCATCGGCCGCGACGTCGATGACGAGGGTAACGTGTTCTTCACGATCCCCGGGCGTCCCACCGCGCGGCCGCCGGCGAATCCGCCGCCGGTGACGGTGGCGCCATACGGGCAGCTGCAGCACGTGAGCCCGCCCGCGGAGGGCACGGCGGTGGCGGCGCTGGTGCTCAACATCATCGTCCCCGGGTCGGGCTCGCTCGTCGCTGGGCGCACCTCGATGGGCGTGGCGCAGCTGGTGTTGTGGGTGGTCAGCTTTCCGCTCTGTATCGTGCTGATCGGCTTTCCGATGTTGCTCGCCGTCTGGATCTGGTCGCTCGTCAGCGGCATCCAAATTTTGGAGGAATCCAAGCGGCGCCATTCCTCTTCGTGATTCGCGCGGTTGCAACTTAGTAGGAGGCAGAGCACGCGCTTCGGGCGTACAATCGAAGCGTCGGAGGTGTGCTCATGTTCGTTCGCTCTGGCTTGACGCTCTCGGCCTGGCGGCTGGTGGCCCGCCCGGTGGCGCTGATGGGTGGCGCGCTCCTCCTCGGCGGCGTGCTCGCAGTGTCGGTTGGATCGTCGCTGACGCCGCTCGAGCCGCCGCTCGGGGCGCAGTCGTACCGACTCATCCTCGACACCGAGTCCGACCCGGCGTGCGTCTACGGCTCGGCCTGGAACGACGGCGACCTCATCATGCCGCACGACGCCAGCGACGGTAAGAAGGTGACGCTCACCAGTCGCTACGACTTCCGGGACGGCTGCACCTGGGAGGCGACGGAGACGCTGACGCCATCCGAGGGCGGCTACGACTACCAGTACACCGAGCACGCCGTCGAGTGCCAGCGCGACAGGCGGCCCGGGTTGGCCTGCCCGCGCAGGGGGCACGTCACGGTCGTACCGAACCTGTAGTCCGTTCGCTACTGGATGACGACCGTCCCCGCGGTCGCGGCGGGGCTGACGAGCGAGCCGCCGTCGATGGTCGCGCCGGTGCGCGAGTTCAGGCGCACGCGGCCCACGCTGCCACCGCCGGCGCCGCCGCCGACCGATCCGTTGCTGCCGCTCTGACCGCCGGTCGAATTGAGCGCGCCGCCCTGACCACCGGCGGCGCCGTTGCCGCCAGTGCCGGCCGAGCCGCCCATGGCCTGCGCCGAGCCGAGCACCCCCGGCAGGCCCTGGCCGGCCACCGCGTCGCCGCCGCCGCCGCCGCCGCCGCCGTTGGCGGCCAGCTTGGCGGTCGCCGTCAAGTGCACCGTCGGCGCCTCGACCAGGATCGCGCCGCCCGAGCCGCCGCCGCCGCCGCCGTGGGTGGCATCGCCGGCCAGGCCGCCGCAGCCACCGGCGTTGATGCCGCCGCTGATGGTGAGCGTGCCCTCGGCCGCGAGCTGGAGCGCGCCGCCGCCGCCGCCGCCATTGCCGCCGCTGGGGCCGCCGCCGAATCCGCCGGCGAGCGGATTGATCGCCGCGCTCCCGACGACTGCGCCCGCCGTGCCACCGTTGGTGCCGCCGTTCTTGCCGCCCGCGCCGCCGGTGTCGCCGTAGCCGCCGCCGCCGGCGCCGGTGGTGGTATCGGTCGCGATTCCGCCGGCGCCGGCCCCCGTGGCCGCCGTCGTGCCCATCCCGCCGACGGTGCCGCCGGGCCCGGCGACCGCGCTCGCGCACACCGTCGACATCGTCGCCAACGCAGCCGTCGGATCCAGGTAGCCGCGCACGTCGATCATGCCCGCGATCGTCAGATCGCCGGCCGATAAGATCGAGGCCGCGAACGGACTCTTGAACACGATCAGCGTCGTCGCCGGCACGGTCAGCTTCGAGAACGTCCAGATGCCGACGCCGGAGACGCGGTGGAAGCCGATGCCGTCCTCGACGAAGCGCGTCTGCGGGGCCGCGTTGGGCATGCGCACCACCGCGCCCGAGCCGTCGCGGATCTCGCCGGTGTCGGTGTCGAAGATGAGCAGCGTCTGCGTCGCCGCGATCACCGGCTCGCTCAGGCCGCCGTACGAGAAGTCGGACGCCACCGCCGGCGCCGTCGGCTGGAGCGCGTCGCAGTCGTTGCCCGCCGTGTTGCAGCCGAGCACGCAGGTCGACGTGTCGATCGCCGTGCCGTCGAGATTGCAGGTCGACAGCGTGGCGCCCGTACAGCTCTTGGCGCCCGGCGTGCAGATCATGGTCATGTCGTCGCCGGTCGCCAGGTCGCCGGCGGTCATGTCGTCGCCGCCGCCAGCGCTCATGTCGTCGCTGCCTTTTCCCGGATTGAACGAGCAGCCCGCCGCCAACGCCAGTGAAAGAATGAATGTCGGTTTCACGGGCGCATTCTACCCAAATCCAGCTCGAGCAGGCGCACGCGTAGCCCGCCGTTGGACAGGGGATGCTCGGCCAGCACCCGCGTGCCCACGGCCTCGACGAGCCGCGCGTCGGAGACCAGGATCGCTGCGCGCCAACCGGCGAAGCGCGCGCGCAGGGCGCGGCCGATCGCGCCGTAGAGCGAGCGAAGCGCGCGCGGATCGCCGAGGCGGCGTCCGTACGGCGGGTTCATGATGACCGTGCCGGGGCCGGGCGGCGGCGAGAGCTCGTCGAGCTCGCACTGCACGAGCTGCACGTGCTCGGCGAGCCCGGCGCGGGCGGCGTTGTGCTGCGCCGCGGTGATCGCCGCCGGCGAGCGATCGCTGCCGACGATCGGCGCCGCCGGCGCCGGCAGCCGCGTCGCCTCCGCCTCGGCGTGCAGCGCGGCGAAGCGGGCGGCGTCGAACGTCGGCCACGACGCGAAGGCGAAGCTGCGCTGCAGGCCCGGCGCCAGGCGCATCGCCATCGCGCACGCCTCGAGCGGCAGCGTGCCGCCGCCGCACATCGGGTCGACCAGCGGCGTCGCCGGATCCCAGCCGCACAGCATGAGCAGCGCCGCCGCCAGCGTCTCGCGCAGCGGCGCGTGCGCGATCTCCTGCCGCCAGCCGCGACGGTGCAGCAGCTCGCCCGAGCTGTCGACGCTGACGGTGAAGAGGTCCGCCGACGCCGCGCACCAGCACCTTCTGGCTCTCGCCCTCGGCCGCCAGATCGCTGCGCAGGCGGTCGCCGATGGCCGCCGTCAGGTTCTCGGCGATGCCGCCGGTGTGATAGAGCCGGCTGCCCGACTGCGACGCCGAGACGGTGACCGGACGCGCCGGATCGACGAAGCGCTCCCACGGCAGCGTGCCGGCGCGACGGCGCAGCTTGGCGAACTCGCGCGCCTCGACGGTGCCGACGCGCACCAGCACCCGGGTGGCGGTGCGCAGCCACAGGTTGGCGCGATAGAGCACGTCGACCGAGCCGGCGAGCTCGACGCCGCCGGCGACGGCGCGCACCTTCGCGCACGCCCGGCAGCGCGGCCACCTCGCGCAAGAGCACCGCCTCGACGCCCGGCGCGACGACGGCGAACATCTCCAGCTCCGTCGGCGTCGACGACGGGCGCGCGCGCTCGCGCTTGTGTGGCCGCTCGGGTTGGCCGCGCGACTCGCCCGGCTGCGGCAGCTTGGCCGAGCGTCCCTGGAAGACGAGGTGGGCCAGGATCTCGACGGTGCCGCTGCCGCCCGCGACCGGCGAGTCGGCGTGTGCGACGAGCTGGAAGCCGAGCGCCTCGCCCTTCTTGCGCACCTCCTCGAGCGCCTCGCGGCGCAGGTTGGGATCGCTGACGTCGCCGCCGCGCACCCGCTGGTCGGCGACCTCGAACTGCGGCTTGACCAGCACCACGCCCTCGGCGCCGGGGCGCAGGCGGAAGGCGAGCCCGCGCAGCATGTTGCGCGCGGCGATGAAGCTGACGTCGACGGTGAAGAAGTCGAACGGGCCCGGCGCCGTCGACAAGGGCAGCGTCTTCCAGTGCACGCCCTCGAGGTTGGTGACGCGCGCGTCGCCCTGCAGCGACGGGTGGAGCTGCCCCTTGCCCACGTCGACGGCGGTGACGTGGGCGGCGCCGTGCGCCAGCAGCGCCTCGGTGAAGCCGCCCGTCGAGGCGCCGACGTCGATCGCGCGCGCGCCGCGCAGGCGTGCCGCGAGGCCGAAGCGCTCGATGGCGGCCTCGAGCTTGAGCCCGCCGCGACCGACCCGACCGCCGCGCTCGCCCTTCACTAGTCGTTGGGCATGGCGAGATCGTGAACGTCGGTGCTGGCCATGTCGCCGACGCCGCCGTCGCCCTTGTAGGGCGGCACGACGACGGCAAAGTCGTAGGGGGCCTTGTACAGGTCGGGTAGCTCCGGCGGCGAGAACATGTCGCTGCACGCTCCGAGCGAGACGGCCGCGGCGGCGACGAGCAGTACGCGCTTCACGCGCCAAGTCTACTACAATGCCGCCATGTCGCGGTATTCACTGGTTGTCGTCGTGCTCGTCGGGTGCGCCTCGTCGACGGCGAGCGCGCAGCTCCAGGCGGCCGCCGCCCCGTCGCTGACGGTGGCCTGCGACGACCTCGACCTGCCGTCGCTGGCCGAGGCCATCGAGCGCGAGCTGCCCGCCCTCGAGCGGGCCCGGGGCGCCGCGGCCACCCTGGCCGGCACGGCCATGACCGCGCCCGACTACGCGGCCCGCACGCTGCGGCCGATCCTGGCGCTGGCCAAAGCGGGCGACCGCGCGCACCTGTGCGGCGCCCTGCAATACTCGATGAAGTGGCTGCACGTCGGGGCCGGCCACGTGCTCTTCACCGCCTACCACACGCCGACGGTGCGCGGCTCGCTCACCCGCGACGCCACCTATCGCTGGCCGCTCTACCGCCGCCCCCGGGACGCTGGCGCGCGCTACACGACGGCGCAGATCCTCGCCGGGGCGCTGGCCGGCCGCGGCCTCGAGCTGGTGTGGCTCGCCGACGCCTACGACGTGCTGGCGCTGCAGGTCGAAGGGGCGGGCGTGGTGCAGCTCCCCGACGGGCGCAGCTTCCCCGTCGGCAGCGACGGACACAACGGCCAGCCCTACCAGAACGTCTCGAAGCTGCTCATCGCCGACCACAAGCTGCCGCCGGGGCCGGCGCCGCCGTCGCACGCGCCGGGCAACCCCAAGGCGCGCGCCTACTTCGCGGCGCACCCCGCCGACCTCGACGTCTATTGGGGGCGCAATCCGCACTTCGTCTTCTTCCGCAGCGTCGACAAGGCGGGCGGCGGCAAGTATGGCGCGCTCGTCGCCGGGCGCTCGGTTGCCGTCGACGAGGCGCGCGTGCCGATGGGCGCGCTGATCTTCGTGCGCGCGCAGAAGCCGATCGTCGCCGGCGGCGCCATCACCGGCTGGCAGCCGATGACGCGCGTGGTGCTGGCGCAGGACACCGGCGCCGGCATCCGCGGCGAGCGCATGGACGTCTACTTCGGCGAGGATGACTACGCGCTCGCCGCCGCGCAGGCGATGACGGTGCAGGGCGACGCCTGGGTGCTTACGTGGAAGTGATGCCCGCGCGCGTGTGGCAAGGCGACATCACCACGCTCGACGTCGATGCGCTGGTCAACGCCGCCAACTCGTCGCTGCTCGGCGGTGGCGGGGTCGACGGCGCCATCCATCGCGCCGCCGGGCCCGAGCTCTTGCACGAATGCCGTCTCCTCGGCGGCTGCGACACCGGCGACGCCAAGCTGACCGGCGGTCACCGACTGAAGGCGCGCCACATCATCCACACCGTGGGGCCGGTGTGGCGCGGCGGCGACCACGGCGAGCCGGCGCTCCTCGCCTCCTGCTACCGTCGCTGCCTCGAGCTGGCGGCGCAGGCGCAGCTGGCGAGCCTGGCGTTTCCCGCGATCTCGACCGGAATCTACGGCTATCCGATCGACGACGCCGCGACGATCGCGGTGCGCGAAGTGATGCAGTGGCTGGCGGCGCACCCGCATCCGGCGGGGGTCATCTTCTGCACCTACGGCGCCGCGGCGACCGCGGCCTACGAGGGCGAGCTCGACGCATGGCGGTGATCGAGAGCGACATTCCGGCGCGGCTCGATCGGCTGCCCTGGTCGCGCTGGCACTGGCTGGTGGTGGTCGCGCTCGGCATCACCTGGATCCTCGACGGGCTCGAGGTCACCATCGTCGGCTCGCTCGGCTCGGTGCTGCAGGAGCCGGAGACGCTCGGGCTGAGCGCGCGCGACGTCGGCTGGTCGGCCACGGCCTACATCGCCGGCGCCATCGTGGGCGCGCTCTTCTTCGGGCGCCTCACCGATCGCCTGGGGCGCAAGAAGCTCTTTTTGGTCACGCTCGGCGTCTACCTCGGTGCCACCGCGCTCACCGCCACCTCGTGGAGCTTCGCCTCGTTCGCCTGCTTCCGCGCGCTCACCGGCTTCGGCATCGGCGGTGAGTGCGCGGCGATGAACTCGGCCATCGACGAGCTCTTGCCCGCGCGCGTGCGCGGCTTCGCCGACATCGCGCTCAACGGCACCTACTGGATCGGCGCCGCGATGGGCGCGCTCGCCTCGGTGGTGCTGCTCGATCCGCGCGTCCTCGGCCATCGCCTCGGCTGGCGCGTCGCGTTCGGCCTGGGCGCGGTGCTCGGCTTCTCGATCCTGTTCGTCCGCCGCATGCTGCCCGAGAGCCCGCGCTGGCTGCTCATCCACGGTCGCGCCGACGAGGCGGAAGCGGTGGTGCAGCAGATCGAGGCCACGGTGATGCGCTACGACAAGCTGTCGTCGCTGCCGCCGCCGCTCGGGCGGGTCGAGATCCAGGTGCGCCCGCGACACCTCGATCGGCGACGTCGCGCGCCTGCTCGGCGGGCGCTACCTGCGGCGCACGGTGCTCGGCCTTGGCCTCATGATCTCGCAGGCGTTCTTCTACAACGCGATCTTCTTCACCTACGCGCTCGTGCTCGCCACGCTTCTACGGCGTGCGTCCCGAGCACATCGGCTTCTACATCGTGCCGTTCGCCGTCGGCAACTTCCTCGGCCCGCTGACCATCGGGCGGCTCTTCGACAGCGTCGGGCGGCGCCCGATGATCGCCGGCACCTACGCCGCCTCGGCGCTGATGCTGTTCGCGACCGGCCTGCTGTTCGAGCGCGGCCTTCTGACGGCGACGACGCAGACGATCCTGTGGAGCGTCATCTTCTTCGTCGCCTCTTCGGCGGCGTCGAGCTCGCCTATCTGACGGTGAGCGAGATCTTTCCGCTCGAGATCCGCGCCATGGCGATCGCGGTCTTCTACGCCGTCGGCACCGGCGTGGGCGGCCTGGCCGCGCCGGCGCTGTTCGGCGCGCTCATCGAGACCCATTCGCGGCAGTCGCTGTTCGCCGGGTACGCGTTTGGCGCGCTGCTCATGCTCGGGGGCGCTGCGTTGGCGTGGTTCCTCGGCGTCAAGGCGGAGCGCAGGTCGCTGGAGGAGTTGGCGCTGCCGGCGTAGGTGGGTGCGGTGGGCGGTGGATGCGGTGGGCGGCGGGTCCTGCCCGCACATTCGTTCTTTCGGCTGTGCTCGGCTGCGCTCGATCCTGAGGGCGCGAGGATGCGGCGCTCCGCCTGCGCGCAGGCGAAAAAACGAATGTGCGGTCACCCGCCGCGGGCTCGCGGCGACCGGCGGTGCGTAGATCCAGAACGGCGTGGGGACGGCTCGCTGGTGTTCAGAGATTGATGGGTGGGCACCAGATGAGGGGTTTGTGGCGGGGGGTGGTGTGCTCGATGGCGGCGGCGACGGCCAGGGCGCGCAGGTCCTCGCCGTGGGGGGCGATGATCTGGAGGCCGACGGGGAGGCCGGCGGCGTCGTAGCCGCAGGGGATGGAGACCGCGGGCATGCCGGAGAGGTTCTGCGCGAACGTGAAGGTGACGGCGCGGTTGATCTCTGGCTTCGTCGAGCTCGCCGCCGGCGGCGTCGGCGGGGATGGGCGGAGCCGTCGTGGCCGTGGTCGGCGTGACCAGGACGTCGACGCTGTCCCAGGCCCACTCGAAGTCGCGCACCACCAGCGCGCGCGCCCGCTGGGTCTTGACGTAGGTGACCGCGCTCATGGCGCGCGCCAGCTCGAAGGCGACGCGCGTCGGCGCCGACAGCGGCTCGCCGCGCTCGATGGCCGCATCCATGGCCGCCGCGCCCTCGACGGTGAAGGTGGCCGCACCGACGGGGAGCGACAGCTCGATGTGCGGCAGATCGACGTCGACGAGCTGTCCGCCGGCCAGCCGCTCCACGGCCGCGCGCGCGATCGCCGCCACCTCGCCGTCGGCCCAGCGCCACCAGCGCTCGCACACGCCGATGCGCAGCGGTCGCGGCAGCTCGGGCAGCGCCAACCGCTCGTCGGTCATGACGGCGAACGCCAGAAGCGCGTCGGCCACCGTCGCCGCCAGCGGCCCGGAGTGCTCGAGCGACCAACACAACAGCGGCACGCCGTCCGTCGGAACGCGCCCGAACGTGCCCTTGAGCCCCACGACGCCGTTGTGCGCCGCGGGAATGCGGATCGACCCGCCGCCGTCGTTGCCGAGCGCGACGGGGGTGAGCCCCATGCCGACGCACGCGCCCGACCCCGTCGACGAGCCGCCGGTGTCGCGCCCCGGATCGTACGGGTTGCGCGCGATGCCGTGCCACGGGTTGATCCCCGACGGTGCCACGCCCAGCTCCGACATGTTGGTCTTGCCGAAGATGACGGCGCCGGCCGCGCGCAGCCGGGCCACCGCCAGCGCGTCGCTCGCCGCCGGCGTCTTGCCGAGGAAGCTGGTGCCGCAGCTGGTGCCGTAGCCGGCGACATCGTATTCGTCCTTGACCGCGATCGGCACGCCGTCGAGCGCCGACGCGGGCGCGCCCCGGCGCCAGCGCTGCGCCGACGCCGCCGCCTGGCGGCGTACGTCGCCCTCGTCGAGCGCGATGAAGGTGCGCATCGGCGGATCCATGCGGTCGAGCGTGCGCGCCGCGGTCAGCGCGCGCTCGGCCACCTGCACCGGGTCGGCCGCCCCCTTGCGATAGGCCGCCTCATAATCGACGACCGTCGGGAACCGAAAGCTCACCGGCGGTGTTTCCCTTTATAGTGCTCGGGCATGTAGAAAGGGGCCGGGTCGCCCTCGGCGGCGAAGTCGATTGCGCGCAGCTTGCGCTCGATCACGAGGCGCGACAGCAGGCGGGGCAGCGGCGTCGAGCGCATCACGCCCTCCACCAAGCGCAATCCGATACCAGAAAACCGGGGAGTGGACGCCTTCATGAGGAGCAACACCGTACCCTCGACGAAAGTCGGAATAAAGAGCTGGCACTTTCCGTTGCGGGATTGAAACTTTCCACCTCCATCGGACACTAGAAGCGAAGGTGAGGAGAGCGTGCTAAAGGTGGTGACAGAAGACCCCAGCGGCGCCCCGCCGATCCTCGAGCTCCGAGGGATCAGCAAGGTCTATCAAATGGGCGAGATCGAGGTGCACGCGCTGCGCTCGGTCGACTTCACCGTGCGCGCCGGCGAGATGGTGGCCATCATGGGCGCGTCGGGCTCGGGCAAGTCGACCATGCTCAACCTCATCGGCACCCTCGATCGTCCGTCGGAGGGCGAGTACCTGCTCGACGGCGAGCCGGTGCAGGACCTCGACGAGTTCGAGCTCGCGGCGCTGCGCAACCGAAGATCGGCTTCGTCTTCCAGTCCTTCAACCTGCTGCCGCGCGACAACGCGCTGGAGAACGTCGAGCTGCCGATGATCTACGCCGGCGAGCGGCGCGGGCTGCGCCGCCAGAAGGCGGTGCGCGCGCTCGAGCGGGTCGGCCTGGCCGATCGCATGGATCACCTGCCCAACCAGCTCTCGGGCGGACAGCAGCAGCGCGTCTCGATCGCGCGCGCCATCGTCAACGAGCCGCTCCTGCTCTCGCCGACGAGCCCACCGGCGCGCTCGACTCCGACGACCACCAAGCAGGTGATGGAGCTGTTCGTCGAACTGCACCGCCAGGGCATGACGGTGGTGCTGGTGACTCACGACCCGAACATCGCGGCCTATGCCGAGCGCGTGGTCAGTTTCTACGACGGCGTCATCGTCAGCGACGAGACCAAGACCAAGGATGGCAATGCGAGCGATCGCGTCTCATCACGCTACTACTGTCGACGGTTAGCGCGCGACGGCGGCGCCGCGCCGGCTGACGCTGCAGGAGGCGGTGCAGATCGGCCATGCACGTCGATCCGATCATCTCCGAGGCGCATCTGCAGGACGATCGCGCGCGCCTGGGCGTGCTGCGCTCGCAGCTCGATCGCTTCAGCCTCAAGGTCGACGGCTCGGTGCAGGAGCTGTGGAACAAGTCGAACATCGGCGGGCCGACCGCCTACGACTGCACGGCCATGGGCGACGACGTTCCAGACCGATCCGTCGAGCTGCGCCATGTACGGCGGCGTGTCGATGCCGTCGGCCGTGCAGCAGCCGTCGCAGTGGAACGGGCTGTCGAACTTCCAGGCCAACCTCAACTACTACCTGTTCTCCGGCTTCCACGTCGAGGCCAACGTCAAGCGGGCCAAGACGGCGCAGCAGGCGGCGCTGGTGCAGATCAAGCAGAACGCGCAAGGACACGGCGCTGGCGGTGGCGCGCGCCTACTGGAACGTGCGGCGCCTGGAGATCCTGCGCGACGTGCAGCAGTCGGCGCTGCAGCGCATGGTCGACGCGGAGACGATCGCCGACGGGCGCGTGCGCGCCGGGCTGGCGCCGCCGATCGACAAGAACCGCGCGACCGCAGCGCAAGCTGTCGCAGATGGCGACGCTGGAGGATCTGCTGGGGCAGGAGCACGACGCCTCGGCGCAGCTGGCGGTCGAGCTCGGCCTGCCCGACGACCTGGTGCTCGTCGACGACGTGGTGGTTCCCGAGGAGCCGCCGGCGTCGCCGGCGGAGCTGGTGCGACGATGCGCTCGGGCGCCGGCCCGAGGTGCAGAACGCGCAAGCTGCAGGTGGAGGTGCAGCACCAGCTGGTGCGTCATGGCGCGCTCGAACTTCTATCCGCAGCTGACGCTGTTCGGTCTGTTCCAGTACGGCAACAACCAGTTCAACATCGGCACCGGCGCGCGCAGCGTGTCGGCGGCGGCCAACCCGTTCGGCAACCTCGCCGGCAACTTCACCGGCGGCGCGCAGCTGACGATGAACTTCTTCGACACGCTCAACACCTACACGGCGACCGGCGACGCGCACTATCGAGGAGCGTCGACCGGCAGGAGGTGCGGCGCTACGAGCGGCTCGTCGACACCGACGTGCGCGCGGCGCACGCCACGCTGCTCAAGCTCTACGAGCAGCGCGTGCCGCTCACCGCCGCGCGCGACGTGGCGCGCGACAACCTCACGATCGTCGAGGGGCGCTACAAGAACGGCGACGCCCTCATCATCGAGTATCTCGACGCGCAGATCGATCTCGCCAACGCAGAGCTCGCCCTCGCCGACGTCGACCGCGCAGCTTCAGCTGCAGTGGTACGAGCTGCACGCGGCGCTCGGCTTCACAGTCGGAGTGGAACATGGCTAACGGAGTTCGCAGACGCCGGCGCTGGTGGCCGCTCGTCGTCATCCTCATGCTCGTCGGCCTGGGCGTCGCTGGCCTACACGCGGCGCGGCGCCGCCGGGCCGAAGGAGCTCGACCCGTCGCTGATCACGACGGTCAAGCGCGGCGGACCTGGCGATCGAGGTGCTCGAGACCGGCAAGGTGCAGCCGCGCGAGAAGGTCGAGGTCAAGTCGAAGGTGGCCGGGCAGGTGGCGCAAGGTCTTCGTCGACGCGGGCGACAGCGTGAAGAAGGGGCAGCTGCTGTTGCAGCTCGACCCCATCGACTACGAGCGGCAGGTGTCGCGCACCGAGGCCGACGTGGCCGCGGCCAAGAACGCGCTCGAGTTCGCCCAGCTCAGCCTGCAGCGACGCCAGACCGGCCTGAAGGAGCGCGGCGTGGCGCAGATGGACGTCGACACCGCGGCGACCGACGTGCGCGCCAAGCAGGTGGCGGTGCAGACGGCGACGGTGTCGTTCAACGCCGCGCCGGATCAGCTGCGCTACACGCACATCGTCGCGCCGATGGACGGCACGGTCATCGAGCGCGGCATCCAGCCGGGCGAGGTGGTGACGCCGGGCGTGCAGGCGACGTTCGACGGCAAGTCGCTGCTCACGATCGTCCGATCTGTCGACGCTCTTGGTGAAGGTCGACCTCAACCAGATCGACGTCGCCAAGGTCAAGCTCGGGCAGAAGGTGACGGTCACGCTCGACGCGCTGCCGGGCAAGACCTACGAGGCGACGATCACCAAGATCGCGCCGGCGTCGATCACGCCCAAGGACAAGGAGGTCGACGTGTTCCCCGTCGAGGCCACGCTGGCCAAGGCGGACCCGGCGATCAAGCCGGGCATGACCGCCGACGTGCGCATCCACATCGAGAAGAAGGACCACGTCCTGTCGCTGCCGATCGAGGCGGTGGTCAAGGAGGGCGGCAAGCAGTACGTGTCGAAGGTGGTGCCGGCGGAGAACGGCAAGCAGAAGACCGACAAGGTCGAGGTCGCCGTCGGCGCGCGCAACGATCGCGAGATCGAGATCCAGAGCGGCATCAAGGAGGGCGACAAGGTGCTCATCAAGCCCGCGTCGTCGGCCGAGAACGAATACAAGATGTAACGCCATGTGGTTCGAATACCTAAATATCGCGCGCAAGGTCCTGCGTCGCGCACAAGTTCCGCTCGCTGCTGACGGTCCTCAGCATCACCATCGGCGCCTTCTCCATCGTCGTCATGTCGTCGCTGGCGCAGAGCGGGCTCGACCACGCTGTTCCGCGGCATCGAGGAGCTCGGCGGCGGCGCGGCTCATCTTCATCGGGCCCAAGCAAGCCGAGCGCGAGGAGGCCAAGCAGGCCAGCTACACCCGCGGGCTCACCGTCGAGGATCGCGACATCGTGTTCTCGCGGCTGCCGCACGTCGTCGAGCATTCGATGTTCACCGGGCTCGGGCGCAAGGAGATGGTCAGCGACACCGGGCGGCTCAAGCGGACCGATCTGGTCGCCGCCGACGGCGACTTCTTCAGCTTCACGCACCTGCAGCTCGACAAGGGGCGCTTCTTCACCGTCGAGGACGACGCGCGCCACGCCAAGGTCTGCGTCGTCGGCGGCAAGGTGGCGCAGGAGATGTGGGACGGCGACGCCGTCGGCCACACGCTCGAGCTCGACGGCATCCGCTGCCGCGTCATCGGGCAGATCACCAACCTCGATCATTGGGGCATGGACTTCGGCTTCGACTGGGTCGACTTCGTGGCCATGCCGCTCGAGACCGTGAACGAGGTCGACCAGAAGGCCAAGGCGGCGGCGCAGCTCCAGGTCAAGACCGACGACGCATCGCACAACGACATCGTCAAGCGCATCGCCAACGCGCTGCTCGCCGATCGCCACCACGGGATCGACGACTACGAGATCTTCGACATGTCGTCGATCACGAACAACTTCAACTCGTTCTTCGACATCATGCGCACCATCGTCGGCTTCATCGCCGGCATCGCGCTGCTCGTCGGCGGCGTCGGCGTCATGAACATGATGCTGGTCTCGGTGTCCGAGCGCGTGCGCGAGATCGGCATCCGCAAGGCGATCGGCGCCAACCCGAGCGACATCGGCGCGCCAGTTCCTGCTCGAGGCCGTCGTGCTGGCCGGGACCGGCGGGGTCATCGGCGTGGTCGGCGGCAGCGGCTTCGCCATCTTCGCCTGCTGGATCATCCGCCACTTCAAGCCGACCTGGGTGACGGTGTTGGCGCACGGCGCGATCATCTCCGCCTTGTGTGTGTCATTCGGCGTCGGGCTGCTCTTCGGCTATTTTCCGGCGCGGCGCGCCTCCAAGCTCGACGCCATCGCCGCGATTCGAGGCTCCTGATGCGGCTCATCGATCAGCTCCGCTCGGTGCGCCACACCTTCGGCTCCAACCGCGGGCGCGTCGCGCTTGACCCTGCTCGGCATCATGATCGGCGCCGGGTCGATCGTGCTGCTCGCCTCGCTGCTCGACGGCGGCCAGGAGGCGCTGCAAGCGAGCAGCCAGCGTGCCACCGACGCCGATCTGGTGCGCGTCGATCCGGACGAGCCGGCGACCAAGGATCTGCAGAAGACGCGGCGCGAGCTCGACCAGGGCGACGCCGAGACGCTCGGCGGCTCTCCCATCTTGCCGTCGGTGCAGGTGACCGCCGAGCGCGGCCGTTGGACCAAGGCCTACCACGGCAAGCAGAAGAAGCAGATCAGCCTCGACGCCACCGAGCCGATCGCGCTGTCGCTCTACAAGCTCGAGGTCGGGCGCGGGCGCTTCCTCACCGATGACGATCTGCGCCAGCGGCGGCGCGTGGCCGTGGTCGGCATCAACGTGTGGAACGAGCTGCTCGGCCGTCCCGACTCGTTCGCCAACGCCACCATCACCGTCGACGATGTCGAGTGGTCGGTGGTCGGCGTGCTCAAGAACAAGGCCAGCATGGGCCCCTCGACGCAGGGTCCGTGGCTGTGGAACAACAAGATCCTGGTGCCGCGCACCACCTACGACGCCACCTTCTACAACCAGCACCAGGTCGACCGCATCTACGTACGCCTGGGCGGCCTGGGCCCGCTCGAGGCACGGCTGGCGGCGGGGCGCAACGCCATCGACCACACGCTGATACGCCGGCACTACGGCGTGCAGAACTTCAAGGTCGATCGCGGCGCCAAGGACAAGGCGCAAGAGGAGCTCATCCTGGAGGTCATCAAGATCCTGCTGCTCGGCACCGGCCTGCTGTCGCTGTTCGTCGGTGGCATCAACATCATGAACATCATGCTGGTGACGGTGACCGAGCGGACGCGCGAGATCGGCGTGCGCCGGGCCATGGGCGCCAATCCGACGTCGATCTTGATGCAGTTCCTGCTCGAGTCCGGACTGATCGCGCTGGCCGGCGGCATCATCGGCGTGTGCGGCGGCATCGCGCTGGCCTGGCTGACCGCGACGCTGCTCACCAAGATGCTCGGCAGCTGGAACCTGCACATCGAGGCGTGGTCGATCGCCCTCGGCCTCGGGCTGTCGGTGTCGACGGGCGTGATCTTCGGGATCTTCCCCGCGTGGCGCGCCGCCAAGCTCGATCCCGTCGAAGCGCTGCGCTACGAATAGCGGCGCGGCCGCGACGACGAACCGCTGCTCAGTTCGTGCCGCAGGTGCCGGCGGCGGTGCAGGCGCCGCAGCCGATCATCTTGCAGACGTTGCCGTTGGTCCCGCAGGGGATCTGGTGGCAGAACATGCCGATGCCGAGATCGGCGGGGCCGCCACCGCCGGGTCCGCCGCCGAAGCCGCCCGCGCCGCCGCCTCCGGCTCCGCCCGTGCCGCCGCCCGACGAGCCGCACTGCGCGAAGCCGCCCATCGACGACTGGCAGAAGCTCCCGGCCGGGCACTGGTTCGAGTCGCAGCAGTAGATCGCGCCGATCTGGCTCATGCCGCACATGCCCTGCCGGCAGGCGAGCCCGGGCTCGCAGTCGCACGCGGTCGTGCACTTGGCGCCGGTGCCGCCGAGCGGCCTGGCCATGTCGGCCGCGTTGCCGTGGCCGCTGCCGCCGCCGCCACCACCATTGCCGCCCGTCGAGTCGTCGAGAGGCAGGCCTTGCGCCGCGCACCCGGCGAGAACCAACACCACGGTCGCGAGGAAGTGACGCATGTGGAACCTCCAGCGTGCGCAGCATCACCTAGCGCGCAGCGGACGTCAACGGCCGTCAGTGCGGACTCCGGGTTGCAGTGGCGTAACTCCGGGGCCGGCGCCGGCGTATGCTCCCCCGGAGGAGGCCTCATGAAGACTGCTCTCGCCGCCGTCGGGCTCGTCGCTGTCGTGGTGGTCGTCGCCGCGCGGGCGTTCGCCGGCACCCTCAAGCCGGACCCCGCGGCCGTCGCCCAGGCGGCGGTGCCGTTCCCGTTCGGCGAGTGGGACGCGCTGCTCAAGCGGTACGTCGACGGCAAGGGGCGGGTCGACTACGCGGCGATCGATCGCGCCGCCTTCGGCAAGGTGTTCGCCGCCGTCGCCGCCTCCTCGCCGAAGAAGAACCCCGACCAATACGCCTCCAAGAACGCCGCCAAGGCCTTCTACCTCGACGCCTACAACGTGCTGGTCTGGAAGAATGTCCTGTCGCGCCTGCCCAAGCTCGAGAACGTCGACAGCGAGAAGGTCTCGTTCTTCTACTTCACCAAGTTCGTCGTCGGCGGTGACACCGTCAACCTGTACGATCTCGAGAACAAGATCGTGCGCCCGCAGTTCAAGGACGCGCGCATCCACTTCGCGCTCAACTGCGCGTCGGGCGGCTGTCCCGAGCTCCCTGCCGAGGCGTTCACGCCCGCCCGGGTCGACGAGCAGCTCTCACGCGAGGCGCGCAAGTTCTGCAACGAGAAGCGCAACGTCGACTTCGACGCCGGCACCAGGCGGCTCCGGCTGTCGCACATCTTCGACTGGTACAAGGAAGACTTCGGCAAGGAGCCCGGCCGCGTGATCGAGTGGATCAACCACTACCGCGCCGACGGCGCCAAGCTGCCCGCCGACGCCAAGATCGAGTACGTGGACTACGATTGGACGCTCAACGACCGGCACCTCGTCCGCTGAGCGGCGGCGCCGGGCGGCGAATCAGTCGCGCCGGTCGGCGGCGACGCGCGGCGGGACCGACTCGGAGGCCGCGAGCGGCAGGGCTGCCGCCGCCGCCGGCGCCGGCGTCCTGCGCCCGTCGCGGATGTGCTTGGGCGGCGTGCGCAGGTCCCACACGATGCCGAGCCACGACAACAGCTTCAGCGTGTAGTACGAGGTGTCGATCTCCCACCAGAAGAAGCCCTGGTTCGCGGTCGACTGGTAGTAGTGGTGGTTGTTGTGCCAGCCCTCGCCGCCGGTGATGAGCGCGAGCAGCCAGTTGTTCTTGCTGTCGTCGTTCGACGGATAGCGCGTCGAGCCGAACACGTGCGACAGCGAGTTGATGGTGAACGTGCCGTGCCACAGGAGCACCGTGGAGACGAAGAAGCCCCACACCAGAAGCGGCGCCCCACCGACGAGGAACATCACCACGGCGAGCGCGATCGGCGGGAGCAGGTGCCACTTGTTGAGCCAGCGCAGCTCGGGATACTGCGCGAAGTCCTTGATGCGCTCGAGCTTGGTCTCGTCGTACTTGTGGCACAGGATCCAGCCGACATGCGCGAACCAGAAGCCCTTCTGGCGCGGCGAGTGAATGTCTTGTGGCTGGTCGGAGTACTTGTGATGATCGCGATGATGCGCCGCCCACCACAGCGCGCCCTTCTGCGCCGACGTCTCGGCGATGAAGGCCAGGACGAACTGGAACCAGCGGCTGGTCTTGAACGCGCGGTGCGAGAAGTAGCGGTGGTAGCCGGCGGTGACGAACGTCATGCGCACGTAGTAGGCGGCGATGGCGACCACCGGATACCACCAGTGCCAGCCGACGAGGCAGACGCCGATGATCGCGGCGATGTGCACGCCGAAAAAAGGGATCGACGTGACCGGATCGAGCCGTTCCGCGGGGTCGCGTACTTCCGAGGCCTTTGGCATAGTGTAAGTGTGAGGATCGATTGTCACCGCAGTGTCATGGCCCCAACATGATCACGTAAATGGAGCAAGTGGCTGATCTGACGCCGAAGCAGGCGACCGTGCCGCGCAGGTACGACAGGTATGCGTCGCAGATTCGCATGCTCGTCGTGCTCGTCCTGTGCTTCGCGGTGGCGCCGGGGGCGCTGCTGCTGACGGTCGGCGTGCTGGTGCTGGTCTTCGGGCACCAGGTGCACGACATCGTCTTCGGCATGCTGATCCTGTCGCTGGCGGCGACGCTGATCGCCGGCATCACCGCGACCGTCGTCTATGTCCGGCGCGGCACCTCGCTCGCCCGGCTGCAAGCGCAGTTCGTACAGAAGGTGTCGCACGATCTGCGGACGCCGCTGACCAGCATCAAGATGTTCGTCGAGACGCTGCAAGAGGGGCGCTTGACCGACAAGGACAAAGTCGACGAGTGTCTCGACGTGCTCTCGCGCGAGACCGATCGGTTGACCGCCATGGTCGAGCGCCTGCTCGAGTGGGCGCGCATGGAGGCGGGCAAGCGGGTCTACGACACCGAGCGCGTCAGCGTCCGGCGCGTCATCGATGCGGCGATGGAGGGGCTCGAGTCGCAAGTGAAGCTGAGCGGGCTCGAGACGGTGACCCATCTGCACCACGAGGTGGCCGACGAGCTGCCGCTCATCGACGTCGATCCGGAGGCGATGGCGGACGCGCTGCTCAACGTCATGTCGAACGCGCTGCGCTACACGCCGGCGGACCGCAAGGAGATCGCGGTGCGCGCGGTCAAGCGCGACAAGGAGGTCATCATCACCATCAGCGACAACGGGCCGGGCATTCCGCAGCACGAGCAGTCGCGTATCTTCGAGAAGTTCTATCGCGTGGTCGATCCGGCGCTGCCCGACGTCGACGGCACGGGCCTCGGCCTGGCGATGGTGCACCACATCGTGCGCGCGCATCGGGGGCGGATCACCGTGCAGAGCGATCTGGGCAAGGGCGCCGCGTTCCACATCTTCCTGCCGGCGTCGGAGGGCGTCCGCTGATGCCGGAGACGGTGCTGGTCGTCGAGGACGATCCGTCGATCTTGCGCGGGCTGCAGATGAACCTCGGGCTCGAAGGGTTTCGCACCATCTGCGCGCACGACGGCGAGGAGGGGCTGGCCCTTCTGCGCTCGCACAAGCCGGACGTGGTGCTGCTCGACCTGATGTTGCCGCGCCTCGGCGGGCTCGACGTCATCAAGCAGGTGCGCGTCGACGATCCCGACACGCCGATCATCGTGCTGTCGGCCAAGGACCAGGAGGGTGACAAGGTGCTGGCGCTTTCGCTCGGCGCCGACGACTACGTGACCAAGCCGTTCTCCGTCGTCGAGGTGATCGCGCGCATCCGCGTGGCGCTGCGGCGCCGGCGGCGCACCAAGGCGGGCGGCGAGTCGGGGACGCGCTTCGGCGTCGTCGAGATCGACGTGGCCGGGCGGCGCATCCTCGTCGAGGGCAGCGCGGTCGACTCCACTGCGCGCGAGTTCGATTTGCTGCTCTTTTTGCACATGCACCCGGGCACGGTCTTTTCGCGCGAGCAGCTGATGCAGCAGGTGTGGGGGCCGAACCACTTCGGGACCGTGCGCACCGTCGACAACTTCATCGCGCGGCTGCGCGCCAAGATCGAGGACGACCCCGATCGGCCCAAGCACATCGAGACGGTCCGCGGCGTGGGCTATCGCTTCAACCCCTGATCGCCTTACAATGCGCAGATGTTCCAGTTCGAGCGATCGGAGCGGGAGGGGGTGGCGGTGTTGACGCTCGTCGGCAACCTCGATGCGGCGACGTCGGCGGGCCTGAAGAAAGAGGTCGTCACGCTCACCGACAGTAAGAGGACGCGCGTAGCGGTCGATCTGGCCCGGCTCACGCTCATCGATTCGACGGGCGTCGGCGTCCTCATCTCGCTCTTCAAGCGCACCCGCGGCCGTCGGCGGCGCCGTTCACTTCACGGGGCTCACCGGTCAGCCCAAGGAGATCTTTCGCCTCCTCAGGCTCGATCGCTCGCTCGATCTCGACCCGTCGCTCGACGTAGCGCTGGCCAAGCTGAAGGGCTGACGCGGATGGCCTGGCTCGTCGGCGTCGACGGGGAGTTGGCGAGCCGGCGCTTCTCGCTCGACGCACCCTGCCTGGTCGGGCGCGGACCGTACAACCACGTCGTTCTCGACGACACGCGCATCTCGCGGCAGCACGCCAAGATCTCGCCCGAGCCGGGCGGCCACGTCGTCTACGACCTCAACAGCGCCAACGGCACCTTCGTCAACGAGGTGCAGGTCAAGCGGCAGAAGCTGACGGCCGGCGACGTGCGTGCGCTTTGGGCCCTTCACCTTCAAGTTCGAGTCGGAGACGCTCGATCAGCACGGGGCCGATCAAGGTCGCCAAGTTCATGGAGGTGCACACCCAGGTCGGCGCCGATCCGCCGTCGAAGATCATCGACTCGCTCGACGCGTCGCTGGCGACCAACCCGGGCGTGCCGCACGACCTGGCCCAGCTCGAAGACGCCGATCGCAAGCTGCGCACGCTCTACGCGTTCATGCAGTCGATCGCGACCACGCTCGAGCAGGGCGAGCTGTTCGGGCGCATCCTGCGCAACCTGCTCGAGCTGTTTCCCGAGGCCGAGGCGGTCGCCGTCTACCTGCGCGAGCCGACGACGGGGATGATGGAGCCGCGCAAGGTGATGCGGCGTGACGCGGGCCCGCCGTCGCTGTCGACGCTGCCGGGGCTGTTTCACGAGGAGGTGGTGCAGCGCGGGCGCGCCATCCTGTCGGCGCCGCTGACGCCGGGCCAGAAGGGCGCCGGCGGGCTGTCGATGCACGCGCCGATGATCTTCGGCAACGACGTGCAGGGCGTCCTGCACGTGCGCAGCGGCGAGGGGGGCTTGATCGCGTTCAACCAGAGCGATCTCGATCTGCTGACCGGCCTGGCGTCGCAAGCGGCGATGGCGCTGCAGAACGCGCGCATGCACGCCGAGTCGCTCAAGCAGCAGCGGCTGCAGCAGGATCTGCTGCTCGCCGAGCAGATCCAGAAGTCGTTCCTGCCGCGGCAGCTGCCGTCGGTGGAGGGGATCGAGTTCGTCACCGAGTATCGGCCCGCCTACTCGGTCGGCGGCGACTTCTACGATCTGTTCTGGCTCGACGCCGAGCGCGTCGGCGTCTTCATCGGCGACGTGTCGGGCAAGGGCGTCTCGGCGGCGCTCTTGATGGCGCGCATCTCGAGCGATCTGCGCGTCGCGGCGCTGGCCGAGCCGTCGCCGGCGCGCGCGATCTCGCGGGTCAATCAGGCGGTCCTCGAGCGCAAGCAGCACGACATCTTCGTCACCGGGATCTACCTGACGCTCGACGTGAAGACGAGGCTGGTGACGCTCGCCAACGCCGGGCACCTGCCGCCGTTCATCCGCAAGAAGACGCGCGGCGAGCTGGTGCGCGTCG
Organism: uncultured delta proteobacterium; assembly: GCA_963816965.1. Lineage (GTDB taxonomy): Bacteria > Myxococcota_A > Polyangia > Palsa-1104 > Palsa-1104 > JAQBQH01. Next base: position 789,107 of record CAWFMP010000002.1, read on the forward strand.
ACGGCGGCAGCGGCACGGCGGTCGGCATCTTCGACGAGGCGGTCTACGAAGAGACCCAGCTGCAGCTCGAGGCCGGCGACAGCCTGGTGCTGTGTACCGACGGCGTGCTCGAAGCCACCGACGAGCTCGGCGAGCAGTTCGGCTTCGACCGCCTCGAGCTGTCGCTCTCATCGGGGTCCTCGCGGCCCAAAGACGTCGCCGAGCGGCTGCAGCGCGACCTGCGCGAGCACGTCGGCGACGCGCCGCAATACGACGACGTCACGCTGATCGTCCTCGGCATCACCAGCGATCCGCCGCCGAGCCGCCTACGCCGCCGCGACGAGCCCACGCAGACCGTCAAGCAGTAACCCTCGGCGAGCCGGTAGGCGCCGATCGCGAGCTCCCAGTGCTGCGGAGGACCTCGCTGCCGGCCGCCGTCCCGGTTCCCGCTGTGGCGTCCGCGGGGGACCTCACTGCCGGCCGCCGTCCCGGTACCCGCCGTGGCGTCCGCCGTGGCGCGCCACCTGCGACACAGGACCCACGCGCTCTGCCCCGCTGGGCGAGTTCCGCAGCACAGGCAAGGGGCCGAATCGACCACGGCCGCACGGTGGCGACGACTGTTTGAGCCCGGCGGGGCAGAGCGCGTGGGTCCGGCCGGAGCGCTGCAGCGCTTTCAGCTCTTCCAGGATTGCGCGAGGCGCGACGAGATCAGGCGCGCCAGCCCGTAGATCGACTCCTGCGGGTTGACGCCGAGCGACGTGGGGAAGACGCTGCCGTCGACGACGTGCAGGTTCTCGAGGGTGTGGTGCCGCAGGTCCTTGCTGCGCACGACCGACCGCTTCGGATCGTCGCCCATCATGCATCCGCCCATGACGTGCGCCGAGAACAGCGGCTGCTTGCCCATGTCGTAGTCGTCGAGCCGCGCCACGTCCCTGTCGCTGCGCAGAAGCAGCATCGGGAACTCGCCCAGGGCCACCTCGTAGGCGCCGGCGGCGAAGTTGATCTTCACCAGCCACCGCAGCCCCTCGCGCAGCGCCTCGCGCACGCGCAGCGGCGTCACGTAGTCGACGAGCGGCGCGCCCGACGGCCGCACCGTCACCGTGCCCCCCTGTTCCGACGGATGGAAGCCGTCGATGGCGAGCGCGATGTGTGACGCCAGGTAGGGCAGCTTCTGCATCATCTTCCGGTGCAGCGCGCCGAAGCCGGCCGTCGCCACCGTCGCCAGCATCGGGTGCATCGGCGCCACTTCGTAGAACAGGCCGACGTCATCGCCGCGATCGGCGTGCGCGTGCGACGCCACCGATTGCGGCGCGCCGTAGTAGGGCTCGATCGGCTCCTTGTAGTACGCCGCCACGCCGGCGACCGGGTGGAAGAAGGTGCGCCGCCCGACGAGGCCGCCGCCGAGGCCCGAGCGGATCAAGATCGACGGCGAGCCGATGCCGCCCGCGGCCAGGATGAAGCGGCGCGCCGCCACGGTGAGCCGCCGGCCCGAGGGGTTGTAGCCGTCGTCGCCGATGACGCTGCACTCGGCGCGCTCGACGCCACCCGCGGCGACCACCAGCTTGTCGACGCGGCAGCGCGAGACCACGCGCGCGCCCCGCTCCACCGCGTCGGGCAGGTAGGTGATGAGCATCGACTGCTTGGCGTCGACGGGGCAGCCCATGCCGCAGTAGCCCGATTGCATGCAGCGGTTGACGTTGCGCCGGGTGGTGTCGACCTGCAGGCCGAGCGCCTTGGCGCCGTCGTAGAGCGTGCGGTTGTTGCGGTTGGTCGCCTGGTAGTCGACCTTCTCGATGTGCAGCCGCTCTTCGACGGCGTCCCAGTGCGGGCTCAGGTCCGCGATCGAGATGTCGCCGACGGCGTGCACCTTCTGCCAGTGATCGAGGACGTGCGGCGGCGTGCGAAAGCAGGTCGTGTAGTTGACGACGGTGCTGCCGCCGACGGCGCGCCCTTGCAAGATCGTGATCCCGAGATCCTTGGTCGCGCGCGCCCCCGACTCTTGGTAGAGCATCGGGTAGTTGATGTCCTCGCGCATCTTGAAGTCGGCGCGCGTGTGGTGGCCGCCCTCCTCGAGCACGAGCACGTCGAAGCCGGCGCGGGCCAGCTCGCACGCGGCCACCGCGCCGCCGGCGCCGGAGCCGATGACGACGACGTCGGCCTGGAGGGTGGCGCCGTCGGCGAGCGTGCCGGCGTCGATGAACGCGCCCGGCTTCCCGGGCTCGCTCACGTCGGCACCGAGAGCTGCGGCGGCCCGGGGTAGCCGGTCTCCGGCCAGGCCTCGGGCGCGGCGTAGTAGGCCGCCTGCGTCAGCTTGCGCAGGACCGCGTAGCCCGAGCGTCGCACCAGGAGGCGCGAGTCGCGCCAATGTGCGAGCGCGTCATCCTGCGCCTGCGGCGACAGGCGGGTAAAGGGACGGGCGCGGCCGTCGAACAGGAAGCCGGCCAGGCCGTTCTCGAACAGCAACAGCAGCTTGCCGAAGTCGGCGCGCACCTCGGCCGGCGCCAGCGCCATCTGCGCGTCGACGCGCTCGGCGATCTCCACGGGGTCGGCCTTGTCCGCCACCACGGTGCGCGCCGCGACGGCGGCGAGCACCGCGAACTGCCGCTCATCGAGGGCGCGGAGCGGGCGGCGCGGGCGCACCCTCTGATCGCTGGGCCAGGCGGCCAGGCCGATCGAGCCGCCGACGGCGAGGAGCAGCCCGCCGAACAGCCCGCGGCGGATAAAGGTCCGACGGTTCATCCGGGGTGGTATCATACCCAAAGTAGGGCAGGAGGTGCACGAATGCGATTAATGAGGCTTGGCGTGATGTTGGCGCTCGCGATCGTGGGCTGCGGCGGCTCGACCCCGACGGGCGGCGGTGGTGGCAGCGGCGGTGGCGGTGGTGGCGGCGGCACGCCGAAGAACTGGCTCGCCGGCGGCAGCGGCACGCTGGCGTCGTCGAATGACGGCCTGCACTACCAGCTCGCGCCCGCCAAGGCGACCGACGCGAACCTGTGGACCCTGTATTGCGTGGGCAGCCAGGTCGGGTGGGCCGCGGGCGACCACGGCACGCTCTTGACGACCCTCGACGGTGGCAACAGCTGGATCGCGCGCGCCACTGGCGTGAGCGTGGCGCTGCGCGGCGTCGCATTTGCAGATCCCGAGGTCGGCCTCGCAGTCGGTGACGCGGCGACCCTCTTGCGCTCGACCGACGGTGGCGTGACCTGGAGCCCGGTGGCGCTGCCGGGCGTCGCCGCCACCACGGCGCTGTATGGGACGGCCATCTCCCGCGACCAGCGGCTGGCGTGGGTCGCCGGCGATGGCGTGATCTTGCGCTCGATCGATGCCGGCAACAGCTTCGTCGCGGTGGCGGGCGTCCCGGCCAATCGCTGGCGCGCCGTCCGCTTCGCCGCCGACGCGCAGCACGGCGTCGTCGTCGGGGACGGCGGCCTCGTCTACCTGTCGAGCGACGCGGGCGCCAGCTGGAGCGCGGCCGCGGCCGCGCCGGGCGCGCTGCGCGGCGTGTCGATCACGCCCGACGGCACGCGCATCGTCGCCGTCGGCGCCGCCGGCCTGGTGTGGCGCTCGACCGACGGTGGCGCCAGCTTCGCGGGCGTGACCGCCGCCACGGCGGATCTGGCGGCGATCGGCTTCATGGACGACCTGCCGCAGCAGGGCTGGGCGGTCGGCGCCGCCGGTACCATCCTCCACACCAGCGACGGCGGCGCGCACTTCGACCAGCTCGCCTCGCCCGTCGCCCTCGATCTGACCGCGGTCGAAGACTTCAACTAAGTACCTCGCCACAGTGGTTTTGACCGGTCTGCGCCGGTCCTCGACGCCCATGGCGTCGTTGCTCCTCCTCGAAATACAGACAGTATTCCTTCGTCGTCGCGCCTCGGAAGAAGTTCACCAATGAGCTGAAGGGCGCGCGCAAGACCGAGTTCCTCGAGTCGCGCAAGCGTCTGGGCGTGCACGAGCGGACCTTCTTGCAGCACACGCCGCACGGCGACATGGTGATCGTCACGCTCGAAGGCGCGAACCCCGGCAAGGCGTTTGCCGAGTTCGACAAGGGCAGCGACCCCTTCACCACCTGGTTCAAGCAGCAGGTGAGCGAGATTCACGGCGTCGATCTGGGCGCGCCGCCGCCCGGTCCCATGCCCGAGCTGATCGTCGACTCGCAGGGCTGATCGCCCGCTACCTCAACCTCCGTACGTCTTCAAGATCCGCAGCGCCTCGGCGACGCTCCAGGCTTGCGCCGGGCAGCCGCGCGCATGGTGCGGCGGGTCGCCGTCGAAGATCTCGGCGAGCTGACCGAGCCCGTCGCCAAAGAGGTGCGCGCGCAGCCCGTCGAGCAGGCCGGGCGGCACGCGGCCGCGCACGCGCTGGCAGGCGTCGGCGTAGATGCCGAGGAGGAACGGCCACACGGTGCCCTCGTGGTAGGCGCCGTCGCGCGCGCGCAGATCGCCGAGGAAGCGGCCGTGATAGCCGTCGCCGCGGGCGCGCGTGCGCAGCCCCACGGGCGTGACCAATTCGCGCTCGCACACGTCGAGCACGCGCTCGGCGCGCGCGGCGTCGACCAGCGGCCTGGTCAGCCCGAGCGCGTAGAGCTGGTTCGGGCGCAGCGTGGCGTCGCGGCGCGGACCGTCGACTACGTCGTAGAGCCAGCCGTGCTCCTCATCCCAGAAGGTGGCGGCGAAGGAGCTGCGCGCCCAGGCCGCGCGATCGGTCAGCTCGTGTGCGTAGTCGGGGTCGTCGCCGCCGAAGAGGTGCGCCGCCGCTTCGAGGGCGGCCACCCACAGCGCCTGCAGCTCCACCGGCTTGCCCTGGCGCGGCGTCACCACCCAGTCGCCGATCCTGGCGTCCATCCAGGTCAGCGCCAGCGCCGGCGCGGCGGCGTGCACCAGGCCGTCGTCGTCGACGCCGATGCCGAGGCGGGTGCCGTCGAGGAAGCCGTCGACGATGGCGCGGACCGCGGGCAAGAGCCGCGCGCGCGCGTCGGCGTCGTCGACGCCGTCGGCGAAGCGGCGCACGGCCAGCACGAACCACAGCGGCGCGTCGACCGCGGTGTACTCGGGCGCGCCGGCGTCGGGGAAGCGGTTGGGAATGAGCCCATCGCGCACCAGCGGCGCCCAGGCCAGCAGCAGCTCGCGCGCCAGCGCCGGCCAGGCCGTGGTCAGCGCCAGGCCGGGCAGCGAGATGAAGGTGTCGCGTCCCCAGTCCGTGAACCACGGATAGCCGGCGACGATGGTGCGGTGCTCGCCGCGGCGCACCACGAACTTTTCGGCGGCGAGGCGCAACGTGCGCTCGACGTCGCTCTCGCAGCCGCCCAGGAGCGCGCCGCGGCGCACGCGCTCTTCGTGCCGCAGCTCGGAGGCGCGCAAGAGCTCGCCCGGCGGCTCGAGCGAGAAGATGGCCACCGCGTCGACGTCGGGCACCAGGTCGAGCTGCAGCTCGCCGGGCGTGAACAGGTCCTCCGTATCGTCGAGGCCGCGCTCGCGCTCGAGAGGATATTCGAAGCGGCGATACCAATCGGGCCGCGCGCGGAACAGGCCGTTGTGGTGCAGGTAGACCGCGGGCACCCCGTCGTAGGGGCGCATCGTCACCAGCCCCTCGGCGATGGCGACGTCCCGGTTGAGCACGTCGTTTTCGTGGTGCAGCGCGTGATAGTCGCGGCCGGAGATGAGCGGACGCACGAACAGGCGCGCGCGGCCGGAGCCGGCCGACTCGACGAGCCGCCAGGTGACGACGGTCAGCTGGCGCCCGTGCGGCATGAACAGCGAGCGCTCGATGATCGCGCTGCCGGCGCGCAGCGTCCAGGTCGGCCAAGGGTCGAGGCGGAAGCCGAGGATGGCGCGATAGCCTTCGGGGTGCACGGCGCCGGGATAGAAGCTCGTCGACAGATCGTAGGGGCCGCCGTCGACGACGGCGGTCTCTTCGAGGCGGTTGACGAACACCATGCGGCCGACGGGCGGGCGGGTCGCGGCGCACAGGATCGCGTGATAGCGGCGTGTCGACGGACCGGCGACGGTGCCCATGGCGAAGCTGCCGAGGCCGTTGGTCTCGAGCCACTCGCGGCGGCTGCCGGCGGCCAGATCGGTGGCCAGCTCGCGCGGGACGGCCAGCGGTGGCAGCGACGGTAGCGGGGACGGCGGTTTGCCGAACATCGCCCGAGCTTACTACGGACAGCCGCCGGCGCCGGTCTTGCGCTTGAGCGCGTTGGCCAAGGTATCGCTGCAGCCGTCGGGGTTGGCGACGGTGAGGTCGAGGCGGGCGTTGTTGGCGAAGCTGTTTGCCCCGAAGTGCACCGTCAGGCTCGACGGTGACGCGACGACCACGTTGCTGCCCGCGAGCGTGTTCTTGCCGTCGCCGAGCGTCACCGTCGCGCCGGCGGCGAAGCCGGCGCCGGCGACCGTGAAGTCGCCGCCGGTGGCGCACAGCATGCCGGGCGTGACGTTGTCGGCGCTTGGCCCCGAGTCGCTGGTGAGCGCCTGCGGCAGCGGGGCGCTGCGGGCGCCGTCGGGGTTGGTGACGGTGACGTCGTAGCTTCCGGGGTCGAGCAGCCCGGCCGGCAGGTCGACGGCGATCGCGGCGACCGACCGCCAGCGGCTGGGGAGCACCACGGGCGCGCCGGCCGGGCTCGTCGCCGTCGCGGTCACGGTCGGCGCTTCGGTGGCGGGATGGTCGAGCAGGTCGACGGTACGCGCCTCGAAGCCGTCGCCGGCCAGCGCCAGGGTCGTCGCGCTGCCCGAGCACACCAGCGCGGGCGCCAGGCTGGTCAGCGAGGGCAAGACGGGACCGCTGCCGCACGCGGCCAGGGCGCAGGCGCTCGCCAGCGGGGCCCAAAGCCGATGGCGGTTGGCGACACGCATCGTTGCCCGATTATCGCACGGGCGCGTCGGAGGCGGCGGCCGTCGGCGCTTTATCCGCGTCGGCCGCCGTGTTACGTTCACGGGCCGATGGCCGACAAAAAGGGGTTCGGGTCGACGGTCCTGGGCTGGTTCGTCGTGCGCGAGGGCGAAGGCGGGGGCGACAAGAAGGAAGAGTCCGCCGACGACCTGATCGCCAAGTACGCGAACGACACGCCGCCGCCGCCGACGCCGCCCGAGGTCAAGCTCACCGGCGATCTGCCCAAGGCGCAGGGCGGCAAGGTCGATTTCCCCGCGGTCTTTCGCGCCGCCGGGATCGACGACGAGCGAGCAGGGGCGGATCGACAAGGCCACGCAGCTGTTGAAGACGCTCCCCGCCGAGACGCCCAAGGACGTCAAGAAGCAGATCGTCGAGGCCTCGCTCAAGGCGTTCGGTTATCCCGTCGAGCAGATCATCGAAGCGGGGGCGCAGGAGATCCAGGCGCTCGAGGTCTACATCCAGTCGGGGCAGCGCGACACGCAGGCGCTGCTCGCCGAATCGCAGAAGCGCACCGCCGAGCTCGAGGCGGAGATCGCGCGCGTCAAGAAGGTGATGGAGGACCAGGTGGCGGCGCAGTACGCGCTGACGCAGGCGTGCAATCAGGAGAAGCTGAAGGTGCAGGAGGTGCTCGAGTTCTTCGGGCAGGAAGCGGTGGCGCGGGTTGTTTCTCAATCACCGAAGCTGCACGAGCCCAAAACGGGCACGTAAATTCGGGAATAAAAGGAGCGGCACATGGCCGAGGGCGCCGGGTTCTTCTCTCGTCTTGCGAATCTGTGGAAGGGATTCGTGAGCCTGTGGATTTCCGACATCGAGAAGGAGCATCCCGAGATCGCGTACGAGAACGCGATCAACTCGATGATCGAGAAGTACTCGAAGCTGAAGAAGGCGACGGCGTCGATCATCCGCCGGCGCGAGGAGGTGTCCGAGCGCCTGACGCACGCAGTCCAAGGAGCTCGCGCAGGTCAACGCCGACCTCGGCGTCGCCGTCGAGACCAACCAGGACGACCTGGCGGTGGTGCTGATCCAGAAGAAGAACGCGCTGGAGAAGGAGGTCGCCGAGCTCAAGGGCGATCTCGACACCGCGCAGAAGGACGCCGACTCGGCCAAGGCGTCGCTGATGACGGTGCAGGGCGAGATCAAGAAGCTCAAGGCCGAGAAGGACAACATGCTGGCCAAGATGGCGTCGGCGCAGGCGCGCATCCGCATCAACGAGCAGCTCGACGGGCTCTCGGTCGACGCCGAGGTCAAGGCGCTCGACAACGTGCGCGAGCACATCAAGAACACCATCGCCGAGGCGAACCTCGGCGCCGAGCTGAAGTCGACCGATCTCGATCAGCGGCTCGTCGGCGCTGCGCGCGCAGTCGGGCGACGTGACGGCGAAGCAGCAGCTCGCCGAGATGAAGGCGGCCGCGGCCGCCAAGAAGGCCTCGCAAAAGACGATGTAATTCGAACACTCCTCGAAGGGGGATATCGTGAAGCTCACGCCGTTGGCGAAAGCGTTCATCGCGTTGGTGATCCTCGGGGTGCTCGGCGTACACCGGCTATCACTACTACGGCAACGAGATCAAAGACTGGTCGAAGGGCGCCGACAAGGGCGGCAACGGCCGCCGGCGACAAGCAGGCGCGTCTCCAAGGACGACTTCAACGGGCTGGGCAAGGCGGCCGATCCCGATCGCAACAAGGGCGTCTCGGCGGCGTGCAGTCGGCCAACGTCGGCGCCGGCAAGCTCGGGCGCCCGCTGGTGGTCGGCATCAACACCTGGGCCGGCCACGCGCCCGGCATCGTCTCCAACGGCGGCCTCGATGCCGGCGCCGGCGTCGATCTACAAGACGAAGTACGGGCTCGACGTGAAGTTCGTGCTCCTCGAGGATCCGGCGGCGAAGCTGACCGCGTTCATCAAGGGCGACATCGACATCATGTGGGACACCGTCGACTCCTGGGCGCGCGAGGCGTCGTCGCTGGCCGAGCAGAACATCCCGGCCAAGGCGATCATCCAGCAGGACTGGTCGCGCGGCGGCGACGGCATCGTGTCGCTCAAGACGCATCAACAGCGATCGAGGATCTGAAGGGCAAGACGATCGCCACCACGCAGTACACGCCGTCGCACTGGCTGCTCCTGTACCTGCTCTCGCAGTCGGGCCTCACCGCCGACGACAAGAAGGCGATCGAGAAGAACCTCGTCTTCACCACCGAGGCGCCGCTGGCCGCCGCCGCGTTCAAGGCCAAGAAGGTCGACGCCGCGGTGACCTGGGAGCCGGATCTGTCGGGCGCGGTCAAGGCGCGCGAGGACGAGGCGCACGTGCTGGTCTCGACGACGGCGGCGACCAACGTCATCGCCGACACCCTGGTCGCGCGGCAGGACGTCATCGACAAGGCGCCCGAGACGCTGCGCGACTTCGTGCACGGCTGGTTCGACGGCATCGAGATGATCGCCAAGGATCCGGCGCGGCTCGTACGCCGTCGTCGCCAAGGCGCTCAAGCTCGACCCCGACGACGTCTCCGGCATGCTCTCGGGCCTCAAGCTGACGCCGTTCGCCGACAACGCGCTGTTCTTCGGCCTCACCGGCGCGGCGAGCACGCGCACTTCGAGACGCTGTTCGACACCGCGTTCGTCATCTGGCGCAAGAAGGGCGTGATCTCGAAGGCGGTCGACGCCAAGGACTGGGTCGACACCCGCTTCGTCGCCGCGCTGGCCGATCAGTACCAGGGGCAGAAGGTGGTCGAGCCGTTCCGCTTCGATCCGAAAGAGGCGAAGAACCCGAAGCGCGCGCGCCATCATCAACAAGTCGATCTCGATCCACTTCACGCCCGGCTCCGACGAGATCATGACCGGCTCGTACTTCACGCTCGACTCGCTCGGCGACACGATGACCTCGTTCGGCAACACGTACCTGCGCATCGAGGGCAACACCGACACCAAGGGCTCGGCAGAAGCTCAACAAGACGCTCTCGCAGAAGCGCGCCGACGCGGTGCAGCAAGTACCTCGTCGAGAACTTCAACATCCCCGACGACGCGCTTCCAGACCATCGGGCACGGCGCGGAGAATCCGGTCGCCGACCAACGACGACCGAGGCCGGGCGCCAGCTCAATCGGCGCACCGACATCAAGGTCGTCCTGAACGCGCAGTAACACGGCGCCGCCTCACATGACCCACTCGTGACGCTGATATGGCGATAGAGACCTCCGTACCTCGCCCGGGGCCGGCTTCCAAGCCGCCGCCCGCCGAGCGGCAGCAGGTGAAGCTGTCGCCCGAGCGGGCGCGGGCGCAGAGCCGGGAGTCGCTGTGGTCGCTGCGCAAGGCGCTGCCGCGGCGCTATCGCGTGCCGTTCGCGCTGGCCATGCCGCTCGCTGGTCGTCACCACCTGGTGCGCGCTGACGCTGCGGCGCGCGATCCGATGGTGAGCCCGCTGTTCCTGCCGTCGCCGGTGCTGGTGCTGCAGGCGACCCTGCAGCTGATCTTCGAGCACACCTGTTCGGCGCCATCTGGGCGTCGACGCTGCGCATCCTCATCTCGTTCGTGGCGGCGGCCGCGGTGGCGCTGCCGCTCGGCATCCTCATGGGCGCGTTCGAGCCGATCAATCGGCTGTTCGAGCCGGTGATGGCGCCGCTGCGCTACATGCCGATCTCGGCGTTCATTCCGCTGCTGATCCTGTGGTTCGGGCATCGACGAGACGCAGAAGATCGCGTTCCTGTTCCTCGGCGTCTTCGTCTACCTGCTGCCGGTGGTGGTGACGGCGATCCGCGCCGTGCCCGAGGAGCTGGTGCAGACCGCGCTCACGCTCGGCGCGACGCGCCTGCAGGTGATCCGCACCGTGCTGGTGCCGGCGGCGCTGCCCGAGATCTTCGACTCCTTCCGCGTGATGAACGCGATCTCGTGGACCTACGTGATCCTGGCCGAGTTCGTCAATGCGCGAGCACGGCCTCGGCTACATGATCGAGCTGGCCGGCACGCACCTGAAGACGTCGCAGGTCTTCTCCGGCATCCTCGTCATCGGCGTCATCGGCCTTGCCACCGACGCCTTCATCCGCGGGCTGAACAACGCCCTGTTCCGCTGGCGCGAAACGGAGCCGTCCTAGCATGCGCGTAGTGCAACGATGACGGCGCAGGCGGCGATGACCGAAGGGCAGACACCGAAGCTGTGGGTCAAGCGATCTGCACGTCACCTATCGCTCGCAGTCGCGGCGACGACGTCGAGGCGGTGCGCGGCGTCGACTTCGACATCGCCGACAAGCCGGGCATCGGCGAGATCGTCGTCTTCCTCGGGCCGTCGGGCTGCGGCAAATCGACGATCCTGAAGGCGGTCGCCGGCCTGTTGCCGCCGACCCAGGGCGAGATCCTCGTCGACGGCGAGCGCGTCGAGCGGCGTCGGCCGCGATCGCGGCATGGTCTTCCAGGCGTACACGTCGTTCGGCTGGCTCACCGTGCGGGAGAACGTCGAGTACGGGCTCAAGCTGCGCGGCGTCGCGCGGCAGGAGCGCGCGGCGCAGGCCGCCAAGTACCTCGAGGCGGTCGGCCTGGCGGACTCGGCGAAGAAGTACCCGAGCGAGCTCTCGGGCGGCATGAAGCAGCGCGTGGCGATCGCGCGCACGCTCATCAACAAGCCCAAGCTCCTGCTCATGGACGAGCCGTTCGGCGCGCTCGATCCGGCAGACGCGCTGGGGCATGCAGGGGCTGCTCATCGACATCTCGCGCACCGAGGACAACACGATCCTGTTCGTCACCCACGACGTGTCGGAGGCGGTCTACCTGGCCGACACGGTGTTCGTGCTGTCGAAGCGCCCGGCGCAGATCCTCCACCGCATCGAGGTCCCGACCTTCGCACGAGCGCGATCTGTCGCTCAAGTCGAAGCCGGAATTTCGCGACGTGGAAAAGCAGCTGCTCGACCTGCTCTATCGAAAGCAATGACCGAGCGAGCGCCCCGATAATGGCCAGCGACGACAAACCGCGGCCGCCGTACGCCCGGTACGCGTTCAAGAATCCGTACAACTACGCCATCATGGGCGGCTTCGCCTCGGCGGCGCTGCTCACCGGCAACTGGTGGCTCGGCCTCGCCGGCGCCGGCATGGAGGCGCTGTGGATGCTGTTCGCGCCCGATTCGCGCCTGTTGCGCAAGGTCTGGTTCGACAAGCAGCACCAGCTCGAGGTGGACGCGCAGCGCAAGGCCGAGCTCGACGCCAAGTTCAAGCTTTTGCCCGAGCCGGACGCGATGCGCTGCCTGGCGCTGCGCGAGAAGCAGGAGCAGATCAACAAGCTCGCCAACGAGAACCCGGCGTTCACCATCGATCTGCTCGCGGGCGAGCTGCAGAAGCTCGACGACCTGGTGCGCGCGTTCCTCGAGCTGTCGGTGACCTGCGCGCGCTATCAGGACTACCTCGGCTCCGTCGACGTCGACGAGATCGAGCGCGACCTGCGCCGCTACCACCAGATCCTCGACGCGGGCGACGAGACCAAGCGCACGCTGGCGCAGAAGAACATCGCGGTGCTGGAGAAGCGCAAGGAGAAGTACGCCGAGATCCGCAGCTACCTCTCGTCGGCGCGCGGACAGCTGGAGCTCATCGAGAACAGCTTCCGCCTGCTGGCCGATCAGATCGTGACGATGCGCTCGCCGACGGAGCTGTCGGGACAGCTCGACGATCTCCTCGACGGGGTGGAGGCGGTGCGCCAGACCACTCGCGAGACGGATAAGCTGCTGCAGGCCGTCGAGCGGTAGCTCCGGCCCGGCGCGATCTGCCCGGCTGGGCTCAAACAGTCCTCGCCACCGGGACGCTGTGCTCGATTCGGCCCCTTGCCGGTGCTGCGGAACTCGCCCAGCCGGGCAGATCGCGCCGGGCCTCCGTCCTTGGGGCGAGCGCGGGGATTGCGCTCGGGTGGGCTGGGCCGGGGCTACTCGACGTTGTAGACGAGCTGGGTGATGAAGCAGACCGGGATGGGCTGGGGCTTGTAGCGCCAGGCGCGCACCGTCGAGACGATGTCGGGGTCGGCGCCGGGGATGCCGGACAGCACCGTCACCGACGAGACCGTGCCCCCCTGGTCGACGCAGATGCGGGCGGTGAAGGTGGCGTCGCCGAGCCCGCGGCGGGCGCCGATCACGGCGGCCGGCAGGTGCGGCATGGCGCCGGCGATGCGCTGCGCGTCGAGCGCGTGCGGCGGTACGTTGCGCGGCCGGGGCGCCGGCGCGGCGACGCAGCCGACGCCGCTGCACGGCGTCGGCGAGCGCGGACCGGCGCCGGGCGGGCCCTTTTCGCCCGGTGTGGTGTCGTTGCCCGGTGTGGTGTCGTTGCCCGGCGGGTCGTCGTCGGCCGGCTCGGGTGGGGTCGGCTGGGCGGTCTGCGGAGTCACCGCCGCGACCGGCGGAGGGCGTCGCGCCGTCGGGTGCCGGTGGCTCCTGAGCGGGCCGGCGGCGGGGGGCGGGGGCGCCTCGGGGGCCGACTGGAACACCACCGCCAAAAGCGGCGGGGTCAGCTCAGCGACGTGGAACCAGCTGCCGACGAGCAGCGCCAGGCCCACCGCGCCGTGCAGCACCAGCGACCCTACCAGCAGCCCGCGCCGCTTCCAGCTGGGCCGGCCCCCCGACACGAAGCGGTCGAACATTGTGCCCTCCTGGGCGTTCGACACCTACAACGCGCTCGAACGGCATTTCGATCTACAATGCGGTCGGTGGGGGAGCTGTCGGCACCCGTCGTCGTGCTGCGCGTGACCGTCCGCGCGCCCGACCTCGACGCGTTCATCACGCGCTACTCGCGGCACATCGCCGGCGATCGCATCTTCATATTCTCGAAAGCGCCGCAGCCGATCGGCACCCAGGTGCGCTTCAACCTGCAGCTCACCAGCGGTGAAGTACTGATTCAGGGGCGGGGCACGGTCAAGCGCGTACAGGCGGACGTGGGCGATCCGCGGCATCCGCCGGGGATGGAGGTGCAGTTCACGCCGCTCGACGAGCGCTCGGCGACGCTGGTCGACTTCATGATGGCGACGCGCGCGGGGCTGACCGAGAGCGTCACGGCGTCGGCGCCGCCGATCGTGCGCGCGGTGGTGCCGCCGAAGCCGCCGGCCCTGCCGCCGCGGCCGGCGATGCTGCCGCCGCGGCTGCCGCCGATACCCAAGGTCAAGCCGGTGCCGCTGGCGCGCCCGCCGTCGCTGTCGCTGGAGTCGATCTGGAAGAGCGAAGCGGGCGAGGAGGCGACCGCGGTGTCGGGCGAGCCGACCGCGGTCGAGCCGGCGCCGGGCGCCGAGGCGTCGGCCGCCGAGGCGTCGGCCGCTGCCGAGGCGCCAGGCGCCGTCGGCGCAGTGGACGGCGCAACGGGCGCGAACGGCGCTGCGGGCACCCACGGCGTCGCGGCAGTAAACGGCACTGCGGGCAGGAACGGCTTGGCGGGCACCAACGGCTTGGCGAGCACCAACGGCTTGGCGGGCACCACCGGCTTGGCGAGCACCACCGGCTTGGCGAGCACCACCGGCTTGGCGAGCACCAAGGGGAGCGCCGGAGCCAACGGCCTCGCGGGCCTCGCCGGCGGCGATGCCGCGGCGGCGAGCGCCGGGGGCGCGAGCGGCGATGCGGCGCCCACACCGGCCGAGGCCCCGTCCACGACCGGCTCGACCAATCTGCCTACCATCATTCCGCCGCTCGTCGACCCCAGCCTCACCGCGGCGCCGGTGTTCGCCGAGAGCTGGGGTGGCGACGCGCCGGCCAACCCCTTCAGCGACGTGTCCGACGGCGCCATCGAGTACTTCGTCGAGTGGTCGATCGAGCAGTCAATCGGCCCCCGCGCCCTGCCGCAAGCGCGCTTCTCCGACGTGCCCATGGCGCTGCCCGGCCAGAGCGGCGCCCACGCCGCCTACGATCCGGCCTCCCGGCGCCGCCGCCTGGTCGAGCTCGCCGCGGTCTTCGCCGCCGGCGCCCTGGTCGGCGCCCTGTTCGTCGCGCTGATCAAGCGCCGGCCGGCCGCGCCGGCGGCGCCGGTCGTCGCGGCCGTTGCTCCACCGGCCGCCGCTCCCGCTGCCGCGCCGGTCGCCGTCGCTCCGCCGCCCGCCAACGCCGAGCTGGTGATCGCGACGCGCCCGCCCGGGGCCACCGTCACCATCGACGGCGCGCCCGCCGGCACCACGCCGCTGTCGACCCACGTCGGCAGCGGGCAGCACGAGATCGCCGTCACCAAAGAGCGCTACGCCACCGTCACCACCGCCACTGCCGCGCCCGGCAGGCTCGTGCTCGACCTGCGGCGCCCCTCGGCGATGCTGCACGTGACGTCGACACCGCCGGCGGCCGAGGTCATCATCGGCGGCGAGCGGCGCGGCAAGACGCCCGTCGACGTGCGGCTCCCGGGTTACGAGAGTTACGACGTTCGCGTCGCGCTGAGCGGCGCCAGGTTGTGGCGCAAGACGGTCTACCTCGGGCACGCTTCGAACCGTGTCGACGCCGCGCTCGTCTTCGCCAAGCCCACCCCGCGCGGCGGCCGTCGCTGAGGCGAGGCTACTTGATGCCCAGCTCGACCTTGAGCTTGGTCAGAAGCGCGTACACCAGGTTCGTCCCCAGCGCCCGCGAGTACTCGTTGACGATCTTGTTCCACGCGTCCTTGACCCGCTCCGGGTCCTTCAGGACCGGGTCGACGCGCCCCGTCGGGCTTACATAAGCGTCTTTTCCCAATACCTTGGCCGCCAAGGTCGCCGCCGGCGCCCCGACCTTGCCGGCGAAGGTCCCCACCAGCTTCTCCACGAACTCGTGCCGCATCGCCGGACGTTCCCCCCTCGGGAGTTCGATCGTTGCTCCCAGACGTTGTAAACTACAAGGGGGCCAACGGTCCAGCGATGAAGATCATCCCCTACGCGCTCTCCGACGTCGGCAAAAAGCGCGACCACAACGAGGACAGCTACCTCGTACGGGCCGACGTAGGGCTGTACGCCGTCGCCGACGGCATGGGCGGTCATCAAGCGGGCGAGCGCGCCTCGCGCATGGCGCTCGATACGCTCGTCGGTGCGCTCAAGCCGCCCGACAACAGTACCGATCGCAAGGATGTGCTCGCTTGTCTGCGCGATGCCACGCAAGCCGCCGGGGCCGCCATCTTCGACGCCGCGCAGGCCGATCCCGGCCTGCAGGGGATGGGCACGACGCTCACGTCGCTGTGGTTCCATCGCGGCCGCGCCTATCTGGCGCACGTCGGCGATTCGCGCGCCTATCTGTTTCGGGACGGGCGCGTGCAACAGCTCTCCGACGATCACTCGTGGGTCTCCGAGCAGGTTCGCGCCGGCATGATGACGGAGGAGGAGGCGCGCGAGTCGAAGTTCCGCCACATCATCACCCGCTCGGTGGGCTTCGAGCGCGAGGTGCTCGTCGACGGCGCGGCCATCCCCGTGCAAGCGGGCGACTGCTATCTCATCTGCTCGGACGGGCTGTCGAACTATGTCGAGGCGGAGGAGCTGGCGCGCCTGCTGACGTCGCGTTTCTATCGCGACGTGCCGCGCTTGCTCGTCGAGCTGGCCAACGATCGCGGCGGCGACGACAACATCACCGTCGTGCTGGTGCACGTCGCCAACGACGCGGCCAAGAACGGCCACGCGAAGAAGGGAAAGCAGCCGTGAAGGAGCGCTGGCGGGAGCCGATGGCGATGGTGCAGATCCGCCGCGCCACTGCCGCCGACACCGCCTTCGTGCGCGAGGTGGCGGAGCAGGTGTTCGCCGAGCTCGGCGACTACGGCCGCATCCTGCCCACCTGGCTGGTTCACGACGGCGTCCTCACCCACATCGCCGAGGAGGCGGGCGTGCCCGTCGGCTACACGATGCTCGGCTTCTACGCCGCCGGGCCGGCGCGGCAGAGCGAGTACGTCGCCGATCTGCTCGCCATCGCCGTCGCGCCGCGCGCACAGGGGCGCGGCGTCGGCAAGCAGCTGCTCGACCACGCCATCGGACAGGCGGCGCTGGCGCGGCGGCGCATGCCGGTGGTCGAGCTGCGCCTCTCGGTCGCCGAGCCGAACGAGCGCGCCCGCCAGCTGTTCGCGCAGTTCGGCTTCGACTTCGTCGACGGCGAGCACGGCCGCTACGACGGCGGCCAGCGCGCCCTGCACATGGCCCGCCCGGTCAAGCCATAACGACGTCCGGATGTAGCGCAGCCAACCGCAATGCCGATCGGTTAGGCGCAAGTGATCGAGACGCAGTCCCGCGACAGCTCGGATCCGGAGCTCTTTCGCGTCTGTGTCGGGCACCGTGACCTGCCCTGCTCTGGCCTGCCTCCGCTGCGTGACATCGCAGTCGGTAAGAGGTGACCGCGGCAGATCCTGGGAAGGAGGGTGCTCCTTGCCGAGGAATCCGAGTTCGTCCTGTAGGCGTCGCCGATCCGGGTCCGATCAGGGACTTGATTCGTTCCGCACGACAAGGGCGTTCGCATTGCTGAGAAGGCCCTTGTCTTCTTGTGGTCCGTTGGTAAACGCTCTGTGGCTTCCGTTTGCCAGCATGTCGAGCCACGATTCACCAACTCGCGCCATGCCTACTGATCTGCTCTACCAGCTCGAGTTCAAGAAGCAGTAGGTCGCCGGGCACTTGCTCAGAAATCGACACGCGGCCTCAAAGATATTGTCAGATCCTTCGGATATGAATTGCGAAAATTATCGCGGCCGCGCTATGTATCTCGGCCATGCGAAGAAACCTACTCGTTGCAGCGCTGACTTGTGCGTCGGCACTGGCCGTGGCGAGCGACGTCGCGCCGCGAAACCAAAGCTCGGCGTCGTCGCCCCAGCATCGCAAGAGTAAGCCGCACCTCCGGTTGACGGCATCGCATCGTCTATCGCCCGTGGAGCTCACCGCGCGCAACCACGCGGCGCAAGTCGAGTCGCAGCGCATCAGGCTCCAGACCGCGAAGATCCGTGGTCAGCGCACGGGGACGCCGAACGCCGTGTCGGTCGCCAGCGGCAACTGGGTCAGCCTTGGCCCTACGGACGCGCTGAGCGAGTACAACGGCAGCGACATCAACGGCGTCGACTCCGGGCGTCCCAACAGCATCCTCGTCGACCCGCGCGATCCGAACATCGTCTATATGGCGGTATCCGGCGGCGGTGTGTGGAAGTCGTTCGATTTCCTTTCGGCCGCCGGCCCGACGTGGTCGCCGCTGACCGACGATCTGCCGAACCTCGCCGTCGGCGCGCTGACGATGGATCCCGCGAACCCGGACACGCTGTATCTGGGCGCCGGCGATGCCTACGACACGGCTGGCAACACCGTCCAGAAGACCACCGACGGTGGTGCAACATGGTCGACGCCGGTTGCGTTGAGCGGCACGTATCCCGCGCCGAATGGATTCAGCGCCGACGTCAGCGACATTCGTGCGATCGGCGCGCGCGGCGACCTCGTGCTCGCCGGCACGAACGTGGGTCTGTTCAAGTCGACCGACGGCGGTGCCACGTTCGCGCTCGTCGACCTGCCGAACGCGAACAATAAGGTGCTCACCGAGTCGATTTGGAGTGTCACGCACGTTGGCAATGGTCAATGGGTTGCCAGCGGCGTGACCGGCTGCGACGAGACGGCGGGACCGCCGCCGATCGCGGGTGGTCAGGATCCCGGTGGCGCCTGCACCGAGGGCAACCTCGGCATCATCTGGCACTCGACGGATGGCGCAACGTGGACCCAGGAAACGACCCCCACGGCGACGGGGATGGGACGCCTCACGCTGGCCGCCGGCGACAGCTCCGATCCGACCAAGACGGTCGTGTACGCGTTCGTCGGCTCGGTCGACGGCTTCTCGACGGTCGGCTTCTGGCGCTCCGCCGACGGCGGCGTGACCTGGGCGGACGCGACCGGCACGCTCGCCAACCCCACGTTTCAGTATCCGACGGGCCCCGGCACGTTCGATGCCGACTGCCTCACGACGGATGTCGGCCACGGCCAGACCTGGTACAACCAGGCGATCGTCGTCGATCCGACGAATTCCGATCACGTGCTGGTCGGCGGCAACCTGTGCGGTATGCGTACGCTCAACGGGTCCGATCCGTCGCCGACGTGGGAGCTGGTCTCGCACTGGCTTCCGTCAGGTGGCGGAGGCACCACCGTCAATGGCACCCTCCCGTACGTGCACGCCGACTGGCACGCGGCGACGGTGTCCGTGAGCAACGGAACCGTACGTACGTTCGCCGGTACCGACGGTGGCATCTTCAGCAGCACGAACCTGTTCATGGCGACGACGCAGGCTGAGAAGGTGACCTGGACCAACCAGAACCGTGGCCTCGCGACCCACCTCATGTACTCGCTCGCGTCGGGTGACCCGGTGAATGGGAATCCGTTCGTCTTGTTCGCAGGTCTTCAGGACAACGGCACGCGTTACCGCAGCCAGCCGGCGACGCCGTGGGCATTCAACCAGCCCGTCGGGGGCGATGGCATCGGCGCCACCGTGCACGTCGCCACGAGCGGCACCACCTACTGGGCGAGCGTCGAGTTCGGGCGCTACTACTGCCAGCCGTCGGCGAACATCGATTGCTCGGCGGGCTTCATGTGGAGCCGCCTGGCAGCCTTGCCGGGTGACCCCGTCGAGGAGGAAGACGATAATCGTCCGACCCGGCGGCCAGACGGCGACGATTCGGAGCCGTTTTTCATCCGCTACGCCAACGTCGAGACCGATACGGTGGGCCAGAGCGTCCTCACCAACAGCAACGGTCAGGTCTTCGTCAGCGTGTTGCAGCCGGATCAGAGCCTGGCATGGGTGGCGATTTCGCAGAACCTGACCGGCACCGGCGACGGCTTCACGAACGTCACGGCGTCGCGCACCATCCCCGGTCTCTACGGTGCGACCGGCCTGTTGTCGCGCGCACCCTTCTACTTCACGATCACGGGCGACGTGCTACCGGTTCCGCCGGCCGCGCCGACGCCGTGGACGGTGGCCGAGCCGGTCTTCCCGACGGGCACGACGGCGCGTCTGACGGGCGCGTCGTCGATCGATTTTCCGCCGGTCCTTCCGGCCGGCACCACCGCTGGCCAGGTGTTCATCGGTTCGTTCTCGAGCATCATGAACAACGGCCAGGTGCCGCCCGACGACAAGGGTCGGTTGTGGCGGACGACCGACTTCGGTCAGACCTGGACGTCGATCGTCGGTGCCGACCCGATGCATCGACTGCCGAACGTGCCGATCTACGTCGCCAAGTACGATCCGGTCACGCCGACGACTATCTACGCCGCCACCGACATCGGCGTCTACATCTCGACGGACGACGGCGCTACCTGGGATCGCCTTGGACAGGGCTTCCCGATGGTTCCTGCGCGCGACCTCTACATCGCGAAGAACCAGGAGTTCATCCGCGTCGCGACGTATGGGCGCGGTCTGTGGGAGATCTATCCCAGCGCGACGGCCAGCCACGGCGCCGCCGGCAACGGCGATTACGACCGCAATCTCTTGATCGATTGGACCGATGTCGCGGCGATGGCGTCGCGGCTCGGCACGACGCCCGCCACTACGACGGCGCCGCTGTACACGTGGATCGAAGACGTCACTGGAGCCGGCAGTATTCCGCCGGTTCAGGCGATCGACGATGCTGACCTCAACGCGCTCCTGGCGAAGTTTGGAGACCATCCATGAAGCGTTCTTCTTTGATCTGCAGTCTCGGCCTCGCCATGTCCGTGGTCGGATGCGGCAACGGCACCAAGCAGCCGTCCGACGGCGGAACGACGGTCGTGACGCAGTCTCTGGCGTTCCGACTGGACAACCTGCCGGCAACGGCAAAGCCGGGCGATAGTCTGAGCTTCACGCTCACCGTCGTCGATGGAAGTGGCAATCCGTTCACTGGCTACAAGGGAACGGTGAAGTTCGACAGTAATGATAGCAGCGCGACGTTGCCCGGGAACTTCACGTTCACGGGCGACTCACAACATATGTTCAGCGCGCAGTTCATGTTTCCTGGGAAATGGGCGCTGCGCGCGACCGATGCCGCCGGCCCGGCACCGACCGCCTCGGCATTCGTTACGATCCAGGGGCCCGCGTCGCGCCTGATCAAGGTGAGCGGCGATGCGCAGACCGGCGCCGCGGGCGCGCAGCTGTCGAAGTCGCTCGTGGTCGAGGCCGTCGACGACGGTGGCAATCCCGTTGCTGGCGTCGCGGTCCAGTGGAGCACGACGATGGGCGGCGGCAGCATCACGCCGGCGACTGCGATGACGGGCGCAGACGGCACGGCGAGCGCTGCCGCGACGCTCGGCCCCAGCGGCACGTCGTACACGTACCAGGCCGCCGTGACCAACCTCGTCGGTTCGCCGGTGGTGTTTACTTCGCAGCATGGTCCCTTCAAGCTCGTCTACACCGACCCGACGGGCGGCAAGCTGCGGCTGGTCAAGAACTCGGCGTCGACCGCGACTGCCGCAGTCCTCGATCTCGTCGTGGGCGCGGCGGCCCAGACCGGATACGCAGCAGGGTTCAATCTCCCAATCGACAATACGAAGGTGACGCTCAACACGATGACGCCGGGCACGGCACTGAACGCAGGCAGCGCGCCGGTGGCCGCGAAGGCCGTGTTGCCGACGGCCGGGCCGATGAAGGGGGTCCTTGTTTCGGCGCAAAGCCAGAAGGCAAGCGGTACTGGTGCGGTCACGACGGATACGGCGCTGCCTGCGGGCACGGTGCTCTATTCGATCAAGCTCGATCTGCTGGACAGCGCGGCGCCCGGCGTCGTTTTCGATGGTACGGCTGCCGGCTTCGGGCTCAAGTCCGGAGGCTTGCGGAACCTGGCTGGCAACGCGGTGGTCAACGCGAATGAAGTCACCATCGGCAAGCTCGAGGTGCAGCAATAGCTCGAACGACAACCCGTGTCGCGGTCATGCTCGTCGCGCTGGCGATGGCGTTGACCGCGAGCGCGGCGCCCGACTCCACGCAGCTAGTGCCGGGAGGCGTTGTCGACGAAGCCGGGCGCATCGCGTATGTGCACGGTGCCAGCGGTGGCATCGACGCCATCGACCTTCCCACCGGAAAGACACGCTGGTCTGACACGACCGCAGAACGGCCCCTCGCCATCGTCGGCGACCATCTCCTCGTCGAGATCGTCCGCCCCGATGGGGTCCACCTCAGCGTACGGGAAGCGCGCCCCCACGGGCGGCGCGTCGTTGCCGGCGTCCCGATTCCGCTGCCTCCGTGGGTGCATGGTGATGCGGGCAGGACGGTCGTCTTCTCATCGGCCGTCGAGCCAGCGGGGCAGCGCGGCGTGGTGCGTTATCGCTGGTCCGCCGAGAGGCGCTGGTCGGGAATGCATCGGCCGCGTGGTCGGCCAGGCGCCGAGGGTGAGCGCGAGAGCGAGGAGGCGTCGGGCGAGTTGCTCGTCCACATCGCGACGGCGAAGACAGAGCCTGCCTCGAACGGAGGGTTCCCGTCGCTGCCGTATCTGACGGAGCAGGGTACGTCGAGGCGCGCGTGGCAAGTCGACGGCGTGTGGTGCGCCTTTACGTCCGAACCCCGCGACTACACTCCGTGGCTCTTCGTACGTTGCGTTCGGAGCGACGGCAGTCCGTTGCCGGTTGTTCCCATCGCACCTTCACCTATGTCGCCTCGACTATCGACCGACGGACGCCTGGTCGCGGTCGCGATGGGCTCTGGCCCCGCGCGATCGGTGCGGTTGCCGGCTGGCGAGGCAGGCCCGTCGCTGCCCTCGACCCTTGGCGCTACCTTTGTCGTGGTCGGCTCGCTCGTTCTCATTGGCTCTCCGGCACACGAGACCGCGGCTGGTGTCTCGACCAACCGACAGCTTCGTGCGATGTCAACCGACGGAGTGTTGCGGTGGACCCATCCCCTGTACACCCCGCCGTGGCGGGCGCCGCGCCAATGATCTCGCGCCAGCGCGGCTGGCAACGGCCGCGCGGCGGTCTATCATGGAGGCGAGGTGCACCATGGCGCTGACTGACGATCGCGGCCTCTACACGACCTACCTGAAGACCTGGGGGAAGGTGAAGAGCGGCGCCAACGTCGCGGGCGACTTCGCGACCGCCGACTGGCAGGAGGCGGCGGCGATGACGCTCGCCGTCTACGACGCGCAGGTGGAAGGGATCTTGCGCGCCAAGAACGAGATCTTGCAGGCGCTGCAAGACCTCCTGCAGATCGACTGAGGAGCTGCAGGCGCCGGACGGAGCTGCCGGCCCCCGGACGGAGCTGCCGGCCCCCGGGACGGAGCTGCCGGCGCCGGGCGGAGCTGCCGGCGCCGGGCGGAGCTGCCGGCGCCGGGCGGAGCTGCCGGCGCCGGGCGGAGCTGCCGGCTCCCGGCCGGCGGGCTACTTGTCGGGGTAGTCGGCGCCCTTCTCGGAGTGGTCGCGCCCGTCGAAGCGCAGGATCTTGCCCTTGCCGTCGACGCGCGTGAGCAGGTTGACCGGGCGCTTCCACACGCGCGTCATCGCCTCGAGCGTGTCGCGCGCGTGGTCCATCTTCAGATCGATGCCCTCGTGCTGGTGGCGCGAGCAGCAGCTCGCCGCGGTTCTCGAAGTTGCCGTCCTCGACGAAGATGAACGGCTGCGCCGAAGTTGGTCAGCTGGAAGAGCAGCTTGTCCTTCACCTTCTTGAACTCGCGCGAGTCGATCTCCCAGTTGCCGCGTGCGCTCGTTGAAGCCGAACGAGAAGAACTTGTTGCTCGCGGCAGAACTCGGCGGTGAAGAACTCGTCGATGAAGGTGATGTCGTTGTAGAGCTTGCGCACCTCGAAGATCTTCTTGCGCCCGAGGCCGAGGCGCCGGTCCCAGTGCTGCGCGCTCGTCCAGTCGCTCGCACTCGTCCCACTCCTTGCCGAAGCTGCCCCTTGTTCCAGCGCTCCTCGATGTGGCGGTAGCAGCTCGACGCCGAGCTTGTACGGGTTGAGCTGCCCGGGCGCCGTCGCCAGCACGCCCGGCGTTGTGGTCGGCGTAGTCGATGATCTCGGCGGCCGTCAGCGCCTTCTCGGTCATGATCTTCGAGTGCCAGTAGGTGGCCCAGCCCTCGTTCATGATCTTGGTCATGCGCCTGCGGCGCGAAGTAGTAGGCCTCGTCGCGGACGATCTCGAGGACGTCGCGCTCCCAGCGCTCGAGCGGCGCGTGCTGCGAGCAGGAACAGCAGCACGTCGCGCTCCGGCTCGCTCGGGGAATGCTTCTTCGGCTTCGTCGCGCTCGTCGCTCCATCTTCTTGCCGCTGCTCCTCGATGAACTCGGGCGGGTTGATGAACTTGTCCATGTAGCCCTTGGCGCGCAGCTGCGGCACCTCCGCGCGTCTCCGTCTGCTCGTCGTCGCTCCTCGCTCGCGCTCGGGCGCGCCGTCGCGCGCGATGAACGGCGACATGCGGATCGATCAGGTTCTCGAGCGACAGGCAGGCGTCGATGAAGTTCTCGACCTTCTCGATGCCCTAGCCGCTCGATGTGGCGGCGCACGCGCGTGGCGTGGTTCGCCATCCCGTCGATCATCCTGCGGTTGGTCTTGCGAGAAGAAGTAGTTGTTCTTGAAGAAGTCGACGTGCGCCGTAGCACGTGCGCCATGACCATCTTCTGGTCGACCGAGCGAGTTGCCCTCGAGCAGGTAGGCGTAGGCACGGGTTGTTGTTGATCACCATCTCGTAGATCTTCGACAGGCCGTACTCGTAGCTCTTGGCCAGGCTGCTCGAAGTCCATGCCGAAGCGCCAGTGCGGATAGCGCGTCGGGAAGCCGCCGTAGGCGGCGACCTCGTTCATGCGCTTGTAGTCGAGGACCTCGAAGATCGTGTCGAAGAAGTCGAGCCCGTAGTCCTGCGCGTATCCTTCGATCTCGCGCTGCATGTCGGCCAGGTACGCGGGCAGCGAGGTTGCTCTCGGCATCATTTGGATTCACCCATTTGCAAACATTCATCCAGTGCGGCCTTGAACGGCTTCTCTCGCGAGGAGTCTCCCGCCAGATCGATCTTCGCGTACATGCCGTGGGCGCGACGAAACCAGTGGCGGCTTGGCTTGCCGCCGCGATACGCCGTCAACGTCCAGGGCTTGTCCTTGCGACGATCAGATTCCGTCCCGACCGCTGCAAAGAGGACGTCGACCGATCCGAATTCGACCAACTGCATTGGATTTGGGGAGCCATCCTCGCGCAAGAGTGGCAATGCGTCGCGTCGGGCGCCCGGCGACAATCCCGTCGCCGTCGCCGCCGCGTCGATACGCTTGGCGCACAGATCGCGCCAGGTCGGCGGCAGCTTCACCGACACGTCGGCGCGCGCCGGCGCCGCCCACACGAACAGCAATGCGAGCGGCGCCACCTTCACTACTGCGCCTCCATCAGGCACTCGTCGAGCAGCGGCTGCATGCTGGCCGCGAAGGTGAGCCCGCGCGCGTCCGAGTCGTCGGCCACCACCGTGAGATCGAAGTGGCCCACGCGCCGGTGCAGCGCGAACGAGCCCGCCACCGGCGTCGGCGCCTCCTCCCAGTCGAACACCGACGGTGAATCGTCCGCCGGCCGGTACTCGATGCGCGCCGAATACTGCGGGAGCAGGCGCAGCTCCGCCCACGCCGCGTGCAGGCTCCACGCCTGCTGCACGTCGGCGCGCGCGAGCTCGGGCACCAGCTCGCCCAGGTGCAGCCTGGCGCGCTCCATTTGCGCCGCGCAGCTGTCGACCCACGGCGCGCGGATCGTCGCCGCCGGCGCCGCCGCCTCGCTCGCCTGCCGGCTCCCGATCAATCCCGCGACGCACAGCGCGGCCCCGGCGAACGCCCCGGCGCGCAGCCAGCGCGGCACGGCCAGCGCCCTGGGAACCACAACCGGCAGCATTACTTACCCTTCCCGAGGAACTCGCGGATCGAGTCCATGATCGCGTCCTTGCCCTTGATCTCGCTGGTGACGACGCTGTCGTCCTCGTCGAAGTGCTCGCGCAGGTCCTTGATGAACTGCCCCGAGCCGTAGGGGCTCTCGACCTGGCCGTAGCAGAACAGGTTCACGCTCGGGCAGGATCTTCGTTCTTCAGGAGCTCGACGCACGTGACGCGTGTCGTCGACCGACCAGTTGTCGCCGTCGGAGAAGTGGAACGGGTAGATGTTCCACTCGCTCGGGCGGGTAGTCGTCGTCGATCATCTTCGCGCACAGCTTGTAGGCGCTCGAGATCATCGTGCCGCCCGACTCGCGCGTGTGGAAGAAGGTGTCGCGATCGACCTCCTGCGCCACCGCGTCGTGGATGATGTAGCGGCTCTCGAGGCCCTTGTACTGCGAGCGCAGCCAGGTGTCGATCCAGAAGGTCTCGATGCGGACGATCTCCTTCTGCTCGTCGCCCATCGAGCCCGAGACGTCCATCATGTAGATGATGACGGCGTTGCGACTGCGGCAGCGGCATCGGTCTTCCACGAGCGGTAGCGCTTGTCCTCGCGGATCGGGACGATGACCGGGTTCTTCGGGTCGTAGGTGCCCGATCGCGATCTGCGCGCCGCAGCGCCTGCGCGGAAGGTGCGCTTGAAGTGGCGCAGCGACTCGGGCCCGGCGCGGCGGATGCCGGTGTAGCGGTCCTTGCGCGCTGACGATGCTGCTCCTTGCCCTTGGGCTCGATGTCGCGGCAGCTCGCAGCTCCTCGCCCAGGATCTGCGGCCAGCTCCTCGAGCGAGACGTCGACCTCGAGCAGCGTGCTCGCCCGGCCTGATCGCCCGCCTTGCCCTGCCCGTCTGCGTCCGGTCGCCCTTGCCCGAGCGCGTCGCCGACCTCGCCCTCGCCCTGCCCGACGCCGCCCTGCTGCTTGTCGCCGAAGCGGAAGCGCGGGATGTCGATCTGCGGCAGCGGGATCGAGACGAGGTCCTTGCCCTTGCGCCCGATCAGCTCGCCCTGCGAGATGTACTTGCGCAGGTTCTGCTTGATCTTGCCGCGGACGATGTCGCGGAAGCGGCGGTGGTCGGGGTCGATCCGCAGCGCCATCAGATGGCCTCCATCGGAGCACCACGTCCACGAAGCGCCCGCGTCGCTCGGGTCGTAGACGCCCAGCCGCTGGCCGCCTCGCGCTTGGCGCGACAGCGCCATGCTCGAGCAGCCCCAGCGCGCCGCGTCGAGCACGGCCAGCGGCTCGCTCGGTGCTCGAGCGTCGCCCATCGAGCTTGCACGAGCAGCGCGCGCCGGCCTGAGCCGTTGACCTCGACGTTCACCGCGGGCAGCGCCTCGAGCGTGTGAGCGCTCGACGGGTCCATGTCGTGTCGCGACGACCTCCGTCTAGTCCTTGACGTCTCCGCGCGCGAAGATCGACGCCACGAAGTTGAGCACGTCGGTCGCGCAGATCTCGCAGTAGCCGTAGTTCTGGATCATGCGGCTCTTGACGACGTCGATCTTCTCCTGCGTGTCGCGGTCGACGACCGCTCGACACCAGCGCTCGTCAGCTTGATCGAGTCCTTCTGGTCCTCGAACAGCTTCAGCTCGAGCGCCTTGTGCAGCCGCTCGTTGGTCCGGTAGTCGAACGTGCCGCCCCTCGATCGCCAGCGCGCCGATGTAGTTCATGATCTCGCGGCGGAAGTCGTCCTTGCGGCGTCTCGGGGATGTCGATCTTCTCCTCGATCGACCGCATCAGCCGCTCGTCCGGCTCCTCGTCCTGGCCGGTGTACTTGTTCTTGACCTTCTCCTTCTGCGTGTACGCCTTGATGTTGTCGATGTAGTTGGCGCACAGCTTGGCGATCGCGTCCTCGTCGGCGCTGATCGCGCGCTGGACCTCGTTCTTGACGATGTCCTCGTACTCCTGCTTCACCGACCGAGCAGCATCTCGCGATAGCGCTTGCGCTGCTCCTCGCTGGTGATGAGCGAGTGGTGGCGCAGGCCCGCCTCGAGCTCGTTCAGCACCATGAACGGGTTGACGCAGCCCTCGCCCTTGTCGCTGACCAGCGCGTTCGAGATCTTGTCCTGGATGTAGCGCGGCGAGATGCCGTCCATGCCCTCGCGCATCGGCCTCCTTGCGCAGCTCCTTGATGTTGTCCTGCGGTGAAGCCGGGCAGCGTCTTGCCGTCGTAGAGCTTCAGCTTCTGCAGCAGCGTCAGGTTGTGCTTCTTCGGCTCCTCGAGCCGCGTCAGCACCGCCCACATCGCCGCCATCTCCAGCGTGTGCGGCGCGATGTGCTTGCCGCGGATCTTGTCGCGCGTTGTAGTCCTTCTCGTAGATCTTCACTCTCCTCGTCGAGCGCGCGTGATGTACGGGATGTCGATCTTGACCGTGCGGTCGCGCAGCGCCTCCATGAACTCGTTGTTCAGGAGCTTCTTGTACTCGGCCTCGTTGGTGTGGCCGAGGATGACCTCGTCGATGTCGGTCTGCGCGAACTTCTTCGGCTTGATCTTGTGCTCCTGCGACGCGCCGAGCAGGTCGTAGAGGAACGCGACGTCGAGCTTGAGCACCTCGATGAACTCGATGATGCCGCGGTTGGCGATGTTGAACTCGCCGTCGAAGTTGAACGCGCGCGGATCGGAGTCCGAGCCGTACTCGGCGATCTTGCGGTAGTTGATGTCGCCGGTCAGCTCGGTCGAGTCCTGGTTCTTCTCGTCCTTCGGCTGGAAGGTGCCGATGCCGACGCGGTCCTTCTCGCGACAGGACGAGCCGCGCGCACGCGGACGTGGCTCATCACCTTGGCCCAGTCGCCCTTGTAGTGGCGCATCAGCTCGCGGAAGATCTAGCCGGCAGGCCGGGTTCAGGTCGCCCTCGATGTAGATCTGGTAGCTGCGTCGTTGCCGAGGCTCGAGCTCGCTGAACGCCTTCTCGCGCCACTCGAGCGGGATGAGGCGCAGCGGCTCCTCGTGCATCGGGCACGGGAACACCTCGTGCCCGCCGGCGATGTGCGCGAGCTCCTGCGGCAGCGCCCAGTCGTAGGTGTAGAGCGCGCCCTCGGGCGTGCGCGAGTACTCCTCGATGCCCCTTCTTGAGCAGGCGCGCGATCGTCGACTTCGACGAGCCGACCGGGCCGTGCAGCAGGATGACGCGCCGCTCGGTGCCGTAGCGCTGCGCCGCGCTCTTGAAGCACGTTGACCAGCCTCATCAGCGGGATGTCGAGGCCGAAGACCGCGTCGCGCCCGCCGTGCTGCTCGTCCTTGAAGAAGTTGTAGCGGATGAGCTTCTTCTTGTTGTCGATGTACTCTTCCTGGCCGTACGACAGGATCATGTCGTAGACGCGCTGGAACGCGGTGCGCGTGACCTTGGGGTTCTCGCGGACGAGCGTCGAGGTAGTCCTCGAAGCGAGCCGTCCCAGTTCAGCTCCTCGTACTCGCGGTAGTCCTGAAGCGCCGCGATCTTCGAGGTCAGGTCCATTCTGATCTCCTGGGTGGGTGCACTTCGATCATAGCACGCTGATCCGAACCAGGAGGATTTATGCGGCGAACGGCGCGGGAAAAGCCGGTTAGCGACCTGAGTCGCCGGCGCCTGACTTGCTGCGTTGATACTTGTTGACCGCCGCCTCGTGCTCGGCGCGGGTCTTGGAGAAGTGGTGCGTGCCGTCGTTCTTCGACACGAAGTAGAGGTACGGCGTTGCGTCCGGCCGCAGCACCGCCTCGAGCGCCGCCCGCCCCGGATTGGAGATCGGCCCCGGCGGCAGCCCCTCGTGGGTGTATGTGTTGTACGGAT
Source organism: uncultured delta proteobacterium (assembly GCA_963816965.1). Taxonomy (GTDB): domain Bacteria; phylum Myxococcota_A; class Polyangia; order Palsa-1104; family Palsa-1104; genus JAQBQH01. The sequence continues at coordinate 818,457 of CAWFMP010000002.1, forward strand.
TGTCGGCGTCGGTCAGGTGCATCTTGCGGATGCGCCCCTCGAACTTCTTGCACGCGGCCGACCGCTTCTCCGGCACCGTGCAGCCGTAGACGATCGTCGGATCGGTCTCCAGCCGGTGCGGCACGAACGTTGGCAGCCGCAGACGATTGAGGAACACGCCGGCGATGCGCGGCCGCTCGGCCGGCTGCGCGGTCTCCTTCTCCACGAGCGAGGCCATCAGCACGACCTCGCGATCGCCGAAGCCGTATTGCTTCTTGAGCATCGCCACGCCTTCGGGGTGCTGCTTGTCGAGCGCCGCCAGCACCTGCTGCCCGTGCCGGACCATCTCCGTCAGCACCTTCGCCGCCGGCGTCCCCGCGGCAAAGCGGTAGGTGTCGGGGTAGAGGTAGCCCTCGAGCGTCGGGTTGGGCACGCCGAGCGAGCGCGCGAACGCCGGGTCGCGCATCAGCTGGACGGCGTCGCTCTCGCCGCACACTCCGGCGGCGTCGAGGAGGCCGGCCACCTGCAACATGTTCTTCCCCTCGGGGATGGTGACGGTCGCCTCCTTGACGGGGACGCCCTCGACCAGGCGATCGAGCAGCTCGTGCGGCGACATGCTCGACGAAAGCGTGTACTGGCCGGCGCGGATCTTCTGCGCCAGCCCGCGCTCGTTGGCGTAGAAGCGGAACCAGCTCGGATGCTCGATGAGCCCCTCGGCGGCGAGCCGCTTGGCCAGCACGCCGAGCGTCATGCCCTTTCCGACCGTGACCTTCGCCTCGTGCGCGGGCCCGCCCGGGCGCGCGTCGGGATAGGTGACGGCCCGCCAGGCAAGCCCGCCCGCGACGGCGAGGAACAGCAGCACCGTCAGCGCGACCACCTTCGCCGCCTTCTTTTGGTCGGCCACGCTCACCGCTTCACCTTGACGTTGGCTCCTCGACCCGCGCCCCTCACGACCGGACCCCGGCGCGCGCGTCGAGCCAGCCCTGTAATATCACCTGTGCCGCCATCTGATCGATGACCTCTTTACGGCGGGCTCGTGACAGATTCGCCTCGAGCAGCGTCTGCTCCGCTTCGACCGTCGAGTAACGCTCGTCCCATTGCTCGACCACGAGCCCGGCGCCGGCGAGCGCCTCGAAGAAGACACGCACGCGACCGGCGCGCCGGCCTTCGGAGCCGTCGAGCTCATAGGGCATGCCGACCACGATCCGTTCGACCTCGTAACGTCGGACCAGCTCCTGTACCTGCGCGACATCCTTGATCGTGCCCCGCCGCTGCAGCGTGGTCACGCCATGCGCTGCCATGCCCAGCTCGTCGCTGACGGCGACGCCGATGGTGCGGCTGCCGACGTCGAGGCCGAGGACGCGCACGGCGAGGCAGCCTAGCTCATCCAACCCCGCGACGCCATTGTGATCTGCAACACGGCGCGTCACAAAATACTTGCCAACACCCCCCCGCGTCTATAGGATGGGTGCCCGCTACGCGTGAGTCGACGGTCCACGACTCGAGCGGATTCCTTCAGGGAGGGAGGTGAAAGAATAATGAAGAAGTTGATTAAGGTGATTCTGGTGGCGATTCCGGCTCTTGTAGTCGCGGCGGCCGTCGGTATGACGACGATCGGTTGCGGTGACGACACGACGACGATGACGACCGGAGGCGACATGGCGGTCCCGAAGACGGGCGACATGGCGAAGCCCCCGGCGGCCGACATGGTGCAGCTCGGTGACTAATCGCGCCACCGGTAATAAGTAGTTCGTCTAGACGATAGAAGTTCATGAACGTGGAAATGGCGACGAGCCCGTACAGCTCGCCGCCATTTTCTTTTTGAGGCGCTCATGTCCGACCAGCCCCCGCCGCCCAAGCCCCCTGCGATCCAGCTCCAGCTCGACGACGTCACCGCGCAGGGCCTGTATACGAACCTGGTGATGATCAATCACAGCGAGAACGAGTTCGTCCTCGATTTTGCATACCTGCAGCCGAGCTCGCCGGCGGCCAAGGTGCGCGCCCGCATCATCTCGTCGCCGCGACACACCAAGCGCCTGCTGGCAGCGCTGCAGAAGAACGTGCAGCGCTACGAGGAGCGCTTCGGCACCATCGAGATCAGCGGCGACGAGCCGACCATGCACTAGCAGGGTGTTGAAGAACTCCGGACCGAGCCGCGCGCCGTGGATTTTCGCGAAGCGCGAGGCGCGACGAGGGAAGCTCCCCGTCGGGAACTGACCGAGGAGCAACGAAGCGATTCGCGAAAAGACCAAGCGCGGCGACGCGGAGCGAGTTTTTCAACACCCTGCTAGTACCACCTGATCACATCCTCGAGGGTCCGCGAGGAAGGTGTGAATCAGAGACGGGCTGACGGCAGAGGGGACAAGTGCCGATCCAGCGCAGGACGATTGTCTGAAGTCGCCTGCGCACCGTCGGCAGCGTCCAGCGCAGAGATCTCCGGGGGGAAAAGCGCTCGTTGGAGCGCGAGGAAGGCGTGGGCGACGGCGCAAAGTGTGGCGTGATGATGAAAGCCTCGCCAAGTTCGACCCTCGAAATGATCGAGTCCGATCTCCTGCTTCAATTCCTGATAGTCGCGCTCAACGCGCCAGCGAAGTTTGGCGAGGCGCACCAGCGCAACGAGCGATGTATTCGCTGGCAGATCCGAGAGCCAAAATTTCGAGGGAGCATCTCTGTCGGCAGGCCACTGGCAAAGAAGCCAGTGCGTTGGCTGTGGCGCCTTGGCTTTCCCTCGACGGTAATTCTCGGCCGGACAGACTCGCAGCGCGATGAACTTCGATCGCTGCGTGCCTTTGGAGCCGTCGCGCCACGAGACCGTCCGGTACTGCTCGTATGGAATCGAGCAGGCCAGTTCCTCGATACGAACCGGATCTTCAGAGGCGGTCCAATAGGTGCGCGGCCGGCCCGGGCCTTCGTCTTGATTCGGCGGAGATAGCTCGACGCCGGGCGGCCACACGCAATGTCCGCTCTGCACGCCGACGACGTAGTGCAGGTCTCTCTGTCGGAGTCCCTCACGAAACTCGGTCGAATCGCCGTACCCGGCATCGGCGAGCACGACGTGCTTGCGCACGCCCCAGCGGAGCGCGTCGTCGATCTGATGAAGCGCGAGCTGCCACTTGTGCTCAAACACGATCTCGGTCGGTACACCGACGGTGGCTCTGCGAGCGCCATCGATCGCCCACGCCTCGGGAAGGAACAGACGCATCCCAATACAGCCGCTTCCGGCTTCGCTCGCCAGGTGCAGACTCACTGCGATCTGGCAATTGTCGATGCGACCGAGCGTCCCCGAATATTGACGAGCAACGCCGACGGAGTGCTTCCCCTTCTTCGGAAAGCCGGTGTCATCGACGACCAATGCCTCGATGCCGGGCAGCTCACCGTCGATCTTTTGGGCGATCCGCTGAAATAGCTCGTCGTCGCCCCACGACGCCACTGTCACCGCCTGCTGCAGGCGCTGGCGCATCGCCTGAATCTCCGACGCCGCATCGACCAGCCGCGCGGCCATCGGCTCGATGCTCTTGCGCTCACCGTCGAGCAGCAGCCCGACGATGTACCACTTCATCGCCCGTCGACGCTCGGGTCGACCCATGTCGGCAACCATCGACTCGATAAACCCACTCAACTCGCGATCCAAGCGCTCGATCTCTCGTCGATTCATAGAGACGGTAGATCACACTGCCAGATCCGCCGCAAGAAAGGTCGTAAGGCAACAGACCGCGGCTTCGAGGAATTCGACGGTGCCGGCGGCGGCATCGACGCGGACGCGCGCGCCGTGCGGCAGCGCGCGGTTGCGCGTGCCGTGCCCGACGGGCGCGCCGGCGACGACGGGCACGCCGCGCCCGCCCAGGCGCTCCGCCAGCACCGCCTCGGCGTCGGGCGCGCTGCCGTCCCTTTCGGCGCAGCCGACGAAGTCGCCGAGGATGACGCCCGCCAGCCGATCGAGCGCCCCGGAGAGGCGCAGCTGGGTCAGCTGGCGATCGATGCGATAGGGCCGCTCGCCCACCTCCTCGAGGAACAGCACCGCCCCCTCGAGCGGCAGCGCCCACGGCGTCCCCACCAGCCGCGAGATCATCTCGAGGTTGCCGCCCAAGAGCCGCCCCTCGCTGCGCCCGCCGTGCAGCGCGCGCAACCCGGTCAGCGGCGGCGGCGGCGACGGCGACTCGGCCAGCGCGAACAGCGCCGCCGCGTCGTCGCCGCCGAGCGCGCCCAGCTGCGTGACCACCGGCCCGTGCAGCGACACCACACCGGCGCGCGCCGCCCACGCGTGGAGCGCGGTCACGTCCGAGAAGCCGGCGATGAGCTTGGGCGCCTGCGCGAACGCCGCCGCGTCGAGGCGATCGAGGATGCGCATCAGCCCGTAGCCGCCGCGGGCGCAGAACAGCGCCCCGATCGTCGGATCGGCCAGCGCCCCCAAGAGCTCGGCCGCGCGCGCGTCGTCGTCGCCGGCGAGGAAGCCGCTGCGCGCGAAGATGCGCTCGTCATGGACAAGCGAGTAGCGGGCTCCTAAGATCGCTGCACCTGCGGCAAAGGCGTCGCGTGGCACCGGTCCCGCTGGCGCCACGATGGCGACCCGCGATCCCGCACGTAGTCGCGGCGGTCGAATCACATGCACCTCGGCAAAGAGCTCATCGATCTGGTCGCCCGCAACAACAATACGCTGGGCCTGGCCATCCTGTGCCTCTCAGCGTGCATCGAGTACCTCTTTCCGCCCTTCCCCGGCGACACGGTCACGGTCTTCGGCGCCTTTCTGGTGGCGCGCCGCGGCTGGAGCGGCCCGGCCGTCTTCGGCGCCGTCCTCGCCGGCAGCGCCGCCGGCTGCATGCTCGACTACGGGTTCGGCCGCTGGCTGGGCAAGACCGAGGATCGCTGGACCCGCGGGCGGTTGCACCGCTTCCGCCCGCAGATCGACGGGCTTGTCGAACGCTTCCGCCGCCACGGCGGCCTGTACATCGCCATCAACCGCTTCATCCCGTCGCTGCGCGGCCTCTTCTTCATCGCCGCCGGCATGGCGGGCCTGCGCTGGTGGGTGGTGCTGGCCTACGGAACGCTGTCGGCGCTCCTGTGGAACGCCCTGCTGTTGGTGCTTGGCGTCACCGTCGGAGAATCGTGGGATCGGCTCGTCTCCCTCGGCAGGACCTACGGCCTGGCGTTCTGGTCGCTCGTGCTGCTGGCGCTGGTGGCGCTGGTCGCTCGCCACCTCGCGCGCCGCCGCCGCCGCCGCGTCTAGCGCCGCTTCTTGCGCTTCTCTTTCTTCTCTTCTTTTTCCGGCGACCCGTTGTCACCGGCAGGTGCGCGACCGTCCCCCTTGCGCAGCAGCATGCCGGCGCCGATTCCCTCCTGCACCCGCGCCACCGCGACGGTGGCCTGCACGTCCCCCGACAGGACGACGCTGGTTCCGACCGGCATCGGCTGCTCGAGCTCGACGAACCAGCCGCCATCCTCTTCGCGCACCTGGGCGCCCTTGACCAGCGGCACGCCGTCCCACACGACATCGACGGTCATCGTTGAATCGCTCCTCCGCTTCGGCTCGGCGCGCCAGGTCGGCGCGCTGCGCTCGCCTCTGGAGGCGCGAAAATCCCTCGCCTCCGCTCCGGCGCCAATGGACAAGCACTGTACTACGGAATAGGCTGCGTCGCGCATGGGCGCCACCCAATGGCTCAAGTCGCGCGTCCAAGCCTGGGTCGACTCCAAGCTCGATCCCGGCTTTCGCGCCAAGCTCAAGGCGTTGCCCACGCGCCAGAACGAGTACGGCTACGATCCGTTCGGCTTCCACCGCGACGAGGCCAAGGTCGCCGCGCTGGTCACCCGCTTTCTCTATCGCAGCTACTTCCGCGTCGAGGCGCACGGCATCGAGAACGTGCCCGACGGGCCGCGTCCTGCTCGTCTCCAACCACTCCGGCCAGCTGCCGTTCGACGCCGTCGGCATCGGCGGCGCGCTGCTCTTCGAGCACGATCCGCCGCGCATCGTGCGCGCCATGGTCGAGCACTACGTGCCGACGGTGCCGTTCGCCTCGTACCTGTTCGCGCGCTGGGGCCAGATCATCGGCACGCCCGAGAACTGCCGCCGCCTGCTCGAGGACGACGAGGCGATCCTCGTCTTCCCCGAGGGCGCGCGGGCATCTCCAAGCCGTTCACGCAGCGCTACCAGCTCCAGGAGTTCGGCCTCGGCTTCATGCGCCTCGCGCTCGAGACCGGCACGCCGATCGTGCCCGTCGCCGTCATCGGCGCCGAGGAGCAGGCGCCGGCGGTGAACCTGAAGCCGCTCGCCAAGCTGCTCGGCGCGCCCGCGTTCCCGGTCATGCCGCTGCCGCCGTTCTTCCCCATCCTGCCGCTACCCGACCAAGTACCGCATCTACTTCGGCGAGCCGCTGTCGTTCGACGGCGACCCCGACGACGACGACGAGGTGATCGAGCGAGAAGGTCCTCGTGGTCCGCAACCACATCCAGAGCATGCTGCGCGTCGGCCTGAACGAGCGGCGGCACATCTTCTGGTGATGAGGAGCTGATGTCGACGCGGCGGCGAGCGGCGGGCGCGGTCCGCGACAAGATCGTCATCACCGGCATCGCCGGCCGCCTCGGCCGCCTGCTCGCGCGCCGCCTGCACCGCGACGTCGAGGGGCGCATCATCGGCATCGACCGCCGCGACTTCCCCGGCACGCCCGAGGGACATCGAGCACCTCCAGGTCGACCTGCGCAGCAAGAAGGCGCGCGACGTCTTCCGCGCCGACGATGTCAGGGCGCTCATCCACATGGGCGTGATGCACGACCCGCGCATGACCGCCGCCGAGCACCACTCGTGGAACGTGCAGGGCACGACGCGCCTGCTCGACGCCTGCGCCAGCTACGGCGTGCCCAAGGTGTCGTGCTCTCGTCCGCGAACGTCTACGGCCCGCGCCCGGACAACGCGCAGTTCCTGACCGAGGACGCGCCGCTCAACGCCGGCCTGCAGTTTCCCGCCGATTCGCGACCTCATCGAGGTCGACATGCTCGCCTCCTCGTTCTTCTGGAAGCAGCAGTCGTGCGAGACCGTCATCCTGCGCCCGGTGCACATCCTCGGGCGGCGTGCACAACGCGCCGTCGAACTACCTGCGCCTGCCGTGGGTGCCGACGCTGCTCGGCTTCGACCCGATGGTGCAGGTCATCCACGAGCTCGACGTGGTCGAGGCGATCGTGCGCGCGCTTACGCCCGGGCGTGCGCGGCATCTTCAACGTCGTCGGCCCGGGCGAGGTGCCGCTCTCGACGATCCTGCGCGAGCTCGAGCGGCCGACCGTGCCCATCCCGCACCCGCTGGCGCACGCCGTCCTGACCACGTTGTGGCGGGGCAAGCTGACCTCGTTCCCCGTGCCCGAGCTCGACCACATCCGCTACGTCTGCATGGTCGACGGCACCCGCGCCCGCGAACAACTCGGCTTCAAACCGCGTTACACGCTCAAGGAGACCATCCGCGCCGTCCACTCCGCGTAGCGTTCCATTTCCCGATCGCGAACGCGTAGATACAGGCCATCTGTGAAGCGACGTTCACGGATCGCGGGCCGGCGCATCGACACTCGACGGAAACATCGCGCCCGAGCGCTGGCACGCGGCCTGCTCATGGCCTCCGCCGAATGGAGGCGAGTCCCATGCAGCGCATTCTGATGGCGGCGCTCCCGCTCTTCCTGTTCGCAGCAAGTGGTTGCGACTTCTTCCAGCACAAGGAGAAGTTCTACACGTACTGCGACGCGACCGGCTGCTATACGTGCGATCAGAATGGCTGCAGCAGCGCCGGCGGCGTTCCGACCGGCTCGCAGTGCACGTCGAGCGCGATGTGCGGGTCGGGCTGCTACTGCGACGCGACCACGGGTGTCTGCGTCGAGGGCGGCTTCTGTACCAGCAACACCGACTGTACCGGCGGCATGACCTGTGACACGACGCGCCACTCGTGCCAGCCCGGCGCCACCGGCGGCAACGGCACGGGGTGCACGACCAACAACGACTGCGCCGTCGGCTACTTCTGCCATCCGACGACGCACCAGTGCGTGCCGAGCTGGCAGTGCAGCAAGGACGCCGACTGCGGCGCGGGCATGGTCTGCGACAGCCGCCACACCTGCGTCCCCGGTCCCACGACCTGCTCCACCAACAACGACTGCGCGGCCGGCTGCTACTGCAACAACGGCAACTGCACCGAGACCGGCGTCTGCCAGATGGACTCGGACTGCACGCACCTGGGCCCGAACTACACCTGCGTGAACAACACCTGCGTGCCCGGCGCGGGCGGCACCGCCTGCACGCTCGACAAAGATTGCGCGGCCGGCATGACCTGCGTGAACGGGACCTGCCAGAACCCGACGAACCCCACCGGCTGCACCGACAACGCCGAGTGTGGCCAGGGCGGCCTGTGCGTCAACGGGGCCTGCCAGAACGGCTGCAGCGACTCCTCGACCTGCGGCACCGGTCAGATCTGCTCGGGCGGCCACTGCGTCAACAATCCGAGCGGCGGCACGCAGTGCACGCTCAACACCGACTGCGCGGCCAACATGACCTGCATCAACGGCGTCTGCCACAACGACTGCCAGTCGCAGGCTGACTGCCCGGCCACCGACGTCTGCGTGAACAACGTGTGCGTCGCCAACACCGGCCGCACGCCGCAGTGCCACAACAACAGCGAGTGCGGCGCCGGCCTCGAGTGCGTCAACGCGCTCTGCAGCGCCCACTGCTTCAACTCGAACGACTGCCTCATGTGCGGCTCGGGCGGCCTCACCTGCACCATGGGCTACTGCCAGTAGCTCACCGGGCCGACTGATCCCCGACGGCGGAGGTGCTGGTCACCTCCGCCGTTTTCTTTTTGTGCTCTCGACGTAACCAGGAAGGGGCGCGCGCACCGCTGAGCTAGTGGAGGGCTCTAACGATTCTTCCACAGCGCCGGCCACGACCCCCAGACCGCCAGCCGGTGCCAGCGCGACCGCCGCGGACGCAGCGAGTGCATCTCGGGGCAGGGCGCGCGGGGCCGGACGTGCTCGTCCAAGAACCGGACGGTCGCAGCGGGTGGAGAGGCTGCTCTCGACGACGCGTGAGCTTCGGCAATCGTGCGTGGCCAAGGGTTCCCACGAGCCCATAGAGCGGGAGGTCGTCGGAGCCGCCTTGCCGGGCGTCGAGGAGCGCTCCGCCCGCAGGGCGGAGGCCAGCGACGAGCCGAGGGCCCGAACGTGCCGCCGGCCTGTAAGGCCGCCGGCGTAGCGGGCCCGTCCCGGCAAGACGGCTCCGACGACCTCCCGCGGCCCCTCAACCGGCGACACTGACGCTACTTGCTCAATCAAACGCGGAGATCGGATGAATCATGAGAGGCGACCCCTAGCGGCTAGCGCGGAGTCGGCGCAGCTGACCGCGCAGGACGTCGACGGCGGCAGGGCGCTCCGTCGGCTCTTTGGACAGTAGCTCGGCGACGAGGCGATCGACTGGCGCCGGCACGTCGGGCCGCTTCGCCGCCACGCGCGGCGCCGGCGTGTGCACGTGCTGCATCATGAGCTCGACCGGATTGGCGTGATCGAACGGCGCGGCGCCGACGAGCATCACGTAAGCGATCACGCCCATCGCATAGAGGTCGACCAGGTGGGCCTCGCCGACCTTGACGAGGCCGCGGATCGCCTCCGGCGCCATGTAGTGGGGCGAGCCGGTGATGCGCTGCGCGCCGGCGCGCAGCTGCTCGATGCGGGCGATGCCGAAGTCGAGCAGCACCATGCGGCCGCCAGGCGCCAGCATGATGTTGGGCGGCTTCAGGTCGGCGTGCGCGAGCCCGCCCTGGTGCAGCGGCTCGAGCGCATCGCACATCGCCAAGAGCAGATCGAAGCACTCCTCGATCGGCATCGGCTGGCCGCGCAGGCGCGCCAGATGCTCGGCGAGCGTCACGCCGCTGAGGCGCTCCATCACCAGGAACTCGATGCCCTCGTGCGAGCCGAGCCCGTGCACCGTCACCAGCGCCGCGTGGCGGAACGCAGCGAGCACCTGCGCCTCGCGCCGGAGCGGCTCGGGCCCCACGGTCGGCCACGCCGCCTTGATCGCGACCAGGCGGTTCAGCCCGCGATCGCGGGCCTCGTAGACCTGTCCCATCCCGCCGGCGCCGAGCACGTTGCGGATCTCGTACTTGCCTTCGATCAGCTGGCCCGGTTGGAACAGGTCGCCCGACGCCGGTGCCGGCGCGCCGAGAGTGTCCGGCACCAGCTCCGGAAGCGTCCCATCCGCCCATTGGATCGTCGCCGATCCGTCGGCGAGGTGCCCGGGCAGAGCGCCTGGCTGCGGGCGCGCGTCGCCGCCGATCGACAGGTCGTAGCGAAGGGTATTCATGAAATCCCCCGGGGCACAGTATGCATGAATTCCGGCGGCCGGGATCGCGCGAAGCCAGCTGTTGCCACAATGCTGCGAAACCGATCCCCGGTTGCGGCGTACCCGTAATCAGGACTAAAGTCCGCCCGCAAAAAAGAGGAGAGAATACACATGACCGTCAAGGGAGCTCTCGTTGCATCCGCCGTCGCTGGTCTCTTCGCCGCTGCCATGCCGGCCGTCGTCCACGCCAAGGACACGGGCAAGGTGAAGTGCTCGGGTATCAATAGCTGCAAGGGTACGGGCGCCTGCAAGTCGGCCACCAGCTCCTGCAAGGGCATGAACGATTGCAAGGGCAAGGGCTGGATCGAGTCCTCCGCCAAAGAGTGCAAGGCCAAGAAGGGCACCGTCGTCACCGAGAAGTAATTGTCGGTTTGACGGAACGGCCTCGCCGGGCCACGCTCGGCGAGGCCTGATTCATTCGAGGTATCACCATGCTCTCGCTGCCGCTCCTCGGACATGGCGTCGGTCTTCGCACGCAGCACTACGCCACCGTGCTCGATGAGCAGCCGCGCGTCGATTGGTTCGAGTGCATCAGCGAGAACTTCATGGTCGCCGGCGGAAATCCGCGCCGGGTGCTGCGCCAGGTGCGCGAGCGCTATCCCGTGGTCCTGCATGGCGTCTCGCTCTCGATCGGATCGATCGATCCGCTCAACCCCGGCTACCTCCACGAGCTGGCGGCGCTGGCCGCCGAAACCGAGCCGGCCTGGGTCTCGGACCACCTGTGCTGGTCCAGCGTCGGCGGACACTTCTCGCACGACCTCTTGCCTCTGCCCTACACGGAGGAGGCGCTGGCCCACGTGGCCGAGCGGGTCCTGCGGGTGCAGGACCAGCTGAAGCGGCAGATCCTGATCGAGAACGTCTCCAGTTACGTCACTTTTACGCAAAGTACGCTGACCGAATGGCAGTTCCTGGCGGCCTTGTGCGAGCGCGCCGATTGCGGCTTGCTGCTCGACGTCAACAACGTCTTCGTCAGCGCCTTCAACCATGGCTTCGACGCCGCCCAGTTCATCGACGGCATTCCTACGGGGCGCGTCGGTCAGATCCACCTGGCCGGCCACAGCGACTACGGCACGCACCTCCTCGACACGCACGATCACTCGGTGTGCGACGGAGTGTGGGCGCTCTACCGCCGCGCAGTGGAGCGCTTCGGCCGCGTCTCGACGCTGGTGGAGTGGGATGATCACATCCCACCCTTCGCGGAGGTGCTGGCCGAATCGCGCAAGGCTGCCGCCATCGAGCGGGACGTCCTGGAGCGCGCCGCATGAGCGCGCTGCGCGAGACGCAGCAGCTCTTCTGGACCTTGATCACCGCGCCGGAGGGTGTTGGCGACGGCTTGCGTAGGCTCGACATGAAGTCGGACGAGCTGGCGCGAGTGGTGGGCGGGGACGAGCGGCTCGACGCCGTGCAGCGGCTCGACATCTACGCCAACATGTACTTCTGGCGGCTCCTCGACATCTTGCGCGGGGACTATGGCGCCGTCGGCGCCGCCGTTGGTGATGACGGGTTCCACAACCTGGTCACCGACTACCTGCTCGCTTGCCCCTCGGTCCATCCGTCGGTGCGCAACGTCGGCGCGCGGCTGCCCGACTTCCTCGGCCGACACCCGCTCGCCGCCGGGCGGCCGTGGCTCGGCGAGCTGGCCCGCCTCGAGCGCGCCCGCGTCGACCTCTTCGACGGCCCCGACGGCCAGCCGCTCACGCTCGACGACCTGCGCCAGCTGGCCCCCGACCAGTTCGCCGCGTTGCCGCTGCCGCTCGTGCCCAGCCACCTCCTTCTCCAGGTCGGGCACGCGGTCGACGACGTGTGGCGGGCGGTCGAGGACGAGCAGCCGATCGAGGCTCCTGCCGCCGGCGCGCGCACCCTGATCGTGTGGCGCCAGGAGGCGACCGTCTATCACCGCCCGGTCGAGTCGATCGAGCGGACCGCGCTGGAGCGCGCCCGCGACGGCGCCACGTTCGGCGTCGTGTGTGAGCTACTGGCGGAGTCGACGTCCATCGAGGAGGCGGGGCCGGCGGCGTTTCGGCTGCTTGCGCGCTGGGTGGGGGACGGTATCATCGCGCGGCCGTGAGCATCGGTCTCCTCCTCGGGCGCTTCCACGCGCTGACGCGCGGTCAGGCCGAGTTGGTTGCGTCAGTTGCACAAGAAGTAGATCTGGATCGGATCGTCTGCGTCGTCACCAGCGCCGATCACGCGGGCACCCGGCGCAACCCGCTCGATGCCGCCACGCGCGAAGAGCTGCTACGGCCGGCCCTGGCGGCGACGGGCAAGCGGTTCGACCTCGTGCGGGTCGCCGATATCCCCGACGACGCGGCCTGGGTTGGCCATGTGCGCGACGCCGTGCGCGCCCAGGCCGGCGTCGAGCTGATCCCGGCGACGACGACGCTGGTCAGCGCCAACCGCGAGGTGCAGGCGCTCTTCCGCGCCGCCGGCTATCGCATCGCCGCTGCGCCCGCCGGCGGTCTGACGCCGCACGAGCTGATCCAGCGCATCGTCGACGGAGACGAGTGGAGGCGAGAGGCGGCGCCCTCGACGATCGAGGTGTTCGAGCGCCGGGGAGTGCCGGCACGCCTGAAGCTGATCTTCGGCGACACGTTGCGCACCGATGACGGCGAGCTGTCGAGCCAGCGCGACTTCGCCAGCTACGGCGCGCAGATGGATGCGTCACTTGCACAAAAAGTCGACGACCTCCTGCCCTGGGTGCTGCCGCCGCGGATCGTCGACAAGGGTTGCGGCACCGGCAAGCTGCTGGTCGAGCTCAGCCGCCGTTTTCCCCACGCGACGCTGGTTGGCGTCGACCTGTCGCGCGAGCTCCTGCGCCGCTCCGACGAGAACACCTACGCCGGCGGCGACGTCGAGCTGGTCCTGGGCGACGCCGCCGATCCGCAGCTCCCCGACGGCACCGCCGACACCGTCATCTTCTCGTCCATCATGCACGAGGTCTACAGCTACTCTGGCTACGATCGATCGCGGGTCGACCGGGCGCTGGCCGCAGCGGCGCGCGAGCTGCGCCCCGGCGGCCGCCTGCTCATCCGCGACGGCATCTCGCCGGATCCGCGCCAGGTGCTGCTCGATCTGGTGGACGTGCAGACGGCGGCGCAGTTCGATCGCTTCGCGCGCGAATTCAAGCACGGCCAGGGCGCGGCCTTCACGCCCGCCGAGGCGCGCGCCGGCGCCGCCGCCACCGTGCGATTGAGCGCACACCTCGCCAACGAGTTCCTGTGCAAGAAGGACTACCTCAAGAACTGGGACATCGAAGTGCACGAAGAGTATGGCGTGTTCACGGTCGACGAGTGGCGGGCGTTGCTGGCACGCAACTTTTTCGAAGTCCGCACGATAAAGACTTACGTGAACAAATGGATCCAACAAAACAGATACCTCGGTCACGTAAGAGTGACGGAACTGAACGGCACCTCCTTCTGGCCGGCGACCAACGCGGTCATTATCGGGGAAAGACGATGACGCCCGCCGGGACCATGGGCGTGGCGGTCGACCTCGCCATCTTCACCGTGCAGGAGACGCGGCTCGAGCTGTTGCTCATCCGCATGAAGCGCGAGCCCTACACGGGCAGGTGGGCGATGCCGGGCGGACGCATCCGCGGCGACGAGACGGTCGAGCAGGCGGCCGCGCGTGAGCTGCACGAGAAGGCCGGCCTGCGCGACGTCTACCTGGAGCAGCTCTACACCTTCTCCGAGCCGAGCCGTGACCCGGGCGCTCGCTGCATCTCCGTCGCCCACATGGCGCTGATCCGCGGCGACGTGCAGCTGCGTACGACCGACAAGTACTCCGGCATCGGCTGGTTCCCGATCGCGAGCCTGCCGGCGCTGGCGTTCGATCACAAGGAGATCGCGGCTTATGCGGTCGAGCGTCTGCGCGCCAAGCTGGAGTGGACCGACGTGGCGCGCAACCTGCTCGAGAAGACCTTCACGCTCGGCGAGCTGCAGCGGCTGTACGAGGTGATCCTGGGCAAGCGGCTCGACGCGCGCAACTTCCAGCGGCGCGTGCAGCAGATCGGGCTCGTCAAAGACACCGGGCGTATGCGCACCGGGCAGGCCTACCGCCCGGCGCGCCTGTTCCGCTTCGCTTGACGGTACTTATTGTCAGACTTACAATAAGTGCAACGAGGTGAAACGTGACCATCGACCTCAAACGGGACGCGCTCATCGTCGTCGACCTGCAGCCCGACTTCATGCCGGGCGGCCCGCTGGCGGTGGCAGCGGGCGACCTCATCGCGGCGCCGATCGGGCGTCTGGCCACTCGTTTCTCGACGGTGGTAGCGACCCAAGACTGGCATCCGCGCGGGCACGTCTCGTTCGCCGAGCGGGGCGGGCCTTGGCCGCCGCACTGCCTGGCCGGAAGCAAGGGCGCTGCGGTGCACCCGGCGCTGCCGGACGAGTTGGTTACGTTAAAATTACGTAAAGGTACGCGCGAGGACGTCGACTCCTATAGCGGCTTTGCGGACGACACCGGACTCGCCTCCGGGCTGGGCGGCTATCTGCGCGAGCGTGGAATCGAACGGCTCTACGTGTGCGGCCTGGCGCGCGACTATTGTGTGCGCGCCACCGCCGTCGACGGCGCGCGCGCCGGCTTTCGTGTCTTCGTCGTCGACGATCTGACACGCGCGGTCGACCCATCATCTCGGGTGCGCGTCGACGCCGAGCTGGCGGAGGCGCACGTCGAGCTGGTCAACAGCGCGGACCTGGCATGAGCGAGCACAGCTCATGAGCCTCGACACGCTCACCGTCGACGCCTACCAGCTGACGACCCTGGTCGCGCACGCCGATGCCGGCCGCGCGCACGAGCCGGTGGCGATGGCCTTCTTCTTCCGCAAGCTGCCGCGCAATCGCAACTACGTCCTGTTCTGTGGGCTGCGGCAGATCCTCGAGCACGCCGCCGCCATGCGGCTCGACGACGGCGACCTCGAGACCCTGCTGGGCGATCCGCTGCTCGGACCGGCTCTCGAGGCGCGCCCGGCCTTGACGGCGGCGCTGCGCGCGCTCGACGGTTTCGCGGGCGAGATCGACGCGCTGCCGGAAGGGACGCCGGCGTTCGCCGGACCGGCCTTGCGCTCGGACGGCAAGCCATTCACCGTCGGCGAGACCCGCATCGGCATCTACACGCCGCTGTTGCAGGTGCGCACCGACCTCATGCGCGCCAAGCTGATCGAGACGCCCTGGCTGGGGCGCATCAACCACCTGAGCATGGTGGCCTCGAAGGCGGCGCGCGTCGTCGCGGCGGCCCGCGGCAAGCCGGTGCTGGAGTTCGGCGCCCGGCGTACCCATCCGGCCGCCGCCGTCGACGCCAGCTACGCGGCCTGGCTGGCCGGCTGCACGGCGACCTCGAACGTGGCGGCGCTGCGGCGGTGGGGCGTGCCGATCGCGGGCACCATGGATCACTTCTTCGTGCAGGCGACCGAGCAGGTGGGCGAGAAGTGGCCCCAAAGCGAGCGCGCGGCGTTCGCCCAGTACTACCGCGCCTTCCCCGGCAACTCGATCATGCTCGTCGACACCTACGACACCGAGGACGGCGTGCGCCACGCGGTCGAGGCGACGAACGGCCAGCTCACCGGTGTTCGGCTCGACTCCAACGTCACGCCCGAGACGGTGGCGCGGGCGCGACAGATCCTCGACGAGCTGGGGGCCCCGCAGGCCAAGATCTTCGTCAGCGACGCGCTCGACGAATTCCGCGTCGCGCAGCTCGACGGCGCCGACGGCTATGGCGTGGGCGAGAACATCAGCTGCTCGCCCGACGCGGCGGTGGGCATCGGCGCCGTCGCCAAGCTGACGGTCAATGGTTACGGCAAGCTGACGATGAAGCTGGCGCGCGGCACCGGCAAGGCGACGCTGCCCGGCGAGCTCCAGGTGCACCGTTTCGCCGACCACGATCTCGTGGCTCTGGCGGACGAGGCGGTTGCGTCAAATGGACGGA
Source organism: uncultured delta proteobacterium (assembly GCA_963816965.1). Classification (GTDB taxonomy): domain Bacteria; phylum Myxococcota_A; class Polyangia; order Palsa-1104; family Palsa-1104; genus JAQBQH01. The sequence goes on from CAWFMP010000002.1 coordinate 834,715, forward strand.
AACTGCTGCAGCCGGTGTGGCGCGGGCGGGCGCCGGTGGCGCTACCAACGGCGGCCCAGGCGCGTGCCTACGCGCGAGCGCAGATCGAGGCGCTGCCGCCGCCGCTGCGCGCGCTGGAAGCTCCGGCCGATCCGTGGCCGCTGGTCGCCTCCGACGGGCTCGTCGCCAAGGTGGAGCAGTTCATGAAGGAGTCGTTCGCCTGAGCCGGAGAACGGAGCGACCATGAGGCTGGTTCGCATCGCGATTTGCAACGTCAACACCACGGTCGGCGCGGTGCGGTCGAACGTCGACCGCGCGATCGAGCTCGGCCGAGTCGCAGCCGCGGACGATGCGACGGTCGTTGCGTATCCCGAACAATTAGTCAGCGGCTATCCGCCCGAGGATTTGGTGCAGTGGCGCAGCTTCGTTGCTGCGCAGTGGCAGGAGTTGCTGCGCTTCGGCGAGGCGACGGCGGAGCTGGGGGCCCTCTTCGTCGTCGGCGTCACCGTCGAGCGCGGCGCCGGGGTGTACAACTGCGCGGCGCTGGTGCACCGCGGGCGGGTGCTCGGCCTGGTGCCGAAGGAGAAGCTGCCCACCTACAACGTCTTCTACGAAGGGCGCACGTTCTCGCGCGGCGCACCCGGGCTCTACGACGAGGTGCACGGGGTGCCCTTCGGCGATCTGGTGTTCGACGTCGACTTCGGCACCATCGCGCTCGAGGTGTGCGAGGACATCTGGTCGCCCGACGGCCCGATGCGCCGACGCTGCTACGCCGGCGCCGAGCTGGTGGTGAACCTGAGTGCGTCGCCCTATCGCCTCGGCGTCGTCGATACGCGGCGCGAGATGATCTGCACCCGCGCCGGCGACAACCAGTGCGTGGTCGCCTACGCGGCGCTGGTCGGCGCCAACGACAACCTCGTCTTCGACGGCGGCGGCTACGTGGCCCAGAACGGGCGGCTGGTGCACTCGGCGCCGCGCTTCGTCGAAGGCGTCTCGGCGGTGACCGTCGATCTCGATCGCACGGCGCGCTTGCGGCGCGAGATCACGACCTGGCGCACGGACCAGGAGAGCGTTCGCCGCCAGCGCGCCTCAGCAGCAGAAGGTAGTTCATGTCAAAGTGACGGAACCAACTGCCGACCGCAGCGGGCTGCGCTATCCGGCGCCGGTGCATCAGAGCTTCTTCCTGCCGGCGCCGGCGCCCCCGCGGCAGGCGCGCGTCGAGTTCTGCGAGGATCTGCTCGACGCGCTGGCCATGGGCGTCGGCGACTACTTCACCAAGATCGGCGCCTTCAAGACCATCGGCGTGGCGCTGTCGGGCGGGCGCGATTCGCTGCTCTGCCTGATCATCGCGCACCGCTGGGCCGTACGCGCGCGGAAGCAGCCGCGCGAGGTGCTGCGCGCCTTCTTCATGCCGACGCGCTACTCGTCCGCGGAGACACGGGCGGCGGCGGTGGCGGCGGCGCGCGACATGGACGTGCCGCTCGAGATCGTGTCGGTCGACGACGCCTTCGAGACGGAGCTGAAGGCGATCGAGAAGATGCTGCAGCCGGGCGAGGCGCTGACGCCGATGACGCGGCAGAACGTGCAGGCGCGGCTGCGCGCCGAGCGCATGTGGACCTGGGCCAACTGCGCGGCGGGCCTGTTTCTGCAGACGTCGAACATGAGCGAGAAGGCGGTCGGCTACTCGACCATCGGCGGCGACGGCGAGGGCGCGCTGGCGCTGGTGGCGAACCTGCCCAAGACGGTGGTGAACTACCTCCTCGACTACCTGTACGAGCAGACGAGGTGGGAAGGGATCGCGCTCACGCTGGTCAAGCCGGCGTCGGCGGAGCTGGCCGACGGCATGGAGGACGAAAAGGACCTCATGCCCTTCCCGGTGCTCGACGCCTGCTTCGCGCTCTACGCCGGCGAGAAGATGTCGCCCGACGAGGTGAACGTGGCGCTGCGCGCGATGTTCCCCGAGCACGCGGCGGAGAAGCTCGATGCCTGGACGGTGAAGTTCGCCCGCCTCTTCACGGCCGTCGATCTACAAGTGGGTGCAGGCACCGCTCTCGCTGCACGTCGGCAACCTCGACCTCGATCGCGAGCGCGCCCTGCAGCTGCCGGTGGTGCAGCGAGGCGAGTGGCAGTTGCGTAGATCCGACGGTAAGTAACCACGCGAAGCATTCGCGGGCCAGCACTCCGGTTCGGCGTCCGAGCGCGACCGGTACAGACGAGCCCCCGAGCACAGAGGCTCCGCGCGATCTGCCCTGGCGAGCTCTGCTCGGCGTCCGAGCGCGACCGGTACAGACGAGCCCCCGAGCACAGAGGTCCCGCGCGATCTGCCCTGGCGAGCTCTGCTCGGCGTCCGAGCGCGACCGGTACAGACGAGCGCCCGAGGACAGAGGCTCCGCGCGATCTGCCCTGGCGAGCTCTGCTCGGCGTCCGAGCGCGACCGGTACAGACGAGCGCCCGAGGACAGAGGCTCCGCGCGATCTGCCCTGGCGAGCTCTGCTCGGCGTCCGAGCGCGACCGGTACAGACGAGCGCCCGAGGACAGAGGCTCCGCGCATCTGCCCTGGCGAGTTCTGCGCGGCGTCCGAGCGCGACCGGTACAGACGAGCCCCCGAGCACAGAGGCTCCGCGCGATCTGCCCTGGCGAGTTCTGCTCGGCGTCCGAGCGCGACCGGTACAGACGAGCCCCCGAGCACAGAGGCCCCGCGCGATCTGCCCCGCTGGGCGAGTTCCGCAGCACCGGCAAGGGGTGGAATCGAGCACAGCGGTCCGCTGGCGAGGACTGTTTGAGCCCAGCGGGGCAGATCGCGTGGGGCCGGACGTGCCCCCCCCCCCGGGCGCGCCCGCCGGCGAGCAGCGCTCAGTAGGGCTGGCGGACCCAGCGGTGCGCGTGGAGCGCAGCGAGGACGTCCGGCGGGTAGCGGTCCGTCGTCGCTGGCGGCACAGTTCTCGTCGACCTGGTGCGGGGTGCGCATGCCTGGGATCGCAGTGGAGATCGCGGGGTGCGACAAGACATAGCGGAGCGCGCCGCGCGCCATCGACGATGCCGCGCCCTCGACGATCGGACGCAGCGCCTCGACCCGCTGCACCGTCTCCTTGAGCAGGCCGCCGCCGAAGTACTCCGAGCGAAAGTCACCGGCGGGGAACGTGGAGTCCTCGCGCAGCTTGCCGGTGAGCGACCCTTCGTCGAACGGCACCCGCGCCAGCACGCCGACGCCGTGCTCGACGCAGGCGGGGAGGAGCTCGTCCTCGGGCGACTGATCGAAGATGTTGTAGAAGACCTGTAGCGCGTCGACGGCGCCGGCGCGCACCACGCGCACGGCCGACTTCGGATCGTGCGAGTTGATCGAGATGCCGAGCAGGCGCACCTTGCCTTGCGAGCGCAGCTTCTGCATCGCCTCGCGCCACTCGTCGTCGTCGCTCCAGGCGTCGGCCCAGACGTGCAGTTGCAACAGATCGATGCGCGGCAGCCCCAGGTTCCTCAGGCTCTTCTCGGCGCACTCGATTATCCACGGCCCGGGAAAGCTGTCGCGCAGCGCCGCGCCGGGGCGCGCAGGCCAGGTATACGACTTGGGCGGCACCTTGGTCGCGATGTAGACCTTGTCGCGGTGAGCGCGCGCGAACTCACCCACCAGCCGCTCGGAGTGGCCGTCGCCGTAGACCAGCGCGGTGTCGACTAGGTTGACGCCGTGCTCGAAGGCGCGCTCGAGCGACGCGCGCGCATCGTCGTCGCGCGGGCCGCCCCACATGCCGCCGCCGATGGCCCAGGCGCCATAGCTGACTTCGGAGACTTGCGGTCCGTTCTTGCCCAGCTTGCGATAGCGCATGGTTCGAGAGATAAGCGTTCTTTCAAGGTGTGCCAATGAAAAAGATCGCGCTGCTTCTGAGCTGTTTGGCCGCGTCACCGGCGCTGGGCGCCGAAGCGCCGGTCGATGCCTTCCTCCGCATGTACAACTCGCTCTACAAAGGGCTCACCACCGTCGCCAACGAGGCGGCGTGGCTGGCGTCGACGGACGTCTCCGACGCGCACGAGGCCGGACGCACGGCGGCGAACACGGCCCTGGCGGTGTTCACCGGTGATCGCGGGATCATTCAGGCGGCGCGCAGCTTCCTGTCTGATCGACGCAACCTGCCACCTGTCGTGTCCCGTGAGCTCGACAAGATCTTGCTGGCGGCGGCCGAAGGGCCGGGCACCATCCCCGAGGTGACGCGGGCGCGGGTGGCGGCGGAGTCGCACCAGTCCTCGGTCATGGACGGGTTCACCTTCCACATCGACGGCAAGCCGGTCAGCGCCAACGACATCGACGAGACGCTGCAGCACTCGCGCGATCTGGGCGTCCGGCTCAAGGCGTGGGAGGCGTCGAAGGAGATCGGCAAGCCGCTCAAGCCCGGCATCGTGCAGCTGCAGAAGCTGCGCAACCAGGTGGCGCGCGAGATGAAGCACTCGGGCTACTTCGCGCTCGAGGTCGCCGACTACGACATGACCGACGCCGAGATGATGAAGATGCTCGACGGCTTCGTCGCCGACACGCGGCCGCTCTATCGCAAGCTGCATGCCTACGTGCGCGCCAAGCTGGCCGAGCGCTACCACCAGCCGGTGCCGAAGCTGATCCCGGCGCATTGGATCGACAACCGCTGGGCGCAGGAGTGGGACGGCGTGGCCGAGGGCGCGGTCAACCTCGATCCGCTGTTCAAGGACAAGAAGCCGGAGTGGATCGTGCAGACGGCGGAGAAGTTCTACACGTCGATGGGATTTTCGCCGCTGCCGAAGACGTTCTGGGAGAAATCGGATCTCTATGCGCTTCCGGCCGATTCCAAGCGGCACAAGAACGCGCACGCGACCGCTTGGCACATCGATCTCGACGGCGATGTGCGCTCGCTCATGAGCGTCAAGGCGGACGCGCAGTGGTTCTTCACGGCGCACCACGAGCTCGGGCACATCTATTACTTCCGCTCGTATTCGCGGCCGGAGGTGCCGTACATCCTGCGCCAGGGCGCCAACCGCGCCATGCACGAGGCGGTGGGCGAGCTGGCCTCGATCGCCGCCAAGCAGCCGGCCTATCTCGAGGCCGTCGGCGTGCTGCCCAAAGGCTTCAAGATCGATCAGCAGCAGCAGCTGGTCGACGAGGCGCTGACCTCGGCGATTCCGTTCATCGCCTGGAGCGCCGGCACGATGGCGCACTTCGAGCACGATCTCTATGAGCACGATCTGCCGCCCGCGGAGTGGCAGAAGCGCTGGTGGAAGTACGTGGCCGAGTTCCAGGGCGTGGCGCCGCCGTCGCCGCGCCCGGCCGACGGCTGCGACGCGTGCACCAAGACCCACATCAACGACAATCCGGCCGCGTATTACCAGTACGCGATCGCGGCGGCGATCAAGTATCAGCTCCACGATCACATCTGTAAGAAGATCCTCCACGTCGATCCGCACTCGTGCAGCTACTACGGGCACAAGGAGGTCGGCGACTTCCTGCGCTCGATCCTCAAGCAGGGGGCGACGCGGCCGTTCAACGACATCATGCGCGACGCGACCGGCGAGCCGCTGTCGACGCGGGCGATGATGGAGTACTTCAAGCCGCTCGATGCGTGGCTCGATCAGGAGCTGAAGGGTAAATCGGTCGGCTGGTAGCGCACGCGCGCGACGTTCCGCTCTTCGGCCATCCAACCGCCGGCGAGCCAGGCGATCCCGCCGGCGATGGCCAGCGCCATCGGCCAGACGTCGAGGCGCGGGATCGACGGCAGCGCCGCCTCGGCGGCAGCGCGCGTGACGGCGGCGAGCCGCAGCCGCTCGTAGACGCCGAGCGCGAGCGGCGCGAGCGCGGCCAGGTGCATCGTCAGCGGCGCGGCGCGAGCGCGGCGCGCCGCCGTGTGACGGTCGCTGGACCGCCAATCGGCCAGCTCGGGGAGCAGCGAGGCGGCGACGACGAGGGCGGCGGCGACCGCCGCCCAGAAGGCAGCGGCCCCCCACGCCGGATCCCGCGTAATCAGCTGCACACTGTCGAATAGCGGTGTAAGCGACAGCAACAGCGACGGAAACAGCACCGACCTCGAATGGAGCGGATGGGCCCCTCCGGCGGCTTTTGCAGTCATGGGATGCACGGGGAGCAAGCGCGAGGCCACCACGCGCGGACGAACGTCACCCCTCGACCCGTGGCGCCGTCACCGACGGAGCCCCGCTTGACGCGCGGGCGGCGGCGCGGTACTGAGGCGCATGTTTCAGCGCGTGACCGACAAGCTCCGCATGACCGTGCACGACGTGCTCGCCTCCGATCGAGCCGATCGCTACCGGCCCGTCAAGCTTCTGCGGGAGGTGCTCGGCACCGCCAACGACCTCGCCGGGCGGCCCTTCTGCACGCAGGCGGAGCTCGACGAGCGTCGCGCCGGCGTCGGCGGTGATGGAGCCGCCGCCCGCCGCGAGCCGGCGCCGGTGATGCTCTATTTCGACGGCAAGGACCATCGCACCAAGAAGAAGATCGAGGAGCTCCTCTCGTCCAAGGAGATTCCGTTCCAGGTGCTCGACGTGACCGACGACGAGGCGACGCGCTCGTGGGCCACGACCGCCGCCAAGCAGCTGGAGTTTCCGCTGCTGTTCATCGCCGGCGAGCCCGTCGGTGGGCTGCACGAGCTCACGCAGCTCGACGTCAACGGCCAGCTCGCGCTCCGGGTCTTCGGGGCCGACTGAGTGCCGCGGACCGTCGAGTAGCCGCGCGTGCCGAACCTGGAGCTGGTCCGCAAGGACGACGTCTCGAGCTTCCGCAAGATCGCGATCGGCACCTGGCGCACCGCCTACGACCCGTCGGTCTACGGGACGATGGAGCTGCGCATGGACGAGGCGATGCGCTACATCGCCGAGTTCCGCGAAAAGACCGGCAAGAAGCTGACCGTCTCGCACATGGTCGCCAAGGCGGCGGCGATGGTGCTCAAGGAGTGCCCCGACGCCAACGCCATCCTGCGCTGGAACCGCGTCTATCTGCGCAAGCGCATCGGCGTGTTCTTCCAGGTCGTGATGACCGACGAAGGCGTCGACAAGGTCGACCTGTCGGGCGCGACCCTGTACGACGTCGAGGGCAAGTCGCTCGCCGACATCATCGACGAGTTCAACGCCAAGGTGGAGAGCGTGCGGGCGCGCAAGGATCCGGCGCTGGAGAAGACGCGCCAGACCTTTCTCGGGATCCCCTATTTCGCGCTCAACGGGGTATTACGCCTCATATCCTTCCTTTCCTATACGTTGAATCTCGATTTGCGCCGCTTTGGAATTCCGCAAGATCCCTTCGGCAGCATCATGGTCACCAACATCGGATCGCTCGGGTTGGACACCGCGTATGTGCCGCTGGTGCCCTATTCGCGGGTGCCCATCCTGATCGCGACCGGGGCGGTGAAGGAAGTTCCCGTCGTGGAGGCGGGAAAGATCGTCCCAGGAAAGGTGATGCGCGTGAACGCGACGTTCGACCACCGGTTCATCGACGGGTTTCATGCTTCGGTGATGTCGCGTATCATGCGCCAGTGGATCGAGCACCCCTTCGACAATTTCGACAGGTTATGAAACTCATTTCTATGTACGGAAAACGAATTGGATTGTGTGCGCTGGCGGCAGCGACGATGGGCGCCTCGTTGGCGCCGGCCCATGGCGAGGGTAACGGCGACATGGCCGGGCGCCTCGTCGGCATCGCCATGACCGACGGCCGCGCCTATCAGCTCGCCGAGTCGCTCACCGACGGCATCGGCCCCCGGCCGAGCGGCTCGGAGGGGGCGGCCCGCGCGGTCAAGTGGGCGGTGGCGCAGATGAACGCGCTCGGCTTCAAGAACGTGCATACGGAGACGGTGCGCGTGCCGCACTGGATCCGCGGCGCGGCCGAGGCGGAGGTGGTGGCGCCCGCGCCGCAGGCGATGCACGTGACGGCGCTGGGGCCGAGCGTGCCCACGGGGCCGGCGGGCATCACCGCCGAGGTCGTGGAGGTCGCGGGCTTCGAGGAGCTCAAGACGCTGGGCGCCGGCGCACGCGGCAAGATCGTGCTGTTCAACCCGCGCACCATGCAGCGCGCGCGCACCTTCGACGAGTACGGGCGCGCGGTGGCGGTGCGCGGCGGCGGGGCGACGGCGGCGGCGAAGCTGGGGGCGCTGGCGGTGCTGGTGCGCTCGGCCGGCACCGGCGCCTATCGGCTGCCGCACACCGGTGGCCTGCGCTACGACGACGCCACGCCGAAGATCCCGGCGGCCGCGGTCAGCCTCGAGGATGCAGATCTGCTGCATCGGCTGCTGCACGCCGGCGAGCAGGTGCGCGTGCACCTGCTGCTGACGCCGAAGTTCGACGGCGAGGTCGAGTCGGCCAACGTCATCGGCGAAGTGCCGGGGCGCGAGCGCGCGCGGGAGGTCGTCCTCCTCGGCGCGCACCTCGACTCCTGGGATCTCGGCACCGGCGCCATCGATGACGCCGCCGGGTGCGCCGTCGTCCTCGACGCCGCGCGCAGCATCGCCAGCGTCGGGCGCGCCCCCAGGCGCACGGTGCGCGTGGTGCTCTTCATGAACGAGGAGATGGGGCTGTCGGGGGCGCGCGCCTACGCGCTCGACCACGCCGGCGAGCTCGCCCGGCACGTCGCCGCCGTCGAGGTCGACTCGGGTGAGGGGCGGCCGTCGGGGTTCGGTGTCGTCGGCGCGGGCGGCGTGGCCTTGCTGAAGAGGATCGTCGCGCCGCTGGCGACCGTCGGCGCGGCGGCGGTGAGCGAAGTGCAGGACGCAGGCGCGGATCTGCTGCCGATGAACGGCAAGGTGCCGCTGTTCAACGATCGATCAGGATCTGACGACCTACTTCGATTGGCACCACACCGCGGCCGACACGTTCGACAAGATCGAGCCGCTGGATCTGGCGCTCAACACTGCCGCCATCGCCGTCGCCGCCTACGGGCTCGCCGACGCCCGCGAGACCCTGCCGGTGGCTCCGCTCGCCCGGCGCTTCGCCATGCCGCTGAAGTCGCCCCCGGTCGCGCCCAAGTAGTATAGTCGCCACATGTCGCGGCTTCGCTTCGACCTCGACGGTATTCCGCTCGACGATGAGGAAGGGCGCACGACCGCCATCCTGCGCTTTCGCACCACGCTCGGCCTGGTGCTGGCGCTGCCCGAGAGCGTCGACGTGACCGTGCCGTGGGGCGATCTCGCCGAGGCGAGCATCGACCTGTCGCGCGGGCGCGTGACGGTGCGCTTCGCCGACGCGGCGCGCCCGCGCTATCGCTGGCTCGGCGCGGCGCGCGTGCTCTCGGGCGCCTGGACCAATCGGCAGGTGCTCGAGGCGCCGCCGCGCTGACGTGACCGCGGTGGTGACGCTGCCGACGGAGTCGTGGATCGTGCTGGCGGCGGCCGGCGGCGGGCTGGCGCTGGTGCAGACGGGGCGGCTGTGGTGGCGCGGGGCGGCGGTGCGCTGGCGGCTCGCCGAGCAGTCGGCGCGCGCCACCGCGGGCGAGGCGCTCGCCGAGAAGCTCCTGGGCAAGGCGGGCTACCGCGTCGAAGCGCGGCAGGCCACGCAGCGCTGGGAGGTGCGCGTCGACGGCGAGGCGGTCGAGGTCACCCTGCGCGCCGACTTCGTGGTGACGCGGCGCGGGCGGCGCTACGTCGCGGAGGTGAAGACCGGCGCCGCGGCGCCCGACGTGGCGGCGCCCGCGACCCGGCGACAGCTCCTCGAGTACCGCTGCGCCTTCGGCGTCGACGGCGTGCTCCTCGTCGATGCCGAGGAGCGACGCGTGCAGGCGATCGACTTCGCGCTGCCGCAGCCGCCGGCGCGGTCGGTGCTGGCCGTGGGCGCGTCCGCGTTCGTCGCCGGCCTGCTCCTCGGCGCCGCCGTCGTCGCCGCGCTGCTCCACCCGTGAGCGGTGGAATCCAAGCTGCGAAGCGGCGGGGCTACGCCACCGCTTGCGGCGCCAGCAGCGGTGGCGTGAACTCCATCTTCACCAGCTCCCCGATCGCGCGCATCTCGATCTTCTGGATCTCCGGCCACGAGTCCTGACACGCCGCCTCCGACATCGGCTGCGACACCAGCCGCTCCAGGTTGCGCGACAGATGGCGCGCGCCCAGCCGCGCGTTGTACCCGGTGTCGACCAGCAGCTCGAGCACCGGCTCGCCGTAGGCGATGCGCTTGCCGCGCCGGTCCCAGCGCTCCTCCTCTTCCTTCATCATCTTGCGCGCGATGCGCAAGAGATCGTCGCGCAAGAAGTTGCGGAAGGGCACCAGGTCGTCGATGCGGTTGACGAACTCCGACGGCAGCGTCTTGAGCAGGTAGTCGAGCACCCGCTTGGCGCTCGGCTCGCCCGGCGACACCGCCCTGGCGAACCCGAGCTGCTGGTTCTCGTCGGCCCACAGCTCGCGCCCCAGGTTCGAGGTCATCACGATCACGCACTGCGAGAAGTCGACCCGCTTGCCCTTGCCGTCGGTGAGCACGCCCTCGTCGAACAGCTGCAAAAACAGGCGCAGGCAGTTGGGGTGCGCCTTCTCCACCTCGTCGAACAGGATGACGCAGTGGCCGAGCTTGGCCACCGCGCCGGTCAGGTGCCCCTCCTCGCCGTAGCCGAGATAGCCCGGCGGCGAGCCGATCATCTTCGAGTACTCGTGCTGCTCCATGTACTCGGACATGTCGAGGCGCACCAGGCGATTCGAGATCGCCGTAGAGCACCTGCGCCAGCGCCTTGGCCAGCTCGGTCTTGCCGACGCCGGACGGGCCGAGGAACAGGAAGACCCCGTCGGGGCGCTGCGGCTTGCGATCGAGCTGCAGCTTGGTCAAGCGCATGCGCCGCGCCACCGCCGAGACCGCCTCCGGCTGCCCGAGCACGCGCTCCGACAGCGTCTCCTCGAGGCCGCGCAGCCGCGGACGATCCCACACCAGCGCCGCCTCGACGTGGGTGCGCGCCGCCTCCTTGACCTGCATCGGATCGACCGCCTTGTCGCCGTGCGCCACCGCGTGCGCGCAGGCGTCGTCGAGCAGGCGCACCGATGAGCCCGGCGGCCGATAGGGGATCGTGTGATGCCCGGCCGCGGTCACCGCCTCATCGATCGCCGCGTCCCCGACCGAGACGCCGTGATGCTCCGCCAGCGAGCGCGCCGACTCCTTGAGCACCTCGCGCAAGACGTCGCCCGTCAGCTCCTCCAGGTAGAGCAGCGACGCGCGCCGCGAGTAGAGCGGGTCCGACGCCAGCTTGGTCTCGTACTCCTTCGGGATCGTGGTGAAGATCGCGCGCAGGGCGCCCGACGCCAACAGCGGGCGGAAGCAGGCCGTCATGTCGTTGATGAGCGGCGTCGCCCCCGGCTGCCCCGACAACAGGTGCAGATCGTCGACAATGAGGACCGTCTTGGGTAGCCGCGACACCTGCACCAGCGTATCGGTCACTGCCGACGTGCCAATCTTGCCCAGCACCACCGCGGTCAGGATCTGCGGGACGTCGAGCTGCGCGAACGAGTAGTCCTTGAGCGCCGCGATGCGCCCCTCGAGCGCGGCGCGCGCCAGGCCACGCACCAGGCCGGTCTTGCCGCAGCCGGCCTCGGCCAGCACCAGCACCGCCGGATCGGTGCGCCGCAGGATGACCCGCGTGAGCCGCTCGAGCGGAATCTCGCGCCCCAACAGCTGCTCCGGCGCCGACGCCAACAGCGCAGCGTCCCAGGGGATGAGATAGGGAATGGCCGACACGGCGCTCATGGCGGGGCGATTGTACTATAGATGCGAGCGCTTCCGCGGCTCCTGCGATCACCGGTTGACGCGCGCGCGCGCCGCTCCATGACCAGTCGACAGCGAGGAGGCGGTCATGGCGATCAGCATCGAAAAGCAGCTCGAGGAGCTCAACGAGCTCATCCGGTTCGACCTCGACGCGATCGGCGCCTACAACAGCGCCATCGACGACATCAAGGAGACGCAGATCCGCGATCCGCTCATCCAGTTCCGCGGCGATCACGAGCGCCACGTCCAGGATCTGTCGGCGATCGTGCACCGCCTGGGCGGCAAGCCCGCCGACTCCTCCAGCCTCAAGGGCATGCTGCGCAAGACCATGACCAAGGCCGCCGGCCTCGGCGGGACCGAGCTGACGCTCAAGGCCATGCGCTCGAACGAAGAGCTCCTCAACAAGACCTACGCGCACCACCTGCAGGCGTTCGACTTCCCGGACGACATCAAGGAGGTCATCCGCAAGAACTACGGCGACGAGCAGCGCCACCTCGCCTGGGTTCAGCAAGCGCTACAGGCGCGCCTGTGGGAGTCGGGCGTCGGCGTGCACCCGTAGTCAGCGCGGCGGTGCGGGAAACCCGCCGGCGCCAACCAGTGGCACGAAGGCGACCGCGCCGCGATCGCTCAGCGACAGCTTGCCCTGGTCGTCGCGTCGGATCACGCGCAGCGACTGGAGCGCGCCCCGACCGACCGGCGCGACCAGCCGCCCGCCGTGCGCGAGCTGCGCCAGCATCTCCGCCGGCACCGACGGCGCCGCCGCCGTCACCACGATGCCGTCGTACGGCGCGTGCGCCAAGAGCCCGAGCGAGCCATCGCCGATAAGGACGTGCACGTTGTCGAGGCCGAGGGCGCGCAGCGTCCAGCGGGCGCGCCGCGCCAGCACCGGCACCCGCTCGATCGTGTAGACCTCGCCCGCCAGGCGTGCGAGCACCGCGGCCTGATAGCCCGAGCCGGTGCCGACCTCGAGCACGCGCTCGTCGCCCCGCAGGCCGAGCGCCTCCGACATCCAGGCGACCACGAACGGCTGCGACATGGTCACGTCGAACCCGATCGGCACCGCGTGGTCCTCGTAGGCCTGGTCGCGCACCGGCACCGGCAGGAACACGTGCCGCGGCAGCGTCGCCATCGCCGCCAGCACCCGCTCGTCGCGGATACCGCGCGCGCGTAGCTGCTCGTCGACCATGCGCTGCGCCGCCGGGCGAGCTTCGTGAATCGCGCCTCCGATCATGGCTGCGGAATTTGCAGCAGCCGTGCCGGACGTCAGCGGGCGCAGCGAAAGCCGAGATCGTCGTCGCGATAGTCGGGCGGAAAGGCGTTGCGATTGGAAGCGCGCGGCAGGCCGAACATCGAGCAGCAAGCCCCTCCGCGCACGACCCGCCGCTCGCCGTGCCGCGGCCCGTGCGGATTGGTCGACGGCGCGTGGGCGTAGTAGTGCGCGTCGTACCAGTCGGCGACCCACTCCCAGACGTTGCCCGCCAGGTCGTGCAGCCCGCCGCCGTCGCCGCCGTACGACCCGACGTCGACGGGATGCCCCGGATTGTGCGGACAGCGCCCCTCGCCCTGGTAGTTGCCGAAGTTGGCGCGCGCGCAGTCGGGCGCCTCGCCCCACGGGTAGGTGCGCCCGTCGGTGCCGCGGGCCGCGCGCTCCCACTCGGCTTCGGTCGGCAGCCGCTTGTGCGCCCATCTGCAGTAGGTGTCCGCGTCGTGCCACGTCACGCCGGTCACCGGCCGCCTCGAGGTCGCGTCGCCGGCGTGCGCGCCCGCCGCCGGCTTGCACGCTCCCGCCGCCACGCAGGCCGCATACTCGCCTCGCGTCACCTCGTCGGCGTCGATGGAAAACGTTGAAACTACGACGGTTCGGCGCGGCTGCTCGTCGGCCTCTGGCCCCCCGCCCATGATGAACGGCCCGCCCAGGATGCGCACCATCACCGACACGAGGGAGACAACCAGCCATTCCACGGTACAATTCATAGTCGAAAGGACCACTCCAATGAAGCCGTCTATTCGTTCCACCGGCATCGCCTTTTTGCTGCTCGGCATCGGGCTTGCGGCCTGGGGCTTCGTCGGGCTCGTTCCGAGCCCGATCCAGATTGGCGTCGGCGCGGCCATGGCGCTCACCGGCCTGGGCCTGTTCTTCCGCGCGCGCCTGGCACACAACGCGGGGCTCGCCATCGCCGTCGGCGCCAGCGGCCTCGGCGGCTGGAACCTCTATCGCGCGCTCGAGGAGGCCCACCGTCTCGCCGCGGTCAAAGCCGGTGTGATGCTCGCCGTCGGGCTCTACCTGCTCGTCTCGCTCGCGCTCACGCGCGCGCACTTCGCCGCGAAGAAGTAGTCGATCCGCTCGTCGCGCGACCGGCGGCGCTGGCAACCGGATTTCGGATCGTGTCCGACCCACCGGACGCCCATCTCCTGCATTCACCGATAACTGCTCGACCTGCCGTACGCAGCCGATTCGGCACGCCGCGTGCTCTGAGCGCGGTCATGGCGCTCGACCTTCTGACCATCGCTCCCTCTCCCCCCGCGCAACTGGGTGACATCGAGCTCCTGGCGCTCGCGCTCGACCGCTCCGTGTCGACGGCGGCTACGCTCATGAGCCGCTTCGGCGGCGTCCACGGCCTGGCGCGGGCGTCGCTGCACGAGCTGGTACGCGCGCGCGTGCCGCCGCGGCGCGCGCGCCAGCTTCACGCCGCGCTCGAGCTCGGCCGCCGCACCCTGACTCGGGCCTTGGCCCGCGGCGTGGCGATCGTGGACGCCGCCCACGCCGAGCAGGTCATGTGGTCGCGCCTGGCGCACCGGGACCAGGAAGAGCTGCACGTCATCGGCCTCGACGTACGCCAGCGCATCGTGCTCGAGTTCGTCGCCGCCATTGGCAGTGTCGCCGAGGTGCAGATCGATCCGCGCGACGTCTACCGCCCGCTCCTGCAGGAGAACGCCCACGGAGCCATCGTCGTGCACAACCACCCGTCGGGCTCGACGACGCCGAGCGAGTCGGACGTGTCGCTGACGCGGCAGCTCGGGGCCGCCGGCGACATCGTCGGCATCAAGCTGCTCGATCACCTCATCGTCGCCCGCGACGGTGTCTACAGCTTCGCGCGCCACGGCCGCATGTGAGCGATCACAAAAGATAAGGCGGCAAGAATGTTGGACACCAGATCGTCGTTGTATACGATGGGCCCGTCGGATGCGTTCGATCATTTCCCTTGCCACGCTCGTGTCGTTGCTCGCGGTCGCCTCGTCGGCGCGCGCGCAGGCCGACTTCGTCGGAGTGCGCGCGATGGGTATGGGCGAGGCGCAGCGCGCGACCGCCACCGGCGCCTCCGGTCCGCTCTTGAACCCGGCCGGCATGTCGCTGGTGCGCCAGTACGTCATCGAGGGCATGTACGGCATCAAGATCGAGGACGTCGGCCACCACGCGAACATATCGGTGGTCGACTCGATCACCGCGCGCGTCGCTGCCGGCCTCTTCTACAGCTACATCTACGAGACGCCCAAGCTCGGCTTCAACTGGGCGGGCGGGCGGATCGACTCCGAGGAGATCACACGCACCGGCCACGCCGCCGGCTTGTCGCTCTCGCTGCCGCTCGGCGATCACTTCATCCTCGGCGCCACGGCGAAGTATCTGCACATCGACACCACCGCGCCGTTGCCGATGGGCACCGTGCCCGACCACCTCACGCTCGACACGGTCAACGGCGTGACGTTCGACATCGGCATGATCGTGCGCCTCGGCGATCAATTCAACATCGGCGTCATCGGCTACAACTTGTGGGACCACGGCAGCCGCGAGTCGCCGCTGTCGCTCGGCATCGGCCTGGCGTATGTGCCCCTGCCGACGCTGAGCATCAACTTCGACACGGTGATCGACTTCACCGGCTACCAGAACTACCAAATCGACATGATGACCGGCAAGGTCACCCTCGACCAGAAGACCACGGCGCGCCTCGGGCCCGGAATCGAGTGGGTCGCCGGCAGCAAGGTGCCGCTCCGCATCGGCGTCGTCTACGACTCCGGGCTGCCCGCTACCTACCTGACCGCGGGCATCGGCTACCTCTCGTCCGCGTTTGGCGTCGACCTGAGCTATCGCGCCAAGGTCCAGGGGGGAATCGAGAATTTCCTCATGCTCGGCATCCGCATCTTCATCGACTGAGCCTGCGAACGCTGCGGCGCAATGAGCGAGCGTGGCAGCTCCCAGAGGGGTCCCCGGTTCGCAGGGAACTCGGGGCGCGCCGGATGGTCTAAGCTTGCATGGGCGGTCACCCCGCACCGCTCGCCATGACGACGCTTCGCGAACGCATGCTGATCCGCCGCCTGCAGCAGCGGGACGAGCGCGCGTTTGCCGAGGTCATGAGGCTCTACCAGCACAAGGTCTACAACGTCGTGTTCCGCATGGTCGGCAGCCGCGAGGAGGCCGAGGACATCGCGCAGGAGGTGTTCGTCACGGTCTTCAAGCACGTCGACACCTTTCGCGGCGATGCCAAGTTCTCGACCTGGCTCTACCGCATCGCCACCAACCACACCCGCAACCGCATGAAGTACCTCGGGCGGCGCGCCCACAACCACACCTCCGAGCTCGACGAAGCCGCCGAACGCGAGCTGGCCGGGTCGCAGCCGAGCGCGATGCGGCCGCACATCGCCGGGCCCGACGCGGTGCTCGAGGGGCTGCAGCTCGAGCGCGTCGTACAGCAGGGGATCGCCGGGCTGGAGCCCGAGCATCGCGAGGTGCTCGTCCTGCGCGACGTGGAGAACCTGAGCTACGAGGAGATCGCCGCCATCACCGGCGTGGCCGAAGGTACCGTGAAGTCACGGCTTCACCGCGCCCGCCTGGCGCTCAAGGAGCACATGGCCAAGCATCTCGGGCAGGATTAGAATGGATTGTAGCGAGCAAACGCAGGCGCGGGATTCTCGGGTCCCGGAGACGAATGCAGCGAGTCGACTCGACCCGCCGCGCCGAAGTGAGCGAGCGGAGCGATGATGGGAGCCGCAACCGTGGACCATGCGCGCGCGACCGAGCTGTTCAGCGCCTACTGGGACGAGGATCTCGCCCAGGAGGATCAGAAGGCGCTCGAGGAGCACCTCAAGTCCTGCGTGGTCTGCCGCCGCGAGTATCAGACCTTCGAGAAGACCGTCGGTGCCGTCGGTCAGCTCCATCCGTTGATGGCGCCGCCCGACTTCGCCGAAGGCGTGCGGGCGCGCATCCGCAAACGGTCACGCGGCCGCTTCTTCAGTCCCCGGAAGATGGCCGAACGAATCCCCTACGAGCTCTTCTCGCTCGTCATGCTGGGGCTGATCCTGGCCATCTATATCGTCCTGCAGCTCTCCCATCCCACCAACCTCAAGCTGCCGTAGCAGCTCCCCGCCCTATTTGGGATCGTTGAAGAACAGGGTGATGGCGAGGCAGTGGAATGCCTCGTCGCTCGACTGCGTCACGATCTTGTCAACAATCTCGACACTGGGATGTGCTGACAACCAGAGGGTGATCTTCTCGCCGAGTTGGTCGCGTTCCTGCGCCATGGTCGCCGAGAAGACCTTTACGCCGTTGAATTGGCGGTTGTTGCTGCCGCTTGAGCTCGATGCCATCAGACTTCGCACTCCTACGCGCTCGTGGCGCTTGACGTGTCACCCCCCCCCGGAGGCTCGGAATTCTTTGATGATGAGTTGGACCTCGTCCTCGGTCAAAAGATGGTCCGTGGCCTTCGCCGCACCAAGGATTTGTTTGACCAGGGTCGCGTCCGGCTCGATGTGCCGCTTGCGCAGCCAGTAGATGACGTTCGACTCGCCGCTCATGTGGCCGATCTCGATCTCCTGCTCGCGCCCGAACATGCCCGCCGGGACGCCGGAGTAGATGCGGTCGGCGAGCCACGCGTCGCCCTTCTTCTCGGCCTTGATGATCGCCGCGGCGTGCACGCCGGTCGCGGTGCGGAACGCGTCGCGCGCCGACGAGCGGATAGTTGAGGGGATCGGCACGCCGAGTCGCCTTCGCGCGGTCATGCGACAGATCGAGCGAGCTTGCGTGAGGTCGCGCTCGGGCAGCTCGCCGAGGAGCTTCAGGTTCAGGAGCGATCTGATCGAGCGCGGCGTTGCCGACGCGCTCGCCGATGCCGAGGCGGTGCCGTGGACGCGGTCGGCGCCGAACTCGAGCGCGACAGATCGCGTTCTCACGCCGAGGCCGCGATCGTTGTGGCCGTGCCAGTCGATGCCGACGTCGACGCCCATGCCGGCGATGACGTTGCGCGTGAACTGGATGAGGTTGCGACGCCGTCCGGCGTCGCGTGACCGACGGTGTCGCAGAGGCAGAGCCGCGTGCGCGCCGTGCTCGATGGCGTTCGGAACAGCGTCGCCAGCACCTCGGGGCGCGAGCGCGTCGTGTCCTCGGTGACGTAGGCGACCGGGCAGCCCGTTCTTCACCGCGACGTCGATCGCCTCGGCCGAGCGCTTGAGCATGAGCGTCGAGGTCCCAGTCCTCGGCGTACTGGCGGATCGGCGACGAGCCGATGAACGCCATCACCTCGATCGGGATGCCGAGCTGCTGCGAGATCTCGACGATCGGCGGGATGTCGTCGACGATGCGTGCGCGCCGGCGCAGGCGGCCTTGATGCGCAGCTTGCTGTCGCGGATCTCGCGCGCCGAGCTCGGAGCACGTCCTCGACGCGCGCGCTTGCCGGCGCCGGGCAGGCCGATGTCGACGTGGTCGATGCCGAGGTCGTTCATCAGGTGGAGGAGCTGGAGCTTGTCCTCGATCTTCGGGTCGACGACCGACGGGCACTGCATGCCGTCGCGCAGCGTCTCGTCGAAGAACGAGATCTTGCGCTTGAGCAGGCGGCCGCGCCGCTCGAGCGAGTTCCAGTCGTAGATGATGTCGGCTTCGGTCAGCTCCGAGCGGCTGCTCGTCGCGGACTTCCGCTCATGTGCTGCTCGTGCCGTCGTGCTCGCGTCAGCCTACGCCGCCTCGACGACGACCGCGATGCCCTGGCCGCCGCCGATGCAGGCGCTGCCGACCGCGAGCTTCTTGCCGCGACGGCGCAGCTCGTAGACGAGGTGCGTCGTGATGCGCGCGCCCGAGGCGCCGAGCGGGTGGCCGAGCGCGATGGCGCCGCCGTCGACGTTGGTCGTTCGCGCGGTCGAGGCCGAGCTCCTTCTCGACGGCGAGGTACTGCGGCGCGAACGCCTCGTTGACCTCGACGAGATCGATGTCCGCGCAGCTTGTGCCCGGCGCGATCGAGCGCGCGGCGGATCGCCGGCGCCGGGCCGATGCCCATGATCTTCGGATCGCACGCCGGCGCACGCCCCACTGCGTCAGCGCGCGCGAGCGGCTTCAGGCCGTGCTTCTTGGCGACGCCTCCGTCGATGCGAGCACGAGCGCCGCGGCGCCGTCGCAGATGCCCGACGCGTTGCCGGCGGTGACCACGCCGTCCTTCTTGAAGACCGGGCGCCAGCTTGGCGAGCGCCTCCGAGCGTCGTCTGCGGGCGCGGGTGCTCGTCGACCGCGAAGGTGACCGGTGCCCTTCTTGCGTCTTGCAGCTCGACGGGCGCGATCTCGTCCTTGAAGCGCCCGGCCTCGTTCGCCGCGGCCCAGCGCTGCTGGCGAGCGAGCGCGTAGCTCGTCGCACTCCTGCGCGCGTGATGCCGTACTTGCCGGCGAGGTTCTCGGCGGTGATCGCCATCGGCATGCCGGTGTAGCTGTCGGTGAGCGCGTCCCACAGCGAGTCCTCGAGCTGCGGCGCCTTGCCGAACGGCCAGCCCCCAGCGCGCGCCGCGCAGGACGTGCGGCGCCTGCGTCATGATCTCGGTGCCGCCGACGAGCACGACCTCGGTCTCGCCGAGGAGGATCTGCTCGGCGCCGTTGACGATCGCCTGGAAGCCCGAGCCGCACAGCCGGTTGACGGTGAGCGCCGGCGTCGCGATCGGGCAGCCCGGCGCGCAGCCCGACGTGGCGCGCGCAGGTAGATCGCGTCGGCGCGACGTCTGCTGCACGTTGCCGAAGACCACGTGCTCGACGCGTCGCCGGATCGACGCCGGCCTGCGCCAGCGCGGCCTTGGCCGCGTGGACGGCGAGGTCGGTGGCGCGTCAGATCCTTGAGCGCGCCGCCGAAGGTGCCGAACGCGGTGCGCTTGGCGCCGACGATCCAGATTTCACGCGCGAGAGACTTGGCCACGGGTCGACCTCCGTACTGATACGTAATTTAGCACCGATGACTGTTTACCGCTTTTGCGGCGTGCGGAACATGCCCTTCTTCGGTAGGCGACGATCTTGCCCGCCACCGCCGAGGCGGCGACGGTGAGCGGCGAGGCCAGGTAGAGCTGCCCGGGGCCCGAGCGCCCCTGGTAGTTGCGGTTGATCGCCGAGACCGTCACCTGCTCGGCGTTCGCCGAGACGCCCGGCCCGCAGCCGATGCAGGCGCCGCAGCCGGGGGGATCACCGTGCACGCCGGTCTTCTCGAAGACGTCGAGGTAGCCCTTGCGCGCGCGCGTAGTCCTCGACGGCCTCGCGAGCCGAACTGGATGAAGAAGTCGACGCCGTCGGCGACGCGCCGGCCGGCGGCGAGCGCCTCCTGCATCACCCGCGCGTAGAGGTCGAGGTCGTCCTCCTTGCCGGCGGTGCAGGAGCCGCCGTAGGCGATGTCGATGCGCACGTCGCCGAGCTCGTCGACGTAGGCGCCGTTGGTCGGATCCGACGGGATGCCCTTGGTCCGGGTCGCCCGGGCGTCGCCACCATCGGGCGGATCGGCGACGAGGTCGATCGCGTGCACGCCGCCGGCGTAGTCGGCGCCCGGGTCGGGCGCGACGCACCTGCGCGCGCAGCGCCGTCGAGGCGTCGCGCCCGGGCCGCCGCGCGGCGATCCAGCGCGAGCGTCTCCTCGTCGGCCTCGCACGACGCCGGCCTTGGCCGAGCACTCGGTCGCCATGTTGGCCAGCGTGGCGCGCTCGTCGGGCGAGAGCGACGCGAGGCCCGGGCCCGCCGAACTCCATCACCCGGTCGAGCGTCTCCTGCCGCTTGGCGTGGTTGGCGAGGATGTAGAGCATCACGTCCTTGGCCGTGACGCCCGGCGCGCAGCGCGCCCGTCGAGCTCGAAGCGGATCGACTCGGGCACCTCGACGAAGGTGAAGCCCGAGTGGACGAGCGCCGCGTACTCGGTGGCGCCGACGCCGTAGGCGAGCGCGTTGCACGGCGCCGCCCATGCAGGTGTGGCTGTCGGTGGCCTGGATGAAGTCGCCCGGCTCGATGATGCTGCTCGCGCGCCACCTGTGGCAGATGCCGGGCGAGACGCCGTCCTTGCGCCGAGAAGTCGCGCACGCCGGTGTGCTTCTGGAAGGCGCGCTGCATGTCGCGCAGCGTCTCGATCTTCGGCGAGAACGGCGCCATGCTCGGCACGCCGTCGGCGTAGATGAGGTGGTCCTCGAAGACGGCGAACTTCGCCGGGTTCGCGAGCGTGTAGTCCGGCGCCGTACTCCTCGCTCGAGGAAGTAGTGCACCTGCGCGGTGGTGAACTCGTGGCGAGTAGCCGCCGTCGACGCGCACGCAGACGGCGTCGCCCGGCTTGACGTAGATCGGCGCGCCGGCTCGCCCGACGACGTGGCGCGGCCAGGATCTTCTCGGCCATCGTCATCGGCCGCGCGCGCGGTGTCGCGGCGCGCGGCAGCGTCGACCTCGCCGCGCGCGAGCGCCTTGGTGAAGGGGAAGAGGCCGCCGTGCTCGATGATCGGCGCGTGATCGGGTCGCAGCCGCGCGTGAACTCCGTCGAGCGGGACGCGCCTCGCCCGCCTGCAGGCGCGCGCAGCATGCTCGTGGTCGCCCATCAGCACGCCCTGGTTGATGTTGTTGCGCGCGTGGATCGGCGCGAAGGAGGCGGCGATCGCGATGCGGATGCCCGACCACTTCTCGGCCTGCACCGCGGTCTCGCGCGAGCGAGCCGACGCCCTTGCGGTAGCCGGAGACGATCACCTCGAAGTTGCCGTCGCGCGAGCGCGCCCTCGGGAAGAGGCGCTCGCCGTCCGACCGATGAGGCCGGCGTAGGCGTTGCGGGCGATGTCCTCGGGCCGGTAGTCGAAGCAGACCCAGGCCGGCGTCATCGCGTCGGTGTTGATGTCGTCGAGGAGGTCCTCGACGCGCAGGTCCTTCATCTGCAGGTCGAGCTCGCCGCGGAGCTGGCGGCGGATGAGCTCGGGATCCTTGGTCAGGAACAGGACCCGCTTTTGCCGGGCGTCAGCGCGATGGTGTCCGTCGGCTTCATGACGGCTCCCGCGGTATATATAGCGATTGTGACGCGGCAGAGTCCAGTGATCGTGCTCGATTTCGACGGCACCGTGACGCAGAAGGACATCGGCGACGAGATCTGCGATCGCTTCGCGCCGCCGGCGTGGCGGGAGATCGACGCGGCATGGGTTCGTAATGAGATCTCGCTGCCCGATGCGCAACGGAAGATGTGGGCGCCTGGCGCGCGCCGAACGTCCCGAGGCGCTGGCCTACGCGCAAGAGATCGGGCACCTGCGGCCGGGGCTCGACGACCTCCTGGACGCGGCGCGGCGCGTCGGCGCGACCCTGTGGCTGGCCTCGGGCGGGTTCGACTTCTACATCGAGGCGCTGCTGGGGTCGCGGCTGGCGCGCGTTCGAGCGCAGCTACTTCAACGCCACGCGCTTCGTGGACGGCCGGATCGAGGTCGACTTTCCGCACCGCGAGCTGGCGTGCGGGCGCTGCGCCGTCTGCAAGGGCAAGGTGTGCGACGCGGCGCGCGCCGGCGGGCGGCCGATCTTGTTCATCGGCGACGGAGCGAGCGATCGCTGCGCCATCGGACGGGCGGACCGCATCTTTGCCGTGCGCGGCTCGCTCCTCGAGCGGGCCTGCGGCGAGCGCGGCGCCGCCTGCGAGGCGTTCGACGAGCTCGGCGAGGTGGCCGGCGCGCTACATTGAAGCGGGCGCGCACATGATGTAGCCGGGCGTGTGGCAGGCGCCGGAGAGGCACTGCAGGTCCTGGGCGCAGTCGCGGTCGGCCTGGCAGTCGGCGTTGACGCCGCCCACGTAGTAGCAGAAGTTGCCGGTCGCGCACTCGAGGCCGTCGGCGCAGTCGGGGTCGTGGCGCACCTGGTGAGCGGGCCGCCCTTGGCGCCCGGAGCGGGCGTGCAGGCGCCGCTGCTGCACGTCTGCGTCGCCGGGCAGCCGCTGGCGGCGGTGGCGCCGCCGTCGGTGCAGGCGCCGCCGGCGTCGAGCCACGGCGTGCAGACGCCGCCGGTGCACACCAGGCCGCCCTGGCAGGCGTCGGGGAGCGCGCACGGCTGCCCGACCGCCAACAGCGGCGCGCAGGCGCCGGTCTGGTCGCAGTAGAGACCGTCGGCGCAGAGCGGCTGGTCGGTGCCGCAGGCGCCGGCGGGCTGGACGCGCGGGGGATCGCCGCACTTGCCGGCGACGCAGACGAAGTCGAACAGGCACTGCACGTCGTCGGTGCAGGGGGCGCCCTTTTCGCCCTTGCGCTCGCAGGTGGCGCTGGCGCCGCAGAACTGGACGCTCGGATCGCAGGTGACGTCGGGCGTGCCGCCGGTCGCCAGGCAGGGGCCGCCGGGGACGGCGAACGCGGTGCAGACGCCGCCGCAGTCGGGCGCGACGCACAGGCCGCCCACGCACTCATCGTCCCCCCAGCAGGTGCCGCCGGTGGCCACGCCGGCGGTGACGACGCCGTGGCACGAGCGCAGAAAGTCGTCGGCCGCTTGCGCCGGATCGCAGGGCGCGTGCTTGACGGCGTCGAGGCACTCGGCGGCGTTGTCGGGGTGGAAGATCATGCGGTGCGCGGCGATCGCCGTCTGCACGTCGACGGCGCCGCGCAGGGTCAGCGCCAGCGGCGCGGCGATGGAACAGCCTTGCGGCGCTTCGCTGGCGCCGACCTCGCCGCAGCGGACCTCCCAGTCGCACCAGCGCGTCGCGAGCTGGTCGCGGAAGTCGCCATAGCTCGAGATGCCGCAGCCGGCGGCGACGACGGAGATGAGGAGCAGGGTACGCATCGCATCACACGCAAACCGACAGGGCGAGCGCTTCGCGCGCTTCGAGGTATTCGTCGCTCAGCGCGAAGTCGATGAGCTCATTCTCTGCTCCCGGCGCCCCGGCCGCCATGACGATCCGCACCGCCGTCGCAAGATCGTTACAGAGCACGAGGCCGACGCGATCGGCGGTGCGCGCCAGGCCGCGCGCGTAGCGGCCGAGGTTGAGCGTCGCCTGCGAGCCGGCGACGATGCGCTCGCAGATCGGCGCCAGCTCGCGCGCGAGCGATGGGGCGGCGCTGGCCAGGGCGACGCGGATCGCCTGCACCTCGCCCTCGGGATCGTCGACGTGCAGGGACGACTGCACCAGCGTCATGGCCGCCAGCACGGTCTGCTTGAGCTGTCGCGACGGCAGCGCGCCGGCGATGGCGCGCCCGGGCACGAGGTAGGTGAGCGCGCGACCGAGGCGGAAGGCGAGCGCGGTCTGGTCGGCGAGCGCGAGCGCCTGCGGGCCGGCGAGCAGCAGCGGTGGGGTGCTGGCGCCGACGTGGGTGTCTTCGGTGAAGTCGCCGCGGCGGTAGACCGGCGGCGGGGCGACGCCGAGCTGGAGCGCGCAATAGTCGAGCAGGCGCGCGAACGGCGCCGGCAGCGTCGCCGGATCGATGCGATCCTCGGGCGTCACGCCCAAGACCTCCCAGCCGAACGGCGGCTGCCAGACGGTGAACAGGCGCGCGAACAGCTCCGACAGATCGCGATCGTCGTCCGGGTGGCGCACCCGCTCCAGCAGCGAGGCGCCGCCGTCGACGGGCTGGCGGGCGCGGGCGAGGAAGCGCGGGTGCAGCCGGCGCCAGAGCTCGCCCGCCGCGTCGTCGGCGACGCCGCGCACCGCCAGCGCCGCGGCGACGGCGTAGGCGGCGTCCCAGCGCTCGCCATCCAGGTGCAGCCGGAACAGGGCGTGGCCCGGCGCGGCGTCCCCCGGCTGCAGGCGCCAGGTGTCGCGCAGCGCCTGCGCCGCCTGGCGCCAGGTCTGCGGGTCCTCGGAGTAGAGCCGCGCCAGCGCCTCGCGTGGCCGCGGATCGTCGGGCGCCAGCTTGGCGGCGATCTCGTAGGCCACCTTGGCCGACTCTTTGTCGTCGAGGCGCAAGCGATAGAGCTCGGCCAGGCGCCACCACAGGCGCAGCGCGCGCTCGGGATCGTGCGCGTCGCCGAGGCGGTGGATGAGCTTGCGGTACTGGCGCTCGAGGCGCTTGTGCTCGCCGCGCCGCAGGCACGACGCCTCCAGCGCGGTCAGCGCCTCGGCGCGCGCCGGATCGGCGTCGAGGACGCGGGTGAGATGATCGATGGCCCGCTCGTCGTCGCCGGCGGCGGCGGCGATGCGGCCCGCGTATTCGTGCGCGCTCACGTGGTCGGCGTCGATCTCGAAGGCCGCGTGCAGGCGGCGCCAGGCGGCGGCGCCTGCGGCGGCAGTGCCGCCTTCGTTCTGGAACACGGCCCAGGCGAGCAGCGCATGATAGTCGGCCTGGTCGGGCGCAGCGGCGACGGCGCGCTCGAGCAGGTCGCTGGCGCCGTCGGCGTCACCGGCGGCGAGCCGCTCGGTCGCCTTTTGCGCCAGCAGGTCGGCGTCGAGCGCGGCCTTCGACGGGCGATGGTTGTGCGCCAGCTCGGTGTCGTAGAGCGGACGCAGCTCGCGCGACGACAGCGTCTCGAACGCGGCGCGCAGCATGGAGTGGATCTCCTCGAGGCGCGCGTAGTCGGGGCCGAGGTCGACGTCGGCGAAGCGCTCGAGGCGGAACTGCGTTGCCGAGCGTGCCGTAGGCGGCGGCGACGTCCTCCGGCGCCGCGTCGCGGGGCAGGCGCAGCACCTGATAGTAGTCCTTGCCCTGGATGCCGAGGTACTCGTGCAGTACCTCCTTGCGCAGCTCTTCGACCGCGGCGTCGACGAGCGGCAGGCGCCTGGCCTCATCGGCGGCGCTCTGGGCCGCCGTCGAGGGCATCTGCATGACGCCGGAGGTCTCGTCATCTTCGTCGTCGAACGGCGAGTGCACTTCGAGACCCGGCAGCGGCACCGGGCCGGTGTCGTCGCCGAACAGCTTGTCGTACAGGCTCTCCGCAGGCGGCGGCAGCGCGTCGGAGATCCCCGCCGAGATCGGCAGCCGCTGCAGCGCGATCGGGTCGGTCTGCTCGCTGGGCTCGCGCGGGTCGACGCTCGACGACTCGATCTCGGCCATGCCGCACATGAAGAGCGCGTCGAGCTGCACCAGGATCGGCGTCGGATCGCCGCCGACCAGCAGCTCCTCGACGAGCGGACGGCGCTGCAGCGCGGTCAGCACCCGGCCGCCGAACACGCGCACGAAGGCCTCGCGGTGGCGCTCGGCGCGCAGCGTGAGCGCGATGCGCCCGCGTACCGACGCCAGCTCCTGCGCGATCTCGTCGACGTGCGCGGTCTTGTCGAGGCCGCGGAAGACGACGCGCGGCGCTTCGACCGGCGTCTGCAGCGGCGTCGCCGGCGGCGGGCCCGGCGTGAGCATCCAGTCGCCGTCCTTCCAGCGCAGCACGTTGGTGATCTTGGCGCGCATCTGCGCGCCCAGCTGCGCCATCAGCTCCGCGTCGGAGAGCCAGCCGAGCTCGACCAGCGACTGGCCGAGCCGCTGCCTGCGACTCCTGCGCGCGCCTGAGCGCCTCGCGGTGGCGCGTCTCGTCGATGACGCCGCGCGCGACGAGGAAGTGGCCGAGCGTCTCGGTGCGCAGGTTCGACGTCGCCGCCACCGGCGTGCCGTGAACGAGCGCGATCTCCTTTTTGACCTTGCCGCGCTGCAGCTTGAGCGTGCCGGTCGTCTTCTTCTCCCACAGCTCGAGCAGGAGGCGCGGCGGGCCGCGCTCGGCCAGCGAGCCGACGGTCGGCTGCGCGCTCGGTGACCCGGCGCGGGGCGCCCGTCGGCGTGACGTCGGGGCGCGCCGATCTCGTGCGGCGCCCCGTCCTGTCGCCGAGGAGCCGCTTGACCGCGCCGAGGATGTCCTTGATCTGGAACGGCTTGGCGAAGAACTGCGCGCCCGTCTCCGACTGCAAGCGCGGCGATCGTCGCCTGATCCTTGTAGATGGCGCTGGTGACGATGAGCGGCACGTCGGCGCCGTGCTTGTGCTTGCGCAGCTCGCGCGTGAAGGTGAAGCCGTCCATGCGCGGCATCAGCAGATCGCTGATGACGAGGTCGTAGGGGCCCTGCTCGAGCGCGGCGAGCCCCTCCTTGCCGTCCTGCGCCGAGACCACCTCGGGCGAGCGCGCCGCGAGCGATGGCTCGTGCGTCAGGAGCTGCTCGAGGATCTTGCGGATGTGCTTGTCGTCCTCGACGATCAGGATGCGTAGGGCCACGGAGCTTCTGATTTTATCACGAAGCGGGCAGCAACTCTCCGGCGAAGTGACAGGCGGCCCGATGCGGCGCGGCATCGTCGCTCCGCTTGGTCTCGAGCGGCGGCGACGCAGTGCGACAGATCTCGGGGCGATCTTTCTTTGGCGTAGAGCGGGCAGCGCGGGTGGAACGGGCAGCCCGGCGGCGGCGCCGACGGGCGAGGGCACGTCGCCCTCGAGGATGATGCGGCGCGCGCTGGCGCGTCGGGTCGGGCATCGGGCACCGCCGACAGCAGCGCCGCGGTGTACGGGTGCAGCGGGTGCGCGTAGAGCGCCGCGGCGCGGCGCCAGCTCGACGATCGCGGCCGAGGTACATCACCGCGACGCGGTCGCAGATGTGCTCGCACGACCTTCGAGGTCGTGCGAGATGAACAGGTAGGTGAGCGCTCGCTCGCGCTGCAGGTCGACGAGCAGGTTGACGATCTGCGCCTGGATCGAGACGTCGAGCGCGCGAGACCGGCTCGTCGCCGACGATGAAGCGCGGCTCGACCGCGAGCGCGCGCGCGATGCCGATGCGCTGGCGCTGGCCGCCGGAGAACTCGTGCGGGTAGCGGCGCGGCCAGCTCGGGGCGCAGGCCGACCTCGTCGAGCAGCTCGGCGACGCGCCGCTCGCGCTGCGGCGCGCGTCGCCGCCGAGGCCGTGGATCGTCGAGCGGCTCGGCCAGCGATCGCGCCGACGGTCATGCGCGGGTTGAGCGACGCGTACGGATCCTGGAAGATGATCTGCAGCGCGCCGGCGGAACGCGCGCAGCGGCGCCGGCGGCAGCGCGGTGACGTCGGCGCCGTCGAGACGCACGCGCGCCGCAGGTCGGCTCGATGCAGGCGCAGGATGCGCGCGGCCGAGCGTCGACTTGCCGCAGCCCGACTCGCCGACCAGGCCGAGCGTCTCGCCGGCCGCGATGTCGAGGGAGACGCCGTCGACGGCGCGCATGACGCCGCTTGCCGCCGCCGAACAGGCCGGGGCGCGCCGGGAAGTGCTTGGCCAGATCCTCGACGGCGACGAGCGCGCTGCGACGCGGCATCGCGTCCGCGCTCGCCGGCGTCGTCCACCGGGTAGAAGCAGCGCACCAGCGCGGCCGGCGTCGATCGCCTCCATCGCCGAGCGGCGGCTCCTCGGCGCGGCAGCGCGGCTGCACGCGTCGGGCAGCGGTCGGCGAACCGGCAGCCCGGCGGCAGCTCGTCGAGTCGCGGCACCATGCCCGGGATCGCCTGCGCAGCCGTGCTCGGCTGCCGCGCCGTCGAGCTCGCGGCATCGACAGCGCAGCAGGCCGGCCGTGTAGGGATGGCGCGGCCGCGCGAACAGCGCGCGCGCCGGCGCCGCGCTCGACGACCTGGCCGGCGTACATCACGACGACCTCGTCGCAGGTCTCGGCGACGACGCCGAGGTCGTGGGTGATGAGCAGGAGCGCCATGCCGAGCTCGCGGCTGCAGGCGCGCGCAGCAGCTCGAGGATCTGCGCCTGGATGGTGACGTCGAGCGCGGTGGTCGGCTCGTCGGCGATCAGCAGCGTCGGGCTTGCAGGCGAGCGCCATCGCGATCATCACGCGCTGGCGCATGCCGCCCGAGAGCTGGTGCGGATAGTCGTCGACGCGCCGCTCGGGATCGGGGATGCCGACCAGGCGGAGCAGCTCGACGGCCTCGCGCCGCGCCGCCTTCCGCGACAGCCCCTGGTGCAGGACGCAGCGCCTCGGCGATCTGGTCGCCGACGGTGAAGACCGGGTTGAGCGAGGTCATCGGCTCCTGGAAGATCATCGCGATCTCGGTCGCCGCGGACCGCGCGCATCTCGCGCTCGGGCAGCGCGAGCAGGTCGCGCCCGCGATAGCAGGATCGCGCCCGCCGGCGATGCGGCCGGGCGGATCGCGCACCAGCCGCATGATCGACAGCGCGGTGACCGACTTGCCGCAGCCCGACTCGCCGACCACGCCGAGGGTCGCGCCGGCGCGCACGTCGAAGCAGACGCCGTCGACCGCGCGCAGCTCGCCGCCCTCCGTCGCGAAGCGGGTGACGAGGTCGCGAACGTCGAGCAGCGGCTCGTTCGCGTCGGGCATCAGTATTCGTCGCCGCCGCAACCGCCGCCGGGGCGGTTCGACGTCTTGCACGGATCGAAGACCGGCTCCTTGGCCTCGCGCCCGTCGCCGCGGATCATGCCGGTCGACAGCTGGCGCTCGACGTGGCCCTCGCCCCGCGCCGGCGCCGCCCCGCGATTGGCGCAGCGCTCGCCGCAGCGCTCGCGCACTTCGCCCATGCGCTCCAGCGATTCGAAGCGGGCGCCGCACTCGCAGGCGTATTCGTAGATCGGCATGGGTTTATTGTGCGCGCGGTTCCGCCGTCGGTCAAAGCAGTCCGGGCAGCGAGGCGGCGAGGGCCTGGGCGCGGGCGTCGTCCGGCACCAGCGCCAGGTAGCGGCGCAGGTGCAGGCGCGCCGCCTCGCCGTCGCCGTCGCGGGCGCAGGCGACCGCGAGGTTGTAGTGGACGTCGGCGAACTCGGGGCAGGCGCCGGCGACGCGGTACCACTCCATGCGCGCCGCCTCGGGCTCGCCGACGTCGTCGAGCAGGTTGCCCAGGTTGAAGCGCGCCTCCGGCTGCTCGGGATCGAGCGCCAGCGCCGTTTCGTAGCTGGCCCGGGCGTCGCCGCGCTCGCCACGGCGGTAGTGCAGGTTGCCGAGGTTGGTGTGCGCCGCGGCGAGCGCGGGGTCGCCTTCGAGCGCCTTGTGGTAGGCGATGAGCGCGCGCTCGTCCTCGCCGCGCTCTTCGCACTGGCCGCCCTCGACGAACCAGGCCCACGCCGACTCGGCGCGCGTCTCCGGCGTGGCGGCGGGCGGCGCGGTGGCCGCGGCGAGCTCGGCCAGCTGGCCCTGCAGCTCGTCGACGCCGAAGTCCATGACCAGCTGCCCGGTGAGCGGCTCGAAGCTGGCGCCGTTGTCGCTGACCACGACGCGCTCGCCGTCGGAGCGCACGCGCAGCTTGGCCAGCGGTCGGTCGACGCCGAGCGCGGCGCGCAGGGCGTCGAGGTTCTTGCGCGCCCGTTGCAGCGTCAGGCCGCCGTCGAGGAGCTCCTTGGCGGCCCGGACGCTGACCAGATCCTGGAAGTTGTAGACCGCGCGGCCATTGGCCCGCTCCGACGGGCCGACGACGCCGGTCTGCGCCCAGTAGCGCACGCGTGACTCGGAGATGCCGACGATGGCGGCGACGTCGCGGGAGGTGTAGACCGGCCTCATTCGTCGACGTCGACGTCGAGATAGACGAAGGTGCCCTGGCTGCGCACGCGCACCTCGCCGGCGCGCACGCGCACCGGCCCGCCGGCGAGCCGCTCGGCTTCGCGGGCGGCGATCCGCTGCACGCGGCGGGTGACGCGTGCGTCGTCGCGGACGAGCTCGGCCACCCGGGCCGCCGAGCGCGCGTCGCACGGCTCGCGCACGGCGTCGCCCAGCGCCGCGACGTCGACGGTGATCATGGTGGAGCCGAAGTAGCGCGCGGCCGCGGTCGGCGAGGCCGAGCGCTTGCCCTCGGACAGGATGCGCGCGCGCTCGAGCAGGAGCTCGATGGCGGCGACCGAGAGCTTCTCGCGCACCTCGCGCTCGAACAGGGTGACGCGGACGGCACGCGCCATCGGTTTCTTGGTCAGGAGCGCGTCGATGGCTTCGATCGGCTGCGGCTTCATGGAGCTGCGATCGTAACCGGATCGCGGATGTGATCGCAATTTAGCGACGGTAAAGAGAGCAACGCGCGGGCGCGGTCGATCGCCGCCTGCGCCGTGCGATCGATCGATGCGGCAGCGCCCGATCGGCGCCGAGATAGGCCTGCCAGGCGGCGTAGCGCAGCGTCTGCGGCTCCCCGCCGGTGGCGGGCACGGCGACGGCAACCGTGGTCGAGCGCGGCAGCAGCGCGTCGGGCAGATCGAGATCGTACTCGACCACGTCGGGCTCACGTGAGACGTCGCCGATGCGGCGCGCGATCTCGTCGCGATAGCCGGGATAGGCGAGGAAGTGGCGGTGGACCACGTCGACGTCGGGGCGGCGCGCCTCGGCGGCGGCGAGGTACCAGAGGGCGAAGATGGTCTGGAAGTCGCTCGTCGACAGACGCGTGCGCGGCGGCAGCCGGTCGAGGAAGCGGCCGAGCGTGACGCCGGTGTCCCAGAAGCGCGTGCGCGAGAAGCGTCCCCGGCCGGCGACGCCGCCGACGCCGACGGCGATGACCAGCGCGGCGGCCACGGCCCGTGTCGCCCGCGGGCGCTGCGCCGCGGCGGCCACGGCGGCCAGCAGCGCGCACGACAGCGCCGCCAGCAGCGCCACCGCTGCTTCGAGGTACCCGTAGGCGTCGGGGTTCGCGGGATCGAACCCGACCAGCGCCGGCGTGGCCGCGTCGCACAGGGCGGCGGCGAGCAGCAGCAGCGCCAGCCGGCCGCGGCCCAGGCGCCCCAGCACGTAGGCGCCGCCGAGCGCGACAAAGGCGCCCACCAGCCACAGCTCGGCGGCGAGCGCGGCGGCGACGCTGCCGATGTCGCCCACCTGCCCGCGCGCCACCGCCTTCTGGAAGGCGCGGGCGCTGACGGTCCACCAGATGCGCCCCAGCGTCGTCGGCGCGCCCCAGTCGACCAGCGGGTGGCGCGCGGCGCGCAGCGGCAGGTAGGCCCACACCGCGACCACGGTGCCGCCTGCGACGGCCAGAGCGCGCGTGACCGTGCGCCAGCCCGCCCGCGGCGCGAAGATGAGCGCCGCCGGCACCGCGAAGGTCAGCGCCAGCAGGTGATGGTTCGACAGCGCCAGCCCGGCGGCCAGCGCGCCCGTCAACAGGCGCCGGCGATCGCCGGTCTCGTCGTAGCGCGCGACCTCGTAGGCCGCGGTGACGACCAAAAGCGCCGACAGCGCGTAGACCTCCGGCCGCACCGCCTGGAACGCCGCCGCGTAGGACAGGCCGAAGGTCAAGCCGGCCAGGGCACCGACCAGCCCGTCGATGCGCGCGTTCGCCTGCGCCGGCGTGCGCGCCCGCCGCGCCACCAGCGTGCCCAGGCGCGTCGTCTGCGCCGCCGCCGCGGCGCCCGCCAGCGCCGAGGCGAGGCCGACGCGGATGGCGACCGATCCGAGGGGCACGAGGGCCACCGCGCGCCCGAGGAGCGATGGCAGCGGATGGCCGGGCGGATGCGCCACGCCGAGCCCCCACGCCGCCGCGGCCAGCTCGCTCGAGTCGAGCCAGTAGACGTCGGGGCAGAGCCCGGCGACGTAGACGATGAAGGTGACGAGGAAGACGAGGAGGGCGGGCGTTACTTCGGTCTCGTTGATGGTGGACATGGCGGTGCCGCCTTGCACCCCCTCGAGCGTGCCCACCATGTCGCGCTCGAAGGTCGAGTAGACGCCGTTGCCGTTCTGGTCGCCGTTGGCGGTCATCGACGCCGAAGCGTTGACGCCGGTCCCGCCGACGTTGTTGTTGGTGAAGGTGTAGGCGAAGATCTGCGCGTCGCTGATCGAGAAGTCGAGCGACGCCCAACCGCCCTGCTTCCACTCGCTGGGCGAGCTGCGGTAGCGATTTCCGCCGAGCGTGGTCAACGTCGACAGGGAGGGGATGGTCGTGCCGCTGACCGGGAACTGCTTGTTGGCGATGTGGCCCTGCGCGTCCGCGTGCTCGCCGACGTAGTAGGCGACGGCGCCGTCGTACATCTTGCGCAGGTTCATCGTCGCCTCGGCGGTCTTCGAGCGGCGGATGTACTTCATGAAGCTGGGGATGGCGACCGCGGCCAGGACGCCGATGATGGCGACGACGATCATGAGCTCGATCAGCGTGAAGCCGCGGACTTTTCGCATAGAACCATTGTAACCCTAATTACGATAGATACGCAAGCGGTCATGGCAGCAGAGATCGTACGTCCCGTCGGGGTCTCGGTGACCATGGCTCGGGTGGTCCCGGTACCGTCGAGGAGGATCAGCGAGCGGATGCCCTTGGGCGACTCCACGTCCATCACCGCCGACACCGCCTTCTTGCGCGCCGCGGGCGAGAGCGAATCCCACTTGGGGTCGGTGAGCGTCGCGGTCAGCGACGGGCCGACCGAACGGCCGTTGGCCAGCTGGAGCGTCCCGGCGACGTCCGCAAGATTGAAGCTCGTCGAGGTGTCGCGCATCGCGAGCCACACCCCGAGGACGATGGCGGCTAGCGCCCCGGCGGCCATCAGCCCCGCCAGCAGCTTCGATTGCGCCGACGGCCCCTTCGTCTCTCCTTGTTCGCCTTCGCCTTCGCCTTGGGTTTCGCCTTCTTGGGCCTGGCCCCCTCACGCTTTTCGGCGGCGGCGTCGGCCTCGCGCGCGAGCTGCTGCTGCTCCGCCGCCGCGGTCGCCGCCAGCGCCTTCATCTCGTCGATGGCCTTGGCGAAGTCGGCGCGTTCGATGCCGAGCGCGTCGCGCAGGCGAATCTGCTCGCCGTGCGGAATCGCGGAGAGCGCCTGCGGGACGCGCACCGCGACCCCGAGCTCGCCCTCGTAGGCTTTGAAGACCAAGAGCGGCGGGGCCACGTCCTCGGCGGTCAGCTCCGGCTGCGCCACCAGGATCTTCCAGATCGGGTCGAGGCGGAACTCACCCTCCCGCCACATCTCGGACGATGCCGAGTCGATGACGCCGCGCACGGTCTTGCCATCGACCAGCTGCACTACACGGCTCCGCGACAGGCACATCATCAATGCATCGATGAGCACGCGCCGTTTTGCTGCGACTGCCTCCGCTGACTCCATCGTCGTGCGATCTTCGGCCGGGGGAATTGCGATGTCAATTATGGTAACGTCGGCACCGTGCTACCGGCCGATTTGAGCGCCTTCCCGATCCTGGTCGTCGACGACGAGCCGGACAACCTCGACGCCTTCCGCTTCAACTTCGGCAAGCGCTTTCAGCATCCTGACCGCGACCAGCGGCGACGAGGCGCTGGCGCTGCTCGCGCGAGCACGACGTCGCGGTCATCGTCACCGACCAGCGCATGCCGCAAGATGACCGGGCTCGAGCTGCTGCAAGGCGGCGCGCGACGCTCCGCCCCGACGCGGTCGGCATCATCGTGACCGCGTTCACCGACGTCGACGTGCTGATCGAGTCGATCAACCTCGGCCAGCATCTATCGCTACGTCACCAAGCCGTGGGACGCCAAGGAGGTGCGCGGCGTGCTCACGCAGGCGATCGAGCGCTTCCACCTGCGTGCGCGAGAACCGCCGCCTCGCCGAGCAGCTCGCCGCAGTACGCCGGCTACCTGACGCAGCGAGGTGCACGGCGAGTTCGACTTCGGCGCACATCGTCGGCGACGCGCCGGCGCTGCGCGAGGTGCTGGCGCAAGGTCGAGCAGGTGGCGCCGACGCACGTCGACCGTGCTGCTGCGCGGCGAGACCGGCACCGGCAAGGAGCTGGTCGCGCACGCCATCCACATCAACTCGCGCGCGCGAGTCGCAAGCCGTTCGTGCGCGTCAACTGCGCGGCGCTGGCGCCGGGCGTGCTCGAGTCGCGAGCTGTTCGGCCACGAGAAGGGCGCCTTCACCGGCGCGGTGGCGCGGCGGCCGGGGCGCTTCGAGCTGGCCGACGGCGGCACGCTGTTCCTCGACGAGGTCGGCGACCTGCCGCTCGACGTGCAGGTCAAGCTGCTGCGCGTCCTGCAGGAGCGCGAGTTCGAGCGCGTCGGCGGCAGCGAGACGATCAAGGTCGACGTGCGCGTCGTCTCGGCGACCCACCGCAACCTCGAGCAGCTGATCGCCGACGGCAAGTTCCGCGAGGATCTCTACTACCGGCTCAACGTCTTCCCGATCACGCTGCCGCCGCTGCGCGAGCGGCTCGACGATCTGCCGCGTGCTGGTCGAGCACTTCGTCGCCAAGTTCGCCGCGCGACCGGCAAGCGCGGTGCGCGGCCTCGACGCCGCGGCGCTCGCGGCGCTGCGGCGCAGTATCACCTGGCCGGGCAACGTGCGCGAGCTGGAGAACGTCATCGAGCGCGCGATCATCGTGGCGCGCGGGCCCGACGTCTCGGCGCGCCGATCTCGACTTCGGCCGCCGCGGCGGCGGCGCCGACGCGCCGATGCCGACGCCGGCCGCGGGCACGCCCCGTGCCGGCGCTGCCGGGCGGCGGCGGCGCCGCAGCCGCTGCAAGCGCGCTGCACGAGCAGGAGCGCAACGAGATCGTCGCGGCGATCGACGCAAGCCAGGGCAACATCGCCCACGCCGCGCGCGCGCTCGGCATCAACCGCTCGACGCTCTACTACCGGCTGCGCAAGCACGGCCTCGAGCACCTCCTGCCGACCAAGCCGCAAGGCGAGGGCGCCTGACCGATGCGCGTCCTCATCGTCATGGACCCGCTCGAGCGCCTCAACCCCGAGGGCGACACCACGCTCGTCATCATCGAGGAGACGCACCGCGCGGCTGGGAGGTCGAGGTCTGCGCGCCGAGGACCTCGAGCTCGAGCGCGGCGAGGCGGCCGCGGTCGTCTCGCGGGTGGCGGCGGTCGATCGCACCGGGTTTCCCTGCATCACGCTCGCAGGCGGCCAGTGGCGCCCGCTCGGCGCCTACGACGCGGTGTTGATGCGCAAGGATCCGCCGTTCGATCAGGCCTACTACTTCTCCACGCTGATCCTCGAGCACGCGCGCGGCAAGACGCTCCTCGTCAACGATCCGCGCGGGCTGCGCGAGCCCAACGAGAAGCTCTCCATCTTCAAGTTCCCGCCGCTGATCCCGCCGACGCTGGTGACGCGCTCGCACGTGCGGCTGCGCGACTTCCTGGCGGAGCAGGGCGGCGCAGATGGTCGTCAAGCCGCTCGATCGGTGCGGCGGCGTCGGCGTCTTCCACGTGCGCGCCGAGCGATCGCAACACCAGCTCCATCCTCGAGACGGTGAGCTGCAACCAGACCACGCTGGTGATGGCGCAGAAGTACCTGCCCGAGGTGCGCGAGGGCGACAAGCGCATCCTCCTCGTCGACGGCGAGCCGATCGGCGCGTGCTGCGCGTGCCGCGCGACGACGAGACGCGCTGCGAACCTGCACGTCGGCGGCCGCGCGGCGGCGACCGAGCTCGACGCGCGCGATCGCGAGATCGTGCGCCACCATCGCGCCCAAGCTGCGCGCCGACGGCCTGCACTTCGTCGGCCTCGACGTCATCGGCGGCATGCTCACCGAGGTGAACGTCACCTCGCCGACCGGGATCCAGGAGGTCGATCGGCTGGAGGGCGTCAAGCTCGAGACCCGCGTCGTCGACTGGCTCGAGCGGCGCGTTCAAAAGCAGTGAAGCTGCAGCGCTATCTGCCGCTTCTGTGGCTGGCGCTCGCCTTCGCCGTCACCGCCGGCACCTTCCGCCACCCCGACTGGTTCGCATCGTCGTACGACTGGCGGCTGTTCGAGACCTGGCTCGAAGCGGGGCGCCGCACGGTGCTCTGGTATCACCAGTTCCCGCTGTGGAACCCGTGGACCTGTGGCGGCCAGGTCTACCTGGCCAACCCGCAGTCGCTCGTCGCCACGCCGACGTTTCTGTTGGTGCTCCTGTTCGGCACCGCGCTCGGCTGCAAGCTAACCCTGGTCGCCTACTACTTTTGCGCGTTCGACGGCATGAACCGCCTGGCGCGCAGCTTCGACATCTCGGTGCCGTCGTCGATGCTGGCGGCCATCCTGTTCGGCACCGGCGGCTGGCTGGCGCTGCACTTCGCCGAGGGGCACTGCACCTTCTTCGGCGCGGCGCTCTTTCCCTACGCCATGTACTTCTACCGCCGCGCGACCGACGGTGGGCAGGGAGCGGAGCGACCGGCCAATCCGAGCGCCGGAGCCGCCTCGACCGTGGGGCGGCGCCTCCCCACGCGCACCCAGTGGGAGTGGGTGGTCCCGCTCGGGTTCATCGCCGCCTGGATCGTCGGGGACGGCGGCACCTCGACGCCGCCGATGTGTCTGGTCATCCTCGCCACGCTGGCGGCCATCGACTGCGTGCAGCGGCGCTCGGCGCGCCCGCTGCTGCCGCTGGCCGTGGCTGCCGTAGTCGCCTTCGCCGTGGGCGCGGTGCGCGTCTTGCCGGCGCTCGAGTTCGCCGTCGATCATCCGCGCCACCTGTTCGAGACCGACGCCAACTTCCCGTGGCAGATGATCCGCAACGCCTATTGGTGGAAGGGCATCGAGCCGGTGCGCGGCAAGCGCTACTGGTTCCACGAGTACGGCTGGCGCCTGCCCTACCTCACGATCCCTTTGTGGCTGTGGGCGCTGCGCGTACGCAAGGCGCTCACCGTCTGGATCTTCGTCGCAGTCGGCGCCGCCATCGTCGCCGGCAGCGCCTGGCCCTACGGCCCCTGGTGGCTCCTGCACCACCTGCCGATCTTCCGCGACCTGCGCGTGCCGTCGCGCTACCAGGTGATGCTGGCCATCGGCGTGCCGCTGCTGTGCGCCATGGCGCTCGACGATCTGCGCGCGCGCAGCTTCTGGCGCCGGCCGCTGACCATCGCCCTCATCGTCCTCTGCGCCGTCGACGGGCTGGCCTTCGATTGGGTGCGCTACGAAAAGGCGTTCGACCTGCGCTGGGAGCTGGCCAAGCAGGGCACCGCGTTCTACCAGGTGGTCGGCGAGTGGCGCTCGATGATGTCGAACGTGTTCGAGAACCACGGCGCCATCGGCTGCGACGAGGAGGCGCCGCTGCAGCGCGCCCTGACGCTCGACGAGGGCCCGGTGCCGCAGGCGCGCGTCGAAGATCCGGCCGCGGGGCACATCACGGCGGTTCGCTGGACCCCCAACCGGGTCGAGCTCGACGTCGAGCTGACCCGGCCGGCGCTGGTCAGCGTCAACGAGAACTGGAACGAGCACTGGCGCGTCGACCTCATCGGCGACGCGCGCGACGCCGAGCGGGGCGAGGTCGTGCGCGTGGGGCCCAAGCTCGGGCGTGACAAGGACGGAGGCAGGCTCGGCGCGCGTGTGCCGAGCGGCCGCTACACCGTCGCGTTCGGCTATCGCCCGCGCTCGTTCGTGGCCGGTATCCTCGTGAGCGCACTGGCGATTCCGCTGGCGCTCGGGGCCTGGATCCTGGTGCGCCGCCGGCGCCGTGCCGCACTGCGCTAGGCGGAGTGCGGCAATATGTCGCATTGTTCCGGCGACGGGGATCCCGGTATCGTCGGCAGGGGAGGCACCTGTCGATGCATCGCCATTGTGACTGCCGGACGCCTACGCTGCTCGTGGTCGACGACGACCGCCAGATCCGCGACACCCTCGCCGAGCTCCTCGCCGAGGACGGCTACCACGTGGTGACCGCCGAGCACGGCGCGCGCGCGCTCGAGCGCATGCGTGACGGGCACGTGTGCATGGTGCTGCTCGACCTCATGACGCCCAACCGATCGGGCTGGAGCGTCCTGGCGGAGCTGCTCGGGGATCCGCAGCTGCCTCGCGTTCCCGTCGGCGTCATCTCGGCGATGGTGACCGAGACGCCGCTCGGCACCGTCGGCGTGCTGCACAAGCCGCTCGATCTCGACCGCCTGCTCGCGCTCGTCCACACCCACGCCGGCGTGCCGGCGCACCACTAACCCCAGGGTTCGCTTCGGTTGAGCAAGCGAGGGCGAGCCGCGTGAGGCGGATCGTGGATGCGACCGGAGCGACCGACCGAGCAATACCCGTCGGTATTTCGACCGAGGGAGCGAGGACGTAGTCCTCGAGGCGACCGCGCGGATCGTCCGCAGCAGGTCAATCGAAGCGAACCCTGGGGGTTAGGTCAGCCGCGCGTGGCCAGCTCCGCCAGCAGCGACGCGGTGGCGCCCGGCATCGTCAGCATGCAGAAGTGCCCGGTGGGCAGCTCGTGGCAGTCCCAGCCGCGCGCGCGCAGCGAGGCGAGCTGCGCCGCCAGCGGATCGCCCGGCTCCTTGTCGGAGCAGTAGACGAAGCTCGACGGTGGCGGCGCCTCGACCCTCGCCAGCGTCAGCGGCTCGGTGAAGCAGGCGAGCGGCTGCGGGGTGCGCCGCGCCAGCAGCCGCCGGATCTCGGCTTCGCTGGCGCCGTCCCGGTCGATGCGCCCGAGCCGGGTCCACGGAGTGGGCGGCACGCACCAGCCGTCGCCGGCGAGGACGTGGCGCTGCCACGCCTCGCGCACCTCGGGCGGCATGGCGTCGAGCATCGAGCGCCCGCTCCCGGTGACGATGGCGTCGAGATAGACGAGCCGCCGCACCTGGCCCGGCAGCCGGTCGGCAACGGCAGGAATGATCATGCCCGCGTAGCTGAAGCCGACGAGCACCACCTCGGCCAGCTCTTCGGAGCGCAGCAGCCCCACCACGTCGTCGACGTGCGTGCCGAGGCCGATGTCGCGCCGCAACAG
Organism: uncultured delta proteobacterium; assembly: GCA_963816965.1. Taxonomy (GTDB): domain Bacteria; phylum Myxococcota_A; class Polyangia; order Palsa-1104; family Palsa-1104; genus JAQBQH01. The sequence goes on from CAWFMP010000002.1 coordinate 874,020, forward strand.
GTGCGCGCGCTCGCCGACGCCGGTGAGCGTGGGCGTGAAGACCTCGTGGCCCGCACGCGTGAGCAGCGACCGCACCCGCCGCCACAACCAACCCCCGGTTCCGGCCCCGTGCACGAGCACAAAGGTCGCCATGACGTTCATACGACCGGGCCGGCCGGTCGGATCGGCCGAATCTAGCAGGGTGTTGAAAAACTCGCTCCGCGTCGCCGCGCTTGGTCTTTTCGCGAATCGCTTCGTTGCTCCTCGGTCAGTTCCCGACGGGGAGCTTTCCTCGTCGCGCCTCGCGCTTCGCGAAAATCCACGGCGCGCGGCTCGGTCCGGAGTTCTTCAACACCCTGCTAGTACCTCGCCACAGTGATTTCGACCGGCCTGCGCCGGTCCTCGACGCCCATGGCTTCGTTGCTCCTCCTCGAAATACAGACAGTATTCCCTCGTCGTCGCGCCTCGCCCTGGGCGCCGAATCCTCGGCGGATACCAATCAAAATCACTGTGGCGAGGTACTAGGGGTTCGGCTGGAGCAGCCGGCCGCCGTAGACGACCGCGCGGATCTTGCGCGTGTTGGCGATGTCGGCCAGCGGATCGCCGTCGAGCAGCACGAGGTCGGCGCGCTTGCCGGCGGCGATGGCGCCGCCGTCGGCGTCGCCGAGGAGCGCGGCGGCGTCGACCGTGGCGGCGCGCAGGGCCTCGGCGGGCGACAGGCCCGCTTCGACCAGCAGCATCAGCTCGTCGTGGAGCTCCTCGCCGGGCGCCGGCGTCGCCTCGGCCAGGTCGCTGCCGGCGACGAGCCGGACGCCGGCCTCGTGCGCCAGCTTCACCAGCGCCTCGAAGCGCTCGAGGAAGGCGGCCCGCCCCTCGAGCTCGGCGGCGCTGCGTGCCTGGCGCGCAAACGCGCGAGAGGCGACGAGCGTGGGATCGAGAAAGACGTGCGCCCGCGCGAAGCGGGCGAAGAGCGCGCGCGCCTTGTCGTCGGTGACGCGGGCCAGCGCCGGCGTGTCGTCGCCGCTGTCGCCGGCGCCGTAGTACTCGCTCTCGACCAGGCTCTCGATGTGCTCGACGCTGCGGGCGCCGGCGTCGGCCGCCTCGTCGATGCGCACGGCGTGCGGCAGGTGCACGACCAGCGGCAACCTCTGCAGCTTGGCCTCGGCGGCGACGGCGAGGAACGCGTCGCGCGACAGTCCGTTGTTCGCCTTGATGCAATCGACGCCGCGCCCCTTGAGCGCGCGCACCGCCGCGCGCCCTTCGCCGGCGTCGCGCACGACGATGGTCATGCGCGCACGCTCCGGGTCCATCTCCTTGGGCCCGTCGACGAAGGGTCCGCAGCGGACGATGCGCGGCCCGACCAGGGTGCCGGCGGCAATCTCGCTGCGCCAGCGGTCGAGCTCGTCGAGGTTGCTGCCCAGGTCGCGCACCGTGGTGACGCCCCAACGCACCGCCTGCAAGAGCGCGCGCTCGCCGGCGCTGCTCAGGTGCACGTGCGCATCGACGAGGCCGGGGATCATCCACCTGCCGCGCCCGTCGACGGTGATGGTGCCGGCGGGCACGCGCGCGCGCCGGCCCACGGCGGTGATGCGCCCACCGTCGACGACCACGGTTTGATCGGGGCGCACGCCGCTACCGTCGACGACGGTGACGTGCAGAAAGGCCAGCAGCGCGGCGAAGGCGGGGGTCATTTCTCCGTCGGCAGCCCGCGCTGCTGCCACAGGCGCCAGCCGCCGGCGAGCGAGCGCACGCGCCTGTAGCCCATGCGCTGCAGGTTGTCGGCCGCCAGCGCCGAGCGGAAGCCGCCGCCGCAGTAGAGGATCAGCTCCTCGTCCTTGTCGGGCGCCTGGGCGACGATGTCGCGCTCGATGACGCCGCGGCCGATGTGCACGGCGCCGCGCACGCGACCGGCGCGCCACTCGTCGTCCTCGCGCACGTCGACGACGCGCAGGGCGTCGCCGCGCTGCTGCTTGGCCAGCAGCTCGTCGATGGTGCATTCGACGATGCGGCTCTTGGCGTCGTCCACCAGGGCCTGGAACTCTTTCGAATGATCCATGATGGGGTTATAGTCCGAATACGACAATGCCGGCATCGCTGACACTCGATTTTTTGGAACGACTCCCCAAGACCGATCTGCACTGCCACCTCGACGGCAGCCTGCGCATCACCACCATCCTCGACCTCGCCGCCAAGCAGAAGGTCAAGCTGCCGGCCGACGATCCGGACAAGCTGTTCAAGCACATCTACGCGGGCGAACGTTGTCGCTCGCTCGACGATTACCTGAAGGCGTTCGACATCACGCTCTCGGTGCTGCAGACGGAGGAGGCGCTCTACCGCGCCGCCTACGAGCTGGCCGAGGACTGCGCGCGCGAGAACGTGCGCTACCTCGAGGTGCGCTACTCGCCGATGCTGCACACCCAGCGCGGGCTCAAGCTGGCGCCGATCGTCGAGGCGGTGATCCAGGGGCTGCGCGCCGGCGAGCGCGACTTCGGCGTGCGCTCGGGCGTCATCCTGTGCGGCATCCGCTCGATCGATCCGGCGATGTCGCTGCGCATGGCCGAGCTGTGCGTCGCCTTCAAGAACCGCGGCGTCGTCGCCTTCGACCTCGCCGGCGCCGAGTACAACTATCCGGCCAAGGACCACAAGCAGGCGTTCCAGCTCATCCTCGACAACAACGTCAACTGCACCGCGCACGCGGGCGAGGCCTACGGGCCGGAGTCGATCGCGCAGGCGATCCACTATTGCGGCGCGCACCGCATCGGCCACGGCACGCGCCTGCGCGAGAACGGCGATCTGCTCAACTACTGCAACGATCACCGCATCCCGCTCGAGATCTGCCTTTCGTCGAACATCCAGACCCGGGCGGCGCCCGATCTGGCGTCGCACCCGCTGCCCTTCTTCTACACCTACGGGCTGCGGGTGACGATCAACACCGACAATCGACTGGTCACCGATACCACGGTGTCCAAGGAGCTGCTGCTGGTACACCAGCAGTACGGCTTCGCGCTCGACGATCTGAAGGAGCTCATCATCAGCGGCTTCAAGTCGGCCTTCTTGCCCTATCGCGAGAAGGCGGACCTGCTCAAGAAGGTCACCGCGGAGCTGGCGCAGATCCGTGAGCCGACCGAAGCGGCCGACAAACGGGTCGCGCAGCAGCCCGTGACGGCCGCCGCGAAGCCGTTAAGCTGATTTTTCGCGCGATTTCGATTACAATCAGCGCGTCGTGTCGCCCCATACTCCCTTATCGCAAATGCTCGACGGGCACCTGCCTACGATCTGGAACTTCTGCTCCCGCATGACCCTGTCCGCGAACGATGCCAAGGACGCCACGTTCGAGACCTTCGAGCGCGCCGCCTCCAGCCCGCATCCCCCGTCGGACGACAAGGACATGGAGCTGTGGCTGCTCAAGATCGCGGCCCACGTGGTCGAGAAGCGGCTGCCGCCGACGCCCGAGGTCGACTTCGACCTGCTCGACGAGACGCTGCGCTCGGAGGCGACGCGCACGCACGAGGTCTCGTCGCTGACCACGCCCGAGCGCGAGTTCCTGTTGTGGGAGCTCAAGCAGGGCTGCATGACCGCGGTCATCAACTGTCTGTCGCCGGGCGAGCGGGTCGCCTTCGTCATGTCGTCGGTGATGTCGAAGTCCGACGAGGAGGCGGCCAAGGCGCTCGGCATCAAGGTGTCGGCGTTCAAGGTGCGGCTGTCGCGCGCGCGCAAGAAGATCGGCGACTACCTGGCGCCCCGCTGCGAGCACATCGATCCGCGCAACCCGTGCCACTGCCCGTCGCGCATCGGCATCGCGCTGTCCAAGGGGTTCATCGCGCCGCCGCAGACGTCGGTGGTGCACCTGCGCACGCCGCAGCGGCCGTTCGATCAGGAGATCAAGTCGCGCGACGCCACCAAGATCTTTCAGACGCTGCCGCCGGCGGAGGTGCCGGCGGAGCTGGTAGAGAAGCTCCGACAGGCGGTATCGTCCGGCGCGTGGACCCAGAAGGCCGCCGCCGCTCCGCGCAAGTAGCTCGCGCGGCGAGGCTGCACGGCATGCCGTGGCGATGGCGATGGCGATGGCGCCAGGGGGGCACTGACGGCCCCGCGCGCACTGCCCCGCTGGGCTCAAACAGTCCTCGCCGCCGGGGCGCTGTGCTCGATTCGGGCCCTTGCCTGTGCTGCGGAGCTCGCCCAGCGGGGCAGTGCGCGCGGGGCCTGCGTGCTCTTGGATGGGGAGCGGTTGCGGCGAGCGGCGGGCCGCGGTGCCGCTGGGTGGGGCTGGTGCTGGTTTTGTTGGCGGCGGGGCCGGTGCGGGCGCAGGTGTCGCGGGGGTCGGCGGTGCCGGTGCACGAGATCTATGCGTCGTGCTCGGGGGACGGGATGCCGCCGCCGGTGCGGGAGCACGCCGACACGCGCGTGCCGCCGTATAGCTTGCAGCTGTCGGCGCTGGTGCAGGCGTGGGGCGCCGCCTTCGCCGGGCGCGACGTGCGCCAGACCGACCTCGACGCCGTCGACGGCGCGGGGCTCTACCTCGGCGTGGCGCGCCTGGGCGCCTGCGGTCTTCTGCGCACGCCGAGCGGGCCCATCTCGTGGACCGTGGTCTACGAGCCCTTCTCGCTGGACGAAGACGCGCATCCCGATCACCGCGCCTGGGGCCGCATCGTCGCCGCCGAGCTCGGCTTCGCTCCCTGGAGCTGGCTGACGATCTCGGCGGGCATCCGCAAGGTCGCGTTCAGCTACGGCCACGACGAGCCGCTGGAGCTGCGCGCGCTGCCGATCATCCCCTACGTGTCGCAGTCGGTGGCGCCCGATCGGCGCGCCGGGATTACGCTCGACGACGACTTTGGCGCTGCGCACGTGGTCATCGGCGTCTACGAGGGGGCGCGCGATCTGAGCATCACCGACGACGGCGGCATGCTCCTCGCCGCGCGCCTGGTCGCCGAGCCCATCGGCCCCGTCGGCAACACGGTCTCGACCCGCGGCGACCCGGCGGTGTGGCGCCGGCGGATGCGCTTCGCCATCAACGCGTCGATCCTGTATCAGTACGCCAACGGCGCCAGCAACTATGCGCTCGCCGCCGATGGTGCGCTCCATTGGGGGCCGGTCGGCCTGGCCGGCGAGTACGTGTTCGCGTCGGACACCACCGTGGAGGCGCCGGTGCGCCTGCTGCCGTATCCGGCGCCGGCGCGGCAGGGGTTGTGGGCCCAGGCGGCGGTGATGCTGTGGCGGCCGTGGATCGAGGTCAGCGCGCGCTACGACTGGTTCGACAACCCGGCGCAGGCGGGGCAGCGCTTCCACGCCGTCACCGCGGGGCTCGATCTGTACGGTGGGCGCCTGCTCAAGCTGCAGGCGGTCTACACGCACAAGTTCCACTACGGGCTGGCCGCCGTCGGCGCCCCGGACATCGACGACGACGTGTTCCTGCTGGTCGGCCAGCTCGCGCTCGAGCGGACCTTCTGAGCAGCCCCCTCCGTAGACCGCGCGCGGGGGTTCCGGTACCGTGGAAGGTCGCTGCTATCCGGCCGTAGACCCACACTGGAGGCGCGCGTGGCCCACGTCGTCGGCATCGATCTCGGCACCACCAACTCGCTGGTCGCGCACATGCGCGCGGACCGGCCGGAGATCATCGCCAGCCAGGCGGGCAAGCGGCTGACGCCTTCGATCGTCGGGCTCGACAAGCACGATCAGATCCATGTGGGCGAGACGGCGAAGAACCAGCTCATCGCCATGCCCGACCGCACCGTGGCCGAGGTCAAGCGGCTCATGGGCTCGCCGGCGCAGGTCAAGCTCGGCGCCCGGCAGTACACGCCACAGGAGATCTCGGCGTTCATCTTGAAGCGGCTCAAGGAGGACGCCGAGCGCAGCCTGGGCGAGGCGGTCGCCGAGGCGGTCATCACCGTGCCCGCCTACTTCACCGACGCGCAGCGGCAGGCGACCAAGGACGCGGGCGAGCTCGCCGGGTTTCGCGTCGATCGCATCCTGAACGAGCCCACCGCGGCGGCGCTGGCCTACGGGCTCGACCACCTCGACCAGGAGCAGTTCGTCCTGGTGTACGACCTGGGCGGCGGCACCTTCGACGTCAGCGTGCTCGAGATGTTCGAGGGCGTGCTCGACGTCAAGGCCTCGGCCGGCAACAACCACCTGGGCGGCGGCGACTTCGATCGCGCGGTGGCCGGGTGGCTGGCGCGCGAGTTCGAGACCGCGCACGGCATCGACCTGCGGCAGGACGTCAAGGCGATGGTGCGGCTCAAGCAGGCGGCGGAGCAGGCCAAGATGGATCTGTCGTCGATGACGGCGACGACCATCATGCTGCCGTTTCTGGCGGTCAAGGGGGCCGAGCCGCTGTCGCTCGAGACCGAGCTGACGCGGCCCAAGCTCGAGGAGCTCATCGGCGCCATGATCCGCTCCACGCTGGAGCCGGTGGAGTCGGCGCTGCGCGACGCCAAGCTCGACAAGGCGCGCATCACCGACGTCGTGCTGGTGGGCGGCAGCTCGCGCATCCCGCTGGTGCAGTCGCTCCTGCACGACTACTTCGGCAAGGAGGCGCGGCGCGGCGTGCACCCCGACGAGGCGATCGCGCTCGGGGCGGCGGTGCAGGCGGGGCTCAAGTCGGGCGCCATCTCGACCGAGCGCGGCATCATGATCACCGACGTCTGCCCGTTCACGCTCGGCGTCGAGGTGGTGGCCAACGCCGGCTCGCAGAAGATGGGAGGCATGTTCTCGCCCATCATCCCCCGCAACTCGACGGTGCCGGTGTCGCGCACCGAGGTCTACTCGACGACGGGCGATCAGCAGCGCGTCGTCGACATCAAGGTGTACCAGGGCGAGTCGCGGCTGGTGAAGAACAACACCTTCCTCGACTCCTACTCGATCGACGGCATTCCGCCGGCGCCGGCGGGGCACGAGAAGGTGGCGATCACCTTCACCTACGACGTCAACGGCATCCTCAACTGCAAGACCAAGATCGTGTCGACCGGCAAGGAGGCGCTGCTGGTGGTCGACAAGTCGGCGCAGCGGATGTCGGAAGGCGACAAGGGGCGGGCCCGGGAGCGGCTCGACGGCGAGTGGAAGGGCGAGCCGCGAGGTGCGGGCGCCGGCGCTGCGCCGCCGGCGGCGACCGGCGCACCGCCGGTGGCGACCGGCGCACCGCCGGTGGCGAGCGCGGGCGAGGGTGGCGCGCTGGTGGCGGCGGCGCGGGCGAAGCTTGCCAATGTCGACGCGAGCCACAAGGGGAAGATCGAAGCGCTGGTGGCGCAGCTCGAAGGGGCGAGTGACGCAGCGACCCGGGCGCGCGCCGACCGCGAGCTGGCGCAGCTCTTGTTCGAGCTCGACTAGTGGCCCACCCGTTCGTCGACGAGCTCAAGCGCGAGGTGGTGCTCCATCCGGACGACGCGGCGGCGCGCTATCGGCTGGCCGAGGCGCTCTTCGCCGACGGTGACTTCGCGACCGCGGCCAAGCAGCTGGAGAAGGCCATCAAGCTCGACGGCGCCGACCGCAACGCGCGCCGCCTGCTCGCCAGGTCGTACGAGCGCGCCGGCCGCGGGCCCGACGCGCTGCGCACGCTCGAGGAGCTGGCCCGGCGCGCGCCCGACGACGTGTCGACGCGCGAGGAGCTCTACGAGCTGTTTCTGGCCCAGGGGCGCATCGACGACGCGCTGGTGCACGCCGAGGAGGCGGCACGGCTGTCGCCGCTCGATCCCAGGCGCCATCGCACGACCGCCGACCTGTATCGGATGAAGCGCCTGTTGCCGCAGGCGCGCGCGGCGCTGGAGCGGGCGCAGCAGCTGGCGCCGGAGGATCCGCACCTTGCCGCCGAGCTGCGCGAGCTCTACCTCGAGCTGGGCGACGACGCCGCCTGCGCGCGCGTGGCCGGCGTGCGCGATCGCGGCTACTTTCTCGCGCAGGCCCGGGCGGCGCTCGACTCCGCGGCGCTCGCCGGGGCCACCCGCGACGGGGCGCTCGCGCAAGCGGCGGTCGCGCTGCGCGCGGGTGAGCTCGGCGCCGTCAAGCGCGCGCTCATGATCGCGACCGCGGCGGACAAGGGGGCGGCGGCGTACGAGTTCTTGCGCGGCGAGGTGCTGCTCATCGAGGGCGAGGCCGAGCGCGCCGAGAAGGCCTTCCGCGCCGTGGTCGCGCGTGCCGACGACTTCGGGCTCGCCTACAACCGCCTCGGTGATCTGTTGCAGCATCGCGGCGAGCTGCGGGCGGCGGTCGGGTTCTACGAGTTGGCGCTGCGCCATGCGCCCGACGACGCCAACGCCGCCGAGGACCTGGGCGACGTGCTGGCGACGCTCGGCGAGCGCGAACGAGCCATCGCCATGTACCGCGCTGCCGCCGACCGCGATCCCAGCTCCCGCGCCGCCGACAAGCTGCGCTCGCTCGATGACGCCGCGCGCGTGGCCGCGGCGACGGCGCCCGCCATCGGCAAGATCGGCGTGCTCGGCTGGACCCCATCGGGGGGCGCGGTCTCGCCGCTGGAGGCGGTCGCCGTAGTCGGGCACGGGCAGCTCATCTTCAGCGGCAACGTGGGGCCGACCTCGCGCGAGGCGGGCCTGGTGGCGTTCTCCTGCCTCAAGCTCAAGGCGCGCGACCTCGGCATCGGCGAGCTGGTCGCCAGCTACGATCTGCACCTGCACTTCACCGACACCGAGGTGGGCAAGGACGGGCCGTCGTCGGGGCTGGCGCTGGTGCTGGCGGGGATCAGCGCCTATCAGCAGCGGCCGGTGCGCGCCGGGCTGGCGGCGACGGGGGAGATCACGATTCACGGCGACGTCAAGCCGGTGGGCGGCATCCACGAAAAGATCGTCGCCGCGCACCTGGCTGGCTTCCGCACGGTGCTCATGCCGCGGCGCAACCTCAAGGAGGCGCGCGAGCTGCCGCCGGAAGTGGCATCCAAGATGGAGATCGGGTTCGTCGATTCGGTGGCCGAAGCGATCGACCGGGCGCTGGTGTGAAAGGACGAACGATGGGCAACGCCTCGCACAACTTCTACGAAGTCCTCGGGATCGATCGCGCCGCCGACGAGCGGGCGATCAAGAAGGCCTACTTCGCGCTGGTGCGCAAGTTCCCGCCGGAGACGCACCCCGAGGAGTTCCAGCGCATCCGCGAAGCGTACGAGGTGTTGGCCAATCCGCACTCGCGCGCCGACTACGACGCGGTCAACCAGTACGATCAGTACGGCGCCGAGGTCTCGGCGCACCTGAAGGCCGGCACCGAGGCGATGGAGCACGGCGACTGGCCGCGCGCGCAGGCGGAGCTGATCGCGGTGCTCGAGCAGCAGCCGCAGCTGCACTTCGCGCGCGACCTGCTCGGCATGGCCTACCTGAACGCGCACCGCCCGGCGGACGCGATGCGCGAGTTCAAGCGGCTCGTCGAGGCCGAGGCGGGCAACCCCGTCTATCACCTGCACCAGGGCTACGCCCATTATGCGCAGAACCAATACGCGCCTGCGCTCGACTGCTATCGAGAGGCGCGCAAGCTCGACCCGTCGGACACGCGCTCGCTCGTCGCCACCGCCGACTGCCTGGTGGCGCAGAAGCAGTACGAGCCGGCGCTGTTGGAGCTCGACCGCGCCATCGGGCTCGACGGGCAGGTCGACTTCAACGACTTCGTGTTCTTCATGCGCAAGGTGCAGATCCAGCTCCTGCGCGACCGCGGCGATCTCGCCGAGCAGGAGCTCGATCAGATCTTCAAGATCCTGCCCGACGACGCCGAGACCAAGAAGTACGTGGCCACGCGCCTGGCGTCGCTGGCGTCGGATCTGTTCGCCATGAAGCGCTCGGCCGACGCCAACCGCCTGCTCGGGCGCTGCCGCAAGCTCGACCCTTCGCGCAAGTCGATGGAGTACACCTTCCCCGCGCGCACCAGGCTGCGCATCGACGCGCTGCCGGAGGCGTCGCGCAAGTGGCTGGCCAGGCGCGCCACCGAGCCGGGGCCGGGCAAGCTCAAGCACAACGCCAAGGCGGGGCCGGTGCTGCTCTTGCTGCTCGCCATCGGCGTGCAGCTCGCCGCGCTCAACGCCGGGTTCAACACCCGGCGCGCCTGGGACGGCGAGGAGCGCGCCCTCATGTTCCTGCTCCTCGTCGCGGCGCCGCTGCTCTTCGCGCTGGCGCTGCGGCGCATGCGCCGCGTCTCGCGCTCTCCCTACGGCAAGTACACGGCGCTGCATCCCTGCCACCTGTTGCAGGTGGAGATCGACCGGCTGACGGTGTGGCCGTTGGTCAACCTGCACGACGTGTCGCTCACGCACCACTCGACCAACGGCGTCTACTCGCACACCATGTGCCGGCTCAACTTCGCCGGCACCGTTTGCAACATCACCATCCGCGGGCAGCAGGCGGCGGTCGATTGGGCCAACCTCGTGCTCGAGCAGCGGCGCAAGGTGCTCGACCTCATGAGCGTGGGGCTGCTCGAGGCCGAGGAGGGCTTCGACCTGGTGCCGCCGGCGTTGCTGCAGCCGGGCAAGGCGGGGCCGCCGGCGCCGAAGGACCCGTCGGCGCGCAAGTGGTACCTCGTGGCCGCCGGCCTCGGGGTGGTCATGTTCTCCGCCGCCGTCCCGCTCAACGTCGGCGCCGCCGAGCGCTACGCCTGGACCTCGGTGTCGCGCTATCCGACCCTGCCCGGGTACCGCGACTACATCGCCGCCTTCCCGTCGGGCGCACACGCCTCCGAGGCCAGGCTGCGCATCGACGAGGCGTACGAGCGCGCCATCGCGCAGTACCAGGCGCGCGCGGGCTCGACCTCGGCGGGCTCGAGGGCGATCGTGGCCGTCCTGCACGCGCTGGAGGCGGCGGGCGGTCCGGCGGTCAACGTCACCTACGCGCCGCAGATCGACTTCAGCGCCGTCCGCGCCTTCCCCGATCGGGGGATCATCGACGCCGAGCCGGCGTTCACGCCCGCGCAGAACAAGGCGCGCGAGCACAGCATCACCTCGGCCCTGCGCGAGGCGTTCGGCAACGTCGTCGGCTACGACGTCCTCGACTTCGACGACGGCGTCTCCTCGTACGCGTACGACTACGAGAATCGGCGGCCGCACGCGCGCACCAGGGGGCCGATCACCTTCGCCATCCAATATCGGGTCGGGCCGTCGGGCACGGTCTACGAGTCGACCACGGGCACGGCGCGCAAGTTCTACGGCATCCTGTTCGACTGGCAGCTCGCCATCACCGACGAGAAGGGTGTGGAGCTGTACAAGACGCAGCTGTCCTCGGCGCCGGCCAAGAACATCCGCTACACGACCAGCGGCTACGTGCCGAGCGACATCCTGCCCTACACGAAGATGGCGGAGTCGGCGTTCAGCGAGTTCGGGCGCAAGCTGGCGGGGGACTTCGGCATCAGCATTGCCAAGCCGGCCGACGCCGATTTCGCCGACGATGCGCCGCCGCCGCCGCCGCCGTCGGCTGCCACGACGGCGTCGCTGCCGGCTTCGCCGCCGACCGCGGCGGCGCCCGCGCCGCCTTCGCGCGCCGCCATCCCGGGCTACAGCCCCGAGCTGCAGAAGGCGCTCGACGACATCGCCAGGCACGGTCGGATGTCGGACGAAACGCGGCGCCTGCTGCTCGACCTGCAGAACAAGCAGCGACCGCAGCGGTGACCGCGAGGCTCCTCGTCGTCGGCAACTCCGGCTCGGGGAAGTCGAGCTACGCCCGGCGCGTGGCCACGGCCGGCGGCGCCACCTACCTCGCGCTCGACTCGATCGTGTGGGAGCCGCACCAGATCGGCGTCGAACGGCCGCAGGCGGACGTGCGCGCCGATCTGGCGGCGTTCCTCGCCGCCCACGAGCGCTGGGTCATCGAGGGGTGCTACGGCGAGCTCATCGCGTGCGCGCTTCCGGCCTGCTCCCGGCTGCTGTTCCTGAATCCGGGGCTGGCCGCGTGCCTGGCCAACAATCGGCGCCGGCCGTGGGAGCCGCACAAGTACGACTCGCCGGACGATCAGGCGCGCCTGCTGCCGAACCTGCAGGCCTGGGTCGAGAGCTACTACACGCGCACGGACCCATGGTCGTACGCGTACCATCGGCGGCTGTTCGACGGCTTCGACGGCGACAAGCGCGAGATCCGCGACCTCGGCGAGCTCTAGCAGGGTGTTGAAGAACTCGCTCCGCGTCGCCGCGCTTGGTCTTTTCGGCAATCGCTTCGTTGCTCCTCGGTCAGTTCCCGAAGGGGAGCTTCCCTCGTCGCGCCTCGCGCTTCGCGAAAATCCACGTCGCGCGGCTCGGTCCGGAGTTCTTCAACACCCTGCTAGGCTCTGACGATTCATCACATCTCGGTTCGAGCTCTACGAAGGGTTCGGCCTTCAAACCGCGTCGCATCGAGAGCGCGCCAAAACGCCACCTCCGGCCCCACGCACGCTGCCCCGCTGAGCTCGAACAGTCCTCGCCACCGGACTGCTGTGCTCGATTCTGCCCCTTGCCTGTGCTGCGGAACTCGCCCAGCGGGGCAGTGTGCGTGGGGCCTCAGTGCTCGCGTGAAAGCCCAGACCCGCTGCTGCAGCTTCGTCCGGGTCCCTGGACGCCGTTTTCCCAAGAGCCCATAGAGCGGGCGGTCGTCGGCGCCGTCTTGACGGGCGTCGAGGAGCGCTCGTCGCGAAGCGACGTTGCCGGCGACGAGTCCGAGGGCCCGGACGTGCCGCCGGCCTGTAAGGCCGCCGGCGTAGCGGCCCCTCGGCGCCAACCGGCGACACCGCTCCCGCCCGCGGCCCCTCGGCGCCAACCGGCGACACCGCTCCCCATGGCGTGGCGTTTGGGCGCGATCACGAGGCGACGCGGTTCGTTCAATCAAATGCGGAGACGTGATGAATCGTGAGAGCTCTAACCCCAGGGTTCGCTTCGATTGACCTGCTGCGGACGATCCGCGCGGTCGCCTCGAGGACTACGTCCTCGCTCCCTCGGTCGAAATACCGACGGGTATTCCTCGGTCGGTTGCTCCGGTCGCATCCACGATCCGCCTCACGCGGCTGGCCCTCGCCAGCTCAACCGAAGCGAACCCTGGGGTTAGGCTAGAGCTCCTCGCGGAGGATGCCGAAGAGCCACTCGTCGACGAAGCGGCCGCGCTTGCGCACGGCGCGGCGGATGGTGCCCTCGAGCGTGAAGCGGTTCTTCTCGAAGACGCGGCGCGAGGCGACGTTGCCGACGAAGACGGTGGCCTCGAGCTTGGCCAGGCCGACGCGCTCGAACGCAAAGCGCGTCGCCAGGCGCACGGCTTCGGTGCCGTAACCGCGGCCGTGGTGCGCATGGCCGATCCACAAGCCCATGTCGCCGCGGAAGTCGTTCTCGGGCCGCACGTCGAGCGTGCCCACGGGCTCGTCGCCGGCGACGATGGCGAACATGTGCAACTCGCCGCGCGCGACCCTGCTCGAGCGATCGCCGATCGCCTCCCGAAAGTCGTCGAGCGACTCGGGGCCGTCCCACTGGAGCGTGTCGGAAACGTCGGTGCCGGCGACCAGCGGGTAGAGCCGGTCAGCGTCTTCGGCGCGGATGGGGCGCAGGGTAATCACGCTGCGATTGTATCAGGCGGCGGCCCTGCCGGGCAGGCGGCGCCGGGCGGAGCGGTCAGGCGTCGGCGCGCTCGAGCGCCTGCTGCAGATCGCCGATCAGGTCGTCGACGTGCTCGATGCCGACCGAGAGGCGGATGAGGCCGTCGGCGATGCCGAGCTTCTGCCGGTTCGCGGGCGGGATCGACGCGTGCGTCATGATCGCCGGGTGCTCGATCAGCGACTCGACGCCGCCGAGCGACTCGGCGCAGGCGAAGATCTGCGTGGCCCGCAGCATGGCGCGCGCCCGCTCGAGCGCGGGCCTCTTGCCGCCCTTGAGCACGAAGGTGATCATGCCGCCCAGCCCGCGCATCTGCTTCTGCGCCAGCGCGTGCTGCGGGTGCGACGGCAGGCCCGGGTAGATCACCTTGCTCGACCGCGGGGTGCGCCTCGAGCCACGCGCGCGACCTTGCCGCGCGTTCTGCTCGTGGCGCTCCATGCGCACGTGCAGCGTCTTGGTGCCGCGCAGCACCAGGAAGCAGTCCATCGGCGACGGGCACGGCGCCGATCGCGTTCTGCAGGAACGCCAGCCGCTCGCCGCACCTCGTCGTCGCGCGTGATGACCGCGCCGCCGACGACGTCGGAGTGGCCGTTCAGGTACTTGGTCGTCGAGTGCACGACCAGGTCGGCGCCGAGCTCGAGCGGCCGCTGAAGTACGGGCGTGCATGAAGGTGTTGTCGACGGCCAGCCAGACCTTGCGCTTCTTGCACACGTCGGCGACCGCGGCGATGTCGCACAGCTTGAGCAGCGGGTTGGTCGGCGTCTCGACCCACACCAGCTTCGTCGTCGGGCGCATCGCCTCGCCGAACGCGGTCGGCGCTCGGTCGGGTCGACGTAGGTGAACTCGATGCCGAGCTGCTTCATGACCTGGTCGAAGAGGCGGAAGGTGCCGCCGTAGAGATCGTCGCCGGCGACGACGTGGTCGCCCGCGTCGCAGCATGTGCAGCACCGTGGTCGTCGCCGCGCAGCCCGAGGCGAACGCCAGCCCCCAGCGCGCCGCCCTCGAGCGCCGCCAGGTTGCGCCTCGAGCGCGTAGCCGCGTCGGGTTCTGCGTGCGCGAGTACTCGAAGCCCTTGTGCTCGCCCGGGCCCGGCCTGCACGTAGGTCGACGTCAGGTAGACCGGCGTCATCATCGCGCCGGTCGTCGGATCGGGCGTCTGGCCCGGCGTGGATGGCGAGGGTCTCGAGGTGCGTCGACTTGGTGTTCATCGTTCGCTTCCTAGGCGCGCTTCGCGCCAGGTACTCGATGAGATCGATCTTGGTGATGACGCCGACGAGATCGTCGCGCTCGAGCACGCACACCAGCTTGGCGTCGTTGAAGATGTTCTTGCAGCAGCTGGATCTTGGTCTGCGGCGTCACCGTCGCGTAGTCGGCCTCGACCAGATCGTCGATCGGCGACGTCCAGTCGACCCCGGCTGCGTCGAGCAGGTAGTTCGAGCAGATCGATCTCGCGTCACCAGGCCCGACAGGCGCCCGCTGCTCCAGCACCGGCATCTGCGAGATGCCGTGCTCCTTGAGCAGGCCGATCACCGTCGCGCAGCGTGTCGCCGCGCTTGGCGGTGATGATGCGCGCGCTGCGTGCTTCGTGCGCGAGCAGGTCGCGCACCGTGCCCAGCGGATCCTCCTCGTCGAGGAAGCCGTTCTCGCGCATCCACTCGTCGTCGAAGATCTTCGACAGGTACTTCTGCGCCGCAGTCGGGCAGGAGCACCAGGATGTTCTTCTTGTCGTCGCCGAGCTGCTCGGCGTACTTGATGGCGCCCGCCACCGCCGCGCCGCACGAGCCGCCGCAGAACAGCCCCTCCTGCGCGCACCAGCTCGCGCGTCATGCAGGAAGCACTCCTTGTCGTCGACGCGCATGATCTCGTCGATGATCTTGAGGTTCATCGTCGCCGGGCAGGAAGTCCTCGCCGATGCCCTCGACGTAGTAGGTGAACGGCTTGGTCATGCGGCCGGTCTTGACGTACTCGTAGTAGAGCGAGCCGATCGGATCGACGCCCACCACCTGGAAGCCCGGCTTCTTCTCCTTGAAGTAGCTTGCCGCAGCCCGAGATCGTGCCGCCGGTGCCCATGCCGGCGACGAAGACGTCGATCTCGCCGCCGGTCTGCTCCCAGATCTCCGGGCGCCGTCGAGACGTAGTGCGCCTCGGGGTTGGCCGGGTTGTGGTACTGGTTCGCGTGGAACGAGTTCGGCGTCTCCTCGACGAGCCGCTTGGTCACCTCGTAGTAGCTGCGCGGATCCTCGGGCTCGACGGCGGTCGGGCAGATGACCACCTTGGCGCCGAACGCGCGCAGGCCGGCGATCTTCTCGTTCGACATCTTGTCGGGCATGACGAAGATGCACTTGTAGCCGCGCATCGCGGCCACCAGCGCCAGCCCGACGCCGGTGTTGCCGCTGACGTCGCCTCGACGATCGTGCCGCCCGGCCCGAGCAGCCCGCGCCGCTCGGCGTCGCGGACGATGTTGCATCGCCACGCGGTCCTTCATCGAGCCGCCCGGGTTCAGGTACTCGAGCTTGACGTAGATGTCGCTCTTGACGTGCGCGGCGACCTTGTTGAGCTTGACGATCGGCGTGTGAGCCGATGGCGTCGAGGACGGTGGCGCGAGCGCCTTTCATCATGTGCGATCGGGTATCACGATTGCGCCGCGATGTTAAGCAGATGCCGGTGCGAGCCGGGGGCTCGTGCTACCGTAACGGCGTGGCCGACCACCTCCTCGACGTCCTCGACGCGGCCTACCGCCTCGACGGTGACGACCGGCAGTGGCTCGATCGGATCGCGCGCTCCGTGCAGCGGCAGATCGACCCCCGCCGCACCGGCGTCGTGTCCTTCCTCTATTCGCTGTCCAGCGACGGCAGGGTCACGCCCTCGAACGTGCTCAGCTACGACGTGCCCGAGCCCTACGGCGCCATCCTGGGCCAGATTCCGCTGGCGCTGCCGCCCTGGTACGTGCGGGAGACCTTCGCGCAGCATCCGTGCGGCTCGGCGGTGCACACCGGCACGGAGCAGGCGCGGGCGCTGGCCCGCATGCAGATGCGCGAGGCGTTCGGCGCCATCGGCTGGCGCGATCTGTTCGTCGTCAACGGGCTCGACCCCACCGGCTTCGGCGTCTACGTGGCGGCGATGCGCCGGACGGCGAAGGCGCCGCCGCGGCCGCTGTGCACGCGCTGGACCCGGCTGGCCGTGCACCTGGCGGCGGCGTGGCGCCTGCGCCGCACCCTGCGCGACGTCGGCGCGCGCTCGGCCGACTCCGCCGAGGCGGTGCTGGCGCCCGACGGCCGCGTGGCGCACGCCAGCGAGGCGGCGCGTACCCGTCAGGCGCGCCTGGCCCTGGCCGCGGCGGCGCGCACCATCGATCGCGCGCGCACGCGGCGCGGCCGCCGCCAGGCCGATCGCGTCGTCGCCGAGTGGACCGGGCTCATCGAGGCGCGCTGGACCCTGGTCGATCACTTCGAGGCCGACGGCAAGCGCTGGCTCCTGGCGCGGCGTAACGACGTCGCCGGCGTCGGCGAGGCGGCGCTGAGCCCGCGCGAGCTGCAGGCGGTCGCCTTCGCCGCGCTGGGCCACGCCAACAAGCTGATCGCGTACGAGATGGGCATCGCCGCCGAGACGGTGCGCGTGCTCCTGCACCGCGCCGCGCGCAAGCTGGGCGCGCGCGACCGCGAGGAGCTCATCACCCGCGCGCGCCTGCAGTTTACGCCGACCTTGTAAACGAATTTTTACTACGCCGCGGTGCGTCTTCCGGCCTACCCTTTTCGGGCGGAGGGGGCCGTCGTCGGCGGCACGAGGGGAGCCGCCGACGGCGGGCGAGGGGTTGGCTCAGCCGAGCTGGATCCAGGATCCGGCGAGCGGGATCATCCCCTACAGCGGCCGGTAGTCCGTCGGTGGCGGCGGTCCGTAGGACTCGCAGGCGATGCACAGGTTCTGCAACGCCACGCTGGCGATCGCCCAGCTCGCGCTCGTCGAGTACCCGGCCGAGACGCGGGTGATGCCGACGCTCTCGAGCTTGCGTGCCGCGGTCAGCGGCTCGCTAGCCTCGGCCCGCGACGACGTCGCCAGGCAGCAACAGAGGAGCGCCCACGCGATGCGATGCGAGCTGCGCATGCCCCGTCGAGGAGCAACCGGCGTGCCCGGCCCGAAGTGTGCGGAAGGTCGTGGAGCGGCGGGGAAGCTTCGACAGCGCGGCTACAGCTCTTCGTCGCTCTTCTGCTCGCCGAACAGGTGCGCCATCGCCTTCTCCTCGATGACGTCCTGCATGCGCGCGCCGCCGTAGCGGGCCACGATGCGGTCGTCGTACTCGTCGGCGACCAGGGCGATGTCGTGCACCGTCGCCACCAGCTCCTTGACGTCCATCGAGTCGCCGCCCAGGATCGAGTGGCCGAACATCACCAGGTTCCCGTCGGGGATGAAGGCGAAGGCGCCGAAGCGGAGCTGCCCGTTCAAGATGAGCAGCTGGCGGAACAGCGAGGGCTCGGCGTTGACGCCCGCCACCACCTGCGCCACCACGCGCACCAGCGCGCGCTCGTTCAGCTTGCCCTTCGGCCCCGACGGCACGACGCTGATCATGACGTAGCTCGACCCCTGCTTGACGACGTAGAGGCGCTCGTCGACCTTGCGGTAGGCGGGGCTCTTGCCGAGCGTCTTCTCGATGGCGGTGCAGCTCGTGGCGACGGCGTTGGACATGGTTGCAAGACGCTAGCACGCGGGCCCGCCGGCTGTCAGCAGGCAGCTCTGGGGCGGCGCGCGCCCTTCAGAAGCCGCGGGCCGTCGGCGGCAGCGGCTCGGGCCGGGACCACTCCTTGACGTCGCGGCTCGAGCGCACGAACGACGCCGCGCCCGGCGCCCACAGGGTCACGCCCACCACGCCGAGGGTGACGCCGAGAAAGCCCCAGCCGATCTCGGTGGCGGTGTCGAGCGAGACGTCGGTCAGCGCCCAGGAGAAGACGCCGATGCCGGCGACGCTCATGGGCACCCCGATCGCCATGAGCACGATCGCGCGCGTGCGCCGCGCCTTGGCCTCTCGCAGCCGCACCTCGCGGGAAGCCTGCGGCGGCGGCGCGTAGTACGGCGGTTGATAATACGGCTGGCGATAGGCCGGCGGCGCCCCGACGGGCTGCGCCGGCGGCACCGGCTGCGCCGGGCGGGTCGTCGGCGCCGGCGGGGGCGGCAGATCCTGGCGCTTGCGATCGCTCTCGGCGCGCTCGTGCAGCTTCGCCTGGAACTGGCGATCGTCGTCGCTGGTAGGGGCGCCGGCGAGCTCGAAGTACTTGTCGAACGCGAGCGCCGCCTCTTGATAGCGGCCGAGCCGCTCGTAGGTGGCGCCGATGTTGTAATACAGGTTCGGCGCCGGCAGGATCGTGTTGGCGCGCTGATAGGCCGACAGCGCCCGTTCGTAGTCGCCGCGCTCGAACGCGGCCTTGCCCTCGGCGAAGGCCTGCTTGGCGTCATCGATGGGCGCGGCGCGGGCGGGCAACGCCCACAGCACGGCGAGCAGGGCCAGGGCGCGTGCGATCATTGTCACACCCGTAGTTAACCGCGATTGATCTTGTGGGAGCAAGAGGCGAAGATCACGCTCGTGCGGCGCGCGTTCTTCATCGCCTGCGTGCTCGGTTGCGCCGCAGCCGCGCGAGCCCAATCCTCGACGGTGCTCGAGTGGCCGCCGCGGCCGCCGCCCGACATGGCGGCGCCACCGGCGCGGGCCCCGCCCGACCTGGGCGCGCCGCGGAGCGACCTCGGGCGGCCCGCCGCCCCGTCGGACATGGGGGCGCCCGACGCCCGGCCGCCGGGCCCCGCGCCGTCGACGACGGGCCCCGGCGGCATCAAGGCCATCGACGTCCCCGCCGGCAAGACGTTCGATCAGGTCGCGCTGCCCAAGGGCACCATCACCTCCGCCGACTCGCGCGGCATCGGCGACGTCATCACCGACGTCAAGGTGGTCGACAACACGCGCACCGACTCGGAGACCGTGCGCTACATCGCCGGCGTCAAGCCGGGCGAGATCCTCACCGCCGACCTCGTCGAGCAGGTCAGGGAGCGCCTGCTCACCGTCGGGCTGTTCAAGGACGTCAACGTCTACTGGGAGCCGTCCGTTCCCGGCGCCAGCGCCGGCCAGCGCCTCGTCCTCAGCGTGCACGACAAGCTGAGCTGGATCGTCGCGCCCATCTTCCACTACTCGACCGGCGACTACGGCGGCGGCCTCGCCTACGCCAACTCCAACCTGCTCGGCACCAACAAGAAGCTGCTGCTCATCGCCCAGTACACCACGTCGACCAGCTTGCTCTTCTTCGCCTTCCTCGATCCCAACATCCGCAACTCGCGCTTCTACTACCGCGTCGACGCCCTGTTGCGCCGCGACAACATCTGGGAGTACGCGGCGGGCAACATCGGCGACCCGCGCATCGAGCGCACCACCGCCCTGGACACCTTCGGCGCCGCCGCGCTCGCCGGCGTCAACTTCACGCGCCACCTGCACTTCGACCTGCGGCTGAAGATCTACTACGACAACGTCGAGACGCCGCAGTGCTTCAACACCACCACCTCCGACGGCTCGGGCACGCCCGACGTCGTCGCCGAGCAGGGCGGCAACTGCCTGGCGCCGTCGCGCTCGGGCTGGGACAACACGCTCACGGCGCACGTCGGTTACGACGGTCGCAGCAACGTCTACGGCGTACTCCACGGCCTGCTCATCGACACCACCTACCAGTACGGCGCCAGCTGGCTGGGCACCGGCCAGGACTACCACCTGCTCTCGCTCTACGGCGCGTACGCCTGGCGCTTCTTCAAGGAGCACAACCTCATCCTGAAGCTGGGCGCCGACGTCTTCTTCGACCCGCCGTTCAAGATGGAGGTCGAGACCGGCGGTCCGCTCATGCGCGGCCTCGTCTTCCGCCAGTACCGCGGCGACACCGACGCCCGGGCGACGCTCGAGTACATCCTGCCGCTGTTCACCGTCTACGGGCTGTCGGTGCGCATGATCGGCTTCTACGACACCAACCTGACCTGGTTCCGCTCCCTGCCCGATCAGTCGTCGCCGCTGGCGCGCCTGGTGACGCACGGCTCGAATTTCCGCGACTACCTGCCCGACACCCCGTCGGGCGTGGTGCGCGAGTCGTGGCACAACGGCCTCGGCGGCGGCCTGCGGCTCTATCTGCGCGGCGTCATCCTGCCGCTGCTCGGCGTCGACTTCGCCTACGGCCTCGAGGGCAACGAATTCCAATGGTACATCTCGATCGGCTCGACGCTGGACTAAGCCCCGGTCGGGCACTATGATCGCTCGTTCGCCGATGCGTTTCTGCCCCTTTTGCGCGCAAGACAACCCCGACGACGCCCGCGAGTGCGTGCACTGCGGCAAGCGTCTCCCCGTGCTGCGTCACGCGCCGGCGCGCCCATCTCCGTCGGTGCACAAGCCGCCGGCGCCGCGGCCGGCGCCGCCACGGCCGGCCCCGCGCGCGCCGTCGATGGCCCCGCCCCTGACGAGCTCGGCGCCGCAGGCGTTCGCGCCCACGGCGTTGCCGGGCACGCTGCCGCCGGTGCGGCCGCACGCGTCCAGCAACGGCCCGGCCAAGTCGGCGCCCGGCGACGCCACGCTCAAGCCGATCTCCGACGCCGAGGAGACGCACGAGGTGATCTCGCCCCCGATGGCGGCGAGCAAGTCGGCGCCCACCGGCACGCTGCTCGGCATCCCGGCGCAGGAGATTCCGGGCTCGAACCATCCGGCGTCGCACGGCGACAGCGAGCGGCGCACCACCAAGCCGCTCTCGCTCGCCGACGTGGCCAAGAAGGGCAAGCGCGGCGCCGCCCCCGACTTCGACGACGACGACGACGCGCAGACGGCGGTGCAGGCGCCGGCCACCATCGTCGACGACCTGCCGACCTCGCCCACCCCGCGGCTCGATCCGGAGCTCGACGACAACGCGCCCACCAGCGCGCGTCCGGCGCCGCGCTCGCGTCCGCTCGATCGCATGTCGACGACGCCGACCTCGAGCTCGACGGTGCCGAACCGACCGGCGCCGCTGCCCAAGCGACCGACGCCGCTGCCGTCGATGCCGACGCGGCCGACCTCGTCGCCCCCAGCCCCGGGGATGGCGCCCACCAAGCCGACCAAGCTCCCGTCGGGCGCGATGCCGGAGCCGCTGCCGCCGCCGCCGCGCGTGGGCAACGACGAGGGCGCCTTCCCGCAGCTCGACGTCGGGCCGACGCCCGCGCTGCCGACGATGGCGCTGCCGCCGATGCCCGAGCATCCGCGGTCGGGCTCGATTGTTGACGCAGTCAAGTATCTGCTGCCGCTGGCCAAGGCGATCTGGGCGCGCAAGCAGGCGCAGGAGGCGATTCGCACGCTGCTCCACGGCGACCAGCGGCTGCTCGACAGCGTGCTGCGCGATCTCGGTCGCGTCGCCCGCGAGCAGCAGGTCAGCGCGCCCGCGATCGCCGAGGAGATGCGGCGTGTGATCGCCGAAGAGGAGCGCCGCGCCGCCGCCGATCAGGCGCTCGCCGACAGCGATACGGCGAAGAAGAAGGAAGAGGAGCGCTGGCACTTCGACCAGGGCGAGCGCCTGTCGGACCTGGCGCGACGCGAAGCCGAGCTCAAGGTCACCGACGAGGATCTACGCAAGAGCGCCGAGGTGCGGCGCGGCCACGAAGCCGAGCGCGCGAAGATCGACGCGCAGATCCGTGCCGCCGAGAAGCGCGCCGCCGCCGCCGACGCCAAGGCGGCCAAGGCGGAGGTGACGCCGCCGGAGAAGGGCGGCGGGCCCAACACGGCGGCCAACGCCCGCGCCGAGGCTGCCGAGGCGCGCAAGGAGGCGACCGCGCTCATCCCCGCCCGCGACGCGGCGCGCGCCGAGGTCGACAAGCTCGAGCAGCCCATCGGCGAGTTGACCAAGAAGATCACCGACGGGCGCGCCACGCTGGTGCAGAAGCGCCGCGAGCTGCAAGAGGCCAAGGCCACGCACGAACGGACCCTGACCGAGCTCCAGACCGCGCGCGAGCAGGCCGCCGCCGAGCGCGACGCCGCCGAGCGCGAGCTGACGCAGCGCTTCGTCACCGCGGGCACGCTGCTCAACCTCAACCGCGTCGAGCACCCCAAGCTCCAGCCGCTCTTCGCCCGCATCGACGAGGTCCGCAGCGGCGTCAACGCCCGCGAAGCCGCCATCGTCCGCCTCGAATCCGAACGCCGCCTCTACGACCGCGGCGCCGTGCAAAAGGGCCTCCTCACCGTCGGCATCGCCTTCGGCACCCTGATCCTCCTCACCATCATCCTCATCGTCCTCGTCAAGCGTTAGCGCTTTTCGCCCAAGAAGGCCGACCTCCTCCGCATCAAGCGCCACCGTCGCGCAGCGCGCGCTCGGCCGTCCCGCGTCCGCGCCTGCCTAAACCGCCGCCCGCTGCTGATCCCGATCCTTCTTGATGCGGAGGATGTCGGCCGCCGTCTCCTCCACGGCCTTGCCGGTAATATCGATCACCGGCCACGACGGATTCTGCCGAAACACCGACTGCGCGTACGCGATCTCCTGCGAGATGTGGTCGCGCTGCCCGTACGACGTATCCGCCGGCATGCCCAGGTGCTTGAGCCGCGCCTGCCGGATCTGCAGCAGCGCCTCGGCCTTGATGGTCAGCCCGAAGACGCGCTCCTGATCGATCGCGAACAGCTCGGCCGGCGGATCGATCCCCAGCACCAGCGGCACGTTCGCCACCTTGAAGCCCTTCTGCGCCAGGAACGTCGACAGCGGCGTCTTCGACGTGCGCGAGATGCCGACCAGCACCAGATCCGCCTTGGGCAGGTTGCGCGGCTCGCGCCCGTCGTCGTTGCGCACGGTGAACTCGACCGCCTCGATGCGCCGGAAGTACTCGTCGCCGATGGTGTGCAAGAGGCCGGGGACGCCCTTGGGCTGCGTCCCCAGATACGACGACAGCTTGGCCATGAGCGTGCCGATGAGATCGACGGCGTCGACGTTCTCCTCGTCGCACAGCCGGCGCAACAGCTCGCGGTGCGCCGTCGACACCACGGTGAACACCACCAGCGCCTTCATGTGCTTGGCCCGGTTGACGATCGAGCGCATCTCCGCCTCCAGCCGCACGCGGGTGTACATGCGCAGCTGCACCGGCACCGTGTTGAACTGCAGCAGCGCCGCGCGCACCACCTTCTCGGCCGTCTCGCCGGTGGCGTCGGAGATGACGAAGATGAGCCGGGGCTCGCCCATGATCCGCGGCGGATGGTAGCATGCGCGCAAATGCGCGTACTCATCGTCGTTTGCTCTTTCGTCACACTGTTCGGGATCGTGGTCGCCTGCAACGGCCCCGACCAGGGGCCGCGCTCGACGCTGTCGACCGATCAGGCGGCGGCCGCACGCCAGGCGTGCATGTTCGGCGCCGGCACGCTGCCCGGCTTGTCGCAGGCCAAGGACGCGCCGCTCGGCAGCGAGATGCCCATCGACACCATCGTCGTCCTGATGATGGAGAACCGCTCGTTCGATCATCTCCTGCAGAACCTGCCCGCCTTCGGCCAGCCCGACGCCGAGGTCGCCCCCGCCAACGTCACCAACCCCGACGCCGACGGCACGCCCCGGCCCACCTACCACCTGGCCGAGTACTGCTTCGACGACACCTCGCACGGCTGGACCGACGTGCACACCGAGTGGGACCAAGGCGCCATGGACGGCTTCGTCGTCGCCAACAACCACAACGACTCCGCGCCCGCCGACGGCAAGCGCGCCATGGGCTACTACACCGAGCAGGATCTGCCGTTCTTCTACAGCCTGGCCAACACCTTCGCGCTCGCCGATCACAACTTCTCGTCGGTGCTCGGCCCGACCTTCCCCAACCGCGAGTACCTCTACGCCGCCACCTCGTTCGGCCACATCGGCAACGACGTCTTCGGCGACGAGGAGCCGACGCTGTTTCAAGAGCTGGTGAACGCCAAGGTCGACTGGCGTATCTACTACACGGACCTGCCGGGCGCCTTCATCTTCCTCGGCACGCTCTCGGCCTACCTCGACAACACCAACAGCATCGGGACCTTCTTCAGCGACGCCCAGGCGGGCATGCTCGGGCAGCTCAACTTCGTCGATCCCACGCTCGGCAAGGGCGGCTACAGCCGCGACGACTTCCATCCGCCGGGCGACGTGCAGGAGGGCGAGAAGTTCCTCAGCGACGTGGTCACCGCGCTCATGCAGTCGCCGCAGTGGTCGCACAGCGCGCTCATCGTCACCTTCGACGAGCACGGCGGCATCTACGACCACGTGCCGCCGCCGCCCGCCTGCGCGCCCGACGCCATCGCGCCCATCACCAACCCCAACGACAACGCGCCGGGCGACTTCGCCAACTACGGCGTGCGCGTGCCGCTCATCGTCGTGTCGCCCTACGCCAAGCCGCACTTCGTCTCGCACACGGTCTACGACCACACCTCGATCACCCGCTTCATCGAGACCCGCTTCAAGCTGCCGGCGCTGACCGCCCGCGACGCCAACGCCGATCCGCTCACCGATCTCTTCGACTTCAAGAAGGCCGCGTTCGCCACGCCCCCGTCGCTGCCGACGCCGACCGTCGACCCGCAGAAGCTCGCCGACTGCCTGCAGCGCTATCCGGACGACGGCGGCATCGGCTTCAGCCCCGACATGGGCCCGCAGCCGTGAGCGGGGCGCCGCAGCCGTCGCTGACGACAGCGCGGCTGCGGCTACGCCCGCTTGCGCCCGACGACGCCGCAGCTCTGCAGCGCCACGCCGGCCGGTTCGAGGTCGCCGGCACCACCATCAACATCCCGCATCCGTATGCGGAGGGGGCGGCCGAGTCGTTCATCGCCGCGCAGACCCTCGGGTGGCGCGAGGATCGATCGGCCACGTGGGCGGTCACCCGCGATGGCGACTTCATCGGCTGCGTCGGGCTGCAGCTGGTGTCGCGCGCTCACGCGCGCGCGCGCCTCGGCTATTGGATCGCCCACCCCGAGTGGAACCGCGGCTACGCGACCGAGGCCTGCCGCGCCGTCGTCGACTGGGCGTTCGCCGACGGCTGGCACCGGGTCGAAGCCGACCACCTGTGCCGCAACCCGGCGTCAGGCCGCGTGATGCAGAAGCTCGGGATGCGCCACGAAGGGCGCATGCGGGCGTACTACCGGCGCTTCGACCAGTGGGAGGACGTGGAGCTCTATGCGCTCGTCGGGGGCGACAGCGATCGCTGAGCGGCGGGTGGGCGGCGGTGGGTCGCACGGCCGGCCCCGCGCGCGCTGCCCCGCTGGGCTCAAACAGTCCTCGCCACCGGGACGTTGTGCTCGATTCCACCCCTTGCCGGTGCTGCGGAACTCGCCCCGCGGGGCAGCGCGCGCGGGGCCGGCCGTGCTCGCCTTGGGGGTGGGAACTCGCCCCGCGGGGCAGCGCGCGCGGGGCCGGCCGTGCTCGTCTTGGGGGTGGCGTCGTTTCTGCGGCGAGACACGCAGCGCTGGATTGGCGCGCCGGTCAGCGGCGTTTGGGGCGGGTGCGCAGCATCTGCAGGGTGCGGTCGATGCGGGCCTGGCGGGTCTCTTCGCGCTTGGCTTCGTTGATGGCGCGCACGTGCTCGCGGCGGTGCGACGGGGCCAGTGACTGCCACACGCGGCGCGCCAGGGCGTCTTTGCGCAGCGCTCGTGCCAGCGCCGGGGGGACGGTGTCTTCGGGCAGCGGCTCGTCGTCGCGCTCGATCTCGATCGCCACCGTGTCGCCTGCCTCGACGCCCGCCGCTGCGAGCGTCGCCTTGTGCACGCCCAGGTGGTAGCGCCCCGCGGACTTCATGAGCGAGCTGCGATAGGCCGTGCCGGCGACGGTGCCGCGCACGCGCGTGCCGTGCTCGAGCTCCACCTTGGCGGCGATGTCGTCGGGGACCAGGACGTAGTGGCCGCCGCCCTCGACCGGTTCGATGCGGGCGCGAAAGCGGGTCACGCGATCACCGGGAGGCGCCGCGCCGGCGCCGCCACGCCGTGGGCGGCGCGCCAGTCGATGACCCGCGGGCACTCGGGATCGGGCGCCGTGGCGTCGCCGCTGACGTGCATGGTGACCACGCGGCAGCCGCCGCGGCAGAGCGCCAGGTAGTCGCACGAGCGGCACGGCTCGGCGGCAGCCTCGCGCCAGCGGCGGAAAGGACCGAAGGCGCCCTCGTCGTCCCAGTAGCCGCCGATGCCGTCGACGCGCTGGTCGACCGGCGGCGCGAAGCTGCACGCCGTCAGCATCCCCGACGCCTTGGCGCCGACGAGCAGGTCGCCGCCGGCGCAGCCGTAGATGGCGAGCCACTGCATCACCTTCGGCTTGATGCGGTGGTGCGTGACCATCGGCGTGTACGAGCAGTCGAGCCGCACCCGCAGCCGGTGCTTGCGCGCCAGCTTCAAGATCGCAGGCACCAGCGCCCGATGCTGCTCGTCGGTGCAGCGGAGCGCCTCGTAGGTCTTGATGCCGCGCCCCGACGGCTTGAAGCGCAGAAGCTCCACCTCGCGCAGCTTGCGCTTCTTGGCGTAGGCGAAGACGCGCCCCAGCCCGTCGAAGCTGCCGCGCGTGACGACGCAGTTGATGCCGACGTGCTTGGTCGCCCGGCGCAGCGCCACCACCGCGCGATCGGCGCGCTCGAAGCCGTCGAAAGCCGCGCACGCGCGCGTAGTCCTCGCCGACGCCGTCGATCGACACGTTGATCTGCCCGAACAGCGGCGCCCAGCCGACCAGGCGCTCCAGCTCGGCCTCGCCGTACAGCCCCGACGTCGTCAGGTTGGGCACCAGGCCGCGGGCGCGCGCGTGCTCGGCCGCCTCGCCGAGCCACGGCAGCAGCGCCGACTCGCCGCCGCCGAGCGCCAGGTGGAACACGCCGCGCGCCGCCAGCGCGTCGATGGCCCGCTTCCAGTCGTCGAGGCCCCATTCGCCGGCGGCGCCGGTGGGGGTGGCGCCGGTGTAGCAGCCCTGGCAGCCCGCCTCGCAGCGGTTGGTCAGCTGCAGGTGCGCCTCGAGCGGAGCCGACAGCCGCGCCTCGCTCCAGCGCTCTTGCGGGTCCGCTTCGCCCCACAGCGGTGACGACCGATACCCGAGCCGCCGGGCCCGGTCGCGGTCCACGAAGACCAGGGCGCGCGGACGCTCGAGGTGCACGATGCCCCCAAATCTTTCGTAACGAAATCCACGTGGTGTGCGCCCGATCACGGCTATTTAGCGTAGCATAGATAGGATCGCGTCTTTGCCGTGAGGCGCCGGTAACACTTTGGGCGCGTTGGCGAGTATTCGAGGGAGAGGGGATGTCGCTCCTCATAGAGCGGCGCGAGCTGCTCGATCGGTTCAAGCGCGGAGAGCGACGGGCCCTCGAGGAGGTCTATCGCCACTATGCGCCCGAAGTCGCCGCGTTCCTGCAGCGCGGCTTCACGTTTTCGTCCGCGGGGCGGCCGCTGCACTTCCGCGGCTACGCCCAGCCGTTCGACCTCGACAACGCGCTGCAGGAGACCTTCCTGCGCGCGTTCAAGGAGTCGGCGCGCAGTGGCTACGACGGGCTGCATCCGTACAAGAGCTACCTTCTGGCCATCGCCCGCAACCTCGTGCTCGACGAGTTCCGCAACCGCGAGGTGGCGATGAGCCCCTTCATCGATCAGCTCGACGGAGGCAGCGCGGTGCCGGAGTCGGCGGCGCGCGACGGTGAAGAGGCGGCGCCGGCGTCGACGGTAGGGGACGCGCCGTCGGCCGGTGTCTCGGCGGAGCAGGAGTTCATGCGCCGCGAGCTCGGTCGGCTGTATGCGGCCTTCGTGGAAAGATTGGACGCCAGGGATCGTACCTTCTTCCGCCATCGGTTCGAGGAGCAGGAGACCCAAGTGGACGCGGGGCAGGCCAGCGGGCTGTCACACATGCAGGCGCGCACGCTGGAGAAGAAGCTGCGCCGCGCCTTCCTCGAGTTCATGCAGACCAACGGCTACCTCGAGGCATACGCGACGACCGCGACGGCAAAAGCGACATGAGCCACGAGCGCTACATAAAGTTGATCGACGAGATGGTGGTCGGCGACGTTGCCACCGCCGATTGGAACGAGCTGCATCGCCACCTGGCCGGCTGCCCGTCGTGTCGCGCCCGCTACGATCGCGTCGCGCTCGCCGAGCGGATGCTGCACGGTGGGCCCAAGGCGCTCGACACGCCGTCCTCGTCGACCCTCAAGCGCCTCGAAGGCGCGGTCCTCGGTGCCGCCGTGACGCCGGCGCCGGCCTGGCAGCGCGCGCTCGGCTGGTTCGCGCCCCCGCAGCGCTGGGCCGTCGGCGTGGCCGCGGCGGCGGCAGTGGTGGTGCTGCTCCCTTTTTTGGCGCGCTCACCAACGCCACCCGCAGGCGGGTTCCAGGCGCGCGGCGGCCCGACGAACGAGCGGACGGCGGGCCTGCGCGCGTTCTGCATCGGCGATGAGGGCGTCACGCCCCGCTGCGCGCGCACGACCCAGCTGCGCCTGACGGTGTCGAACGCGGGCAAGTTCCAGCGCGTCTTCGTCGTCGGCTTCGACGACGACTTCAACCCGAAGTGGTACGCCCCGCGCCCGCCCGAGCAGCAGTCGGTGGCCGCACCCGACGGGGTCGATCAGCAGATCGGCACCGCGGTGCGTCTCGGCGTCAACCACGATCCAGGCAAGGTGCGCATCTACGCCATCTTCTCCGACGCGCCGGTGACGACGCAAGAGGTGCAGGCCGCCGCCGACCGCCTGCGCGAGCAGGGCAAGAAGCCGTCCCAGATCGAGTCGCTGCCGCTCTTGCGCACCGACGTCATCCAAAAGTCGCTGGTGCTGGACGTGGAATGAGCGCGCGCCGCCCACAGCCATGAAGCGTGCCGTCGTCCTGGCCTCGCTTTTCGTGTGCGCCGCCGCGTCGGCGCGGACGAAGACCTACGCCATCATCGTCGCCGAGAATCGTTCGCTCGATCCCGGCGTCAAGCCGCTCCAGTTCGCCGACGACGACGGCGCCAAGACCTGGGAGCTCTTCTCGCTCTTCGCCGATCGCACGGCGCTCTTCGTCGTCCTCGACACCGACAGCGCGCGGCTGCACCCCGACGCCGCCGCACACGCCGAGTCGCCCGAGCGCGCCGCCATCTTCGACAAGCTGGCCCGCTTCAACGCCGAGATGTCGCGCGACATCGATCGCGGCGACGAGCCCGAGCTCTTCTTCATCTACGCCGGCCACGGCGACGTCGACGGCAACGGGCAGGGCTACATCAACCTCCGCGACGCCAAGCTGACGCGCGCCGAGCTCTACCGCGACATCATCGCCCCCTCGAAGGCGCGCTTCGTCCACGTGGTCGTCGACGCCTGCAAGAGCTACTTCTTGGTCAACGCGCGCGGCGGGGGCAACCGGCGCTGGGTCGACGACGCCGTCCCCGCCGACGAAGGCGCGGCCGGCGACGCGCACCTGCAGGCGTTCCTCGAGGAGGAGCAGCTCGAGCGCCACCCGCGCGCCGGCGTCATCGTCGCCACCTCGGGCGATCAGGAGACGCACGAGTGGGCGCGCTATCGCGGCGGCATCCTCTCGCACGAGCTGCGCTCGGCGCTCTCCGGCGCCGCCGACGTCAACGACGACGGCCGCATCGAATACTCCGAGCTGCGCGCGTTCCTCGCCGCCGCCAACGCGCGCGTGCGCAACCCCGAGGCGCGCGTCGACGTGTTCGCGCGCGCGCCCGCGCTCGATCGCCATCACGCGCTCGTCGACCTGCGGCGGGCGGCCCCGACGGCGCGCGCTTTCTCCACTTCGGCGCCGGCTTCGGCGGCCGCTTCTTCGTCGAGGACGATCGCGGCGTGCGCGTCGCTCGATCTCAACAAGGAGCCGGACGCCGTCGTTCGACGTCATGGTCTCGGCGCGCCACGCCTACTACGTGCGCTCCGACGATCAGGAGGCCGAAGCGGCTGCCGGCGACCGACGCGTCGACGTCGGCGACGCTGCCGTGGCACGCGCGCGCCATCGCCGCGCGCGGCGCGCATCGACGCCAGCTTCCGCAACGATCTCTACCGCGAGCCCTACGGCCGCGGCTTCTACGACGGCTTCGTCGCCACCTCGGGCGATCTGCCCGTCGAGGAGGGCGCCGCCGCTCGCTCGTCGCCACGGCGGCACCACGCCCGCATCCGCGCCATCGCATCTCGATCGCCTACGGCGCTGTCGGGCGCGCCCGCCGGCGACAGCGGCCTGTCGAACGGCGTCGACCTGCGCTACGCCTACCGCTTCTGGCGCGCGCTCGATCTCGGCCTCGCCGGCCAGGCCGGCTACGGCGCCAGCAGCCGCCGGCATCGCTGCGCGCGCGCCGCCGCGCTCGTCGTCGCTCGGCGCCGAGTGGCGTCCGGTGGCGCGGCTCGGCCTGCGCCTCGACACCGCCATCGGCTGGCAGCTCCTCTCCGGCAACGTGCAGCTCGGCGGCCAGCAGCTCACCGGCACCGAGCCGCGCGGCTTCCGCTACGAGCTCGCCGGCGGCATAAACATCAATGTCGACGGCAGCTTCGGCCTGTTCGCCCGCGGCGGCCTGGCGCTCGACGGCGTCTACCCGCACGGCTCGCCGTCGTCCCTCTCAGCCAACGGATTCCTCAATCTCGGCGTGCAGTTCTCACTTTGATCGAAAAACTGCGCACTCGCCGTTAACAGTTTGGCGCTCCCCCTGCGTAGATGAAGTCAGATGTGAGCTTCGTCGGCTCACGAGGGGCACAAGCTATGGCGAAGACTGTAGCCGACTGCGCGCGGGGGAATTCGGCGGAAGAGGCGGCGCTGCTCGAGGCGCTGCTCGCCGCCAAGAAGAAGGTGCAGCACGACCGGCTGTGGGCCGACTTCGTGCAGCGCTACGAGCGGCTGATCGTCAGCTGCGTCGTCAAGGCGCTGCGTCGCTACGGCGCCACCTTCTCGCGCGACGACCTCGACGATCTGGTCGGCGACGTCTGGCTCGTGCTGCTGCGCGAGGACATGAAGAAGCTGCGCCAGTACGACGCGCACGCGCGGCTTCCGCATCGCCTCGTTCCTCGGGCTGGTCGCCACCAACGCCACCATCGATCACCTGCGCGCGCGCCAGGCCGAGGCGACGCCGCTCGACGACGTGATCGAGGACTACGCTTCGCTGCGCGCCGAGGCGCCGCGCGACGTGGTCGAAGCGCGCGAAGAGGCGGAGCTGGCGCGCGCGGCGCTGGCGCAGCTCTCGGGCGACGAGCGCGCCTTCGTGGTCGACTGCTTCCGCGACGAGCGCTCACCGGAGGAGCTGGCGCGCGCGCTCGGCGTCACGACCAACACGGTGTACAGCCGCAAGTTCAAGATCCGCGAGAAGCTGCAGAAGATCGTCCGCACCCTCGACGGCGCGCCCGTCGCGGCGTAGTTTCTGGGCGGGGAGGCGGCGCGCGGATCGGCTTCATCGAACGCGCCGGCGCCGTTCATCGCAGCGCTAACGTTGCGCGGCGCCAGTCGGGCGACACCCAGCGACGGAAGCTGATGAAGTTGTCGAGGCGCGCGGCCTGCTTCTCGACGGTGAGGCCGTCGGCGCGCACGATCTGGAAGCTGCGCTGCGATCCACGGCGCCAGCGTGCCCGGCTGCCCGAGCGGACCGGTCATGCGCGC
Source organism: uncultured delta proteobacterium (assembly GCA_963816965.1). GTDB lineage: Bacteria > Myxococcota_A > Polyangia > Palsa-1104 > Palsa-1104 > JAQBQH01. The sequence goes on from CAWFMP010000002.1 coordinate 906,050, forward strand.
CTCGCGCGCGACGCAACAGGCGCGTGCCGTCGGGCGACCAGCCGGCGGGCTCGACGTAGCCGACATCGGGATCGATCGCCGCCGGCGCCAGCGTCTCCTCGTCGTGCCCGCGCCGCAGCAGCACCAGCTCCGTCCACGCCGGCAGCGGCGACTGCGCGAACACCACGCGCGTCGCCGCGCGGCGACATCCGCACCGACGACGGCCAGACCACGGCGTAGGTGCAGTGCTCGACAGCTTGGCGAAGCGCACGCAGGTCTCGCCCGGCTTGCCCGCGGTGATCTCGACCCGCGCCGTCGCGTGCCGCCGGCTCTGCCGCCCAGCGCACCGCGCCCACGCGCAGCGCCGCCTCGTCGTAGCGAAGCGTGTCGTCGTCGGCGAGCTCGGGCTTGTCGACCAGCGCCAGCGCGCGCTCCGCCCGCTCCTCCGAGGCGCGCGCCCCCTTCCAATCGCCCTTGCGCGCCTGCACATACGCAACCTCGGCGCGCACCGACGCCGCGCGGATGCGCACCCGATTGGCCAACCACGCCGGCAGCGTCTGCGTCGTCGACCCGGTCGAGCACGTCGGCCTGCCATGCGCTCAGCGTCTCCCGATCCGCCGCCGCCAGCGCCGGATCGACGCAGGCGGGATCGGTCAGCGCCAGCGCCGCCCGCGCCTTGGCCGCCGCCGCCGCCGGCAGCGCCAGGACGCGCCGAAAGGCCTCGCCGTCGTAGCAGGTGCGCGCGCGCCCGTCGCGCTCGAACGAGCGGAACTTCACGCCGTAGCTCTCCGCCACCTCGATCTGCGCCGCCAGCGTCGCGTCGTTCGGCCGCGCCCACTTCGACGACGCGCGCCGCCCCAGCCGCTCGGCCATGCCGCCGAGCGCGTCGAACACCTCGGGCCCGACCGCGCTCGCCGGCGCCGCGCGCAAGAACAGCGCCGCGTAGCCGATGCCGAGCGACTCCAGCCCCGGCTGGTCGCGCACGAAGTCGATGACCGCCGCCAGATCGCGGCGCCGACGTCTCGTCGACCGGGTAGCGTGCGCACCTGCGACGGCCGCACGTAGCCCGGCCGCTCGTGCCGGTGATCGTAGACCTGCAGCCAACCCTGCCGCTCGCCGCGCACCTCGAGCCAGTCGCCGGCGTACAGCAGCGTCTGCCGCGCCGCCGTCTCCTTGGCCGCCGCGCGCAGCGGCGTCGCGTCCTGGGTCACGATCGCAGCGACGCAGCGCCAGCGCGCAGCATCACTCTTCTCCGTCGCCGGTCGCCTTGGCCGCCTCGGCCGCCTTGGCCGCCGTCGGCGCGCGCCTGATCCATGCGCTGCCCGAGGAGCCCGCCGGCGAAGAAGCCGCCCGCCGACGGCGGCGCGATGATCACCTGGATCTTGTCCGACAGCTTGTCGGCCAGCGTCTTCTGGATCAGCAGCGGGTTCTTCTGGATCAAGCGCCGCCTCGCGCGCCATCTGCTGCGCCGACGCCCTGCCGGTCACGTCGATGCGGTAGGCGTCGGCGTCGGCCAGCTTGCGCCGCGAGTCGGCCTCGCCCCCGGCCTCGATGCGTCGCGCCTCCGCCTCCGCCTCGGCCTGCTTGAGCCGCGTCACCTTCGACGCCTCCGCCTCGAGCCGCCGCTGCTCGATCTCCTTCTCCTTGAACGGCAGCACGTGCTTCATCGCCTCCTCGCGCGACTTGGCGGCGATGATCTCCTCCTGCCCCGCCGCCTCGGCCGCCTTCTCGCGCTTGACCTTGTCGGCGTCGGCGTCGAGCTCGGCCTCCTTGACCTCCTTGTCCTTGAGCTCGAGCGTGTAGCGCATCTTCTCCGCCGACAGCTCCTCGGCCAGCAGCGACTCGAGCCCCTTTTTGTAGTCCTCGGGCAGATCGACGTTGCCGATGAACACGTTGCGCACGACGATCCCGTCGGGCAAGAGGTCCGGCTTGAGCTGCTCCTCGATCGCCTTCTGGATCTCCGCCCGCTGCGTGGAGAAGATCTCGCGCACCGTGTGCTTGGCGAAGGTGCGATGCAGGACGCCGTCGACCACCGGCTCGACCAGCTCGCGCCCGACGTCGGCCGGCAGCTCCTCGGCGACGGTGACCACGCGCGCCGGATCGAGCGCGTAGCGCACCGCCACGTCGACGCCGATGCTCAGCCCCTCGACCGTCTGGAAGGGCGCGTCGCCGTCGGCGCGCTGCGAGCGCTCGGGGCGATAGATCTGATCGCGCAGGGGAAAGCGCCGCAGCTCGTGCATGCCGGGCACCACCAGCGCCCACCCTTCGTGCAGCTTGTCGACGTGCCCGGTCAGCCGGTTGACGCGCACGCCCACTTCGCCGGGGTTGATGGTGCGCACCGGCCGCATCCAGATGAACCCGGCCGTCAGCCCACACAGCGACAGCACGGCCAGGATCCGCCGTCCGCGCTCGTGCTGCACCAGCTCGATGACCCCGAGCACCGCCGCCCACGACGTCGCCCGCACCAGGTAGCCGACCTTCGCCAACCGCGCACCGAAACGCTTGAGCACCTGCATGTTCGCCCTCCGCGCGCGCGGCTCGGTGCACGCCGCGCGCCGGCGACAAGCGCGCGGATCTACTCGGCGCGCGTCTGGGCGGACACGGCGGGCGTGTACGCCGCGCCACGCGACAGGTGCAGCCCCACGGCCACCAGGCAGACCGCGAAGCAGCTCGACCACAGCGCCACCGAGCCGAAGTGGCCGAGCACCAGTGAGCCGAGCGCGGGCGCCAGGCAGGACGCCGCGCCCCAGGCCATCGAGTAGACGCCCTGGTAGGTGCCGCGCAGCGTCGTCGGAGCGAGGTCGGAGACGATGGCCGGCGACACCGGCGAATAGAGCAGCTCGGCGGTGGTCCAGGTGACCACGGTCAGCGCGTACCAGGCCGTCGAGTGGCCGGCGCCGGTGAGCCCGAAGCCGATGCCTTGGAGCAGCGCCGCCACGGCGAGCACGCGCCCGCGATCGAAGCGCTGCACCAGGCCAATCGCCGTCGGCTGCAGGAGCACGATCATGACGCCGTTGATCGCCAGCAGCCAGCCGTAGGTGACCGGCGCGATGCCGTGATCGCGCAGGTCGACGGGGAGGGTGGAGTTGCCCTGCGACCCGACGAACATGACCAGGAACTGCGCCAGCACGAACGCCATGAACGCGCGATCGCGGAGCGGCACCCGCGGGTCCGGCCGCTCGCGCCGTTCGGCGTGGCGCTCCGGGTGGGTCTCGGGCACGCGCAGCCAGACGATGACGCCGAACGCCAGCGTCGTCGCCGCGTCGCCGATGAACAGGAGCGTGAAGCTTCGCTCGGCCATGAAGCCGGCGATCATCGCCGCGCCGGAGAAGCCGAGGTTGACCGCCCAGTAGAGGTAGCCGTACGCGCGGGTGCGCTGGGCGGGCGGGATGATGTCGGCGATGGCCGCCTGCTGCGCCGGGCGGTACAGGTCGCTGCAGAAGCCGAGCAGCGGCGCCGACAGCGCGATGTGCCAGACCGCGCGCGCGAACCCGAGCTGCAGCATGGCGGCGGCGCCGAGGACGAAGCTGAGGATCATGGTGCGGCGGCGGCCGACGTGATCGGCGAGGTAGCCGCCGACCGGGCCGGAGGCGAACGACCCGGCGCCGTAGAGCGCGATGACCAGGCCGGCGCGCGCGACCGTGAAGTGGCGCGCCTGGGTCAGGTAGAGCGCGAGGAAGGTGTAGACGAAGCCACCCAGGCGGTTGATGAGCGCGCCCGTCCACAGGTACCAGAAGGTCCGGGGCAGCCCGCGCACGCGCGCAGTCTAAATCAGCATCTCCCCGCCGAAGCCCGAAAACGCCGCTCCTCACTGGTGGAGCTCGCCGCCGCCGCGTCCGCGTCGGCTGCACTGAGGCCCCGTGCGCTCTACCCCGCTGGGCGAGTTCCGCAGCACAGGCAAGGGGCCTAATCGAGCACAGCGGCCCGGTGGCGAGGACTGTTTGAGCCCAGCGGGGTAGAGCGCGCGGGGCCGGACGTAGCGCTCGGCGCCCTCCGCTGTCGGTCTGCTCTACTGCGAGAGGATCAGCACCTGATAAGGCCCGAGTTGCAGCGACCCCATCTGGGCGAAGCCGTCACGCGCCGTCGCCGTCGTGGCGACATCCGCCGTCGGCGTAGCGGGGAAGTCGGCCGAGTACTTGGCGTCGTTCGACGAGAAGCGCACCTTCCACGCGCCCGCGTGCGGCAGTCCCAGGTCGTAGCGGGCAAACGGCTTGGCGCTGAAGTTGGCCACTACGATCACGTCGTCGCCGGCGCCGCCCGCATCCCAGCGGCGATAGGCGATCACCTTCGCCGTGTCGTTCACGTGGAACACCGAGACGTTGTTGCCGCGCAGTCCGTGCGTGTGGCCGTCGCTGTCGTGGCGCAGGCGGATGAGATCGCCGTACAAGCGAAGGATTCCCGCGTAGGTCGTCTGCTTGGACCAGTCGAGCGGCGTGGTGCCGTCGAAGTGGCCGTTCTCGAGGAACTCCTGGCCCATGAAGATCATGGGCACGCCGGGCGCGGTCATGACGATGGCGGCGCCGAGCGTGGAGCGCTGGCGCGCGACCAGCGAGCCGGCGTTGCCGGGCGAGATCATCTCGGGGATGCGTGACTTGCCGTTGGCGACCTCGTCGTGGTCCTCGGTATAGAGGATGCGCTGGCCCGGGGCGCCGTTGTACTCGTGCATGATGGCGCCGGCGATGGCCGCCATCGAGCGATCGCTGTCGTTGGCGGTGATGATGTTGTCGTCGACGGGATGGAAGAACGCGGCGTCCCACTGGGTGTCGAACCCGAGGCCGCCCTTGGCCGTCGTCTGGGTCACGTCGTCGGCCGTCTGCAGATCTTCGGCGATCTGCAGCTTGCGCGGTGTCAGCGCGTGCACCGCGTCGTTGATCTCGCGGAGCAGCGACGCGCCGTCCGGGATGGGGACGCCCGCCGAGCCCCAGGTGGTGGCGCGGATGCTGATGGTCGAGTCCCAGCGCAAGCCGTCGGCGCGGTACTCGTCGAGCCACTCGACGGCGTTGTCGCGGATGAAGGCGCGCACGTCGCCGTCGGAGAAGTTGGGGCGCGGCCCCCACGGCGTCGATTTGCGCGTGTCGTCGGTGTAGAAGTAGGCGTTGTCGGTGCAGTCGCCGTCCCAGCACCACAAGCCCGTCTTCGACGAGTAGTGGTTGTGGACGATGTCGATGTAGACGGCGAGGCCGCGCGCGTGGGCGGCGTCGATGAAGGCCTTGGCGTCGTCGGGCCCGCCGTAGACGTTGTGCACCGCGAAGGGCCACGATGGGTTGTAGCCCCAGGTCGTGTCTGTCGCGCACAGCACCGGCGGCATGATCTCGACGGCGTTGATCCCGAGGCTGGCCAGGTAGTCGAGCTTCTGCGCGGCCGCGGCCCAGGTGCCGATCGTCGTCGGCGTGGCCCGGGCGAAGGTGCCGAGGTGCAGCTCGTAGATGACGGTGTCGTCGAGCGGCGGCGGCGCGAAGGTGGCGCTCTTCCAGACGTAGGCGCGCGGATCGACGATGATGCTGTGGCCGTTGGTGGCGGCGGTCAGCTGGCGCGCGCGCGGGTCGGCGTGGGTGACGCTGCTGCCGTCGGCCAGCGTGACGGTGTAGGCGTACTGCTGCCCGACCATCGCGCCGGCGACGTCGGCCCAGAAGAAGCCCTTGCCGTCGGCGGCGAGCGCGTCGGCGCCGGCGCTCCAGGCGTTGAAGTCGCCGACGACGGAGACCTGCGCGGCGTGCGGCGCCCAGACGCGAAAGAAGACGCCGCCCGGATGCGGCGTGGCGCCCAGCGGTCCGCCCCCGGGAAGCGCGGCATCGAAGTCACCGCCGCCATCGCTGGCGGGCACCGCCGCGTCGTCGGCAAGGGCGCCCGCGTCGAGCACGTGCAGCCGGTAGGTCCCGCAGCCGACGGCGAGCGAGGCAAGGCACACGATCGCCGCACGCATGTCCGCCTCCCGTAACTCAGGGAAGCGTTACGCCGCGGGCGGCGTGCTGTCAAGCGTTCGCTGGTCGCCCGCCGCCGGCGGCAGGGCGGGCCGGGCCCGCCGCGCGCGCAGAAACAGCGAGATGATCGGCGTCAGCAACGCGATCGCCGCCATCCCGAAGAGCAGAAACGTCACGTCCACGCCCAGCGACGACGAGTTGGGGTTGTACCCCCACTTGACCGCCAGGATCCGCCCGCGCTTGGCCATCACATGTCCGCAGTGCAGGCGTTCGCCTGCGCCACGCACTTGTGGCACTCGTCGGGGTTCTGCGACGGCGAGCAGCTCGCGCTCTCGGGCAGGTAGGTGTTGTTGATGCAGGTGTTGCAGGCCATGCTCAGCATGCCCGTGGCGTCAGGGGCGCAGACCATGCCCATTGCCGTCGGGCAGTACTGAACGAAGCAGCTCTGCAGGTCGTTCTCGAGCGCGACCGCGGTCGGCGTGGACATGTTGCGGCACATGAAGACGCACGCCTTGGTCATGCACGCGCGCTCGCAGGCGTTCAGGGCCGAGCAGTTGTAGGCGCCGTAGAGATCGAGGCCCGCGAGATCGAAGATGTGCTGGGTCGCCATGTCCGGCACCGGGGCGGCGGCGTCTTGGGTGTTGAAGTCGCCGTTCAGACAGCCGGCGACGAGGAAAGCGGGAAGGACGAAACGGAGGAGGGCGCTCATGCCCTCCTATTAAATCACATATCGTTGAGGCAGGCGTTGAACGCCGTCATGCACATCGTCTGCGCGCCCGTGCAGTCCGCGCCGGTCGGCATCGAGCACATGCCCGTCGGCGGGCCGGGGTTCGCCGGATCGACGCTGATGTCGTAGATCCAGATGTTGCGCGCCTGGTCGAGGCAGGGCAGGCACGACGTCGACATATAGCCGGTCGCGCTGCAGGCCGCGTAGGTGCTCCCCGGATCGCAGAGCAGCGATGAGCCGGCCATGCCGGGCACCGGGAGCTGGATGCACTTGCCGGTCATCATGTCGGCGTTGCCGATGCAGTAGTTCTGGCCGCAGATGACGGCGTTGTTCCACTTCGTGGCGCTGCCGGCCTTCGCGTTCTTCGAGCACTGCGTCGCGCAGGTGTTGATGTCCGTGCCGCCGCTGATGCAGGTGTAGACGCAGTTCGCGACGCCCATGCAGTTGGTCTTCGCGATCGCCATGTCCTGGGTGCCGCCCGAGCCGGCCATGTCCTTGCCCATGTCCCCGCTGCTGTTGTTCGAGTTGCCGCAGTTCGCCAGAGCGAACCCGCCGACCGCCGCCACCGCCAAAGCCAAGAACGTATGACGCATTGAAACCTCCGGTAATATGTTGCAACTCCACGTCCTTGATACGATGTGTGGCCGATCACGTAAAGCGAAAAACGCGCAATTTGCGCACGGAAGTGTGCATTTTGCCGCGCGGTGCGGTTTTTTTCGACCGGCGTGTTAAAAAACGCGCCGTGTCCCGGGTCGTCTACCAGGTTTTCGTGGCCGCCTTCGGCGGGCTCGACGGCGTGACCGCGCACCTCGATCACGTCGCCGCGTTCGGCGCCGACGCGGTCTACCTCACCCCGATCTTCACGTCGCCGTCGTCGCACAAGTACGACACCGTCGACTTCGACCGCGTCGATCCCGCGCTCGGCGGCGAGGCGGCGTTCGACCGGCTCGTCGCCGCCTGCCGCGCGCGCTCGCTCGGCCTCGTCCTCGACGGCGTCTTCAACCACGTCGGGCAGGGGCATCGCTGGCTCGCACGAGCACCCGGATTGGTTCAGCGGCAGCGACTGGCGCGGCTTTCCGTCGCTGCGCGAGCTCGACACCACGAACCCGGCAGTGCGGCGCGCCTGCTGCGACGTGGTCGCGCGCTGGACCGCGCGCGGCGCCACCGGCTGGCGGCTCGACTGCGCCAACGATCTGGGCCTCGGCTTCGCCGGCGAGCTGGCGCGGGCGGCGCGCGAGGCCGGCGCCACCGACGGCGTCATCGGCGAGGTGATGGCCTACGGCGCCGGCTGGGCGCGCCCCCGGGAGGGCGGGCTCGACGGCGTCATGAACTACTGGCTGCGCGCCACCGCGCTGGCGCTGGCCTCGTCGTCGGCGCCGGCCGGATCAGCTGCAGCAGCGCGCTCGATCGGCTCGCCGCCGAAGAGGACCCGCCGCGCGCTTGCAGGCGTCGTGGTCGCTGCGTCGGCTCGCACGACACGCGCGCGCCTGGCCACCGCGCTCGACGACGACGCGGCGCGGATTCGCCTCGCGCTCGCGCTGGCGTTCGTCTATCCGGGCGTGCCGATGATCTACTACGGCGACGAGCTCGGCATGCACGCCGCCGGCGATCCCGACAATCGCCGCCCGCTGCCCCCGCCGCCGACCTGGGACGAAGATCGGCGCGCGCTCGTCGGCGGCGCTGGGCGCGCTGCGCCGCCAGGAGCCGGCGCTCGCGCACGGCCGCTACGTGTCGCTGGCGCAGCCGGGCAGCGACGTCGTCGCCTTCGCGCGCGTCACCGACGATCCCGCCGAGACGCTGCTGTTCGTCGCCAACGCCACGCCGCGTCCGATCGCGCGCACGCCTGTTCGTGGCGCTGCCGCTGATGCTCGACGCGCTGCCGCTGCACGATCTGCTCGAGCCGGCGGCGCCGGCGCGCCGGATGTCGATCGGGCACGCTCGACGTCACCCTGCCGGGCCACGGCTGCGCTGGTGCTGCGCCCGCGCGATACCAATCCGGGCGGCTATCGATTCTTCAAACCCGTGCTAGATTTCCGGCCGTGAAAAAGCTGGTCGACTTCGCTCGCCGGCACCGCCGAGAAGCGCATCGCCTTCGCGCTCATCTGCCTGCTGCGCGGTCGTCTACATCCCGCTCGCCGGCAACTACGGCCTGTGGGATCCGTGGGAGTCGCACTACGGCGAGGTCGCGCGCCAGATGGCGCAGCGCAACGACTGCGATCAGCCTGTGGTGGCCCGGCTCGCCGCAAGATCGCCCGGAGTTCTGGTCCAAGCCGGTGCTCACCGAGTGGCTGATCGCGCTGTCGATGAAGCTGTTCGGCCTCGAGTGGGCGCCACGCCGCCCGCGAACCAGATGGTGGCCAGCTGGCGCGCCCGAGTGGGCGGTGCGCCTGCCGGGCATCCTGCTCGTCGATCGCGTCGGTCTGGGCGGTGTGGCAGCTGGTGCGCCGCCTCGCCGGGCGTCGCGCCGGCGGTGCTGGCGGCGCTGGTGCTGGCGACGTCGTCGCAGTGGGCGTTCATCACGCGCCAGGCGATGACCGACATGCCGTTCGTCTCGCCGATGACCATCGCGCTCTGCTTCGCGGCAATCGCGCTCATCGGCCCCGAAGAGGAGTTCGAAGCCGAGCTGCCGCGCACTCAGCTGCGCTACGGCCTATCGGTGCCGCGCGCGACGGCGTGGTGGGTCTTCTTCGCGCTCTTCTCGGTCTGCACGCTGCCGCAGCTGATCGTCTTCTCGATCCAGCTGCACGATGTCCGGCAACATCCTCGGCTTCCACGTGCGCACCATCGGCCTGGTGCCCATGCTCATCTACTTCGCCGCCTACTTCGGCGGCGTGTGGTGGTGCGCGCGCGCGAAGAATCGTGCGCCAGCTCTACCTCTTCTCCGCCTACGTGCTCTGCGGCCATGGCGACGCTGGCCAAGGGGCCGGCCGGCATCGCGCTGCCCGGCATCGTGCTGGTGGTGTGGCTGGTGGTCGCCGGGCGCTGGCGCGACATCTATCGCAAGCTCGAGATCCCGCGCGGCGCTGGTCCTGTTCATCGCCGCCGCGCTGCCCGTGGTACCACGCGATGCTCATCCGCCACGGCGCGCCGTTCTGGAAGGAGTTCATCGGCGACAACTACGTGCACCGCGCCGAGGGGCGCCACGGCGATCGCGGCACGTTCGAGTACTACCTGCAGTACATCGGCTACGGCATGTTCCCCTGGTCGGGCATCGCCACGCTCGGCGCCGCGCTCGGCTTCTCGCGGCTGCGCGAGAAAGTCGCCGCGCGCGCAGCTCATCGGCTTCGCGCTGGTCTGGTTCCTCGTCGACTTCACGACGGTGTCGCTGGTCAACACCAAGTTCCACCACTACATCCTGCCGGCGCTGCCGGCGCTGGCGGTGCTTGGCGGGGCTGTTTCTCGACGATTTGTTGCGCGCGCCGACCAAGGCGCAGCTGTGGGGCATGGCGCTGTTGGCGATGCCGCTGACCTTCTTGTGCGGGGCGCGATCTGTCGGCGTTCCCGCCGCGCCTGCTGTGGCAGTTCAACTACGACTACGTCAACACGCCCGGCACCGGGCGGCCGTGGCCGCTGGTCTCGCAGTACGGCGATCGCTACGAGTACGGCTTTCAGATCCTGGTGTTCGCCATCGCGGCCGCGCTCGCCGTCGGCGGCTTGACGCTGGTGGCTTGGCTGTCGCGCAAAGAGCCCGACGAGGCCAGGCGCGCGCCGACGGTCGACGGCAGCCAGCCGCGCCGCTTCGCGCTGATCACCGGCGTGCTGCTGGTGGTCGTCGCTCGCCGTCGGCATCGCGCTCGGCCCGGCGACGCCCAACGGCGCGGCGCCGGTGATCGACCGCTGGGCGTGGCTTTTGCCGACGCTGCTCATGCTGCCTGGCTCGGGGCGCCTGGCGCGCTCTGCTCGTGCCGCGCATCGCCGCTGCCGCGCAGCATCCTGGTCTGGCTCGTGGGCGCCGTCGCGGTGGTCTGGACCGGCTTCATCCTCGACAAGGTGCTGGTCGAGCTGTCGCCGCACTGGGCGCAGAAGCACGTGATCGCCGTCCTACTACGCCAAGCGCAAGGGGCCCGAGGAGCCGCTCATCGCCTGGCAGCTCTATTGGCGCGGCGAGAACTTCTACACGCGAACGAGATCTACGATCCCCACAAGCCGCAGGCGGAGAAGACGGTCTTCCTCGGCGATCGCAACGTCGAGAAGATGCAGGCCTACTTCAAGGCGCACCACGGGCGAGCGCGTCTTCTTCGTCGTCGAGCGGGTGCGCTTCGAGGCGCTGCGCGGGCTGCTCCCCGTCGAGGCGCGGCCGACGCTGCAGGTGGTGGACCGGAGCAACAACAAGCTCTACCTGGCGACGGCGCAGCTCGGCCAGTCAGCCCCGCTCGGGACCCGAACGGAACGTCTCGATCACGATATCCGTTAGCCCCGTCGCCTGCACCGCGAGGAACATCAGCGCCAGGACGGCGAGCACGATCGCGGCGCTGCGGCCGAGGCGCGCCGCCAGCGAAATCGGGCCGCGCTCGAGGCGCGCGGCGAAGCTGAGCGAGGTCAGCCATACCACGGCGCCGCCGCCGACGGCGATGCCGCTGGTGGCCAGGCCGATGGCCCGGTTCTCCGTCAGCGCGGCGGTGACGAACAGGATGGCGACGGGCAGGTAGTAGAGCAGCTCGAGCGGCACGCGGCGCAGGCGCGCGCGCGGGACGACGGCGCGCAGGTGCAGGAACGCGAACGCCAGCAGATAACAGATGCAGACGGCGACGAGGATGGCGCGCACGACCCAGCTCACCGAGTCGGCGAGACCCTCCTGGCCGGCGCTGTGCGCGATCGGATCGCTCATGGCAGCGAGCTGGCGGTACAGCACGCGCGCGGCGAAGGGATGGCCGCGCGACAAGAGGATGTCGGCCCGCGCCTTCTCGGCCCGCCGCGCCCACTCACTCGACGGGAAGCGGCGCTCGAGCTCGGAGTAGCGCGCCATCGCCTCGCCCCAGCGGTGCGCTTCGGCGAGCCGCTGGCCCAGCCAGAAGAGCGCGCGATCGGCGAGCGCGAAGGTCGGGCCATTTGGTGAGCAGCGCCTCCATGCGCGCGCGCGACTCGGCGCGCGGCCGCGCGGCCGCCCCGGCGAGGATGTCGTCGTACTCGCGCAACGGCTCTTCGCCGGTGGTGAGCGAGCGCGCGAGAAAGTCGGCGCGCGTGCTCGCCCGGCGCGACAGGCGGCTCGACGGGTAGCGCGTCGCGACCTCGGCGTACAGTCTGCGGGCGCGAACCGGATCGGAGAGGCGCGACTCGGCGACGACCGCGGCCTCGAAGAGCGCGTCGGGCGCGAAGGAGTCGTTGGGTAGCTCGTGGCCGAGCTGCTCCAGCGCGGCGGCCGCAGCGGAGAACTGTCCCTTGGCCTCGAGCGCGGTCCCGGCTTCGAAGCGCTGCTGCGCCGTCTCCGCGCGCGCCAGACCGCCGCAGGCGATCACGGCGACGAGGATTGCGGCGCGCATGGCGCGAGCTTACTACGCGACGGCCTTGCGCGCTTCGTCGAGCAGTGTGACCAGCGGCGGGTGGTGGCCGCCGGTCTCCGACTTGAAGCGCCAGGTCACTTCACCGTCGCGGCGGATGATCATGGCGCCGCCGAGCTGCCAGGGATCGCCGGCCGTGGTGCGCTGCGGATGCTTCAGGTACGACTTGACGCCGTGCAGCCACGACGACGGGTGCAGCGTCGCGCCCATCGATCGCTTCCAGCCGGCCGCCCGATAGGACGCCAGCGCCTGGTCGACGAGGATCGGCAGCGACTCGGCTTGCAGGTGCCGCTGGAAGTCGCGCGCCTGCGCCGGCGTGCCCGAGCCGATGACGTAGGGCTCGACGGCGATGGTGCGCAGCTCCCCGACGTGCGGCCGCAACTCGGCCACCTGCTCCTGGCAGAAGGTTCAGCCGAAGTGGCGCACCCACAGGACGAGCGCGGGCCGGTCGCGCCACAGCGCGCGCATCGCGCGCGGGCGGTCATCGGTGTCGCGCAGCTCGACCGTGGCCAGCTCGTCGCCGACGCGCATCAGAAGGGCAGCACGCCGACGGTGTCGCCGGGCGAGACGGAGAGCAGCTTCAGGGTCGCCGCCGGCAGGCCGACGTCGCCCCCTTCGAGGCGGAAGCGCGAGCCGGCGGCGGCGAAGTGCGGCGCGCGGTCGTGCTCGACGGAGACCAGGCCCATGAGCGGCCCGACGTCCTCGCTCGCGGGCAGCGCCACCACGCGCGCGCTCCGGGTCGCTTTGACCAGCGTGATGTCGTCGGTCTTGGCGATGAAGTGCGGGCCGCCGTCGAACGGATCGATGCGGTCGGCGTACTCGAAGCCGATGCGGCGCAGCATCTTCTCGACGCCCTTGGTGTCGGGCCCGACCTGACCGATGAGCTCCTGCACCGGCTCGGGCAGAAGCGAGATGTAGATCGAGTCGGCCGGGAACAGCGCGCGGATGAACTCCTTGTTCGTCTGCGAGACGCGATCCGCCTCTTGATAGCGACATGCCGGTGAAGTGGCGGCCGAGCGCCTCCCACAGCAGCGAGGTGCCGTCGGCGTTCGAGCGGCGGCAGCAGCTCCGAGAGCACCTCGTCGCGGAACGAGGCGCGGTGCAGCCCGATGTAGAGGAAGCGCACGTAGGAGAGCCACTTGCCGAGCGCCTCGGTCTGGCGGCGGTAGTCGGGGTGCAGCACCAGCCCGCCGATCTCGGTCGGGCCGTTGTAGTTGTAGCCGATGCGCAGCACCTGGTGGATGAAGTGCTTGTCGAGCGTCTCGGAGTAGCGCTCGTCCTGCATGACGTCGAAGAAGATGTGCGGCGCGCGCCGCGTGCCGTGCTGCGCGTGGATCATCGAGGTGCCGATGATCTTCTGCTCCGCGTCGTCGATGAGGACGAACAGGTACTCGCGCTTGAAGACGTCGAGCTGGCCGTTGAAGGACTTGCGCGACTGCTCGATCAGCTTCTCGAGGATGCGCGCGATCGGCGGGCAGGTTCACGGTGTCGAGGTGTGACGCGACAGCGTGGAGCCCTTCCAAGTCTTCGGGGAAGACCTCGCGGATCCGGTACATTTGGGCGCACCCTCGACGGAAAAAGGGAGGCTACACCTGACCCGGGGGCCAGGCAAGCGGCGGCACCGCCCGGGGCCACAGGCGGATCGGTGAGCGCAACGGCATGTTGGCCAGGTCGACCAGCACGCGGGCGAGCGCGTCGAGCAGCGGCGGCGTCAGCTTGCGCTCGGGCAACAGATACGCGTAGTTGATGATCTTGATCGGCGCCTGACCGGTGGTGGCGCGGCGCGCGTTCTCCTGGTCGATCCAGTCGAGGATGTGTGGCAGCGCGACGACGGTGGCCGCCTGGATGTCGTGAAACAGCACGATGGCGCGGCCGTGCAGCGTCATCAGGTGCCGCTCGACGTAGGCTTCGATCTTGGGCGCGTTGCGCAGGCGCCAGTCCTGCGGGTCGATGTCCCAGCCGATCGGCTTGATGCCCAGCCCGCCCAGCACGGCGTTGAGCTGCTTGCAGTGCGCGCCGTAGGGGGTGCGGAAGAGATCGGGGCGCTGGCCGATGGCGTCCTCGATCAGCTTGGCGTTGCCTTCGATCTCCTGCCACGCCTGCTTGATGTAGAAGTGGCCGCACAAAAAGTAGTGATGGATGGTGTGGTTGCCGACGGCGTGGCCGCGACGCAGCTCCTCGCGCACCAGCTCGCGCGACTTCTCGGCGTTGGCGCTCGTGCCTTGCAGGTGCATGCCGAGGACGAAGAAGACCGCCTTGATGCCGTGCTGGTCGAGGGTGTCGAGGATCTTGGGCGTCTTGTCGACAGCGGGGCCGTCGTCGAAGGTGAGGAGGATTTCGGGTGGGGCGTTCTTGCCGGCGCCGGCCGCATCCTTGGCCGGCGCCGCGAACGCAGAGGTCGCGAGCAACGTGGCAAGGATGAACGCGGCTTGTCGCACGAACCTTGAGGCTATCACTCAGCCGTCGTGCGGCAAGTAGTTGCGTGGCTAGAAGGGGATGTCGTCGTCGCTGGGAGGGCCGCCGAACTCGCCGCCGCCGCCGCCGCCGCCGCTCTCGCCGCCCCCTTCGCCGCCACGTCCGCGAGGCGGCCCGTAGCCGCCGCCGCCGCCGCCGCCAGGTCCAGCCGCCGCCAGGTCCACCGCCGCCAGGTCCACCGCCGCCGAGGAACTGCACCGTGTTGGCGACGATCTCGGTCATGTACTTCTTCTCGCCCGAGCTCTTGTCGTCCCACGAACGCGTCTGCAGGCGCCCTTCGACGTAGACCTGCCGTCCCTTGTCGAGGTACTGCGCGCAGTTCTCGCCCTGCTTGCCCCAGACGACGACGCGGTGCCACTCGGTGCGTTCCTGCTTCTGCTGGTTCTTGTCGGTGAAGCTCTCGTTGGTGGCGATGCGCATCTCGCACACCGCCTGGCCCGACGGCAAATACTTCAGCTCCGGCTTGGCGCCGAGGTTGCCGATCAGGATCACCTTGTTCACGCTGCCCGCCATGGTCGCCAGCATGCGGTCGCCGCGCGAATTGGTCAAGTGTTCAGTACGGAAAATCTGCTACCTTTCCACGCCATGTTTCGCGAGCTGCGAGTCGCCGTGGTGATCCCGGCGTTCAACGAGGAGCTGAACGTCGCGCGCACCGTGCGTGACGTGCCGGCGTGGGTCGATCACGTGCTCGTCGTCGACGATGCGTCGCACGATTCCACCTTCTTGGAGGCGTCGCGCCTGCGCCGCCGCGGGCTCGAGGTCTTGCAGCACCCGCGCAACCGCGGCGTCGGCGCGGCGATCGCCACCGGCTACCGGCGCGCGCTCGAGCTCGGCGTCGACGCGGCGGTGGTGATGGCCGGCGACGGCCAGATGGATCCGGTCGATCTGCCGGCGCTGCTCGCGCCGGTCGTCGACGGCGCCGCCGACTACGTCAAGGGCAACCGCTTCGCCCACGCCGACGTCTGGCGCGTCATGCCGCCGGCGCGCGTGGTCGGCAACGTTGCGCTGTCGCTCCTGACCCGGCTGACCAGCGGCTACTGGCACCTCTTCGATTCGCAGTGCGGCTACACGGTCGCGTCGCGGCGGGCGTTGGCGGTCATCGACGCGGCGGGTCTGTTCCCGCGCTACGGCTATCCGAACGATCTGCTGTCGCGGCTGAACGCGGCCGGCCTGCGCGTGCGCGACGTGCCGGTGCGTGCGATCTACGGCGCCAACTGGCGCTCGGGCATTCGCCTGTCGACGGTGGTGTACCCGATGTCGTTCGTGCTGGTGCGATCGTGGATGCGGCGCCTGCTGGCCAAGCGGACGACGCCGGTGGAGATCGCCACGCCGGCGGAGGCGGCCGCCGAGTGCGCATCGGCGTCCTGACCACCTCGTATCCGCGCGACGCCGACGACGCGGCGGGCGCGTTCGTCGCCGGCTTCGCGCGCTGGCTGGCGGCGCATGTCGGCGACGTCGACGTCGTGTGCGCCGACGGCGCGCGGCCGCTGTTCTATCGCGGCGGCGCGCCCGAGGCGCTCAAGCAGGGACGCTGGGCCGAGGCGGCGGCGTTCAGCGCCCACCTATTGATGGAGGCCCGGCGGCGCCGCCGCGCCTGGGACGCGGTGGTGTCGCACTGGCTGGTGCCGTCGGGCGCCGTCGCCGACGTCTGTGCGCCGGCGCGGCACCTGGCGATCGCGCACGGCTCCGACGTGCGCCTCTTGTCGTCGCTGCCCGGAGGGCGGGCGCTGGTGCGGCGGCTGGCGCGGCGCGCCGAGCTGGTCTACGTCGCCGACGCCCTGCGCGTCGAGGGCGCGCCCGGGCGCGTGGTGCCGATGGCCATCGACGTGGCGCCGATCGCTGCGGCCACGACCGCCGCGGCGCGTCTCGCCGCGCGGGCGCAGCTCGGCGTCGACGGCTTCGTGGTCGCCTTCCTCGGCCGCTTGATCCACGACAAGGGCGCGGATCTGGCGATCGATGCGCTGCCTGCGGACGCCACGCTGCTCATCGGCGGCGACGGACCCGAGCGCGCGTCTCTGGTGAGACGCGCGGCCGGGCGCCGCGTGCGCCTGCTCGGCCATGTCGCCGGCGACGCCAAGCTGGCGCTGCTCGCCGCCGCCGACGCGCTCGCCATTCCCTCGCGCATCGACGGCGCACCGACGGTGGCGCTGGAGGCGCTCGCCGCCGGCCTGCCCATCGTCACCACCCGCGCCGGCGGCCTGCCCGAGCTCCTCGACGATCGGGTCGCCATCTTTTGTGAAGCCCGCGCCGAGGCGTTCGCCGACGCGCTCGCGCGATTGCGCGACGACGCGCGGCTGCGCACAACGATGTCGAGCGCTTGCCGCGCGCTCGCGCCCGCGCACGATTGGTCCGTCGTGGCGCCGCGGCTGTGGAATCGATCGGTGATCCGCGATCCAGGTTGCCTTCGCACGATCCGTGTGTAGATAATCTACGCACCGATGACGACTCCGTCGCCGGACTGTGAAGTCACCTTCATCGTGCGCACTCTCGACGACGAGGAGCGCATCGGCTACCTGCTGGGTCGCATCGCCCGCTACCTGTCGGCACACGAGCTGTCGGCGGAGATCATCGTCGCCGACGAAGGCTCGGGCGACAACACGGTGGCCGTGGCGGTGATGCTGCGCCGCCGGATCCGCGAGATCGCGGTGCTGCACGCCCCGCCCGGCGCCGGCTTCCGCGACGCCTGCCAGCGCGCGCGCGGCCGCGTCATCGTGCTCGCCGACGCGCGCACCGACGCGCCGCTCGGACCGGTCGGCTACGCGCTCGGCCGGCTGCGCGAAGGGCTCGACGTCGTCGCGCTCGGCGGCCGCTATCTGGTGATGCGGCGCACTCGCGCCTGGCGCGCGTTCGACGCCCTGGTCGGGCGCCGCGATCCCGCCGCCGTCGAGGCGCGCTTTTTGCGACGGGCGCGACAGCTCGGCCTCGCCTGCGCAGTGACGCATCGCACGCGCCGCCGCTCGTGGTTGCGCCTGTTCCGGCTGCCGCGCGCCGTCGGCGCCTAGCAAGCGCCCAGCCCCGATGCTACGTTATTGAGATGGACCTTCTGGCAACGCCGGGAACGATCCTGCTCGCCATCCTGGCGCTCGGCATCCTCATCATCGTTCACGAAGGCGGCCACTTCCTCATCGCCCGCCTCTCGGGTATGCGCGTCGACCGCTTCTCCATCGGCTTCGGCCCCAAGCTCTTCAGCTTCAAGCGCGGCGAGACGATCTATCAGATCGCGGCCGTCCCGCTCGGCGGCTTCGTCCAGATCGCGGGGCTGAACCCGGGCGAAGAGGGGATGTCGGCCAACGATCCGCGCGCCTATCCCAATCGTCCCGTGTGGCAGCGCCTGGCGACCATCTTCGCCGGACCGGCGACCAACTACGTCTTCGCCGCGATCATGCTCATCGGCATCTTCCTCGCCTGGGGCGTGCCGGGGCTGGGCAAGGCGCCGCTGGTCGACGAGGTGGTCGACAAGTCGCCGGCCGCGGCCGCCGGCTTCCAGCCGGAGGACGAGATCAAGGCGGTCGACGGCAAGAAGGTCGACGACAGCAACCAGGTGCTGCCGATCGTCAACGCTTCGCAGGGGCGCCCCATCGTCGTCGACATCGTGCGCAACGGCAAGCCGATGGCGATCACCGTCACACCGGCGAAGAACGGCAGCGGCTACTTGATGGGCGTCAAGCTCGGCGGCGTGCAGACCTGGGAGCAGGTGCCGACCGGCACCCGCATCCAGGAGGCGCTGACCTATCCGTTCCGCTACTCCGCGTTCGTGCTGCAGATGTTGGTCGCCGGCGGCGTCAAGCAGATCTGGCAGCAGGGCTCGGGCCCGGTCGGCATCGTCAAGGAGATGCGCAAGCGCATCGAGCACGGGCCCAAGCAGGGGTTGATGCTGATCGCGATGATCTCGATCTACCTGGGCCTGTTCAACCTCTTGCCGCTGCCCGGCCTCGACGGCGGGCGGCTGGTGTTCCTCGGTTGGGAGGCGGTGTCACGCCGGCGCGTCAACGAGCGCATCGAGCAGACGGTGCATATGGTGGGCGTGCTCATGTTGCTCGGCCTCATCATCGTCATCACCTTCAAGAACGACATTCCCTGGCGCAGCTGGTTCCACCTATGAGCGCGCGGCCGTAGATGCGCAAGCGTCCGGGTCCCGCGGGTCGCCGCGCGCGGCGGCCGTCGTCCGCGCTGGTCGGCGACACCAAGGAGCAGATCCTCGCCGTCGCCGAGGAGCTCTTCGCGCAGAAGGGCTTCGCCGGCGTGCGCACGCACGAGATCGCCGAGCGCGCGGGCGTCAACAAGGCGATGATCTACTACTGGTACCAGTCGAAGGAGCAGCTTCTGCGGGCGGTCCTGCAGAAGATCCTCTTCGAGCTGATCGCGCTGTCGCAGGAGATCCTGGCGCGCCAGCTGCCTGCCGTAGAAGTGCTGGAGGAGTTCTATCGCGGCTTCTTCTACTACACGGCGCGCCATCGCAACTTCTCGCGCCTGACGACGATGGATCTCGGCTCCGAAGGCGGCTACCTGCGCACCATGTTCGAGAGCTTCTTCCGCCCGCTGTTCGAGCGCGGCGTGCGCTTCATCGACGTCGCCGTCGAGCGCGGAGAGCTCAAGCCGGTCAACGCGCGGCAGCTGCTCATCACCGTCTACGGCATGACCATCGCCTACTTCGCCGACGCCAACCAGGTGGCGCTGCTCTATGGCGTCAAGGACGCCCTCGACGACAAGCTGCTCGAGGAGCGCTTGCAGGCCAACCTCGACTTCATCTTCGCCGCCGTCGGCGCCAGGCGCCCCAGCAAGAGCCGCTGACGCAATCGACGCTGACGCCGGCGCGATGAGGTCCTAAGGGCAATGCGGTTCACAGTCGGCGGGTCAACCGGCCGGCGTGGGCCGCGGAGGTCGTGAGGCGCCTGGTGCTACGTCGAAGTCGCGCCTGTCCATCGCAGCAGGCGTCGAGCGGAGGCAGCGCCCCTTGCTACCTCCGCGGCCCAAGCCGGCCCGCTACGACTCGGCCAAAGTGAACGGCATTGGTCCTGAGGGCCCCGTTCGAGCGTACAATATGGCGGGGCGATGGAGCGCATCTCGCACTATCGGCTGGTGGCGAGGCTGGGCAGGGGCGCGATGGGCGAGGTGTGGCGCGCCGTCGACGAGCGCCTCGGCCGCGCCGTGGCGCTCAAGCTCCTGCCGGTGGCGCGCGCCTCCGAGCAGAAGATGCAGGCCCGCCTGCTGCGCGAGGCGCAAGCGGCGAGCGCGCTCAATCACCCGGGCATCGTCACCGTGCACGACGTCGGCTCGTGGCACGGGCAGATCTTCATGGTCATGGAGCTGGTCGACGGCGAGCCGCTGTCGGAGCTGGCGCGGAGCGGCCTGGCGCCGGCGGAGGCGCTGCGCCTGTGCGCCGACGCGGCCGAGGCGTTGGCCACGGCCCACGAGCGCGAGATCCTGCACCGCGACATCAAGAGCGACAACCTCATGCGCACGCGCGACGGGCGCATCAAGGTGCTCGACTTCGGCCTGGCGAAGCTGCGCGCGCAGCCGGAGGCGAGCGCGGCGCCGGAGCAGCCGCCGGGCGGCGTGCCCGGGGTGGCCGAGCTGGCGGCGGTGGCGGAGACGCTCGACTCGACGTCGCGATCGGGCGGGCCGTCGACGCCGCCGACCGATCCGGACGCGCTCGGCAAGCTGCGCGGCGAGGAGGCGGCGCAGCCTTTTCCGCCGCTGTCGGCGTCGTCGCCGGCGGAGAGCCTGACGATGGCCGGCGCGCTGGTCGGCACGCCGGTGTACATGTCGCCCGAGCAGACCGACGGCACGCCCGGGGACGCGCAGTCCGAGGTGTGGTCGCTCGGCGTCGTCCTGTACGAGCTGCTCGTGGGCAAGCGGCCGTTCGAGCGGGCGTCGATCCCCGAGGTGTTGCAGGCGATCCGCTCGCAGCACCTGGTGCGACCGTCGCTGGCGGCGCCGGCGCGGGCGATTCCGGCGCGGCTCGACGCGGTGGTGCTCAAGGCGCTGGCGCGCGATCGCAAGCAGCGCTACGCCGACATGCGCGCGTTCGCCGCGGCCCTCCGAGCGGCGCGCCGGCGGCTCGCGGGCGCGGACACCGGCGGCGAGCCCGTGATCCGCCCCCGGCGGCGGCTGCTCGTAGCCGCCGCGGGCGCGCTCGCGCTTCTGGGGACGCTCGGCGGCTACGCGCTCTTCGGCCGCCATCCGCCGCCGCCGCCACCGCTGCCGCTCGTGCTGGCGGCGCCCAAGGTCGAGCCGTCGCTGGTGACCGTGAGCGGCACGCGCCGCATCACCTTCAACGCCGGTTGCGAGGAGTACCCGAGCTTCACGCCCGACGGGCGGACCATCGTCTTCGACGGCGTGATGGAGAACGACTACGAGCTGGGCGCGCTCGACCTCGCCTCCGGCACCACCCGGCGCCTGACGCACGAGCCGGGCTGGGACTACGGCGGCGCCGTGTCGCCCGACGGCCGCTGGATCGCCTACGTGCACACCTCCGATTCCGGACGCGAGATCCGGGTCCTGCCGATCGAGGGCGATCGCGGCGGGGCGCCCCGCCGGCTCGGGCTGAGCTCGTCCGGCTTTCCATCGTGGACGCGCGACGGCGCCGTGATCGTCGGCGAGGGCGACCAGATCTTGCGCTGGACGCTCGACGCGCACGGCGCGCGCAGCCAGACCATCGCGCGCTTGCCGGCCGGCGCCGTCGATCGCTACGTCGCCCAATTCTCCGACGGCAACCTGGTGGCGCTGTGGCAGCCGCAGTACGCGGCGAACGTGGTCGTCGTCGGCGAGCTGGCGCTCGGCCGGGCGGCGCGCGCCGTCGAGACGCTGCCGCTGGACTCGATCGGGCTCATCGTCGCGCCGTCGCAGGCGGGCTATTTCTACGGGCGTCACCACGCCAACGCCAACGAGCTGGTGCGGCGGCGCTTCGGCGGGGCGGCGGAGACGGTGCCGGGCGATGTCACGCCGGCCAGCGGCCTCAGCATCTCGCCCGACGGCAAGCGGCTGGCGTACTCGACCTGTCGGGAGTCGGGCGTGATCGCGCGCTTGCGGCCGGGCCGCCCGCCCGAGCAGTTGATGACCGCGGGGAACTGGCGCGACATCTGGCCGGCGCCGGTCGACGATCGGCGCGTCCTGTTCGAGAGCGATCGCGCGGGCGTGGTGCAGGTCTGGCTGCTCGACGTCAAGTCGCGCGAGGCGCGGCCGCTGGCCGCGGCGTCGTCGTCGCACCCGGGCGTGTCGCCTGACGGCAAGTGGCTCGCCTACAGCGGCGGCGACGAGCCGGGCATCCACGTGATGGCGCTGAGCGGCGGCGCCGTGACGCGCGTGACCAGCGACGCCGCCGACGGCGAGCCGCAGTTCAGCTTCGACGGCAAGACCATCGTCTTCGAATCGACGCGCGAGCGCGGCGGCGCGCGCGTCTACGCCGTCGCTGCCGCCGGGGGCCCGGTGCGCGCGCTGTCGCCCGTCGGCGCGCTGTCGCCGGCGGCGTCGCCGACGGAGGATCGGGTGGTCTTCGTGCTCCCGACCGAGCGCGGGCGGGTGGTCATGTCGACGACGCTCGAGGGGCGTGCGCCGGTGCCGCTGATCCCCTCGCTGGCGGCGGGCGATTGGCTCAATCCACGCTTCTCGCGCGACGGCAGGAAGCTGCTCGTGGTGCGCAAGACCGCCGAGGTCGTCGAGGTCGAGCTGAGGACGGGCGCCGCGCGCGTCGTCTATCGCGCCGGGCTCGAAGGCATCGGCGAGGCCACCTACGCGCCCGACGGCTACGGCCTCATCGCCTCGGTACAGCTATGGAACGGCGACCTCTGGCTCGCCGACGGCACCTTCCGCTAGGGGTGTCGGACCCCCCCCTAGCCTCACGGGCAGCGATAGGCGGTGCCGGTCGTGGGCAGCTCGAGCCGCACATAGTTGGCGCCCATGCCGCGGGCGCGCTGCTTGAGCTTCTCGCGCGCGCCCTCGACATCGCCGAACCAGATCGCCTCTTGCACCGGGCCCAGCTCCTGGCACGCGTCGGGCGGATCGCTCTTCATCAGGCGGACGTCGCCGCGTGGCGGCCGGCTGGGCAAGAGCGCGTACGGCTCGCCCGACGGCGCCGCCACCGGACAGCGATAGAGCGTGCCGCCGGCCGGCATCTCCAGCCGCACGTAGTTGGCGCCGCGGCGCACCGCGAACTCGCGCAGCTTTCGGCGCGCACCCTCGAAGTCGCCCCAGACGATCATCTCGTAGTGCGTGCCGACCTCGACGCACGCCTCGGCGGGATCGCGCTTCATCAGCTGCACGGCGGCCACCGCCTGGGGCGCCACCGCCGGCTCCGCGGGCCGGGTCTCCTTCTCGGAGGAGGCGCAGCCGGACAGTGCGATCAAGATCACAGCAACTTGCTTCGTCATGGTCGGACCTCCATACCAGATCGTTATCGGAGGTCGGGAGAAAAAGTTGCGTCAGGGCTCCTCGGGCGGGACCGGCTGCACCCGCTGCGGCGCCGCCGAGAGATAGGCGCCCCAGGCGACGCCGACCAGCGTGACCGCCGCGCCGGCGATGGCCAGCGGCACCGGGCGCTCGCCGAAGAAGATGCGCCCCAGCACCATCGCCGACACCGGCGTGAGCTGAAACAGCACCCCGGCGGCGGCGGCGGGCAGGTCGCGCAGCGAGTGGGTCATCATCAGCTGGGCGGCGACGCTGGTGACGCCGACGCCGACGACCATGATCCACTCCGCCGGCGTGGGCGCGACCAGATGGTGCGACGCGGGCACGCCGGTGAACAGCGCGCCCGCCAGGCAGAAGGCGGCGAAGATCTCCCAGACGCCGTCGGTCTTGCGGACCTCGCGAATGGTCGCCACGGCCGCGCCGGACAAGATCGCCGAGGCGATGCCGACCAGCTGCCAGCGGCCGAGCGCGACGCCACCCGGCGGCGCGTCGGCGACGATGACCACGGCGACGCCGAGCGTGGTCACCGCCAGCGCGCCGAAGGTGCCCAGCCGCACGCGCTCGCCCAGAAACAGCCACGCCCACAACGCCGCGAACACCGGCGCCGTGTAGTTGAGCAGCGTCGCCATACCGACGGCGAGGTGCTCGATGGCGAGGAAGTAGCAGAGCACGGCCGCGCCGCCGAGCACGCCGCGCAGCCCGAGCCCGCGCCAGTTGTGCGCGCGCATGCGGATGCGCGTGGCGGCGACTCCGCAGGCGATCAGCCCCACCGAGAAGCGCACGAAGGCGATCTCGGGGCCGGGCAGCCGAGCCGCCGCCGCTTTGGCGAGGATGGCCATGACGCCGAACAACAACGCTGCCAGGGTCATGAGCGCCGTCGCCGACGCGAGCGGGTGGCGATTCATGCTAGAGCTGGGTTCGATGCCGGCGCGGCTGTTTTCGCTTCTGCTCCTGCTGCTCACGCGAGACGGCGTTCTGCATCGCTTCGACGGGCATCATGACACGACCGCCCCGGCCGCGCGCGCGACCGCGATCGCGGTGGTGGGCGGTCATCGGGTCGCCGTGCTCGCCGGCGATCGCCTGACCCTCGACGGGCGGGCGCTGCCGGGCCACTTCGCCCGCGTGCGCGCGCTGGCCGGCGGCGCGGCGCTGTGGGGGCTCACCGATGCCGGGGTCGTGACCATCGATCTCGCCAGCGGCAAGCAGGTGCTGGCGCTGGTGGCGCCGCACGCGCACCTCATCGCCGCCGACGGCAGCGACGCCTTCGCCGAGGTCGACGGACGCATCGGCCAGATCGGAGCCGAGCTGCGCTGCAAGGTGGCGGGACGGCCGATCGCGCTGGCCGCCGGAGACGGCAAGCTCTTCGTCGCCACCAGGGAGGGGCCGCTCTGGGAGGTCGACCGCGACTCCTGCCGCGCACGCGACCTCGGGCTCGGCGGCTGGTGGGGCACCCTCGCGCTCGCCTGGGCCGACGACGGGCTGTACGCCGTCACCGTCGCCGGCAAGCTGTGGCGCATCGATCCGGCGCGACGGCAGAAGACGATCGTCGCCATGGACGGCTGGCAGGGCGCCATCGATCTCTCGGTCTTACGATAGACTACGCGGAGCGTGGGACGGGCGCAGAAACATACCGGCGAGGAGCTCGACCTCCTCGACGCCACCGACGCCGAGATCTCCGATCGCTGCAAGGAGATCCTGTCGCGGGTGCCGACCGACCCCGGCGTCTACCTGATGAAGGACCGCAAGGGCCGCATCATCTACGTCGGCAAGGCGACGAACTTGAAGGCGCGCGTGCGCTCCTACTTCAACCAGACCGACACGCGCGACTTCGTGCCGCTGCTCGGGCGCATCCTCGGCGACATCGAGACGGTCATCGTCAACAACGAGAAGGAGGCGCTGCTCCTCGAGAACAACCTGATCAAGCAGCACCAGCCGCGCTTCAACGTCAAGCTCGCCGACGACAAGAACTTCCTCGTCCTGCGCCTCGACCCCAGGGCGCGCTTTCCCCGCCTCGAGGTCACGCGCCGCATCGGCCAGGACGGCGCGAAGTACTTCGGACCGTACCACTCGGCGACCTCGTGCCGCGCCACGCTGGCGGTGGTCAACCGCCACTTCAAGCTGCGCACCTGCACCGATCACGTGCTCGGCTCGCGCAAGCGGCCGTGCCTGCAGTACCAGATCAAGCGCTGCGACGCGCCCTGCGTCTTCCCCATCACCGACGAGGAGTACGGCAAGCAGGTGCAGGACGTCGCGCTGTTCCTCGACGGCAAGGACGACGAGCTCTTGAAGCGCCTGGGCGCGCGCATGCGCGAGGCCGCGTCCGGCGAGCAGTACGAGATCGCCGGCGCGGCTGCGCGATCAGATCAAGGCGCTCGAGCGCACGCTCGAGGAGCAGCGCGTCGTCTCCTCGGACTTCCGCGACCAGGACGTCTTCGGTCTGTTCCGCGAGGGCGACCTGGTCGAGATGGTGGTGCTCTCGATCCGCAACGGCAAGCTGCTCGGGCGGCGCAACTTCTCGCTCAAGGGGCAGGAGTTCCCCACGCAGGAGATCCTGTCGTCGTTCGTCTCGCTCTACTACGATCTGGGCGCCTTCATCCCCGACGAGGTCCTGCTGCCCGAGCCGGTGGCCGACGCGGCGACCAAGTCGGAGTGGCTGTCGGAGAAGCGGGGCGCGCGGCGCGGCGTCGAGGTGTTGTCGCCGCAGCGCGGGCAGCGGCACGACCTGGTCGACGCTGGCGCAGAAGAACGCGGCGTCCTCGTTCGTCACCCGGCGCGACAAGTCGCGCGACGCCGAGGCGGCGATGGACAAGCTGCAGCAGCGGCTCAGCTTGAAGCGGCTGCCACGGCGCATCGAGTGCTTCGACATCTCGCACATCCAGGGCACGGCGACGGTGGCGTCGATGGTGGTGTTCCTCGACGGCGAGCCGGCCAAGGGCGAGTACCGCACCTTCAAGGTCAAGAGCGCGACCAACGACGACTTCGCATCGATGTACGAGGTGCTGTCGCGCCGCTTCCGCCGCAGCAAGGCCGCCGACGCCAAGGCGGTCGAAGCCAAGGCGGGCGCGACGAAGAAGGGTTGGGTCGTGCCGGACCTGCTGGTGATCGACGGCGGCAAGGGGCAGCTCTCGACGGCGGTGGCGGCGCTGCGCGACGCGCAGATCGACATCGGCATGAACGGCATGGACGTGGTCGCGCTGGCCAAGGAGCGAGAGGATCGAAGGCGGCGAGAAGCAGCCGGATCGGGTCTTCCGCATGAACGCCAAGGATCCGATGAAGCTGCGCCCCAACTCGGCCGAGATGTTCCTGCTCACGCGCATCCGCGACGAGGCGCACCGCTTCGCCGTCACGTTTCACAAGAAGCTTCGCCGCCGGCGCACGCTGCGCTCGGCGCTGGAGGACGTGCCGGGCGTGGGCGACAAGCGCAAGCGCGAGCTGCTCAAGTTCTTCGGCTCGCTCAAGAAGGTGCGCGCCGCCACTGCCGAGGAGCTGCTGCAGGCGCCCGGGATGTCGCGCGCCGCGGCCGAGGCGGTGGTGCGCTATTTCCGCGGCGACCCGGGTGTGCTGACGGCCGAGGCGCCCGAGCCGGAGCAGACGGACGTGGCCGAGGACGCCGCGGCGGAGGAGCTGGAGCAGATCGCGAGCGAAGAGGACGCCGCGGTGGATGAAGAAGAATAAGCTCCCGACGCTGGTCGTCTGGTTCGGCGTCGTGTCGCTTCTGACCGACGTCGGCACCGAGATGATCT
Organism: uncultured delta proteobacterium; assembly: GCA_963816965.1. Classification (GTDB taxonomy): domain Bacteria; phylum Myxococcota_A; class Polyangia; order Palsa-1104; family Palsa-1104; genus JAQBQH01. Next base: position 932,799 of record CAWFMP010000002.1, read on the forward strand.
ATCCGCTGCTGCCGCTCTTCCTCTCCAACGTGCTGCACGCGCCGCGCACCTTCATCGGCGCCGTCGAGGGCGCGGCGGAGGCGACCGCGTCGCTGCTCAAGCTGGTCTCGGGACGGCTGAGCGATCGCCTGCGCCGCCGCAAGCCGCTCACGGTGGCCGGCTACGGGCTGTCGTCGCTGGTGCGGCCCCTGGTGGGGCTGGCGACCCATCCGTGGCACGTGCTGGCCACGCGGGTCGCCGATCGGGTGGGCAAGGGCGTGCGCTCGAGCCCGCGCGACGCGCTGCTCGCCGACGCCACCGACCCGGCGCAGCGCGGGCGCGCCTACGGCTTTCACCAGGCGATGGACAACGCCGGCGCGCTCGTCGGCCCGCTGGTCGCCACCGCGCTGCTGGCCGTCGGCTTCGAGATGCGCAGCGTCTTCTTCTTCGCCGCCGTTCCGGGCGCGCTGGCGATGGGTGCGCTCATCTTCGGCGTGCGCGAAGAGCCGCGCAGCGGCAGCGAGGTCGCCCGGGCCAAGGCGCGCAGCGCGGCGCCCTTCAGCCCGACGCTGAGCCGCTACCTCGTGTGCGTCGCGCTCTTCGGCCTCGGCAACTCGTCCGACGCCTTTCTATTGTTGCGCGGCCAGCAGGTCGGCGTCCCCGTCAAATGGATCCCGCTTCTGTGGATGGCGCACAACGGCACCAAGGCGGCGCTGTCGACCTGGGCGGGCGGGCTCTCCGATCGCATCGGCCGCCGCCGCGTCATCATCGCCGGCTGGACGCTCTACGCGGCCACCTACCTCGCCTTCGGCTTCGCGTCGCACGCGTGGCAGATCTGGGCGCTGTTCGTCGTGTACGGCGTCTACTACGCGTTCGTCGAGGGTACCGAGAAGGCGCTGGTCGCCGACCTGGTGCCCGCTGGCGCGCGCGGCCGCGCCTTCGGTTGGTTCAACGCGGTCGTCGGCCTGGCGGCGCTGCCGGCTTCGCTGGCATTCGGTGCGCTCGCCGATCGCTTCGGCGCGCGCGTCGCGTTCACGGTGTCGGCTTCGCTGGCGGCGGCGGCGAGCTTGTGGCTGCTGCTGCTGGTGCGGCCGCCGCGGAGGGCGCCGCCTTCGGGGGCGTTGTCGGCGCAGGAGCCGGCTTCGGGAGCGCCGGCTTCGGGAGCGCAGCCTTCGGAGGCGTCCCCGGCGGTGGAGGCGCCTTCGGGGGCGCCGTCGTCGGCGGCGCTGTCGCCGGAGGTGCCGTCGCCGGAGGTGCCGTCATAGGAGGCGTCGTCGTCGGAGGTGCCGTCGTCGGAGGCGTCGTCGCCGGAGGTGCCGTCGTCGGAGGCGTCGTCGCCGGAGGCGTCGTCGCCGGAGGCGTCGCCGCCGGCTCGCTGATGTCGATCTGCGGCAGCTCGTCGATGCGCGGCATCACCACCACCTCGATGCGCCGGTTGAGCGTGCGCCCCTCGGGCGTATCGTTGGTGGCGAGCGGATCGAACTCCGAGTAGCCGGCCGCCGCCAGCCGCCGCGGATCGACGCCTTCGCCCTGCAGAAAGCGCACGACCGTGACCGCGCGCGCCGTCGACAGCTCCCAGTTCGACGCGTACGGCGAGCTCTTGATCGGACGATTGTCGGTGTGCCCGGCGACGAGGAAGTCGCGATCGGCGATCTCCTTGAGCGCTTGCGCCACCTCCTTGAGCGCACGCTCGCCGTCCGGCTTGAGCGTGGCCTGCCCGGGATCGAAGAGGATCGCGTCGCCGAGCTTGACCAGCATCTTGCCCTTGCGCACCTCGACCGCCAGCGTGCCGGCGCCGATGGCGTCGCGCAGCCGCGCCACCAGCGTCCGGTAGAGCTCGTTGCGCTGCTCGGCCTGCGCGTGCGCCCGGCGCAGCGCGTCCATCTCGTGCTGCGTGGCCTGCAGGTTGTTGGCGAGCTTGGACGCGTCGGCGCGCTGGCGCGCGATCTCGTCGTCGCGCTCGTCGCGATCCTTGCGCAGCTGATCTTCGCGCGCGTGCGAGGCGCCGAGCTGGTTCTGCGCCTGCCCGAGCTCGGCCTGGCACTTCTCGACCTCGGTCACGCGCGTGTTGTACTCGGCCTGCGAGACACCGCAGCCGGCGGCGCAGGCGAGGAGTAGGGCGCAAAGTCGAAGCGGCACGGCAGCTTAGCGTAGCCGACCGCGCTAAAAATTGACAGGTGGGTAGACGTAGTTGAATATCCTACATATGGGTTCTCGGTCTGAGCGTGCTCTTGGGTCGACGTCAACGGGGTCGCGCGGGCGGGAAGTGGCGGGGATCGTCCTACTTGGCCTGGCGATCTTCGTCGGCCTCAGCGTCGCGTCGCTGCAGCTCGGCTCCGGCACGCTGATGGGTCCGTGCGGCGCCACCGTCGGGCTCGGCGTCTACGCGCTGATCGGTGTCGGCGCCTATCTGGCGGCGCTCGGCCTCGGCTTCGCGGCGCTGCGCTGCCTGCAGGGGCAGCCGGTGCGCGTCAAGTCGATCGGCTTCTGGGCCGCGCTGGGCAGCGGCATCTCGGCGGCCATCTTGCTGCACCTGGCGCTCGGCACCCATCGCCTGCGCGGCCACTCGCCGGGCGGTGCGCTCGGCGAATACGGGGCGGAGCTGCTCATCGCCTTCGTCGGGCGGGTCGGCGCCGCGCTGGTCGGCGTCGTCCTGCTGGCGGTGTCGCTGGTGCTGTCGACGTCGCTGTCGTTCCGCACCATCCCCTCGCTGCTGATGGCCGCCGGCCGCGGCGCGCTCGGCGTCTTGACCCGGGGGCTGCAGCTCATCTTCCCGGCGCACGACGAAGATGAGGACGAGAGCGAGGTCGAGGTCGAGGCCCGGCCGCCGAAGAAGCTGCGCGGCAAGAAGGAAGAGGACGCCACCGTCGCCGAGGAGGGCGTGGAGGTCGACGAGGCCGACATCCTCGCCGCCGAGCAGGCGCTCGACGCCATGGCCAAGCTCAAGCGCAAGCAGCGCAAGCGCGACGACGAGCCGCAGGTGATCCGACTGCCGCAGGTCGGGGCCAGCGCGGCCGAGCTCGGCAACGCGCCGATGGAGATCATCGACAACGAGAAGACCGAGATCAGCAGCTCGGGGGCGCCGGTGCCCGACGAGCTGGGGCCGAAGATCGTCGAGCCGCTGGCGCTCAAGAAGAAGGAGCTGGCGCAGAAGGTGCCGGAGGCGCCCAAGCCCGACTTCATCCCCGCGGCCGGCGGCTACCACCTGCCGGACACCTCGCTGCTCGACTACGAGGAGTCGCACGACGACAAGCTCGACAAGGGCGCGATGCTGGCGCTGGCCGAGAAGCTGCAAAAGACGCTCGCCGACTACGGCGTCAAGGGCAACGTGGCGGAGATCCACCCCGGGCCCGTCGTCACGATGTACGAGTTCGTGCCGGCGCCGGGGACCAAGCTGTCGAAGATCTCGGCGCTGTCGAACGACCTGGCGATGTCGCTGGAGGCGCTGCGCGTGCGCATCGTGGCGCCGATCCCGGGCAAGGGCGTCGGTCGGCATCGAGGTGCCGAACAAGACGCGCGCGACGGTGTACCTGAAGGAGATGCTCGTCGACGAGCACGTGCAGAAGGCCAAGTCGAAGCTGACCATCGGCCTCGGCAAGGACATCGCCGGGCGCGCCGGTCGCCGTCGACCTGGCGAAGATGCCGCACCTGCTCGTCGCCGGCACCACCGGCTCGGGCAAGTCGGTCGCGGTCAACGGCATGATCTGCTCGCATCCTCTTCAACTGCGACGCCCGAAGAGGTGCGCATGATCATGATCGACCCGAAGATGGTCGAGCTGTCGATCTACGAGGGCATTCCGCACCTGCTGCTGCCGGTGGTGACCGATCCGAAGAAGGCGAACCTGGCGCTGCGCTGGGCCGTCGACGAGATGGAGCGGCGCTACGAGCTGGTCGTCGAAGTCGGGCGTGCGCGACATCCTCGCCTACAACAAGAAGATCGAGAAGCTGCTCGCCGACGGGCCGCTCAAGCCCGAGTCGAAGAAGATCAAGATCTACGTCGAGGGCGACGACGGGCAGAAGAGCGAGGTCGAGGTCGTCGGCCAACGAAGCGGCGGTGCGCGAGGCCGGCGGCGTCGTCGACGCCGAGGTGCGCGACGAGATCTCGGCGGCCCACGCGGCCATGCAGAAGGCTGCAGCAGACGCGCCGCCGCCGCCGCGCAAGCTGCCCTACATCGTCGTCATCATCGACGAGTTCGCCGACCTGATGATGGTGGCGCCCAAGGACGTCGAGACCTCGGTGGCGCGCATCGCGCAGAAGGCGCGCGCCGTCGGCATCCACCTGCTCCTGGCGACGCAGCGGCCGTCGGTGGACGTGATCACCGGGCTCATCAAGGCCAACTTCCCGTCGCGCATCGCGTTCCAGGTGGCGTCGAAGATCGACTCGCGCACCATCCTCGATCAGCAGGGCGCCGAGAACCTGCTCGGCATGGGCGACATGCTGTTCACCGATCGCGGGCAGGCGCTGCGCCGCGTGCACGGCGCGCTCGTCACCGACGTCGAGATCAAGCGCATGGTCGACTTCCTCAAGCTCCAGGGGCAGCCGGTCTACGACATGGACATCCTGAAGCCGCGCGTCGACGAAGAGGGCGACGGCGAGGGCGGCGGCTTGCCCGAAGAGGGCGACGATCCGCTCTACGACCAGGCGGTACGGCTGGTGTGCGAGACGCGCATGGCCTCGGTGTCGATGATCCAGCGCCGCTTGCAGATCGGCTTCAACCGCGCCTCCCGCCTGGTCGAGCGCATGGAGCGCGACGGCATCGTCGGCGCCCCCAACGGCTCCAAGCCCCGCGAAGTCCTCGCCCAGGCGATCTAGCCCCGATGCCGTTCACTTTCGGCGGGTAGTAGCGGGCCGGCCTGGGCCGCGGAGGTCGTGAGGCGCCATCCCGGCGTCGGAAGCCGGCGCAGTCGCCGCCGCTTCGGGGCGGCGTGCGCCTCCATCGGGCCGCTCGAGGTCGCGCTGCGCGTTACGCGGCCCTCTACGCCGCCGGGAGGGCGCCTCACGACCTCCGCTCACGGGCGCCTGGTACTACGTCGAAGTCGCGCCTGTGCTGCGGAGCTCGCCCAGCGGGGCAGAGCGCACGGGGCCTCTGTGCAACCCAAGCGGGCGCAAACTGAAGACCTGAACCGGGGAGGCGATCGGGCTGGCAGGCAAGGGGTCGAATCGAGCACAGCGGTCCGCTGGTGAGGACTGTTTGAGCCGAGCGGGGCAGAGCGTGCGGGGCCGGACGTGCCCTGCCCGGAGCGCCTACAAAGAGCGCCTACGACGTCGGACGCCGTAGTAGGTCAGCCACGCGGCGGCGAGCAGCAGCCACAGCCACAGCGCTCCGCCGACCGTGTCGCGGCCGCCGATGGCGCAGCCGTGATGGGCCATCGGCGGAGCGCACATGCTCTTGCCGTTGACGTCGCTGCACTGCGTGCCGGTCGGGCAGCCCGAGCTCATCGCCGACGGATCACACGGCTGCGCGCAGATCTTGCCGCTGCCACCGTCGAGGCAGGGCAGCGAGCCGCAGTCGCTGTCGCTGGTGCAGGCGCCGCCGGGGGCGACGGGCGGCGGGTCGAACATCGCCACGTACGAGTCGACGAAGCTGGCGTAGGCGTCGATGCGCGTGTCGGTCGAGGCCATGTCGACCGGGCAGCCGACGTAGCCGACCTGCGTGATGCCGATGATGCGCTCGGTGCCGTCGAGCGGCAGCAACGTGGGGCCGCCCGAGTCGCCCTCGCAGTTGGAGTGCATCTTGTCGTACAGGGTCAGCGTCTGCGCCTGGAAGTCGAACAGCGCGGTCGGCGCCTGGTGGCGCGTGCCGGCGGTGGCGCCGGTCGAGTCGTTGCCCATGGTCAGCCCGTAGCCGACGATGCGCACCGCCTGCCCCTTGGCGCTCGTCGGCAGGGCGAAGTGGTTGAACGGGATGGGCGTGATCGCCGTCGGCGTGGCGAGGATGAGCACGCCGACGTCGTCCTGGTCGCCGCCGGTCATCGGGTTGTAGCCGAACGTCGGCACGAAGTGCGACTCGGTGACCTTGATGAGCTCGTCGGCCGGCGGCGCGCTGTTGGGCAGCATGGTGCCGGTGAAGATGGTGAACTGCGCGCCGGCACCGACGGTGTCGGGCGACATGCAGTGGGCCGCGGTCATGACGACGTGGGGCGAGATGACCTCGCCGGTGCACAGCGAGCCGGTCGACTGTCCGGGCACCTGGGCGAACACCAGCACCACCGCCGGATCGCCGTCGTCGACGGTGCCGTTGATGATCGACTGTTGGAGCTGTCCCGGCGGCGGCGTCCCCGTGCAGGCGGCGAGCGCGAGCGCGGCCAGGACGATGAGGCGATGGTTCCTGTGCGTCATGGGTGGATGATAGTCGGAATATTCGGTGGCTGTGAACGTCTATACTGTCGTCATGCGAACGATGGTGGTGTTGGCGGCGCTGGCCGCGGTGGCGCAGGCCCAGGAGAAGAAGCCTGCGGGGGCGGCGACGGTCGTCGCCCGCGTGCAGAAATACTACGACTCCACCCGCGATCTGCACGCGAAGTTCGAGCAGCATGTCGACACGGCCTCGCGCGCCCCGTCCAAGGCGTCGGGCGAGGTGTGGCTGAAGAAGCCGGGCAAGATGCGCTGGGACTACGCCACGCCGGAGAAGAAGCTCATGGTCTCCGACGGGTCGACGCTATGGGTCTACGTGCCCGAGGACGAGCAGGCGTACCGGCAGGATCTGCGGGGCAACGCGCTGCCGGCGCAGGTGTCGTTCCTGCTCGGCGAGGGCCGGCTCGACAAGGAGTTCGACGCCAGCCTGACCAAGCTCGACGGCGTCGCCGCCGACGACCTGGCGCTCAAGATGGTCCCCAAGGTCGGCACCACCGCGTACCGCTACATCGTCTTCGTCGTCGACGGCAAGAGCGGGCAGGTCAAGCAGACGGTCATCTACGGGCAGGACGGATCGGTCAATCGGCTCAGCTTCCTCGACGTGCAGCAGAACAAGGGCGTCGACGACGGCAAGTTCAGGTTCTCGCCCCCTTCGGGGACGCACATCCTCAAGCCCCCACAATGAGGATGACGACGCCGGCCACGGTGGCGGTGACCGCGGCGAAGCGCGGCGGGCTCCAGCGCTCCTCGTGATAGAGCAGCGCGAAGGGCACCGACATCAGCGGCGCCAGCGACGAGAGCGTGGCACCGACGGCGAGGTCGGTGTGCGCCAGACCGTAGACGAATAGCGTCGAGCCCACGCAGGCCTCGGCGAGCGCCACCGGGACGAGGGCGCGGTAGGCTCCGCGGGCGACGGCGTCGTCCTTGGCCGGGCGCGTGGTCAGCGCCGAGGTGGCGGCGAGGATCGGCCAGGCGATGAGGAAGCGGATGAGGTTGGCGTGCCACGGCGTGATGCCGGTGCCGCCGAGCTTGACGCTGACGGTGTTGCCGGCCCACAGCACCGAGGTCAGAAGCGCCAACAGGATGCCGTCGCGCGCCTCGCGCCGGGACGAGTGGGCGTGCGGATGCTCGTCGGCCGCCTGCGGCGCCAGCACGATGAGGGCGATGACGCCGCAGACGCACAACAGCGTGCCCGCCGCGCGCGCCAGGCCGAAGCGCTCGCCGCGCCACAGGGCGCCGGCGAAGGCGGCCCACAGCGGATACGACGACGCGATCGCCAGCGCCGTGGTCACGCCGACGCGGCGCGCGGCCGCGAAGAAGACGTTGTCGGCGAAGCCGTAGGCGCACAGGACCGACAGGCCGAGCCAGGCGGCGCGCGTGCCGTCGATGCCGGCCAGAACGTGGCCGCGCGTCGTCACCAGCGTGGCCACGGCGAACACCGGCAGCACCGCGCTCGCGCGTGTCAGGTTCACGCGCGCCGAGCCGACGGCACGCGAAGCCTGCGCGTAGCGCGTCGAGGCGAACGCCCACAGCGCGGCCGACGCGACGGCCGCCAGGGCGCCGATCACCGCGTGCTCATAGAAGCGGCTCGAGCTCCTTGGCCTTGGGGAACAGGCCGTAGATGCCGCCGGTGTGGAGGAAGCAGATGCGCGGGCCGAAGGCGCCCGGGTCGCGCGCCAGCTCCTGGGTGAGGCCGTGGAACGCCTTGCCGGTGTAGACCGGATCGAGGATGAGCCCCTCGGTGCGGGCGACGTCGGCGATGGTCTGCAGCTCCTCGGGGCGCGACTTGGCGTAGCCGATGCCGACGTAGCCGTCGACGATCTCGATCTCGCTGCGATCGAATTCGACGGCGAGCTGCCACTTCTTGACGGCGGCTTCGACGATCTCGCCGATGGCGGCGACGAAGTAGTCCTTGTCGTCGCAGACGTTGACCCCGACGGCGCGCCAGGGCAGGCCGAGCAGCTTGATGCCGAGGATGAGCCCGGCGCCGGTGCCGCCCGAGCCGGCGGCGTAGACCAGGGTCAGCGGCGCGTCGCCCAGCTGCTCCGCCAGCTCCTCGACGCAGCCGACGTAGCCCCAGGAGCCGAGGGCGTTCGAGCCGCCTTCGGGGATGACATAGGCCTTGCGCCGCTGTGCCAGCAGCTGGCCCTGCACCTCCACGAAGAGCTGGGCGCGCCGCTTGTACTGCTCGCGGCTGACCCAGCGGATGTCGGCGCCGACCAGCCGATCGAGCAGGATGTTGGCCTCGGCCGCCGGCGGCTCTTCCGGCTTGTCGGTGCGCAACAATAGATAGCGAGCGCAACCCCAGCTGGGCGGCGGCGATGGCGGTGGCGCGGCAGTGGTTCGACTGCTCGCCGCCGCAGGTGATGACGGTGTCGGCGCCTTCGGCCGCGGCCTCGGCGAAGAGGAACTCGAGCTTGCGGATCTTGTTGCCCGACAGCGCCGCGCCGGTCAGATCGTCGCGCTTGACCAGGAGCTCGACGCCGAGCTTGTGCGACAGCCGGTGCGCCGGCTCGACGGGAGTCGGCAGCCGCGCGCGCTTGATGCGTTCCGGGTAGTGGATCATCAGGCTCCTTGCACGAACGGATTGTGGCGCGCTTCGTCACCCACGGTGGTGCCCGGTCCGTGGCCGGGGATGACGCGGGTCTGGGGATCGAGCGTGTAGATCTTCTGCTGGATGGAGCGCGTGATCGTCGGCAGGTCGCCGCCCGGCAGGTCGGTGCGGCCGATCGATCGCTGGAACAGCGTGTCGCCGGCGAACAGCAGCGGACCGTCGCCCTCGGCGGAGTCGACGCGGAAGCAGCAGCTCCCCGGCGTGTGCCCCGGCGTGTGGATGACCTCGGCGCTGCGCTTGCCGAACGCCAGCGATTCGCCGTCGCTGAGCCAGTGCTCGACGGGCAGGACCGGCCGCACGCGCCAGCCGAACATCGCCGCTTGCATGGCGAAGCCGTCGTACAGGAACAGGTCGTCGCGGTGCAGCGCGATGGTGCCGCCCGCCTGCTCCTTGACGTCGCGCGTCTCGTAGATGTGGTCGAGGTGCGCGTGCGTGTGGATGATCCACTTCACCGTGAGATCGTAGTGCCGCACGATCTCGAGGATGCGCTGGTGCTCGCCGCCCGGATCGACGACGACCGCCTCCTTGGTGTCCGGGCACGCCAGCACCGAGCAGTTGCACTGGAAGGAGCCGACGGGAAAGGTCTCGAGCAGCAGCATCAGGGCCTCGTCGCCTGAAACGAGCCCGACGCGACCGTGGCGATGATCTGCTGGTTGCGCGTGAGCACGAGGTTGGAGAGGGTGCCGAGGACTTTCGTCGACACCTGGGTGAAGGTGATGGTGCCGCCGTTGACCACCGAGGCGTCCTGGTCCATGGCGCCGCCGTCGGGCACGCTGCGGCTGACGTAGAAGACGACGGGGCCGTTCGGGTCCGACGGATAGGACGAGCCGGCGGCGATCGCTGCCTCTTGCCACTCGATGCGGAAGCCGCGCAGATCCTCGGGCCCGGAGAACACCGCGCCGACGGCGAGGACGGTGCCGAGCGCAGGCAAGAGGCTCGGCACCTGGGCCACCGACGCCAGGTTGTGGCCGTCGATGGCGGCGCCATCGGCGAGCGTGCCGTGGATCTCGATGAAGTCGAAGCCGGCGCTGCTCGAGCAGGCCGCGGCGGACAGCGGCAGGGCGAGCCCGGCGAAGAGGAGCGCGCGCATCGCGGAGAATCTACGATCAAAAACTTGCGGCGTCATCCGGCCCGTCTGATCTGTGGAAGCATGCAGGCGATCTTGGTGTCCGTGGTCCTGTTGTCGACGGTGCACGCGCCGATGCACCTTGGGCGCCCGAGCTACCCGGCGGTGGCCCTGTTCGGGCCCAACATCAACGAGGTGTTGCGCTTTCGCCCCTTCGACGATCGCGGGCGCTCCCGCAAGGCCGCGCTCGGCGAGCTGACCCACTTTCTGCGCGATCGGCACACCGGGCGGCAGCGGCGCGTCGATCCGCGGCTGATGCGCGCGCTCTACACGGTCGGGCGGCACTACGCGGGCCATCGGCTCGAGGTCTACTCCGGCTATCGGCCGCGCGCCTATTGCACGCGCGCGCACAGCCGCCACCTGACGGCGAGCGCCGTCGACTTCCGCGTCGACGGCGTCGACAATGAAGCGCTGGTCAGATGGCTACGCGCCACCTTCCACCCGTCGGGCGTCGGCTACTACCCCAACGGCGTGCACGTGCACCTCGATCTCGATCGCGCGCACGACACCTATTGGATCGACCCCGGCGACGACGACAGCAACCCGGCGGCGACGCCGCTGCCCGAGGCGCCCGCCGCCGAGGCGCCGCTCGGCGAGCCGCCGCTCGACGATCCGGCGTTCGACTGACCCGTGGTAAAATGGGGCGATGTTGCGATTCACCGTCGTCGCCGCCTGTTTTCTCGCGGGCTGCGCGTCGGCGGAGAACGCCAACGTCGGGGGTGAGCGCGACCTCGCCGTCGCTACCGCCGATCTGACGCCGCCTGCCGATCTCGCTCACGGGGCGGGCGACGGGGGTGTGGTGACGATGGGCTGTCCGGCCGCGCAGCACGTGGTCGTCAACGAAGTGAAGACGGGGTCGGCGGCCTCGGCCAGCGACGAGTTCATCGAGCTCTACAACCCGTGCGCCCTCGATGTCGACCTCACCGGCTTCAGCCTCGTCTACCGCTCCGCGGCCGGCACCACCGACGTCGTCGTCATCAACTTGACCAAGACCATCACCGCCGGCGGCTGGCTGCTCATCGCCGGGCCGGCCTACTCGAACGGCGGCACGCCCGATCAGACCTACGGCACCGGCCGTCTGGCCGCAGCCGGCGGCGGCGTCGGCATCCGCGACGGCGCGCAGCTGCTCGTCGATTCGGTCGGCTACGGCACGGCGACCAACGCCTTCGTCGAGGGCGCCGCCGCCCCGGCGCCGGCGAACGATCAGTCGATCGCCCGCACACCCAACGGCACGGACAGCGGCAACAACCAGAACGACTTCGCCGTGGCGACGACACCGACGCCGCGGGCGAGCAATTGACAGGAAGAGCGGGCGCGCCCTAACGTGGGACGGTGTCCAGGGTGCGCGCGTGGGTCGTGGTGGGGCTGGCGGGGCTGGCAGCGACGGGCGGCCGCGCGCTCGCCGAGTCCCCCGAGGCGCAGGTCGAGCGTCTCGCCTCCGAGGCGGTCAACGCCTACCGCGGCGCCGACTACAACCGCGCCATCGAGCTTTTGCAGCGCGCCTACGAGATCCGCCAGGTGCCGGCGCTGCTCTACAACATGGCCAAGGCGTACGACAAGCTGGGCGACATCGACCACGCCAGTGAGTCCTATCGCCGCTACTCCAACTCCGCCGACGCCGATCCGCGGCTGAAGGCCAAGGCGGACGCGCGCCTGACGGTGCTCGAGGAGGCGCGGCGCCGAAAGGCCGCCGCGCAGCGCGCCGTCGAGCCCAAGCCACAGCCGCCGCCGCCACCCAAGCCGGCGGTGACGCCGCCGCCGCCGGCCGAGGTCGAGCCGCCGCTGCCGCCGCCACCGACGGCGGAGCAGATCAAGGAGCACCTGAAGCAGGAGCGGCAGCGCGATCGCCGGCACGATCGCTATGTCGCGCTCGGGCTGGGCGCGGGCGCAGTGGCGTTCGCTGCCGTCGCCGTCGGCCTGTCGGCGGACGCGCTGCAGCTGCAGTCGCAGTGGTCGTCGCAGTACGGCGGCGACGAGGCGGCGCGGCGCGATCTGAAGAACGCGGCCATCACCCGCGCCGCCGTCGCCGACGGCTTCTACGCCGCCACGGCGGTGACGGCGGGGGTGGCCGCCTACTTCCTCTACCGCGGGTTTCGTCCCGAGCCGACGGCGCCTTCGCTGGCGTTGGCGCCGGCGCTGTCGCCGGCCGGCGGTGGCCTCGTCGCGGAGGGGCGCTTTTGAGACACGCGCCCCTGGCCGGTCGTGCTCGCCCTCTGCGCCAGCAGCTGCTCGGCGGTGCTCAACTTCCACGAGTGCGACGTCGACGCCGACTGCGCCGGCACCGCCACCGCGCCGCTCTACTGCAGCGACGACCACATGTGCGTGGGCGCGATCCCCGATTACCTCCTGTGCAAGGTGTCGGTCCCCACCGACGGCAAGATCCCCGACGGCGCGCTGGTCATCGGCGGCCTCTTCCGCACCTCGGGCGCCAACGACGTCAACGATCACACCTTCCGCCAGGCGGCCGATCTGGCGGCGACCGAGTTCATCGGCAGCGGCTATAACGTCGCCCACGTGGTCTGCGACACCGCCGGCGACTCGGCGCAAGCGGCGCGCGCGTACAACGTCGTCATCGATCGCTTCGGCGCCAAGGTGATCGTCGGGCCCCGACACCAGCGACGAAGTGTTCGCCGTCGCCAAGGAGGTCAAGGCGCGCGGCGTGCCCATCATCTCGCCTTCGGCGACCAACCCGAACATCACCTTCCTCGACGACGACGGCCTGGTGTGGCGCACCGCCGCCAGCGACAACCTGCAGGCCAAGGTGCTGGCGACGCTGCCGTCGGTCGACGCCAGCCGCTCGACATCATCTTCGTCGACGACAGCGCCTACGCCAACGGGCTCAAGGACGCGTTCATCGCCAACTTCCCGGGCCAGGTGACGCAGTCGCTCGGCTTCGCCGGCGGCGACACGGCGACCATGAACGGCGACGTGGCCGATGGCCTCCGCCGATGCTCCCGGGTTCGCGCTGCTCATCGCCGACTTCGACGCGCCGCCGCTGATGGCCGCCGTCGCGCAGGCGACCGGGCTCGGCGACGACGCAGATCCTCATGACCGACAGCGCCAAGAAGCCGTCGCTTGTGGGGCCAGCTCGGCGGCAACTACACGGTCATGAACCGGGTGCGCGGCACCGGGCCGGCCAACCCCGACTTCAACGATCCGTCGGGCAAGGCGTTCATCGTGCTGCAGACCAACTACAAGAGCACCTTCGGCGAAGATCCCGCCGAGACGGCGTTCGTGGGCAACGCCTACGACGCGTTCTACGTGGCCGCGTTCGCCACGCTCTCGTTGCCGAGCGACCGGCGCGACGGCAAGAGCATCACGGCGAACCTGGCGCGCATGTCCGATCCGGCCGGCGCCAGCGTCGTCGTCGGGCCCAACGATCTCAACGCCGGCGTGACGCCGCTGCAGATGGGCGCCAGCATCAACCTCGTCGGCACCTCCGGGCCCATCGACTTCGACGGCAACGGCGACGTCGTCTCGGCGCCCATCGAGAAGTGGAGCGTCGACACCAGCGGCGCCATGCCGACGTTCAAGACCGACGCCATCGTCGTCCCGTAGCGCCGGTCACCTTCCTCGCCTCGCGCTCGTGGTAAAATGCCCCTCGTGCCGGCGTTCTCGCCGCATCGCTTCGGCCAGTACACGCTCACCGCCCGCCTCGGTCGCGGAGGCATGGCGGACGTGTACCGCGCGCGCCGTGAAGGCGCCGCCGGCTTCGAGCGCACCGTCGTCGTCAAGAAGATCCTCAGCTCGCACAACGAGGATCCGCAGTTCGTCGACATGTTCATCAACGAGGCGAAGATCGCCGCACGCCTCACGCACCCCAACATCGTGCAGGTCTACGAGCTGGGCGAGGCGGACGGTGAGTTCTTCATCGTCATGGAGTACGTCAAGGGCAAGGACCTGTTGCGCCTCTTGCGCACGCTGGCGCAGACGCAGCTCCGAGGCGCCGGCGGTGCCGCCGCTGGTCGCCGCCTACATCGCCCGCGAGGCGGCGCGCGGCCTCGGCCACGCGCACGAGCACACCGACGAGAACAACGCGCAGAAGCCGATCGTGCACCGCGACGTCTCGCCGCAGAACATCATGCTCAGCTACGACGGCCAGGTGAAGCTCGTCGACTTCGGCATCGCCAAGGCGCTCGACACCAAGAAGGAGGAGACGCGCACCGGCGCGCTCAAGGGCAAGTTCGCCTACATGGCACCCGAGCAGGTCGGCGGCCACTCGCCGGGGCCGCAGTCGGACATCTTCGCCATCGGCGTCGTGCTGCACGAGATGCTGACCGGGCGGCGGCTGTTCAAGGGCGCCAGCGACTACGAGACGCTGCAGAAGGTGCAGAACATGCCGGTGCCGCCGCCGTCGACGGTGAGCGCCACGGTGTCGCCCGAGCTCGACGCCATCGTCCTGCAGGCGCTCGAGCGCGATCGCAAGCTGCGCTACGCGCGCGCCGCCACATGGCGCGCGACCTCGACGTCTTTCTCCAGGCGCACCGCTTCGCCGTCGAGGACATGGCGGAGTACATGAAGGAGGTCTTCCCCGCCGAGGCGCGGGAGGACGTGCCCGACGGGCCGATCACGTCGAGCTACGAGATCCAGAAGATGCTGGAGCCGACGGCGCCGTCGCAGCCGCGGGCGATCGCGGGCACGCCTTCGCGGGTGCGCGCCGAGCGCGTCGCCGCCCAGGCGCAGCGGGCGGGGCGCACGCGCGCGGCGCTCTATGGGGGCGCGGCGCTGCTCGCCCTCGCCGTGGCCGCGATCGTGGTGGTGCCGCTGACGCGCAAGCGCGCGCCGGCGACGGCGAGCCCGGACGAGCCGCGCGCCGTCCTCGAGCCGCTGGTGCGCCCCGCCGAGGTCGACAAGCCGCTCGAGAGCGACAAGCCGATCGATCGCCCGCTGGTGCCGCCGGTGGTGGGCGACGTGCGCGTCATCTCGGAGCCGGCGGGCGCCCAGCTCTTCGCCGGCCCCAAGCTCGTCGGCGACACGCCGGTGCGTGCTGCACCTCGGCAAGCGCGGCGCGGCGCCGGTGACGCTGGTGCATCCGGGCTACGAGGATCTCAACTACACCGTGCAGGCGGGCGATGCCCCGTCGTTGACGCTGCGGATGCTGCGCCACCATCACGCCGAGACGCTGGCGCACAAGACCGCGCCGACGCCGCCGGCCACGAGCAGGGACAAGGGCTCGCACAAGACCCACGTCGACACCTTCGACGACGGCGACAAGGCGCCGCACGTTCCCAAAGTCCAAGCGATCGATGACTAGGCTCCTCGTCGGTGCGGTCGCGCTGGCGGCGCTGGCCGCGCTCAGCTGCGACAGCTCGTTCTTCCTCCGCGGCACCCTCAACGGCGACTGCGACCCGCCGCGCACCATCATCCCCGTCACCGGCGGCAGCGACGTGGCGACGCTGCGCCGGTCGAACTGCCAGCCGATGGACGCGGTCTGCTGCCGCCGGTCGGCCAAGGCCGGACGCACCAGCTGCCAGTACCCGGAGGACTGCTTCGTGGCGCCGTTCTCCGGCGCCTGCGCCACCGCCGTCGACTGCTCCGACACCCAGGCCTGCATGGACGGCACCTGCCAGTGCACGCTCGGTGGTCCCCCGTGCGAGGACCTGACGACGCACGTGGTCACTTGTTGCACGGCCGGCCAGGTCTGCGTCGGCGGTTCCTGTGGCGCAGCGCTCGACGGTGGCACCTAGCGGAAGCATCCAGTAGACTTTCGATCCCGATGCAGCGCGTCGCCATCGCCAACCCGTCCGACGGCGGGCTCTTGTACTGGCTGTTCAAGCTGTACGCGTTCGCCGCGTGCGCGGGCATGGCGGCGCTGGCGTTCGCCGGGATCGGCGTCTACCTGCACTTCTGCAAGGAGCTGCCGCCGATTCCCGATCTGTCGACCTACGCGTCGACGGCGCCGGGCATGACGACGCTGTGGGGTCAGGACGGCACGCTCCTGGCCGAGCTGTCGACGGAGCGACGCGAGATCGTCCCGCTCGACCACGTGCCCCAGACCCTGGTCGACGCCTTCTTGTCGACCGAGGATCGCCGCTTCTTCTCGCACGGCGGCTTCGACGTGCGCGGCCTGGTCCGCGCGCTTCGCCGCCAACCTGCGCGCCGGCGGGGTCGCGCAGGGCGGCTCGACCATCACGCAGCAGGTGGCCAAGGCGTTCCTCTCCTCGGAGCGCACCTGGTCGCGCAAGATCAAGGAGCTGATCTTCGCCCGCCGCCTCGAGGCGAAATACTCGAAGCGCGAGATCCTGTCGCTCTATCTCAACCACATCTTCCTCGGCAACGGCGCCTACGGCGTGCAGGCGGCGGCGCGCAAATACTTCGACAAGGACGTCGCCGAGCTCGACCTCGGGCAGCAGGCGCTCATCGCCGGCCTGGCCCAGGCGCCGTCGCGCTACTCGCCGCTTCGTCGACCAGGAGGCGGCCTACCAGCGGCGCGCCGAGGTGCTCGACAACATGGTCGAGAACGGCGTGCTCTCGCGCGCCGACGCCGACCGCTGGAAGAGGGCGCCGCTCCACGAGCAGGAGCGGCGCGACTACTTCCACGAGGTCACGCCCTACTTCTCCGAGCAGGTGCGTCGCGATCTGGTCAAGCAGCTGGGGCAGAAGGCCGTCTACGAAGGCGGCTACCGCGTCGAGACCACGGTCATCCCGTACGTCGACGAGCTCGCCCAGGACAACGTCGATCACGCCATGCGCAAGCTCGACAAGCGGCAGGGCTGGCGCGGCCCCGAGGCGCGCCTCGACGACGCCAAGGCCACCATCTTCAAGAAGCGCGGCGCTGGCGCTCTACGGCAAGGGGCCGCTCGTCGAGGGCAAGCTCTACCTCGGCCTCGTCGAGAAGGTGAGCGCGCAGGGGGCCGCGGTGCGCGTCGGCGGCAAGCTCTACCTCTTGCCGCTCGAGAACATGACGTGGGCGGCGCCGTACTCGGCCGCCGGACGCGACCAACGACAAGCAGATCACCGCGGCGACCGAAGCGCTCAAGCGGCACGACGTCATCTGGGTGCGCTGGAATTGGCGCTCGCGCCTGCCGCGCTTCACCGACTTCATCTACGACGAGCAGGGCGAAGCGACCTGGCTGCCCGAGCAGCTGGAGCCGCGCCGCCCGCCGCGGACGCAGCAGCTGACGCTCGAGCAGACGCCGCGCGTGCAGGGATCGATCTACGCGTTCGACCACCGCGACGGCTACGTGGTGGCGATGGTCGGCGGCGACGACTTCGATCGCTCCGAGTTCAACCGCGTCACGCAGGCGTGCCGCCAGCCGGGCTCGGCCTACAAGCCGATCTACTACTCGCTGGCGCTCGATCGCGGCTACGGCTTCGACACCGTGTGGAACGACAAGCTCAAGGCCGAGGTCGATCCGACGACGGGCGAGCTGTGGATCCCGCAGAACGTCGACGGCAGCTACACGACCTCGGTGACGCTCGAGCACGCGCTGGTGTGGTCGAAGAATCCGCCGTCGGTGGAGATCTTCCAGATCCTCGGCGCGAAGGACGTCGAGAAGTGGGCGCACCGCCTCGGCATCACCACGCCGATCATCACCAACGCCAAGTGCGAAAGGAGTTCTGCTCGTCGCTGGCGCTGGGCGCCTCGTGCGTGCACATCGACGAGATGACGCGCGCCTTCGCCGTCTTCGCGCGCAACGGCCGGCCGCAGGAGCCGGTCTAGGTCCGGCGCGTGATCGATCGCCAGGGCCACGTCGTCGTCGACCACGCCTCCTGGGACGACCCGTGGCTCGACGGCGACGCGCGCCTCGATCGCGTGGCGGCGGCGATGGGCAAGGAGCCGGAGCCGGTCATCGCGCCGCGCACCGCGTGGCTGACGTCGAAGCTGCTGCGCGAGATCGTGACCACCGGCCACTCGGCGCCGATCCGCGCCACCAAGGTGCTCTCGGCCGGCAAGACCGGCACCTCGAGCCGTACCATCGACGTCTGGTTCATCGGCTACACCTCGCGCTGGATGACCTCGACCTGGCTCGGCGACGACAAGTACGAGCGCCAGCTCGGCTACAAGGACGCGTCGTTCATGCTGAGCGTGCCCGATGTGGGCGCGCTACATGTACGCCGCCGTCGGGGATCAGCCGCTGGAGGAGATCCCCTGGGAGCGGCCGCCGAAGGTCAAGGCGACCGACGTCGGCGGCCCGCTCAAGAAGGAGTTCCCGCCGCCGCCGCCGCCGGGCTTCGACGTCAGCGGCAAGCCGATCGAGCCCCCGGAGAAGCTGCGCGAGCAGCTGCAGAAGCAGCAGCTCACGCCCATCGGCATGCGGCCCCCCAAGGTCCTGGTGCCGCTCAAGACGGTGCGCGTGCAATCGGCGGTCAAGCCCGAGGCCAACGGACCCATCGCGCCCACCGCGCTCAAGCCGCTGCCGAAGTCGCCACCCCGGGGACCGGCGGGGCGGCCGTCGCCGCCCAAGCGCTGATTTCTTGCGTGCCGTGATATCGTCGACCGGTGAAGTGCGCCGCCCTCTTGCTCGCGCTCGTCGCTGCCGGCTGCAGCGACGCGGCGAACACGCAGTACCTGCCCATCGGCTCCCGCTGTAGCAGCAACGGCCAGTGCGGCACGACGCCCTATGCCTGCGCCGTGGCCGGCTATCCCTTCGGCTACTGCGAGAAGAGCTGCGCCACCGACGGCGACTGTCCGGCCGATTCGATCTGCAGCCCGCTGGTCAAGTCGTGCCGGCGCAGTTGCACGACCTCCGCCACCTGCCGCACCGCCGACGGCTACAGCTGCCAGGTTCTGGTCGGGGGTAAGGGCGTCTGCGACGTGGCGGCGCCATTGGACGGCGGGCTCCCCTCGGGATAACATGTGTTGATGCGCTGGATGCGCGCAGCGCTCCTCGGTTTTGCTGCTCTCACCGCCTGCCGGTTCTCCTTCACGGGAGTCGACGCAGGCGGCGACAGCAGCCAAGACATGGCCGCCCCCGCCCCCGACCTGAGCAGCGGAGGCGGTGGCGATCTGGCGTGCTCGTGCACCACCGGCTGCGGCCCGACCGGCGCCTGCCTGGCGCTGCAGCCGAGCGGCCCCGTCACTGCGGCCGACTACGGCCTCGCCAGCCTCGCCGCCTACAACGTCACCGGCAACATCACCATCAACACCGACGACGGCGCCATCGTC
Organism: uncultured delta proteobacterium; assembly: GCA_963816965.1. GTDB lineage: Bacteria > Myxococcota_A > Polyangia > Palsa-1104 > Palsa-1104 > JAQBQH01. Next base: position 951,982 of record CAWFMP010000002.1, read on the forward strand.
GGGCCGCCGGCCTTGAGCCGCCCGGCCGGGACCGGCGTCAACAAGGGCATCGGCTTTCACGTCGTCGCCCAGGCAGGCGGACCTGGCGTCGGCGTCTTCTCCGTCGCCGGTTTGACCGTCGCCTCCGGCGTCAAGGTCACCGTGACCGGCGGGAACGCCTTCGCGCTCGCCTCGTCCGACGCGGTCACGATCGACGGCTTGGTCGACGCCTCGTGTACCGGCCTGGTTCCCGGCCCCGGCGGCTACGCCGGCGGCGCGGCCGGCACGGACGGCAGCGGGCGGAGCGCCGGCGCGGGCAAGGCCGGCCAGGTCGACTCCGGCGGGGGTGCCACTGGCGCGGCGTCGGGCGGCGGCGGCGGCGCCTACGGCGACGCGGGCGGCTCTGGTGGCCTCTTCGTCGGCCAGACGACGCCGAACGGCGGCGTGCCGTGGGGCGATCTGACGACGCCGATGTTCGTGCTCGCCGGTGGCGCCGGCGGCGGCGGCGGCGGCCAGGTGATGGGCGGCAAGGGCGGCGGCGGCGGCGGCGCCGTGCAGCTGGCGGTCAACAGCGCGCTCACCATCAGCGGCACCATCAACGTCGGCGGCTGCGGCGGGCAGCACGGCGCAGCCAAGACCGGCGGCGGTGGCGGTGGCGCCGGCGGCGCCATCGTGCTCGAGGCCGCGCACATCACCCTGGCCAGCACCGCCGTGCTCGCCGCCAACGGTGGCGGCGGCGCTGGCGGCGACGACAAGGGCGGCAACGGCGGCGATGCCAACGCCTCGGTCACGCCGGCGACGGGCGGCGCCTCGGGGAGCCCACCCGCCGGCAGCGGCGGCAACGGTGGCGCCAGCAACGGCAGCCCGGGGCAGCACTTCACCAACGGACGCAACGGCACCATCCCCGACCCGACCAAGGGCGACTACGGCGGCGGCGGCGGTGGTGGCGTGGGCCGCATCGCGGTGCGGGCGCAGAATCCCACGCTGGGCGGCATCAGCGACAGCTCCAGCGCGGTCACCCCGGACGCCGCCGATCTCAACTCCGTCGCCGCCCACCCGACGGTGTACGGCGCCGCCAACTTCCAGTAGCCGGTTACGCCGCCTTGCGCGCGTGGTCGAGCTGCTTGTCGTGCTCGGCCAGCGCGAGCAGCTTGGTGCGCAGCTTGTTCTTCTTCGAGTAGACGGTCTTGACGCTGATGCCCATCGCCGCCGCGACCTCCTCGGGCAACAGGCCGGCGCCGTAGTACAGCTCGACGAAGCGGCGGTCGCGCTCCGAGAAGTCGGCGAGCAGCGCGTTCAAGTAGCCCCAGCGCTCCTTCTCGAGCAGGTCGTCGAGCGCCGACGGTCCGTCGCCCGCGCGCTCGGGCGCGCCGTCGATGCGATCGAGCAGCGGCCGGCGCGACGTCTGCCGCAGGTAGTCGTAGGCGGTGTTGATCGCGAGCAGGCCGAGCCACGAGCCGAGCTTGGCGCCGCGCGCCGGATCGTACGCGCGCAGCTTGCGCATGTCGTCGCGCAAGAGGTTGAAGCAGACGTCGCCGAAGATCTCGTTGACGTCTTCGTTCGACAGCACCGCGTCGTACTTGCCGGCGACCTTGGTGATGCAGCGGAAGACGAGGCCGCGGAAGCGGCGCAACAGCTCGCGCCACGCGACTTGATCGCGGCAGAGCACGCGCTCGAGCAGCGGCCCATCGGCGATCATGCGGTAATCGAGCTCGGGTAACGGTTTCAGACGCGCCCATGGTCGGTTTCCCTCTTCGTTCGACACCCTGTACAGACGCAAACGGGGGGCCGAAAGTTCTGCGAATGGTCACGCCGTTGGAACCCCGCGCGGGCCGCGGCCTTGGGAGCGCTGGCGCGTGCTTCGGCGCACATCGTGCGAAGGAGCTGTGGCGCTACCGACACGCGCCGGCGCGGAATCCGTGACACATAGGCAATAACGCGCGCCGCGCGCGGCGTTATTCGTAAGGAACCCAATTGGCCGCTGCGGTGTCCAAACCTGCATGCGGCGAAGTGCGTGCGCCAGGGGGCACCAACTGACCGGCGTTAGCACACCCTCACGACCTCCGCGGTCCAAGCCGGCCGTATCACCGCCGAAGACGAAGGGCCTTGCCGCTAGGCGCGCTCGACGGCGGCCTTCCAGCGCTGCTTGTGCTCCTCGACCTGCGCCGCCGCCATCTGCGGCTTGAAGCGGCGCTCTTCCTTCCAAGCGCGCGCCGCGTCGCTCGGTGTCCTTCCACACGCCGGCGCCGAGCCCGGCCAGGAACGCCGCGCCGAGCGCGGTCGTCTCGACCAGCGCGGGGCGCACGATCTCGCACGCCGAGCACGTCCGCCTGGAACTGCATGAGCAGATCGTTGGCCGCCGCGCCGCCGTCGACCTTGAGCGTGCGCGAGCGGCGCGCCCGGCGTCGCGCCTGCATCGCGCCGCAGGAGGTCGACGATCTGCAGCGCGATGCCCTCGAGCGTCGGCGCGCGCGAGGTGGGCCGCGGTCGTGCCGCGCGTGAGCCCGGTGATGAGGCCGCGCGCCTCGGGCCGCCAGTGCGGCGCGCCGAGCCCGGCGAGCGCCGGCACGACGATCACGCCGCCCGAGTCGGGCACCGACGCGCGCGAGCGCCTCGATCTCGGCGGCGCTGCGCGATGATGCCGAGCCCGTCGCGCAGCCACTGCACCGCCGCGCCGGCGATGAACGCGCTGCCCTCGAGCGCGTAGACGCACCTCGTCGCCGAGCTGCCACGCCGACGGTGGTCAGCAGGCCGCGCTTCGACGGCGACCGGCGCGCTCGCCGATGTTCATCAGGATGAACGCGCCGGTGCCGTAGGTGCACTTGGCGTCGCCCGGCGGCGAAGCAGGCCTGGCCGAACAGCGCCGCCTGCTGGTCGCCGGCGATGCCCGCGATCGGGATGCCGTCGGGCAGCCCGGGCACGCCGCGCGTCGTCGCCGTACGCGCTCGCGACGACGCGCGCACCTCGGGCAGCAGCGCGCGCGGCACGCCGAGCAGCGTCGCAGCAGCTCGCGCGTCCCAGTCGAGCGTGTGCAGATCGAACAGCAGCGTGCGCGACGCGTTCGTGACGTCGGTGACGTGCGCCGCGCCGCCGGTCAGCCGCCAGACGAGGAAGCTGTCGACGGTGCCGAACGCGAGCTCGCCCGCGCTCGGCGCGCGCGCGCAGCGCCGGCGACGTTGTCGAGCAGCCAGCGCGATCTTGGTGCCCGAGAAGTACGGGATCGAGCACCAGGCCGGTCTGCTCGCGGACGCGCGGCTCCGTGCCGCGCGGCCTTCAGCGCGGCGCAGCGGTCGGCGGTGCGGCGGTCCTGCCAGACGATCGCGTTGTGCAGCGGGCTTGCCGGTCGCGCGGTCCCAGACGCAGCGTCGTCTCGCGCTGGTTGGTGATGCCGATCGCGGCGATCGTCGCCGCGCGACTTCGGCGCGCCGCGCAGCGCCTCGGCGAGCGCGCCGCGTCACCGACGCCCAGATCTCCTCGGGATCGTGCTCGACCCAGCCGGGCTTCGGGAAGTGCTGCGCGAACTCGCGGTAGCCGCGCCCGCGCAGCCGCAGCGTCTCGTCGAGGACGAGCACGGTCGTGCCGGTGGTGCCCTGATCGATCGACGACCACGAAGCGCGCCATCGTCCCCTCCGTCATCAAAGGTACCGGCCGACCCACTCGGCCACCGCGGCGAACACTGTATCGCGTTCGACGTCGAGCGTGATCACGTGGTAGCTCTCGTGCAGCGTCAGCTTGCGATACTCGGCGGTGCCGAGGCGATGGGCGATCGCGTCCATGCACGCGTACGGCACCGTGTGATCGCGCTCGGAGTGGATGAGCAGCGTCGGCGTCTCGACCTCGCCCAGCCGGTCGCGCAGGTGCGCGCCGAGCTCGACCAGACTGGCGAGCGCGGGCAGCGGCATGCCGGCGCGCCGCTGCGCCCGCGCGTTGCGCGCCTTCATCTCCGGATCGCGGATGTCGCTGCCGGCGATCTTGGGCAGCGCCGCGCGCCGGATCAGCGGCAGCCGCGCGGTGAAGCGGGCGAACTGCTCCGCCTGCGGCGGCAGCCACAGCGGCGCCGACAGCACGCAGATCGCGGCGAGCTCGTCCCGGCGGAGCCGCGCCAGCTCGAGCGTGAGCAGCCCCCCCATCGACAGGCCGACCACCGCGACCCGCTTGTGCCCGACGCGGGCGCGCAAGCGGTCGACCGCCTCCGAGGCCGACCGGTACCAGTCGTGCCAGGTGGTCTGCGCCAGCTCGCCGCGTCGTGCCGGCGTGCCCGGCGAGCTTGACCCCTTCGACGGCGAAGCCGCGCGCCGCCAGCGCCTCGCCCAGCGGCCGCATCTCGAACGGCGAGCCGGTGAAGCCGTGGACGAGCAGCACGCCGCGCTCGCCGCTTCCCAGCGAAAACGGTTCGGAATCGAGCGGCGGGGGTTGGCTCACGCGCCCACACGGTAGCCGGTTTCCCGACGTGCCGTCACGTTGACAGCGTGCTCCGGACGGGGTAAAAATGTACGAGGCAACTCGCGCTCGGCTCGCGTGCCCGCCTCCCCAGCAATGGAAGATTGGAAGACACGCATCACGCAGATACGGCCCGTCGAGAAACAGGCCTCGGACCCGGAACAGGCGTGCCTGGTGCTCATCTATCCGCGCGGGCGCGGAGCTGGGCAAGCGCTACGAGCTGGCCGGCGCCAAGGAGATCATCATCGGCCGCGGCGCCGACTGCGACATCCAGGTCGATCGCGACTCGGTGTCGCGCCGCCACGCCAAGGTGACCCGCGCCGGCTCGGGCTGGACGGTCGACGATCTCGGCTCGACCAACGGCAGCTACGTCAACGACGCGCAGATCACGCAGTACAGCGCTGCGCGACGGCGATCTCCTCAAGATCGGCAACGCGATCTTCAAGTTCCTCGTCGGCGGCAACATCGAGACCGCCTACCACGAGGAGATCTACCGGATGACGATCATCGACGGTCTGACGCAGGCGCTCAACAAGCGCTACTTCCTCGAGTTCCTCGAGAGCGAGATCGCGCGCTGCACGCGCCATCAGCGGCCGCTGTCGCTGGTGATGTTCGACATCGACCACTTCAAGAAGATCAACGACGAGCACGGCCACCTGACCGGCGACTACGTGCTGAGGGAGCTGGCGCGGCGCGTGCGCACGCGCGTGCGCAAGGAGGAGGTGTTCGCGCGCTACGGCGGCGAGGAGTTCGCGCTCACGCTGCCGGAGACCAGCCGCGACCAGTCCATGAAGGTCGGCGGAAGATCTGCGCCGCCTGGTCGGCGGCCGATCCGTTCGACTTCGAGGGCGATCACATCGCCGTCACCATCTCGCTCGGCGTCGGCACCACGGTCAACGAGGTCGCGGCCGACGCGTTCATCAAGATGGCCGACGACAACCTGTACAAAGCCAAGCGCGGCGGCCGCAACAAAGTCATCGGCTGAGGGTCGCTCGCGGTAGGGGCGGTCGGGCGGGTCCTGCCAGCACCTTCGTTTTTCCGGCTGTGCTCGGCTGCGCTTGGTGCTGAAGATGAGGTAGGTGCGGCGCTTCGCCTGCGCGCAGGCGGAAAAACGAAGGTGCTGTCACCCGCCCTCCGCCGCTGCGCTCGCGCTTGGGATCGGTGGCTGATTCGTCAGTCGTCTTCGTCGCCGCGTTCGAGGCGCTCGAGGTCCGCCAGGTCCTGCAGGCGTCCTGACGCGCGCTTGTTCCGGCTGAACGACGGTGCCGGGCGTGGCAAGATCGGCGGGGTCGATCTCGGACACTGGTGCTCCGAATGCGGCGAGCGCGCGGAAGGCGCGAGCGGCGTTGTCGGTGCTGGGCCGGATCCAGACGTCGAGATCCCGCGTCGCGCGCACGTGGCCGTGCGCTGCCAGCGCGTGGGCGCCGACGACGAGCGGCGCCGGCCGCCGCTTTCGCGACGACGGCCGGCAACCGGGTTTGGCAGGGAGGGACTACGAAGTAGCGGCGGAAGCGGAAGCTACATCGAGCTGGCGATGGTCGCGCACGACACGTTGGCGACCGTGCCCGCCGGCGCCGGGTTCGGCTTGCCGGTCGAGTCGAGCCCGCGATCGATCGACACCGTCACCAGCTGCTTCGTGCCGTCGACGGGGTTGGTCACCGGCTGGCACGTCGGCGGCAGCATGCAGCTCATCGGCGGCGTCACGCCCGGCGGCGTGCAGCCCTGCATGTTGTACTGCGCCAGCTTGTCGATGACCTGCCAGCACGGCACCACGTGGCCGTTCTCGGCGCACGACGGCAGCTCCTTGGTCGTCGTCGAGCCGTCGGGGTTCGCGGTCACGTCGGTGACGACGCAGTCGGGCGTGCCGTCGGCGCGGTTGGCGATCGGCGAGTTGAGGCAGCCGGCGCCGATCTGCGAGACGATGAGCTCGCCGAGCGCGTCGATCGCCGAGGTGTAGTCGGTGTCGCAGATCGACGTCAGGTTGTTGTGCTTGGCCGACGCCACGACCGAGCTCAGGCGCACCGCCGGGTCGCCGAAGAAGAGCGGGTTGGCCGCCGCGATGCACGAGTGGTTGAGGATGGGGCACATCGGCGTATTGACCTGGTCGGCGCACGGGCTGGTGATGGTCACGCCGACCGGGTCGGCGGGCGCCGTGATGGCCACGAGGATGACGTCGTTCGGATCGACCTTGACGCCGCCCTGCGCGGCCGGCTTGGTGAAGAAGTCGATGTAGCGCTGGGTGTCGAAGAGCATGCCGCCGTTAGCCATCGTCTGCGAGGTGCAGCCGGTCTGACCCGCCAGCGACATCGGCGGCACCGGCATGCCGTTGCACTGGATGCCGAACTGCGTGCAGCGGAACGAGTGCAGCGCGCCGTACATGTTGACGCCGTTGGTGCTCGGATCGAACAGCGCGCTGTCCGGCGGCGCCGAGCAGTCGTCTTCGTCGGTGACGTAGACCACGGCGAGGATGGCGTCGGAGCGGAGGAAGCCCGTGTTCTCCGGAATCGTCGCCGCATCGTGCAGCGCCCGATAGGCCCCCTCGAGCTGGTGCTCGAAGCCGCAGCCGCCTTCGCCGACCGCCGACATGCAGCTGAAGGCCGTGGGCACGTCGAGGCCGCCCATGATGTTGGTGGTGCCGTTGAGCTGGTTGTAGTCGAGGTAGCGGACGCCGCCGGAGAGGCTGAAGCCGCTGCAGTTGACGCCCATTGGCAGCACCGCGCCTGCCGCCGGCGTGACCTGCAGCTTGGCGCCGTCGCCGCCCGGGTGGCACTGACCCTGGTTGAGCGTGAACGGGCCCGAGCCGAGGTCCGAGGTGACGACGCCGATGTGATAGGACGCCGGGTTGCCCTTGGCGGCGAAGTCGTCGAGGATCTTGATCAGCTGCGGGAAGCGCGCACGCAGCTCGTTCTGCTTCGGCGCCATCGACGGCGAGTTGTCGATCATGAACAAGAGGTCGACCTTGTTCTTCACCGACTGCTCGACGCGCACGCTGGTCTCCTGCGTGACCGTGGTCTTGGGCGACTCCACCGGAGGCGCCAGGCAGGCGAACAACGGAATGAGCCCGATCGGTGCTACGAGCCGAACGAGCTTCCAGCTACGTGAACGCATGAGAAACCTCCGAGAACGGCGCATCTTAGAATGAGCGTGCGCAAAGTCGCAAGAGAGCAAGGCGCGCGCCGACCTCTTCCATTCTAACCGCCTGGAATCACGCGACGCAATCACGCGCTGCGCCAACCTGGTTGGCACCTACACGCAACCGCGTTGGCGGCTCGACCTACCGCGGAACAGCCCGCAGTTTTTGCGAGATTCGGCGTTTCGTGCCACTCTACGCTGGGGAAAGAGGCGACTGTTGCAGGCGAGCACCAGGGAGAAGCAGGCCGGCCGCGCGGCGCCTGTCGGGGGGCCGGGTGCGCTTCATCACGTCCTCGTCGTCGACGACGAGGAGAGCCTGCGCCACATGCTCGTGGTCCTGCTCAAGCGCGAGGGCTACGAGGCGACCGCGGTGGCGTCGGGCGAGCAGGCGCTCGCTGGAGCTCGAGCAGCGGCCGTTCGACGTGGTGCTCTCGGACATCCGCATGCCCAAGCTCGGCGGGCTCGAGCTCGTCGACGAGATCAAGAAGCGCAAGCTGCCGACCACGGTGATCGTGATGTCGGCCTTCGGCAGCGTCGATGTCGCCATCGAGGCGATGAAGCGCGGCGCCTACGACTACCTGTCCAAGCCGTTCCGCGCGGACGAGGTGGTGCTGGTGCTGCGCAAGGCCGAGGAGCGCGCAGCGGCTGCAGCGCGAGAACGCGGCGCTCAAGCAGCAGCTCGCGCGCGCCGGTAGCGACCGACAGCCGCGGGCTGTCATCGATGATCGCGCGTGGCCCGAAGATGCAGGAGATCTTCCGCACCATCAAGAAGATCGCCGAGTACAAGACGACGGTCCTCATCACCGGCGAGAGCGGCACCGGCAAGGAGCTGGTGGCGCGCGCGGTGCACGAGCAGTCGCCGCGCGCCGACGGGCCGTTCGTCGCGGTCAACTGCGGCGCGATCCCGGAGACGCTGCTCGAGTCGGAGCTGTTCGGGCACAAGAAGGGCGCGTTCACCGACGCCATCCGCGACAAGAAGGGGCTGTTCGAGGAGGCGTCGGGCGGCACGCTGTTCCTCGACGAGATCGGCGAGATGCCGCTGGCGCCGCAGGTGAAGCTCCTGCGCGTGCTGCAGGAGCACATGGTGCGGCCGATCGGCGCGGTCGAAGATCAGAAGGTCGACGTGCGCGTGGTCGCGGCGACCGTGCGCGATCTGCCGACCGAGGTGCGCGAAGGGCGCTTCCGCGAAGATCTGTTCTACCGCTTGAACGTGATCACGGTCGCGCTGCCGCCGCTGCGCGAGCGGCGCGAGGACATCCCGCTGTTGGTCGATCACTTCATCGCGCGGACCAACACCAAGCTCGGCACCGAGCTCGAAGGCGCGAGCGCGGAGGCGATGAAGCTCCTGCTCGACTACCGCTGGCCGGGAAACGTGCGCGAGCTCGAGAACACGATCGAGCGCGCGATGGTCCTTTGTGACGGAAAGCGCATCGAGCCCGATGGTTTGCCCGAGCGTGTGCGCGAAAGTCGCGACCGTATCCGGCTTTCACTGCAGTCGGGCGAGCTGTCGATCAAGAAGACGACGCGGATCATCGAGGAGGAGCTGATTCGCAAGGCGCTCCGCGAGACCCGCGGAAATCGAACCAACGCTGCGAAAATATTGGAAATTAGTCATCGAGCGCTGCTCTACAAGATCAAGGAGTTCGAGATCGATGACCTATGAAATGAGAAAATTTGACCACCTGCCTACAGGTGGTACGATGTGGGATATCGTGCGATGGAAAACTACTTAATTAAGTATCTTTTATATTCTCTTGACGTCGCGGAGGGTGCGATCCCATCATTCTCCTCGGCCGATGGAAGCGCACGAGAAAGACCCAGTCGTCGTACCGAAGACGGAAGAGGCCACCAAGGAGGCCCAAGGGAAGACTAGCGCGCGCGCGCCGAAGTCATCGGCCAAGGCGAAGAACAACGTTCGCAAGCTGCGGACGGAGCGGATGATGTCGAAGGCCGAGCTCGCGCGACGAGCGGGGCTGTCGACGTTGACCATCGACCGGGTCGAGCGCGGCATGAAGGCGCGGATGGACACGAAGCGGAAGATCCTCGAGGCGCTCGGCTTGAAGCCGACCGATCGCGTGATGGTCTTCGGCGACGCAGAAGAAGACTGACGGGCCCGGCCAGCACGCCGCGCCCTGAAAAGAGGACGCGGCGATGGCAAAGAACTGTATCGGACTCGACCTCGGCAGCTCGGCCGTCAAGGTCACCCAGGTGAGGAAGAAGGGCAGCGGCTTCGTGCTGCTCAACTTCGGCATCGAGCCGATTCCCCCCGACACCATCGTCGACGGCGCCATCCTCAACCACTCGGGGGTGGTCGAGGCGGTCCGCGCGCTGTTCGACCGCCTGAAGATCAAGCAGAAGGAGGTGGCGCTCGCCATCTCCGGCAACGCGCTCATCATCAAGAAGATCTTCGTGCCGGCAATGACGCCGGACGAGCTCGAAGAGCAGGTGCCGTGGGAAGCCGAGCACCACATTCCGTTCAACCGCAACGACGTCGAGATCGACTACCAGGCGCTGGGCGGCAAGAACGCGCAAGGGCAGATGGAGCTCTTGCTGGTGGCGGCCAAGAAGGAAGTGGTCGCCGACTACGCGGCGGTGGCGCGCGAGGCCACGCTGACCCCGGTGGTGGTGGACGTGGCGGCGTTCGCCATGCAGAACGCGTTCGAGGCGGCGTACGGCCAGAGCGACGAGGTGGTGGCCTTGATCAACGTCGGGGCCTCGCTCTCCAACATTAACATACTGGCGGGTGGGACATCGGCCTTCACGCGCGACGTGACCACCGGCGGCAACTCGTTCACTGACGACATCAAGCGCCACCTGGCGGTGTCAGCAGCGAGGAGGCCGAGGCGCTCAAGGTCGCGTTCACCGACGGCGACGCCTCCGCCGACGTCGCGCGCATCCTGCAGATGACGGCGCAGCAGATGGCCGGCGAGTTCCAGAAGTCGATGGACTTCTTCCTCGGCGTCGCACCCGGATACGACGATCTCGAAGATCTACCTGTCGGGTGGGTCGGCGCGGGTGCCGCCGCTGCTGATGGCGATCGAGCAGCGCGCGCGCGTGCCGGTCGAGATCATGGAGCCGTTCCGTGACGCGGGCGCCTCGAACATCGACCCCGCGTTTTTGCGCAGCCACGGTCCGCAGGCGATGGTGTCACTAGGCCTGGCGCTCCGGGCCCCCGGGGACAAGCTCCAATGAGCGACCGAACGGAGATGCGGGATTTTCGCGCCCTGGAGGCGAGTGCAGCGAGCCGACCTGGCGCGCCGCATCGCAGTGAGGGAGCGGTGGAATGAGCGACCGAACGGAGATGCGGGATTTTCGCGCCCCGGAGGCGAGTGCAGCGAGCCGACCTGGCGCGCCGCATCGCAGTGAGGGAGCGGTGGAATGAGCGACCGAACGGAGATGCGGGATTTTCGCGCCCTGGAGGCGAGTGCAGCGAGCCGACCTGGCGCGCCGCATCGCAGTGAGGGAGCGGTGGAATGAGCGACCGAACGGAGATGCGGGATTTTCGCGCCCTGGAGGCGAGTGCAGCGAGCCGACCTGGCGCGCCGCATCGCAGTGAGGGAGCGGTGCAATCATGATCACCATAAACCTGCTGCCGATCAAGGCAGCCAAGCGACGCGAGCAGGGGCAGCGGCAGCTGCCTGATCGGCGTCATCGTCTTCTCGGCGACATTGGTCGGGCATCATCGTCTTTCACGGCGCGGCGGTCTCGCGCATCGCCGAGATGCGCGACCACAACCAGCAGGTCTCGAAGGACATCGCCAAGCTCAAGGCCGAGATCGGCGACTACGACGTCATCAAAGCCCAGCGTGACGAGCTCATCCGCCAGCGCGACGCCATCAAGCGGCTGCAGGCCAACCGCTCCGGTCCGACCTACATGATGCGCGAGCTGTCGGACATCCTGACGCCGGGCAAGGGCCCGACGTTCAACAAGGAGCAGTACGAAGAGGCGATCAAGCGCAATCCCGACGTCGGGTTCAACCCGAACTGGGACACGCGGCGCGTCTGGCTCCTCAGCTACAGCGAGACGAACCACAGCGTCAAGATCAGGGGCGGCGCCAAGAGCGCCGAGGACGTCGCGGAGTTCTTGAAGCGCCTCAAGCTCTCGGCCTTCTTCAGCGACGTCTATTGGCAGCAGACCAAGCCGGAGCTCGACACGCAAGTTGAACGTCTCCTACGTGACGTTCGACGTGACCTGTCGGGTGAACTACTAATGCAAAATTTCTTCGATAGGATCGCCGCGCTCTCGCTCGCCATCAAGCTCGGCGCCATGCTCGGGCTGGTGGCGCTCATGGCGGGCGGCTACTGGTACTTCTTCTACGGCGACATGCTCGACGAGCAGGCGCACCTCGAGCAGGACCGGGTGCGGCTGGAGAAGGAGAAGCACGAGTACGAGCGGCGCAAGCAGGAGTACCTGGCGTTCCGCAACGAGGTCAACGCCCTCCTGGAGGAGCAGAAGGAGCTCCTCCGCGTGCTGCCGAAGGCGGACGACATCGAGCAGTTCATCGAGAGCGTGCAGGCGCAGATCGAGCTGAGCGGGCTGTCGAAGGTGGAGTCGGTGCGCGAGGCGGCGCAGCCGGTCGAGATGTACGTGAAGATCCCGATCAAGATGTCGCTCACCGGCACCTATCATCAGATCGATCACTTCTTCAAGCAGGTCGGCGAGCTCAAGCGCATCGTCAACATCGAGAACCTGTCGCTCGACCCGGTGTCGCTGGGCGTGGCGGCCACGCAGCAGAACCTGCTCAAGGCCAACTTCACGGCCACGACCTTCATGTTCACCGACAAGGGTCAGGTGCGGAAGCAGGGCGGCACGTCGATCACCTCGGGAGGTGCCCATTGAAGCGCTTGCTTCTGGCATCGCTCGTGCTGCTCGCCGCTTGCGGCGATTCGGAGAAGGGGACGGCACCGCCGCCGCCGCGGCCGGCGCCGCACCCGGCTGCGCCGGCCGGATCGCCGGTGGCGGCGCTGCAGCCGGGCGTCGAGCAGTCGAAGGACGCGATCTTGCAGGAAGTGCGGAAGCGGCCGCTCACCAACGAAGACTTCAAGGAATCGCCGAGCAACCGCGATCCATTCCGCTCGTTCTTGACGACGTTCGCGGCGCAGGTGGTGAACGTAAAGCCGCAGCATCGCATCCTGCTCGAGAAGTTTGCGCTCGAGGAGCTCAAGCTCGTCGCCATCATCGGCGGCGACGAGACGCGGCCGCGGGCGATGTTCATCGATCCGACGGGCACGGGCATCACGGTGGTCCGCGGCGATCACGTGTCGAAGGTGGACGCGCTGGTGACCCGTGTGGCACCGGATCGCGTGTTCTTCCAGCTGGAAGAAGATCTGGGTGGGGGCGGGAAACCAAAGGTGACCGAACGCGTGGTGGAGCTGCACGCGGGCGAGAACGTGGGGCAATGAGCGAGCGTCGGCGAGCGAATGTGAGCGAGGCCGGTATGGCCCGCGGAACGACTTGTTGTGCCGGTGCACGAAGTGCACAGACAATGACGACAGTAAAGGAGCCGTCATGAGGCGCGTTTCTCTTTTCGCATTGGCGACGGCGCTGGCGCTCGCGGGGGTGGCGAGCGCGGCCGAAAACGTCGTCACGAAAGTGACCGCCCGCGCCGACGGGGGCAAGACGGTGATTGTCGTGCACGGCTCGGCGACACCGAGCTTCACGGCCTATCGGCTGGAGCGGCCGGCGCGCGTGGTCGTCGACGTGGCCGACGGGAAGCTGGGCGCCGATGAGCTGCGCTCGGGGCCGATCGACGTCGATACGTGGGCGGTGGGACAGATCGCGATGGCGCAGTACGCCAGCGACGTCAGCCGCACCGCGCGCGTGATGATCGGCTTCAAGCGGCCTGCGAGCTACGACGTCAAGGCGGACGGACACGACCTCGTCATCACCGTGACCCCCGACGAGCCGATGCCGGCCAGCGCCGCCGGCGGACGCGCTGCGCGCCGAGGCGGCCAAGACCGACGAGGCGCGCAAGCGACGCGTAGAGGCGGAGGCGCAGGCGGCGGCGACGGAGCAGCGGCGCCAGGTGGCGGAGCTGGCGGAGCAATCGGCGGTGGCGCGCGCGACCGATGCGCAGCACGAGGCCGACGCGGCGCGGCTGCGCGCCCAGGCGGCGAAGGACGAGCTCGATCGCGTGGTCGCGGCGCGCAAGGCGGAGGAGCAGCGGCTCAAGGAGGCGCAGAGCCGCACCTCGACGGCGACGGCGCAGTCGGCCCAGGTGCAGGCGGAGCGCGAGCAACGCCAGGCGGAGGTGGCGGCGGAGCAGCAGCGGCTCGACAAGCTGCGGGCGCAGGCGCAGGCGCTGGCGGCGCAGCGCGACGCGGAGGCGAAGAAGCTGGCGGAGACACAGGCGGCGGCGCGCAAGGCGGCCGAGGAGCGTCAGGCGAAGCTGACGCAGCTCGAGGCGGCGGCGCGCACGCGGCAGGCGGCGTCGGAGGCGGCGCGGGCGGCCGAGGAGCGGCGGGCGTCGGCGCGCGCGGACGAGGCGGCGAAGCTGTCGCAGGCGGCGGCGGCGGCGGAGCGCGCCCGCGCCGGTGACCAGCAGCGCGCGTCGGAGTCGGCGTCGCGCGAGGCGCAGAATCGGGCCCAGCAGGCGATCCTGCGAGCGCAGGCGGCCGAAGAGGCGGCGCGCTTCGAGCAGCAGAAGCTGGCAGCGCTCAAGGGCGAGGCGCAGAAGCAGGCCGACGCCCAGCAGGCGGCGCAGGCGGATCTGGAGAAGGCGCGCGCCGAGCTGGCGAAGCTGACGGCGGCGCAGGAGGCCGAGCGGGCGCGGGTCGAGGCGGCGCGGCGCGAGGCGGCGAGCGTGGCGGCCGAGCGGGCGCAGGCGGTCGAGCGCGCCGACCATGCGGCGGCGCTGGCGTCGGGCTCGCTGGCCAAGATGCAGGAGGCGGAGCGCGAGGCGCGGCGCATCGCGCAGGTGCGGGCCAAAGAGAGCGCGCACCTCGACAGCGTGCGCCAGGAGATGCAAGCCGTGGCCGACACGCGCGCCAAGGAGCTGGCGAAGCTCGAGGCGGCGCGGGCCGAGGCGAAGAAGCTCGAGGAGCAGCTGCGCAAGCAGTCGGACGAGCTGGCGCAGAAGAACGACGCGTTGGCGCGCACCTCGGGCGAGCTGGCGCAGAAGAACGATGCCTTGGCGCGCACCTCGGGCGAGCTGGCGCAGAAGAATGACGCGCTGGCGCGCACCTCGGGCGAGCTGGCCGCCAAGTCGAGCGAGCTGGCGGCGAAGAACGACGAGCTGGCGCGCAAGGCGGAGGCGGCTCGGACGACGAACGCGGACGTGACGCGGGCGCGCGGGGATCTGGCCCAGCTGCAGGCGGAGCTGCGCAAGCTCGACGCCGATCGCAAGAGCGCCCAGAAGGCGGCGCGGGCGCAGGAGTCGCAGGCGGCGCAGCAGTCGGTCGCAGAGCGTACGCGGCTCGAGCACGAGCGGGGCGAGCTCGAGCAGCAGCTCGCGAGTGAGCGGGTGGCGCTGACCAAGAAGCTGGCGGCGGCGCAGACGGAGCTGACGCGTGTGGCGGCGGAGCAGCAGCGCCGGCAGTCGGCGCTGGCGGCGGCGCAGGCGGAGATGGCGCGGCTCATCGCTGCCCAGGAGCAGAAGCGCGCCGAGGGCGCGACGCTCGACAAGCAGCTGCAGGCGGCGCGCGCGGAGTTGCAGCGCATCGAGGACGAGACCCGTCGCCGGTTGGCGATGGTGCCGACGCCCGCCCGGGTGGCGGCGGCGACGGTCAAGGAGAAGGACACGCTGCCGACGGAGAAGGTGGCGGCGGCGGCGCGCCTCGGCAAGGGCGAGCCAAACGATGGCCGCATCCGCGACGTTCGCTTCGCCGACGATAGCGACGCCGAGCGCGTCATCGTCGACGTCGGCGATCGGGGCGACGCCCAGGCGACCGTGATTCGCGCCGACGATCACGGCGCGGTGCTCAAGATCGCGCGCGCGTCGCTTCCGAAGAAGCTGGAGCGCACGCTCGACGCCAGCGCCTTCGCCGGGCCGATCCGCAGCGTCTCGACCTACGCCGACCCCGATGACGCCGGCGCGGTGCGCGTCGAGGTCGCGCTGGCGACCGGCGGGCCGCACGCGCAGCCGAAGCTGACGCGCGACGCCGGAACGCTGACCTGGGAGTTCCCGCGCTCGGGGACGCGCAACGTGGCACCGCCCAAGGTGGCGGGCTACGCCGCGCCCGTGCCGCTGCAGGTGGCGCAGGCGGCCGCGAACCCGCGCCGCCAGCATCGCGTCTACACCGGCCGGCGCATCGAGCTCGACTTCGTCAACGCCGATCTCCACAACATCCTGAAGTTCATCGCCGACGTCGGACAGGTCAACATCGTCCTCGCCGACGACGTCAAGGGCACCGTCACCATGCACCTCAAGGACGTGCCGTGGGATCAGGCGCTCGACGTCATCGCCAAGGCCAAGGGGCTCGGCATCCAGCGCGAGGGCAACCTCATCCGCGTCGCGCCACAGTCGGTGCTGGAGAAGGAGCTGGAGGCGGACGTCGCCCGGCAGAAGGCGGCGGTCGAGCTCAAGCCGCTCGTGACCCAGCTCATCCCGCTCAGCTACGCCGACGGCACGCAGATCCTGCCGCGCGTCAGCGAGGTCCTGTCGTCGCGCGGCCACGTGTCGGTCGACGAGCGCACCAATCAGCTCATCGTCACCGACGTGGCGGCCAACATCGCGCTGGCCGAGGATCTGGTCCACCACCTCGACACGCAGACGCCGCAGGTGTTGATCGAGGCGCGCATCGTCGAGGCGCGACCACCTTCACCCGCGACATCGGCATCCAGTGGGGCGGCAACTCGATCAACTCGGCGGCGACGGGCAACCCGACCGGCCTCGCCTTCCCGTCGACGGTCGGCGTCGCCGGCGGCGCCACCGACGCGCTCACCAACACCAACGGCCTGCAGCTGGGCAGTCGGGGGCGGCGTCGCCCAACTTCGCGGTCAACCTGCCGGCCGCGGTCGGCACCGGCTCGGGCGGCGCGCTCGGCCTGACGCTCGGCTCGCTCAACGGCACCTTCAACATCAACCTGCGCCTGTCGGCGCTCGAGAACAGCGGCAACGTGCGCATCATCTCGGCGCCGAAGATCATGACGCTCGACAACATCGAGGCCACGATCGAGCAGGGCATGGCCATCCCGGTCTCGGTGGTGTCGGCCGCCGGCGCCAACACCGTCTTCGTCAACGCGGAGCTCAACCTGACGGTCAAGCCGCACGTGACCAACGAGGGATCGATCGTGATGAACGTGAACATCACGCGCAACGAGCCCGACTTCGTCAACGTGGGCGCGCGCGGCGATCCGACGATCCTGAAGAAGGAGGCGAAGACCGAGATGCTGGTGCGCGACGGCGACACCGCGGTCATCGGCGGCATCTACACGCGCAACACCGGCCTGTCGTACTCGAAGGTGCCGTTCTTCGCCGACATCCCGATCCTCGGCTGGCTCTTCAAGAACCGCCGCGAGAACGACGATCGCACCGAGCTCCTCATCTTCATCACGCCGCGCATCGTCAACCGCTCGGTCGTGGCGCGGTAATCGCATTACACTCCGCAGATGGGAAGATTGCGCCTCATGACCGCCGGCGAATCGCACGGGCCGGCGCTGGTCGCCATCCTCGAGGGGCTGCCCCACGGCCTCCACGTCGATGAAGCGGCGGTGAACGCCGACCTGAAGCGGCGGCAGATGGGCTACGGCCGCGGCGGCCGCATGAAGATCGAGAAGGACGCGGTGCGGGCGCTGGCCGGCCTGCGCGGCGGCGTGACGCTGGGCGCGCCGCTGGCGCTGATGGTGCCGAACGCCGACTTCGCCAACTGGACCGACGTGATGGATCCGTTCCTGCCGCCGGCGGGCGAGCGGGCCAAGGCGCTCACCCGGCCCCGGCCGGGGCACGCCGATCTGGCGGGCGCGCTCAAGCTCGGCCTGCACGACGCCCGCGACGTGCTCGAGCGGTCGAGCGCGCGCTCGACGACGGCGCGGGTGGCCGCGGGCGCGGTGTGCAAGGCGCTCCTCGGCGCCTGCGGGGTGGAGCTGATGTGTCACGTCACGCGCATCGCCGAGGCGCAGGCGCCGGCGTTGAGCGCGCGCGAGCCGGAGGCGCTGCGCGCGGCGCGCGAGCGGGCCGAGCAGTCGGAGGTCCGCTGTGCCGATGAGCGCGCGTCGGCCGCCATGATCGAGGCGATCAAGGCGGCGCAGAAGGAGGGCGACTCGGTCGGCGGCGTCGTCGAGGTGGTGGCGTGGAACGTGCCGCCCGGGCTGGGCTCGCACGCCGAGTGGACCGAGCGGCTCGACGGCCGCATCGCCATGGCGCTGATGTCGATCCAGGCCATGAAGGGCGTCGAGATCGGCGCCGGCTTTGGCGCGGCGGCGACGCGCGGCTCGGCGCTGTTCGATCCCATCCTGCACGACGGCAAGGCGTTCACGCGGCCGAGCAACAACATGGGCGGCCTCGAGGGCGGCATCACCAACGGCGAGCCGGTGGTGGCGCGGGCGGCGATGAAGCCGATCCCGACGCTGGCGCGGCCGCTACCGTCGGTGGACCTGTTGACCAAGCAGCCGTTCGACGCCCAGAAGGAGCGCACCGATTCGTGCGCGGTGCCGGCGGCGGCGGTCGTCGCCGAGGCCGCGTTGGCGTTCGTGCTCGCCGACGCGATGCTGGACAAGCTCGGAGGAGACACCATGGACGAGCTGCTGCGCAGCCTCGAGGCGTACCGTGCCGACCTCGCAAAATATTAGGATCCTGAAGCCGATCTTCCTGGTCGGCTTCATGGGCACGGGGAAGTCGACCGTGGGCCTGTTGCTGGCCGCCAAGCTCGAGCGTCGCTTCTGCGATCTCGACGCGGTGATCGAGCAGGAGGCGCACATGACCGTGCCCGAGATCTTCTTCAACGAGCGCGAATCCGGGTTTCGGGCGCGGGAAGCGGCGGCCTTGAGGCGCGTGACGGCGGCGGCGCCACAGGTCATCGCCGTCGGTGGCGGCGCGCCGGCGCACGGCGACAACATGGATTTCATGCTGCAGGCGGGCAAGGTCGTGTGCCTGACCGCGAGCGTCGACGAGCTGGTGCGGCGCATCGGCAGCGCCGAGAACCGACCGATGCTGGCGGGCAAGGACGTGCGGGCGGAGGTCGAGCGCATCATGGCGCAGCGGTCGCAGCACTACGCGCGCGCGCACCTGACCATCGACACCACCGCCGTCGCGCCGTCCAAGGTGGCCCAGCGGATCCAGGAGGCGATCGAAAACCCGTGAGCAGCACCAGGGTCGACGTCGCCATCGTCAACGACGATGCGGATCGGTCCTATCCGATCTTCGTCGACGCCGAGCCCGGCGCTGCCGACCGCTTTTCGGAAGAGCTCCATGCGCGCCTGCCCGAGGGCAAGATCGGCATCGTCACCGACGACACCGTTGCCAGGTTGCACCTGCCGCGCTTTGCCGATGCCCTGCGCGCGCGCGGTCGGCGCGTCACCGCCGCCGTCGTGCCCGACGGCGAAGGCTCGAAGTCGCTCGCGCACGCCGAGGAGCTGTGCGAGTCGTTCGCCCGCGAAGGGCTCGACCGCCGCGCGCTCGTGGTCGCGCTCGGGGGCGGCGTGGTCGGCGATCTGGGCGGCTTCGTGGCGTCGATCTTCCTGAGGGGAATCGCGTACGTGCAGGTACCGACGACGCTCCTGGCGCAGGTCGATTCGTCGGTCGGCGGCAAGACCGGGGTCAACCTGCCGGCGGGCAAGAACCTGGCCGGCACCTTCTGGCAGCCCCGGCTCGTCTACGCCGACGTCACGACCTTGGCGACGCTGTCCGATCGCGACCGCGCCGCCGGCCTCGCCGAGGTCATCAAGCACGCGCTCATCGCCGATGCGTCGCTGCTCGACTTCCTCGAGCACAACGCCGCCGCTGCCCGCGCGGGCGATCCCGGCCTCCTGGCTGCCCTGGTGGCGCGTTCGTGCGCGATCAAGGCGCGCGTCGTCGGCAGCGACGAGCGCGAGCTCTCCGGCGCGCGGGCCCTGCTCAACTTCGGGCACACCGTCGGGCACGCGCTCGAATCGGCTTCGCACGCCGAGCCCGATCCGCTGCGCCACGGCGAGGCGGTGGCCCTGGGCATGCTGGCGGCGGCGCGCGTACAGCAGGCGTGCGGCGGCGCCGCCCTCGAGTCGCGCATCCGCGCGCTCCTGGACGCGGTCGGGCTGCCGACCAACCTCGACCGCCGCCTCTCGCCAGGGGCGCTGGCCCGGGTCGCCGTCGACAAGAAGCGCGGAGGCGAGCACATCAACTTCGTCGTCGTGGACGAGCCGGGGCGGGCACGGCTGACGCCACTGTCGCCGGCGCGGATCCACGAAATCTTGCTTGGGGGAAAAACGGGATGATACGATCCAACATGGAGGTAGGTGCATGAAACCCGCACTGCTCCTGCTCGCCGCGGCCAGCGTCGGCGCGGCCGGTTGCACGAACAACGATATCTCGCTCTCGATCCTGCAGATGCAGGCGATCACGCAGGCCACCCAATGCGTCGCCATGCCTGGTGGCGGCGCCACCGGCGTCGTCGGGCGCGATCGTGGCCTGCTCGACGTGGCGCTAGTGACGACGGCCGGCTACATCGCCGTGCCGGTCATCAGGAACAACCTCATCGCCAGCGCCAACGGCCTCGAGTACAACGCCATCCAGCTCCTCGGCGCCAACGTCAAGCTCACCACGGCCGCGGGCGCGCCGCTGGGACTGCCGTCGGGGCAGCAGTCCTTCTTCTACGCCGCCGCCGCCGGTCGCCTCGATCCCGGGGGATCGGCCCCGATGTTCGTCGAGATCGTCCCGGCCAGCGTGGCCAAATCGCTCGCGGGCACGATCCCGGCCAACGGCCTTCTGACCGTCATCGCCGACGTCAGCCCGGTCGGCATGCGCGCGAACGATCAGTTGGTCGGCGGACCCGTCGACTTCCCGGTCGACCTGTGCAACGGCTGCCTGACGCAGAGCACGACCTGCCCCTTGCCGAAGGGAACCGTCGTGGTCGACCCCTGCTTCCCGCAGCAGGACGACCCGACCATCTGCTGTACCGACGCTACCGGCGCCACCTTCTGCGGCAGCGCCGCCCCCGTCGCCACCATGTAGGCGTGCGGCCCCTCCGGGCCGCTTGCTTCTGCCGGTCGAACCCGATACAACCCAAGACAATGTTCAAGGACAACCTCCAGAGGCTGGTGGTGGAGACCGAAGGCGGCGTCGCCGGCCTGCTCATGGGCTTCGACGGCATCACTGTCGACAGCTACACGGCTCCTGATGGCGGCGTCGACATTCAGACCGTCGGCATGGAGTTCAGCTTCATCCTGACGCAGGTGCGCAAGGCCGCCGAGATCCTCGAGGTGGGCGCCGTGCAGGAGGTGGTCATCCGCACCGCCGCCCTGACGATGCTCATCCGCGTCGTGTCGCCCGAGTATTTCGTGGCGCTCGCCATTCGCCCCGACGGCAACTTCGGCAAAGGCCGCTATCTGTTGCGCGTGGTCGCACCGAAGCTGCAGGCGGAAATCGCGTAGCGAGCCGCCATGGCCCCGCACGTGATGGTGCTACACGGGCCGAACCTGAACCTGCTCGGCGCCCGCGAACCTGGCGTCTACGGCGCCACGACGCTGGCCGAGATCGATCGCGCGCTCGGCGAGCGGGCGCGGGGGCGCGGCGCCACCGTCGAGTGTCATCAGTCGAACATCGAGGGCGAGCTGGTCGATCGCATCCAATCGGCGGTCGGCCGCGCGCAGGCCATCATCATCAACCCGGCGGCGTATACGCATACGTCGGTGGCGATCGCCGACGCGCTGCGCGCGGTGGCGCTGCCCGCCGTCGAGGTCCATCTGTCCAACGTGCACGCGCGGGAGCCGTATCGCCAGCAGTCGTTCGTGGCGGCGGTCTGCGTCGGCACCATCGGCGGCTTCGGCGCCCGCGGCTACACGCTGGCGCTCGACGCCATCCTGGATCTGCTCGAGGAAGAGAAGAAGAAGACATGAGCGAGCGAGTGAAACGAGCGAGCGAAGGTAGATCGGCAGCAATCGCCGCCCGGTGGGGCGGCGCCGCGCAGAGGCGAAGCCGATGAGAGCCAAAGGAAAGAAGCCCGCGCCTTCGTCGCGCGGTTCGTCGTCGTCGTCGCCGTCGTCGTCGTCGCCGCCCTCCTCGTCGATCGAGGCGCGCGTCGACCGGCTGGCGGAGGTGTTGCGCCGTCACGAGCTGAACGAGATCGAGATCGAAGAGGGCGGCGTGCGCATCTATGTGCGTCGCGGCGGCGGCGCTGAGCTCGCCTTCGCGGCACCGGTGTCGCATGCGGTTGGGCCGGCGTCGCACGCGCCGGCCCCGTCCTCGTCGGGCACGCCGGCGGCCGCGCCGTCGCCCTCCTCGCCCGGCGGATCGGTCGATACCTCCGACGGCAACGTCGCCTACGTGACCTCGCCGTTCGTCGGCACCTTCTACCGCGCGCCGTCGCCCGACGCGCCGCCGTTCGTCGAGGTCGGCACGCGCGTCAAGAAGGGCCAGGTGCTCTGCATCGTCGAGGCGATGAAGCTGATGAACGAGATCGAGGCCGAGGTCGCCGGCACGGTCGTCCGAGATCCTCGTCGAGAACGGCGCAGCCCGTCGAGTACGGCCAGCCGCTGTTCCGAGATCTCGAAGTCGGCTGACGCCGCGTGTTCAAGAAGGTCCTCATCGCCAACCGCGGCGAGATCGCGCTGCGCGTCATCCGCGCCTGCCGCGAGCTGGGCATCGCAGTCGGTCGCCGTCCACTCGACGGCCGACGCCGACGCGCTGCACGTCCGGTTCGCCGACGAGAGCGTCTGCATCGGCCCGCCGCCGCGCGCAAGCAGCTACCTCAACATCCCGGCGATCATCAGCGCCGCCGAGATCACCGGCGCCGACGCGATCCACCCCGGCTACGGCTTCCTCGTCCGAGAACGCCGAGTTCGCCGAGGTCTGCCGAGCAAGCTGCGGGCTGACGCTTCATCGGCCCGCCGCCGGCGATCGATGCGCCTGATGGGCGACAAGGTCTCGCGCGCGCGCGGCGATGGCGAAGGCCGGCGTGCCGCTCCTGCCCGGGCACCGGCGTGCTCGAGACCGACGACGCAGGCCGCTCGAGGCGGCCGAGCGCGATCGGGCTTCCCGGTCATCCTCAAGGCGTCGGCCGGCGGCGGCGGGCGCGGCATGAAGATCGTCGCGAGACGCGAGCGGCTGCTCGGCGCAGCTTCGCGGCGGCGCGCGCCGAGGCGCAGGCCGGCGTTCGGCAACCCCGACATCTACCTCGAGCGCTACGTCGAGGCGCCGCGCCACATCGAGGTCCAGGTCCTCGCCGACGGCAAGCACGGCCGTGCGCGCACCTCGGCGAGCGCGAGTGCTCGATCCAGCGCCGCCACCAGAAGCTGATCGAGGAGGCGCCGTCGCGCGGCGCTCGACGACGAGCGGCGCGGCAAGCTGCTGCGGCATCGCGCGCAAGGCGACCGCGGCCATCGGCTACACGACCGTCGGCACGCTCGAGTTCCTGCTCGACGAGGACAAGCGCTTCTACTTCATGGAGATGAACACCCGCATCCAGGTCGAGCACCCGGTGACCGAGATGGTCACCGGCGCTCGACCTGGTGCGCGAGCAGATCCGGCTCGCCGCCGGCGAGCCGCTGTCGTCGAGCTGCACCGGCGCGCGTCCGCCCGCGCGGCCACGCCATCGAGTGCCGGATCAACGCCGAGGACCCGGTCACCTTCGCGCCGTCGCCCGGGCGGATCACCGCGCTCCACCTGCCGGGCGGCCTCGGCGTCCGCGTCGACACGCACATCTACGAGGGCTACGTCGTGCCGCCGAACTACGACTCGCTGCTCGCCAAGCTCATCGTCCACGCCGACGACCGCGCGGCGGCGATCCGGCGCGCTGCGGCGCGCGCTCGACGAGTTCGTCATCGAGGGCATCCGGACCAACATCCCGTTCCATGCGGCGGCTCATCGACCACCCCGACTTCATCCGCGGCGAGTTCGACACCGGCTTCGTCGCGCGCTTTGCTCGAGCGACGCAGCTGCCCGACCTGACACGCCCCGTGCGCGTGATCGCGTCTCGAAACGCTGACTCGCTCGTTGAACTCGGCGCACCGTAAGATGTGAGTGTCACGACTCGCAGTGCCTCGGAGCATCGCGCCGAGCGGAGTCAGACCGTGGCCTTCAACAAAGAAAAGGTCATGGATCGCCGGCGCGCGAAGTTCGTCGAAAAGGGCCAGATCGACAAGGCGATCAAGGAGTACCTGAAGATCGTGCCGAGGACGATCCGAAGGACGTCCGCGATCTGGCTCAAGATCGGCGACCTCTACGCGAAGAAGGGCACGAAGCAGGAGGCGACCGAGACCTACCTGCAAGGTCGCGCAGCTTCTACAGCGACCAGGGCTTCTTCCTCAAAGCCGTCGCGGTCTACAAGCAGATCCTCAAGCTCGACCCGCGCCTCGTCGACGTGAACCTGCAAGCTCGCCGAGCTCTATCGGCAGCTCGGCCTGATGTCCGATGCGATGCAGCACTACGAGTCGGTCGCGGCGCACTTCCATCGCGAAGGCAAGACGCAAGGAAGCGCTCGCGACGCTCAAGCAGCTCGTCGATCTCGATCCCGGAGAACATCGCGACGCGCATCAAGCTCGCCGAGCTGTACTCGAAGGAGGAGCATGGTCGAGGAGGCGATCGACGAGTTCACCAAGCGCGGCGAGCAGCTGCGCCAGGCAGAGCGCGTCAGGACGACTTCATGAAGGTCGCCGAGCGCCTGCTGTGGCACAAGCCCGACAACCACGCCGCTGAACCGCGAGCTCGCCGGGCTGTACCTGCGCCGCAAGGCGATCCGCGGCGCGCGCTGCAGAAGCTGCAGGTCTGCTTCAAGGCCGACCCGCGCGACGTCGACGACGCTCGGCCTGCTCGCGCAGGCGTTCCAGGCGCTCGATCAGACGGCGAAGACGGTCTCGCGTGCTCAAGGAGCTCGCGCGCATCCACGTCGAGAACGGCGACACCCGCGGGCGCGACGGGACGTGGCGGAAGATCCTCGCAGCTGGCGCCGGGCGATCCCGACGCCGAGGCGGCGCTGTCCAATCCGGGGCGGCGCGCGGCCGCCGTCCGCAGCCGTCGATCGACGAGGCGCTGAACTCGCCGCCGCCGGTGGGGCGCGGCACGGGCGGCGCGGTGCCGATCGCGCGCGGTCAGGCCGGACAACTCGACCGGCGGGCGGCCGGTGGCGATGAGCGCGTCGGGCGCATGCGCACCGTCGACGACGTCGACGGCGGGCGCGATTGGGAGCGGCCGGCGCCGGCGCCGTCGGCGCCGCGGGCGGAGATCGAGGATCCGCCGACGCGCGGCTTCGCCACCGATGCCGACGACTCGACCACCAACAGCGACGGTGGTGGAGCGGCGGGCGCCGAGGAGGAGATCGCCAAGATCCTCAACGAGACCGACGTCTACATCAAGTACAACCTGCACGCCAAGGCCATCGAGCATCTGCAGCGTGCGTTCGAGCGCAACCCGCGGCACGTGGGCGCGCGCGAGAAGCTCAAGGCGCTCTACCTCATCCTCGGCAAGAAGGACGAGGCGGTGCTCGAGCTCTGGTCGCTGGTGGAGAACGCCGAGCCGGGGCGCAAGCGGCGCTACCTGCGCGAGATCCTCGAGATCGATCCGCGCAACGAGCGGGCGGCGGGCGCGCTCGGCGAGCGGCTGGCGCCGGTAGCCGACCGAGGCGACCTCCGGCATCGACGAGTTCGACTCGATGCCGCAGTCGGTGCGCGACCCCGAGGGCACGGGCTCGGAGATGCTCGACGTCGAGGATCTTCGAGGAGCTCTCGGACGACGAGTTCTCCGTCGCCGAGCCGTCGAGGCACGGCGGCGGCGACCTGTTTGCGGACGATGGCGGCGCGCCGTCGGCCGAGGACGACGAGCTGATCCCGGTCGTGGTCGAGCCGTCGCGCGTGCGCGAGTTCGACGAGGCCCCGAGCAGCGGCGGTGTGGAGGATCGCTTCGGGTTCGACGACGAGCCGGCGCCGGCGGTGGAGGATCGTTTCGGCGGCTTCGACGAGGGCGCCGAGGCGATGGCGCCCACCGATTCCGAGGCGCACGCGGTCGACGAGGGCGCCGATGCCGTGGCGCGCGAGTCGGCGCGCCACCCGCTGCTGCCGGCCGACGACGAGGCCGACGTGCACACGCGCTTCGACGACTCGGCGGGCAAATACGATCACGCGGCGCTGTTCGGCAGCAACGAAGAGGTCGACGAGGCCGATCTGCCGCCGATGGCCGCGCTGCCCGGCGTCAAGGGCACGGCGACGATGCGGGCGCCACGGCCGCTGCTCGAGGACGACATCGCGGCGCCGTCGAACAAGCCGATCACGCGCACCGTGCAGACGCCGGCGGCGCTGCTGCAGCCGGAGGACTCGGGGCCGGTGGGCGGCTCGCTCGAGGACGATCTCGACGAGGCCGACTTCTTCACGCAGCAGTCGCTGTTCGAGGAGGCGCGCGCGATCCTGGGCAATCTGTTGGCGCGCCATCCGTCGCATCCGCTGGTGACCGCGAAGATGCGCGACCTCGAGGCGATGGAGCAGGCGGCGGCCGGGAGCGAGCAGTCGTTGCCGCACGTGGTCGAGGCGCCGGGCATGACCGCCGACATGAGCGCGGAGCTGCCGACCGATCTACCGGGCGACGTCGACGCGGCCCCGTCATCGGTGAGCGACCCGGCGGGCACGTTCGAGATGACGCGCAAGGGCGTCATCGAGAAGGGTGTGACGGCGGAGGACTTCGAGACGCACTACGATCTCGGCATCGCCTACAAGGAGATGGGGCTGCTCGACGACGCGATCAACGAGTTCCGCATCGTCATGAAGGACACGGCGCGCGAGGTGCAATGTCACCTGATGATCGGCCTCTGCTTCCTGGAGAAGGGGATGCAGACCGACGCCATCGGGCAGTTCAAGAAGGGCCTGTACGTCGAGGGCATCACCGAGCGCGAGGCGCTGTCGATGTACTTCGAGCTGGGGCAGGCCTACGAGCGGCTCAACGACCCGCGCGAGGCCTTGTACTACTACGAGAAGGTGATGAAGCGCGATCCGAACTTCCGCGACGTGCAGAAGCGTGTGAGCGCGGTGCGTGGTGGAGCGCCTTCGGCGGCGACGATGCCGGAGACGCGCGGCGACGACGTCGACGCGGCGTTCGACACCCTGCTCGGCAAAGACGCCTAACCCCAGGGTTCGCTTCGGTTGA
Source organism: uncultured delta proteobacterium (assembly GCA_963816965.1). Lineage (GTDB taxonomy): Bacteria > Myxococcota_A > Polyangia > Palsa-1104 > Palsa-1104 > JAQBQH01. Next base: position 978,730 of record CAWFMP010000002.1, read on the forward strand.
GCTGGCGAGGGCGAGCCGCGTGAGGCGGATCGTGGATGCGACCGGAGCGACCGACCGAGGAATACCCGTCGGTATTTCGACCGAGGGAGCGAGAACGTAGTCCTCGAGGCGACCGCGCGGATCGTCCGCAGCAGGTCAATCGAGGCGAACCCTGGGGTTAGTACCTCGCCGCAGTGGTGTTGATTGGTATCCGCCGAGGATTCGGCGCGCAGGGCGAGGCGCGACGACGAAGGAATACTGTCTGTATTTCGAGGGGGAGCAACGAGGCCATGGGCGTCGAGGACCGGCGCAGACCGGCCAAAACCACTGTGGCGAGGTACTAGCGAGCGCCGCCCGGCCGCGCCGTCAGCGCGTGGCGGCGACGGGCGTCGGGAGCGGGCCGCAGTTGACGCCGAGCGATGGGGCCGGCGCGGTCAACACCGTCGGGTCGGGGAAGCTGTAGGCGCCGTGCCACGCCGACGACGGTGACTCACCGGCGAACCACTGCAAGAGCGCCTCGTTCTGCGGGTGGTAGGTGAAGCCGTCGATGGTGACCGGGTAGCTCACGTTGTCGAGGCCTTCGATCACGTCGCCGGTCTCGAGGTTGTTCTGGCACAGGCCCCACGGCGCCTGCCACCACTGCGTCATGTTGTGCACGCCGTCGAACCCGACGAACGGATCGTTGAAGGCCTCCGACAGCTCGTGGCTGAGCGCGGTGACGTCGGCGAAGTCGGGTCCGAAGAGACCGGGCGTCACCCAGCTCGAGTAGTTCATGACGTAGAACTTGGTGAAGTTGCCCTGCGCGTCGGGCTCCATGTCGAAGGCGTGATAGCCGACGGTGCAGCACTGGCTCGGATCGCCGTTGTCGTAGAGGAAGGTATTGGGGAAGAGCAGGGTCGAGAGATCCTTGGTCGTCATCTCGTGCGCGTGCTCGGCGGCGCCGATCGGCGTCGTCGTGTCGTCGGCGGTGGCGGGGAAGAGCGCGTTGCCGAACGCCTCCGAGTCGACGAGCACGAAGGCGCAGCAGGTGCCGTCGGCGTTGAGCGCGAAGTGGTAGGTGCCCGCGTTGAGCTTCATCACGCGCGGCGTGCGCGGAACCGGCAGCAGGAACGTGTGCCACAGCTCGGAGACGTGATCGCCGCGATCGAAGTCACCGTCGCCGGCGCCGCGCCAGAACTGGGCGCGGAACAGCGCGTCGAGGAACTGCGTGGGGAACTCGCTCGTCGGCCATTTGACAGGGTGGAAGATGGGCGAGTTGACGACGGGGCGGACGAACTGCGTCGCGTCCATGAAGAGGCGCTGGCCGTTGACGTAGCGGGGCGTGCCGTCGGCGTTGCGCATGTCGATCGAGACGGGGATGATGGGCGCGCCGATGATCGACGTCCGGTTGGTGCGCGGTGAGCGACCGACCATCGCCCAGGGCCAGACCGACTGCGGATTGCCCTGCCAGTCGACGCCCGGGTAGCTGTACTGACCGGTGAAGTTGGCGATCGAGTCGATGCCGGCCAGGCCGCCGTGTGCGCCGCTGACCTGGATCGGGCCCCTGCCGTCGAGCTGCGGTCGCTCGCCGGCATGGGGGCGATGCCCGGTGAGGGCGTCGGTGGTGACCTGGTCGAGCGGGCGAGCGTTCGCGCGTGCGCCGGTGGCCACGAGTCCGACGGTCAGGGTCAGGAACAGCAGTCTTCGTTGAGTTGTCATCGTCCGCTCTCCTCTTGCGTGTCCCCCGGTGGGCGGGGCGGTTCGGACGATACGAGACGGTCGTTGCTCTTTTCAATGCCGGGCATCACGCCGGACGCGGATTGCGCCCCTCCTGCCTAGCGTAAAGACGCGAGGAAGAGCGTCGCGGCGGGCCGGGGGCTTGACAGCCTCCGCGGCGAAGTTAACATTGTTCACATGACGGCCGAGGGCGACTCGACGCGCGCGCGACTACTGACGGAGGCGCGCGACCTCTATCTCGAGGTCGGCTCTGCGCGCCTGTCGCTGCGCGAGGTCGCGCGTCGCACCGGCGTGTCGGCGGCGGCGGTCTATCGCCACTACGACAGCAAGGAGGCCTTGTTGCGCCAGGTCTGCGGGGAGGGCTTTCGTATCTTCTCCTCCTACTTGATGCGCGCCCTCGCGGCGGCGACGCCCGCGGCGCGGATGGCCAGCTGCGCCGAGCAGTACCTCCGCTTCGGGCTCGAGAACCCGCGCGACTACCGCGTCATCTTCATGTCGGACGCCGACGACGTGGCCGCCTTGTGGCCGGCCCCGCGCAAAGACGGCGCGCACGATCCGACCTTTCAGTTCCTGGTCGACCGCGTGCGCGAGTGCATGCAGGCGAGGCTGCTCGCGCGTGGCGACGCCGACGAGGTGGCGACGCTCATCTGGTCGCACGTGCACGGCCTGGTTTCGCTGCGGCTGTCGGGGCACCTGACGCGTATCGGCAGCGACACCGCGTTCGCCCGCTTCTACCGGCATGCGGTCGACCGGCTGCTGGCGGCGCTGGCGCCGTGACCCTTTTTTTGACCACGATGTGAACACTGTTTACAAAGGAGAGCGACGATGACGACGATTGCGAAGCGGATGACGGGGAGGATGGACGGAGACTTCGTGGTCTTCCTCATCGGCATGCGGGTCAACCGCTGGTGGAAGATCCACCGCTGGCTGCGCGTGGCGCTGGCGATGCCGCGGATGATCCGCGAGCTGCTCGCGCATCCCGACCTCGGCTTTCTCGGTGCCGAGCAATGGTTCGGGCGCACGACGGTCATGGTTTCGTACTGGCGATCGACCGAGCAGCTGATGGCCTACGCCCGGAGCCGCACCGCCGCGCACCTGCCCGCGTGGCGCGACTTCAATCGGCTCATCGGCACCAACGGCGACGTCGGCATCTGGCACGAGACCTATCGGGTGCGACCGGGCGACTACGAGAGCGTCTATGTCAACATGCCCGCGTTTGGCGTCGGCAAGGCTGGCGAGCTCGTCGAGGCGAGCGGCCACCGCGAGCACGCCGCCGGCCGACTGGCCGCGTCGGCGACCTGACGCTCTGCGCGCGCGGGGGCGCGGATGCCGTCGGCGCCTGCTCGGGGCGTCGCCGTCAGGGTTTGGCGGGCGTCGCCGTCAGGGTTTGGCGGGCGTCGCCGTCAGGGTTTGGCGGGCGTCGCCATCAGGGTTTGGCGGGCGTCGCCATCAGGGTTTGGCGGGCGTCGCCATCAGGGTTTGGCGGGCGTCGCCGTCGAGGGGGCGGCGACGATGGGCGCTTGCGGTGTCGCCGGCGGCGGCGCGGTCGCTGCGCCCGGCGCGACCGGAGCTCCAGGCGCTGGCGCCGGCGTGCCCGGCGCAGCGGGCGCACCGCCGTTGGCTGCGGTCTGCGCCGCGGCCGCCGCGCGCGCCGCGTCGGCCTCTTCGAGCCGCTGCTCCTCCAGCCCGCGATCGGGGGGCCCGATCGGTCGGTCCTGCCGGAACTGTCGCTTCATGTGCGAGTTGCGCACCACGACGTAGGGCGACTTCAGCAGCTCGAGCGGCCGCAGCCCGGTCCAGCCGGGCGGCAGCGGGGGATCGATCCACTCGAACACGTGGCGCGCGTCGAGCGGCGAGACGTTGACGCAGCCGTGCGACTTGGAAACCCCGAAACGGTCGTGCCAATAGGCGCCGTGAATCGCGTTATGCCACTGAAAGAAGGTGGACCAGGGGACCTTGTTGACGTAGTAGGGCTTGTCTTCATAGGGCTGATTCTTCATCGTGATCGCCGATACCTTGGCCCACACCGGGTAGGTCCCCATCGGGGTCGCGATGGCGCGTCCCGTCGAGACCAGCGTGGCGAAGGTCGGCTTGTCGTTCTCGTAGGTGACCAGCACCTGCTCGCCCAGATCGACGTCGATCCATTTGGTGATGTCGGCCGGCACCGTCTTGGGGCGCTCCAAGAGGCGCACCTCGTTTACCGCGTCGGCCGATATCCATATCTCCGGCATATTCGCGACCGTATTGTCCTCGGTGGCCGCGCCGGCGTCGCTGCCCGGCTTCGGCTCCGCGGGCTTGCGCTTCGCGCTCTCGGCCATGATGTCGCCGAACGTCGGCGGCGGCGCCGCCTCGGCGACGGTGACCTTGAGCCACTTTCGGCGGCCGACCATCCGCTCGTCGACGATGTTGACCCGCGTGCGCCGCTCCAGCTGCGCGTCCGCTTTTCCCGCCCTGCCTTCTGGGGGCGCCGCGTAGACGTTCGCCTTCTCCGGCGTGACCCAGCCGAACGGCAGCGGCGTCTTGTCGCTGAGCTCGATGCCGTGCCACTCGGCGCCGCCGCCCATCATCGCCGTGTGCGCTGTCGGCACCAGCTTGCCGTCGACGCTGATCCAATAGCGCTGGCCGTCCCACACGTAGCTCTTCTCGATGGCGACGGTGTCGCCCTTCTTGAGCAGCCGCTCGGGCTCGGCGCCGTTCTTCAGGTCGTCGAGCGACCCCCACATCGGCAGCTTCTCTTCGTCCTTCACCAGCACCATCACGTACTGGAACGGCAGCCGCGATCCCTCCCGCACCTTGAGCACCTGCTCGGTGGTCGAGCGGCTGATCGGTCGGCCGTGCGTCGCGCCCGCACAGCCAGCCGTACGGCGCCAGCGCGTACCACACGTGCGACGAGCAGCCGCCCCGGGTCGTCTTGGCCACGCCCTTGATCGGCAGCCGCGCGCCTTTGATCGCGTTGCCCACCATCGGCGACGTCCAGGGGCGGATCTCGATGATCGCCTCGGGCGCCGTCACCTCGACGGCCTTGACGTCCGACGGCTCCGGCGCCGGCTCGGGCAGGAGGTTGGGCGGCACGTAGGGCTTGATGTCCTCGGGTTTGAGCGGCACGCCGGGGATGACGTGGATCGGGTGCGGCTTCCACGGCCGCGCGTCAGCGACGAGGGGCGTCGCGAGGAGGAGAGCCACGGCGACCAAACGCATCGTGCAGATCGTAGCACCGGCGCGCAGGGGCCGCTACTTGCGCGCCGATTGAGCCGCCTCCAACAGCGCCGCCCTGAATTCGTCCGGCTGGTCGACCGCGATCAGCAGGCGCGCCGTCGGCGGCCCGGCGGGGCCGAGCGCCCGGTGGACCCGTGCCGGCTCGCTGAGGTGCAGCTCGATCAGCGGCATGCGCGACGACGCCAGCCACGCGGCGCTGCCCTGGCTGCGCAGCTCGCTCAGGCTGCTGACCGACGGGCGGACGATGACGTCCTCGATGGCGCGCGGTGACACGTGCGCGCGCCGGAGCAGGCCCCGGTAGAGGTCGACGCTGTCGGCATCCACGCGGTGCGGTCGCCGGCGCATGGTCACGCCGACGCCGACGACCCACAACAGGGCGTAGAGCCCGCTGCCGGTCAGGATCCACCGAGCCAGGGCGTACCGCGCAGGTACCAGCATGTTTACGAGCAGCAGATCGGCGGGCATCGAGAACAGCAGGAGGAAGGGCAGCCAGCGCACCGGGGAGCCCTGAAAATAGCCGAACTCGTTCGCCTGCAGCTTCGGCGCGCGGCGGAATGGTGCCGCCACGGCGGAGCTGACGATCGCCAACTCGACCGCGAGCAGGCGCGCCAACACCGGCGGCACGAAGCGCGTCAGCGTCCGCTCGACGCCATCCTCCCAGTAGCGCGCCGCGGACGCACGCTCGCGGCGCACGAGCACGGCAACCACGGTCGCGACGACCAGCGCCAGCTCCGCGGCCACCAGCACCTTGATCATGGTGCCTCGGGAAGCGCGTCCCAGGAGATAGAGCGCCAGCTCGATCGCGATGAGCGCCGGCAGCACCAGCCGCGTCCACGGCAGCCGCCGCGCCGTCACCTCCAACGCACCCCAGCCGAGGCGCGAGATGACGACGGCGAACATCAGTAGCCCGGCCCACCACGCGCCGCGATGGTCCCCGAAGAGCCGATCGCCGGCGACGAGGCGGAGCCCGATGGCCAGCGCGGCGACCGCGACGCCGACCGCATTCACCAGTCGCTGCACCTGGGCGAACCTGGACGGTTGCTTCATACACGGCTCCCCTGTGCGCGCGACGACGACGCCGCCAAGACGCCGGGCGAGCGGCGCCTGATCTCGGCGAGGTCGGCTCGGAGCCAGCGCCCCCGCCCGCTGCTCATGGGATGCCGCGGGCCGCGCTTCAGTTTCTTCGTCGTCGGCGGGAGCGGGAGGTTCCAGCAGCCCGGTGGGAGCCTCGGAGCTCAGGCAGGCGCTAGCAGAGCGCTAGCGGAACCTCTTGCGGCGCTCGCCCCTTCGCTCATCCCGTGGTCGGCCTTCGAGCGAGCGCCCAGAGGTGGTCCTGATCGTTGTCGTCCTTGCGCGGACAGATCGTCGAGCACGCGATCTCGAACCCGGCGCCGCGGAGCTCGTCGAGAATCTCGGAGGCGTCGCCGATGAAGCGATAGGCGATACCGTCGACGACCTGACAACGAGTGACCGGATCGAAACACGCGCGTAGCTCGGGCAGCGAGATCTCGCCGCACATCGTCGCAACGAAGAACGTGCCGCCCGGCACGAGGGCGCCTCGAACGTTCGCAAGCATGCGCGTTCGATCGGTTCCGATGATGCAGTGCAGGCAATGTCCGTCGATCACCACGTCGTACTCGCCGGTGATCTCCTCGACGAGATCGCCGACGAGGAAACGGGCTCCGGGGATCGCGCGTTCGGTCGCCCATGAGATCGCGGTCGGCGAGATGTCGATGCCCGTGACCTCGAAGCCGCGCGCCACGAGCCAGCGTGCGATGTTGCCAGCGCCGCAGCCCAGCTCGAGCACCCGGTTGCCGCAGGGCCCCAACGAGGCGAGCGCCCACGCGAGCTCGACCTCGCGCTCGCGATAACCGTCGGCGGTGTCCCAGCCGGGAGCACCCTGGTCCCGCAACTGTCGGTACCTCGCGTCGTGCCCCGCGTAGTCAGTCTTTGGGTTGCCCAACACCGACGCCATGGACCGATAGTATCCGGTGCGTAGGAAAGCGAAGGCATTTTCGTGGCCACGCCGTGCTGCGACCGTCGATCATCTTGCTACGAGTGGCGGCCTCGTCGCTGCGCGGCTGAAAATTCAGACAGTGTTCCTGCGCTGCTCACTCCTCGGGCGCCACTGTCGCGTCGGACTCGACGCTCTCGCGACGGCGCGGAATCAGGGACCCCCCTAGCGGAACCTCTTGTGGCACTGCTTGCAGGTGGCCTTCATGTTCTTCAGCGCCGTGTTTGCCGTCGCGGCGTCCTTGGTGGCGTAGCTGTTGCCGAGCTCGCCCGCCTGCTGGTTGAGCTTCATCGCCAGCGCATCGAACTCCGCGCCCTTCGAGAAGTCTTTGAGCTTGAGGCTGGTCGCCTGCACGCGCGACGCTGCGGCCGTCAGCGCCGCCCAATCCGCGTCGCTGAACGTGGGCTGTCCGATCTTCTTGAAGAGCGGATCCATCGCCGTCGACTGATTGTCCATGACGTCTTCGATCTTGGTGAGCTTGGGGATCTCCTCGACCGGCGTCTGCTTGAGCGGCGGCCCGCACGCGGCGGCGGTGCCGGCGACGATCACTGCGAGCATCAGTCTCTTCATGGTCTCCTCCATCAGCGTGGCGCTGGCGCGTGAACTTCGGGGAATGCTGCTTGATCCGATCCGTCGACGCGTGTCCCCTGGCGCGTGGGCACGCGAACGGTCATCACCGCCGGGTAGACCACGGTGGCGCCGATCATCACCAGGTTGCGCGTCAGATCCGGCAGCACCGAGGCGGCGCCGCTCATCGGCGGCGAGCCGAATTGATCGAGAAGCGAGTAGCGCGCGAACAGCTGCAGCTCGGGGCGGAGCTGCCATCCGACGGTGAAATCGACCAGCGCCAGATCGGCCGAATCGTTTGGCCCGCCGGTCCCCTGCGACAAGAGCCGCACGTGCTCGTACGCCGCCGTCGCACCGAAGGACAGCTTGGCGCGCACGATCGGCACGCCCGCCTGCAGCGCCACGACGTCCGTGGAAAACGTGGTGCCCAGCAGCGCGTTGGGCTCGACGTCGTGGGCGTAGCGCAGCTCGGCCGAGCCCAGCTTCTGGGCCCAGCGCACCGCCGCCCGTGCGCTCGGCTCCCAATCGCTGGACGTCGTCGCCATTGGATCGGAGCTGGCGCTGACGATGGAGATTGCGCCCAGCGACGCCTCCGTGCTCCACGACGGCGACCAGTCGCGACGCCAGCGCGCCAGCAGGGTGGTCAGCTCCTGCCGCTGATCGAACGCGACCGGTACGTCGGTGGTCGGATCGCGCGGCTGCACGAAGTCGATGAGCTCGGCGCGCAGCAGGAGGCCCAGCGAGTCGAGGCGGAAGATGCGATCGACGCCGACCTCGCCGGCGACGTCGTAGGAAGTAGCCAGCGTCCCCTGCGTGAGCGGCACGAACGCGTGAAACGAGAGCAGCTGCGACACGCGCCACTGCGCCGTCGGCGTGGCGACAAAGCTCTCGCTCGCGATCTGGCGGAAGTAATTGACGTCGTTGTTCTGCGGCAGCACCGTGATGGCCGCGCCCGCCGACGGCTGGTTGAAGCTGAAGGTCGACAGCTTCCCCTGCTGCGACTCCAGCGTCAGGATCATCGTCGACGTCGGCGACGTCAGGATGTTGCCGGCCCAGTCGATCGTGTTCGAGTACGAATTCGCCTCCGAGTGAGTGGCGAACAGATCGGCCGTGAAGCTGTATGCGGCGCGCTCGATGAAGCGCGGCGTCGCCGACGACAGCACCACCCCCGGCACGAGCTGGAACAGGAAGTCGCCCTCGCGCGGGGGGCCGTTGGCCGTCGGCTGGTCGGGGGCGCCGAGGATGTTGTCGGTCCAGCCGGCAGACGCGGTCCCGGTGCCCTGCACCGTCACCTCGGCGCGCGCGCCCGCCGACGCCAGCGTGGCCGCGAGCAGCGCGGCGAGCTTCACGGCGCCCAGCGTGGAGGGTGCAAGCGTCGCCCGAGCGGGCGCGCGGCGTGGCATGCCTGCGAGCCTATCATGTCACGCGCAGACGAGGACGCGCCGATGCTAAGCTCCACTCGTGCTCGACGACGAGGTCACGCTGGAGGCGCTCGGCATCTTCCTCGACGACTCGGCCGCCGCCGCCCTGCGGGTGGACTGCATCCCGGTAGCCCGGCGGATCAAGAAGGCCGAGCGGCGCATCGTCGGTCTTCTGCCCGCGTCGGTGGACATCGGCGTCATGGCCATCGGGGTGCAGCTCGGTCTCGCCCTGGTCGAGGTCGCCAACACGACCGCGGCCTACGTCGATGCCAACGTGCGCTGGCCCGCGATCCCCCAGATCGCCGTCGGCACCCGCTCCGACGACGACGAGTCGACCTTCGCCACGCGCTGGGTGCGCGGTCAGCTGGCGCTGCTCTCGCCGCCGCGGGCTGGCGAGGCGGGCGCGGGCGTGCGGCAGCTGGCGCGCGTCATCCAGCATTCGATCGAGCTCTTCTCGCATGTCGTCGTCGATCTGACCGGCTTCAAGAAGCTGGGCGAGCACCTGGCCGCGATCGAGATGATGGACGGCGTCGTCGTGGTCGCGCGCGCCGGACGCACCACCGAGGACGAGCTCTTGCGCCTGAGCCACGAGCTGCCGCGCCAGCTCCATCTGGGCGTGCTCCTGGCGCACGCCCGGCTGCCGCCGCCGGCCTGAGCGAGCGTCCGCGCTCGTGCTGCTACTCGGCGTACAGCGAGTCGCCGGCCAGGATCACGAGGTCATCTTCGGGATGCTCTCCCGCCGCGATGCGCGCGTAGTCGATCGGGATGCGACGCAGCCCGTGCACGTCGCTGCGCACGAGCGTCAGCCGGTGCGGATTGGCGTAGCGGTTGAGCCCGCCGGCCATGGCGATCGCCTCGGACACGGTCACGTAGGATTTGGCGGTCATGACGCCGGGATGCTCGACCTGTCCGGCGATGGTGAATCGATAGCTGTTCACCTCGGTCACCGCGACCGAGACGATGGCGCTGTCGTCTCGGACGAAGCTCTGCAGCCGCCTCGTGATCTCCGACCTCAGCGAGGACGGCGTCCGCCCCGACGCTTTGATGTCGCCGATGAGCGGCATGGTGATGGTTCCGTCTGGACGAACGCGCCCATCGACGGAGAGCTCGGGGTTCTTCCAGACGTTGATGTGCACGGCGTCGTTGATACCGAGGACGAACTCGCCCTTCCGCGGATCCGGTTCCTTGCTATAGTCGTAGTACGTCGGTCCGCACGCCACCAATGCCGTCGACGTCAGCAAGCCGAGTGTGAGAGCGAGAGTGCGCATCATCGCGAACGGGCCCCTTCGGTGAAGGGCAAGGATATCCGGTTCGTCTGATGTTTGCCATGGTCGGCATCGTCCTGTCCCTGTTGCAGGCGTATCTGCGGCCGCCGCAGCCCCTGCCGGACCTCTTGCCCGTTCCGCTCGCGCCGCTGTTCGTCGCGCTGGGGCTGTTCGGGCTCGCCGTCGACTTGAAGCTGCGCAAGTCGCAGCTCGTGGCGGCGCCGCAGCTCGGCTGGGCGCTGGCGCTGGTGGGCTGGACCATCGTCGGGATCACGCTCGCTCCGCCGGGCCGCGGACACGCGGCGGCGACCCAGCTGGCCTTCGGGTTCGCTCTCTTCTTCCTGATCGCCCAAGGCGTCCAGCGCTTTCGCGCGCTCGCCACCGTCGCGGCGACGCTGCTGCTGCTCGCCATCGGTCGGGCCGCCCTGAGTATCGTTCAGAGATCGTCGCCGCTAGAAGATCCCGACGCGACGGCGCTCGCGCTCGCTGTCGCCGTCCCGTTCGCCTTTGCCTTCTGGGCCCGCCGGCGCACGGCGGGCCGCCTCTTCTTGTTGCTGCTGACCATCGGTCTGGTCGCCGGTTGCGTCATCATGACGCGAAGTCGCGCGGGCCAGGTTGCGTTCGTGACCGTCCTGGCCGTCTACCTGGTCCAGCGCTACGGCGGGTACGCCCTCCTGGCAGGGGTCGCCGTTGCCGCGCCGTTGGCGCTGCGCGGCGGCGGACCGGTCGGCCAGGCCCTCGCCAGCGCCGACGGAGGCCTCTTCGGCGCCGTGCTGTGGGCATCGATGATCTACGTGTCGTTCAAGCTGATCGTGACCATCCTGCGCCGCTACGCCGACGACGCCGACGCCACCGTCGCGCGCGTCTGGGCCTGGGCGCTGCTGGCCTCGCTCGCCGGCGTGTCGATCGGCGCACTCTTCGTCTCGCGCTTCGACGGCGTCACCTCCTGGATCTACGTCGGTCTCACCGGCGCGCTGTATCAAGCGACACGGGCCCATGATCCGAAGCTCGCGATCCGCTTCGACCGTCACGACCTGGTGCGCCTCGCCGCCCTCGCTGCGGCGGTCGCGGTCGTGTTCCACCTCTTGCCGTCGGGTGCTTATCACCTCCTTCAGTGAGGAGCGTGAATGAGCCCGATGCCCACGAAGATCCTGCTCGTCGCCGGCGCGCGGCCGAACTTCATCAAGATCGCACCGCTGATGCGCGCCTTCGGCAACGATCCGCGGTTCGCCGCCCGCCTGATCCACACCGGCCAGCACTACGACGCCAAGCTCTCCAAGATCTTCTTCGAGGATCTCGCCATCCCGAAGCCCGACCTCGAGCTCGAGATCGGCTCTGGCTCCCACGCGCAGCAGACCGCCGAGATCATGAAGCGCTTCGAGCCGGTCTTGCAGCAGGAGCAACCCCAGGCCGTGCTCGTCGTCGGTGACGTCAACTCCACCATCGGTTGCGCCCTGGTGACCTCCAAGTTCTTCCTCGACCTTCCCTTCCGCGCACGCCTCGATGGCAACCTCGTCGAGCGGCACCGGCCACTCATGATCCATGTCGAGGCCGGGCTGCGCTCGCTCGACGACGACATGCCCGAGGAGGTGAACCGCAAGCTCACCGACACCATCAGCGACCTCCTGTTCGTCTCCGATCCGGCGGGCCTGGAGCACCTCCGGCGCGAGGGCGTCGCCGGCACGCGCACCTTCTATGTCGGTAACGTCATGATCGATACGCTGCTGGCCGCGCGCCAGCGGGCGATGAAGTCGCCGATCCTCGACATGCTCGCGCTGACGCCGCGCGCCTACTGGCTCATCACGCTCCATCGCCCATCGAACGTCGATGATCCGGAGCAGCTCTCGGCGCTGCTGCGGACCATCGAGGAGACCGCGGGCGAGCTGCCGCTGGTGTTCCCGGTCCATCCGCGCACCCGCGCCCGCCTCACCCAATCGGGTCTGCATCCCGACGAGAAGCGCTGGCGGATCATCGAGCCGCTCGGCTACCTCGACTTCCTCAAGCTCATGGCGCAGGCGCGCATCGTCCTCACCGACTCGGGCGGCGTGCAGGAGGAGACGACCGTGCTCGGCGTCCCCTGCGTGACACTGCGCGACAGCACCGAGCGCCCGGTGACCATCACCGAAGGCACGAACTTCCTCGCCGGCACCGAGCTACCGTCGGTAAGGGCGCACGTGGCCGAGGCGCTGGCGGCGTCGGGCTCGTCTCGCGTGCCGCGGCTGTGGGACGGCAGATCGGCCGAGAGAATCGCCGACATCCTGGCGACCGTGTTCGACGCCGGCATCGAACATTCTGTCGCGGCGTCGGCGTAGTAGGGCGCGGCTTGGGGCGCGGCTCTCGTGATTCATCACATCTCCGCATTTGATTGAGCGAACGGCGTCGCAGCGAGAGCGTGCCCAAACGCCATCCTTGGCGGCAGTGTCGCCGGTTGGCGCTGCGGGGCCGCAGGCGGTCGTCCGAGCCGTCTTGCCGGGACGGGCCCGCTACGCCGGCGGCCTTACCGGCCGGCGGCACGTCCGGGCCCTCGGCTCGTCGCTGGCGTCCGCCCTTGGGGCGGAGCGCTCCTCGACGCCCGGCAGGACGGCTCCGACGACTGCCCGCTCTATGGGCTCATGGGAAAACGGCGTCCAGGAACAGCGGACGAAGCTGCAGCAGCGGGTCTGGGCTTTCACGCGAGCACAGAGGCCCCACGCACACGGCCCCGCTGGGCGAGTTCCGCAGCACAGGCAAGGGGCGGAATCGAGCACAGCGGTCCGCTGGCGAGGACTGTTTGAGCCCAGCGGGGCCGGGTGCGTGGGGCCGGACGTGGCGCTCCGGTGCGCTCTCGATGCGACGCGGTTTGAAAGCGGCACCTGTCGAGAGCTCGAACCGAGATGTGATGAATCGTGAGAGGGCGCGGCTAGGGCTCGCGCCCGGCGCGCAGGATAGCGGGCTTCTCCTTGCTATCGCCGACGGCGCGCAGCTGTCGCACCCAGTCCGCGACGGCGTCCGTCTCCACCGCGAGGAAGAAGTGCGCCAGCTCCGGATATTCGTCGGTCCCGCCCGCGCATTTGACCTCGACCATCGCGTGCCCCATCGTCTCCTCGCGGCTGAAGAAGCGCAGCCGCGCCGTGCCGACGACGACCTGGCGCACATCCTTTTGCCCCGACGGAAACCCGGCCACCAGGTCGGCGATGCGCCGCAGCTCGCCCGCCCCGGCGTAGGCCTCGGCGTGCGCGCGGAAGCGCCCGTTGGCCGCGTCGAGGACGATCATCTTGAGATCGCCGTCGTCCCAGATGATCTCGATGGTGATCCCCTCTTCCGTCGGCTTGAACTTCACCATGTCACCTAACGGCCCAGACCCTTGAGCATCACCAGCGGCGTCTTGGCGATCACCGTCAGCTCGGTGGCGATGAACGACCGAAACTTCTCCAGGTTGGCCGAGTACGCCAGGTCGAAGAGCAGCTTGAGGCGCATGTCGTCGGCCTCGGCGTCGTCGGCGCCTTCGAGCTTGAACGGATTGGTCAGGTGCTCCTTGAACTTCGTGATCGGGCTGCCCTCGGGCGCCGCGCCCGTGTAGCCGAGGTTGATCTGGGCCAGACCGGTGATCCCCGGCTTGACGTTGCGCATGCGCTCCTCGAAAAACGGGATCGCCAGCGCCAGGTTGTTGAGCAGCTCGGGCCGCTCCGGCCGCGGTCCGACGAGGCTCATGTCGCCCACCAGGACGTTCCAGAACTGTGGCAGCTCGTCGAAGCGGGTTCGGCGTAGGATGCGCCCGATGCGCGTGACGCGCGGATCGCCCGCTTGCGACAGCACCGCCCCCGTCGCCCTCTCGGCGTCGGGCCGCATGGTGCGGAACTTGAGCATCTGGAACTCGCGGAAGCGAAAGCGCCCCGGCCCGTCGCTGCCGAGGAGCTCGCCGGCGCGTTTCTGCCGGTAGAACAGGGGGCCGGGTGAGTCGAGCCAGATGGCGGCACCGATGACCGGATACAGCGGAAGGCTCACGGCCAGGCCGACGGCGGAGGCGACGACGTCAATCGCGCGCTTGGCGACCTTTACGGCGGGGGTCACACACTGCAGTCTACCTCACGAATGGAAGATTGGGAGACTGGCCGAGCTGGGGTATGATGGAGGAGTGATCCACTTGCGCGTGCCCGGTGCCCTACGCTACCGCGACCTCGCGGTTCGCGTCGTGGGCGCGGCTTGCAAGCTGGCCGGCATGCCGGACGACGCCACCGGGCCCATCCGCAATAGCGAATGGGACAACGAGGTCGTCTCGGCGTTCGGTGAGGCCTTCAACAACACCGCCATTCACAGCTACGCCGGCCGCCGCCCCGGCGACGTGGTGATCGAGGTGGAGACCGGGCCGACCTCGATCACGATTCGCCTGATCGACTTCGGCAACAGCTTCGTGCTCGATGACGTTCCGGTGCCTGACCTCGAGGCGCTCCCGGAGTCCGGCCTCGGCCTGTACATCATTCGCTCGTTCATGGACGAGGTGAAGTACGAGGCCGGGCCTCCAAACGTGCTTTCCATGACCAAGCATCTCGACCCGGCTCGCCGGCAAGTGCGGGAGCCATCTGACGGTTTTCAGGACAGTGGTGGGGGCAGCAGTCGCCAATGAATTTCAACCGGGAAGATGACGGAGACGTTACGGTTCTTCGTATTTCGGGCTCCCTGGACGCCCTGTCCACACCCGAGCTACGACCGACCATCGACGCTCTCGTGGCCGAAAAACGCCCTTCAATCAAAGTCGATCTCAAGGACTTGCGCCTGATTGACAGCTCGGGCGTGGGCGCCATTGTATCGCTGTACAAACGAATGCGTGCACTGGGGACGAAGGTGGAGGTCGTGGGCCTCAGGGACCAGCCGTTGGCCATCTTCCGCCTGCTGCGCCTCGATCGCATCTTCACGGTTTAAGTATCCGACATTACGCGTTGAATAATGAAACAGCCGCTTCCATCGCGCGAACCCACTACTTCTGGCACGGAATCCGCTAGGGAGGAGGAGGGGGGAACGCGCCTCCAGGGAGCCGCACTGATGAGTACCGCGCTGAGATTGAATCCGACGCCGACGCCCAGCGCCGTGCGCCGACTCGCCAGCGACTACCGGGAAGTCCAACGACGACTGGCGGCGCTCACGCGCATCGCCAGCCGCCTTCCGCGGCTGACGAACGAAGTGGACCTCTTGACCGAGGTCGTCGACAGCTTGATCACCTACTTCGACCGCACGCGGCTGGTCGAGGTATTCGTCGCCGACGGCGACTGGACCGAGTCACGCCTCTACTGCCGCGAGCGCGGCGGCGCGCTGCAGACCACGCAGTGCGGCGGCATCGAGGCGCTGCCCGAAGCCTACCGCGCCGACTTCGCCGTGCCCCGCCTCATGCCCGGCGATGGCGCGCGCGGTCCCATGATGTCGGCGCCGGTGCTCGAGGGCGTCTCGCTCCTCGGCCTCGTCGTCGTCGAGGCCGAGCCGGGCGCCAACGACTTCACCGAAGAAGATCACGACTGCCTGGCCGGCGTGACGGCGCAGATCTCGATGGCCATCCAGCAGCTGCGCACGGCGACGCGGCAGAAGCGCTCGCGCATGATTCAGCGCGACCTCGAGGCGGCGCGGCGCATCCAGCGCAGCTTCTTGCCCGCGCTGCCGACCGGCGTCAACGGCTTCCGCTTCGCCACCGAGTACCGCCCGGCGTTCGACGTCGGCGGCGACTTCTACGACGTCATCACCACCGGGCCGGGGCAGCTGGTCGCGGTCATCGGCGACGTCGCCGGCAAGGGTGTCGCCGGGGCGCTGATGATGTCGCGCATCTCGAGCGAGATCCGCCGCCTCGCCGGCGTCAACGACCTGCCGCCGAGCCAGATCCTGACGCAGCTCAACGAGTCGTTCTCGGCGCTGGGCGTCGACGACAGCTTCGTCACTGCGGCATGCGTCAAGCTCGACAAGAGCGCCCGCCGCCTGACCGTGGCCAACGCCGGCCACGTCCTGCCGCTGGTGCGGCGCGCGTCGGGCGCGGTCATGCCGCTCGGGCGCGCCTCGGGGCCGCCCGTGGGCATGCTGCCGGCGCAGACCTACACCGACGACGTCTTCCCGCTCGACACCGGCGACATCGTCCTGCTCATGACCGACGGCGTCCTCGACGCGCTCCACCGCGACGACGACCAGCTCGGGCTGTGGGC
Organism: uncultured delta proteobacterium; assembly: GCA_963816965.1. Lineage (GTDB taxonomy): Bacteria > Myxococcota_A > Polyangia > Palsa-1104 > Palsa-1104 > JAQBQH01. The sequence goes on from CAWFMP010000002.1 coordinate 995,066, forward strand.
CGTCATCGATCTGCTCGCCAAGGCGCCGCGAGATCTCGACGAGATCAACCGCCGTATCGTCAGCCTCGTGCAGCAGCGCACCGGGGGCGTCGCCCCCGATGACCTGACGCTGCTCGGGCTCGAAATGCGCGACTGAATCAGGACGACGCCGAGTCGCGCATCAAGCCGGCGGCGATCCAGGCGAAGTCGGCGAGGTCGGCCGCTTGGCTGGGAAGGCGCTTGATCGCCATCCAGTCGCTGTCGGCGCCGGCGATCCCTTCGCTGGTGGCGAACGCCAGGCGGAAGCCGTGGCGGTGCAAGATTGCCTGCGTCTCGGGCGTGTAGTCGCTGGGGCGCCCGTTCGGATAGGCGAAGACGGTCGGTGCCCGGCCGGTCTCGGCGGCGATCCGCTCCTTGCAGGTGCGGATCTCGCGATCGGCGGCGTCGGCGTCGAGGCGCGAGAGGATCGGGTGGGTGTGCGAGTGGCCGCCGTAGGTGGTGAGCTTCATGGTGCGGCGGACCTCGTCCCAGGTCAGCATCTGCCGTTCCCCGGGCGGCGGCGCTCCGAGCGCCTCGAGCAGCGACGCCTGCGCGGCCCGGCGCTCGGCGTCGGGCAGCGTCTTCAGGTGCGCGCGCGCCTGCACCCCGAGGGCGATCCGCGCAGCGGCGTCGGGCAGCGCCATCGGCGGAGCGTCCGACCAGGGCAGCTTGACCCGCTCGCGGCGGGTCGCCAGGGTGGCGGCGTGCACCTGGTCGGTCCAGAGCATGCCTCCGTCGTCGATGAGCGAGGTCGCCAGGAACACCACCGACGGTATGCCGAGCCTCTCGAGCACCGGGTAGGCCAGATCGTGATAGTCGCGGTAGCCGTCGTCGAAGGTGACCAGCACCGCCGGCCGCAGCCGACTCGGCCGCTGCGCGCGCTCCACGAGCGCGTCGGGACCGATCGGATCGCAGTGGTCGCGCAGCCAGCGCATCTGCTCGGCGAACGCCTCCACGGCCAGCCCCTCCCACGTCCGATCCGAGCCCAGGATCCGGTGGTAGGTCAGAACAATCACCCCGGGCTTGCGCAAGAACGGGCCCAGCGAACGCCAACCCCAGCGCGACGAGAAGGTGCGCTTGACCGCGCGCTTGATCGATTGCAGCGTGCTCATGGATGCACCTCCCCTGGGGCTCCGCTCACGGCGCTGCCTTGGAGCGACGGCCTTCGATGAACTTGCGTACCAGCCCGCGCGCCTCTTTATCGATGAGCACCATGATGCCCCCGTAGATGGGCGCGCCGACGAGCATCCGCACCGCGACCGAAGCGAGGCGCCGGCCCGGGTAGACGTGGATCAGGACGAAGTACATGACCACTGACGCCACGGCGGCCCGGGCCAGCGTCCCCCACGGCAACGCCACGGGCAAGAGCGCGCGCCCGGCCGACCCGAGCGCCAGCGCCGCGGCGGTGTAGGACACCAGCGTCGCGATGGCGGAGCCCTTGATGCCGATGCGCGGCACCAGGATGAAGTTGAGCGCGATGTTGAGGGCGGCGCAGCTGAGCACGATGCTCATGATGACGCGGGTCTTGCGGTGGATGAACAGGCCGGCGCCCAGCATCGAGTTGGTTCCGTCGACCACCATGCCGCCGATCACCCAGGGCAGGATGATCGCGGCGCTGGCATACTTCTCCGACGCCAACGCCGGCAGCAGCTCCCGCCCGACGGCGGCGAGGCCGGCGACGATCGGGACCCCGAACATCACGTAGGTGCGCAGCGAGCGGCCGATGAACGCCGACGTCGCGGCGACGCCCTTCTGATCCCACATCTGCATGTACATGGGCATGATCGCCTGGCCCAGCGAGGCGATGACCATCTGCTGCACGTACTGGCACAAGTTGTACGCGGCGGCGTAGAGCCCGAGCGGCACCTCGCCGATGAGGCCGTCGATGACGTAACGATCACCGACGGCGAGGATGAGCCCCGACAGCTCGTAGCCGATCATCATGGGGACGCCGAAGGCGAGCAGCTCGCGATAGAGGGGGCGGGAGAAATCTTCGCGCCGGGGACGGGGCCGCTCGGGCCGGCGGAACATCCAGAGGGCCAACAGCACCAGCGCCAGGCTCTCGGACACCACGGTCGCCGAATAGAACGCCGTCAGGCTGCGCGAGATCACCAGCACGGCGATGAGGATGAAGGCGAGCCCGAGGTACTTCTTGGTGATCTGGTACTTCATGAGCGCCACGGTGCTCTGCTCGGCGCGCAAGAAGTTGACCAGCGCGCTCTCGAACACCTGCACGATGATGAGGAGCGAGGCGATCTCGAACAGCCGGCTGAGCTTGGGATCGCCGATCCATCTCGCCGGCGCCAGGTGCGTGAAGAGGAGGAGCGCCAGCATGACCACGATCGCGCTGCCGGTCATGCCGAAGAAGGTGGTCGAATAGAGCTGCGCCAGCGTGAAGCGGCTCTTGCCGGCGACGATCTCGCTGTGGTAGCGCACGATCGAGTGCTGCACGCCGACCTTGGCCACCGCCACCGAGACGGTGAGCGTGGCCGCGATCAGGCTCATCGCGCCGTAGTCGCCGACGGAGAACACACGGGTCAGGATGGGGAAGGTGACCAGCCCGGCGATCATCGTGAAGAGGCTGGTCACGCCGTAGTGCGAGGTTTGCACCAGCAGTCGCTTGAGGGGAGAGTCGCTCGCCATCAACTCGGCTCGCCGGGCGGGCGCTGGCGGTGCATCGCCTTGACCAGACTGGCCTTGAGCGCGGGCAAGAGCACGCGTCTGGTGAAGTAGATCGCTGCGCGCGGACGGCGACGAAATACGGTCAGGGAGACGGTCTGACGCTGGCCGGTGGCCAGCTCGTCCTTGTAGCGGTGATCGCCGCGCAGAAAGTCGAGGACAGAGAGTCCCTCGCCGATCGCGTGCTCGATGACGAAGCTGAGCAGCACGTTGCCCGGTTTGACGTTGCCGAAGTCGGGGTCGAACCCGCTCTGCATGAGAAAGGTGTGATCGCGAAACTTGTAGAAATAGTACATGGCGACGATCTGCCCCGACAGCTCCAGGCAGTACAAGCGCAACCGATCACGTCGCAGACACGCCGCCATGACCGCGCGGTGGAAGCCTACATATTCCGGCGACGAGAAGCCATGCGCCATGCCGACGCGGTCCCAACGCTTGGTGTGCAGGTGGATGAGCCGATCGACGGCGACGTCGAGCGTGGCCGGTTCGTTCCACACGAAGAACCGGGCGTCGGCGTGCTCCGCCTTGAGCTTCTTGCGCGCGTGCTTGATGCGATAGCGACGGTCACGGTGGAGCGAGGCGAGCCAGTCGTCGAACGTCGCCGGCAGCGTCAAGAAGGTGATGCGCTCCGACCGGCCCGTGAGGCAGCCGAGCTGCGCTCTGGTCGCCGCCTTCTCCATCGCCGTCGTGAATGCGCAGGCCGGATCCAGATCGGTGAGCCAGAGGACCTCCCACCCCGGCAGGCGGAGCACGGCCTCGGCCAGCGCGCGCGCGACCTCCGACTCGCGCGAGGCGGCCAGCACCGGACCGAGATCGTCGGGCGAGGTGTCGCCGCCGGTGCCGACGAGGCGGAGAACGTGAACCGGGCAGTGCATGGGCGCCGTGGTGTACATGTACAGGGGCAACACGCCGACGAGCTCGTTTCCGCTAGTCGCGACGAGTAGGCGCAACGGTTGGCCCCTGCCGTAACTGTCCCACCACACCTTCTGCCAATCGAAGCTGGCGAACACGCTCGTGACCGCGGCGTCTGCCTGGAGCCGCTCCCACGATTGCTCCAGGGAGGCGAGCTCCGCGGCCGATTCGACGACGCGCACCTGCAGCGCGTCAACCATCGCGGAGAGCCTCATCAAGACGTTCGGATGGCTCATCTTTGCGCTGCTCACTCTTCCGACGACCCTTTACGATAGCAGAAATGAGAAGCGCAGCGCCGGTTTTGCGGCGCCGATCGCCTCTGGAAACCCGCCGCGCGGTCGCGGACCGGTTGCCAGCAGGAGGCTTTCTCCGGAGAGTATCCAGGTGGACATCCTGGGGTCAGTTCGTGGATTGGTCGAGAACGCCCGTTCGTTCGGGGTGGCGGCTGCGGTTCGCGATCTCGAGTATCGAGCGCTCAACAAGGTCCTGCCCATCCGAATCTTCAAGGGCATGACCGCCGTCCTCGATGGCGTCGATCGCACGCTGTTCGACCGCGGCGGCTTTGGTGTCCGCATCGCCAGCGCCGAGGAGCTGCACGCGGCCGCCGCCCAGCCCGCCTGGGCGAACGAGATGCCACGCTCCTTCGTCGATCGCGCGCTTGGGCGCGGCGACGAGTGTGTCGGGATCTTCGACGGCGACGCCCTGGTCTCGATCGGCTGGTACTCGCGGTCCCAGACGCCGATCTCCGACACGCTGGTGCTGCACTTCGATTCGGCGTGGACCTATATGTACAAGGGGTTCACGCTCGAGAGCCACCGCGGAAAGCGCCTGCACGGTATCGGGATGACCTTCGCGCTCGCGCACTACGTGCAGAGGGGCGCCCGCGGGCTCATTTCGTACGTAGAGTTCAACAACCTCACCTCGCTGCGCTCGGTGGAGCGCATGGGATATCGGCTGTTCGGCGATATCTACGTGGCCCGCATCAACGGACGCGAGCGGTCCTGGTCGACGCCCGGCTGTCGGGCGTACCAGTTCTGCCTGTCACGAAACGAGGAGCTGGCCGGGAGCGGCCAGTAGCCTCTCGCCCTTCGGGCACAAGCTGGTACACTGGTGGGCCGATGTCACCGGCTGACGGCCTGCCAAGCGTGCTCGGGGACTTCGTGCTCGCGTGGGGCGAGGGCGCCGGCTTGTTCATCGATGGCCTGCAGGGTTACACGCGCGTCACCGCGCCCGGCGAGCCGGCGCAGGCGGCGCTCCGTGGCGATGCGCGCCACGGCCGCGCCGCCGACGGCGCCCTGTGGCTCGCCGTCGCCGACCTGGTGGGCGGGGACCTCGACGCCGGCGCCGCCGCGCTCGCGGTCGCCGGGGGCGCGCCGCCGCAGCGTGACTGGCGGGGCCGTTTCGCGCAGGTGGTGTGGAACCCGGCCACGCGGCGCGCCGTCGCGCTGACCGATCACTTCTCGACCCTGTCGCTCTACACGATGGTGCACCAGGGCGTGCTCGTCGTCGGCACCGACTTCCGCGTGCTCGCGGCCTCTCCGTGGTGCCGGCGCACGCTCGACCTCGAGGCCATCTACCACTACTTCAACTTCGCGCACATCCCGGCGCCCAAGAGCCTGTTCACCGACGTACGCCGCCTGCCGCCGAGCACGCGCTTCTCCTGGAGCGACGGCCGCGCCGCCGACGAGCGCTACTGGCTGCCCGAGTATCCCGAGGATCTGCGCGGCTCCGAGGAGTCGCTCGCGCGCGAGCTGCAGGAGCGGATGATCGCGTCGGTGAACGACTACCGTCCGCCGGACGCGCAGTCGTGGGGCTGCTTCCTCTCGGGCGGCACCGACAGCTCGAGCATCACGTCGATCTTGTCGCGTCGCGGACGCGTCAAGAGCTTCTCCATCGGCTTCGCCGAGGAGCGCTACGACGAGCTCGGCTACGCGCGCCTGGCGGCGCAGCGGTGCGGCGCCGACCCGACCTTCCACAGCGTGACGCAGAAGGAGGCGCAGGCGCTGGTGTCGCGCGTCGTCGAGGCGTACGACCAGCCGTTCGGCGGCACGTCGTCGGTGCCGACGCTGGCGTGCGCCGACCTCGCCAGCGGCGTCGGCATGAAGATGCTCGTCGCCGGCGACGGCGGCGACGAGATCTTCGGCGGCAACGAGCGCTACGCCAAGGATCGCATCATGGAGACGTGGTACGCCATGCCCGCGCCGCTCAAGGCGGTCGGGCGTGCCGTCGGTGGCGCCGCCGGCCGGAGCGGCAACTTCTTCCTCAACCGCGTCGAGAACTTCTTCGAGCGCGCGTCGCTGCCCAACCCCGATCGCTTCTACACCGACGACTCGTTCGCCTCCGATCACTACGACGAGATGCTCACGCCCGAGTTCCGCGGCGCGGTGGCGCGCGACGCCTCGCTCGACTGGATGCGCGGCGTCTACCGCCTCGGCGCCAGCGGTGGGCCGCTGCATCGCGTGATGCGTCTCGATCTGCTGAACGCCATCGCGCAGAACGACGTGCGCAAGGTCGACAGCGCCACGCGCTCCACCGGCGTGAGCGTGCGCTTCCCGTATCTCGATCCCGAGCTCGTCACCTGGGTGAACCGCCTGCCCGAGCAATACAAGGTGCGCGGTCTGCAGAAGCGCTACCTGTTCAAGCTGGCCACGCGCGGCATCCTGCCCGACGAGATCCTGAAGAAGAAGAAGCAGGGCTTCGGCCTGCCGATCAGCGTCTGGATGCGCAGCGATCCGCCCTTCCAGGCGATGATGCGGGAGACGCTGTTCGACCCGCGCACGCGCGCGCGCGGCTTCTGGCGGCCCGCGTTCGTCGAGCGGCTGATCGCCGACCACGAGAGCGGCAGCTGGGATCATTCGGACTATCTATTCCGGCTGTTGATGCTCGAGCTGTGGCTGCGGAGATACGTCGATGCATCGTGATGCGCCGCCGCTGCGCATCCTGATGGTGCTCGAGAGCAACTTCACCAAGCGCGGCGGCGGCGGCGCCGAGTCGCAGCTGCGCACCATCGCGCTCGCGCTCAAGCGCGCCGGCCAGCGCGTCGCCATCGTCACGCCGCGGTCGGCGAACGGGCCCCAGTCGACGGCCGAGCGCTGCTACGGCCTGGCCGTGGCGCGGGTGAAGTATCCGCACACGCGCCTCATCGGCGCCGCCATCATGAACCTGCGGTTCGCCGCGTTCCTGGTGCAGAACCGCCATCGCTACGATGCGTGGCACGTGCACATCGGCCATCACATGGGCGCGCTCACCTGCCTCATCGGCTCCGCTCGTGGGCAAGCCGGTGGTGGTGAAGATCTCCGGCTGGTGGGAGCTCGAGGCCGGGCTCTTGGCGCCCGAAGCGCGGCCTCGTCGGGCGCATCGCGCGCGGCTGGCTCAAGCGGGCGACGGTGGTGCAGGCGATCCGCACGCGCGTCGCCGCCGAGCTGGAGCAGCACGGGTTTCCGTCGGAGCGCATCGTCGTCCTGCCGAACGCCGTGGACACCGTGCGCTTCGGTGTGTGCGCCGCCGCGCGCGCCCCCGGCGCCCCGTTCGTCGCCGTCTTCGTCGGGCGGCTGGTGCCCGAGAAGGATCTCGACGACGCTGCTCGCCGGCTGGGCGCAAGCGTTCGCCGGCCGGGACGACGTCAAGCTGCGGCTCGTCGGCGGCGGTCCGCTGGAGGCCGAGCTGCGCGCGCAGGCCGAGCGTCTCGGTGTCGCCGCGCAGGTCGAGTTCCTCGGCCATCGCGATCGTGTCGAGGAGGTGCTCGCCGAGGCGCGACATCGGCGTGCTGCCGTCGCGCATCGAGGGCCTCTCGAACACGCTGCTCGAGTTCATGGCGAGCGGGCTGCCGGCGGTCGCCAGCCGCGTCAGCGGCAGCGAGGACTTCGTCAAGCCGGGGCGCAACGGTTGGCTGCACCCCGTCGGCGACGTCGCCGCCGTGGCCGCGTGCCTGCGCGAAGCCGAGGCGCTGTCCGCCGAGCAGCTGGCCGAGCTCGGGCGCAACGCGCGCGCCGATGTCGAGTCCGAGGCGTCGCTGCGACGCGCGTCGTCGGCCGGCTGATGGAGCTCTACCGGGGCCAGCGTCCGTAATGTGCGGCATCGTCGGCATCGTCGCGCGCGCCCGGCGCCGTGCTCCCACCCGAGGCGGTCGCCCGCGCCATGAACGCGGCGATCACGCACCGCGGGCCCGACGACGAAGGCTACTTCCGCGACGCGCAGGCGACGATCGGGATGCGCCGGCTGTCGATCATCGATCTCGCCGGTGGGCACCAGCCGGTGCACAACGAGGACGGCACGGTGCAGTGCGTCTTCAACGGCGAGATCTACAACTACCGCGAGCTGCGCGCCGAGCTGGAGGGGCAGGGGCACCGCTTCTACACGCACTCCGACACCGAGGTGATCGTCCACGGCTACGAGCAGTGGGGCGAGGGCGTGCTTCGCGCGCCTCGACGGCATGTTCGGCATCGCGCTGTGGGACACCAGGAAACGGGCGCTCCTGCTCGCGCGCGATCGCTTCGGCGAGAAGCCGCTCTTCTACTCCGAGGCGGGCGAGCAGCTCGTCTTCGCCAGCGAGCTCAAGTCGCTCCTGCACGTGCCGGGGCTGAGGCGCGAGATCGACCCCGCCGCGGTGCGCGCCTACGTCACCTTCGGCTACGTGCCGACGCCGGGGAGCATCTACCGCGGCGTGCACAAGCTGCCGCCCGGCTGCTTTCTGCGCTTCGAGGACGGCCGCGCCCGCGTGACGCGCTACTACACGCTCGAGCTGGGCCCGAAGCTGACGCTCGACGAGCGCGAGGCCGAAGAGCAGCTGGCCCAGCTCCTCGACGCAGCGGTCAAGAGTCGCCTCGTGTCGGACGTGCCGTTCGGCGCCTTCCTGCTCGGCGGCCTCGACTCCAGCGTCGTCGTCGCGCTCATGGCGCGCCACCTGTCGCAGCCGGTGCGCACCTTCTCCATCGGCTTCCGCGAGCCCAAGTACAACGAGCTGTCCGACGCGCGCCGCGTCGCCGACCACGTCAAGACCGAGCACCACGAGCTGGTCGTCGAGCCGGACGCCGTCGAGCTTCTGCAGAGCCTGGTCTGGTACCTCGACGAGCCGTTCGCCGATTCGTCGGCGGTGCCGACCTACCTGGTGGCGAAGCTGGCGCGCGAGCACGTCAAGATGGTGCTCACCGGCGACGGCGGCGACGAGTCGTTCGGCGGCTACGACCGCTACCTGCGCTTCCTCGATCTCGAGCGCGTACGCTCGTTCAACCCGGTGGTCTCGGGCGCGGCCCAGCTCGCCGGTCGCTTCGTGCCCGGGGCCAACGGCTATCGCCTGCGCCGCATCGCCGAGCGGCTGCGTCAGACCTTCCCCGACAGCTACCTGAGCGGCGTCGCCGTCACGCGCGCCGACGTCAGCGACGCGCTGCTCGGCGAGGCGGTGCGCGCGCCCGGCGCCGATCACTACGGCAGCCTCGCGGACGTCGCCCGCGCCGCGCACGATCTCGAGGCGCTCGATCGCTGCGTATCGATCGACTTCGCCAGCTACCTGCCCGACGACGTGCTGGTGAAGCTCGATCGCATGGCGATGGCCAACTCGCTCGAAGGCCGCTCGCCGCTGCTCGCTCACCGGGTCGTCGACTTCGCCGTCAAGCTCCCGCGCGAGCTGCGCGTGCACGGCCGCCGCGGCAAGCATCTCTTGCGGCGCGTCGCCGCCCGCCTCTTGCCGCCCGACGTGCTCGAGAAGCCGAAGAAGGGCTTCGGCATCCCGCTGGGCGCGTGGTTCCGCGGGCCGCTCAAAGGGCTCGCCGCCGACATCATCGGCAGCCGCGCCTTTCGCGAGCGCGGCCTGCTGCGCCCGGAGGCCGCCCAACGCTACCTTCGCGGCCACCTGGCCGGCGAGGCCGACTACGGCGAGATCCTGTGGCTCACCTTGTCGCTCGAGCTGTGGGCGTCGCGCTATCTGGACGGCAAGCCCGCGCAGGTGGGGGCGTGACGTGACCCTGCTGTCGGCGCTGCTCTACTTTCAGCTCCTCTTCGTCGTCAATCAGCTGCACTTCCCCTGGAACACCGGCATCCCGGGACTGGTGCCGGAGAACATCATCTTCCTCGTCGTCTTGCTTCAGCTCCGCGGGAAGCCCGAGGTGATCACGCTGCGCGAGCCGCCGATCTTGCAGAAAGCGCTGCTCTACCTCTTTGGCGCGCTCTTCGTCGCGTTCTTGTGGGCCGAGGTCACCGCCTTCAACGACCCCGTCGCCGATCTCACGTACCTCAAGAACGCCTGCTTCTATCCGCTCTATTACTTCATGTACCTGCGTTGTAAGCAGGACGAGAAGACGACGCGCTGGCTGATCATCTGGATCATGGTCATCGCAGCCGTCGCCGGCCTGGAGGCGATCCGCGAAGGCTTCGACTACGGCATCGGCAAGTACAACCCGTTCCGCCGGGCCTCGGGCCCGTTCGGCACGGACTGGCATCAAGCCAACCGCGCCGGCGTCTTCTACGGCATGTTCACGCCGATGTTCCTCGCGCTGGCGCTGTTTCTGAAGAACCAGAAACTCTGGCGGCTCGCCGCCATCGGCGGCGTCGTGCTCGTCGTCGGCGGCGCGCTCTTCACCTATTCGCGGCAGGCGTACATCCTCATCATCCTGGCCGTGGCGGTTCTCCTCTTGCGCAAGAGCCTGATCCTCTCGATCGTCATCGGGGTCACGCTCTCCGGCATGATCGGCTTTCTGCCCGACAGCGTCACGCAGCGCGTCGCCGAGACCGAGCAGCAGGGCGCCCACGGCGAGGAAGAGGTCGACGTCAGCACGCAGAGCCGCTGGGAGATCTGGGAAGGCGCGATGGGCATGCTGCGCGAGCACCCGCTCGGCGTCGGGCTCAACCGCTTTCGCGACAACATCGGCAACTACTCGAAGTACAAGCACATGGACGCGCACGACTTCTACGTGCTGACCCTGGCGGAGATGGGCCCGCAGGGTGAGATCGTCTTGCTGGTCCTGCTCTTCATGCTGATGCGGCTGGCCAAGTTCCTGCGCCAGAACGCGCCGCGCGACGATCCCGAGATGAGCGCGCTCAGCCTCGGCTTCACCGTGATGACCGTGTGCATGATGCTCGGTCAGATCTACGGCAGCCCGTTTTTCGAGGGCGCGATGATGGCGCCGTACTGGGCCATGTGCGGGCTGCTCGAGCGCTACGTGCAGTTCAAGATGCAGGCCGGGGCCGCCGAGTCGCCGGGCCAGCCGCGCCGTGCGACTTTGGTCGAGCGCTTCCCGCTGGCGGTGCACCTGGGAGGGCGCTGATGCCCGCGCCGGTGCTATTTTTGATCGACGAGCTCGAGGTCGGCGGCTCGCAGCGGCAGATCCTGCTCCTGGCCACAGCGCTGGTGCAGGCCGGCCACGCGGTCACGGTCGGCTATTTTCGCGCCGAGAGCGCGGCGCTCGCCGGCGACTTCGAGGCGGCGAACGTCGACGTCCGGTTGGTGGCGAAGGAGCGCAGCCTCGATCCGCTGTTCGTGCTGCGGCTGGCGCGCTTCCTCGCCGAGGATCCCACACGCCGCGTCTTCACTTTCGGCTACACCGCGAACCTCTGGTCGCGCGTCGCGGGCGCGCTCGCCGGCAGCCCGGCGCAGGTCTCGTGCATCCGCAACTTCGGCTACCTGCCGCGCCGCGACGGCGCCTTCGCCGCGCTGCTGGGGCGGATCGAGCGCCTACTGGCGCGCCGCAGCCTGCGCGTGGTGGCCAACTCCCGCGCGACCGCCGACTCGCTCGTGGCGCGCGGCTGCATCCCCCGCGACAAGATCAGCGTGATCCCGAACGCCGTCGACAGCGAGCCGCCGGCGGCGCGCGAGGCGGCGCGCGCGCGGTTGCGGGCGATCGTGGGCGGCGCGGACGAGGGGCCAATCGTCGGGACGCTGGCGCGACTCGTCGAGCCCAAGGATCTGCCGACGCTGCTGCGCGCCGCTCGTCGCGTCGTGGACCGTCACGACGATGTGCGCTTCGTCGTCGGGGGCGAAGGCCCGCTGCGGGCCGCGCTCGAGGCGCTGCGGCGCGAGCTCCGCCTCGACGACCGCCTCTTCCTCCCCGGCACGCTCGCCGGACGCGACGTGATCGCCGGGCTCGACGTGGCGGTGTTGAGCTCGTCGTCCGAGGGCATGCCCAACTTCGTGCTCGAGGCGATGGCGGCCGGCGTTCCGCTGGCGAGCACGCGCGCCGGCGCCGCTCCCGAGTTGCTCGACGAGGGCGCGCTCGGGCGGCTGGCGCCCATCGGCGATCACGCCGCGCTCGCCGACGCGATCCTGGCCCAGCTCGCCGATCCGGCGGCAGCCCGTGCCACCGCGGCGCGCGCCGCCGACAAGGCGCGCGAGCTCACCGCCGCCAACATCGCCGGCGCCTACCTCGCGCTCTTCGACGCGCCGCCCGCCGCCGCGCGCTGACGGCCAGCGCGATTGGCGCTGGTGGTCAGTGCGACTGGCGCTGGACGGTTCGGTGCGACTGGCGCTGACGGTCAGTGCGACTGGTAGGCGCCGATGTCGAACGGGCCGCTCGACGGCCGCGCCGCGCCCAGGATGTCGTGCGGCACGTCGGTGAACAGGTTGGTGCCGGCGCCGATCGCGGCGCTGCCGGCGGCGGGGGTGAAATCGCCCGCCGACGCCGCGGTCAGCTTGGGATCACCCATCACCGAGTGCGTGTCGGCCCCCGACGGATGCGAGCTGCCCCACGACACCGCCTGGCCGTTGTTCCACGCCAGGTTGTAGTCCATCTGCAGGCCCGTTCCTGACGCGCCGTTGATCTGGATGACGTCGCCCAGGTTGCCGCTCGAGCTGGCGATCAGGTTGTCGAGGATGCGCACGTTGACCGAGTCGTGCGTGGTGCCGTTGGTCGTCGCGGAGGTGAGCTTGAAGATGACGTTGCCCGTGCCGCTGTCGACGATCGTGTTCGACAAGACGTCACAGTCCTGGCAGCCCTGCACGTCGAAGCCGCGTCCGACGCGCACCATGACGTTGTTGATGGCGTGGACGCGGACGGCGGCGAAGTGGTTGGGATCGATGTCGCAGGTCGAGTCGCAGCCGTCGCCCATGGCGATGGTGCCCGCGTCGCTGGTGATGTCCTGGAAGCGGTTGCCGTCGAAGAGCACGTCGTGGGAGCCGCCCTTGAGCTGCACGGCGCCGTTGCCGCCGGTGTTCCAGTCGTGGCCGAAGTTGCCGCGGAAGAGGAGCCCGGGCGCGCCGGTGAGGCTGATCGGCAGGTGGCCGAACGTGCCGTAGAACTCGTTGAACTCGACGGTGACGTTGGGCGCGGCTTCGTTGATCTTGATGTGATCGTAGCCGCCGGTGATCTTGCAGTTGCGCAGCACCGAGCCGTTGCACTTGTTCGTGTTGAGCCCATCGAAGTGCACGACCTGCTGCGAGGTGTCGATGGGGCTGTTCTTGAATTCGAAGCCATCGATGACGATGAAGTCGTTTCGCACCAGCACCGTCTCCCCGGTGCGGTTGCCGCCGGCGTCGATGATCGCGGCGCCCTTGCCGTCGGCGGAGCGGAGCACGATCGGCATCGCCTGCGTACCATCGTGCGCAAAGGCGATGGTCGTCGACTCGGCGTAGGTGCCGGCGTGCACCTGGATGCAGTCGCCCGCCTGCGCCATCGGCGTCGCCTTGGCGATGGTCTTGAGCGGCGCCGAGGCGGAGCCGCTCGCCGAGTCGTCGCCGTTGGTGGCGACGTGAATCTCGTGGGCGCAGCTGTAGGTGACCTGCCCGCCGTCACCGGCGAGCGGCGGCACGCCGAGGTCGAGGGCGCCGCCGGGGGCGGCCATGTCGCCGCCCGCGCCGCCATCGTTTGCGGAGTTCTTCGTCGGCGACGAGCAGAAAGCGAGCGGCAGCAGCAGCACCAGCAGCAGCCTCATGCCGGCGCCTGACCGGCGGCGCGGCGCAGCGTGCTCTTGAGCCAGCGTTTTCCGAACAGCGTCGACAGGAGCAGCGTCGAGATCCAGGGGTCGTGCCATGATTTCTTCCGAATGTTCGGGGCCGAAGCGATCTCGGCGAAGTGGGTGATGCGTGCGCGATACGCCGCCACGTCGGCGGCGAAGCGCCGGAGATCGCCCGCGGTCCAGTCGTTATGGTGGTAGCACACGGTCCACAGGCCGAACGGGCGGTAGCGAAATCCCCAGATCTGCTGCGGCACCCACAACATCCCGTGCTCGTCGCGATGCGCCGAGAAGTAGAAGCCATCGGAGATGGCGTCGACGCCGAGGTCGCGCAGCACCGCGACGGTGTTCAGGTCGAAGGAGTGCGCGGGCGCGATCCACACCTCGGGGCGCACCCGCTCGGCGGCAAAGATCTCGAGGGCGCGCCGCAGCTTGTCCGCCTGCTCGGCGGCCGGCAGCCCGGCGAACTCGCTGCGGTCGTTGAGCCCGATGAGCCCGGCCTCGCGCGTGACGTAGCGGTGCTGGTAGCCGTGCAGGCCGATGGTCCAGCCGCGCGCCTGCCAACCACGCACCAGCTCCCAGAAGCGCGCCTCGCGTGGGCCGACGTCGAGGTGCGCGTCCTCGTTCGACGGCACCACCGCGAGCATCGGCCGGACGTCCGAGTCGGCGAGGATCTTCTCGATCTCGCGCCATACCTGCCAGTTCATGCCCGGGCAGATGTCGTCGAAGCGAACGAGGTAGCGGGCGCCTTCGATCATGATGCGCCGAGCGCCGCGGCCACCTCCGCGCTCGTCACCTGGATGTCGAAGCCGGCGCGGATGCGCTCGAGCGCGTGGGCGCCCATGTGCGCGCAGCGCGCCCGGTCGGTCGCGAGCTGCTTGAGCGTCGCGGCGAGCGCGACCGGATCGCGCTCGGGCACGTAGACGCCGGTGTCGCCGTCGACGAAGACTTCGACGAGCGCGGGCATGCGGGTGGTCACGATCGGCACGCCCGATGCCATCGCCTCCAGGATCACGTTCGGGATGCCGAAGTGGATCAGATCCGACGCGCTCGGCCGCCTGGCGCCCGACGCCGCCTGATCGCCGTGCACCGCCGCCAGCACGAACACCGACGACGATCGGTAGATCTCGGGAAGCTTCTCCTGGCTCTGCTTGCCCAAAAAGTGGACGTGCTTGAGCCCGAGCTCGACGGCGCGTGCCTCGACCTCGGCGCGCATCGGCCCGTCGCCCACGATGTCACACTCGAACGCGACGCCCTCGCGCTCGAGGATGCCGCAGGCCTCGACGAGCGTGTCGAAGCCCTTGCGCGGCAAGATCGTGCCCACCGACAAGATGCGGAACTGCGCGGGCGGCGCCGGCGCCGGCTTGTACACGCCGAGATCGAGCCCGTGGTACGACAGCCGGATGCGCCCTTCGGGCAGGTCGGGCGCGAGCTTTCTCAGGAACTCGAGGTTCTGCCGCGTGCAGGTCAGCACCGCCACCGCCTCGTGCAGCTTGAACGGCAGCATCGCCTGGTCGAGGTAGATGTCGTGCGCGTGCGCCGTGAGGCTGAGCGGGATGCCGGTGATCTCGCTCATCACCCAGGCGGCGGTGGTCGGGTGCGTCGCCCAGTGCGCGTGGATGCGATCGGTCGGCTCCTCGCGCAGCTCCATGCCGCGGCGCACCGCCTGCGGGAAGACGACGAGCGAGCGCCACAGAAACGGCTTGCTGCGCCAGGTCTCGCGCACGATCCGCCACAGCATCTTGCCGTAGAGCCCGGGCTCGCGCCCGAGCAGCTGCAGGTTGCGCCGCAGCACCTGCCGCGACAGCAGGAACGGCGAGTAGCGCGCGGCCTCGAGCAGCGGCTTGGCGTCGGCGTGCAGCGGCGCCTCGGACGCCGGCTTGAGCGAGTAGATGCGCAGATCGAGCCCACGGCGATCGAGCGCGCGCAGCTCGCGCAAGATGAACACTTCGTCGTTACAGGGAAACTGCGAGATGACGATCGCGACCTTCACCAGAAGGTGATTATCTCTCGGCGCGGTACACTGTCAACGCGAGGCGGTCGATCTGATAAGCTGGGCGTCGCCTCATGTACAGCGAGAACCCGCGGCGAGACGTGCTCTTGTTCCTACGCGCCTCGCTCACCAACCTGTTGGCGCGCTTCCCCTTCTACTTGCGGTTCGGCAACCGCAGCGGCCGCGGTGGCAGGCTCCAGACTCCCGACCACGTCACCGCCTACTTTCATCGCTGCGTGAGCGACTACTGCGCCGAGAGCGGGATCGATCCGTCGTCTTTCCGCGGCAAGCGCGTTCTCGAGTACGGGCCCGGCGACACGCTGGGCGTGGCGCTGATCCTCTACGCACTCGGCGCGGAGACGGTCCACTGTGTCGATCAGTTCCCCCTCCACAAGATCACAGCCGAGAACGCGGCCGTCTACCGCGCGATCCTCGATTCGCTCGACGGCGAAGCGCGCGCCCGCGCCGAGCGTGCCTTCATCGAGCCGGGCAACCCCCACAGTGGCTTCGATCCGGCGGCGATCGAGTACCGCATCACGCGGCACGGCCTCTCGGGGCGGCAGGGCGAATACGATCTCGTGCTCTCGCGCTCGGTGCTGGCGCTGGTCGGTCGACTGGACGAGACGCTGGCCGACGTCGCGGCCGCGCTCAAGCCCGGTGGCATCTCGATCCACAAGGTAGATTTGTCGAGCCACGGCCTCGACCGCGATCATCCGTTCGACTTTCTGAGCTGGCCCGAACCGCTGTATCAGCTCATGTACAGTCGCAAGGGGCGGCCGAACCGCTGGCGCGTCGATCGCTACCAGGCGGTCGCGCAGGCGGTGGGCCTGCGCATCCGCAGGCTCGAGCCGACGGGGCGTCTCTCGGACGCCGAGGTGGCGTTCATCCGCCCCAGGGTCGATCCCGCGTTCCGCGACGTGTCGCCCGCTCTGTTTTCGTGGCTCGGCTTCTGGATGATTCTCGATCATCCGCCGCCCGTCTGAGACCGCACTGGGTCAGTGCTTGGCGAGGGCGCCGAGATCTTTGGCGCCGGCCGCGCGCGCAGCGCCGGTGAAGTCGGTCGTTACCGGCTGCAGCGACGTGCCCGCGCCGAACACTTGCGAGCTCGCCTGCGGCGTCACCTTCGACCAGTCGTAGACCGGCTTCTGCGCTGCCGTCTGGCTGAACTCCGACAGATCACCGAGCGCCGCGTCGCCCGTGATGCT
Source organism: uncultured delta proteobacterium (assembly GCA_963816965.1). Lineage (GTDB taxonomy): Bacteria > Myxococcota_A > Polyangia > Palsa-1104 > Palsa-1104 > JAQBQH01. Next base: position 1,011,752 of record CAWFMP010000002.1, read on the forward strand.
GTGCTGATCCCAGGTCGGCTGAGCCGCCTTCCAGGCGGCGAAGTCGACCAGCATGGTGTCGTTCGACCACTGTCCGGGCCCGGCGTACAAATTGTAGTCGCTGTCGATGCCGGAGCCGATTGCCTTGCCGACGTGCGCGAACTGGTCATCGCTCGTCGCCGTCACGAACACGTTGTTCTGGATGAGGCTGTTCATACTGTTGTCGGTGTCGACCAGGTGATCCCAGCCGTAGCCGCTTTGTCCCGGGACCGGCATGGCGCCGAGCACCCAGGTGTTGTTGGCGATGACGCAATTCTTCAGGCCGTGATGATCGGGCCCTTGAGTGCCGTCGTCATAGTCGAGGAAGTCGAACTTGCCGCCTGCGACGATGTTGTTGATGACGGTGATGTTGGCGAGGTGCGCCTGCTGATCATAGGCCGACCCTGGCTCGTCGCCGAGCACCACGTTCGGCGGCGTGATGCGCCGCCCGTAGTCCTCCGAGTAGCCCGGCGATACCTCGAACAGCTGGTCGAAGGTCTGCGACTCGTCGCGCGGATGTTGGAACACGAAGTTCTGCTCGAGCAGCACGTTCTGCGTGTTGTTGACGTAGAGGTTGACCGAGAAGTTGTCGAATACGATGTTGTGGCGCACCACGTTGTTCGTGCTCACCTGTCCGGCCACGTCGGAGTTGCCGACGGTCATGCCTTCGCCGCCGTTCAGGTAGCTGACGTTCCCCTCGGACAGCCCGTTCGACTGCGACGACCAGTCGATCGCCGCCGGCCATCCACCGCTCGTGTTGTCGTTGTTGAAGCGCGGCCAGTTGTAGAGGATGTTCATCCAGATGCGGCTGAGCCGCACGGTATTGCCGTTGCCCAGCTGGTTGCCGCTGTCGCTGAACAGGATCGCCGCGCCGCCGTTGAATTTGAAGTCACAGTGATCGAAGGTGTGTCCGTTCGACTGGGTGTACACGCCCGACCACGAGCTGGCGCGGATCGTAAGCCCGACGAAGTTGAAGTAGTCGTGCCCCTGCCCGAGGTAGATCAAGAGTTCGTGCCCCTGGCCGCTGTTTTCGCTGTCGTACAAGATCGAGATGTCGGCAGCGTTGGGATCGCCGTCGCCGAGCGTGCCACCGAAGTCGGCGTACACCTTCTCGGCCGAGGCGTCATAGTAAAACTTGTTGCTCTTGTCGGCGATGTTGGCCTGCGTCTCGTTCGGTGGAAGCGGATCGTTCGGGTACTGCACGACCTGCCCGTGGATCACCTCGCGCAGCGCGTACTCGCCGCCCTTGCCGTCGTTGACGTAGATGCCGAGCACCGGCGTCTTGCTGGTCACCTTTGTGCCCGCCGTCGACGAGACCCACACCTGCTTCTGGTTCGCGTCGGTGTAGTGCGTCCAGGTCGCGGGCTTGACGCCGCCGTCGAGTATGGGCGCGCCGGTGCCGCGGCCATAGGATCCGATCGTGATCGGCGCACCTTGCTGGCCCGAAGGGCCGTCGCTCCATTGCGGATACTCGCGGTAGACGCCGCCGCCGAGCAGCACGGTGTCGCCCGCCTTGAGCTTGCCGCCGGTGATGATGGCGTTGAGCGTCTTCTTCGCAGTGGCGAAGGAGCTGCCGTCGTTGGCGTCGTTGCCGTTCTGCGCGTCGGCGTACCAGGTGGACCCGCCGCCCGTCGCTTCGGGAACGTCGGGGACGGTGCCGTCGAACACCGGCCACGGAAAGGTGACGCCGCCCGGCGGGAACTGACCGCTGCCGCCGCCCGCCGGCCCACCGCCGCCATCGGGATTACCGCCGCTTACGCTGTTGGAGCTGCATCCCGCCGCCACCATGAGCCCGAGCCAAAACAACTTTCGCAACAACACCTTCTCCTGGTTCGAAATTACTTATGTGGAGAGAGTTCCACGAACCAAGACGGGAAGGCAAGTGCGCTAGTCCAAGGACGCGTGTCGCGATGCTCGCGTATCTTCGATTCGCCGAAAGTGAAGAGTTGCTCGCCCCATTTCGCGAAGAACGGGTCGTTCGAGAGCTTGTAGGCGCAGGCGATCGCCGACAGCCACAAGAACGAGTAGTTGTCCTCGTTGGTCCACTGCGGGCAGTCGCGCGCCTCGACGTAGCAGTACATGAAGTCGAAGCCTCCGTCGGGGCGGCGGCGCACCGCGTCGGTCAAGAGGTGCCGCACCTCGCCGACGACGACCGCGGCCACGTCGGTGCGCTCGGTACGCCGCTGATACTCGCCAAGCCCCGCGACCATCTGGGCCTGCCATACCGGCTGGGTCCCGGGGAGCCGCTTGTGCTGCCGGTAGTAGTCCACGAGCTGGCGCACGATTTGGTCGGCGATGAGCTGATATGGGTGCTCCCGGTCCTTGGGGAACCATTCAGCGCCGGCGAGCGCGGCACGTAGCATCCACGCGGTGGGGCGGCCGCCGTGGAGCACGAACTGGGGCCGCGTGGTGGCGTAGAAGACGAGTCGATCGATGTTCTGCTTGGCGAGGTCCCGGGCCCAGACCTCGCCCGTGAGCTGGTAATAAAGCAGGAGGGAGCGGAACGCGAAGCCTTGATCGGTGATCGGCTCGGCGTCGAAGTGCGAGCGGCTGCGCCGCATCTCGCCTTTGCGGTAGACGAGCCCGTTGAGCTTGTCGAGGAATGGGTAGAACTTGACGAGATCGAGATCCATCAGATGGCGCACGCTCGCCTGCGCGTAGTGCCAGAGCGCCGGGTCGCCGGTGCGTAGCCACGCAATCAGGAGGCCGTTCGGTAGATCGTACTGCTCGTTGGCCCACTCCTCGACGAGAGTTCCGCTCTTATCCGTGTAGCTGGTACCGATCTGGTAGTCGCCCCAGTTGCGCCAGCCGAAGCTGTCGAGCCGCTCGAGATCCTCTCCGTAGTGCGCGGCAAACACTTTGATCAGCGCGTCGTAGCGATCGCCGATGGCGCCGTGCGCGCGCGAGCCATCGATGGGGTGGAGCTTGAGCGCCATGGTGCGCGCAGGCGGCTCGTAGAGCGCGGCGACGGCTGCGGCAGGCGGGCCGTCGATCGCGATCAGCGTTTCGAGCGTCAGCCCCATGCCGCCGGTGTACTCCTCGGGACGCTCGATCGCCTGCCAGCCGATTGCCGACGGCGTCCGAAACAGTGTCATTGGGTGATGCTGCCAGAAGTCTTTGACGGCGACGGTGACCGGGCCGTCGGTGAGTACGCCGTCGTGACGCGCGCCGAGCGCCATTTCGAAGGCGCGGCCACCGGCGGGCGCGACGTGCAAGGGGCCGGCGATCGCAACCTCCTCGCCCGAGCCGATCGCCTTGAGCCGCACGACCGAGCTCTTGGCGAGCATGAAGCTGCCGAGCTTGATGCTGCTCGCCCGCTGATCGCCCGCGACCGTGTGGGTCTTGCCGGCGGCGTCGACGACCTCGTACACAGCCGACTTTGCCGCCTTATACGCGCTGCCTCCCGACCACGGCGTCAGGACCGCTGTCAGCTCGGTGGTGCCTTCGACCATCGGGTGCCACACGATCTGGTTCGCGCCGCTCCTTGCCGCATGCTCCAGCTGAACCTGCTTGGGGTCGAGCGGCGGGTCGAGCGGCGTCCATTGATAGGGCGCGCCGCTCGCATTCACCACCTCGATCCACGGATCGCCCGGGCTCGAGAAGCTGTAGCTGTTGTGCTGGGTGACGCTCACCGGCTTGCCACCGGTGGCGCCGATCTCGAGCCGCCAATGCGCCAACAGCCGCCCACTCCAGAAACGATCGGACGGCTCGGGCGCCGGTGTCTCGTCATAGCGATCGGTTAGCGTCAAGACGAGCCGCGTGTAGGGCTTGCCATCGAAGAATTGGTAACGCGCCACATACCAAAGGTGCTTCGAGGTGTCGGCCCAGCCGCGCAGCTCGACCCAATCTGCGCCCGTCGTCACTTCCGATGGCGGTCCGAACGTGCTCGTCGAGCCGAGCGCATCCACCGTGACGCGGCCCGGTCCGAGCCGCGCTGCGCCGCGCAGCGACGCTGCGTGCACGACGTCGAACGTCTTCGTCGAGATGGAGAAGCGCGCATTGCCGGTCGTGACGTCGACGGAGTCGCTGGCCCGCGCGATCTGGATCCCTGCCGCGTGCGCGGTACCCGCGAGCAGCGCGAGCAGCGCAAGGTACCCGAGCGGCTCGCGCATCCTAGCCGCGGCCGATGCCGTAGTACGTGAAGCCGAGCTCGCGCACCTCGCTCGGCTCCCACATGTTGCGCCCGTCGAAGAGCACCGGCTCGCGCATCAGCTCCTTGAGGCGCTCGAAGTTCGGGCGGCGGAACTCGTGCCACTCGGTGACCAGCACCAGCGCGTCGGCGCCCGTGGCCGCCTCGTAGTTGTGCTCGAAGCAGCTCGACGCGCGTCGCCGAGCTGCGCGCGCCGTCGCTTCGATCGCCACCGGATCGTGGCCTGCACGACCGCGCCCGCCTCGAGCAGCTGCTCGATGAGCGACAGCGCCGGCGCCTCGCGGATGTCGTCGGTGCCGGGCTTGAACGCGAGGCCCCACACGCGCGATCGTCTTGCCGGCGAGCGAGCCGCCGCCGAAGTGCGCGATGATCTTGTCGGCGAGCAGGCGCTTCTGCCGCTCGTTCACGCGGTGCACCGCCTCCAGGATCTCGAGCGGATGGCCGACCTCGCGCGCCGGTGCCATCACCGCCTGGACGTCCTTCGGGAAGCAGGAGCCGCCGAAGCCGAGGCCGGGGAAGAGGAACTTCGGACCGATGCGCTGGTCCGTGCCCATGCCGCGGCGCACCATCTCGATGTCGGCGCCGACGCGCTCGCACAGGTTGGCGATGTCGTTCATGAACGAGATGCGCGTCGCCAGATGGCGTTCGCCGCGTACTTGGTCAGCTCGGCCGAGCGCGGGTCCATGCACCAGCGATGCGGTCGTTGGTGCGCACGAACGGGCGCGTAGAGCTCGCGCAGGATGTCGACGCGCGCGCTCGTCGTCGGTGCCGATGATGACGCGGTCGGGCTTCATGAAGTCGTTGACCGCGTCGCCCTCCTTGAGGAACTCGGGGTTCGAGGCGACCGCGAACGGCACGCTTGGTGACCTCGGCGAGCGCCGCCGCGATCTTGTCCGCGGTGCCGACGGGGACGGTCGACTTGGTGACGACCACCGTCAAGCCGGTGATGACGCGCCCGACCGCCTGCGCGGCGGCGAGCACCTGGCGACAGATCGGCCGAGCCGTCGTGCGCCGACGGCGTGCCGACGGCGAGGATGACCACCTCGCGCGCCCGGCACGGCCTCGTCGATCGTCGGTGGAGAACGAGAGGCGCCCCTCGTCGACGTTGCGCTTGACCAGTCCCTCCAGGCCCGGCTCGAAGATGGGCATGACGCCGCGCCGCAGCCCGGCGACCCGCGCCTCGTCGAGATCGCACGCAGATGACGTCGTTGCCGAAGTCGGCGAAGCCCGCGCCTGCGACCAACCCGACGTAACCTGTTCCGATGACGGCGATACGCACCGCAAAAAACTAGCAGATAGGCCGACCGCTCACAAGGCGGCCCTGGTCGTCAGCAGAAGCGCGTCTCCAGCGCAGCGGCGCGGGGAAGCCGTGCGCTCGCCGAGCCCGTGCAAGCGCCGCTACCAGGGAAGGGCGCGGCCGTACCGCACGAAGCGCCACAAGCCGACCACCGCCGCCGCGTTGAGCACCACGAAGGTCTCGGCCAAACCGCCAAGCGGCAGCCTCAATCCGGCGGCGCGCGCGCCGGCCAGCCCGTAGCCGGCCAGCTGCGCCGCGACCAGGCCGATCGACAGCGACCCCGGCAGCAGCGCGGAGGCGACGAACGTCGCCACCAGCGCGTACGGCACCAACAGCCGGCACAGCTTGTGCGACACGAAGTCGAACCACGACGGGTTGCGCAGCGGCGACAGCAGCCCGGGCAGCAGCACCAGCAGCTGGAAGTTCCCCGACAGCGTGCGCACCTTGCGCTGGAACTCGCGCTTGGACTCCGCCGCGGTGTCGAACGCCCTGGCCGCCGGCTCGAACACCACGCGCCGTCCGCGCAGCCGCGCGCGCATCGGCTGCAGCACGTCGTCGAGGATGGTCTCGTCGGGCAGCGGCTCCCACAGCTCGCGCCGGATGGCGTAGAGCGCGCCCGACACGCCCACCGTCGACCCGGCGCGCCCTTCCCACTTGCGGATGAGCGCCTCGTATTTCCAGTAGGCGCCGGCGGGCGCGTCGCCGCCGAGCACCAGCTCGCCGCCGGCCACGCCGACCCCGGGATCTCCGAGATCCTCGACCAGCGCCTCGATGGCGTTCGCCGACAGGGGCTGGCGCGCGTCGGTGAGCAGCAGCACCTCGCCGGCCGCGGCGCGCGCCGCCGCGTTCAGCGCCGCCGGCTTGCCACGCCGCTCCGCCAGCACCAGCACCTGCACGCGTCCCGGAAGGTGCTCGGCGCCGGCCGCGCGCGCCGCCTCGGGCGTGCCGTCGTCGGAGCCGTCGCAGGCGACCACCACGTCGACGAGGGCGGCGGGATAGCTCTGCTGCGCCAGGCTCGCCAGCTTGCGCGCGATGGTGCCGGCCTCGCGGTACGCCGCGATCAGCACCGTCACCCGCGGGCGGATCGGTTGGCGCGCGATCGGCCGCGCGCGCAGCCGCGCGCGCAGCCAACAGATCATGGGGTAGCCGGCGTAGGTGTAGAGCACGAAGACGAGCGACGTCGCGAGCACCCACCCGGCAGCGGTCACCGGGGCAGTATAGCGTCATCGACGGCGCCGTCGGGAAGCGGTCGCCGGCGCGGAATCGACGCCGCGGGAGCGCGGCGACATCGCAATTTTGGGATAGCCATCGTGACGCGAGCGTCGGTGGACTGCATCTGCTACAATTGGCCCCCATGCGGGCTGCCAACCCTCGCACGTCGGCTCCGACATCATGATCATCGATCCGACGTCGCTGGGCGCTCTTTTGAAAGAGGGCCGGCGACGCATCATCTTGATGGCCGGCCTGTTCTCGGCGGTGGCCTTGATCGGGCTGGCCGTGGCGCTGCTGCTGCCGAAACGCTACGACGCCTCGACGCTGATCCTGGTCGAGGGGAACACCATCATCAAGCCGCTGATGGAAGGGCGCGCGGTGCCGACCAGCGTCGCCGATCAGACCGCCGTCGTGAACCAGATCGTCCTCGGTCGCAAGGTGCTGCGCGAGATCCTCGTCTTCGGCGGCTGGGTGCAGCCGCCGCCGGCGCGCCAGCCCGATCGGCGCGAGGAGGAGCGCATGCTGAACAAGCTGCGCTCCCACATCAAGATCGAGACCACGCGCGACGAGATGGTGCACATCTCGTTCAGCGACAGCGACCCGCAGCGCACCTACAAGGTCGCGAACAAGCTGGCCGAGATCTACTTGCGCGAGAGCCAGGAGGGCAAGGAGCGCGAGAGCCGCGAGGCGTTCGAGTTCATCGACAAGCAGGTCAAGGAGTACGGCGACAAGCTGGGCGACATCCACCAGCAGGTGCTGACCCAGTACATGGGCAAGATCGCGAAGCCGGCGTCGGCGGTGGTGCCGGACCCGGCGCGCCGCCCGCCGCGCTCGAAGATCTCGGCCGAGGAGCTGGCCGGGCTGCGCGCCGAGGAGGCGCTGCTGGAGACGCAGATCGCGCGCAAGCCCGCGGCCGCGGCCGCTTCGGCCCGCACCGACGCGCGCGCCGAAGAGCAGCTGCGCTCGCGCGTCCTGCAGCTGCAGGGCCAGCTCGAGCAGCTCACCACCACGTTCACCGACGAGCATCCCGACGTCAAGCGGGTCAAGCGCGAGCTGGCCAGCGCCAGCCTGGAGCTCGAGCGCGTCGAGCTGGCCGCCTCCAATCGCGAGGCGGCGGCGAAGCTCGACGCGCTGCGGGACGACGACGTGGCGCGCGCGGCCAAGGCGCGCCTCGAGGACGTGCAGCGCCGCATCGCCGCCGCGACCGACACGCCGATCCATCACAGCGCGGCGGTCGCGGTGCGCACGCCGAGCGCCGAGGCCGTCGATCCGGAAATGCGCGGCGTCGGCCGCGACACGACGCTGTCGGAGCTCTTGCGCCGCTACGAAGCGACCCGAGACATCTACCAGGACCTGCTCAAGCGGCGCGACAACGCACGGGTCTCGATGGAGCTGGACGCGCAGCATCGCGGCTTCTCGATGCGCGTGCAGGAGCCGGCCGAGCTGCCGGCGTCGGCGAGCGGCCTGCGCCTGATGCACCTGACGCTCATCGCGCTCTTCTGCGCCGTCGCGGTGCCGCTCGGCATCCTGTTCGCCATCGTCCGCTTCGACAACAAGATCCGCAGCCCACACCAGTTCGAGCGCCTCGTGCCGCTGCTCGGCAGCATCTCGTACTCGCCGACGCATCGTGAAAAGTCGCGCCTGCGCTCGCGCGAAATGGCTGCGGCGCTGATGGTCCTCGGCGTCTTCCTCGTCTACGTGGCGGCGTTCATCTTCAAGCTCAAGACCAGCTCATGAGCACGCGCCGCGGCGACAATCGGGGCGCTCGAGGTGGCGGTCCCGGCGACGGTGGCGACGGCGACCGTCCCGACGTCATCGATCGCCACGACATGGACGACACCCACGTCGACACCGCGATCCCGGCCTCGCGCGCCCTCGCCGTGCCGCGCCGCCGCCAGATCCTGGTGCCCGAGTCCGGGCTGCCGCGCGTCGCCGCGCGCCTGCCGGTCGGCATGGCAACGGCCGAGCAGGTCGACGACTTCCGCGAGGTGCGCACGCGCCTGCTCTCCATGGCGTCGGCGCTGGGCCTGCGCTACTTCACGACGCTGGTGGTGCCGATGACGACGGGGTCGGGCGCGAGCTTCGTCGCGCGCAACCTGGCCGCGGCCTTCACGCTGCAGGACGATCAGATGGCCATGCTGGTCGACTGCAACCTGCGCCATCCGACGCAGCATCTGGCGCTCGGCGCGCGCACGGACGACGGCGGGCTGTTCGACTTCCTCGAGCAGCCGCACGCGGCCATCGATCAGATCGTGCGCCCGACCGGGATCCCGGGGCTGCACCTCATCCCCGCCGGCCGGCCGCCGTCGCGGCCGCGGGAGTTCTTCTCGTCGCCGGCCATGCGCATGCTGATTTCGGCGCTGCGCCAGGAGGATTGCTACGTGTTCCTCGATGGGCCGCCGACCAAAGGCTCGCCGGACGCGCGCATCCTCTCCGGGCTCGCCGATTTCGTAGTGCTCGTGCTTGGTTACGGCTGCGCCACGAGCGAGACCGTGGCCCAGACCGCGGCCATGTTCGACCCGCAAAAGTTCGCCGGAGTGGTCTTCAACGAGCGCACCTGACCCGCGGCACCCTTGACGCGACCCCCACCACTGTGTAAGAAATTTGTGGGGTCCTTTACCGATGAAATCCGCGCAATTTTCTCGGACGACGATTGCGTTGATGTACCACGCGCTCGGCGCGGCCCGCGGCCCCGGCGTCGACCCGCACTATACGGTCGACATGACCCGCTTCTCGGCCCAGCTCGCGCTCTGCAAGCAGCTCGGCGGAGACGGCATCACCACCCACGAATGGTTGGCCGGCCGTAGCGGCGTCATCTTCACGTTCGACGACGGCCACGAGAGCAACTATCACCTCGGCTTCCCCGCGCTCGCCGCCGCCGGTGCGCGCGGCGACTTCTTCGTCAACCCGGAGCAGGTGGGCACGCCCGGCTACGCGACCTGGGCGCAGCTTCGCGAGATGGCCGACGCCGGCATGTCGATCCAGTCGCACGGCCTCGACCACAGCTACTTCCTGACCGAGCTGTCGCCGTACCACCTGCGCGAGGATCTGCGCCGCTCGCGGCTCGAGATCGAGCAGAACGTGGGCCGGCCGGTCACGCTGCTGGCGCCGCCCGGCGGCCGCAGCCCGCCGCTGCTCGAGTACATCGCCATCGAGTGCGGCTACACGCACGTGCTCGACTCCAAGCCGGGACGGATCACTGGCGACAAGGAGCGCACGCTCAGCCGGCTGGCGGTGACGTCGAACCTGGCGCTGCAGCAGCTCGAAGCCTGGCTCCAACGCCGCGGTACGGCGATCCTGCGCCTGCAGGTGCGCTATTCGGTGCTCGATCTGGCCAAGCGCGCGTTCGGCGACGAGGCCTATCGGAGCCTGCGCCGGCGCCTGCTGCGAACTCCCGCGGCTTGAGCGCGCGCTCCCGCCGCGGCAACGCGCTCGCGGCTGACCGCGCCGCGTCGTCGCGCATTGCGCCCGCAGCCCAAGTGGCCTACTCCTAAGGCAGTTCGACGTGCGCGCTTTCTCCCCAACGAGCCCAGACGCCGAAGCGCGGAGCGACAGCGTCACCGCACCTGCCCATTTGCCGTCGCTCGACGGCCTTCGCGGGATCGCCATCATCCTGGTCATCCTGCACCAGCTCGACCTCCTTGTGCGGCCCGTCGGTCATTCCGCTCAGGCGCTGAGCGCCGTCTTCACGACCGGCTGGATCGGCGTCCAGCTGTTCTTCGTGCTCAGCGGCTTTCTGATCACCGGAATCCTCCTCGACACGCGACGCGCCACCAACTATCTCTCCGGCTTCTTCGCCAAGCGCGTGCTGCGAATATTCCCCCTCTACTACGCCACGCTGTTCGTGGCCTTCGTCGTCGTTCCCGCATTCGGCTCCGTTCCCCCCGAGCTGGCGCACGATCAGAAGCACCAGATCTGGCTCTGGACCTATCTCTCCAACTGGGTGATCCCGTACGAGCAAGGCAGCCGCGCGTTTCCTCATTTCTGGTCGCTCGCCGTCGAGGAACAGTTCTACCTCGTCTGGCCGTTTCTCATCCGCGCTTGCGATGCTCGGCGATGCGCACAGGTGTGCCTCGCCATCGCCGTCACGAGCCTGGTCGCCCGCATCGCGATGGTCTGCGCCGGCGCGCCACGGGAGGCCATCTACACGTTCTCGGTCACGCGCATGGACGCGCTGGCGCTCGGCGCCATCGCAGCTGCTGCTCTGCGGATGCCGCCGGTAGCGGCCCGTCTGGGGCGGCTCGGTTGGCGGCTGTGGGCCGCCGCATTCGCCGTTGCCGTCGTCGGCGCGCTCGTCACCCACGGATATTCCTTGCGGCGGGACCTGGGCAATACCATCGGCTACACGGTCCTTGCGCTCGTATTCGCCGCCCTGGTCCTCGGCGCCGCCATGAGTGACCGCCGGCGCGCCCCCGGATGGGCGGCGCTGCTGCGCACCCGGCCATTGCGGATCGCCGGCAAGTACAGCTACGGGATGTACATCTTTCACAAGCCGCTGCACGATTTTGTCGGCAAGCCGCTTCTGCGTAGGTGGGGAGTCGACGTTTCGCAGTCGCCACTCGGTGCGGTCGCCTATACGGCGGTGTTTGCGTCGCTCACATTTGCCGCGGCGTTTGTCTCGTACCAGCTGTTCGAGGGTCCAATCCTGCGCTGGAAGAAGAGGTTCGCTCCCCGGGCGAACGCCGACTGATTCTTTCGACGACCCGATGGCACGCCAGATCGAGTCGATCGAGCACAGCCTCGATGCCGGGAGTCGCCATGGAGATCGGGTCGGCAATCGACGGCGAGTCTCCGTCGACGGCGCCGAGCCAGCGTACCTTACCGGCGGCGGCGCGTGACCCTGTCAGCTGCGCATCGTGGCCGTCGTCCATGATCAGGACGAGATCGGCCCACGCGAGATCGGCATCGGAGATCGCGTGCGAGCGGTGGAGGCTCAAGTCGACGCCGCGCGCGCGCGCGATCGATTGGAACAGCTCAGGAGATGGTCTACCGGACGGACCGACCAGCGCCCCCGAACGAACTTCGATCCCCGACTCGGCGAGCGCGGAGCGCAATCTCGCCGCGGCGTAGGCACTGCGGCAGATATTGCCGCTGCAAAGCACGAGCACCCTCGCGACGGCGGGCAGGGGCCGTTCCCACGTCCGCAAAGCTCGCCGTCCGGCGAAGTGCTTCTTGCCGCGGCGAACGAGGCCGCGCGCGCGCCGGCCCATCACGTCGGCGATCTCTTGCGCCGTCGGCCATGGGTCATCGAGCGCGGCACCATCCCAGGTCTCGAGACCGAGCAGTGGTCGTCCCCACTCGAGGAGGCTGGTGGTCACGGAGCGTTCGATGATCAGCCTGCGCTCGCGATCGGGCAGCCGTCGCCCCCGTAGATCCGCCAGGCGCACCGAGGCCATCTCCTTGAGCCAGTCGAGATCGCGAGCGAACTGCCGGGCGTAGACCTTGCGAATGCGCGGTTGTGGCAGATGCTGCCCGTCGAGCAGCAGACGGGCGAGCGCTAGCGGAAAGTCTACGCCGGCGAAGAGCGCCAGCGACAGCGATCCCCAAAAGCGCCCATTGAGCTCCATCATGAACGAGCGCCCGCTGCGCGGATCGAGCCGGAATTCGACCATCGCCACGCCATGCCAGTCGAGCGCCCGCAACAACCGCTCCGACTGCGCAAGCAGTGCTCCGGGTACGTCGATCGAGCGGCGATAAGAGCTCCCGCCGCCGGTCAGCGGCAGCTCGTGGATGCGCTCGTGGGCGAAGGAGAGCACCGTCCGGCCTCGATCCATCAAGAGGCAGATGCCGACGCCGTGCCCGGGCACCCAAGCCTGCGCCTGCACCGCGCCGTTCTGCAGAAGTGCCAGTGCGTGCGATCGCAGGAGGTCGCGCGTCGTCACCATGCGGACGGCGAGGTCGCGGCCGGCGCCCTCGCTCCATACCTTCGAGCGAACGCTCTTGAGCACGACGGCGCCACGTTCGAGCCATTGGTCGAGCTCGGGCGCGTCGAGCTGCTCCGCCTGCGAGAGAATCAGGTTCGGCGGACAGGCGATGTCCAGCTGCTCGGCCAGGGCGCGAACCTGCTCTTTGTCGAACCCGATGGCGACGGCCTTCGGCGGCGGCAGCGCGACGCGGCCGCGCAGCGCATCGTGATCGCGGATCTCGTCGAGTGGGATCAGCGTCCGTTCCGCCGTCGGAATCACCAGATCATAGCCGGACTGCGTTTGTGCCCATTTTTGAAAGCCGCGCCTGTCCACCATCGGGTCGGGATAGCGCAAGGCCTCGGCGACGAATCGCGAGCGGAAAGCGACGTGGTCGCAGGAGGGCGCAGCAAGAGTGATTCGATACCCGGCTCTGCCGAGGCTCTGCACGACGCCAAGCGCTGCCGAACAGTTCCCATCGAGGACGAGCACACGTTGTGGTCGTGTCACGACCAGACGCTCAGCAAATGCGCAGTGAGGAGCTCGCTGAGACGTGCTTGCGCCTGCAAGTCGCTGAAGGTGTGGTTGGCGCGCGGGATCACCGCGAGGCCGAAGTTTTCTCGGCGGCTGAGCCGCTTGAGATCGGTTGGAGCGACGCGGCGTAGATGGTCGAGGCCGGCGTCACCGTCGGCGAACACCAGGAGCAGCCGGGCGGAGTCGACCAGGCTTCGAAGATCGCGCCCCACGTCCTGGGCAGGACGCCACAGGCCGAGATCCTTCGCCAGAGTCTTGGCTCGCGTAGCGGCCACCTCTCGCCCCCGACGCAGCGCCAGCCGCGCCAGCGCCCGGTATTCGACGTTGCCGGTAAGCAGCTTCTTCCATTTTTCGAGGTTCAAGAGGGAGCTCTTGTACCGCTGAACTTCCTCGAAGTCAGTGCCCATGTCCTCGTTGAGCTCGTCGCCGAGCTTGTAGTAAAGGGGCGGGTTGATGAGGATCTGCCCGTCGCAGGCCAGGCCGCGCAGGCTGGCATGGTACGCCATGTACCCGCCGGAGCAGAGCCCGACGATGACAAAATGAGGGGCGCGCGACCGCCTGCGCAGCTCTCGGAGCCCGCTCGTCAGGTCGGCGACACCGAACTCGGTATAGGGCGCGTTCACGGTCGCCCCGGGACGAAGCTCGCTCTGGCCGATGCCCGAAAAGTCCATACGCATCACGTCGAAGCCACTGGTCGCCCACTGACGCGCGAGCCTGGCATACAGCCGGTTCGGGCCTACGTGGTAGTTCGCTCCCGTCGTCGTCAACAAAAGCGCCGCCCGCGGTCGCACCGACGGGTCGTTCGGCTGCGTCAGCACGCCGAAGAGGCCGAGCTCGGAATCGAATCCGAACGCTGTCTCGCGCACGGTGACGCCGAGGTCCGAGATCGTGGTGGACGCCTCGCAGAGTGCGGCCGGGGTCTCCTTCGACTGCGCATCGGGGTCGATCCACCGTGCGATCTTGGGGAACAGCTCGACGGGGGGCACCGAGCGATGCGGGATCTGCATCATGTCGACGAAGCCGGCCCACTGCTCACTCGTCACTTCGGCGCCGGTCTTCGCCAGTGCCTTGACCAGACGCTCATCGCGCGGCATGTCCTCGCGCGCGACGATGAGAACTCTGCGGGCTGGAGCTGCCGGCAACGAGTCGAGATCGAGCCTGCCCAAATGCTCGCTGGTTTCGCGCGTGATCAGAAAGCCACCCGCCTCCTCGCTTTCGTTGGCGGCGGCTGCGGCATCGGCTTCTCTCGCGGCGCTCTTCGACTCCGAGACGCGCATCATGCGCAGCTCGCGCAGATAGGACTTTCCCGAACGGCACGCCGCCCACAGGACCATGAAGTCGATGTCCCGACGCTTCGCGGCGGAGAGCGCCGCGAGCAAGCCGCCGATGCGCAGCCCGAGGATGCCGAGGCGCTCCGGTCTGGCGAGGCGCTTCAATTCCTCGACCGCAAAATCGATGCTCTGAAGCCAGCTTTGAACTCGGCCGGGATCTTCGTCTCGGCCGGCGGAATTCCCGGTGCCGTGATAGTCGGCGTGAAATACCGCGATGCCGCGGCTCGACAGGTGCGCGGCGAGCTCGCGCAGGGCGCGGAATGAACGCATCATCTCCGAGCCCATCGGCGGGCAGATCAAGATGGCCGTGCCCGAGGGGTAACCGCCGGGCGGATTATACAGGCCGAACAGTCGCCCGGACGCGGGTTCCTCGTCAGGGAAGTAGACCGGCCTCGCTGCGATTTTCATGGACTGAGCGATTATACCAGAGCGATGGCGGTGGGAGAGGACGACACTCGACGGAGGACCGGTCGCTGCGCTAGAATAGCTGCGCCGTGAGCTCATATTCCAATAGCGAGATTGTCTCTCAGACACGGGCCATCGCCCGTGAGGTCGCGGCCCTGCATGCGGCCGACGTCGATGCCAAGGCGCGCTTCCCGCAGGAAACCATCGACGCGCTCCGTCAGGCGCGACTGCTGACGGCGGCGCTGCCCAAGGAGCTCGGCGGCGCCGGCGCCAACATGCAGGAGCTGGCCGAGATGTGCACGGCCCTGGCGCAGGGCTGCGGGTCGAGCGGCATGGTGTTGGCGATGCACCACATCCAGGTCGCGTGCATCGCGCGCCACGGGATGTCGTCGCCGTTCTTCCGCAAGTACCTGCGAGGAGCTGGTCGAGCGCCAGCTCTTGATCGCGTCGATCACGTCGGAGGTCGGCGTCTGGGGCGACACCCGGTCGAGCATCTGCGCCGTGCGATCCGCCAGGACGGGCGCTTCACGCTCGACAAGGACGCGACCACCGCGTCGTACGCCGAGCAGGCCGACGATCTCGCTGGTCACGGCGCGCCGGAACGCGGAGGCGCCGCCGAGCGATCAGGTGCTGGTGCTGGTGCGCAAGGCCGATCGACACGCTCGACGCAGACCGGGACCTGGGACACGCTCGGCATGCGCGGCACCTGCAGCCCGGGCTTCAAGCTGACCGTCCGCGGGGCCCGAGGAGCAGATCCTGCCCGGCTCGTTCGCCGACTCCTCGGCGCAGACGATGGTGTCGTACTCGCACATCCTGTGGTCGGCGGTGTGGCTGGGCATCGCCAGCGACGCCATGGCGCGCGCGGCCGCGTTCGTGCGCGCCGAGGCGCGCAAGACCCCGGGCATGGTGCCGCCCAAGGCGACGCACCTGGCGAAGATGTCGACGCAGGTGCAGGCGCTGCGCAACAACGTGCACGGCCAGGCCAACGAGTTCGACGAGATCATGTCGCGCCCGACCGGGATGGAGGAGCTGCTCACCCTCGGCTGGGCGCTCAAGATGAACAACCTCAAGATCTCGTCATCGGAGATGACGCCGCAGATCGTGCACGACGCGCTGCAGATCATCGGCATCGGCGCCTACAAGAACGACTCCAAGCTTTCGCGTGGGCCGGCAGTACCGCGACTCGCTGTCGGCGGCGCTGATGATCTCGCAACGACCGCATCTTCGGCAAGAGCGCTTCGATGCTCCTCGTGCACAAGGACGACTGAGGCGTGCGACATACGACCTCGACAGCGTTCTACGACGGCCTGGTCGAGCACGGGCTCATCGTCCCGGTCGCGTGCAGGGCGCGTTCGGCCGCGGCGCCGTCTTCGAGGACGTGCTCGAGCGCTTCAACGGCGCTGGTGACGCGGCTCGCGAAGGACGACGGCGCCGAGGTCTACACCTTCCCGCCGGTGATCGATCGCGACGATCATCGAGACGCACCGACTACCTCGACTCGTTCCCGCACCTCGCGGGCACGGTGTTCAGCTTCTTCGGCAAGGACAAGGAGGCGCAAGGCGCTGTCGGCGCGCGTCCACGCCGGCGAGCCGTGGGGCGACGACGCAGGGCATCACCGACGTGCTGCTCAACCCGGCCGCTTGCTACCCGGTCTATCCGAGTCTTCACCGGCACGCTGCCGGCGAACGGCCGCACTCGTCACGATGACCAACTGGGTCTACCGCCACGAGCCGTCGCCCGAGCCGACGCGCATGCAGTCGTTCCGCGTGCGCGAGTTCGTGCGCGTCGGCACGCCCGACATGGTCGTCGCGTGGCGCGACCAGTGGCTCGCAGCGCGGCCTCGAGCTGCTCGACGTCGCTCGGGCTGCCGGCCAAGTCGGACGTCGCCTCCGATCCGTTCTTCGGCCGCGGCGGCAAGATGCTCGCCGACGGCCAGAAGCGAGCAGAAGCTGAAGTTCGAGGTGCTGGTCCCGGTGATCTCGCACGAGCAAGCCGACCGCGTGCTGCTCGTTCAACTACCACCAGGACCACTTCGGCGCACGTCTTCGGCATCCGCACCGCCGACGGCGAGGTCGCGCACACGGCGTGCCTCGGCTTCGGCCTCGAGCGCGTGCGTCATGGCGCTGTTCAAGACCCACGGCTTCGATCCGCAAGAGCTGGCCGGCGCCGGTCCGCGCGCGTCTGTGGCCGTGAACCGGGTCGTCGTCCTCCCGCACCTCGATCGCCAGCGCCTACCAGCGCCACGCGCTGCACGCCGACGATCGCGTCTGGGTCGAGAAGAACTGCTACGTCGACATCTGGATCGAGGTCATCCACGCGCTCGGGCTGCGAGCCGATGGCGATGCTGCCGTTCGTCGTCGCGATCGACTTCGAGGGCGACCAGTGGACGTTCTTCAAGCCGCCGCACGACGAGCTGCGCGACCTCTACGGCCTCGACGTCCAGGAGCTGAACGTGCTGGCGGCCGCTGCTCGAGCACGCCGTGCGAGCACCTCGCCGCCGGCAAGCTCATCAGCACCGAGGCCGACGCCTTCTGGCTGCCCGACACCGTCGGGCACCGACTACCGCGCGCAGCACACCAAGACGACGATCGTGCATCCAGGAGCTCGACCTCGAGCGCGCAGCGGCTCGGCTACTTCCACAACGCCGGCTACTACGCGCTCGAGGGCGAGGACTTCGCGCAAGCTGTTCCGCGTCGGCGCGCCGCCGGACCCGACGTTCATGCCGCTCTTCGCCGAGCTCGTGCGCATCGATCGCGCTGGTGCGCCGCGCGCCGGCCGAGCTGCGCAGCGCGCTCGCGGCGAGCTGCTCGCGCGACACCTCGCGCGGCGGCCCGCCGACAATCCGGTCGCGCGCTTCGGCGCAGCGCTTCGCAGCACGATCTGCCTGGCGTCACCGACGAGGGGCTGGCCTTCTATCACGCCTGGGCGTTCGCGACCGTGCGCCAGCTCGGCGCGGCGTTCGAGCTGCTGTCGCTGCACCTACGCTGGCTCGACGACGCGGCGCTGCGCCGGCGGCGGACGCGTTCGCGCCGGCTGAGCCAGACGGCCAAGGCGTTCATCCTGAAGGCGGCGCGCGCGGTCAACGCCAAGCGCGCGCTCGACGCGACGCCGATGTTCGACGAGATGGCCGCAGCGTGGCAAACGGGCATGGACACGCTGGCCTCACGCCTGTTGTGAGGCCATGCTACCTAGCCAAATGTTCGGGGGTGCAGTGGGTGAGGGGCGCATGAGCGTCGGCATCGATCTGGTGCAGGTGAGCCGGGTGGCGGCGTCGCTGGCGCAGTTCGGCGAGCGCTTCTTGCGCCGCGTGTTCACCGATGGCGAGATCGCCTACGCCACGGCGTCGCCGGCCCTGACCGCCGAGCGGCTCGCGGCGCGATTCGCCGCCAAGGAGGCCACGATCAAGGCGCTCGGGCTGGCGGAGCGCGGCATCGGCTGGCGGCAGATCGAGGTGACGCGCGCAGCCCTCCGGCATGTGTCAGCTGTTGCTCCACGGCGCGCGCGCGACGCCGCCGCGGAGGCCGGCGTGGTCGAGCTCGCCGTCAGCCTCAGCCACGAAGGCGACTACGCCACCGCCATCGTGCTCGCGATACGGAATCACAGGGAGGCCGCGCACTCATGATCGACAAGATTCGCAAGATCCTGCAGGACCACGGCCGCCTCAGCAAGGACGCCGTCGACGCTCGCCGAGACCGCCGACCTCTACCAGGCCGGCATGACCTCGCACGCGAGCGTCAACGTCATGCTCGCGCTCGAGGGCGAGTTCGAGATCGAGTTCCCCGACCACATGCTCAAGCGCAGCGTGTTCGAGAGCATCGCGCGCCATGCGCGCCGCGATCGACGAGCTCACCAAGGGATCGTGACGCGGTCGGGTCCACAGCGTCAGCGGACATCGAGCAGCTCGCCGATCTCGACGTGGCAGGTGTGCGCCGACGCTGCCGGGCGCGATCGACGGACCCGGCGCGCTCGAGCGGACACGGGCTCGACCTGGATCGCAGCGGCGGCGCCGACGACGGCGGCGGCAGCGCTTGCGCGCGGCCGGGCCGTGGAGCCTCGACGGGCCGGCGCGCCGCTTCGACGCCGAGGACTGGTGGTGTCGCGCCCTGCTGCCGGCGGTCGAGCGCGCCGAGGGCGACGAGCTGGCGCTCTGCTTCGACGGGCTCGCGACGCGTCGCCGACGTGTGGCTCGACGGCGCGCCGCTCTTCGCCAGCGACGAACATGTTCGCGCGCGCACGAGCGGCGCCTCGACGGTGCCGTGGGCGGCAGGCGAGCTGGTGATCCGCTGCCGCGCGCTCGACGCCGCTGCTCGCGAGCCAAGCGGCCGCGGCCGCGCTGGCGCGCGCCGATGGTCGAGCACCAGCAGCTGCGCTGGTTTCGCACCACGCTGCTCGGCCGCACGCCGGGCTGGTCGCCGCCGCGCCGCGGCCGTCGGGCCGTGGCGGCCGGTCGTCGTCGAGCGCCGCGTCGGCGTCGCCGTCGACGACGTGCGGCTGCGCGCGGAGCTGCAGGGCGACGATCGGTCGTGTCGAGGTGTCGTGTCGGCTGCGCTGGCTCGGCGCCACGACCGCCGGCGCCGATCGCGCTCGTGCGTCGAACGCGCCGGCGAGCAACAGCGGGCCCTGCTCGCGCTCGACGGCGAGACGGCGTCTGGCCGGCCGTCTCGAGCTGCCGGATCCGGTGCGCTGGTGGCCGCACACGCACGGCGAGCCGGCGCTCTACCAGGCGCGCCTCGAGATCGGCGACGTCGGCAGACGAGTCGAGCTCGGCGCGATCGGCTTTCGCGACGGTCGATCGCGCGCGACGACGACGACTTCGCGCTGCGCGTCAACGGCGTGCCCGTCTTCTGCCGCGGCGCCTGCTGGACGCCGCTCGATCCGGTCACGCTCGGCGCCGATCGCGGCCGCGTACGCCGCGGCGCTCGCGCAGGCGCGACGACGCCGGCATGAACATGCTGCGCGTCGGCGGCACGATGGTCTACGAGAGCGACGCACTTCTACGACGCTGTGCGACGAGCTCGGCATCCTGCGTGTGGCAGGACTTCATGTTCGCCAACATGGACTATCCCGAGGACGACGCCGGCTTCGTCGCCGGCGTCGTCGACGAGGCGCGCCAGCAGCTCGTCGCGCCTGCAGGCGCGCCCAGCCTCGCCGTCTTGTGCGGCAACAGCGAGGGCGAGCAGCAGGCGGCGATGTGGGGCGCCGCGCGCGAGCGCTGGAGCCCGCGCCTGTTTCACGAGGTGCTGCCGGCGCTGGCGCGCGAGCAGTGCCCGGACGTGCCCTACTGGCCGTCGAGCGCGCACGGCGGCGCGTTCCCGCACGCAGGCGAGCGCCGGCACGACGTCGTACTACGGCGTCGGCGCCTACCTGCGGCCGCTCGACGGACGCGCGCCGCGCCGAGGTGCGCTTCGCCACCGAGTGCCTCGCGTTCGCCAACATTCCCGAGCCGCGCGCGCTCCCCGGCGGCCCGTCGGTGCGCGTGCACCACCCGGCGTGGAAGGCGCGCACGCCGCGCGATCTCGGCGCCGGCTGGGACTTCGACGACGTGCGCGATCACTACCTGCGGCGGCTGTTCGGCGTCGATCCGATGCGCGCTGCGCTACGCCGATCACGAGCGCTACCTCGCGCTCGGCCGCGTCGTCACCGGCGAGGTGATGGCGCAGGTGTTCGGCGAGTGGCGCACGCGCGCGCTCGACCTGCCGCGGCGGGCTGGTCTGGTTCCTGCGCGATCTGTGGCCCGGCGCCGGCTGGGGCGTCGTCGACGCGCGGCGGCGCGCCGAAGGCGGCCTGGTACTACCTGCGCCGCGCGCTCGCAGCCGATCGCCGTTCACGTCAGCGACGAAGGCGGCAACGGCCTCGCTGGTGCACCTGTGCAACGAACGGCCGCAGCCGTTCGCGGGCGAGCTCGAGCTGGCGCTGTTCCGCGCCGGCGAGGTCGCAGTGGGCAAGGCCCGGCGCGCCGTCGCGCTCGAGCCGCGGCAGACGATCGAGCTCGGCGCCGCCAGCGCTCTTCGACGGCTTCGTCGATCTCAGCTACGCCTATCGCTTCGGCCCGCCGTCGCATGACCTGGTGGTGGCGACGCTGCGTACCGCGGCCGGCGCCGTGCAGGCGCAGGCGTTCCACTTCCCGCTCGGGCTGCCGTCGGCGCGCGAGCTCGACGTCGGCCTGACCGCGGAGGCGCTGCCCGACGACGACGGCGCGCAGGTCGTGGTGCGCACGCGCCGCTTCGCCCAATCGATCGCCGTCGACGCCGACGGCTTTGCCCCCGATGACGCCTATTTCCATCTGGCGCCCCAAAGCGAGCGCACGCTGCGGCTGCGCCGCCTGCCGGGAAGCGGGCCGCTGCGGGGAACGCTGCAGCCGCTGAACTCCACGGCGGTGACCAAGATCGGGCTTCCGTGAGCGGCAACGCCACACCGCTGTACTTCGGTCCGGCTGAGCGCCCGCTCCTCGGCTGGCTGCACCGGGAGCCGGCCGCCTCGTCGCTGGGGCTGGTGGTGTGCAATCCCTTCGGCTACGAAGGGGTCTGCGCCCACCGCAGCCTGCACCCCTCCCGTGTGCTGGCGCTGCTTGGCTTCGCCCGGCGGCGTGCCTCGCAGCCGCGTTACTGCGCCCGCTCGGCAGACACAGCTACGCGATGTACATCTTCCACGTGCTCATCCACCACGAGATCGGCGTTCCGCCGCTGGCGCGACTCGGCCAGCTTCACCCCACGGTGGGGGTGACCCTGGTCTACTTCGTCGCCATGTCCGCCCTCACCTATGCCGTCGCCGTGGTCTCGTACCACCTGTGGGAGAAGCACTTCCTTCGTCTCGAGCGGCGCTTCCCCGTGGCGCGCAACGCGTCGCCGTGAGCGAGAGGCAGCGAGCGAACGTGAGCGAGGCCCGTCGGGCCCGCGGATCGAACGGTCGCTCATGGGGCAGCTGCCAGGTGCCCCAATGAGCGAGCGCGAGGAGGTCGTCGAGCTCGGCGGGCTGCCTGCCATCGCCGTCGGTGATCGCGACGCCGCGCGGGTGGTGATGGTGCTGGCGCACGGCTTTCAGATGGAGCCGGCCGATCTGTCGCCGTTTGCCCACTCGATTCGCGCGCCGGCCTGGTTCCTCTTTCCCCAGGCGCCGCATCTGGCCGAGCCGCGCGGGCGGGCCTGGTGGTTCATCGACGCCAAGCTGCGCGACGAAGCGCTCGCGCGCGGCCCGCGGGACTTCGCCGGTCAGCACCCGCCCGATCTGCCGGCGGCGCGCGCGCGCCTGCTGGCGTTCTTGCAGGCGGCCAAAGCGGCCGCGGGGACGCGCCCGCTGGTGATCGGCGGCTTCTCGCAGGGCGGCATGCTCACCTGCGACACGCTCTTGCGCGCGGAGCTCGCGGTGGACGCCATGGTGCTGCTCTCGGCGTCGCGCATCGCCTACGACGAGTGGCAGCCGCTGCTCGCCGGCGGCCGCCTCCAGGGCTTGCCAGTGCTGGTGAGCCACGGCGAGGCCGACGCCGACCTGGCGTTCGGCGCCGGCGAGGCGCTGCGCGACTGCCTGACCGGCGCCGGCGCCGACGTCACCTGGCTACCGTTCGCGCAGGGCCACGAGATCCCGCTGCTGGTCTGGCGCCGGCTACGCGGCCTGCTCCTGGGCCTGGCAGGGTAGTGAGCACGCGCCGCTTCATGCTATGAAACGCGCCTGATGTTGCGCGCCGTCCCCGACCGCTCGCTCGACGAGATCCTGTCGAAGGTGTCGCGGTCGTTCTACCTCAGCCTGGCGATCCTGCCTCGCGCGATGCGCACCCAGCTCTCGGCGGCGTACCTGGTGGCGCGGGCGGCGGACACCATCGCCGACACGCGGCTGGTGCAGGCGGAGCGGCGCATCGAGCTGCTCGACGGAATGCGCCAGGCCCTCGCCAATCCGCTGCGGATCGCGCCCTACGTGAGCGAGGTCGGCGCCGAGCTGCGCGCGCCCGACGCCGGCGCAGACGACAAGAGCGCGGCCGAGCGCGTGTTGCTGACGCGGCTGGGCGACTGCCTCCGGCGCCTGGGCGACTTCGAGCCGGCCGATCGCGATCGCGCGCGCAAGGTGCTCGACACGCTGATCACCGGCATGGAGCGCGATCTGACGCGCTTCCCCGACGCCCTCGCCGGCCGCCCCCTGGTGGCGCTGGAGAGCCTGGCCGATCTCGACGAGTACACCTACATGGCCGCCGGCTGCGTGGGCGAATACTGGACCGTGATGACGGCGGCGCACGTGCCGACGGTGCGGCGGCTGGCGCGCCCCGATTTCGTGGCCCGCGGCGTGCGCCTGGGCAAGGCGCTCCAGCTGGTCAACGTCATCCGCGATGCGGCGCAGGACCTGGCGCAGGGGCGCTGCTACCTGCCGCGCGCGCTGCTGGCGCAGCACGGGCTGACGCCCGAGGCGCTGCGCGATCCGGCCCAGCGGCAACGGGCGCGTCCGGTGCTCGACGAGCTGCGGCGCCTGGCGCTGGGGCACATCGATGCGGCGTTCCCCTACGTGATGGCCATCCCGCGCTGGGAGCCGCGCCTGCGGCTGGCGGCGCTGTGGCCGCTGTGGATTGGCCTGGGCACCCTGGAGAAGCTGGCGGCGTCGGCGGATCCGCTCGATCCGGCGGACGCCGTCAAGATCAGCCGCGGCGAGGTCTATCGCATCCTGGCCGAGTCCTCGATGGCGGTGGGCGTCGATGGCGCGCTCGAGCGGCTGCACCGGCGCCGGCGCCGGCGCGCCGGGTGATATGCTGACGGCGTGACGCGCGCGGCGTTGATGGCGTTGGCGGCGGCGGCGCTGTTCGGCGCCAGCGCCCCGGTCGCCAAGCGCCTGCTCGCCGACGTCGCGCCGCCGCTCCTGGCGGCGCTCTTGTACCTGGGCGCCGGCCTCATGGCCCTGCCGTTCGCCGCGCGCGCGTGGAAGCGGCGCGAGGCGCCGCTGCGCGCGGGGGACCTGCCGCTGTTGGCCGGCGTGGTCGCGTTCGGGGGCGTCGCCGGGCCGCTGCTGCTGCTCTATGGCCTCGAGCGCACCTCGGCGACGGCGGCGGCGCTGCTGCTCAACCTCGAGGCGGTGTTCACTACCGTCCTGGCGGTGCTCGTGTTCGGGGAGTGGATCGGGCGGCGGGCGCTGTTGGCGCTCGCCGTCGTGGTCGCGGGCTGCGTGCTGGCGACGTGGGCGGCGGGCGGCGCGACGCGCTCGCTCTGGGGCCCGCTCGCCGTGGCGGCCGCTTGCGCCTGTTGGGCCGTGGACAACAACCTGACGCAGCGCTTGTCGCTCAAGGATCCGCTGGCCGTCGTGTGTGTGAAGGGGCTGGGTGCGGCGCCGATCGCCTTCGTCATCGCCCGCGGCGTGCACGCCGCGTGGCCGCCTCTGCCCGTGGTCGGCGGCGCGCTCCTGCTCGGCGTGGCGTCGTACGGCGTCAGCCTGGCGCTCTACGTGCGGGCGGCGCGCACGCTGGGAGCGGCACGCACCGGCGTCCTGTTCGCAGCGGCGCCGTTCGTCGGTGCCGCGCTGGCGATTCCCATCGCCGGCGAGCCGCCTTCGTTGCGCGTGGCCGCCGCGGCGATGCTCACCGCCGCGGGCGTATGGCTGCTATTGACCGAGCAGCACGCGCATCGCCACCAGCACGCGGCGCTCGATCACGAGCACCTGCACACCCATGACGAGCACCATCAGCACGTCCACCGCGGCGACGAAGGCCCGGAGCCGCACGCGCATCCACACCATCACGATCCCGTCGAGCACGCGCACCCGCACGCCTCCGACGCCCATCACCGCCACAAGCACTAGCGGCTAGCGGACGGCTAGCGGTCCCTGGGGCCCCTGGCGCCAATGCCGTTCGCTTTCGGGGGGGCATACGGCCGGCTTGGGCCGCGGAGGTCGTGAGGCGCCTGGTGCTACGGCGAAGTTGCGGATATCGCACAGGCGTCGAGCGGAGGCAGCGCCCCTTGCTACCTCCGCGGCTCCAGCCGGCCCGCTACGACTCGGCCACAGCGAACGGCATTGCCCCTAGCGCTTGCGCTGCGGGCGCTGCCGGAAGCCGGGACGCTGGGCGAAGCCGCGCATCTGCTTGGGCACGCCTGGCTTACTGCCGTCGAGGCCGAAGCGGGCCCAACGATCGCCGTAGGGCGCGACCTTCATCTTCTTGCCCTCCTCGACGAGCTCGAGGTTGTTCTTCAGCCGCTCGCTGGCCGGCAGCTTCTCGACGGCGCGCTTGAGCACCGCCGTCGCCTCCGCCTTCTTGTCGCGCGCCGCCAGGCACCAGGCGTAGACGGTCCACGACAGATCGTCCTTGGCGCCCACCTTGACCGCCTTCTCGAAGGCCGCCGTCATCCGCTTCTCGTCGCGCTTCTTGAAGTAGGCGCAGCCGAGGAACGCCGGCGACTCCCAGGGCCGCCGGGAGGCGCGCTGGAGCTCCGCGATCGCCTCGTCGTTCTCGCCCTGATCGTACAGGAGCAGCCCGATCTGGGTGCGCAGCTGCGGCCCCAAGAGCGGGTGCCAGCGATGGAAGCGCAGCCCGTCGCGCAGCGACTTGAGCGCCAGCTCGCGCCGCCCGCCCTGCAGGTGGCGCTGCGCCTCCTCGACGACCGGATTGATCATCTTGCCGATGCGCCGCATGAGCAGGATGACGGCGACGATGGTGGCGATGACGCCGGGGGTGATGGCGCCCGCGAGCGAGTGGGTGAGCCCGGTCAGGCGGAACGCCGCGCCGACGAGGACGCCGGAAAGGATAGCGACGACGATGGACAGCACGTGGATCTCCTACCACATTAATAGGCACAATCCATGGCCCCGCGCGTCCTGGTGCTGTCGTCGACCACGTCCTACCGGACCGAGGATTTCCTGCGTGCGGCCGCGCGCCTCGGCATCGAGGTGGTGCTCGGCACCAACCGCTGTCACGAGCTGGCCGAGCTCTGGCCGCGCGAGGCGTTCGGCGGATCGGTGCCGATCGAGTTCCGCGACGAGGCCGAGGCCGCCGAGCGGATCGTGCGCGAGGCGCAGAGGGCGCCGTTCGACGCCATCGTGGCCACGGACGATCCGACCGCCGACATCGCCGCCCGCGCGGCGGAGCGGCTGGGCCTGCGCGGCAACTCCGTCGGCGCGGCGACCACGGCGCGCAACAAGCGGCGCATGCGCGAGGCGCTGCGCTCGGCCGGGGTCGCCTGTCCCCGCTTCACCGTGCTCGCCGAGAGCGACGAGCCCGCGAGCGCGTGGCGGGCGCTGGCCGCCGACGGCTGGCGCTTCCCCGTGGTCATCAAGCCGCTGTTGTGCTCGGCCAGCCGCGGCGTCATCCGCGCCGACGACGAGGAGGGCTTCCGGGCGGCCTGGCGGCGGCTGGGCGCGCTCTTGCAAACGCCGGCGCTGCGGGCGGTCGAGGATCCCGACGGCCATCGCGTCCTGGTCGAGTCCTTCGTCGACGGCGCCGAGGTGGCGCTGGAGGGGATCCTGTGCGACGGCGTCTTGACGCCGCTGGCGCTGTTCGACAAGCCCGATCCGCTCGACGGGCCCTTCTTCGAGGAGACGATCTACGTGACGCCGTCCCGCCACCCGGCGGCGTTGCAGCGCGACGTCGAGCGCGAGACGGCCCGGGCGTGCGCCGCCATTGGGCTGCGCCACGGGCCGGTGCACGCCGAGCTGCGCCTCTCGCCCGACGGGCCGCTGGTCATCGAGGTGGCGGCGCGCAGCATCGGCGGGCTGTGCGCGCGCACGCTGCGCTTCGGGCTCGGCGCGGCG
This sequence comes from uncultured delta proteobacterium, assembly GCA_963816965.1. Lineage (GTDB taxonomy): Bacteria > Myxococcota_A > Polyangia > Palsa-1104 > Palsa-1104 > JAQBQH01. The sequence goes on from CAWFMP010000002.1 coordinate 1,038,314, forward strand.
TCGCTGGAGGAGCTGGTGATCCGAAGCGCGCTCGGGCGCGAGCTCGGCTCCCTCGAGCGTCGCGGCGCGGCGGGCGTGATGATGATCCCAATCCCGACGGGTGGCGTGCTCGGCGAGGTGCGCGGCGTGGAGGCGGCGCGCGCGCAGGCGCTGGTCGAGGACGTGCAAGTGACGGCGCGGGCGGGCGAGGTGCTGGTGCCGCTGCCCGAGGGGGCGGCCTATCTCGGCTTCATCTTCGCGCGCGGCGAAGAGCCCGGCGCCGTCGAGGCGGCGCTGCGACAGGCGCACGAGTGCCTGGCGTTCGAGGTCACGCCGCTACTTCCCAAGCTCGCCTAACTGGCGGCTCGTCGGCTCCGCTCAACAGAACCAGGATTCGCTCAGCCGCGGCGGGCGGCCGCGCACCGTCTTGTGCACGATCGGCTCCGCCGAGGGCGGGCGCTGCGCCGCGGCTTCGGCGAGCGCGCGCACGGCGGCGAAGCTGGCCCCGGCCTCGACGGCGGCGAAGACGTCGTGGGCCAGCCGATCCATGCGCGCGTCGGGGTGGGTCCAGGCGTAGCTCAGCCGGGCCGGCTCGAGCGCGCCCAGGTGCGGCTGCGTCTCCGGATGCGCCAGCAGCAGCGAGCCCGGCGGGATGAGCAGCCGGATGGCGAGCTGGATGGGGTCGACGTGCTCCACCAGGCCGCGGGCGTCGATCCAGTCGAGCAGCGCCAGGTAGTCCTCGAGCGTCGTCCACGGCGTGAACGGAACGAACGTGGGGCGCAGCGGCACGCCGGCGCCGTCGAGGACCTCGAGCGCGCGGTCGACGTCGGCGCGCGTGTGCCCCTTGTCGAGGATGGCGAGCACGCGATCCGACAGGGACTCGACCGCGCTGACGACGAAGGCGCAGCCGAGCGCGCCGAGCTCGGCGAACAGCTCGCGGTGCAAAAGGATGTGCTCGACCTTGACGGTGACGTCGAAGGTCACCGTCGGGTGCGCCGCGTGCAGGGCGCGGGCGACCGCGAGCGCGTGCTTGGGCCCGTTGAGGAAGTCGGGATCGCCGAGCGTCAGGTGGCGGGCGCCGGCGGCGACCTGGGCGGCGGCGTCGGCGACCACGACGTCGAGCGGCACGACGAAGAAGCGACCGCCGTAGACCGGCGGAATCGGGCAGTGGCGGCAGTGGTGCAGGCAGCCGCGGCTCGCCTCGAGGTAGCCGGCGAGCCGCTCGCCGTCCGCCGTCTCCAGGCGCGCGTAGCGGGCGAGCCCGGGCAGCGAGGCGCGCGCCGGCGGCACGAACTTGAGGCGATCGAGCGACACGTCGGGGGCCGTGCCGCCCCCCGCGAGCTCGACGAGCGCGGCCTCGTATTCGCCGCCGATGATCGAGTCGGCGCCGTGGGCGACCAGGTACTCGCGGTTGAGCGGCGCGTACAGGCCGTAGTAGCAGAGGTGCGCGCGCGGGTTGAGCGCCTTGCAGCGGGCGCCGACCTCGGCGCCGAGGCGCAGCGCGGTGTGCATGGGCACGGCGATGGCGATGAACGCGGCCTCGCCGACGGCACGCTCGTCGAGCGGCTCGACGGCCAGATCGATGGCGCGCGCCTCGATGCCGGCCGCCGCGAAGAACGCCAGCGGTGAGGCCAGGTGCAGCGGCTGGTGGCCGAGCTCGTAGGTGGAAAGGAGGAGGGTGCGCGTCACTTCGCCTTGGGCGCGACGTAGTCGGGCGGCAGCGCCGACCCCTCGCCGAAGAAGAACTGCTCGCACTGCTCGCGCAGGATCTGCTGCGCCTTGGGCGACATCAGGTCGAGCCGGTACTCGTTGATCAGCATCTTCGAGTGCTCGAGCCACAGCTTCCAGGCGTCCTGCGAGACGTTGTCGTAGATGCGCTGGCCGAGCTCGTCCTCCCACGGCTTCCACTTGATGCCGGGGAGCTCCTTGCTGAGCTTCACGCATTTCACCATTCGCGCCATCTTTTCGATCCTCGCTTCGCACCGCCCGCGGACAGCGCGAGCTCATTGCCCCGACTGCTTGGGCTCCATCTTCGCATGATCCAATACACCAATGGACCTGCTACCACCAGCATGGAGCCGAGACCCAGCGTCGGCAAGCGGCCAGCCGACTCATTGCGGCCCGACCACAGCGCCGTGGCGATGAGCACCATCGGGGCCACGCCGAGGAGCGCCGCGCCGGCGAGGCCGCCGGGCACGCGGAACGGCCGCGGCAGCGCCGGCTCGCGCAGGCGCAGCGCCACCAGCGCCACGAACTCGAGGACCAGCGACAGGCCGTAGACGAGCACGTCGAGCTCGACCAGCCGCGCGAAGCCGAGGGTCAGGCACGCCGTCCACAAAAGACAGCAAACCAGCACCGACACCCACGGCGTCTGCGACGACGGCAGGGTGCGGGCGAAGGCGCGCGGCAGGAGGCCGTCGCGCGCCAGCGCCATCGGCACGCGCGTGTACGACAGCACCAGCGCGTTGAACATGCCGATGCCGCACAGCATGCCGCCGGCGGTGATGGCGCGCGCCAGCCACGGGCCGCCGAGCGCGCGGCCGACGTCGACCCAGCCGCCCGTCGACCAGCCGCGCGGATCGAGCCCGCTGTGCGCCACGGCGGCGACGGGCACGACATAGGTCAGCGCCACCAGGCTGACGGCGACAATCATGGCGAGCGGATAGGTGCGCTGGGGTCGGTCGACCTCACCGGCGATGGTCGAGGCGTTGTCCCAACCCATGTAGTTCCACATGGCGACGAGGATGCCGCCCCACAGGCCGGCGATCGACGGCGGCGGCGCGGGGCCGTCGGGCGCGTGGGCGAGCGCGCGCGCCGACAGGACCAGGAACGGCGCCAGCAGCGCCACGGTCATGGCCAGCGCGCCCCAGCCGACCGAGCGCGCGCCGCGCAGGTTCCACAACGCGCAGACCGCGATCATCGCCGCGCCGACGATGAGCGGGCGCTGCCCGACGGCCAGCGCCGGCCACAGGCGGCCGAGGTAGAGCGTGAACAGCGTGGGGTAGATCGCCATGTCGAAGACGCTGGCGACGAGCGACAGCCACGCCTCCTGAAAGCCCCAGAAGGGGCCGAGCGCGCGGCGCACCCAGGCGTAGTAGCCGCCCTCCTCGGGAAGCGCCGAGGCGAGCTCGCCGACCATGAGCGCGGTCGGCAGCGACCACACCAGCGGCGTCAGCAGCAAGATGATGATGGCGCCGGAGTAGCCGGCGCCGGCCACGATCTCCTCGAGACCGTAGGGACCGCCCGCGACCATGAAGTAGACGGCCGCGACCAGGGGCGCGATGGTCAGCTTCTTCAAGTGCCGTCGCCGGCGAGGAGCGCGGGCGGAAGGTGCGAGGTGTCGCCGAGCACCTGGAGCAGCGGCCCGGCGGCCTTGAAGTCGACGATCGAGACGGCGCACACCTTCTGCGCGACGCGGGCGCGGAAGCCGTCGACGTCGATGCCGAGCAGCGCGCAGACGATCACGCGCAGCGTCGCCTTGTGCGACACCACGAGCACCTTGCCGCCGGCGGCGTGGCGCGCGCGGATGCGCTCGACGGTGGCGAGCGCGCGGGCGGCGATCTGGGCGCCGGTCTCCCCGCCGGGCGGCGCGACGAAGCCCGGGTGCGCCGCCCAGGCGTGGAAGCGCGCGGGGTCGTCGCGCTCGACGTCGGCCTCGCCGCGGCCGTCCCACTCGCCGTAGGCGATCTCGACGAGGCCGTCGTCGACGGTGACCTCGAGGCCGGCGGCGCGCGCCGTCGGTGCGGCGGTCTGACGCGCGCGCTCGAGCGGGCTCGACACGATCTCCGCCCAGGGCTCGCCGCCGTAGCGAGCGGCGAGCGCCTCGGCCATGGCCAGGCCGGTGGCGTTGAGCGGCGGGTCGATGCGACCACAGAAGCGGTTGTGCAGCGACGCCTCGGTCTGCCCGTGGCGCACCAGGTACAGGCTCAACGTCGACATCCCGCGATTATAGTAGGATCGGCGGCGGTGCTGACCAATCGGCTCACCGCGGGCGTGATGTGATCGACGACCCGACCGCGGTCACGACGGTCCGCCGCGACTGGGCGGGCGACGAGGCGGCCGCACCGGGGGCCTGGCGCGAGCTCGAGCGGCTGGGACGGCGGGCGCGCCGTCGCTGGCTGCGCACCGTCGCCTACGCGCTCTTGTGCAGCCTGCTGGCCGTCGGCGCCGCCGCGCGCCGTCCGCGCAGCTACGCCTCCCGCGTCGCCTTCGCCGTCCGCGAAGGCGGGACCGGAGCCGCCGCGGTGCCGCGCACCCACGGTGCGCTGCGCGGCTACGTCGGCGACGTGTTGTTCTCGAGCTCGCGGCTCGCAAGCGTGATCCGCCGGCAGGATCTCTATCCGGCGCTGCGGGCGCGCGATCCCAAGCTTGCCGTCGAGACCATGCGCGATCACCTCGAGGTCGAGGTCGGGCGCGACGACTCGCCGCTGCCGGGGGCGGCCTCCGCGGTGCGCTTGGCGGTGACCTTTCACGGCGACGACCCGGAAAAGGTCTACCAGACGGTCGAGCAGCTCGGCCGGCTCGTCGCCGAATCGCCGCCCCCGCGGGCGCGCGAGGCCGGCGGGCGCTGGGTGATGATCGAGCCGGCCCGCATCGCGCCGGCGGGCCCGAGCCGGCGGGCGCTGCTCGGCTGGCTCGGGCTGTGCGCGTTCCTCCTGGCGCTGCCGTTCTGCGGCATCGGGGTGGGCGCCTTCGACGCCCACGTCTACGACCTCGACGACGTGCGCCGTCTCGGCGTGGCCACGCTGGGCGCCCTCCGCGACTTCGACGGCGACAACGCCGGCGCCCTGGACTCGCGCCTGCGCGACGAGGACCGTGCTAGAATCCACAGGTTGTGAACCAGCCCAGAACGGCGCGCGATTGCATCCACCGCGTCCTGGCCATCGCGGCCCGCACGCGCCGGTTCATCCCGCCCGCGCTCGTGGTGGTGATCCTGGGCACCGGCGCGGCGTTCGCTTACGCCACCCTGCGCGAGCCGGTCTTCAGGTCGGAGACGCTCATCCAGGATCGCAAGGGGGCGCGCGCGGGCGACGCCCCGGGGTTCGAGGAGATGGTGCCGTCGCGGCCACGACTCGAGCAGATCATCAAAGAGGCCGGGCTGTATCCGTCGATCGTCGAAGAGGACGGGATGATCGCCGCGGTCGAGGAGATGCGCAGGCACATCGCCTTCCGCATGGAGGACGGCGAGACCTTCGGGCTCAGCTTCGAAGGCGCGAAGCCGGAGCGTGTGCAGGCGGTGACGGCCAAGCTGGCCGACGCCGTCATCGCCCAGAGCGCGGGCATCAGCAGCGAGCCGGCGGCGCCCATCCGGGAGTCCGCCGATCATCAGCGGGAGCGCGTCGAGAAGGAGCTGAAGGACAAAGAGGCGGCGCTGTCGCAGTTCCTGGCCAAGCATCCGGAGTTCGCGCGCGAAACGACGCGGCCGGGGCAGAGTCCCGCGCCCCCGCCGCCGCGCGCGGCGCCGTCGTCGCGCAACGACGCGGAGCTGGCGTCGCTCCAGCGTGAAGCGGCGCGCCTGCAGGATCGGCTCTCCACCCCCGCGGCCCACACGCCCGCGGACGAGGCGCAGCCCGATCCGCAGCTGGTCGCCGCCAAGCAGAGCGCCGAGGCCGAGCTGGCCAAGTCGCAGAAGGACCTGGCGGACAAGCAGCGCCAGTTCACCGACGAGCATCCCGACGTACGCGTGGCGCGAGAGCGCGTCAGTCTGGCGCAGGACAAGCTCAAGCGCGCCACCGACGCCGTGGCCGCCAGCCTGAGCGCGCAGCAGCAGCAGAGCGCGGCCAAGGTAGAGGACGAGGGGTACATCGATCGCGGCGCGCTCGAGAATCAGCTACGCCGCATCAATCAAGAGATCGTCGAATACAAGCGGCGCAAGGCCGACGCCCCGGCGCGGGCGGCGGCGACGGTGGCCTCGTCGGTGGCGGCGTGGGAGGCCGATCTGCTGCGGCTCAACGGCGAAGTGGTCGAGGCGCGCGGGCGCTTGCAGTCGGTGCGGGACGAGCAGCGCAAGGCCCCGGCGGCGGCGAGCACGGCGGCGGTGGCGAGCACGGCGGCGGCGGCGAGCACGGCGGCGGCGGGGCAAGCGCAGATGGTGGTGATCGATCCCGCGTTCTTGCCCAAGCACCCCGTGCCCCCCGGGCGCACGACCATCCTGACGGCGGGGTTGACGGCGAGCGTAGTGCTCGCGCTCATGTTCGCGCTCGGACTGGCGCTCCTCGACGACCGCATCTACGACCGCGACGACGTCGAGCGGCTCGGCATGCTGCCGCTCATCAGCGTGGTGCCGCGCGCCGGCAAGGGGAAAGGCGAGGTGCGGGGTGGCTGACGACCGGCGACGACCACCGACGGGGCGCGATCCGTCCGAGCGCGTGACCGCGGAGCGGACGGCGCAGCCGGCGCGCACGACGACGCCGATGGGAACGGCGCGCGCCAAGGAGATCGCGCAGAAGGTCGAGGTGGAAGAGCAGGCGGCGCGCCAGCAGAAGTTCGCGCCCGAGGAGCTCGTGAAGACCACGCTGTCGCGCGAGACGGCGCAGCAGCTACAGCAGCGGCGCGCGCGCATCACGACGCCGATGGGCACCGCGCAGTCGGAGCCGCCGCCCAACGTCATCCTCGCCACCCAGCAGGTGCTGACGCGCGAGGTGCCGCCGGGCATGCTCGAGAAGCTGGCGGCCGAGGGCGCCGTCGAGGTGCGCGTGGGCGGCGCGACGGCCGGTACGCCGCGCGCGCAGGTCCTGGTGGCGACGCACAAGCCGCCCGAGGATCCCGACGAGCGACTCATCCTGGTGCGCGAGCCGGACTCGGCGCGCGCGGCGAGCTTCCGCGTGCTGCGCCATCGCCTGCAGGAGCGCGGCGATCCGCGGGTCATCGCGGTCACCAGCGCGCGGCGCAAGGAGGGCAAGACCACCTGCGCGGTCAACCTGGCGCTGGCGCTCGGCGAGTGCGGGCGGGCGCGGGTGCTGCTGGTGGAGGCGAACCTGCGGACGCCGGCGCTGGCGCCGCTGTTCGGCTTCATGCCGCCCGAGTGCTTCACGACGCAGATGCAGCGGCACAAGCAGAAGCCGCTCGACGCTTGGAGCGTGGTCGAGGTCTTCTCGCCCTTTTTGCACGTGCTGGCGGTCAGGCCGGCCGATGGCTTCGGCAAGCCGCTGCTCGATGGGCCGGCGTTCTCGATCGCCATGGAGATGCTGTCGCAGGCGGGATACGACTACATCGTCGTCGACACGCCGCCGGTGCTGGGTGCCGCCGACGTGAACCTGATCGAGGACTCCGCCGACGGCGTGCTGTTCACGGCCCGGGCGCGCTCGACCTCGTCGCGCTCGCTGCGCGCCGCCATCGAGCAGCTGGCGCCGGCCAAGCTCCTCGGCGTCACCCTGCTCGACGCCTGATCCACTACCGCGAGGTACTAACCCCAGGGTTCGCTTCGGTTGAGCAAGCGAGGGCGAGCCGCGCGAGGCGGATCGTGGATGCGACCGAAGCGACCGACCGAGGAATACCCGTCGGTCTCATCATTCATACGCCGGCGGCCTTACAGGCCGGCGGCACGTCCGGGCCCTCGGCTCGTCGCTGGCATCGTCGCTTCGCGGCGAGCGCTCCTCGACGCCTGGCAAGACGGCTCCGACGACCGCCCGCTCCATGGGCTCGTGTGAACCTTCCGCCGAGCACGATTGCCGAAGCTCATGTGTCGTCGAGAGCAGCCGCTGCACCCGCTGCGACCGTACCGGTTTTTTGGACGAGCACAGAGGCTCCGCGCGCACTGCCCCGCTGGGCGAGCTCCGCAGCACAGGCAAGAGGTGGAATCGAGCACAGCGGTCCGGTGGCGAGGACTGTTTGAGCCCAGCGGGGCAGTGCGCGCGGAGCCGGAAGTGGCGCTTTGGCGCCCTCTCGATGCGACGCGGGTCTGAAGGCGGAACGTTTCGAGAGCTCGCGCCGAGATGTGATGAATCATGAGACCCGTCGGTATTTCGACCGGGGGAGCGAGGACGTAGTCCTCGAGGCGACCGCGCGGATCGTCCGCAGCAGGTCAATCGAGGCGAACCCTGGGGTTAGTCGCGCGGGCGGGCGAACACGCGCACGAGCGCGGGCAGCGCCACCAGCGCGGCCATGAGGCAGGCGAACTCGCCCAGATCTGCCAGCAAGCCGAACGATCGCAGCGCGCGGCTGTGCGAGAGCAGCAGCGAGCTGTAGCCGATGATCGTCGTCAGCGAGCAGAGCGCCACCGCGCTGCCGGTCTCGGTGATCACCGTCTTGACCCGGGAGGCGCCCTCGGCGCGCATGCGCGCCCAGATGTTGGCCGCGTAGTCGGCGCCGACGCCGAGCGTGATCGGCAGGGCCACGAAGTTCATGAAGTTGAGCTTGAGCGAGATGGTGCCGACGATGCCGCCGAGCCACACGACGCCGATGCCGATGGCGATCAGCACCGGCGGCGCCCCGCGGAGCCCGAACGCCAGCAGCACCAGCGTGACGACGCCGAAGAAGGCCCACATCGTCACCTTCGGCCCGTCGGCGATGATGGTCTCGAGCATCCCGGCGAACACCGTCGCCGCCGACGCCGCCACCCAATGCTTGCCCAGCGCGTCCACGGTCAGCGCCGGCGACATGCGCAGAAGGTCGTGTCCGTTCCAGTCGTAGTAGGTCGTGTGATCGGCGTCGATGCCGACCAGGCGCCCGCGCTGCCCGTCCGTCTCGGTGAACGCCTCGCGCACCACCTTCGGCAGGTCGTCGATGGTGAGCGCGCGTAGATCGTCGGGCGGGCGCCACGCCTCGGCCTCCTTCTGCTCGTCGGCCGACATCATGTCGCGGTGGCGATCGATCTTCCTGCGGATGCGGCCCAGCGTCTCCAGCTTCTCCGCCTGGTGCTTGGGCAGCATCGAGTTGATGGTGCGGACCTCCTTGAGCACGTGCTTGGGCCCCTTGGCCGCGTCCTGCGCCTTCATCGCCGCGGCCACGGCGTCGGCCTGCTCCGGCTTGTCGACGAGCAGGACGCCGTTGTTGCCGATGTAGCCGGCGCCGACGTCGCCCATGCCGAGCAGCTCCATCGTCTTCCACTGCTTGTCCGACGGCATGGGGTCGGAGCGCAGCTTCTCCATGTTCCACTCCAGCGGATCCCGGGCCCACTTGACCAGCGGCACCATCGCGGCGCATACCGCGACCACGGCGGTCAGCGCCAGCATGCCCGGCTTGGCCGCGGCCAGCTGGCCCAGCTTGGCGAACGGAATGCGCCACAGGTTGCGCCGCGGCGTGAACAGGCCCGGCCAGCGGCGCTCGCCGAAGATGATCATCGGCGGCACCAGCACGAAGGTCATCAGGCCCACCAGCAGCATGCCGGCGCCGCCGAGCAGGCCGAACTGGTTGAAGCCGCGGAACGAGGTCAAAAGGAGCGAGCCGTAGGCGATGCTGGCGGCGGCCACCGCGGCGCCGATGCCCGCCACCGACGTGGTCATCGCCGTCGCCAGCGCCGGACTGACCGCCCGCCCCGCCTGCCGCTCCTCGCCGTAGCGCCCGAGCAGGATGATCGGCGAGTTGATGCCGTTGCCCAGGATGATGGAGATGAGGAAGGCGGTGTTCATGTTGAGGTACTTGATCGTCAGCGACGCGATGAACAGCGAGATCAGCAGACCCAGCACCGCCGGCGCGCCGATGACCCACAAAAGGCCGAGGCGACGGAAGTAGCTCAGGATGGCCGCACCGACGCACAACAGCACCAGCAGCGTCGCCAGCGTCAGATCGTCGCGCACGCCGTTCTGCTGATCGATCGCCTGCGCGATGCCGCCCGTGTAGTCGACGCGCAGCTTGGGATCGAACCGGCCCGGCCCGGCCGCCTTCACCGCCGCTTCGACGCGATCCTTGGCCTCGCGCGCGCCCGCCGTCGCCAGCCCGTCGAGCCGCTGCCACAGAAAGACGCCGATGTAGTGCTCGCCCTTGATGTCGCCCTCGAAGTAGCCGGACGGCGCTCCCTTGGCCACCGGCAGCCGCTTCTCGACGGTGGCGCGCAGCTTCTTCAGCTCCTGGTCGGGATCGCCCTCCAGATCGACGAAGCCCGGCTGCCCGCGCTTGGCGATGATGCGATCGAGCAGCGACTCGGCGTCGTCCAGCTCCTGGTCGGTGGCGTAGAGCCAGCGCTGCTTGCGCGCGAACTGCGGCACCTCGGTGTCGGCCTTCCACTGCACCTCGCTGAAGGTCGACGGCACCATCGCTTGCAGCCGGGGCGCCAGCGCGTCGGCGAACTTGTGGTCCGCCTCGGCCGACGGCGAGTGGATGAGCATCACCAGGCTGGTCGCGCTCTTCTGCCGTCCGGCGATGCGACGCAGCGCTAGCACCGCCGGGTGGTTGTCGGGCAACAGCTCGGCGAAGTCGGTGTGCAGCTCCAGCCGCGTCGCGAAGCCGAGCGACACCATCATGACGACCAGGAGCGCGCCCAGCAGCTGCAGGTTGTAGCGCTCGGCGAACGCCACGTACCAGGCGAACAGGCGCGCCGGCGGCCGCTCGGGGCGATGGCTCACTCGCGGGGTCACGGCTGCACCGCCGTGTGCGGCACCCACTGCCGCTTGAGCTCGACGAGCCCGATGAGCGTGATGGGCACGAAGTGCACCATGTGGTGCAAGAGCGCCACCGCGAGCGCGCGGTTGTGGTCGACGCCGACGAGACCGAGCGCCACCACCACTCCCGCCTCCTGCACGCCGAACTGCCCCGGCGTCGACGGCACGATGCCCGCGGCGCGCGCCGCCAGCATCACCAGGAACCATCCGGCGATCGGCAGCGACACGCCCACGGCCATCAGGCACAGGCCGACGGTCAGCGCGTTGGTCGCGTCGGAGAGCATCGAGCCGCCGAGCGCGCGCAGCCACACCGACGGCGAGCGCAGCTGATGCGTGCCCTCGCCGAGGCGGCGGAAGAAGTTGCCGGCGTGACCGCGCAGGCGCGCCGCCAGCGGGCCCGAGGGCTCGAGGTAGGGCGCGTCCGACTGTCGCCAGCGCCAGCCGACCACGAGCGCGACGATCGCGCCGCCCGCCCCGAGCGCGGCGAACGCGTACATCGATCCGGCAATGGCGCCGGGCACGCCGCCGAGCGACGCGACCACCATCGTGCCGATGCCGAGCCCGAGCGCTTCGATCACCTTCTCGACCAGCTGCGCCGCCACCAGCACGCCCACGGTGTAGCCGCGGCGCCGTTTGAGCTGCACCGTGCGCAGCACCTCGCCGGCCGGCGCCGGCAGCAGGTTGTGCGCCGCCGAAGAAGCGTACTGGATCGACGCCAGCTCCCAGAAGCCGACCGGCGAGTCGTGCGGCAGCGCCTGCAGCAGCGTGAACAGCCGGTAGATGCCGCCGCCCATGCACAGCGTTCCTGCCAGAATTCCGGCACCGACTACCAGCCGCCAGTCGGCCTGGCGCAGCGCCATTGCGAACTCGTGCCCGTCGATTTTACGAGCGATCAGCCAGGCTAACGCCAATAGCAGGAGCGCGGGCGCGAGCCAACGCGTCAGGATCTTGACCACGCGCGCGTGCGTATTCACGTTCCGTTCCAAAGAAAATCCTTCGCCGGCGGTCCCCCGCCGGGGTTGCGCACTATATCGTATACAAGCCCCGGTCATTCGGCATAATCCGCGGCGCCATGGTCGCGGTGAGTGAAGTTACTGATGCCCGCGGGCTCGCCAACCTCGAGCGCGACTGGGCCGATCTGCTGTCCCGCGCCGCCGATCCGACGCCGTTCCAGTCGCACGAATGGCAGGCCACCTGGTGGCGCCATCACGGCCGCGGGCGCCTGTGGGTCCTCGTGGCGCACGACAACGGTGTCATGATCGGCCTGATGCCGCTGCACATCTTGCGGTATCGGGCGACGCCGCTGCGCCAGGTGCGCTTCCTCGGCGCGCCGCTGTCCGACTTCCAGGAGATCCTCGCCGCCCGCGGCCACGAACGCGCGGCGCGCGACGCCTTCCTCGCTCATCTGGCCACCCATAGCCGTCGATGGGATCTGTGCGATTTTGCCGACCAGCGCAAGGGCACCTCGCTCACCGGGGGTGAGATGCCCGCGGGGCTGCGATCGCTGCTCGTGCACCACCGGGTCTGCCCGTACATCCCGCTGAATGCGTCGTGGGACGAGTTCGTCAAACGGCTGTCGAAGAACATGCGCACCAACGTCGGACGCCGCCGCCGTCAGGTGGCCAAGCAGTTTCGCGCCGAGTATGACCTGGCCGACCACGAGACGCTGCCGGCGGCGATGGAGGAGCTGTTCCGCTTGCACAACGCGCGCTGGCGCCGGCGCGGCGTCGCGGGCGCGTTCGCCGACGAGCGGACGCAGGCGTTCCATCACGAGGTGGCGCGGAAGTTCCTGCAGCGCGGCTGGCTTCGCCTGCACCGGCTCCGTCTCGACGGGGAGACGCGCGCCGCCTTCTACTGTTTCCAACTGGGACCGCGGGTCTATTACTACCTGAGCGGCTTCGACCTCGCGTTCGCCAAGTTCTCGATCGGAAACGTGCTGATGGCGCAGGCGATCGAGCGCGCCATCGGCGACGGCGCCATCGAGTTCGACCTCTTGCGCGGCGACGAGACCTACAAGTTCGCCTGGAAGGCCGAGGAGCGCGAAACGCAGCGGCTCATCCTCGGGCGCCAGGCGCTGCGCTCGTCGTTCGCGCTGGGCGCGCACCGGCTCGAGCGCTTCCTCGAGCACCAGGGCCTGGCGCTGCAGCGGCGGCTGTGGGGGCGCAAGAAAGCCGACGGGCTCAAGCCGGCAGTCGACAGTTGAAAGCGCGAGTGGGTCGAGTAGGCTAAAACGGTTGCGCACCATCGTCGCCATCTTTTCCGTCTTGCTCGTGACGAGCGTCGCCGAGGCCAAGCCGAAGCCCTGGCCGCTGACGACGCTGCCGGCCGACAAGCTCTTGACCCTGGCGCCGTCGCTGCGCAACCAGGATCTGGCGCTCATCGAGTCCGACCCGCGCGGCAAGCTCAAGCAGATCACCACGGTCACGCTGGTGGCCGCGCCGCCGGCGATGGTGCACGACGTCGTCGCCCACCCCGAGCGCTACGGGCAGTTCGTGCACAACATGTCCCGCTCGGACGTGCGCCGCGAGCCGGGCGGCACGCTGTTTCACGAGTACAAGCTCGACTACACCGTCGCCAGCGTCGACGGGCGCCACCGCTACGTGTTCCTGCCGCCGGTGGCGGGGCAGGCGGCGGCGCCGATCGACGTCTACGATCCCGACGACAACGGCACGCGTCACTATCGCTGGGAGTTCTACGCCGCGCCGGGCGGCAGCGGCACGCTGCTGGTCGAGTATGGCTATTCGCAGATCCCCACCGACGGGATCTACGGCCGGCTGATCCGGCGCGCGCAGACGCTCGAGTACGGGCTGTCGCTGATCCCGCAGATGACGTTGATGCTGGCGGTCAAGCAGCGCGCCGAGCAGCTGTCGCCCGGGCAGCCGCGCCCCTCCGCGGCGGGGCCGCAGCCCCAGCTGGGCTTCCTCCTCGAGCGCGGGGCGGTGGCGCTCTTCCGCAAGAGCGGCAACCACGTCACCGAGGTGAACCTGGTCGACCGCACGCGCGCGCGCCCGGACATGCTGGTCGCCGTCGCGGCGAACACCGCGAGCTGGTCGAAGTTCGTGCCCACGATCGAGAAGTCGATGTCGCTGGGGCCGCGGCAGGGCCTGCCGGCGACGGAGGTCGAGCAGTCGCTGCCGTTGATGTCGTGGACGACTACCTGGGGCGTCTTCAGCAACGCCACCGCGGTCGACATGTTCGGGCTCGACGGGGATCTGACGCGCGCGCGCATGCGCTGGGACGTGCGGCCGCTGACCGACGGCGGGCCGATGCGATCGGAGATCGTGCTGCGCGCGATGGTCGACTATGACCACGGCAGCGTGGTGGTGCGCGAGCTGTACAAGCTCGAGCCGCTGTTTCAGTACGGCATCGACGTCGGGCTGCAGCTGGTGATCCTGCGCGGCGTCAAGCAGCAGGCCGAGCAGCTGTCGCCGTCGACGGCGGCGCGCTGAGTAGCGCTGTTGGTTGCGCTACGAGGGGGCGCTGGCGGGGGCGCCACGGACGGCCACGCGCGCTCTGCCCCGCTGGGCTCAAACAGTCCTCGCCAGCGGACCGCTGTGCGCGATTAGACCCCTTGCCTGTGCTGCGGAACTCGCCCAGCGGGGCAGAGCGCGCGCGGCCGTCCGTGTCTGGTGCTGCGCTTCAGGGCGCAATGGCGCTTCGAGGGCGCAATGGCGCTTCGAGGGCGCAATGGCGCTTCAGGGCGCAATGGCGCTCGAGGGCGCAATGGCGCTTCGAGGGCGCAATGGCGCTTCGAGGGCGCAATGGCGCTTCGAGGCGCAGTGTCACTGAAGGCCCGCCGCTGGAGGTTCGTCGGGTGTTCTTGGATGAAGGTTCCCAGGAGCCCATAGCGCGGGCGGTCGTCGGAGCCGTCTGCGCGGGCGTCGGGGAGCGCTCCGCCCCGAAGGGGCGGTTGCCAGCGACGAGCCGAGGGCCCGGACGTGCCGCCGGCCTGTAAGGCCGCCGGCGTAGCGGGCCCGTCCCGCGCAGACGGCTCCGACGACCGCCCGCGGCCCCTCGGCGCTACCCAACCATGGCGTGGCGATGGCGAAGGAGGAAGGCCTGCTTCAGGCCAGGCGTTCGCGGAGAGCTTCGTTTTCGGGCCAGACGCGCAGGTCGGGAGCGGTGCCGCGGCAGGCCTGGTAGGCGAGGCGGTAGACGTGCATGTGCTGGGCGATGACCGAGTCCCAGGCGAACCAGTCGAGGCTGTGCCGGGTCGCCTCGCTCATGCGCTGCCGCAGCTGCCCGTCGCTGATGACCTTGGCGATGAGCGTGATGAACTCCCCGCGCGTATTGGCGAGGTAGCCTTCCCGGCCGTGCTCGATGAGGTCGCCGACGCCGCCGTGGTTCATCGCCACCACCGGCAGGCCGCAGCAGCGCGCCTCCAGGGTCGCGATCGACAGCGCCTCCTTCGAGGTCGGCAGGATGAACAGCGCCGAGCGGGCCAGGATCTCGCGGATCTCGTGGCGCGGCCGGAACCCGGTCAGCTCCACCTGGTCCTGGAGGCCGAGCCGCTCGACCTCGCGCTCGACCCGCGCCCGCTCCGGCCCGTCGCCGACCAGCGTGAAGATGGGCCGCACGCCCTCGGGCAACAGCGCATTGATCTTGGGAATCGCGCGCACCACGTCGTGCGGACGCTTGCGCTTGGTGAAGCGCATCACCGTCGTCACGCGCAGCGGCACCCACTCGGTCGGGCGCGGCGGGTTGTGCGGCTTCCAGTCGCGCGGGTTGATCCCGTTGGGCAGGACGTAGACCTCTTTGCGCCCCGAGACGTCGCGCATGTCCTTGGCGACGTAGTGGCTCACCGCGGTCAGCATGTCCGGCCAGTCGGCCCAGCCCCAGATCTTGTGCAGCGCCGACAACAGCGCCAGGCCGGCGCCACGCAGCACCGAGTGCTCCGTCATCACCGACGGGATGCCGAGCTTCTTGGCCGCGCAGGTGGCGCCGATCGCCAGCGGCGACAGCGCCGTGTGCGCGTGCACGATGTCGTACTGCTCGCGCACGAACAGCGCCTCGAGCGGGCGCAGCGCCCGGCGGCTGCGGATGGTGTCGAGCCCGGGCATCAGCGGCACGTCGAGCCGGTGCACCTTGATCCCGTCGAGCTCGTCGGGGCCCGGCGTCGCCGTGATGACGTGCGCCTCGTGACCGCGCGCGTTGAGCTCGCGCGCCAGATCGCGCAGGTGCAGCTCGAGCCCGCCGATGCGCGGCAGGTACCAATCGGAGACGATGGCGATCTTGTAGCCCATGGTCACAGCACGCTGGCGCGCGCGAACGAGCGCAGCTGGAGTAGCGGTTGGCGGTACTTGTTGTCAATCTCCGAGGCGCGGTGCACGCAGCCGATGGTGCAGTAGGGCGCGCACGCCTTGGGCGTGTGGTACTCGCGGCGGATGTCCTCGGAGGTGTACTGCTCGAGCGGGATGGCCGGGAAGCCGCGCTGCTGCGAGCAGTAGTGCACCAGGCCCTCCTCGCAGATGTACAGGTAGCGCGAGCCGGCGCGGCACTGCCAGGCGTTGGGCCGCCCTTCGATCAGGTTCTTCTGGAAGTCGTTGATGCGCGTGTAGAGGCCCTGGCCGAGGCGCACCACCTCGTCGTAGATGGCGGTCTCGCGCGCGCTCAGCGGCGAGAGCTGCCCGCTCTTGTCGTGCAGGATGCCGACCGACGTGGAGAAGCCGAGCGCGGCGGCGCGCTTGGCAATGGTGAGCGCGTCTTCGGGGTTCTTCATGCCGGCCCCGACGACGCTGTTGATGTTGACGTGGAAGCGGGCGTGCTCGGCGAGGTACTGCAGCTTCCGATCGAGCGTCTTGAGGCTCTTTTGCGAGACCTCGTCGGGCGTGACGTTGTCGATCGAGATCTGCAGGTACTCGAGGCCGGCTTCGTTGAGCCGGGCGATGCGCTCGGGCCCGAGGTAGAAGCCGTTGGTGATGAGCCCCGCGAGCATGCCGCGATCGCGCGTGCGGCGGATGATGGCGTCGAGCTCGGGGTGCATCATCGGCTCGCCGCCCGAGATGGTCACGATGCCGGTGCGCAGCTCGCCCAGGCGATCGATGCGCCGGAGCATGGTCGGCAGCGGCACCGGGTCCGAGGTCTTGTCGTATTCGTTGCAGTAGCCGCACGCCAGGTTGCAGCGGCGCATGGGAACGATCTGCGCCAGGATCGGATGCGCAGTGTCCAACAGACCCCACCCGACCATGCGCAGCTCGCGGACGGTACGGGTGAGCTTATGAGCAACAGTTTCCATCGCCTCGTCGGACCTTAGTCTGGTTGGCATGGCGTAAGCAATTTCGTTGCCCGCCCGAAACCGCGATGGACCGCCCCATTAATGAGGGGTTAGAGGCTCGATCTGTCGAAAAGTGTCAGATCTTCGCCGGGTGGGTGTTAGAAGAGGTGGACTTATGCAAGTGGCCATCACCATCGATCTCGAGCACGACTGCCCGCCGTTTCTGACGACTTATCGCGGGGTCACGCAGGGGATGCCGCGCCTGCTCGAGCTGCTCGCCGCCGAGGGGGTCCCGGCGACCTTCTTCTGTACCGGCGACGTCGCGCGCAAGCACCCGGCCATCGTGCGGCGGCTGGTCGATGAGGGGCACGAGCTCGGCTGCCACGGGGACACCCACGCCCGCTTCGGCGGCATGGATCGGGCGAGCGCCGATCGCGAGCTCGGCGACGCGGCGGCGACGCTGCGCGGGTTCGGCTGCGAGGTCACCTCGTTTCGCGCCCCCAACCTCGATTTTCCAACCGAGCTGGTGCCGCTTTTGGCGGCGCACGGCTTTCGGCTCGACTCGTCCCAGGGCAAGCACAAGCGGGGCTCGTTCTTCGTGAAGCCCTCCTTCGTGGCCACCGGCAGCGACGGGGTCGAGCGCGTGCCGGCGACGATCGCTCCCTCGGCGGTGCGGCTCCCCTGGCCGCTGCGCAACGCGCTGTTCGCGCGCATGCGCGATCCGGTCGTCTTCTTCTTCCACCCGTGGGAGTTCGTCGACGTGACCGGAGAGCCGATCCCGCTCGACTGCCGCTTTGCCACCGGCGCCCCGGCGCTCGCTTCGCTGCGCGAGACGATCGCCTGGTTCAGACGGCGCGGGGCGACGTTCCGCCGGATGCGCGAGCTCGGCGGCGCCACGCGGCGAGCAGCGTAAACGCCGCCGGCAGGATCACCAGCGCCGCTTCGCAGAACTCCTTGGCGCCGATGACGGCGGGCTCGAGGTCGCAGTCGAGCGGCAGGTGCAGCGCGTAGTACGCCGTCAGGCAGACGACGAACAGGCGCATCGGCGGCTGCAGCCACTCGGGGAGCTGCGTCGCCAACGGCAACAGCGGCAAGAGGTACCACGCCTGCAGGAACGCGTGCAGGAACAGGTAGTACACGAACAGGGCGATCGCCGCCCAACGCAGCGGCTGCTGGTCGCGCGCGGCGCGATACGCGCACCACAAGAGCCACAGCGCGCCGGCGGCGCGAAACGGCAGCCCCAACGCCCACGAGGCGACCGGCGCGTGCACGACGTAGGTGAGAAAGGCGCGCGGCAGCGCTTCGACCGAGCGCGAGATGTGCGGTGATGCTTCGTGCGGGTCGCCGACCAGCGCGGTGAAGGCGCCGAGCGACGGCCACAGCCGCGGCGCGACCACCACGGCGACGACGCCTGAAGAGGCGACCAGCGCGCCGGCGCCGAGCAGGGTCGCGGCGCGCAGCCGCGCCGCCGCCGGCCGCAGCAACAGGCGCAGCAGATCGAAGACGACCAGCAGCGCGCCCGACAGCTTGATCGCCAGCGCCGCCGCCAGCGCCGCCAGGCCCGCGGCCTCGCGGCGGCGCGACAGCGCCAGCGCGAACGCCGCCACGGCCAGCGCCAGGAACACGTCGTTGTGCGGGTTGACCGTGCCGTCGACGACGGCGAGCGGCGCCAGCAGCACCAGCGACGCGGCGCGGGCACCGAAGGCGGCGCCGGCGAGCGCCGCGGTGGCCACCAGCACGACGAGGTTGATCCCCTGGAAGATGCGCAGCTGCAGCGAGAGGTCGTCGCCGCCCAGCCACGCCACGGCGCGCGCCAGCTGGTTGAACGCCGGCCCGTAGGGGCTGGTACCGGCGTGCCACGCGGCGGGCAGGACGGCGAGGAAGTGATCGGCGGCGGGCAGCACCGCCGACAGCGGCGTCGCCGGCGAAGCGCCAAAGCGCGCCATCGAGCGGCCGAGGGCGGCGTAGAACAGCGGATCGTTGGAGGCGAACGGTGGCGCCACCATCGCCACGGCGTTCACCAGCGCACCGACGGCGAGCGCGCGTCCGAGCGTCCACTCGGCCCGGAGTGCGCGCAGCCAACCGGCGGTGAGCAGCGCCACCGCCGCGGCGTAGGCCAGCCCGTAGAGCGCCCCCGCCGGCAGCGCGGGCCACGAGGCGCAGGCCGTCGCGTCGATGCGAAAGCGGAACGCCGGCAGCCACAGCGTGACGGCGCCGGCGAGCGCCAACGCGAGCGCGATCATGGGCCATTGTAGACACCGACGGCGCGCGAGCAAGCCTGTAAGCCGGCGGGCGCGCGCGTAGGCCCAACAGATGAGGATGATGTGGATCGCGCTCGCGTGGGTCGCCGCCGCCGCCGGCTGCGCGCACGCACCGCACGGCCGCATCGAGGCGCTCGGCAGCGTCGACCGGGTGTGCGCCGGCGCGGTCTGCTATCACGTGGGAGCGCTCGGCGCCCGCTGGCGCCTGGTGCACCTCGAGGGCACGGCGGTCGGCTTCTTCAGCGACGACGTCGGCGGGGTCATCGAAGCCAACGCCACCTGCCGCGACGACGCCGATGCCGCGCCGCTCAAGGTGCTGACGCGGCAGCTCCTCATCGGCTACACCGGCACGCCAGATCGCGTCGCAGGCGACGGTGCCGCTCGACCGCCGCGAGGCGCTGCACACGCACCTGGACGCCAAGCTCGACGGCGTGCCGATGACGCTCGACCTCTACGTCATGAAGCGCAACGGCTGCATCTTCGACCTGTCGTACGCCGCGCCGCCCGACGCGTTCGCGCGCGGCTACGGCGACTTCCAGCGCTTCGTCGACGGCTTCGCCGACACGCGCCTGATGACGGCGTCGCGGGGAGGCGGGTGATGCCGGCGGTGGAGAGGACGGCGGTCGGGCGCGCGATCGGCGCGATCGGCCGCACCTTCATCGACGCGGTGCTGGCCCAGCTCGGCCGGCTGACGCTGCTCGTGGGGCGCTCGCTGCGCGGCGTCCTGACGCGCTCGGTCCGCTTCCGCGACGTCGCGTACCAGGTGCAGGCGGTGGGCGTGCGCTCGATCAGCCTGGTGCTGACGATGGCCGCGTTCGCCGGCATGGTGCTGGCGTTCCAGTTCGGCTACGGCCTGGAGCGCTTCGGCGCCAAGCTGTACATCGGGCAGACGACGGTGACGGCGGTGGTGCGCGAGCTGGGGCCGATCCTGACCGCGCTCGTGGCCGGGGGACGGATCGGCGCCGGCATCGCCGCCGAGCTGGGCGGCATGGCGGTGACCGAGCAGCTCGATGCGGTGCGCGCGCTGGGCGCCGATCCGGTGCAGCGGCTGGTGGCGCCGCGCATCCTCGCCGTCGCGCTGGCGATGCCGCTTCTGACCATCATCACCGACGCCGTCGCCACCGCCGGCGCGCTGTTGGTCGCGCGGCTGCAGTACGGCGTGTCGGCGCGACTGTTCATGAGCGGCGTCGAAGGGTTCGTCACCATCGACGATCTCTCGTCGGGCCTCATCAAGGCGGCGGTGTTCGGCCTCCTGGTCGGCGATCATCTCGTGTGCGGCCGGCCTGGGGGCGACGGGCGGCACCGAAGGCGTCGGGCGGGCGACGACGCGCGCGGTGGTGTCGTCGGCGCTGACGGTGCTGGGCGCCGACCTGGTGCTGACCAAGCTGATGCTGAGCCTGTGATGGAGACGCCGGCCGTCGCGCTAAAGGGGGTGGGCAAGGCGTTCGGCGACAATCGCATCTTTCGACGAGCTCGATCTCGAGGTGCGCAAGGGCGAGACGATCGCGGTGATCGGTCCGTCGGGCGTGGGCAAGAGCGTCCTTCTGAAGTTGATCATCGGGCTGCATCACCCCGACGCGGGGCGCATCCTCGTCGGCGGCGTCGACGTCGCCCGCCTCGGGGACGACGAGCTGCGCGAGGTGCGGCGCAAGGTGGGGATGCTGTTCCAGGGCTCGGCGCTGTTCGACTCGCTGTCGGTGGGCGAAAACGTCGCCTACGGGCTCTACGAGCACTTTCGTTGGCCCGAGCAGAAGGTGCGCGCGCGCGTCGCCGAGTGCCTCCAGTCGGTCGGCCTGCCGGGGATCGAGGCGATGCGGCCGGCCGATCTCTCCGGCGGCATGAAGAAGCGGGTGGCGCTGGCGCGGGCGTTGGCGCCCGGGCCGGAGACGATCTTGTATGACGAGCCGACGACGGGGCTCGACCCGACCAACGCCCGGCGCATCAACGAGCTGATCGTGTCGCTGCAAGGGAAGCTCGGCGTCACGTCGATGGTGATCACCCACGACATGGCGTCGGCGCTGGCGGTCGCCGATCGACTGGCGCTCCTGAGCGGCGGCAAGATCGCGCTCGTCGTCGACAGTGCGAAGGCGGCGGTGTCACCGCCGGTGGAGCTGGAGCGGTTCATGCGCGGAGAGGAAGTCGATGAACAAAGACCCTAGGCTGGAGATCAAGGTCGGGCTCTTCGTCGTCGGCGCGCTGGTGCTGGGCGCGATCGGCATCGTGCTGCTCGGCAAGTCGCGGCACGTGTTCGAGCCGCGCGCGTTGCTGCACGCGACCTTCTACGACGTGGGCGGCCTGGTGCAGGGCGCGGCCGTGCGGGTCTCCGGCGTCAATGTCGGCACGGTCACGCAGATCATGTTCGTCAGAGCGGAGCCGCGGCCGCAGATCCGCGTCGACATGCAGGTGACGCGCTCGGCGCTGGGCCTGGTGCGGGCCGATTCGTCGGCGCGCATCTCGTCGCAAGGCCTGCTCGGCGACAAGATCGTCGAGGTGTCGGCGGGCTCGCTGTCGTCGCCGCCGATCGGCAACGGGGGCGACGTCAAGACCGTGGAGGCGCCCGACCTCGACAAGATGCTCAAGCACGCGGCGACGGTGCTCGACGACACCAGGCGCGTGGCCGATCGGCTGGCGGTGGCGGTGGATCAGATCGCCGATCCGCGGACGATCGCCGGAATCCGGGAGAGCGTGGCCCACATCCACGGCCTGTTGCATGCGACGGAGAAGGGCCACGGGTTGGCGCACGCGCTCTTCTACGACCGGCGGATGGCGCACGAGATGACGCACTTCACCGCCAGCCTGTCGCGGCTGACCGATCACGTCGATCGCGGCGTCGAGCACCTCGATGCGGTGCTCGGGGCCACCGATGGCGACGGGCGGCAGGTGATCAACAACCTGTCGCGCGCGGCCAAGAGCCTGGGGCAGACCGCGGACGAGATCCAGCGGACGAGTCTGGTGACCAACCTGGGGCGCGCCTCTAGCGACCTGGCGGTGATGACCGGCTACATGAGGTCGGGGCACGGAACGCTGGGCGCGCTGGTGGTGGATCCGACGGTATACGAGCAGCTGGTGCAGGTGCTCGGCGGCATCGGGCGCTCGCGCATCCTGCGCGCCCTGGTGCGCTACGCGATCTCGCGTGACGACGAGAAGGGGACGGCCCGGGTGGTGGACGAGAAGAATGTGCCGGGGCTGAAGGGGGCGAAGCGCTAGACTCGGTGGGTGCGCACGCCCGCGGCGAAGCTGCTCCCGCTGACCTTGTCGCTGCTGATGTTGCCGGCCGCGCCGGCCGGGGCCGATCCGATCATCGGCGAGCGGGCGCCGCCGCTGGCCGGACGTCGCGCTCGGCCGCGGCGTCGTCGTCGTGGACTTCTTCGCCACCTGGTGTGGGCCCTGCCACGAGGCGATGGCCGCGCTCGACGAGATCGTGAAGCGGCGGGGCGTGCGGCTGGTGGTGGTCGACGTCGGGGAGCCGGAGGCGCGGTCCCAGGCGTGGTTCGCGCAGCACCCGCTGCCGGCGGGGGCGCGGGTGGTGATGGATCCGCAAGGCGAGGCGGGGCGGCGCTGGGGGCAGCGACGCTTCCCGACGACGTTCGTGGTCGGGGGCGGCGTGATACGCCACATCAATCGCGGGTATGGGGGCGGGTACCCGCGCCGGATGGATGGCTGGGTGGCCGCGGAGATGGCGGCGGAGGCGGAGCGCGAAAAGGGGCCGGGCGCGCCGCGGCCGTGACCGGGCGCGCCGCGGCCGTGACCGGGCGCGGGCCTACCCTCCGCGGAGCGCCGCGGCGATCTTCTCCTGCATCGCCTGGCCGCCGGCGTCCACGTTGCCGAACGCCACCACCGCCACGCCGCGGTCGCCGCGCCGCTTGAGCGCGAAGGTCCCGGCCGCCGTCTTGAGGCGCACGTCGACCCAGCGCGCCGGCGCCGCTGCGCCGGGCATGACGAGGGCGCCGTCGATCATCACGATCGCCGCCGGCGCCCCCGCCTCGGCCAGCCTGGTCAGCGCTTCCGCCAACTCGCACGCGCCGTCGACGACGAGCTCGAGCCCCATGGCTACTTCGGCGGCATCCGCAGCGCGCCATCGAGCCGGATGACCTCGCCGTTCAGGTAGCCGTTGCCGACGATGTGCTCGACCAGCTTGGCGTAGTCGTCCGGCGTCCCCAGGCGCTTGGGGAACGGAATGCCCGCCGCCAGCGCCTGCCGCGCCGCCTCGGGGAGCTGGGCCAGCATCGGCGTGTCCATCGTGCCCGGCGCGATGGTCATCACGCGCACGCCCACGGCCGACAGATCGCGCGCCACCGGCAGCGTCAGCCCGACGACGCCGGCCTTGGACGCCGCATAGGCCGCCTGCCCGATCTGACCGTCGTAGGCGGCCACCGACGCGGTGTTGACGATGACGCCGCGCTCGCCGTCCTCCATCGGTGCGTTCTTGGCGATCGCCGCCGCCGCCAGGCGCAGCACGTTGAACGTGCCCACCAGGTTGATCCCGATGACCGTCTTGAACAGCTCGAGGTCGTGCGCCTGGCCCTCCTTGTTGAGCGTGCGCGCCGCCCAGCCGACGCCGGCGCAGCTCACCGCCACGCGCAGCCCGCCGAGCTGGGTGGCGACGTCGATCGCCTTCTGCACCTCGTCCGCCGAGGTCACGTCGGCCTTGACGAACCGCGCGCGCTCGCCGAGCTCCTGCTCGAGCGCCGGCCCGCGCTTGTCGTCGCGGTCGACGATGACGACCCGCGCGCCGCCGCCGACCAGCCGTCGCACCGTCGCTTCGCCGAGGCCCGAGGCCCCGCCGGTCACCAGCGCTACCGCTCCTGCAATCTTCATCGTGCCCTCCGGGATGTCGCGCATGCATACCACAACGCTTGACACCCTGGAGCCCGCGCTCCCCAGCGACGGCGGAGGTGGCGGCGCCAGCTGCGCGAGATCGCGCGACCCTGACCCCCGGTGGGGCGGCACCGACCTTGCCTTGAGAGCCGGCATGTTGCGAACGCTGCTGCTCGTCCTCGCCTGCGTCACTGTCGCCGCAGCCCCCGCGTGGGCGAAGAAGCACCACGCCGCGGCCCACCGGCGCGCGCACGCGACCCGGAGGGCGAAGGGCCCGCGGCCGCTGGTCTGGGTGCGCAAGGTGCCGCCGCCGACGCGCGTCGCGGTGGTCGATCCGCCGCCGCCGGCGGCGGCGGCGATGGCGCCGGCCGGGCCGGTGGCGGCCGTGTCCGCCGTCGAGGTCACGCACGGCCCGCTCGGGCCGCAGGCGAGCGACGACGAAGTTCCCGGCAGCCGCATGAAGCGCTGACCGCCCGGGAAGCAACCTCTCGGCGGTTCGCCCCGGCCGCGCTCGAGCGCGCTCGTGCTAGAACCGGGGGCGTGATTCGCCGCCTCCAAGACTGGCGTCCCACGTTCGACGACGACGATCCGCTCGTCTACATCCTGGCGCCCGAGCTGTCGCGCCCGGTCCCCGCGGGCGACACGCGCCGCGGCACGGCGTGGCTGTTCCGTTCGCGCGAGGGCGCCGCGCGCTTCGGCGAGTGGGTGCGGCGGCGGCACGGCGTCGAGACCACGCCCGTCGGCGTCAAGCTGCGGCAGCTGGCGCGGGCGCTGGCCGAGCGCGATCTGACGTGGGTCCTCGATCCCGAGCCGCAGCCGGGGCACGGCGACCCGATGGCGTTCAAGGCACCGCTGGAGAGTTGATGATGACCAAGATGGAACCGGGCAAGACACGCGTCGGCTGGATCGGCACCGGCGTCATGGGCGCGTCGATGTGCGGCCACCTGATGGCCAGCGGGCTTCGCGGTCACGGTCTGCAACGCGCACGCGCGCCAAGGCGGAGCCGCTGCTGACGCGCGGCGCGGCGTGGGCCGACTCGCCGCGAGCGCGTCGCCGACGCCAGCGACGTCGTCTTCACGATGGTCGGCTTCCCCGACGACGTGCGCGCCGTGATCCTCGGCGACGGCGGCACTGGCCGGCCGCACGCGCCGGGCACGATCCTCGTCGACATGACGACGAGCGAGCCGGCGCTGGCGCGCGAGATCGCCGAGGCGGCCACGGCGCGCGGCGCCTGCGCGCGTCGACGCGCCGGTGTCCGGCGGCGACGTCGGCGCGCGCGAGGCGCGGCTGTCGATCATGGTCGGCGGCGATGCAGCGGCCGTCGCTGCGGTCGAGCCGCTCTTCGGCGCCATGGGCAAGACGATCGTGCACCAGGGCGGCCCGGGCGCCGGGCAGCACACCAAGATGGTCAATCAGATCCTCATCGCCAGCGGCATGGTCGGCGTGTGCGAGGCGCTGCTGTACGCGCATCGCGCCGGGCTCGACGCCGAGCGCGTGCTGGCAGTCGGTGGCCGTCGGGCGCCGCCGGCTCGCTGGTCGCTGTCGAACTACGGCCCGCGCATCCTCGGCGGCAACTTCGAGCCCGGCTTCTTCGTCGAGCACTTCATCAAGGACATGGGCGATCGCGCTGGACGAGGCGCGCCGCATGAAGCTGTCGCTGCCCGGCCTGGCGCTGGCCGACGCAGCTCTATCAGTCGGTGCAGGCGCAGGGCTACGGCCGCAAGGGCACGCACGCGCTGCAGCTGGCGCTGGCCGCGATGTCGGGCGTCGACTGGCCGCGCCGGTCGGCATGACTCCGTTTCGGCCACCGCGTTGGCTGCGCGGGCGCCACGCGCAGACGGTGTGGGGGGCGCTGTTCCGCCTCCCCATCCGGCTGCCGCTGCGCCACGAGCGCTGGGAGCTGCCCGACGGCGACTTCATCGACGTCGCGCGCATGAGCGGCGCCACGCCCGACGCGCCGGTGGTCGTCGTCTGTCACGGCCTCGAGGGCAGCGCCAAGGCAGGCTACGTGCGCGGCCTGTTGCGCGACCTGCGCGCGCACGGCTTCGGCGCCGTCGCCGTCAACTTCCGCGGCTGCTCCGGGGAGCCCAACCGCCTGCCGCGCTTCTACCACTCGGGCGACACCGGCGATCTGGCGTTCGTCGTCGACAAGCTGCGCGCCGAGCGGCCCGGGCGCGCGCTCGGCCTGGCCGGCTTCTCGCTCGGCGGCAACGTGGTGGCCAAGTATCTCGGCGAGCGCGGCGATGACGTGGCTGCCGAGGTGCGCGCCGCCGCCGTGGTCTCGGTGCCGTTCGATCTGGCGCTGTGCGCCCGCAACCTCGACGGACCCGACCTCATGGCGCGGGTCTATCGCGAGCGCTTCCTACGCCGCCTGCGGGCCAAGGTCGCGCACAAGGCGCGCCGGCACCCGTCGCTGCCGACCGACAAGGCGCGGGCGGCGCGAACCTTCCGGCAGTGGGACCACGACGTGACGGCGCCGCTGCATGGCTTCGCCAGCGCCGAAGACTACTGGACCCGCTCGAGCGCCGGCCCGCTGTTGCCGTCGGTGAGGCGGCCGCTGTTGGTCCTCGCCGCCGAAGACGATCCGTTCGTTCCGCCCGAGGCGCTGCCGCGCGCCGCCGCTGCCACCAATCCACACCTGCAGCTCGAGATCTCGCGGCAAGGTGGCCATGTCGCCTTCGTGCACGGCCCGCCGTGGTCGACTCGCCGCCACGCCGAACGGCGCGCGGCCGAGTTCCTGGTCGAGAGGTTGCGCTAAGATCGTTCTAGCGAGCGACCTGCGCGGGGCTTACAGGGGGTAAACGAGAGGGCGCGCGCGGGGGGGAGCCGTTACTTCTTCGGCGGCGTCTTCGGAGACTTCGGCATCATCGCCGGATGCCCGCTCGGCGGCGCCTGCGGCAGCGACAGGCCCGGCATGGCCGGCTGCGCCTTGGTGGTGATCCCGACCAGCTCGACCTCGAACACCAGCGTCGCGCCGCCGGGGATCGTCGGCGGACGGCCCTGATCGCCGTAGGCGATGTTCGACGGGCAGACCAGGCGCGCCTTCTCGCCCACCTTCATCTTCTGCAGCCCTTCGGTCCAGCAGGGGATGACGCCCATCAGCGGGAACTCCGCCGGCTGCCCGCGCTTGTACGAGCTGTCGAACTCGGTGCCGTTGGTGAGCGTGCCCTTGTAGTTGACCTTGACGGTGTCGGTGTTCTTCGGCGTCTCGCCCGAGCCGCCGCCGAGCGACTTGAACACCAGGCCCGACGGCGTCCGCTCGGCGCCCGCCTCCTGCGCCGCCTTGTCGGCGAACTCCTTGCCCTTCTTCTTTTCCTCTTCGGCCTTGACGCTCATGCGCTTGTTGCGCAGCTGGTTGACCTTGGGGCCGTAGGTCTCGAGCTCGACCTGCGGCTTCTTGCCCAGCGCCGCGTCGGTCATGCCGGCCTTGACGGTGTCGAGCTCCGACGCGGTCAGGTTGAAGCCGGCGACGTTGCGCCCGAGGATGAGGCCGAGGGCGTAGAGCGTCTTGGAGTCGTCGCTGTCGAGCTTGACCGAGCCGCCGCCGCCGGAGCCTTGGGGATTGCACGCAGGCATCGCGAAGGTGACAACAAAAAGGAACAAAGCTGGTTTCATCATGGCGACCGTCGTAGCATCTTTCTCGCGTCCAGAATAGATGATCATCCAGGTCAATCCGCACACCCCCGAGCCGCGCAAAGTGCGGCGCGCCGTCGAGGCCCTGGAAGCAGGGGAGGTCATCGCGTACCCGACGGATACCGTGTACGCGCTGGGCTGCGATCTCGCCAACAAGAAGGCGATCGATCGGCTCTATCAAGTCAAGGGGATGGACAAGGGGCAGCCGCTGGCGTTCATCTGCCCGGATCTGTCGGATCTTTCGAAGTACGCGGTCGTGGACGACCACGCCTATCGGCTCCTGCGCCGGGTGCTGCCGGGGCCGTACACCTTCGTGCTGACGGCGACGCGCGAGGTGCCGAAGATGCTGCACACCTCGGACCGGCGCACCGTCGGCATCCGCGTCCCCGACGCGCCCATCATCGTCGAGGTGGTGCGGGCGCTCGGGCGGCCGGTGATCTCGACCACGGCGCACAAGCCAGGCGACGAGCACATGGTCATCGACCCGCGCGACATCGAGCCGACGTTCCCTGGCGTCGATCTGGTGCTCGACGGTGGGCTCGGCGGCCGCCAGCCGACGACGGTCGTGGATCTGTCGCACGGGTCGATCGACATCGTGCGCGAGGGCGCGGGGCCGATCGAGCGCCTGCAGTAGCGAGCCGAGGCTCGCTTGCGGGCGACGCGCCCCTTACGCGTCGCCTGCGGCGCCGCACGGGGGGCGCTCAGCTTCGGCGCTGGCATCGCCGCTGCGCGGCGAGCGCGCCTCGATGCGCCCGCAAACGAGCCTCGGCTCGCCGTCGGGGTCGTGGCGAAGGGCGCGACGCGTGTTGACCGTCGCACAGCGCGCTTGAGAGCGGCGTCAGCTGGCGTCGAGCCAGGTCTGGTAGGCGGTGAAGTCGTAGGGGCGGCCGAGGAAGTCGCGGACCAGCTCGGCGGCGGGCTTCGAGCCGCCGGCCTCGAGGATCGCGTGGCGGTAGCGCCGGGCCGGGGCCGGGTTCAGCAGCCCCTCGCGCCGGAAGACGCTGAACAGGTCCTTCGCGATCACGAGCGACCACATGTACGTGTAGTAGATCGCCGAGTAGCCGTCGAGGTGGCCGAAGCTCTCGTGGAAGTAGGTGCCCTCGACGTACGGGAACGGCGTGTAGCGCTCCTGCAGCTCGGCCATCAGCTTCGTCGTGTCGAGACCGCGCGGATCGCGCGCGTGGAACTCCAGGCTCGTCGCCGCGTAGAACATCTGCTGGCGCACCCACAGCCCCTTGCCGAACTCGTCGGCGGCGCGCGGCGCGCGCCAGCAGCTCGGCCGGCATCGGCTCGCCCGTCTTCCAGTGGCGCGCGAACGTCTGCAGCGTCTCCGGGTCCCAGATCCACTCCTCGAGCATCTGCGACGGCGCCTCGACGAAGTCCCACTCGGTGGCCACGCCCGACTGCCCGACCCAGCGCGTGTGGCCGCCGAGCACGTGGTGCAGCAGGTGGCCGAACTCGTGGAAGAACGTGCGCACCGTCGCCGTGCTCCATCAGCGCCGGCTCGCCCTCGGTCGGCCGCGGGAAGTTGCAGACGAGCACGCCCTCGGGCAGCGCGCGCCCGGCGGCGCCGTTGGCCAGCGTGAACTGCGCGTCGTGCTTGTACTTGCCCTCGCGCGGGTGCATGTCGAGGTAGATGCGGCCGACGAGCGTGCCGCTGCCGGCGCCCTGATCGAACACGTCGTAGGCCTCGACCTCGGCGTGCCACACCGGCGCGTCGGCCACCTTGCGATACTCGACGCCGAACATGCGCGCGGTGATGTCGAGGACGCCCTGCTTGACCCGCTCGTACTCGAAGTAGGCGCGCATCGCCTGCGAGTCGAAGCCGTACTCCTCGGCCTTGACGCGCTCCTGGTAGAACGCCGAGTCCCAGGCGTCGACGTCCTTCGCCGTCGGATCGTCCTTCTGCTTGCGCTCCAGCAGCTGCGCGTAGTCGCGCCGCGCGCGCCCCTCCGAGGCGCCGGCGATGCGCGCGATGAACTCGGCGGCGGCGCGCTCGGAGCCGATCATCTTGTCCTCGGTGACGTAGGCGGCCCAGCTCGCGTAGCCGAGCAGCGTCGCCAGCTCGTGGCGCTTCTCGAGCATGCGCGACAGCACCTCCAGGTTCTTCGGGTGCCCGCGCAGCCGGTACAGTCGCCACAGCTCTTGGCGCGCCTGGCCGCTCCTGGCGTAGGTCATGAACGGGATGTAGTCGGTGTTGTCGGTGGTGATCGTCACCTTGCCGTCGGCGCCGGGCTTGTGCGCTGCCGGAAGTCCTCGGGCAGGCCGTCGAGCGCTTCGGGGTCGATCGACAGCGTGCGCACGTCGTCGCGGATGTTCTTGCCGAACTCCTGGCCGATCTTGACCAGCTCCTCGCGCAGCCTGGCGACGCGACCGCGGGTGGCCTCGTCCTTGTCGACGCCGGCGCGGCGGAAGTCGCGCAGCGTCTTCTGCACGTAGTACCTGGTGGCGGCATCGGCGCCCTCGACGTCGATGGCGGCGAGCGCGTCGTAGACGCCGCGGTCGAGCGACAGCTCGGTCGCCAGCGCGTCGACCTCCTGCTCGCACTGATCGGCGGCGTCGCGCATCTTGGGATCGGGGTGCGCGTTGCGGCAGACGCTGGCGCGGGCGGCGGCATCGCCGAGCGCGCCCATCGCCTCGTCGTACGCCTGCAGCGCCGCCTCGGGATCGCGCGGGGAGGTCATGCCGTAGAGGATGGCGATGCCTTGACGCGCGCGCTGCATGTCGGCGCGGCAAGCGGCGAGGAGCGACTCGGGCGTTCCGGTCAGAACGCGCGCGGCGTCGGGCGGCGGTACGGTCGTCGGCATCCGGGCAATATAAGCTATTCTCCGCCCGTGAACCTGCCCCGCGTGCGCGCGCAGTTCCCTGCCCTGGCCGGCGATTGGATCTTCTTCGACAACGCCGGCGGCTCGCAGATCCTCGGTCGCGCCGTCGAGCGGGTGGTCGAGTTCTTCACGACGTCGATGGTGCAGCTGGGCGGCAGCTACGCGCCCTCGCAGCTCGCCGCCGCTCGCGTCGCCGACGGGCAGCGGGCGCTGGCGCGCTGGATGGGCTGCGACGCCACCGAGGTGGTCATCGGCGGCTCGACGACGCAGCTTCTGGCCAACCTGGCGCTGGCCATGGCCCCGCAGCTCGCGCCTGGCGACGAGATCGTCGTCACCGACGTCGATCACGAGTCGAACATCGGCTGCTGGCGGCGGCTCGAGGCGGCGCGCGGCGTGGTCGTCAAGGAGTGGAAGGTGGCGCGCGACACGCTGGCGCTGCGGCTCGACGACCTCGGCGCGCTCATGACCAAAAGGACGCGCCTGGTCTCGTTGTCGCACGCGTCGAACCTGGTCGGCACCGTCCATCCCGTCGCCGCGATCGCGCGCTTCGTGCACGAGCGCGGCGCCCGCGTCTGCGTCGACGGCGTCGCCTATGCCCCGCACCGGCCCATCGACGTGCGCGCCTGGGACGTCGATTACTACGTCTTCAGCGTCTACAAGACCTACGGCCCGCACCTGGCATGCGTCTACGGCAAGCGCGAGCTGCTCGCCGACCTGGCCGGCATCAACCACTTCTTCATCGCCGACAGCGAGGTGCCCTACAAGCTGCAGCCGGGCCACGTCACCTACGAGCTGGTGCACGCGCTGCCCGCCGTCGTCGACTACCTGGCGGCGCTCGACTTCGACGCCGTCGCTGCGCACGAGCGGGCGCTGGCGGCGCGCCTGCTCGACTTCCTCGGCGACCGGCGCGGCGTGCGCGTGCTCGGCGAGCGCACCGCGTCGCCGACGCGCCTGCCCACCATCAGCTTCACCGTCGACGGCGCCGACGCCGGCGCGATCGTGCGCGCCGTCGATCCGCACCGCATCGGCATCAAGCACGGCGACTTCTACGCGCGCCGGCTGGTCGATCGCCTCGGCCTCGGCGCGCGCGGCGGAGTGGTGCGCGCGTCGATGGTCCACTACAACACCATCGAAGAGGTCGATCGCCTGTGCGCCGTGCTCGAGCCTATCCTGACAGCGGCGCCAGCAGGTTGACCGAGAAGCGCCGCTCCGCGTCGAGCCAGCGGCGCTCGACGACCATCCCGGCGGCGCGCGCCAGCTGCTCGATCTCGGCGGTCGAGTACTTGTAGCTCGATTCGGTGTAGATGCGCTCGCCGGCGTCGAACGCGACCTCGAGGCCGAGCCCGTCGATGCGCACCGACTGCGAGCGGTCGCTCTCGAGATTGATCTCGACGCGGCCGAGCCGCTCGTTCCAGCGCGCGCGGTGCGAAAAGGAGCCCAGGTCGAAGTGACCGCCGAGCTCGCGGTTGATGCGCGCCAACAGGTTCAAGTTGAAGCGCGCGGTCACGCCCGCGCTGTCGTCGTAGGCGGCCTCGAGCGCGGCGCGCGACTTGCGCAGGTCGACGCCCATCAGCAGTCGATCGCTCGGCGACAGGGTCGCGTGGACGCCACGGAGGAAGCGCACGGCGTCGGCGCGTCCGAAGTTGCCGACGTTGCTGCCGAGCCACAGGACCAGCTTCGAATCGCGTTGGCGCCGGAGCCAGCGCAGCCCGGCGCGATATTCGGCGGCGATGGCGGTGATCTCGACGCCGGCGTAGTCGCCCAGGAGCGCCCGCGAGCTCTCTTCGAGCATCGAGCGCGAGATGTCGATGGGCACGTAGTGGACCGGCGTGCGCCGGCGCAACGCCGCCTCCAGGAGCGCGCGCGTCTTGGTCGCCGAGCCCGAGCCCAGCTCGACGATGGCGGCGTCTCCCGGGCATCCGTCGACGATCTCGCCCGCGTGCTGGTCGAGGATCGCCTGCTCGGCGCGTGTCAGGTAGTACTCCGGCAGCTCGCAGATCTGCTCGAACAGCGCCGAGCCTTCGGCGTCGTAGAAGTAGCGGCACGACAGACGTTTTTGGGGCGCGGTCAGGCCGGCGCGGACGTCGGCGGCGAAGTCGGAGGGCAGCGCGGCGTCGGCTTCGATGAGCGTGAAGCGTTCTTCGGTCGTGTCTGCGGAGGCCTGTGGCATCTCTCTCCTCATCAGTCTTGGGCGAGACGGATCCCGGTGAACTGCCAGCGCGCATGCGGCGGGAAGAAGTTGCGATAGGTCGCACGCGCGTGCGAGGGCGGCGTCGCGCGCGAGGAGCCACGCAGCACCAGCTGGTTGCACATGAACTTGCCGTTGTATTCGCCGAGCGCGCCGGCCAGCGGGCGATAGCCGGGATAGGGCGCGTAGGCGCTCTGCGTCCACTGCCAGCCGACGCCGAGGAGCTCGGTGGCGCCGCCGGCGAGCGCCGCCGTCTCCCACTCGAATTCGGTGGGCAGGCGCGCGCCGGCCCAGCGAGCGTAGGCGTCGGCTTCGTAGAAGCTGACGTGCAAGAGCGGCTCGCTCGCCCGCACCGGGCGCCGCCCGCCCAGGGTGAACAGGGTCCAGTCCTGCGCGTCGCCGTCGCCGCCGTCGTTGCGCCAGTAGAGCGGCGCCTGCCAGCCCTCGCGCTGCGCCAGCGCCCAGCCGTCGGAGAGCCAGAGCTCGGCACGCTGGTAGCCGCGATCGGCGATGAACGCCGCGTACTCGCCGGCGGTGACGAGGCGCGAGGCGAAGCGGAAGGACGGCACCAGCGCGCGATGGCGCGGCCGCTCGTTGTCGAAGGCGAAGCCGCCGCCCCCGTCGCCGACCTCGCGCACTGCTTCGTCGAAGGCGAGCCACCCGAGCTCCGGCGCCGCCGCTTCCTCGGCGGGGGAGGCGGGCTCGGCGCGATAGACCGGCTCGAGCGGGTTGAGCGCGAACAGGTGCTTGAGGTCGGTCAGCATCAGCTCCTGATGCTGCTGCTCGTGGTGCAGCCCGAGCTCGATGACCTCGGCGGGCGTGTCGATCTCGGCCATGCGCGCGTCGACGTGGGCGCGATAGCGCAGCACCTCGTCGACGGTCGGTCGCGTCAAAAGGCCGCGCGCCGGACGATCCCAGCGGGCGCCGACGGCGTCGTAGTACGAGTTGAACAGGTAGCCGTAGCGGGGGTCGAACGGCTTGTAGCCGGGGTGCGCGGCCAGCACGAAGGTCTCGAAGAACCAGGTCGTGTGCCCGAGGTGCCACTTGAGCGGGCTGCAGTCGGGCATCGACTGCGCCACGTAGTCCTCGACGGCGAGGCCGCTCAGGAGGGCTTCGGTGGCGCGGCGTACGTCGCGGTAGGGGGGGTAGCGATCCACCTGGGGATTTTAAGCAGATCATCCGAAATTCGGTTGATTGAATCCCTTGTCCCCCGATATCCGGTGGATCTGCGACATGTGCGCAACGTGATCTCGAATGTTTACGATTGGTACATCCGATGCTCTAGGGAGGGGCTCGGAGGTTCGTCATGCGTACCATCGCTCTGGCTCTCGCTCTCGCTTTCGGGCTGCTCGGTGCCGGCACGGCGTCGGCCGCGCCGCGTCATCATCACGCCAAGCGCCATCACGCGCGCTCGGTGAAGCACGCCAAGGCCAAGTCGAAGCGCTCCGGCGTCAAGCGCGCGTAGTCTCGCGCGCCACCCGCGACTCGACCACGAAGAGCAGCAGCGGCAACGCCGCCGTCAGCGCCATCGAGGCCATCGCCAGGTGCGGAATGCCGGCGAGCCGGCCGTCGGGGAGCTGGCGCAAGAACGAGGTCGACAGCCACGAGGCCGCGCCCGAGGTCAGGTGGTACACGGTCGACTGCAGCGACAAGAAGCGCGCGCGCTGCGGCGGGTAGGGCACCTTGGTCGTGAGCGCGTTGTAGGCGACGTTGCGCGCGCCGAGCGCGACCACGAACGCGACGTAGAGCAGCATCACCGGCGCCGCCGACGGCGGCCGCACGAAGAAGATCCACATCACCACCAGCGAGGCGGCGATGCCGGCAGAGCCGGCGCGGAACGATCCGTAGCGATCGACGAGCCGGCCCACCAGGCGCAGCGTGATGAAGCTGGCGCAGCCGCCGACCGCCAAAAGGTACTGGAAGTGCGCGCGCGGATAGTCGAGGTTGGCGAGCACGTAGGCGGGGATGTTGGGGATGAGCAGAAAGCCGGCGGTCATCAGCGTCGCCGTCATCGCGTAGGAGAAGAGCACCGTCGGGCGGGCGAGCAATTCGCCGAGCGCGGCCAGCGGCTGATCGGCGGCGCGCTGGCGGTGCGACGTGAGCGACGGCAGGAGCAGCGCGGCGCCGAGCGCGACCGCGCCGCCCAGCGTGGCGACGGCGAAAAAAGGCATCGACCAGCCGAAGCGGCTGCTGACCATGAGCGCCGCCGGCACGCCGAGCACCTGCGCCACGGAGAAGGCGCCCATGACGGCGCCCATCGCCTTGCCCCGGCGCACCGGCGGGATGACGTCGGCGATGATGGCGTAGGCGAGCGAGGTGGCCGGGCCGCCGAAGGCGCCGGCGATGACCCGCGCCAGCGTCAGCGACGTCAGATCGCGCGCCAGGCCGCCGGCGAGCGTGCCGGCGACGAGGCCGACCATGGCGACGGCGAGCGCCTTGCGCCGATCGAAGCGATCGAGGAAGAAGCTGCCGACGAAGCCGGAGAGGGCGGCGGCCCAGCCGTAGCCGGCGACCACCTTGCCGAGCTCGGACAAGGGGATGTGCAGGGCGCGGGCGAAGTCGGGCCCGAGCGGCATCACCATCGTGAAGTCGAGCACGTTGATGAACTGCACGGCGCCGACGAGAAAGACGACGCGGCGCTCGGAGACGTTGAGCATTCTTGAACGGATTGTAGAATGCCGCGCATGACTTCGGTGAGCCACGAATACGATTACATCGTCGTCGGCGCCGGTTCGGCCGGCTGCGTCGTCGCCGGCGAGCTGTCGGCCGATCCGGGCCTGCGCGTCCTCTTGCTCGAGGCCGGCGGCGCGGCGGAGGAGAATCCGGAGACCCTGGAGGCCGCCGGCTACAAGAAGGCGTTCATCAACGACGCGCTGATGTACGACCGCTACTCGGTGCCGCAGCCGGAGTGCGCCAACCACCGGCTGTTCATGGGCACGGGGCGCGGCGTCGGCGGCTCGGGCGCGATCAACGCGATGGTCTACACGCGGGGGTCGATCCACGACTACGAGATGTGGGGCGTCGACGGCTGGCGCTGGCCCGACGTGGTGCCGCGCTTCGAGGCGCTCGAGGCGCGGCTGCGCGTGAGCCGGAAGCCGCCGACCGAGTGGACCGAGACCTGCATCGCCGCCGCCGTCGCCGCCGGCTTCCGCCGCAAGGAGGATCTGAACGACGGCACGCTCAGCGGCTTCCTCGGCTACGAGTGGATGAACATCGACGGCGGCGATCGGCGCAACTCCTACGTCGCCTTCGTCAAGCCGCACCGCGAGCGCGCGAACCTGGTGGTGCACACCCACTCCACCGTCGAGCGCGTGCTGGTCGAGCGGTCGGGCAAGGGCCCCGAGGCGCGCGGCGTCGTCTATACGCGCGGCGGCGAGACCATCACCGCGCGCGCGTCGCACGAGGTCGTCCTGTGCGCGGGCGCGCTCGAGACGCCCAAGCTGCTGATGCTCTCGGGCATCGGCCCCGCCGCGGAGCTGGCGCGCCACGGCATCGGCATCACCGTCGAGCAGCCGCACGTCGGGCGCAACCTGATGGATCACCCGAACGTGCAGCTGTTCTTTCGCGGGCGCCGCGCCACCGACTGCAATTGGGCCCAGCTCTACGGCTTCGATCGGGCCAACCGCGACAGCGAGCTCGCGGCGGGCGAGGCCGACACCTGCTACGTGTTCTACAGCGCGCGCTCCTCGTTCCGCGAAGGCGCGATCCGCCTGCTGCCCGGGATGGTGCTGCCGCCGTCGCTCTACGATCGTCGCTGGCTGCGCGACGGCTTCCGCGGCGCGCTCAAGGGCGTCTTCGCCGCGCCGCCGGTGCGCAGCTTCGTCGAGCGCATGTACGGCATCGTCGTGATCCTGGGCAAGCCCAAGTCACGCGGCGTGGTGCGGCTCGGCTCGCGCGACGCCGCCCGGCCGGCGCTGGTCGACCCGCGCTACTTCATCGCGCGCGAGGATCTGGACACGCTGGTCAAGGGCGTGCAGCGCGCGCGCGAGGTGGCCCGGACCGCGCCGCTGCGCGCCTGGGGCAACACGGAGCTGATGCCGGGGCGCTGGATTTCGTCGGAGAAGCAGCTCGGCGACTGGATCCGCAAGAACGTGATGACCACGTACCACTTCTCGGGCACCTGCAAGATGGGCACGGGCAGCGACGCCGTCGTCGACGCCGAGCTGCGCGTGCGCGGCGTGCGCGGGCTGCGGGTCGCCGACGCGTCGATCATCCCCTCGGCGCCGGTGTCGGCGATGAACGCGCCGTCGATGATGATCGGCTGGCGCGCCGCCGAATTGTTGCGCGCAGCGGCCGGGGCGCTGGTCGTTCGCCGCGGCGGCCTGGAAGCAATGCCGCTCACTTTGGCCGAGTCGTAGGGGGCCGGCTTGGGCCGCGGAGGTCGTGAGGCGCCATCCCGGCGTCGGAAGCCGGCGCAGTCGCCGCTTCGCGGCGTGCGCCTCCATCGAGCCGCTTGAGGTCGCGCTGCGCGCGACGCGGCCCTCTACGCCGCCGGGATGGCGCCTCACGACCTCCGCTCATTCGCCTGGTGCTGCTTGCTGGTCGAAGTCGCGCCTGTACATCGCACCAGGCGTCGAGCGGAGGCAGCGCCCCTTGCTACTTCACCCTGCTAGAAGCGGCCGAGAGCGTTCAGGAGCTGCGCGCGCGCGGTTGAGACGTTGTAGTCGGCCTGCACCTTCTGCGCCTCCGCCGTGGTGGCCGCCACCTGCGCGTCGCCGAGCTCGATGATGCTGCCGACGCCGGCCTGATAGCGCCCCTCGGCCAGGCGGAGCTGCTCCCTGGCGTTGAGCTCGGCTTCGTCGGCTGCGCCGAGCGCCGCCTTGGCCGCGCGCACCGCCAGCCGCGCCTGCTCGACGCCGAGCCGCACCTGCTGGCGCAGAAGGTCGCGCTGCGCCTCGATGCCGTCGAGGTTCGCCTTCTGCTCCTTGACGGTGTACCAGGTCAGCCCGCCGGAGAAGAGCTGCCAGTTGAGCGTCAGGTTGAAGTTCCAGTTCCACGCCAGCGCGTTCGGAAACATCTGGCCGAAGGCCGTCTGCACCGAGTCGAGCGAGCCCTGATCGCTGAGGCTGGTGGAGGCGGTCAGGTTGGGGCCGTAGGCGGTCTTGGCCGCCCAGACGGCCAGCTGCTGCGCCTCGACCTGCTTGCCCAGGCTGAGGTAGTCGGGACGCGCCTTGAGCGCCTCGGCGAGCAGCGGATCGGTGCCCAGGTCTTCGCCTTCGATGGGCGGCGTCGACTCGTCCTGGACGTCGTAGGCGGTGTCGCGCTCGATGCCGATCGCCTGGTTGAGCTGCGCCTTGGCCACCTCGTAGTTGTTCTCGGCGTTGATCACCTGCACCTGCGCGTTGGCCACGGCGGTGCGCTGCTGCGCCAGCTCGATCTCCGGCTGCGTGCCCACCTTGACGAAGCCCTGTACCTGCTCGAGGTGCTTCTGCTGATTGGCGAGCGTGTCCCGCGCCACCTGCACCAGCGCCTTGTTCGCCCGCGCCGCGAAGTAGTAGGTGCGCACGTTGAGCGCGACGCTGAGGCGGGTGGCGCGCTCGGTGTCGGCGACCCCTCGGAGAACACCTGGTTCTGCCGCCAGCGCGCCAGCTGCCCGGAGGCGTCCCACAGCGTCTGCGACGCGGTGATGCCGAGGTTGAGCTTGTCGCAGCTGGAGAGCGACGGCAGCGCCATCGCCGCCAGGACGCCGCCGGTGCTGGCGCCGTTGAAGACCGCCTGCGTGCAGGGCGACGAGGAGTTCCACGTGTTGTTGGTGCCGCGGGTGTAGCTGGCGTTGCCGCTGATCTGCGGCAAGCAGCGGCGCGCGCGCCTCGCCGACGCGCGCCATGGCCGCCTCGGTGTTGGCGTGCGCCTGATGCACCGTCGGCTGGTCCTTCTGCGCCATCTGCAGCGCCTCGCCCAACGTCAGCACCCTGGTTCCAGCGAGAAAAACGACGAGCGCGATGTTCATCATTCGTACCGCAGCGCGTCGATCGGGTCGAGCCGCGACGCCTTGCGCGCCGGGTAGAGGCCGAAGACGACGCCGACCAGCGCGCTGAACCCGACGGCGGCGACGACGATGTCGGGCCGCACCAGCGTGGGCCAGCCGAAGCTGGCGGCGATCACCTTGGCGCCGAGCACGCCGAGCGCCACCCCGATGAGCCCGCCCATGGTCGACAGCGTCAGCGCCTCGACCAGGAACTGCGCCAGGATGTTGCGCGGCTTGGCGCCGACCGCCATGCGCACGCCGATCTCGCGCGTCCGCTCGGTGACGCTGACCAGCATGATGTTCATGATGCCGATGCCGCCGACGAGCAGCGAGACGGCGGCGATGCTGGCGAGCAGCGTGGTCAGCGTCCTGCGTGCCCTCCTGCTGCGCGCTGGCGATCTCGGTCAGGTTGCGGATCGAGAAGTCGTCGTCGGCGCCGGGCCGATGTGGTGGCGGTCGCGCAGCAGCGTCGGTGATCTGCGTCTCGGCGCGCGCGGTCGTCGTCGGCCGACGTCGGCGCTCGACGCATGATCGTCCCGGCGATGTACTTCTGCAGGCCGCCCTGGATCTTGGTGCTGGAAGGTCGGTGACGGGACGAACGACCGCGTCGTCGTAGTCCTGCCCCATCGGCGACTGCCCCTTCTTGCGCGAGCACGCCGATCGACCTGGAACGGGACGTTCTTGATGCGCACCGTCTGGCCGACCGGGTCGGCGCTGGCGCCGAAGAGCTTGTCGACGACGGTCTGCCCGAGCACGACGACCTTGGCGCCGCGCGTCGACGTCGGCTCGGCTGAAGCGACGCGCCCGCGCGCGACCGGCCAGTTGCGGATCGCGAAGTACTCGGGCGTCGTGCCCGTGACCGCGGTGGTCCAGTTCTGGTCCTCGCTGATCGACCTGGCGCGCTGCGAGCGCAGCTGCGGCGCCGCGTACTTGCACCGTCGGCACCTCGCTCCGGATGGCGCGCAGGTCGTCCCAGGTGAGCGTCGGCATGCGAGCCGAAGCCGCCGCGCGCGCCGCCCGAGCTGCGTCGAGCCCGGGCAGCGACGATGAGCAGGTTCGTGCCCATCGCCGCGAACGCCGCCTCGACCCGCGCCTTGGCGCCCTCGCCGATCGCCACCATCGCGATGACCGCGCGCGACGCCGATGATGATGCCGAGCGTCGGTGAGGAACGAGCGCATCTTGTTGCGCAGGAGCGCGCGCACCGCGACGCGCAGCGTGTGCAGGATGCTCATGCGGTGGCCTCCGGCGGCGGCGAGCTCGCGCAGCGCCGCGGCGGCGTCGCCGCGGCGTCTGCCGCACGTCGGAGCGTGATCCGCCCGTCGCGCATGACGACCACCCGCGCCGCGTACTCGGCGATGTCGGGCTCGTGGGTGACGAGGACGATGGTGATGCCGTCGCGGCCGAGCTCCTGGAAGAGCGCCATCACCTCGACGCTGGTGCGCGAGTCGAGGTTGCCGGTCGGCTCGTCGGCGAGGATGACGCTGCGGCTCGGTGACGAGCGCGCGCGCGATCGCGACGCGCTGCTGCTGGCCGCCCGAGAGCTGGTTCGGGTGGTGGTCGAGCGCGGTCGCCGAGCCCGACCCGCTCGAGCGCCTCGCTGGCGCCGCGGCGCGCCGCTCGCGCGCGGGCACGCCCGCGTAGAGCAGCGGCAGCTCGACGTTCTCGAGCGCGCTCGTGCGCGCCAGCAGGTTGAAGCTCTGGAAGACGAAGCCGAGCGTCCGGTTGCGGATCTCGGCGAGCTCGTCGCGGTCGAGCCGCGACACCTCGCGCCCGTCGAGCAGGTAGCTGCCCGCCGGTCGGCCGGTCGAGGCAGCCGAGGATGTTCATCAGCGTCGACTTGCCCGAGCCCGACGCGCCCATGACCGCGACGAACTCGCCGGCGCTCGACGGTCGAGCGTCGACGCCGCGCAGCGCGTGCACCTCGACGTCGCCCATGCGGTAGATCTTCGTGACGTCCCTCGAGCTCGCATGAGCGACGGCATGGTCGTCAGAACTCCGCGGAAGCGCGCGACCTGCCCTTCGGCGCCGACGCGCCGGGCGCGCCGCTGGCGATGTCGGTGATCACCTCGTCGCCCTCGTCGAGCGTCGCCCTCGACGACCTCGGTGACGCTGCCGTCGGTGACGCCGGTCTTGATCGGTGACCGGCACGCGGCTGCTCGTCGCGCAGCACCCAGACCGTGGCGCTGGTCGGGCGGGCGCTGCGGGCGCCCGTGATGCTTGGCCGCCGCTCCCGGCCCCGCCGCGGCGCCGCTCGCCGGCGCCGCGCCGGCCGCCGGACCCTTGGCGGCCTTCGCACGCCGACGGGGCGGCCGGCGGCGGCAGCATCTCGGGCGGCGGCCGGAAGCGCAGCGCCGCGTTCGGCACCTGCGAGCACGTCGTCGCTTCTCCGCGTAGACGAAGGTGACGTTCGCGGTCATGCCCGGCTTGAGCTTGCAGGTCGGCGTTGTCGACGTCGATGACCGCGTCGTAGGTGACGACGTTCTGCACCGTCTGCGGCGCGTTGCGGATCTGGCGGACCGTGCCGCGGAACCGCTCGCCCGGGTACGCGTCGACGGTGAAGGTCGCCGCCATCCCGCGGCTGGAGCCTGCCGACGTCGGCCTCGGCGACGCTGGTGTCGACCTGCATCTTGCGTCAGGTCCTGCGGCGATCGTGAACAGCGTCGGCGCCTGCAGCGACGCCGCCACGGTCTGGCCCGACGTCGACGTTGCGCGAGATGACCGACGCCGTCGATGGGCGAGACGATCGTCGTGTAGGCGAGGTTGACCTCGGCCTGGTGGAGCTGCGCCGCGCGCCTGCGCCGAGCTGCGCCCTCGCGCGCGGTCGACGCTGGCGCGCGGCGGCGTCGGCGTTGGCCTCGGCGGTGTCGAGGTCGGCCTGCGCGACCAGCTTCTGCGTCGCGCAGCTGCCTGCTGCGCGCTCGAACTGCCGCTCGGCGTTCGCTGGCGCTGCGCCTTGGCCTTGCGCGACGTTGCCCTGCGGCCGGCGGCGACGTTGGCCTGCGCCTGCTCCACCGCCGCCTCGAAGAGCTGCGGATCGATCTTGGCGATGAGCTGCCCCTTCTTCACCGGCGAGTTGAAGTCGACGTAGAGCTGCGCGATGCGCCCCGACACCTGGGTGCCGACCTGCACCGTGACCAGCGCCGAGAGCGTGCCGGTGGCGGTGACTCGCGCGGTGATGTTGCCCCGCGCCACCTTGGCGGTCTCGAAACGCACCGCGGGCGGCTTACGGTGGTGCAGGTAGAAATAGAGTGCCGCCCCGGCGACGAGGACTACGGCGGCAGCGACGATGGCGCGCTTCATCGCCGTGGACTTTACCCCGCCGCCGACGGGAAGCAATGGACTTTACGCCCGCTTTACAGACGCGCACGGAAGGCTAACGTGAGGTGAGCATGAGCACTTTGCAGGAGCTGATCGCCGGATCCAGCGACGAGGCGCGCGCCTGGCTGGCCCGCAAGGGGGCCGCCGAGCGACTGCGGCCGCCGTGGGAGGCCCCGGAGGCGACGTTCGAGCAGCTCGGCGGCGGCGCCGGGGCGGAGCGACGGCGCCAGCGCTGGATCGCCTACGCGCGCGCCACCTTGGAGGGTGACCTTCTGCGTCACGCGGCGGCGCCGCCCACGCCGCTGACCGTCGCCGTGGCCGGCGCCAGCGGCCTCATCGGCCGCGCGCTGTGCGCCTTTCTCTCGACCGGCGGCCATCGCGTGCTGCGGCTGGTGCGGCGCGACGCCGCCGGCGCCGACGAGATCGCCTGGGATCCGGCCGCCGGCAGCATCGACGGCGCGCGCCTCGACGGCGTCGACGCGGTGGTGAACCTCGCCGGCGCCAACGTCGGCCAGGGCCGCTGGACCGCGGCGCGCAAGCGCGAGCTGCGCGACAGTCGTGTCCTGTCGACGGCGCTGCTGGCGCGCACGCTCGGGTCGTGCGCCCGGCGGCCGTCGCGGCTCCTGAGCGCGTCGGCGGTGGGCTGGTACGGCACCCGCGCCGACGTCGTCGACGAGGACGCGCCCCACGGCGACGGCTTCCTCGCCCAGCTCTGCGCCGAGTGGGAAGCGGCCGCCGATCCGGCGCGCGCCGCCGGCATCCGCGTCGGGCACCCGCGCTTCGGCATCGTGCTCACGCCCGCCGGCGGCGCCCTGCAGAAGATGCTGACGCCGTTCAAGCTCGGCCTCGGCGCCACCCTCGGCGACGGCAGCGCGCCGCTCTGTTGGGTGGCGCTCGACGACGCCATCGGCGCGCTGCACTTCGCCCTCACCTCCGGGCGGCCCGAGCTCGACGGCGCCTTCAATGTCACCGCGCCGTCACCGACGACCCAGGGCGAGCTGGCGGTGGCGCTCGGCCACGCGCTGCACCGTCCGGCGGCGCTGCGGGTGCCGGGGCCGCTGTTGCGCCTCCTCGTCGGCGAGATGGCCGAGTCGGTCCTCGGCTCGGCGCGGGTCGTGCCGGCGCGGCTACAGGCGGCGGGCTTTCGCTTCGCCCATCCCACGCTGGCGGGTGCACTCGACCACGTGCTCGGGTTACACTCGTCGCGTGATGCGGCAAGCACTACCTATATTAATGATGGGGGCGATCGGCTGCAGCAGTAGCGGTCCGGCCAAGCCCACCGATCCCAACGCCATCGTGGCCACGCTGAACGACCTGGCGGTGTTCGGCAACAAGCGCGTCGGCACCGAGCCCGGGCGGCAGGCGGGCGAGTACGTGCTGTCGCGCATGCAGAAGGCCGGCCTGGCGGGCGTGCACATGGAGTCGTTCCAGTTCCCGCGCCACGTGGTCGACTCGCAGTCGTTCGCCGCCACCGTCGACGGCGCGGCGGTGTCGCCGGCGTTCGAGGTGTTCGAGGGCTCGGGCGCCGGCCATGTCGACGCCGACGTGGTCTACGTCGGCACCGCGCACCCGGCCGAGGTCGCCGCCGTCGATCTCCACGGCAAGATAGCGCTGCTCGATCGCGATCGCAGCTATCACCGCTCCGCGCAGTACGCCAACGTGTCCGCCGCCGGCGCCGTCGCCATGCTCTACAACTCGGCCTCCGACGCCGACCTCATCCAGGTCGGCAGCGTGCGCTTCGACGGCTGGTCCCCGCTCGGCCCCATCCCGGCGATCACCATCGGCAACGCCGACGGCGTCATGCTCGAGAACGCGCTCACGGCGGGCAAGACCGTGCACGCAGTCATCGACGTGCAGGCCCACTCCGAGCCCGCCGCCGGCAACAACGTCATCGGTCGCATCGAAGGCTCCGACGCGCGCGGCATGATCGTGCTGGGCGCGCACTACGACACCTGGTTCACCGGCTCGTGCGACAACGGCGGCGGCATCGCCGCGCTCTTGGCCATGGCCGAGCGCCGCCTGAAGGAGGGCCAGCCGCGCTACACGTTGGTGTTCGTCGCCTACGACGGCGAGGAGGTCGCGCTCTACGGCGGCTACGACTACCTGCGCAAGCACCGCATCGTCGCCCACGATCCGATCCTCGCCGTCTTGAACTTCGAGATGCCGTCGGCGCGCAACTCGTCGCT
This sequence comes from uncultured delta proteobacterium, assembly GCA_963816965.1. Classification (GTDB taxonomy): domain Bacteria; phylum Myxococcota_A; class Polyangia; order Palsa-1104; family Palsa-1104; genus JAQBQH01. The sequence continues at coordinate 1,082,243 of CAWFMP010000002.1, forward strand.
GCTCGGTCTGGCGCGCTCGAACAACCCGGCGCTCGACGAGGCGCTGCAGACCGCCGGCCTGGGCATCGACTACCCGCTCTACGCCGGCATGGAGCTGGTGCCCACGCTCTTTGGCGGGCTCATCCCCACCGACATCCAGGGCATCTATCGCAACGGCGTGCCCACGGCCTCGACGGCGGTCGACTCGCCCTGGTACCACACCATCGAAGACACGCCCGACAAGGTCGACAGCGACGCCGAGGCGCTCGACGTCGACGACTTCGACAAGGCGCTCGGCCTGCTGCTCGAGGACGATCCGTCGCAGTTCACCGGGCTCGACGACAAGCTGTGGCAGGCGACGCTGACCGCGGCGCCGCGCGGCGCCGCCGATCCGCTGGTCGTCGACGTCGCGGTCACCGACGCCATGGGCGTGCCCGAGGCCAACGCGCCCGTGGACGCCGTGCTGCTGGTCGACGACTTCTTCACGGCCGCCACCGCGCACGCCACCGCCGACGCCGGCGGTCATGTGACCCTGTCGTTCGACGCCGCCGCGGCGTCGATGGGCGCGGGAAACCGCTACCTCCACGTCTCGTCCGGCCCCACGTTCCCGTACGTCGAACAGATCCTCCCGCTCCAATAGCGTTCAGACGGGCAGCGTCGGCGCGAGGATACTTGGCGGCCGATCGGAGAATGTCCTAGACTGCCGGACATGGTTCCGCGTTCGCGGTTGTGGCTCGTGCTCCTGGGCTTGCTGCCGACGACAGCGTGCTTCGTGGAAAACATCGCGGGCCGCTACTGCACGCACGACACGGATTGCACCGAGGCCGGCTATTCGAAGTGCGACACGCGCGTCAAGACGTGCGTCCCGGCGAGCTTCGACTTCGACATGGGCACGAGCGACGACATGACGATGCTCGGCTGCCAGACGTCGGCGACCTGTCCTCCGTCGGCGCCCACGTGCAGCCCGGCGCAAGTGTGCTCGTCGTGTGGCACTCCGGGCATGTCGAACGACTGCAACGTCTACCATTCGGGGACGCCCTATTGCGGCCCCAACGGCGGCTGCGTCGAGTGCCTGAACAACGATAACTGCGATGCGATCCACGAGAGCTGCAGCGTCACCAACGTCTGCGTCGACTGCGTCAACAACGCCGACTGCGCCAGCGGCCTGTGCAGCGCCGGCAAGTGCGCCGACAAGACGTCGCTGCTCTACGTCAACAACGCCACGGGAGCGGGCTGCTCCGATACCGGCGCCGGCTCGTTCGCGATGCCGTTCTGCCACGTGCAGACGGGCCTGAACGCGTCGGCGATGTCGGGCAAGACCGTCGTGGTGTTCGCCGGCACCTACGTCGAGAACGTGCAAGCCAGCCCGACGCTGAACGGCGGCAACGACTACGTCGCCACCGCGGTCGGCATCGGCGCCCCGATCATAAAGCCGGGCAGCACGGGCGCCGCGCTGGCGGTCAACGGCACCGCCGGCAAGCAGGTGACCGCCTCGTTCGACGGCTTCGTCTTCGACGGGTCGACGCTCGCCGACGGCAGCGACGCCGTCGACTGCAATGGCGGCAGCGGCAACGCCTACGGCAAGACCCTGGCGACCGTCACCCGCTCGACCCTCACCGGTGCGTCCGGCGTGGGCCTGTTCTCGCAGAGCAAGTGCGCGCTCACGTTCGACGCCGACATCATCCTCGGCAACAAGGGGGGCGGCATCAGCCTCTCGGCCAGCGACTTCGCGCTCACGAACCTCCTGGTGCACGACAACGGCACCAGCGGGGCGGCCGGCTCGGACTTCGGCGGCCTGCTGCTCTCCACGTCGGGCGAGAGCGGCAAGATGAGCCTGTTCAACCTCACCGTCGTCGACAATCTGGCCAAGACCACGGCGGCCGCGTCGGGTATCAACTGCGTCGCGACGCCGAGCGCGCTCACCAACACCCTGGTCCTCGGCAATTCGCCGCTGACGGAGATCAGCGCCGCCGGCTGCGGTGCCAGCTACAGCTCGTACGTGGGGGCGACCGGATCGAACAACCAGGACATCCCGGTCGCCGGCTGCACCGTCGGCGATCTGCTGGTGAATCCAAGCGGCGGCAATTTCCACCCCAAGAAGAGCGGGACGGCGCCCTGCACGCTCATCGACCTCGGCACCAACACCGGCGCGCCCGGCCACGATCTCGACGGCACGGCACGCCCGCAGCCGTCCACCGGCACCGACGACATCGGCTGCTACGAGGCGCTGTGACGAAGCGCTGAAGCGCAGCGCGGGCGGGCGCCAGCCGGCCCCGAGAACGGATCCTCCTACGCCTCTTCCCTGAGGCGCCGCAACTCCCGATCGTCGCCAGTTTGACACTTCGAAGGTGATTTCTCGTCGCTGAGGGGCGCGCAGTACGACACTTTTGTCACGTTGACCATAACGGGTAAAACCGCTAAAACGTCAAAACCGTGACTGAGCAAAATCTCCACGCGGAGCGCCTGTTGACCTCGCACGAGGTCGGCGCCTTGCTGCAGGTGAATCCGAGCTCGGTGAAAAAGTGGGTCAACGAAGGACGCATCGCGGCGTTCCGCACGCCCGGTGGCCACCGGCGGATTCGCGTCGCCGATCTCGTCGACTTCCTCAACCGCCACGCCATGCCGATCCCGCGGCCGCTGGCGGGGGCGACCCGGCAGCGGCTACTCATCGTCGATGACGATCTGATCCACCTGCGCGCGCTCGAGCGCCGGCTCAAGCCGCACCGTGCGCGCGTGCAGGTGGAGCTGACGCAGAACGGCATCGACGCGCTGGTGCTGGTGGGGAGCTTCAAGCCCGACCTGGTCGTGCTCGACGTCTATATGCCGGAGCTGGACGGCATCGAGGTGTGCCGGCGCCTCAAGCTGAACCCCGAGACGCGCCACATCGGCGTCATCGTCAACAGCGCGCACTTGACCAGGTCGGTAGAGGAGAACGCGCTCGCCGCCGGCGCACTGAGATGTGTACCGAAGCCTGTGGAGCTCAAGGTGCTGCTGGAGCACTTCGGGCTGTCGCATCAACCAATGGGGGGTTGAGCGCGAATGGAAGACGCTCTTGGAAGGACAGAGGGATGGAAATGGAAAAGCCTGTCTTCAGCGCCGAAGTGGAGGCGTCGCCAGCCGCGCCTGCGCAGGTGCGAACTGCCGATGTCTTGGTCGACATCCTCGTGGCGCACGGGGTCGAAGTCATCTTCGGCCTGCCGGGCGGGCCGATCAGCCCGCTCATCGATGCGCTGATCGATCGGCCCGAAATCCGCGTCGTCAACACGCGCAGCGAAGGCGCGGCGATGTTCGCCGCCGCCGGCTACGCGCACGCGTCGGGCAAGCTCGGCGTCGCCATGGTGACGACGGGGCCGGGCGTGCTCAACGCGATGACCGGGCTGAGCTCGGCGTTCTGTGACGGACTGCCGGTGCTGCTGCTTGCAGGGGAAGTGGCCCGGCGCAACTTCGGGCGCGGCGCGCTGCAGGACGGCAGCGCCTACGGGCTGCACATCGTCGAGATGCTGCGTAACGTGACCAAGTATGCGGCGGAGGTGAACGATCCGCAGCGGGCGCCGGCGATGTTGCGCAGCGCGATCCGCACGGCGCTGTCGGGGCCGCAAGGGCCGGTGGCGCTGACGCTGCCGATGGACGCGACGCTGGCGACGCTGGAGTCGGTGCCGACGCTGTCGTTGCCGCCGGTGGTCGGAAGCGCGGTCGCGCCGGAAGCGATCGTTGCCGCCGCATCCGCGATCTGCGAGTCGAAGCGGGGCCTGCTGTTCGTGGGCTCGGGCGTGCGGCGCGGCGCCGGTCCGCAGCGGCTCGTCGAGCTCGCCGAGCGCGTGCAGTGGCCGGTGGTGACCACGCCCAAAGCCAAGGGCGTGTTCCCCGAGGACCACCCGCTCAGCCTCGGCGTCTTCGGCATGGGCGGGCACATCTCGGCCTACGACTATCTCGAGAAGGGCGTCGACACCATCGTCGCTGTCGGCACCAGCTTCAACGAGCTGTCGACCGACGGCTGGAGCGGGCTGTTGCAGCCGAGCCATGCGCTGGTGCACGTCGACGTCGACGAGCGGCAGTTCGGGCGCGCCTATCCCTGCACCCTCGGCATCGTCGCCAGCGCCGAGCAGTTTCTCGGCGAGCTGGCGGCGCAGCTCCCGCAGGCGCCGGAGCGGCAGTTCGGCGGCGTGCGCCGTCACGTGCTCACGCTCGGCACCGACGCCGGGCTGCCCCTGCATCACGCGCTCGGCGAGATCCAGAAGGCGCTGCCCGAGGACGCCATCTATACCGTCGACAGCGGCGAGCACTTCGTGTTCGCCACGCACTATCTGAAGACGACGGCGCCGGACGCCTACGTGGTCATGACCGGGCTCGGCTCGATGGGGCAGAGCGTGCCGGCGGCGATCGGCGCCCAGCTGGCGCATCCCCATCGCGTGGTGGCCACCATCGTCGGGGACGGCTCCTTCGCGATGAACGCCTTCGAGATCGCGACGGCCGTGAACGCCAAGCTGCCGCTCGTGATCTTCGTGATCAACGACGGCCGGCTGGGGATGGTCGAGATCGGCGCCTCGACGGTGTACGGACGAACGGCGCAGTTCCCCACGGGACCAATGGACGTCCCGCAGCTGGCCGCGGCGCTGGGCGCGCAGACGGTGGTGGCAGACATGTTCGGCGCGATTCGCGACGCCGACCTGATGGCGCTGCGCGCGCGCGGCCCGGTGGTCGTCGACGTGCGCATCGATCCCACGATCAGGATTCCCAAACGCGAGCGCTTCGTTGGATTCGCTTCGCGCGGGCGGCGTCGCTCGATCAACTAGGAGAAGCAATGAACGAGAGTGTTGGAATACACGGTGTCGGGATCTACCTGCCCGACTTCGATTCGAAAGAACGACTGGTGGCCAGCGAATATCGTTGATCGTTGGCGTGTTCGCCAGGCGGAGAACGTCCTGCGCGGCGAAGCGATGTCGTCGGAGCAGATCAGCGACGGCGCAAGGCGAACCATCAATGCGCTCGCCAAGCTCGACGGTGATCCGTTTGAAGGCTCGCGAGAACGTCGCGTCATCGACTCCGCGGCTGAAGTGTCGGACATCGAGGTGCTCGCTGCGCGTGACGCCATGGAGCGCGCTGGGGTTCAGGCGTCACAGATCGACTTCATCCTCAGCTACACGCCGTGCCCAGACGATCTCGTCGTGTCGCAGGCGTGCGTCGTGCATCGCAAGCTTGGTCTACGCGAGAATTGCTTCGCGCTGACGACCGATGTGGGCTGCAACGCTTTTGCGATGCAACTCGAGCTTGCGCGATCCATGATCGGCAGTGGGCAAGCGCGTTTTGGCCTCCTCACGCAATCAAACACGATCCAGCATCGCGTTCCGCGGGAGGAGCCGGCATCGGCCTGGTTCGGCGATGCTGCCACCGCTGTCGTTGTCGGCCCTGTCGGTCATGGACGCGGTGTCTTGTCGTCGAGCCACTTCACGGACGGTTCATTGAATCGGGCGCTCGTGCTGGGCGTTCCGGGAAGGCGATGGTGGGACGCTGGCGAGATCACGCTCCATCCGGTCGACGGCCCGGCTACGAAGAAGATGCTGTTCAGCCTGGTCGATTGGGCGAAGCAAGCAGTGGGAGGGGCGATCGAGAAGGCCGGGCTGCAACCGGAGGACGTTGATTTCTATTCGAGCCATCAGGCGACCGCCTGGCTGCGACCGACGACGCAAGAACATATTGGATTACAGCGCGCGCGAAGCGTCGACATCTTTCCCTGGACGGCGAGTCTTACGGGCGCGAACAGCCCGATGCAACTCGCCATAGGCGAGCGGGAAGGTCTCCTTCAGGCGGACGACGTGGTCGCCGTCTTCTCCGGCGGCACTGGTGTAACGTGGTCTGGTACGGTGATGAGGTGGGGTGTCTAACGTGAAGGAGGTTTCTTGCCAGATCTTCGAGATGTTCATCTCGGATCTCAAGAGACGCCAGATCGATCTCAGGGCCCTGACGGTTGGGACGCCTTTGACGCTCCGCCAGCTCACAGACCGAAATGAGCGTGTAGATTGGTCCCACTTCGCCGCTGTAATGCGCAATGGGCGGCAATTCTGGGATGACGATGAGCTCGTCGCTCTCGGGGTTCAGTCGCTCTCGCTTCCGCTCATTCGATGGGTACGCGTAATCGCCCGACTGCTATTTTCCGTTCGTGAGCTGTACAAATGGGTCGGCAGCGGCGGTGGGGCAGGCAATCAGATGGTCGCCTGCATCAAGCCCTCTTTAGAAGTACACGACGAGCGCCGTCTGTCGTTGACGCTGCGAGTCGACGACGGTTATGAGCCTTGCCCCGAGTTCTTCCTCGTTTCAATGGGCAGCTTCATCGCACTGCCAACGCTGCTTGGCTTGCCTCGAGCCCAGGTCGCGCTGCGGTCTGCTCTACACAGCGCAACCTATGAAATCGAGCATCCAATCGGCGGCGGCTTGCTCTCATGGCTTCGCAAGATGGCCCTGTGGCCGATTTCGGTGCGTGCGGCCGCGCGCGAGCTGAAGGACGCGCATGAGGTTCTTCAGAAGCGGTACCTGGAGTTGCAAGACGCGCGTGCGGTGCTGTCGGTGCAAGCGACGCAGCTGAGCGTCGCGCATACGATCAGCCAGCTCATCCACGGCGATCTCGATCTCGATCGCACTTTGCACGCCATGGCCGACGCGTTGATCCGCGTCGGCGGCTACGTCGCTGCGGAAGTCCACGTGGCTGCCGATGTCGATGGGAAGTCGCTGGAGCTGAACGCGACCGAAGGGGCCAAGCCCGAGGGGGCGGCGCTGCGCGCGGTCCTGGAGTCGCGCGGCAAGGCGATCGGCCACGTCAGCGTGTGGCACGCGCCCTCGCACGATCCGCGCGAGCGGCGCGAGCTGCTCCAGTTCGTGCTGCCCACGCTGTCGATGGCGCTCGACAACGCCATCAGCTACCGCGAGCTGGCGCAGTACCGCGACAGCCTCGAGCTGCGGGTCGAGGAGCGCACCGCGGAGCTGGTACAGGCGCGCGATCAGCTCGCGCAGACCGTGCTCAGCCTCGAGGAGGCGCAGGAGGTGCGCGACCGCATCTTCGCCAACATCAACCACGAGATCCGCACCCCGCTCACCCTCATTCAGCTGGCGGTCGCCGACCTGAAACGCCGGCTGAGCGCGGTCCTCGATGTCGGGACCCTACAGCAGCTCGGCGGCATCGAGATGTCGACGCGCAAGCTGCTTCGGCTCGTCGACGACCTGTTGATCCTCGCGTCGGGCCGCGAAGGCAAGCTGCGCCTCGAGGTCGCGGCGGTCGATCTGGCGACCCTGCTCCAGGTCGTCGTCGCCACCTGGCGTCCCGTCGCCCAGCAAAAGGGCCTCTCGATCGCCTTTCAGGGGCCGAAGCGCTGCGTCCGCGACGTCGACGAAGAGAAGCTGGAGCGGGTCGTCACCAACCTCATCTCCAACGCCGTCAAGTTCACGCCGTCGGGCGGCTCGATCCAGGTCGATCTGACCGACGACGTCACCGGGGTCACCATCGCCGTGCGTGATACCGGCATCGGCATCGACGACGACCTGCGCAAGCGCCTGTTCGGACGCTTCGAGCAGGGACGCCCCGCGGTGCACGCCGGCGCGCGCGGCTCGGGCATCGGTCTGTCGATCGTCAAGGAGCTGACCGAAGCCCACGGCGGCGACGTCTCCGTCGAGAACCCGCGCGGCGGCGGCAGCGTCTTCCGCGTGCTCTTGCCGACGGGCGCGCAGCCGCGCGCCGCGCTCGCCGATGACGACTCCAGCTCGTCGGCGCCGCTGCGCCTGGTGCCCGATGACTTCGACTCGGGCCGTTCGGTCTCGGCGCTGCCGAGGGTCATCGACCCGCCGGGGTCACCGCGCGCCACCATCCTCATCGCGGAGGACGATCCGAGCCTCGCCGATGCCATCGGTGAGCTCCTGGCCCAGCAGTACCGCGTCATCCTCGCCGGCGACGGGCTCACCGCGCTGCGCATGGCGCAGCAGCACATGCCCGATCTGCTCGTCAGCGACGTGGGCATGCCGGGCATGGACGGCCTCGAGCTCACGCGCCGCTTTCGGGATCTGCCCGGCAACCGCCTGGCTCCGGTGGTGCTCCTGACCGCGTTCGCCAACTTGAGCGATCGGTTGCAGGGCTTCGGCGCCGGCGCCCTCGACTACGTGGTCAAGCCGTTCGAGCCGGCCGAGCTGCTGGCGCGCGTCCACTCGCAGCTGCAGCTCCGCTCGCTCGCGCTCAAGCTGCACGAGTCGGAGAAGCTGGCAGCCCTGGGCACCCTCTCCGCCGGCCTGGCGCACGAGATGCGCAATCCGGCCAACGCCATCCTCAACGCCATCGAGCCGCTCTCGGAGCTCCTGCCTGCAGAGCTGCGCCAGGAGGAGCATCCGGCGGCGCAGCTCGTCGGCGTCTTGCGCGAGTGCTCGACGCAGATCGCGCTGCTGTCGCGCCAGCTCCTCGGCTTCCGCCGCCCCGGCGATCTCGAGTACCAACAGACCACCGTCGCCGACGTGCTCGCGCGCGCGCACGCGCTGACGTCGCCGCTCTTCAAGTCGGTGGCGCTGCGCCAGGAGCTCGACTACAAGGGCCCGCTCGAGTGCGCGGCGCCGCTGTTGACGCAGGTGCTCTCGAACCTGCTCGAAAATGGCGCCCAGGCCGCCGGCGACGGCGGTTGGGTCAAGCTGACCTCGCGCGCCACCGACGACCGCATCGTCCTCGAAGTCTCCGATTCCGGTGCCGGCGTGCCGGCGGCGCTGCGCGAACGTATCTTCGAACCGTTCTTCACCACCAAGCCGCCCGGCTCGGGCACAGGCCTCGGCCTCACGATGGCGCGCCAGATCATCGAGCGCCACGGCGGCATCCTCGACGTGCGTGAGGCACCCGGGGGCACGCTGTTCCACATCGAAGTGCCGCTGCACGCCCCCGGAGGGCGGAGCCAGCGGCAACGAGGAGGCGGGCGGTGAACACCAAAGAGCATTTGATCGTCTACGTCGACGACGAGCGGCCCAACCGCATCGTCTTCGAGCAGTCGTTCGGCAACCGCTTCAACGTGCGCGCGCTGCCGTCGGGGCAGGCGGCGCTCGAGCTGCTGCGCAACGAGTCGGCGGCGGCCCTCATCACCGACCAGCGCATGCCCGACATGACCGGCCACGACCTTTTGGTCAAGGTCAAGCAGCTCTACCCCGAGATCATTCGCGTCGTCATCACGGCGTACAGCGATCTCGATCCGATCCTGGCGGCGGTCAACGAGGGCCTGGTCGCGCGCTACATCATCAAGCCGTGGGATCGCGCCGAGGTGGAGCAGATCCTCTTGTGGTCGCTCGAGGCGTTCACGCTCGGGCGGCAGGAGTCGGCGCTGCAGCTGCGCTTGATGCAGACCGAGCGGCTGGTGACGCTCGGCTCGATGGCGGCGGCGGTGCTGCACGATCTGCATCAGCCGCTGACCAACCTGACGGTCAACCTCGAGCGCCTCACCGAGCTCGGCGAGTCGCTCCACAAGGTCAAGGAGCTCATGGATCTTCCCGGGGCGTCGCTGGCGAAGAAGGAGCGCGCGACGCTGCTCGACTTCGTGGCCGAGATGCCCGAGCTGTCGCGCGACCTCTTGACGAGCTGTAAGGTCATGACCAACATGACCGTCGGCCTCAAGCAGTTCCTTCGGGCCGAGCCGACGCCCGAGCCGAGCGGGGTCGATCCGGTGCCTATCATCCAGTACGCGATCGGCGTGTGCCGCGAGACCGCGGTGCGGGCGCGCGGGCGCATCAGCTACGAGGGTCCGCCTTCGCTGCCGAAGCTACGCCTCGGCTCGACCGAGCTGACGCGGGTGCTGATCAACGTCGTCGCCAACGGGGCGCAGGCGCTGCTGGCGCGCAACAAGTCGGGCGGACGCGTCGTGGTCACCGCTGCCGACAGCGGTGCGAGCGTGCAGCTCACCGTGGGCGACAACGGGCCCGGCATGTCGGCCGAGGTGCTGCGCAAGGTGGGCACCCCCTTCTTCTCGACGCGGCCCGAAGGCACCGGCCTCGGCGTGGCGCAGTGCCGGCGCCTCGTCGAAGGCGGGGGTGGCACCTTCCGTATCGAGAGTGTTGAAGGTCAGGGCACGACCGTGACATTCACCTTACCGAAGGTATGACCATGGCGCGCCTGGCCAGACGGCTCCGCACGGTCCTCGTGGTCGACGACGACCAGGTGCTGCTGTCTGCGCTGGAGCGCGATCTGCGCGCGCGCGGCCTGACCGTGCTGCCGGCTCCGACCGCCGAGCGCGCGCTCGAGATCGCGCGCGCGCGCCGGCCCGACTGCGCGCTGCTCGACCTGTGCATCGGCGACGATTCGGGGATCGATCTACTCCGCGAGCTGAAATCGGAGCTGCCTGAACTGTTGGTGGTGCTGCTGACTGGCCACGGAGCGGTGCAGAACGTGGTCGACGCGTTCCACGGCGGCGCCGTCGACTTCGTGCAGAAGCCCGTCGGTGGGCTGCAGCTCATGCAGGCGCTCGAGCGCGCCGTGGCGCGCGCGAACGGCTCGTCGCCGACGCTGGCACGCGCCGAGTTCGAGCACATCACGCGGGTGCTGCAGGAGTGCAACGGCAACGTCTCGGAGGCGGCGCGGCGCCTCGGCATCCATCGCCGTTCGCTGCAGCGCAAGCTGCAGAAGATCCCGCCCGGCTGAGGCTCGCGTGACCGCGCTATTCGGCGGCCGACGCGTCGTCGCTCGGGGTGGCGACCACGCGCGCGAGCTTGTGGTGGTGCGACGGGCGGCCGGCAGCACCGAGCGGTACCCCGGGCGCGGCCTCCGCACTCACCATGGCGCCGCCCTCGACTGGCATGCGCAGCGGCCATAAGGCGACCAGCGGCTCGGGATCGATGTAGCGCTCGGGCTGGTCCGCCGAGGGCTTGACCGACACCGTGAAGTGCAGGTGCGGCGACGAGTGCTTGACTCCGGTGTCCCCGAGCAGCCCGATGACGTCGCCCATCTTCACCTTGACGCCCGGCTGGATCCACTTCGGGATGGCCGCGAGGTGGAAGTACTGGGTAAAGATGGTTCCGCCGCGGTGCGATAGCCGGACATAGAGCCCGCCGTGCTCCTCGTTCGGACCCCGCTGGACGCGGTCGACGACGCCGTCGTGGGCGGCGTGGACCGGCTCTCCCCAGACCTCACCGCCGAGGTCGACGCCGCAGTGGCCACCCCGGCACTCTCCGGGCCGGTCGCCCGGCCGCTCGGCGCCGAAGACCCGGGCGTCGCGGATGGGCATGCGCCGCACCGGGCCGTCCAGCGGATGGAGCCAGGCGTCGGAGGCGATTTCGGCCAGCCAGTCCTTCTCGGTCGGCGGCCAGGTCGGACCATACGCCGGTGGGCCGACCGGCGCAGCGGCGGTCGCGGCGACCACCGGAGCCGTCCGCTGGGGCGTCTGCGGCGGAGTATAACCGCTCGTAAACGCTAGCATTGGTACGCCGACCACGACATGGAGCAGATGACGCGCGGGCGAGTACCGGCGCGCCGGCGGCTCGGGCGGGACGAGCTGGACCGGCGCGCTCGCGCAGGCCTCGGAGCAGAAGCTGCGCACCGCTGGACCTTCAATCATCAGGTGACGGGTGCGAACGTCGACAGGGCCACCGCAGCGGGCGCAGGTCCCGAGCGAGACTCCCTCCGTGGAGGGGGCGGATATTGTGTCGATGGCTTCAGACATCCGTACCTTCGCCTTACATAAGCGCGAATTGTACTCGGAGCAAACCGCCGTTGGCGCGCAAATTTTGCGCGCCTGGGACTCGCAAGGTTATCGGCAAGATGCTGCAAGGTCCACGGTCGGGCGGCCGCCGGGGGGCAGTGGCGATGCCCGGACGGCAGGAGGCCTGAAGGGTCAGCTCCGGCCGGTCAGGAGGCGGCCACGGGAGACCCGTTCGTGGACCGCCCGCGCAAGGACGATGGTGCGGCCGGCGGCGCGGCCGTGGGCGTGCGCCTCGTTGCGCTCGGCTGCCCGGCGTGGCGGCGTGAAGCGGACGTGCGGGTGGCGGCGGCGCCAGTATCTGGCGAGGTCGCCGTCGCCCACCCAGACGAGGCCCTGCGCTGGCTGGCGCTCTGCGCTGGGCGTCGAGCTTTTCGCGGAAGCCGGTCATGACGCCGGCGAGGTAGGTGCGCCGGTCGCGGTTGCGCGACGCCCGGCTCGCTCTTGTGCTGCGCCACAGGCGCTCGGCCGTGTGCGAGAGGAACGCGTGGACGTACTCGGCCATCTCGAGGTTCGAGGGCGTGCCGCAGACCTCGAGCACGCTGCCGCGCTTGCCCTCGCGCGGGCGGTACACCGGCACCCAGATGCACTCGACGAAGAAGTGCTCGCCGAGGATGGTGGCGAGGATGCGCTCGGCTTCGCTGACGCGGCCGGTGGGCGCGCCGAGGTGGCGGAACGAGTAGGCGCGAGCGCGCGAGTGGCGTCGAGGTTGTGCTTGAGCATCAGGCGCTGCGCGGCGTTCATCGCCGCCTCCGCCTCGTGTGACGTTCGGGCTCTCGGCGAGCGCGAGGAGCTTGCGCGACGCGCTCGAGCATCGCGCCTCGGCCTCGGGGGTCGGCGGCGGCCTCGGGGACGCCGGCGGCGCGCGCGTCGATGCCGAGGCGCTCGCAGACGTCGCGGAAGGCCGGGCCGTGCGGGCGTCTCGTCGGGATCGCCGAGCACCTCGGTGACGTACTGGTGCGCCATCTCGTGCTTGAGCACCTCGACGACCGCGCCCCAGGCGCCATCGACGACGAAGGCGCGCTGCAGCTCGATGCGCCGCTCGCCGGCGAGCCATTGGCCGAGCTTGTGCGCGCCGTCGGCCAGGGAGAGCGCCGGCGCGTGCAGCCGGCCCTTGAAGTAGCTGTCGTTGAGCGCGCGCCAGGTGGCGAGGAGCTGACGAAGCAGCGCAGCCTCGAGCGTCGTCGAGAGAGCGTCGTCGCGCATCGCCACCAATGTAGTCGGCGCGCGATCGTCACGCCACAGAATCTGGGCGGCGAGGCGCCGGTCAGCGTTTGCGGAACGACTGGATCTCGGCCCAGAAGCCGGCCATGTCGACGCGCTGGCGGTAGGTGACCTGGAGGCCGAGGGGGGTGGCGACGGCGAGGGTCTCGTCGCCGCGCGGGGAGATCCAGGTCAGGCGCCCGCCGCGCGGCAGGAGCGCGGCCGCGTGGGCGAGGAAGTCGCGGAAGAGCTCGCCGGTGCGATGGCGATCGAGCACGCGGCGGCCCATCGGCGGATTGGTGATGATCGCGGTCGGCGGGAGCGACGGGCGGAAGGTGCGGGCGTCGGCGCGGGCGAGCTCGGCGGCGACCTGCGCGGCGGCCAGGTTCTCGCGCGCGCGGGCGAGCGCGGCCTCGTCGACGTCGGTGCCGAAGAGCGCGCGGGCGGGGCCGAGGCGCGCGCGCTCGACCAGCTCGGTGCCGGCGCCGACGAACGGATCCCAGACGACGTCGTCGGGGCGGGCGCCGGCGATGCGGGCGAGCGCGGCGGCGAGGGTGGGGTGCGACGACGCCGGGACGTGGGCGACGCGGTAGGCGAAGCGGGGGTCGGCGAGGCCGCGCGGCCACAGCTCGACCGTCGCCGGCTTGCCCTCGCGCACGATCACCTCCCACAGCGTCGCCGTCGGGTCGTTCACCAGCTGCGGGCGGCGCGCGGCGACGGCGGCGGCGACGCGGAAGGTGAGCGCGCGACGGTGGCCGGCGTCGGCCCATTCGAGGCGGTAGCGGATGGTGCCGCGGGTGAAGCGCGACAGGATCGCCCACGCGGCATCGGAGGCGAGGGCGTCGACGACCGCCCGCTCGATCGCCTCCGGGCCCGCCTTGGGTGCGCCGCGCGCGGCCAGGGGGAAGCCGAAGCGCAGCATGGTGCGCGCCGCCCAAAGAGACGCCAGCGGGGTCCGCAGGGTGAGGGCGACGGTCTCGTCGTCGACCACGCGGGCGCCGTGCGGCGCCAGCTCCTCGGCGAGCAGCTGGCCAAGACCGTGCCGGCAGTGCGCGAGCGCGCGCAGCGGCGCGGCCGGCGGCACGTCGTCGGCGATGGCGCCCGGCTCGACGCGCCCCAGGGTGCGCTGGATCTTGACCCGCGCCTCGTGGGTGAGCCGCTGTAGCTCCGGGTCGTCGCTGGGGACGCCGTCGAGGAGCGCCAGGGCCGTGGCGCCACCCACCTTGCCGAGCGCTTCGGCGAGCGCGCGGCGCAGCGGTGGCGACGCCGAGGGCCAGCGCGCCGCCAGCGCCCGCTCGACCTCGGTAGCAGGCGCCAGCTCGGCGAGCTTGCCGAGCGCGAGCGCGGCGTTGCGCGCGGTCTTGTCGTCGGGGTCGGCGACGCGCTCGAGCAGGAACGCCGCCAGCGCGCGGCCGTCGTCGTTGCGGCGCGCCTGCGCGACGCGGCCGATGAGGCGCACCAGCCGCGCGCGCTCGACCGGCGTGGCGGCGTCGAAGCGGGCCATCGCGGCGCGGGCCGCGTCGACACCGAGCCGCGCCAGCGCCCGCGAGGCCGCCTCCGCCGTCTCCTTGTCGCCGCCGGCGACGAGCGCGAACAGCGGCCCCACCTCGCTGCGCGCCGGCTGCCAGCCCTTGAGCTGCAGCGCGCGGGTGAGCCGCTCGGCGTCGGGAGGGTCGCGCGTCATCGGTGGGTCGCGTATGTTACCCGCATGCGCGAGCGATGCGAGCCCTTCTGACGGTGTGGCCGCATGGCCCATCGAGCGCGCGGCGGGGGCGGGGCTCATGATGTGGCTGGTGCTGATCGGCGCCGCCGCGCTCGCCGGCGGCATGAACGCGCTCGCCGGCGGCGGCACGCTACTGACCTTTCCGTCGCTGCTGGCGTTCGGGGTCCCGCCCGTGGCCGCCAACGCCACCAGCGCCGTCGCGCTCGTGCCGGGCGGGTTCGGCGCCTTCTGGGGCTTTCGCCACGACGTCGCCGGCGATCGCCGCGAGCTGCTGTGGATGGCGCTGCCCAGCCTCATCGGCGGCGGGCTGGGCGCGCTGCTCGTCTTGTGGGTGGGCAACCGCACCTTCGCGCGCGTGGTGCCGTGGCTGATCTACGGCGCCACCCTGCTCTTCGTGGCGCAGGCGCCGATCCGCCGCTGGGTCGATCGGCGCATCGGCGCCGACGGCCACAAGCGGCGGCGCGCGCTGCAGGTGTTGATGCAGCTCGCCATCTCGATCTACGGCGGCTTCTTCGGCGCCGCCATGGGCATCCTGATGCTGGCGATGCTCGGCCTCGTCGGCCACGACAACCTGTCGCGCATGAACGGCCTCAAGAACTTCGCCGGCGTGTGCATCAACCTGACCGCCGCCGGGATCTTCGTCGCCGGCGGGCAGGTCCGTTGGCCGCTGGCGCTCGCCATGATGACGGGCGCGATGAGCGGCGGCTACGCGTCGGCGCGGCTGTCGCGGCGCGTCGACCCGAGGTGGGTGCGCGCCCTCGTCGTCGTCGTCGGTGTGGTCATGGGCACCTATACGCTCGTCAAGCTGCGGTGAGCGCGCTACGATCGAGGCATGCGCGCCGCAGTCCTCGCGCTCTGCCTCTGCTCGGCGACGGCACAGGCAGCGCCGACCATCGATGTCTACACGATGGGGCAGGGCGATGAGCTGTTCTCGGCGTTCGGCCACGCGGCGATCTGCGTCACCGACGGTGAGGCGCCGCGCGGGCGCTGCTACAACTACGGGACGGCCGACTTCACGACGCCGGTGCCGCTGACGTGGAACTTCATTCGCGGCCGCGCGATGTTCTGGGTCTCGACGACCGACGTGCCGAACATGCTGCGCTACTACGCCTCGGTCGGGCGCGCGGTCTGGCGGCAGACGCTGTCACTGTCGCCCGACGAGGCCGAGCGGGTGGCGATCGGGCTTCGGGCCTCGGCGCAGGGCAACGCAAAGTACTACCGCTACCATCACTTCAACGACAACTGCACCACCCGTATCCGCGACGTCCTCGATCGCGCCACCAGCGGGCGGCTGGGGCGGGGGCGCGTGGCGGGCGACAAGACGTTCCGCCAGTGGGCGCGCGAGGGCTTCGCCGGCAATTGGCCGCTGCTCGCCGCGGTCGATCTCCTGCTGGGCCGCTCGGCGGATCGGCGCACCGATTCGTGGACGGCGATGTTCCTGCCCTCGGAGCTGCGCGCCGAGGTGGAGCGGCGCTTCGGCGCGGCGCCGGTCACCGTGGTGGTCGGACGGCCGCGTCCGCCGGCGGGCGCGACCTGGCTCGGGCTGCTGGCGTTCACCGTCGCCGGTGCGCTCTTGGCGCTGGCGATCCTGGCGCACCTGCCGAGCGGGCGCGCGCTGGCTGCAGTGGTGCTCGGCCTCCTGGGCACGATCGTGTGGGCGCTGGCGGCGCTGTCGACCTTCCCCGAGCTGACGCGCAACGAGCTGCTGCTGTCGTTCTGGCCCACGGACGCGCTCTTGCCGTGGCTCGGCCGGCGCTACCTGAGTGCGCGATTGGTGGTGTTGGGGCTGGTGATCGTGGCGCATGCCGGCCTTCTGGTGCAGCCGATCGCGCCCACGCTGCTGGCGTTGTTGCCGCTTTTGGCGTTGTGGTTGGCTACTCGAACATCTTCGCCACGGGGATGATCTCGACGTCGCCGGCGCTGGAGACGCCGAGCGGCAGCTTCTCGATCACCTTGTCGGCGGCGAGCAGCGCGGCGGGCTTCTTCGGCACGTTGCCGTGCGCGTCCTTCTGATAGTGCATCGGCGACACCGCGTTGCTCACGATCGCTCCCTTGAGCGCGGCCGCGTTCGGCGTGACCATGACGATCTCGAGCTCGGGCAGGAGCGTCTTCATCTTCGACCACACGCGATTGACGTCGGCGGTGGTGACCCTGGCGAGGTCGGCGCGCAGGTTCTCGAGGAAGGCGCGCCTGCCGCCGAGCGCGCGGTCGTCGAGCGCGTAGCCGAGCTTGCGCGCGTCGGTCTGCGCGTAGAGCAGCACGTAGCCGTCGAGGAAGCCCTTGGTGCGCGCGACCTCCTCGTCGCTGAACGGCTCCTGCCCGACCGAGCGCTCGAGCTCGTAGAGCGCCGCGCGCGTGGCGAACAGCGCGTTCTCGTTCTGCACGGGGCGCAGCCAGATCGTGAACTCGCCCTGTCGCCGCGCGCGCCCGGTCTGCGCCGCCACCGCGTCGCCGCCCTCCTGCTCGAAGTGCTCGATGTAGGCGTAGTCGCCGTAGTTGAGGCCGCGCTGCTCACGCAGGCGCTGCATCAGGCGCCCGTTGAACTGGCGGTGCTCGCCGAACGCCGAGCGCGCCACCAGCCAGGCGGCGAAGTCGGGGCTGTGGCGCGTCAGCGACCACGGGATGCCCGATCGAGACCGCCGTCGACGCCGTCGCCTTCTCGACCAGGAGCACACGCGGCTGGTGCGGCTGCGCCAGCGTGATCTCGGCCAGCGGCGCCCCCTTGGCCGGCAGCCCGGCGACCGCGCTCTTCAGCTTCTCGACGACGGCGGGCGGTGTAGCCGCCGGCGACGCCGATGGTCAGGCGATCGAGCGTGAACACGCGCGCCGCCTGCCGCTTGACGTCGTCGAGCGTGAGCTTGCGCAGGTCGGCGACGTGGCCCAGCGTGAGCCGCCCGTAGGCGTGCCCGCGGAACATCAGCTCGCCGAGCGCCTCCTTGCCCAGGTTCTCGTCGTCGCCCTGGCGCAGGCGCTTCTCCACGTCGTTGATCGCCGCGTCGCGCAGGCGGGCGAACTCGGCCGCGTCGAAGCGCGGGTGGGCGACGATGTCGCCGAGGATGCCGACCATCTGCTCCACGTGGTCGCGGTGCACGCTCGCCGAGAAGGTCGTCTGCTCCTTGTCGACGCGGGCGCGCACGTCCGCCGCCATCGGGAACAGCGTCTCGAGCAGCTGCTTCGACGAGAGCGACCGCGGTGCCGCCTTCGGCCATGACGCGCGCGGTGAGGTAGGTGAGGCCCGCCTTGCCCGGCGGATCGTCGACGGCGCCGGCGTGGAACGACAGCGCCATGGAGACGATCGGGTGATTGTTGGCGGGCAGCGTCACCAGCCCCGGCGAGCCGCCGGCCACGCTCGGCGTCGACGCCGCGGCCGGCACGGCCAGGGTCGCGAGCAGCGCACAGGTGAGCAGGCGATTCATTTTTCACCTCCGGTGGTCAGCGTGACCGTGGTGCGGTTGGCGTCGGTCAGCCACTTCTTGGCGAACGCCGACAGGTCGGCCGGCCGCAGCCTGTCGATGCGCGCGTAGAGCTTGTTCATCGCCTCGAGGTCGCCGGTCTGCGCCGTGGTCGTGGCCAGCGTCTACGGCGATGCGGGTGGCGGTGTCGAGCTGCCCGATGGCGGCGTACTTCAGGTTCGAGCGCACCGCGTCGAGGCGGGCGCGGTCGACCTTGCCCGCGGCGAGCTTGGCGACCTCGGCGATGATGGCCTTGTCGACGGTGTCGAGGTCGGCCGCCTTCTTGACCCGCACGCACCGACGCCGAACAGCGAGGGATCGCGCGTCCGATACCAGGAGACGTACATCGAGTCGACGAGCTGCCGCCCGAGCACGAGATCCTGGTAGAGCGGGCTGGTGGGGCCGAACAGGTAGCCGTCGAGCACGGTCTGCACCGCGGTCGCGCTCGAGGTCGCTCGCGGCCGGCGTGTGCCAGCCCAGCCACAGCCGCGGCAGCGTCGGCGTCTTCCAGTCGACGTGCGCGCGTGCGCGGCGCGGTCTGCGGCGGCTCGGCCGGAATCTTGGCCGGGTCGAGCTTGCCCTTCCACGCCGCGTACGCCTTCGTCGATGTGGGCGAGCGTCTGCCGCTTGTCGAAGTCGCCGACGATGATCACGGTGGCGTTGTCGGGTGTGTAGTAGCGGCGGAAGAACTCGCGCGAGTAGGCGAAGCCCGACGGCATCGCCTTGACGTCGTCGAGGTAGCCGATGACGGTGTGGCGGTAGGTGTGCTTGGTGAAGGCCGTCTCGGCGATCTTCTCCTCCAGGATCTGCCCCGGATTGGACGCGCTCTTGGCGTACTCGCCGAGGATCGCGCCGGCTTCGGTCTTGAACTGCTCCTCGTTGTAGTCGAGGTGCTCGAAGCGATCGGCTTCGTAGTCGATGATCGTCGGCAGCGCCTGGGACGGGCCGTAGAGGTGATAGACGGTCATGTCGAGGTCGGTGAAGGCGTTGGTGTCGAGGCCGAGCCTGGTGACGGTCTGGTCGTAGTCTTCGCCCGAGTGCGTGGGCGTGCCGCGGAACATCATGTGCTCGAAGAAGTGCGCATAGCCGGAGCGGCCCTGCTCGGGCTCGTTGCGGCTGCCGACGCGCATGAGCGTGTAGTAGGCGACGAGGCCGGGCGAGTCGTAGGGGACGAAGACGACACGCAGCCCGTTGGGCAGCGTGTGCACCTCCATCGGGAACGGGAACGCTTTCGTGGTCGCAGCCGCCGGCTTTGCGACGGCCGGCGCGGCCAGCGCGAGGGCGGCGGCGACGAGTACGGCTCGCATGGGTACCTCCGTGGTCCGGCAGGCGTAGACCATGCCCGCGGCGCCGTCAACCGATACCGCGACCGACTGGATCGCGCACTGCGTCGAGAATGTGCTGAAATTGCGGCATGAAGACCGTCCTCGTCACCGGGTCCAGCGACGGTATCGGGCGGGAGGCCGCCCGCCAGCTGGGCGAGCGTGGGGTGCGCGTGTTGGTGCACGGCCGCACGCGCGCGCGTGCCGACGCCGCCGCGGCGGCGCTGCGCGCCGAGACCGGGCGCGACCTGTTCGAGCCGGTGGCCGGGGACTTCGCCAGCCTCGGCGAGGTGCGCGCGCTCGCCGCCGAGGTCCTGGGCCGCCATCCGCGGCTGGACGCGCTCGTCAACAACGCCGGCATCTACGCGACGACGCGCGGCGTCTCCGCCGACGGGTTCGAGCTGACCCTGGCGGTGAACCAGCTGGCGCCGTTCGCCCTGACCCACCTATTAATAGGCGCGCTCGGCGGCGGCCGCGTCGTCTTCGTGTCGTCGAACGTGCACCGCAGCGTGCGCGCGCTCGACCTCGCGGATCTCGATCGCGCTGGCGTCGCGTACGACGGCTACGGCGCCTACGCCGACTCGAAGCTGATGAACGTGCTCAGCGCCTTCGAGCTGGCGCGCCGCCTGGCGCCGCGCGCCATCGCGGTCAACGCGATGCATCCGGGGGTCATCGGCACCAAGCTGTTGCACCGCGGCTTCGGCGCGGCCGGTGGCGCTCCGGTGACGCGCGGCGCTGCCGGCGAGGTGAAGCTCGCCCTCGATCCCGCGCTCGAAGGCGTCACCGGGCGCTATTACGATCAGACGGAGGAGGCGCATGCCTCGTCGCTGGCCGGCGATCGCGCGCTCCAGGCGCGCGTCTACGAGCTGACCCTCGAGCGCACGCAGGTCGCGCCCGCCTAGCGATAGGGCGCGCTGGTCGCCGGCTTGCCGCGCAGCCGCGAGGTGTTGGCCGAGTCGAGCTTGACGCCGTCCATCTTCGCGGCGTCGACATCGCAGCGATCGAGGTTCGACTCCCGCAGATCGCAGTCGGTCAGATCGGCGTGGCGCAGATCCGACCGCTCCAGGTTCGATCCCGACAGGTTCGCCCCCCACAGCCGTGCGCCGCGCAGGTCGCAGCGTTCGAGGTTGCAGCTCGACAGGTCGACGCCCGCCAGGTCGGAGTCGCGCAGCGTCGCCTTCTCCAGGTTGCAGCCGTTGAACGACGCGCCCACGGCGCGCACGCCGTCGAGCCGCACCTCCTCGAAGTTGCTGCGGCGGAAGGTCGCGCCTTCGAGCTTGGCGCCGCGCAGGTCGCACTCCTCGAAGTTGCAGCCTTCGGCGCGCGCACGCGTCAGGTCGGCGCCTTCGAGCAGCGCCTGCTCGAAGTTGGCGCCGCGCGCCGAGGCGTCGACGAGGATGGCGCGCGTCAGGTCCGACTGCTCGACATTGACGCCGTCGAGCTGCGCCCCGGTCAGGTCGGCCTCGCCGAGGTCGGCCTCTTCGAGGTTGGCGTTGCGCAGCCGCGCGCGCTGCAAGTTGGCGCCGCGCAGGTGCGCCTGCTCCAGGTTGGCGCCGGCGAGGTCGACGTCGCCGAGCTGGGCACCGCCGAGATTGGCGCGCTCGCCGACGGCCTTCTGCACGGCATCGGAGAGGTCGTAGGCTTCGCCGCTCCACAGGACGCGGCCGTCGCGGTGCCGGATGTCGATGTCCATGGCGCTAAGCTAACGGTTGGCGCGCGCGGGCGCCATCGCCGGCGCCGCCAAACCGCTTTGCCGAGCGCGCCAGGCGCCCGGTGGCGCCCGCGGGCGGCTATGCTGCGTCACGTGGATCGGACGCGTCGGCCCAAGGAGTCGCCCGCGCCGTCGCCGTTGCCGCCGGCGCTGATGCGCTGGCTCCAGGCGCGCGGCGTCGACGCGTCGCTGCTCGAGGTCTGGGCAGCGCGGTTCGCCCTGCCCGCCGACGCCGCCGCGCGCGACGAGCTGCCCGTGACCCCGACCGCGCTCGACGAGCTCCTGGAAGCCGCCGGCGCGCTCGTCGGCGAGCCCTACCTGGCGCTGCAGCTCCCCGCCCAGCTGCCGTTTCGCCGCTACGGCCTGCACGAGCTGGCGGCGCGCGCCAGCGGCACGGTGCGCGAGGCGATGGAGCGCACGGTGCGCTACGCGTCGCTGATCGATCCGCGCATGAGCTTCGCCTTCGAGGTCGAGGGCGGGGAGGCGTGCTGGCGCCAGCAGATGCGCGGCTATCCGCGCGGCGTCGGCCGCGCCAGCAACGAGTACGCGCTCGGCGCGGCGCTCACGCACCTGCGGGGCGCCGCCAGCGTCTCCATCGGTGCGCGGCGCGTCTGGTTCATGCACCCGCGCCCGCGTGAGCTCGGCCCGCTGCATCGCTTCTTCGGCACCCGCGAGCTCGACTTCGGCAGCGACGACAACGGCTTCACCTTCGATGCGGCGCTGCTCGAGCTCCCGACGCCCGAGGGCGACGCCCGGCTGCTCGCTACCGTCGAGCCGCTGGCGGAGGCGGCGTTGCGCGCGCAGCCGCCGGCGCACGACTTCTCCGTCGAGGTGGCGACGAAGATTCGCGCGCTGTTGCCGGACGGCGGCAACGTCGAGGCGGTGGCGGCGGCGCTGCACATGAGCGCGCGCACGCTGCAGCGGCGGCTCGGCGAGGCGGGCGCCCAGTTCACCGAGGTGCTCGATGCCGTGCGCACCGACGAGGCCAAGCGCGCCCTCGTCGGCGGCGACGTGCCGCTGGGCGAGATCGCCTGGCGCCTCGGCTTCGCCGACCTGGCCAGCTTCAGCCGCGCCTTCAAGCGCTGGACCGGCCAGCCGCCGGGCACCTACCGCCGCCAGCGCTGAACGCAGCTCCTCGTCGAGATCAAGCGTGCCAGACTTGGGCGACTCGCGCAGCTCGAACTGCTGCGGCACCAACGCGGACGCACTTCGCTCCGACCGCTTCCCGACCGGCACAGAGGCCCCGTGCGATCTGCCCCGCTGGGCGAGTTCCGCAGCACAGGCAAGGGCCCGAATCGAGCACGGCGGTCCGGTGGCGAGGACTGTTTGAGCCCAGCGGGGCAGATCGCGCGGGGCCGGACGTGCCCTCCGACGAGCTCGCCGCAGCCGCGCGCTCAGCCGCGCGCTTTTGCGACCGCCCGCTCGATGCGGCGCACGCAGACCTCGCGGCCGATCAGCGCCAGGCAGTCGAACAGCCCCGGCCCGCCGCCGACGCCGGTGACGGCGACGCGCACCGCGTGCACGATGTCGCCCAGCGCCCAGCCGCGCTCGGCCAGCCACGCCTGCGTGTCGCGCTCGAGCGACGCCGCGTCGAACGCTTCGCGCCCGCCGAGCCAGTCGCGATAGGCCGCCAGCTTGTCGACGGCGCCGGGCGCCAGCACGCGCTTGGCGAACGCCTTTTCGTCCCACGCCGGCACCTCGTCGCCGAAGAAGTAGGCGCCCTGCAGCGAGGATGTCGCCGAACACCTTGAGGCGATCGCCGAGCGCCTCGACGATGCCGCCGCACCTCGCGCGCCTCGTCGGCGACGCATGCCGGCGCGCTCGAGGAACGGCCGCACGCGCTGCACCTTCTCGTCGAGCGGCACCTCCTGCATGTACTGCGTCTGGAACGCCAGCAGCTTGGCCGGGTCGAAGCTCGCCGGCGCCTGTCTGCACGCGCTCGAGCGAGAAGTGGCTCGACCATCTGCTCGCGCGTGAAGAACTCGGTCTTGTCGTCGAGCGACCAGCCGAGCAGCACGCAGGTAGTTCACGATCGCGTCGGGCAGGTAGCCGACCTGCTCGTAGAAGTCGACGATGACCGGATTGAACGTCTCGGCGGCGACGGGCAGCTTCATCGCCGCCGCGATCTGCGTGCCGTGATCGTGGACCTTCTTGAAGTCCGGGTTCTTCAGGTACTGCGTCGAGCTTGCGCTTGGACAGCTTGCGCTTCGAGCCCGGCTCGGCGACGTAGGGCAGGTGCGCGTACGCCGGCAGCGGGATAGCCGAGCGCCTGCACCATGAACACCTGGCGCGGCGTGTTCGACAGGTGCTCCTCGGCGCGGATGACGTGCGTGATCTCGAAGTCGCGATCGTCGACGACGTTGGCCAGGTGGTAGATGAAGCTGCCGTCGCCGCGCTGGATGACGTGGTCGGCCTCCTGCGCCCACTGCGAACTCGACGTCGCCGCGCACCAGGTCGGGCAGCACGCAGCTTGCCCTGCGCGCGGCATCTTCAGGCGCACGACCCACTTGCGCCCCTCGGCCTCGAAGCGCGCGCGATCTTCGTCGCGTCTCGGCCATCCAGCGACGGCTGTACTGGAACTGCCGCTTCTCCGCCTCGGCCGCCTTGCGCTCGCGCGTCCATCTCTTCGGGCTTGGCGTAGTCGCGATAGGCGTGCCCCGACGGCGAGCAGCTGGTCGACGGCGGCCTGATAGCGGGCGGTGCGCTGCGACTGAAAATAGGGCGCGTGCGGCCCGCCCACCTCCGGCCCCTCGTCCCACTCGAGGCCGAGCCAGCGGAAGCCGTGCAGGATGGGCGCGAGCGCCGCTTCGACGTTGCGCTCCTGGTCGGTGTCGTCGATGCGCAGGATGTACTGGCCGCCGTGGTGGCGCGCGAACAGCCAGTTGAACAGCGCGGTGCGCACGCCGCCGATGTGCAGAAAGCCGGTCGGCGACGGGGCGAAGCGATCGCGTACGGTCGTCATGAGCGCGCGCTCACGAGACCTTGTCGCCCGGCTTGGCGCTCTCGTCGGCGGCGAGCACCATCTTGCCGGCGGCGAGGATCATCCCCTCCGACAGCCCGAACTTCATCTGCCGCGGCTTCAGGTTGGCGACCACCACCACGCGCCGGCCGACGAGCACGGTCGGATCGGGATAGCTGGCGCGCAGCCCGGCGAAGATCTGCCGCTCACGCCCCTCGCCGAGGTCGACCATCACCCGGATGAGCTTGTCGGCGCCTTCGACCAGCCCCGCCTCTTTGACCAGCCCGACGCGCAGCTCGATCTCGTTGAAGTCGTCGATCGAGATCTCGTTCGGCGCCGCCGGCGCCGGCTTCTTCTTCTTCGGCAGTCTCCGACTTGTCAGCCTTCTTCTCGATCTTCGCCCACGTGTCCTTCAGCGTCACCGTGCGGTTCCAGCCGCCCGCCTCGTCAGTGGCGGAAGTAGCCCAGCCGCTCGAACTGCACCGTCTCGCCGGGCCTGGCGGTCCCGAGCCACGGCTCGAGCTTGGCCTGCACCCGCACCAGCGAGTCGGGGTTGAGCTCCTCGAGGAAGCTCTTGCCCTCGGTCGTCCCCGGGTTCTCGACGGAGAAGAGCCGATCGTAGAGCCGCACCTCGGCGTCCACGGCGTGCGCCGCCGACACCCAGTGCAGCGTCCCGCGCACCACGCGCCCGTCCGGCGACGTGCCGCCCCACGACTGCGGGATCCATGGTGCAGCGCAGCTCGGTCGACCTCGCCGCGCGCGTCCCTCTGCACGGCGACGCAGGTGACGAGCGCCGCGTAGCGCAGGCGCACCTCGCGCCCCGGCGCCAGGCGGAACCACTCCTTGGGCGCGTCCTCGCGGAAGTCGTCGCGCTCGACGTAGAGCACGCGCGAAAACGGGAGCTTGCGCGTGCCGTGCGACGGATCCTCCGGATGCAGCGGCGCCTCCAGCTCGCGCGTCTCGCCTTCCGGGAAGTTCTCGATGACCACCTTGAGCGGTCGCAGCACCGCCATCACGCGCTTGCAGCGCTGGTTGAGATCTTCGCGCAGCGTGTGCTCGAGCAGACCGACGTCGACCGTGGAGTCGGCCTTGGCCACGCCCACGCGCTCCCAGAAGGCGCGGATCGCCTCGGGCGTGTAGCCGCGCCGCCGCATGCCGGCGAGCGTCGGCATGCGCGGATCGTCCCAGCCGTCGACGTGCTTGCCCTTGCACCAGCTCGAGGAGCTTGCGCTTCGACATCACGGTGTAGGTCAGATTGCCGCGTGCGAACTCGATCTGCTGCGACGGGAACGCCCCCGCCTCGCGGATGCACCAGTCGTAGAGCGGGCGGTGCGCCTCGAACTCGAGCGTGCAGATCGAGTGCGTGATCTTCTCGATCGCGTCCGAGAGCGGATGCGCGTAGTCGTATAACGGATAGATGCACCACCTGGTACCGGTGCGGTGGTGTGCCGCATATCGAATCCGGTACAGGAGCGGGTCGCGCAGGTTCATGTTCTGCGAGCTCAAGTCGATCTTGGCCCGCAGGACGTGCTCGCCCTCTTTGAACTCGCCCTTGCGCATGCGCCGGAAGAGATCGAGGTTTTCGTCGACGGTGCGGTTGCGGTAGGGGCTCTCCTTGCCCTTCTTGTAGTAGTTGCCGCGATACTCGCGGATCTCCTCTTCGTTCAGCGAATCGACGTATGCGACGCCCTTTTGAATCAGCTTTTCCGCATATTCGTAGAGCTGCTCGAAGTAATCGGATGCGTAATACAGATTGTCCCACTGAAACCCGAGCCAGCGGATGTCGGCCTGGATCGACTCGACGTACTCGACGTCTTCGGTGGTCGGGTTGGTGTCGTCGAAGCGCAGGTTGCAGCTGCCGCCGAACTCGCGCGCCAGGCCGAAGTCGATGCAGATCGCCTTGGCGTGGCCGACGTGCAGGTAGCCGTTCGGCTCCGGCGGAAAGCGCGTGCAGACGCGCCCCCCGAACTTGCTGCTGCCGTTGTCGGCGAGGACCTGCTCGCGAATGAAGTTGCTCGTCGCTGTCGTCGCTGGGGGCTGTTTGGTGCTCATGGCAAAGGGGGAACGTATACCAAAGGGTCCGGGATTGCGCTACGATCGAGCCGCGGGGGAGATTGGGGAGCGGGTTGTCGAGCTCGAAGGTGAAGCCGCCGGAGCGGGCGCCGAGGTCCGTGACCGGCATGTACGTGCCCTGGCGCTTGTCGACCGCCGAAGCGGGCGAGAGCGTGCGCTGGGTCTGCGTCGACGGCCGCTGGGTGTCGATCGCGCTCGGGCACGGCGAGGAGGCCGGGCGCACCGTCGTCGCCAGCTCTGACGGAAAGCGCGAGTGCGTCGACGACTACGAGAGCGCGCTGGAGCTCGCCAAGAGCTGGCGCCTCTGAAGGGCGCTCGCCCGGGCGCGCATCGAGCGCGCAGCGACTCCCCGGCGTAGCTCCTTCCCGAATCGCAAACGATCGTGCGCAAACCTGCGGACCGGATCGCGCAGTCGGTCGCCGCCGCGTGTGCATCGGCGCGCAGTTACGATCGGCACGCTGCTTGCCAAGGGGGGCAGCGCATGCGAACTCACGCGACCGAGATCTGGCTGCTCTCGCTGCTCCTCGCGGGCTGCGGCAGCGCCCAGGTGAGCAGCGGCGACGGCGAAAGCGACTCGCAAGAGACGACCGCCGACGTCCAATTCGACAGCGCCGTCATCGGCAAGCCGGCGAAGGTCACGGCCACCGACGGGTTGCACCTGCGCACCGGCCCCGGCACCAACTACGCCGTCATCATCACCATGCCGCACGGGGCCACCGTCAGCGTCGTCGGCGGCTCCGGCGGCTGGTACAAGGTCACCTACTCCGGCCACACCGGCTGGTGCGACGGCCTCTACCTCACGCCCGAGGTCGGCGGCGGCGGCTCGCCCGGCGGCTCGACGGCGGCGGGCAACGCCATCGCCCGCGCGCAGTCGGGCGTCGGCTTCAGCTACCACTGGGGCGGCGGCTGCTGGAACCCGGGCTCGTCGGCGCACGGCGCCTGCTATGGCTCGTGCCCGAGTTGCTCGCACTCGGGCACCTGGGGCGCCGACTGCTCGGGCTACGTGGCCAAGGCGTGGCAGGTGCCGGGCGCCAGCGCGCTCACCACCTGCTCGCACCCGTACTCGACCTACAACTTCTACAACCAGCACACGCACTGGTCCGACGTCTCCCGCTCGGCGGTCAAGCGCGGCGACGCGTACGTCTACAACTCCGGCTCCGAGGGGCACATCTTCCTCTACGACTCGGGCGATCGCTGGGGCTGGGTGAAGGCGTACGAGGCCAAGGGCTGCAGCTACGGCATCCAGCACGACACGCGCATGGCCTACTCGTACTACAAGCCGATCCGCCGCTCCGGGTACTGATGCGGCGGCTCGTCGGGCTCGCTGGCGCTGCCCTCGCCGTGCTCGCGATCGTGCTGTTGGCCTTCCGCGCCGGCGGCGCGCGGGTGTCGAAGGAGCGATCACCGGCCGTCAGCCATCAGCCGTCCGCCGCTCCCGGGTCCGAGGGCCCGGGCGCTGCGGGGGGAAGGCTGATGGCTGGCGGCCCATCCGTACGCGCGTCGGCGACGCCCAAAGGCGCGGTGGTCATCACTGGCGGCTACGGCAGCGCCGAGGGCAAATTCGGCCGCCGCCGCGACCCCGAGTCGAACCCCGAGGCGCCGATGGCCGTCGCCGCGGGAGCGGACGGGCAGCTGGCGATCGTCGATCAGGTCAACCGGCGCATCCTGCGCTACAAGGACGGCAAGCTCGCCGGCACCATCTCGATCGGCGGCGACACGGTGCAGGATCTCGCGTTCGGGCGCGACGGCAAGCTGCTGGTGCTCGACCGCCTCGTCGACGGCAACGTGCAGGTCTACGACAGCGACGGCAAGCTGACCAACGAGGTGGCGCTCGCCGGCAAGGGGGTCACCGAAGGCGGCGGTGTCACCGGCGTCTTCGCCGACGACGACGGCATCTACGTCGAGCGCGATCACGAAGCGGTGGTGCGCATCGCCGACGCCAACGGCCAGGCCGATCCCAACCGCCCCGAGCTCGTCGGCCGTCCTTCGCGCGACGGGCGCCTGCTGCTCGCCGCCGAGATCGCCGACGGGGACGTGCTGGTCGGCGCCGTCGATCGAGCGTCGGGCCAGCCGCTGTGGAAGCAGCCGCTGCACCTCGGCATTCCCATCCTGCACATCATCACGCTCGATTCGGATCGCAACGGCATGGTCTACCTCGCCGTCGACGTCGGACACGAAGCGCCCGCGCCGCCCTACCAGATCGTCGACGAGCACATTTTGCTCGTCCGCCTCGGCTCGGGCGGCGCCGCGCGCGGCCTGCTCGAGATCCCGCCGTTACCGACGGCAGACGAGTCCTTCCGCCCGATTACGGTCGACGACGACGGCACCGTCTACGTCATGGCCGCGGGTGACGACGGTCTGGCCGTGACGCGGTACGTCTTTCCGTAAACCTCCGCGAAACAAACAGCCGTGGACGCACGCCCGGGAGACCATTAGTATATGCCCCGGTCAACTGCTCGTCGAAGGAGCCGATGCACCCCACGGATGTCTCTGATCCGCGCTACTACCACAAGGTCGTCGATTGCCAGTGGGCCTGTCCGGCGCACACCAACGTCCCCGAGTACATCCGGCTGATCGCGCAGGGGCGGTTCACCGACGCGTACATGCTCAACCGCGAGTCGAACGTCTTCCCGGGCATCCTCGGGCGCACGTGCGACCGCCCGTGCGAGCCGGCGTGCCGCCGCGGCCGCGTCGACGGCAAGCCCGTCGCCATCTGCCGCCTCAAGCGCGTCGCCGCCGACCACCGCGACGACGTCAGCGGCCTGCTGCCCAAGGCGCCCGACGAAGAAGAACGGCAAGCGCGTCGCGCTCATCGGCGCCGGCCCGGCGTCGCTCACCGTCGCCAACGATCTGATGCCGCTCGGCTACGAGGTCACGATCTTCGAGAAGCTGCCGATCGTCCGGGCGGCCTGATGCGCATCAACATCCCGTCGTTCCGCCTGCCGGCCAAGGTGCTCGACGAGGAGATCGGCTACATCGTCGACATGGGCGTCGACGATCCGCTACAACACGCCGGTCGAGAGCCTGAAGGCGCTGCTCGACGACGGCGAGTTCGACGCCGTGTTCGTCGGCAGCGGCGCGCCGAAGGGCAAGGACCTCGACATCCCCGGCCGCCACGACACCGACCAGATCTTCATCGGCATCGAGTGGCTCGAGTCGATCCACTTCGGCCACGTCGACGTCGGTCGGCGAGCGCGTCCTCATCATCGGCGTCGGCAACACGGCGATGGACTGCTGCCGCTCGGCCAAGCGCCTCGGCGCCACCGACGTCAAGGTCATCGCGCCGCAAGCCGCGCAAGTACTTCAAGGCCTCGCCGTGGGAGCTCGAGGACGCCGAGGAGGAGCAGGTCGAGATCCTCGAGAACCACTCGCCGGTGCGCTTCGTCATCGAGAACGGCAAGCTGACGGGCATGGAGTTCGAGCAGCTTCACGCTCCGACGAGGTGAACGGCAAGCTCAAGCAGGAGACGCTCGGCAACGATCATCCTGCCCGGCGACGCGGTGATCCTCGCCATCGGCCAGGAGAACGCGTTCCCCTGGATCGAGCGCGACATCGGCCTCGAGTTCGACAAGTGGGACATGCCGGTCGTCGACAAGACGACGTTCATGTCGACGCGCCCGGGCGTGTTCTTCGGCGGCGACGCGGCGTGCGGCCCGGAGAACATCATCTGGGCCGTCGAGCACGGCCACCAGGCGGCGATCTCGATCCACAACTACTGCCAGGGCGTGCCGGTGACCGAGCGGCCGCCGCACGGGCATGACGCTGTCGTCAGCACGAAGATGGGCCTGCACGAGTGGTCCTACAGCAACGACTACAACCCGGCGCGCGCGCCAGAAGATGAAGCACGTCGACCTGCCGAGCGCTTCTCGAAGCATGACCATCGAGGTCGAGCTGGGCTTCACCGCCGAGCAGACGCGCGCCGAAGTCGAGCGCTGCCTCAACTGCGACGTGCAGACGCACTTCACCGACTCGCTGTGCATCGAGTGCGACGCCTGCATCGACATCTGCCCGATGGACTGCCTGACCATCGCGCCAGAACGACGAGGAGCCGGCGCTGCGCACGCGGCTGACCGCGCCGGCCGACAACCTCGAGCAGCCGCTCTTCGTCTCGGGCCCGCTCAAGCAGACCGGGCCGGGTGATGGTGAAGGACGAGAACGTCTGCCTGCACTGCGGCCTGTGCGCCGAGCGCTGCCCGACGTACGCGTGGGACATGCGGAAGTTCGAGCTGTTCCATCCCGCACGCCGGTGACGAAACTGTCGTGCAGCAAGTAGGTGGTACCAAAGTGATCCCCTTTGCTGAACGCGTCAACGACTTCGCCTTCAAGATCGCCACGCGCCAACGGCACGGGATCGGCGAGCGCGAACGGCCTGATCATGCAGGCCATCTTCCGCATGGGCATTCCCGTGTCACGGGCAAGAACGTCTTCCCGTCGAACATCCAGGGCCTGCCGACCTGGTACGAGATCCGCGTCAACAAGGACGGCTACACCGCGCGCACGCCGCGACTTCGACCTGATGGTCGCGCTCAACGCCGCGACCTACGCGCAAGGACGTCGCCGAGGTGCGCTCCGGCGGCTGGCTGCTCTACGACTCGACCTGGCCGCTCGACGACGGCGCTGCAGCGCGCCGACGTCACCTTCCTCGGCGTGCCGCTCGCCGAGATGTGCAACGCGGCGTTCAAGGGCGTGCGCGAGCGCATCCTGATGAAGAACATCGCCTACGCCGGCGCGCTCGCGGCGCTGCTCGACATGGACACCGACGATCATCGCCGAGCTGCTCAAGGAGAAGTTCGGCAAGAAGCCGGCGCTGCTGGACGTCGAACGAGAAGGCGATCGCGCTCGGCTACGACTACGCGAAGGAGCACTTCGCCTGCCCGCTGCCGATTCGCCTCGAGCACGATGGACGAGACCGAAGGACAGCATCCTGATCGACGGCAACACCGCCGCCGGCGCTCGGCTGCGTCTACGCCGGCGCCACCGTCGGCGCGTGGTATCCGATCACGCCGTCGACCTCGCTGATGGAGGCGTTCAAGGGCTTCTGCCAGAAGTATCCGCGCGATCCCGAGACGGGCAAGAACCGCTACGCGATCCTGCAGGCCGAGGACGAGCTGGCCGCGATCGGCATGGTCATCGGCGCCTCGCTGGGCCGGCGCGCGCGCGTTCACGCCCACCGCGGGCCCGGGCATCTCGCTCATGAACGAGTTCATCGGGCTGGCGTACTACGCCGAGATCCCGGCGGTGATCGTTCGACGTGCAGCGCACCGGGCCGTCGACCGGCATGCCGACGCGCACGCAGCAGGGCGACCTCATGCTGTGCGCGTACGCGTCGCACGGCGACACCAAGCACATCTGCCTGTACCCGGCGAACCCGCGAGGAGTGCTTCGAGATGGCGGTGAAGGCGTTCGATCTCGCCGAGCGCTTCCAGACGCCGGTGTTCGTGCTCACCGATCTCGACATCGGCATGAACGACTGGATGGTGCCGAAGCTCGACCTGGGACGACGCCTATCGGCCCGACCGCGGCAAGGTGCTGTCGCCGCCGAGCTCGAGAAGGCGCAGAACTTCTACCGCTACCTCGACGTCGACGGCGACGGCATCCCGTATCGCACGCTGCCGGGCGTGCACCCCAAGGGCGCCTTCTTCACGCGCGGCTCGGGCCACAACAAGCTCGGCGGCTACACCGAGGACGCCGACGAGTACCAGGAGGTCATCGACCGCATCGCCCGCAAGATCCAGAGCGCCGCGCACAGGCCGTGCCGGCGCCGATCGTCACGCACGACGCCCGGCGCACAAGCTCGGCCTCATCACCGTCGGCGGCTGCCACGCCGCCGTGCGTCGAGGCGCTCGACCTGCTGGCGCAAGCGACGGCATCGCGCTCGACTACCTGCGCGTGCGCGGCTTCCCGTTCGGCGACGAGGTGCGCGACGTTCCTCGACGCGCACGAGCGTCGACGTTCGTCGTCGAGCAGAACCGCGACGCGCAGCTGCGCGACCCTGCTGCATGCTCGAGACCGGGCGTGTCGCACGGAGAAGCTCGATGTCGGTGCGCTACTACGGCGGCTTCCCGATGAGCGCGCACCACGTGATCGCCGGCGTCGAAGGCCAGAAGCTGCGAGAAGGCGGGATCATGACCTACATCGCGAAACCGAAGGTTCACCACCCGTCGCTGCAGAAGAACGCGCTCGGGCTCACGCGGCGCGACTACGAAGGCTCGATGTCGACGCTGTGCGCCGGCTGCGGCCACGACTCGGTCACGGCCGCGATCATCCAGGCGTTCTGGGAGCTCGACATCGCGCCGCACACGGTGGCGAAGCTGTCGGGCATCGGCTGCTCGTCGAAGACGCCGACCTACTTCCTGCAGCGAGGCGCACGGCTTCAACAGCGTGCACGGCCGCATGCCGGCGATCGCCACCGGCGCCAACGCCGCCAACGGCGACGCTCATCTACATCGGCGTCTCGGGCGACGGCGACTCGCTGTCGATCGGCCTCGGCCAGCTGTGCCACGCCATCCGCCGCAACGTGAACATGCTCTACGTGCTCGAGAACAACGGCGTGTACGGGCTGACCAAGGGCCAGTTCTCGGCGTCGGCCGATCCGGCTCGACTAGCAAGAAGGGCGAGGCCAACACGCATGGAGGCGATCGACGGCTGCCTGCTGGCGCTGACGCTCGGCGCCACCTTCGTGGCGCGCAGCTTCTCCGGCGACAAGGAGCAGCTGGTGCCGATCTTCAAGGCGGGCCTCACGCACAAGGGCTTCGCCTTCGTCGACGTGATCTCGCCGTGCGTGACGTTCAACGATCACGAGGGCTCGACCAAGAGCTACGCCTACACGCGCGAGCACAGCATCGAGGTCGACGCAGGCCGACTTCGTGCCGCTGCGCAAGGAGATCAAGATGCCCGAGGGCGGCGGCGCCACGCAGGACGTGCGCATGCACGACGGCAGCGTCATCCGGTTCCGTCGCGTCGACGAGCAATACGATCCGACCAACGCCGACAAGGCGTACGCCTATCTGCGCGAGCACCACCACAACGGTGAGGTGGTGACCGGCCTTCTGTACATCGACGAGAGCTCGAAGGATCTGCACGAGGTCAACCGGACCGTGCCGGCCCCGCTCGTGTCACTGCCGTACGAGCAGCTCACGCCGGGGGCGGCCGCGCTCGCCAAGCTGCAGAAGCGCTACCGCTGACGCGCTGACGAATCGAGGGCGCGCCGCTCGGGAGCAGTGGCGGCGAGCTGCTTGCGCTCGCGCCGGCGCCGGGTGCGCGCGTCGCCTTCGCTCTCGCCAGGGAGGCGGGTCTGCACCTCGACGTTGCCGAAGACGATCGGTCCCCGGATGCGCAATATCGGGCGTCCCGGATCGGCGATGGCCGCGCCGCCGCCGTGGCTCTCGAGGTTGCCGAAGATGGTCGAGCCCTCGCAGTCGACGGCCAGCTGCGGGGGCACGATGATCTCGAGGTTGCCGCAGACGACGCGCACCTCCACCTCGGTGATGGCGGCGGTGAAGCGCGCGTCGCGGAAGTCGAGCACGGCGCTGCCGAAGACGGCGGTGACGGCGAGCCGGTCGGGGACCACCCAGGCGCCGTGGCGCTCGAGGTTGCCGAAGACGGAGCGGAAGCGCTTCCTGGTCGCAGTCAGCGACGCGTCGACCGAAAGCGGCACCAGCGCGGCCGACTTGGCCGGCGCCAGCGGCGCCAGATCGGCGACCAGCGCGGCGAGCTCGGCGATGCTGGCGGCGGCGTGGGCGCGCGCCACGCGGTCGTCGAACTGATCGATCGTGAGCAGATCGGCGGCGAAGCCGTCGGCGAGCAGCTGGATGGCGGACTCGCGCCGGTCGCGCAGGGCGACGAGCGAAGGGGGAGACGGCGCGTCGGACATGCGCTCAGTATGCCACGCGATTCTCCGCGCGCGCCGGCTCGTCGCTGCGCTGCTCTTTCGGGATGATGCGCGCGGGCACACCGACGGCGGTGGCGCCGGGGGGCACGTCCACCAGCACCACGGCGTTGGCGCCGATGACCGCGCCGTCGCCGATGGTGACCGGCCCCAGGATCTTGGCGCCGGCGCCGACGTAGATGTCGCTGCCCAGGCGGGGCACACCGGGGCGATCGCCGCCGAGCACGCCGATGGTCACGCCGTGCGACAGGCTGCAGCGCGCGCCCATGACGGTGTCGGGGTGCACGATGATGTTGCCGAAGTGGCCGATGTAGAGCCCGGCGCCGATGCGCGCGTGCGCCGGCAGGGAGACGCCGGTCAGGATCTCGACCAGCTTGAAGGTGCCGAGGTAGAGCGCCTTGGCGGGGCGGCGCAGCGGCGGGGGTGCCTCGTGGTTGGCCCATTGGCCGAAGCGGTAGGCGCTGATCGCCCAGACGCCTTGCGTCTCGAGCAGGCTGCGCCACACGCGCAGGCGAGCGACGGGATCGCTGAGGAGGCCCGTGTACCGTGCGAGATCGGCGCGCAGATCGGCGAGCATGTGCAGCCGATCGTAAGCACCGCGCGCGCGGCTGCCAGGGTGCAGCTACGGCGCGTCGGCGTCGATCCAGCGGACGATGCGGCGGCGCTCGTCGCACGACGGGTTGGGCGCGCTCAGCGGCATGAAGTTCGAGACCCCGACGCTGTCGCGGATCATGGCCAGGTGCGCGCGCACCGTGGCCTGGTCGTCCCAGTCGTAGCCGTCGGGAGCGCCGTTGCGCGCCGCGCCCGTCAGCGCCGAGGAGTGGCAACGCGTGCAGTAGGACGCGAAGAAGCCGCTGGCGTAGGTGGCCCAGCTGTCGCCGCCGGCGCCGCCGTCGGCGGTGGCCAGGGGCGCGGTCAGCGGAGGGCAGCCGTTCACCAGGAGCGTCATGTCGGCGCCGCCCGGCGGCATGGCCAGATCTGCGCCGCCGTCGCCGCCGTTCGATCCGCTGCCGCAGCCGGCCCCCGCGAGCAGCAACAGCGCGGCCGCGACGTAAGTGGCTCTCATGCGGCTTCCACTTTATGATGAGACCTCTTCGCTGCCAAACGTCACCTACCGAAAAAGGGGGCTCGCATGCGCCTGCCATCGTCCGTCTTCACCGCCGCCCTCGCCTGCTGTGCGCTGGCGGCCGCCGGCTGCGGCGACGACACCACCGCGTCGTCGACGGGAGACATGTCGGTCGCGCAAGATCTCGCCGGCGGCGCCACACCCACCTGTGCCGCCTACTGCGCCAAGATCGCGATGAACTGCACCGCCGCCGGCGACGGCGGCAGCAACGCGCAGTACCTGGACAGCGCCAGCTGCATGAGCTACTGCACCACGGCCGCCGCGTGGCCGGCCGGCATGACCGGCGACCTCACGGGCAACACCATCGGCTGCCGCACGTACCACGCCGGCGCCGCCGCCGCCGATCCCGTGCTCCACTGCCCGCACGCGGGCCCGACAGGCGGCAACGTCTGCGGCTCGTGGTGCGACAATTACTGCCAGCTCATGGCCAAGAACTGCACTGGCGCCAATGTCGTCTACGACGCTGCCACGTGCGTGACCAAGTGCGCGACGATTCCCACGAGCGGCCACGTCAACGACACCACCGGCAACAGCGTCCAGTGCCGCATCTATCACCTCGGCGCGGCGGCGAGCGACCCGGCCACGCACTGCCCGCACGCCCAGACCGCCGCCGATCTGCCCGCCGGCCCCTGCACCTGATCGCGCGCCGCGCGTCCCCGTTCTACAGGCGTTCGACGACGGCGCGTGTGATCTCGTCGGTGCCGAGCGCGCCGCCGAGGTCGGCGGTGCGCAGCCCATCGGCGAGCGCGCGATCGATGGCGCGCTCGATGCGCGCGGCCGCCGGTGCCGCGCCGAGCGAGTGCCGGAGCAGCAGCGCCGCGCGAGGCGATGGTGCCGATCGGGTTGGCGATGCCCTTGCCGGCGATGTCCGGCGCCGAGCCGTGGATCGGCTCGTAGAGCCCGACGCGCGCCGTCGCCCAGCGACGCCGACGGCAGCAGGCCGAGCGAGCCGGCCAGCACCGCCGCCTCGTCGGTCAGGATGTCGCCGAACATGTTCTCGGTGACGATGACGTCGAAGCTTCGCCGGCTCGGTGATCAGGCGCATCGCCGCCGAGTCGACGAGCTGGTGCTCGAGCGCCACGTCCGGGAACTCCGCCGCCACCGCCATCGCCATCTGCCGCCACAGGCGCGACGACTCGAGCACGTTGGCCTTGTCGATCGAGGTCACGCTTCCTGCGCCGCTCGCGCGCCAAGCGGAACGCGAGCCGCACGACGCGCCGGATCTCGCCGTCGGTGTACTCGAGCGTGTCGATGGCGCGCTCGCCGCCGTCGATCTTCTCGCGCCGCCGCGGCTGGCCGAAGTAGAGGCCGCCGGTCAGCTCGCGCACGAAGACGATGTCGACGCCGTCGAGGCGCTCGGCCTTGAGCGGCGACACGTCGGCGAGCGCCGGATGCGACGCGCACCGGCCGCAGGTTGGCGTAGAGCCCGAGCGCCGGCGCAGGCCGAGCAGCCCCTGCTCGGGGCGCACCTTGGCCGTCGGATCGTCCCACTTCGGCCCGCCGACGGCGCCGAGCAGCACCGCGTCGGCGCGCTGGCACGCCTGCAGGGTCTCGTCGGGCAGCGCCGATGCCGGTGGCGTCGATCGCCGCGCCGCCGATGAGGTGCTGCGTCGAACGCGAGCGCGATGCCCGATCGCGCTGCGCCACCGCCTCGAGCACGACCCGCGCCGCCTCGGCACCACCTCGGGCCCGATGCCGTCGCCGGGCAGAAGGACGATCTTTGCCGTCTTTGCGCCGGGCGTCACGATGCCACCGCCGCCGCGGCTGCCGGCCGCGCCGCCACCGCGTACTCGATGCCGTCGGCCAGCGCCGCCACGACGCCTCGAGGATGTTCGGCGACGCGCCCACGCGTCGACCAGCGCCGCTCGCCGTCGGCGGCGTCGACCAGCACGCGGGTGATGGCGGCGGTGCCGTCGCGTCCGTCGAGGATGCGCACCTTGTAGTCGACGAGCCGGATGTCCGCGATCTGCGGGAACGCCGGCTCCAGCGCCTTGCGCAGCGCCGCGTCGAGCGCGCCCACCGGGCCGCTGCCCTCGGCCGCGGTGTGCAGGACCCGTCGCCGATCGCGGACCTTGACCGTCGCCTCGGTCAGCGGCGCCTCGCCCTCGCGCTGCCCGCAGGTGACGCGATAGTCGATGAGCGCGAACGGCGCCACGTAGTCGGCGGCGGTCGCGGCGCATCATCAGCGCGACCGACGCCTCGGCCGCCTCGAAGGCGAAGCCGCGCGCCTCGCGCTCCTTGATGTGCCCGATCAGCTCGGCCGCGTCGTCGGCGGCGAGCGGCACGCCGTGCTCCTCCGCCTTGGTCAGCAGGTTCCCGCGCCCGCCGAGCTCGCTCACCACGACGCGCGTCTCGTTGCCGACGCGCGCCGGATCGATGTGCTGGTAGGCTCCGGGCTGACGCCGCATCGCCGCCACGTGCACGCCGCCCTTGTGGGCGAACGCGCGAGCGCCCGACGTAGGGCATGTGGTCGTCGGGCGCCGAGGTTGGCCACCTCGGCCACGAAGCGCGACAGCTCGGTCAGCTCGCTGCAGCGCGCCCCGGCGGCAGGCAGCGCAGGCCCAGCTTGAGCTCGAGGTCGGGGATGACCGTGCAC
Organism: uncultured delta proteobacterium; assembly: GCA_963816965.1. Lineage (GTDB taxonomy): Bacteria > Myxococcota_A > Polyangia > Palsa-1104 > Palsa-1104 > JAQBQH01. Next base: position 1,119,971 of record CAWFMP010000002.1, read on the forward strand.
AGGTTGGCGTTGCCGCAGCGCTCGCCGTAGCCGTTGATCGTGCCCTGCACGTGGCGCGCGCCGGCGCGCACCGCCGCGAGCGTGTTGGCCACGCCGCAGCCGGCGTCGTCGTGCGCGTGGATGCCGAGGCGTACCTCGCCCAGTGCCGCCGCCGCGACGCGCACGCCGTCGGCGATCTGCCACGGCAGCGAGCCGCCGTTGGTGTCGCACAGGACGAGCGTCTCGGCGCCGCCGCGCGCCGCCGCGTGCAGCGTCTCGAGCGCGTAGCTCGGGATCGGCGCGCCAGCCGTCGAAGAAGTGCTCGGCGTCGTAGATGACGCGCCGCCCTGCTCGCGCAGGAAGGCGACGCGTCTCCTCGATCATGCGCAGGTTCTCTTCGCGCGTGGTGCGCAGCACGTCGCTCGACGTGGAGCGTCCACGACTTGCCGAAGATGGTGCACGACGCGGCGTGCCCGCCTCGACGAGCGCCCGCAGCTGCGCGTCGTCGGCGGCGCGGATGTCGGCGCGGCGCGTCGCGCCGAAGGCGACGATCTCGGCGTGCTGCCAGCTGCGCTCGCGCGCGCGGGCGAAGAACTCCGCGTCCTTCGGGTTCGAGCCGGGCCAGCCGCCCTCGATGAAGGCGACGCCGAGCTCGTCGAGCCGCTCGGCGATGCGCAGCTTGTCGGCGGCCGAGAGCGAGATGCCCTCGCGCTGCGTGCCGTCGCGCAGCGTGGTGTCGTAGACCTCCACCTCAACCATGACGCGCCTCCCATACGGCGATCGCCGTCTCGTGGCGGCGCAGGTAGCCGAGCTCGTCGACCCCTTGCGCAGGCACTGGCGCGCGAACGGGTCGAGCGGGAACAGCGCCTCGCTGCCGTCGGGCAGCGCGAGCGTGGCGCGCGCGACATCGATGGTCACCTCGGCCTCCGGCGTGCTCGACGAGGAAGCGGTGGACGTCCGCCTCGACCGCGACGGGCAGCAGGCCGTTCTTGAGCGCGTTGCCGCGGAAGATGTCGGCGAACGAGGGCGCGATCGACCGCGCGGAAGCCGAAGCCGGCGAGCGCCCACGGCGCGTGCTCGCGCGACGAGCCGCAGCCGAAGTTGTCGCCGGCGAGCAGGATCGCGCGCCCTCGCCGGCGGCATCGGGAAGCGCGCACCGCGCCAGTCGGCGAACAGCTGCGCGCCCGAGGCCGCGCTTGTCGGTGGTCTTGAGGAAGCGCGCCGGGATGATCTGATCGGTGTCGACGTCGTCGACGAGCAGCGCGATTGCAGCGCGAACGGATGAGCTCGACCTTGTTTCATAGCGAGCGCCCTCGGATCGGTGACGCGGCCGGTGACCGCGGCGGCGGCGGCGGTGAGCGGCGAGGCGAGGAAGGTGCGACCGCCCGTGCCCTGCCGTCCTTCGAAGTTGCGGTTGGACGTCGAGACCGCGTACTGGCCCGGGCTCGAGCTGGTCGCCGTTCATGGCGATGCACATCGAGCAGCCGGGCTCGCGCCACTCGGCGCCGGCGTCGCGGAAGATGCGATCGAGCCCCTCGGCCTCGGCCTGCCGCTTGACCGCCTGCGAGCCGGGCACGACCAGCGTGCGCACGCCCTTGGCGACGTGCCGCCCGTCGAAGATGCGCGCCGCCTGCGCGCAGATCGCCGATGCGCGCGTTGGTGCACGAGCCGATGAAGACGACGTCGATCGGCGCGCCCGAGCAGCGGCTTGCCCGGCTCGAGATCCATGTAGCGCAGCGCCTTCTCGGCTCGCGCGGCGGCGTCGCGGCGTCGCGGCACCGGACCGCGTTGATCGCCATGCCCATGCCGGGGTTGGTGCCCCAGGTGATCATCGGCTCGAGCGCGCTGCGCGTCGAGCGACGACCGCTGCGTCGTAGCGTGCGCGCCTCGTCGCTGGCCAGGCGTGCGCCAGCGCGCGACCGCCGCGTCCCAGCGGCGCCCTGCGGCGCGAACTCGCGGCCGCTCGAGGTACTGCGAACGTCGTGTCGTCGGGCGCGATCAGCCCGGCGCGCGCGCCCGCCTCGATCGACATGTTGCAGACCGTCATGCGCGCCTCCATGTCGAGCGCCGCGGATCGCCGGGCCGGTGTACTCGATGACGCGCGCCGGTGCCGCCGCCGACGCCGATGCGCGCGATCAGCGCCAGGATCAGGTCCTTGGCGGTCACGCCGCGCGGCGAGCGCGCCGTCGACGCGCACCTCGAGCGTCTCGGGCGCCGCTGCAGCAGGCACTGCGTCGCCAGCACGTGCTCGACCTCGCTGGTGCCGATGCCGAAGGCGAGCGCGCCGAAGGCGCCGTGCGTGACGGTGTGGCTGTCGCCGCACACGATGGTCATGCCCGGCTGCGTGAGGCCGAGCTCGGGCCCGATGACGTGCACGATGCCGCTGCTCGTCGATCGCCCAGCCCGTAGCAGCGGATGCCGAAGTCGGCGCAGTTGCGCGCCAGCGTGTCGAGCTGCGCGCGCGCCTGCTCGTCGACCACCGCGAGCCCGCGCGGTAGCGTCGGCGTCGAGTGGTCCATCGTGGCCACGGTGCGCTCCGGACGCCGGACGCGCGAGCCCGCGCGCGCGCAGGCCGGCGAACGCCTGCGGCGAGGTCACCTCGTGCACCAGGTGCAGGTCGACGTAGAGCACGGCCGGCGCGCCGGCCTCCTCGGCGACGACGTGCGCATCCCAGATCTTCTCGAACAGCGTGCGCGGTTGTCATCGAGCGGTTGCCTCCTCGGCGGCGACGGCTGGTACGCGGCCAGCACGTAGCCGCGCGAACATGCGGTTGAGCGCACCGAGGTACGCCTTGACGCTGGCGACGACGATGTCGGTGTCGGCGCCGTGGCCGCGGCACGACGGCGCGCTCGGCGACGTCGCGCTGCGGCGTTCGACGCGCGCCGCCGCTCGGCGCCGACGCGCGACGCGCACGCGTCACCTCGCCGAGCGCGTCGATGCCCTCGGTCACCGCGCGCACGCCGAACTCGAGCGAGCGTCCGCCGGCGCGCTGCACCAGCGTCGTCGATGGCCTTGTAGGCGGCGTCGACCGGCCCGGTGCCGACGGCGGCGTGCGACGCGGACGGCGCCGTCGGGCCCGCGCAGGCGCACCGTCGCGGTCGGCGAGCCCGATGCGTGCCGCAGCCGACCTGCAGGTCCTCGAGCGCGCAGAGCTCGTCGCGGCTCCGGCAGCTCGTCGGCGACCAGCGCCTCGAGGTCGGCGTCGGTGACGACCTTGCGCCGCTCGGCGAGCGTCCTTGAAGCGCGCGAAGACGCGTCGTCGAGCGCCGTCGTCGTCGAGCGGGTAGCCGAGCTCCTCGAGCCGCGCGCGCGAACGCGTGCGCGCCCCGAGTGCTTGCCCAGCACCAGCTGCGTCTGCGCCGGCGCCCACCGTCTCGGGCTGCATGATCTCGTAGGTCTGCTGCGTTCTTGAGCATGCCGTCCTGGTGGATGCCCGACTCGTGCGCGAAGGCGTTGGCGCCGACGATGGCCTTGTTCGGCTGGCACCGGCGATGCCGGTGCACCGTGGCCACCAGGCGGCTAGGCGCGCACGAGCTGCGTCGTGTCGATGCCGGTGCGCAGCTCGAGCAGCCGCGCGCGTGTGCAGCGCCATCACGACCTCTTCGAGCGCGCTGTTGCCCGCGCGCTCGCCGATGCCGTTGATGGTCACCTCCGCCTGCCGCGCGCCCGCGCGCAGCCCGGCGAGGGTGTTGGCCGTGGCCAGGCCGAGGTCGTCGTGGCAGTGCACCGAGAGGACGACGCCCTCGACGCCGGGCACGTGCGCGACGATGCCGGCGATGAGCGCGCCGAACTCGTCGGGCATCGTGTAGCCGACGGTGTCGGGGATGTTGAGCGTCGTGGCGCCGGCGCGCGACCGCGGCCTCGACCACGCGCCAGAGGAACTCGGGATCGCTGCGCCCGGCGTCCTCGGGGCGAGAACTCGACGTCGCCGCACAGGCTGCGCGCGTGGGCGACCATCTCGCGCACGCGCTCGAGCACCTCGCGCGCGCGTCATGCGCAGCTTGTGCTTCATGTGCAGCTCGCAGGTGGCGAGGAACGTGTGGATGCGCGGGCCGCGTCGCCGACCTGACGCCTTCCCACGCCAGGTCGATGTCCTTGGCCGCGCGCGCGCCAGCCCGCAGATGACCGGCGCGCGCGCTCGGCAGCGGCCCGACCTCGGTCGGCGACGCTGCGCACCGCCGCGAGGTCGTCGGGCGAGGCGGCGGGGAAGCCGGCCTCGATGACGTCGACGCCGAGCCGCGCGAGCGCGCGCGCGATCTCCAGCTTCTCGGTCGCGCGTCATGGTCGCGCCCGGCGACTGCTCGCCGTCGCGCAGCGTGGTGTCGAAGATGCGTACGTAGTCTGTGGAGCTCTCCATGGTTAGTCTCCGGGCGTCAGGGTCACCGCGTCGAGGAACGGCATCATCTTGCGCAGCCGCTTGCCCACCCCTCGAGGGTCTGCTCGCGCTCGCTGTTGCGCGTGCGCCTCGAACCGCTGCCGCCCGCCGTCGTTCTCGGCCATCCACTTCTTGGCGAACTCGCCCGACTGGATCTCGCCGAGGAGCTTCTTCATCTCGCCGCGCACGTTCTCGTCGACGACGCGCGGCCCGGCGACGTAGTCGCCCTACTCGGCGGTGTCGCAGACCGAGTAGCGCATGTAGTTGAGGCCGCCGCGGTACATGAGGTCGACGATGAGCTTGAGCTCGTGCAGGCACTCGAAGTAGGCGACCTCGGGCTGGTAGCCGGCGTCGACGAGCGTCTCGAAGCCCGCCTTGACCAGCGCGCGACACGCCGCCGCACAGGACCGCCTGCTCGCCGAACAGATCGGTCTCGGTCTCCTCGGCGAAGGTGGTCTCGAGCACGCCGGCGCGGGTGGCGCCGATGCCCTTGGCGTACGACAGCGCGAGCTCGTGCGCCTGGCCGCGTCGCGTCCTGGTGCACGGCGATGAGCGCGGGCACGCCCTCGCCCGGCGGCGTAGGTCTCGCGCACGCGGTGGCCGGGGCCCTTGGGCGCGATCAGCACGACGTCGACATCCGGCCGGCGGCGTGATCGTGCCGAAGCGGATGTTGAACCCGTGCGCGAACACGAGGGTCTTGCCGGCGCGGAGCTTGGGCGCGATGTCCTCCGCCCAGAGCGTCGGCTGCGCGGTGTCGGGCGCGAGGATGATGATGACGTCGGCCCACGCCGCCGCCGCCGCCGCCGTCTGCACGGTGAAGCCGGCCTTCTCGGCGACCGGGCGCCGCCGCGACTTCTCGGGCAGCGCCACCCGGACCTCGACGCCCGAGTCGCGCAGGTTGAGCGCGTGGGCGTGGCCCTGCGAGCCGTAGCCGATGATGGCGACCTTGCGGCTCTTGATCAGCCCGAGGTCCGCGTCGTCGTCGTAGAAGATTTGTGCCATGGGTTCGTCTCCTCTGAGGTGAGCGTGATGTCGGTAACCGACACGACGTCGTAGAGCTTGTGGAGGTTGGCGACGAGGCGGCGTGCGTCCTCGTCGCTGGCGCGCACTTCGACGAGCATGCGCGAGACCCCCGCGCGCTCGGTGCGCCCGACGGTCAGGGATTCGATGTTGTAGGCGCGGCGTCGAAACAGCGACGCCACCCGGTCGAGCACGCCGGGCTTGTCGGCGACGTAGGGGATGAACGTTCGCAGCATGCTCAGGCCACCTCTCGCTCGTCGGGGCGGGCGCGGATCATGGCGCCGATGTCGCTGCCCGACGGCACCATCGGATACACGTTCTCCTCGGCGGCGACGCGGAAGTCGACCACGACCGTGCCCGTGCGCGTGCGCGCCGCTTCGATCGCGTCGCGCGACCTCGCCGCGCTCGCTGCAGCGCAGGCCGCACAGCCCGTGCGCCTCGGCGAGCTTGACGAAGTCGGGGCTCAGCATCGGCGTCGCCGCGTAGCGGCGCTCGTAGAAGAGCTCCTGCCACTGCCGCACCATGCCGAGGTAGCCGTTGTTGATGACCGCGATGTTGAGCTTGATGCCCTCTTGCGCGCAGGTCGACAGCTCGCACGCGGTCATCTGGAAGCCGCCGTCGCCGACGACGACCCAGATCTCGTCGTCCGGCCGGGCGAAGCGCGCGCCGATCGCCGCCGGCAGCGCGAAGCCCATCGTGCCGAGGCCGCCCGACGTGACGAGCGAGCGCGGGCCGCTCGTGCTTGTAGTACTGCGCCTCCCACATCTGGTGCTGCCCGACGTCGGTGACGACGAGCGCGCGCCCGTCGGTGGCGCGCCACAGCTCGTCGATGACGTGCGCGGCGTACAGCCGGCCGTCGTCGTCGCGCATGTCAGGATGTCGCGGTACGCGCGGAGTCGCCGCTGCATCGCGCCGATGCGCTCGCGCCACGGCGCGTGCGGTGCGCGCCCGCGCCGCCTTCGACGAGCGCGCGCCAGCGACGTCGCGCACGTCGCCGACGAGGCCGAGGTCGCACGCGCACGTTCTTGTCGATCTCGGCGCGATCGATCTCGACGTGGATCTTCTTCGCCTTGGCCGCGAAGGTCTTCGAGATTGCCGGTGACGCGATCGTCGAAGCGCATGCCGAGCGCGACGATGAGGTCCGCCTCCTGGATGGCGTGGTTGACCCACGCCTCGCCGTGCATGCCCATCATGCCGAGCGCCAGCGGATGCGTGGCGGGAAAGCCGCCGAGCCCGAGCAGCGTCGCCGCCACCGGGATGTCGGCCTTCTCGGCGAGCGCGCGCAGCGGCCGCGGCGGCGCCCGACTGGATGACGCCCTGGCCGACGAGCAGCAGCGGCCGCTCGGCGTCGTCGATCATGCGCCAGCGCGCGCTCGAGCTCGAGCGTCAGCGGGCTCGGGCGATAGCCGAGGCGCGCGACACCGCGGCCGCCTCGTCCCACGACGAACTCGCACGACGCCCTGCTGCGCGTCCTTGGTGATGTCGACCAGCACCGGCCCCGGCCGCCCGCTGCGCGCGATGTAGAACGCCTGCGCGCAGCGTCGGCGCGATCTCCTCGACGCGGGTGACGAGGAAGTTGTGCTTGGTGATCGGCAGCGTCACGCCGGTGATGTCGGTCTCCTGAAACGCGTCGGAGCCGATGCAGCTTGCGACGGCACCTGCCCGGTGATGCACACGATCGGCGACGAATCGAGCATCGCGGTGGCGATGCCCGGTGACCAGGTTGGTGGCGCCCGGTCCGCGACGTCGCCAGCGCCACGCCGACCTTGCCCGAGGCGCGCGCGTAGCCGTCGGCCATGTGCGCGGCGCCCTGCTCGTGGCGGACGAGCACGTGATGGATCGCGGTACTCGAGCATGGCGTCGTAGGCCGGCATGATCGCGCCGCCCGGGATAGCCGAAGACGACGTCGACGCCCTCGGCCGTCAGCACTTCCCAGACGATCTGTGCGCCCGTGCGTCTCATGGCGTTACTCGTGCATCCGTTGGCAGTGCTCGACATCGCAGCCGCCGAGCGGCTCCTCTTCCTGCTCGCGGCGCAGCTCGGTCTCGCGGGCGAAAGGCTGCGTGTCCTCGTGATCGCGCGAACGCTTGTCGTCGTCGTCTTTACCCATCGCTCACCTCCGTGTGGTAACGGCGCCTTCCGACGCCGAGCTCACCGTCGCCGTGTACTTGCCGAGCACGCCGCGTGGTCGCGCGCGCACCTGATACGCGTCCCGCCGCCCCGTCGAGGTCGGCCTCGACGTCGATGCTGCCGCGTCGCCACGTCGATCGACACGCTGTCGCCGTCGCGCACGCGCCCGATCGGCCCGCCCAGCGCGGCCTCGGGGGCGACATGCCCGACCATGAGGCCGTGCGTCGCGCCGCTGAGAACCGCCCGTCGGTCACCAGCGCCACGTCGTCGCCGAGGCCGCGGCCGACCAGCGCCGCCGTCACCGCCAGCATCTCGCGCATGCCCGGCCCACCGACGGGGCCTTCGCCGCGGATGACGATGACGTCGCCCTTGTCGATCTGCCCCGCCTGCACCGCCGCGAACGCCGCCTCCTCGCGATCGAAGACGCGCGCCGGCCCGCTGAAGGTCTGCCGCCCGTGCCCGGCCAGCTTGACCACGCAGCCGTCGGGCGCCAGCGATCCGCGCAGGATGGCGAAGCCGCCGCGATCCTTGAGCGCGCGCGCGATCGGCCGCACCACTTCGGGCACCAGCGTCGTCGTGCGCGGCGCGTCCGCCGTCTCCTCGGCGAGCGTGCAGCCCGACACCGTGGGCACGTCGCTGATGAGCTTGGCGTCGAGGAGCTCGCGCACCAGCCGGGCCGCGCCGCCGGTACGCCACAGGTCGACGGCGGTGTACTGCCCGCCCGGCTTCAGATCCGCGATCACCGGCGTCGCCGCCGCGATCTCGTCGATATCGTCGAGCGTCAGCGGCACCTCCGCCTCGCGCGCGATGGCCAGAAGGTGCAGCACGGCGTTGGTCGAGCCGCCCGAGGCCGCCGCCGCGGCGACGGCGTTGGTCGAGCGAGGCGCGCGTGATGAAGGTGCGCGCACCCTGGTTGCGGGCGATCAGCGCCACCAGCTGCTCGCCCGCGCGCCGCGCCACCGCGCGCTTCTCGTCCGCCGTGGCCGGCACTTCGTTGGCGCCGAACGGCGACAGCCCCATCAGGGTCATCGCCAGCGCCATCGTGTTGGCCGTGAACTGCCCGCCGCACGCGCCGGCGCCGGGGCAGGCCGCGCGCTCGAGCTCGCACAGCTCCTTCTCGTCGAGCTTGCCGGCGGCGCAGGCGCCGACCGCCTCGAAGACGTCCTGGATGGTCACGTCGCGGTCGTGCCAGCGGCCGGGCTGCGATCGGCCCCCCGTAGAGCAGGAGCGCGGGCAGATCGAGGCGCGCCATGGCCATCGCCGCGCCCGGGATGGTCTTGTCGCAGCCGGTCAGCCCGATCACGCCGTCGACCAGATGGCCCAGCGCCGCCAGCTCCATCGAGTCGGCGATGACTTCGCGCGACACCAGCGACGCTTCCATGCCGTCGGTGCCCATGGCGATGCCGTCACTCACGGCGATGGTGTTGAACTGCACCGGCGTCGCTCCGGCGGCGCGCACCCCCGTGCACACCTCCTCGGCCAGGTCGCGCAGGTGCAGGTTGCACGGCATGACGTCGGTCCAGGTGGAGATGACGGCGACGAGCGGCTTTTCCAGCTCGGCGTCGCCGAGGCCGGTGGCGCGCAGCATGGCCCGCGCCGGCGCTCTCGAGAGTCCCTTCTTCAACGCATCGCTACGCAACGCAACCTCCAGCTTTCGACCAAAAAAAAGCCCCCGCTCCGTTTCACCAGGGCGGGGGCCGAATCAGGTTTCCGAGGACTGGTTAAGTCGGCGGCCCGCACCTGGCGACGATGTCGCCAATAAGTACGAGTCCAATAATCGAAAGCAGTCCCGTCGCGTCAGCGACGGGGAGCCGGAGAAAATCACGGCTGATGGCTGCCTCGTTCACGGCGCTAATCATAGCCGCATTACGCACGGCGTCAAGCGCGTCGAAGCGCAGGCTGTACGAATTTACCTATTCGAAATAATCATGGTCGAAATGGGTTTTTAGCGAACAATATCAAAGTAGATCGGGCGCGCGCGCGTTCCACTATATAGGCGCTCTCATGATTCATCACATCTCGGTTCGAGCTCTCGCGCCGCCGCAGCTTCGTCCGGTGTTCCTGGACGCCGTTTTCCCGTAAGCCGCATAGAGCGGGCGGTCGTCGGAGCCGTCTTGCCGGGCGTCGAGGAGCGCTCCGCCCGCAGGGCGGACGCCAGCGACGAGCCGAGGGCCCGGACGTGCCGCCGGCCTGTAAGGCCGCCGGCGTAGCGGGCCCGTCCCGGCAAGACGGCTCCGACGACCGCCCGCGATCCCTGGGCGCCAACCCGCGACACTGCTCTTGATGGCGTGGCGTTTGGGCGCGCTCTCGATGCGACGCTCAGCGTGTTGCCACGAACTCCGGCGCGCGCTCGCCCGAGGTCATCCAGGTCGCCAGCAGCGCGCGCGCGACTTCGGCGGCACGGATGTCGGCCTCGTCGGCGCGGCCGAGCAGCACGGCGAGCGCGACTTCGGGATGATCGGCCGGCGCGAAACCGACGAACCAGGAGTAGGCGAGCCCGCCTTCCTCCTTGCCTGTCAGCGTGCCGGTCTTGCCGGCGACGCGCACGCCGGCCAGGCGGCGCCGTCCCGTCGCCGGGTCGCGGAACGCGCGGTTGGCGCTGCCCCACTCGGTGGTGCCGACCATCATGTGCGCGATCGCCTCGGCGGTCGACGGCGCGATCGCCCGATGCGGCGCGACCCGCGGCGGCAGCGGCAGCACCCGTCCGCTGCCGTCGACGACGCGATCGACGAGGTACAGCGAGGGCATCTCGCCGCCGCGCGCGATCGTCGCCGCCATGAGCGCGCCGTGCAGCGGCGACAGGTTGGTGTTCCAGAACCCCGCCGCGACCCGCGCGAAGGCCAGCGGATCGGAGGGCAGCGACAGCGTCGACGCCGTCGTCGGCAGCTCCAGCGGCGGCGCCTCGCCGAAGCCGAGCGCCCGCGCCGCCCGCTCCAGCTTCACCGGATCGAGGTGATCGTGCGCCAGACGGGCCAGGATGGCGTTCTGCGACTTGGCGAGGCCGTAGCCGAGGGTGCGGCAGCGCCCGTCGAGCTCGGGGTGATCCTCGAGGTTGTCGGCCTCGACGCTGTGGACGCCGCCGTGATAGCAGACCCGCGTCGCCGGCGTGACGCCGTCGGCGAGCAGCGCCGCGCTGGTGACCAGCTTGAAGACCGACGCCGCCGGCGCCCACGGGCTCGTCGCCAGGCGCGCGTCGTTCACCGATGGCGCGTCGCGGTGGCGGCCGGCGAGCGCGAGCACCCGCCCGTCCGCGACGGAGACGACGACGGCGGCGCCCTGGATCGGATCGGCCTCGCCGAGGAGGTGCTCGGCGGCGCGCTGCAGCTCGGCGTCGAGCGTCAGCTCCACGCGCCCGCCGTCGGGCAGCGGCTCCACGAGCCGATCGCCTTCGGCGCGCGGCGCCAGCGAGGCGGCGAGGGCCCGGCGCCAATCGACCGGCGGGCTCTTGCGCAGCGCGACTGCGACCGCGCCGATGCTGGCAACCGCGGCGAAGGCGCCGAGGGCAATCAACCAGCGCGGGACCAGAACGCGACGCATCGACTGGCGACTACAGCACCCGGCGTACCAACCTGCGTTGACATGTAACTGCGCTATTCGCCTTGCGGCGCAGCGCGTCCACGGGTGCGTCTGGGTGGGGGTTGCCCCAGCGCGCGGAGACCCCGGCGCCGCCGGCGAGGCGGCAGGCCCGGCACACCTACATCAGGCGCTGGATCGCGAGCGTGCTCGGCACCTCGCCTTCCGTCGAGGACAACAGGACCGAGCCGATGATGCGCACCAGCTCGTCCTGGTTGCGCGCCGACCACTCGGGGTGGTCGACGACGGGCAGGTGAGGATGCCTGCTCGGGCGCCATGAAGCCGCGCGTGCCGCCGCGCACCGCTTGCGCCGGATGATCCTCGGGCAGCGCCGAAGTCGCCGAGGAAGGCGTTGTTGTTGCGATCGATGAGGATGTTGCCCGGCTCGACGTCGCGGCGGACGACGCCGCGGCCATGGGCGTAGGCGAGCGCCGCGCCGATCTGCACGGCGATGCGGCGCGCGCTCGCCGCGTCGACGCCGCTGCGCAGGCTGCGCCCCAGATCGCTGCCGTCGACCAGCTGGGTGACGAGGTGCTCGTCGCCGAGGCGCACGATGTGCGGGTGCGACAGGCGGGCGATGATCGCGCCCTCACGCACGAACAGGAGGCGATGGGCCGCGCGGGCGCGGCGGGCGCGGAACAGCTTCACCGCCGCCAGGCCGCCGGTGGTGACGTGCTTGCCGACCCAGACCTCGCCGGTGCCGCCGGCGCCGAGGCGCCGCACCAGCCGCCGCGCCAGCGCCGAGGCGCGCCAGCACCAGCCGGTAGCTGCCGCGGGTGTCGCCTTGGGCGGCTGCCGGCACGTCCAACGGGGTAGCGGCGAAAAATTTGGAGGCGACGACGACAGGTAGTATAATTCCCTACATGGGACCATCGAAACGTTTGGATCCGCGCATCCCCGTCGAGACCCTGTGCAGCGAGGTGGTCGACGACCGCGAGCATTTCGGCGTCCTGGTCGAGCTGTCGCCCAACGGCGTGCGCCTCGAGCGGCCGCTCCACGGCCGGCGTGACGGTCGCATCGTGCAGCTCGAGTTCGAGCTTCCCGACGCCGACGAGATCATCTGGGCCAAGGGCGAGGTCTGCTTCGATCGCTATCGCCGTCCGCTCGAGGGCGCGAACGCGGTGCGCACCACCGGCGTGCGGCTGGTCGCGGCGGCGTCGCGCCACCTGCGCATGCTGCGCGACTGGGTGGCGGCGACCGTGGAGGCGCGGCAGCGCGTGCGCGACGAGGACATCGCGGGCCACCTGGCGCTCGCGTCGCACTGGAACGGCTGACGCCGCGTCGTCCGCTGGCGACGGGCGCGACCGATCGGGCGCCGGCGCTCCGAGCGCCGCCAGGGTCGTGTGCGCCCGTACGTCGAGGGACAGGTTTGTGAAATCATTTCGCTCGCCTGGTGGGCGATTCGCGGCTTATGCTCACCAACGATGACTCGTGCCTCCACACCGCGTCGGCAGTGCCTCGTCCTGCTCGTCGAAGACTCTGCTGAAACCTATGAGCTCTATTCGGAAGTCCTGGCGAAGGCGGGCTATGCCGTCATCGGCGCCGACAGCGGCGAAGAGGCCTATCGGCAGGCCGTAGCGCTGGCGCCCGACCTCATCATCATGGATTACGAGCTGCGCGGACCCAGCAGCGGCGACGGCTACGGGACGATCGAGCGGCTCAAGCAAGACCCGCGGACCGCCGGGATCCCTGTCGTCATGACCACCGGCCGGGTCTCGCTGCAGGAGTTCGAGCGCGCGCGCGCCGCTGGATACGACGCGTTCTTGGGCAAGCCGTGCTCGTACGATCAGCTCCTGGACGAGGTGAAGCGGCGCATTCCCCCGGCGGCCGCTCCCGGCGCCGGCGGCACCGTGCTCCTGGTCGAGGACGACGAGGATATTCGTGGCAGCGTCGCCGCCATCCTGGAGGGCGAGGGCCTCGCCGTCGTCGGTACGGTCAACGGTGCCGAGGCGCTCCGCTACCTGCGCTCCGCTGCCGAGCCGCCGCGGCTGATCCTGCTCGATCTGATGATGCCGGTGATGGACGGCTGGGCCTTCCGTACCGCGCAGCTCGCCGACGAGCGGCTGGCCAAGATCCCGGTGGTCATCTTGTCGGCGGCCACCGACGTCGGGCGCCACGCGGCGCAGCTGCGCGCCGACGACTACCTGGTCAAGCCGCTCGACGTGCCGCGGCTTCTCGATGCCGTCGAGCGGCACGTCTGATGATAAGCTGACAGCGTGAGCCGGCGAGCGGAGCGATAATGGACGCGCCGTCGCAGCCGGCGCCGTCGCCGTCGCCGATCGAGCCGCCGTGGGCGAGCGTTCGCGACGAAGAGCTGCTGGCGATGCGCATCTGCGATCTCGGCGTGCGCATCGAGGGCAGCGAGCTCGAGCCGCGCATCGCGCAGCTGCTACGACGAGCTCGGGCGCGCGCGGCATGCCGCTGCGGCCGGCGTGCTACCTCGGCGACGAGTGGTTCACGCCCGTCGGAGCAGCCGGCCATCGCCGTGCCCGTTCTACCTGGCGCACCCGCGCCTCAAGGCGCTCGAGCTGCAGCAGATGCTGGAGGTCGAGGGCGGCACGCCCGAGTGGTGCGCGCAGCTTCTGCGGCACGAGTGCGGGCACGCCGTCGATCACGCGTATCGCTTCTCGCGGCGTCGTCGCTGGCGGCAGCTCTTCGGCAGCCCCGACAACGACTACGAGCCCGAGCATCTACCGGCCGCGGCCCTACTCGCAAGAGCTTCGTGCGTCACCTGCCGAACTGGTACGCGCAGGCGCACCCCGACGAGGACTTCGCCGAGACCTTCGCGGTCTGGCTGGGCGCGCCCGAGCGCGAGTGGCGCGCGCGCTACCGCGGCTGGAAGGCGCTCGAGAAGCTCGAGTACGTGCGACGAGCTGATGCGCGAGGCGGCGGCAGGCCCGGCCGTCGCCAGCGCGGGGCCGGCGCGGCGCATCGCCGACGCGAGCCGGATGCGCACGACGCTGGCGCGCTACTACGCCGCGCGGCGCAAGCTCTGGGCGGAGGACTATCCGGACTTCTACGACGCCGACCTGCGCGTCATCTTCGCGCGGCGACGCCGAGCGACGAGACGGCGGCGCGCTTTCATGCGCACGGCGCGCAAGACGATCGTGCGCGTCGATCGTGCGCTGGACCGGCGCAGCGCAAGTACATGGTCGACGATCTGGCGCGCAAGCTGATGCATGCGCTGCGAGCGGCTCGGGCTGCACGCGCCGCAGGACGAGGTCGCGCCTCGACCCTCGACTGTCGGCGCTACGTGGCGTCGCTGGTGACGAACCACCTCCACACGGGCCGCTTCAAGAGGTCGGTATGAAGATCCTCGTTCTCTTCGACCTGCACCGCGCGCCCAAGGCCGGACGAGACGTTCGCGCCGCAGACGCTGCGCAAGGAGGAGGAGAAGCCGACCGAGGCCGACGTGCTCGCGTGCCTGCGCAAGCTCGGCCACGAGGTCGAGACGCTGGCGGTCTTCGACGACGTGATGGCCGTCGTCGAGAAGCATCGACGCGTTCACGCCCGACGTCGTCTTCAACCTGCGCGAGACGTTCTTCTCGCGACCGCGCGCACGAGCCGAACATCCCGGCGCTGCTCGAGCTGATGAAGGTGCGCTACACCGGCGCCGGGCCGGACGCGCTCATGCTCTGCAAGGACAAGGCGCTGGCCAAGAAGCTGCTCTCCTACCACCGCGTGCGCGTCGCCCGGTTCGTGGTGTCGCCGCGCGATCGGCCGCTCAAGCGGCTCGAGCGGTTCGTCTACCCGGCGTTCGTCAAGCCCGTCGGCGAGGAGTCGAGCGACGGGATCGCGCAGGCCTCGCTCGCGCGCGACGAGGACGAGGCGATCGAGCGCGCGCGGTTCCTGCACGAGCGCTTCGAGAGGCGACGCGCTGATCGAGGAGTACGTCGACGGGCGCGAGCTCTACGTGGGCGTGCATGGGCAACAAGCGGCTGACGGTGTTTCCGCCGCGCGAGCTCTTCTTCGGCGAAGCCTGCCCGGACGACGCGCCGCAAGTTCGCCACCTCGAAGGCGAAGTGGGACGACGCCTACCGCAAGAAGTGGGGCATCAGGAACGGGCCGGCGGCGGACGCTGACCGACAGGGTGCGCAGCGAAGCTGGACCGAGATGGCGCGCACGGTCTACCGCGTCCTCAAGATCCGCGGGCTGGGCCGCATCGACGTGCGGCTGACGCCCGCGGGCGAGGTCATCGTCATCGAGGCCAACCCGAACCCGTCGCTGGCCAAGGAGGACGACTTCGCCGCAGTCGGCGGCGACAGGTGGGGATCGGACTACGAGCGCGCTCATCCAGAAGATCCTGGACGCGGCCACGGTCTGACGCGCGCCCGCGGGCGCGCTGGCGGGCGGTGCCAGCGAATACAAGACGCCGTCGTCGCTGCCGAACCAGATCTGCGCGCCGGCCGCGACGGCGGAGATGCGGCCGCGTCCGCCGATGCGGTGGGCGTGGCGCGCGTCGTCGAGCGCGATGAGGCCCGCGCCCTCGGTGCCGACCAGGAGGCGGTCGCCCCGGCGTGCCAGCGCGCCCGGGTTGACGTCGTTGGCGCGCGCCTCGGCGAAGGGCAGGGCGGCGATCGTTTCGTCACCGACGAAGACCAGGCCGCCGTCATCGGTGCCGGCGACGGCGCCGTCGCCCATCGCCACCAGCGCCGTGACGACGTTGCTGCTCGCGCCCGGCGCGCCGAAGACGAGCGGGCGCCAGGACGCGACCTGCGACGCGAAGCGGCGTGTTCACGACGTAGACGCCTTCGGGCGTGCCGACAAAGAGGCGACCGCCGGCAGCGGCGAGCGCGGTGACGCGCAGGGTCTCGCCATCGGGGCCCCGCTCGCCCACGGCGACGTCGTCGCTGGCACGCCACAGCCCGTGCGCGGTGCCGATGACCAGCTCGCCCCCGGCGACCGCGAGTGACGAGACCGCCTCCCCGGCGGCCAGGACGCCGGCGCGCGTGCCGTCGGGCCCGAGGATGACCGCGCCCCGGTGTGTGCCGGCGACCACGTGGCCTTCGTAGGCCACGAGCGCGTCGACGAAGCGCTCGCGCCCGTCGAGCGCGCCGACCTCGACAGGCACGCGGTCGCGCGTCGGATCGAAGCGGTAGAGCCCGCGGTCGAAGGTGCCGATGAAGAGGACGCCGCCGGCGCGCGGCAGGATGGCGCTGATGCGCCCGGGCAGGCGCGCCGCTTCGGTCGCCCGCGTGTCGACGTCGTCGCCGACGGCGAGGCGCGCTGCGGTTGGGTGCGTGCTGGGATCGTGCGCCAGCGGGAGGGCCAGATAGCGCAAGCGGCCCCAAGGCAGCGCGAAGCTGGCCAGCGCGGCGGCGCCGGCGACGGCGGCGAGGATCCAGCGACGGCGGCTCACGCGTCTCTCCGGCGGCGCGCGAACCAGCCGCCGAACATGGCGATGAGCAGCAGCATCCCGCCCGCCCAGCGCGCCGCCGATGCCGGCGCCACCGCGACCACCAGCGGGCGCCGGCTCACGTTGCCCGCCGTGTCGCACGCCACCACCTCGAGCTCGGCGTCGCCGCGCGCTTGCAGCCGCGGCACGTGCAGCGTCGCGCGATAGAGGCCGAGCGGGCCGTCCATCCGGGCGCGCGCCACCTCCCCCCACGGCGCGCGCACCAGGATCTCCTTGACGTCCATCGCGCTCTTCAAGGCCGCGCCGGCGCCGCCGGGCGCGCCGGTGGCGAGCGCATCGGCGACGGCGTCGAGCGGCAGGGCCGGCTTGAAGGCGAGCTGCACCGCCTCGCCCGGGTGCACCGTCGCCGGCGCCGACACCACGGCCACCGCCGCCGCCCGCGTGTCGACGTGGATCTCGACCGTGCGCACTTCGCGGATCACCGTGCGCGCGCCCGCCGGCTGGTCGATGGTGACCCGCGCCGTCCACGAGCCGTCGGGCCAGCCGGCCGGCACCAAAAAGCGCGCCACGTGCTCGCCGCTGGGCGCGTCCCACAGCGCCCGCACCGGCCGCGCCGCCCAGGGCAGCGTCACGTGGACGCGCGCGCGCGCCGGCGCCTGCACGCGGATCTCGGGATCGCCCGGTTTGACCCGCGCCGGCGTGACGTCGGCGTTCGCCTGCGCCACCTCTTCGGCGAAGATGCCCTTGTAGGAGACGCCTTCGGGCAGCTCGTTTGGCACCAGCATCTGGGCCAGCGGCGTGTGCGTGTCGACCTTGAGCGTCTTCTCGACGGCGACGAACGAGGTGTAGGCGGTGATGAGCTTGAACTCGAGCGCCAGCTTGACGATCTGCGCCTCGTCGGCGGCGCCGGCGCCGTTCTCGGTGGCGTCGGTGAGCGTCTCGATGCGGCGGCGCGCCCACAAGGTGCCGAGCACGGCGTCGCCCGGCTGCGCCGCCAGCGACACCGGTAGCGTGCGCGCATAGGGCTGCGACCCGAGCTTGCCGGTGAGCTCCACCGTCGCCGGGCCGTGCCCGCGATACTTGCCGACGACGACCAGCGGCTGGCCGGCGAACAGGTCGGGCAGCCGCTCGGGCTCCATGGCCGTCACGTCGACGCCGGAAAAGCGCAGCGCCACGTCGGTGAGCACGGGACGGTCGAGCCGCTTGTAGAGGCGGGCCACCGCCTCGTCGGCGGGCTCGCCCTGGCGCACGATCTCGGCGGCGCCGCGGCCGGCGCGCGCCACGCCCTCGATGAGATAGCGATTCACCGACGAGCCGATGCCGAAGCCGAAGACGCGCGACTGCCCGCGCATGGTGCCGATGTAGTCGATGATCTCCTTCTCGTTGCCGATGAAGCCGTCGGTGCAGAAGACGACCATGCGCAGCCGCTTCGGATCGTACGGCTGATCGAGCGCGGCGCGGATGCCCGAGAGCATCTCGGTGCCGCCGCCGCCCTGCAGCGAGCCCAGCCAGCGCTCGGCGGCGGCGACGTTGGCCGCCGTGTTCGGCAGCGACGCCGGCGACATCGACTCGGTGGTCGAGTCGAACGCGATGAGCTGGAAGGTGTCGTCAGGGCCCATCTTGCCCAGCGCCTTTGTGATCACCGCCTTGGCCGTGTCGAGCGGCTCGCCCCACATCGAGCCCGAGCGGTCGACGAGGAACACCATCTCCTTGGGGCGCACCATCTCGGGCGCCACGTCGGCGGGCGGCTGCACGAACAGCATCAGGTAGTCGTCGCCGTGATCGCGCGCGGTGATGACGCTCGCCTCCGGCTGCTTTCCTGCCGGACGCCAGGCGAGGATGAAGTCTTTGTTGGGCACGTGGTCGCCGTCGCCGAGCGTGACGATGCGCTTTTTGAGCTGCGGATCGACGGCGGTGAGGATGCGGTGGCTCTTGGCCGCGACGTCGGTGAAGGCGTCGGCGGGGCCGAGCGTGACCACCAGGTCGAGGTCGTGCGCCGAGCGGATCCCGGGCGCCACCACCGGTGGCGACACCCGCGCCGCGTCGGTCATGCCATGCGACGGGTTGTAGCGGGGGCCGATGGTGGTGGGGAAGTGGAACAGATAGCGGCCGGAGTCGAACTTCACCTCGTGCACGTAGCGGATGACGACCTCGACCGATTCGCCGGGCGGGATGTTGGCCACCGACTGCGTGAACAGGTTCGGCCGCTCCTGCTCGGTGAGCGCGGCGGTGTGCCCCTCGGCCTTGGCGCGCTCGTAGGTGGCGCGCGCCTCCTGCCGCCGCTTCACCTCGCTGATGACCACGCGCTTGCCGATGCGGAACATCATGTCGGTGACCGCCGCATTTTCGGGCAGCGGGAACTGGTAGACCGCCTCCAGGCGCTGCGCCGTCGGGTTCTGGTAGAGCTGGGTGACCTCGACCCGCGCGATGTTGCCGGTGACGTCGGCGAGCACGCTGGTGTGCGCGAGCGGAAACTCGATCACGGTCTTGCCGTCGGCGGCGGCGAGGCGCGGCGCGCCGTCGGGCTTGACGTCGGCGATCTGATCGTTGGGCGCGACCGGGCGATCGTCGCCAAGCGCGCGCACGCGGGCGATCAGCTGATCTACGCGCGACGGCGGCGATGCTTCCCGGGCCTGGGCGGGCGCGGGCGCGGCTGCCGCCGGGAGCGGCGCCGGCGACGTCGATTGACAGCCAGCTACGGCGACGAGAGCGAGGACGAGGTGGTTACGCATGCCCACCCGGCAGAGCAAGCGTGGTGCCGCGCGGGAATTCGAGTGGTTACCGAAGCGCGTGGCTGCCGGGCCACGCGCGCTGTGTCAGGCGCAGAGAAAGCCGCCGTCGATGACGTAGGTCTGTCCGGTCACGAAGGACGACTCGTCGGACGCGAGGAAGACCGCCAGCGGCGCGATCTCCTCCGGCTGCGCGTGCCGCCCCAGCGCGGCGCGGTCGTTCATGTACTTCGACGCTTCGTCGTTGTTGATGAGCGTGGAGGCGAACCGCGTCTCGACCAGGCCGGGCGCGATGGCGTTGACGCGGATGCCGGCGCGCCCGAGCTCGACGGCGAGCGTCTGGGTCATCGAGATCACCGCCGCCTTGGACATCGCGTAGACCCCTTGCATGGGGAAGCCGCGCATCCCCACGACGCTGGCGAGGTTGACGATCGCGCCCGGGCGATTGGCGGCCAGAAGGCGCTTCGCCGTCTGCCGCGCGACCTCGAAGTAGCCCTTGAGGTTGAGCTCGAAGGTCTTGTCCCACGCGCTCCACTCGACGTTGAGCAGCGGCCCGAAGTAGGGGTTGGTCGCCGCGTTGTTGACGGCGATGTCGAGGGCGCCGTGCTCCTTGTCGATCCAGGTGAACAGCTCGCCGATCACCTCGGGACGGCCGGTGTGCGCCGAGCGGGGAAAGACGCGCTTGTGGCCCAGCTTGTCGTTGATCCGCGCCGCGGTGGCCTCGAGCTCCTCGGTCTTGCGCGCCACGATGATCACGCGCGCGCCCTCGGCGGCGAACGCTTCGGCGATGGCGGCGCCGATGCCGCGGCTGCCCCCGGTGACGAGCGCCAGCTTTCCGTTCAGTCGCTGTGTCATGGCGCGACTATACAGTGGGAGCGCACGCCCCAGTGCGCGCGCGCGAACGTCGCGGAATTGCACTAGCCGGCGCTGGCACGGGCGCTGCTCTCGCAAGGTTCGTGAAGCGCCTCGCCGCTGCGTTGGTGGTCGCCGTGCTCGTCATGTCAACTTCCGTTGCCAGCGCGCGCGAGCGGCGCTGGTCGCTCTTCGGCGGCGGTCTGGCGCTGCTCCTCGCCGGCTGGGCGCTCGACGTCGGCCTCAGCTACGGCCTCGGCCACGAGCCGGCGTCGACCTCGCTGATTCCGGTGTTCGGCCCGCTGGTGCAGATGGGCGACAGCTGGGCGATGGTGCCGCCGTCGAAGACCGGCAACGCGCAGATCGACGCCGCCGCCAATCCGCGCATCGACGACGCGAACCACACGATCCAGCAGGTCGCCTACGCGGTGCTCGCGCTCGACTGCGCCATGCAGCTCGCCGGCTCGACGATGCTCATGGTCGGCATCATCGGCAACGACGAGCACAAAGCCGATCGCGTCAGCGTCAGCATCGCGCCCCTGTCCAACGGCCTGCGCGTGCGCGTCCGCTTTTGATCCGGGGCGACGTCACTACTTGACGGCGTGCAGCTTGCGCATCCCGGCGAGCCAGCGATCGTAGTCGCCCGCCTTGCGCTGGAAGTAGGTCGCGACTTCGGGGTGCGGCAGGATCAGGAACTTCTCGGCGTCGATGCCGGCGACGACCGCGTCGGCCACCACGGCGGGCTCGATCACTTCGCCCGAGGCCTTGATGCTGGCGCCGGCGGCGTCGTTGAGCGCGCCCTTCAATAGATCGGTGTTGACGTAGAGCGGGCACAGGCACGAGACCTTGATGCCGCGATCGCCGTAGCTGATGGCGAGCCACTCGGCGAGCGCGACGGCGGCGTGCTTGGTGACCGAGTAGGGCGCCGAGCCGACCATCGACAGCAGGCCGGCCGCCGACGCCGTGGCGACGAGGTAGCCGCTGCCGCGCGCGACCATCGCCGGCAGCAGCGCGCGCGCCGCCCATACGTGCGCCATGACGTTGATGTCGATGATGCGGCGCCACTCGTCGTCGGGGACGTCGATGCCGCCGCCGACGGCGATGCCGGCGTTCGAGACGAAGAGGTCGATGGCGCCGTACTCCTTCTCGACGCGCGCGACCAGCGCCACCAGGTCGGCCTCGCGCGAGACGTCGCAGGCGACGGCGAGCCCGCCGAGCTCGCCCGCGAGCGCCTCGGCCCCGGCGCGGTCGCGGTCGGCGACGACGAGCGCGCGCGGCTTCTCCCGGTGGAAGCGGCGCAGCATGGCGGCGCCGATGCCGTGCGCGCCTCCGGTGACCACGATGACCTTGTCGGTGAGCTTCATGCGCGCATGATAGCGCGCGCGCTAATACCAATGCTGTTCACTTTCGGCGTTGCGCTAATGCACGTCGACCACGCGCAGGTGATCGACGAGATGCTCGAGATCCTCTTTGCCCACGGAGGACCAGACGTTGTAGAGACACGACTGCCCGGGCACGTGCACATAGGCGAGCCAGTCGGGGCCCAGGTCGAAGCCCTCGAGGCCGTAGCCGGCGCGCACGCCGGCGGCGTTCTCGCGGCGGAACTTCCACTTCTCCAGATCCTGCGGTGCGGCGATCACGCCGGCGCCGGCGACGCCCCAGCGCCGGGGGCTGCGGACGGTGACGCCCCAGCCGCCGCCGAAGTAGCGGGCGCGGATCTTGACGCTCGCGGAGACGTCGTCGAACCACACCGGCGCGCAGCCGCTGCGGTTGCCTGCCTTGCGCCACTGCTCGAGGAGCACGCGGGGGACGCGGCCGGCGGCCAGCAGCGCCGGCGGGGGCGTCGGTGTGGCCACGTCGGCGCGGGCGACCGGGGCGATCAGCGCGAGCGCGAGCACGAGCCGCATCCGACAAGTATCGCATGGACGCGCTGCCGGGCATGCGTTACGCTGGCGGCGCTTCGATGACGGAACCTGCCGCTCCTCGTGTGAAGATCGGAATTCCCAAAGAGACCTTTCCAGGCGAGCGCCGCGTCGCCGCCACGCCGCAGACCTGCGCGCGCATGGCCAAGCTCGGCTACGACGTGCTCGTCGAGTCCGGCGCCGGTGAGGCGGCCACCTTCCTCGACTCGGCCTACGCCGAGGCGGGCATCCAGGTCGTCGACGCGGCGACGCTGTGGCGCGAGGCCGAGGTCATGCTCAAGGTGCGCGCGCCCGACCTGAACGAGATCGCGCGCATGAAGGATGGCTGCGCGCTCATCTCGTTCGTCTGGCCGGCGCAGAACCGCGAGCTCCTGGAGAAGCTGCAAGCGAAGAAGATGACGGTGCTGGCGATGGACGCGGTGCCGCGCACCACCCGCGCGCAGCGCATGGACGCGCTGTCGGCGACGGCGAACCTGGCCGGCTATCGCGCGGTCATCGAGGGGGCGGCGCACTTCGGCCGGCCGCTCGGGGCGCAGACGACGGCGGCGGGGCGCATCAAGCCGGCGCGCGTGCTCATCGTCGGCGCCGGCGTCGCCGGGCTGGCGGCGGTGGCGGCGGCGCGCGCCCTGGGCGCGATCGTCTCGGCGTTCGACACCCGGCCCGCGGTGCGCGAGCAGGTGCAGTCGCTGGGCGCCACCTTCCTGCCGTTCGAGTGGAAGGGCGAGACCGGCGAAGGCGACGGCGGCTACGCCCGCCAGATGTCCGACGCCTACCTCGAGGCCGAGCAGACCTTCATCGCCCAGCACGCCAAGCAGTCGGACATCATCGTCACCACGGCGCTGGTGCCGGGCATCCCGGCGCCCAAGCTCATCACGTCGGGCGCGATCGTCTCGATGCCGCACGGCTCGGTGATCGTCGACCTCGCCGCCGAGCAGGGCGGCAACACCGCGCTGACCGAGCCCGGGCGGGCGGTCGAGAAGTTCGGCGTCAACATCCTCGGCTTCACCGATCTGCCGAGCCGCATGGCGCCGCAGGCGAGCGAGCTCTACGCGCAGACGGTGTTCGCCCTGCTCGAGCTCGTGACCAAGGACGGGCGCATCACCATCGACTACGACGACGAGGTGCAGCGCGGCCCGCTGGTGGTGCACGAGGGCAAGATCACCTGGCCGCCGCCCAAGCTGGCGATTCGCGCCGGGGCGCCGGCGCCCGGCGTGCCGACGGGGACGCACAAGACCGAGGCGCCGCCGCCGTCGCCGTGGCCGATGCGGATCGGGCTCGGCCTGGCGCTGCCGCTGCTGGTGGTGCTGGGCCTGTTCGGATCGCCGTCGCTGCTCGAGCACATGACCGTGTTCGTGCTGGCCTGCATCGTCGGCTGGCACGTAGTGTGGAACGTGACGCCGGCGCTGCACACGCCGCTGATGAGCGTGACCAACGCGGTGTCGGGGATCATCCTCATCGGCGGTCTCCTTTTGGGGCAGGGCCGCGATCTCTCGGTGACGACGATCCTGGGCGCGGTCGCCGTGCTGGTCGCCGCCATCAACGTCGCCGGTGGTTTCCGCGTCACCGCGCGCATGCTCAAGATGTTCAGGCGATGATCCCCACGACCGTCCCCACGATCGTCTACCTGGTCGCCGGCATCCTCTTCATCCTCAGCTTGCGCGGCCTGTCGACGCAGTCGAGCGCGCCGCA
The DNA here is from genome assembly GCA_963816965.1 of uncultured delta proteobacterium. Taxonomy (GTDB): domain Bacteria; phylum Myxococcota_A; class Polyangia; order Palsa-1104; family Palsa-1104; genus JAQBQH01. The sequence continues at coordinate 1,143,596 of CAWFMP010000002.1, forward strand.
CGGCAACGTGCTCGGCATCATCGGCATGGCGCTCGCCGTCGCCGTCAGCGTCGCCGGTCTGTTCGGCCTCGAGCGGGGCCAGACGGTCAGCTCGAGCACCAACGTGCTCGGCCTCTATGGGGCCTGCCTCGCCGTGGGCGCGCTCATCGGCGGCATGGTCGCCGCGCGCGTGCAGATGACGGCGATGCCCGAGCTGGTCGCCGTGCTGCACAGCTTCGTCGGCGTGGCCGCGGTGCTGGTCGGCATCGGCACGCTGATGGAGGCGGGCAGCGCCATCGATCTGGCGCACTACGTCGAGGTCCAGGTGGGCGTGTTCGTGGGCGCCGTGACCTTCACCGGCTCGGTGATCGCCTTCGGCAAGCTGCGCGGCACGATCGGCTCGCGGCCGCTGCTCCTGCCCGGGCGCCACCTGTTCAACCTGGCGCTGGTGGGCGGCTCGATCGCGCTTGCCATTGTCGGCTGGGGTGCCGAGCCCGCGCGCGCGCTGCACTGCCTGCTCGGGCTGACGACCCTGGCGCTGCTGCTCGGCGCGCACCTGGTGCTGGCGATCGGCGGCGGCGACATGCCGGTGGTGGTGTCGCTGCTCAACAGCTACTCGGGTTGGGCGGCGGCGGCGGCCGGCTTCATGCTGTCGAACGATCTGTTGATCATCACCGGTGCGCTGGTGGGCAGCTCGGGCGCGATTCTGTCGGCGATCATGTGCCGCGCGATGAACCGCTCCATCTGGAACGTCGTGTTCGGCGGCTTCGGCGCCGAGCCGGCAGCGGCCAAGGGCGGCGCGCAGGCGCCCGCCGGAAAATACCGCGAGACCAACATCGCCGAGACGGCGGAGATGCTGCGCTCGGCGCGCTCGGTCATCATCATCCCCGGCTACGGCATGGCGGTGGCGCAGGCGCAGCACCCGATCCGCGAGATCACCGACGTGCTCAAGGCGCGCGGCGTGAACGTGCGCTTCGCCATCCACCCCGTCGCCGGTCGCCTGCCCGGACACATGAACGTGCTTCTGGCCGAGGCCGGCATCTCGTACGACCTGGTCAAGGAGCTCGACGAGATCAACGACGACTTCGGCGACACCGACGTGGTCATGGTCATCGGCGCCAACGACATCGTGAACCCGGCCGCCGTCGAAGATCGCGGAAGCCCGATCTACGGCATGCCCGTGCTCGAGGCGTGGAAGGCGGCGCGCGTGGTGATGCTCAAGCGCTCGATGGCCGCCGGCTACGCGGGCGTCGACAATCCGCTGTGCTATCGCGACAATACGGTGATGCTGTTCGGCGACGCGAAGCAGACGGTGCAGAAGCTGTTGGCGTCGCTGCAAGGGTAGGGTAGCGTTCTTCAGACGCTCGTATGATGCCTCGCGGACGAAGAGCAACGACCAAGGCGCTGGCGGTCGCGCTGGCGCTGGTCGCATTCGCCGGGCAGCTCGCCGGCTTCGCGCACCTCGTCGCCGTCGAGCACGTGCGCTGCGAGCACGGCGAGCTCGTCGAGGTCAGCCGCCGCCAGCTCCCGAGCTCCGCCGGTGCGGTCGCGCGCTCGACCGTCGACTCGGTGGGCTCCGCTTCCGACGTGGCCACACACGGCCACGAGCACTGCCTCCTTGGGCCCACCCGGCGCGACCACCTCGCGCTGCACGCCTACCACGCCTCCGCCGCCGGCCGGGCGCCGGAGCTGCGCTGCGACCTCGGCCCCGCTGCCTGCGCCGTCGCGCCGCCCATCCCCATCATCGTCCTCGCGCCCAAGAATTCGCCTCCGCTCGCCTGATCGATCCGCCAACACCCACATCGATCTGGAGGAGCCAAGATGTATCCATCGCATCGTCTGCGCGCCTGCGTGCGTGCAGCCACGATCCTGTTCGCACTGTCCACTTCGTCGGTGGCGCTGGCCACCGCCGACGCCGTCATTCGCGGCGTCGTCTACGACGAGCTGTCCAAGCCACTGCCCGGGGCCACCGTGCTCCTGCACGACGCGCGCGGCGTGGCCGTCGCGCACGCCACCACCGGCGCCGACGGAGCCTTCTCGTTCCCCGGCATCACCTTCGGCGACTACACGGCCGAGGCGAGCGCGCCCGGCAAGGCGGACACGCACCAGCACGTGCAGGTCACCAGCTCCGACGTCGCCGACGTCGAGCTCTACTGCGTCACCGCCCAGAACGTCTACCGCGTCGTAGAGCACGACCAGGTGCCGCCGCCTTCGCGCGCCACCGGCAGCGTCGCCGCGCTCAACCGGCACCAGCTGCAGGAGCTGCCGCAAGGCGACGACCGCGCCATCACCGACGTGCTCACCACCCAGCCCGGCTTCGTGCTCGACGCGTTCGGCAACGTCTACGCCCGCGGCAACCACGCCAACGTCCAGTATCAGATCGACGGCATCCCCATCCCCGACTCGGTAGGGAACCTGTTCGCCTCCGCGCTGCCGGTGCGGCTCATCCAGAACCTCGACATCATCACCGGCGGCATCCCCGCCGAGTTCGGCGACCGGCTGGCGGCGGTCGTCAACATCGCCACGCGTCACGGCGACCGCACGCCCGACGGCATGCTGCAGCTCCGCTACGGCTCCTTCCAGACCGTCGAGCCGAGCGGCTGGTACGCGCGCTCGATCGGACGCCTCGGCATCTTCGTCGGCGGCAGCTACGTGCAGTCGCAGCGCGCGCTCGACGCGCCGGCGGTGTCGCCCATCATCCACGACGACGGCAAGAGCGGCCGCGCGTTCGTCCGCCTCGACTGGGTGAACAGCGAGCACAACCGCTTCGAGCTCTTCGGCAGCTACGCCTACAACCGCTTCCAGATCCCGATCGACCCCACAGTGGGTCCGCTCGATCCGTCGCAGCCCGACGCCATGCGCCCGCCCGATCAGTTCGGCAACGCCGCCCCGCCGTTCGTCCCCCACGACACCGACGCTTCGGAGACCGAGCACGAGCTGTTCGTCGCCGGCTCCTGGGTGCACACCTTCAGCCTGGGCCAGCTGCAGGTCTCGCCCTACTACAAGCTGTCGTACGGCGCGCTCGCCTCCGATCCGGCGCACGCCCTCGGTGCCACCGCCGATCCGGGTGCCACCGCCAGCGACGTCACCCGCAGCGCGCAGCACGCCGGCGGCGTCCTCACCTACTCGGTGCAGCTCGGCCATCACGTGCTCAAGGCCGGCGCCCAGGTCGACGGCCTCGACGGGCGCACCGACTATGCGCTGTACGTGCGCAACGACGCTGCGGGCGGCGGCATCGATCCGGCGCAGGGCGGCAGCGGCGTCGACCACACCAGCGCCATCCTGAGCGGCCTGTTCGTGCAGGACCACTGGGATCGGGGGCGCTTCGCCCTGCAGGCGGGTGTGCGCGCCGACGAGCTGCACGTCGGCCTCTCCGGCGGCGGCGGCAACGACCAGGTCGGCGTCAGCCCGCGCGTCGGGGCCTCGTTCGCCTTTCTGCCCACGCTCGTCGGGCACGCGTTCGCCGGCGTCTTGTGGCAACCGCCGGCGCCGCTCGACGCCGCCAACGCGGCGCGCGTGCTCGGCGTCGTCCCCGCGGGCGTGGCGGTGCCCTACGACATCAAGGCCGAGACCGATCTGTTTGGCGAGCTCGGCCTCGACTGGCGCGTCATCAAGGCGCTGAAGCTCGGCGCGGTCGGCTGGAGCCGCTACGCCTGGAACCAGCTCGACGACACCGCCATCGGCTCCACCAACCTCATCGCCAACTACAACTTCCAGCGCGGCCGCGCCATCGGGGTCGAAGGCAAGGTCGACCTGGCGCTCAACTACCTGTTGAGCGCGTTCGCCAACGTGTCGTGGGAGATCGCCGAGGGCCAGGGCATCGCGTCGGCCAAGTACCTGTTCACGGCCGACCAGCTCGCCGACGGCTCGTGGCAGACGCTCGACCACGCGCAGACGCTGACGGCCAACGTGGGCCTGACGCTGCACGAGCACAACGCCGTCTTCACCGCGCTGGCCGCCTATGGATCGGGCCTGCGCACGGGACCGAGCAACAACGAGACCGTGCCGCAGCACGTCCGCGTCGATGCGACGCTGCAGTACTCCTTCGAGAAGCTGCCGTTTCACCCGCGTGTGGCGATCGACGTCATCAACCTGTTCGACGCGCAGTACGCCTTCCGCATCGCCAACGGCTTCGTCGGCAGCTCCTACGCGGCGCCGCGCTCGGTCTTTCTGCGCGTCGCCTTTCCCCTGACGGGCCCGATCCGCTGAAAGCCGGCGCCGGTGTGGTATCTACGGATCCGTGAAGGTCGCGGGGGTCGCGCTCCTCCTCATCGCCACCGTCGCCCACGCGGCGCCCTCGCCGACGGTGGCGGTGCTGCCGTTCGCCGACCTGTCGGGGCGCGGGCGCGCCGTGGGCGAGGCGATCCGCGAGACCGTCACCACCGACCTGCGCGCGGTGCCGGGGCTGCGCGTCGTCGAGCGGGCGCGGCTGGAGGCGGTGCTGGGCGAGCAGTCGCTGCAGGCGCGGGGCGAGGTCGACCTGCCGCGCGCGGTCGCCGTGGGCCGGCTGGTGGGCGCCACGCTCATCGCCACCGGCGCCTATCAGCGCGTCGGCGGCGACGTGCGGCTGACCGCGCGCTTCGTCGACGTGGAGAGCGGCGTCGTGGTCGGCAGCGCCAAGGTCGACGGCGCCGCCGGCGACTTCCTCGCCCTGCAGGATCGCGTCACCGGCGAGCTGGTGCGCTCGGCCGGCTTCGCCTACGCCCCGCGCCGGCGGCCGCGGCTGGGCGGCGGGCTGCGCGGGGTCGAGCTCTATGGCGACGCGCTCCTGGCGCGGGACGACGCGCGCCGCCACGAGCTGTTGCGCCAGGCCATCACCGTCGAGCCGCAGCTCGACTACGCGGTGCGCGACCTCGACGATCTCGAGCGCCGCATGCAACAGTACGCGGAGCGCGCCGAGCGCGAGCGCGAGCGCCTCGGCCTCGAGCGCGTCGCCGCCCTGGCCGCGCGCGTGACGCAGGCGCGCGACGACGCCGCCAGGGTCGCCGCCTACCTGGCCCTCTTCGACGAGCTGCAGCGACAGTATCGCTTCGCCCGCCTCGCCGACGAGGCGCGCGCCGTCGTCGATCATCCGCCGCTGCGCCCGGGCACGCCGCTGTTCGCGCGCCTCGACGAGCGCGCCCGCTGGCTGGTCCTGCTCACGCTCTCGATCCTCAAGCGCGACGACGATCGCGTGCTGCGCGACGGCGAGCGCTTCCTCGCCGCCTACCCGACGTCGCCCCTGTTCGACGACGTCAAGCAGCTCATGGGCTACGCCATCCGCAAGAAGCGCAAGGCCGAGTCGGGCCTGCGCGACGCCCAGGCGCGCATCGATGCGCTGCCGCCGGGGCAACGCGCCGATCCGTGCCTGGTCGGGCACATCTATCACGAGGAGCGGCAGCTCGCCGAGGCGGCCGCGCAGTACGAGCGCTGCGTCGCCGATCCGCGGCGTGACCAGAGCTATCTGGAGAACCTGGTCACCGTGTACATGGCGATGGCCGACTTCAAGTCGGCGCGGCGCGCGCTCGGCCTGGTGCGGGTGCGCTACCCGGGGCTGGCCGAGCAGCCGCAGCACCAGGGATGGCGGGAGATGCCGATCGATGCCGACTGAATCGGGATTCGACTGCCGCCCGCCTTGTCAGTATTGTGGCTCGAGCCGCCAAGGCGGGCAGCAGAGCAGGTGCGTCTGCCGGGCCGCCAGCGGTGATTAGGAGGAGTCATGCGTTACCTTGGCTTATTCGCTCTTGCGCTCGCCGCCGGCTGCGCGTCGGCGCCGGCCGATCCGCCGGCCGGCTGCAACCCGCTCATCGGTGACGACTGCGCCACGCCGTTCCCCTCGTCGTTCTACGAGACCGCCGATCCGGCGTCGCCCACGGGCGTCCACGTGACCATCGCGCCCAACGTCTGGCCGTCGACCGCCACCAACATCCCCTTCCGCGGGGACCAGATCGAGGGTCGCGACGGCTTCTCGCCGGCCACGCCGTTCATCGTCTACTTCAAGGCCGGCGTCGACCCGACCCAGCTGCCCACCGACGCCGATCTGACGGCGGCGCTCAACGCCAAGGCGGCGGTGCAGGTGATCAATCTGGCCGACGGCACCCGCGTGCCGCTGCTCGCCGAGCTCGACGCCGGTGCCGATCCGACCATCGGTGATCGCCAGGCGCTCATCATCCACCCGATGGCGCGCCTGGCCAGCTCCGGCCACTACGCCGTCGTCCTCGTCGGCCTGCACGACCCCCAGGGCGGCGATCTGACGCCCGCCGGCTTCCGCGCGCTGCGCGACAAGGGGCCGCTGTCGAAGTCGCTGGAGGCGCTGAAGGCCAACTACGAGGCGCTCTTCAGCGCGCTCGCCGCCGCCGACGTGCCGCGCGATCACAACCTCACGCTCGCCTGGGACGTGCACACCTCGAGCGACGCCTCGACGACCTCGCACCTCATCGGCATGCGCGACACGGCGCTCTCGTGGCTCGACGACGGCGGGGCCCACTACGACATCACCGCGGTCAACGACACCACGTCGGACGCGAACCTGTGGCGCGAGATCGTGGGCACCATCAACGTCCCGTCGTTCCTCACCAGCGATGATCCGACGGCGACGCTCAACCTCGACGCCAACGGCAACCCGGCGGTGCGCGCCACTGGCACCGCGCCGTTCGTCGTGCACGTGCCGCAGTGCGCGCTCACCGCCACCACGCCGCTGCCCATCATCGTCTTCGGCCACGGCCTGTTCGGCACGGCGCAGAACGAGCTGTCGAGCGACTACCAGAAGCAGCTGGGCCAGACGCTGTGCATGGTGCAGATCGGCACCGACTGGATCGGCCTGGCGCAATACGACTTCACGACGGTGGCCTCGAACGTGCTCGGCGATCTCAACCAGTTCCCCATCGTCAGCGATCGCCTACAGCAGGCGCACGTCAACGCGCAGGTGCTGGTGCGCCTGTTCCTGACGCAGATGAAGAACGACCCCATGCTGCAGGTCAACGGCCACGCCATCACCGACGGCAGCCAGATCTACTACTACGGCATCTCCGACGGCGGCATCCAGGGCGGCACCTTCATGGCCCTGTCGCAAGGACGTGGTGCGCGGCGTGCTCAACGTGCCCGGCAGCGAGTGGAACCTGATGATGATGCGCTCGCACGACTTCGCCAGCCTCAAGACCTTCCTCAACTCGGTCTATCCCGACCTCCTCGATCAGCAGGTCCTCATCGCCGCCCTGCAGTCCGACTGGGACTACACCGATCCGATCTCGTTCGCGCCGCACATCCTCGGCGACCCGCTGCCGTTCACGCCCGCCAAGCGCATCCTGGTGCAGGAGGCGATCGACGACGCCGAGGTGCCGAACGTCGCCACGCGCATCCTGGTGCGCTCGCTCGGCATCCCCGGCACCAACCTCGAGCAGCCGGTCTACGGCGTCGACGAGCAGGCCGCCCCGCTCGACTCGGCCTACACGCAGTGGGACGTGCACCCCATGCCGGTGCCGCCCGACGTCAACCTGCCGCCGCCGATGGACAACGGCGCGCACGGGGCGATCCGCGAGCTGCCGCTGTCGGTGCAGCAGCTGCAAGCGTTCTTCAAGCCGGACGGGCAGGTCGTGCAGACGTGCAGCGGCGTGTGCGCCTTCTGATGCGCCTAACCCAGGGTTCGCCTCGATTGACCTGCTGCGGACGATCCGCGCGGTCGCCTCGAGGACTACGTCCTCGCTCCCTCGGTCGAAATACCGACGGGTATTCCTCGGTCGGTCGCTCCGGTCGCATCCACGATCCGCCTCACGCGGCTCGCCCTCGCCAGCTCAACCGAAGCGAACCCTGGGGTTAGGCCTCGCGCTGTTCGCCCTCGCCGCGCTCGGCTGCGGTCCGAGCGACATCCACTACCCGCAGATGGGGTCGATCTCGCAGCCGTCGGGCAAGGGCGGCTTTCGCTTCGGCGTCGCCACCGCCGCCACGCAGATCGAGGATCAAGACACCAACACCGACTGGTACGTCTTCACCGAGCCGTCCGCCAACGGCGGCCTCGGCAACGGCGCCGCCTTCGTGGGCGACGCGGTGCACGGCTATTCGCTCGCGCTCGACGACGTCAAGCTGCTCCAGGCGCTGCACGTCGACTCCTATCGCTTCAGCATCGAGTGGGCGCGGGTCGAGCCGACGCGCGGCGTCTTCGACGAGGCGGCGCTGCAGCACTACGACGACCTCATCAACGCGCTCGTCGCCGCCGGCATCAAGCCGCTGGTGACGCTGCACCACTTCTCCAATCCCGATCTGGGTCGCCGATCCGCGTGATCCCGACTGCAAGAACGGCCCCTCCGACGCGAACCTGTGCGGGCTCGGCCACCCCACCGGCGGCCCCATGGTGATCGACGAGATGGCCAAGTTCGCCGCCAAGGTCGCCGCCCGCTACGGCGATCGCGTCGACGAGTGGGGCACGGTCAACGAGCCGGTCAACTACCTTCTGGCCTCCTATGGTGTGGCGCAGTTCCCGCCCGCCCACGGCTACGCGTTCAGCGACTTCCCGCAGTTCATGAACGTCGTGCGCGACTATCTCGAGGCGCACGCGCGCATGTACGACGCCATCAAGGCCGCCGACACCATCGACGCCGACGGCGACGGCGTGGCCGCCTCGGTCGGCCTGAGCCTCTCGGTCGCCTCGTTCGAGGCGGCGCAGTCCAACGCCCCGTCGACCGATCCGGTCGACATCGCCGCTCGCGATCGCGTCATCTACGTCTATCACCACCTGGTGCCCGACTCGATCCTGGGCGGCACCTTCGACGTCGACGTCGACGGCGTGCCCGACGAGCAGCACCCGAGCTGGCAGGGCAAGCTCGACTGGCTGGGCGTGCAGTACTACTCGCGCGTCGGCGTCACCGGCACGCCCGGCCTCTTTCCGGTGGTCAACGCCACGCCCTGCATCAAGCCGCTCGACTCCGGCGCCTGCCTGCCGCCCAAGGATCCGTCGTTCTGCGTGCCGCAGATGGGCTACGAGTTCTGGGCGCCCGGGCTCTACAACGTGCTGGCGGACTTCGGCGCCCGCTACAAGGCGCTGCCGCTGCTGGTCACCGAAGCGGGCCTGGCCACCAACGTCGGCGAGCGGCGGGCCGAGAACGTGGTGCGCATCCTGGAGCAGATCGACCGCGCCCGCGCCGCCGGCATCGACGTGCGCGGCTACTATCACTGGAGCCTGATGGACAACTTCGAGTGGGCCGAAGGCTACGGCCCGAAGTTCGGGCTCTACAGCGTCGACCTCGGCTCGTACGCGCGCACGCCTACCGCCGGCGCCGACGCCTTCGCCGCCATCGCCGGCGCGCGCAAGCTGCCCGCCGCGATGCGCTCGATGCGCGGCGGCGACGGACCCATGGTGGCCGACGACGTCGACGGGCTCAACAGCAGCGGCATCTGCGTGCAGGTAAAATAGTCGAAATTCGCTGCGACTTTTTCGGCAGCGGCAGGCATCTCCAGTTTGAAGCGGATGAACGGCGGCGACAAACAGCGACGATTGATGGAGCTGCTGGCGCCGCTCCACGACCGCGCGCGAGCGACGGCCCGCCGCTTGTGCCGCTCGCACGCCGACGGTGACGACCTGTTTCACGAAGCCGTCTTGCGCGCGCTCGATCACCTGGACGAGCTGCGATCTGCCGACAGCTTTCGCAGCTGGTTCTACGCGGTGCTGCTCAACGTGCACCGCGCCCGACATCGCCTGAGCTTCTGGCGGCGCCTGGTGCCGCTGGAGGAGATGGGCGCCGAGCCCGCCGCCGTCGACGACGGTGCGGCCGACGCATTGGCAGGAGCGCAACGAATGGCGCGCGCGCTGGCCACGCTCGCGCCGCCCGAACGAGAGGCGCTGGTCCTGTTCGAGCTGGAAGGTTTCTCGCTCGAAGAGGTCGCCGGCCTGCAGCGGTCCACGATCCCGGCGGTGAAGTCGCGCCTCGTGCGCGCGCGAGCACGGCTGCGCCGCCATTACGAACGACGCGAACGGGTCACCCGACCCGTCGTGCAGGAGCAGGAGTCATGAGCCCGATCGAAGACGATCTGAAAGCGTTCGCCGAGTCGACGGCGCGCGGGCTACCCACTCTCGACCAAACCGCGCGCGCCGTCGCCGACGCGCGCGCGCCACGAACTGGAGGCAGCATCATGTCCATCCTGAAGAAGCCGCTTTGGGCCACCGGGGCCGCCGTCGCCATCGTCGTCGCCGTGCTGGTCTGCCCGGTGCCGTACAGCCGCACCGTGGGCTACGAGCTGACCGTCGCCAGCGCCAGCGGGCGCATCGCCAAGATCCGCGTGCCGGCGAAGAGCGCCGCGCAGGCCGAACGCCGGGCCGCCGAGCTGCGCAAGCACGGCGCCACCGTCACCGTTGCCGCACGCACCGAGCGCGTGTGGGGGAGCGTCTACGCCATGGCCAAGGACAAGCTGCTCGACGTGCACGTCGACCTCGACGGCAAGACCGACGCCGAGGTGGCGGACGACATCCGCGCCCAGCTCGCCGCCGGCGGCTGGAGCGCCGACGACGTGCAGGTGCAGCGCAGCGACGACGGCTCCACGGTGCAGGTCGACGCCCAGGACGGCGACGGCCGCCAGATCAAGGTGGTGCGCAAGGCCAAGGGCGGCACCGAGAAGAACCTGGACTTCCAGGTCGGCGGCCTCGACGACGAGCGCGAGCCGGGCATGACCGACGCCCAGCTGCGCGACAAGATCCTCAAGCAGCTCGAGGCGCGTGGCCTCAAGGGCGACGTCACCGTCGACGGCAACCGGGTCGAGATCCGCGCCCAGAAGCAGGTCGAAGAGTAGGCGCTCGCCCGCTACTTGAAGTCGGTGACGCTCTTGCGCGCCAGGTTGCGCTTGGGATCGGCCGCCGCCTGACACTCGGCACAGAAGCGCGCAAACGGCATCACCTGCAGGCGCTTCTCCACGATGTCGTCGCCGCAGTCCTCACACACTCCGTACTCGTCGGGCGCCGTGGCCAGCTTGCGCAGCGCGCGATCGATCTCGCCCAGCTCGCGCGCGCTGCCCTGGTTGCGCGTCGACGCCAGCGTCTGCAGCATCTCCGACAGCGCCTGCTCGTCCTCGTCGGCGACGCCGACCACCGCGGCGTCCTTGCGGTTGGGCTCGATCTTGGCCGGCCCCCCGGCGACCAGCTTGTCGCGGCGCGCCTGCAGGAGCCTGCCGAAAGATTGGCGCTTGGCCTCCGTCATGACCCCAAGGTTAGCGTAGACTGCGCCCCATGGGCCTGTTTACGACGACCGAGAACAAGGAGCTGGAGGACGCGCGCACCCAGATCGTGCCGGGCGAGCGGGTCTGCCCGTCGTGCAAGCAGCCGTTCACCTCGACGGGTCAGACCCTGAGCGCGTGGAACGGCGCGCTCGGGATCGAAGGGCACACCTGCCCGCACTGCGGCAGCGTGCTGTCGTTCCGCCGCCCCTCGCCCGACGGGCTGTAGCGCTACGCCGCCAGCTGCATCGTCAAGAGTCGATCGGCGATGCGGCGCGCCTCCTGGTCGCGCAGCTTGTCGCCGTAGAAGGCGCGGACGCGGGCGATGAAGTAGGGGCGCGTGTGCTTGCGCACCAGCGACGTCAGCTCGCGCAGCGGCAGCTCGGCTTCGCGGGCGGCGGCCTGCAGATCGATCCCGTGGCGCTCGAGCAGCGTCAACAGGTACACGCGCTCGAATTCGGTGAGCAGCTCGCGGCGGGCGATACGGTACGGAACACCCTCGCTCGGCATGATCTTCCTCCTGAGGGGATTAGTAACTCAGATCAGAGTTACGGTCAAGGATCGACGTGGGTCGCGAAGTGCTCGTTGACGATCTGGTTCATCCAGGCGGTCAGCGGTGTCGCGCCCACCGTCGTGGTGTAGAAGGTGAGCGCCGTCTCCCAGGTGTGCGAAGTGCTCGGCACGATGTAGCTGCCGAGGTTGGTCTGCGCGAAGTAGTGGGCGCGTAGATCCTCGAGGCCCGCCTGGAAGGTCGCCGCCGCCATCGGCGCCGCGGGGCCGTTCAGCCCCGCGCAGTCGTTGTCGCCGTAGCCGAAGAAGAGCGAGATGATGCTGTCCATGTTCGCCGAGATGAGGCCGAGCTGCTGCGTCGGGTACTTGTTGGTCAGGTAGTCGACGTAGTGGACGAGGCCGCCGCCGTCGGCGCCGCGGCAGGCGGCGCAATCCTTGGGCAGCGTCGCGTCGAGGTTCCACAGGTCGCGCCAGCGCTGCTGCAGGCAGGGCGCCAGGTACTGATCGGACATCGGCGGGCCCGAGTCGTCGACGAGGGTGACACGGGCGCCGCAGAAGGCCTGGGCGATGCGATCGTAGTTGAGCGCGGCGCCGAAGCCGCCGGCGGAGATGCCGGTGACGAGCACGTGCGTGGAGCCGGCGAAGGTGGGCACCAGGCGGCGCAGGTAATAGCCGATGTTGGTGTAGCCGACGAACATCTGATCCTTGGGCGCGGTGGCGCCGGGGACGTCGACGTGCTCGGCGGCGCCGGCGTGCACGTCGCCGGTGCAGTAGGGCACGTAGACCATGTTCCAGCCGCGCAGCGGGTTGTCGTCGCGGGTGGTGTCGAAGATGCCGGCCGAGCCGGTGAGGCCGACCCAGGCGTTGAACGCGCTCTCGTCGAAGCTGGAGATCACGTCGATGGCGCAGGAGGCGTCGTGGAAGCAGGCGCCGCCGCCTTCGAGGTAGATCGCCAGCTGCGTGGCGCCCGGGTGTATGCGCACGCCGATGCCGGTCGAGGAGCCGTCGCGGCACTTGGCCTCGGGGACGGGGATCCAGGTCCAGCTGTCGGCGGGTGCCTCGATGGGCGCGCCGGGGACGACGCCGGAGCGACAGTCGGCGACGCTCGGCTCCGCCGGCGGCACCGAAGCGACGGGATCCCCGGCCGCCGGTGCAGGAGCCGTCGGCGTGACGCCGCCGGTGGCGCTGCGCGCAGCCGAGGAAGGAACCGAGGCACAGGCAGGCGATCGCGACGCGCATCGAACCCTCCAGTCGCGTAGTCGCGGGTGACCATAGGTCAGTGACTGCGGGTCAGTCAACCGGAAAAGCGGCAAAGTGCGCGCCCCGAACCCGAATAAGCTGCACGCATGAGGCTGGCCCCTGCCGTGGTCGACTGCCGCCGCCGCGACGACGGCGCGATCGTGCTCGAGTCGCCGCTGCCGCTGGCGCCCCATCTGCCGTCGGTGACGGCGCGCCTGGCCGAGTGGGCGGCGCGCGCGCCCGAGCGGACCTTTCTAGCCGAGCGGGCGGCCGATGGCGGCTGGCGGCGGGTCAGCTACGGCGAGGCCTGGGCGGCGACGCGCGAGCTGGCCGCCGGGCTGCTGTCGCGCTCACTGTCGCCGACGCGCCCCCTGGCCATCCTCTCGGGCAACAGCATCAATCACGCGCTCGTGACCCTGGCTGCGATGTACGTGGGCGTCCCGGTGGCGCCGATCTCGCCTGCGTATTCGCTTTTGTCGCGCGACTTCACCCGGCTGCGGGCGATCTTCGAGCAGCTGGCGCCCGGTTGGGTCTACGCCGAGACGTTCGAGCCGTTCGCCGAGGCGATCGGCGCCGTCTGGGGCGAGCCGCTCCCCATGCTCGACGCCGAACAGCTCCCGTCGATCCGGCGCGCACCCGACGCCCGGGTCGACGCCGCGGCGGCCGCCGTCGGGCCCGACACGGTGGCCAAGATCCTCTTCACCTCGGGCTCGACCGGCGCGCCCAAGGGCGTGGTCAACACGCAGCGGATGCTCTGCTCCAACCAGCAGGCGATCGCGCAGCTGTGGCGCTTCCTCGGCGACCGCCCGCCGATCACCATCGACTGGCTGCCGTGGAGCCACACCTTCGGCGCCAACCACAACTTCAACATGATCCTGTGGCACGGCGGCACCCTCTACCTCGACGGCGGCAAGCCGACACCCGAGGGCATCGCCACCACCATCGCCAACCTGCGAGCCGTGTCGCCGACGATCTACTTCAACGTGCCGCGCGGCTTTGCCATGCTGCTGCCCGCGCTCGAGCACGACGCCGAGCTGCGGGCCCGCTTCTTCGCCGAGCTCGACCTCGTCTTCTACGCCGCCGCCGCCCTGCCCGAGGCGCTGTGGCGCCGCCTCGAGGCGGTGTCGCTGCAAGCCCGCGGCGGCAAGGTGGCGATGGCGTCGGCCTGGGGCTCGACCGAGACCAGCCCGCTCTGCACCCAGGTGCACTTCCCGGTCGACTCTGCGAACGGGGGCGCCGGGGTCATCGGCCTGCCGGCGCCGGGCGTGTCGCTCAAGCTGGCGCCGGCCGGCGAGCGCTACGAGCTGCGCGTGCGCGGCCCCAACGTCACGCCCGGCTTCTGGTCGCCGGGCGGCCTGGTGCGCCCGGTCGCGCTCGACGGCGAGGGCTACCTGCCGATGGGCGACGCCGGCAAGCTCGCCGACCCGGGCGCGCCCGAGCGCGGCATCGTCTTCGATGGGCGGCTGGCCGAAAACTTCAAGCTGTCGTCGGGCACCTGGGTCGCCGCCGGCGCGCTGCGCGTCGGCTGCATCGCGGCCTGCGATCCGCTGCTGGCGGACGCGGCGGTCGCCGGACACGATCGCGACTTCGTCGCGCTCATCGTCTTCGCCAACGGCGCCGCCTGCCGCGCGCTCGGCGACGGCGAGACGCGCCGCTGCATCGCCGCCGCGCTCGCCGCGCGCAACCGCGGCGAGGCCGGCAGCGCGCAGGTGCGGCGCTTCATCATCGCCGACGAGGCGCCGTCGATCGACGCCGGCGAGATCACCGACAAGGGCTACCTCAACCAGCGCGCCGTCCTCGAGCGCCGCGCCGCGCTCGTGGCGCGGCTCTACGCGGAGCCGCCGGGCGACGGCGTCGTCGTCATCGACTGACGCGCTTGGGACGGCCGCTGCGGCGCAGATAGCGCTGCAGCGAGCGGCGATGCATGCCGAGCAGGTCGGCCGTCAGGGACAGGTTCTGATCCGCCGCGCCGAGGACGCGCTGGATGTGCTCGTCAACGACTCGCTTGAGGCGGATCTCTTCGAGGTGGCGTGCGCCGAGGTAGGCGACGGCGAGCTTTCGTTGCTGTTCGATGCCGGGTCCGCGGCGGCGGGAGCGCTTCGCCATGCAAAGAATATACGCTAGGCCTGCGGCAAATTGACGCATTCATTTGTTCAGTATCAGCGGACCCGAGCGATGAAATCGGCCATCGCAGCCAGGGTGCGCGCGGGCTGATCGCGGTGTGGCGCGTGGCCGCACTCGGTCAGCAGCAGGGTCTCGCAGGGGCCGGCCACCCCGCGGCGTACGGCCTCGACCTGCGCGACTGTGCCGTACTCGTCGTCGGCCCCCTGGATGACCAGCGTCGGCACGCGCACGCCGGGCAGCGACGCCGCGATGCTCCAGCGACGGAACGCGGGATCGAGCCACACGCCGGTCCAGGCCGCGAACGTGGCGTCGGCGTCGGTGTGGTGGCGTTGCAGGCGGGCGCGCAGATCGCCGCGCGCGAACGGCTCGCGCAGGGCGGCGATCGACGCCACCGTCTCCTCCTCGACGAACACGTGCGGCGCCTCGAGCAGCAGCGCGCGCACGCCGACGCCGATCTCGCCGGCGTACAGCAGCGCGATCGAGGCGCCGTCGGAGTGGCCCACCAGGATGGCGTCGTCGACCCCTTCGGCGGCGAGCAGCGCCGGCAAGGCGCGGCGCGCCTCGTCGTGCATGAAGTCGATCGGCCAGGGCAGCGGGCGCAGCGGCGAGCGGCCGTAGCCGGCGCGGCTGCCGACGATGGCTCCGCACCCGGTCGCTCGCGCCAGCTGCGACGGAAAGTCACGCCAGGCCGAGCGCGAGCCCAGCCCCTCGTGCAAGAAGACCAGGGTCGGCCCGGCGCCGGCGATGCGCTCGACCTCCAGCATCAGCGCCGGAGCTTGACCACCGCCGCCTGCAGCCGCTCGCGCGCCGCCGGCGAGTACCAGGTATCGAGCCAGCGCTCGGTCTCCTCGTCGGCGAAGCGGGCGATCGCCTCCAGCGCCGGGCGCCGCAGGCCGAGCTTGACCTGCGCCATCGCCGTCGACGGCACCGTCGCCAGCGCCTGCGCCCGGGCGACGGCGTGCGCCTCGAGCTCGCCCGCGCCGGCGAGCTCGTGCACCAGTCCGAGCGCGTGGGCCTCCGCCGGCGCGAACAGCCGGCCTTCGTACGCGATCGGCACCAGCGACGCCGCCGGCACCGCCAGCTTGAGCGGCTCCAGCACCGACGACGGCAAGCCGATGCCGAGCTGGGTCTCATTGAGCCCGATGCGGGTGTCGCTGCTGTCGACCATAACGCGCCAGTCGCACTGCAGCGCCAGCACGCAGCCGCCGGCGATGGCATGTCCGTTGATGGCGGCGACGATCGGCCGCGCGCAGCGGAACACGCGCAGCATCACGTCGCCGAAGCGGGCGATGAACCGCCGCATCGCCGGCCGCTCGAGGTCGACGAGCAGCGGCAGCGCCAGCCCCGCCGAGAAGTAGCGCTCGTAGCCCACGAGCACCGCCGCGCGCGCCGGGCTCGCCTCGAAGCCGTCGATGAGCCGCTCGATCGCGTCGAGGACCTCGCCGCTCATCGCGTTGGCCTTGCCGCCGTGCACTCGCAGGATCGAGATCTCGTCGCTCATGCCGCGCAGTGTAACCGCGCGACGACACGGGCGGCGGGGCTTTTCCCCCCGATCGGGTGCGGTCACGCCCACCGCACTGCGGCGAACCGCATGGGTGGCGCGGCTTTGCGCTTGGCGCGCCCCTTGCTCGGTAGATCCTCGCGTGCTGCAACGAGCCTATGCCACCGCGGAGCCGGCCTACCGCTCCGACGAGCCGCGCATCCTGTTCGGCGACTCGACGCCGTTCCCCTACGGCCTCGACTTCCTGAACGCCCTGCGCGCCGTCGTCGACAGTTGCGTCAACATGCTCTCCGCGCAGTACGCGATCGATCAGGCGGTGAAGCGCTCGTCGCAGGTCGAGGAGGGGCTCAAGGGCGAGCGCTGGCGGCTCGACTCGCTGCTCGAGGCGGTGCGCAAGGCGGCGGCGCCGTTCGCCAGCGGGCCCACGAACCTGACCTCCTCCGCCGCCGACGTGATGGCGGCGACCCGCGCCATCGTCGAGCGCGAGCGCACCGAGGTCGAGCGCCGCTGGTCGGGCGAGCTGCAGCAGGCGGCGCGCATCGTCGACGACGCGTGCGGCACCGCGTATCAGTCGCTCGAGGCGCTGCTGTTGCGCAACACGCCGCCGCAGACCGGCGTCGCCTGGCGCCTCGTCGCCGACTCCGAGGGTTATGACGTGCAGGTGCGCCTGGCCACGCGCTTCGGCCTGGAGGCGCAGTTCGGCGTCGCCGTGCCCGTCGAGCACGCGTGGAACCGGCCGCGCCGGGTCGCCGACCTGGCGCCCGGGTTGGCGCTGCACGCGCCCAAGACCATCCGGCTCGACCGCCTGTACGTGAGCGAGGCGGTCGTCGAGCCCGAGCGCGTCTCGGTGTGGCTGCGCCGGTCGCCGCGCACCGGCACCGGCGTGCGCATCAGCGCCATCGGCGAGAGCGAAGAGGCGGAGGTGCAGCTCCTCGACGATCTCGGCCAGCCACAGGGCGACGTCTACGAGCTCGACGGCGACGAGCGCGCCGAGCCGTTCCGCCTCGCCAGCGCGCTGCTCGACTCGACCTTCGATCTGGCGCTGCGCCGCCAGCTCATGGTGGGCGCGGCGCTCGATGGCAACACGCTGCGCGGCCGCTTCGAGCCGCGCGAGGTGTGCGCCCGCCTCATCGGCGCCTATGCCCCTATCGTCTCCGAGATCTCGCGCCGCTCGTGCGCCCCCAACGAGCTGATGTTGCGCCGCGATCTCGGCGGTGGCCGCCGCGAAGCCGTCTTCATCACGCGCGGCGAGCTGCGGGCGCGCCTGAGCCGCCTGCCGCCGGCGCTGCGCACCCTGTTCGATCCCTTCCAGCTGTAAGCGCCGCTACCCCCATCTACATGTCGGGTTCTCTCGCTTCGCGCGATCGGTCTACGCTCATGGCAATAGCTTTCGCTTAGGAGGTACTGCCATGCGTGCGCTCGTCGTTGCTACACTCGCGTTCGCGCTCTCGGCCTGCACCAGCCACAACACGGCCTTCAACAACTGCGGCTCGCTCGGCGGCGCCTGCTGCGCCGACCGCAGCTGCAAGAGCGGCGACTCCTGCGTCCAGAACAGCTGCCAGGCGTGCGGCGGTCCGGGGCAGGCCTGCTGCGCCGGCCAGCTCTGCGCGGACGGCAGTAGCTGCAACAACGGCGTCTGCGCGCAGTGCGGTGGCGCCGGCGAGCCCTGCTGCAGCGGCAACGCCTGCGGCAACGGCGGCTGCTGCGTCAACCGCGTGTGCACCGCGTCGGGCTCGGCCTGCCCGACCATCGCTGGCACCTGCGGCAACGGCAGCTGCGGCACCTGCGGCGCCGTGGGGCAGATGTGCTGCACCACCACCAACCCCGGCAACAACAACACCACCTGCACCGCGGGCGGCGCCAACTGCTCGGCCGGTAACTGCGTCGACTGCGGCAAGGCGGGCCAGCCCTGCTGCGCGGGCCGCACCTGCACCCAGGACGGCGTCGCGTGTGGCGACGCTCAGGTGTGTCAGGTCTGCGGCGGCGCCGGACAGACCTGCTGCGCGGGCGCGACCTGCAACGCCTCCGGCCTCGCCTGCGCCGACGGCGTCTGCCAGGCGTGCGGCGCGCCCGGCGAAGCGTGCTGCAACGGCGCCGATTGTGGCAGCGGCTGCTGCGATCCCGCCAATCGCAAGTGCGTCGCCAACGGCAGCGCCTGCACCGCCGGCACCTCGTGCGCGAACAACGTCTGCCCGGCGCCGGTCGCCGGCATGTGCGGCAACGGCCAGCCGTTCCCCGCGTTCGACAAGGGGTGCACCGATGCCACCAACTGCTCGATCGGCTTCCATCAGACCGACTGCTGCGGAACACAGGTCGCCATCGGCTTCAACCACAGCCAGCGTGACACCTTCAACACCGCCGAGATGACGTGGGACCAGACCTGCCCGGCCTGTGGCTGCGCCGCCCAGCCGCTCACCGCCGAGGACGGCAAGAGCTGCGCGATGAACGCGGTCACCGTCACCTGCGACAACGCAATGTGCACCACGCACTGCCCGTAGGCGTATGATGACGCGATGAATCGTGTCTGCGCGCTCGCCCTCGCCGCAGCCGGGCTGCTCGTTCCCGGCTGCGGCAGCAGCTCCAACGGCAACCCCGACCTGGCCCCGACGCCCGACCTGGGGGCGATCCCGCTCTGCGGCGGCGACGACTGCACGACGATGTCGAGCATCAAGCACATCGTCATCGTCGTGCAGGAGAACCACACCTTCGACAACTACTTCGGCCAGTACTGCACGGCGGCCACGGGGTCGAACCCGACCTGCAACAGCGGACCCGCGTGCTGCGAGGCCGGCCCGGCGACGGAGCCAAGCGGCGCGTCACCGGTGGTGCTCGACGACGCCGACAACGGCGGCACGTTCAACGACCGCAACCACCACCACGACTGCGAGGTCGCCGAGATCGACGGCGGCAAGATGGACAAGTTCGTGAACGGCGCCGCTACGGTCGACAGCGCTCCCTGCTCGTCGACGGAGAACTTCGCCTATGCGCCGGCCGCCCTGATCCAGCCGTATCGCGACTTCGCCGCCAGCAACGCGCTCGCCGACCGCTACTTCCAGCCGTACGCCGGGCAGAGCTCGGCCAACGACATGTACCTGGCGCGCGCGCAGTTCGTCTTCCTCGACGACAGCTATACGCCCGACGCCCTCGGCAGCGCCTGCCCCAGCCTCGCCGGCACGACGCCGATCATGGACTTCACGGGTACGACCTCGGCGACCTCCTCGTCGCGCACGGCGTCGGCTGGGCCTTCTACGCCGGAGGCTACAAGGCGATGAAGGACGCCCACCCGACCACGTCTTCGGAGTGCCCGCCGCCGCCCGCGGACTGCGCGATCGCCGCGTCGACCACGCCGTGCGACTACGATCCGAGCGACGTGCCGTTCGCCTATTACACGAGCACCGCCGATCAGCCGGGCGAGATGCGCGACTACGACAGCGAGTTCGCCAGCGACCTCGCCGCCGGCACGCTGCCGCCGGTCGCCTTCGTCAAGCCGGTCGGCTACAAGAGCGAGCACCCGGCGCTCGACGTCACCATCTCGGCCGGAGTCACGTTCGTCAAGGGTGTGGTCGACGCGGTGGCCGCGTCGTCGCTGGCGCCGTCGACGCTGGTGCTGGTGACGTACGACGAAGGCGGCGGCTTCTTCGATCACGTGGCGCCGCCGGCGGACTCGACGATCGACCACCAGCCCTACGGCACGCGCGTGCCGCTCTTGGCGATCGGCCCGTTCGCCAAGAAGAACTATGTCTCGCACGTCACCATGGAGCACTCGTCGATCGTGAAGTTCATCGAGTGGAACTGGCTCGGCGGCGCGACCGGGCAGCTGATGGGCCGCGACACGGCCGTCAACAACCTGGGCAGACCTCCTCGACGCCGGCAAGACGGGCACGGCGGTGCCGGCGAACTGAGCCGGAGCGGGCCTCGCGTTGCGCCGGCGCGCCGCCGCTCTACCATGTTCGG
Source organism: uncultured delta proteobacterium (assembly GCA_963816965.1). Classification (GTDB taxonomy): domain Bacteria; phylum Myxococcota_A; class Polyangia; order Palsa-1104; family Palsa-1104; genus JAQBQH01. The sequence goes on from CAWFMP010000002.1 coordinate 1,164,078, forward strand.
CATGACGCTCGCCGCTTTGCTCCTGCAGGTCGTCGGCGATACGAGGGCGGATCGTTGGATCGTGAGCGCCGCGTGGCTCGGCATCATCACGCTCGCCGCGATCGTATTGATCGTCTCGATCGCCCCGCCGCGCCGGCATCACTGAGCGGGCGCCCGCTGGGGTACGATGCGGCGGATGGGCCGCCTCGTCTATGCCGACGTGCCGTACGCGCCGTCGACGCCGCGCGCGCTCGGACCGCTGTTCGTGCTCTGCAACGCCTCGCTGTTCGCGCTGCACGCGCCGGCCATGTGGTCGGCGCGGGTCGTGTTCGCCGATCCGCTGGCGCCGCTCATCGAGGCCGCGCGCGCCCGCCCGCTCGTGTGGCTGACGTGGCACCGCTTCAACTTCGCTGCGACTGCCGCACTGCGTGCCTTGCCGGAGGCGATTCGCCCGACGCTCGTCATGCACGACGGCGTCGCCTCGCGCGCGCTCACGCACGAGGCGAGCGCCTGGCTCGGCTTCGAGACCTTCGTGTTCCGCCGTCGCTCGTCGGTGCCGCCGCGGGCGCAGCTGGTCCAGTATATGCGCACGACGGGGCGCTCGATCGTCAACCTGCCCGACTCGGGGGGACCCTACGGCGTCATGAAGCCGGGCATCCTCGAGGTCGCGCGCGCCTGCGACGCGCTCGTGGTGCCCTTCGCCGTCGAGGCGCGGCCATCGCTGGCGCTGGGGCGCACGCTGCGCCACGTGGTGCCGTTGCCGTTCGCGCGGGTGACGCTGCGCCGCGCCGCGCCGCTGGCCGCGGCCACCGTCGACGACTGCCAGCGCGCGATCGACGGGCTGGCTACGGAATGCCGGGATCGAGCGCCGGCGTCGGGCTGATGTTGGCGAGCGTGAGGGTCGCCGCGCCGCGGCTGCGGACGACGATGCGGCCGGCGCCGCCGCCGCCGCCGCCGCCGTTGGCGACCGGCGAGGAGCCGCCCTGGCCGCCCAGGCCGCCCGCGGTCGACCCGGCGAAGCCGACGCCGCCCGTGCCGCCGAAGCTGCCGCCGGCGGTGCCGCCCGCGGCCGCCGTCTGCGACGTGGTCGCGTCGTTGCCCACGCCGCCGGCGCGGTTGAGCGCGTCGCCCGAGGCGCCGCCGCCGCCGGAGCCGCCGTTGGCCCACAGCCCGCCGGACACCATCACCAACGGTGATTCGAGGAACAGCGCGCCGCCCGAGCCGCCGCCGCCGCCCGAGCCCTCGTCGGTGGTCGCCGGCTCGCAGCCGCCGCCGCCGGCGCCGCCGCCGACGTCGATGAAACCGCTCGCGCCGATGGTGATCGAGCTGCCGGCCGACAGCTGGATCGAATCCGCCGCCGGCGCCGCCGTCGCCGCCATGCTTGCTGTTGCACGCCTCGCTGCTGCCGTGGCCGCCGCCCGAGCCGCCCGGCGCCGACGTGGCGAGGAGCTCGGTGCCGTAGATCGTGCCCGCGGTCTGCGGGGGCGTATTGGCGCCCATGTAGGAGCCGACGCCGCCGATGCCGCCGACGGTGCCGAAGCTGCCGCCGGAGCCGCCCGAGTCGGCGAAGCTGTTGGTGGTGCTGGCGCTGGTGTCGTGCTGGCCGTTCGGTCCGGCGCCGGGGCCCATCGAGCCCGCGGCGCCGCCGGGCCCGGGCGTGCCGGCGTTGGCGCTGCCGTCGAGCGTGCCGTTGACCGTGATGGTCGTGCCCGCGACGACGACCAGCGGCACCCCGCCGCTGACGACGACGTTGCCGTTGAACACGACGCTGTGCGCGGCCAGGACGGCGACGGCGAGGCTGCCCGGCTCGCTGTCGCTCACGAACATGCAGCCCGCCGGGACCGTGGCGTTGTCGACCTTGCGCGCCGAGGTGTCGATGCTCGCCGACACGACGAGGTCACAGGTCCCATCGGTGAGGTAGTGCTGCGGGACGTGCGAGAGCATCAAGACGGGCGGCGTCATATCGGGCGGCAGCGCCAGGTCGGCTGCCGGCGCGACCGCCATGTCGCCGGCGCCGCCGGCCAGGTCGTCGCCGCCGCCGGCCAGGTCGTCGCCGCCGCCGGCCAGGTCGTCGCCGCCGCCGCTCGATCCGTCGACGCTGCGCACCTGGAACGAGCAAGCGCCGGCGAGCAGCAGGAACGCGACAAAACACCGCATAGGACCATTTTACCACGCTCGGCGTCCTCGACCCTTTGCATCGTGTATCGTGGTGTAATGAATCGTGCGCGCGCGCTGCGGTTGGCGATCCTCGCCGCAGTCGTGGTCGCGCTCATCGTCGTGCGCTACACGACCAGCTTCGGCGCCTCGCTGTCGACGGCGCGCATTCGCGACCTGGCGCAGCACGCAGGCTTCGCCGGCATCGGCCTGTTCGTCCTCGCCTTCGCCGCCGGGGAGCTGCTGCATGTGCCGGGGATGGTCTTCGTCGGCGCGGCGGTAATGGCCTGGGGGCGCCTCGCCGGTGGGGCCGTCGCCTACCTGAGCGCGCTCGGCGCCGTTTCGATCGCCTTCTTCGTCGTGCGCGCCATCGGCGGGCAGCCGCTGAGGGCGATCGAGCAGCCGCGCGTGCGCGCGATCCTGGCCCGGCTCGAACGGCGCCCGATCCTCACGGTCGCGCTCTTGCGCCTGCTGTTGTGGTTGGCGCCGGCGGTCAACTATGCGCTGGCGCTGTCGTCGCTGCGCTTCCGCGACTACGCCGCCGGCTCGGCGCTCGGCCTGGCGCTGCCCATCGCCGCCGTGGCCGCGCTCTTCGGGGTCCTGTTTCACTAGCGGCTCGTACGGCAGGAGGGCGTGGACGGCGCTCCTCACGGGCGCGTCCGCCGCACCGCAGCGGGGCACGCGCGATCGCGGGGTTGGCGTCGGCCCGCGCCTTGCTCTCCGCCGGCGGGCATGAGGGGAACCATCATCGCGCTCGTTCTCGCCGGCGCCGGCTGCCTCGGCCGCTACAACGCGCCGCCCGATCCGGCGCCGGCGCCGCCGGCCCAGTCGCAGCCGGCGGCACCGGCCGGGCAGCCGCCGACGCCGCCGACGGCGCCGGCGCCGCCGCAAACGCCGCCGCCGGCGCCACCGTCGAGCGACGGGGGCACCACGACGCCAGCGCCGGCCAGCGACGGCGGGGCGCCGTCCGCCTGCGCGCAGCTCGAGGCCTGCTGCCAGGATCTCCCGCCCGATCAGATTCAGGGCTGCCTCGACCAGGTGGCCGCGCTCGACGAGGCGATCTGCCAGGGCATCCTCAATCAGCTGCAGGGCAACGGCTACTGTCTGTAGCCCCGAGCCAACAGCGTCACATCGAGAGCGCGCCCAAACGCCACGCGAGCAGTGTCGCCGGCTGGCGCCGACGACCGCCCGCGTAGACCCAAGGCCGTTCACGTTGGCCGGCCGTATCTCCCGTCGAACGTGAACAGCATTGCGGCTAGACCGCGACGACCCGCGCGACCTCGATCTCCTGGGTCACGCCCTTGAGGCTGGCGCGGTAGCGCTCGCGCACCGACGGCGCGCGGGCAGCTTGCCCTCGCTGCACCGCGAGATCGGCGAGCGGCTGCTTCGATCGACCAGCTCGCCCGACGCCGCCTGCGCCTGCAGGCGCGCGGCGATGTTCACGGTCTGGCCGAAGTAGTCGAGCACGCCGTTGGCGGTGACCACGTAGCAGGGCCCGCCGAAGACGCCCGAGCTTGAGGTGCGTGCGCGCGCCGTTGGGCACCTCGCGGCGGAACTTCTCGAAGGCGTGCAGCATCTCGAGCGATGCGGCCACGCGCGGCGAGATCGTCGACGAACGCGGCCATGACGGCGTCGCCGATGGTCTTGACCAGCGTGCCGCCGTGGCGCTCGACGACGCCGAGCACGACGTCGAAGTGATCGTGCACGAGCTTGAAGGCGGCGGCGTCGCCGACGTCGGAGTAGAGCTGCGTCGACGCCGGTGAGGTCGCTGAAGAACAGCGTCACCGACGCGACCTTGAGCGCGAGGTCGGGGCGCAGCACCTCCGACGAGAAGTCGCGGCGGAAGCCGGGCATGCCAGGTGACCACGCGCGCCGTCGCCGCCTGCGAATCCGTGCGGCGACGCGCTCGAGCTTGACGTGGCGCTCGTCGGCGTGCGGCGTTCTCGACGGTGATCGGTGCCGCCCGGCGCGCGACGCGCTGCGCGCCGCGCTCGCGCCCGGGCGCACGGCTGAGCGCGGCGGCGACCTTCGGCGCCGACCTCGAGCGCGATCGCCTCGCCGCCGCGCACGAAGAGCCGGTAGCGGCCCGGCTCGTCGGGCGCCGTCGAGCGTGGCGCTCGCCGCGCGCCGGCAGCAGCGCCTGCGCCAGCACGTGCGGCGTGCGCGCCGGGCCGCCGATGCAGTAGGGGCCGACGTCGAGCTCGCGCACCGCGGGCGTCGGCGCGAACGTCGCCTCGACCGCCTCGTCGAGGTCGAGGCCGAACTCGATCTCGCAGAGCTGGCAGGCTGCCGTGCTCGTTGACCGCGGCGAGCGAGCGGCAGCACCTCGGTCGCCGATGCGGCAGCTCGGGCAGATGACCTCCCAGCGCAGCTCGAGCAGGCCGGCGCGCACGCGCGGCAGGCAGGTCGCCGAGCACGGCGCGGCGATCGACGCTCCACTCGTCGGCGAGCGCGAAGGGGCGGATGCGCGCCAGCTCCTCGTCGCGCGCGGCGCGCACCCAGTCACACAGGCGATCGACGAGCTCGGGCGAGCTCGCCTGGGCGCGCAGCTCGCGTTGCGCGCGGTCGAGCCCGGCGAGCCCCTCGGGCGGCTTGGCCTTGGCCGGCACCGGCAAGGGCGCGCGGCGCGCCAGCGCTTCGTCGATGCGCGCGCACGCTCAGCGCCAGCGCGTCGGCGGCGCGACGCGTACCGAAGCGGACCATCCAGGCCAGCCAGCGGACCTTGGGGACCAGCTCGAGCTTGATGCCGATGCGCGCGCCGCCCTCCGGCAGCGCTGCGAAGGTCAAGACGGTGTCGACGCTGGCGACCGGCCCGGCGCGGAACTTGCGGAAGACGCGGAAGCGCTGCTGGTGCACCCACTCGAACGGCCACTCCTCCCACTCGACCCAGAAGCCGCCCGCCTTGGTCTTGATGCGATAGCGCGCGCCGTCGCCGCCCTCGATGGTGGAGATCTGGCGCGGCGCTTCGCCGGTCAGCCGGTTGAGATACGAGGTGTCGGTGAGCACGCGCCACAGCGGGTCGACGGCCGACCTGCACTCGACCTGGCGCTCGACGACGACGACGGCGGCGGCCACGCCGCAATCGTACCTCATCGGGCATGGCGCGCAATCGTCGTCAGGATCTTGTAGCCGGCGCCGAGGATGCCTTTGACGGTGCCCGAGATCTTGCTGCGCCCGCCGCGACGCCGGCGCCAGCTCGCCGCCACCTCGACGAGGCGCAGGCCGCGGCGAATCGCCTTGACCTGCATCTCGGCGGTCCAGCCCCAGTCGAGATCGCGCATGTCGAGGCGGTCGAGGGCGTCGAAGCGGATGGCGCGGAACGGGCCCAGGTCGGTATGCACGGCGCCGTACAGCGCGCGGATGAGCAGCGTGGCGACCAGGTTGCCCGCCCGCGCCTGCGGGGTGAGGGCGCCGCGCTCGATCTGCGCGCCGGTGAGCGTGCGCGAGCCGATCACGAAATCGGCGCGCCCCTCGACGATGGGCGCGAGCAGGCGGTCGAGCTCGGCGGGATCGTCGGAGCCGTCGGCGTCGAGAAAGACCAGGATGTCGGCGCGCGGTGCGTGGGCGCGGCAGGCGGCGATGCCGCGCAGGCAGGCGGCGCCGTAGCCGCGGTGCGCCTCGGTGACCACCTCGGCGCCGCCGGCGCGGGCGACGGCGACGGTGCCGTCGCGCGAGCCATTGTCGACGACGACGACGCGGCGTACGCAGGTGGACGACAGCTCGGCGAGCACTCCGGGCAGTGCCTCCTCTTCGTCGAGCGCGGGGAGGATGGCGTCGACGATCAGCGCGCGTTCCACAGCGCCTCCTGGCAGCGGCGGCGATCGGGGCCGTCAGGCAGCGCGGTGAGGCAGCGGTCGAGCAGCGCGCGCGCCTCGTCGGTGAGCGGCGCTTGCAGCACCAACGCCTCGCCGAGCGCGGCCTCGCATTGCGGGCGCGCCGGCGAGCGACCGAGGCAAGCGCGCGCGGCGTGCGCGGCGCCGGCGGCATCGTCGAACGCGAGCGCCTGCAGGGCGCGCAGGTAGTCGACGCGCGCGTCCTCGGCCGGGGCGGCGCCGTGAACGCCAAGGAGCAGGTAGCCGAGCAGCCCTGTCGATGGGTGCGCCGGCTGCAAGCGGTGCGCGACGGCGAGCTCGCGCGCCGCGCCGGGAAGGTCGCCGGCGGCGAGCGCGAGCTGCCCGGCGAGGGCGTGGGCGGCGCCGTTCTGCGGGTCGAGCCGCAGCGCCGCGGTCATCGCGCGCCCGGCCTCGTCGGCGCGCCCGACGCGCGACAGCACGTAGGCGCGCTTGAGCTCGAGGTCGGCGCGGGTGTAGCCGAGCGCGTGCAGCGCGTCGAGTTGCTCCGCCGCCTCCTCGAGGCGCCCCTGGCCGAGCAGCACGGCGGCGAGGTTGGCGCGCGCCAGCGGCGCGTCGGGCTGGCGATCGACCGCGTAGCGCCACAACAGCGCATCCGAGCGCCACGGCAGCGCCTCGAGGAAGCTGGCGGCGGAGTACACCAGGACGGCGGCGGCGAGCAGGGCGACGGCGAAGCGGCGGCGCACCGGCGCGATCGCAGCGGCGAGCGCCAGCGCGAGGCCGACGGTGGGGAAGAGCGCAAAGCGATCGGCCAGATCGGCCCACAGCGGCACCAGGTGGAGCACCGGCGCCAGCGCGACGGCGAACCAGGCCAGCCCGACGGCGACGTTGCGCCGCCAGCGCAGCGCCAGCACCGCGGCGACGGCCAGGGCGGCGACGGTGAGCACCAGCATCGGCGTGCTCGGCGGTGGCACGCGATAGGAGGCGGCGTGGCCGAGCGGCGCCACGCTGATCCATAGATAGTGCGCCAGTAGCCAGGGCGCGTCGCGCAGGCCGTCGCGCAGCGTGGCGGCGGTAATCGGCTCCTGGCCCAGCGCGCCGACGACGTGCGTGCGCAGGGCGACGTAGCCGACGGCGATCAGCGCGTGCGCCGCGACCAGCCAGCGCAGCCGGCGGCCGCGCCACTCGCCGCCGACTGCGATGGCGGCCAGCACCAGCAGCGCCGGCTCGGTCACCGCCATCTCCTTGGCCAGCATCGCCGCCACGGCCAGCGCCGTCGACGCCGCCAGGCGTCGGCGCGCCCCATCGGCCAGGAACTGCAGCGCCACGACGATGGCGCCCAGCTCGAGCACCAGCGACAACAGATCGCCGAGCGCCGAGGCGTAGGCCACCGGCTCGGCGTGCACCGGCAACACGACCCACAACGCCGTCGCCCACGCCGCCGCGCGCTGGTCCTCCACGAGCCGGCGCAACAGCGCCAGCAGCAGCAGCGCCGCCAGCGCATAGAGCGCCAGGTTGGCCAGCCCGAACGCCAGCGGCCGCACGCCGCCGACGACGACCACGGCGCGGAAGGCGAGGTTGCGCAGCGGACGATAGACGCGCGTGTTGTAGTCGGCGCGGCTGGAGGTCGTGTCGCGATCGAGGAAGTAGGCGGCGAGCGGCGCGCCATCGGTGACCGCGCGGTTCTTGAAGATCTGGACGCCGTCGTCGAGGACGAAGCGGTGCCCCAGCGTCGGCGCCTGCACCGTCACGGCGAGCGCGACGGTGAGCGCCGCAGCCAGCCGAGAGCGCGCCATGGCGCGATCATAGCGCGACCGGCGCAGCGGCGGCGCTACTTGACGCCGAGCTGCTGCAAGATCCACTGCAGCGCCGCGACTGGCACGTGGCCCTGCGCGGCCGCGGCGGCGCGGGTCTGGCGCGCGGCGGCGAAGAAGGCCTGGCGCGTGGCCGCCGGCACCGCCAGCGCGCGCACGCCGTGTCCGGTCAGCGCGCCCGAGAGCACCGCCCGGTCGGCGTCGCGCCCGACCAGCTCCATTCGCCGCTCCAGCTTGGCGCCTGCCGTGCGCAACGTCTGCTGCGTCTCCAGGGACAGCTCGTCCCAGGCGCTGATCCTGATGAGCAGGCAGGCGTCGAGATAGTCGAGCTCGAGCGGCAGGATGTTCGGCGCGCCCGACTGCCACTGAAACGCCAGCGCCGACGCCGCCAGCGCCGCGAAGCCGTCGAGCTTGCCCGCTTCGAACGCGGCCTCGGCGGCGTCGAGGGACATCGGCACCACCGTCAGCCCCATCAGGCGGTCCTGCTGCCACGCCACCTGATCGAGGTCCCAGCGCCACAAGCGCAGCTTCTTCAGCTGCGCCCAGGTCGTCACCGGCCGGCGCGTGAACACGATGCTCGGGCCGAGCCCGCCCACGCCGAGGTTGATGAAGCCGGCCTTCTTGAATTCGTCGTCGACGTTGGGGATCTGTTGCAACAGCCGCTCGTGCTCGTCGCGGTTGGGAAACAGCCCCTGCAGGCGCGTCACCTTCAGCGACGGCGCCAGCTCGGAGCAGATGGTCGCCCCCGCCACGCCGTCGAGCTGCCCGCGCGCGATGCGCCCGATCATCTCCTTCTCGTTACCGGCGATGCCGCCCCAGTAGAGCTTGACGCGCTGGTGCGCGCCGTCTTCGACCTCGCGCGCGAACGCCTTGAGCTCGCGCGCCCACGCTGTGCCGTCGGGCACGAGCGTGCCCAGACGTATCGCCGGCGGCGGGTCCGCGGCGCGTGCGGCGCCGGTCCCAACGAGCATCACCGCCAGCGCGAGCGAGAGGCGCACCTCATCAGCCTATCACGCCCGGAACGTCGGCATCATTTGCATCATTTCAAGTAGTTGCGTCGATTAGAACGACGGCGTCGCTGATGCGTTAGAGGCTGCATGACGACGCGACTGCCCGTGGTGCTCGAGAACCTCCGCATCGCTACGCCGTGCCAGGCCGACTGGGACGACATGCGCGGCGACGACCGCGTCCGCTTCTGCGGCCGCTGCGAGAAGAACGTCTACAACCTGTCGGCGATGACGCGCGAAGCGGGCGAGGCGCTGGTGCGGGAAAAAGAGGGCCGCGTGTGCGTGCGCCTCTATCAGCGCAAGGACGGCACGGTGCTGACCGCCGACTGCCCGGTGGGCGTGCGTCGCCAGCGGCTGCGCGCCCGCGTCTGGGCGTCGCTGTCGCGCGCCGGCGCGTCCGCGGCGCTGCTGCTCGGCCTCTTGTCCGGGCGGGCGCGCGCCGATCTCACCGTCGGCGATGGCAAGAAGCTGCCGGCCAAGCAGGAGCCGCAGCGTCCGATGATGGGCAGCGTGGCCGCGCGTCCGCCGGAGCCGGTGGTGATGGGGAAGATCGCGCTGCCGCCACCGCCGAAGAAGAAGAGCCAGCCGGTCATGGGCGAGCCGGCGCCGATCATGGGCGACATCGCCGTCGCCACGCCGAAGAGCCAGACCAAGCCCGCCACCAGGTGAGCGTCAGGTCGCGGCCGGCTCCTCGGCGCGCTCGTAGAACTGCGCGTACCAGCCGCGCAGCTTCATGATCGCCCCGTCGTAGGAGCAGAGCACCGGCTTGGCCAGGTAGGCCTTGTTCTGCCAGATCGCCATGTCCTCGACGTAGGTGGCCATCATCTGGCTGACGAGAAAGCGCTGCAGGAGCCAGGTCCAGCCCGGGATGCGGGTCTTCATCACCCAGATGGTCAGGCGGTGGTTGACGCTCTCCTCGTCGACCGGCGTGATCGACGAGAACACCATCGCCTGCGTCCCCGGCGTGTCGCGAAAGCGCAGGTAGTGAAAGCCGGGCTCGACCATGTGGAACTCGAGCTTGGTGCGAATGTTGAGCCCGAACTTCTTCACCTCGGTCTGCTGCGAGATGCGCAGCTCCTTGCCCTCGGCGGTGATGGTGTTGACCGGCAGCCGGTGTCCGTGGACCGCGGCGAAGTGCGCGCTGTCGACGGAGTTCTCCATGATGTCCTGGCCGTGGATCTTGACGCACCAGTCGAACGTCGACGGGCGGCTCCAGCGGCGATCATCGAAGTCCTCGATCTCGGGCAGCGGATAGGGGGCGGCGGTGCGCGCCTCGTTGCGGTAGACGAAGATGATGCCGTAGCGCTCGATGACCGGCCAGGCGTGCACCCGGGCGTTGGGCGGGATCTTGGTGGCGTGCGGGATCGCGGTGCAGGCGCCGCCTTGATCGAACGACCAATGGTGATAGGGACAGACGACGCAGTTCTCGCGCACGGTGCCGCCGCACGCCAGGTTGGCGCCGAGGTGCGGACAGGTGGCGTCGAGGACCCCGACCTTGCCGTCGCTGCCGCGAAACATGACGAGCTGCAGGCCGAACTGGTTCACCGGCTTGACGTCGTTGATCGCGAGCTCGCGGCTCCAGCCTACTTGAAACCATCCGCGCGTATAGGGCGGCAAGCTGTAGCGCCGCTTGTTTACCATCTGCCTCTAGGTAGCACGGTCGGAGCGGCCTCGCAGGTCACCGCGTCGATCAAACTTGTTTGAGTCGGCGCGCGCGAATGGGCGTACGATTAGACCGAGGTGTTTCATGACCTACCTGTTCGGTGACTCGAGCCCCTCGGACCTGGATATCGACTTCATCGAGTTTCTGCGCGAGGCGCTCGATTTCTCGGTGCAGGTGCTCGCCGCCCATGAGCGCATGCTGCTCGGGACCGCGCACGCCGTCGAGGTGCGCAAGGAGTGCGACGCCGAGGTGGCTCGCATCGAGGCGCTGGGCGCGGCCCAGGCGCGCGCCATCGAGGCCTTCGACATCGGCGCCGCCGAATCGCCGACGGCGCAGTGCTCGGAGGCGCTCCTGCGCGGCGCGGCCGAGACGGTGCGCACGGCGATCGAGCGCGTACGCGCCGCCGGCGCCGCCGACCTGGCCAAGATCGACGAAGAGGCGCGGCGCGATCGCGAGCGCTGTGCCGAGGCGTTGGCGCTGTTCCTCAGGCACCACGACCTGCCCAAGATGTCGAGCGAGCTGCGCCTGCAGCAGCAGAACGGCAACGGCTACGCCGCGCGCCTGTACGTGCGCGGCCTCGAGGTGCTGCAAGGCGTGCTCGAGCTGGAGATCGCGCCCACGCACCTGTTCGCCGCCGTGACCCGCGTCGACAAGCTGGTCGACCGGCTCGAGGTGCATGCGCCGGAGTCGGGCGGCTGGCTGCGCAAGGAGGTCAAGCTGCGCCCGCAGCGGCTGGAGCGGGAGTTCATCACCGCCGTGGTCGCCGGCGCGCGCGAGACCATGATCCATCTGCGCACCGCCGCCGACGGCACCGGCGTCGGCTTCGATCTCACGATCCCCGACGGCGGCGTGCGCGTGAGCCTGCGCCGCGTCGGCGAGGCGACCGAGCTGCCGCCGTTCGATCTGGACGAGACCGACTCGGAGAAGGTGCGCGACTTCCGGGACAAGCTGCTGGCGGCCACGGCCGATCTGCGGGGGGCACGCAAGGCGCTGCTCGAGGCGACCATCGGCGACACCGCGCTCGTCGAGGGCGGCGATCCCAAGGCGATCGTCGAGCGGCTGGTGGCGGCGATCGCGCCGGTGGTGCGCGAGATCGCCAAGCGGTCGCTGGCGCCGACCGAGCTGGTGCTCAAGCGCCAGACCGGTGACGGGCGCCGCGAGGAGATCTTCGTGTCGCGCCGCGATCTGCAGGTCAAGCTGCGCGGGCTCGGTCCCACCGCGCGCGCGGTGTTCGCGCCGCTGGAGCTGGGCGAGATGGCGGCGGAGGAGCCGCGGGCGCCGGAGGCGGAGCCGATCCCGCTGACCGAGAAGAAGCGTCCGGCGCCGACGGCGGCCGAGAAGTCGCTGTTCGCCGAGGGGCTCGCCGCCGCCGACAAGGAGCCGCGCGCCCGTGTGAGCACGCCGCCGCCGCAGCCCAAGAGCGAACCTACCGTGCGCCTCGACGACTCGCTCGAGCGCGTCATCGTCTCCGAAGAGAGCCTGCGCAAGCCCTGAGCCCCCGGTTCGTCCGGTAGCCGCGCCGGGCAATCTGCCAGGGCCCGCGCTTTAGCGGCAATGCCGTTCACTTTGGCCGAGTGGCAGCGGCCCAAGCCGGCCGGTTGACCCGCCGAAAGTGAACAGGATTGCCCTTAGCGCTGGCTCTCGTCCTGTCGCCGCGCCTGTTCGAGGATGAGCGAGTTGACCGTGGTGTGCAGCTCGTCGGCGCAGACCACGTCCTGTACGGCGAACTCGAACTGGCCGTGGGTCCAGCCGAGCAGGTCGTGCAGCGCCGGATCGTCGGCGCCGGCGACGGACGCGTCGTCGATGTCGACCCGCAGCGGCTGGCCGCCGCGCAGATAGAACCGGGCCGTGGCTTCGCCCACGACCAGCAGGACGCCGGTCTTGCGCTCGACCGCGAGGAACGACAGCAGCGACACCAGCGCCACGTGCTCGAGATCGCCGCGCAAGCTGCGCCGGTCATGCCGCGACTGCTGTTGCCTGCGCGCCACCACCCGATCGACGCGCACCGTCAGCTCGTCGTCGCTCACCGGCTTGCCGATGTAGTCGTCGACGCCGAGGCGGTAGCCTTGCAGGCGCGCTTCGTCGTCGGTGAGCGTCGTCAGAAGCACGATCGGAACCTGCACCAGCGACGTGCGCGCGCGCAGGATGCGCAGCAGCTGCCAGCCGTCCATGCGCGGCATCTGCACGTCCGACAGGAGCAGGTCGGGCGGCTCGTTGAGGCAGGCGCCGAGCGCCTCCAGCCCGTCGCCGGCCTCGCGTACACGGTCGCCGCGGCGGCGCAGCGCGGCCGCCACCGGCTCGCGGATGGCGACGTCGTCGTCGGCGACCACGACATCGAGCGCACGGCGCGGCGGTGCGTTCGCCGGCGGCGCGCGGTGCTCGGCGATGAAGCGCTCGATGATCGCCAGTCGCTCGGCGCCGAGGTCGAGGAACTCGACGCCCATGCCCGCCGGCTTGCCGCTCCTGGCCGCCTCGGCCTCGCCGCGCACGAAGGCGACGCGGCAGACCACCGGCAGCTCGCCACCGCCCGCGGGCAGCTCGAGGTGGACGCGGACGATCGCGTTGACCGGCAAGAAGCGGGACGTGCGCATGAACAGGCCGCCGCGCGAAAGATCATGCGTCAGCCCGACAACGAGTTGGTCGATCGATTGGTAGTGCACCCGAAACGCCGCCTCCACGCGGCGTACGCGGCGCGCGTCGTCGTCCGTAGGCTCAGCCATCGTCCGATGGCCATCTTATCATCGCCCGGCACGCTCGATCTGCGGCAATTGGCCGCATGTGGGGAGCGTGCCTACGCCCGGGCCGTCACCTCAATCTGCCACGCGCGCTCCATCGCGTCACACGCGGGCAAAAGCCGGGTCGGCACGACGCCGGCGCTCCAGCTCATCGGGTTTAGGCGGACGGTCCGGTGAGCCAGCGCGCCGCGCGGCGCACGCACTCGGCGAGCTGAAGCGGCAGCCGCGGGGAGTCGTCGAAGCGCCCGCCGACGCCGATCGTCGCTTCGATGCCGTTGGGCCAGCGCTGCCGCAGCGCCGCCAGCATCGCGCGCGGCTGCCCGACCAGGTTCGCCATCGGCGTTCGCGCCCCCTGGGGCGTGAAGCTCGCGTCGCTCCACTGCCGCAGCACGGTCGGCACGAGCCAGCGCGGCGGCGGCGGGCGCGCGGACCAGCGGCGCGGCGCGGCCAGTAGCTCCTCGGCGAGGGCGAGCGCGGCTGCGATCCAGTTGGCGCGCCGCCGATCGCTGGTCAGGAGGTAGTCCCAGTCGAAGCGTTCGCCCGCGCCCGCGATGGCGACGGCGAGGTCGCACAGCCACAGCGGCCGCCACGCGCCGTGGCGCAACAGGTGCACCGCCAGGAGGCGCAGATGATCCTCGTCGCCGAAGACGACGACCTCGGCGTCGCCGAGGGGCAGGCGCTGCGCACGCGCCAGGACGTCCGCCTCCGCGCTGCCCACCTCGACGAAGCCGCAGTGCAGATCGATCGGATAGCCGGCCGAATCGAGCGCGCGCAGCGCCGCGAGCGCGCGCGGGTAGGCGGCGGCGGCGACGTAGAGATCGATGTCGCCGTAGGGGCGCAGCCCGGCCTCCGGATAGCGGCGCGCGATGGCCCACCCCTTTCCCAGGATCGGATCGATACCGGCGCCGCGCAGCGCCGTGAAGGCCCCGGCGATCCGCTGCGCGTGCAGCTCGGCGTGCAGCGTCTGCAGCTGATACGCCTTGCGCAGCTCGACGGCCGCGGGCGAGCTGCGCAGCGCCGACAGCGCCGCGCGGCGCCAGGCGAGCGCCGCCGTGCCGCTGCGCAACAACAACGGCGCCAGGGCCGCGAGCTCCGCGTCGCTGCACGTCGCCGGCACGGGCGCGGCGCTCCATGCGCCCTGCAGGAGCTCGGCGATGTGCCGGCCGGTGCGCATGCGCTCGTCGCTGACCGGCGCGCGCGCCGTGGGCGATCCTACCTGCAGAAGCACCTGCGGCCGTTGCGGGTGGCGACGCAGGTGCGGCCAGCAAAAATCCCGCTACAAGGCGTGCCGCCGCAGTTGGGCGGAGTTCGCGCCACGCAGTTGCCGAGGCTGATCGTCGTGGCGGCTTCGGCCAGCGTCGGCACCGTGATGGTGACGACCGCCAGCCCGAGCCCGGCCGCGTGGCGCAGCCACTGCCGGCGCGTCGGCGATCCCGGCTTGGACCTGGCCCGGCGCCCCGCCCGTGCCGGCGCCTTGTCACGCAACAGGTGCGCCGCGCTCAGCTGCTCCAGGCCGAGCCACACCAGCTCGTCACCGACGGGCGCGTCGAGCTCAGCGGCCAGCACCTCGGCGAGCGCGCGCGGCGGCGTGCGCCCGTCGCAGCGCCGCCACAGCGCCGCCAGAAGTGGGCCGAGCGAATGGGCGCGGTGCCGCTCGACGTCGTAGATCAGAAGCTCGCCGTCGAGTCGCTTGACGATCAGATCGTGCTGCCGCGCGTGCGGCGACCAACTGCCTGATTCCGTCTTCTTCTTCATGACGCTTTCTCGAGTTGCGTCCGCTCAGGCGCAGCGGCAGCGCATCTTCATGCCCACCAGGACACTCTTACAGACAGTGCCCGGATTGTCACTGCACGGGGTGTTCCCGCAATCGGGCGGGTCGCGCTTCATGCAGTCGGAGTGCCTGATGGTCGTCGCGGCTTCGGCCAGCGTCGGCACCGTGATGGTGACGGCGGCCATGCCGATCGCGGCGGCGTGGCGCAGCCACTGGCGGCGCGTCGGCGAGCCGCCGGGCGACGACGCCGGGCGTGCCGCCGCCGGGGGCAGCTCTTCGCGCAACAGGTGCGCCGCGCTCAGCCGCTCGAGGCCGAGCCAGATCAGCTCGTCGCTGGCGGCGTCTGCGAATTCCGCGGCCAGCGCCGCAGCGAGCGCCGCGGGCGGCGTCTTGCCGTCGCAGCGCTGCCACAGCGCGGCCAGAAGTGCGCCGAGCGAGTGCGCGCGGTGCCGCTCGACGTCGTAGATCAAGAGCTCGCCCTCGAGGCGCTTGACGATCAGATCGCGCCGCCGCGCACGAGGCAGCCAGGTCGCGTGCTTGGGCCTCTCCTTCACGCCGCCGCTCCAGCTCATGCGCAGCGACACCTGCGTCGGAAGCGCCGGGCGACGAGCCTGCAGACGGTGCCCGGCCTCCCGGTACAGGGAGTGTTGCCGCAATTGTTGATCGAGCGCCGCCGACAGTCGGCGTTGCTGATCGTGCTCGCGGCTTCGGCCAGCGTCGGCACCGTCACGGTGACGACGGCCAATCCGAGCGCGGCGGCCTGGCGCAGCCATTGCCGGCGTGTCGGCGGAGCGGCCGTCGCAGGTGGTGCTTCGCGGAGGAGGTGCGAAGCGCTCAACCGCTCGAGGCCGAGCCAGACCGTCTCCTCGCGGACGGCACTGTGGCCCGCTTCGGCCAGCGCCTCGGCGAGCGCGGCGGGGGGCGTCTGCCCGTCGCAGCGCTGCCACAGCGTGGCCAGAAGTGCGCCGAGCGAGTGCGCGCGGTGCCGCTCGACGTCGTAGATCAGGAGCTCACCGTCGAGCCGCTTGACGATCAGATCGCGCCGCCGCGCTGCCGGAGCCCATCCTTCGGGCACAGCGCGCCGCTTCATGGCGCTTCCGCGAGCTGCGCGTCCACCGCCTGCAACAGTCGCGCGGCGGCCTCGCGCGCCTCGCCGCGTGCTCCGCTGACCACGCGCGCGCGCTGCACCAGCGGTCGAATCGCCGCCAGCGCCGCGCGCGGCTTGAGCCGGGCGTTGGGCGTGTTCTTCAGAAGCGCCAACATGGCCTTGCCGGCGGGGACGTCGCGTGGGCGCCAGCGGCCGCCCGCCCGGTAGGTGGCGAGCGCCACCAGCGCCACCGGCAGCGGGCCGCGCCCGATCTTGCCCAGCTCCTCGGGGCGCACCGAGCGGACGTCGACGTCGCCGTCGAAGCGCACGCGCAGCGGCCGCGGGTAGGGGCGAACCCGTCCGTCCTCGTCGAGGATTGCGTATTCGTCGGAGTAGTAGGTCGCCCCGGCGCGCACCAGCTCGGCGACCAGGGTCGTCTTGCCGGCATGGCTGGCCCCGGGCAGGACGATGGCGCGGCCGCGCCAGCCGACCACCCCGGCGTGCACGAACACGCGGCGCGGCGCACCGACGATGAGCGTCTCCTCCAGGTAGCGCTCGACGTCGGCCAACAGCTCGTTGCGCACGACGGTGCGGGTGACGCGCGTCGAATCGACGTACATGACGTGGAAGCGGCGCACGCCCGGACGCTGCTCCCCGGCCGGCGGCGTCAAGATGGAGAAGAGGAACTCCACGCGCCGCACCGAGCCGAGCCGTGCTCCCACCGGCAGGCGCGCGATCACGTCGGGCAGCACCGCGGCGTCGTTGACGCGGACGCCGACTCGGACCCCGTGCGCGAAGAAGCTGATTCCGGCCGTCCACACGAGACGGTTGATTTTGTCCATTCAACTCGACTCGAGGCGTGACACGGGAATGATGGCGGACGGCTCGATCATGTGGCCCTTCCACGATCGCACGTTCGCCACGGCCTTGTAAACGGTCACGCGGCCGCGGGCGGTGGCTCCTCGTCGTCGGGCCGGCTGGAGATGTAACGGATTACCGCGATCCTGTGCTCCTTGAGCGCCCGCGCGACCGCCGCGACCACGCGGGCCACGGTTGGCACCGCCCGATAGCCCGCTCGCGAACCGCCGAGCGGGCGGATCAACCCGTGGCGGCTCAGCTCGTCGAGATGAAGCTGGGCCGACCACTCGTTGGTGCGCGCCTCGCGGCCCACCTCCCCGGCGGTCCAGGCACGCATCGGATCGGCGAACAGGAGCAGCAGCACGCCAAGCGCTTCCACGGAGCGGATGTGCTCACCGAGAAAGCGCCGGACCTCGGTCGGCAGACCGTCGTTCATCGCGCGCCGGCTCGCATTCCGCGTCCTGTCGCCGCCTTGGACACGTTCGAAGTCTATGGCACCAATTCGTTTGAGGTCAAACAATGGTTCGGCTATGATGTTCGGCGAGGAGTTGTCGCCATGTGCCTGAAGGTCCAGCTGGTCGCCGATGAGCCGCAGTTCCGCCAGGCGCTCCGGGCCCTGGTCGAGCGCGAGAGCGATCTGGTCGTCGTCGCGGAGAGCCGCGGGGTCGCCGATACGCCCGCGCGCCTGCAGCGCGTGCGCCCCGACGTCATCATCATCGACGGTGACGCCGGCGACGGCGGCGCCAGCGCGCTCGTCGAGGCGCGGCGGCGCAATCGGCGCGTGCGCACGTTGATGTTGTACGGCCGGCCGACGCCGGACGCGGTGCAGTCGGCGCTGGCGGCGGGCGCTTCGGGGGTCGCCGGCAAGGTGCAGTCGCCGCGCGAGCTGTTGGGGGCGATCCGCGCAGTTGGACGCGGTGGATCCTACCTGTGTCGCCCGTCGACCGTGCCGGCGGCGGTCCTGAAGTAGCCCTACCCGCTCAAGGACAGGTCACCAGCGGCGGCAGCGGCGCGAAGCTCCAGCCGTCGCTCGGAGTCTGCGCGTCGGCGTCGAGCAGCGCCTGCTCCAGCGCCGCCTTGATCTGGCTGTAGGTCTGATTGAGCTTGTTGGTCGTATCGGTGGTGGCGATGCAGAGAAACTTCGGGCTGCCACAGATGTCGATCGTCTCGCACACGGGCAGCGCCGGGCCGGCCGCGACCAGCGCCAGATCGCCGTAGAGCACCGTGCCGCCCACCATCACCAACTCGACGTTCTTGGGCGTCGCCGCGAGCACGGCGTCGTAGGGATGGGCCCGGTCACCGGCGAAGACCGCGAGGTCGGCCAGATAGCCGGTCTGGATGCGGCCGAGCCGATCGGAGAGCCCGAGGACGGCGGCGGCGTTGGTCGTCGTCATCGTCAACAGATCCTTGGCCGTCAGCAGATCTCCGAAGTGGGCGTTGTCCCACCCGTCGGCGAAGCGCATCTCGTCGAGCAGGTTCTGGCTGCCGCCCATCGACCAGTCGGGCGCCAGCGCGACGGTGACGCCGGCGGTCAGCGCCATCGGGATGTCGGCCGTCTGTCCGTACAGCGACACGTTCGACGCCGGCGACCAGGTCAGCTTGACGCCCTTTTGCGCCATCGTCGCAAACTCGCCGGCGCCGAAGGCGGTTCCATGCGTGATGGTCGTCTGCGGCGCCAGCAGGCAGCCCGCCGTCGTGGTCACCGAGCCGAGCGTGGCGAACTCGTTGAGGCTGGCCGCGTCGGTGCCCTCGCCGCAGTGGATGAGGTAGGCGGCCGTCGATCCGCTGGCGAAGTTTGCGCACACGCCGTCGGCGCTGGCCTTCGACGGCGGGAAGATCGCGCTGGTCTGCACCTTGTCCTGCCCCAGGCCGTTTTGCGGGCTGTCGACGGAGCGGGCGACCGACGAGAAGCAGGCCGACGAGGTGCCGGGCAGGCCGACGATGCTGGTGGTCCCCGCGATGAGCCCCTTGAGCTCGCCGAACTTGTCGACCTCGCAGCGCAGGCTGCCCGCGGTGGTGCCGTAGGGCGTGTTCGCGCACCAGGTCGGCTTGCCCTGCGAGTCGTTCACCAGGCACTGCTTGACGTCGAGCATCGCCTGGTAGCGCGGGTCGGTCGTCCAGGCGTTGTGGTTGGTGTAGACCTGCGGCGGCTTCCAGTCGTCTTCGTCGAAAATGTCGAACAGGATGTGATTGTGCGTATCGATGAGGCCGGGGGCGATGATGCCCTGGGTGTCGATCACCGTGGCGCCGGCGGCGCCCGCCTGCGACGCGCAGTCCGTGCCCGCTGCCACGCAGGTGATGTTCTGATCCTGGATCAGGACCTGCCCTTCGATTACCTCGTCGGGGGTCAAGATCGTGCCCATCAGCAGAATGCGATTGGGCAGGCCGGGCGTGATGCTGGCTCCTCCGTCCGTTGTCGGCGGCGGCATGGCGGCATCCGTCACCATGCCCATGTCGCGCGGCGGTCCCGACACCGAGCCGCGGCAAGCGCCCAGCAGCGACGCGGCGAGCAGTCCCGCGAGAGACGACCAGCGGGACGACGGTAGGGTCACCTGTTCAGTATATCCCCTTTGTCACCGCCATTGGAAGTCGTCACAGCGGACGGGCAGAAACCTTGCATCGGCAAGGGACCATGGACGACGAAGAGGTGACCCGCCAGGAGCTGGAACGGCTGCACGACGAGCTGGCACAGGCACGCCTGGAGCTGCGCCGGCAGCTCCACCGGGCTGGTGACGACGTGCTCGCAACCGTGCGGACGGTCGAGCGCGAGGTCGAGCGCATCGAGTGCTCGAGCCGCTGCCCGTCCTGTCTGGCGCTCGAGCTCGCGATCTTTCGCCTGCGGCAGATCGCGGTCACCCTCGCCGAGCAGCCGCAAGCGAGCAGTAGCCTCGGCTGAGGCGCTATCGGCCCCGAGCCGAGATGCGCTGCCGTGCTACGGGCGTGCGGCGCTGCGTCGATGTCCTGCCCGGATTGCTTCCACGATCGTCGAGACGCGCCGGACCAGATCGAGCGGGATGAGGCGTGACCCGAGGCGGGCGCTGGCGACGCGCGCGGCTTCGACGAAGTCCCGCTGAAAGGCTGCATCCATCGGCACCGGCCGCAGCCCCTGCTCGGGGAAGATGCGCGTCAGCAGATCCTGATCCTGCTTACTGCCGGCGATCGCGATGCGCTCGCCCAGCCGGTTGGCCGCCTCGCGAATCACCCGTTGCTCCTGCTCGCCGAGCTGAGCGAACTCCTGGCGGGAAAAGATCACGCATCCCGGAAGGAACATGCTCTGCAGGTCGGTGAAGTACTTCGCCTTGACCCCGTATCGGTAGTAGACGGCGGCCGCGGGCACCGAGAAGAAGCCGTCGACGCGTCGCTCGTCGTAGGCGCGGCCGGCCTGCGGGATCGCCAGCGGCACGATGTTCACCCCCATGACCGGCAGCTGCTCGCGCTCGACCTCGTCGAGCTCGTAGATCCAGTAGGCGCTCTTCCGCAGCTCCTGCAGGGTGCGCACCGGACGGCGCGAGAACAGCACGCGGTGTCCGAGGCCAGAGCTGACCGCGAGCAGCAGGAGCGGCGTGCGCTCAGACTCCGCCTCCCAGATCGGGCGCAGCTGGCGCAGCACCTCGCCCGCCTCTTCGTCGCTCTGGACCAGCCCGGGAACCTCGAGCGCGCGCAGCGACGGTGCGACTCGTGAGCAGAAGCTGGCGCCGACGGTCCCGGCGAGCTCTCCCTTGCGGACGCGCTCGAGCGCCGTGAGCTCGTCGCCCGCCGTGGTTCCGAAGTACCACTTGAGCCGCACCTGGCCGTGCGTGCCCCGCTGCACCTCGTCGCCGAACTCCTTGAACATGCGAGCCCACAGCGTGCCGTCGACGGCGATGGATGCCATGGCCAATGTCCGGCGTGGCGGCGGATCGTTCGGCGCCGCACCGAGGCAGAGGCCGACCGCGATCAAGACGATGCGCATGGTGGTCGCCACTAGGGGATCTTCGGTGCGAAATGCAACTCGGCAAGCTGGCGAGGGGGATTGTGACCGCGCTCGCCGCACCCATATTCAATGCGCAGGGGTAGGTGGGGGCGCGAAGGGGGGGGCTCAGAGGGGAGTGGGGTGACCTTGCGAGCTGGTGTCACATGGCTGGCGCGGCGCTCGATCACCGGGTTGGCGCTTGCAACGGCGCTTGCCGGGCCGCTCTCCCCGACCCTGCAGGCGGAATCGTCCCAACCGGCGCAGTATCAGATACAGGCCGAGTTCGTCGAGCGCTTCACCCGCTTCATCGACTGGCCGAGCGACGCGTTTCCCGACCGAGACGCTCCGTTCGTCGTGTGCGTCGTCGGTAAGACGCCCGTCACCGCCTACCTCGAACGACGAGTGCGCGACCGGCAGATCAAGGGTCGGCGCGCCGAATTGCGGCAGCTGGCGCCGACGGCGGACCTGAGTAGCTGCAACCTCGTGTTCATCGCCGCCGAAGAGCGCCCGCACCTCGACCAGATCCTGACCGGCCTGGAGGGGCGGCCCGTCGCCACGGTTGCCGACAGCGCGGGCTTCGCCCAGAAGGGGGTGCTCATCAACCTCGTGCACGACTCGCGCGGGGGGCGCGTGCGCTTCGAGATCTGCTCCGACGCGGCGAAGCGGACGGCTTTGCGGCTGCACGCGCAGCTGCTCTATGTCGCCCGACCGGTGGAGGAGGCTGGGCGGTGAATCGGCCCCGCCGATCGATCCGCGGCAAGCTCGTTGCGCTGACGCTGGTCGTGATCCTGCTGCCGATCTCCTGCGTCCTCGGGCTGGTCGGTACCGAAGAGATTCGCGACATCCGCGCCGACATGCTGGCGTCGAGCGCGCTCATCAGCAGCGTGATCGCCGAATACGGCGCCGCGGCGCTCGCCTTCGACAGCCGTCCCGCTGCCGAGGAGGCGCTGCAGGTGCTGGCCCACAATCGCCGCTTCCTCGACGCGGAGGTGTACGATTCGTCAGGCCGGCTGTTCGCGGCGTTTCACAGCGCCGAGGTCGCTCGGCCAGCGCCGCCGCCTCAGCTCTCCTCGGACCAGCGCCAGCAGTCGACGCTCGGCAAGGACGAGATCACGACGGTGTATCCGGTGGTTCAGGCCGGTCAGCGCTTCGGAACGCTGGTGGTGCACACGGCGCTGGCGCCGCTGACCTCGCGAGTGCACGAGTACCTGTGGGGCCTCATGTGGCTCATCCTGGGCGTCGTCGCGGCTTCGTTGGCGCTGGCCTGGGCGCTCGAGCGGATGGTGTCGCGACGGCTGCGCCGCCTGGCCGCGGTGGCGCGCGAGATCGCCAGCCAGGGCGACCTGGCGGTCCGCGCCTCGGATCAGGGAAACGACGAGATCGGTGTGCTCGCCGCGGCCTTCAACTACATGGTTGCCGAGCTCGGTCGCCGGCAGGAGCAGGCGCTGGAGGCGATCCGCGTGCGCGACGAGTTCCTGTCGGTGGCATCGCACGAGCTCAAGACGCCGCTGACCTCCCTCAAGCTGCGCGTGCAGGGATTCCTCGAGCACGCGCCGGCCGTCATCGAGCCCGCCCAGGCGCAGCGCTTGCAGCGGAGCTTCGATCTCGCGGAGCGGCAGGTGCGCCGCCTGGAGAATCTGGTCAACAGCCTGCTGGACGTGTCGCGGATCGCGGTCGGACACTTTCCGCTGCAGCTCGGAGAGGTCGATCTGGTGCCGCTGGTGCGCAGCGTGGTCGGGCAGTTCTCCACGGAGATCGCGCGCGGCCCCGTCGAGGTCTTACTCGACCTGCCGGAGAGCGCGCGCGGCCGCTGGGATTTGCTGCGTGTCGAGCAGATCCTGGTCAATCTGCTGTCGAACGCGCTCAAGTACGGCGCCGGCAAGCCCATCGAGGTCATGGTGCGGACCGATGACATTACCGCCTGGCTCACCGTGCGCGATCACGGCCTGGGCATCGAGGCCGAAGATCAGGCGCGTATCTTCGAGCGGTTCGAGCGCGCGGTCTCGCTCAACTACGGCGGGCTCGGCCTCGGGCTGTACATCACGCGGCAGATCGTGCTTGCGCACGGCGGCACCATCCACGTCGAGAGCGTGCCCGGCGAGGGATCGTCGTTCGTCGTCGAGCTTCCCCTGGCCGGACCGGCAGAAACGGAGCTGGGTGAGACATGCGCGGCAACGTGATGGTCGTGGATGACGACGCGGACATCCGGGAGACGCTCGCCGACGTGCTGGAGCTGAGCGGCTTTCACGTCACCCTCGCTGCCGACGCCGAAGACGCCATGGCGCAGCTCCGCGCCGGCGAGCGTCCCGGGCTCATCCTGCTCGACCTCATGATGCCGCGCGTGAGCGGCGAAGACTTCCGCCGCTGGCAGCTCGCCGACGAGTCGCTGGCGACGATTCCCGTGGTCGTGCTCTCGGGCGCCCGCGGCGTCGAGACCGTGGCGCGACAGCTGGGCGCCGAGGTGCTGCCCAAGCCGGTCGAGCTGTCGCACCTGATGGCGACGGTGGCGCGACTGTGCGCGCCCGCGACGGGGGCGCCCGACGCGAGGTAGCCCGACCCGCGGCGGCGCCGATGGGATACGCTGCTGAAGATGCGGCCCGCCACGCGCGTCCTGTGTGCCCGCTGCCGCCGTCCCCAGGTGGTGTGCTACTGCGCGCACCTGGCGCGCCTGCCCACGCGGACGCGCGTGCTGGTCCTGCAGCACCCGCGCGAGCGGCGCGTCGGCATCGGCACGGCGCGCATGGCGCAGCTGGCGCTGCCCAACTCGGAGCTGCGCGTGGGCATCGACTTCGCCGCCGACCCGGTGGTGCGCGCGACGCTGGCCGGCCCATCGCCGAGCTATCTTTTGTTCCCCAGCCCGCAGGCGCTCGACGTCCGCCAGCTGCGCCTCGATCAGCCGATCAACCTCGTCGTGGTCGACGGCACCTGGTCGCAGGCGCGCACGCTGGTGCGCGCGAACCCGGCGCTGGCGGCGCTGCCGCGCCTCGCGTTTGTGCCGCGACGTCCGAGCGACTATCGCATCCGCCGCGAGCCGGCCGACTTCTGCGTCTCGACCATCGAAGCGTTGACCGAGGTGCTCAACATCCTCGAGCCCGACGCCGAGCCGTTCGATCCGCTGCTCGCTCCCTTTCACGCCATGGTGTCGCGGCAGGAGCGGTTCGCCAGCGAGATCCGATCGAGTCGCCACCGGCGCCAGCCGCGGGCGGCGCCGCGCCCGCCGCCGCCGACGCTGGCGTCGCGGCTCGTCGCCGACTGGTCCCGCCTCGTCTGTGTGCAGGGAGAGGCGAACGGCTGGCCGGTGCGCGATCCGCAGCGCCAAGACCCGGAGACGGTCCACTTCGTCGCCTGTCGACCGGCGACCGGCGAGCTCTACGAAGCCGTGGTGGCGCCGCGCCGGCCGCTGGCGCCGCTGACGCCGCAGCACATCGGGTTGAGCGCGGCGCGGCTCGCCGGCGGCGGCACGGTCGAGGCGTGGCGGCGGTCCTGGGCGGAGTTCTTGCGCCCCGATGACCTGCTGGTGCAGTGGGGCAGCTTCTACACCAACCTCGCGGGCGCCGAAGGGCTGCTCCTGCCGCGGCGGCGGATCGATCTGCGCGGCGAGCTGACGCAGTCGTCGGTGCGCCCGCGCGGCGGCACCCTCGAGGAGTGCGTGGCCCGGCTGGGCGCGCCGGTGACGCCGCTCGGCCTCGACGGGCGGGGCGGCTACCGCCTGGCGGCGCTGTTGGGCCTGGTGACCGCGCTCAGCCGCGCCGGCTGATCCGAACGAAGCGGCGCCCCGACGCGGGTATAATAGAAGGGCCTCATGCCTGGCTCCGCAGTGCCCGCGATCGTCGGGGTCGTCCTGCTCTCCCTGGTCGGCCTCTTGGCGATGCTGGCCGAGTGGCGCTCGACCGAGGCGCGCTGGTTCGCGGCGCTGAACCTGTGTCTCGCCGCCACGACCGCGTTGGGCGCGGCGAGCACCTCGACGCCGTTCGCCGCGCCGGCGCGCGCCCTGGCGCTCGGCAAGGCCGCCAACGGCACCGCGGCGCTGGCGTTCGTCGCCTTCTACCTGCAGCTGTGGGCGATCGGAGGCGCCTCGGGGCATCCTTCGGTGCAGCGGCTGCGTCGGTTCATCTGGCCGGTGTTGGGGATCACGCTGGTCAGCGGCGCGCTGTGCGCAGCGACGTCGCTGGTCGTCGAGGGCGAAGTGTGGCGGCCGGGCAGCGGGTACGGGCCCACCTTCGGTCCGGCGCTGTGGCCCGTGCTGGGCACGATCCTGGTGGTCGGCACCTGGGCCGTCAGGCTCGTCGTCGCGATCTATCGTCACGGCCCGCCACGCCAGCGCCGCGAGGTGGTCTGGATCGCGGTGGGCGTACTGCTCTTCGATCTCACCGGCATGGTCCTTCTGGTCATGGTGCTGCCGCGACTGGGCGCGCCGACCGCGCCGTGGGCGCCGACGTCGCTGGCGGGCGGCTCGGTGGTGATGCTGGGCGCGATGGTGCTGACGCGACAGCGCGAGCTCGAGGCGCGGGATTCGCAGCGGTCGTGGAGCCGACGTGCGCCCCCGCAGCCGTCACCCGGCGGCGGCGGGGGGTCGAGCTGTCGCGCCTGTTCGACCTGCGGCGCCATGCTCACGCCCAGCGTGACGATGGCGCACTGCCCACTCGACGGCGGCGAGATGAGCGACGGCGACGATCCGTGGCCCGGGCGCACCGTCGACGATCGCTTCAGCATCGAGGTGCTGCTCGGCTCCGGCGGCATGGGTCGCGTCTATCGCGCGCGCCACCTGCGGCTCGGCGGGCCCATCGCCGTCAAGCTGCTCAACGCCGATCTGGCCGCCGACCGGCGCACCGTGGAGCGCTTCGCCCGCGAAGCGCGGGCGGCGATGCGCATTCGCTCGCCTCACGTGGTCACGGTTCACGACTTCGGCGAGATCCCGCCCGGGATCCCGTTTCTGTCGATGGAGGCGATCGAGGGCCAGTCGCTCAACCTGCTGCTCGCCAGCGGAGCCCGGCTGACGCGGCCGTCGGTGGCGCTGCTCGGCGTGCAGGTCGCCCGCGGCCTGGTGGCGGCGCATGCCGAGGGCGTCATCCACCGCGACCTGAAGCCGGACAACGTGCTCATCACGCGCTCCGCCGCGGGTGATGTCGCCAAGATCGTCGACTTCGGCCTGGCCAAGATCATCGGCGATCAGCCCGGCGGCGTCGATCTGACGACGATGGGACGCGTCTTCGGCACGCCCGCGTACATCTCGCCCGAGCAGGCCAGCGGCCGTGGTGCCAGCGCCAAGAGCGACGCCTACGCGCTCGGCGTCATCCTCTATCGCGCGCGGACCGGCAGAAAGCCGTTCGACGGATCGCCGCTCGAGCTGTTGGCGCGTCACATCAGCGACGAGCCGCCGCCGTTGGGCGACGATCCGATCGATCGGCTGATCCTGAGCCTTCTGGCCAAGAGCCCAGCCGCCCGGCCCGACGCCGGCGCGGTGGTCGAGAGCTTGACCCGCTTCACCAACGGAGAACGGCTCCTGCTGATCGACGCCGCCCGGCTCGAGCAGCCGGCGGCGATGGATCCCACGTTGCCGGTGACGCCGAAGGCCGACGCTTGAGCGCAACCTGGGCTAGAATCGACAGCCATGCGGTGGATCTGTGCGATCGCGGTGTCGTTTCTCGTCGCCTGCGCCTCGTCGCAGCCGCCGATGGATGGCGGCGCCGGGACCGATCTGACCGCCGGGCACTGCGATCCGCAGGGGCTGTTCGCTGCCTGTAGCGACCAGTGCCACATGGCGATCTGCATCGTCGCCACCGCCACCTGCTCGGGAACGCAGTGGATCTGCGACTGCAGCCAGACCGGCCCCTGCCGCTCGACCGACATGGCCGGCAGCGACTGAAGACGACGGCCGCGTTCGCCCACCCCGCATCTTGCAAGAGATGCCCAGCTGGCTCCGCCCGTCGAGCGCGCAGATCACCTGACGGTCTCGTCGGCACGGAGAATGTCCGGGGCATGGTGCGCTCGGCGATCGAATGGTTGGCCTGCGTCGCGCTGGCAGCAACGAGCGGCCTCGCTGCCGTGATTCGGTCGCTGACGCTTCTCTATTGAGGCTTGGCGGCGGTACACGGGACGCTCCCGCCTGCGCAGGGGGGGAACCGCACACAGAACGAGAGCGTCCCATGCCCGCGTCGCGTGGTCCCCTTGCGGCTTGCGTGCCAGGGGACCCCTGCGGTACGCGGCTTGCTCGTCGCGCATCCATGGTGGATCGATGGTTGGCGTGTTGCCTGGTCGTCGGTGGATGTGCGACGGCGCCGCGCAAGGTGCCGTCCCGGCCAGCTGACGTGCGAGCAGAGGCGGCACACTCGACCGGGGACGTGATCCTGTTCGTGCGCGACGCAACCGGTCGCTCGCCGCGCTTCGCGTCGCTGCTTTGCGAGAAGCTCGTCGCAGCCGGCGTACGCTGTCGCTCGCTCGAGCCTTCGTCGCAGGCGGCGGCCGCGTGGGCGGCCGACGCGCCGGCGGCGCAGGCGAGCGGCGCCGTCTTCGCCGTGCGCGTGACGGTGATTCAACAGAGTGAGGTCATCGACGACTTGCATGAGCCGGACCTCATTGCGCGGCCCGCCAGTGGCGCGATCGGTCGGCGCAAGATCGACGACATCGGTGGCACGCGTAACGAGCACGACCTTCGGCTCGACGTGACCGCGTCGATGCGGCGCGCCGCGGGCGAGACCCTGGTCGGCCGCTGGTCGCTCAGCGAGGGGCTGCTCGACGTGAGCGGGCGGGCCGCCGAGACCGACGCGCGATGGGCGTCCATCTACGATGAGATGGCAGAGCGGCTCGCGCGCCGCGTGACTGGGGCCGTTGCACGGCCCCACTGACCGCGATTCGTTGCATCTTGCAAGACCGCCTCTCGTCAGGAGGCTCACCGGGTCGGAGCATTCGTGAGCGGTGGCGCTCGGTTGCGCGCCGCGCGCCGCGTCCCGGGCGTCTGCCGCTTCCTGCAAGTCAGTCCTCTTCGCCCTCCCGCTGCAGGATGCGGTAGATGGTCGAGGCGTCGATGCCGAGCAGGCGCGCCGTGCTTGGTCTTGCTGCCGCCGGTCTGCGTGAGCACCCACTCGATGTAGCGGCGGGTCATGACCCGCAAGGGCACGATCTCCGCGGCCAGCGCCGCCATCGACTCCGGCAGCGGCTCGGGCACGGTCTGCGCCAGGTCGCGGATGTCGACGCGCTTGCCGCGCGCCAGGATGAGCAGCCGCTCGACGGTGTTCTTGAGCTCGCGCACGTTGCCCGGCCAGGGAAGCTCCATCAGGCGGCGGATCACCTCGCCGCTGATCTCGCGCGCCGCCAGCTCCGGCTGCTGCTCGACGACGCGCTGGACGAAGGCCTCGATCAGAAGCGGGATGTCCTCGCGCCGGGCGCGCAGGGGCGGCAGGTGAATCGGGATCACGTGCAGGCGGTAGTAGAGGTCTTCGCGAAAGCGCCGCTCCTGGACCGCGCGCGCGAGATCCTGATTGGTGGCGGCGATGAGCCGGACGTCGACCTTGCGCTCGGTGCCGCCACCGACGGGGCGCACCGACGACGTCTCGAGCACGCGCAAGAGCTTGGCCTGCAGGCCGACGGCCATCTCGCCGATCTCGTCGAGGAACAGGGTGCCGCTCGTGCGGCCTCCACGAACAGCCCCTTCTTGCTCTCGGAGGCGCCGGTGAAGGCGCCCTTGATGTGGCCGAACAGCTCGGACTCGAGCAGCGTCTCGGAGATGGCGGCGCAGTTGACGGCGACGAACGGCGCGCCCGCACGCGGACCGCCGTGGTGCAGGGCGCGCGCGACCAGCTCCTTGCCGGTGCCCGACTCGCCGGTGACCAGCACCGGTGAGGAGATGGCGCTGACCCGCTCCAGCAGGTCGTAGAGCTGCTGCATGACCGGGCTCTTGCCGACGAGGTTGCGGAAGCCGAGCCGCTCGTCGACGGCGCGGCGCAGCTCCTCGTTCTCGCGCCGGAGGCCGCGCTCGGCCAGCGCCTTGTCGAGGTAGAGCGCCGGCCTCCTCCATCTTGAACGGCTTGGTGAGGTAGTGCGAGGCGCCGCGCCGCACCGCCTCGATGGCGCCGTCGATGGTGCCGTAGGCGGTCATGATGATCACCGGCAGCGTCGGGTCCTCGAGGTGGGCGGCGGCGAGCACGTCGAGCCCGTCGACGGCGTCCATGCGCAGGTCGGTGATGACCGCGTCGAAGGCCTTGCGCTTGAGCGCGCTGAGCGCGGCCTTGCCGCCGACCGCGGTGTCGGTGCGATAGCCGCGCTGCCTTCAAGTACTCGGCGACGGTGTCGGCCATCTCGCCGTCGTCGTCCACGATGAGGATGCGCCCGTTCATGCGCTGGCTCGCTCCCTTTGTGGCGCGATCGGCAGGAGCACCCGGACCGTGGTGCCGCTGCCGACGCGTGCTGTCGATCTCCAGCGTCGCCGCCGTGGTTCTTGACGATGTCGGCGGCGATGGTCAGCCCGAGGCCGGTGCCCTGGCCGCGCTTCTTGGTGGTGAAGAACGGATCGAGCACCGACGAGAGGTGCTCGGGCGAGATGCCGACGCCGTCGTCGATGACGTCGAAGGCGACCTGCTCGCCCTGTTGGCGCGCGCGCACGGTGACCTGGCCGCCCGACGCGCAGGCGTCACAGGCGTTCATCAGCAGGTTGACGAACACCTGCTCGAGCTGGCCGGGATCGGCAGCCACCGGCGCCACCGACGGCGGCGCATCGACGACGAGCGCGACCTTGGCGTGGCGGAAGCGATGCTCGAGCAGCGCCGCCGCGTGCCCCAGCGCCTGCGCCGGCGGAACCACCGCGGCGTCGACGGGGCGGACGCGCGCGAAGTCGAGCAGCTGGCGGATGGTGGTCGACACCTTGTCCACCTGCGCGAGGATCGACGTGACCCCCTTGCGCAGCGGCTCGCCGGAGTCGCCGCCGGGCAGCTTGGGGAGCAGCTGCTCGGCGCGGCCGGAGATGATGCCGAGCGGCGTGCCCACCTCGTGCGCCACGCCGGCGGCGAGCGTGCCGATGGTCGCCAGCTTCTCGGCGCGTTGCAGGTTGCGCTCGAGGTTGCGGATCTCGGTGCGATCGTGAAGCACGAGGAAGCAGTCGACGTCGCGGAGCGGTCGGCCGAGCGGGACGGCGTAGGCGTCGACATCGCGCGCTTCGTTGCTGGCCACGTGGATGCGCAGCCCGTGTCGCGTGGTCGGCTGCCGGCGGGCGCGTGCGTCGTCGACGAGCGCCTGCAGCGCCGCCACGTCGTCGGGCGACGCCTTGGGCAGCGCCTGGGCCAGCGTCGCGTTCGGCGCCACGCCGCGCTCGGCGAGGTAGGGATTCACCGCCGTCACCCGCCCGTCGCCGTCGAGCGCGAGCACGCCGAGGGGGATGGCCTCGACGAGCTTCTCGCTGCGCTCGCGTAAGGCCAGGGTCGCCCCGGCCAGTCGCAGCGCCTCGGCGAGCTGCTGCGACCGTCGCTGCTGGCGGGCGATGAAGACGCCGAACAGCGCCACCAGGAGCGCGGTCAGACCGGTGGCGGCGGCGAGGCGCCAGGCGGCCAGCCGCGCGCGATCGCGTACGCGCTTGGCCGACACCACCGCGCCCACGGACCAGGGCTTACCTCTGTGCAGCCGCTCGTCCAGCGGCACGCGCGCCCACGAGGCCACCGCGGTGCGCCGATCGAGCCCCAGCGCTGCCGCCGCCGAGCGATCGAGCAACTCGGTGCCTTCGCCCCCGTCGGCCATGCGGGCCAGCAGCGAAGCGACCGACGTCGACACCGCCGGCGCCGCGCTCGACCAGGTGGTCGCTTCGGTCGCCTGCGGGCTGAGCTCGATCCAGCGGCGGGCATCGTCGACCACCAGCCAGCGCATGGGGGCGCTCACGTAGGCTTGCGCGCCGGCGAAGAATCCGTCGCTGTCGACGAGCAGCACGATGGCGCGATCGGCGCGGCGCGCGGCGAACAGGCGCAGCCGCTCACGCGCATTTTCCGAGCGGCGCAGCGGCGCCGAGACGCGGCCCTGGCCATCGGGCGGGCTCTGCGCCAACAGCTCGGTGCGCGCCGTGGCCAGCGTGTCCGAGCCGGCGATGAGCGCGCCCCCGGGCGTGGAGAGGGCGCTGCACTTCGCCGCGCTGCCGTCGCACAGATCGATCTCGCGGTAGATCGAGCGGGCCGCGATGAGCTGGCGAGCCAACCGCTCCCGGCCGGCGTCATCGAGGGTGATGAGGGTGTCGAGGTCGGCGAACACCGCGTCCATGCGCGCGCCCACGGTCGCCGCCAGCGATCGCGACAGCGCCGCCTGCTCGGCGGTGAAGTCGGCCAGCGCGCGCGACTGCTCGCGGCGCAGGTCGAGGTAGGCGAGCGCGAAGATCGCCACCACGGCAGTGACCATCGCGACCTTGATGCCGCGGGTTCCGATGGCGTCCGGCGCAACCATGTCCTGTCGTGCATTTTGCAACGAAGGGGACGTCGCGGCCACCCGAAGCCTCAATTATTGATGATCGCCCGCGCCACGTTGACCGCGCTCAGCACCGCTCCGAGGCGGGCCGGCTTCTCGATCGCGAGGTGATAGGGCAGTCCGGCGCTGCTCGGGGCAGGCCGCCACAGGGCAACAGCACGATCACCGTCATGGCGGGTGCGGTTTCGCGCAGGGTTACCAATAGGTTGATCCCGGTGCGCGCGCGCGTGTCCAGATCGACGATGGCCGCGTCGAAGCGCCCGGCCGCCAGCGCCGCGGCGACGCCGTCGGCTCCCTCGACGAGCCGGGTGTGATGGCCCGCGTCCTCGAGCGCTTCGCCGAGAATCTCCGCGAGCGTGGCGTCTTCGACGACGAGGAGCACGCTGCGCGGCGTGACGGCGGCAAGAGGGCTGGGCGACGTCATCGTGAGGCTCGACCTAGCAGAAGCCGTGCCACTGGTCGCGGCGACCAGGGCAGCGCCGGCCGAAAACTGCCAGTCTTGCAATTTGCCAAAAAACGACGGATCACGAAATCGGTCGAAGTCGGTCTTTCGCCGGCTTGGGAGGGCATTTCGATGGCACGGCTCATGCTGCATGGCGGCGGGCACATGTTCAGGTCTCCGCGGCGCACCAGGTGGTTCCTGCTGGCCGCAGTCTCCGGTCTGTTGGTGTCGCCGGCGGTTGCGCAGACGAAACGGAACGTACCGACAGTGACTCTCGATCAGGCCCTCGCCTACGCGCGGCAGCATCAGCCGCAGATTCGCAGCGCGCTCGCCGAGTACCAGGCGCGCCGCGCCGACGCGCGCGTGCCGCGAGCGCAGTGGCTGCCGCAGGTGGGCGCCACGGCGCAGCTGTTCGTGGCCACGGCGAACAACACGACCGCCAGCTACCTCGGCGTGCCCGAGATGGACATCCCACGCATCGGCGGCTCCCGCTCGGTGACCGACGCCACCGCCGCCTGGGCCCCGTCGCCGTCGACCCTCGCCGGCATCGGCGTCGGCCAGGAGGTCTACGACTTCGGCCGCATCTCCGCCCAGATCGCCGTCGCGGACGCCTACGCGACCATGGCGCGGGCGAACGTCGACGCGGTCGCGCTCGACGTCGGCCTCGGGGTCGAGGAGTCGTTTCACAGCGTGCTCGCCGCCAAGGACGTGCTGCTCGCCACCGAGGATGCGTACAAGCGCGCCGTCACCCACCGCGACTACGCGCGCGCCGGCACCAAGAGCGGCATGCGCCCACCGATCGATCTGACCCGCGCGCAGGCCGACGTGTCGCTGTTGCAGGTGCGCCTGATTCAGGCGCAGACCGGACTCGAGTCGGCGCAGGCGGCGCTGGCGGCGGCGATGGGATCGGACGCCCTCGAGGTCGACGCGGCGCCGCTGCCCGTCGACGCCTCCCCGAGCCCGGCGTTCGACGCCGCGATGCGCTCGGCGGCGGAGAAGAACCCGGCGGTGATCTCGGCCATGGCCAGGCTCGAGGCGCAGCACTCGCAGGTCAGCGCGGTGACCCGCGAGCTCCTGCCCAACATCTTCGCCTCGGCGGCGCTGACCGGGCGCGCCGGCGGCGCGACGGCCTCGACGGCGGGCGTCAATGCTCCTTACGGCGACGGCTGGCTGCCCGACGTGGCGAACTGGCACCTCGGACTGGTGCTGCAGTGGAACCTGTTCGACGGCACCATCCTGGCCCGCCGCGCGGCGGCCCAGGCGCGCGAGGAGGCGGCGCGCGCCGATCTCGATCTCGCGCGCATGACGGTGGGGCTGACCACCGAGCGCGCCTATCTCGATCTCGATGCGGCGCTCAAGGCGCTGCCCGGCCTCAGCGCCAGCGTCGAGGCGGCGCGCGCCAACCAGGCGCAGGCGGACGCCCGCTTCAAGGCCGGGCTCGGCACCATCGTCGAGCTCGCCGACGCCGAAGCGCTGCTCACCAACACGCAGCTCGCGCTCGCCGTCGGTCAATTCACCGTCGCCCGGGCGCGCGCGGCGCTCGGCCGCGTGATGGGCCAACCGCTCATTCGAGTCAACCAATGACAGGCAAAAATGGAAGCGACGACATGAAACCATTTCTTCAACCGGCCGCGGACGATCCCCACCAGCCGGAGCGTGCGCAGCACGGCGGCAGCATCGGCAGCGTCGACGACAGCGTGTCGAGTAGCGGCGCCGGCGGCAACCGCGTTCGCTTCATCATCTTCGCCGGCGTCGCCGTCGTGCTGCTGGCGATGATCGGCCTGTACCTGCGCTCGTCGTCGCAGCACCAATCATGTCGCGCTGGCCCAGACGGCCAAGCCGGTGTCGGTGCAGAAGGCCAAGGCGTCGACCTTCCGTCCGGTGCGCACCTACATCGGCACGTCGGCGGCGTGGAACAGCGCCCGCGTCGGTCCGCAGTATGTCTCGGCCTACGTCGGCACGGTGCTGGTGCGCCCGGGCGCGTCGGTCAAGCGCGGCGAGGTGCTGGCGACGCTCGACTGCCGCAACGCCTCGGCGGCGACCCGCGAGATCGCGGCGCGCGCCAAGGCGATCGAGGAGCGGCAGGTGGCGGCGCAGCACGAGGCCGAGCGCACCAAGGAGATGCAGCAGGGCGGCTTCGCGTCGGCCAACGAGCTCGAGCAGCTCAACGCACGCTCGGCGGCGGAGAGCGCGGAGGCGGAGAGCATGCGCGCCTCGTTGGTGTCGCGCAGCCTCGAGGTCGACGACTGCGTCCTGCGCGCGCCGTTCGCCGGCGAGGTCTCCGACCGCTTCGTCGATCCCGGCGCCTACGTGCGGCCGGGCAACCCGGTGGTGACCGTCATCGATCGCAACCAGGTGCGCATCGTCGCCGACGCGCCAGAATCGGACTTCACCGTGGTGGCGCCGGGGACGCCGGTGAAGATCGAGATCGAGGCCACCGGCGACAAGATGGACGCCGTCATCAGCCGCCGCGCGCCCGCCGCCGACGACACCACGCGCACCGTGCACTTCGAGATCGACATCCCCAACTCGACCCACGTGCTGCCCGTCGGCAGCACGGCGCGGCTGACCATCGCGGTGGGCGACAAGCACGCAGCGTCGGAGGTGCCGCTGAGCGCGGCCACCATCGCGCGGCGACAAGGCCACCCTCTTCGTCGTCGACGGCGACGTGGCCAAGCGCCGGGTGCTGCCGGTGCTCGGCGAGGCCGGCGGTACGCTCTACGTCGATCCCAAGCTCGCGGCGGGGACGCCGGTGGTCGTCGAAGGGCGCGCGCTGCTCGACGACGGCGACAAGGTCGACGCCAAGGAGTCGACGCTGTGACAGCGCTGTCGCTGCGCAATCCGATCGCGGTCTTGATGGTCTGCATCGGCCTGGCGGTGTTCGCCGTCGTGGTCACGCCGCGCATGAGCGTCGACACCTTCCCCGAGCTGACGCCGCCGGTGCTCGTCGTCGGCACGCAGGCGCCCGGCCTCGGGCCGAAGGACGTCGAGAAGACCATCACCTGGCGACTCGAGAAGTACGTCAGCGCCACGCCCGGCGTCGACCACGTCGAGATCGATCTCGCGCAACGGCCTGTCGATCATCTTCGTCTGGCTCAAGTGGGGCACCGACCTCAACTCGGCGCAGACGCTGGTGCAGCAGCAGACCGCGTTCGCCATGGCGGCGATCCCCAAGTCGCTCGGCGTCTTGCCGCCCTTCGTCTTGCAGTACGATCCGTCGAACGCGCCGGTGGTGCAGGTCGCGGTGTCGGGCGGCGGCCTCACCGGGCCGCAGCTCTTCGACTACGCGTTCAACAACATCGAGCCGCTGCTCGAGGGCATCCCCGGCGTCGCCTCCGCGTCGCTCAACGGCGGCCGCCAGCGCCAGATCAACGTCGTCGTCGATCCGGTGAAGGCGCAGCCGCGCGGCGGGTGACCTCCAGCGACATCGCCCAGGCGGTGGCCCAGTCGAACGCGCTCTTGCCGTCGGGCGAGTTCATCTCCAAGAAGTTCGACGCCAACGTCTACACCAACGCGGTGCCGCCGGCGGTGAAGTCGATCGGCGAGGCCGTCATTCGCCAGCACGACGGGCGACCCGGTGCTGATCCAGGACGTGGCCCGCGTCGAGGACGGCGGCGCGCCCGAGACCCAGTCGGTGTCGGTCAACGGCAACGACGCCGTCTACCTCAACGTGCTGCGCATCCCCGGCGGCAACACCATCGACATCGTCGATCAGGTCAAGGAGCGCGGTGGCGCATCTCAAGGACCTGCCGCCGGGCGTGCAGGTCGAAGCCGATCTTCGATCAGTCGACCTTCGTGCGCACCTCCTACTTCGGCCTGCGCAAGGAGATCGTCCAGGCGCTCTTCCTCATCGCCATCGTCATCCTCGTCTTCCTGCAGAGCGTGCGCGGCACGCTGATCGTCGCCGTCGCCATCCCGCTGTCGTTCGCCGTCACGCTCATCGTCCTGTACGCGACCGGGCAGACGCTGAACGCCTTCACGCTCGGCGGCTTGACGCTGGCGATGGGGCGCGCTCGTCGATCGATGCGGTCGTCGTGCTGGAATCAATCCACCGCCACCAGAAGCAGCGGCATGTCGACCGCGGAGGCGGCGCTGCACGGCACCAACGCCGTGGCGCTTGCCGGTGCTCGCCTCGACGCTCACGCACCATGGCCGTGCTCTTGCCGGTGCTGCTCCTGGCCGGCCTGGCGCAAGAAGCTGTTCGCGCCGCTGGCGCTGACCGTGGCGGTCGCGCATGATCGGCGTCCTACTTCGTCAGCATGTGCGTGACGCCGGTGGCCTGTCGGTACTTCCTCGGCCACGCCGAGCCGGGCGGCTTCTGGAAGCGGCGTCGAGCGCGCATCGATCGCATGGCCGAGCGGCTACGTCAGCGCGCTCTGCGCGCACGCTGCCGCTGCGCTGGCACCATCATCTCCGGCGCGGTGGCGCTGGTCGTCGTCGCCGCCGTGGTCGCGGCGCGGCTGCCGAGCACCTTCTTCCCCGACATCGACGAGTCGATGGAGCGCATCTACGTGCGCTACGCGCCGGGCACCTCGCTCGCAGGAGGCGGCGCGCATGACCGACGAGATCGGCAAGCGCCTGGGCAAGGAGCTGCGGCAAGGACAACGTCGAGCTGGTGCTGGCCAACGTCGGCTCGCCGAACAACGCCCGCTGCGGCCATGACCAGCCCCAACTGGGGCCCGTACATGGGCTTCATCCGCCTCGCGCTGACCGACGCCGAGCATCGCAAGCTGACGCAGCAGCAGATCGCCGACAGGTCGCGCAAGCTCCTCGACGCGCGAGTTCCCCGGCGTCGAGTTCCTGCAGGCCCCGGGCGGCCTCGTCGCCAGCGTGTTCGCCAACGGCTACCTCGTCCCGCTCGTCGTCGAGGTCCGCGGCGACAAGCTCGAGGCGCATCGACGAGCAGGCGCGCGCGGTGGCCGAGGTGATGCGCACGGTGCCGGGCGTGCGCGACGTGCGCTCGTCGCTCGACATGAACTACCCCGAGGTGCGCGTCGACATCGATCGCGAAGAGGCCGGCATGGTCGGCGTCTCGGCGCGCAACATCGGCCAGTCGACGCTCGAGGCCACGCTCGGCAACATCAACACGCCGAGCGTCTGGATCGACTCCAACAACGGCCAGTCGTACTACGTCGTCACCTACTACGAGCACAGCGCCGTCGCCGACCCGAGCGCGCTGGCCGAGCTCCCGGTGCGCGTCTCCGCCGCCGGCCGAGCCGGTGACGCTCGGCGCCTACAGCCGCATTCGCCGCTCGACGGGACCGATGGCGATCGAGCGCAACCAGCTGCAGCGCGCCGCGCACGTCATGGGGCAGGTCGAAGGCCGCGACATCGGCACCGTCGCCAGCGACATCGAGGCGGCGCTGAAGAAGGATCCGCGCACCGCGCACATCAAGTTCGACTTCGTCGGCCAGGTCGAGCTGATGCGCACGACCTTCTCCGGCCTCGGCCTCGCGCTCGGGCTGGCGGTCATGGTCGTCTTCATGATCATGGCCTCGCAGTTCCGCTCGCTGCGGCTGCCGTTCATCATGCTCTTCACCATCCCGGTGGCGCTGGTCGGCATCGTCATCGCGCTGCATGGCCGCGGGGCAGGGCTTCTCCATCACCGCGCTGATGGGGATCCTGATGGTCATCGGCATCGCGGTGTCGAACGGCATCCTGCTCGTCGACGACGCGGCCCGCCGGCTCGAGGAGGGCGCCGACGCCGGTGCGACTCGATCGTCGAAGCGGCGCGCTCGCGCTTCGTGCCCATCGTCATGACCAGCCTGGCGACGGTCATCGGCCTCATCCCGACGGCGTTCGGCCTCGAGCGCGGCACCGAGGCCAACCAGCCGCTGGCGCTGGCGGTGGTCGGCGGGCTCACCTCGTCGACGATCCTGTCGCTGTTCCTGGTCCCCACCATCTTCCTCTTGCTGGCCAAGCGCGGGAACAAGGTCGAGAAGAAGTGGGCGGAGAACGAAGGACACGTGTGACCTGACGGCGCTCGCGACGCGCGGTGCCGGTGGTCCCCCGGCCGCGCGCGCCTCCCGTGGTCCATGGCTTGCTTCGATGCGTGCGTATGCGCGTCCTCTGCATCTGGCCGGAGTTTCCGGTCACCTATTGGGGGTGCGAATACACGCTCCGCCTGCTCGGTAAGCGGGCGGCCCTGCCGCCGCTCGGCCTTCTGACCGTCGCCGCGCTGCTCCCGTCGCGCTGGCAGGTGCGCTTGTGCGACACCAACGTGCGCGCGCTCGACCCGGCCGATCTCGAGTGGGCGAGCGTCGTCTTCCTCTCGGGCATGCTGATCCAGCGTCCGTCGCTCGAGGAGCTGGCGATCGCCGCGCGCGCCTGCGGCAAGCCGGTGGTGATAGGCGGCGCCTACGCCTCGACCAGCCCCGACGCGGTGGCCCCCTTCGCCGACTGCGTCGTCGTCGGCGAGGCCGAGGAGCTGATGCCCGAGCTGGTGGCGGCGGTGGAGAGCGGCGCGCCGCTGCCGCGCCGCCTGCAGGCGCCGATGCGACCGGACGTGACGCGCACGCCGACGCCGCGATACGAGCTCCTCGACCCCTCCGCCTACCAGTCGATCGGGCTGCAGCTCAGCCGCGGCTGCCCGTTCAACTGCGAGTTCTGCGACATCATCGAGATCTTCGGGCGCACGCCGCGCATCAAGACCGCGCCGCAGATCCTGGCCGAGCTCGACGCAATCTACGCCACCGGCTTCCGCGGCGCCGTCTTCTTCGTCGACGACAACTTCATCGGCAACAAGGTGCAGACGCGGCGCATCCTGCCGCGCGTCGCCGCCTGGATGCGCGCCCACGGCGATCCGTTCTTCCTCTACACCGAGGCCAGCCTGAACCTCGCCACCGACGACGGGCTGATCGACGCCATGGTCGACGCCGGCTTCGGCTGGGTCTTCATCGGCATCGAGACCCCATCACCGCAAGCGCTGCGCGAGACGCAGAAGCTGCAGAACACGGTCGTCGATCCCGACGCCGGCGTGCGCAAGCTGACCGCGCGCGGGCTGGAGGTGATGGCCGGCTTCATCGTCGGCTTCGACGCCGACGACGCCGCGGCCATCGAGCGCGAGCGCGACTGGATCCGCCGGGCGCCGATCCCGCTGGCCATGGTCGGCCTCTTGACCGCCCTGCCGGGCACGCAGCTGGAGCGGCGCCTTCTTCGCGAAGGGCGGCTGCGCGAGCTGTCGGGCGGCGAGTTCTTTGGCCGCACCAACTTCGTGACGCGGCTCGATGAGGCGGCGCTCCTCGACGGCTACGCCCGCCTCCTGGCCGACATCTACGCGCCCGCCGCCTACTTCGAGCGGGCCCTGCGCGCGCTCGCCCTTTGCCCCGCCGAGCGATCGCGCTTCCGCATGCCGGCGCGGCAGCTGCTGGCGTGGCTCGGGCGCTCGCTCTGGCACCAGGGTGTTCGCTCGCGCTATCGCGCCGCCTACTGGCGCTACCTGGCGCAGGTCGCGCGCCGCTGTCCGCGACGGCTGGCGCGTGCGGTCGGGCTGGCGCTGCTCGGCGAGCACATGATCCGCTACACCGCGGAGGACGTGCTGCCGCGACTGCGGCACGCCCGCGACGAGCTGGAGCGCGAGCGCCGATCCGGGCGTCGATTCGAGCCGGTGGCCGTGCACGACGAAGGCGAGCGCGCTCCGGCGACCCTGGTGCGGGCGGACCGGCTCCATCGGCGCTGAGCGCGAGCCCCGCCCGCCCCGGGAGCGAGCGCCCGCCCGCCCCGGGAGCGAGCGCTCGCCCGCCCGCCGGCACGGCGACTCCGTGGCGCGGCAGATGCTTACCAAGGGGGTATGCACACCTCCTCGGCGATCGTCGCGTTGGCGCCCCTCATGCTCGGAATCGCGCTGGCGCCGGAACCCGCCGCCGCCCAGCGGATCGACGACATCCGCGTCGGCGATCTGCCGGGGACCGACGGTACATGGCAGTTCGGCGAGGTGACGGTGAACGCCCCGGCCGACGTGGTGCAGCGTTGGTTCGCCGACGTGTCGATGTGGCAGCGCCGCTTTCCCGACGTCACCACGGCGCGGGTGCTCGGCACCACCGCCGACGGGCGCCGCATCGTGCACTTCTCCTCCACCATCATCGGCCGTCCGCTGACGCTGCGGCTGCGCGATCGCCCCGGCCTGATCGTCTACGACGGCGAGGGCAAGGACGTCCGTACGCAAGGCAAGATCTACATCGAGCGGCTCGACGACCGGCGCACGCACGTTCTCTTGCAGTCGTCGTCCCAGGTTCACGGCGCCGCCGGAATCTTCGCCAGCAAGAACATGAGGCGCCAGCGAGCGCAGCGAAAGTTTCGCTCCGACCTGGCCGCGATCGTTCGCCTGTCGAGCCAGCGGGCGGCGGCCTTGTCGCGGTCCGGCGGCTGAGCGCGCGAGCTCGTCAGCGGCTTTCCGATCCACGGCATCGTCGCCGCGCTCGCTGCGCTCCCGGGCCGAGCCTCGCTCCGTCGAGGGTGGAGGCCGGTCGGTCCGGCGCTTGCTCCATCGCTGCACAGAGATCGGAGGTGCAGCATGGAAGAAACGATCGGCAGGGAGGGGATCGCCGTCGAGCTGGTGTCGCGAGTGCAGCTTCGCGCCGTCTTCTCGGGGCTCGCGGTAGCGGTGGGCTGCCTGGCGGTCTGCATGGGCCTGAGCTGGGCGATCGGTCTGAGCACGTTCCAGCCCTCGCCAATCCACGCGCGCGGGCTCGCGCTCGGCAATATCGTCTGGGGCGCCGTCGCGCTGTGGATCAGCATTTTCTTCGGCGGCTACGTCGCCGCGCTGGTGGGGCGCTCGCCGGATCCACGCAGCGGCGTCCTGCACGGCCTCGTCGTCTGGGGATCGGTGGCCGGGGTGCTCGGCTTTGCCCTGCTGTTCCTCTTCGGCGGGCTGATGACCTCGCTTTCGCGGCTGGCGGCCCGGGAGATCGTCGCCGGCATTCCGCCCATCGGGCTGCAGAGCCCGGCCGCGATCGCCCGGTTGGTCCAGGTCGCCGGCTTCACCGTCTGGCTCTACTGGGGCGGCATCGTGGGCGGTCTAGTCACCTCGGTCCTGGGCGGCTGGCTGGGCGCGCGCAGCGAGAGCAGCGCGCCGCGGCCCATCGGCGTGCGCGTTCCGGTCAGGCCGACCGTGCCGCATCCGGCGTAGGCCGGCGCGCCGGCGATGAGGACCATGACCCGCAGGAGCCTGGGCGTGTGGCGCCGCCGCGTGGCGCGCCGGCTCGGCAGCCATTGGCTCCGGGCCGGGCGCTCGCCGCCGCCGACGCGCGCCGTTCGCCGGCTGTTCTTGCAGTGCCTCGGCGGCGTGTACCTCATCGCGTTCACCTCGCTGCGCGGGCAGCTGCCCGGCCTGTACGGGCGCCGCGGCATCCTGCCGGTCGGTGACTATCTCGAGCGCGTGCGGGCCGCCACCGGGCGCGAGCGCTACCGGCTGTTGCCGTCGCTTCTGTGGCTCGACGCCTCGGACCGCGGCATGGCGCGGCTCTGCCGCGCCGGCCAGGCCTCGGCGCTGGCGCTGCTGCTCGGGATCGCTCCCCGCCCGAGCGCCACGCTCGCCTGGACGCTCTATCTCTCCCTGGTGTCGGTGGGGCGCGACTTTCTGCGCTTTCAGTGGGACTCGCTGCTGCTCGAAGCCGGGCTCGACGCGATCATCATCGCCCCGCCCGGGATCGGGCTTCGCCCCCGCGCCGACGATACGCCGGCGGCGGCGCGCGCGCTCATGCGCTGGCTGCTCTTCCGCCTCCACTTCGAGTCGGGGCTGTGCAAGCTCCAGTCGCACGACCCGACCTGGCGCGGCTGCACCGCCTGCGTCTATCACTACCAGACCCAGCCCCTGCCGACCGCGATCGGCTGGCACGCCCACCAGCTGCCCCGCCGCCTCCAGCGGCTGTCGACGCTCGCCACCCTCGCCATCGAATGCGGCGCTCCGTTCCTCGCGTTCTTCCCGCGACGAGCGCGGCGGCTCGGCTTCGTCCTGCTCACCGGGCTGCAGGGCCTGATCGCCGCCACGGGAAACTATGGTTTCTTCAACCTGCTGACCATCGCCCTCGGCCTCTGGCTGCTCGATGACGAGAGCCTGCCGCGCTTCGTCCAGCGGCGCGCGCTCCCGCCGCCCCGGCGCCCGCCGCGCCTGCGGCGGCTGGCGACGTGGGCGGCGTCCGCGCCCCTCATCGGCGCCTCGCTCGCGCTGCTGTTGGCGCGGCTGCGGGTGATCCCGCGGCTGCCGCGGATCGTCGGGCGCGCGCTCGAGCTGCTGGCGCCGCTGCACGCGGTCAACAGCTACGGCCTGTTCGCCGTGATGACCACGCGCCGCCCGGAGATCGCCATCGAAGGCTCCGACGACGGCGTCACCTGGCGCGAATACCGCTTCCGCTGGAGGCCGGGAGATCCGCGCCGCCGCCCGCGGCGCGTGGCACCGCACCAGCCGCGGCTCGACTGGCAGATGTGGTTCGCCGCGCTCGGTCCGCCGCCCGACTGGTTCCAAAGCCTGCTCGTCCGCCTCCTCGAGGGCTCGCCCGAGGTGCTGCGGCTGCTGGCGGCGAACCCGTTTCCGCGCCGCCCGCCGCTGCTCGTCCGGGCGCTCTTGTACGACTACGAGATGACCGATCGGGCGACGCGGCGGCGCGACGGCACCTGGTGGCGGCGGGCGCTCGTCGGGGTCTACTTCCCGGCGTGCTGTCTGCCCGGGCGCCGCGCCGAGCTACGGACGATTCAGCCTGCGGTCTGAAAAGCGCCGGCATCAGGCGTCGAATCGATTGACCTGCCGCGGCCGGTGCCGAGCTAGACGCGCCACGGCCAATTGCGGCCGTCAAGGGAGGTTCCCATGCCTACGATGTTCGCCAAGATCCGCGTCGTTCCGTCGGTTGACGTCAGCGCTGGCGGCATGCCGTTCCACTGCCAGGCTCCGAGCGCGGGTCTGGCGCTGGTGGGGCTCGATCTTCGCGCCGGCGAATGGATCAATCAGGTCACGCCCGTATTCGCCGAGCTGCTCGACGACGGCTCGCTCGGCAGCGAGCTCTACGGCGCGTCCTACGGCGGCCACGGCGGCACGGTGCACCAGCTGCGCGTGCAGCCGGGCCACGTCGTGATCGGGCTGCAGACCCGCTCGGGCAGCTTCGTCGACGCCGTTCGCCTGCTGCAGAGCCGGTGGGACGGCTCGTCGCTGGCGCTGTCGGAGTCGACCTGGACGACGTGGGTCGGTGGCCGCGGCGGTGTCGAGCGTCCGGAGCGCACGTTCGAGCCCTTCGGCAGCGCGGTGGCCATGGGCATCGCCGGACGCGCCGGCGCCTACGTCGACAACCTCACCATCGTCGGCGCCGAGCTGTTGCGCGTGCCCGGCAACATCATGACGACGGCGACCGGGACCCGCAGCTCGCGCTCCACCGTCGCTTCGGGCTAGCCGATGCTGGCCAGACTGCGAAGCATCATCGAGGGCGGGCCGCTGCGCCCGCTCTTTTCTCGACTGCGACGAGGAGGCACCATGCGTTGCGAACAGATCATGAAGAGCACCGTCGAGTGCGTGACCGAGCAGGACAACGTGCAGGCCGCTGCACGCAAGATGCGCGATCAGAACGTCGGCTTCCTCCCGGTGTGCCACGACGGCAAGAAGGTCATCGGTACCATCACCGATCGTGACATCGTGGTGCGCGCCTGCGCCGAGGATCGGCCGGCCTCGGCGACGCGCATCGGGGACGTCATGACCCGGCAGGTGGTCTCGTGCCGCCCCCAGGACGAGGTCGACAAGGCCGAGCAGCTCATGAGCCAGCACCACAAGTCGCGCATCCTGTGCATCGACGACTCGGGCAAGCTCGCCGGCGTCATCAGCCTCTCGGACATCGCCCAGCACCAGGCCGATGCCGGCGGGCAGACGCTCAAGAACGTCACGTCCCGCGAAGCGCACGCCTGACGGTGCGCTGGTGAAGACCAACGTCAAGATTGGCGTGGCGTTCCTGCTGATCATGGCGGGCGCGTTCTTGATCTCGACCACGACGCGGGCGCAGCGCAACGCGGCCGCCACGGTCAACGCGAGCGACCTCATCCTCATGTGGCCGAGCGCGGCCAAGAGCGCGGCCCAGGCGATGATCCGAAAGTACGGGCAACCCACCGAGCGGACGCCGAGCATGCTCATCTGGCATGACAACGGACCCTGGAAGCACACCATCGTCTTCCGCGACGAGGTCGCCCACGACTTTCCCACGCCCCATCGAGACGTCCTCGAGCAGTTCGTCGACTATCGTGTACCGGCATCGATGTTTTCGAGCCTGGCCAGCTACGACGGCAGCGTCATCGCCGATCGTACCAAGGGCGAGCTCGCGGTGCGCAGCGACAGCGAGGCGATGAACTTCCTCGCGCTCAACCTGGCCAACGACATCGTGACCTCCA
The DNA here is from genome assembly GCA_963816965.1 of uncultured delta proteobacterium. Taxonomy (GTDB): domain Bacteria; phylum Myxococcota_A; class Polyangia; order Palsa-1104; family Palsa-1104; genus JAQBQH01. Next base: position 1,208,125 of record CAWFMP010000002.1, read on the forward strand.
AGAAGACGGTCGCCGAAGCCCGGAGCTACTTCACGCGGGCGGTGGCGAGCGTCTCCGGGCGGCCCGATCCCTACACGACCGGGCCCAAGTTCGCGCTCGCTCGCGGCGGGACCGCCGATCCGGACGTGGCCACGATTCACCGGAGCGCGTCGGCACGACCGGCTCCCTGACAGCGAGCCTGCGCGAGCGCCTGCACCCGAGGTCCGGTGGAATCGCCGATGCATGCCTCCTCGATCGAGGAGGTGTCGCATGCGCTCTCTTTTCGTCACCGTGGCGCTCCTGGCCGCCGGTACGGCGCTCGCGCAGGCAGGCTTCGCGCCGCCCCTGGCGCCGGTCGATGACACCTTCGCCAGCGACGTCGCTGCCGCCAACCAGACCCAGATCGAGCTCGGCCAGCTCGCCGCCGAAAAGGGCGCGACCGCGGAGATCCGCGTGCTCGGGCGGGCGATGATCGACGCTCACGTGCAGTCCTCCGAGCGGTTGCGGGAGATTGCGCGGCGTCAGGGGGTGGTGCTCTCGAGCCAGCGAACGGCGGAGCAGAAGTCCGCCCTGGGTCGGCTATCGATGGTCTCCGGAACCGACTTCGACAACGCGTATCGGGACGAGCTGCGGCGCGATCAGCAATGGCGGATGTCGCTCTACCACCACGAGGCGCTGCACGGCGTCGACCCGCGGCTCAGGAGCTTCGCCAGGTCGGCGCTGCCGTCGTTGCGTGAGCGCGAGCAGCTGGCCAATCGTCCGACGCACCAGATGTAGCCGCTACGGCAGCGATGCCCGCTATCGGGCCGCCACGCGCGCGCGACGCACCACCGGCTGCAGCGAGGGCGGCCGCGCGGCCTCGCTCTGCGGGCATGGCAGCTCGAGCCGCACGCATCCACCGGGTGCATCGATGAAGCGCACGTTTCCGTGGTGCGCCACGACCACTGCCCGCGTGATCGCCAGGCCCAGCCCGGTGCCGCGAACGCGCGTCGTGAAGAAGGGGTCGAACACGCGCTCGCGCAGCTCGGGCGCCAGGCCGGGGCCCTGGTCACGCACCTCGATCGCCACCGAAGCCCGGCGGCGCGTCATCAAGATCTCCACGCGCGAGCGCTCGCGGGTCATCTCGATCGCGTTGGCCACGACGTTCGCCAGGGCGCGGCGAAGCCCGAGCCGGTTGCCGCGCACGGTCGCCTGCGCACGCCCCCCGAGCACCAGCTCGACCTGTCGGATGGACGCGTAGGGCTGAAGATCGTCCAGCAGCTCGGCCACGAGCGCCCCGACATCGATCATCTCTGCGACCTCTATGTGACCCTCGAGCACCAGCAGGTCGTCGATGAGCTGGCGCTGCTGCCGGATCGCGCGCCGGCAGCGCTCGATGTGCGGCGACTCGGGCGCGCCGAACGCGAGCAGCTCCACCGAGGCGGACAGCGTGGTGAGCGGCTGTCTCAAATCGTGGATGACGCGTGCCATGTGGTTGTCGATCTGGCGTCGTCGCCGGCAGTCGCCGACCAGGCTGCGCGATCGCTGGAACGCCAGTGCCGATAACGCGATCACGCGAGCTGCCAGCCGATACCCTAGGGTAGCTGCCTGTGCGATCGAATCGGAATGCCCCCGCCCCTGCCGTATCCCCGCCGCCCGCATCGCCGACTCCTGTGAAGAGATCGAGGCTGCATGCTCATAGCGCGAGCGCGGCGTCCCAGCCTATCAGTCAGACGCCGTATTTTGACTCCAGTCACGGGGATCGGCCTTCTACCCGTGTATGGCCTGCGCGTTTCGGTGTACGCTAGGGTCAATCCTGATCCGAGAGATAGGGTAGCGGACGGGCGGGCCGGCGTGGCCCGCAGGAGGGGCGTGATGGGACAGCAGCTCTTCTCGGAGACAGCGGCGAGCGCTCGTCGCAGCCGTGAGCCGAGCGTGCGCGGGATCCGCATCCTGGTCGTCGATGACGATCGAGATGCACGGGAGGTCCTGCAGGACATCCTTGCGTACCAGGGCGCCGAGGTGATCATCGCCGCCTCGGCTGCCGAAGGACGCGCCGCCATCGCGCGCCAACGGCCGGAGATCATCTTGAGTGACATCAGCATGCCGGAGGAGGATGGCCTCGCCTTCATCGCCGGCGTGCGGCGCCTGGAGGGCGGACACATCCCGGCGGTCGCGATCAGCGCCAGCACCAGCTACCGCGATCGGCTGCGCGCGCTCGACGCCGGCTTCGAGGCATTCATCGCCAAGCCCTACGAGCTCGCGGAGCTCAAGCTCGTGATCGCCCATCTGGTGCCGGCGCTGCGCGTCTGCGGCCTCTGATTCCTACCGCGGATCCCTCGCCATCCGCCCCGGCCCCGTGATCAGCTACAATCGAAGGCAGGAGGCCCCACCTGAGCGAGTCAGATCGGGAGCGAGGACAGGGCGGCCCTGCGTCGGCGGAGCCCGCCGTCGAGGAGCCATCGGCCGAAGAGGAGATGGCGCAGCTGCGCATGCAGGCGGCGCGACACCAGCGCATGGTGCAGCGCAAGAGCGCGCGTGACGCGGCCGGGGGCGCGAAGATACCGGCAGGTGGCGGCGCGCCGCTGGCGTCGGACGTCCGCGCGCGCATGGAGCCGCGGCTCGGTGCCGATCTCTCGCAGGTCAAGGTGCACACCAGCGGCGAGTCGGCGAGCGCCGCCGAGCGGCTAGGGGCACGGGCGTTCACGACCGATGGGGAAGTGCACTTCGGCGCGGGGCAATTCGCGCCTGGAACCAAAGAGGGGGATCGGCTGCTGGCGCACGAGCTGACCCACGTCGTCCAGGGGCAGCGGTCGGGGGTGCAGCGCAAGGCGGAGCCCGACGGCGATCATGGGGGCGAAGGCGAGCAGGGCGCCGAGGTGTCGCACCCCGACGAGCCGGCCGAGAAGGAGGCGGACGCCGTCGCCGACCAGGTGACGGACAGCCTGCACGGCGACGAGCAGGCGGGGGCTGGCAAGAAAGAGGGCAAGAAGAGCGACAAGGACAAGGACAAGCAGAAGGGCAAGGAGAAGGACAAGCAGAAAGGCAAGGAGAAGGACAAGGCGAAGGGCAAGCAGAAGGCCGGCGGAGAGGCGCACGCCGACAGCGACGCCGAGACGCACGCCGCCGGGGAAGAGGGCGACGAGAAGGCCGCGGACGGCGACGGGGCCCCGGCGGGCGAGGGCAGGGGCGGCCCGACCGCCGGAGGCGAGGATGCCCAGGCCGCCGGAGGCAAGGACGGTGATGCCGCCGCTGGCGGCGCGACCAAGCAGGAGCCGGCCCCAATCGCGGCGAAGCTCCACGGGGTCGGGCGCAAGATCTTCCGCAACGCGGCCGGCGCGCCGCCGATTTCCGCGTCGCTCCCCACGACGGGAGCCAAGATCTTCCGCAAGTGGATCGAGTCGAAGGACCTGCCCAACGACAAGAAGGGTCCGACCACCGATCCGGCGCATCCGCACCTGAAGGAGATGGGTGTGACGAACCTGGGGCCGTACAAGTATTTCCCCATGAAGGGGGAGTTCCAATACACGCCGCCGGCGGATCTAAACGATCTGTGGGCCGACACCGAGGCGACCAAGAGTTACCAGCCCGAAGCGCCGGCCGTGCCGCAGGCGGAGGCGAAGGCGGCCGACAAGACGGCGCGCATCGCCAAGGCGAAGCAGAAGTTCGGGCCGGGGATCGAGGCGATCCTCGCGCACGACGACGGCAAGACGGCGCGGCCGTTCCAGACGGTGCAGGACGAAGATACGCGCGGCGCCGCGCAAGACGCGCACAACGTGCAGCGGCACTGCCTGTCAGCGGCCAGCGACATGAAGTCGAAGCAGGATGTGGCGTTGCGCGCGGCGTTCGGGATGATCGGCGGCGTGGTCAAGGGCGTGTACACGCCGGTGGCGAGCGCGTTCGAGTCGACGGCGGCGGCGAACACCGCCATCGCGGGCCCGCTCAATGCGCAGATGACGACGAACTGGTTGAACTGGCGCGTGCAGCTCGCCGCCGGCAAGAATCCGTTCTCGCCGGTGCTCGGAGCCGGGGGCGGCGGCGCCGTGATCTACAAGTCGGTGAGCGGTGGCCAGCTGCCGGTGGCAGAGGTGCCGAAGTATCTGGGACTGGATCCGGCGCACAAGGGGATTAGCCCCTTGTGGGCGGGCGATGTCCGCTGGCAGCAGTGGTGGGACACCAATCCGCCGGAGCGGAAGGCCTTCGAAAAGGACAACGGCCTCAACGCCAAGCCGGCGCCGCTGACCACGGACGGCTCGGCGGCCGCGACGGGGGTCTCGATGCGCGTGCTCGCCGATCCGACCCTGACCAACGGCGGCTGGATCCTGCACGCGGCCTGGCCGACCTGATGGGGAACGACATGGACGACGAGACCTACGAAGCGCTCGACGAAATGGTCGATGAAGACTCGCGGGCGCGCAGGGCCGATCCGCTCAAGTTCGTCTGCGAGGTGATCGAGATCTTGCGCGACAGCGAGCTCGAAGGCTTTCTCAAGGTCTGGCGGACCAAGGCCACGCACTATCGCTGGTACGCGGACGACGCGCTCTACTGCTTCGATCGCGTGCTGGCGGCGCCGCCGCCCGATTTGATCGACCGTATCCGCGCGGATGCGGGGTTCGTGCTCAACCATGTCGAGCCGACCAGGATCACGCCCTACACGCACGACGAGGTGGTCGCGTGGCTGCGCGAGCTCGCCGCGAAGATGCGCGTCATCTACGACGAGACCGCCGCCGGCAAGTAGCGCGCGCCGCCGCCGGGGTCTACCAGCCCGGCTCGGAGTCGAAGTGGGCGCCCTTTCCGCCGACCGCGACCAACTGCATGCGCGCCCGCCGCCGGTGTCGCGCCCAGGAGCGCACGAGCAGGATCGTCGGCGGGATGATGACGAGGACGCCCTCGGCTGCTTCATGTGCGCCGACGACCCAGGGGCGCAAGTCGTCTTGCAGCGGCAGCCGGATCGCGTAGTAGAGGAGCGCGGTGACGCAAAAGAGGTACATGGCCGGGCGCAGCCGTCGCGGCGCGAAGGGCAAAAGCGGGAGCAACGACAGCAGATACCAGCTCTGCATGTAGCCGTGCAGGAACAGGTAGTAGAGGAACAGGGCCGCGGCGGCCCACGCCAGCGTCTGGTCTTCGGGCGCGTGCGCGGCACGCCAGCCGACCCAGCACAGCCACCCCGCGCCGAGGAAGCGGAAGGCGAGACCCACGAGCCAGGCGGCGTGGGCGGCGTGGGCCTGCCAGAAGAGGAAGGCGCGCGGGATGCACTCGATCGAGCGCGTGCAGTGGGGGGCCTCGTCGGGCATCCCGACCAGCGCCAGGATCAGGCGCAGCGAGGAGTCGTGCCGCATCGCCACCAGCACGATCGCGAGCGCGACGGCCGACCCGCCGAGGAACAGCTTGGCCCAGGTGACCGAGCGGACCCGGGTGCCGACGCGCGCTACCAGCAGCTGCGTCGCGCGGGTCAAGAGCAGCAGGAAGCCGGACGCCTTGACCAGCGCCGCGCCGCAGATCGCGCCCAGGCTGCCGCCGCGATGGCGCGTCTCGACGGCGTACGCGAAGGCCGCGATCCACAGGACCATGAGCGCGTCGTTGTGGGCGCTGACGGTGCCCTCGACCACGGCGATCGGACACAGCAGCACCAGCGCGGCGGCCTGGCCGCGCGCCTGGGGATGGCGAACGCCGACGGCGACGCTGGTCAGCCAGGCGGCGACCATGAGGACGGCGAAGTTGAGCAGCTGCAGGCAGCGCACGAACAGCTGCAGGTCGTTGCCGGCGACGAGCGCGAGCAGGCGCGCCAGCTGGTTGAAGCCGATCGAGTAGGCGCTCCCCTGATGGCGCCAGATCGGTGGCAGGTGCAGGAGGAAGGGGTCGCCGCTCGGCAGTGATTCGACGAGCGGGTGCAGGGCGTTGCCGTGAAAGCGTGCCAGGGCGCGGCCGATCGCCGCGTAGCAGAGCGGATCGAGCGACAGAAAGGGTGGCGCGAACAGGGCGACGGCGTGGACCAGGGCGCCGCAGCCGAGGGCGACGCCGAGGGCGGGACGGCGCCCGGCGATCGCTCGCCATCCGATCGCCAAAAGCGCGATCGCGATGGCATAGACGGTCGCGCACGCCAGGTCCGTCCCGGGGCCGTGACGAAGGGAGGATGTGGCATCGACTCGCCAGTAGTGCGCGGGCAGCGCCAGCAGCGCGGCGCCGGCCATCGCGCAGCTGACGCCGGCGATCGGCCAGGCGCGATACCAGGGGGCGGGCGCGCTGGCATCGCGCGCGCGATCAGGGCCCGGCGAGCGCGCGGGCCCGGTCGTCGCCAGCGAGCGGGCGGTCGTCAAGGCTGTTTGCCGATCGGGTCGCAGGCGGCGATCGCGTCGATGACGGCGTTGGCGGGGAGCGGCGTGGACGAATGCATCGACCTTTCTCGATCGCTAACGGCCCGGACGCGAGCGTGATCAGCAGCACGCCGCGCGACTCGCGAGCCGGAGACGATGATTATCACGGGCTCGCTCCCGCATCCAGAGGAGGCCGCAGGCGCGGGGGTCAGCCCTCGCGGGTGCGGACGGCGTCGGCGAGGGACTCGCGGGCGACCTGGCGCAGCGCGGGCCACTGGGCGACAAGGAGCACGATTACGATACCGAGGGCCGCGGTGGCCGCCGTCAGCGGCGAGAGCACGAACGGCAGCCGGAACAGGTCGCTCGAGTAGAGCGCCAGCACGCGGCGGATCGCCCACACCGACAGCGGCAGGCCGAGCGCCAGTCCCGCGACGCACAGGAGCGCGTGCTCGAGCGTGAGCCCGAGCGCGATCTCGCGCAGCGTTCGCCCGAGCGCGCGCAGCGTGGCCAGCTCGCGCCGCCGCTCGAGGATGCCGAGGGTGGCGGTGTTGAACAGGATCGCCGCCGCCAGCACGACGCTGCAGCCGAGCATCGCCCGCAGCATCACCCAGCCGAACGCCATCAGCGTCGTGGACCTGGCCGCGCAGCTGCGCCGAGATCTTCGACGTGCGCGACGTCGGGCATGGCGGCGATGGCGCGGCGCGCGGGCCCGGCGTCGGCGGACCGCAGCGCCAGCGCCACCGAGGTGACCCGACCTTCGAGCGCGAAGGCGCGCGCCACGTCGCTGCGCCGCGCGCTCGCGCGTCTTGCCGAGCGTCGCGTCGGCCAGCGCGCCGACGCGCAGCGCACCGTCGCCCCGGAGAAGGACAGGCGCGCGGTCACTGGATCGCCGACGTGCACGTCGAGATCCTTGGCGATCGCGTGCGTCAGGACGACGCCGCCGGCGGCCGGGCGGAGCGACGCTGCCGTCGAGCCTCACCGAGCGCAGGAGCTGCGCGTCGTCGCGCAGACCCTGCAAGAGCACGTCGCGCTCGACGTGGCCGTGCGCTTCGAGCGAGATCGGCAGCAGCAAGACGCCTTCGACCGCGGTGACGCCTTCGATCTTGCCCAGGCGCGCGCGCACCTCCTCGAGCGGCTCGGGCTGTACGAGGTCGACGCGCAGGTCGTAGCGGCGCGCGTCGGAGAACAGCCGCGTGATGACGGTGCGCATCGAGTCGAGCATCGCGCCGGTCGTCAGCACCAGCACGAGCGCCGCGGCCACGCCGAGCGCGGTCCCGAGGCTGCGCAGCGGGCGGCCGAGCACGTCGCGCACCGCCATGCGCAGCGGCAGCGACGCGTGCATCCGCCGCGCCGCGCGCGCCAGGGGCCGGTCGACGGGCGCGGCGGACGCATCGCCTCGGCGGGCGGGAGCCGGCTCGCGTGCAGCGCCGGCAGCGCCCCGGCCAAGAGCGCCATGGCGACGCCGAGCCCCAGACCATCCGCGGCCAGCGACCAGCGCAGCGTCGCCGTGACGAAGGGGATGCCGAGCTCGACGGCATACTCGCGCGTCAGCGCCGGCGCGGCGACGAGCCCGGCGAGCGCGCCCGCGAGCGCGCCGCCGCCGCCGAGCGCCAGCGCGTAGGCGAGGTAGTGGCCGAGCACGCGCGCGCGCCCGACGCCGAGCGCCATGAGGGTGCCGATGAGCGGCCGCTGCGCGTCGACGAGCCGGCCGAGGAGCGATGCGACGATGAACGCGCCGACGCCGAGGAAGAACAGCGGGAAGAAGGCGGCCATGCCCTTGTAGCCGTCGACGTCCATCTGCAGCAGGCGGACGCCGGGCAGCTGCGCCGGCGCGCACGACATCGGTGAGGCGCGGCGCCGAGCGCGTGTTGCAGCGCCGCGGTGACGCCGGCGGCGTCGGCGCCGGTCGCAGTCGACGAGGAGCTGGTTGCACGCCGCCGGCGTGGTCGCGCCGCCAGCCCACGCCGAACGCGTCCGGGCTGGGCATGACGTCGTGCTCGTCGCGCGCGACCCACAGGTACTCGGCGCTCACGCCGACACCGACCACGCGCAGGGCGCGATCGCGGCCGGCGACGCGGATGGCGCTGCCCGGCGCCAGGTGGTGATGCTGCGCCAGGTGCTTCTCGAGCAGCACCTCGTCGGGCCCGCTCGGCAGCCGCCCCCTATGAGCAGCAGCTTGTCGAGCGCGCGGCTGGCCTGCCTCCGGCAGCGAGAGCAGCCGCAGCTCGACGCGCTCGTCCGCCGATGGCCACCGGCAGCGCGGTGACCGCCCGCCCCTCGACGCGCGCACGCCCGGCAGCGCGGCGGCGCGGGCGACGTCGCCGGCGTCGGCGCTGCTCACGTCGACGTGCAGCTCGGCCAGCGCCAGGCGGGCACGCGTGTCGGCGTAGCTGTCGCGCAGGTCGAGGTACGCCGCCGCCGAGGCGACGAACAGCAGCACGCCGAGCGCGGTCACCACGAGGACGGCGAGCGCCTGCCCCTTTTGCGAGCGGAGCTCGCGAGCCAGCTTGCGCGCGAGCAGCATGGTCTCCTCCTACTGGCTCGCCGCCGCGACGCGGCGCTCGTCGGACACGATGTTGCCGTCGCGCAGCCGGATGACGCGGTCGGCGTAGGCGGCCAGGCCCTCGTCGTGCGTGACCACCACGACGGCGCAGCGCTCCTCCAGCGCCGCCTGTCGCAGCAGCGCCATCACCTTGCGTCCCGTCTCGTGGTCGAGCGCGCCCGTCGGCTCGTCGGCGAGCAGCAGCCGCGGCCGCTTGGCCAGCGCGCGGGCGATGGCCACGCGCTGCTGCTGGCCGCCGCTCAGCTCCGAGGGGAAGCGATCCTCGAGCCCGCCGAGCCCGACGCGCGCCAGCCAGGCGTCGACGCGCGCGCCGGTCGGCGCCGGTCAGCTCGGCGGCGACCAGCACGTTCTCGCGCGCGGTCAGGCTGGGAACCAGGTTGAAGAACTGGAACACGAAGCCCACCGACTCGCGGCGAAACAGCGTCAGCCCGCGCCGGCCGAGCGTGCCGAGGTCGCGGCCGGACGACCATGCACCCGGCCCTCGGTCGGGGCGTCGAGCCCGCCGAGCAGGTTGAGCAGCGTCGTCTTGCCCGAGCCGCTCGGCCCGAGGAGCAGCGTCACCTCCCCGTCGTGGATCTCGAGATCGGTCGGTCCGAGCGCGCGGGTTCGCACCTTCTGTCCGTAGACCTTGCCTGCATGCTCCAGGCGAGCGAGCGTCATGATTCGTCCTCCTTGGGTTCGAAGCGGATCAGAAGGCCGCCGCCGGAGAAGCGCGCCGAGCGCACCGCGCGTCCGCGCAGCGACGGCGGCAGCGGCAGCTGGCGCCGCCAGCCGCCGACGGTGACGATGAGCTCGTCGCCGCGCTGCTTGAGATCGAGCGAGCGGCCGAGCGCGTGCGGCAGGCGCAGCTCGAGCGTCGTCTGCCGGCCGTCGTCGGCAAAGCGCAGTGGCGGCGCGTCGACGAAGGGCAGCGCGGGATCGCGATCGCCGTAGAGCTCGGCGGCGACGCCAGAGAGCGCGGCCACGCCCAGGACCTCGTCGGGCCGGAAGCGCAGCCGCAACAGCGGGGCGCTGGCGAACTGCTCCTCGGCGCGCGCGATCTCGCGCGCCTGGATGCGCGTCCAGGCGCCGAGGTAGCCGCGCGACAGCTCGCGCGGCAGCACGCGGTTGAGCACCACGGCGTCGACGCACAGGCCGAACAGCGACAGGAGCGTGAAGGCCGAGCGCGTCTCGTCGATCACCACCCGCTCGGGGATCGAGACCAGCCGCACCACCGCCTGGGGGGCGGTCAGGATCGCGCGCAGCGAGAGCAGGCGCTGCGCCAGCTGCTCGAGCGCCTCGTAGGCGTCGTCCTCCGGCAGCGGCATCGTCAGGATCCGCTTGAGCGCCGGGCGGGTCACGCGCATGAACGAGCGCTCGAGCTTGAGCAGCCGCCCGAGCGGGCCCGCCATCAGCTCGGGGAAGCTGAGCAGGCGCAGGCTCGACGCGGTGGGCGCGAGGTCGACGACGACGAGCTCGAAGCGATCGGACTGCAACAGCTCGCTCAGGCGCGACAGCAGCAGCAGCTCCTCCAGGCCGGGCAGCACCGCGATCTCGTCCGCCTGGGCGCCACCCATGCCGGCCCACGCGAAGAAGCGGGCGAAGTAGCCGCTCAGCGCGCGCCACTGCCGGCGCAGCTCGACCTGCGGGTCGGCCTCCATCGCCCACAGCTTGGGCGCGCCGGCGACCGTGGTCGGCTCGGCGGTGAGCTTGACGCCGAGCACGTCGCCGAGGTTGTGCGCGCGATCGAGGCTCGCCACCAGCGACCGGTGGCCCAGCTCGGCGGCGCGCAGCGCCGTCGCCGCCGCCACCGTCGTCTTGCCCACGCCGCCCTTGCCCGAGACGAGGACGACGCGGGTCATCGCTCGTCCTCGTCGAGGCTGATGCGGATGGTGCGCGCCGGCTCGGCGGCGCGACCGGCGCGCGCCACCTGGCCCAGGATGCCTTCGAAGAGGTCGACGAACCCGCGCATGCGGCCGAGACGGCTCCGCAGCTCGCTGTTGGCGCGCCCGCGCGGCGCGTCGCCGGCGGCGCGCAGCGCGTGTTGGAGCGCGGCGCTGGTCTCGCGCCACATCTCCATCTCGGGCGCGAGGAACAGGCGCGCCCAGTCGGCGAGGATCTCCCACGGATCGGTCACCGCCTCGTAGTAGTCGCGCCGATCGCTCCCCGGCGGCAGCCGCCGCGCCACGCGCATCGACAGGAGCTGGCGCAGCGCCACGCTCACGGTGCTCTTGGCGGCGCCGGCCCGGCGGCACAGCTCGTCGAGGCTGAGCGGCGCCGGCGCCAGAAAGAGCATGGCGAACAGACGCCCGCACAGCGGGTTGACCCCGTACAGGCGGCAGATCCGGGCCACGCCGTCTTCGAAGCCCGTGGCGGCGGTCGCGAAGCGCTCTTTGGGGGCCGGTTTGCTCATGTTTTGTATCGTTCGGAAACTTCCGAACGATACGAATGTAATGCAAACGCCCTGGCCGCGCAAGCGATGTGGATCACGCCGCGGTGTGACGACCGAGCGCGGCCGCGGAGCCGAGGACGAAGACGAGGACGAGGACGGAGACGGCGACGGCGACGGAGACGAGGACGAGGACGGAGACGGCGACGGCGACGGAGACGAGGACGAGGACGGAGACGGCGACGGAGACGAGGACGAGGACGAGGACGGCGACGGAGACGAGGACGAGGACGAGGACGGCGGTCGGTACGGTCAGGGCCGTCGTCGCGTGCGCTCGAGCCGTTCGAGCGCGGCCCGTCGCACCGCGCCCGGCGCCGCGGAGCGCGGCAGCGACGGCAGCGCCTGCACCGTCTGGTCGAGCTGGCGCACGAAGCGACGGCAGTGCCGGCACCACGCCAGGTGCACCGCCCAGCCGACGCGATCGACGGCCGCGAGCCGCCCCTCGCGGGCGTCGGTGACCCGCTCCACCAGCTGTCGGCAAGTGAGGATCATGGCACACCCAGGTGGCGCTCGATGGCGCCGCGCAGCCGCACCCGTCCCCGGTGCAGAAGGACGCGCTGGTTGGCGTCGCTCAAGCCGAGCACGCTGCACACCTCGGCGCCGCTCAGCCCCTCGATGTCGCGGAGCAGCACCACCGCGCGCTGGTTCGCCGGCAGCAGCGCCAGCTCGCCGGAGAGGATCGCCTGCACCTCCTTGCGCAGGAGCACGGTCTCCGCCTCGCGATCGCTCCACGGCTGCGGGGGCGAGGACCAGCGCCCGAGCGCGCCGAAGCGCGCCGGGTCGACGGCGGGCTCGGGCTCCATCGGCTCCTCCTGCCAGCCGAGCTGCTCGCGGTGCAAAAGGTGGCGGGCGCGCGACAGCGCGCAGTTGGAGACGATGCGCAACACCCAGGTGCGCAGCGAGGCGCGGAACTCGAACGCTCCCAGGCCGTCGAGGACGCGGACCCACGAGTCCTGCACCACGTCGTCGACATGCGATGGGTCGCGCAGGATGGCGCTCGCGACCGCGGCCATCGGCGGGTAGAGCCGATCGACCAGACGGCCCAGCGACTCGGCGTCGCCGCCAAGGATGCGCTCGACGAGGGCGCGCTCGTCCGTCGCCCCGCTGCCGGCGCCCGCCGCATCGTCCGCGACGTCGACCCCGGGAGCGTTGCGCGGATTCGGCAGCTCCATCTGCCGCCTCGTCTACTCCGCGGTTCCGAAGATCAGATCGCAGATGGGCGTGATCGACGCAAAGTTGCCGCCACGCATGCTGGTGTGGTGCGTGTCGTGCTTGCGCGCCAGGTAGCTGGCGATGCGGAAGGGAAAGAAGGGCAGATCGAGCCCGCAGTGGATGAGGATGTTGAGGAACGAATAGACGGCGAACGCGCCGATGAACGTGACCGGGCGTACCGGGCCCACGATGTACGTGCACAGCATCAATAGGGCCAGCCCGAGGAACGTCTCCAGCGGATGCAGATAGAGACTGTCGAGCGCGTTGGGGTGGCGCACGGTGTGGTGAACCGCGTGCACGCGCTTCAACCAGCTCCAGCGGTGGAACGCGAAGCGGTGCATGGCGTAGTAGCCCACGTCGTACAGCGCGAGGATCGCGAGCACCTGCCACAGCATGGTGAGCGCGGCCGTCGGGCGCTCCTGAAACAGGAGCGGCGCGGGAACGAACGTGAGCACGAAGACGAACAGGCCGGACAGGCCCATGTTCGCCAACACCCGCCGCTGGAACGCGGGTCCCTTGAGCTTGCGGTTGGGCTCGTCGACGATGCGGCGCGGCTGCAGCCGCGGCGAGCGGTAGGCGATCGCCAGCAGCGCCATCAAAGCGCCCGCCAACCCCAGCACCACCGTCAGCATCCACAAGAGCGATATGGCGACGGAGGAGGTGATCATGGCTTCGGCCCGGCGGCGCGATTCTAGCGCTCGCCGGGGTCGCGGTTCAAGCGCGCGGCCGTGCTATCGCGACGGGGGCGAGGCGCCGGTCGCCGGCGGGTCCGACCTGCGGGCCAGCCGCGGGCGCAACGGGGCGTCGGTGCGCGTCGCTCCGCTCTCGTGCTCGGCCTTGGCGGCGGCGATGACCGCGCGCACGGCGCGCTGGGTGTCGGGCTTGCGGCTTCGATCCATGCCGGTAGATACGGGCGGCGCGCCCCAATCTTCCCGGAGCGCGCCGGCGAGCGCCGCCAGGCTCCGGTCAGCGCCATCCGCGCCACACGGGGAGCCCATGCGCGTCGCGGAGCTGCAGTGTCTCGCCGCCCTTTTTGACCTCGGCGGCGACGACGGCCGGCTTGCCGCCGACCTCGATCCGGGAGCCCCGCACCTCGACCCGATCGCCGACGGCGAGCTGGGTGTCCTGATGATCGAGATACCACGCGGGACCGAGGTGCACGTCGACGGCGCCCTTTTCGGTCTTGAGGACGACATGCACGCCGCTCGACATGCCGCGCATCGGCGCGACCTCATCGACCTCCACGACCTGGCCCTCGATCGTCTCGACCGTCTTGGGATCGTAGAGGCGGACAAATGGCCCGTTGATCCAGCCGCCGCCGCTACGCATGGCGGCGCCGCCGGCGTGGGGGCACTCCATCGCGCAGTCGTGCGGGCACTTGCCCGCATTCGGTGGTGGATCGGCGTGTACGATGCCCGCAGCGCCCAGCGCGAGCGCCGCCGCCAGAATCGACGTACTGGCTCTCATGGCAGTCTCCTTTCTCGAAGAAGTGGTAGGCTCGAGGTCGCGCGGCGCTTGTCGCGGATGTCGCCGCCGCCCTCAGCTCGCCCGTACCGCGACCTCGACGCGCACCGGGCAGCGGAGCGTGTTCGAGATGATGCAGTGCTTCTCCGCCGCATGCAGGACACGCCGGCTGCGCTCCTCGTCACCGGGCGCGACCGTGAGCTCGACCTGCAGGTCGATGGACGAGAAGGCCGGGCCGGCCGCGCTCTTCTCGAGCACGCCGGTCGCGACGCCGCGCCAGTCGCGCACCACCAGCCCTTCGCGCCGCGCGAACGCGTCGAACGTCGTCGACAGGCACAGGAGCGTCGATCCGACCAGCAGCTCCTCGGGGCTCCAGACACGATCGGTTCCGCCGAACTGCGGCGGCGCGCCGGCGGCGATCGGCGTCCGCGGCGGCGCGCCGAGCTGGCGATCGGACAGCGTCACCGCGTAGCGGTGCGGAAATGGCGCGATCGCGCTCATGAGGCCAGCCCGCTCCCGGCGCCAGGCTGCGGGTGATGCGTCGCGATCCCGAACAGTCGGTACAGCGGGCAAAAGCCGACGGCGCCGGTCAGGAGCGGAACCAGGCCGACCAGGCCCCATAGCGTCTTCGGACCGACGAAGACCAGGCTCAGCAGCACCACGCCGATCACGACCCGAAATGCGCGGTCGAAGCCAGATTCGTTCGTTGTGAGCATGACGGCACCTCTCTTCGGCGGGCGGAAAGGCAGCTTTCATGCCGGCGCGCAGCTCACGGCGATCGACCCGCCTGCCCCGGTCGATTTCGCAAGCCTTGCGCGCTTCGCTCCGGACGGCGCAACCATTGCGCCCGTTCGATTCATCGGCCCGGCCTGGAGCGCCTGTGCGCGGCAACGCGATCGGAGTGCGTCAGCAGCGTGCCCAGGGTGAACGCGAGCGTCACGCCGGCGGCGAGCGCGATCATCGAATCGGAGCAACCGGCGAGCCGACAGCCGATGACTCGATGAATGACCAGCGCCAGCGCGGCGAACCCCGCCCAGAGGGTGGCCACCAGCAGCCACGGCCCCCGCTTGGGCGTCAGGCGAGTATCGATCTTGGTTTCCATGACTCCTCCTCCTTCCACAAAGGTAAGAGCCGGAGTCGCGGAAGGAGGGTTCGGCGCTCAGCCGTCGTCGGCCGGTGTGTCGGAGGGGCGCTGCTCGTCTTGCCGCGCCGACCGGCGCGGGTTCGGGACGGCTCAGCTGGAGACGCCGAGGCGCGGCAGGATCCACAACTGCAGCGCCAGGTAGACCACGACAAACAGCACGAACGGAACAAAGCCCATGAAGGTGAGAGCCAGACGGCGGCGAAAGGATTCCGCTCATCCGCCGAGCCCGCTGCGCAGCGCCATGGCGACGCCGACGGCGACGACGAAGGTGGCGAAGGTCGCCCGCAGCTTCTCGGCGGGAATGCGGCGACCGAGGCGAGCGCCGAAAAAGGCGCCGGCGACCGAGAGCGCGGTCAAGGCGGCGGCGAGCAACCAATGGAAATCGCCGCCGCTGAGATGGCCGAGCAGCGCCGCCGCGCTGTTGATGGCGATGACCACGAGCGAGGTGCCGACCGCTCGCCGGATGTCGAGGCCGGTGAACGCGATCAGCGCCGGCACGATCAGAAAGCCGCCGCCGACGCCGAGGAATCCGGTGACGCCGCCGACGGCTGCGCCGGCCACCAGCGCGCTGGCGAGGCTGGGCGTGCGCCCGCCCCGCGGCTGGCCGCCGGGTCGCCGGCCGCGAATCAACATCCAGGCGCCGACGGCGATCATCAAAGCCGCGAAGCTGACGAGGAGCACCCGCCCGGGGACGTGCCGGGTCAGAAGGCCGCCGAGGAACGCGGTCACGATGCCGGCGCCGCCGAACCAGGCGGCGGTGCGCCACTCGACGGCGCCGGCGCGGCTGTGCGCGATGCTGCCCACGGCGCTGGTGGCACCTACAATCACGAGCGACATCGCGATCGCGTCCGCGGGTGCGAAGTGCGCCACGTAGACGAGCACGGGGACGGCCAGGATCGAGCCGCCGCCGCCGAGCAGGCCCAACGACAGGCCCACGAGGCCAATCAGCGCCGCGATGTCGATGTACCAGGTCACGATCGGTGAGAGCCCCGCGAGCGCGAAACGGTTCGATGCGCCGCCGGGCGCCCGCTCGGGGAGCGGCCGCCGCTACGCCTGGTGTGCTGGCGCTGAACGGTGACGTGAGCGCAGGAGCGGCCACACCGACAGACCGACAAAGCCGCGCGGCAGCGCCGTGTCGCCGTCGAAGCCGAGCCGCGGCGGAGCATGGTCGGGCAGCAGCGCGGTGCCGAACAGCCAGTCCCAGGCGCTGAAGATGATCCCGAAATTGCGCGCCGGCCCGGCGGCAGCGTGATGCCACAGGTGCATGCGCGGGCTGTTCAGGACATAGCGCCAGCGGCCGTGGCCAAGGATTCACTACCGCAAACGGCGAGCGGGGGCGAGTCCGAGCCCGAGCACCAGGCCGACCAAGAGGCCGTACAGCGTCGAGATCCAGGCGCTGCCGGTGATCGGGCAGCCGCCGCTCGGGCAGCCGACGACGCGATGAAAGGCGTAGCCGGCCGCACCGCCGCCGAGGGTGAATGCGAGCGCGACGAGCAGGCGCGCGGGCGGACGCGGCCTACCCGGCGTCGGCATCCGGCTGCTCGTCGGCGTCCTTGCGGGCGGAGTCGGCGATCTGCTTGCGCACGGCCTCCATGTCGAGCGCGCGCACCTTGCCGATGAGCTCGTCGAGCACCGGCGCCGGCAGCATCCCCGGCTGCTCGAAGATGAGGATGCCGTCGCGGAACACCATCAGCGTCGGAATCGAACGAATGCCGAAGCTGCCCGCGAGCTCCGGCTGCCCGTCGGTGTCGACCTTGCCGAACAGCACGTCGGAGTGCTTGTCCGAAGCCGCCTCGAACGTGGGCGCGAAGGCGCGGCACGGGCCGCACCAGGCCGCCCACCAGTCGATGAGCACGATGCCGCTCTCGACCGTCTTCTCGAAGTTTTCCTTGGTGATCTCGACCGTAGCCATCTTGCCCTCCTACCAGTTGTGCATCGCGCCGAGGTTGTAGACCTGCTGGAACCCGGCGTTCTTCAGCGTTCGCTTGGCCATGGCGCTGCGGGTGCCGCTGGCACAATAGACGATGACCGGCCGCTCCCGGTCGCCGAGCTCGGGGTGGCGACGGCCGATCTCGCCCACGGGGATGTTGCGCGCGCCGTCGAGGTGTGTGGCGGCGAACTCGCCCGCAGAGCGCACGTCGACGAGGCGCGCGCCGTCGGCGACGAGCTGGCGCGCCCTGGCCGAGCTGATGTCCGCACGCTTGATCCACCACAGGACGGCGAAGCCGGCCGCGGCGGCGATGACGATGACCAGCGATTGCGTATCCATTGCAAGTGAGAGCCGCCGGCGCGAAAAAGGATTCGATGCCCGCCTACTTCCGCCTCTCGCGCAGGTAGTCATAGCTCAACGTGGCGATGAAGGCGTGGTCGATTCGGCCGAACACTCCGTTGGTGCGGTCGACGCCGAGGTTGTACACGTAGGCGACGTCGAGCTTGAAGGGGCGCACGCGCACCGATGCGCCGGCGGTGGGGGCGCTCTCGTTCCAGCCGGCGCGGATCCACAGCCGATCGCGCCACAGCATCTGCTCGACGCCGAGCACGAACGCGTGGGTGAACGACTCGGTGTGGTCGATGGCGGCGCTGCGCCACAGCCCGACGTAGCCGGCGTCGACGATGGTGCCGCGCAACGGCTGCACCGCGACGCCGGCGCGGAGCTCCCAGCTGCGCAGCCAGCCGCTGCTGCTGCCGGCCGGATCGCGCCGCGTCTCCCAGTCGTTCGACAAGAGCGCGCGCACCCCGGTGAGCAGGTAGCGGTTGGGCTCCCAGCTCGCGCCCACTCCGCCCGACGGTAGCCAGACGGTGTTGTAGGTCAGGCTGCCGGCGCCGGCGTCGGCGACGGCGGACAGGGCGCTGCGCTCCCAGCCGAGCAGCCCGCCCACGGAGAAGCCGTGGCGCAGCTTCTTGGCGAACTTGGCGAAGATCGCCTGATCGCTGCCCTCGGCGAGGAAGTCGGCGCCGGCGGCGAACCCGGGGCTGCGCAAGTGCATGTGCAAGCCCGATCCCCAGGAGGACATGGCGACGATGTAGAAGGCGGCGCCGTTCCAGAACGGCGGCGTCGTGAAGCCGGCGGCGACGAAGTGCACGTCGTTGCCGGTGTCGGTGAAGTGGGTGATGCCGTAGTCGGCGATGGCGCCGCCGGCGTCGCGGTAGACGAGCGAGTAGTTGCCTACGGTCGCGCCGTTGCCGCCCATGCCGAGCGCGCGCACGCCCTTCTTGATCTGGCTCGACGAGAACTCGCGCAGCGCGGTCTCCGGCCCGGCGTACGCCTCGGCGGTCAGAAGCAGGAGCAGCAACGGCCCCGCGGCGCGCACCTCGACCTCCTCAGTGGGCGACGGGCTGGCGAATTGAGGCGAGCGCGGCGCGCAGCCGGCGCTCGGCCTCGTCGACCACGGGCTGCAGCCGCTCGTTGTGCACGATCTGGAACATCGCCCGCGGATCGGCGATCGAGACCACCGAGCCGCCCCTGTCCTCCCAGACGACGACGTTGCACGGCAGCAACAGGCCGATCCCCAGATCCTCGTCGAGCGCGCGCTTGGCCAGCTGCGGGTTGCAGGCGCCGAGGATCACGTAGGGCCGGAACTCGGCGTCGAGCTTCTTCTTGAGCGTCGCCCGGACGTCGATCTCGGTCAGCACCCCGAATCCCTGCTCCTTGAGCGCCTCGGTGACCCGCGTGCGCGCGTCTGCCGGGGAGACGCCTTCCAGATGGGCGGTGAAGCCATAGCTCGGGTCCATGTCGTCCTCCTATCGTTGGTAGGAGCCGGGCGCGGGCAAAACGATTCAGCGCCGCCCACAACGTAAGCGGGCCGCGGGCGCCCGCCAGGGAACCTTTTGTCGCGGTGCCGGGCTCGAACGCAACGGAGGATGACGATGTTGTTCCAGCCCTACTACCTCGGATGTCTGGCGCACGCTTCGTATCTCATCGGCAGCGACGGCGAGGCCGCGGTCGTCGATCCGCAGCGCGACGTCGACCTGTACCTGGACGCCGCCGAGCGGCTGGGGCTCGAGATCCGTCACGTCATCGAGACCCACCTGCACGCCGACTTCGTCTCCGGCCACCGCGAGCTCGCCGAGCGCACCGGGGCGCAGATCTACTTCGGCCGCCGCAGCGGTGCGACGCTGCCGCACGTCGCCGTGCACGACGGCTTGGAGATCGCGCTCGGACGCGCTCGCCTGCGCTTGCGGGAGACGCCGGGGCACACGCCGGAGAGCGTCTCGGTCCTCATGATCGAGCCCGGTACCGAGGCACCGAGCCGCGTCCTCACCGGCGATGCGCTCTTCGTCGGCGAAGTGGGGCGCCCCGACCTCGTCGCCGCCAAAGGCTTCACGGCGGCCGAGATGGCCGCGGAGTTGTACGACTCGCTCCACGGCAAGCTGCTCGCGCTCGCCGACGACGTCGAGGTGTGGCCGGCGCACGGCGCCGGATCGGCGTGCGGCCGCAACATCGGCGAGGCGCGCAGCTCGACGATCGGACAGGAGCGGCGGCACAACTACGCGCTGCAGCCGATGACGCGGGAGGCGTTCGTGGCGCTGGTGACCACCGGCATCTCGCCGGCGCCCGCCTACTTCGGTCGCGACGCCGAAAAGAACCGGGCCGGCGCTCCGGCGCTGGTGAGCGGGCGGCGACCGCCGCCGCTGGGCGCGGCCGACCTGGAGCGGCTGTCGCGGCAGGGAGTGGTCGTCGACACGCGGCGCATGGAGGAGTTCGCCAAGGGCCACATCCCCGGCGCGCTGTTCATCGGGCTGCAGGGATCCTTCGCGCCGTGGGCGGGGACGCTCCTGCCGCACGATCGGCCGATCGCGCTGGTGGTCGAAGACGAGCGCCGTCTCGACGAGGCGGTGGTGCGGCTGGCGCGCGTCGGCCTCGACGAGGTGGCCGGCTACCTCGACGGGGGCATGTTCTCGTGGCGCCGCCAGCTGCGGCCGACGCCGGGGCTGCGCGGCATCACCGTCGAGGCGCTGCGCCCGCGGCTGGGCGACTTCACCGTCGTCGACGTGCGCCGGCCGCCCGAGTTCGCGGCCGGACACATCCCCGGCGCGCTCTCGATGCCGCTCGATCAGCTGGCGTCGCTGGTTTCGTCCCTGGAGCGCGACCGTCCGCTCGCGCTGGTCTGCGGAACCGGATATCGCTCGACCATCGGGGCCAGCCTGCTGGCCCGCAGCGGCTTCGGCGCGGTCGTCAACGTCGTCGGCGGCATGCGCGCGTGGCCGGCGCAGGCTGCACTGCCGACAGTGGAGGGTCAGCAGTCTGGACCGCGGAGGCCGGCGTCTCAAGCTTGATTCGATGGCGCGGCGGCGGCATTGGATAGGTGGAGACGTCCATGCCCATCCTCGTCCACCTCAAGCAGATCCTGCTCTATCCGATCGTCCACCTCGCCGCGGGGCCGATCACGCTCGCTTCCCTGCTGCTCGGCCTGTTCATCATCGTGACGGCGCGGCTGGTCGCGACCGGCGCCGATCGCGGGCTCACCCGCGTGCTGGTCCACCGCGGCGTCCACGACAGCGCGCGCTTCGCGATCCTGAAGATCGTGCGCTACGTGATCGTCTTTCTCGGCGTGATGATCGCGGTGACGTCGATCGGGCTCCGGCTCGACGCGCTCCTGGCCGCGTCCGCCGCCCTGCTGGTGGGAATTGGCTTCGGCCTGCAGTCCATCGCCCAGAACTTCATCTCCGGGCTGATCCTGCTCATCGAACGGCCGGTGGGGAAGGGCGACTTCGTCCAGATCGGAGCCACCGCGGGCGCGGTCATCGACATCGGGATGCGCGCCACCAAGGTGGTGACTCGCGACGAGGTCACCATCATCGTGCCCAACAGCGAGCTCATCAACGGCCAGGTCCTCAACCACTCGATCCCGACCACGCGCAAGCGCATCTCCGTCGAGGTCGGCGTGGCCTACGGCAGCGACACCGCCAAGGTGCAAGAGGTCCTGCTCGAGGTGGCCAGGCGCGACCCCGGGCTCCTGGCGGAGCCGGTGGCCGAGGTGCGCTTCGAGTCGTTCGGCGACTCCAGCCTCGACTTCGCGCTGCTGGGCTGGATCGCCGATCCGGGGGACGACCGCCGCATCGCCTCCCGCCTGCGCTTCGCCATCGACGCGGCCTTCCGCGCGCACCGGATCGAGATCCCGTTCCCGCAGCGCGATCTGCACGTCCGCTCCGGCCTGGAGAAGCTCACGGCGTGAGCAGGAATTGATCGGGAGGAGCCCTCGGGCTTCGAGGCGCGCCGGAAGAAAATCGACAGAACCTACTGCGCAGCGACCCCGCGCTGCCTATGTGAAGCCTGATGACGCTGGCGCTCGCAGCCCTCGTGCTCGCCACTACGGGCGCGGTCGATCCACAAACCAGCGCCGGCTCGCCGCCGCCACCCGCGCCGTCGACCGCGCCGGCCGCCGGCGCTGCCGCCGCTCCGCCGGCACCGCCCGTCGCGCCGGCCCCGCCACCGCCGCCGGCACCGCCGTCGCAGGTGCCGCCGTCGCAGGTGCCGCCGTCGCAGGTGCCGCCGTCGCAGGTGCCGCCGTCGCAGGTGCCGCCGTCGCAGGTGCCGCCGGAGCAGGTGTCGCCGCCGCAGGTGTCGCCGCCGCAGGTGTCGCCGGAGCAGCAGCTACCGCCGCCCCCCGATGTCGCCGCGGGCGAACGCAGCGACGGCCGGATCGATCCGCTACCGAAGCGACGCTGGCGCCTGCTGCCCGAGGTGCTGCTGTTTCCCCTGCGCGGCCTCTTCTGGCTGATCCGTTGGCCCGTCGCCCCCGCGCTCCGTCTCGAAGATCGCAAGCACCCGATGGCCCGCTTCGTCTCCTGGATCACCTGGAGCGACGGCCAGCGCGGGCTGCGTCCCGCTTTCTACTACTCGACGATCTACGTCCCCGAGTTCGGCCTGCGCTACTTCGACAACCTGAGTCTCGGCGTCGACACGCGCATGAGCCTGACGGCGACGGTCGGCGGGGCGAACTATGTGTACACCGACTTCTACATGGAGCCGACGCGCGTCAATCGTCGCGTGGGCGTCTTCTTCGACGTCAACTTCGACCGCCGCGGTGATCTGCTCTACAACGGCCTCGGCAGCCACACCTACTCGGCGGCCCCGGCCGGCCGCTACCTGATGAACGCGCTCGAAGGGCGCGCGGTCCTGCGCGTCCGTCCGGTGCGCCAGCTGGCGCTGTTCGCCTCGGTCTCGAGCGCCCTCAAGCGCTTCGGCAACGGCGATCGCGTCGGCGGCGATCCGGGCGTCATCTACATCTACGACACCGCGGCCATCCCGGGCTTCCAGAACGGCACCACCTTCGTGCGCGCCTCCGCCGGCTTCAGGCTCGACACGCGCGACCCGCCGATTCGCGCCGCGAGCGGCCTCCTGCTCCAGGCCGCGTTCGACTTCACACGCGACCTCGACCAGGACGCCGCCTCCTACGAGCGCTTCCGCGCCTCGCTCGGCGTGCCCATCAATCTGTGGTCGCACACGCACGTTTTGTGGCTCAAGGCGTCGACCGCGATCGTCTGGCAGAACGACGGCCTGGTGCCGTTCTCCGAGCTGGCGACGCTCGGCGGCCCCGACGACCTGCGCGGCTTCCGCTTCCAGGACTTCCGTGACTTCAGCTCGTTCGTTGCCACCGCCGAGTACCGCTGGCCGGCATGGATGTGGGTCGATGGCGCGATCTTCGTCGACTACGGCGGCGTCTTCGGGCAGAACTACGCCAACTTCGGCGCCCGCCGCATGCAGCCGGACGTCGGCGTCGCGCTGCGCATCGTCACCTCGCGCGAGTTCTTCATCCGCGCGCAGCTCGGCTACGGATTCGGCGAAGGCCTCAACTTCACGCTGTCGGGGAACGGACCATGAACGCCGCCGTGCGCCTCACTGCCAAGGCCGCAGTCGCCGCTGTCATCTTCATCACCGCCGGATGCGCGCGCGAGCCGCGCTTCGCCGACCGTGGAGTCTTGTGGCACGACCCCGACGATGCGCCGGTGCCCATGCCGCCGCCGCACCCGGATTCGGGCAGCACCCACCTGTGGCCCGGCGCCAACAACGCCATCTTCCGCCCCGCCGATCGGCTGTTCTCCGGCGACTACGGCCTCGAGGCCATCAACGTCAACGCCCTCGACGAGGTGCCCGACTCGTCGTGGTACCAGGATCCGCGGCGCGATCCGGCTGACCCGAGCGCCCCGCCGCGCGCGTTCACGGCCGATCAGATGGAGCGCGGCCTGGTCGCCGACGCGCCGCCGCGGCCGCCGTTCCGCATCGTCCGTGCGCTCGAAGGCGGCTCGGCGTCCGGCTTCGTCGTCGACGACGCGCTCGGCCGCCGCTACGCGCTCAAGCTCGATCCCGAGGATCACCTGGGCCTGGTGTCGGGCGCCGACGCGGTCACCACGCGCCTGGCGTGGGCCTCCGGCTGGCGCGTGCCCGCCGACGAGATCATCGACGTCGCTCGCGGCGACCTCGTGCCACAGCCCAGCTCGACCATGACCAACCAGTTCGGCCAGCGCGAGTCCCTCGACCAGGGCGACGTCGACGCCCTGCTCTGGCACGCCGCCCGCCTGCGCGACGGCCGCTATCGCGCCGTCGCCAGCCGCTGGGTCGCGGGCCAACCGCTGGGCCCGTTCTCCTGGCTCGGCCGCGATTGCGCCGACCCCAACGATCGCTACGCACACGAAAACCGACGCGACCTGCGCGGCTTCAGCGTGTGGGCCGCCTGGGTCGACGACATCGACCTCATGGAGAACAACACGCTCGACAGCTACGTCGGTGCGCCGGGGCGCGGCCATGTCGAGCACTATCAGCTCGATCTCGGCGGCTCGTTCGGCGCCTTCGCGGCGGCGCCCGCGGACTTCTGGATGGGGGACCAGGCCTACTTCCAGTTCGATCGCATCCTGGGCTCGATCGTGACGCTGGGCCTGGTGCCCTATCGCTGGGAGAACCACCGCTGGCAGCGACAGCGCGAAGGGCTCGTCGACGAATACCCCGAGTTCGGCGGCTTCTCCAGCCACCACTTCGATCCGCGGGCGTGGCACCCCATCGTCGACACTCCGCCGTTCGTGCGGCAGACCAGGCGCGACCGCTACTGGGGCGCCAAGCGCGTGGCCGCCTTTACGCCCGAGGAGCTGCGCGGCGCGGTCGCGTCCGCGCACTATCGTCCCGCGGCCGCGCAGTACCTCGTCGAGACGCTGGAGCGCCGCCGCGAGCGCATCGCGCGCGACGCCTTTGCCGCCGTGGCCCCGCTCGACTACTTCCGGCTCGACGGCGATCGCCTCTGCTTCACCGACTGGTGGGTGCGCGCCGGGCTCGGCGGCGGCGGCGGCACCGACTACCGCGCGCGCGAGGACGGCCGCAACATCGACACGCATCGAGGCAGCGACGGCCAGGGCGGCGCCTGCGTGGCCCTGCCGCGGCGAGAGGGCTATCGCGTCGTCGAGCTGGCCGTGCTCCGCCCCGGGGAGCGCCACTTCGGCCCCAGCGTGCACGTGCACCTGTTGGCGCGCGGCGGCGCCGCGCGCGTCCTCGGCGTCATCCACTGACGCGCCGCCCGCCGTCCGCAGCTCGACGGTCGCATCTGCACGGTGGCGTTTCGGCGCGGCCTCGGGCACGATCGCCCGAGGAGGCGAGCGGTGTCGGTTGGGCGCTCTGCGATCGTCGGGTTGGCGTCGATGTTGGCGTTCGCCTGCTGCTCGGGCCAAGGAGGGCCGGCCGATGCCGGCCCGCCGGACATGACGCCGCCGGGCGCGGCCGAGCTGTTGGCCAGCCGCCCCTACACGGCGACGGTGCCGGCCGCGTACAGCGACAGCCAGAGCTGGCCGCTCTTGATCGTCCTGGCCGGCTTCGGCGACGTGGGCACGGACGTGTCGGCGTACCTCGGCTTCACACAGCTCGCGGCGGACCAGGGCGTCTTTCTCGTCGCCCCCGACGCCGATCCGCTGCACGCGCGCTACGCGTGGAACCCGAACCCCGAGCAGTATCCCGACTTCGACGTCCAGTACCTGACCGCGATCATCCACGACCTCGAAGCGAAGTATTCGATCGATCACGGGCGCGTCTTCATCGCCGGCCACTCGCTCGGCGCGGAGATGGCGCACCGCATGGCCTGCGACGACTCGGCCGATGTCGCCGCCATCATCAGCCTGGCCGGCCAGGTGTCGAAGAACCCCGCCGACTGCGCGCCCACCCGCGCCGTCTCCGTCGTCGAGATCCACGGCACCTCCGATCAGACCATCGGCTACAACGGCGACGTGCAGAACGACCCGCCCGATCCGACCATCCCGTCCGCGCACGAGACCATCGCCGTATGGGCGCGCAACGATCTGTGCACCGGCGCGATCGCCGCCACGGGGACGACCCTCGATCTGGACCTGGCGCTGGCCGGCAGCGAGACCACCGTCGAGGCCTATGGCGGTTGCCCCAGCGGAATCGGCGTGGAGCTGTGGTCGATCGTGGGCGGCGTACACCGCCCGCAGCTGACGCCGGCGTTCGCGCCGGCCGCGTGGTCGTTCTTGACCGCGCACGCGCGGCCGTGACGTCGGCGCCCGGCTACTGGATCGGCGGCACGACCTGGGTCGTCCACTGCGCGATGTGGTTCGAGGTCGTGATGTCCTGGAACGGCAGCGCGAACGCCGCGTAGCTGCCGTCCTCGCCGTTGGCGATCTTGTCCGGATCGACCGCGGCCATCCAGATGAGCGTGCCGACCGGCGACTCGCCCTGCGGATTCGGGCTCACCGGCGGCGGCCGCAGCCCGTAGTTGCGCGACGACGAGAAGGTGACCCACTCGAGCCGGCTCGTGCCCACGTCCGCCGTGCGCTTGAATACGAACGGGCTCCAGCGCGGGAACGAGTTGGTCAGCGCCGCGTTGTTGCCGTCGGTGATGCCGCCGGCGTTGCAGTGGGCGAGCGCGATCGGCTGCGCGCCCGCCGTGGGCGCGATCGCCATCAGCGACGCCGTCGGATCGGTGTCGGCGTTGCAGGTGAAGTCGCTGTTCTGGCCGGCGGGGCAGGTCGACTCGTCGTAAACGAGGAACGATCCGTCGGGCGAGAACGAGGGGTAGTAATGATTCTTGCCCGGCGCCGACGGGACCAGCTCCAGCGGCGCCGACCAGGTCATCCCGTCGGGCGTGGTGACCACCTCGATGGCGCCCGACCACATTCGTTGCGAGGTGGCGCTGGTGCCGACCTTGACGTAGGCGACGCTCTTGCCGTCGAGCGACCAGTCGGGGTGGTCGGCGGGGTTGGCCTGCGTGCCGGTGCCGGCGATGTCGCCGAGCATGGCGCCGCTGCTGCCGTCGAACAGCATGAGGTTGAAGTCGGTGGAGCCCTGGTCGCCGTAGACGCCGACGTAGTGCGCGCCCGCCGGATCCCACGACTCGAAGATGCTCTTGGGCGTCGACCCGAACGCCACGATCGGCATCACCGTGGCCACGTCGAGCAGGAGCAGGCGCCCGTCGTTCTGTCCGCCCGCTTCGGCGACGACCTTGGCGCCGTCGCGCGACAGCGCGTGGCAGCCGACGCAGGTGCCGCCGGTGAGCTCGGTGCCGATGAACTTCTGCGCCTGGGTCTGGGTCGTCGAGGCGAAGTCGAAGCGCATGATGGCGGTGCCGCCCGACGTGGTCCAGTAGTAGAGGCCGCCGTTGATGTCGTCTTGCGAGAACGAGAGCGAGACCGCGTTGGAGGTGCCGACGCCGCCGCCCTGGCCGTCGGTGGCGCGCACCTTGATCGCCAGCGGGGTGCCGCCGCGGTTGCTCTCGGCGATCCAGTGCCACACCTGCGGATCGGGCTGGTAGATGCAGCCCCCGTTGGTCGGATTGGTGCAGCTGGCGTAGACCTCGACGTCGGTGGCGCCGTTGTCGAAGTCGAGCGCGAACAGCGAGGTGCCGGCGGCCGGCTTCCAATGGATCTCGAGCTTGCCCAGGTTCGGCGGTACGAGCACACCGTCGTTGGGGTAGACCAGCTGCGCCGCCGACGCCGGCGTGTCGGGGCCGCCGAAGAGCGTGCCCGGATTCGCCGGCAGGCCCGTCGAGCCGGGGTCGCTGTAGCGCTGCTTCATCTGCAGCGCCAGGCTGGTCTGGCCGGCGACGGTGCCGGCGCCCGCCGAGACGGTGGTGAGCCCACCGTGATCGGTGCCCGAGGTGAAGGTGGAGCCGGCGAAGCCGCCGAGCGTGGCGTCGGCGACGGCGAACGCGACCTTGCTGGTGATGTCCTCGGAGTGGCCGTCGGCGAAGGTGCCGACGGCGCTGTAGCCGCTCGTCGCGGCGGCGCTGCCGTCGATGACCAGCGTCTGGTCGGCCGGCATGATCGCGATCGACTGCAGGCCGTCGAGCGGCGAGCCGGGGCCGTGGTTGTTGCCGCCATTGCTCGAAGTCGAGCAGGCGGCGAAGAAGGCGAGCGGCAGCAGGAACAGCGTATTGCGCATCGGGTGCCTCGAGGAAGAAGGACGCGGTCCCCTCCATCTTAGGGAACATCGACGGCGCACGCCAGCGAGCCGGTCGTGCTTGGTGTAGGGCGATGTGTCAACGCGGCTGGTCGGCGTGAGCTCTCCGTGACGGAACTGCGCCCGAGCCGCCAATCCCTCTTTGCGACCGGCCGATCGAATCGGCTCTCGCACGGAGGATCCGTATGTGCTCACGCAGTCGGGGCCTGGCCCGTTCGCTCGCGCCATTGGCGCTGGTCCCGCTGGTGGCGTGCCTGGCGCCGCCGGTGGCGTCGCCGCGCACGACCGTCACGCAGGAGACCAACGTTCGCGTCGAGCAGAACATCAAGGACAAGGTCGACGTGCTCTTCCTGGTCGACAACTCGAGCTCGATGGATCCGATGCAGCTCGAGCTGCGCGCCCGCTTCGGTGACTTCTTCAAGGTGTTCGTCGATCTCGCCGCGTCGGGGACCTACGCCGACATGCACATCGGCGTGGTGACCTCCGACTACGGCGCGGGCGACGTCGGTGGCGGCGGCTGCGATCCGTCGCCGGGCGGGCAGCGCGGCATCCTGCAGACGCTGCCGTCGCCCAAAGCGACCAATCCGCCGGCCGGCTGCCTGGCCCCGACGGGCGCGCCGTACATCGCCTACAAGTTCAACGCCGGCGGGACGCCGACGACCAACCTGCCCAACGGCACCGACGCGACGGCGCTGGTAAACGAGTTCACCTGCATGGCCTCGGTCGGCGCCATGGGCTGCGGCTTCGAGCATCAGCTCGAGTCGGTGTACGCGGCCCTGCGCAACACCAAGGAGAACGCCGGCTTTCTGCGCGACGACGCGCTCCTCACCGTCGTGTTCGTGACCAACGAGGACGACGGCTCGGCGGCGCCGACCGCGAAGTTCTACGAGCAGGTGGCCGATCCGGCGGGCACCACCATGTACGGGCAGTACACGACCTATCGCCAGACGCGCTTCGCGGTCGACTGCGGCGGAATGCCGATCCCCTACGGCATGCCCCTTGGGCCGCTCATGGGTTGCGCGGCGGCGCCGAACCCGATGATGGACGTCGGCACCGCCTACGACATCTCGCGCTACCAGAGCTTCTTCAATCTGCCGGCGGCGCAGGGCGGCGTGAAGCTCGATCCGCAGGACGTGATCCTCGTCGGCATCGACGGCCCCGCGTCGCCGTTTCAGACGGTGCTCGTCGATCCGAGCATGGGCAACACGCCCTATCACCTGTGCCCGTCGCCGATGCTGTCGGCGAGCTGCAACGAGGCGCTGCAGCACTCGTGCGAGAACTCGGTCCAGCCGGGCTTCTTCGCCGATCCGGCCGTACGGCTCAACGCCGTCATCAACTCGGCCGCGAACGCGACGATCGCCAGCATCTGCGGCGACGACCTGACCAAGACACCCGACTTCAGCAACGCGATGACAAGAGTCGCGGAGCTCATCTCGACGCACCTCAAGCCGGCCTGTCTCGATTCACCCGTCGCCAGCCGCACCGACGACGGCACCCCCGACTGCGTCGTCGAGGACGTGACCAGCCACCCCGACGGCAGCGCGCCGACGACGGTCATGATCGCGTCGTGCGCGCAGAACGGCAACGTGCCGCCCTGCTGGCAGCTCGACGATCTGCTCGCGCAGTACCAGATGCAGGGCTGCGTGCCGCCCCCGGGGCCGGCGCCGCCGTCGTGCATGCTGCCGCTGGCCTGTCAGCCGGTGGTGAACCCGGTCGACAACAAGCCGCAGCTGGCCAGCGTGTCGATCAATCGCGGCGGTCAGCCGCCGCCGCCGAACACGACGGCGCACGTCTCCTGCGCCACCATCGCCAGCTCCATGTAGCGACGCGCCGGGCGCTCAGTCGCGGACGTCGACGGCAGCGTCGAGCGCGCGCAGGACCATGTCGCGCGCCAGGGCGAAGGCGCGCGGCCCGCGGTGCAGGTGGAACGGCGACAGCCGGGGCAGCGACGGCTCGTGCAACAGGTGCAGCCGCGCGCGCACCGGCACGCGGTTCTGCGCCGGCGTGAAGCGGCGCCAGGGCGAGTGGGTCGGCAGGTGGTGGTAGAGCACGCGCGCCCCGTCGGAGGCAGCGGCGATGCCGGCGCGATCGGCGATGCCGCCGTCGAGCAGCCGGCGCCGCTCGATCAGCGCCGGCTGGAACATGCCGGGCACGCTGCACGAGGCGCGGATGGCAGGGACGAGCAGCCCCGAGAAGAGCGTGACCGTGCGCCGGCTGCCCAGGTCGAAGGCGACCACGCGCACCGGCGTGCGGCACTCGGCGAAGTGGGTGACGCCGACGTCGGCGAGCGCCGCGGCGAGCAGCTGCTCGAAGCGCTCGCCGCGCAGAAGGCCGAGGCCGCGCGCACCGCCGACGCCCAGCAGCGGATCGGGATCCCAGAAGTCGGCGCGCTTGAGCGCGAACAGCCGCTCGCGGATCGCCTCGGCACCGACGCCGGCGCCCCACAGGCCGGCCACCAGCGCACCCGCCGACGCGCCGCCGACCAGCGCCGGCTGCAGCGCCGCCTCCTCGAGCGCGCGCACCACGCCGGCGTGGGCGAAGAAGCCGAAGAAGCCGGAGGAGAGGATGAGCTCGAAGGGGTGGGCCCGCAGGCACTCTTGGAGCGTCGTCGTCGCCATGGTGGCTAGGGCAGGAGCTCGACGGCCGAGGGGTCGAGCACCAGGTGCGACTCACCGACGGCGGCGCCGCCGTCGACGGGGCTGAGGCGGATGCCCCAGTCGCCGCCGTAGACCAGCATCGCGGTGCCGGCGCCCGAATCCTCGACCAGGGCGGCCTGCGCCGGGCAGGCGCTGCCGCCCGCGCTGCTCGACCAGCCGACGACGTCGTGCCAGCGCCCGTCGAGCTCGATGCGACGCGCGATCCGCGGCGGCTGCTCGGTCTTGAAGCGCAGACCGCACCCCTCGGGGGCGTTGTCATTTGGCTCGACGAAGACGTCGATGAAGACGGGGATCGACATGGCGGCGAGGACGGCGGCTGCAAGCGTGAGCCTACGCGAGCGGCTCGTCGAGCTCCACGGTAATCATGGCGCCCGCCGACAGCCAGGCTTCGACTCGCCGCTGCTGGACCACACCGGCGGCGGCGGGGGCGGCGGCTCCGCCGTAGCCGATCATGACGCCCGGCACGCCGAAGGCGATGCCTCCGATTACGATCCCGGCGAGCGCAGTGCTGTCGGCGGTCTTGCCGGCGTCGTGCGACGGAAGGCGCTGAATCTCGGCAGCCACCACGTGCGCGCGGATGGGCCTGCCGTCGAGGCGATCGACCGTCAGCTCGATCCGCGCCCGACCGGCCCCCACGCCGGCGGCCAGGGCGCTGACCCGACCGCGGAGGATGGCGCCCGCGGGGATGCGTTCGCGTCCGTGGACGTCGAAGATCGGCGTCGTCACCGACGCCGCGTACTGCTCGCCGGCGCGGGTCACATCCGCGTCGCGGCCGGGGCCGATCGCCGCCACGGTCCCGATGCTCGTATCCATGCGCGCCGACAGCCGGGTGCCGGCCGGTACCGGAGTGCTCGATCCCTCGACGGCGGACGCCACGCCAACCCCACCCGACGAGGCCGCCAATCCGAAGAGGCCGAGCAGCAAGGGCAGCGCGCTTCTCATGCTGGCAACCTGCGCCCTGCCACACAGCTGTCGTGAAGAAAGTATCGAATGAGGAGGGGCACGAGGCGTGACGCGCACGCTCGGCCCGGTGCCGACCGGTCGGCGAGCGTCGCCGTGGTCAGGCGACCGTCGCGGCGCGGGCGTGTCGGCGCCAGTAGTAGATCACGCCTGCGAGCTCAGCCGCGAGCAACAGCAGATCGAACTCGAAATTTCCGTCGGAGGCATAGACGTCGGCGCCCACCGGGTGAGCCTCCGCGCCACGGTCCAGTCGGACGACCTCGATCGAATCGCCGATGCGAGCGCGCTTCCAGTAGTCGCAGTCCACCTGTACGCGCCCTCCGCGGTCACCTCCCGTCTCGGCGTCACCCCACGACAGAAAGCAGAACAGGCGATCGCGCACGCCGGTCTCCATCTGCTTGTCGCTGACCCGATGCGTCTCGATGCTTCGCTCACCGATGAATCCGCGGATCCTGGCCATCGTGTACAGCTTGTGGGAGGTGTAAAGGGCGAGCGCCGCAGCCACGAGGAGCCCGAGCAGCAGGCGCGGCCGGCTGGGCGTCTCGCTGCTCATCGGGAGCGCGGGTGCTGCCGGACGGCGTTCGGTTGCGGGCTGCGGTCTTTGCGGCCGTGGCGGCATGCGCGTGGCCTGGTTCTAGCGAACCGCGCTGCGCTACTCAATGAAGAACGAATCGGCGCGTGAGCCCGCTCACCGCGGACCTGCTCCCAGCCGCCCTGACCACCCGATCGCGACCCCCGCCGCCCGGTCTCTTCGCCCCCCCAAAACTCTTTTGAGTCGGGGAGTGCCTGCTCCGGCGCCCAGGGAGGGCTATCATCCGGCCGTCTTTGAAACGAGGGGACGATGCTGCCCAAACTGCGCGATTCGAGATCTGCTCCGCGTGCCACCTCCGTCGCTCGCACGATCGCCCTGGCCGCGACGGCCTTCGTCCTCGTCTCGACGGCGAACGGCGGCAGCGCGCGCGCCGACGGCGCCTGGGAACAGGTCAGCACGAAGGACGGAATCGTCGTCGAGCGCCGAGCCGTGGACGGCTCGAGCCTCAAGGAGTTCCTCGGGCGCGGCATCATCGAGGCGCCGGTGGCGCACGTGCTGGCCGTCATCCGCGATGGGAACCGTCGCGGCGAGTGGATGCCGAGCTGCGGCGGCTCCTACGTCGTCGAGGAGAACCTGGCGACGCGCGTCCAGGTCGCCTACTACCGGACCAAGGCGCCCTGGCCCATCTCCGACCGTGATTCGGTCAATCGCGCCGAGATCTTCGTGGAGCCGGCGAAGCACCGCATCAACATCCCCTTTGAGGCGATCGCCGATCCCCGGGTACCGCCGGTCAAGGGCGTGGTCCGCATGCCGTCGTTGCGCGGCCACTGGATCCTGGTGCCCGTCGAGGGCGGTCGGGCGACGCAGGTCGAGTACCAGGTCTATGCCGACCCGGGCGGGCGGCTGCCCGACTGGCTCGCCAACCTGGCCTCGAAGACGCTTCCGCGAGAGACGATCGCCGGGCTGCGCCGGCAGGTGAAGAAGGTCGACTACCCCGCGTTCGAGGCGGAGATCTCGAGCACGCCCGAGGCGAAGCTGTTGATGGCGAATTCGAAGTGACCAGCCGGCGCTGTGCTCAGCGCTCGATCTGGTCCAGCGAGATGGCGAACAGCTTGATCCAGCGCCGGATCTGAACGCGGTCCTTTCCGAGGATCCGCGCTACCTCGGAGATGTTGCCGCGGTGCTCGACCAGCAGCGCGTACAGCTCCTCACGACGGCGCTCCTGTTCCGGGGTCAAGGAGCGCCCAGATGGGGTCTTGCCCTGCGGCGGAGCCGGCAGTGGCGACGTTGGATTGCGCAGTGCCGGCGACAAATGCTCCACGTCGATCCGGGTGGGCGACAGGACCAGCGCGGCGCGCAGGCAGTGCTCGAGCTCGCGCACGTTGAGCGGCCACGAGTGGCGCAACAGCAGCCGCATCGCCTCGACGCTGATCGTAGGCGAAGGGTGCTCGGGCGCGGCGTGTCGGGCCAGGAGCGCCGCGGTGAGAATGCCGAAGTCCTCGATGCGGTCGCGCAACACCGGCAGGCGAACGACGAAGCCGGAGATGCGCGCGAGCAGGTCGGGCCGGAACCGCTCCTGCTGGATGAGCGAGTCGAGGTCGCGGTGCGTGGCCGTGACCAGGCGCAGGTTGACCGGCACCGGCTTGGTGGCGCCGATCGACAGCACCTCGTGCTCTTGCAGGGTGCGCAGCAGCGTCACCTGCGCGCGCTGTGGCAGCTCGCCCACCTCGTCGAGGAAGAGGGTACCGTTGTCCGAGGCGCGCACCAGGCCAATGCGATCTTCGGTCGCGCCGGTGAAAGCTCCGCGGCGGGCGCCGAAGAGCTCCGCCTCCACGAGGTTCTCCGGCAGCGCGCCGCAGTTGACGCTGACGAAGGAGCCGCGCCGCTGCGACAGCTTGTGGATCGCGCGCGCGACCAGCTCCTTGCCCGAGCCGCTCGGGCCCAGCACCAGCGTCGGGATCGCCGATTGGGCGATCTCGTTGAGCGACTGCAGCTGCTGCGCGAGCGGCGCGTGAAAGGTGAAGAGCCCAGGCTCGGCCGACGGGACGTCGGCGCAATCGACGTCGAGCGGGTCATCGGCCGGGCGCGCCCGGCGCACCCGATAGAGGAAGAAGCTCCGCCCGCATTCGATGACGTCGCGGTCGCGGAGCAGATGGCGGGTGACGCGAACGCCGTTTACCGAGACGCCGTTCTTGGAGCCGGCGTCCTGCAGGATGAAGGCGTTCCCTTCGCGGCGCACGAAGGCGTGGACGGTCGACACCCGCCCGTCGGGCACCTTGAGCACCAGGCGGCCATTGCTGCGCTCGGCGTGCCGGCGCATCCCGCGACCGAGAACGACCTCGTCGACGTCGATGAGCCGGTGGCGCGCGGAGGCCGCCTTGGGGCGGTCGCACTCGAGGAGCAGGACGAGCTCGTCGGCGATGATGGCCGAAGAGTCGCCGCGCTCATCGGCGTGCGAAATCGTGCTGAGCGTCGGATCGATGATGGAGGAACGGTACGCCACGTCTATATTATCTTCAGTAGGGTTCCGCACCTGCTTTGCAGTATTGAAGCCAGCCGGTTTCCCAGGGCCCGGGCGGCTACCTGCGCGGTTGGCCGTGCGTGGTGCGGCAAGGGACGACCGTCGCCCCCATTTCGTCTGTCCCATGGGACGTCTCGGGGCGTGTCCCATGGGATCTGGATTCCTGCGGCGACGGGGGGGGGCCGGCGCGATGGGACGTGAGCCAGCCGTCGATCTCCTTCTGCATCGGGGTCCCCGCCGCCGCGTAGGATCACCAGCGCCCGCTCCAGCACCGGCAGCGCGTGCGCCGGCACGGCGATGACGTTGGGGTGCTGCAGCCGCGCCATCGCCGGCGCCTCACGCCGCAGCCGCGACTGATCCTGCACGGCCTCGGGCCGGAGGAGCTTCGAACCCTCAGCCTACGCGCCCGCTACGCACGGTACGTGCCATGGAACATTCCCCCTCGTTTCGTTGTCCATGGGACGTCTCAGAGAATGCCTCATGGGGCATGCATTGCCGACTCCGAGCGGCCAAACCGGCGATCCCGCACGCCCGACCGGCCCTTGTCGCGCCCACGAGGGCGGGCGGCGAGCTGGTGCGTCCATTGCATTTCGGCCGGCCAGCATGCTTCTCGAGATTGAGCGGATTCTCGGCGACGACGACCTGGCCGCGGTCAGGAACATGATCGCGCGTGAGCAGTTCTCCTCCGGCAAGGCGACGGCCAAGGGCGCAGCCGAGAGGGTGAAGAACAACCTGGAGATTCCCCGCGGCAGCCCCGCGGCCAGGGAGGGCGGCGAGCTCATCTTGAGGTGCTTCCGGCACAGCGCCATCGCCGAGGCGGCCACCGCTCCCAAAGCGATCCTCTTCCCCATGTTCAATCGCTTCGACAGCGGCATGTTCTACGGAGATCACCTGGACTGGCCCCTGGCCGTGGATCCGCAGCTTCGCATCGACATCTCGGTCACGCTGTTTCTCAGCGATCCGAAGGACTACGACGGCGGCGAGCTGGTCATCGAGACCGACTACGGCAAGCGCGCCTGCAAGGGGAGCGCGGGCGACTGCGTGATCTACCCGAGCTCGATGCTGCATCGCATCGAGCCGGTGACGCGCGGCTCGCGCCTGGCGGCCGTCTTCTGGATCCAGAGCCTGATCCGCAATCCCGACAGCCGCCGGATCCTGTTCGACCTGTGGTCCGTCCTGAACCTGGCCGACCTGGCGGGGAATGGCGGCGGCGCCATCGCCCAACGGCTGCGGCGCAGCTACTGCAACCTGCTGCGCATGTGGTCCGAATCGTGACCCCGAGAGAGCCAATGGAGCTGCCGACGTCGAACGTGCTGGAGACGCTGCTCGCCCCGATTTCGGTCGATCGGTTTCTGCGCGACCACTGGGATCGGCGCGCGCTGCTGGTCGAGGCGGGCGCCGAGGCGCGCGAGGCGAAGCTTGCGCCGCTCGGCCTCAGCGTCTCGGCGCTGCGAGCGATCGCGGCGCGCGCCGCGGCGGGATCCGTGTGGGCCAGCTACAATGACGAGACCGGGCAGCCGGTCTCCGCCGCCATCGACGGCGGCGCGCTCGACTTCTACTTCAAGGCCCGGCAGACGGTGTTCGTGCGCAACGTGCAGGCCTTCCATCTCCCCACGCGGCTCTTCGTCTCCGCCATCAAGGCCGAGATCCGATATCCGGCCAAGGTCGACGCGGTCCTCTTCTGGTCGCCGCCGTCGACGGGATTCGGATATCACTTCGACTGCAAGAATGCCTTCACCATCCAGCTCGAGGGCCGCAAACGCTGGCGCTACGAACGCACGCCCGCGATCACCGCGCCGCCGGTGGCCGAGTTCCGGCGCGCCCATCCCTGGTCCAGCCTGGCGCCGCTCGACGACGCCGACCTCGCCGAATCGGTGCTGGAGCCGGGCGACGTCCTCTATCTGCCGGCGGGAACCTGGCACAGCGTCGCCGCGGAAGACGACGCGGAGTCGCTCTCGGTGGCCATCGGATTCGCGCCCCATCCGCTGCACCAGATCGTGACCGCGTGGATCGACCGCAACCTGGAGAAGCTCGAGCACTGGCGGCGCACGCCGCTGCCCGCCCGACGGGTGGAGCCCGACCTCCGGGAGCACCTCGCCTCGCTGCGGAGCTTGATTGACAGCCTCACCGTAGAGCAGCTCGACGCCCTCTTGGGAACAGGCACGCAGGACCTACTCCGAACGGGAGACTAGCCCATGGCCAACGACGATCGGCTCATCAGCCTCGAGGACCTCAGCAAGGTCTACTACACCGACGAGGTCGAGACCCACGCCCTCGACGGAATCTGCATCAGCATCGACAAGGGCGAGTTCATCTCCATCGAGGGGCCGTCGGGATCGGGCAAGACGACGCTGCTCAGCCTGCTCGGTCTTCTGGACGCGCCGACCTCGGGGTCGTACGTCCTCGGCGGACAGCCGGTCTCCGAGCTCTCCGTGGCCGAGCGGGCGCTGGTGCGCAATCGTCGCATCGGCTTCATCTTCCAGAGCTTCAACCTGATCGGCGATCTGACGGTGGCGCAGAACGTGGAGCTGCCGTTGAGCTATCGCGGCCTTTCGGCGAGCGAGCGGCAGCGTCGGGTGGCGACCGCGCTCGAGCGCGTCGGCATGTCGCATCGCGCGAACCACATGCCGAGCCAGCTCTCGGGCGGCCAGCAGCAGCGCATCGCCGTCGCCCGGGCGGTGGCCGGCGACCCGCTCATCATCCTGGCCGACGAGCCGACGGGAAACCTCGATTCCAAGACGGGAGACACCGTCATGAACCTGCTGCGCGAGCTGCACCAATCCGGCGCCACCATCTGCATGGTGACGCACAACAGCGCCTATGCGCGCTACGCAACCCGCAACATCAACTTGTTCGACGGGCGCGTGATCGAAGAGAGCAGCGCGCCGCGCGTCGCCATCGTGCACGAAGGAAGCCGCGCGTGAGCGCCGTCCTGAGCGGGTTTCGCTCCTTCAAGCGCCTGCTGCTGAAGAAGCCCTGGTTCGTGTTCGTCGTCGTGGCGACCCTGGGGCTGAGCATCGGCGCCAACACCGCCGTCTTCAGCGTCGCCTACGCGTTGATGATGCGCCCCATCGATCTGCCCGACCTCGATCGCATGGTGACGGTGCAGGAGGTCACCAAGGCGCGCGGCTCCAAGGACGTGCTGTCCGCGGCCGCGTTCTTCGATCTGGAGCAGCACGCGCACAGCTTCGAGGCGCTCGCCGCCTACCAGCGCGCCGACGTGAACGTGATGAGCGCCGAGGGGCCGGAGAACGCGACGGCGGTGTTCGTCTCCGACTCGTTCTTCGGGGCGGTCGGCGGTCGCGCCGCCGTCGGGCGAACCTTCTCCAAGTCGGCCGACGACGCGACGGCGGTCCTTTTGAGCGATCAGTTCTGGAAGCGACGCTTCGGCGGCGATCGGGACGCGGTCGGCCGCACGCTGTCCATCGACGGCCGGCGCTACACCGTCATCGGCGTCATGCCGCCGGAGTTTCGCTTTCCGCCGCGATTCGCCGAGCTCTACGTCCCGCTCGATCTGAAGCCGACGGAGCGCGCCGATTGGGCGATGCGGGTCTTGCGCACGATCGGCAAGCTCAAGCCCGGGGTCTCGCCGGCGCAGGCGAGCGCCGAGCTCGCCATCCTGGCGCGGAGCCAGGCGGCGGATCATCCCGAGGCCAACGTCGATCGCAACCTGGCGCTGGTTCCGGTCAGCCAGGGCGTGGTCTCCGATCTCTACCGCCACTTCCTCTGGGCGCTGCTCGCCGCCGCGGCGCTGGTGCTGCTGGTCGCCTGCGCCAACCTCGCCAACCTCCAGGTGGCGCGCGCCGCCGATCGCAGCCACGAGATGATGGTGCGCGTGGCGTTGGGCGCCACCCGGCGGCAGATCATCGGCCAGCTGCTGTTCGAGAGCTGTCTTTTGGCGCTGACCGGCGCCGCGGCCGCCATCCCGCTGGCCTATTGGGCCGTCGATCTGGTGCGCGGCGCCCTGCCGGCGGAGGTCACGCGCGACATCGCGGGCTGGGATCGAATGGCGGTCAACGTTCCCGCGCTGGCGCTGACGCTGCTGGTGAGCCTCTTTGTCGGCGTGCTGGTCGGGCTGGCGCCGGCGCTGCAGCTCTCCAAGACCAACGTGGCCGAGGCGCTCAAGAGCGACTCCCGCGGCGCCACCAGCAATCGCGAGTCGCAGCGGCTGCGCGCGGCGCTGGTGGTCATCCAGCTGGCGTTGGCGCTCGCGCTGTTGGTCGGCGCCGGCGCGCTGACGCACGGCTTTCTCCAGCTCGCCAACCCCAATCGCGGCCTGGCGTCGCAGAACGTGCTGACCGCCCAGGTCGTGCTGCCCGACGAGCGCTACACCACCGACCAGCAGACGATCCAGTTCGCCAAGGATGCCGTGGGCAAGCTCAAGGCGCTGCCCGGGGTCGAAGCGGCCGCCGTGGTCAACAACATCCCCTGGGGACACCCGGGAACGATGGCCATCACCGTCGAGAACCCGGATGATCCGGCGCTCGGCTCGGTGAACGTCGACGACCGCGCGATGACGCCCGACTACATCCGCCTCTTGAAGATCCCGATGCTGCGCGGCCGGCTGCTCACCGAAGCGGACGACCGCGCCGAGGCGCCGCCGGTCGCCCTGGTGAGCGAGCGAACGGCTCGCGTGCTCTGGCCCGGGCGCGACCCGCTCGGGCGGCGCTTCAAGTACGGCGCACCGGACGCCAAGGCGCCCTGGTTCACCGTCGTCGGCGTGGTGGGCGACGTCTATCATCGCGCGCTGGAGCAGCAGCCCGCGCTCACCGTCTACGTGCCCTTCGCCCAGGACGCGTATCGCTACCACTACATCGTGCTGCGCACCGCCGGCGAGCCGAGCGCGCTGGTGCGATCGATGCGGAGCGCGATCCTGACGATCGATCCGGAGCTGCCGCTCTACGCGGTCAAGGAGCTGGACGAGGTCCTCTTCGAGCGCGTGGCCGGGTTGCGGCTCGCTTCGGGGCTGATGGTGGTGTTCGCGGTGCTGGCGCTGTTGCTGGGAGCGCTCGGGGTCAACGGCGTCATGTCCTACATGGTGGCGCAGCGAACGCGCGAGATCGGCATCCGGCTGGCCATCGGCGCCCAGCCCCGTGATGTGCTGTCCTGGATCTTCGGCATGGGCCTGCGCCTGATGCTCGTCGGCGGCGCGGTCGGCCTCATCGCCGGCGTCGTGCTGGTGCGCGTGGGCGCGAACGTGCTCGGTGCGATGGTCCAGGTCGACCCGCTCATCTACTTCGTCGCCAGCGCCAGCGTCCTCGTGACGGCGGCGCTCGGCATCTATCTGCCGGCGCGGCGCGCCGCGAACATCCCCGCGGGGATGGCGCTGCGCGAGGAATAGCGCCGGCGAGAGGTAGGAGCGGATGCCCAGGTCTCGTTGGCTGCTCATCATCGTCGCGGTCGCGGTCGTCGGCGGCGCGCTCGTCGTCCCCGGAATGGCCGGGCCCGGACGGCGGCGCCCGCTGCGGCCCGCCGCCCCCCGCGGCACCATCGCCGCGCGCCCGGTCGCCCCGGCGCACGCGGAGGAGCAGCTCGGCTTCGTCGGCGTCCCCGTGTTTCGCCGCGGCCGGCCCTCGGTTCGCTTCGCGGTCCCGCAGGCGGAGCGGGCCGCGATCGCGCCCGGACGAACGGTCGAGGTGCTGACGCCCGCGGGTGCCAGGGTCGCCGCCCGGGTCGAGACCGTCGCGCGCGAGCTGGAGCCCGCTTCGCTCACGCTGGTGGCCGAGGCGCGCCTCGCTCCCGGCGGGCCGCCGCTCCACCTCGACCCGCTCACGATCGTTCGCGTGCTGCCGCCGCGGAGCGGGCCGTGAACCCGCGCTTCGAGAAGCTCTTCCGGCAAGAGGCGGTGCGCCATCATCGGGCGGGGAGCCAGAGCTCCGGGGACGTCCTCCGCTTGTCGCCGCGCTGGTCGGCCTGGGCGGCGTGGATCCTCTACCTCAGCCTGGCCGCCTTCGTGCTCTACGCCGCCGTCGGGACCGTCGACGAGTACGCCGCCAGCCCGGCCATCGTCAGGCTCGACCATCGCGTCGACGTCCAGGCGACGAGCAGCGGGGTGGTCGACGACCTCATGGTCACGCCGGGAGAGCGCGTGCGACTGCACCAGCCGCTCTTGCGCTTCGAGGCCAGCGCCGAGGTGGAGCGCCTCCGCAGCGCCCGTCGCGACTTCGAGCTGCAGCTGGCGCAGATGCTGCGCGACCCGACGGGCGGCGATCCGTTGCGGCGCGAGCTGCGAGCGGCGCGCGAGCGAGCTGCCGCCGCGCAGTCCGATCTCGAGCAGCGCACGGTGCGGGCCACCCACGAAGGCGTCGTCGGCGCCGTGCAGGTTCGTCCCGGCCAGGCGGTACGACCGGGCGACCTGCTCTTGTCGCTCGCTCCGCCCGAGCGGCGCTTCTCGATCGTCGCGCTGATGCCCGGCCCCGTGCGTCCGCGAATCGCCCGCGGCGAGGTGCTGCGGGTCGCGCTGGCGGGATACCGGTACGCCTCTTCGGAGGCGATCATCGACCAAATCGGCGATTCGGTGCTGGGGCCGGCGGAGGTGAGGCGAGCGCTCGGTCCGGCGACGGCGGATTCGATTGCCATTGCCGGGCCGGCGGTCATCGTGCGTGCCCACCTCGACGACGACCAGTTCGTCGCCGACGGAGAGACGCTCGAATACTACGACGGCATGACCGCCACGGCGCAGATCCGCATCGCCCGGCGGAGCGTGCTCGAGATGCTGGTGCCGTGGCTGCGCCACATGAGGAGCCATGGAAGCTGAGCAGGCGAGGACGCTGCGGTTCCTGGGCCGATTCCCCGCGTTCAAGCGGCTGTTCGTCACCGAGCGCGCCAAGCACGTGCCGTTCATCGGACAGCTGACGGCCACCGAGTGCGGTGCCGCCTGCCTGGCGATGATGCTGGCCTACTTCGGCAAGGCCGTGTCGCTCGAAGAGGTGCGCGAGGCCACCGGCGGCGGGCGCGACGGCGTCAGCGCGCAGCGGCTGCTCCAGGCCGCCGAGGCGTTCCGGCTGCGCGGCCGCGCGGTCCGCCTCGAGATCGAGGATCTGCAATATCTGGCGCAGCCCGCCGTCCTCTACTGGGACTTCAACCACTTCGTGATCTTCGAGCGCCTGGGCAAGCGCGGCGTCCACGTCGTCGATCCGGCGAAGGGGCGCCGCTGCGTTCCGCTGCGCGAGTTTCGCAAGTCGTTCACCGGGGTCGTCCTGCTCTTTTCGCCCACGCGCGCGTTCCAGCCGGCGGCGCGGGAGGCGGGCTACGTTCGCCGTTACGTGGGCGCGCTCTTGCGCAGCTCCGGGCTCCTGCCCAGGATCATCGCCACGTCGGTGCTGGTGCAGCTCTTCGGGCTCATGCTGCCCGCGCTCACCGGCCTCGTCGTCGATCAGGTGGTCCCCCGCGACGACTCTCATCTGCTGCTCGTGCTCATGGGGGGCGCCGGGGTCATCGTCGCCTTCCACTTCGTGGCCACCCTGATCCGCAGCCATCTGCTGCTGCACTTTCGCACGCTCCTCGACGCCAAGATGACGCTCGAGTTTCTCGAGCACATGGTCGACCTGCCCTACAGCTTCTTTCAGACGCGCTCCGCCGGCGACCTGACGGTGCGGCTCAACAGCAACGCGACCATCCGCGAGCTTCTGACGGCGAGCGCCCTCTCCGCCGTGCTCGACGGCAGCCTGGTGGTCGTGTACGTGTGCATCCTCATGTTCGCCAGCCCGCCGATGGCCGGGCTGGTGCTCCTGTTGGCGTTGGTCCAGCTGCTGGTCTACCTGCTCAAGCGCCGGCAGCGCGCCGAGCAGGTGGCGTTGAACGTCGAGAGCCAGGCGCGCTCGCGCAACTATCAGCTGCAGATCCTGCACGGGATCGAGACGCTCAAGGCGATGGGCATCGAGCGCGGCGCCGTCGGAAAATGGTCCGACTTGTTCGTCGACGAGCTCAACGCCGTGGTCGCCGTCGGCAAGACCGAAGCCCTGATGAGCTCGGTGCTGGGCGCGGTCCGACTGTTCGGCCCGCTGGCCATCCTCAGCTTTGGCGCCTGGCAGGTGCTGACCGGTCGCCTGAGCCTGGGCATGATGTTGAGCCTGAACGCGCTGGCGACCGGGTTTCTCGGCCCCGTCAACACCCTGGTGGCCACCGCGGCGCAGTTTCAGCTCGCCGAGAGCCACATTCGCCGCGCCGAGGACATCCTGGCCACGCCGCCCGAGCAGGATCGGGACAGGGCGCGCCTCGCTCCCAGCCTCTCGGGGGCGGTGACGCTGGAGGCGGTGGGGTTCTCCTATTCGTCCGCGACGGCCCGGGTGGTCCAGGACGTCTCGATCGCGATTCGTCCCGGGCAGCAGATCGCCATCGTCGGCCGCTCGGGCGCGGGCAAGTCGACGCTCGCCAATCTCTTGATCGGGCTGTATCGCCCGACCCTGGGCCGGATCGCGTTCGACTCGATCGACCTCGCCGAGCTCGACCTGCGCTCCCTGCGGCGCCAGATCGGCGTCGTCACGCAGCATCCGTTCCTGTTCGGCGCGACCGTGCGCGAGAACATCGCGCTCGGCGATCCGTCCCTATCGCTGGACGCGGTGATCGCGGCGGCGAAGCTGGCGCAGATTCACGACGACATCCAGGCGATGCCGATGGGCTACGAGACGCTCCTCGCCGATGCCGGCGCCTCCCTGTCGGGCGGTCAGCGGCAGCGCGTCGCGCTGGCGCGGGCGCTGGCGACCAGCCCGCCCATCCTGCTGCTCGACGAGGCGACCAGCGCCCTCGACGGGCGCACCGAGGAGCGCGTGCACAAGGCGCTGCGCGAGCTCAGGTGCACGCGCATCATCATCGCCCACCGCCTGAGCACGATCCGGGCATCGGACCGGATCCTCGTCCTCGATGAGGGGCGCATCTCCGAGCAGGGGACCCACGAGGAGCTGATGCGCACGGACGGACACTATGCCCGCCTGTTGGCGACGCAGCTCGCATGACGACGGGCGACGGGGGCGGCGCAGCCATGGCCAACACCAAAGCAGTGCCGGAGCCCGCCGCCGGCGAGCCGCTCGACGACGGCAGGCCGTTCTCGGCCCTGTTCGCGCAGCCGCTGCACGGGGTCACGTCCGAGGGCGAGGGGCGCGACGTCCTGGAGCAGCGCACGCGGCTGTTCGGCCGCTACCGCCCGACGGGGGCGCGCGACAAGGTGATGGTCTTGTCGGTCCGCGGCGAGGCGCACGCCGATGCGGTCATCCGGCGCCTCCTGGCCCGGGGCGTGCCGGTTTGCCGGATCGACGTCGACACGCTCGGCAGCACCTTTCGCCTGTCGCTCTCGCGCGGCACGGCCTCGGGATCGGGCAACAGCGACGGCGGCTTCTCGGCGCGCGTCTCCGTACCCGCCGGTGAGTTCGATTCGCGCGAGATCCGCTCGGTCTGGCTCAATCGCCCCGTCTTCGAGCTGTTCGGCGCCGGCCCCACGCGCGACAACCTGGCCAGCTTCGTCCGTCGCGAACAGGAGGCCGCGCTGCGTGGGCTCTTCGATCTGCTGCACGACTCGTCCTGGTTGAATCCGCCGGCGGCGCTCTATGCGGCGACCGGCAAGCTCACGCAGCTGCGCCTGGCGGAGGCGGTCGGCTTCGCGCTGCCGCGAACTCTCGTCACCAACGACCCCGGCGAGGCGGCGCGATTCTACGAGGACTGCGGGCGGCAGATGATCGCGAAGGCGTTTCGCGGCGAGATCGGATCGGGCTGGCACGATACCGAGGTCGTCTACTCGCAACGGATCGGCGACGCCCACCTGGGGCAGCTGCCGCGGCTCCGCCATGCGCCCTGCATCTTCCAGGAGCTCGTGCCCAAGGCGAGCGAGATCCGCGTGACCATGGTCGGCAAGCAGCTCTTTCCCGTCGAGGCGCGGTTCCGCGCCGCCCACGAGCCGCCGGACGACTATCGTCGGCCCGGCGTCGAGGTCGCCTACGCGCCCTGTCGGATCCCCGCTGCGATCGAGCAGGCGTGCGCGCGGCTGTTGGAGCGCTGCGGCCTGCGCTTCGGCGCCGTCGACCTGATCCGCCGCCCCGACGGTGGATTCGTCTTCCTCGAGCTGAACGCGTTCGCCGCCTGGCTGTGGCTGGAGCAGCTCACCGGAGCCCGGATCTCGGATGCGGTGGCCGACGCCCTCGTCGACGGCTGCTAGGAGCTGCTCTCATGGTTCATCATCTCCGCTTTCGACTGAGCAAGCAGCGCCAGTGTCGCCGGGTTGGCGCCGAGGGGCCGCGGGTGGTCGTCGGAGCCGTCTTGCCGGGACGGGCCCGCTACGCCGGCGGCCTTACAGGCCGGCGGCACGTCCGGGCCCTCGGCTCGTCGCTGGCATCCGCCCTTCGGG
This sequence comes from uncultured delta proteobacterium, assembly GCA_963816965.1. GTDB lineage: Bacteria > Myxococcota_A > Polyangia > Palsa-1104 > Palsa-1104 > JAQBQH01. Next base: position 1,252,608 of record CAWFMP010000002.1, read on the forward strand.
CGGAGCGCTCCTCGACGCCCGGCAAGACGGCTCCGACGACCGCCCACTCCATGGGCTCGTGGGAACCTTCAGCCACGCACGCTTGCCGAAGCTCACGCATCGTCGAGAGCAGCCTCTCCACCCGCTGCGACCGTCCGGTTCTTGGACGAGCACAGAAGCACCGCGCGCACTGCCCCGCTGGGCGAGCTCCGCAGCACAGGCAAGGGGTCTAATCGAGCACAGCGGTCCGGTGGCGAGGACTGTTTGAGCCCAGCGGGGCAGTGCGCGCGGAGCCGGACGTGGCGCTCCGGCGCGCTCTCGATGCGACGCGGGTCTGAAAGCGGAACCCTTCGAGAGCTCGCACCGAGATGTGATGAATCATGAGAGGGGCTGCTAGCGGGGGGCCGACACCCCCTGGTCTGCTGGGCTCGGCGCCGGCGAGCTCACGGGAAGCAGTGGGGGGTGCGGTTGAGCTCGTCTTCGCGCGCCGGCGTGGCGCGATAGCCCATCCGCACCGGCGCCCGGTAGAGTCGCTCGCCTCCCAGTCGGATTCCGTTCGTTCCGAAGCCGATCGGCTGCAGCCCGGGAACCAGCACGCGAGCCACCGCCAGGCTCGTGCCCGCCAGCTCGGGGGCGGTCATGTCGACCGCGATCACCTCCAGCCCCTGGCCGCGCAGCCGCTCGACGAGCCGATCGAGCCCCGCGACCGCCGAGGCGTCGCTCGGGCGCCCGTCGCCGTCGTCGTCGCTGCCGGGCAGCGTCCGGCGCAGCGACGAGGACCACAGGAACTCGGCCCGCCCCAGCCACGACGGGTGCGCGTAGGCGAGCCCGTGATCTTCGAGGCCGACGATCTCGTCGTCGCGATAGATCCGGCCCGGCCGCCAGGAGGTGACGAGGGCCTCGCGGAACGCTCCGTGCGCTTCGAGCAGCGCGCGCCGGGTCGCCCGCCGCGCGCTCAGGTCCGCGGCGGCGCCGCAGATCAGCGCCGGCCCGTCGCCGTTTCGGCGAATCATCAGGGCCAGCGTCACCGGGATTCCCAGGTCGGTCGTCAGGTCGACCAGATACGGTTCGTAGCCCAGCTCGGAGATCTCGTTCAGGGCGGCCCGGCAGTAGGGATCATCGTCGTCGGAGAGATCGATGAGCGGCGGGCTGAGCTGGTTGAGCCAGGTGATCATGAAGGCGTCGCGCTCGACGAGCTCCAGGAGCGCGCGCAGGGTCGCCTCCGCGAGCGAGCCGTGCGCCGCCATGCCGCTGGAGCACTCGTCGAACAGCTGCGCGCGCCGCGTTCCATAGGACACCGCGATCTCCGGCACCAGCCGCGAGGTCTGTCGCGTCAGGCTGTACCCGCGACGCCAGCGCAGCTTCATGTCGGGCGAGAAGCGCTCGAACGGGAAGCCGGGAGTCGCGTACTGCCGCTCGGAATAGAGCGGAAGCTCGGTCGGGCAGACCGCGCGCCCGGCCACCTCGCGGTAGCAGGCGTCGACGGTATCGGCGGGCGGCGGGCGAATTCCGCAGTACCGCTCGAGCGCCTCGGCCAGCGCGATCAGGCGCGCGGTGCTCGGATCGGGCGCACACGACTGGCTCCAGGCGTTGCTGAGCCCGGCGCGCGGGTCGGGATCGGGGATGGCGAAGCGGGCGTTGGCGCGGGCGAGCGGGGGAGCGTCGCCCCCGGCGGCCGCCAGGGAGCGAACCGAAACCCTGCCGACGATGCCGATGCGGTCGTCGTCGAGATCCCCAAGTTGCAAAAGCAGCATCGCGCTCGGCGGCGGCGGATCGTCGCTGCGCAGGGCGAGCGGGAGATCGCGCGCGGCCGGCGTCGCGGCGTCGGCGCGGCAGACTTCACACAGCGGATGCGCGTGCAGGCGGCGGGCGCGCGCCTGGTCCTTGTGGAGATGCACGAATTGGATGTTGCGGGCGGGCGCGCCCTCCACCGTCAGGGATGAAAGGGCCGCCCGCGCCGCCGCGCGCGCGATCCAGCGGGCGCACGCCGCCGCCGCCGGGAGCTCGCGCTTCCAGCCGTCGCGGCGTAGATGCTCGAAGAAGGCGCTCTCGGCGCCGATGTCCTCGGCCATTCCGAGCCAGCGCAGCTCGAAGCAGCGAAAGCATCCGGGGCGATCGGGATGCCCCATCGTTCCCAGGACCGCGTGATCGTCGAGGGCGATGCCCCAGACCCACGGCAGCCCGATGGGCGTCGCGTGCCGGTTGAACCGCTCGAGCAGGGCGAGCTGAGGGCCTTGCGGCAGCACGAGGCAGAGGTCGTGGGCGTGCAGGTCGGCGGAGCCGAGCGCATCCGGCGCCAGCCGGCTGACCTGCCGCGCGCCGGCGACGCGCAGCTCCCGGGTCGCCTCCTCGGCCGCGACGCCGGCGCCGAGCACCAGCAGGCGTCGTGCCGCCAGCTCGGCGCCTAAGACGGTGGGCGGCGCCGGCGGCAGCGGGCGGAAGCTTTCGCCCACGTCGCCGACGATGATCCCGGCGGCGATGAGCTCCTGCACCAGCCGCAGCGCGAGGATCTTGTCGCGCCCATCCACGGCGGCGAGGAGCTCGCTGGCCCGCCGTCCGTCGACCAGCGGCAAGACCCGCCGCACCAGCTCGGCGCGGGCGGGCTCGCGGACGCATCGCGTCGCCTCGCCGGCGCGCAGCAGCAGCCCCTGGTCGAGCGGCACCAGGTGGCAGCGTGGATGGAGATGGAGCCGCGCCGCCTGCTCCTCGCCGGCGATGGGCTCGTCGCTGCGGGCGGTCGCCACCTCAGCCATGGACGCGACTCCCTGCCGTGCTGCTCAGGTGGCGGGCCCGCTCGCGCAAGCGCCGGCGCGCCAGGACCTCGTCCCGACTCATCGGCAGGCCGGGCCGCGCCTCCCCGTTCAGATACGACGGCATGAAGGGATGGAACTCGAAGTAGAGCGTGCGCCGCGGCGCGGCGCTGCGGCTGGCCGGCGAGCCGTGAACGAGCGCTCCATGGTGCACCACCACGTCGCCGGCGGCGGCCTCGACCGGGCTCAAGTCGGCGAAGTGATCGCGCCGCCTGGCGAGGTCGTCGAGCGCGACAGGGCTGCAGTGGCTTCCCGGCAGGACCGCGAGACAGCCGTTGGCCGCGCTCGCCTCGTCGAGATAGAGGGCGACATTGACGAACCAGCGCCGGCCCAGTCGGGCGGGAGGGATCGGCTCGCAGTCGGCGTGGACGGGGAAGGTGCTCGCCGTCCCGCTGGTCTTGACGACCAGAACGTCGCCGGTGCATACGGCGTCGACGCCCAGGAGCAGCTCCGCCAGATCCCACACGAACGCGTGGTCGAGCACCGCCGTGCACGCCTGCGGCTCCGGATCGAGCTGCAGGATCCATGGGACTCGGTTGAACTGGCGCTCGTCGGCGAGCCGGAGCGCCAGGGCCGGCTGGTGCGCGACGGCGGCGAGGATACGGTCGCACGCCTGCCGCAGCCGCGACAAGGTCGCATCGTCGATGGCTCGTCGGACCACGACGATACCCGCCCGGTGAAACGAGAGCGCGACCTGGCGCAGATCGGCGGTGGGCGCGAATTCGGGGATGCGAGGATCCATCTACCGGGCCAGCAGCAGCTCGCGCACGCGGGCCCAACCGCGCATCGCCTCCTCGCGGTGGCGCTCGCGCAGGACGACGAAGTCCTCCAGCTCGTCGGGCTCGAGGTCGTACTCGATCAAGGCCGTCTCGGGATCGGCCATCACGCGCCTGGCGAACTCCGGGTCCCGGACGCAGCGCCCGGAAATCTGGTCGATGAGCGCACAGCTCTCTTCGGTCGTTCTCATGTGGGAACCTCCGCTGATCCTCGGTGGCCGCGCCGTGAAAACCGCGCCCTCTCCGCGTCTCGGCGGAGAGGGCGCGTGCGGTGACTAGCTGCCCGCGACTACGGGTACTGGCAGCACTTCTTGGCCGACGACGCCATCACCATCGACGGCATGTCGTTGGCGAAGAAGCTGGCGGCGTCGTCGCTCTTCATGCCGGCGACGATCAGCGCCAGATCCTCGTCGTTGAGGCCCTGGCCGGCGAGCGCCTGCTCGGGATTCTCGAGGAGGCTCTTGCGGAAGTCCCCATCGCGAAGTGCCCGGCCAATGACCTGATCCAGCGAGTTCGTTTTCGTGCTCATGTTCTCGTTCTCCTTTCGGGTTGGTGTTGCGACTACAACTTTCGTCAGCCTGGGAGCCCGCCGATCACGACCGAGTACACGGCGGCCTCGTGCAATCCATCGAGCAGCAGGAGGTCGTTCATCAGATCGTCGAAGAACCCGCCCATGCAGACGGCGCCCAGGCCCAGGGCGCCGGCGAGCAGGTGGAGGCTCTGCGCGATGTGACCGGCTTCGAGCAGCGCGAAGCGATATCCGCGCTCGCCGTATTTCTTCTGCACGCGCTCGAACCGGACGGTGAGCACGACGATCAGCGCGGCGTGGGCCGGCTCGAGCAGCGCCCGGTTGACCTCGAGCACCTCGGCGGCGGGCACCGGGCGCAGAAATTCGAGCTCGTGCTCCAGGGCGGCGTAGTGATACAGCCCCGGCTCCACCGACGTCGCGCGCAGCACCAGCGGATAGGCCTCGATCGGATAGAGCGCGCCCGGCGACGGGGCGGAGCGTCCGGGGACGCGCGCGTCGGTCCCGTCCGCCGGACGACTGACGCCGCAGCCGAGGCGCAAGAGCGTGGCCAGCGCTCCCAGCTCGATGGGGGCGCCGCTGAGCTCGCGGACCGATCGCCTCGCTTGCAGCGCGTCGGCCAGCGACGCGGTGGGCGCCGGAGAATCGGTCGGCAGCGCCACCTTCGGCGCGTTCGGATAGCGGCGGTAGTCCAGCTTCAGCGTGTGGGCTTCGATCTCGTCCGGTGTCAGCCCGCACCACGACGCATAGGACTGCTTGCTCTGCTCGTGGAAGACGGCCGAGGCGGGCCAGCGCCAGTGGGCGGGCACGTCGAAGCTGGTGAACTGGGCCCGCCGCTCGGCTTCGAGCGCGTTCTTGGCCGAGACGTAGGCTTCATTGGCGACGTGGCCGCGCTGCCCGGCAGCCAAGAGTCGCAGGGCGGTGCGGAGGTCGGTATCGTCGGCGGACATCGCCGGGCCTGGTTGCAACGTCCGAACCAGCGGGGCGGGCCATTCGCGCCCCGAGGCGTCGCGGAGCTACGCTCCTCTCGCTGTCGGTGCGTGTGTTCCTGGGACATCCCAGAGGCCGTCTCTGGGATGGCGTCGCGACGGAGGGGTAAGCCGGCTCAAAGCAGGTTCGCGGCGGTCGCCCAGAGGCGCAGATAGCGGACCAGATCGGCGGCGTACCGACCGTCGGCGAAGTGCAGGCCGAGGCCCCAGCTCCCCGCGTGCTCCAGCACCCCCTGGGCGACGAACAGGTTGCGCGCGACGACGAGCCACGGGATGGCGTCGACCTCGGCGCGCCCGAGCGGCCGCGTCTCCTGATATCCGGCGAGAAACGACTCCCAGACGGAGATGGGGCTGCCGGTCTGCTGGATCCGATCGCGTACGACGGCCAGGTCGAAGGCCGGCCACCCGGGGCCGCAGAGATCGAAGTCGAAGAAGGTGAACCGTCCAGCGTCGAGGTGGACGTTCGCCTCGTGGCAATCGCCGTGGCACACCCCGACGCCGAGCCCGTCGCGCACGAGCCGCGCCAGCGCCTGCGCGAGCGTCTCCAGCAAGCGCGCCACGAACAGGCCGTCGGCGGGCGCTCGGACCAGCCACGGCTCGAGCCGGGCGATCGACCGGTGAACGAGCAGATCGAGATCGAGGGGCGGGCGCTGGTGCGGCGAGACGAACCCTTCGCCGGCGCGGTGAAGCGCCGCCAGCGCCTGGCCGTACCGGCGCATCGCGGGCGGCGTCAGGGGCGCCGGCGAGCCGGTGGCGAAGCGAAACAGCGCCAGAAAACGCGGACCCTCGGGCGCCGCGACTTCGTGGATTCGCTCGCCGGCCCGGTCGGCGATGGGCGTGGCGACCAAGACGCCGCGGGCGGCCAGGTGATCGAGCAGATCGAGCTCGTAGCCGATCGCCTCGCGCGAGCGCACGCCGCAACGATAAAGGCGCAGGATGTGGCGCGCTCCGGCCGTTCGGACCAGGTAGGTATCGTGCATATGCCGCTCGAGCAGCACGCATTCGTGGATGGGATCCAACGCATAGAGGCGCCCGAGCGCCTCGGCCAGAGCCGGGCCGGACAGGGTGGAATGGGTCACGGGGAAGCGAAGCATCCAGGCACCTCGCGGTCGGGCCGTAGCAAGGTTGGCGCCGAACCACCAGGCGAGCTCCCGCCGTTCCTTCCGCCCGGCTCCGGCCGCGCACTTGAAGGCGCTTCTCGTCCTGCGTTACCAATAGGGGCCTCATGAGCTCACGACCGCGCGTCCTCATCGCCGACGATCAGGTCGATGTCCTCGAAGCGCTGCGCCTCCTGCTCAAGGGGGAGGGCTTCGACATCGTCACCGCCGGCTCGCCCGCCGGCGTGCTCACCGTCGCCGACGGGCAGGAGCTCGACGCGGTGCTCATGGATCTCAACTACGCGCGCGACACCACCAGCGGCAAGGAGGGGATGGATCTTCTGGCTGCGCTCCAGCGCAACGACCCGACGCTGCCGGTGGTGGTGATGACCGCGTGGTCGAGCGTCGACGGCGCCGTCGAGGCGATGCGCCGGGGCGCGCGCGACTACCTCGCCAAGCCGTGGGACAACGCGCGCGTCGTCGCCACGCTGCGGACGCAGGTCGAGCTGGCCCGGGCGCTGCGCCAGGGGCGGCGCCTCGCCGACGAGACCTCGCGCCAGCGCTCGCACCAGCTGCCGTCGCTGGTGGCGGAGTCGCCCAAGATGCGCGAGGTCATGCGCCTGATGGAGCGGGTGGCGCCGTCGGACGCCAACGTGCTCATCACCGGGCAGCACGGCACCGGCAAGGAGGTGGCGGCGCGCTGGCTGCACGCGGCGTCGAAGCGCGCCGAGCGGCCGTTCGTCGCCGTCAACGCCGGCGGCCTCGCCGAGGGCGTGTTCGAGTCGGAGCTGTTCGGCCACGTGCGCGGCGCCTTCACCGACGCCCGCGCCGATCGCACCGGCTGCATCGAGCTCGCCGACGGCGGCACGCTCTTCCTCGACGAAATCGCCAACATGCCGATGGGCCAGCAGGCCAAGCTGCTGCGCGTGCTGCAGACGGGCGAGTTCCACCCGGTGGGCAGCTCGCGCGTGCGCCGCGCCGATGTGCGCGTCCTGTCGGCGACCAACGTCGACGTCGCCGGCGAAGTGGCCCAGGGGCGCTTCCGCGAAGACCTGCTCTACCGCCTCAACACCGTCGAGGTGCGGCTGCCGCCGTTGCGCGAGCGGCGGGAGGACATTCCGCTTTTGGCCGCCCACTTTCTCGACCGGCAGGCGGCGCGCTACGGCCGCCGCGTCACGCTCGGCGCCGACGCCATGGCGGCGCTGCTCGATCATCCGTGGCCGGGCAACGTGCGCGAGCTCGAGCACGTGGTCGAGCGCGCGCTGCTCTTGTCCGCCGGTGATGTCGTGCGCGCCGCCGATCTGCTGCTCGCCGGCGGCAGCGCCCGGAGCGACGGCGCCCGGTTCGAGGAGCTCACCCTCGACGAGGCCGAGCGCTACCTCATCCAGCGCGCGCTCGACCGCTTCGCCGGCAACGTCAGCGACGCGGCGCGCGCGCTCGGCCTGTCGCGCAGCGCCTTCTATCGCCGGTTGGCGCTGCACGGGTTGAAAGGGCACGGGTGAGGCCTCGACGCCGGCACCCGCTCAGCCACGAAGCCCGCGTCATGGTCTATGCGCTCGCCGGCGCGCTGCCCGCGGTGCTGGTGGCGCTCGGCTTTCTGTGGCTCGAGCCGCACTCCACCAAGGTGCGCTCCACGCTGACGCTGGTGTGCCTCGGCACGTGGAGCCTGTTGGCGCTGGCGGTGCGCGAGGAGGTGGCGCGCCCGCTGCAAACGCTGTCGAACCTGTTGGCGGCGCTGCGCGAGGGCGACTTTTCGATCCGTGGGCGCCACGCGCGCGACGATGACGCGCTCGGCGTCGCCCTCGACGAGGCCAACGCGCTGGCGGCGACGCTGCGGCGCGAGCGCTACGGCGCGCTCGAGGCGTCGGCGCTGGTGCGCCGGGTGATGGAGGCGATCGACATCGCGCTCTTCGTCTTCGACGCGGACGGCGTGCTCACGCTGTGCAACCGCGCCGGCGCGCGGCTCGTCGGTGGCGATGCCGAGAAGATGGCGGGCCAGCCGGCGAGCGCGCTCGGCCTCGGCGCGCTCCTGGAGGGCGATTCGCCGCGCACCCTTTCGCTCACACTCGGCGGCGCGGAGCAGAGGCTCGAGGTGCGGCGCGGCCCGGTGCGCCAGCAGGGGCGTCCGTCGACGCTGGTGGTGGCGGCCAACCTGTCGCGCGCGCTGCGCGCCGAGGAGCGCCACGCCTTCGAGCGGTTGGTGCGCGTGCTCGGGCACGAGATCAACAACTCGCTGGCGCCGATCCGCTCGATCGCCGAGAGCCTGCGGCAGCGCGTCGGCCGCTCGCCTGCCGACGACGCCGACTTCACTACCGACCTCGGCAGCGGCCTCGACGTCATCGCCCGGCGGGCCGAGGCGCTGGGCCGCTTCATGAGCTCCTACGCGCGCCTGATGCGCCTGCCGCCGCCGCGCTTCGACGCCGTCGACGTCGGCGCCTGGGTCCGCCGCGTCGTCGACCTCGAGAAGCGCCGCCCGGTCACGATCGTCCCCGGTCCCCAGGCGACGCTGCGCGCCGACGGCGACCAGCTCGATCAGCTGCTCATCAACCTGGTGCGCAACGCGGTCGACGCCGCCGCCGAGACCGACGGTGCCGTCGAGGTCGGCTGGGAGGCGAACGCCGACACGGTGACGGTCCACGTTCGCGACGAGGGTCCGGGCCTGTCCGAGACGCCCAACCTGTTCGTGCCCTTCTTCACCACCAAGGCGAACGGCACCGGCATCGGCCTCGTCCTGTCGCGGCAGATCGCCGAGAACCACGACGGCACGCTGACCCTGCAGGACCGCACCGACCGCCGCGGATGTGAGGCGCGCCTGACGCTGCCGAAGAGGTCGTCGTAGCGCTCGTCGCGGTCAGTCGTCCTTGCCGCCGCCCGCTCCGCTGAAGTGATCTTCTTTGTGCCGGAACAGCACGTTGAACGTCGTCAGAGACCCGTAGCAGCGCGTGATGTATTGCTGCAGGTGCACCTTGTCCTCGTCGCTGAGCTTGGCATTGCCGTTGATCTGCTGCTCGAGCACCCGCAGGCGGTCGCGCACCATCACGATCTTGTGAAAGAAGACGTCGACGGGGATCTCCTTGGCGCCGAGCCCGGGATCGCGCGGCCAGATCTCGACCTTGCCGCCGCTCCAGCGCCCGGCGAGCTCGACCGGCTCCTCGTCGGCGAGCGCGGGTGCCAGCTCGTCCTTGACGGCGTTGCGGACGATGCGATCGATCTTGTCGAGGTCGGTGAGATCGAGGGACATGTCCCATCCTATACTGCTGCCGTGATTCTGGTCGATGCCGCCCGCCTGCCGCTCGAGCCGGCGCTAGCCGAGTTCGCGCGACTCGGCTACGCCCGCCTCGGTCGTGTCGTCTCCGACGCGGCGCTGGCCGCGCTCGGCGCGCGCGTCGACGATCTGATGAACGCGCGGGTACGTCACGACGGCATCTTCTTTCAGCGCGACTCCGCCAGCGGTCGTTACGAGGATCTGCGCTTCGGCGCCGGCTGGCAGGGGCCGTCGAGCGAGTATCGCAAGATCGAGAAGCTCGAGCTCGACCCGCTGTTCCGCGCCTTTATCGGCAACCCGCTGCACGAGCGCATCGCCCGCGCGCTCATCGACGGGCCGGTGGCGCTCTACCGGGCGGTCCTCTTCACCAAGAGCGCCCGCGGCGGCACGGCGCTGCCCTGGCACCAGGACGGCGGCGCCTTCTGGGGTGTCGATCGCGCGCCGTTCCTCCAGATCTGGACGGCGCTCGACGACTGCGTCATCGACGGCGGCTGCCTCGAGGTGCTGCCGGGCAGCCACCGCGCCGGCCTGGCGACCCCGCAGGGCGGCGTCATCGTCGACGAGGCGCTGCGCGCGGCCGACGCCGAGCGGCGGGCGTTGCCGCTGCCGGCGCGCGCCGGCGAGGCGATCCTCATCCACAACCATCTGTGGCATCGCTCGCGCGTCAACCGGAGTGGGCGGCGGCGCAGCGCGCTCTCGGTCTGCCTGATGACCGCCGAGACGCGCTGCTTGCGCAAGAAGCGCGAGCCCCGACAGTTCCTGCGCATCTTCGATTGAGCTCCCTTGGCAGGGAGTGGTCGTCAGCCGTCACTTCCAGAGCTCGACCTTGCCGCTTTTCAAGCTGTAGATGGCGCGCACGATCTCGACCTTGCCGGCGGCGACGGCGTCCTTGATGATCCGCGAGCGCTTGAGCAGGCCGGCGGCGACGGCGTCGACGTTCGCCTTGACCGGCCCGCGCAGCGTCTTGTCCTTCGCCGCGGCCTTGGTGCCGGCGAGGTTCGCCTGGATCTCGGCGACGAGGGCGGTGAGGTTGGGCGAGCCGGCGTCGCCGCCGGGTGGCGTCTCCAGCGCGGCCTTGATCGCGCCGCAATATTCGTGGCCCATGACCACGATGAGGCGCGTCCCCAGGTGCACCACCGCGTACTCGATGCTGGCCAGGTTCTCCTGGTCGAGGATATTGCCGGCGACGCGGATGGTGAAGAGATCGCCGAGGCCTTGATCGAAGATCCTCTCCGGCGGGACCCGCGAGTCGCTGCAGCTCAAGACGATGGCGTTGGGCGCCTGTCCGGCGACGAGCGCCTCGCGCACGCGGCTCTCGGTCTGGCATCGGGCGGCGCTGCCGCCGGCAAAGCGGGCGTTGCCCTCCTCCAGCGCTTGCAGCGCGGCCGCGGGCGCAAGGTTCTTCGCAGCTCCGGCGTGCTGATCGGCGCGCGCGACCGCAGCCGTGAGCGCCAGTGATCCGACGGCGACAGCGAGGGTTCTCGATGAGGACATGCGCGGACCATACCGCATGCGGACCGCGACCCGTAGCGCCCGTGAGCACCACGACGTGGAAGGTTGAAACCTCAGCGGGCCGGCCGGGGCTGCTCCGGGGGCGCGACAATACGCCGCATGTCGGCTGGGCGAACCTTTGCTAAGCTGGGCTCATCGGTTCTCTCGAACGGAGCGGTGCCTACTCCCCCCCCGGTGCCGCTCCGTCGAGAGGGCCACTACGCCGCTCACCGTGCATCGATGCACTCTAGCGGCCGAACCGTTCGAGATAGCGTACCAGCTGCTTCTGGACGGTGCCGCGATCGGCGTCGATGCGACCGGCCAGCGCGCCGATGTCGACGCTGCCGCGCTCGGTGTCGCTGCCGATGCCGGTCAGATGCGCAAACAAGAGCGGCTTCAAGTACTTCTCGATGAGGTCCTTGACCTCATCCCACGTCGCCGGCGTCGTCTGCCCGTAATCGGCGGCGAAGGCGCGCACCGCCGTCGCCGCCAGCTCCGCCCAGCCGTCGAGCGAGCCGGGCGCGGCGCCGCCCACCGCCGGGCGTGTCGACGGCGCCTCCAGCGCGCCGAGCTCGAGGGCACGCCGGCAGGTCGACACATCGATGCCGCCCGGCCGCGTTTCGTGCGGCAGCCGCTCGACGAAGTTGGCCAGCTCACGGAAGTTGCCGTCCCAGCGGTGCTGCAAGGCCAGCTGGCGCCCGTCGACTGCGAGCGCGTCGTAGGCCGACATGCCGGGCGCGAGCTCCCGTCGCTGCAGGTAGGCGACGACGTCGTCGAGTCGCTCGCGTAGCGGAGGCACCTCGACCACCTGGATCGAGACGCGGAACCAGAGGTCGGCGCGGAAGTCGCCGCGCAACGAGGCGGCGCGCAGATCCTTGTTGGTGGCGCACACCAGCTTGACGTCGGCGGCGCGGCTCTGGCCGTAGCCACCGACGCGCTCGTACTCGGCGCGGTCGAGGAAGCGCAGCAGCATCGGCTGCACGTCGAGCGGCATGTCGCCAATCTCGTCGAGGAACAGCGTGCCGCCATGGGCGCGCTCGACGGCGCCCATGATGCGGTGCGTGGCGCCGGTGAACGAGCCCGCCTCGGCGCCGAACAGCTCCGAGCGCAAGAACTCCTTGTTGAACATGGCGCAGTTGCGCGCCACGAACGGTCCGCTGCGGCTGGTGGCGCGGTGATAGCAGCGCGCCAGCTCCTCCTTGCCCGATCCCGACGGTCCCGTGAGCAGGATGCGGGCGCCGCGCGCCGCCGCGTCGATGACCGTGCGGTACGCCCGCCGGATGGCGTCGGAGGCGAGGATCATCCCCTCCTCGCGGGCGCTGCTTTCGCTCTCGTACAGGCGATTCTGCCGCGCCACATAGCGCCACAGCGTCGCCAGCGCCTGCGTCCAATCGGTCTCGACGGTGCCGATGGGGCGCACCGAGAGCTCGCTGCCGTCGGCCAGCGGGATCTGCGCCGGATTGCTCGACACGGCCCCGGCGGCGCGCGGGCCGACGTTGACGCGCGTGGCGATGCCGAGCCCCTGGAACCAATCGGAGACGGCGTGCGCGATGCCGTAGGCGAACTCGGCTTCGTCGCTCCAGCGCGCGTCGTGCGGCTCGTCGTCGGAGCGCTCGGCCGCCGTCGGCAGGCCGAGCCGCAGCGCGATCGGCTGCTGCGTCGGCACGCGCACCACCGTCCGCTCGGGCAGGCGGAGCCAGGTGCCGTTGCGGCTGCCGACGTCCTGCACGCACAGCGCGCCTTCGTCGATGCTCAGGGTGACGTGATTCGCAGAGACGCTGGCGGCATCGATGCGCACCTCGCGCGTCGGCGACGCGTCTTCGTCGCCGAGCCGGGCGGCGCCGGGCGCCCGGCCGATCACGACTCGTTCGTGGGCGTGGACCTCGATCGTCCGGCCGGTCTCGTCGCCGGCCGCGGCGACGCGCACCGTCACCGACGGCGCATCCTGGTCGCTACCTCCGTTCGCCACGCCCGAGCTCCAACTCACACCGGCGTTGATGATACGCGCAACCGAGCTCCTGCAGCAGCGCCCTTGCGCGGTTCATGTGCTCGACCGACAACGGCGCCGGCGTGCTCGTCGCGAGCGCCAGCTCCGCCAGCGCCTCCTCGAGCGGCATCTCCAGCTGTCGCGCCGCCGCGCGCGCCTGCCCGAGCGTGCGGCGGGCGGCCCGCGCCTGACCAGCGTGCGCCAGGAGCCCGCCGCGATGGCGGAGCCAGGTCGGCCGCGCCATCGGAAAGGCGCGGGCAAAGCGACGCAGCGACGCGCAGCCGCGGCGCATCGCGACGACGGCGCCGGCATCGCCGTCCGCAGCCGCGGCCGCGTAGACCTCGAGGGCGCCGTCGTAGCCGTGGACCGTCGAGAACACCGTCGGCGGCGTGGTCACGAGCTGCGCCAGCGCCCGCTCGGCGCGCCCCAGCGCCGCCGCGCGATCGCCGCGCCGCTCGGCCACCATCGCCTGCAGGCCGTTGCAGATGATCTCGGACGCCTGGTCGGCGTGGCCCGGCAAGAGCGTGTCGGCCTCGTCGAGGAGCCGGCCGGCCTCGTCGGTGCGGCCGAGCGCGAGCAGGCTGCGCGCGGCGCCGTACGCCCCCCACGCCTGATGCTGCTGATTGCGGCGCACCCGCGCCGACTCGCGCACCTCGGCGAAGCGCGCCTGCGCGGCGGCGAATCGGCCGCTGAAGAACTCGGCCTGCGCGAGCATGGTCTGCGCGATCTCGTGCTCCTGCCGATCGCCGGCGCCGGCCAGGAGGGTCACCGCCTCGGCGGCCGCGCGCTCCGCGGCGGACCATTGGCCGAAGCCGAGGTGGTGCAGCGCCTCGATGTAGGCGACGCAGGCGCGGGCGCCGGCGTGCGCCGGATCGGCGGTGACGCGACGCGCCCGCGCGAAGTAGCGTTTGCGCAGGGGTGACAGGCGCAAGAAGCCGGCGGTGTACCCCAGCTGGGCGTAGGCGCGCGGCACGTCGGCCTCGCTGCCCGCCTTCTCCGCCAGGTTGGCGGCGAGCACGTTGGCCGCCAGCATCACCAACACGTCACCGGTGAAGTAGGCGGCCTCGGCGATCTTGGCCGCCGCCAGCGACGCGGCGCGATCGCGCTGCGCCTCGTCGCCGCTCGGCCGGCGCGGCCGCCGGTCGCGCACCAGGCCCACCCCCTGGCGCGCCGTCTCGCCGAACAGGAGCGCCGTCCAGCCGCGACGTGAGCTCGGCAGCCGCCGGTGCAGCAGCTCGACGGCGCGGCGCAGCGCTTCGTGGCAGGCGGGCAGATCGCCGATGGCGAAGGCGGCCTCCCCGACGAGCTGATGCCACCGCGCCCGCCGTGCCGGCACGCCTTCGATGGCGTGGCGGGCGTCGAGCTCGAGCGCCTGCCGACCGAAGGCCAGCGCATCGTGGTGGGCGCCGACCGCCAGCGCGTACTCCGCCGCGCGCTCGACGTGCTCGAGCGCTTTGTCGTCGACGCCGGCGAGCGCGAAGTGGCGCGCCAACAGTGCGTGGCGGTCGCGCCGCTGCGGCTCGCGCGCCTCGATCATGCGCGCTGCCACGCCGTGGAGCGCGCGCCGCTCGGCCTCCGTCAGCTCGGCGTAGGCGACCTCGCGCAGCTTGTCGTGCACGAAGCGGAGCTGGCCGCCGGGCGCCGCCTCGATCAGCTCGCGCGCCAAGAGCTCGTTGATCGCGTCGAGCGTCTCCCCTTCGCCGAGCGGCGAAAAGCGCTCCAGCCAGTCGGCGGGGAAGTCGCGTCCGAGCACCGCCGCGCGGTGAACCAGGCGGCGCGCACCGTCGCCCAGGCGCGCGATGCGGTGCAGGATCAGCGCGCGCAGCGTCACCGGCACGTCGAGCGCGCCGACGCTTCCGGGGCCGGTCGATTCGGGCACGTGCCACTGGCCCCAACGATCGCGGCGCACCAGCGTCTCGTCGATGGCTGCGCGCAGGTACTCGCCGACGAAGAGCGGGTTGCCTTCGGCGTGGCTGGCGACCGCCTCCACCAGGCGCGGCGGCGCGCTGTCGAGTGCCAGCATGTCGCCGATGATCGACGCGATCGCCGGCTCGTCGAGCGGCGCCAGGCGCACCAGCGCGTGCCGCCGCTCGAGCCAGCGCTGCAGGCGCTCGGTCTCGTCGCTGCGGAAGGTGCCGAGCACGAACAGCGGATGCTCGCCGATGGGCGCCGCCTCGAGGCGCTCGATGAGCTCGAGCGTCATCTCGTCCGCCCACTGCAGGTCGTCGAACACCAAGAGCAGCGGCTTGCGCCCGGCGAACAGCAGCGTGCAGTCGACGAGCGCCTCGAGCAGCCGCTCGCGCGCCGCGCGTCCGGCCAGCGGCGGCAGCGCCGGGTAGCGCTCCTGCCCTGGCAGGGTCGCCAGCTCGGGCCAGTGCGCCGCCAGCACGCGGCCGCGCGTGCCGAGGAGGCGCTGGCACTCGGCCTCGCCCTGCACGCGGCAGTGATTGGCGAGCGCCTGCACCAGGGGCAAGAGCGCGTGTAGCGGCTGCGCCGAGTCGAGCGGCTCGCACTCGCTGACGACCGCGCGCTGGCCGCGCGCGGCGCCCACCGCCTCGACGGCGAGCCGCGTCTTGCCCGTGCCGCTCGGACCGCCGACGAAGAGCGCCTCGCCACGGCCGCGTCGGGCCGCGTCGAGCCCGCGCGCGATCTGCGCGACCACCTCGGCCCGGCCGACGAAGCCGGGGCGGTACAGGTAGCTGCGCGGCGTCTGGGCGGGCTCGAGCGGCGTCTGGTCGACCGACGCCAGCACCGCCGCGACGTCGGTGGCGTAACCGAGCCGGCGGCGCGGCTCATGCGTAACCAGGCGCGCCACCAGCTCGCGCAACGTCTCGGGCACGTCGGCGTCGAGCGGCGGCGGGGCGGCGGCGGACCAGTTGCCGCCGGGGAACGGCGGCGTGCCGGCGAGGAGCTCGTGCAGGATGCAGCCGAGCGAGTAGAGATTGGCGCGCGCGTCGACGCTGCCGCCGTGCAGCTGCTCCGGCGCCATGTAGTCGAGGCTGCCGACGCCGGCCCCGGCGAGGTCGAGCCGCTCGCGCGCGCTGCGGCCGGCGCGCTGCACCATCAGGCCGAAGTCGACGAGCACCGGCCCGCGCTCGCGGTCGACGAAGACGTTCTCCGGCTTGAGGTCGCGATGCACGATCCCCTCGCCGTGGATGAACGCCAGCGCCTGGCAGAGCCGTTCGACCAGCCGCAGCGCCTGCGCGCGCGCCGGGCCCCTGCGCGGGTGCGGATGGCGATCGAGCCACTGCCGCAGCGTCTCGCCCGCCAGCAGCTCCATCGCGTACCACGGCAGGCCGTCGCTGACGCCGTGGTCGACGATGAGCGCGACGCCGCGGTGGCGGATGCGGCCGAGCGCGTGCACCTCGCGGCGCAGGCTGCCCAGCTCGCCGACGTCGAGCGCGCGGGCCCGCTTGAGCGCCACCAGGCGCCCCGTCCGCTGGTGGCGCGCCCGGTAGACTACGCCGGCGGCGCCGGCGCCGACGGCATCGAGCAGCTGGTACGCGCCGACGGTCGGTAGCGGCGGGGAGTTGTCATCAGGGGGCCCTCCAGAGCTCACGGCCGCGCTCCATCATGAAGTCGAAGTCGACGAAGAAGCCGCTGCAGCCGCGAAGCGTCGCTTCCGCGTCATCGGGTCTCCCCAAACCCATGTCGCGGACGACCGGATGGCTGGCAAAGCCGCGTATCGTCAGATCATAGCTGCCCGGCAGTATACCACCGGCACGGATCCGGGTCGGCGTGGAGTTCGCGGTCACCAGCGCCTTGTAGCAGGCGCGCCGGCCGTCACCGACGTCGCGGAACTGCTTGAGGAACAGCATCGGTACGCTGGCGTGGATCGAGTCGAGGAACCAGCTCAGAGTCTCGGCGCCGACCGCGCCGCCGAGCAGGTTCGGCAACAGCCCGCGCAACATCTGCAGCACGGAGCCGGCCAGCGTCGGCGGGCCGGCGGCGCCGCCGCCCGGCTCGACCGAGATGATGTTGCGTACCACCGCGCGCGGCCCGTCGGGACCGACGTGCGGCGGCTGGCCGAAGGCCTCGACGACGGCGACGTCGACGGCCAGCCGGGCCGGCGCGCCCAGGGGCGGGATGGTCAGCGTGCCCGCCTCCTTGGGAAAGCCGAACACCTCCCGCCCGGCAGCCATGGCGATGCCGTTGTCGACCCAGACGTAGGGGAGGAACCACGACAGCGGCGGCGCCCCCGGACTCGACGAGCGCACCGGGACCCAGAACGAGACGTCGCTCTCCTCCATCGTGCCGCGCCCGACGTAGAGCGGGTCGGTCGAGTAGCTGCTCTCGATGCCGGCGAACATGAGCGCGACGTGATCGAGGAAGGGCGTGAACAGCATCTTGCCGGTCCAGTTGAGGTAGCGATCGCACAGCGCGGCGATGCGCTTGCGATCGACCGGCAGCAGGAACGTGTACAGGCGCGCCTTCTCCTGCATGTACGGCTCGGCATAGACCACGTCGCCGCCGCGCTCGATGAACGTCGCCTGCGACGAGGGGCGGGGCCGGAACGGCGCCGGGTCGCCGACGATCTCGAAGTACGAGCCGCTGAGCGCGCGCGCCGCCTGCATGCCGGCCATGGTCGCCGCTTCGATGCAGCCGCCGTTGATGCCGGTGCGGACCCAGTCGCCGGCGAGGAACAGGTTGGCGCAGCCCGGCTTGAGGTGCAGGAGATCGTCGGCGAACAGGCGGTAGATGGTCGAGCCGGGCACGGTCAACACGTAGCGCTCCGACGGCTTGACGTTGGCGCGGAAGTACTGCGCGTCCCACAGCGCCTTGCCGCTGTCGGCGGGATTGGAAGAGTAGAGCTGGGCGACGTCGAACCTGGGGAGCAGCGCGCGCAGGTTCTTTTCCGTCCACGTCGCGCTGTACTCTTTGATCGCCTTGTCCCACACGGCGGCGCTGGCGTCGACGGGCACGCCGGGGGCGTCCTCATCGCGCAGCTGCCCGCAGAAGTAGGCGATGTTGCGGACGGCGCCGTCGGGCCATTCCTCACGCGGCACCAGGTGGGTCATGTCGGCCCAGGTGTCGAGCGACTCGGGGTATGCGCCCGCGATCGGCGCCCCGCCGGCGCAACGTCCGCTGCCCGGATCGGTCCAGCCGAGGCCGGCCAGATCGGTGCGGAACCACAGCTGCGTGGCCTGGGTGCGGATGGTGCGGACCTGCTCGATCATGTGCGCGTACTGGGGCACGCGCTGCATCAGCTCTCCCGAGATGCGCGGCAGGGCCGCGATCGAGATGCCGAGCACGACGTCGTCGAAGTCGCCGTCGTCGCCGCGCCGCAGCGTCAGCGGCGCCAGCGCGTCCTGCCACCGGGTGGTGTACGACTCGAGATCGAAGCCACCGTCGGCCAGCTCGTCGCCGCGCGCCAGCTCGTCGCCGCGCGCCAGCAGCTCCCAGCGGGGCTCGCTGGGCCAACAGGCGAGCCCCTTGACGTCGACGAGCGGCTCGTAGTCGCGGCCATCGCAGGTCCCGGCCTGGCGGCCGATGACGATGCGATCGACGACGAAGTTGTCGCTGGCGGCGTCGAAGGCGAGCCCGAGCTCGTCCACGCGGTGGAAGAAGCGGAACTTCACGCCGCGCTTCTTGAGCTCGAGGTACAGCGGGGTGAACACGGTGTCGCCCATGCCCGCCTGCATCTTGTAGAACAGCGCGCCCTTGTAGGTGAGCAGCATGCGGGTGGCGCAGGCGATCGTGGCGCCCGCGGCCATGCCGCTGTCGACGGCGAACACCAGATTGTACAGCGCCGTCACTGGCGCCGACGTCACCGTCTCCTCGTGGGCGCCATGGCGCCGCAGCCAGTCGCGATAGTCTTCGTCGTCGACGCGGGAGAAGTCGAACGGCGGCAGCAGCAGCCGGTCGGCGATCAGGCCGCGCAGGTGCGTGACGGCGAAGTCGAACAAGAGCCGCGTGTGGCGGAGCGTGTCGGGCGCGAGCAGCGTCAACACCGGCCCGGCCAGAAGCTCGACGGCCTGCGCGATGCGCCGATAGACGTCGTCGAGCTGTCCCGCCTCGAGGCCGGGCAGATGGTGCGCCAGATGCAGCGCCGACTCCAGCAAGTCGGCAAGGTGCGCCAGCGACTCCTCCAGCGGCAGGCGCACCAGCGACTCGAAGCGCACGACGACCTCTTCGAGCCGGGCTACGATCGAGACGCTCCGCTCGGTGCTCGGCACCAGGTGCTGCGTGGGTGCGGCGTCGCGCAACAGCATGACGAGCAGCTGCAGGATGCGCCGCACGTACTCGGGCGGCGTCAGCAGCGGCGCGCCGTCACCGGGGGTCGGTCCGCCGGGCCCGTCCTCGGGAAAGCAGAGCGGCCAGCGCCTCGCCGTGCCGGTCGACGGATCGACGTCGTCGAACACGATGTAGCTGTGCGGCTTGAACGCATCCTGCCAGGTCGCCAACGGCGTCCCCGGCTCGCGATGCAGCCGCTCGTAGCAGTCGCGGATCAGCCGGAAGGCGTTCTCGTAGAAGCCCATCCAGACGTGCAGTCCGTGCTCCTCGATGCGGTTGGCCCGGTGCGGATTGCGGCCGCTGGCGCCCTTGCCGCCGAGGCGCCAGCCCTGCTGGTAGACGGTCACGTCGAAAGCCCCGTCGAGCTCGGGGCGGGTCAGCTCGTACGCCGCCGTCAAAGAGGCCATGCCGCCACCGAGCACCGCGACCCGCCGTACCTGCTTCGTCATATTCACCCCACTTTATTAAGTGTGCTAACGCACCATTTGAGCCAAGTAAAAAATGCAGGGTGCTTGGCAAAATCGCGGGGGTGGGGGTGTCGCCGACAGCGCAATTGGCTGGAAACACGTGGTCGGATGGTCTTGCCGGTGGCGGCGGACGCCGGTCTCGAGCGGCTGTTGCTGGTTGGGATCTGTGAATGCGATCGCAATCGCACCGGGAGCCGCGCGCTGGAGCCTTGGCGCGCTGCCGCCAAACCGCGATTACCGGCGTTGGCACGTCCCCTGCTTTGGCCGCCATCCGGGAGCGGCGGCGGGGGCGGGTCGGAGCACGAATCGAGGAGCTCTCCGCGGGGGGAGGAGATCTCGGAGATCGGGGCCGGCGGGGGATGATTTCCTTGCCGGCCCCACTCTTTTCTTGGCTTCGGTGTTTCGCTTCTGGAGGCTCGGGTGTCCGGCAAGGTCCTGCTTCTCGATGACGATCTCGATGTCCGCGAGGCGGTGGCGGAGCTCGTCGAGCTATTGACCGGCCGACACTGCGTTGCGGTCGAATCGTTTGCGGCGCTGGTCGCGCTCGGCGCCCGCGCGCTCGGCTGCGAGATCGCGCTGCTCGATGTCGAGCTCGGCACCGACGGTGGGACCGGCATCGACGCCTACCGCTGGCTGCGGGCCCAGGGCTTCACCGGTCGCATCTACTTCGTCAGCGGTTACGCGCCGCCGCATGCGTTGGTGAGCGAGGCGCAAGAGCTCGCCACTCTCGTCCGCAAGCCGATCGAGAACGAGGAGCTCCGCCGCATCGTCGTCGGCCGCTAGGTTCTGCCCGAGCGGCCATCGCCGCCGGAGGATGCGCGAACGCCGCTCGCCGCGTCGTGGTATCCGATTGCCCTCGTCGACCACATCTTCGGCGCCGTCCCCGCGCTCGCCGGTCGCACCGACCATGCCGGCATCGACAAGCCGCTCAAGCAGATGAAGGTCTGGATCGCCGAAGAGAACCTGCTCGGGCAGTGCGCGCCCTCCATCGCGCCGGCCGCCATGGGGTGGATCGAATTCGCCTATCGCAAGATCGGCAGCCCGGCGCGAGTCACCGAAAAGAATTGGGAGCGCGGGCTGGAGCGCACTGATCCCCTCGTCTTCGAGATCGCGTGCAGCTGAGCGGCGCGGGAGAAGTTTCGCGGGCCATCCAGCGGCAGCCTCTGGCGCGTGGTTTTGGGGTATGAAGTGACATGATCCTCGCTGTCACGCTGGCCCTGGCCGCACAATCGCCGATGCAAGCCCTGGGGCAGGAGTATCTCGACGCCCTGTTTCGCGACTCGCCCATCGCCGCATCGCAAGCGGGCTACCACGAGCACCACGTCGATCGACATCTCGACGACCTGTCGGCCGAAGCGCGACAGAAGCGGGACGCATGGCTGCGCGCCTTTGCCGAGCGGCTGGAGCGGGTGCCGGCGGCGAAGGTCGACCGCGAGGATGAAGCCGACCGCGATCTGTTGCGCCAGCAGATCAAGCTCGAGCGCCTCGATCTCGAGGAGGCGCGCGACTTCAGCCGTCGCTGCGACCAACCGCTCGACACGCTCGGCAACGCGTTCTTCGTGATGGTGGCGCGCCAATACGCCCCCATCGAGCAGCGGGCCGCAGATGTGGTGGCCCGCCTGGGCGAGGTGCCGCGCTATCTCGCCCAGGCCCGCGCGCAGCTGACGGTGAACGTCCCCGAGTTTCGCGCCGCGGCGAAGGACGACGGCGAGGGGGTGCTCGAATATTTCACTCAGCTGTCCACGGCGTTTGCGCGCACCTCGTCGGCAGCCAAGCTGGACCAGGCGCTGTCGCCGGCGCGCCAGGCGGTCAAGGAGTATCTGGCGTTCGTCGACGGCGAGCTGGCCAAGAAGCCGGCGGCGAGCTTCCGCTACGGCAAGCGGCTCTACGATCTGCGCTTTGGTCCCTATCTGCAGACTGATCGCAGCCCGGCCGATGTGCTGGCGGCGGCGCGGCGGCGAATGGACGAGGTGAAGCAGCAGATGGCGCGTCTCAGCCAGCGCATCATCGGCAAGCCGGACATCCGCGCCGCGCTCGACGCGGTTGCCACCGACCATCCGGCGCCGGAGCAGCTGTTCTCGACGGTGCGCGCCGATCTGATGCAGGCGACTGCGTTCGTGCGTGATCACAAGCTGATGACGCTGCCGCAGCATGACAACCTGCAGGTGATCGAGACGCCGCCTTTTTTGCGCAGCCAGCTCGGGGTGGCTGCGTTCGACGGAGCGCCGCCGCTGCAGCCGTCGCTGGGCGCCTTCTTCTACGTGACGCCCTTCCCCGCCGATTGGCCGCGCGAGAAGATCGATTCCAAGCTGCGCGAGTACAACCGCTGGATGCTCGACATCCTCACCATCCACGAGGCGATGCCGGGGCACTATGTGCAGCTCGAGGCGGCCAATCGGGTGCAGCCGAAGGTGCGGCGGCTGCTGCGCTGGATCCTGGGCGCGGGCGCGTACGTCGAGGGCTGGGCCGAGTATGCGCAGGACCTGATGGTGGAGCAGGGCTTCGAGCACAACGATCCGCGGCTGGCCCTCACCAACGCCAAGATGGAGCTGCGCGCGTTGGCCAATACGATCCTCGATGTCGAGCTGCAGTCGGGCCAGCTCACCGACGAGCAGGCGATGAAGCTGATGACTCAGGATGCGTTTCAGGAGCGCTCGGAGGCGGAGCTCAAGCTGCGGCGGGCAAAGCTGTCGGTGACGCAGCTGTGCTCGTACTTCGTCGGGCTCGAGGCGTGGCGCGCGCTGCGACGCGAGGCGCAGGCGAAGCCGGGATTCGATCTGCGCGCCTTCCACGATCGCGCGCTCGGTGAAGGCGCGGTGACGCTGCCGACGCTGAAGAAGCTCCTGGCCCACCCGTAGGTAGGTCCATTCGGGCACGGGAGCCGGCCACGACGGCTGGCTCCCGCTGCGCTCACGATCGGGGCCGGGCCGGCCCGGCCGGCCAACCCCTCGATGATACTGCTGCGAACGTACGGACGCGGACAGTCGCTGCGAAGCGGCGTCCGAATCCGTAGGTCGATGGCGAGCTCCTGATTCCCTGCCCCGGGGGAATGGGTTACAGTTGTTTCGGACGTCCGTAGGAGGTGATGCGTGGGAGGGATCGGCAAGATTCTGTCCGGATCGCCGACGGTGGTGACCTCGGCGACAACGGTTCTGGAGGCGGTGGAGGCGATGTCGAAGAACCGCACCGGCGCGTGCGTGGTCGTCGACTCCGGACAACTGAAGGGGCTGTTCACCGAGCGCGACGTGATGAGCAAGGTGGTGCTGAAGCGGCTCGATCCGGAGAAGGTGCCGATCGGGCAGGTGTGCACCACCAAGCTCATCACCGCAACGGCGGAGACCGCGGAGCATCACGCGCTACGCACCATGATCGACAAGCACATCCGCCACCTGCCGGTCGTCGACGCGAACGGCACGCTGATCGGAATGCTGTCGTTGCGCAAGCTGCTGCAGCATCGCGTCGACGAGCTCAGCCTGCAGCTCGAGTCGCTGCACGCCTTCATCACCGCCGACGCGCTCGGCGGCTGACGAGCGCGCCGCCTCGGGTATCTTATCGTTCGCTCCAAGTCTACGAGGCCACATCGTGCTCCGCCCAGGAATCGAACCTGGATCTCCCGTTTAGAAGACGGGCGCCCTCATCCGTTGGACACAGCGGAGCGAAGTTGCGGAGAGCGGAGGTCTCGATCCTCATGCCCTGGCAGGCACCCTTCGGTTAGCAACCGAGGCCGGACCCCGTCCGGTTCACTCTCCGTTTCGGTGGGATTGATCGCGTCAGTCGTCGACGAGCCGACGATCGAAGTCGATGTACAGCCGCGCATTGGCCGACCGCGCCAGCTCGCCGAGCGTCTCCAGCTCACGCAGCCGCAGCAGCGCCGGGTGCCACTCGTACGCCTCGGCCGCCGCCGCGCGCTCGCGCAGCGCCTCGAGCTCGGCCGCCGTCTTGATGCGGACGACCGCGGCCTCGGCCTCGGCGGCCGTGCGCTGCGCAGCCGCGACCGCGTCGAGCTCCCTGGTCTTCGCCGCCAGCTTGGCGTCGGCCTCGATGATCTGCGCCTCGGCCTTGGTGCGCGCCTCGACGAGCTGTACCCGGCTCATGCGCTCGGCCGCGAGCACCTTGTTCATGACCTCCTGCAGGTTTCCCGGGAAGGTCAGGTCCTTGACGTCGGCGCGGACGATCTCGACGCCGTAGCGCTTCGCGACCTCCTTCACGTCGCGCAGGATGTCCTCGCTCAGCTGATTCCGATTCGTGAGAATCACGTCGAGCGTCATGAGCGCGAGCGAGCGCCGCGCCGCCAGCTGAACGTCGCCGTAGATGCGCTCCTCGTAGTTGGCGACCTCATGGATCGCGGCCTTCGGATCGATCACGCGGAACTGCACGATGATGCTGACGCGAATGGCGACCTTGTCCGAGGTCAGGATCTCCTGGCCCTTGATCGTGATGTCGCGCTCGCGCATATCGACGAGGACGACCTCCACGTCGCGCGATTTCATCCACAGGAGCTTGCGCGCGCGCGGAATCTTGTAGCGGCCAGCCTCGAGAATCTTGGTGAGGGCTCCGTCTACGTAGTAGAGCCCGCGGTGCGTGTCCTTGATGATGATGTCCATGGTTCACCTCGTTTCGTTCGCGGGAAAAAGTGCCCCGTAGCCAGTGCCATGAGGAGTACGAGTGGTCAGATCGTGATCGCTCAGCCGCGTCGAACGGCAGAGACCTGCGATGGTCAGATCGCTCCTTCACCAGCCGGGGCAGCGGAAGGTCGAGGTCTCGAACCCCACGCGCCGGAGCGCGCGCACCGCTTTCGAGGCGGGCCTGGACCCCGTCCAGTTCACCTTCCAGGGGTTGCCGCAGAAGAGCGCCTGCGGCCGCGCTGTTACGGGGACGGCGCAACGATCTCGATCGCGCCGACGAATCGCGGTCGAGCTCGTCGAGGGCCGCTCACTCTTTGTTGTCGTTCTCGAGCTCACCGTTCCAGTAGCCGAAGTCGCGCAGCCAGCTCTTCCAGCTGTGCGGCATGGTCTTGCCGAACGTGAAGGTCACGCGCAGCGCGTCGGGCAGCTTCTTCGGCCGGCAGGGCACCGACCACAGGCGCATGCCGACGTCGGCCGCGAGCCGCGCCCCCTTCTTCTGGTTGCACGGCACGCAGCAGATGACGACGTTCTCCCACGTGGTCTTGCCGCCGAGCGCGCGCGGCACGACGTGGTCGTAGGTCGCCTCGTGCCGCATGACCTGCTTCGCGCAATACTGGCAGCGGCCGTGGTCGCGCGCATAGACGTTCTCGCGCGAAAACTTCGGCATCTTCCGACGCGCACGAACCGCGCGCAGGAAGCGAATCACCGACGGCATCCTGATCTCGAACGTGACCGAGCGGATCAGGCGATCCTCGTACTCCTCGATCACCTCGACCTTGCCGTCGAACAGCAAGGTCACCGCTCGCTTCCAAGAGACGCGAGCCACCGGCTCGTAGCTGGCAGTCAACACCAAGGTCTCCATGGCTCGGCCTCCTTTCTCGAATTGTCGTTGGTTGTGAGTGGTGCCCGCGGCGAGAGTCGAACTCGCACGACCGGGGTCAGCAGGATTTGAAGCTGCCGCGTCTTCCTGTTCCGCCACGCGGGCGTGCTGGTGCTCGAGGAGAGAATCGAACTCTCACGGACCTGTTGGCCCACGCGGGTCTGAGCCGCGCGCGTTTACCGTTACGCCACTCGAGCAGGATGAATCCCACCAGGTCCTCGACCTGGTGCGTCTGCCATTTCGCCACGACCGCGATCGGTGCCGGGCCAGGGAATCGAACCCTGCTGCTTCTGTTTGTAGGACAGAGGGTCTCCCCAGAGACCGAGCCCGGCGTCGTCGCTGCGGAGGGAAACGATCCCTCGAGACCGAGCTCATGAGGCTCGTCTGCACCCTGTGCGCGCAGCGCTGGGCCCCGCCGCAGGACGGGGGGGGCCGAAGATCGTGTGAGTGGCGCTCTCGGCGAGAGTCGAACTCGCAACTCGAGCTTCGGACGCTCGAATGATCTCCGTTTCAACACGAGAGCGATGCGGCGTCCCCGGAGGGATTCGAACCCCCGACGCGAGGTTCGTAGCCTCGCATGATGTCCATTTCAACACGGGGACAGATGGAGAGCCGTCGGCGGGAATCGAACCCGCATCTCCTCCGTACCGGAGAGGCGCCCTGCCATTGAGCGACGACGGCATTGCCCTGGCGGGATTCGAACCCGCATCGATCCATGCAAAGCGACCTCTTGGGAAACGCGCTTCCCATTCGCAACCTCCCGGCCACGAAACGGTGCATCCGCAACCCTTGTCGCAACCCACACCCTCGTGTCGAGGTAGCAGGTCATGGGCGCCGCTTTCGCGGTTCCGGCTTCACGTTTTTCCGGTGAGCTTCCATTTGCTCTACAGGGCAGTGGAGGTGGCGGGAGTCGAACCCGCTGATCTCTGCTTGCAAGGCAGTGACCCGTTCCGACGGCGCCCCCGAGCGAGCTTGGTACGCCAAGAGCGAATCGAACGCCCAGCTCCGCCTCGTCGTGGCGGCGCTCTGCCATTGAGCGATTCGCGCAGTCGTGCCCCCCTCCGGAATCGAACCGGCTCCTTCCGGGCTTCAACCGGACGCGCAGACCACTTACGCAAGAGGGGCTTGGCGCTCGCCGTGGGAATCGAACCCACCTGGTTCCGTTGGACAGACGGATCGCCTCACCAGAGGCGTCGGCGAGCATGGCGTGGGGAACGGGGAATGGGGAATGGGGAATGGGAAACGGGAAACGGGAAACGGAAAATGGGAAACGGAAAATGGGGAACGGAAAATGGGGAACGGAACGGAAAATGGGAAACGGAAAATGGGAAACGGAAAATGGGGAACGAGAAACGGGAAACGGAAAATGGAGAATAGGGAATGGGCATGGGGCATGGGGTATGGGGTGATGGACGGGAATCGAACCCGCAGCCTCGCGGGCCACGGCCGCGCGCTCTTGCCGATTGAGCTACCACCACCATGAGTCGGTCCGCCCTGAAGGATTCGAACCCTCATCTCTCGCTAATCGGGCGAGCGTCCTGGCCTTTGGACGAAAGGCGGAATGCGGTCGGGGCAGCAGGGCTCGAACCTGCGGCCTCTCGGTTCCGGACCGAGCGCTCTTCCAGCTGAGCTACGCCCCGATGAAGAACGATTGCGTCCCGTGCGGGAGTCGAACCCGCCTCGCAGCATTGAAAGAGCCGCATCCTGGCCGCTAGACGAACGGGACGATGTTCGCAGTGACCCCACCGAGTGCCGCCCTCGGTTCTCCGGCTTGAGAGACCGGCGAACTAGCTGTTGTTCTATGGGGCCGAGGTCCGACGCGGAGTCGCACCGCGCTTCACCGTTTTGCAGACGGTGTCCTTCCTCGAAGCTCGGACCGGCGAGCTCCAGCGGCAGGATTCGAACCTGCAATGTCCCGGTTAACAGCCGGGCGCCCTGCCGTTGGGCCACGCTGGAATGAGAGAGAGCCGGCGAGAGGAGTCGAACCTCCAACCTTCGGTTTACAAAACCGCTGCACTGCCGTTGTGCTACGCCGGCGTCGGCTCCGGGGGCTGGACTCGAACCAACATTGAGCGGGTCAGGGCCGCGTCTCCTGCCGTTGAAGGACCCCGGAAGAATCGATTACAGCTCCGGCGCGTGGATTCGAACCACGACAGCGAGCTTCAAAGACTCGCGCCCTGCCCATTAGACGACGCCGGAATAATCAATGACGAGATATTGGAACCCGATATCGGTATGTCGAGAGCGGGATATGGGAGTCGAACCCATCTGTCCGGTTTGGAAGGCCGATGCCCCTACCGCTAGGCCAATCCCGCAAGCGTGCGTGCCGTCGACGGGGCTCGAACCCGTACC
The DNA here is from genome assembly GCA_963816965.1 of uncultured delta proteobacterium. Taxonomy (GTDB): domain Bacteria; phylum Myxococcota_A; class Polyangia; order Palsa-1104; family Palsa-1104; genus JAQBQH01. The sequence continues at coordinate 1,280,086 of CAWFMP010000002.1, forward strand.
CAACGGATTAAAAGTCCGCTGCTCTGCCACTCGAGCTACGACGGCGAAGGTGGGTGCGGGAGGAATCGAACCTCCAAGTGACGGATTAAGAATCCGCTGCCCTGCCATTAGGCGACGCACCCGAAGTGCCGGCTCTCTCGTACCGACGGGAGCCGGCGCCTTCGTTTCTTGGCTGCCACTATTCGATTTTCAAAGAGCATCCATCCGTGGGGCCGGGCGGAATCGAACCGCCGTGGTCGCCGAGCGGAGCGGCCGACGGGATTTGCACCCGTGATTCCGACCTGGCGAGCCGGCGTGTCACTGACAACACTTCGACCGCAGAGAGCGCGCACACGTCGACCATTCGACTCGAACGTGATCGAGTCGTTGTGCGCGCACACGTCGAGCCCTCGTCGGGAGTTGCACCCGATCCGGCGCCTTACGAGAGCGCTGCTCTGCTCACTGAGCTACGAGGGCAAGCGCGGGCCGCCGAGGAATCGAACCTCGCCGCGACCGTTTTGGAGACGGTCCGATGCCCAGCATCCGCGACCCAGGATCAGTCGCCTGCCGCACCTATGTGTCTTCCGCGCCATGCTTGTCCGCTACAACTCCTCAGTTTCTCGTCGCCGAAAATGAAAGAGGCCGGGAACCTCTCGGTGCCCGGCCTCTTGAAAGTCCCACTCGGGATCTGTTCTAAGAGCCGGGCCTGGTCCGATCCTGATTGGTGGCCGGGCGACCGGGCAGCGTCGCGACGAGGCTGAAATGACCCTGCGAGCGCAGATAGGCCGCGGCGACCGCGCCTTCGCGCGTCGCTTTGCAGCCGAGCTCTGTCCGCAAGAACATCATCTCTATTCACCTACGCGCCGTTTGCATTCACGTCAAGCTTTTTGTCGTACGTAGATGCATATTCAAACCTTCCCAGACGAATGAGTTACGGGATTATTCAATCGCTACGCTGTTCTCGCCGTCACCAATCGTTTACGACGCGCGCCCATCGATCCGCGAAGATATACAGCTTGTCCCAACGCCATACACGAGGGCATCTCCGATCGGCGCCCCCTTGTCGTCGACGAGAACGCGCTCGTCGATGACCTTGGCGACGCCGTTCGCACCGAGCTCGACGATGCACGCGCGGTGGCGCTCCCGGTAGCCGCCGTAGAGCAGGGCGTACTCTCCTCGGACGGCGAGCGCGCGCGCCCCACCGATATTCGTCTTCCAGACCCGATATTGACCGTCACGAATCCGGACGATCGGAAACTCCGTGTAGAAATACGCTCACGCCTCGCCGTCGCCGACCACGTTCATCGCGTGCGCGTCGCAGATCGAGTCGGTACCAGCCGTCGCCGCGTCGTACGCGAAGCGAATCTCGTCTCGCGGCGAGAACGCGACCAGCCCAGGGGACCCGATGGCGGGCGGTCCCGGGCTGCTCCAACCATGGTTTCCGAAGACGCCTTCGTCGAAATGAAACGCTCAGATCGTGCCGTCCGGCGTCGTGCGCAGATCCGCGATGCCGTCGCCGAGCGTCCAGCGTTCCAGCTCCCTCCCGTCCCAGTCCAAGGCGAGCGCGTTCTTCTCGACGCCGTCGGGGCTCCAGCGGCATCGCGCGCCCGCGAGGAGGATGCCGTCGGGCGGCGGCTGCACGAAGTGAAACGCGGTCTGCTCGCCCGAAAGCGCGAGGGTTGGCAGCTCGCCTGCCTGCCAGCGCAAGACGAGGTTGTCGGTCGCTTCGTCCAATCGGCTCCTGGGAAAGATCCCCATGCTGCAGGTGCGATTGCGAGAGTCCTCTGCGCGCTTCCGGCGATTGAGTAGCCGGCCGATTGGGCGGGTCTGCGCCGCGAGCGGAGAAAGTCGGCCGTCGCGCTGATGCTGCGAGGGCATCTGGGGGCGCAGGTTGCGATCGGATACCATGAGGGATGCGCCCGCTCCTGGCCGTTACCCTCGTCCTCGCCGGCTGCGGCGGCCATTCCGGCGACACCAGCTCGCCCGACATGGCCTTCGTCCCCGCCTTCGCCGCGCACGCCAACGTCGACATCCTCTTCGTGCTCGCCGACTTCACGATCATTCCCAAGCGGCAGGCGCTCGTGCAGGCCTTCCCACAGCTGGTGGCAGCGCTCGACGCAGCGGCGCCGGCGTCGTATCACATCGGCGTCATCACCTCGGATCTCGGCGCCGGCCCGTTTACCTACGACTTTGGGCAGTGCCATCCGGACGGCGACGGCGCCAAGCTGCAGATCACGCCGGCGACCAACAATCCGGTGCCAGCCGGGTGCAACGGCTTCAGCCTCTCGGGCGGCGCGCGCTACATCGACTACGACCGCATCGCCGGCACCGACAACCTGGTCGGCGTACCCGACGTGGCGACGGCGTTCTCGTGCATCGCGAGCATCAACGACGGCGGCTGTCCCTATTTTCAGGGCCTGGAGGCGGCCTACCGCGCGGTGTCGAATCCGCCGCCGGAGAACGCAGGCTTCTTGCGCGACGACGCGCTCCTCGTCGTCGTCTTTCTGCAAGACAGCGACGACTGCTCGGCGCCGCCCGAGTCGCCGGTCTTCGATCGTTCGCAGGACCCCGTCGTCGCCGGCTCGTTCACGACGATGCGCTGCGCGCACGCCGGCATCGCCTGCGGCGACCCGCCCGGGCCGCTGCAACTGCCAGCGTCGGGCGGCCCGTTCGACAATTGCGTTCCGCTCCCGCAGGCCGAAGGCGGTCAGCTCTACGACGTCGAGCGTTACATCGACTTCTTCGCGCGTCCGGGCGGCGCGAAGGCCGATCCATCCGACGTCATCCTGGCGTCGATCGCAGCGCCGGCGTCGCCCTTCGGCTGGACCGACTCGACGAGCTGCTCTCCGAACATCGCCGAATGCCCGAATCTGAACCCTTCGTGTGTCTCGCCCACCAACCCGCTGCTCTTCGCCGACCCGACGGTGCGCCTCCCGGCAGTCGTCGGCGCCGGCTACACTACGGAGCAAGACTCGGTCTGCGCGACCGATGATTCGCCGGCCGTCGCCGGGCTGGCGCAGAAGATAATCGCGCGCCTTCGCTAGCCGGTCCGTCACGACGAAATACCCGGTAGCTCGCCGTCACATGCGTGTGCTGGCAGCGCGTTCGCAGCCCGGTTCACCCGATTACCTGCCGCCTGGGCCGCCAACAGGGCGAGAGGTGTGCGCCAGAAGCCTCCCCGATGACGGCGAGCGGCGACGACGCCACCTCACCCTCTACGCGCCCACTGTTTCCCTTCAGGCAACGCTGGTGAGCCAGAGCGCATGTAAATGGACTGCAGAAAGCAAGGTATCCCTCACCGCTGCGACGGCGCGTGCTAAGGTTCGGTGTGAGTCGCCGCTGATCCTCGTGGCGATCGCGCCGAAAACCGGCGGGTGTTTCGTCAGCGGCGCCATGCGCCGTGGCCAGAGCGATGATGGATGCCAACTCCATAGACACGACCGACGTTCGCGGTTCGTGCTCCTGGTGCGCGGGCTCCTTGCAGCCGCACCACTACGTGCAAGCGGCCCGCTCCGCGCTGTTCGTCTTCTGTTCCGAGGAGTGCCTGCATTCCAAGCTGCGCGACGATGCGGCGACGCGTTCGACGGCGCGCCGCCGCAACCTCAAGCGATTCGTCGTCGCGACGTCTCTCGTGGCAGCGTGCATCACGCCGCACGACGGACCGCCGTCGCTGCGAACGTACCCTCGGGCCCTCAAGCAACCGACCGCGCCGGCGAACATGTCGCTGCTGCCGGGCTCGTTCGGACCCGAGTGGCCGCCGACGGAAGCGAGCTTGATCGCCGATCTCGGCCGCGATGCCTGGCTTCATCCATTGGCGGGGCCGTTCCGCCGTATGCCGTCGCGCGACTCGCGCGTCTTTGGGGCCGAACGCGCCGGCGACCGCCCGATCGAGTGTCGCAAGGGCCATTGCGGGGTCGATCTCGGAGGTGAGATCTGGGGCGAGCAGGTGCGTGCCGCGCACGACGGCATCGTGGACCGCGTGCAGCGCGCCGCCAACGAGCAGCATGGCGGACACTACGTGCGCATCGCCCATCGAAACGGAACCGTGTTCACGCAATACTTTCACCTCGCGGCGATTCCGCGATGGGTCCAGCCAGGCGCGCCGGTGAAAGCGGGGGAGGTGATCGGTCTGCTCGGCGACACCGGAGTCAAAGAGTCGACCGCGCATCTCCACTTCACGGTATCGGTTCGACCCGCCAACGGTTGGCCGGAACAGTACGTCGATCCGGAGCCGCTGATCGCCTTGTGGCCGCTTCGCATACCGCTCGAGGGCAGCCCCGTGGGCCTGGTGAGCATTGAGGGCATGCCGGGCGTCCCGCTGGGCGGCGCGCCGGTCGGCGCCGCGCGCGCACACAATCGCCATCCGCCGTCGAAGGCCGCCGCGAGTAGCGACGAGAGGAGCGCGCGCAGGCACGTGCTCCCAGCGCCGAAGAAAGATGAAGGCGAAGCGGACGGAAGCGCCACCGGCCCGGTGGAGGACGAGCCCGCCTCCGAGTCGTCCGAATGAAGCGCGAGGTCAACAGCGAGACCTGTCCGATCTGCGGCAACATTCCGTACGACAGCGATCGGCGCGTGCTGGTCGTCGGCAGGGTGCGCTCGTCGTACTGCTCGCAGGCGTGTCTGCGAGTCGGCGTGCGCATGGCGCAGATTGCGCAGCGAAAGGCGCTGCTGCGCCGATGTGCGTTCCTGTTTTCGTTCGCGCTCGCAGTGACCGGCGTCGGCTACTTGAGGCATCTCCTGCGCATCCCGCGGCCGCAGCGCCCGCCGGTATCGACGCGGGCGTCCGTGGCGCCGGAAGCGCCGCCGGAATCGCCCCCGTTTGGGCCGCACTGGCCGCCCACCGATGACGAATGGCGGGAGCAGTTCGCGCAGGCCGCGTGGGTCTATCCGCTGCCGGGGCCGACCCGCCGGCGACCTGCGATTTCGAGTCAGCTTTTCGTCGCCGACCCGGTCGAAAGCGCGCGCGCTCGCTGTCGCCGCTCGGGCCACTGTGGCGTGGACCTGGGGGGCGAGCTGTGGGGCGAGCACGTTTACGCCGCACACGAAGGCGTGATCGATCGGGTGCGACGAAGCGCGGAGGACACGCCGGGAGGCATCTCCGTGCGCATCGCGCACTGGGGCGGCAGGGTGTTCACGCAGTACTTCCATCTGGCGGCGATTCCGACGCGCCTCGCCGTCGGCATGCACGTCGACGCCGGCGACGTCATCGGGCTCGTCGGTGACACCGGCATCGCGGGCGCGCGAGCGCATCTGCACTTCGCGCTATCGGTTCGGCCGTCGAGCGACTTGCCCGAGGTGTATTGGGATCCGGAGCCGCTGATGGCGCAATGGCGGCTGCGCACTCCCGAGCGTGGCAGCGTCGCCGGGCTGGAATCGGTCGATGCGCCGGCCGAACGCGTGGCGGGGACGCCGTCGGTGCCTCGTCACCCGCCGCTGAGGAGTCGACGAGCCGACGACGCCACCAGCGGCGAGTGAACGGCAAGCTCGGCCGAATGCTATCGCAGAGGTCATCGCCCGGCGCAGCTCGTCTCCTGGTTGTCCTTGCGCCGCGGCCGAGCGAGACTCGCTCCGTGCGCATCGAGACGCTGATCGTAGGAGCCGGGCCCGCCGGACTGGCCGTGGGCGCCTGCCTACGCCGCGCCGGCCGCGAGTTCGCGATCGTCGAGCGCGAGCAGCACGTGGGCGCGGCGTGGCGGCGACATTACGAGCGGCTGCACCTGCACACGGTCAAGCGCCACTCGGCGCTGCCGTTCCGGCCGTTTCCCGCCGACGACCCGCAGTACGTCCCGCGTGCGCGCGTCGTCGCCTATCTCGAGGACTACGCGCGCGCGTTCGAGCTCGCGCCCGCGTTCGGCGTGAACGTCGAGCGCGCCGAGCCGTTACTCGACGGTGGCTGGCGCGTCGAGACGTCGGCGGGCCGGCGCGAGTGCCGGTTCCTGGTGATCGCCACCGGCTACAACCACACGCCGCATCGGCCCGCGCTCGCCGGCCAGGAGCGCTTCCGCGGCACGCTGCTACACAGCGCCGATTATGAGACCGGCGCGCAGTTCGCAGGCCGGCGTGTGCTCGTCGTCGGGATCGGCAACACCGGCGGCGAGATCGCCGTCGACCTGGTCGAGCACGGCGCCGCAGCCGTCGAGCTGTGCGTCCGCAGGCCGGTCCACGTCGTCCCGCGTGACCCATTCGGCTTGCCGGCCCAGCTCCTCGGCCTTGCCACCGCGTGGATCCCGGTCGCGGCGCGCGACCCGATGTTCAGCCTGCTCGTCAAGATGACCGTCGGCGACCTCTCGCGGTGGGGCCTGCGCTTGCCCGCCGAGGGCATCGTCGCGCAGGTGGAGCGCTTGGGCCGGATCCCGCTCATCGATGTAGGCACGATCGATCTCCTCAAGGCGGGGAAGATCGTCGTGCGGCCCGAGGTGCGAGAGCTGACCGCCAGCGGCGCTCACTTCGCCGACGGCGTTGCCGCTGACTACGACGCGATCGTTCTCGCCACTGGCTACCGGCCCCGGCTCGAGCACCTTTTGCCTCGCGGCGCCGAGGTGCTCGACGAGCGGGGCCTGCCGCGCCGTAGCGGTCGCGAGTCCGAGCTCCCCGGCCTGTTCTTCGTCGGCTTCAAGGTGCCGATCACCGGCATGCTTCGCGAGATCGGACGCGAGGCGCGGCGAGTCGCGTCCGCGATCGCCCGCATCGGCAAGAAGCCGACAAGCTCGCGCTGAGCATCGACAACGACGCTGGAAGACGGTGGAGGCGCCGCGGGGCTCACTCATGCCACGCCTCGCGTTTGCGCAATCTGGATGGGGCCTGCTCTCCCGGCTCGATGGAGGCGCCCGACGCGCCCGATCCTCCGACCGGGTTGGTGCTACATTCGTCGTCGTGGGGGGGGATGACTTCGAGGCGCAGCTCGGGGCGCTCTTGCGCGCCGGGGATCTCGAGGCGGCCGCCAGCGGCGCGCTCGGGACGTATGGGCCGGAGCTGTACGGCTTTCTGGTCAACCTGATGAGCGGCGAGAGCGACGCCTCGGAGGTCTTCTCGCAGACGGCGGAGGACTTCTGGCGCGCATTGCCGTCGTTCGAGCGCCGCTGCAGCGTGCGCACGTGGCTCTACCTGCTCGCGCGCAACGCGGCCGCGCGCTTCTGGCGCTCGCCGTGGCATCGCGCCGCCGGCAGCAGCACGCGCCTCGACGGCATCGTCGCCGAAGCGCGCAGCCGGACCGAGCCGTGGCTGCGCACCGAGGTCAAGGACAAGTGGCGCCAGCTGCGCGAGTCGCTCGAGCCCGACGACCGCACGCTGCTCGTGCTGCGCGTCGACCGCGAGCTCGATTGGAACGACGTCGCGCGCGTCATGCTGAGCCGCGAGGACGCCGGCGCGGCCGAGCTGGCGCGCGAGTCGGCGCGGCTGCGCAAGCGCTATCATCTATTGAAGGAGCAGCTGCGCGAGCGCGCGCGTGCAGCCGGGCTGCTCGACGGCGACGAGCGGTCGTGAGCGATCGCCGCGAGGAGACGGACTCGGTGTTGCGGCGGATCGCGGCGGCGCCGGCGAAAGAGCCGTCGCCGCGCGCGCTCTCGGCGCACTGGAAGCCGGGCGCCATCCTGCTCGACCGCTACTGCATCCTCCACGAGCGCGGCCGCGGCGGTATGGGCCGCGTGTTCGCCGCGCGCGATCAGAGGCTCGATCGCGACGTCGCGATCAAGGTCCTGCTCGCCGAGCCGGGCGACCCGGACGCGCTGCGCCGCTTCGAGCAGGAGGCGCGCGCCGCCAGCCGCATCAACCATCCGAACATCGCCACCGTCTACGACATCGTGGCCACCGACGACGGCCCGGGTATCGTCGCCGAGTTACTCGACGGCGCGACCTTGCGCGACCGTCTCGCCGCCGGCGGCGCGGCGTCGCCGGACGAGGCGCGCGCGCTCGGGCTGCAGCTCGCCGAAGGCTTGGCGGCGGCGCACGAAGGCGGTGTCGTGCACCGCGACCTCAAGCCGAGCAACCTGTTCGTGGCCCGCGACGGGCGCTTGAAGATCCTCGACTTCGGCCTGGCCAAGCTGATCGCGGCCGACGGCCAGGTGGCGGTGACGCAGGAGGGTATCGCCGCGGGAACCGTCGGCTACATGTCGCCCGAGCAGGTGCGCTGCACCGCCGTCGACGCGCGCTCCGATCTGTTCGCCGCCGGCATCGTGCTGTACGAGCTCGTCGCGGGGCGGCGGCCGTTCGAAGGCACGTCGCGCCACGAGATCGAATCGCGGATCGTCGATCGCGATCCCGATCCGCTTCCGAGCGACGTTCCCGCTTCGTTGTCGGCGGTGATCCTGCGCTGCCTGCAGAAGGCGCCGGAACGACGCTTTCAATCGGCGCGCGAGCTCGCCGCGGCGCTCGCCGCCGCTGACGCGAGCGCGACTCCGGCCGCGCGACCGGCACGCCGCTGGCGCGGGTGGCCGATCTGCCGTCGCTGCGGCGGCGCTCGCCGTGGCGCTCGGCGCGTACCCGTTCGCACGCCGCGGCCACGGGATCCGGCCCGCCGGCGTGCCGGCGTCGATCGCGATCTTGCCGTTTCGCGATCTCAGCCCCGCCACCGACCAGCAGTTCCTGTCGGACGGCATCGCCGAGGACATCTTGACGGCGCTGGCGCGCGTCGACGGGCTGCGCGTCGCCGGACGCACGTCGTCGTTCTCCTTCCGCCACACCGACGACGATGCGCGCACGATCGGCCAGAAGCTCGGCGTCGGCGCGCTGCTCGAGGGCAGCGTGCGGCGCGTCGGCGCGCGTGTTCGCATCTCGGCCCGCCTGGTGAACGCCGCCGACGGCTATCAGCTCTGGGCGCAGGAGTTCGACCGCGGCACCGCCGACATCCTCGCCGTCGAGGACGAGCTGGCGAGCGACATCGTCGCCGCGCTGAAGGTCAAGCTCGTCGGCGGCGGCCGCAGCGCTGCTACCAGTCCCAGCTCCAAGAGCCCGGAGGCGTACACCGACTATCTCCTCGCGCGTCGTCAGGCGCTCAATGACCTCGAAGAGGCGCGGCGCTCGATCGAGCGCGCGCTCGCCCGAGATCCGCAGTTCGCCGCCGCGTGGGCGGAGTACGCGTCGATCCTCTTCAGCATCGTTTTCACCGACCTCGATCGCGCCGCGTCGCAGGCGATGATGCGCGATGCGGCCAACGCCGCCGAAAAGGCGATCGCGCTCGATCCCGAGTTGCCGGACGGCTATGTCATTCGCAGCACCATCCGCAGCGACGGCGGCGCGTGGGACTTGCAAGGCGCGCAGGCCGACCTGGAGCGCGCGCTCGCGCTCAGCCCGAACGACGTGGCGACGTTGTCGTTGAGGGGCCATCTGTTGCTGTACTTCTCGCATCGGCTCGACGAGGCGATCGCGATGTATAAGCGCGTCACCGAGCTCGACCCGCTCGACGGCGGCGCCTGGACCTTCCTCGGCTACGGCTATCGCGGCCAGCGCCGATTCGCCGAAGCGAAGGCAGCCTTCACGCGCGCGCTCGAGATCTCTCCCAAGGACGGGATGGTGCAGTACTTCCTGGCCGAATTGGCGCTCCACGAGGGGCATGCCGAACAGGCGCTGAAGGCGTTCGACGCCATCGGTCACCCATGGGAGGGATTCCGCCTGGCGGGCCTGGTGCTGGCCCTCGAGGCGCTCGGGCGGCACGCCGAATCGCGCGCGCCGCTGGCCGAGCTGGAGAAGAGCAGCGCGGACGAGAACCCGCTGTTTGTCGGCAATGTGTACGCGCAGCTCGGTGACGTCGACCGCGCGATCATGTATTACGAGCGCGCGTTCGCGCATCACGACGTGGCGCTCATCGACATCATCGCCTCGCCGTACATCGACAACGTGCGTCGTGATCCGCGATATGCCGCGCTGCTACACAAGATGCGGCTCATCGACGACGACGCGCCCCGCCGCTGATGTTTTTTCGGAACATTTCGCGGCAGCCGTCTCTACCGCTGCATGAGCGACGTGATCTCGTCGAAGCGCGCGGTCGTGGTCGGGGGGAGTATGGCAGGCCTGCTGGCCGCGCGCGTGCTGTCGGATCATTTCGCGGAAGTGACGATCGTCGAGCGCGACAGCCTTCCCGACGGCGCCGACTTTCGCCCGACCGTGCCGCAGGGGCGGCACGCGCACGCGATGATCGAGCGCGGGCGGCGAATCCTCGAGGCGCTACTGCCGGGCATCCAGGACGAGCTGATCGCTGGCGGCGGGCGCCTGATCGACGGGCACCACGAGCTGTCGTGGATGTCGTGGTTCGGCGAATGCGCCCGCTTCGCCTCGGACGTGCCGATGCTGTGCGTCTCGCGCCTGTTCCTCGAGCAGCACGTGCGCCGGCGCGTGCTCGCGCTCCCGCGGATCGCGACGCGGCAAACGGCCGCGGTGGCCGGGCTCGATGGCTCGTCGCGGCGGGTGACCGGCGTGCGCCTTGCGGACGGGCAGGTGGTGCCCGCCGATCTCGTCGTCGATGCCAGCGGGCGCGAGTCGGCCGCGCCAAAATGGCTGGAGGCGCTCGGCGTGCAGCCGCCCACCGACGCCACCGTCAAGCCCTTCATCGGCTACGCCACGCGCTGGTACGAGGCACCGGCGACGAAGGTGTGGGATCGCGACGCGGTGATCGCCACGGCGCGGCCGCCGCACTACACGCGCACGTTGTTCATGGTCCCGATCGAGAACAAGCGCTTCATCGTCACGCTCGCGGGCACGAACGGCGATTATCCGCCGACCGACGAGGTCGGGATGATCGAGTTTGCGAGCACCGTCGGCGTGCCGGGGCTCGTCGACTGGCTGCGCGCGGCGCGTCCTCTCGGGCCAATCTACGGCTTCCGCTTCGAGCAGAACCGGCTGCGCCACTTCGAGCGCTGTAAGCTTCCCGGCGGCTTCATCGCCGTCGGAGACGCGGTGGTGTCGTTCAACCCGATCTACGGCCAGGGCATGACCACGGCCGGCATCGGCATCGAGCTCCTGGCGGCGCTATTGCGCGAGCGCGTCGACGCGGACGGGTTGCCGCGCACGTACCATCGTCGTCTCGCCAAGCTGCTGGCGCCGGCATGGGCGCAGACGACGACCGAAGATCTGCGCTTCCCCGGCACCGAAGGCAAGCGCAGCCTCAGCCACAAGATGACCTACGCGTACGTCGACCGCTTGTTCCTGCTCACGCGCCACTCGCCCGACGTGAAGCTCGCGCTCTTCAAGGTGCTGGGCATGATCGAGCCGCCCGGCCACCTGTTCCAGCCGAAGCTGTTGTGGCGCGTGCTCAGGACCGGGATCCCGCGCGAGCTGTTGCGTCCGCAAGAAGGAATCAAGCGCCTCGCGTCGAGCGCTCGCTGACCGGGCATGCCACCCAGGCTGCTCTGCATCGCCGACACCTTGTAGTCGCCCGGCGCCAGTCGGTCGAATCGGAACTCGCCGTCGGCGCCGCTGCTGACGCCGTAGAACACGCCGATGGCGCTGGAGGCGCGTGCGTTGACGATCACGTCGCCCACCGCTGGTCTCCGCGCATGACGCGTCCGGCGAGCGCCCCGGTACCTTGCAGCGCCAGCTCGAGAGCGGCGACCGCCAACCATCCGGCGGCCCCTGCACGGAGCCACGCGCGCGCCGGCACCTGCTCGCGGTCCTCCGCGACGCTCACAATGGGCGCGTTCCGCGCGCGATCGACGCGACGGCGGTGGCGCAGCCGAGCGTCGCGGGCGTCGCGGAGGTGTCGCGCTGGCTCGCCGCCGCTGCCGCTCTCGGCGGAGCGCGCGCCGATGTCGCCGCCGCCTGGGCAGCGTCGATCGACAGCGACCTGCGCGGGGCGCTGGAGCGGCTGCTCGCCGACGACGCTCTGCGCGGGAGCGGCTCTTCGACGTCGCCGCCGACGCGCGCGCGCTCGGGCTGCCGCGACAGCTCTTCGTGCGCGCGCCATTCGACGAGCGCGCTGGCGACGCCGATGCGCGCAAGCCGTTGTGGGTGGACCGTTACAACCCGTTCTGCCTCGAGCTCGTCGAAGCGCTGGCAGCCCAGCAGGAGTGGCTATGCTTCACCGAGGCGCTGCCCAGGGTCGGTGACAGCTTCGTCACGGTCGATGGCAGGAGCCATACGGCGGAGCTCCTCGTAGAATTGGCCCTATGATCGGAGAAGCGATATCCCCTTCCATCGAGCTCATCGGTGTCATCAAGAAATACGGCCAGACCGTCGCGTTGAGCGGTCTCGATCTGCGCGTCGAGCGCGGCGGTATCGTCGGCGTGCTCGGACCCAACGGCGCCGGCAAGACGACGATGCTGCGCGTGCTGCTCGGCCTCGTCGCCCCCGACGCCGGCGCCGTCCGCGTCCTCGGCCTCGATCCCATTCGCGACGGTATGCGCGTGCGCGGCCAGGTGGGCGTGCTCCTCGAGCACGACGGGATCTACCCGCGGCTCTCGGCCGAAGACAACCTGATCCTGCACGCGCGCTTGCAGCACGTCCCCGACGGCGAGCGCGCCGGACGTATCGAGACGATGCTGCGCGCGTTCGGCCTGTGGGATCGTAGACGCGACCGCGCCGGCACCTGGTCCGTCGGCATGCGCAAGAAGCTGTCGATCGCGCGCAGCTTGTTGCACGCGCCGTCGCTGCTGCTGCTCGACGAGCCGTTCTCGGGGCTCGATCCCGTGGCGGCCGCCGATCTGCGGGAGCTCATCATCGCCCAGGCGCGGCAGCATCGGGTCACGGTGCTCTTGACCACGCACGACCTCGCGCACGCGGAGAAGATCTGCTCCGAGGTGGCGGTCATCGAGAACGGGCGTGTGCTCGCCCGCGGCGCGCCCGACAAGCTCGGCGCCAGCGGCGGTGGCGCCGATCGCGTCGAGGCCACCATCGTCGCCGACGGGCTCGACGCCGCGCTCTTCGAGGCGCTCGTGGCCGAGGGTTGGATCACGGAGCATCGTCTCGAAGGCCGCGTAGCGACCATCGTCTGCCCGTCGCCGCGCTTTGCGCGGCTGACCACGGAGTTGGTGCGCCGCGGCGTCGCCGTCGAAGAGGTGCAAAAGACCGGCCGCTCGCTGGAGGCGGCCTTCATCGCGCTCACACGGCGCGGCCGAGGTACCCCATGAGAGACGCGCTGGCCATCATCCGCAAGGAGCTGAAGGAGCTGTCGACCGATTGGCAGTCGTTCTACGGGACCTTCATCCAGACGTGCGTCGTGGTGCTCCTGTGCGGCGTCTTCGTGCCGGCACGCAGCACGAACATCTGGACCTCGCCGACCGATCTCGTGATGCTCTACGCGATCTTCCCGTCGATTGTCGCGGCGCTGTTCGCCGCCGACAGCTTCGCCGGCGAGCGCGAGCGCAATACGCTGGAGACGCTGCTGGCGACGCCGATCTCCGATCGTGCGATCTACCTCGGCAAGGTGCTGGCCGCGCTCGGCATCTCGGTCTCGTGCTCGGTGGCGGCGCTCGCGGCTGCGGTGGTGACGACGCTGATCAAGGGCGACAATCCATTGCCGGCGGTGGGAATCTCAGGCTTCGCCACCCTCGTCGCGGGCGCGGTGGTCTTCGGCCTCACCACGACTGCGCTGGCGACGGCGGTGTCGAGCCGCACGCGGGTCGCGCGCTCGGCGCAGCAGGCTTAGTCGATGCTGTCGCTCCTCATGTCGGTGCTCTTCCTCTGGCTGACTTCGCTCCTGCATCTGTCGTCGGCGTGGATGCAGGTCGTTGTCGTCGAGTCCGCGCTCCTCGTCGTCGGCGCGACCATCCTGGCGCTCGGCTTGCGCGCCTTCAACCGCCATCGCCTCTTCGGCTGAGGGCGAAAAGGAGCCGTATGACCGCTCCGGTTCCCGTGGTGCTGGTGTCGATGCCGTGGACCGTGACCCGCGCGCGGCGACGCGCCACTTCTACGTCGACTTCTTCGACGCCGTCGCGCAAAAGCTCGGCGGCCGGCGCATGTCGACCGACACCTACGACGCCTTCGGCGAGCGTCTGGGCGGGTAGGCTTTTGCGGTGCCGCCGCTGCGCGCGCAACCGACGTCGCCGGACGACGAGGCGTGGCGCGCCTGGGCTGCCGAGTTTCGTGGGCCGGCCTCCGTCGGGGCGGCGCTGCGGGTGCGTGAGTTGGTTCCGGCGTTCCTCGAGCGTTGCGTCGACGACGTCCTTGCCCCGGCGCCGCGCGCGGTCGGCTTTTCGACGACGTTTCAACAGAACGTGCCGTCGTTGGTGCTGGCCAAGCTGCTCAAGTTGCGCCACCCGTCGCTGAAGATCGTCTTCGACGGCGCGAACTGCGAGGGGCCCATGGGGGCCGCGCTCCATCGGCTCCATCCCTTCATCGACGTCGTCATCCGCGGCGAGGTCGAGTCGGTGGTGCCGCGGCTGTTCCGCGAGCTGGTCGACGGGCTGCCGGTGACGCCGCAGCCCGGATGATGTGTTCGCAGCGGCAGCGCCGTCACCGTCGTCGACGAGCGGGTGATCGACGATCGCGAGGTCGAGAGCGACCCTGTCGTCGCGCCCGCGCGCCTGGCGCGGCGGCCGGCCGCCGCGGCGGCGCCCTCGACGCCCATCTCCTGCCGAACGAGCAGCGCTTCCCGTCCCGGGATCCCAGGGGTGGCAGATCGAGAAAGCGGCCTGGCGCGCCGGCGTCAGCGACGGGCCTGGGCGGCGTGCCAGGCGCTCAGCAGCTCGCTCTCGCGCGCGGCGGCGAGCCCCGGGCGCGGCTGGGCGCGGCGCGCCTCGGGCTGCGTCTGCCACCAGGCGAGCGTGTCGCGCGCGGTCGTCTGCGGCGAGCGGAAGCGTAGCCCGCGGGCGAGGGCGCGCGCCGCTGAGACCTGGCCGAAGCCCGCCTGCTCGTCGTCGTGGCCGACCGCGAGCGGGAAGTCGTCCCAGCCGCCCGCCTGCCGCGCGGCCAGCCACTTGCTGTCGGCGAAGGTGAGGCGCGCGTCGCCGCCGACGCCGGCGCGCATGTCGGCGAGCACGGCGCCGAGGCGCGGGTCGGCCGGACCGACGGCGTTGTAGGTGCCCATGACGCCCTCCTCGAGGCAGGTGACCATCCAGTCGGCCAGGTCGCGCACGTCGATGAACGGCATGCGATCGTCGGGCGTGCCGGGCACCAGCACCTCGCCGCCGCGAATCAGGCGCAGCGGCCAGTACAGGAAGCGATCGCTGGGGTCGCCGGGACCGACGATGACGCCGGCGCGCACGCTGGTGGTGCGGCCGGGCATGACCTCCTCGGCGGCACGCTCGGCGGCGGCCTTGAGCCCGCCGTAGGAGTCGGGGTCGATCTGCTTGGGCATCTGGGCGGGCTCGGGCAGCGTCGGCGAACGCTCGTCGATGGGGTCGCGGCCGAGGCGATAGACCGAGATGGTGGAGACGAAGAGGTAGTGGCGGATGTGATCGCGCAGCAGCGTGGTGATGGTGCGCACCGACTGGGGTAGCATGACCCAGGTGTCGACGACGGCATCCCAGTCGCGTCCGCGCAGGCGATCGGTGTCGGTGCGGCGGTCGCCCAGGATGGTCTCGACGTCGGGGAAGAGGCCGGGGGCGGTCTTGCCACGGTTGAAGAGCGTGAGCGTGTGGCCGCGGGCGCGGGCGGCGCGCACCAGGTGCGGGCCGAGGAAGCCGGTGCCGCCGAGCACGAGGATGCGCTTGGGCTTGGCGGCGCGGGCGGGCCCGCCGCTGGCGCCGAGCTCGCGGCCCGCGCCGGCGCCCGCGGATCCGGCGCCGGCGGGCCTGGTCCCTCCGGCGGGAATGGTACGGGCGCACGCAGCGGCGGCGGAAGCGGCGGCGAGGGCAAGGAAGTCGCGACGGCGCAGGCTCATAGCCCAATAACACCGCAGCCGCGCCAAGGTTCGGGCCGCTGCAGCCGGCGGCGCGCTCAGCCCGCCGCGCGCGCCTCGGCCTCGGCAGCGACGTCGGCGCGCATGCAGGTTTGGAAGCCGCTCATCGGGAGCGGCGCCGCAGTTCCTGTCCCTTTCGCCTTCGGTCCCCGCAACGGGACACTCCTCGTCGCTTCGGATGGTGCTGTTCACGTACCGAGATGCCGATCGGATCCGAAAAATAGCCTCGGCAAGCGAGATGGCAGGATGCTCGTGAAGACCGAGTGCAAGCATGCGCTGTGGCGGGCCTGTCGCAAGGCTGGGCTTCGGCGGATCGGGTGGCATGCGTTGCGCCACAGCTTCGCTTCGCACCTGGCCATGCGTGGCGTGGCGTAATCGAGCGAGGAGCGCAGGCGCTGCTGGTTGTAGAACACCTCGATGAAGTCGAAGAGCTCGGCCTTGGCGATTCCGTTGCTCTCGTGGAGGTCGAACCGCGCCGAGGGCGCCGTCGCGTCGCTACGGGGTCACGCAGTCGACGGTGCCGCGTCCGGTCTTGTCGAAGGCGCACACCGCCGTCGGCGCGACCTTGGTGCAGTCGACTTCGAGGAAACGGTCCTGTTCGCACGCGATCAACGTCTTGCTGTCGGCGCACCAGCCGGTGTGCTGCATGGCGTTGCCACGGCACTGGGCGCCGTCGATGGTTTCGTTCGGTCGCCGCTTGGCGTCGCCACCCTGATCGAGAAAGGCGCTCACCTTCGCGCCATAGTATTGATCGGCCGCGGCCGCCGCCTTGCCTTTGACGCCCGAGCCCGCCGTCACCGATGGCTTCGGTGGCGCCGACGTGTAATCCGTCGTCGGGGTCGCCGACGGCGGCGGCTCGGCCGCTGTCGCCGGTGTGGTCGATGAAGGTGACGTGGACGACGTGGAGGCGCATCCAGCGAGCGCCACGATATCGAGGTAGTCGACGCCGAAGGGTTGGCCGTAGCTGATATGGGATGCGCGGCCAGATCAATCAGCCCGGCACAAACCGGGCGCCGCCGTCGGCTGCGGGCTCGAGAACGAGCCGTCCTTCAACATGGGCTTTGGCTGGCCGGAAGCGAGCGCGGCGGGTCTTCCCGCGCAGGATCAGATCGCGCAGTTGGGCCTCGCTCAGCTTGCGGCCCGCCGTCTCGAACCACACCACGAAGCGACATTCCTCGCGCCAGCGGGTGCAGCCCCAGCCGCGTTTGCCGGCGAGGAGCTTGCCCTGCCCGCAGCGTGGGCACGGCAGCTCCATGATCAGTGTGGCGACGGCGCGCGGCTTTGGGGCGGCACCGGGCCGAGGCCGAGCGCCTGTTTTCGGCGGCGTGCGGCGGCTCGCCGGGCCATCGCCGTCGAACGCGAAGCGCAGGCTGCCGTCGACCTCGAGCACGAGCGCGGCGGCGAACTTCTTCTTCGCCTTGGAGCGGAACCCGCGCAGGACTTCGCTGCGTCGCTTCGCCAGTAGCACCGACGCGAGCTTCGCCCCAATGGCCCGTCCCGCGACTCTGTTCTGCATCGCGAAGCCGCAGCCAGAGGAGCACGCGAACGCCCGCATGCCCGCACGGACGGCAGCGCCACAGCGGGGGCAGCGCCCGACCGCCGGCCCGTCCGCCGCAGCCGTCGCGGCCAGCTTCGACGGCTGCGCAGCTCGGATGGCCTCGACCGTGTCGCGGACGTAGCTGGCGATGTCCGTCATGAAGGCGACGCGACTCTCCGCGCCGCGCGCGATGCGCGCCAGGCGCGCCTCCCACTCGCCGGTCAGCTCCGGCGAGGCGAGGCTCGGAACCGGCAGCGCGTCGATGAGCCCCATCCCGGTCGCCGTCGGCACGATCAGCTTCTTGCTCGCGCTGGGCGTAGCCGCGCTTGAGCAGCGTCTCGATGATCGCCGCGCGCGTCGCCGGCGTGCCGAGCCCGGTGTCCTTCATGGCGGCGCGCAGCTCGTCGTCGTTCAGCGATCTTGCCCGCCGACTCCATCGCCGACAGCAGCGTCGCCTCGGTGTAGCGCCTGGGCGGCAGGGTCTTCTTCGCCACCGGCTCGAACCTGCCGTCGAGCGCCTGGCCCTCGATGAGCGGCGGCAAGACCGCCGTGGGCTCGCGCGTCCTCCCGCCCGTCGCCACGGCGTCGCTGCTTCTTCGCTGCCGTCGATGCCGGCCACCTCCTGCCAGCCGGCCTGCACCCGCACGCGCCCACGCGCCACGAACCAGTCCGGCGGCGGCGGCAGCCCGCTCAGCGGGCAGCTCCTTGCCTTCATCAAGCGGCGTTGCGCCCGGCCGGCGCGTGGCCCTCGCCGCCGACTCGCATCAGCGCCTCGGTCACCGCGAACTCGGCGTCGGGGTAGAAGACGCCCGAGGAAGCGCCGCACGACCAGGTCGAACAGGCGCCGCTCGTCGCCGATCGAGCCCGTCGCAGTCGCACCGGCTTGCCCGTCGGGATGATCGCGTGGTGATCGGAGACCTTGGCGTCGTCGACGACGCGCCGGTTCGGTCGCGGCGGCGTGCGCCGCCAGCGGCGCGACGAAGGGCGCGTAGTCGGGCAGCCGCGCCGAGCGCGGCGAACAGCTTCGGCAGCTCCTTCGCCACGTCGGCGGTCAGGTGGCGCGAGTCGGTGCGCGGGTAGGTGAGCAGCTTGTGCCGCTCGTAGAGCGCCTGCGCCAGGTCGAGCGTGCGTTGCGCGCTGAAGCCGAAGCGCCGGTTCGCCGTGCGCTGCAGCGACGTGAGATCGAACAGCATCGGCGGCGGCTCGCGCACGCTCTTCGCTTGCACCCGCTCGACCCCGGCCCCATCGGATCGCTCGCCGCCGTGGGCCATCGAGCGGGTCGCCACCGCGCCGGCGAGCGCCGCGGTGCCGAGCCGTGTCGCCCGGCCGTGGGTCCACCTCGCCGAAAAGCGCTCGCCTGCGGCGGTGGCGAACGTGCCGTGCACCTCCCAGTAGTCGCGCGGCACGAACTCGCGGATCTCCCGCTCGCGCTGCCACCAGCATCGCCAGCGTCGGCGTCTGCACGCGGCCGATCGAGAAGAGCGCCTCGCCGCCACTCCGGCGCAGCCGCAACGGTGACCGCGCGGGTGGCGTTCATGCCGACCAGCCAGTCGGCCTCCGAGCGCGCGCGCGCCGCGTCGCCGAGCGCGTCGAACTGCGCGGCGGGCTTGAGCGCCGCGAAGCCGTCGCGGATGGCCTCGTCGGTGAGCGACGAGATCCACAGCCGCTTCGCCGGAAGCGCACGCCCCGCGAACTCGAAGACGTAGCGAAAGATCAGCTCGCCCTCGCGGCCCGCGTCGCAGGCGTTGACCACCGCGTCGAAGCGCCGGTCGCGCAGGAGCGCGGTCACCTTCTCGAGCTGATCGGCGCGTGCTTCGCCGGGCGCAGCTTGAACTCGGCCGGCAGCATCGGCAGCGTGTCGAGGCGCCACGCCTTCCAGCGGCCGTCGTAGGCGGCCGGCTCCTCCAGCTCGACGAGGTGGCCGATGCACCAGGTGATGACGCGCCCGCTGCCCTCGTATGCGCCTTGCCCGCCGGCCGCAGCCCGAGCACCCGCGCCAGGTCGCGCGCCACCGACGGCTTCTCCGCGATGATCAGCTCCACCGTGTCCCTCGTGCAAGGTGTACCACGCCGCTCAACATGACGAGCTCGCGACCAGATCGTGAACGGCGGTGGCGTCGGCCCGCCGACGATAGCGAAGGATGTGCGCGTCGGGCGGAAGATCGCCCGGTGCGCAGTCGCGCAAGCACGCGGCAGTGAGCGCCGCCTCCTGATAAGGACCCAAGGAGAGCGGCTTCCAGTTGCCGACAGCTGGCTCTTGGATTGCGTGGCGGATCTCGTCCACGACCGCGATGCCACGGCGACGTAGCTCGCACAAGAGCGCCCGGTGGCGATGGCCGGGCGCGCGGTACGCAGCCACCCTGGAATCCCACAGCAAGCCCGGAACATCTTGGAGCTGCTCCTCGCCGGTGGAGAGGACCAACACTGTCCCGCAATCGAAAACTAGACGCATAACTCCTTATCGTGACGCGCGAAATAATGTTGCGTGCTGCACTGGTCCGGGGCACCGGTCGATTCGACTGGTGGGAACCCGCCGCGGGGTGAGCTCCGCGCGGCGACTTCGATTCTCGTCGGAAAGGCTGGCGCTCTCCTCGAGCAAGACACTGCAATGGCGCTGCAACGACGGCCGGCCACCACGTTCACGCAGGTGTCGAGCGCGCGGATGATCGGGGCTGCCGCGCGGGTCTCGCCAAAGGCGAGCGCCTGTTAGGTCGTTGTCGTCAGGTCCCCGCGCTCTTCGTCGGCGTTCAAGCAGTGAGCGGCGATCGCGGCTGCGCGACCGAGCATGCCGGTGTACGTGGGAAATGAGAGCGGAATGCGCGCCAGCTCCTCGACGCGTATGCGGCCGGTCATGGCGATCGCCGCCGTCTGCACGATCTCGACCGCGCGTTCGCCGACCACGTGACAGCCGAGAATGGTGCGCGTGGGGCGGTCGACGACGAGCTTGCAGAATCCGAGCGTGCGTCCGTCGATGATCGTGCGCGTCGTTTCGGCGAACCGCACCGTGGTGACGACGACGTCGTGCGTCGCCCGTGCGCTGGTCTCCGTCAGACCGACCTGCGCGTATTCGGGATCGGTGAAGCTGCCGATCGGCGCCACCACTTCGCCGATCGTCGTCGCTGCGCCGAGTGCGGCGTTGGTGCCGGCGACGAAGCCGTCCTGCAGCGCCTGCGGCACCAGCATGAGACGCCCGGTGACGTCGCCGGCAGCGAAGACGTGCTGCGCCGACGTGCGCAGCTGCGCGTCGACGCGGATGAAGCCGCGCGCGTCGGTCTCGACGTCCGCTTTGGCGAGATCGAGCGTACCGGTGTTCGCGGTCCAGCCGACGGCTGCGACGACGAGCGCCGCCTCGACGCAGTCGCGCGCTCCGTCCTTGCCGAAGACCATGCGGACGCCGGCGTCCGTCTTCTCGAACCGCTCGACGGCGCCGAACGCTTCGTGGACGCCCATGCCCGTGTGACGGAATGCCTCGGCGACTGCGCGGGAGACGTCCTCGTCCTCCGTCGCGAGGATGCGCGCGCCGGCCTGGAACAGATCGACGCGCGTGCCGAAGGCGTTGAAGATCGACGCCACCTGCACGCCGGTCGCGCCGGCCCCGAGCACGATCATCGAGGCCGGGATCGACGTCAGCGACCAGGCGTCGCTGTGCGTCGCCGTCAGCTCGAAGCCGGGCACGTCGAGTCGCCGACTGACGCCACCAGTGCAGACGACGATCTTGTCGGCGCCGAGGCGCAGGCCGCGCTCCGTCGCGAGCGTGTGTGCGTCGAGGAATCGCGTCGCGCCCGCGTCTTCGTACACGGTGACGCCCGCTGCCTCGAGCTGCCGGCCGAACGCAGCGTGCTCGCGCACGTCGTCGACGACCTCACGCACGCGCAGAAGGAGCCGCGCATAATCGAGCGCCGGCTCGCCGACGGCGATCCCGAAGCGCCCGAGCTGTTGCGCGTCGCGGATGAGCCGCGCCGCGTGCGCCAGCGTGCGCACCGGTACCGGCCCGTCGTGCGCCGCCATGCCACCGATCTCGCCGGCCGCGATGAGCGCCGTGCGCGCGCCGAGGTCTCCCGCGCGCAAGGCCGCGACGAGCCCCGCCGGTCCGGCCCCAATGACGGCGACGTCGACGACGACGTCGAAACGCTCGTGCCAGCCGCTCACGTCGCTCACGTGCGCAGCTCCGCCAGCCAGCGCAGCGCGCGCAGCCCCGGCAAGAAGCCGTATTCGCCGCCGCGGGTGACGACGAAGCGCTGAAGGCCGCGCAATCGCCGCGGAATCGGTCGCCGTGGAATCGAGAGCGTCCCGTCGCCGTCGTGCGCGCCGACGATGGGATCCTTGACGTCGCCGAGCCCGAGGAAGTCGCCGCCCTCGATCCACTCCGACTGCACGAACTCGAACTGCCGTCCGAGGTGCGCTCCGACGAACGCGAACATGAGCCCGCGATCGACACCGTCGTCGTCGAGCACGCCTTCGGGGAGCTCGGGGCCGTACGCGGTGCCGCGGCGGATCATGCGGTGCAGCCGCACGACGCCCGCGACGGAAGCATCGCGCGGGTTGGCGCGACGGATGTGCGAGCCCGGCGGCGTCTGATACCCGATCGCGTCGTCGCCATAGTCGAAGTCGTTGTTGCGGCACGGATCGGCGCCGAGCTCGGGATCGTCGTGGAGCGGACAGCGCTCCAAGGGAGCGCCGCTGCGCCAGCGGCCCATCATCTTCGCCGCGAGCAGCTCCTCGTCGTCACGGTCGTGCGCGTTGTCGCGCAGGTAACGGCGAAACGCGGCGACGCGCTGATGCAGCTTGCGGAACGCGACGTAGGTGCCGTTGCGCCCGAGTACCTCGGGCTGCGGCATCGGCGGCCAGCCGCCGGTCTCGTCGAGATAGCCGAGCACGAACTCGCCGGCCTTGAGCGGCGCTTCCCGCGTGTTCGTCGGCGGCAGGCCGCTGCCTTCGACCGCCGGCTGTCCGATCGCGTCGCGATATCCGAATGGCTCGCGCCCCGTGCTCAGCGCGTGGCAGTCCTGCCGCCAAACGGCGGTGACGCCGGGGAGGTGCGCGTACACGTCGCGCGCACGCGACAGCGCCGCCTCGAGCCGCGCGCGATCGGGAGCGAGCGCCGTCATGATGACGTGCACGTCGCGCGACCCGAGCGGCCTCTCCCAGCAAGCCGGGCTGCTTTCACCGGTGTCGCCAAGCGCGTCGGCGCGCGCGGCCATTCCCTGCCGGAACTCCCAGGCGAAGCTCTCGAGCGACGCGCGCGGCACGCCGAGCGCCACCAGGCCGGAGTAGGTGAGCGCGACGCTGACCCAGTTGTCGCCGGCGGGGCTCGTGGGATGCGTCGCCGAAGCGACGACGCCGCCGAAGCGCCGCATCAGCTCGCGGCCGGCGTGGCGATCGTCGATGCGGAACAGCACGTATGTAGCCGCGTATGGCGATGGCCGCGGGCGCAAGACGCCGCTTTGGATGTCGTCGAGCTCCAGCATGGTCACTGCGCCGTGGCGATGTTCTTCCAGAAGCGTTCGAGGCTCTCGTCGGCACCGAAGAGCGTGCTGAAGATCGTGGAATCGGCGACGAGCACTTCGCCGGCGCGACCGTCGCCGGGTGGCATCCACAGAAGCGCGTTGAACTCTTTGTGGCCGGCGTTGGTGAACGGATGCGGCCGCGACAGAATCGATCGGCTGGCGC
This sequence comes from uncultured delta proteobacterium, assembly GCA_963816965.1. Taxonomy (GTDB): domain Bacteria; phylum Myxococcota_A; class Polyangia; order Palsa-1104; family Palsa-1104; genus JAQBQH01. Next base: position 1,303,037 of record CAWFMP010000002.1, read on the forward strand.
GCCAGCACGGCAATTGCGCGCGCGTCAGCGGTGGTGACCGCGTAATGCGGGAGGTGCATGTGAAAGTTGAAATTGCGCACGCCCGTCAGCCAGCCGCGCTTGTCGAGGTCGGCGGCGATGGACAGCGGGACGCTGCGATTCGTGTTGGGTACCACCGCCGGACGCAGCCCGTAGCGATTCTCGACGGGTATCTCGAGCGCCTGCATGACGGCGCGCGTGTACCCGCCGAAGCGCTGCTGGCGCGGTACGAGGGCGTCGCCATGGTGCAGGTACTCCATCTGGCGCTCGGCCGTCTCTGGCGATGCGCCCACGTCGTGGTGCGGCCCGAGGATCAGGCAGGTCCCTTCGCGACGCAGAAATTCCCGCAGGGCCTCGATCTCCGTCGGTGACGGCTGCTGCTCGGTCACCGAGTGGTCGAGCCCGAACAAGAGCAGCGTGTCGCAGTCTGCGAGCACGCGCTCGTCGAGCGGCAGGGCGAAGCCGGCCTGATCGACGCGTTGGAACATCGGCACGGGATAGCCGGTGACCGCCTCGATGACCTCCTGAAACCTCACCCACGCCCAAAAGAACAGCTCGAGCGATCCGGCGATATTCTGCTGGAAGCGCGCCTCGGACCATTGCGGGCCTTCGTAGTCGGGCCACAGGGCGCGACGGACCTCGCTCATCGTCGAGAATCGGTTGTCGAGCTGACGCGGATCGCGGTTCGCTTCCGCCGGATAGCTCCACGCGATGTAAACGCTCACCCGACGCCGTCCCTTCGCGTATTTCCGCGGTGTGTGCGTTTGGTTATAGGTGCGGGCGCGCGCGCTCATGGGCAGCCTACTGCATCTGCTCGAGCATCTCGGCGAGGGCGGCTTTTATCTTCAGCGCCTTCTTTATTTCGTCGCTCGTGAAATATGGATATTCGCCATATTCGAGAAAGCTGTTGCACTGATGGTCGCGGAGAAACTTGATGAACGCCTCCGTATTGGTCTTCCAGTCCGTCGGAAAGCCTTCGAGGTTCTCGAACGCCGTATCGATGCCTGCTTTACGGAAGAGCACGACCGCGTCTTCGGTGTATTTGTCGAAATCGGTATCGAATATGCCCTGGTACATGAATCGCGTATCGTCGTCGAAGAGCACCCAGCGCAAATAGTGCAGCTTGAGCGGCGCGAGGATGTGCGGATCGGCTTCGAGCGCCTTCGCGAGACGCTGGCCGTATTCGCGCATCGCCTCGGCGCGGCCGGGTTTGACGTTGGCGACGATGGTGAAGCCGTAGCACGCGGGCGTACGCGGAAAGACGGGGCCGTACTTGCCCTTCGGCCAAGCGTCCGTCGACTTGGGGAGCGCGACTGCCTGCGGCGTAATGTCCATGTTGTAAAGGATGCGTGCGAATCGGCCGGCGCAACCCCCGGTGGCTGTTTTACGTCGTCGCGGGTAGCGCGGGGGAGGCCGCTGTCACTCGACGATGTGCACGATCGTAGCTCCATTGCCGACGGCGTAGACCTGACCGTTCGCCCCGTGCACCGCAAACAGCACGAGCGGCGACGGCACCGGCATCATCTCCCCCCAAGCATCGCTGCCGGTCGACGTCGCGATGGTGCCGCCGGAGCCGACGGCGTAGATCGTGCCGCTGCTGCTGCCGAAGATGCCGTAGAACGCGCCGCGGAACATCTTCACCGTCGGCATCTGACCGGTCACGATGTGGTAGATGGCGCCGCACATCGCGTTGACCGTGCACCCCGGATCGGTGCCGACGGCGTAGATGTCGTCGCGGCTGGGGCTCCAGGCGGCCTCAAATCGGCATCGCGTGCGAAGTTGTTTCCATCGCGCCGTGGGCGTCCTGGGTGTACGCGATCGACGACGCACATTCGCGCTTCGGCGAATACGCACATGTGCCGTTCGATCTCGCTGCTGGAGCTATCGCGACGACGGCCTGGGTACCGGTGCTGCTCGGCGTTCGCATTCCACTGTGGTCGATCGGCGCGCGACGCGAGAAGCGCACAAGGATGTCCATCTCTGCGTCGGGCGAGTTGCGGTTCTAATCGGCGGAAGCTCGTCGTGCCGTTCAGGATGACTATCCCGAAGGCGGCGTTGGACCATCCCCGAGCGCTGTCCGTACCCACTTCGCGACGGAGTCGACAGCGGCCTCGATCGACATCGAGGTGGTGTCGACCACGGCCATCGGCGGCGTTGTCGTCGCCGCATTCTCCCGAAGCCAGCGGTTGAAGTTCTGCATGTTTTGGCGGACCTCGTCGGTGCCCGAGTTTCGCCACGCCCGCCGCGCGCGGAGGCGCTGGTCGAGCACGTCGGCGCTGCACACCAAGGTCAGGTATTGGATTCGGTCGAAGTACCGCCGCTCGGGGCTCGACTCGAACTGCTCCGGCAGCGCGCTCCCGAGCAGCACGACAGGTCGCCCGGCCTGTCCGATGTTCTTGGCCATCCGCAGCCACAGCGTGCGAAACGGATGCGCGTCGGCGTCTGTCGCCTCGAGCTCCTCAAAGGGCTTGCACCACAGGATGTCACCGTCGAGGACGACGCATTCGGGCAGAAGCGCACCCAACTCGAGTCCGACCGTGGTCTTGCCCGTCCCGCTCGCGCCGGTGACGATGAAGAGCGGCTGCCGACGGAACGGATGAGGGTGCCCGCACGTCGGGCAGATCGCGACCGCCGTCTTCTCGGACGTCGGGTCGACGCGCTTCTCGACAGAATACTCGCCGCAGCCGGGACAGACGTTGAACATGCGAGGCCCAAACTACCACTGGCAGGCGATATCGCCGTGCCGTTCAGGTTGCGGTCGAAGTTGAAGTGTCGGGCGAGGCCGCCCGCGCGTTCCCATGTCTTCCAGGCGCGCCGTGAGGGCAGATTCTCGTTGATGACTGGAGGTTGTGGCCGTGGACGGCGCCCGCTGTTGCCGCGGCGTCCACGTCGGACAATCGACGATTCCGTCAGGAATTGAACCATTGCGGCGGCCATCCTCGCGTCTCGCCGTCGGCATCGCGGTTGCTTTCGTCTCGGCATATGAAGCTCGTGGCCTCGATCGCGCTGTGTCTCTCCCTCGCCCGGGTCGCGTCTGCCCAGACCGCCCCGCCCGGCATCCGGCTGCAGCTGCCCCCGGTTCAACAGACGAACCACGCGTACCGGCTGACCGCGCTCTCGCTCGCCACCAGCGGCGCCGCCCTCATCCTCACCGGCGGCCTGCTTTGGGGCCTGCACGGTCAAGCCGACAGCAAGCTCGACACCGGCGTCGCCATGACGGCGGTCGGCGGCGCGACCTTGTTCAGCAGCCTGTGGGTCGGCATCGACACCGCCGGGCGCGACGCCGGCCTGGGCCAGCTGCGCCTCATCTCACACGCCGCCCCCGCCGATCGATTGGCCTTGCTCGACGGGGCCGAGAGCAGGGCGCGCCGCTCCGAACTCATCGGTCTGGGGCTGTTCCTGGGCGGCTTGGCGCTGTTCGGCGGTGGCACGGCGATGGCGATCATCGGCTTGGGCAATCCATTCGAGCAGGACAACGGCGGCAACCTGGGCATGTTCAGCGTCGGCGTGGCCATGAGCGTCTCCGGCGATGCCTTATGGGCGACCGGGGCTGCGCTGTTGACGTACGAAGCGGGAAAGCGGAGCGCGCTGCGCCAGGGGCGTGGCACGCTCAGCATCCTGCCGACGGGCGTTGCTGGGACGTTCTAGGAGCAGAAGGTGGCACGTTGGCGCCGTTGGTCGCCTCGAAATCAGTCACCTGAACGTCGAGCGCGACGTCCCCGTCGCGTGCCGCCAGCTTGACCTTGAGTGAGGTGGAGGCGGCGAACCGATGTCCGCTTCGATCGATGTCGCTCGGTCTAGCGGTAGAAGGGTAGAAAATGGACCGACGGTCGAGCAGCTGTTGGTACCCAGCTCGTCAGTGAGCGCCTGGAACGGCCGCCAATGGCCGATTTCGACCAGCTGGATACCACGCAGCTGCGTCGGCAGAAACGAACTGCCGCCGTCGGCAATCCGCCGTCGTCGCGCTCGGCGATCCGCCGCAATCGGGAGCCGGGTTGACGCTTCAGCCACGCATCGACGTTTCAGCGCCGCGCGCTGCGGCGGGCGCGCACCGCCGCAGCCAGTCGCTCGAGCACCGGCACCGTCTCGGCCCACCCGAGGCAGCCGTCGGTGATGCTTTGTCCGGATCGCGGCGGCCGATCGGCTGCGAGCTCCTGCCGCCCGGATTCGAGGTGGGACTCCAATATCACGCCGAAAATCGCTCGGCTGCCGCTCTCGATCTGCTGCGCGAGATCTTCGGCGACCGACGGCTGACGGCTGAAGTCGTTGCCGCTGTTGCCATGACTACAATCGATCATTAGACGCGGGCGCAGCTGAGACCGGCCGAGCGCAGCGGCTGCAGCGGCGACGCAGGCGCGGTCGTAGTTGGCGCCACAGTGCGAGCCGCGCAAGATGACGTGGCAGTCCGGATTGCCGGACGTAGCCATGACGCCGACGATACCGTGCCTGGTGATGCCGAGCGAGTGGTGCCGATGGGCCGCCGCGCGGACGGCGTCGATCGCGATCTGCAAGTTGCCGTCGGTGCCGTTCTTGAAGCCCATCGGCATCCCGAGGCCGCTCGCCAGCGCCCGGTGGATCTGGCTCTCTGTCGTGCGCGCACCGATCGCTCCCCAGCTCACGAGCGCGGCGAAGTACTGCGGCAACAGCGGATCGAGGAACTCGCACCCGGCCGGCACGCCGATGTCGCCGATCCGGCAGAGGAGGCGACGCGCGCGGCGCAGTCCCTCACCGACGTCGAAGCTCCCATCGAGGCGTGGATCGTTGATCAAGCCCTTCCAACCGATGACCGTGCGCGGCTTCTCGAAGTAGACCCGCATCACGAGTAACAGATCGTCGGCGAGGCGGCGGGCGATCTTCGCTAGGCGGTCGGCGTACTCCTCGGCGCCGGTGACGTCGTGGATGGAGCAGGGGCCCACCACCGCGAGGAGCCGACCATCCTGGCCGTCAACGATCTCGCGCGCCGCCGACCGCGCGGCGCGCACCACGTCGGCGGCGCGCGTGCTGGCCGGCAGCTCCCGATGCAACAGCACCGGCGAAGGAATCGGCTTGAGCGGGCGGATGTACAGGTCGTCGGTCGTGATCGGATCGCCGACGACCTCATTCAATTCTGCCATCGATGCACCCTTGGAAATAGCGGGCGAATACAATTTCTATTCCCGGGGCAAATCGCATCTCTCGCCGGTCATGTGTTGCGGCGTCGACACCTGGCCGTGATGCCGCGCAAGCCGATACCGCGATCGCGCGGCGTTCGCTCGCTTCCGCTCGTCGACAAGCGCGCGTCGGCGGCTTGGCGCTCTCGTCCCTGGGACTGTTCCGGGGCCGCCCCTGGGATGTTGATTCGTGGCGAGCCTGCGCGGAGGCCGCGCATGGTGCGCCGCGAAATGCGCAAACCGGAGACTGGCTTGCGACTTGCTAAACGAGGCTCGCGAAGAATCGAACACGGTGAAAGCCGAGAAGAAATCGGTCGGCAGCACCGAGGACGAACCAAAACCCGGATTAGTGGAAGAGATGGATCGTCATATCAGTGTCAGCTCTGCGGTCTTTGCGATCACGAACCGAAGGCACAGTGGCGCTCTCCACCGGATTACCCGCATTCACACGCTCGGGCCGGAAGGGACTAATTGCGAAGCCGCTGCCAAGTCGTGGTTGATGGCGCGTGGCGGTGCAGGCGAGGTCGTGCTGCATGCGACGCTCGAAGAGGCTGTGCCCGCCGTGGTCGAAGATCCGGCCGCTGCGCTCCTCGGCTGCGTCGTCTATCCGGATCTGCACAAGCTGGTGTTCGGCAACCTGCACAGCCTGGTGCTCGCCGATTGCTTCGTCGTGCCGACGCATCGCATGGTCCTGGCGGCGCGGCCCGACGCGCCGTCGCCGTCGGTGGTGGCGACGCACCCGGCGCCCGAATCGCTCATCCCCACCGAGATCGCCGAGCGGCGATTCGTGTCGAGCAACGTGGTGGCGGCGCTCAGCTGCGCTCGTGGTGAGGTGGACGGCTGCATCACCACCGAAGTGGCCGCGAAGCGGCTGAAGCTGCAGATCCTCCGCGACTTCGGCGCCATCGAGATGGGCTTCACCATCCACGTTCCGCTGCGGAAGGAAGGGACGCGATGACTCTCCGCGAGCAGTTGAGGGTCATCGTCGCCGCGCCCGGACAGCGGAAGGATCGCTCCGACGCGGCGGCGAGGCCGGAGTTCGGCCGCCGCTTCACGGACCACATGTTCTCGATGAAGTACGCCCAGGATCGTGGATGGTACGACCCGGCGATCACGGCATACGCCCCGCTGAGCCTCCCCCCGGGGGCCTGTGTCTTTCATTACGGCCAGGAGATCTTCGAGGGAATGAAGGCCTTCGAAGGGCGCTCGGGGTTGATGCTGTTTCGACCGGGGGACCATCTGCAGCGGATGAACCGCTCGGCGCGCCTCCTCTGCATGCCGGAGATCGACACCGCCTTCGTCGAGGAGGCGCTCGAGATCCTTAGCACGCTCGATCGCGAATGGATTCCCGCCGCGGAAGGCGCGTCCCTCTACCTGCGACCGACCATGATCGCCGCCGAGGAGGGGCTCGGCGTTCGCCCGGCGAACGAATATCTGTTCTTCGTGATCGCCTGTCCGGCGCGGGCGTACTACGGCGCAAGCGGTACGACCGAGCCGGTGCGCATCCTGGTCAGCGACGAATTCACGCGCACCGTGCGCGGCGGCACCGGCCAGGCGAAGGCGGGCGGGAACTATGCAGCGAGCCTGCGCGGATCCGAGGCGGCGCTCAAGGCGCGCTGCTCCCAGACGCTGTGGCTGGACGCGCTCGAGCGGCGCTACGTCGAGGAAGTCGGGACGATGAACATCTTCTTCGTGCTCGACGACGTCGTCGTGACGCCGCCGCTCGGCGAGACGGTGCTCGCCGGCATCACGCGCGACAGCGTGATCAAGATGGCTCGCGCCAGGGGCTGGGCGATCGAGGAGCGGCCGGTCGAGATCGACGAGGTGCTCGCGGGCTGCCGCAGCGCTCGCCTCACCGAGGCGTTCGGCTCGGGCACGGCGGTCGGGATCAGCCCGATCTCGACCCTGGTGTTTCGCGGCGAAGAGTACGACGTCGGGGACAGGCAGGCCGGCCCGCGCGCGATCGAGCTGCACCACGCGCTGCAGGCGGCGAGAACGGGCCAGCTACCCGGCTTCGAGGCGTGGGTGACCCCGGTCGTCCGGAGCTCGCTCGGCGCGGCGATCGCATGATCACCGCCCGGGCATTCGCAACGATTGAATGGACATGAAGGCGATGGCGACGTCTGCAGATCTCAATTCGGCGCGGCTCCTCATCACGCGAAGGCTAGCGCCCGGCGTTCACCGGTTCCGCGCGCTCCAGGACCCGAGCGGCCGCGTCGTCGGCAACCGTGCGCACGCGGCCAGCGAGCTGCGTGCGCTGTTCGCTCCGGTGCGCGAGCTCGGGAGCGATCTCGGTTGCGCGGGCGTCGCCGACGCCTTCATCGCTGACGCGGAAAAGTGGCTGGCGCGCGGGCTCGACGAGGTGCCGTCGTTCGATGACCTGCGCGCCGCCTACCGACCGCCCGAGAACCAGGAGCCCACCTTCTTCATTGGACCGACGCTGGCGCAGAACGGCCCGGCGCCGCGCGGCCATTTTCTCGAGCTCTTCCTGGCGGTGCGCGAGGAGCCGCGCGAGGTGGCAGTCCTGGCCGAGACCTTCGTGCATCCGAAGAATCCGTGCCAATCGACGCGCTTGCTCGAGGCCTCGGTCGGCTTCGGTACGGGCAATTGTGTCGTCTTTTTTCCCGAGTACATCAGCGCTTCGACGGCGGTCGACTGCCAGCAATACGCCGTGTTCTTCTTCAATAAGTTCATTCGCATCTATTTGGAGCAGACAATGCCGCGCGTCGTCCGCCTTCTCGGCGCGAGCGACCGGCTCTTCGGCGGTGACGCGTGGGTCTCGACGCAGCTCTCGCCCGAGGCGTTCTATCGGCTGAGGTGCGTGTGGGGATATCTGCACGACTACTTCCACCACAGCGGTCCGCGTCCGCTCGACCGCAACCTGAATCTGAAGCAGGACTGGCACGCCGGCGTCGTCGAAGAGCTCAAGGTGGACTGCCAGACCGTGCTCGCGGCGGCCGAGCGGCAGTTCGACGGCTGGCGCGAGCTCACCGAGTTCGTCCTGTTCGAGCGGATGTTCCGCTACCCGGCGCAGAGCGACAGCCCAACCAACTTCGACTCCGCGACCGGATGCCTGTTGTTCGACTGGCTCTGGCACGGCGGCGCGCTCCGTTCGCGAGACGGCGTGCTCGGCATCGACTACGACGCTTGCCTCGAGGAGTTGCGCGCGTTCGTCAGGCGCGCCGAGGAGATCGAGCGCATCTCCGCCGATGGGGAATATCTGGCTGGGGCGACTGAGCTGGTACGCAGTCATCTCCGGCCCGACGCGCCCGGGGCGCACGAGTCGTTCTGCGTCCCCGAGAGCTACCTCCGGTACGCGCCGATCACGGCGGCACTGGAGCCGCTGAACATGGCCAATCTGCCGTATTGAGCGAGAAGGACCCGACCCTCATGACCGCTTCGCCTGCGCTACGCTCGATCGACCCGACGGTGGGCACGCCGCGGGAGTTCTACGCCTGGATGGCGAGCGTCGTCGTGCCCCGGCCGATCGCGTGGGTAGGAACCGTGTCGCGGTCGGGGGTCGACAATCTCGCGCCATATTCGTTCTTCAATATCGCCAGCGTCGACCCGCCGGTCCTGTCGTTCTCGTGCCTCAACAACCTGCGCGATGGGCGGCAGAAGAACACGCAGGTGAACTTGGTCGAGACGGGCGAGTGCGCGATCCACATCGTGTCGTTCGAGCTCCTACACCGGCAGAACCTCACGGCCGTGGAGTTCGACCCCGACGTCAGTGAGCTCGAGCGTGCCCGGCTCACGCGGCGGCCTGCGACGGTGATCGGGGTCCCGCTGATCGCCGAATCGCCGGTGCAGCTCGAGTGCCGGCTGCGCGACGTGGTGGCGCTCGGAGGTGGCCCCGGCGCAGGCAACATCATGCTGGTCGACGTGGTGATGCTGCACGTCGACGATCGGCTGGTGGTGGACAACGCGGTCGACGCGCGCAAGCTGGAGGTCGTCGGTCGGCTGGGCGGCGATTCTTACGTCCACGTCTCGCCGGCGAATGTGATCGATGTCGGCATCCCCGGGCGGCGCGCCGCGCTCGGAATCGATCGGCTGTTGCCTGAAGTGGTGGCGTCGCCCGTGTTCAACGACGAGGAGCTTGCACAGCTGGCGATGTCGACGGAGCTGCGATATCGGCCCGCGCTGCCGGAGCCGGTTGCGCACCGGCGCGCGGAGTTGGCGGACCACAGCGAGGAGGGCCTGCTGTCGCTGTTTCGCGCGGCGCACCGTCGTCACTGCGTCGTGGCGATGCTGGCGAGCGCAGGCGAGCTGGCCGACCGCGGCTACTGCCGAGCGGACGTGTTGTTCGACCAAGCAGCGAGCGCCGCGCTGCGCGCCCAGGACTTGCAGCTCGCCTGTGTCGCGGCCGGGTGGGGAGCATGGCTGCGTCGCGAGGAGGCGAGGCGCACGTGGCAGCCGCTGTGTGCCCCGGCGCTGAGGCTCGAGAAGTAGATCCGATGACGACGCGAGAGGTGCACGGTGATTTATCGTGAGCTCGGAAGGACCGGCGAAAAGGTCAGCGTGCTCAGCTTGGGCACCATGACCTTCAGCTGCGACACAGACAAACGGGAAGCGTTCGCGATCCTGGATTGCGCGTGCGACCGTGGGATCAACCTGATCGACACGGCCGAGCTCTATCCGGTTCCGCCGCGCGCCGACAGCGTCGGCAACGCCGAGCGCTACTTCGGCGAGTGGCTGCAACGGCGCGGCAAGCGTAGCAAGGTCCTGGTCGCCACCAAGGCGGTCGGGCCAGCCGAGCCCGGCGAGGGCAACTACATTCGCGGCGGGCAGGCCAGGCTCGATCGTAAGAACCTCGAGGAGGCGATCGACGGCAGCCTCAGCCGCCTGCGCACCGACTACGTGGACCTCTATCAGCTCCACTGGCCAGATCGATCCACGAACTACTTTCAGCGGCTCAGCTACAAGCACGACGCATCCGAGACGCCGGTGCCGATCGAGGAGACCCTCGAGGCGCTCGACGCGATTCACAAGGCGGGCAAGGTGCGCTTCTTCGGCGTCTCCAACGAGACGCCTTGGGGTCTACTGGAATATCTGCGGGTCGCACGCGAGCGGGGGCTGCCGCGCATCGTCAGCATTCAGAACCCCTACAACCTGCTCAATCGCAGCTTCGAAGTCGGCCTGGCGGAAATCGCAGCTCGCGAGCGCGTCGGGCTGCTGGCCTATTCCACGTTGGCCTTCGGCATCCTGGCCGGAAAGTACTTCCAGCCGAATCCACCGCCGGGAAAAGTCATGACGATGCCGCACTATTTCCACCGATATTCGTCCCCGCGCGCATGGGAAGCGGCGCGGCATTATGTCGCAGTGGCTCGGAAATATGGCGTTGATCCAGGATCGGCCGCGCTGGCGTTCGTCGTCAGCCAGCCGTTCGTCACCAGCGCCATCGTCGGCGCATCGGTGCGGGCGCAGCTGGAGAAGAACCTCGAGGTGCTCGATACGACGCTTCCGCCAGAGCTCGTGAGCGAGATCGACGCGCTCTACGAACATTACCAGTGTGTGGCGCCGTGACTGGGCGAGCGAAAGAAGCGATGACGACTCCCGAGATCAAGCGGCAGCGGCTTCCGCGAACCGTGCTGGAGCGGCTCCAGCGCGGCTTCGACGGAATTCGCCAGGATCCCTATTGCCCGGGGAGCTATCGCTGCCGGGCGGCGACGCGCTTCAGCCGCGGCGAGCGCTTCGAGCGCCTGCCGCGGACTCCGCTGTACCAGTCGGGCGAATACAATCCGGTAAAGGGATATGGCGGCCTCGCGCGCGACTATCCCGATCTCGACGACCGTCTCACGACGGCGCCGGAGCTGCAGCTCCTCCTGCAGACGTGGATGGCGATGCTCGACGACGACCTCCGGACGCTGTCGGTGCATCAAATCCGCACCATGACGCCGGGCGAGCCGGTTCCCGAGGGCAAGCACCGCGACGGAAACGACTGGGTCGGGATCGTCGTTTGCCGCCGCTACAACCTGGCTCCCGGGTGCGGCGTGACGCGCGTCTGGGATCGAGAGGACCGGCTGATCTTCGAGGGGATCATCGACGAGGGGGAGATCGTCTCGTTCGATGACCGGCTGACGCTCCACGATACCTCCAGGATCGTGGCGCGCGACGGCCAGGGATGGCGCGACGTGTTGGTCCTGAGCACTCCAGACCACGCGCACTATCTCAAGGACGCCCCGGGATATGTCGCTGCCGGACAAGAGCGAGGTCGAGATGACGTCGACCATTCTTAGCGCCGAGGCGGCGAACGTGTCGCCGCCCGGCGGCGCCCCGGTCCGGGCGCCGGCCACGGCAGGGAGCGCGACGCCGAGCCTGATGGCCGTGGCGCGCGAGGACTATCGGGCCCTGTTCGAGCGGCTCTACGGCGTAGCGGAGCCGATCGTGTCGCTGGCCGACGTGCAGCATTGGGCGGTCGTGGTCAAGCAGCTCGGCGGCCCAACGCCGCTCGACTCCGCGCAAACGCTGGTGGCGGCCGGTTACTTCTACAACACCTTCACGCCGGCTCCCGACGCCGAGCTCGTCGAGAGCATCCTCGAGCGCGCCGAAGCACGGCAGGTCGAGCAGGTGCTGGTGCCGATCGTGCGCAACTGCGAGGACGCCGGCGCGCTCGCGGCGCGCGGCTTCGAGTCGCTGCCGTGGTTCGTGGAGGCGGTGTACGAGCGAAAGCGCGGCCTCGACGCCGATCTGCGTGAACAGAAGAGCCGCAAGCACGTAAACGCGCTGTTCAAGGTGGTGCGTTTTGCGGAGCAGGAATACGACTTCGAGATTCATCGACACGCCGATCTGGTCGCCAGGCCGGCGCTCGTCGCCGAGGCCGCGGTGCTGCATCAGCGAAATATCGAAAAATATCGGCATGCGCAGAACAACTACGACGTTTCCATCTTGCAGCAGATCCTCGGCTGTGCGCTGGGCCGGCACCTCTTGATCGCGATCCGGCGTGACCGTGAGACCGGTGACGCGGTGCAGGCGTTCATCAACTTCGTCGACGAGGGGCGGGGAGAGTTCTTCCTCTGCGTCCAGGGTATCGACGCCGCTGCGGTCCGGCCTGGACACAACCTGTACGCGGCGGGGTTCTATCAGTTGATGCGGTGGGCGGAAGAGCGCGGCATCGGCGTGTTCTCGCTCGGGCGGGGAAACGTCGAGCAGAAGCGCTTATTGGGGGCGAATCGATTTCATTTGCAGCGTAATTGGATCTGGTCCCGGTCCGCGGTCAGCTCTGAGGCAGTGGCCGCGTTGCGGGTGCAGACGAGCCGAATGCTCGGCATGGACGAGCGCGACGGGTTGCGCGTCGGAGCGTTCGCGGTCGACTAAACGAGAGCAGCAGGCGATTCGCCGATCGTTGCCGCTGAAAGAGCAACGAGGCGGTGACCTCGCTCGGTCGTGACCCACTTCACGCGCGACCGTCGAGGCCGACAGGCACGGCGTGGCTGGAGCGTCGCCGGCGCCGGGTGGCGTGGTGCGGCCAGAACACGGGGCCTTGCAGGTAGCAACGAGTGAATGCCGCGGGGCGGATGAAACGGACTGCAGTCGCGAAGACTGCGCCAAAGAAATGGAGAAACGAATATGAATCGCTGCAGAAATACCGGGATTGATCATCCGAAGCCGTTCTTCAGCGCCGAGCAGCTCGACAAGCTGCGGGGCGAGGTCGACGCCTTTCTCGACAAGCAGGTCGAGAAGTTCAATGCGACGGTGCCGTTCGCACAGCACTTCGAGCAGGCGGACAAGGTGCACGACGCCTATTACGTCCGGCACCTCGTCGAAACGGTTTATCGCATTCGGCTGCTCCGCATGATCGAGTCCAAGGCGATCGGCGAGATCGCCAAGCTGTCTCCGGAAGCGGCCCAGGTGTGGGCGCACTACGAGACCGAAGAGATGATCCACGACGAGATGTTCGTCGCCGATCTGAAGCGCGTCCTCGGTCGTGAAGAGGCCCACGAGCTCCTGCGGCGGACCGAGCCGTATCTGTCGACCAAGCTGCTGGCCGGTTTCTTCGGCTACCTGCTCGAGCACGAGGGGCCGCTCGGCGTAGTCGCCTACTCGTATCTCGTCGAGTACGTGAACGTGAAGCTCGACCCACGCAAGATCGAGGGTCTCAAGCGCAGCGTCGGCGCCGAGCGCATCAAGGGCCAGATCGCGCATACGCACACCGACAAGAATGACGACCATCCGGGCGAGGTCTGGCAGGTGCTCACGTACCTTCTGCGCTCGGAGGAGGACGTCGCCGCGTTGTATCGCTACGTCGAGGAGCACCAGCGAATCCTCACCCTCTTCTTCGAAGAGCTCCATGCCGACGTCGTCGAGCGGAAGGGGGCGGCGGCATGAACGGGGCGGCGCAACATCGAGGCGTCCTGGTGCTCGTCCACCGCGGATTCTCGTTCATCGAGGATCTGGTGGACGCGATCCGCGCCCGCGGGCTCGAAGTCTACATCCTCTCGTCGCGGCCGGCCGACACGGTCGGCGCGAGCGAGGGTGGCAGGCCCGCGGGGCGGAGCGCCCGCCTGCACGAGCTCGGCGACTGGGCGTCGGTCACCGCGCACGACGCTCTCGGGCACGCCGAGGTCGAAGGCGCGCTCGCCGAGCTCGAGCTGGCGGGCCGGCAGATCGTCGGCTGCATCAGCGTCTGGGAGGGCTACCGGCGCGAGATGGCCGAGGTCAATCGGCGCTGCGGAGCGAACGACGTCGGCGACGGCACCATCGCGCTGCTGCAGGACAAGTTAGCGTTCCGCCGGCACCTGGCCGCGGCCCGGTTGACGCACGTGACGTCGGAGCTGGCGACCGCGCCGTCGCTGGCGCGCTCTCTCTCCGACGGTGCGCGCCACTTCGTCAAGCCGCGGCACGGGCTGGCCTCGTTCGGAGCGTTCGAGCTCAAACCGGGGCTCGCGCTCGAGCGCCTCGAGGCGATCAGGCGCGAGATGGATGAGGACGCCGATTTCGCGGCGGTGCTGGCGCAATCGAGAGACTTCGTCATCGAGGAGTACATCGAGGGTCGCGAGTACAGCTTCGAAATCGTGGTCGTCGACGCCGAGTGCTTTCTCGTCGGCGTGCACGAGAAGTCCGAGGTCGACGAGATCGACGGCACGACGCTGGAGAGCGCCGTCATCTCGCCGCCGATCAGCATCACGAGCGGGGAGCGAGCGCGCGGCTTTTCGTTCATCTGCGCCTGTCTGCGTAGCTGCGGCGCCAGCGAGGGCGTGTACCACGTCGAGGTTCGCCACTGCCGCGCGCCACAGGAGTGGGAGATCATCGAGATCAACCCGCGGATCGGCGGCTCGTTCATCAACGCCAGCCTCAAGGCGCAAGAGCCGCGAGACTGCCTGATCGGCCTCTGGCTCGACGGGCTGCTGGCCACGACGAGCGTCGCGCGCGTGGCGCTGGCGGCCGACTATCGCGCGCGCTTCACCGACGGGCCCACCAGGCAAGCCGACGCGACGTCGGTCTTCTTCCGCGTGTACTTCGGCGAGCCCGGCAAACGCCTGAAGCAGGTGCGTCCGGTGCCTGTCGAGCCTGCACCGGCGTTGGTCAGGGTGTTGGTGCCCGATTCAACGCTGCTGCCCAACTCGTCGCGCGAGGTGTTCCTGGCGCAGGCGCTGTGGGTCGTCCATCCGACCGACGACGCGTCGACGCTGGCGACCATCATTGGCAGCTCGAGGCTGGCCGTGAGGGTGGAATATGAGTGAGCTCCAATGGGTCGAGCCCGCGCTGTTCGTGGTCATCGATTACAACCTCACCCGGATCGAAGACGTCCGGGTGATGACCCGGTACGCCAAGGAGCGTTACGGTCTCGACACGGTGCTGGTGCGGCACGCGCCGGGGCCGCGGGACTGCGCGCTGGCCGACGTCGTGATCGACGCCGATCCGCTCGCGCCGGAGTTCGTGGCCAGCGCCGCGGCGACGATTCGCGCGCTCGGGCGCCCAGTTGTAGCGGCGTTGCCGTTCTCGGACAACGCCGTGCAGAGCGGGGCCTTGCTCGCCGAGACGCTCGGCGCGCGCGCCGATTCTTCGGCGCTGGCCGACGCCGCATTCTCGAAGACGAAGTACCGCGAGCGCGAAGCCGCCTTCCGCGAGCTCTTCCAGACGTCCGGTTGTCGAGTCCCGGCGTTCGCGCGCATCGGCTCGGTCGAGGAGCTCGACGCGTTCAGGCGCCGCTGCCGCGACGGCGTGGTGCTCAAGCCGTCGTGCGAGGGCAACAACCGCGGCGTGCTCAAGCTGACCGCTGCGGACGACCTGGCGCAGGCCTTCGCCGAGGTCGAGACCTATCTCGCGCAGGGGTTCATCGGCGAGGAGCTGATCCCGTACCCGGAGGAGTATTCGTTCGACGGAATCGGGCATCTCTGGTTCGTCACCAAGAAGGTATCGGCGTCGGGGCGCTATCCCGTGGAGTGCGGACAGACGGTGAATGCCGCGTTGTCGAGCGCGACCATCGGCGCCGTCGCTCGCGCCGGGACCCTGGCGAACCTGATGTGCGGTCAGCGCAGCGGCCCCTTCCACAACGAGGTGAAGTTCGATCCAGCGACCGGCATGGCCGCCGTCGTGGAGCCGAACCGTCGGCCCGCAGGGATGTCCATCTGGCACCTGGCCGGGCGCGTGTTCGGTGTCAACCTGTTCCACCTCTGGGTCGATCAAATGGTCACGGGCGAGCTGCCGGCGCAGCTGGTGCCACGCGGCAGCGGGTCGATCCGCATGCTGCGCGCGCCGTGCGACGGCCGCATGCTGGCGCCCAAAGTCAGCGCGGGCGCGCTGGAGAGCAGCCTGCTGACGCGGATGCGCGCCGCCCTGCGCGGCCGTCGCGGCGGTGAGGTCGAGCTGTTCGACTTCCATCTCGCTGTCGCGCCTGGCCAAAACGTTTGCACGATCCCCCGGGACAACGCCGGCTTCGTCGCGCGCATCTCGGCGTTCAGCGAGGCAGGCGGCGATGCCGTCGAGGCCGCGCTCGACGAGAGCGAGCGCGTCTGGGAGGACATCGCCGGCGAGCTCATCGCGCCGACGGCGAGCGCCAGGTCGGTCGCGCGGGGACAGTCGCGATGAAGAACAGGGGTCTCCTGCAGTTCCTCGCTGGACGCTTCGTCGGCCTCCTCGGCGACCAGCTCCTCTTGTTTGCCGTTCCCCTGCTCGTCTACGAGCAGACCGGCAGCGTCCAGCGATCGGGGCTCATCATGTTCATCGAGTGGGTGCCACGCATCCTCTCGATGCCCCTGGCCGGCGTGTTGTCCGACCGGACCGGCGGCCGGCTGATCTATCTCACGTCCGATTTCGCGCGCGCGTTGGCGTGCTTCGTCGCCTACCTCGCGCTGCGCCACGACTCGTTCGCCACCTTCACCGTGTTGGCGATGCTCGTCGGCTTCGTCGGGTTCTTCAATGCGCAGGCCTTCGTCGCGCTCGAGTCGACGCTGCCCAAGGTGGTCGGCCTCGACAGTCTGCCCAAGGCACAGGCGCTGCTGCAGGCCGGCGATCAGGTGAGCCAGATCGCCGGACCGGCGCTGGCGACGCTGCTGGCGCAATGGGTGGGCAAGGAGGCGCTGGTCGCGATCGTCGGCGGAGCGTTCTTCATCAGCTTCGCCAATCTGGTCTTGCTCCCCGGGATCACGCTCGACAGAGGTACGCGCGGGCAGCGCACGCTCCGGGGCGATCTGCTGCTCGGGGTCAAGACGCTGCTGCGGTATCCGGCCCTGTTCAAGGTGATCGTGCTGACGTGGTTTGCCAACCTGATCCTCGGCGTCACGTTCGCCACCAGCCCAGCGATCGTCACCGGAGTGTTCGGCAAGGCCGACCGCTACTTCGGCATGCTCACGACGGTCACCGGCTGTTTCGCCGTGGCCGGCTTCGTGCTGGTTCCGCGGCTCCTGCGCCGGTTCAGCGTCGCGCAGCTCGGCCTGAGCGCGTTCGGCGTGATGGTGACGGGCGCGCTGGTCGCCGGCGGCGGGCGGCGCTTCGCCATCTTCGCCACGGGCGCGACGCTCTTGTTCGGCAGCGTGGGCGTCTTCAACGTGTTCCTGCGCACCGAGCGGGCGCGGATCATCCCGAGCGAGCACCTCGGAAAGACGATGGGCGTGGTGGTGCTGCTCAACCTGTGCGCGCTGCCGTGCTCCGGACTGCTCGTGAGCGCGGGGATGGCCGATCGGCTCGGTCCGCAAGGCCTCATCCTCGCGGTGACGTTGCTGTCGCTGATTCCGGCCGCCGTGCTGCTGCCGCAGCTCGCGAAGCGAAGCGTCGGCGTCGCTGGCGTTGTCGCCGCGAAGGCAGCGATTCCCCGAACCTGAAAGGCGACTCGGAGAGAACGATGAATATCCTGATTCTGCATCGCATCCCGTACAACAAGATCGATTACCACAGGAGCATCGATCATCGGCAGCACCGGGTGTTCTACCTCGGGACCGAGGAGGCGCTGCGGACGATCCCGGCGGAGCTGCCGTGCGAGCGCGTCGCACGGCCCGGCAAGAAGCCGCCGGCGAACGAGGCGGTAGCGGCGCTGGAGGCGCGCGGCCTGCGCACGACGCAATTCGATCGCGTCATCTCGCTCTCGGAATACGAGCTCCTCGACGCCGCGGCGGTGCGCGAGGCGCTCGGCGCGCCGGGGCCCCGCTACGACGAGGTGCTGACCGTCCGCCACAAGGTGCGGATGAAGGATGCCGTCGTGCGCGCCGGCATCTGCGCGCCGCGACACCTGCTCGCCGCCGGGGCGCTCGACGGCGGAGCCGGGGCGATCCCTTGGCAGGGGAGAACGGTGCTGAAGCCGGTAGACGGCGCGTCCAGCGAAAACGTGCTCACGTTCGATACGGCGGCGCAAACGCTCGCCGCGCTGCTCGACTGCAGCCACGGGATCGCCAACCTGGATCCGACACGCTTCGAGATCGAGGAGTTCGTCGAGGGCGACATCATCCACTTCGACGGGCTGGCGATCGCGGGCGAGCCGCGCGCGATGCTGGCCAGCCGTTATATCGGCACCTGCCTCGGCTATGCGAGCGGTGCGCCGCTCGGGTCGATCCACTTCGATGCCGACGCCGCGCTGCAGCGCTGGGCGGCCGACTGCCTGCGCGCCGTCGGCATCCGGGACAGCACCTTTCATCTCGAGGCCATCCTGACCCCGAGCGGACCGGTGTTCCTCGAGATCGGGGCGCGCGTGGGCGGCGCCGACGTGGTCGACTGCTTCGAGCGCGCGACCGGGCTCCACCTGCCGAGCCTCGAGTTGGCGGTGCTGATCGGCGCGCCGAGCGCCGTCTTGTCGTCTCCGCCGGCGCGGCCGCGGCGGAAGCTGGGGTGGTTCGTCTTTCCGGGCCACCACCTCACGGCCGAGCACGGGGAGGTGCGCGGCGTCGAGCCGTTCCTCAACCATCCGAACGTGGCGCGCACCAATCTGCTCGCACCGACGGCGCCGCTGCCGCGCAAGATCACGTATCAGGCGGCGGAGGTGCCGTTCGCCGGCGTCGTCGAGGGCGACACGACGGAGGAGCTCGAAGCCCTGGTCCGCGACATGTTCGCGCGCGTCGAGATCGTGGCTGCTTCGGCGTCCGTGCACGCATGATCGCGAGACCGCTGCGCACCTCCTTGGTATTGGCGTGCATACTCGGCAGCGGTGCCGCGCGCGCGCAGCCGCTCCCCGTCGAGCCGCCGGTAGTGGCCGCGCCGGCGCCACCGACGCCGGGTGCGCCCGCGGGCGGGACGTTCGTCGGCGGCGGCCGCCTGACGGCGACTGTCCCCGACGCGACGCCCACCGCCTCGGGCCGCGTCCTGCCGGCGCTGCACCTGGATGGGCGCACGATCAAGATCGACGGCCTGCTGTCGGAGTCGACCTGGCTCCATGCGGCGATCGTGACCGACATGACGCGCGTTGAGCCGGTCGAAGGCGGCCCCGGCTTCGGCCACGCCGCGTGGCGGGTCTTCTACGATGCCGACGCGATCTTCATCGGCGTGCGTGTCTACCAGCCGCCCGGTGTTTTGCGGGCGCACATCAGCCCGCGCGACGATCTGGGCGGGGACGACAGCATCAACATCTACCTGAACCCCATGCCCTCGGTGGATACCGGATACGTATTTCGTGTCAATCCGTTCGGCGTACAGCGGGATATCTTCTCGCTCTACGGCGCGGACGATCCGGCCTGGGACGGAATCTGGCAATCGGCGGGACATCGATATCCCGACGGGTATTCGGTGGAGGTTCGGATTCCGTTTCGCTCGCTGCGTTTTCCGCACGCCGACCGCTACAGTTGGGGGCTCGGGCTCGGCGTGTACACCGCCTCGCGGGGCCAGATCGATCTGTGGCCTGCGATCAGCGCCGATCGCGGCTCGGAGTTCTTGCAGTTGGGGATGCTCGACGGGATGACCGGGGTGCGGCCGACCCACAACTTCGACCTGATCCCGAGCCTGACGCTCCGTTACGGCGGCAGCGCCGACTCGAACGGCGTGTTTCGCTTCGACACGCCGACGGCGGTGGGCCTGCGACAAAAAGGAATCGTCGATGCCGGCCTCGACGTCCGTTACGGCGTTTCGTCGGGCGTGACGGCGAGCTTGACCGTGAACCCGGACTTCAGCCAGATCGAGGCCGACCCCAGCCAGTTGACGTATGATCTGCGATATCCGTTGCTCCTTCCCGAGAAACGAATTTTCTTCTACGAGGGGCTGGATAACTTCGCCACGCCGGTTTCGCTGCTGTACACGCGCGCCATCAACCAGCCGGCAATGGGGCTCAAACTGGCGGGAAAGGAAGGTCGCGTCTCGCTCGGCATGCTGAGCACGTGGGACCTCGCTCCGCCGCCATCGCGCATTCGCTTCGATCCGAGCATCAGCCACACGGCGACCGGCTTCGACGACATGACCGGCAAGGATGCGATCACGTCCGTCGCGCGCGTTGCGCAGGACGTGGCAGACGGCGCGCGCATTGGTTTCTTCGCGCTCGCCAAGCAGGCGGTCGATCGCACGGGTCGAGTACTCGCCGACCACGAGCTGCTCGCGCTCGACAGTCATCTGACGCTGTCGCGCATCTACGAGATCTCGATGCAGGCGGGCGCGTCGCGCACCACGGCCGCGCCGCCGGACGCGAGCACCGCGCTCGCCTCCGACGGCGCCACCGCGTCGCCGCTCGCGCCCGAAGGCAACGCGCTGGTCGACACGTTCTACTTCGTCAACGCGCGACGGCTCGATCGACGGCTGCTGCTCGAGCTCGAGACCGCCTATTACGGCACCGACTTTCGCGCCGAGAGCAGCGCCATCTCGCGTGTCGGCTACCGCCCGAGCCGTGCCGCAGTCGCCTACAAGTTCGAGATGAACCGGCCGCGGCTGCAATACATCCTGCCGCGCATCGACGCGAACGTGGTGTTCGGGGCCAACAACGATCGCCAGGATTGGACGGTCACGCCGTCGCTGTACTTTCAGCTCAAGGGAAACACCGGGCTCACGGGCAGCTACGCCCACGGCGAGGAGTTCTACAACGGCCGGCTGTGGCCGGTGCGACTCGGTACGCTCTCGTTGACCTCCGCGCCCTGGTCCTGGATCGTCGGCACGGTGCAGGTCGATGCGGGGAAACGGATCAACTATGATCCCGTCAATACGTTCGTCGGTCAGGCGGTCGATCTCAGCGTCGGCCTGACGTTCCGGCCCTCGTCGCTGGCCCTGGTCGACGTAAGCTACGTCAAGAGCATCTTCTGGGTGAGCGACGTACGGATGCCGACGGCGAATGTCGATCTGGCGCGGCTCAAGGTGACGTACCACTTCAGCATGCGCTGGTCGGCGCGGCTGATCGCCCAGCTCGACACCTTCGCCCACTTGCTGGCGGGCAACCTGCTGCTCGCATATGAGTATCGGCCGGGAACCGTCTTCTACGCTGGATATGAGGACTCGGAGCGGCTGGTCAGCCCCGTCACGCCCTCCGAGCGCAAATTGTTCGTGAAGTTTTCATATATGTTGTCGCTGTGAGCGTGAGGTCTTGCGGACGCCGCAAAGGAGCCTTCGATGAATACGACTGTCCCGCTGGCGCTCTACGACGTAGAGCGGGCGCGCGAGCTGATCCGCGGCCATGTGCGCCGCACGCCGCTCGAACGCTCGGCGCCACTCAGCGCGCGATTGCAGAGCGACATCCACCTGAAGCTCGAATGCTTCCAGGTGACCGGTAGCTTCAAGCCACGCGGGGCGTTCTGCAAGCTGCTCAGCCTTCCCGACGAGATCCGCCGGCGCGGCGTGATCGCGTCGACCGCGGGCAATCACGGCGTCGGTTTGTCGTACGCGGCGCAGCGCCTGCAGGTGCCGACGGACATCTACCTGCCGCGTTGGGCCGATCGCAGCAAGCTGCGCATGCTGGAGCAGAACGGCGCGCGGCTCACGTTCTTCGAGACGGTGGAGGCGGCGCGCGAGCGGGCCAAGCAGGACGCTGTCGATCGGCAGCTGACGTTCGTCTCGGCCTACAACGATCGTCAGATGATCGCCGGCGGAGGCACCGTCGCGTTGGAGATCGTCGAGGAGATCCCGGACGTCGAGCGGGTGGTCATCTGCGTCGGCGGCGGGGGGCTCGCCGCGGGAATGGCGATCGCGCTCAAGGCGCGGAATCCGGCCGTTCGCGTCTGCGGCGTGCAGGCGGCGAACAGCCCCAAGATGTCGCGCTGGTTCGCCGCGCGGTCGCGGGTCGACGTGCCCCTGCGGCCCTCGATCGCAGAGGGCCTGGCCGTCAACATGGAGGACGATACGATCACGTTTCCGCTCCTGCTCGAGGCGATGGACGAGATCGTCGAGGTCAGCGAGGACGAGATCCGCGACGCGCTGGTTTGGCTCTTCGAGCATCATCAGCTCGCGGTCGAGCCGTCGGGCGCGGTCACGGTGGCGGCGCTGCTCAAGCTCGGCGCGCAGGGCGCACGCAAGGTCGCGGCCGTCATCTCGGGACGGAACGTCTCGCTCGAGCGCTATCGCGAGCTGCTCGCGCCAGTCGTGTAGCGGCGATACGGTGATCGGTTCCGTACCGGCCGGTGCCAATCCGGGCATCCGCGTCATCGGGCACGCCGATGGCGCGCATGCGCGCATTCGGCTAGGATTGTTTCATGGATCCTCGTCTTCCCAACATGCGTGATCCGGCCCCGGTCAACGACCTCGTCTGGGAGAAGATTAGCGGCGAGGCCGAGGAGGTGGTGCGCCAGGAGCCTCTGCTGGCGAGCATGATGCACTCCACCATCCTGGCGCACTCGCGCCTGGAGGACGCGCTCAGCTTCCATCTGGCCAGCAAGCTCGAGAACCGGCAGCTCTCCGGCATGCTAATGCGCGAGATCATCGACGCCGCGCTGAAGAGCGACGAGATCGGCGCGGCGGTGCGCGCCGATCTCGTCGCGTTCAAGGAGCGCGATCCCGCGTCAGCCGGGTTTCTCGGGCCGCTAATGTATTATAAAGGATTTCACGCGCTGCAGTCGTATCGCGTGGCGAACTGGCTGTGGCAGTCCGGTCGCAAGCACCTCGCGTATTGCTTGCAGAATCGGATTTCGGAGGCATTCGGCGCCGACATCCACCCGGCGGCGCGGGTCGGCTCGGGTGTCCTCATCGACCACGGCACCGGCATCGTCGTCGGTGAGACTGCGTCGATTGGCGACAATGTGTCGCTGCTGCAAGAGGTGACGCTCGGCGGCACCGGCCGGCAGCAGGGCGATCGCCATCCGAAGGTGCGCAGCGGCGTGCTCATCGGCGCCGGTGCCAAGGTGCTCGGCAATATCGAGATCGGCGCCAATGCCACGATCGGTGCCGGCAGCGTGGTGCTCGCCAACGTACCGCCGGGCGTGACCGTCGCCGGTGTCCCGGCCAAGATCGTCGGCCGGTGTGCGTCGGCCACGCCGGCCCTGGAGATGAACCACGTCCTGCCGAAGTCGACCGGAGAGGTGGAGGCCGCTGAGACCTCCTCGCGTGGGCCCGACCGGCCGCGTTGACCTGCTTGCGACGGGCCGAATTTCATCGGGTAGAAGGCGAAGCGGAGCGTTGAGGTGATGGCGAGATGCGGCGTGCCGTGGGGGATCTGTCCCAACTGCCAGGGCCCGGCGATCGAGCCGTCGGATCCGTGGGATCGCGCCGCTGATCGCGTCTCGTGCCTGCGGTGTCTGCGCAAGTGGCCGCGCGCGGAGGTGGAACCATGTCCGTGGCCGGCGACCACCACGCTCATCGACGCCAGCGGCAGGACGTTGCACGTGTGCGCCGCCCACGCCAGCGCACCGGGCGCGAGCGCGACGGAGCGTCGCGCCGACGGCGCCGCTACCATGCAAGCGTTCACGTGTGAACATTGCCACCGGACGCTGCGCGCGTTCAGCGGCGGCGTGGTCGCAGCCCGGGAGCTGCACGCCGGCGAATGCACTGCACCGGCGGAGCCGGACGGGGAAAATCCGGAACGTCGCCGGCGGCAACCTGGAGCGGCCGTAGTCGATCGGTCCATCGGCGTTGCGCTCGGTTGCGCGCGCCGCTCGGATGTCGTCACATCCTAGCGGCCTGATCGCGGATCTATTTCACACGAATCCCCTGACCCGGCAGGAACGAAGAGCGGAGCGAGCCCGCACGGGTTCGCCGGGAGCCGCGCGCCGCAAAATCGCGACCCGATCGGTATGCTGCCGGACGACGCCAAGGAGGGGCGCGCCTGGATGTGGAGCTGGGACTTCTAAAGAGGAAAACAGAGTGGAGGGGCCGAGAGTCGAACCAAGATGCGCTCGCCGCGTGAATACCTGGCCATGCAGCGAGCTGGTGGTAGTGCTTAATCAACCCGCCGCGGTATAGGGGCAACTCCACTACGCCAGTACTGCCGCCCGCATGTGAGCCTCCACACTTGTGCCTTTGCGGACCGTTCGACATCATAATCGCTATGAGATGCTGGCTGCTCGCGTTGCTATTGATCGGCTGCGCTCCGGTCGATAGACCGAGGTTCTACTCCGTCTTCAGCCTCATCGCATGCCCACAGAGTGGCGGCCGACGCTGGATCGAACTGACGTCGCCGAACTTCACCGTGCGCACGACCGAGCCGGAATCGATCGCGCGCGGAGATATCCAGGCCTTCGAAGATCTGCTGGTGGCCATGAAGGGCGCGATCGAATTCGTCCTGCCCGCAGGGCCCAATCCGTCGCGCACGTCACTGTTGATCTTCGACGACGACGTGCAGTTCCACTTTGTTGTGCCCCAAAACGCGGACGGCCTCGCCCTTCCGAGAGACGATCATGGCCGACCGCTCATCGTCGTCGAGACGGGCCGCTCTCCAATCGTGTCCCGGCACGAACTGACCCACCGCCTCGTCTTTCAGCGTCTACCGAGGGCGCCGGCCTGGCTCAACGAAGGGCTCGCCGAATACTTCTCGATGATCAGCTTCAAGAATGGAACCGCCCGCCTGGGCATTCCGTCGCCGCGGCTCCGCCGGCTCACGTCCTTTCGCATCGAGAAGCTACGAGACCCAAGCAAGCTGCTCGTCAACGACATGCCGACGCTGAAAGAGCTGTTGAACGCCGACGAGGCGACAATCGAGTCCGATGAGAAATATTACATCGCGGCTTGGGCGGCGGTTCATTACTTGGCCAATGGCGGCGCAGATCATGTACAGCGCTTTCGCTCGTTCTTGAACGCGATTGCCAAAGGCGAGCCAGCCGAGGAGGCGCTCAGGGCCAGCTACGACGCGGTTAGCGCCCTCGAGCCGCGCTATCGCGACTATCTGAAAAAGATGTCCGCCCTGGTGCCGAAAGTTCGCGAATGGACCTTCTCCTTTCCGGTGGCGCCCATCCAGGCAAATCCGCACGTGCGCACGCTCGACGACGCCGAAGTGCATCGGCTGTGGGGCTTTCTCGTTCCCGCGTACGCGCAAGAGCAGCTGCGACAGGCGAGGCTGCACGCGCCCCTATCACCGATCACGCTCCTGATGGAGGCGCTGATGGCGGCCGAGCAGCATCGATACGCCGAGGCCACGGGGGAGCTCGTTCAGGCCGTCGAGCTGGCGCCGCAGGATCCCTTTCTGTTGTCGCTGAAGCTGTCTGTTTTGCTGGAGAGGGAAGCGCAGAAGCCGCCCGCGGAGCGGAACCTCGCTCTGCTGGCCGCGGATGTGCGCCGGCTCGCGGAGACTGCGGATGAAACGCAAACGCTGGCCATCGTCGCCCGCTACGGCGCGCTCGGGGGCGACGTGGGGCTCGCGCTGCCGTACGCGGAGCGTGCGGTGGCGCTCGATCCATATTGTTTCGACTGCCTGTCTTCGTTGGCGCAGCTCTACTTCGCTAAGGGCGAATTCGCGTTAGCGGTCGACACTCAGGAGTTGGCCGTGCACCGTTGGCCGAAGCGAGGTGGCGCGCCGTGGGCATCACTCGAGCAGCTTCGTTGCTACCGGCGGCGCAATGCGGGCGAAGCGGTCAGCTGCCCCTTATGATTCGTCTGGTCGTCGACTTGGGTCGCTTACGTGACTAGGAGCGGATCCAAGACCTGAAAGCGTGATTCTCCGCAGCGTGCGGTAGCGATGAGGGCGCAAGGGAGTGGAAGAGCGCGGAAGCGCTGCGATGGCTTCTGACACGATCGTGGCCTTCTGCGCGTGCGGCAGTCGGCCACGCGCGGTCACGTCACGGAGCCGAAGAGCGGCAAGGGTCGTGATCTTCCGCTGAGCGATGACGCGTTGTCGGCGTTCAGAGAGCAGCGGCATCTTCGCGGCCCGCTCGTGTTCTGCGATCACGATGGCAGGATGCTCGTGAAGACTGAGTGCAAGCATCCGCTGTGGCGAGCCTGCCGCAAGGCTGGGCTTCGTCGCATCGGGTGGCATGCGTTGCGCCACAGCTTCGCTTCGCACCTGGCCATGCGTGGCGTGCCGCTCAAAGTTGTGCAGGAGCTGCTGCTATGCCCATCTCTCGCCGAACGTTCCGCGAGAAGCCGTGAAGGCGCTCGACCGCGAGGCCGTGGCACCCCCGTGGCACCGGCAGACCAAGATGTCTGAGAGTGCCTCGGGAGTGTCGAGACTCAATTAGGAAAAGAGAGTGGAGGCGCCGGGAGTCGAATCCCGCCGGGCGATGTCGCTCTCGATCGGTCTCAGTCGGTCTCGATCGGTGTCGCCGTCGGTGAGGCCCAAGACGTTGCCAGCGCGTCAGCGGTCTCGATCGGTCTCGATCCGTCAGCGGGTAGAAACGTAGAAGACGGGTCTGATGGCGTCCGGGAGAGGCTCTTCCGTGCGCTCGCCGAATGGACGTTGACACGAGATGTGCGAACATTGCGTCGAAAGCTGCTCGAAGTCATGAGCGCGCTTGAGTGATGGCTGCCATACGCCGATCTGTGATCGCGCCCAGAATCTGCGGCGAGTGCAGTATTCTCGGGGGCTCGGACAACGTGAGGTCGATTGTAACCTCGCTCGAGCCGCGTTGCGCATCAGCTGCTGGGCGGCACTGCTATTCTCCGAGACGAACCGTGATGCGCTCGGCGACAGCAATGCGCGCGATCGTCATGATCGCCGCATCGAGTCTCGTGTTGGCGACCCGTTGCAAAGATCCCGAGTGTGCGCCGAGAGAGCGCCCAGACGCAGCGTGCGTATCTGGCGCCCCGACCGCGAGCGGCTGAGGTGTGGCGCAGATCACGCGTGCACTCCGCGCGTGCAGTCGTATTCGCTGTCAAGGTGGCAAATTGTCGCAACCGCTCGCGCATGCGCGCGTTGACACCTGTCCGATCGCACGCGCACACTCTCGCGCAATGTCGATCGCGTTCGTCGCGCGGGAACGGTCCGCACTCACCGACGGCAACCACGATCCTGTCACGATTTCAGCGTGTCAGATCATTCCGCGCTCGATCCGGGAGAACTCATGGATTCGAAAAAGGAGCAGTACCTAGCGCAGGCGAGCCGTCTGACCATCGACGATCTGCGCTCGCAGGATGCGACACTTGCGGACGAGCTCATCGCGCTCATGTCACGCGACGCCGCGCAGCGGCTTCTCTCCGTCGTCGATGCGCCCGCGCACCTGCGCGCCAAGCTCACGGACATCGATCTCACCTTGTCGACCGGCGATCTCGTCGAGCACGTGCGCGGGCGGCTCGTCGAGCTCGGCATCGACGAGCGGACCGTTCAACGAGCGGTGCAGCAAAGCGGCAACACCGCCAAGCCGGGCAAGCATCGCGATCCGCTCGGCGCCGATCCGGCGGCGGCCAAGCACATCGCGCGGGCCGCCGTGGGCCAGATCGGGCGCCTCGCCAGCCTCTCGCAAGCCGCCGCCGCGACGCTGGCGCAGGAAGCGACCGCACCGAGCGCGATCGACGACGCGCTGCTCGATCGCCTCGTCACGAAGAAGCAGCTCAGCGCAGACCAGGCCCGCGCCGTCGGATTCTCCGCGGCGCTCTATCAGCTCGTCGACAACGACGCCATTCTCGCCGGCGCAATCCGCGGCGCGAGCTTCGCCGTGCTCGGCGACAAACCGCCGGTCTCGACCGAAGATTTGGCCAAGCTGACCGCTTCCGAGTGGACCGCGTTCCTGCGCAGCAGCGACATCTCGCTGCCCCAAGGCGCATCCGCTGATTCGCTCGGCAAGACGCTGTCGGTACGCTTCGCCACGATCCATCCGGGGGCGGCGGCCGTCGCCCACCTGCCGCGGGTCGTCGTGCGTCAATTGCAACGCGACGTAACCTCGCTCGCGCCACTGTTCGCGCACAATCCACAGGTCGTCGGCATCGACTTCGGCAAGCTGGATCTCACCGGTCTCTCGTCCGAACAGGTCCAGGCGTTGCGAGCGACGCACGATGCGCTAGTCGCGCTCGCTCGCGCCTATCCCGGCCTGCAGCTGACGCAGGCGATGGACGATGTGAAAGCGGCACCGCAAGCGAGAGCCGAGACGGTGGCACGCCGCGTCGGCTACGTGCACACGGTGCTCGCCCACATCCCGGAGGCGCAGATCATCCGTCTCGATCTCTCCGCTGGCAGTGTCGATCTGCCGAAGCTCGGCCTCGACAGTCTCGATGCCAGTGCAGCCGAGCGCGACATGGTGCTCGCCACGTTCAAGACCTACCAACGCGTCTTCGCATCGACGAAGGATCTCAACGAGGCGCATGCGCTCGTCGGCCAGGGCTATACCTCGTCCACGGACATCGCGCGTCAACACTTCGGCGCTTTTCACGCGCAGTCCGGCTTCGAGGCCGATCGCGCGCGCGACATCTGGAAGTCGGCGCGCATGTCGCTCGCCGACGTCGGGCTCACCGTGGGCGCGATCCTCGACGCCATCCACGGCGGCTTCTTCAATTTGGCGACGGGAAATCAACCGCCGTCCGTGGCCAATTATCTGAAGAGCCTTCCCGGCTACGAGGATCTCTTCGGCAGCCTGGCGTTCTGCGATTGCCAGGAGTGTCAATCGATCCTCGGGCCGGCGGCCTACTTCGTCGATCTGATGAAGTTCATCGACGAGAACCTGCGCGATCAATTTGCCTCGCGCCCGCCGAACGATCCGCTCGACCTGAAGGTGCGTCGTCCCGACCTGTGGACGCTCGAGCTCAGCTGCGACAACACCAACGACCGCGTGCCCACGCTCGACCTCGTCGACGAGATCCTCGAGAACTACATCGCGATCCAGAAGCTTGGCTATATCGGCTCCACCGACGACCGCACTGCCATCGGCCTCGTCGTCTACAAGACGGCGCTGAGCCAGCTCGTCGATTCGTTCCGCCAGCCGTTCCACCTGCCGATGGCCCGCATCGGCTCGTATCTGGCCGCGCTCGGAAACACCCGCACCCAGATCGCGCGAGCGCTGGCCGCACCGGTGGCGGTGCAGACGCAAGCGGAGCTCGCGTTGTCGACCCTCGAGTTGCAGAAGATCACCTCGAGCGACGCGGATCTCGGCCACCTCGCTCACGTGTACGGCATCGCGTTCACCGGCATCGCCACCGCCGTCGACCAGGTGGACGCCAACGTGCTCGGCACGGCCATGGGGCTCGCTCGTGGCGACCTCGGCACCCTCGTAGCCACCGCGTTCGTCGCTGCCGGCGGCGCGAGCGTCCGCATCGTTGCCACCAAGCGCGATGCCAACAGCGTGCAGAACGACGTCGAATGGGTCCAAGGGCTGACCGCCGACGCCCTCGATCGCATGCATCGCTTCACGCGCCTGGTGCGGAAGTCCGCCTGGACCATCTTCGATCTCGACCTCGCGCTCACGACGCTCGGCAACTCGACACTCGCCACCATCGACGACGTCGCGCAGCTGCACTCGTTGCAGGCGCTGTTCACCGTCTCGGTGGCCGAAGCGTGCGCGCTGGTCGGCCCGCTGCCACAGACGCCGGCCGGAGCGTCGCTCTTCGATCGGCTCTTCAACACGCCGTCGTACGTGGCGGCCGACGGCAGATTTCCGCAGCCGACGACGCACTTCGTCCACCCGGCGTTCCGGCAGACGACGCCGGCGCCGGTGGATCCCGTTTTGCCGCGCCTGTTGACCGGGCTGTCCGTGGATCTCGAGTCGCTGGCGTCGCTGGCCCGCCACCTTGCGCCGCATCTCGAGCAGGAGTCGGCGCCCGGCTTCGATCCGAACGCGCCCAACGACGACGATCGCTACTTCGTCGTCTCGGCGAAGAACCTGACGCTGCTGTACCGGCACGCGCGCCTGGCCAAGCTCCTCGGTGTTTCCGTCGACGATCTGTTCCAACTGCTGGGGCTGCTGCCGCTCGACAGCGTGCAGTCGCTCGCCGACGTGCTCGCGCTCGCCGACTTGTGCGACTGGTGGCGTGGCAGCGGCTATCGCCTCGACGACGTCGCCGTGGCAACGGGGCAGCCGCCGCGGGATCCCACTCGTTATTTCGATCCGGCCGCCGTCGCGGCGCAGCTGCAGTCCGCGGCCGCGACCGCGCTGACCTTCTCCGACACCGTGTTCGCAGTCGCGGTCGGTACCACGGAGCAAGGCTCGCGCGATCTCATCGCTTCCAACCCCTCGGTGATCGAGTCTCCGGCCGACGGGAAATGGCGCCTCACCGCCGGCGTCGACCTGGATACGGTCGCCATCAACATCCCGCCGACCGCGATCGTTCCGACGCCGCCGACCGGCACGCGCGCCGTCACCGACGCCGAAGTACGTGTCGCGTTGCGCCCGTACCTCGTGGCCGAAGTGCTGGTGCGCAGCCTCGGCTCCGTCCTCGGTGTCACCACCGATAAGGTCGTGGCGTTGGCCCAGATCGCCGGCCAGTCGCTGACCGCCGACGCCGTCGTCAAGGCCGTGCGCGGCGACGGTCCGCTCGCGCCGCTCGTCACGCTGCTGTCGTTCGTGTCGCCGCTCGCGGTCGTGTTCAAGCCGGCGGCGTGGAACGCCGCCGACATCGACTTCGTGCGAACGAGCGCGAGCTTGTTCGGCACCGAGCCGCTGCCCCAGACCATGCCCGACGCGCTTCATCCGAACGTTCCGTTCGTCAGCCTCGCGCAGCTGCGGGGCCTCTCGACCTACGCTCGTTTCGCACAGCGGCAGATCGGGGCGCCATCCAGTGCGGCAAGCGTCGATCCCGCCGACATTCGAGCGGTGTTGAAGCAGTTCATCCCGCCGATCCCACCGCCGCCGGCGCCGCCGACGACTCCGGCCAGTTTTCCGTCGACGTCCGATGTCGCGATGGCGCGCGTCCTCGGCGTGCCCACCGGCCTCATCGTCGGGCTTCGTGGTCGGGTGACGCTGCCGGCTGTCGCGGCGGCGGCGCTCGACCAGCTCGATCGCGCGGCGCAGCTCGCCGCCGCTATCGGCGTCGACGGCGAGACGTTCGGCGCGATCGTTGCCAACGACTATGACACGCTGTCGCACGCCGCCGATTCGTTGCTGGCCGTGCTCGGCGCGCGCTTCAGCGACGAGACGACGCGTGCGAGCAAGCTCGACGAAGCGGAGCAGCCGGTTCGCGAAGCGAAGCGCGACGCGCTGGCGGATTATCTGATCCACTCGGTCACGCCCCAGGTCTGGACGTCGCTCACGGCGCTCTACGAGTATTTCCTGATCGACGTGGACACCGGAGGTTGCTCGACGACGTCACGCGTCGTGGCTGCGACGATGAGCGCGCAGTTGTACGTGTATCGCGCGATCATGAACCTCGAGCAGAACGGGCTGCCGCCGTCCGATCCGAACCACTTCACGCTGCGGCTTCCCGCGGATGCCGCCGCGGAGTGGCCATGGCGTCGCAACTTTCGCGTGTGGCAGGCGAACCGCGAAGTCTTCCTCTGGCCGGAGAATTATCTCGACCCTGATCTTCGCGACGACAAGACGCCGCTGTTCCGGGAGCTCGAGCAGGAGCTCTTGCAGACCGACATCAGCGACCAGAACGTCCTCGACGCATATACGAAGTATCTCGCCGGATTCGAAGAGGTGGCGTCGCTCACCATCGCCGGCGCCTATCACGAGGCACGCTTCACGGCGCGCGAGCAGCTCGACGACGTCCTGCACCTGTTCGGCGCGACCTCGACGGATCCGCCGACCTACTATTACCGCACCTGCGAGAACCTGGTCGCCAGCGGCCGCTATCTCAATGTCGCGCAGCTGTGGAGCCCGTGGCAGAAGGTCGAGGTCCAGATCACCGGGCGCCGCGTTGCGCCCATCGTGAGCAACGGCCGGCTGCACGTCTTCTGGATCGACACCAAGACGCGTCCCTTCAACCAGGTGCAGAACGGCGAGAGCGACTTCGTCGGCTACCGCCACAACATGTCGATGAAGTTCACCACCCTGCGCGCCGACGGCAAATGGACGGCTCCGCAGCAGCTGACGATGCCCTCCACCGGCCTCGGCTGGCCGTTCGGCGCGTCGGGCGGCCTGGTCTACGACACGCTCTACAACCACGCCGCGCAATATGACGTGCAGAAGCGTTATCAGAACGAGCCGCTCGACGACTACACGCTGAGCGGTGCGCCGTGGGACGGCTTGTGGCCCGAGACCTGGTACGCGAACGGGAAGAACGGCTTCTCGTTCGCCTACCGCAATTGGCAGTGGCGTAGCGAGATCGATCTGTTCGCGCGCAAGACCTACAACGCCAACCCGCCGCCCATCGGCGTCGGGCCGGGCTATCCCGCGCAGCTGCTCGGCGCGCGCGTCGGAGCTCCGACGAAGGCGCTCTATTGCGGCACGCCGCAGTGGGTGCCGTGGAACCTCAACTCGGTGGCGAATGCCGTCATCGAAGAGGAGCGGCTGAAAATCCTGGCGCTCGACAACTCGTTCGAAGCCTCCCAGCTGCAGGTCGGCTTGTATCAGACGCAGATCGCGACCATTCCCTCGGACGCCAGCTTGATCGCGATCCCCGGCGGTCCGCAGGAAGGATTGCTTCAGGTCGGGCCGGACGTGCTGCTCTTCGAGCCGTACTTCCACAACGACGGCAATTACGTCTTGCAGCGCATCGGCACGACGCTCGCCGCCGAGATCGCGCGCCGTCTGTTCGAAGACGGCGTCGATGCTTTGCTCGACACGAGCACGCAGCTCGCCCTGGCCGAAGCCGGCTTGCCGATCACGCTGCTCGGCGCCAAAGTGAGCGACCAATCGAACAAGGGCAAGCTCGACTTCACCGGCGCGTACGGCACCTATTATCGCGAGCTCTTCTTCCACATCCCGTTCCTCATCGCCAATGCCCTCAATGCGCGAGGGCGCTTCGAGGCTTCGCAGCGCTGGTACAGCTTCATATTCGATCCGACGGCCGATGAAGCGATCGATGTGACGGGTTTGCCGCCGGACGAAGCGGCGCACCGGCTCCTTGATCGCGTCTGGCGCTATCGTGAGTTCCGCGGCCTCGACATTCCACGGCTGCGCCAGATCCTCACTGACCCGGCGGCCATCGCCGTCTACAAGAAGGATCCGTTCAACCCGTGGGCAATCGCCCGGCGCCGGATCAGCGCGCTGCAGAAGACGATCGTCATGAAGTACGTCGATAATCTGCTCGACTGGGCCGACTCGCTCTTCGCGCAGTTCACGATGGAGTCGGTCAACGAAGCGCTGATGCTGTACATCACCGCATCCGACGTCCTTGGACCGCGCCCACCCGAGATCGGCGACTGCGGGGCCGGGGTCCAGCCGATGAACTATGCGACCATCGGTCCGCTTGTCGACGGCAACAACGAGATCTTCCCCGAGCTCGAGACGTGGATCTTCGGCGGGCCGATCATCGATCTGCCGCCGTGGCTGCCGCCGCTGCTCAATTACGCGGTGCCTGCGAACACCATCGCTGCGGCGCTGCGACGCGCGTCGATCCTCGGGGACGCAACGGCCGTGAAATCGCCGCCGCCGCCGCCGGAGCCGGCCTTCCGCGGCCTCGGTTGGAACGCCACGCGAACGGCGAGCTGGGCGCCGGCGCTGGCCAACGCGACCATCAAGACTGTCGACCAGCTGGGCGGCCGCAGCTTCGATCACGCGTGGAAGGCGAACGAAGAGGATTGGATCGGCCGCTTTGGATGGGGCATCGTCCGCCATACGCCCGTCTTCTGCATTCCGGTCAACTCGGAGCTGCTCGCATTCTGGGATAGGGTCGAGGATCGGCTCTACAAGATCCGCCACTGCATGGACATCGACGGCAACAAGCGCGAGCTCGCGCTGTTTGCGCCGCCGATCAATCCGATGCAGCTGGTCGCCATGCGCGCGGCGGGGCTGTCGCTGGAAGACGTGCTCGGCGCGACGAATGGGAGCCTGCCGCCGTATCGATTCCTGTATCTGATCGATCGCGCCAAGGCATTTGCCGCCGGCCTGAGCGGGTTCGGAGCCGCGCTGCTCTCCGCGTTGGAGAAGAAGGACGGCGAGGAGCTCAATCGGCTGCGGCTGACGCAGCAGATGAACCTCGCGCAGCTGACCTTGCACATCCGCCAGCTCGACATCGACACCGCCTCGCAAATGGTCGAGTCGCTCAATCAGCAACTGGCGGCCGCGCAGTATCGCAGCGACTTCTACCAGGGGCTGGTCAGCAATGATCGCAACGGCTGGGAGACGGCGCAGTCGGCAGCGCAGCACACCGCGTCGGGGTTGTTGGTCGTGCAGGGCGTGCTCGAGCTGCTCGGCGGCGCGCTGCACCTGATTCCGCAGATCGGCTCTCCGTTCGCCATGAAATTCGGCGGTGCCGAGCTCGGCAGCAGCATGGGCAAGTTTGCGGACGCGACGAACGCCCTCGCGGCGATCGCGCAGGCGATCGCGGCCTCGTCCGGTCTGGAGGCGGGCTTCGCTCGTCGCAGCGAAGGTTGGAAACATCAGAAGGCGCTCGCCGACTACGACGTGCAGAGCCTCAACCGGCAGATCCAGGCGGCGTCTATCCGGCTCGATATCGCCAACCGTTCATACGACCTTCATCAGAAGAGCATCGATCAGATCCAGGACATGATCGATTGGGCTGACGGCAAGTTCACTAGCCTCGGCTTGTATACGTGGTTGTCGGCGCAGCTGCAGCGGCTCTACCGCGGCGCGTTTCAAAATGCGGTCGCGCTGGCCAAGCTGGCCGAGCAGGCCTACCGGTTCGAGCGCGGCGACGATACGCTGCCGGGCCTGTCGGGCTCGTACTGGGATCCTTCGCATGCGGGTCTGCTCGCCGGTGAGCAGCTGCTCGTCGATTTGCAGACCCTAGAGCGTCGCTTCCTCGAGACGAACTACCGAACGCTCGAAGTCGATCAGGCGTTCGCGCTCTCGCAGATCGATCCGCAGGCGCTGGTGAGCTTGCGCGAGACCGGCGAGTGCACCTTCGACATCCCCGAGGTCTTCTTCGATCTGTTCTATCCGGGCCATTACAAGCGACGCATCAAGGGCGTACGGCTCACCGTCCCGTGCATCACGGGGCCCTACGTCAACGTGAGCGCGACGCTGGCGCTCGTCGGTAGCTGGATTCGCCCGATCGCGACCGCGAGCGCGGTGGTGCCGGTGCCGTTGAGCCGCAGCGTCGCCATCGCCACCAGCACCGCGCAGAACGACGCCGGCGTGTTCGAGCTGTCGTTCCGCGACGAGCGGTACATGCCATTCGAGGGGCTCGGCGCGATCAGTCGCTGGCAGATGACGCTGCCCAAGACCTTTCGCCAGTTCGACTACCAGACTATCAACGACGTGATCGTCTCGATCAGCTACACCGCTGAGCAGGACGGCGCCCTGCGCGACCGCGTCGAGTCAACGAATGCGGCGGTGCTGGGCGGCATCCTCAATTACCTCAGCAACAATACGGCCAAGCGCCTGTTCAGCTTGCGGCAGGACTTCTCGAGCGCGTTCACGCGCCTCTTGCGCAGCCCGGCGGGCACGGCGGTCAAGATCGAGCTGACCGATCGCAGCTTCCCGATGTTTGCGCAGGGGCGCAACCTGCAGGTCAACCGCGCGATCGCGCTCTTGCGCACTGCCGCCGGCGCCAGCGTCGGCGCGTTCTCCATGAGCGTCGACGGCGCGGCTGTCTCCGGGTTCGCGCCGGACGCGACGCTGGGAAATCTGCCGGCGCAAGCGCTGCCGCCGGCGTTCGGCGGCAACGTGCGTGCCCAGCATACGCTCACCATCGTCAACGCCGGCGGGCTCGCGCCGACGCCGCCGCCGCCCGGCGACAGCTCCGCTGTCGACGCCGACGCGCTGCTCGACATCCTGATCTACCTCGAATATCAGCTCGCCTGAGCCGATCTCGCCAGCGTGCGGAACGAGATCGAATAGCGCAACGCCTTCACCGGGGGGACCCGATGTTGCCAGTGCGTCCGGGCCGCGTCGCGCAGCACCAGCAGCGAGCGCCGCGGCAGCTCGACGCGGATCGCATCCTCGCCGGCGCGGCGGCGGAGCTGCAGGTACCAGTCCGTCGCCAGCGACAGCGTCGCGACGACAGGGCCGAAGACAGGCGCGTCGGTGTGCCAGCCGATGCCGGCGCCGGGCCGATAGCGCGACACGATCACCTGCTCGAGCCAACGCTCGTCGAGCCCCGCGGCGGCGAGCGCGTGGCGCAGATCGACCGTGAGCGCCGTCGGTAGCGACGCGGCGCGCGACAGTGTTCGACCCTTGGTGACGTAACGCCAGCCGAAACAGGCCATTTCGCGCAAGGCAGGTCGCAGCCCTTCGCGCAAGAGCGGCCGCTCCCACTCGACAGCGAGCCGCTCGATATCGGCGAGCAGCGCGGCCTCGTGCGCGGCGTCGAGCACGTCGGCGAGGCGGTCGATGGTGGGCGGCAACGGCTGCGATGACATCAGCCGGCGACGGCGGCCTGGTGCCAGGCTCGTGCCAACCCGCGTGCCTCTTCGACGATCGCGCGCTCGTCGTCCGTGCGCCCGCCGGCCTCCGGATCGATGCGATAGTCGGCGCGTAGCGCCTCCAGGCACTGCTGCCGAAGCTGGCCGAGCTCGGGCGGCGGCGTTACGTCGGGCGCGAGTCGAGTGAAGTCGTCCAGCACCCACGGCGTTGCCGCGACGTACGCGGCTTCGATCGCGCGCGCGCCGCCGCGCTGGGACAATCGGCTGGCGAGCGGCATCACTGCCTCGGCACAGAAGCGGTCGCTGCGCGCCTCGACGTCGACCTCCGGGATGCGATGGGCGAACCAGAAGTCGCTCGCCCAATTGCTGATCGCGTTCATCGTGTACAGCCAATCGTAGGAGCCGGCGCTCCGTCCGACGGCGAAGGACTCCTCG
The DNA here is from genome assembly GCA_963816965.1 of uncultured delta proteobacterium. Taxonomy (GTDB): domain Bacteria; phylum Myxococcota_A; class Polyangia; order Palsa-1104; family Palsa-1104; genus JAQBQH01. Next base: position 1,339,685 of record CAWFMP010000002.1, read on the forward strand.
AGCTCGTACGTCGACGAGACGAACGCGTACAGCGCCAGGACCGCCAGGCTCGACTGTTCCGAAGCTCGCGTCATTGTCGTCCGAAAATATACCAACTGAGGTCGTCGACGGTAAGCCGTAGCGGATCACCCGCGCTGTTGCGTGGCGTGTAGGGCACGCCGAACACCGGATCGGAGTTGAACGGCACGCGATCCGGCGCTCCCCAGCCTTCCGGAATCGGGAACTCGGGTGTGCCACCGCCGACGTGACTATTGAGACGCGGCACCGACGGCATGTTGCCGCCGGCGCCGAAGCGGACCTCGCCGCCGGGCCGCAGCACGTCCGGCGCGCTCTTGAGCGTATCGTCGACGAGATCGCCGCTGGCGCGCCGCCAGTTCACGCCCGGAATGTCGTTGCGCGGACCGTTGAACACGATGTCGTCGAACGAGTTCGGCTCGAAGTGATCGCCGAGCCGCGTCGCATCGACGCTGGTCGGGTGCACCTCGAGGTTGGGAATGTCCGGGAAGCTCGGACGCGCGTGCTCGCCATAGCTGGAGGCGACGACCTCCAGCTCGGGATTCTGCCGCGCCAGATTCGCTGCGTACTCGAACGACCCGTTCTCGCCGACGACGAGCACGCGCTTGGCTGCGGCCTCCTCGACGTCCCTCACCACGGCGGACGCGATTCGCGATTCGACGGAGCCGGCCAGCCGCGACGCGAACGAGGCGCCGCGGCTGAGTAGCTTCGGGACAGCGCTGAAGCCCTTTACGATCGCCTCCGGTCCCAGCCACGACAAGACGGTGAGCGCGATGTATGCGATCTGGCCGAACGCGCCGAGGTTGTGCTTGCCGTGACCGCCGGGCACGCCGCGCCACTGTCCGTTGGCGTCCCCCATCGGCGATTCGAAGTTGGCAAGCGCGGCGACGCGGGTGAGGGCGTCGAGCGCGTCGGGCGGCGGCGCTTGAGGGTTGCCGTCGGGGCTACCCCACGACTGGCCCTGCGGGCTGCCGTCGGGCGTGCCATCGGTGTGCGTGCCCTGCGGCGTACCGTTCAGGCTCCCGCCAGGACGGCCGCCCTCGCGCCCGCCGAGACGGCCGTCGGGGCTACCGTTGACGCTGCCGTCGGGCTCGTCGCCGTTGCGGGTCACGCCCGGTGGTGGTGTCTGCCCGGTCGCCGACGGCGTGAGGTTCGGATCGGTGCTGCCGCCGGCGTCGGTGCCGGTCCCGCTCTGGCCTCCGTTGGAGCTAGTGGTATGTCGCCCCGTTCCCTGATTCGGCGAGGGTGGCGCCGTCCCGGTGCCGCCCGCGACGCCGCCGGGGGATCCGTTGGGCGGACGGTTCAGCGACGGATTTGGAGGCGTTCCGCCGCCACTCGGCGGATTTCCGCTCGGCGGGTTGTTCGGCGGGTTGCCGCTCGGCGTCGTGCTCGGCCCGTCGCCGGGCTGTCGTCCGTTACCGGGCGGCTGCGCGCTGCTGGCGCCCGTCGGCGTATGCGCGGGGCCCTGACCGTTGCCGGATCCCTGGCCGCTGCCGCTGCCGGCGCCGCTGCCGTTGCCACTTGCGCTCGGACTCGGGCTTGGGCTCGCGCTCGTCGCCGTGCTCGAAGAGCCGTCGGCCGGTCGGGTCGCGTCGCGCCCGCGCCGGCCAGTGCCGTTACCGCGCGTGCCGCCGCCGCGGCCGGAGCCGGTGGCGTGACGTCGCGACCCGCCGGCACCAGCGCCCGAGGACGACTGCCGTTGCGATCGGTGGCCGGCCCTCCCGCCTCCGCCGTTGTCGCCGCCGCCGGTGCCGGCCTCGTGCGGGTTGACGACGATGATGTCGCCGTCGTCGCTGAAGTCGTAGGTGGTGACCGACGGATCGTCCGGATCGCCGCCACCGCCGGCGCCGGACTGATCGCCCGGCGCGTCCGGCACGACGGGATCGTAGACGTCGACGACCGCCTGGTGGCTCAGCGCATCGAGCGCCTCCTGCCGATCCATGTAGCGCGGCTGGCCGTCGATGATCACGATGGCGTGCGTGCCTTCGGGAGACAGCGCGTCCAGTCGCTGGTCGGGCGTCAAGCTCTGCCACAACGGTCGCGCCCACTCGGGAATGCTGGTGATCGCGATGTGGTTGACCTGCTGCTCCTGCCCCGCCGACCCGCTGGTCTGCAGGCCCGCGGGATCGACATTGACCACCGGGTTGCCCAGCACGAACTGATACAGATTCAGCCCGTCGACGGTTCCCAGCGGATCGGGCGAGAGCCAGCGGCACATCCACGGCGCGTAGTAGCGGTAGCCGTAGTAATAGAGGCCGGTGGCGTCGTCGCACTCTTTGCCCGAGTAGCGATAGTCCTTGAGCTCGACCTCGCGCACGTCATCGCCGGCGAGGAACGCGGTGCCGCCGTACGGGAAGTACTCTTCGTACGAGATGAGGTTGCCGTCGCCGTCGATCTCGAGCGCAGCCGAGCCTTGATGTGTATTCAGCTGGTAGCGGAGCTGCGCGCGCGTGACGTCGTCGATCTCGCGGCCGAGCTGGTCGCTGGTCCAGCGGTGGATGGTCGCGATCCGTTGCGTGCCATCGCCGATATGCGAGGTCCAGCGCTCGAGCAGGATGGTGGCGCCACGGCGGATACGCTTGCGTTCGCAGCCGCCGAAATAGAGCTTCTCCTCGACCTCGACGACGCCGCCGTTGATGACGCGGGTGGTGACCTTGCGGCTGCGCTGCCCATCGGCGCTGTAGGCATAGCGCTCGTCGTCGTCGGTGCCGCCGGGACGCTGCACGATTACGGCGCGGCCGAGCGCCCCCCGCCACGTCCACTCCATCACGCGCAGATGCGCGACCTGACGCAGGTTGCCGCTCGCGTCGAACCGGCTCTCCGGGTTGGGTACGGGGTTCCCATTGAGATCGAGCGCCGGGATCGATCGATTCGATGTCGGTGACACCCAGAAATCGGTGGTCCACGAGCGGCTCGTGCCGGTGTGTTGCAACGATGTCAGGTTGCCGCCGGCGTCGTAGCTGAAGCGCTGCGTGTAGCTTTCGATGGCGGCGCCGTTGTTGAAACTGAGATGGCGCGTTCCCTTGATCGTGCCGCCGGTGTTGGGAACGAAGTCGTATTGCAGCAGCGCCTGGTGGACCCGCCCGGTCGCCGTGAGCACCCGATAGTGGGCGTCGTACGTGTAATCGCGGCGCGACGAGGCGCTGCTGCCGGCGATGATGGCCGCGCTGCCGTCTTGCGCGTCGTCGACGAGGCGCACCAGATTGCCCATCGGATCGAACGTGTAGCGCAGCCCCTGCAAGAGGCGACTGCCCAGCTGCGCGGTCTGATCGGCGAGCCGATAGGTCGCGGGATCGTAGCGGTATTCGATGTCGACGCCGTTGCCCAGCAGCAGCTGCTCGCGTTGCATGCGCGCGTCATAGCTGCTGCCGGCGAGGATGATCTCGTTCTGCAGCTTGCCGTCGCTGCTGCTGATCGTCGTGGTGGCGAGCGGGCCGCCCGGCAGATAGGTGTGGACACGCGTGGTGCCGTCGGGGAGCTGCTCGCGAACGGCGCGTCCGAGCGCGTCGTAGAGGACGCCGGTAGTGAAGGTCTCGCCGTCGAGCGGCACGACGCCTCGCCAGTCGGGCCGGTCGTCGACGTCGCTGCGCAGCCGGCGCGACGCGGAGAGCACCTGGCCGGCAGGATCGTAGCGGTCGACGATCGCCTCGCCGGCCGTGTCGCGCACACGGATGGCGCGCCCGAGTTGGTTGGCCTGCGCGGCATCGGCCACGGGCCGCGACTCGCCGTACTCCCACTCGCTCACCCGGTGATCGAGCGGAGTGCTGCCGTCGCCGCCGCGCACGTGCGTGTAGAGTGGTCGCCCGGCGACGTCCCAGCCGTGCTCGATCTCGAGATTGCGATCGTTCCAGGCGAAGGCGACACGACCATGCGCGTCGACGAGCGTGGTGCGCGCGCCGGCGTCGTTGGAGCGTTCGGAGACGCGCATCCCGCGCATGTCGTAGCGATAGGCGAACGCGGTCAACCCGCGCGCGTCGATCGCTTCGAGCACGTGGCCCTCGGCGGCGAGGTGGAACGCGGTACGCCGATCTGCGGCCGTCGTGCCTCCGCGCGCGAGGCCGCCGATCTGGCGCCCGATCGCGTCGAAGTAGGTGGTGACCGGCGTGTCGGCGTGCATCGTGGCGGCGTCGAGCGCCTGCCGCTCGGGATCGCCCGCGGGCAGCCCTTGGCGCTGCGCTTGATAGGCGGAGGTGAGCACGGTGTCGTTCGCGTCGGCGCGATCGAGCGACCACGCGTGATAGCTGACGCTCGTGAACGTGCCGTTGGGGAAATCCTGGCCCACGATGCGGCCGATAGCGTCGTAGCGGTTGAGCGTGGCGACGCCGATGCGCTCGAGGATCGCGTCGCCTTCGTACGCCGACGTGGGCGAGAAGAAGGGCTCGTACTGCTGCACGGCGCGCTGTTTGGCGTCGAACACGACGTGACCGGAGGCGCGCCAGCGCCTGTCGGAGTGTTGCAGGACCGGTTGGCCGGCGGAGTCGACGACGACCTGGCCGGTCCCGTCGCGCGCGATCGCCGCGCCCGCCTCGACCTCCGTCTTCTGCTGCAGCACGCGACGCATGCCGTCGAGGTACGCGACGACGGTGGCGACGCCGCCGCCGGACTCGCCGTCCCCTTCGCCGTCGTGTAGGAGCTGCTCGCGCGCCAGCGTCACCAGGACTGGAGGCGTGCCGTCCCGCGCCCAGGCGTCGAGGTCGTAGAAGACGAACCGCGCGGCATCGCCGATGTGGACGCCCGGATCGGCGAGCACTTCGTCGGCGTCCGCAGGCGACACGGGCGGCACGGCGGCGAGCGGAGCGAACCCCCACGATTGGCCGTCGACCTGGCCGTACATCGTTGCGGCGATGGTGACGCCGAGCGGGTCGTAGCGCTCTTCGTTGACGCGCCCGTTGACGTCGGTGATCCGCACCGCCGCTAGCGTGTTGTAGTCGATGACGCTGACCAAAGGATGGCCAAGCGTATCGGTGGCGGTGGTGACGGCGACGAAGTACGGATCGTAGTCGAAGGTGTTGATCGCACCATCGCTGCGCTCGACTCGGGCGCGCAGCGAGAACTGTTCCGGACGGCAAGTAGTGGATGACGTCCCCGTGTCGCCACCAATAGCCATCGCGCTGGGCGTAGCCGAGCGTTTGCAGACGTGCGTCGGTAGCGCGCGTGCCGAACAGGTCGCCGACGAACGTCGGGCTGAAGCAGGCCGACTCCTCGTGGTGCGCCAGCGTCAGCGCAGCGACCTGCGCGAGCGGCAGCGCGTCGGTCTGCGGGGCGTTCCAGTAGAACGCCTGGTCCCACGTGCACAAACGCGCACGCGGGCCGAGCGCCGGGTCGTCGTCGAGCGTCACCTCGTGACTCGCCGGCGCCGCCAGCGCCTGGGTGACGGCGACCGCCGTGAGCTGCGCGCGAGTCAACAGGCCGGAGGCGCCGGGACGCAAACCGACCAGCTCGTACGACTTTCCCTCGACGGGAATTCCGAGCTCAAAACGATCAGGGTCGTCGAAGCTGAGCAGCCGGTGGTCGTAGACCAGAACGCGCTGCAGTCGCTGCTCGTCGAAGTCGGCAGTCACTCCGTCGCGTCTGGCGTACGCGATCTGCATGTCGCGGATCGGCAGCTCGTACGCGTCCGTGGCGAGGACCACGTGATGCGTGACGCGCGGGTCGCCGGCGGCAAGCTCGTAGCAGGCGCGCACGCCTTCCGATTTGAAGCTGGTGAAGGCGGCGCCCGCGCTGGCCGTCGCCGGTTGGACGCAACGCAGCCGGTAGCTGGTCTGCTCGACGTCGAACGGATCGGCCGGCGTGGCTCCGGCGGCGTCGACGGGCCACAGCTCGCGACGCAGGACGCGGCCGGCCAGCGCGCGCAGCCCTTGCTCGATCTGTTCCCACGTGGTGAGCGCATCGTTCTCGATGAGGTGCGCCGGCAGACGCGGTACGGCGGCGTCTCCATCGTAGGTAAAGCGCAGCTGGTGGGCGCCCCACATCGGCGTGCCGAGGTGGAACCAGAGCCTCGTCAGCGACGGCTGCGCCGGCGACGGCGATTCACCCGAAGACGATCCCGCGCCGACGAAGTCCTGATCGTACACGTCGACCTGCGCGAAGCCGCGACGCTCGCGCTTTTCGCCGTCGTAATAGCCGTCGTGATACTCGAAGCGCTGCACGGCGCGCGTGTTGCCGATGTGATCGATCGTCTCGCGCGCGTCGACGACGTGGTAGTGGTTGGGCAACCGCGTCGCCCAGCCGCGCCCAGAGGCCTGGTCGCGTAGATAATGGCTGGCCGACGAGGAGTAGCTCATCCGCGTCTCGCCGCCGCGCGAGTCGTCGACGGCCAGGAGCAGTCGGGGGCGGAGGTCGGGCGTGAGCGGAAGGTATTCGACGGGGCTACTGCGGCCCGGCAGTGGACTGGACCAGACTAGGCACGGTCGTCCTTCGCCGAGGAAGTCGAGCACCCGCACCGTGGACGCGTTGTCGAGATACGGCAGGCTCCCGAGTCGCGGCCCGGGGATGAGTCGATTGCCGGCGGCGTTGATCCAACAGACCACTTCCCCGTGACCGAGGTAAACGAGGTCGGCGGTGCCGCTGCCGTCGAGATCGACGAAGCGGAATCGCGCGGCATCGAGCTCCTCGTTGGCCGAGAATTGCGGTGCGCCGTCCATGACAACCCGCTCGCCGAAGACGCCGTTGCCGAGCGACGGCCAATACTCGACGCAGCCGTTGCGTACGCGGACAAGGTCGGGGAGGCCGTCGCCGTTCATGTCGGCGAAGAAGAAATCGAGCGCGGGGTCAGCATCGACGGTAGGCACGCCGTCGGCGCCGCTCGGCAACGGAACCTCGACGGGCGCCGCGAAGCCGTCGCCTTCCGACGCGAACCACACTAGCGCGTCAGGGCGCGGGATGACGACGTCGAGTCGTCCGTCGGCGTTGAGGTCGACCCATTGTGCGCGCCCGCCGAGCGCTTCGACGTGCGGAAAGGCTGAGAACGGCTGGAACGACGTCCACTGCGCCGACTCGCGGTCGAGCTCGAAGTGGCCTGCGAGTCGGCCGGCAACCTGCGACAGATCGGTGTCGCCGTTGCCGTCGAGATCGCCGAGCGCGAAGGCGCCCGGCCGTGTCAGCGGCCGCTCGGCGACGAGCGTCTGCGCACCGTAGCTGCCGCCGCCACGGTTCGGCTTGTAGTACCAGGCGCGGTCGCTCTCCGTGAGGATCCCGGGAAGGCCTTCGCCATAGAGATCGACGAATGCATACCGCTTGCTTGCCAGGCCTGCAGGGACGTTCTCCTGCGTGATGCGTGGCACTTCGCTGAAGGCGCTGTCGGGCATCGCCGGCGCGTACGTCAGCTTCAGCGGCGGCACCGACTTCGACGACATGGTGCCGTCGTCGTGGCGATGGCCGCTGTAACGGATCTGCGCCACGGTCGTCGCGGCCACGTCTTCGGCGTGATCGAGCGCGAGCGCGCCGACGAGTGCGGGTTGCGCGCCGAGCTCGGCGAACGAGTGGAACGAGAGAATGCGACGACAGAGGCGATAGGTGCGCACCGAGAATCCGGCCCGGCAGCTGGTAAACGGATCCTTGCGCGCCAACCATGGCCGATCGGGCGTTGCGTCGGGGCGATCCGGATCGGAGTGATCGCCGTAGTCGAGCACGACCTGGAATGCCCAGCGCACCTCCGGTGGAAGCGTTCCTTCGAGCACCGCGGCGTCGACGGCGAAGGGAGCGCTGTTGCCGTAGGAGATGCGCTTCAAGTAGCGTTGCGCGAGCGCGGGCGTGCGCGGCTCGAACGGCGCCGCCGTGTCGACGCCGTCGAGGTTCTCGGCTTCGTATTCGAACCATACGACGTTACCGTTCGGATGGACCTGCAGCTCCGGAAGCCAAACGAACGTTCGCGATTCATCGTTCGGATCGGCGATGCGCGCAGCGGCGTTCGGCCGGGCGCCAAAGATCGTGAGGACGTTGCCGCCGTCCCGCATGCGAAAGTGCACGCGTCCCGTCGTACGCTCGACCCATTTTTCGACGCGCAGCTGCGGCGAGCCGAGCCGGCCGCGGTAAAAGGCGATCGAGTACCCGGGATCGGACGCGATGCCGCGCTGCTGCCAGCCACTGCTGTCCTGCGCCAGCGACGGCACGAGCGCGTTGCCGTTGATTTGAAAACCGTCGTTGCCGTCCCACCTCGGCGCACGCTCGCGTGTGTCGATGCCGAGGATGGGCAGACCCGTGAGCATCCATCCGGCACCGATCTCGGAGTTCCCGGCGCCCGACGAATAGACGAGAGCCAGGTTCGGCGCGAATCCGCCGCGGCCGGCCGGCGCCGGAACGGCGACGCGAAGCGTGCCGATGCCGGTGAAGGGATCGACGTCGACCGCGTACGCCAGCGGAAGATCCTCGATCTTCCGTCCGCCAAGTCGGAGCGTCATATTCGCCTCTCGCAAGAGCGTAGCACGACGGCGGCGGATGCTCGGTGCGGCCAATTGTCGCGTCGATCGAGTGAATACCCGATCATGCGGCTGCGCCACTGGTTGTTTTCAAAAGTCGCCCTGCGCGAGGGCGTGCGTGAGCACCGTCGCCGCGATGATGTGGTGGGCGTAGCTCCAGTCGTCCCACTTGTTGTCTAGCTCGAAGGCACTCTTGGCTCTGAGCCAGGCCGACAGGGGAATCACCCCGGCAGTGCGCGTGTCGCCGGAATTCTTGATGTACGGCGCAGCCGGCGGTGTGGATCCCAGCAGGCTCTTATGCGCGTCCGTGGCAGCGCGCGAATAGAGGCGGATGCGCTTGTCGCTCGAGCCGCTCGCCCAGGTGAGCGCGGACTTGATGAAGCCATTGAGCTTGGACGTCGGCGGGTCGAGAAAATAGACCGCGCTCAGGGTATTCGCGAGAAAGCTTCCCTTCGCCTTGTCGTTCAGCCAATTATTCAGAAAGTAGTTGGCGGAGCTGAACGCGGCGATCGCCGTCCGCCCGACGGATGCCGGCGGGGTTTGCACGCCGGCTCGCCAGAACATGAAGGCCTGCAGCTCTAGCAGGATCTTTCCCGTCTCCTCCGTCTGATTGAGGACCCCATATTCCTTTTCGAAGCTGTTGCACGGAATGACCGTGACGACGTTGGCGCCCGATTTGGCAACCTGGTAGGCCACGCCTTTGGGACCGGGATTCCAGAGCGGCCCCCACTCGTCGTAGTGCACGCTTTCGAAGAGGCCGATATCCGCATAGTCGAAGTTGTTCGGATATGGCGCGAGATCGCCACCGATGAATTCCCCGTCCTCGTCGTACTTGTTTCCACTATTTCCCTGGCGAATGAACATGAAGAACGGGGTCGGCTTTGCATCCGTCTTCGGAACGAGCGCCTTCGGCCAGAGAACGGCGAAGAGCTGCGGCGCATCGACGCCCGCGAGCTGCAAGACGATGCTCTCGGAGTCGAGGGTCAGCGACGGGTCCTGTGCGAAGTTCAAAGCGCCGGACCTCACGGGTTCGTTCACGTCGAGGAAATGAGCTTTGGGCACGGGGTTGAGGTCCCAACTCTTCGGTGGCCACGAGCCCTTGCCGTACGCATTCTCGTGCTCCTTCACGGTCTGCTCGACCGTCACGTTCTGCATGCTCCACTTGCCAGTTGTCTGGTTCTTGATGTGTCTCTTGCTGGGCGGATGTTTCAAAAGGTCGACGACATCCGACGTGACTTCCTTGAAACGGCTCACTTTGATGTTTGCCAAAACGACGGCAAGGGACGCGCCGCCCACCGGCTTCAAGAGCACGAACGCCTCCGAACCGGCCTCGGCGGTGAAGTCGTTGCTGCTCGAAATCGAGATGGTAACCGTCGTCGGCCAATAGACGGTGCCCTGCGGTGTTGCCGTCACTTCCAGCTCCGCCGTGTTCGGCGGGATGTCGTAATACGGCTCGGTGTCGTCGTCGGTGGCGAGCGCCTTGCCGTCTGCCTTCGCCGTGAAGTGACACGGGACCGCCAGTCCCGCCCAGCTGCTCGCGCGCACCGCCACCATGTACGCCATGCCCATCAGGCCACCTTCTCTGGCGTGGGCAACGGAGTGTCCGGATTACCGGCCACCGGGATCTCGTCCGGCGAGTCCGTCACCAATCCCTCGGTCGCGTCGCCCTGCGGAATGGCGGCGACCAGGGCATCCACGTCTGCCTGCGCGGCGCCGTCGGCGAGCAGTTGGTCCATCAGCGATTGGAGACTGGCGGAGGGGGCTCCGCTGCCCCCCGCGGTCGTCTTCGGTCCGGGCGACGGGGCGATCGCCTTACTGGTGGTCACCCGGGCGTAGCCCGTTCCTTCGGCGATGAGCACGTCCGCGTCGATCACCTGCGCCAGGATGACGACGGTGACGGCGTACTCCGTCTTCGCCGGGGTGACCGGGTAGGCGTCCGCGCCGCTGACCGTGGTCACCAGCGTCGTGTCGTCGACCTGGAAGACCGACTGCGGCGCCGCCGTGACCGCATCGCCGTTCGACATCGGCTTCACGCTCGCCGCCGCCTCCGCCGCCGTCTGCGACCCGGCGGGGAGAATGTCGATGCCTTCGTCGAAGAAGAAGGTGGGTCCGAACACCGTTGTCGCGTTGCTCGCGGCCGTCGTGAGAATCGTCTTCAAGTGCGCTTCGCCGTCGATCTCCGTGAGGATCGCCGCGCGCGCGAACTTGTCGGTCGCGTCCTGCACGAACGCAGCCCGGTACGCTGGCCAGCCTCCCGTCGGAGCGGCAAGCAACGGCGCCTTGCGGACCAGCGACCACGTTTGCGCCTGGCGATACTTGACCGTCGTGCCAGAGAGCTGGAAGAGGCTCACGCGCCGGGGCGCGAGGAGCTCGCCAGGGTCGCCGAACAGCCCGGAGAGCATGAGCAGGAAGCGGTTGGTTCGACCGACGTCGCACCCGTAGATCACGACGCGCGTCTTGGCCGTGATGATCGCAGGCCCCGGAGGCTTGAGCGACTTGGTCGACAGCGCATTCTGGAGGTCGTCCGCGGTCATCGTCAGGCGGCCTGCGTTCTGGCTGGCGACGGTCACCGGGCATTGCATCGAGGAAAATCCGCTGGCGTGACAGACGAGGTTGATGGTCGCCTGCTCCTTGTTCAGCGCCTTGAGCTTGGCGAACACCCCCTCCAGTGTCTGGCCGTTGGCCGGCGCATCGATCACCGTCGAACCGGCAGCGACGAAGAATTGCTTGGCCAGGGTGTAGAACTTGTTCGGGTCGGTGGCGCTGTCCACATTCATGAGGAAGGTGAGGTCGGCCATCGTCGTCTATCCGCGGACCGGTTGGGCGACGTCGAACCGCAGCCCGCTCGCGCCCTCGCCGCGACCGGTGGTGACCGACCGCGCCGCCCAGGCATGCCTTCCGCCGTCGGCCGAGCGCGCGAGGAACCATCGCCTCCGCACGACGACGCCGGCAGACGGCACCTCCTCTTCCGGCAGGACTGCGCCGCGCAGCTCTTGCAACACGCTCGACCGCGGCGACGACGTCACCAGATCGCCGAGGCTGTTCGGGCGCGGCAGCACCGCCTCGACGAGACCGACCTGTCGCGCGCTGCCGGCGATGCGAACGGGGATGAACGGCACCCAGTGGTCGGGCACGTCCGTCATCAACCGGTAGGCGAGGGCGCCGTTCGGCGGGGTCGCGTCGGCGGGCACCTGCGCGCGAACATATTCGTCCGCAAGGTCGCGCCGCGTGCCGTCGGCGTCGGTGACGATCTGCTCGACGCCCCACACGAGGCTCGCCATCTCGTCGCGCAACAGGCGAACCTCCTCGACGACGTCGCCGGCGAGCGGCGCCACGGTCACCGACGGCATGGCCAGCACCGGCAGCGCGACGGACGAGCCGGTCGGCCGATACATGGCCCATTGCGCGTCTTTTGCGGGTGCGATGAGCTCGTGATTTCCGAAGGTGTCGCGGACGACGAGATCCGAGATGGTCTGCATCGTCCCGTAGGCGACGGCGATGGGAAACGTGAACCAATCGTTGCCGTAGATCGTGCTGAACTCGACGAGCGCCAGGCGCGCGAGATCGTTCGTTGCCGCGTCGATGCGGGACAATGCGAGGCTGGACTCCTCGAACTCCCAGAACCGGTCGCGCGGCTGGCCGGGGAACTGGATCGCAGTCGGCACGCGGGTGCGTGTGGTGGCAGCTCCCGTGCTCGTGGGGTCGGTTGCCGCGACGACGTCGAAGTCGGACCAGTCGATCTGTTCTCGCGTGTGGCCGGGTGCGCTCAGCACCGCGCTGCCACCGATGGCGAGCTCGAAGCGGCGCTCGAGGCGCTCGGGAATCCAGCTATTGGGTCCGGTGCCGAACGTGATCGCGCACCAGCGCGCGAATTCGATGAGGTCGGCGCGCGCCGCCTTCGCGTCGGCGGTCGGCAGCTTCACCGCGGCGCCGAGCTGCGCCTCGGTCCCGTTTGCCGCGCCCGCGATCGCGGCAGCGACAGCGAGCCCGTCGGCGAACCGGGCCGCCGCGCGCACCAGTGTCCTCGGCGCGTCGAGCGCGACCGCCAGGGGAAAGCCCGCGCGCAGCTTGTCGCCCACGGACTTCGCGACCGCGGACGCCAGCATCCTGCCCGCCTGCACCCGATCGAGCGTGCTGTGCGCCGGCCCGGCGGCTTCGCCCGCCACCAGCGCCTCGACGACGTCGGTCCGCGGGGAGTACGGCAGCACCGCGCCGATCTCGGGCTTCCAGCCGTCGAAACGCGCTTCCTTCTGCACGAATGCGACCTGCACCGGGGAGCCTGCGTCGTCGCCGGTCAGCTCTCCGAACTGTCGCTGCCGCGCGAGCATCCAGAACGGGTCCTGGACGGTGGCGGCGAGGCCGCGCCCCGGATCACCGCCACGCGAGACGGGCTCGACTCGCGTCAACGAGTAGACCGTCGTCATGTCGTCTCCTTGGCGACCCAGCGGACCGGGAACGTGGTCGCGGCGTTCAGCAAGTGGCGGATGTCGAGATCGTTCTCATCGAACTCGGCGAGGTAGACCGCCGGCAAGAGCGCGGGCACGCGTCGCGTGGCGTCGAGATCGACCATGCGGCAGTCGGCTAGCTCCAACGCTTCGTCGACGACGGACAAGAGCGACTCCTGCGTCCACGGCTTGGCCGTATCCGGTGGCACTGCCATCAGGATCACATTGGGCGCGCGCGCATCGGGCGCGCTGAGGTTCGCGGTCACCGCCGCCGTCCCAACAGCATCGGGGACGACTTCCGTCCACGCATCGAGCTCGAGGCCGGTCACGGCGCCGCTCGCATTGTCGCCGACGATGACTGCGCTCGTGACCGGCGCGGCACCGAGCGCGGCCGGAAATGGCAACCCCACCCACGCGTGTGCCGCGGCAGGGTCGACGGTCGAGACGTACGGCTTCGCCGGCGATTGCGCCGCCCAGAGATGCACGGGAGCGCTAGCGGCGAGGTCGTCTCGCAAGAGCGCGTCTTCGAGGCTTGTCGCGGCCGCGCGAACACGCGCGGAGTCTTGCAGCCAGGGCGCGAGCACACCCCGGCGTGGCCCCAGCAGCGACTTCTGATCGCCGACGGTGGCTCGAATGTCCGGCGGCAATTGCGCGAGCGATCCTTCGACGACGGCGGGACCACCGAGGAGCGCGCTCGCCGCCTTGACCGGATCGGAAATCGAGTCGGCGGCGGCGACGCGAGCGGCGGCGGCCGCGGCCGCTTCAGCTCCGCCGAGGCCCCACGCCTTCAAGGCCGCCGGCGACGCTGCGGCGAGCTCCTGCGCGAACGACGTGATGGTGGCCGCGAGCCCCGAGCTGTCGGCAGGGGAGTCGAGCTGCGCGCGCGCGACAAAGGTCTCTGCGGTCAACGGACGTCGGCCGGCGAGCGCGTGCTGCCAGGCCGCCGCGTGATCGAGCAGATCGAGGAGTGCCGCGTCGCGTGTGAGATCGAAGCCGACCGTCACGGCGCCGGGCTGGGCGGCGGCGAGCAGCAGGCGGGCGACGCCTTGTCGCCCCGGGTTCGAGTTGGGAGCGCCGGGCATTGTCTGCGGCGACTCGACGCTGGAGAGCGTGACGTTCTCGCTCGAGAGATCGAGCGCGGCCAGATCGAGCGCCGACAGATTCAGCGACGAGAGCAGCGGCGCGGCGATCTGCGCGCCGGATGCGTCGAGCAACCGCACGTGGATGCCGTCGAGGGAGCCGAGCCGCCGCGCCACGAAAGCATCGGCCGCGGGCGCCAGACGCGCGCGCGGCGTGTCGCTGGCGTACCCGGCCGGCCGCGCGCCGGTGCCGAAGGTGACGATCAACCGCTGCTCGATGCCACGGCCGCCACGGGGCGTCGCCGCTACCTCGAACCGGTCGGGCGGCGCCGACGCGCGGCCGATCATGTCGGTGGCGGCGGCGGCGCGTTCGAGGTTGGCTCCCGCGAGCTGATACATGGACTCCGCGAGGCCGAGGTCGGCGAACACGTCGAGCGTCGCCACGATGTCGGCGATCACCGCTTGCAAGGCGCTCTTCTCCGCGGGGCCGAACGTCGGCTGGCCGGCACCGGTGGGCGCGACGATGGCCGCGACGACCGCCCCCGGCGTCTTCGTCTCCACTTGCGCCAGCTTCCAGCCGTCGGCGACCTGTCGTTCGGCGCTCGCCTGGGGAGCGTTGTCGATCGTGTCCACCTTCAGCGGGTATTGCCGACGGAGCTCGAACACCACCCAGTCGATCTCGATGCCGCCGGCGCCCGATGCCTCGTGAATGCCGCGCTCCAGCAGATAACCGAGCAGCGCCCCGAGCGGCTGGCCGTTGCGCATGCCCTCGGCGATGGTGAGCGCGCGACGAATCGCCGCCGACGTCAGATTGGTCGCGAATGGCGACAGGGGGTCGCCCGACGAGCCACCGTGTGCACGCCAGGCGGCACGCAGGACTCCCGCGGTGCTCGCTTGTCGCGGCGACGGCGCCAGCACGAAGCCACCGCCCGATGGATCGGTCACGGTCTCTTCGGGGATGGTGGCGGACGCCGGCACGGCGTCGAGCGACCGGCGCTGGATGCCGCGGACGGCTCCCCACGCGCCGACCTGGTTCCCCTGCTTCGCCACCTGCATCGCGGCGAGGCGCGCCGTCGCCAGCGACGTCACCCAGGCGTCGTAACGGTGCGACGCACAGTCGATGATCTCTCCGGTCAGGGTCGCGCGGCGATCGGTCGCGATGCCCGCCAGCGACGCGACCGCATCGCGGAACGCAGCCAGCGCGTCGCTGTTGAAGTAGCGCGCGTAGTCCGCGACGTACTTCGTGGCACCGCCCACGATGTCGGTCAGGCGATCACGGATCGTGAACGTCGCACCGCTCGCATCCTTGCCCGGCCCCGCGGCCTGCTGCGCGGGCGTCACGATCGTCGTCGCGGCGGTGAAGCCGGACAGAAGAGAGGTCGCGTGTCCGGCCGCGGCCGGGAAGTTCGCGATGGGAAGGACGCGGGTCGCTCGCGCGGCCTCGGTGACCACCTGTCCGGCGGCGATGCCGGCGAACTCGTTCGTCGCGTTGGCGGCGATCCGCAGCGCCGAGTTACGCAGCAGCAGCCCGAGCACGCTGTTCGCGTCCTTCGGCGCGGGAGCGAGGACGTCGAACGCAGTGTCGCCGTCGGCCGCCATCGGCAGCCACAGATTGGCGGTTTTCCTCGGGTAGAGCTGCGTGAACACCGACGGCATCGTGTTGGCGAACCCGAGCTCGGCGAGCATCGCGCGACGACTGACGTCCGGATCGCCGTGCACGACGGCGTCGCCGAGCGCGACCATGTAGTCGACGGCAACGCCCATGTTCGTCGTGCGCAGGCGCACGCGCGTCGACACGGGTTCTTGCGCGAACAGGTCCGGGCCGGCTGGCGCGTCGACGATTCCCGACGTCCAGAGCGGTCGGATGCGCGGAAGGAAGCTGCTCAGCCATTTCGCGAATGCGCCTTCGGCCAGCGGAGCCCACGCCCCGCGCGCCATCACCGGCGCCACCGCGTACGGTTGCCGGCCCAGTCGAATCGCCGGAAGCGGTCCACCGCCGCGGACGAAGGACGTCACGTGCGCGTAGACCTGCGGCAAGAGGTCGAGGTCGAAGCCCGGCTGCGCCTGCTCGCGCAAGTACGCGCCCCAGGTCGCCTCGAAGAGGGCGCGGCTCATCACGCGCGCCTCGTCGAGCTCTCGACTGGCGGCGCCTTCGAGCGAGGCGAGCGCGGTCGGGTCGATGCTCCAGGCGGCGGCGAGTACGGCCGCGACCGATCCGTCTGCCGGCGCGGCAAACGGGCCGGGAGCCGGTACCGACGTGATCGAGTAGCCGCTCGCCGAATCGGCGAGATTGTTCGTGGGCGTGCCGGGCGGAATGAATGCGGCGCCGTCGCTCAGCCGATGCGACTCGACGAGCGCTGCCATCGCCCGGGCGCCGTCAACGCCTTCGGCCGGAAGTCCGACGGCGACGACGTCCTCGATGAAATTGGTCTGCGGCGGCAGCTCGACCGTAACCGCCATGCCGACGGCTTCCGCTGCGTCGAAGTCGACCATCCAGCGCATGCCTTCGTCGACCACGAGCGTCGCGCCATCTGCGACGGGCGGCGTAGGCGTCGTCGTCCCCGGCGGGGCCGTGCCGAACGAGACCCCCACCTGGAGGCTGGCGGGAATCGCGCGTCCCGGAACGATCTTCTCGCCGCCCGCGTAGCGCACGCGCACGATGAATGACGCCGGCAGCGCGCGCGCAGTGGCGGCGACGCCGGCGTTGTCGTCGACGGTGGCCGCGTCGGGAAACGTTGGCGCCCCCGCGGCGTTCGTGGGCGTCAACGCCTGCCGGGTCCAGATGGCGCGCGTGGGACCGACGTCCTTCAACAGCTGCGCCCACGCCTGATCGGCTGCGCTGCCTGCGCGGACGCTCGTCCAGTAGCGCTTGCCAGCCACGACCTCGCGGCTCGTCAGCCGCGGATCGTGGCGGTCGACGTGAACGTCGTCCGGATACAGCCGCACCTGCAACTGAGGCGACGCCGCCGTACCGGCGAACCGCGTCTCGATGCGAACGGGCAGCATCGTGATGGGAAGCTGAGGATCGATCCCGCTCATGGCGCCGGCCTCGGGGGAAGGAGATCCGTGCCGCGCATGCCGCGGCGAAACGGGTACTGCAACAGAATCCAGGCGATCGAAGAGCTGCTACCGTGCCAGTCGTAGGTCGGTCCCGGCGGTGTGCCCGGCTTGGACTTGGGCAACGGCGGAACGTTGAAGCTGTTCGCACCGAGTCGCCCAGCCGCATCGACCACCGCGTTGCCCCAGGAAGCGTCGTTCCAGTCGGCGAAGGTGGCCGGATCGCCGGCCGCGGGCTGATCGAGACCGAATCGCGGCTCGGTGAAGTGCTCGGCAAAGAAGAACCACCACGCGGTGTCCTCGTTGCCGCCGAGCGCCCACACGTCGTCGGCGCTGAGCGTTTCGAAGCCGACGAGCAACCCGTCGGGCTCGAGGCGCGCCATGAAGTCCGGCTGGATCTCGGTCGCCGGATCGAGCGTGCGAAACGCGCCGCTCTTCTTCGTCTTCGCTGCCGTCACCAGCATGCCCGGATAGCGGCGGACCAGGTCCCCCTTGACGACGAGAACCAGCGGCGACGCCACATCGCCCGGTTTCTCACCGAGCTGCTCGAGGGTGAGATCCGGCGACGCGTGAAGCGGATGCTTGAGATCGTACTGATTGGCCGGGTCGCCGGTGTTGCGGTGAGCCCAGAACTGGCGGCTGTAGCTACCGCGTTGATCGGTCGGGTACTCGCGCCACAAGAGCGCGCGGGCGAGCTCGTGGTTCATGCCGACGAGAAACGAGCTGATGAACGTGCGGTTCGATTCGACCAGTGTCGTCGTATCAGCGGGGAGCGTATCGACGCCCGGCAGCAGCCAATCGTGGGAGATCTCGGCGAGTGCCCGGTACGTCGGCTCCGAGAGGTCCGGCGCTGCCATGATGTCGTCGAAGCGCTCGGCCTGCGCGTCGGTCAACGCCGAGATTCGCTGGTTGACCATCCGGACCATCGTGACGCTCGGGTCGAGCGCCGCCACGATCGTGTCGCGAAGCGCGTCGAAACCTCCGGAGAGGCTCGTCTGCGGCAGTGAAGCCGCGTCGGCGGGGGCGACCTGGCGATCGACGATGACCTTCGCCACGTCGGACATCTGCAGCTTCAACGTGGCGATTGCGGGCGGCGGGATGGTGAAGATCCGCGTAGGCACGACCGGCGCGGTGAACGTTCCCGCGGCAAGCGCGTGAAACGCCGATGGACTGATGGTCACCGCAGTCGGGAACCCGTGCGCGAGCGCCACGACGGGCGCGGCATGTCCGGCCGGATGCGCAACGGTGAGCGGCTGCATACCGACGGCGGTGAGCACCCGCGACGTGTCGATCGATGCCGGGTGCGACGCAGACTGGTCTGCCGTGGCAACGTCGATGGACGAAAGCCGGCTCAGCGAATCGAGCTGCGTCGCCAGCTGCGCCGCCGTCAACCCGGTCTGGTCGAGACCAGGCACGAGCCGCGCGAGAATCGACGGGGCCGCGGCCACTCCCCAGACGCGGCTCGGCGGCTGTAGCGTGTCGATCATGTCGAGCGCGACCGCGACCTCGAGCGGCTGCGCAGCATTGGACCGCGACGCCAGCAGCGTCGGGCTCACGGCCGCGCGCCACGCGGTCGCGCCCGTCAGCCTGCCGCGCGCGCGCGTGACGCGGCGATATTCGACCGAGACGATGGACGCCGGCAGCGGCGACTGCCGTAGTCGCCCGGTGATCGTGAGGTTCTCGCTGACGAACACGCGCGCGTGAACCGGCGCCGTCGACGTGACGAGGTCGGCGGCGGAGAGCCGCGCGATCCATCGTCGGTGGAGGGTAGCGCTGGCCGCGAGCGAAAACTCGGCGCGCCGGCGAAGGTTGTTCGCGCCGACCACGTCGCCCACCTGCCGCCATGCCTCTTCGAGATAGCGATCCTCATTCTGGCGAACGACCTCCGCGCCCAGGCCGGCGGCGACGCGCAGGCGCGGATCGAGGTTGGCGTCGCGCACCCACGGCGGTGCCATCGTGGCCAGATTGGCCGCCGTGGCGTTCGCTCCCACCGCGAGCTGTCCGTAGACCGGCGGTCCCACGGCAGGCGGCGCATCCGGATGCGCCGTCAGCAGCGACGCGTCGTAGCCCGCGTCGACGAGGCGCGATCGCAGGACGTCGAGGTAACTGGCGCCGACGAGCGGTTGGATCGGGTCGAGCTGCTCGCCGGGCGGACGAAGCGCGACCTGGAGCCCGACGGACCTGCCGGCGGGAGCCGGCGCGGGCAAGCCGCTCATCGGGGAGTCGAGCTGCAGGATTCTCGTGGCGAGCCCTGCAGGCAGCGGCACGCCGTGGAGCCTCCGCACGAGGGACTCGAAGTCGCCGTCCGGCCCGGTGGCAAATCGCCAAGAGTAGTAGACCGGCAGCGTGACGCTGCCGCCCGCGCCGTCCCACGCGAAGTCCATGCTGGTGCGCGTGTCACCGGGATCCGTTCCCAGCGCCGCCGCTTTGCCGGCGGCGAACAGGGGAACGACGCACGCGAGGTAGCGACGGTTCTGCTCGAGCCTGCGTGAGCTGACCAGGCGCGACAGCGATCGCGCCGGGTCGCCGGGCACCGTGTCCGCGTCGAGGAGCTGAGCATGGGCCCACATCCACGCTTCGGTGGGATTCGGCAGCTGCGCGGCATCGATCGTGAGCTGCGTGCCCACCGGTGACGCGGACAGCGGGTCGGCCTCGAGGTCTGTGACGTCGACGATGGCGAGCGTGATCCAGGGTTGGATGGGACCGCTGGCGGGCTTGCGGCTGAACATCCATGGCAGGTCGGGCGCGTCGAACTCGATGGTCGCGAGAAAGTTCGGCTCCGCGTCGACGAGCCCGTTCGCGGGCGTGCAGCGGATGACCTGACGCGACGGGATCCCGATGATGTCGCCGGGCGTCATCATCGGCACCTGCCGGTTGATGGCCGGCTTGCCGGCAACGGTGACCGTCACGGCGGTCGTCGCGTTCTGGTCGGCGAGGAACCCGCGATGGATCATGGAGGCGAACGTGAAGCGGGCGGCGGCCATCAGCCGACCTTTCGCAGCTCGAAGTCGGCGACGGCGATCGTGTCGACGCTCCGTCGCACCGACGCCATCATTGCCGATGCCGCGCCCGTCGACACAACCGCGCCGGTCGCCGCGTCCGCGACGGAGTAGCTCGGGGAGGTCACGCGGATCTGCGCCGCGCCGAGCTTCGCCAGCGACGGCCGCGCGCGTCCTGCGGCCCCGAGGTTCACCCACCCGAGCGCGACCGCGTCGAGCGGACGGTAGCTCGTCGCGCCGGTGTCGTCTCCCAGGCTCTCCTCGTACACGACGTCGCCCGTCTGCGCGTCGCTGACCTGCCAGGCCTCGCCCTGCACCGTGCCGCCGGCGTCGAACGGAAGGAAGGCCGGTTTGGCCAGCCGATCCTCGTCGCTCAGCTCGAAGAACTGGGCGGTCGCGAAGAGCTCCTGCGCCGGAGCGACGACGCCCCCCGTCGCCGTGATGGCGACCGTGACCGGATCGGCGGAGGCGACCGCGCTGGCTCCGAGCTTCGCCAACGGCACGCCGAGGGGCGCTTCCGTTTGGATCAGGCGGAGCAGGCCGAGCGGATGCAGGGCATTTGCGCCGGAACGGAGCTGGGCCGCGCCGGCGTCTGCGGCCGGCAGAACGTGCGCCCACGTTGCATCGGACGCCAGTGCGTCGTGCACCTTCTGCGCGACGTCGACCGGAGGGCCGAGCTCGGGCAGCGCGTCCGTTCCCCATTCGAGGTCGAGCGTTCCCGAGATGCTGAAGAAGAAGAGGCTGATGCTGGCGTGGGCGCGCGCGTGCCAGCGGCCCGGACCCTCGAGCAGGACATCGACATTGAGCGTGGCGATGTCCTCGCCTCCGACGGTGAGATCGAACTCGCCGGAGATCGTGGCGCTGAAATGCAGCTTCGGCTCGGTGTGAATCAACGTGTCGAGACTGACGTGTCCCTTCACGCCGATCGGTCCGAGCTTCGCCTCGACGTACATGGCCGCGCCGAACTGCAGCGAGCTTGCGGTGACGGCGAAATAGGCCTCGGCGTGGATGTTGAGGAGTTGGCTCGGCGAGACCGCGATGCTCAATCG
Organism: uncultured delta proteobacterium; assembly: GCA_963816965.1. Classification (GTDB taxonomy): domain Bacteria; phylum Myxococcota_A; class Polyangia; order Palsa-1104; family Palsa-1104; genus JAQBQH01. The sequence goes on from CAWFMP010000002.1 coordinate 1,360,746, forward strand.
CCGCACGCTGGTCAAGTCGGGCGGCGGCGTGAACAGCGGATGGAACCCGCCGGCCGTGAACACGAAGCTCTGCGAGCCGCCGCGCAGCGCGATGTCGCCGGTGACGTCGAACGTCCCGATCCGCGACCGCGCGAGCGACGCGTCGAACGACACATCGCCGGTTGTCTTGTCGATGATGCCGGCAAAGTCCGCTTGCAGATCGATGATGGCGGCGTCGGGCTTTGGCGCCGCGATCCGGAGCTCACCAATGATGACGACGGCGACGGGATTCGGGAACGTGAACACGACGCCGGCGGTCATGGTGACGATCGACGTCGGACGACCCCATCCGATCTCCAGGATCGGCGCGGCCAGATACTGGCTCAGCTTCGGCGGAAACACGGTGCCGACGGCGGAGAGGACCTGGTCCGCCCGCGCGATGAGATCGTCGGGGATGAGGACGTCTTTGGCGTGGCCGTCGCGGATGAGCGCACGCAGCGACGGGGAGTCGACCGTGCGGTTGAAGCCGAAGACGCCGCCGACCGCGTTCAGCGTGAGGCCGAGGAAGATCTCGATCGGCGGCGAGAACCTGACCGACATGACGACGACGAACGACAGCTCGCCGTTGATCTGTTGGATGACGCCGAAGGCCTGGATCGAGAGCTCCAGCGATCCGAGCGACAGCGAGAGCTCGATCGCGCCCGAGATCTGCGTGTCGGTGATTCGTAACAAGCCGCCGCCCTTGACGACGCTGGCGTCGATGGCGACGCCGATCCCGGTCGGCATGGCGAAGCTGGGCGGCTGGAGGTTCAGGATGCCGAGGTTGCCGCTGCCGTCGGTGGTCAGGCGCAGCGGCTGCTCGATCCCGAATCCCTCGATGGTGACGGTCAGCGGTCCGAGCGAGACGACGATCGTTCCCGTGGCGCTGATCGGGAAGTCCGAGCCCGAACGTGCCACCGTCGTCGAGAGGCTGTGGATGACGACGCCGGGCAGGTGCACGACATCGGGCCACGAGGCGCTGAGGCCGACGCCGCCCTCGAAATGAAAGCCGTCCGAATCGAGACGAAACAGCAGCTGTCCGCGCAGGACGACGCCGCTGTCGGGCAGGAACATCCCGAGCAGATCGCCCGCGACCGACTTCGGGATCGTCAACTGGAAGGACGTCACCCCGAGCTTTGCGCCCCACGAATCCGGCGAAGCAGTGACCTCGAACACCGGCTGCTGTAGGTCTAGGCGAATACCGCCCTCCGCTCCCACACGGAACGCGCGAGGCGTCTGGGCGCTGAGCGTCAGCTTCGGTGGGCTGCCGCCGATCTGCTTGACCGAGCCGAAATCGGTCATCGCGATGGCGAAAGGGGCGTTGAACGGATCGAGCGAGAGCTGCAGCACCGAGCCCAGATTCACCGGAGCCGCGATGGTGCCCGCCGACAGGACGCCGGCGACGAACTTCGGCGGAAGAGTCTCCGTGCCCAAGATTTCGAACGTGAGCGTGATCGGATCGCCATAGGTGTCGGCGGCCAGGTTCAGGATCAGGCGCTGAAACACCACGGCATCCGCGCCGAACGCGGCGACCACTGCCGGGCTCGAGGACTCGTTGGTCCCGAGCTGGACAGAGGACATCGAAATGACTCGCGGCCCTGTCAGAACGCCCGCGATCGAGAGCGTGTTCTCGCGGCGCAACGATTGAAAGAGCTGCCATACATACTGAAAGGGATGAGAGACGGCGTCGGACAGCGCCGACAGAATACTCATCCCCGGTCCGACGAAACCGGTCGTTGAAAGGGCAGCCCACAACGCGGTGCTTCCGTCGCGCAGCGCGCGATCGACGGCCATCGTCACCAGCTGACCGAGGACGTCCCCGTTGGGCAGCGACGGGGCGAGCGGTAGCTGCGGCGCCGCGACTTTGGGCGCATCGGCCACCAGCCCGGTCACGACGGACCACAGATCCTTCACTGGCATGATCAGCGACGAGAGGTCGGGATTGCTGCTCTCGAGGACTGCAAGGAGCTTCGGCAGGTCGGTCGACAGCTTGGCGACGTCGCTCGCGCGCGCGCTCAGAAACGACTGGTACTGGGTGATGGCGGAATCGTCGAGGCCGATTGATTTGAGGTTGGCGAGAAGAGCATCGGGATCGGCGACCACGCCTTCGAATCGGTCGACCACCCGCAGGAGAAATTCGACGATGGCACCGTCGAGCGGCGTCGGCGAATCACTCACCGAGCCCCCCACACGGGGTACCGCAAGTCAGCAACCCCATTCGTCGCGCTCCCCAGGCCACCTAATGCACGGTCGACCTACTCCAGAACGAACCGGCGCTAGACGTTACCCCCATTATCCTTCGGCACGCCATCGATTTCCGCTCCGCCAGCGTGACGATTCTCACTCGCATCTGCGGCAAATCGTCGCAGTCCCGTCAGCGACGGGACACAAGTTCTTCGAGTTGGGTCCGCATCGCGCGATCTTTCAATTTGGTGTCTCGAGAAGTAGTCTCATGCGCCGCCTGTTTCCCTCGGCGAGCCGAAGAGCGGCAAGGGTCGTGATGTACCGCTGAGCGATGACGCTCTCGAAGCGTTCAAAGCGCAGCGGCATCTTCGCGGTCCTCTCGTGTTCTGCGATCAGGATGGCCAGATGCTGGTGAAGACGGAGTGCAAGTGGCCGCTGTGGCGAGCCTGCCAACGGGCAGGACTGCGCCGCATCAGCTGGGATGTGCTCCGACACGGCTTCGTTTCGCATCTGGCCATGCGTGGCGTGCCGCTCAAGCTCGTTCAGGAGCTGCTCGGCCACGCCACGATGGACATGACCATGCGCTATGGCCATCTGTCGCCGAACATTCCGCGCGAAGCCGTGAAGGCGCTCGACGCCGATGTCTCGTCGCCACGAATGACCGCAGTCTCGAATTGAACTCGTCGGGAGTCATGACTCATACCTCTTATCAGAGCGAGTCGTTCCTCCACAGAGGGAACTGTCGCGCTCGTTGCGGTTTCGAAATCGACTCCCAGGCGACGGCCCTCATCTGCAACATCTCCCTCTTCAGGTATCGTGTGTGGATGGATCCAGCGACGTTGCACACCGCGGGTTCGATCGTGCTGCACAAGGCGGAGTCGACCGCGATCGGTGCCGCTATCAAGGGTCTAACCCCACCGATCACTTGCGGTGAACCAAGTAGCCGGCGTGCTCGAACCATCGCCTGCAGTGCAGTGGCGTGACTCGGTAGGCCGAGACAACTGCACCCGACTCCGCACCAAGTCGCTGAGCTACGCAAGGCGGGCAAGACGTGGAGCGAGATAGCGGCGGCGCTGAACGTGGGCGCATCGCTGGCGCGGCTCAGGTGGCTCGAACACGAGCGGGGGCGGGGAGGGACGAGCAAATGAGTCTCAACCCAAACACCACCCCATGCAGTGGGCCCACCCCCTTTACTGACGGTCAGCGATGCAGCCATCGGTTACCCAAGATTTGGCCAACGACTTTTCGTAGTGAACGCGCTCGCTCAATCTACGCGAGGCGAGTGATCCGTTGTATTCGATGCGAGCAACGTACCCACGCAGGAGCCCGCACCGACGAGAACGGGAGGACTGCTGCCGCGGACTCAGCTGTCTCGACTGACGCTCGCGCTGGAGGGGCACCATGCAAACCCGTGATGAGACCTCCTCCGAGTTGCAACAGCCGCGTCGAGATGACGTTCGAACGTTCGACGATGCGCAGCTCGTCGCGGCGACGATCGCTCGCGACGGCGCCGCGTGGTGCGAGTTGATGCATCGACATGCGACCGCGCTGCGCGATGCTGCGCTCAACGCGAGTAGCGCGCTCAGCGAAGAGGAGGTTGAGGATGTGCTCAGCGAGCTTTGGCTCTCGCTGATCGAGAACAACATGGCGCGGCTGCGCGCGTTCAATCCGGCGCGCGGCGCAGCTTTGCTCTCGTGGCTCACAATCCATCTCTCGCAGATCGTCTTCAAGCGCGAGCAAGAACACGCGGACACACCGGCGATGGTGCCGCTGCGTGAAGCAGGGCAGCTCGCCGCGCTGCCACCGAAGAGGGGCGCCGCAGCTGATCCGCCGCTCATGCGAGTCGATGACGTGGCGAAGCGGTGGGGGCTCGATCGGAAGACGATCTACGCCATGATCGAGCGCGGTCAGCTGGCCTCCCGTCGCTGCGGAAGGCTTGTGCGGATCCCTCGTAACGTCATAGAATCATTCGAGTCGCAAGCCAGTGTCGATCCGGATAGGGGTGTCCTATGCCGGTGAGACAGAACGCTCGTGGAAGGTGGATTTATCGGACGATGGTGAAGCTGAGGGACGGGAGCAAGGTGCGGGTCTTCGGGACTCCGGAGATCAACACCAAGGAGGCGGCGAAAGAAGAGGAGCGCGCGCACGTAGAGCGCGTGAAGAATCCTCCGCCGCCCGCTCCGCCAAAGAAGGAGGTGCCGAAGTTCGGAGACTTTGCGGATGAGTTCATGCTGCTCGCGCGGGTGAAGAACAAGCCGAGCGAGATCGGTTCGAAGGAGTCGATCTTGCGCGTGCATCTGAAGCCCGCGTTCGGCAGCAAGAAGCTCGATCAGATCGGCTACGCGGAGATCCAGGACTACGCCGCGCAGAAGACGTTGGCGAAGGACAAGAAGCCGGGGCTGTCGAAGAAGACCGTGAACAATCATCTGACAGTGCTTCGCCGGATTCTCGTCGTCGCCAAGAAGCGTGGGCTCCTCGACGTCGTTCCGGAGATCGAGTGGCTGCGTGCGCCGAAGCCGGATTTTGACTTCCTCGACTTCGACGAAGCCGATCGACTCGTGAAAGCTGCTGACGGTGAGTGGCGCTGGATGATTCTCATCGGGCTACGCACTGGGCTGCGGCAGGGCGAGTTGCTCGCGTTGCGCTGGGAGGACGTGGATCTGAAGACGGGGCTTCTGCGCGTGCGGCAGTCGGTCACACGCGGTCACGTCACGGAGCCGAAGAGCGGCAAGGGTCGTGATGTCCCGCTGAGCGATGACGCTGTCGCAGCGTTCAAAACACAGCGACATCTTCGCGGCCCTCTCGTGTTCTGCGATCAGGACGGCAAGATGCTGGTGAAGACGGAGTGCAAGTGGCCGCTGTGGCGCGCCTGCCAACGGGCAGGGCTACGCCGCATCAGCTGGCATGTGCTCAGGCACAGCTTCGCCTCGCATCTGGCCATGCGCGGAGTACCGCTGAAAGTCGTCCAGGAGCTGCTCGGCCACGCGACGATGGACATGACCATGCGCTATGCCCATCCCTCGCCGAACATTCCGCGAGAAGCCGTGAAGGCCCTCGACGGGACGGCCGTGGCACCCACGTGGCACCGGCGGTCCAATCTGTCAGACAACGCCGGGCAAGTAGTTGGGATTGAAGCGGAAAAAAGAGTGGAGGCGCCGGGAGTCGAATCCCGCCGGGCGATGTCGGTTTGGATCGGTCTCGATCGGTTTCGTTCGGCTTTCCCGTCGCTGACCATGAAGAAGTCGAAAGCGCGTCATCCGTCTCGATCGGTCTCGATACGCCTTCAGGTAGAAAGGTAGAAAGCCCGCGCGACCGAATCGGCGAGCGACTGGGGCTCGCTCTCGCACGATGGACAGCAGAGCCGAACGCTGGCGTGCTCCGCCGGGCGCTGCTCGAAGTTCTAATCGCAATAGAATGAGCTCGCCGCATCCTTCCGCTTGCCGTGAGTCGGTCATCGCCGAAGGGACAGGTTGAGGCGTCCATCGACGACATCTACATCACAGCTGAACAGCTGTTTAGTCATACAAGCAGGGGTTGACTTTGTGCTATTAAATGTTATGTTGTGTTATGGAAGGTGATGGAGTCGGAGGCTAGCGGTCGTGACGATCGTCACCACGGAGTGGGCCCTTCAAGCGTACACGGACCTTTATGGGAGGGGCGTGTTCACTGATGCCGAATATTGGAGCCGACTCCGCCCCGATGTTGAACGGCTCAAGGTGTTTCCTAACGATCCGGAATTCGCGAATTCGAACTTCTGGGGGCCGGCGCGCGATCTATCGAAGAAGAACGTCCCGGATGGATACAAGATGAAGTGGCACAACATTGGTCCCGGAAAAAATCAACTTCGTCTCGCCGTTGCTCTGATTAATGGCAACGCATATCTCTGCCAAGCTTACGTCAAGAACAATGCATGGGTGGATCCAACGAATGCCGCGATATTGAAAAACCATATCAACGACATTTACGCAGGTAACGCTCAAATACGTGGGGTACTACCATGATCCCGTTCAAAACGACTGCACAGCAGAGAGTTGAACTCTTCGGGATTGCCACGGCGATGAGTGGGGCTGGTCTTCCCGATGAGTTCGTGGCGAATGCTGTGGAACTGGCCAACGTGTATGAAGGCACGTTCGAGTTGATGAAGCTTTGGATGATGACCGAGTCTGCTCCTGAGGCTCGAGAGGAAATCGTTGCCCATATCCAAGAAGCGATCGACGAAAGAACTGATACGCCCGGAAAAAAGCCATACGTTCGCTTCAATGATCTGTCGGGGATTGGCGCTCAGGTGATTGAGTTCAAGAAGAAGCTGCGAGAAAAGGTCGAAAAATGGGGAGGCATTTCTAAGCTCGCAAATGCAACCGGAATTCCTCAACCGAGCCTCAGTCGATTCTTTTCTTCGGCGTCGATGCCTCGCCGCACGACTCTCTACAGGATCGCTGAGGCTATGAATCTTCCAGAAACTGAGATCGCTACCGAATGGCATCGCTAACGCAGCCAGAGGAGACCTGCCATCACTGCGCGCTTGGGCCTCACCGGATTTTCGATTCTACTCTTCTGGCTGCGTTCTTCTCAGCTTATTGAGCACTCGCTCGTCATCACGGATGCCACGATGGTGGCGGTGCTGTGGTCGTAATCGGGTCGGCAAGCGGAAGGTTGACAGCGACGAGGTCCCCCCATGGCATCCGCAGGGTTATCGTGCTGCCGCCCGTGAAAGCGAGCGCAGGCCGACCACGTTCGTCGTACGTTCGCCACTCGAACCCTATGCGACTCACGGCACGTAGGGGAAGCCATGATGGTTCTCCGCGGACAACTTGAAGCGGCGCTCATCCTGCTCTACCTAATCGACGCCGAAGACGACAAAGAGTTTCACGAGCGCGCGACGACGTACCGCGATTGGGTGCACGCGAAGATGAAGGAGACCGTCAGCCCCTGTTGCGAGCAGTTCGAGATCGAGCCGCGCGACTCTCGTTGAGTGATCAGCCACACATTCACGAGACTGTCTTCTTGACAGGCTGCATGCGCTCACATCAACTGGCGCGATGGCGGATCTCCTCAATTCCCAGCGGAGGCTGTTCAAGGCGACGTATGTGCCGATCAAGAATGTGCCCCTGGAGGAGTCGGGACGTGCAATCGAGAAGGCGGCGTACGTGCGAAGCCTCGCGCTGCAGCCCGCAGAGTTGACTTCGCTCACTCACGACCCGGCCGTCCATGAGCTGGCCGTGACGAACGGAAACACGAAGTCGCCCCTGCTCGATGTGATCAGCGGCTTCTCCTCGGACCGCACTCCATTCGCGTTACAGAAGTACGGTCCCAACGCTGGCGAGAGCCAGCTTTGACGACCTGGCGCGGATCGGGCGGAGCGCTCGTCGCACTACGGAACAATGCAGCGACGGTAGCACGAGCCGGGCCGCGCCAAGGTCGGCTCTCCTGACGCGGCAGAAGCCAGTCCCGCAGATGAAACCGCGGCGCTCGTCAATCAGTTCGAGTATAGCGCGCCGATTACCCCGGTCGGTCAGATCTATCTCGAGCGACTGGAGATGACGCCAGTCGGCGTCGAACACGGCGAGTTGGTGCACTCGGTTCCACTCGCCCCCAAAGAGACGGTCAATGTCGCTCATCGCGAATGGAGCGCGACGACCCAAACCTTCGAAAACCTGTCGCAAGACTCCTTCGAAGGCTTTAGCGAACAAGGCGTTTCCGAGAAGAGCGATCTGGCCCAGGCATCCGACATGGAATCCAAGCATGCGTCGAGCCTCGACGTGAACGGCTCGGTGAGCGCGACCTATAACGGCGGCGCATACGCCGCAGATCGAGCGCTGCCGAGCATCGCTGGCTCCGACGACGCTCGAGCTTCATGACTACTGGACACGGTGGCGGCGAGAGCGTGTGCCGACAGCGACGGTCCTACGTGGGCCCAAGATCGGACGAAACGACAAGTGCCCTTGCGGAAGCGGGCTCAAGTACAAGAAGTGCTGCGCGCTTGAGGTCCACTGATTTCGTAGGGAACCGTGACACCGTTCTCAGGCAGCCTCGACTGCGACCCGCAGCTTGAGGCCGCTCGCCCGAACCGCGTCCTGTAGCGCGAGCTGCACGAGCACGCGCACCGGGTGGCCAAAGGCCTTCGCAAAGCGAGCGGCCTGTTCGGGGCTCACGAGGCGTCGTCCCTTCTCGACGTCGCAGAGGTACTGCCTGGAGATCCCGATCTTCTTGGCGAAGGCTGCTTGCGTGATCTCGTCGCGGACACGAAGCGCCTCGACCGCCTCGCCGAACGTCAGCGGTCCGCCGAGGAGCTTTCGCTCCAGTTCATTTGCCGAGGAGCCGCTCGATCGCTTTGTAGTCATGTTTGTTCACCTCTTCCACGATCAACGTTCGAACTTCGCCCTTCTCGATCCTGTAGTAGGCGCGATAGCCAAGTCCGAGACGAATCGACCGAACACCGTGCAGCTTCCCCTTGAGCGGTTCGTCATGGTAGCCGGGGATCTTCTGCACTGGTTCGAGTCCAAGGGTTTCTACCTCTTGCTTCCACAACAGGAAGTTGACCGCCACGTGCCGAGGAACACGGCCGAGACTTTTCTCGGCCCGCTTAGTCACGGTCACCTTCACATAGCCATTGTACGTCAAAAAGACGTACCTGCAACGCAAAAGATCCACCCTTCTGGGTGCGTCGCTCGTCACCCGCTCGGGTGCCAGATAGGACCCGGGCGTTTCCGGAGCGGGTCAGTCGTCGATTATCTTGGCACCTCGTTGCTTCGCTTGATCGAGGCCCTCCTTCATGGCCTGGACTTGCTCTTGAGAGTGTCCCTGCCAGTTTGCCACCTCGCCTGAGACGAGCAGTGGCTCGCGCGACCGGTATGACTTGGTCGGATTTCCGGGGAACTTCTTGTCCGTAAGATTGGGATCGTCCTCGATCGGGCCGGTTGGTTCAACGATGTAGATCCTTCCGCGACCTTCGCCGCGTGCCAACTCCGCTCCCCAGGTGGCCGCATCAAGCGTGCCCGTGAAGTAGACGTGGTTCGCGGTCCGACCGTGTTCGCCAAAGTTGGCGGAACGACCCGGCTCGATCAGATCTCCCGGATTCAGGTCGGCCTTCGTGCCGTGGAAAAACCGCGCCACGCCCGTACCGCGACAGGCCGGGCAAGCGTGCGCGGCGTCGGTTTTGCCGTGCCCGTTGCATACAAGGCAGGGGTGCGACACGATGAATGGGCCGCGGTTGTTGGCACCCCCGTCGTCATTCGAGTCATTGGTGGCTGCCACGCGCTAGTTCCTTTCCCCGCGGGCCTTCTAGGAAATGCCGCGGTGCAGAGGATCGCGCGCCCAGACGACCGCGCATAGAACAAATGTACTCGATCAGTCACCGACGCGTCTTCGGCTGATCGGATACAGAGCAGGAAACACTTGCGTGGTACACGGTGCGGTCTCACCGACGAGAGGAATCGGAATCGGACCCAGGTCAGAATCCGGTGTGGATCAAGGCGATGAAGGTCGTCTTGAGGCGAGGCCTGGATGGTGGCCGTCGCTGGAGCTTGCGCAACGCGATCTTGGATGCTCGCCGATGGCACGAAGAGAAAGAGTGGAGGCTGCGGGGAGCATTTGCCGGGCGCGCAGTGAGCCAGCGTTCATTCGCAGGTGGCTCGCCGAGCCAGGAAAGGAAGGTGGCGTGATGGAAAGCAACAAGAAGATGCCGAAGGAGCTCGAGCGCACGGCAGCGTTGCGCTGGCGGCACTACGACACGGCGATGGAGCCGCTTGGCCGGCTCACGATCGCGATGAGCTTCGACTCCCACGCCTTCGAGGAGAAGCGGACCAAGACCGAGACCACCCGCTACGTGCCGGTCCATCCGCTGCTCGCCGAGATCCTCAAGGTCTGGCGCGAGCAGCACTGGGACAACCTCTTCGGCAGGAAGTCTGAGGCCGATGACCTGATCGTGCCCAGTCCCGAGATGGTGTCCGTCAACAAGAACGACGCTTGCGGCGCCCTCAAGTTCGATCTCAAGACGCTCGGCCTGCGGGTGGCCGCCGGAAAATTCCGCAGCCGAGGCGGCCATGACCTTCGGTCTTGGTTCAAGACGGCGACGATCGAGGACGGCGCGGACTCCGACCTCATCCGCCGCTGCACCCACTCGCCGCCCAAAGACGTCGACTCCGGCTACAAGCGGTTCTCCTGGTCGACCTACTGCCGGGAGGTCGCCAAGTTGTCTATCAGCCTAAAATCGTTTGGCGGTGTCCTAACCCTTGGTACACCGCTTGGTACACCCTCCGACCTGTGCGGTCCACGCCATGGAAATTATTGGCGTAATGGGTGGAGGAGATAGTGGAGGCGCCGGGAGTCGAATCCCGCCGAGCAACGTCGGTTTCGATCCGTCTCGATCGGTTTCGGACGGTTCTACCGTCGCTGGCCGCGAAGAAGTCGAAAGCGCTTCATCCATCTCGATCGGTCTCGATGCGCCTTCGGGTAGAAAGGTAGAAGGTTCTCGCGATCCAATCTGCGAGCGATTGGCGCTCGCTCTCGGACGATGGACAGCAGAGCCGAACGTCGGGGTGCTTCGCCAGGCGCTGCTCGAAATTCTGTTGGCAGTGGAGTGAGAAAGCGCTTCGTGTTGCGGGTCGAATCAGGGGGATCAAGACCGCGACGTAGCGCTTCTGCTGTCTTGTCATCTCCTCCGCTATCGCGGACACGACGCGATCTCGTCGCCCGGCGTCACGGCGAACCCTCGCCATGGGCGGCGCGCGCGCCATCGCCGTCGCGCGGCTCGGCCGGCCCGACGTGGGCGTGCTGCTTCTTGCCGTCTGTCGTCGTCAACCGCGCGAGCAGCCGCTCGGCCTCGGCCGCGTCGGCGGCGGAGGTCGCGTCGGGGGAGGCCCGCAGGATCGGCAGGGCCTGCTCCAGCAGCGCGCGCGCCTCGGGGCGGCGGCCCAGCCCGAGCAGGCTCGCGGCCCAGCGCAGCTTGGCGTCGCCCACGCCGATGTGCCCCGGCGGCAGGTGGGCGACGCGCACGGCGTGGGCCTCACGCAGGAGCGGCTCGGCCTTGGCGTACTGGCCGTCGGCCACTAGGGCGCGGCCGAGCCCGATGAGCGGCCGCGCCAGTTCCACGTGCCCGGGCGGCAGCAGCTTGCGGTGCAGCGCCAGCGCCGCGCGGTAGCGGCGGATCGCCTCCCTTATGTCGCCGCGGGCGAGCGACACCGCGGCCAGGCTGTTCATCGCCTCCGCGACGTAGATGTGGCTGTCGCCGTGGATGCGCTGCAGGATGGCCAGGCACTCCTGGTACAGCGGCTCGGCGGCGTCGGGCTGGCCGCGCCGCAGGTAGTTGCCGGCCAGGCCCCCCAGGCTCGCCGCCACCGCGTCGTTGGTCTCGCCGAAAATCCGGCGGTTCATCTCCAGCCCCTCGCGGAACAGCGGCTCGGCCTCGTCGAGCTTTCCCTCGGAGAACAGCAGGCGGGCCAGGTGGTTCAGGCTGTTGGCCACGTCGGGGTGGTCCCCGTGGTAAATCTTGCGCCGCGCGGCCAGGGCCTCGCGGTAGAGCGGCTCGGCCTCGGCCAGGCGGTCCTGCTTGCGCAGGACGTCGGCCAGGGCGAACACATCGTCCACCGTCTGCGGCGCCCCGTCGCCGAGGCGGGCTCGATGGAGCGCCAGCGCCTCCCGGTAGCGGCGGGTGGCGAGACCGTAGTCTCCCAGGTCGCGCGCGACGAGCCCCAGGTTCTCCAGCGTGTCGGCGGCCTCGGTGAGGCCGAGCCGCCGCCGGATGGCCAGGGCCTCCTGGTAGTCCGCCGTCGCGGCGGGGAGCGCGTCGCGATCCTCCTCGAGCGTGCCCAGGTCGTCGAGGATCGTGGCCAGCGCCGCGTCGTCCGCGGCGGGGGCGGCGCGGCGCAGGAACAGCGCCCTGTGGAGCAGGGTGGCCGCCTCGTCGTAGCGCGCCTGCTCGCGCCGGACGTCGCCCAGGTCGGCGAGGAGCTCGATGCGCCGGTTCACGTCGGGCTGGCCGGCGCTGGGCAGGAGGTCCAGCGATTCCGTCAGGAAGCGTGCCGCCTCGTCGTATACGCCCAGGCTGGCGTACACCTCGCCCATCACACGCAGGAGGTCGGCGCGCGTGTCGGGGGGCAGGCCCGCGCTGTCGATCCGCCGCGCGGCCTCGTCGACGAGCTCGCGGGCCGTCAGGTGGGCGCCTCTCGTCCGCTCGGGATCGGCGCCGACCAGCAGCCGCTCCAGGAAGCGCGCCACCTGGTCCGCTCGCTTCGCCTCAGCGCGGACGCGCGCGTGCTCGCGGCTGATGCGCAGCGCGTACATGCCGGACAGGGCGGCCAGCGCCAGGAGCACCACCGCGCCCATGACGTGCCGGCGCAGGAACTTGTGGGCGCGGTAGAGGAACGAGTCCGGGCGGGCCAGGATGGGCCGATCGCCGAGCAGGCGCACCAGGTCCTCGCGCAGCCGCTCGGCGGAGGTGTAGCGCCGCTCGGGCTCCTTGCGCAGCGCCTGGGCGCAGATCGCGTCCAGGTCGCGCGGGATGCGCGGTGCGAGGCTGCTCGGCGCCGGCGGCGCCGTCTCGCAGACGACCCGCACGAGCTCCGCCGGCGACCCGTTGTCGACCCGGTAGGGGAGGTGGTCGGTCGCCAGCTGGAACAGCATCACCCCCAGCGCGTAGACGTCGGTCGCGGTGGACGCCGGCTCGCCGCGGACCTGCTCGGGCGCCGCGTAGTCCGGCGTCATGGCGAACGCGCCGGTCGCCTCGGCCCCCGAGGTGCCGTCCTCCGGTGCCAGCAGCTTAGCGATGCCGAAGTCGAGCAGCTTCACCACCCCCTCGCGGGTCACCAGGATGTTCGCGGGCTTCAGGTCCCGGTGCACCACGAGCTGGCGGTGCGCGTAGTGCACGGCCGTGCACACGTCGCCAAGGAGGCGCAGTCGCTCGCGCAAGGGGAGCTCGTGGCGGCGGCAGTGCTCGTCGAGCGGCAGCCCGGCCACCGGCTCCATCGCGAACCAGGGGCGCCCGTCCTCGGTGATGCCGCCGCCGTACAGGCGCGCGATGTTGATGTGGATCAGGCGTGCCAGGACGCTGCGCTCGCGGTCGAAGCGGCGCCGGTCCAGACCGGGACGCATCACCTTGAGCGCCACCTCCTGCGTGAACTGTCCATCGGTGCGCTCGGCCAGGTACACGTCCCCCATGCCGCCGCCGCCCAGGGCGCGCACGACGCGGAACGGCCCGAAGCGCGCCCCCTCGCCGACCACGCCGACCAGGGACACCGGGGGAGGCAAATCGCGCCCGGCCGAGTCGGCGGCGAGGAGGGCGTCGAGCTCCTCGCGCAGGTCCGCGTCGTCGCCGCAGCCGGCGGTCAGCCGCGCGTCGCGCTCGCCGTGGGGCAGGTCGGCGACCTCGTCGAAGAGGGCCTGCACCCGCGCCCAGCGTGCCGGGGTCAGCGGCGTCACCCCACGAGCTCCTTCACCAGCCAGGCGCGCGCCAGGCGCCAGGCCCGGCGGATCGTGGGGGCGGACACTCCCATCGCCTCGGCGATCTCGTCGTCGGTCAGGCCGCCGTAGTAGCGCAGCGTGACCACCTGTCCCTGCCGGGCATCGAGCGCCTCCAGCCGGGAGAGCGCCTCGTCGATGGCCAGGAGCTGCTCGGCCGCAGCCGGGATGCCGTCGAGCTCCTCCGTGACCAGGCTGACCCTGCGCCGGGTTCCACCCCGCTTGCTCGCCAGGCGGGCCCGCGCCCGGCTGACCAGGATCCGGCGCATGGCCACCGAGGCGGCGGCCAGGAAGTGCGCCCTGTCGGCGAAGCTCGAGGCGTGGTCAGCGGCGACCTTCACATAGGCCTCGTGCACCAGCGCGGTGGGGCTGAGGGTGTGGCCCGGGCGCTCGTGCGCCATGTGGCGGGCCGCGATCTTCCGGAGCTGCGGATAGACGTGCGGAATCAGCTCGTCGAGGGCGTCCCTATCGCCCGCCCGCATTTCCGCGAGCAGCACGTCGATGCTCCGTGCCATCGCCGTCAGCCCAAACTCATTTGATATCAATATATCTCAGCGATCCCGACCGAGCCGTCGTTTTCGTGATCACCTCCAGGCCTTTTTCGCGCCATATGGGACAGGAGGTCGAATCATGGCACGCAGCAGCACCCACCACTGCCTCACCGCCGCCCTGCTCCTCGCGCTCGGGGCCTGCGGCTCCGGGGGAAACGACTCGGGCGCCATGGCCTACGTGCAAGGGCTGCCCGCGTTTCCGGCGCCGCCCGAGGACTTCGACCGGGCCACCGGTCCCGCGACGATCACCCAGGGCGCGTCGGAGGCGTGCAGCACGACGCCGTACTCGCTGAGTAGCACGCCCAAGGACGTGGTGATGTTCAACGGGGACCCCCAGATCATGTGGCCGGGCGCGCTGATCGTCGGCACGAGCTACCAGAGCGGCGGCCTCGAGCTCCTCCCCATCACCGAGCGGGCCCCGCTGAACCTCTCGATCCAGGGGGTCTACGCCGGCAACACCTCCGCCACCGTGGCCCAGCCGGCTGGCAGCTCGGTCACCGCAGCAGTGAACAGACTCCTGGCCCAGGCGGTCAAGGACCAGACCGTCCCGACCAACAGCATCTACTTCAAGCAGACCTCGGCCTACAGCGTGGATCAAGCGGCGCTCAAGCTCGGGCTCTCGGCGCACTACCTGGGCGCCAGCGCCAAGGCGTCGGTGAGCGTGCAGACCAGCTCCACGGAGAACACCGTGGTCGCCTACGCGCTCGTGCGCATGTTCACCGTGGCCGTCGATCCGCCGTCCACACCCGACGCGTTCTTCCAGGGGCTCACGAAGCAGACCCTCGACGAGCAGACGGCGCTCGGCCGGATCGGGCCCAACAACGTCCCGGTGTACGTGGCCAGCGTCACCTACGGCCAGATCATGATGATGTCGATCACGGCGCAGGCGTCGGCGAGTGACATCAAGGCCGCCGTGTCGGCCAGCTTCAACAGCTTCGCGGGCGGCGGCTCCGGCGCGCTCACCGCCTCGCAGCAGCAGCTCCTGTCCACCGCGACGATCGAGGTGGTGACCCTGGGCGGCAACGGCAACGCCGTGCGCTCCATGATCGTCAACGGCCAGCCGTCCGACTTCTTCATCGGCACCGATCTCATCACCAACGCGGTCCCCATCGCCTACACGCTCAAGGACCTGCAGGGGAACGTGGCCAAGGTGGCCGAGACCAGCGACTACACCCTCACCACCTGCACCCAGAATGGCTTCGCCAACCTGTACGTGGCCAACGAGAACGGCGGGACGGTGACCGGCTACTCCCCCGACGGCACGCAGGCGACCCTGAACCAGTCGATCACGGGGCTCACCGGGGTGCACGCGCTCGCCTACGACGCGCTCGACGACGTCCTGTTCACGATGGACTACGCCGGCGGCGTGACTCCGCGCATCCAGGCGTTCGCGCCCGACGGGACGCCGTCGACCGTCGTCACCACGCCTTTCTCGGGCCTGCAGAACCCGTCGGCGCTGGCCTACGACCCGCAGCGGGCGCGCCTGTACGTCGTCGACGCCCCCGACACCAGCGGGTTCGGCATCATCCGCGCCTACACCACGACCGGCGCGCTCTTGAACCAATTCTTCCACGCCAACCAGACCGGGAACTCCTACGCGGTCGCCTACGACGCGGTCCACCAGCGGCTGTACGTGGGGCGCAGCACCGGCTCGGAGAGCGGCGGCTTCATCACCGTGTTCAGCTACGACGGCAGCGACATCACCCCCGCGACCGGCTTCGGCGGACTGGTGCTCCCCGAGAGCATCGCCTACGACGCCGCCGACGACCGCGTCTTCGTGGCCGACTACTATCAGGGCGAGGTCTTCGCCTTCGATTCCGACGGCAACCCCGTGGCGCTCGACCACCCGATCACCGGCATCAATCTGCCCCACGGCCTCGTGTTCGACGACGTGCACAATCGTCTGTACGTCGCCGTCCAGGGCACCAGCACGATCCAGGCCTACGAGCCGAACGGCAACCCGGTGACCGCCCTCGCCACCCCGGCCTTCCCCAACGTGAACAGCCCGTCGGCGATCGCCTTGCGCCCGTGACCTGAACCAGCGTTCGAGCTCCCCTGGCCGGCGGCTTCCTCGTGCGTCCGATCAGCGCGCGAGGCGCGTGGCTACGAGGAGCATGATGCACGCGATTCGACGGGGCGAGTTCATGCCTGAATTCATCGACGCACTGCCGCCCGAGCTCATCCCATTTCTCTAAACTCCCGATCCAAGCAGTGCCAAAGACAGACCAAGGCATCATGAGAAGCTGGCGGCCGCAGTTCGACATCTACGAGGCGCGAATAAACGGTCATCGATTATTCGTCCGGATTGATTTGGCGGCACGGCCGCAGGTACCGCTGGTCACGCATCCATATCGACTCACCGTCAGCGCGGCGCTCTCCAATCCGCACCCGGACGGCCTGCGCACGACGGAAGAGGCGCCAACCATCTTCGCGCTCGAAGACGTCCTGGTTGCCGCCCTCGAGCGCGAATTGGATGCGGTGTTTGCATACGCCGCGGTGGTGAATAGTCGCCAGCTATGGACGTTCTATGTTCCGGAGGGCGCGCGCGACAAAGTCGAACCAACCGTAACGGCGTGTTGCTCTCCGTCGTATCGCTTGCAGCCCCGGCTCGTTGAAGATCGCGAGTGGAGCGGATACCTGAAATCATATCCGGACGAGCGGACGCTGCAGATGATCATGAATCGGCGAGTCCTTACCCAATTGAAGGCGAAGGGCGATCTGCTCACGCCGGCGCGGCCGATCCAACATCGAGTCTATTTGCCGTCGGAGACAGCGGCGCAGGCAGCATCCGCCGCGCTGAACAAGCGTGGGTTCGCCACGGCGACGCCGCCACAGATGGTCGAGCAGCGTGGCTGGGCCGTGGACTTCTCGCGCAGCGAATCATGTCAGCCTCCGCATCCCGATCTGTGGACGTCCGAGATCCTCGATATCGTCGATCCACTCGGCGGTGAATACGACGGCTGGGGTTGCCTGGTCGTCAAGGCATGACGCGTCGGAAGCGCTAGTGCTTTGACCAAAGCGCCGTGATCGCAAAGTTGCGAAGCGTGCGGGAGTTTGATCTGCAAGCGGGATGGTGCGATTCAGCGGGTTGCGGCTCAGCGACGACGACCGGCGAGCGCTCGGCGAGTTGCAGCGCGGCAGCAAGACGATGACGGCGAGGCAGTGGCGGCGCATTCGCGTGTTGGAGCTGCTCGACGGGGGACTGACCGTACGAGCGACGGCGGCGGCCGTGGGCCAGTACACGCGCGAAGTGAGCCGGGTGGGCAAACGTTATCTGGCCGGCGGACTGGCGCTGGCGCTGAGCGATGACCCTCGTCCGAAGCCGGAGCGAAAGCTGGACAGCACGCAGGAGGCCGCCATCGTGGCCATGGTGTGCGGACCGCCGCCGGCCGGACGAGCGCGCTGGACGGTGCGGCTCGTGGCCGAGCACGCGCAGCGACGAGGCATCGTCGACGAGATAGGACGCGAGAGCATTCGCGTCGTGCTGGCCCGCCACGAGCTCAAGCCGTGGCGCGAAAAAAATGTGGTGCGTGCCGGCCATTGACGCCGAGTACATCGAGCGCATGGAGGACGTGCTCGCGCTCTATGCCGAGCCCGTCGATCCCCGTGAGCCGGTCGTGTGTCTCGACGAGCGGCCCGTCGTCTTGCACGACGCCGAGCGCCCCGAGCTTCCGGCGCGACCGGGGCAGCCGACGCGGCGCGACTACGAATACATCCGCTGCGGCACTGCCAACGTCTTCTGCATCGTCGAGCCCAAGACCGGGCTCCGGCTGACGCACGCCACGCGACGGCGCACCGGGCGAGATTTCGCTCGCGCGCTGCGCAAGATCGCGCGTCGTCATCGACACGCACGCACGATCCATCTGGTCCTCGACAATCTCAATACTCATTGCGAGAAGTCCTGCGTCATCGCTTTCGGACCGAGGCTGGGCCGCGCGCTGTGGCGGCGCTTCACCATCCACTACACGCCCAAGCATGGCAGCTGGCTGAACGCGGCCGAGCTCGAAGCCAGCCTCGTCAGTCGCGAGTGCCTTGGACGACGTCGCATTGCCGAGCTCGCCACGCTCAGGCGCGATGTCCGTCGCTGGACGAACTCCTCCGAGGCGAGTCGGCGTACGATCAACTGGACCTTCAGAGTCGACGACGCCAGACGCGTCTTCCGATATCGTGGAATCGAGACGCTTCGGTCAGAGCACTAGTGCGATCAACGCGGCGGCGTCTCGGCGCGTTCCCGTAGCCTCGCGAGGGGCGGCACGTCCCACCCGTTGCGCTTCTCCTCGGTCGTAGCCGGATCGGTCGGATCGACACGACAGCGGCCCGCTTCACAACTCGCTTGCGTCCCGAAGCACTGCGGGTAGCCGGCGCTGGATATGACGACAAGCCATGAAAGCGCTCGACCTCGAGGCCCGTGGCACCTACGTGGCACCGGGGTGCCAAGATGTCTGACGGCGGCGGGGAAGTATGAGGATGAACTAGGAAAAGAGGGTGGAGGCGCCGGGAGTCGAACCCGGGTCCGAAAGTGCTGCAGAGCGGCCCCTACGTGCGTCTCCGGCAAACTTGATCTCGCGCCCGGCCATGCCCACCGGCAGGCCCTACCGGACGCCAGCCCGTCCTGTGTTTTCGCCCCTCGCGCGACAGACGCTCGCGAGTCGCTAGGCCGCTAGTTTTGCGCCCCGTCCCGGCTCGCGGTCGCTTCCGGGGGAGACGGCTCTCTACCGGTTATTAAGCGGCGAGAGCGTACGCGTTATCGTTCGCGTTTGTACGTCCCGATAGGATTTACGAGGTTACCGAGCCCCTCGGCACGCGACCTTCTCTTCAGTACACCTCCGTCGAAACCGTTTCGCCCCCGAAACGGAACACAGCCCCCAATCTTGTCACGAATCGCCCGCGCGTCAACCGTCGCCGTCCGCTCGCGCGCTAGCCGCTCCCGCGCCCGCCCGCCTGCCGCTCGGCCACCAGCAACAGGTCCTGCTCGCGCTTGAGCAGCACCCCGAGGAACGGCATGCTCGCCTCGAGCTCCTTGGTCGACAGCCCCGCGCGCCGCAGCGCCGCGATCCAGTCGATCAGCTCCGACGTCGACGGCTTCTTGCGCAGCCCGTGCGTCTCGCGCAGCGCATAGAACGACTGCAGCGCCTTCTCCAGCAGCTTGGTCTCCAGCGTCGGATGGTGCACGCGCACGATGCGCGCCATCAGCTCGCGATCGGGAAACTCGATGAAGTGGAACACGCAGCGGCGCAGAAACGCGTCCGGCAGCTCCTTCTCCGCGTTCGACGTGATGACCACGACCGGCCGCTCCTTGGCCACGATCTCTTCCTTCGTCTCGGCGACGAAGAAGCGCATGCGATCGAGCTCGTGCAACAGGTCGTTCGGGAACTCCAGGTCCGCCTTGTCGATCTCGTCGATGAGCAGCACCACCCGCGTCGGCGCCGCGAACGACTCGCCGAGCGGCCCCAGCCGGATGTAGCGCTTGATGTCCTTGACGTCGCCGTCGCCGAAGCGCGAGTCGTACAGCCGCGCCACCGTGTCGTAGATGTAGAGCCCATCCTGCGCCCGGGTCGTCGACTTCACCGGCCAATGGATCAGCCGCAGCCCGAGGCCGGCGGCGATCGACTCGGCGAGCATGGTCTTGCCCGTGCCCGGCTCGCCGCGCACCAACAGCGGCCGCTCCAGCGCCAACGCGCAGTTCACCGCCGACTCCAGCCCGCTCGACGTCAGATAGCGATCGGTCCCACGAAAACGTTGAAAGTCGCTCATTGCCCGGGTGAGGTTAACATGGGGCATGCTCCGCTGCTGCGCAGTCCTCGCGCTCATGGCCGTGTCCACCGTCGCCGCCGCTCAACAGAGCCAGATCTCCGTCAAGCCGCAGTTCCGCCCCGGCGAGCCCATCGTCATCGCCGTCACGTCGCCGGTCGCCGCGGTGCGCTTCGACGCCTCGCTCGATCACGAAGGCAAGCCGGTGCAGGTGGCGCACGGCCCCGCGCGCGCCCGCCAGCGCGTGCTCTTGCGCCTACCCGGCCCCGGACACTATGACGGCCAGATCGTCACCACTTTCGCCGATGGCGGTCGCGCCACGCAGACCCTCGCCTTCGACGCCGTCGTCGCCGGCTCGATGACCGTGGGCTACACCCGCGATCGTCTCGATCTCGACGCGCACACGCTCGAGTTCACCGTGTCACGCCCCGCCGCGCACGCCGACCTCACGGTCATCGGCGTCGACGGCAAGGAGCTGGCGACCGCCGCCGCCGATTACAAAGGCGAGCGCGCCGGCACCTGGCTGCCCATTCACTGGACGCCGACCCGCGCCGGCAACGTGCTCGCGCTCGAGCTCCACGTCACCTCCGCCGACGGCGTGCGCGGCGGCCTGCGGCTCGTGCCGTACAACGTGCCCGTGCCGCACGAGGAGGTCGTGTTCGAGACCGGCAAGGCCGACATCCGCCCGTCGGAAGAGGCCAAGCTCGACGCCAGCTACAAGAAGATCGTCGACGCGGTGGCCGAGGTGCGCCGCGCCGAGCCCAAGCTGCCAGTCACGCTGTACATCGCCGGACACACCGACACCGTCGGCAGCGCCGCCGACAATCGCAAGCTCTCGCTCGCCCGCGCCAAGGCCATCGGCGCCTGGTTCCGCGATCGCGGCCTGCCGCTGCCGATCGCCTACGCCGGTTTCGGCGAGGACGCCCTCAAGGTCAAGACGCCCGACAACACCGACAACGCCGCCAACCGGCGCGCCGACTATATCGTGGGGGTCGAGGAGCCGCTGGTGGCGCGCGGCGTACACGCGCCGTGGCTGAAGCTGCAGTAGTAGCTCAGCAGCCGCCCGCCGCTGCGCAGGTGCCGATGCCGTTGGACAGGCCGGCGTAGCCGTCGCTGCCGCCGTTGCCGTCGTTGGCTCCGCCCGGCGCCGGCGCCGCCGCCAGCCCGCCCGATCCCTTCGCGCCCGCCGAGCCGCCGGTGTAGGTCGACGAGTCGTTCACCGTCGACGTCAACGAGAAGATCCCGTAGGCGATGCCGCCGTTGCCGCCGCCGCCGCCGCCCGAGTGCCCGCCGTGTCCGCCGTTGCCGCCGGGTCCGCCCGCCTTCGAGTCGCCGCTGGCCAGGCCGCCGGGCGCGCCGGCGCCGCCGTTCTGCCCGGTGCCGCCGCGTCCGCCCATGCCGCCGGCGCCGCCGTTGCCGATCTGGAAGGCGCACATCTCGGTCGTGATCGTCGACTGCACGGCGAACACGCCGAAGCTGCCGCCGCCGCCTTGTCCGCCGGTGCCGGGCGCGCGCGCGCGACATCCGCCGGCCGCGCCGCCGCCACCGCCGGCGCCCCACGAGTCGATGCCCGAATCGTCCCCGCCCGAGCCGCCGCCGCCGCCGCCGCCGCTGCCGTTCTTGCCGAGCGCGCCCGTTCCGCCGCCGAACGCGAGCCAGTAGTTGTTGACGAGGTAGCCGGCGCGCCGCGCGTCGCTGGCGCCGCCGCCTCCGTTGAGGACGCGCCCGGCGCCGGCGCTGCCGCCGCCTTGCGACGTGCCGTCGCCGCCAGCGCCACCGGGACCGCCGCCGCCGTAGCCGGCCGGCGCCGTCGCCGCGGGCGTTCCGTTGAGGCCGCCGGTCGCGTTGCAGGCGCTCCCGGCGCAGCCGCACACGCCGAGCACGCAGGTGCACGAGCTGTCCATCGTGCCGCCGGCGCCGCCCGGTCCGCCGTTGGGATTGTCGTCGTCGGGGCAGGAGTTGCCGCCCGCGTCGCCGCCGCGGCCGCGGCCGGAGTTGTCGCAGGTGGTGGCGTGCTCGTCGGCGTTGCCCGGTCCAGGCGGCGACGGCGGGGCCACCGCGCCGCTCATGCTCCCCGCCGCCGTCAGGCTGCCGGCGTTGGTTCCGTTGCTGCCGCTCTTCCCGTCGCCGCCGTTGCCGCCGAACACGCCGACGCGGTGCAGCTTCAGGTTCGCCTTGTACGCATGCACCGCGTACGAGCTGTAGCCCGGGTGCAGGCCGTCGTTGGCGTTGGGCCCGTAGACGTCGAGATCCCACAGCGTCGTCGTGGCGGCGATGTTGTGCGCCAGCACGCTGATGAACTGCCCCTCGCTCGAATCGAAGCCGCCGGTGATGACCACGTCGTGCCCGGCGGTGCCGCGCGCCGCGCGCAGCCAGTTGCTGTCGTAGCCGCCGACGACGTCGATGCCGTTGAACAGCACGACCTCCTCGTTGTACACGGCCGCCTGCACGTAGACGAAGCGCATGGCGCTGTTCGCCGCTTGCGAGATGCCCCAGTTGATCGACTTGCACGGCTTGGCCATCGTGCCGCAGGTCCCGTCGTCGACGGCGGTGGCCGCCGCCTTGGCGACGAAGATCCCCTTGGACACGTCGCCGTCGATGCCGTCGCAGTTGTCGTCCTTGTAGTTGTCGTCGGGCGAGTCGCTCCCCGACGGCGGCGCGCAGGTCATCGACCAGCCGCTGGCGCCGTTGCAGGTGCGCGTGCCGTCGCAGGTGCCGGTCGGCGTGGTGATGGTGCAGGGCACGGTCATGCCCGCCTTCGAGGCGTCGCAGTCGCATGAGCCCGACGTCGGCACGCACTGCTTGCTGGTGCCCATGTCGCCGGAGGTGACGTCCTGGCAGGTGAAGCCGTTGGGGCAGGCGATCTTGCTGCAGTCGCGCGCGCAGAAGTGCCCACCGACGGGCGTGGGCAGGCACCAGTCGTGCCCCCCGACGGAGCATTCGCCGTTCTGCTGGCACGGCGTGCACAGCTCCGACGAGTTCGGCACGCACACGAAGGTGACGACGCCGGGATCGATGGCGCCGGTGACGCCGAGGCAGCCGAAGCCGGCGGGGCACATGTTGTCGGGGCAGAGATCGGTGCAGATGCCGCCGGTCCCCGTCTCGATGCAGATGCCGCTCTTGCACTGGCTGTTGCTATCGCAGGTGTCGCCGAAGCCGAGCAGCGCTCCCGACGCCAGATCGGGCATCGGCAGCGGCACGTCGGCCATGTCACCCTCGCCGTTGCCGCCGGTGCCGACGCCGAGATCGCACGCGCCGGCGCAGTGCCCCGGTTTGTCCGCCGTCGCGCAACCGATCGCCGACAGCGCAGACACCACCGCCACGAGCGCGGTCCCCAACACGCTCCGCTTCATGCGGCGGAGCATACATTTGTTTGCAGTCGCTGGTTGGACCGATTTCGCGTCAAACTACTTTGGCGTTACGACAGCCAGCCGGTCCAGACCTCGGGCGCGTAGCCGACGGTAGCGTCTTTACCCGAGCGCACGATCGGCGTCTTCAAGAGCAGCGGATCTTCGAGCAGGGTCTTCTCCAGGAGCGGCCCCGAGAACGACGCCACCCGCAGCCCCTTGTCGCGGAAGCGCTGCGCCTGGCGGTCGACCAACTGGTCGAGCCCGACGCGCGCGGCGACGGAGCGGAGCTCTCCCGGCGAGAGCCCCTTCTCCTTCAGATCGACGAGTTGGATCTTGATGGAGCGCTCCTTGAACCAGCGCTCCGCCTTGCGGGTGTCAGCGCACTTCTTGGTGCCGAAGATCTGCACGACGCCGGTGATGGCCACGAGCAGATCCTCTCGCTAGCGGCGCTCCGCGGCCTGCTTCTCGCGGTACTCGGCCATCATCACTTCCTGCTCCTGCTTGGGCACCGGCGCGTACTTCGCGAACTCCATCGTGAACTCGCCCTTGCCCTGCGTGCCGAGCGCAGATCGGTCGAGTAGCCGAACATGTCGTTCAGCGGCACCTCGGCCGTGCGCGATGACGTAGCCCTCGGTGCTTCTCCGAGCCGATGATGACGCCGCGGCGCTGGTTGACCTGGCCGATGACCGCGCCCTGGAACTCCTCGGGCGCCTGGACCTCGACCTTCATGATCGGCTCGAGGATGGTCGGCTTGGCCTTCGCGTAGGCCTCGCGGAAGCCCATGAGCGCGGCCGTCTTGAACGCCATTTCCGACGAGTCGACCGCGTGCGACGCGCCGTCGTTGACGACGCACGCGGACGCCGACGACGGGGAAGCCGATGAGCGGCCCTTCTTGACGCGCCTCCTGGAAGCCCTTGTCGCACGCCGGGATGAACTCGCGCGGGATCGAGCCGCCGGTGATGTCGTCGACGAACTCGTAGCTCTCGACCGCGTCGGCCGGCAGCGGCTCGATGTAGCCGCATGACCTTGCGCGTACTGGCCCGAGCCGCCGGTCTGCTTCTTGTGGGTGTAGTCGAACTCCGCCGCGCTGCGTGATCGTCTCGCGGTAGGCGACCTGCGGCTTGCCGGCGATGACCTCGCAGTTGTACTCGCGCTTCATGCGCTCGATGTAGATGTCGAGGTGGAGCTCGCCCATGCCGCTGATGATGGTCTGCGCCGACTCCTCGTCCGGTGCACGCGGAAGGTCGGGTCTTCCTTGGTGAAGCGGTTGAGCGCCTTCGAGAAGTTGGCCTGGCCGTCGCTTGTCCTTCGGCGCGACGGCGAGCGAGATGACGGCGTCGGGCACGTGCATCGACGTCATCGTGTAGTTGACCTTGCCGTCGGTGAACGTGTCGCCCGAGCGCGCACTCGACGCCGAAGAAGCGCGACGATGTCGCCCGCCGCGCGCCTCGGTCGATGTCGTTCATCTCGTTCGAGTGCATGCGGACCAGGCGCGGCACCTTGACCTTCTTCTGGCTCGCCGAGCTGTTGACGATGAAGTCGCCCTTGGCGACCGTGCCCTGGTAGATGCGCATGTACGTGAGCTGGCCGTAGCGTCCGTCCTCGAGCTTGAACGCGAGGCCGACGAACGGCTTGTTCGGGTCGGACTCGAGGACGACCTTCTCTTCGTTCTTGTTCTGGTCGTGGCGCCTCGTTGTCGACCTCGCGTCGGGTTCGGCAGGTAGTCGACGACGCCGTCGAGCAGGAGCTGCACGCCCTTGTTCTTGTAGGCCGAGCCGCACATGACCGGCGTCATCTTGAGCGCGAGCGTGGCGCGGCGGATGGCGGCGCGGAGCTCCTCGGCGGTGATCGGCTCCTCGTGCGAGGAACTTCTCGGCGAGCGTCGTCGTCGACGTCGGCGACGCGCTGCGATGATGCTCGTGCGCGGGCCGTCTTGGCCTCGCTCGACGTACTCGGCCGGGATCTCCTCCTCGCGGACGTTCTCGCCGTCGTCGCCGTCGAAGTAGAAGGCCTTGCATCGTGATCGAGATCGATGATGCCCTCGAACTTGTCCTCGGCGCCGATCGGCACCTGCAGCGTTGACCGGGTTGTGCGCCGAGCTTCTCCTTGAGCATGCTCGGCGACGCGCTCGTAGTTGGCGCCCGGCGCGGTCCATCTTGTTGACGAAGGCGATGCGCGGCACGTTGTAGCGCTTCATCTGCCGGTCGACGGTGATCGACTGCGACTGCACGCCCGGCGACCGAGTCAGAGCACGAGGATCGCGCCGTCGAGCACGCGCAGCGCGCGCTCGACCTCGATGGTGAAGTCGACGTGGCCCGGGCGTGTCGATGATGTTGATGTTGTAGTCGTCCCACTCGCAGTAGGTCGCGGCCGACTGGATGGTGATGCCCTTCTCGCGCTCGAGATCCATCGAGTCCATCTTGGCGCCGACGCCGTCCTTGCCGCGGACCTCGTGGATCTCGTGGATCCGGCCCGTGTAGAAGAGGATGCGCTCGGTCAGCGTCGTCTTGCCCGAGTCGATGTGGGCGGAGATGCCGATGTTGCGAACTTTTTCGATATTGACGTCCGCCATTGCCTTTGGTCCTTGAGTTTGGAGGGCGCAATATACTCATTTTTTTCACGAATGCCAGCCTTTTGAGGCTGCACACCAAGGTGCTCGATTCGGGGGGCGAGCTCCCAGACGGCGCCAATGATTCCCGTCGATTGCGGTTGGCCGGGCGCTTGCGATGGGCGCGAGCATGCGTGGGCTCGCTCTCTTCATTATTGTCGCCGGCTGTGGCGGCGCTCCGATGTCCCCCTCCGGTTCGCCGGCAGCGGCTGACGGGAGCGGCGCTCCGGGAGGCAACGGGGCGATCGGCGATCCCGGCAGCCCGGGCCCCGATGGCGGCACGCCGGCGCCGACGCCCCCGCCCGCCGCCGATCCGTGCGCAGCGGCCACGCTCGGCGACGGCGCCTACTGCGGCAGCGAGCTGACCGGCGGCGACCCCGCCACCCTCTATCACTGTGCCGGCGGCATGACCGCCACGAGCGCGCCGTGCGCCATGGGCTGTCACGTCGCGCCCCCCGGCGTCGCCGACTACTGCGACGACGGCGGCCTCTACCACTACCCCTGGACCTGCGGCGCCTCCTACGAGGTGACTCAGGGCAACCACGGCGACATCTGCGGCGGCGGCACCGGCGATCACACCGGCGTCCAGGACTACGCCTGGGACTTCGGCCTGCCGAGGCACACCGCGGTCCGAGCCTCGCGCGCCGGCACCGTCACCCTCGTCGCCAACGTCACGGGCCCCGGGCAGGCCTGCTACGACGGCTGCACGCAGCCGTTCGGCTCGACGGAGTTCTGGACCTGCTGCAACGGCTGCATCGACACCTCGAACCACGTCAACGTGCAGCACGCCGACGGGACTGTCGCCACCTATTGGCACCTCGACCTCGCCACCGCGACCGAGGGCGGGCACGTCGCCGCCGGCGACATCCTCGGCTACTCGGGCACGAGCGGCTGCTCTTCGGGCCCGCACCTGCACTTCCAGGTCATGGGGAGTTGTCCGACCGGTTACTGCCAATCGATAGCAATCGCTTTTGCCGGAAACGAGAAACCGGCGTGCGGGAATGTGGAAACGTCGGATAACGCCTGCCATTAGCGACCCCCGTAATACACGTAAGTATTTGATTACATATTGTTTTTTTGGTATGCTCCGTGATACAGTTTTCGGGCTATGCCCATTCATGTTCGCTATGTGCTAGCCCCGGTGCTCCTCTCTCTCGGACTGGTCGGCTGCGTTGGCGATGGCGCCCCTGGCCAGCAGTCACAGTCCTCCACGGCGTCCACGGTCGGGGGCGATGGGCAGACCTTGCCCCCGTCGCTGCCGCCGGCGTCGCCGAACGCCTATCGGCTGCCCTGGACGTGCGGACACGTCTACCCGGTCAACCAGGGCAACAACGGCGACCTCTGCGGCCGCCTCGGCAACCACCTGGGCGTCGAGGAGTTCGCGTGGGACTTCGGCCTGCCGATGCGCACGCCGGTGGTCGCGGCGCGAGCGGGCAAAGTCACGCTAGCGGAGACGCCGTCGCCTCCGGGCAGCGAGTGCTACCAGGGGTGCCCGGGCGCGGGCGGCGCCGACCTCGAGCAGCAGGCCTGCTGCTCGAAGTGCCTGTACAGCGCGAACAAGGTGAACGTGCAGCACGCCGACGGCGTGATCTCGTCGTACTCGCACCTGGACGAGGTCGTCGTGTCGGTCGGGGACAAGGTGGCGGCGGGCGATCTGCTCGGCTACTCGGGCACCACCGGCTGCTCGACCGGGCCGCACCTGCACTTCCAGATCATGTTCGGCTGCCCCACCGGCTACTGCCAGTCGCTCCCGATGACCTTCGATGACGCCGGCGTCCCCGCCTGCGGCGACAAGGCCGTCTCCCAGAACGCCTGCCTCTGACCCTGCGTGATTAGGGGATGTGGCCCGTCGGGCAGGTGACGCCGGCGAGCACGGCGCCGCCCACGTCGACGGGGACGGCGTTGAGGTTGAGGAGGTCGAGGCCGTCGGCGGCGGTGGCGGAGGTCATCGGCGGCACGTGGTCCCACTTGTTGCCCTGCAAGGGGATCGTCACCGTCGAGCCGGTTGCCACGGCGAAGAAGAAGTCGGAGCCCATGCCGCCGGTGTGTGCCGACGAATTGCAGGCGAACACGTTGTTGCCGGGATCGGCCGCCGTGCCCCAGTCGAAGTTGGGGCGCGTCGTCGCGACGAATGGATTGACATCGGCCTCGACGCCGACGTCGTTGCCGATGAAGCTGTTGTTGCGCGCTTTGGTGACCTGGGAGTTGGTCGTCGTGAAGCGAAGCGCAACGGCGTTTGTGGCGCCGCCTGCGCCCGTCGAAATGTTCGTGAAGGTGTTGCCAAGGAGCTGGTCGATGAGGACACCGCGATCGGCCTGAAGGCCGACGCCCGTCAGGTTCTTGAAGCTGTTGTTGCGCACCTCGTAGACATCCGGCTGCGGGAGCGTGGCGTCGCCGCCGGCCGGGCCTGAATGGTTGGTGACGTTGATGCCGTTGTCGTCGCCGTCGAACACGTTGTTGTCGAAAGTGAGCGGCGAGACGCAGTCCCAGCCGACGACGCCGACGCCGCCGCCGGCGCCGTTCTTGTTGCTGACGAAGCTGTTGCCGCCCGTCGCCGTGCCGTCGCCCAGCGCCGCAGCGACCGAGATCTTGCCTGTGCCGGCGCCGCAGCCGACGACCCACATGCCATTGTTGTTGCCCGTGATCGTGCTGCCGACGACCTTGATGTTGCAGCCGGCCAGCGCGGGTGTCGTGGTAGTCCCGCCGATGATCCCGTAGTCGTAGTTGGGGCCGATGGTGACGCTGCTGAGGACCGTGGTCGGCGTCGGCAGCGGTGACGGCGGCGGCGCGGAGGTGGTGTTGGCGGCGTTGCCCTGATCGCAGAAGACGCCCAGGTAGCCGCCCATCGGCGTCATCAGTGTGCTGGTGAGCGTGAGCCCCGAGATCGTGGAGGTGCCCGTCGTGTCCCCGGTGAGGATGGTGACGTTGTAGCTCGCGCCATTGAGTGTGCCGCCCGCCGCCGAGTGGTCGAGCGCGCCTGTGCCCTTGATCGTCGTCGTCGCGGCGCCGGCGCCGGCAAGCGAGATGCCCTTCCGAAGGACCAGGGGAAAGGTCTCGCCGAGCGCGGCGTCGTAGGTGCCGGCGGCGACGTGGATCGTCTTGTTCGCGGCCGTCGATGCGTTCGCCGCCGTGAGTGCGGCGGTGATGGTCTGGAACGGGCACGAACCCGTGCCGGTGCCGGCGGCGAAGCTGGTGGCGTCGACGTAAAAGTCGGCGCTGTTGGCCGGGAGGGCAGTGCAGGCGACGCAGTCGCCCGTCGACGTGTCGCACCCCATGCTGCTGGCGGCGCAGACGGCGACGGTGCAGCCGCACTTCATCGGCGTCGGCAGGCACGCCGGGGTGCTGCCGCTGCAGGCCGTCCCGCAGGCGTAGCAGTTGCTGGCGTCGGCGGCGACGCAGGCGTCGCCGCAGCAGAGCATGTTGGCGCCGCAGTCGGCCGCCGGGCCCCAGGTCTGGCAGCCGTCGATCATCTGGCACGTCTGCACCTGGGTACCCATGCACTGCGTCGCGCCGAGCGTCGGGCAGGCCGTGGGGCACATGGCCATGTCGGTGCTCGGGACGTTGGCAGTGTCGAGCGTGACGGTCAGCGTCACCGTCGCGCCGCCCTTGAGCGTCGCCGTCCCCTGGCCGAACGCCAGCGAGCTGCCGCTGTCGTCGAGCGCGTAGACCGCGAAGGTGAGCGTGCCGGCGGTGGCCAGTGGGCGATAGATGAATTTCGCTTTGCGGGAGGCGAGCTGGGAGCTGATCGGATAGGTCGTGTGGAACGTCTCGGCGCCGCTGACGCTGACGTCGAGGGTGTGCACCTGGGCCAGCGTCGTATCGGACAGCGACGAGTCAGCGGTGACCGTGACGTCGACGGCGTAGCCGTTTTCCGGGGTGGTCTTGCAACCGGCGAGCGCGAGCGCTGCCGCGGCGACGACGAGGGCGCGGCTCAAAACCGCACCTCCAGGAGACGGAGCGCGGATGCTGCCCGGAGCGACGACGTCCCCGGCGCCGCCGTGAGCGCGTGGGCGCCCGGGCCCGTCTCGGGCAGATTGGCGCCGAACGACGGCGCCTGCGTCGCCACCACGGCGACGGCCACGACGACGCCAACCACGACGACGCCGCCAATGATCGTCCAGAACCACCACTTCTTCCACACCGGGTTGTCCGACGATGGCGCCGCTGCATTCGACGCCGTCTCCGGCTGCGCAGTCGGCTGCGGCTGCGTCTGCGTCTCCGCCGGCGCCGGTGTCGCTTGCGGCTCGCTCGGTTGCGGCGTCGGCTCGCTGGTGCGCGGCTGGGTCGCCGGCTCGGGCGTCGCCGGCGGCGCCGCCGGCTGCGGGCGCGCGTGCGGCTCCACGACCGCCGGCACGTTCGGCGGGCGCTCCTGCCCGCGCCGCTTGGCCTCGATCGCCAGCTCGAGCTCGGCGATGCGCTTTTGCACCTCGGTGCGGTTGCGCGCCTGCGGCTGCGCGCGCAGGTAGCCCCGATAGAAAAAGACCGCCTTGTCGAAGTCGCCGCCGAGGCGGTGCGCCTGGGCGATGTTGTACAAGAGCACCGGCTCGAGCGTGACCTTGTAGATCTCCTCGTACATCGAGGCCGCTTTTTCGTAGTGGCCGAGATTGAACTCGGCGGTGGCGGCCTCGAACATCTGCTTCGGATCGCCGGCCGCGCTCGCCGTCCGCGCGACGCACGCGATCAACAGGACCACGAGAAGCGACGGCTTTCGCATCGCATCATCTTATCATGGGCGACGCGCGGAGTGGGGGGCGGGGGGCGTCAGGTCGAGGACGTCGCGCGCGGGATCGACGAGCGCCAGCTCGCGCCGGCACGGCCAGGCGGTGCCGTCGATGCCGGGGACGGTGTCGCCTTCCCCGATGACGTCGCCCTCGGCGAAGAGGTAGCGCCCGGTCTCCTCGACGAGCGCGGCGACCGCGGCGGCATCGAGCGCGAAGAAGTGGCACTGCACGTCGGGCAGCCCGAACGCGGCCAGGCCGACGGTGTCGATGATGCGCTCGTCGCCGCGGCCCTCCTCGACGTGGAAGAGGCGCACGTTGAGCGCGGCGCGCAACGGATCCTGGTCGCGGGCGGCGGCGGCGACCGCGCTCGGCTCGACCAGCCGCTGCGCCGGGATCCACCACACCGCCACGCACGGCAGCGCCTGCGCCGCCGCGGCCACGCGGGCGACGAACGCGCCCAGCCGCTCCTCCGACGGCAGATCGTCGACCAGCTTGACCGCCGCACGGGCGCGCGCCGCCGCGTCGGCCGCCGCCGGCCAGTCGCGCGTGTGGCCGATCGCGTCTGCCAGCTCCTTCCGCGTCGGCGCCGGCAGCACCTCGCCGGCGCGGTTCGCCGCCGGGTCGGCGCGCTCGAGCAGCAGGAGCACTTCGTAGCTCATTCGCGCATCTTAGCTGTTAAGCTCGCCCCATGAGCACTCTGGTCTCCGCCGACGCCGCGCCGCCGCTGCCGGCGTGGGCCGACGAGCTGCGCCACCGCTACCTGCGCGGCGAGTCGTCGCAGTTCGTCCTGTACGGCAACGTCCACGACGAGTTCCTCTACGACGACAAGCTGTACACGCTGTCGGAGTTCCTGGCGCAGGTGCTGCTCGCGCGCAGCAAGGACACCATCGCGCTCTACAACGTCTCGACGGGCGTGCGCTTCACCAAGCGCAAGCTCAAGCTCGACGGGCTCGAGGAGCTGCTGCTCGCCAAGGAGCCGGCCAAGGTGCTGCCGCTGCTCGAGCGCGCGCTCACCACCGAGGACAAGCTGGCGCGTCATCCTCGAGTACGCCGACACCATCGCGCCCGCGGGCGACACCTCGTTCTCGACCACCGACGACCGCGCCGCGTCGGTGACGCTGCACCGCTGGTCGCTGTTGCGCGCGCTCGAGCAGGCCGATTCGATCGTCATCCTGACGCTGGAGAACCTGACCGAGCTGCACCCGAAGATCGTGTCCAATCCGCGCGTGTCGACCGTGCGCGTGCCGATGCCGGGCAAGCCGGAGCGCATGGCGCTGTTGCGCTTCCTCGATCCCGAGCTCGGCGACGCCGACGTCGACCGCCTGGCGGAGGTGACCGCCGGGCTCAAGGCGATCCAGATCAAGGCCATCCTGTCGCCGGCAGGATCCGAACACCGACGACCTCGCCGAGCGGAAGCAATACCTGCTCGAGCTCTTGTCGGGCGGAAAGGCGCCGACCAAGGAGGTGAACGAGCGCGCGGACAAGCTGGCGCAGATCACCAAGGGCATGACGCGCGAGGCGATCCGCAAGCTCATCGCGCCCGACGGCAAGCCGCCGGCGCCGTCGGCGGACGCGCGCGCGGAGATCGACCGGCTGGTGGCGGCGCGCAAGCGCGAGATCATCGAGCGCGAGTGCTTCGGGCTCATCGAGTTCGTCGACGCCGCAGCACGGCTTCGACGTCGTCGGCGGGATGGACGAGGTGAAGAAGGATCTATTGATGGTCGCGAACAATATCCGCGAGGGAAAGCGGAATCGCGTGCCGATGGGGATCCTCTTCACCGGGCCGATGGGCACCGGAAAGACCTTCGTCGCCGAGGCGTTCGCCAAGGAGTGCGGGCTGACGACGATCAAGCTCAAGAACTTCCGCAGCAAGTGGGTGGGCGCCACCGAAGGCAACCTCGAGCGCATCTTGTCGGTGATTCAGGCCATCGGGCAGATCATCGTCATCATCGACGAGGGCGACCGCGCCTTCGGCGGCAGCGACGGGGATGGCGACGGCGGCACCAGCTCGCGCGTCATCGGGCGCATCAAGGAGTTCATGAGCGACACCGAGAACCGCGGGCGCGTGCTGTTCATCCTGATGACCAACCGCCCCGACAAGCTCGACGTCGACATCAAGCGCGCCGGGCGCCTCGATCGCAAGATCCCGTTCCTCTATCCGCAGACGGGCGAAGAGGTGATCAACATCTTGAAGGCGCAGTTCAAGAAGAACAAGGTAAAGTCGGAAATCGATTTCGAAGCCGAGAAATCATCTGGCCGAATCGATCGTCGGATATTCGAACGCCGACATCGAGGCGATCGTGATGCTGGCCAACGACTATTCGGGCGACGACCCGGTGGGTCACGAGGCGCTGGCGCGCGCGATGAAGGACTATCTGCCGTCGCGCGACGTGCAGATGCTGGAATACATGGAGCTGCTGGCGGTGTTCGAAGCTTCGAACCGGCGTATGCTGCCGAAGAAGTACGCGGACGTGCCGATCGACGAGCTGCAGGCGCGCTTGCAGCTGCTCAAGGCGCAGTGCGGATCGCGGAGATAGGGCGAAAAGGAGAGCGGCACATGGAATTCTTTCCCGAGGTGAATCTGAGCCACGGCGCCGCCGAGGCGATCGCGCGGGGGCTGTACGCCATCGCGCGCGTCGACGGGATGCACGAGCGCGAGGCGGGGCTGATCGCGAGCTTCTGGATCGATGCCGGCGGCGGCGGGCCGCTGAGCGATCTCGAGCGCGCCGAGGCGCATCAAGCCGGCCGATCTGGCGGCGGCGCTGCACTCGGACGCCGAGCGGCAGCTGTTCATCAAGACCGCGATCCTGCTCGACCTGGGCCGACGGCTCGGTGTCGCCGGCGGAGAAGAAGGCGGTGGGCGAGTTCGCCAAGGCGCTCGGCATCGACGACGCGACGCTGGAGAAGCTCGA
This sequence comes from uncultured delta proteobacterium, assembly GCA_963816965.1. GTDB lineage: Bacteria > Myxococcota_A > Polyangia > Palsa-1104 > Palsa-1104 > JAQBQH01. The sequence continues at coordinate 1,394,295 of CAWFMP010000002.1, forward strand.
CGCCGGCGTGAAGGACTTCCTGCTCGGCCAGCTGGTGCACGTGCAGAACAGCGACGCCGTCTCCAGCGTCGCCAAGAAGCTCAAGGTCTGATCGGCGCCCGCGCCTCGACGCGCCACGCCAGCACCCAAAGCGGCGCCACCGCTGCCGTTACGAGCGCCAGGAGGAGATCGGTCGACCAGGCCGGCGGCTCGCCGAGCGCCGGCGCCGCGACGCCCCACAGGGTCGCGCCAAACCAGACGAAGTTCGGTATCGTCGCCAGGAACGCCGCCAGCATGCCGGCTCTCGTCACCGTCCACGCGCGGGAACGCAGCGGTGCGCCCGCGAACGCTCCCAGCGCCCGCGCGACGCCAAAGCCGGTCAGATACACGCCGAGCCAATCGAGCCAGGCATGGCTCGGGCGCCAGAGATCGAGCGCTCCCAGCGCGACGAACCCGGTCACGGCCGATGCCGCGAAGGCGAGGAGTGCGCGGAGGCGGTCCGTGGCTACGCCTGAATCGACGCCTTGATGGCGTCGAGCAGCCACGAGTTTTCGTCGGGCGTGCCGACGGTGATGCGCATGCAGCCGGCGAGCAGGCCCGCGTCGAACAGGCGCACCAGGACGCCGCGCTCGACCAGCGCGTCGTGCAGCGCGCGCGCCTCCCGGGCGCGCACGAGCAGGAAGTTGCCGCCCGACGGGAACACCTCCAGGCCCGTCGAGCTGCCCCAGCGCGTCGTAGAGCGCGCGCCGCTGCCGCTTGACCTCCTCGAAGTGCGACTCGAGCTCCTGCTTGTGGTCGACGAGCAGCCGCGACCGCCGCGCGCTGCGACAGCGTCGCTCAGGTTGTACGGCGGCCGCACCTTCTCGACGGCGGCGAGCAGCTCGCGCTGCCCGACGAGCATGCCCACGCGCAGCGCCGCCAGCCCGATCTTCGACAGCGTCTGCAGCACCACGCAGTTGGCGTGCGCCAGCGCCAGGTCGGCGCAGCTCTTGGCGTCGCAGTAGGCGAGGTAGGCCTCGTCGACGACGATGATGACGTCGGGGTGCTGCTCGATGAGCCTCGCGACCGTCGAGCGCGGCCACAGCGTGCCGGTCGGGTTGTTCGGCGTCGCCAGGAACAGGAGGTTCGGCCGCTCGCGCGCGACGCGCCGCGAACAGCGTCGCCTCGTCGGCCTCGAAGCGCGGGCCGAACGGCACCTCGACCGGCTCGAGCCCGTGCGCCAGCGCCGCCGTGCGAAAGACGACGAAGCCGGGCACCGAGTAGGCGATCTGGCCCGCGCCTGCCCCGCGCGCGGCTCGGCGAAGGTCGCGCACAAGAGCGCGATCAGCTCGTCCGAGCCGTTGCCGAGCATCAGCTCCTCGACGGCGACGCCGAGCGCGCGCGGCCAGCAGCGTGCGCAGCTCCCGCGCGGCGGCATCGGGGTAGCGGTCCAGCTCGACGCTCGCCGAGCTCGCGCGCCAGCGCCTCCAGCGTCGCGCGCGACAGCGGATACGGCGACTCGTTGGCGTCGAGCTTGATGGCGTTGGGGTGGGCCGGCACGGATAGGGCGGCGCGCCGCGCAGCGGCTGCCGCACCAGCGCCTCCAGCGCCTCGCTCCCGATCGCATCCTGACGTTCGCTCATTTGCGTCTCTTCAGCACCGCGCGCCCGTGCGCGTGCAAGCCCTCGACGTCGGCGAGCGCGACGATGTCGTCGGCGTGCGCCTCGAGCGCCGCGTCGTCCCAGCGCAGGACCGACGTGCGCTTGACGAAGTCGTAGACGCCGAGCGGCGACGCGTAGCGCGCGGCGCCGCCCGTCGGCAGCACGTGGTTCGGGCCCGGCGAGGTAGTCGCCCGCCGCCTCGGGCGTGAACGGGCCGACGAAGATCGCGCCCGCGTGCCGCACGCGCCCGGCGACGGCGCGGCGTCGCGCACCAGCAGCTCGAGGTGCTCGGGCGCGTAGCGATCGGCGAACGCGAGCGCCTCGTCGAGCGTCGCGCACCACCAGCGCCAGCGCCGTGCCGGCGGATCGACTCGCCGGCGATCTCGCGCCGCGGCAGCGTCGCCAGCTGCTCGTCGACGGCGCGCGGCGGTCGCCTCGGCCAGCGCCCGGGACGGTCGTGACCAGGACCGCGTAGGCCTCGACGTCGTGCTCGGCCTGCGACAAGCAGATCGGCGGCGACCAGCGCCGGATCGGCCGCGTCGTCGGCGATGACCAGGATCTCCGACGGGCCGGCGACCGCGTCGATGTCGACCTGCGCCGAAGACCTGCCGCTTGGCCGCCGCCACCCACGCGTTGCCCGGCCCGACGATCTTGTCGACGCGCGGCACGCGTCGCCGTGCCGAACGCGAGCGCCGCCACCGCCTGCGCGCCGCCGATGACGAACACGCGATCCACGCCCGCGACCTTCGCCGCGACAGCGTCTCCGGCGACGGGCCCGGCGTCACCATCACGATCTCGCGCACGCCGGCGACGCGCGCCGGCATCGCCGTCATCAGCACCGACGACGGATAGCGCGCCGTGCCGCCCGGCACGTAGAGCCCGACGCGCTCGAGCGGCTGCACGCGCAGCTCCAGCCGCGCGCCGCCCTCCTCGAAGCGGTAGCCGTCGGCCCGCTGCGGCTCGTGAAAGCGCGCGATGCGATCGGCGGCGCGCTCGATCGCTCGCCGCACCTCGTCGGTGACGGTCGGCGGCCTGCCGCTCCCACTCGTCGCGCGCCAGCTCGAGCGCGGCCAGCGGTGCGCCTCTCGAACCGCTCGGTGTACTCGCGCACGGCGGCGTCGCCGCGGGCGCGCACCGCCTCGATGATCGCGCGCACGTCGCGCTCGACGTCGGCCGGCGTCAGCGACATGCGGTCGAGGAGCGCCCGCTCGGCCTCGGCACGGCCGGGGTCCTCGGGCCCGATAATCCGCAGCATTCCGACGCTATACCACAGTGCGTCGTACCACTGAACGGGCGTTGACTTAAGACCATCTAACGGTATAGTCGCTGTTCACCTTTACCCTGAGCTTTTTCGAAGGAGCGACGTGCACATGGGCGATTTTCTCTTCACCTCGGAGTCGGTCACCGAAGGCCATCCCGACAAGATTTGCGACCAGGTCTCCGACGCCATCCTCGACGCCATCCTGGCCAAGGATCCGGCGGCGCGCGTCGCCTGCGAGACGCTGACCAAGACCGGCTTCGTCATGGTCGCCGGCGAGATCACCACCGTCGGCGCAGGTCGACATCCCGACGATCGTGCGCGAGACGGTCAAGGAGATCGGCTACACGCACTCCGACATGGGCTTCGACTACAAGACCTGCGGCGTGCTGGTCGGCGCATCGAGCAGCAGTCGCCCGACATCGCCCAGGGCGTCGACGGCAAGGGCGTCTACACCAAGGACGAGCAGGGCGCCGGCGACCAGGGCATGATGTTCGGCTACGCCTGCGACGAGACGCAAGGAGCTGATGCCGGTGCCGATCGCGCTCGCGCACCGGCTGGCGCAAGCGCCTCGCCGACGTGCGCAAGAAGGGCATCGCTCGACTTCCTGCGCCCCGACGGCAAGACGCCAGGTCTCGGTGCGCTACGAGGACGATCGCCCGGTCGGCATCGACACCGTCGTCGTCTCGACCCAGCACGCCGAGGACGTCAAGTACAAGACGCTGCAAGGAGGCGATCATCGAGGAGGTCATCAAGCCGATGCTCCCCGCGGAGCTGCTCGACCGAAGACCAAGTTCTTCATCAACCCGACCGGCCGCTTCGTCGTCGGCGGCCCGATGGGCGACTCGGGCCTCACCGGCCGCAAGATCATCGTCGACACCTACGGCGGCATGGGCCGTCACGGCGGCGGCGCCTTCTCGGGCAAGGACCCGTCGAAGGTCGATCGCTCGGCCTGCTACTACGCGCGCTACATCGCCAAGAACGTCGTCGCGGCCGAGCTGGCGCGCCGCTGCGAGGTGCAGCTCGCCTACGCCATCGGCGTCGCCGAGCCGGTCTCGATCGACTGGTCAGCACCTTCGGCACCGGCACGATCTCCGAAGAGCGCCATCGAGCGAGCTCGTCCGCGAGCACTTCGACTGCCGCCCGGGCGCGCTCATCCGCGAGCTCGACCTGCTGCGCCCGATCTACCGCAAGACCGCGGCCTACGGCCACTTCGGCCGCAGCGAGAAGGAGTTCACCTGGGAGCAGCCGAACAAGGCCGCTGCCCTGGCCGCCGACGCGCGCTCGATCCAGCCGGTGCGCTCGGCCAACGGCAACGGGCACGGCAACGGCCACGGGCCGGCCGCCAAGTCGCCGGCCAAGAAGCCCTCGCGCAAGTCGCTCAACCCGTCGACGCCCGCCAACTAGCTCCGCGCCGCCCGCACCGCCGTGGCGAATCCGCTCTGGTCGCTCCTCCGCTGCCCCGCCTGTCAATCGCCGCTCGAGCTCACGACGCTCGACGGCGATGACGGCCTTCTGCGCTCGACCTGCGGGCTGTGGTTTCCGGTGGTGCGGGGCATCCCGCGCATCTTCATCGGCGAGCTGCGCGCGATCTACCGGGCCGACTTCCCCGACTTCCTCGCCCGCCACGGCCTCGCCGGCGACGGCGACGCCGCCAGCGATGAGGCGCGCGCCAAGCTCGCCACCCGCGAGTCGTTCGGCTTCGAGTGGACGCACTACTCGGAGATGCTGCCCGAGTGGGACCAGAACGCGCGCTTCTACTTCGAGCCGCTCGGCGCCGACGGGCTGGCGGGCGCGCTCGTCTTCGAAGGCGGTTGCGGCAAGGGGCGCCACACGCACCACGCGCTGCGCGCGGGCGCGCGCATCGTCGCCGTCGACTTCTCTCGCGCCATCGACGTGGCCGCCCACAATTGCCGCGACGTCGCCGGTGAGCGGCTGTTCGTGCAGGCCGACCTGATGGCGCTGCCATTCGCGCCGGGTTCGTTCGATCTGGCGTTCAGCTTCGGCGTCCTGCACCACCTGCCGGCGCCGGAGGCAGGCTTTCGCAAGTTGGTCGCGCTGGTGCGGCCGGGCGGGCGGGTGCTCGTCTACCTCTACCACGCGCTCGAGGGCGAGCCGGTCAAGCAGGCGATCCTGCGCGCGGTGACGGCGGTGCGGCGCATCACCGTCAGAATGCCGCACCGCGCGCTGCTGCCGGCGACCACCGCGCTCGGCTGGGCGCTCTACGCCGGCGTGGTCACGCCGTACAAGCTGCTGTCGCGCTTCGGCGCCACCCGCGCGCTGGCCGAGAAGATGCCGCTGCGCGTGTACGCGGACTACCCGGTGCGGGTCATCGTCAACGACCAGTTCGATCGCTTCTCGGCGCCGATCGAGAACCGCTACCGTCGCGACGAGGTCGCCGGCTGGCTCGCGCGCGCCGGGCTGTCGGATACCGAGATCCACCCCGGCCACGGCTGGCGCGCGGTGGGCACCGTCGCTGGCGGGCCCCGATAGGCGCGTCGGTAAGCGCTACGTCTCCCAAGCGCCATGGAGCGGGCGGTCGTCGGAGCCGTCTTGCCGGGCGTCGGGGAGCGCTCCGCCCCGAAGAGGCGGTTGCCAGCGCCGAGCCGGGGGCCCGGACGTGCCGCCGGCCCGGAAGGCCGCCGGCGTAGCGGGCCCGTCCCGGCAAGACGGCTCCGACGACCGCCCGCGACCCCCTCGCGGCGCCGCTGCTAGCAGGGTGTTGAAGAACTCCGAGACCGAGCCGCGCGACGTGGATTTTCGCGAAGCGCGAGGCGCGACGAGGGAAGCTCCCCGTCGGGAACTGACCGAGGAGCAACGAAGCGATTCGCGAAAAGACCAAGCGCGCCGACGCGGAGCGAGTTTTTCAACACCCTGCTAGTCCCCTGGAAAACAAATAAGTTCAAAAACGGGCTGAGGCATGATCTAACGGAGTGATGAAGGCAACCGGACGCCCGAAGGTGCCGCTGATTCTCTCCGCCGAGGAGCAAGAAGAACTCGTGCCCCTTGCCTGTGCTGCGGAGATGCCCAGCAGGGCAGATCGCGCGAGGCCTCTGTGCTTGGTGGGGGGTCCGCGGAAGGGGGCTAGGGGCTCAAGAGGCGGTAGACGAGCTCGCAGAGGGCTTCGGCGCGGTTGGTGCGCGTCGCCGCGGTCTCGTCGCCGGCGACGGCGTTGTGGGTCGCGCGCAGGAGCACGTTCGCCTTCTTCATGAACTCCTCGATGGGCGCGAAGGTCAGGCGGCGCGGCGGGTCGACGAGCGCGACGTCGACGCAGCAGCGGGCGTTGCTGTCGACGGCGTGGCCTTCCCGGCACAGCATCGGGCGCACGGGATAGATCGAGCAGGCGCCGTCGTGATTGAAGGCGCACATGACGCGCCTCTTCCACTGCTCCTTGTGCGCGCGCTCGTACTCCTCGCGGCGCGTCCAGTCGGCGTTGAGGTCGGCCTCCCGCTCGATGCCGTCGCCGGCGCGCTCGCGCCACGAGGGATACTTCTCGAGGAAGCGGGCGCGCGCCTCGGCACCGGCGGCCGAGCGCAGCCAGCGCGCCACCGCCATCGCCTCCGGCAGGTAGACGACGACCAGCTCTTCGCAGCAGACGTTGCAGCCGCGCGCGCAGACGATGCGCAGCCGCTTGCGCCGGGCCAGCTCCTCCCGCGCCGCCAGGCCGCTTTCGAGCTGGCGCTGCATGGCTTCGGCGATCTCGGCGGCGTCGTCGGCGTCGACGCGCTCGGGAAACGGGCGCGTGCCCAGCGCATATTCGGGCTTCCCGGTCAGCCGCTCGATCAGGCGGCCGAGCTCGTCCTCGTCGCGCACGCGGCGATCGTAGCACGCGGCGCCGGGCGCGGACGGTGCTAGGCTGGCGCTCATGAGCGAGCGCAGCCAGCGGGGAGCTTGGTCATCCCGGTGCGGCCCGTCGGGCCGTGCTCTTCGGGGGCCTGGCCGATGAACGTCGCCTTTTTGGGCCTCGGGACCATGGGCGCGCCGATGGCCGCAAACCTGCGCGCGCGCGGCCACGCGCTGGCCGTGTGGAACCGCTCGCCGGCGCGCGCCCAGCCGCTGGTCGCCGCCGGCGCACGCCTCGCCGCCTCGCCCGCCGACGCGGCGCGCGGCGCCCAGGCGATCGTGATGATGCTCGCCGATCCGGCCGCCGTGCACGCCGTCGTCGACGGCGCGGACGGCGTCCTTGCGGGCCTGGAGCCGAACGCGCTGGTCATCGACATGTCCACCGTCGACGTCGCCACCGCCCGCGCCGTCGACGCCAAGGTGCGCGCGCGCGGCGGCCGCTTCGTCGACGCGCCGGTCTCCGGCACGCGCAAGCCCGCCGTCGAGGGCAAGCTGGTGATCATGGCCGGCGGCGATCCCGCCGACGTCGAGCGCGCGCGCCCGCTGCTGGAAGCGATGGGCCGCGTCGTCCCCACCGGTGGCGTCGGTCAGGGCATGGCCGCCAAGCTCGTGCTCAACGGCCTGGGCGCGCACATGATGACCGGCTTCGCCGCCATGATGGTGCTCGCCGCCCGCCTCGGCCTCGATCAGCGCGCCATGCTCGAGGTCATCGGCTCGGGCGCCTTCTCCTCGCCGCTGTATCTGGCCAAGGGCCCGCGCATGATGGCGCGCGACTTTGCGCCCGACTTCACGCTGGCGCTGATGCACAAAGATCAGGAGCTCGTGCTCGCCACCGCCGCCGCGCTCGGCTACGCGATGCCGACGCTGGCGGCGATCCGCGACGTATTGGCGGAGGCGATCGCCGCCGGCTACGGCGACGGCGATCTCTCCGGGGTCGTGCGCCTGTTCGAGGATTGGGCGAAGGTGCAGCTCAGCGGGCGTTGACGTCGGTCGACGTCTTGCCCGGCGCACCCTGCAGCGTGACCGTGAAGCTGGCGGGCGCGAACGAGTACTCGCGGAACGCGATGTAGTAGGTGCCGTCGGCCGGCAGCGTCGTGGTCAGGTGCGAGTCCGAAGTGAGCGCGTCGGCGTCGTCGTCGACCGCCACCACGTCGTCGTTCTTGTCGAGCACGAACGCCACCGCGTCGCCGTTGGGCGACTTGACGGTGATCTCGACCTCATCGCCGTAGCGGCCGTCGAACCTGAACCAGCCGTAGTCCCCGCGGGTCTTGATGACCTTGCTCGTCGCTCCATAGGCGAGCGGCGCAATCGCGTCCGCCAGCCCCACCTTCGTGAAGGTGTCGTGGACCGGCGCCTTCACCATCGGACGGCACGCCATCAGCGCGCCGACGGCCAACAGCATGCAAAGCTTCCGGTACATGATCGTCTCTCCGTCTTCTGCGTTCGTTCGTTCGTTAGTTGCTGGTGGTGGTGCTCGGGGCGGCCTGGCAGGCGCCCGGCACATCCGGCACGTGACCCTGGAAGTTGCACTCGAACCCCGTCGGGCACTGGTGCTGCCGCTCCGGCGCGATGAAGCCGCCGCAACGAATCGCCGTGGGCTCGATCATCTGGCACTGGTGCGCCTGGAAGTCGCACTGCGCGACGCGCGTGTCGTTCACGACGAACATCGGGCAGCTGGCCGGCGGCGTGGTGCAGGCGTACTTGGTGTCGTAGGCCTCGACCTCGTCCTTGTTCACCGCGACGAGGTAGCCGTTCGGGCAGCAGCCGGCCTTCTCGACGGCGACGCAGTCGGCGTCCGTCTGGCACTGATAGAACTCCGGGTGCGAGGTCCGGCACGCCGAGTCTTCCTTGGCGCTCGTGAGGTCCTGCTCCGCGGTGAGGTCCCCGCTGTCCACTTGACCCGCGCCACAGCCCACCATCACCACCATCGCCAGCGCACCGAATCCGAGCTTGATCTTGGTCGACATTTGTCCTGTCTCCGTCCTGATGTGCATTAAGTTGCGTTTTGACGGAGTGCCCCTTGAGCACACGTTGTGCCACATGTAGTCATTGGCAATATCGAATGCTTAGGAATGACGCAGGCGGCCGCGGCTACTGAGGTAGCCGGCTAGGTGAAGGGAAATCGGAGAGTCGTGGAAGTATACTGCTTAGAGGGGCGAGAGGCGGATCACAGCCGCTGTGCGCTACGTCCCGGCGGAGTAGTCGTTCGCGTACGCGACCTGCTCGGCGGTGAGCTTGTCGATCGCCAGGCCCATCGTCGCCAGCTTGATGCGCGCGATCTCCTGGTCCTGCTCCGGCGGCAGCTCGTAGACCTGTCTTCTCGAGCGTCTTGCCGTCCTTGCGCGAGCTTGCAGCAGCGCCGAGGAACTGGTTGGCGAACGACATGTCCATGACCTCGGACGGATGGCCCTCGGCGGCGGCCAGGTTGACGAGGCGGCCCTGGCCGAGCACGTAGATGCGGCGCCCGTCCTTCAGCATGTACTCCTCGTTGTCGTCGCGGATCTCGCGCTTGCCCTTGGCGCGCGCCTCGAGGTCGACGAGGTTGATCTCGCAGTCGTAGTGGCCGGTGTTGCAGACCAGCGCGCCGTCCTTCATCGACGTCGAAGTGACGGCCGACGATGATGTCCTTCATGCCGGTGGCGGTGATGAAGATGTCGCCGATCTTGGCGGCCTCGTCCATCGGCATCACGCGGAAGCCCTCGAGCGTCGCCTTGAGCGCCGGCGGTCGGCTTGATCTCGGTGACGATGACGTTGGCGCCCATGCCCTGGCGCGCATGGCGACGCCGCGGCCGCAGTGGCCGTAGCCGGCGACGACGAAGGTCTTGCCGGCGAGCAGCACCGACGAGGCGCGCAGGATGCCGTCGAGCGACGACTGCCCGGTGCCGTAGACGTTGTCGAAGTCCCACTTGGTCTCGGTGTCGTTGACGGCGATGACCGGGTACAGGAGCTTGCCGTCGGCGGCCATGGCGCGCAGGCGGTGCACGCCCGTGGTGGTCTCTTCGGTGCCGCCGACGATCGTGCGCGCCAGCTCGGGGTGCTTGGTGTGCACGGTGAAGATGAGGTCGGCGCCGTCATCGAGCGTCAGCGTCGGCTTGAACTCGAGCGTCTGCTCGATGCACCAGTAGAACTCGTCCTTGTTGAGGCCGTGCCAGGCGTAGATCGAGGTGCCCTCGGCGGCCAGCGCGGCGGCGACGTCGTCCTGGGTCGACAGCGGGTTGCAGCCCGACCAGGAGACCTCGGCGCCGGCGGCGCGCAGCGTGCGGATGAGGACCGCGGTCTCCTTGGTGACGTGGAGGCAGCCGGCGATGCGGTGGCCCTTGAGCGGCTTCGAGTCCTTGTACTTCTCGCGCAGCGCCATGAGCACCGGCATGCGCGACTCGGCCCACTCGATGCGGAGCTTGCCCTTGTCGGCCAGCTTGAGATCGGCCACCTTGAAGTTCGCCATCGGAGTTATCTCCTCATTCGGATACGTTGATGGATAGCTGACCCTCTCTAAGTAGCTGCATATCGTGGTATTGTCAACCCAGTGAGCGCACCGGCTGCGATGATCGCGGCACCATCGGGCTGGGAGGCGCATCATTATTGGCGCGATCTCGACCTCGAGCTGCACACCCGCGAGATCGGCCTCAGCGCCGCCTGCGTCTGCCTGGCGCTCCTGATCCTCGGGCGGGCGCTGCTGCCCGTCGCCGATCGGGGGCGGGTCCGGCTCGGCATGTTCTTCGTGCTCGGCTATCTGCTCCTGCTGTTCGTCAAGGCCGGCCTGCTCGATGTCGGTCTCGACAGCGCGTATGCAACCGCGCACCTGGGCGCGCTCGTCGCCCTGGCCTGGGGCATCACCGGCACCGCCGGCTTCGTGATGTTCGACCTCGTCGGCCATCGCCTGCGCATCCCCAAGATCCTGCGCGACCTGTCGGTGACCATCGCCTCGGCGGTGGCCATGGTGATGCTGCTGTCACGCTCGGGCGTGAACCTTCTTTCGATCATCACCACCTCGGCGGTGCTGACGGCGGTGATCGGCCTGGCGCTGCAGGACACGCTCGGCAACCTGCTGTCGGGCGTGGCGATGCAGCTCGAGTCGTCGATCGCCATCGGCGACTGGATCCGCCTCGACGAGCGCCCGATCGGGCGCGTGCTCGAGCTGCGCTGGCGCTCGACGATGATCCGCACCAAGAACGACGACCTGGTCATCATCCCCAACGGCCTGTTCGCCAAGGGGGTCATCACCGTCTTCAACAAGGACGGGCTGGAGAACCGCCGCTGGGTCTACTTCAACGTGCACCTGCGCCACCCGCCGAACCAGGTGCAGAAGATCGTGCGCGACGCGCTCGCCGGCACCCCCAACGTCTCCCGGACGACGCCGCCCGACTGCATCACCTGGCGTTATCACGAGAGCTGGCTCGAGTACGCGGTGCGCTATCGCCTCGTCGACTACCTGCCCGACGACTCCACCGACTCCGAGGTGCGCAAGCGCATCTGGTACGCGCTGCACCGGGAGAACATCGAGATGCCCTATCCCGGGTTCAACGTCTTCACGACCGAGATGTCGGCGGCGCGCGCGGCGGGCAAGGCCGATCGCGAGCGCGCCCGCCGCCTCGAGCTGTTGCGCGAGGTCGGCATCCTGGCGCCGCTCGACGACCAGGCGCGCCAGGCGGTCGCCGATGGGCTGCGGCACACGATGTTCGGCGCCGGCGAGGTCATCATGCGCGCCGGCGATCCCGGCGACTCGCTCTACATCATCCGCTCGGGGTCGACGCTCGGTGCGGCTCGGGGTTCGACGGGCTGGAGAAGGAGGTGGCGACGCTCGGCGAGGGCCAGTTCTTCGGCGAGATGTCGCTTCATGACCGGTGAGCCGCGCCGGGCGACGGTGGTGGCCAAAACGGACAGCGAGTGCTACGTGATCGATCGCGCGCTGTTTCAGCAGATCCTTCGCAACAACGCGCAGTTGGCGGATGAGATCGGCAAGCTCTTGAGCGAACGCGAAATGAAGAACAAGATCGAGCGCGAAGGGCTCTCGGCGGAGGCGGCGCGCAAGAGCACCGATCACCAGGCGCTGCTGCATCGAATACGGAGCTTCTTTGGGTTGTCATGAGCGAGCGATGAGCGCCGACGATCGCGGATGGTCAAGGATCCGATCTGCGGCAAGGACGTCGACACCCTGCGCGCGCGCGCGGTCGGCATCTTCGGCGGCGTCACCTATTACTTCTGCTCGGCCGACTGCAAGGCCCGGTTCGTCGATCCACGGGCGACGGCGCGCGAGCCGGCGGCTGCCGGCCAGCCGCCGCCGGCCGGCGCGGCGAAGCGGCCGCCGCTGGAGAAGGAGAACGACACCGAGGCGCCGCAGGCGCGCTACGCGCACTCGCGCATCCGCCGCGTGACCGGCGAAGTGGGAACGCCGGTGGTGCAGATCGATCTGTCGCCCAACAAGAAGCCGCAGCCGCCGGCGCCGGCGCTGGTGGACGAGGATCCACTGGAGCCGGCGCGCAGCGGGCGCGGCTGGACCCTGCTCGCCATCGTCATGCTGATCATCGCCGGCGGCGTCATCTTCTTCACCCTGAAGCATCGATGACGGACGAGAGCCCACAGCAGCCTCCGGTCGATGCGCTGGTGGGCCACACGCTCGTCGATCGCTATCGGCTGACGCGCAAGATCGGCGAGGGCGGGATGGGCGCCGTCTACGAGGCGATGCACGTGCTGCTCGGCAAGCCGGTCGCGGTCAAGGTGCTGCGCGACAAGTACCTCGATCGCCCCGAGGTGGCGCAGCGCCTGGTGCAGGAGGCGCGGCTGGCGTCGTCGATCCGCCACGAGAACATCGTCGACATCACCGACTCGGGCGCGACCGAGGACGGGCGCACCTTCGTCGTCATGGAGCACCTCGACGGGCTGAGCCTGGCCGACCTGCGTCAAGCGCGAGGGCGCGCTGCCCGAGTCGCGGGTCATCGAGATCGCGCGCCAGGCGGCGTCGGCGCTGGGCGCGGCGCACGAGCGCGGCATCGTGCATCGCGACGTCAAGCCGGAGAACCTGTTCCTCGTCGACCGCGGCGGGCGCGACTTCGTCAAGGTGCTCGACTTCGGCATCTCCAAGACGCTCAAGCGTGGCGACCGTCGACGAGGAGTCGCTCAAGCTCACGCACACCGGCATGGTGCTGGGGACGCCGCTGTACATGTCGCCCGAGCAGGCGCGCGGCGACGAGGATCTCGATCAGCGCATCGACATCTGGGCGCTGGGGGTCATCTTGTACGAGTGCCTGACGGCGGAGGTGCCGTTTCGCGCCACCAACTATCTCGGCGTCATCGCGCAGGTGCTCAATCAGGAGGTGACGCCGCCGCGCAAGCTGCGGCCGGAGATGCGCATCTCCGAGCCGATGGAGCGCGTGGTGCAGAAGGCGATGGCGCGCGTGCGCGACGATCGCTATCCGTCGATGGCGGCGCTCGCCGCCGACCTCGATCGCGTCGCCGCCGGCGGGGACGTGGAGCCGCCGCGGGTGACGGTGGCCCCGGGCGAGCGGCCGCGCACGACCCTGTGGCTGGCGGCAGTGGGCGTGCTGGCGGGCACGGCGCTGCTGCTCGCCATCGACCGCTTCACACGCGCGCCCGCGCCGGCGCCGGCCGCGCCGCCGGCCACGGCGCCCGTCGCCGCGCCGCCGGCGCCGCCGCCGGTGCCCAAGACGGTGGTGCTGCACGTGGAGACGACGCCGCCGGGCGCCGAGATCCGCCAGGGCGCGCGCGTGTTCGGCGCCGCGCCGCGCGACATCCTGCTGCCACGCTCGGAAGTGCCGGCCGAGCTCACCTTCCATCTCGACGGCTACGAGGACGGCGAGGCGCAGATCGTGCCCACCACCGACGACTCGGTGCGCGTCAAGCTGTCGCCGCGCGCCCATCCGCGGCACCCGCGGTCGAGCGACAAGACGACGACGACGAAGCCGCAGGAGCAGCAGCCGTCGACGGGCGAGACGCTGCCCAATCCCTATTGATGATGCGCCGGGGGATCGCGCTCGCGGTCGTCGTCGCGTTCGTCGCCACGGGGATGCCGGCGCGCGCCGACGAGGAGCCGCCCGAAGCAGCGGCCAAGGCGCACTACGAAAAGGCGCAAGAGCTCTACGCCACCGGCGACTACGACGAGGCGATCGCCGAGTACCTGCAGGCCTACCGCGAGAAGCCGCACCCCAACGTGCTCTACAACATCGCGCAGGCCTACGAGCGGCTGCTCGACTACGCGCAGTCGGTGGTCTGGTTCGAGCGCTACCTCGCCGAGGCGCCCAAGGACGCCGTCGAGCGCCCCATCGTCGAGAACCGGCTGCGCATCCTGCGCAACCTGCCGGCGCGCATGTCGGTGACCACGATCCCCGAGCACGTGCACGCCGCCGTGGTCGACGCCAGCAACCATCGCCGGGAGGCGGACACTCCGGTCGTCTTCAAGCTGCCCGCCGGCGCCTATACCATCGAGCTGTCGCAGCCGGGCTGGGAGCCCGAGTCGCACGACGTCGCCGTCGAGATCGGCCAGCCGTACTTCTATCAATACCGCCTCAAGCGCTCGACCGCGCAGGTGTCGATCTTCACCCGCCCGCGCGGCGCCCGCGTGTTCATCGACGATCGGCTCGTCGGCGAGACGCCGTTCGCCGGCACGCTCGACGTCGGCCGGCACAAGCTCCTGCTCGAGCACCGCGACTACCCCTGGCATCGCGAGGACCTCGACGTCAAGGCGGGCGCGCCGATCCAACGCGAGATCACGCTGACACGGCCAATCCGCAGCGGCCGCACCGAGCTGGTCATCGCCGCCATGGTCTTCGGCGGCGCCGCGGGCCCGCTGCTGGTCGCGTCGGTGTTGGGCGACTCGACCTTCGGCAACTCCGGGCTGGGCCTGTTGGTCTACATGCTGTCGTCGGGCGCGGGCATCGGTGCCGGCTTCCTGGGCTCGTTCCTCGCCACGCGCGACGGCATCAAGGTCGGCTACAGCTCGCTCATGACCGGCGGCGCGGTCTGGGGCACTTCGTTCGCCACCTCGCTGTCGCTCGGCCTCGACGTGCCCACCCGCTACGTCTACGGCCTGGCCATCGCCGGCAGCGGCATCGGCATGTCGGCCGGCTTTCTGATCGCGCGCAAGCTCGACATCTCGGCCGGCGACGCCGCGCTCGTCAACTCCGGCGGCACCTGGGGCACGGCGGCGGGCGCGCTCCTGGCGCAGGCGATCATCCGCAGCCCGTCGGCGTCGCAGTTCGGCTGGTTCATCCTCGGCGGGACGACCGCCGGCGTGCTCACCGGATCGCTCCTGGCGTGGAAGCTCGAGCTCAGCCGCGGCCACGTCGGGCTCATCGACGTCGGCGGCCTCGCGGGCACCGGGCTCGGCTTCGCGCTCGGCTACGTCATCGGCGTCAACTCCGGCGGCGAGGACAACCTCCAGGTCGGCGCTCGCTACGCGCTCGGCGGCATGGCGCTCGGCCTGCTCGCCGGTGCGGTGTTCACGCGCAAGTACAAGGGCGACGTCCGGCCCGTCGAGGCGCTCATCCAGCATGAGCACGGGCGCTGGTTCGCTGGACTGCCCGCGTTCAGCGTCGACCAGGAGATGACCCCGGGCGGCGCCGTCCCGCGCTTTTCGCTCACGCTCGCCAAAGGTAGCTGGTAGTCGGGCGCGGCCTCTTGCGGTCGCGACGGGTGATGCTTAGCTTGCCCGGAATGGTTCGCCCGACCCTGCGCCGTTACAAGAAGCTAGCGCTGCTCTGGGCGATCCTCGCCACCGGCTTCGCACCTGCCACGGTGCGCGCGGCCTATGCGGAGGTCGGCCCGGTCGCCTCGGCGCAGCTCGCCGAGTGCCCCAGCGACGGCGAAGCCAGGCTGGCCGCGGCGCCCAACAGCCCCGGTGCGCTGGCTCCCCCGCCGCGACCGGGAGATTCGCGCCTGGTCGCTGCACCGTCCCCCGCGCGCGTCCGCCCGACGCGGCGCCTGTACCTGCTTCATCGCGCGCTGCTTCGCTAGCCGCTCCTCGCCGTTCCCCAGCAAACGACCGAACGGAGTCGACGGCCCTGGCCGTCGCGAGGAGGAGCCATGTCCATCATCGAGTCGCTCAAGCGACTGTTCGATCCGATCGAGTATCGCCAGCAGAAGCTGGAGCAGCGCCGCAAGAACGAGGCGGCGCGCCCCGACGAAAACCCGGACCTGCCGCCGCAAAAGCCGGAGTCGCGGGTCTGCCGGATCTGCCGGTATGAGGGGCCGGGCGAGCTCTGCCCACGCTGCCTCGCCGGAACCATGGAGCGACGCCGATGATCGCCGCGTCGGATCTGCGCAAACACTACGGCCCGGTGCGGGCGATCGACGGCGTGACCTTCACGATCCCGCCCGGACAGATCGTCGCGCTCGCCGGCCCCAACGGCTCGGGCAAGACGACGCTGCTCCGTCTGCTCGCGGGCCGGGCGTCGCCGAGCTCCGGCCACTGCCGCCTCGGCGGCCACGAAGGCGCCGGCAGCCGTACGCGCGGGCGGGGCCGCGTCAGCTTCGTCGCGCGCGAGCCGGCGCTGTACGATCGGCTGACTCCGGCCGAGCTCTTGCGCTTCGTCGCGTGCTTGAGCGGAGTCGACCGTGGGACGACGGCACGTCGAATCGGCGAGCTCGCCGCCGATCTGGGGATCGAAGCGTACCTCGATCGATTCCTGCGGCCAGCTCTCCGCCGGCCAGCGGCACCGCGTCGACCTGGCGCGGGCGCTGATCGCCGAGCCGCTGGTGCTGCTGCTCGACGAGCCGATGCTGGCGCTCGACGTCGCCGGCGCGGACGGCGCCACCAGGCTGCTCGAGCGCGCGCGCGCCGCGGGCGCCGCCACCGTCGTGGCGACGCACGCGCTCGGCGACGCCGAG
The DNA here is from genome assembly GCA_963816965.1 of uncultured delta proteobacterium. Lineage (GTDB taxonomy): Bacteria > Myxococcota_A > Polyangia > Palsa-1104 > Palsa-1104 > JAQBQH01. The sequence continues at coordinate 1,410,858 of CAWFMP010000002.1, forward strand.
CGATTCTGCGATCGCGCGCTGGTGCTCGATCGCGGGCGCCTCGTCGCGCAGGGTCGTATCGACGAGCTGCGGGCCCGGCGGGGCCGGGCCACCCTGGCCGAGGCCGTCGCCGATCTGGTGGCCGATGCACGCGGTGAAGCATGAGGCCCCGGGTGATCGGGGCGCTGCTGTGGAACGAGCTGCGCCAGCTCCTGCGTGACCGGCGAACCGTGTCCTTCTTGCTGCTGTTGCCGCTGCTGCTCGATCCACTGGCGACGTGGATCGGCGCGCGGGTCATGGCGCGGCTGTCGCGGCCTGCGCCGGTTACGGCGATCGCGCTGTGGGGCCGGGTGCCGCCGATCGTCGAATCGGCGTTGCGGGCGGCGATCGGAGCGAATGTGGTCGAGCGCGCCGACGGCGTCGATCCCGACGCAGCCAACCAGCGGGTCCGGCGGACGGACGTCGCGCTCGTCGTGGTGGCCAAGGGCGACGGCGCCGGCGCGGTCGAGCGCGACGGGGCGGCGTCCATCGCGCTCTACTACGACCCGCTTCGTCGTGACAGCGTGGCGGCCGAGCGAGGGGCCCGGGCCGCTCTTTTGGCCGCCGCCGATGGGATCGTCGCCGCGCGGCTGCTCCGCCATCATCTGCCAGCCGCGTTGGCGCGACCGCTCATCGTCATCGACGGCGAGGTCACGGCGGCCGCGCGCCTGGCAGCGGACCTACGCGGTCGCGCGCTCGCGCTGCTGCTGCTGTTCGTCGTGCTCGGCACCAGCGCGGCCGCGGCCGTGGACGCCCTCGCCGGAGAGCGAGAGCGGCGGACGCTGCCGATCCTGCTCGGAGCCGGAGCGCGGCCGCTGGAGATCGTGGCGGGGAAGTGCCTCGCGCTCCTGGCCATCGCCACCGCGGGCGCGCTCGCGAACGCCGGCGCGCTGGCGCTGTCGTCGGCCGGCGTGGGCCTCGCGAAGTGGTCGGCGCCCGCGGCTCCGCTCGTCGCGCTCACACTGGCGATGACCGCGCTCGTGGTCGCGCTCTTGCTCACCGCCTCGGCGTTCGCGCGCAGCGCTCGCGAGGCGCAGGTCTGGTCCGAGTGGCTGCAGGTGCCGCTCATCGGCGCGTGTCTTATGGGCTGCCTGCCGGGCATGCAGCCCACGAGCGTAACGGCGATGATCCCGCTGTTCGGAACGGTGCTGGCCCTGCGCGCGCTCTTCGCCGACGGAGCGGCGTCCCTGCTCACGACCCTCAACGCTCTTGCGAGCGTCGCCGTCGCGGCGCTCGCGCTCTGGCTGACGGCGCGACGCCTGGGTCGACCCGCAGGCTAGCGCCGATGCCGGTCGGATCGGGCGCGGCCGGCGTAGCGGGCCCGTCCCGGCAAGACGGCTCCGACGACCGCCCGCGGCCCCGGGCACCAACTGATCGGCATTGCGGCCAGCGCTGCTCAGCCGACGAACTTCGGAACCGCCTCGTTGCGCACCAGCTCCTCGAGCGTCTCGCGCTTGCGCACGACCGCGTACTCGCCGCCCTTGACCATGACCTCGGCCGCGCGCGGCCGCGTGTTGTAGTTCGACGACATCGTGAAGCCGTACGCGCCCGCCGACATCACCGCGAGCAGGTCGCCCTTCGGCCGGCTTCTGCGCCGAGCGCGCGATCGCGCGCCAGGAAGTCGCCGGTCTCGCAGATCGGCCCGACCACGTCGGCGACGTAGCTCTGCGGCCCGCTCTGCTTCTTGACCGGCCAGATCGCGTGATACGAGTCGTAGAAGGCCGGCCGGATCAGATCGTTCATCGCCGCGTCGACGATCACGAAGTTCTTGATCTCGCCCTGCTTGAGATAGAGCGTCTTGGTCACCAGCACGCCGGCGTTGCCGACGATGACGCGCCCCGGCTCGCAGATCAGCGTCACGTCGAGCCCGCTGAACGCCGCCATCGCCTCCTCGATCGCGCGCCCGTACTCCGCCGGCGACGGCGGATCCTCCTGGTTGTACGGGATGCCGAGCCCGCCGCCGATGTCGACGTAGCGGATGCGTCACGCCCTCGGCGACGAGCGCGCGCGCCAGCTCGCCGAGCCGCGCGATCGCGTCCTTGAACGGCGACGTCTTGGTCAGCTGCGAGCCGATGTGGCAGTCGATGCCCGACCACCTCGAGGTGCTTCATGCGCGCGCGCCTCGATGAAGGTCTTGCGCGCCTCGGCCACCGGGATGCCGAACTTGTTCTTCTTCAGGCCGGTCGAGATGTACGGGTGCGTCTCGGCGTCGACGTCGGGGTTGACGCGCAGCGAGATCGGCGCGCGCTTGCCCAGGCGCGCCGCGACGCGCTCGATCGCGTGCAGCTCGCTCGCCGACTCGACGTTGAAGGCGAGGATGCCCCTGCTCGAGCGCGTACTCGATCTCGTCCTCGCGCTTGCCGACGCCGCTGAACACGATCTTCTTCGGATCGGCGCCGACCGCAGCGCGCGGAAGATCTCGCCGCCGCGACACGGTGTCGACGCCGGCGCCCGAGCGCCACCAGCGCGCGCAGCACCGCCAGGTTCGAGTTCGCCTTCACCGCGTAGCAGATGAGGTGCTTGTGCGCGCGCGAGCGCGCTCGTCGAACACCTTGTAGTGCCGCTCCAGCGTCGCGTGGCTATAGACGTAGACCGGCGTGCCGACCTCGGCCGCGATCTTCGCCAGCGGCACCTCTTCGCAGTACAGCTCGTCGCCTCGATACTCGAAGTGGTGCATCGCTACGGCTCCTTGGAAAGCTCCCGCTCGGCCTGGGTCGATCGCTTGCAGCACGCGCGCGCGCGCCGGCCCGCCCACGACGTCGCGCCGATCGACCGCGCGCACCGGCGTCGAGCACGGCGAACAGACGCTCGGTCCCACGGCACGTCCGGCGCCGTCGCGCGCAAGTCGTCGAGCGACAGCGCCGGCGAGCTCGACGCCGCGCGCGCTCGCCATGCGCACCAGCGCGCCCGCCGCCGCGTGCGCCTGGCGGAACGGCACGCCGCTGCGCCGCCAGCCAGTCGGCCACCTCGGTCGCCAACAGGTGCCCTTGGCCGACCGCGCGCTGCATGCGCTCGACCTCGAACGCGCGTGCCCGCGATGAGCCCGGCCATGGTGCGCGTGCACAAGATGCGCCGTCTCGACCGCGTCGTACAGCGGCTCCTGCGTCTCCTGCAGGTCCTTGTTGTAGGCGAGCGGCAGCCCCTTGAGCACCGTCAGCAGCGTCGTCAGGTCGCCGATCACGCGCGCCGACCTTGGCGCGCACCAGCTCGGGGACGTCCGGGTTCACCTTCTGCGGCATGATCGACGAGCCCGAGCAGTAGCCCTCGGGCAGCCGCACGAACCCGAACTCCTGCGACGCCCACAGCACCAGCTCCTCGCCCAGGCGCGACAGGTGCGCCGAGCAAGAGCGCGCACGCGGCCACCAGCTCGACCGCGAAGTCGCGATCGCCGACCGCGTCGAGGCTGTTGGCGGTCGGCCGATCGAAGCCGAGCGCGCGTGGCCGTCGCCTCGCGATCGATCGGAAACGTCGTCGCCGCCAGCGCGCCCGAGCCGAGCGGCGATTCGTTCATGCGCCGCGCCGCGTCGGCGAGCCGCCCGCGATCGCGCGCCAGCATCTCGACGTAGGCCAGCAGGTGGTGCGCCGAGCCGCACCGGCTGCGCCCGCTGCAGGTGCGTGTAGCCGGGCATCAGCGTGTCCACGTGCGCCCTCGCCTGCGCCACGAGCGCGCGCTGCAAGTGCGCGATCTGCCGCGCCAGCTCGCCCGCCTGCGCGCGCGCGTAGAGCCGCAGGTCGGTCGCGACCTGGTCGTTGCGGCTGCGCGCCGTGTGCAGCCGCGCCGCCGGCCTCGCCGATGAGCTCGGTCAGCCGGTGCTCGACGTTCATGTGCACGTCCTCGAGCTGCGGGTCGAGCGTCGAGCTCGCCGCGCCGCCACTCGTCGACCACCTGGTCGAGCCCGCGGACGATCGCGTCGGCGTCGGCCGGCGAGAGGATCCCCTGCGGCGCCAGCATGCGCGCGTGCGCCTTGGAGCCCTCGACGTCGAAGGGCAGGAGCCGCCGATCGAAGTCGATCGACGCGTTGAGCTGCGCCGCGTCGTCGGAAAGCTTGGAGTCGAAGCGTGGACCGCGCATGCGTGCGTGAACTGTAACGTGCGCGGAGAAAAAGAGAAGAGCGGGGGACTAGGAGGCGCGCTTGTGGCCGCGCTTGGCGTCTTCGAGCTCGGCGAAGAAGCGGCTCGAGGTCTCGACGCCGTTCTCGAGCGACTCGAACACCAGCGGCACCAGGCCGGCCGACTCTCGGAGCGCAGCACGTCGTAGTAGCGCTGGCGCTCGATGCTGTGGATCACGACCGGCGGGAAGCCGTCCTTGAGCAGCATGAGGTTCATCAAGCAGGCGTGCCACCTTGCCCGAGTTCTTGGGCCACGGGTAGATGGACATGAAGCGGTAGTGCGCGCGCGCCGCCCGCTCGACCGGGTGCAGGTGCTGCGTCTCTTCCTCGTCGAGCCACTCGACGAGCTTCTTCATGCGCATGGTGATCTTGTCGGGCTGCGCGATCTCGTGGAAGTAGAGGCGGTGGAGCGGGTTGTCCTTGCGGTACGGATTCCCCTTGGCCTTCTCCTCGGGCGTCAGCACCGAGTGCAGCATGCTTGAGCGTGTCGAGCGTGATCGGATTCTTCTTCGCCTTGCCGCTCTTCTTCGCCGCGTGCGCTTCGGCGGCCCACTGGCGCGCCGTCGCGCGCACCAGCTCGATCGCCGACTTGTGGTTCTTGATCTCCTCGTACATCGGGATCAGCGAGACGTCGCGAGATGATCTTCTTGTCGATGGCCGCTTTGAGCTCGTGATACGAGAGCACGACGCCCTCGAGCGCGTTGTCGTGATAGATCCACGACACGTCGAACTTCTCATCGAAGTCGGCAACGATCGACGCGTTCGCGCGCACGCGCATTTCGCGCAGTGTCTCGATCTTGTTGTCGATTGTCAGGAACTTCTTGTCGACCGTCATCTTCACCCGCTCCGCGCTATTGGCTTATGCGAACCTGCACCCGAAAAAAAGAGCTGGGGGACGGCGCCCTCAGCTTTCGAGGCATAATGCTAACTTGAGTCCCCATGTCGAGTCAAGGCCAGCCCGTCCGACAGGTGGGACTCCCTCCGACCTCCCCGAGTTTGCCACATTCGACAAAAAAGTCGAATGCTTGGGCTGGCTGTCGTCAGTCAGGACAGGCTGTCTGACTTGCGACACTACAAATAAGTTTCTGATGTCACGTAGAATTTCGTAAACCGATGCGCGCATTTGTCGCAGTCGGCGGTCAATTTACGGTCGCGCCAGGTCGCCAAGTTCTCGATGGACATGGGAAATTGAACGTGATTTAGTGCACTTCACCTTCGCACGGGGGAGCGCGGCGGGGTGGACTGGTTCTTGAATTTGGGGCCGCCGCGCAAGTTTTGCCAAGGAGTTCAAGCGTGAAGCGGCTCACCCGCCTTGCACTCGGCATCGTCATCGTCGGCGCGAGCACGGGAGCCAGGGCGGACGGGGCGGGCGCTCCGAACACCGGGTCGGTCACATCGATCGAGGCGACCGCGAACGTCAAGCCGCGCTTCTACGGCTTCACCTTCGATCTCACGACCGCCGACGGCTCCGGCCTCAACTCGGTCGGTCACAACTATCGCAACGACTTCGTTTGGTACTTCGAGCCGGAGTGGAACATCGGCCAGATGTACCTGCGTGGCACGCGCTGGCGGTCGCTGCAGCTCGCAGGCGCGCTTCGCCGTCACCGCCAACGTCTCGGGCACGGACGAGGCGAACTTCAACGGCACCTCGAACGCCTCGCCGGCCGGCACCTGCCCGGGCACCACCATTAATGATAACGGCACGGTCGATCCGGGCTCGGTCGGCTACTGTAACCCGAGCTCGAACTCGCGCCGCGCCGATTACAGCGACATCTGGCTGACGCTGCGCAATCCGCGCATCTACACCATCCCGAAGATCGGCGTCTACTTGAACCCGGCGTTCCGGGTCATCCTGCCGACCTCGATCGAGAGCCAGTTCCAGACGCTGGTGATGTCGCTGACGCCGTCCGTGTCAGCCGGACGCACCTTCTGGCACGACAAGATCCGCGTCGGCTACGGCTTCGGGTTCACCAAGAACTTCCATCGCTACACCTCGTCGCAGCTCAGTCCGCAATCGGGCGGGGCGGCGGCGACGGAAGGCGGCAACCTGTCGGACGGTCCCTATGGCGCCGGGCTGTCGAACTTCTATCTCGACCCCAGCCGCGACGGCACTATCGGCGGTTACAACATCAGCTACTCGCTCGCCCACACGATCTCGGGCGGCATCCAGATCAGCGACAAGTGGTCGTTCGACGTCCTGTACGTGATCATCGACTCGTTCACCTACGATCACTCGTGCGCGACCTCGAACGTCGCGGTCGCCGGCGCGCAGTACGACACCTGCTCGGCGGGGGATCGCGTGGCGGCGAGCTCGGGCGCGACCCTGGCACGGCCGAGCCACCGCGACTCGCAGGTCTTCTGGGCGACGATCGGCTATCAGCCGATCGATTGGCTGGGGATCTCGCTGGCCTGGATCAACTGGGCGCCGTTGCAGAGGCTCGACTCCAGCTACCGGCAGGGACTCATCTCCACGAACTACGACGCGTTCACCACGATCCAACTGGCTGCGACGATCACGGTCGACAAGCTGGTGGCTCGCCATTGGAGGAAGCAGTGATGAAGACGTTGGCTTGGTTGGCCTTGGCCTCGACGTTGGCGCTCGGCGGTTGCGCGCAGGAGGACGCGCCGCGCTCGTTCGTGCAGCCGAACGTGCTCAAGAAGAGCGACCTCGACGGGGACCTGGTACTACCTGCAGACGGTCACCGACGCGCCGCCGACCTCCGGCGATCATGTTCGTCGGCCAGTCGTCGGAGCTGATGAAGATCAAGTTCGACATCCAGGAGAACTTCCTCTACGCGCGCCGCTCCTACGAGCAGATCGCCGGACTCCGAGGACGCCTACAAGCAGGATCCGGCGAAGTACGAGGGGCAGCCGCTGGCGGCGTGGCCGATCACAGTCGCACTTCGACATCATCCGCGACTACAACTCCGACGACCGGCGAGGAGACCAACAAGATCATCGAGTCGCAGGAGCGGCCGTGGAACGAGCGCGAGTTCATCCGCGTCGACTGGTCGAAGAACCAGGTGACCGACTATGTCGGGCTCGGCGTCAACTTCTTCTTCGACGACGCGACGGTCTCCGAACGTCAGCTACTGGGAGTCCGATCCGACCAAGCCCGACGCGCTGCACTTCGAGCGCGCCGACGGGCAGACCAACACCGAGTTCGACGCCGGCGAGGCCAACTACTTCGACATCACCAACAAGCTGGCGGTCAACCCGACGGAGCAGCAGGTCTGCTACGAGGAGAACGGCGACGTCGAGCTGCTTCACCGTGCCCGGCCTGCTTCTTGCGCCAGCAGCTCGACGATTGCGCCACCGCAGGTCGTGAAGGTGCGCCACGCCTTCGCCAAGATCTCGCCCAAGCACGACTACCAGCCGCGCAACTGGGACGGCCAGCAGATGAACCTGTTCGGCATCTGGGACGTGGGCCTCAACCGCCTCACCTACAACCGCCAGTACGGCGTCACCAACACCGGCATCAAGCGGCACGCGGCGCGCTTCAACCTCTGGAAGAAGTCCTATCAGGACGACGGCAAGACGCCGATCCCGTACAACCAGCGGCAGCTGCGCACCATCCCGTACTACGCCGAGTCGTCGCTCGAGCCGTTCCCGCCCGAGCTGTTCGATCAGGGCAAGAAGGTGATCTCGTCAGTGGAACGACGCGGTCAAGTGCGCGGCGGCCGACGCCATGGGGTACATCGGCGCGGACAACCAGTGCGATCCGACGCAGATTCAGCAGGACATCTTCGTGTGGTGCCACAACCCGGTGCAGATCGGCGTCGATCCCGACGCCTGCAAGGCGGACCTCAAGCCCGAGCTCGACGCCAAGGGCAACGTGGTGCTCGGCGACGACGGCAATCCGATCCTGCGCGCGCGTCAGGGCGATCCCGCGCCGCTCGACCATCTTCTGGGTCAACCAGCAGCAGAACGCGGGCCCGCTCGGCTACGGGCCGCCGCTGTTCGACATCGAGACCGGCGAGACCATCTCCGGCCAGGCCTACATCTACGGCGCCGCGCTCGACACCTACGCGGCGCGCTCGCGCGACCTCGTCGCTGCTCATCCTCGGCAAGCTCAGTCGCCCGAGGACTTCGTCGCCGGCACCAACGTCCAGGACTGGGTGACGTCGAACCGCGCGGGCGTGATCGAACCTGCCGGCCACGCACTCCACCGACGACGTGCGCAAGATGTCCAAGGCGATGGACTTCTCGTGGGCGCGCGGCCAGGCGCCGCAGGCGCCGCTCGACACCTCGTCGCCCAACGGCGTTCATGCAGCGCTGGAAGAATCGCGAGGACGCGATGTACGCGTCGAACCTGTGGGGGCAGTCGCAGGCCGATCTGCCGCAGGTGCGTCGCGACAAGCTCAAGGGCACGCAGCTCGAGGCGATGATGGTCACGCCCGACATCATGGCGATGGGCGGCGCGGCGCCGGCGACCGACTGGACGTCGCTGTCGGAGGCGGAGAAGGACGCGCGTCTCGCCGCTGCGCTCGGAGGCGGTGCGGCAGGCGATCAACGCAGCGCATGGACACGATGCGCGCGTTCGGCGTCGACTTCGCCGACTTCGCCGACGAGGGCGTCTCGCGCAGCGCGCCTGCAGATCGCGAACGATCCGTCGATCCCGAACGCCGATCCGGAAGCGATGCGGCAGCAGCTGCGCAAGGACATCTTCCTGGCGGTGACGCTGCACGAGGTCGGGCACAACATGGGCCTGCGCCACAACTTCCGCGCATCGTTCGACGCCCTGAACTACTTCCCGCAGTACTGGGAGCTGCGCTCGGCGGCGGCGGCCAACCCCGCCGCCAAGAAGTTCGCCGGCATCGACGTCAGCACCAAGACGGCGATCGGCGTCCCCTACACCGGCACCGACTGCAACCTGGCCGGGCGCCAGGGCACGATGCGGCCGCGCTACGTCGACTGCCCGGGCGGCGCCACGTCGGTCGACGAGGTCATGGGCAACGTCCGCGAGTACCAGTACTCGTCGGTCATGGACTACGGCGCCGAGTTCAACTCGGACCTCAACGGGCCTCGGCCACTACGACAAGGCGGCGATGAAGTTCAGCTACGCGGGCGACGGCTTCGTCGAGGTCTTCCCGACGGCGAAGCTGGACAGCAACAGCCAGCTTCTGTGGGCGTCGCTGTTCGCCTTCCAGAGCTCGTACGGCTTCCCGTCGCCGCTCAACCTGGGCAGCACCGCCCTCCTGGCCATCCCGTACACCACCTACCCGCAGCTGTTCAGCGACGGCGTCGCAGGGGCATCGACAAGCGCGTCGACGTGCCGTACTCCGACATCACCCCGGGCGGACCGGGCGGCTACGTCCTGTCGGACACGCTGGCGCGGCCGATGGTGCCCTACTACTTCTGCTCCGACGAGTTCGTCGGCAACCTGACCTGCCAGCGCTTCGACTCGGGCGCCGACGCGTTCGAGCAGGCGCAAGATCTGGTGTCGCGCTACAAGAACTTCTACCTGCTCAACAACTTCAAGCGCGACCGCTACACCTTCCACACGTCGCTGTCGTACAAGGACCGCGATCGCCGTCGCGCTACCTCGACATGCTGCGCCAGCAGATGACCTGGTACGTGCTGCTGCGCGCCGACTTCACCGACATCGAGGCGCAGCAGGGCGTGGCCAATCCGGGCGGCGCGGTCGACAGCCTGTTCTCGAGCGAGGACGGCTGGGGCAGCTTCACCGCGGGCGTCTCGGCGGGCTTCGACCTTCTCGGGCAGATCATCACGCAGCCGGAGGCAGGGACCTTCGTCAAGGTGTCGGCCAACGTCGTCAGCGACTTCCCGGTCGACGTGTGGATGAAGAACAGCGACGCGACGACGCCGGGCTCGGCGGCGGCACGGTCATCGGCCTGCTCGACGGCAAGTTCATCGACACCACGTGGGACTTCACCGGGTGCGGCTACTACTGGGCCGACGAGTGCCAGACGCGCATCGGCTACTTCGTCGACAAGACGGTGGCGCTCGACGAGCTCTCGCAGTCGCAGGCCTACTTCACCGGCCGCGACACCTCGACCGACGTGCGCAAGTACGCGATCGGCTACATCCTGCCGTTCAAGGCGCAGATCCAGGAGAAGATCGGCGCGCTCCTGGCCGACGACTTCTCGCTCGATCGCGCCCGTACTTCACCAGCAGCGAGACGGTCGTCAACAACCCGGGCTGGACGCTCAACTCGCAGAACATGGCCGCGCGCGCGGGGCAGACCGACCTCATCGACCCGGCGGGCGGCTTCACGCTGCAGCTGTACGCCGGGCTCTACGGGCTGTCGGCGTTCCCGACCACGTTCGATCACTCGTTCGTCGACACCACGCGCATCTTCGTGGTCGGCAACGGCGAGGCGCCGGTGCCCGATTCGGCGCTGCTGACGGCGGCAGGGGCGCCGGGGCCGCAGGCGACGGCCGATCCGACGCAGCTCGTGGCCAACGGCGGGACGAGTGCAGTGGTTCGTCTTCACCGACGTGGCCTCGGGCAAGACCTACGCGGCGCAGTCGACACCGCGGGTGGCCGACGGTTCGGGGGCCACGACCTACCGCAACGACACCGGCGTGCGCATGCTGGAGTCGGCGCTGACGCTGCAGAATCAGGCGAATACGCTGTGCGGCGTCGACCCGACCTCGCCCGGCTGCTCGGCCAAGACCCAGGCGCTGGCCAAGTTCAAGCAGAACATCGACGTGATGCGCTCTTTGCACAACGCGTTCGGCTACGCGGCGTACAAGACCGACGCGCCGTTCTATTACTAGCGTTTTCCACGCCAAAAACTAGCGCCGCCGCCCCGTCGGTGGCTTAACCGTAGAGTGGGCGACGAGTTCACTCACGCTACGGTCATGCCCGACGAGACCCTGGCGCTGCTGGCGCCGCGCGCCGGCGGGGTCTATTGCGACGCCACGCTCGGCGGCGGCGGACACGCCGAGCGCATCTTGCGAGGCGACGGCGCCCGACGGGCGGCTCATCGGCATCGATCGCGATCCGGCGGCGCTGGCGGCGGCGGGGGTGCGGCTGGCGCCGTTCGGCGAGCGGGTGACCCTGGTGCACGGCGCGTTCGGCGAGGCGCGCGCGATCCTCGAGCGCGCTGGGCGTGCGTGACCGTCGACGGGTTCGTGCTCGATCTCGGCGTCTCGTCGCCGCAGCTCGATCGCGGCGAGCGCGGCTTCTCTTCCGGCAAGCGGGGCCGCTCGACATGCGCATGGATCCGACCGGCGGCGAGACCGCCGAGGAGCTGATCCGCCGCATCGGCGTCGACGAGCTGGCCGACATCCTGCGGCGCTACGGCGAGGAGCGCTACGCCGGGCGCATCGCGCGCGCCATCAAGGAGGGCGTGCTGCAGGCGGACGGTCACGTCGACCACCGAGCTGGCGGCGCTGGTGGCGCGCTCGGTGCCGACGCGCGAGCGGCACAAGGATCCGGCGACCCGCACCTTCCAGGCGCTGCGCATCGCGGTCAACGACGAGCTCGGGCAGCTCGAGCGATTCCTGGCCGACTTCCCGCAGCTGGTGCGGCCGGGCGGGCGCGTGGTGGTGATCGCGTTCCATTCGCTCGAGGATGGCCTGGTCAAGAACCGCTTTCGCGATCTGGCCAAGGAGTCGGGCTATCCGCCGGACATCGCGGCGAAGATCGGGCTGCCGCCGCCGGTGGTGCAAGCGTGCTGACGCGCAAGCCGATCGAGCCGTCGGACGCCGAGGTCGCGGCGCAACCCGCGCGCGCGCTCGGCGAAGCTGCGCGCGCGCGGAGCTGCCTGTGATGCGGCGGACGATCGCCGACGTGGCTGATCGCGTTCGCGACGGCGGTGCTGACGGTGGCGGCGCTGGCGCACGTGTGGGTGCGCCTGCAGATGCTGTCGGTCGGCTACGACATCTCTCGTGAGACGCAAGTGGCGGCACGATCTGGGCGAGCAGAACCAGCGGCTGACGCTGGAGCTGCGCACGCGCATGGATCTGGCCGTCGTCGAGCGGCTGGCGCGCGACGAGCTCAAGATGGTGCCGCCCGATCCGCGGATGATTCGCGTGGTCAAGGCGGGCGCGCGGGCGGCGCCGGAGTGAGCGACAAGGAGGTCTACGCGCCGTCGCGCTGGGTCAAGGTGCGTCTGTACTTCTCGGCGGCGCTGCTCGCCTCGCTGCTTCGGCGGGCTCGTGTTGGCGCGCGTACGTGCTGCAGGTGCGCGAGTCCGAGCGGCTCAAGACGATGGCCGAGGATCAGTACCTGCAAGGACGTCGAGCTGCCGCCCAAGCGCGGGCGGATCCTCGACCGCAACGGCGTCGAGCTGGCCGCGTCGACGGAGGTCGACTCGGTGCACGTCAACGCGCGCATGCTCATCGCCGCCGATCGGGTGGACGAGACGGCGCGCGCGCTCGCCGACGCCCTGCACCTCGATCGCCGGGAGCTCGAGCAGAAGCTCAAGGCGCGCCGCTACTTCACGTGGGTCAAGCGGCGCATCTCGCCCGACGAGGCGCGCGCGGTGCGCGAGCTGGCGCTGCCCGGCGTCTACCTCGACCGCGAGCCGCGCCGCTACTATCCGAACCGCGGCGCTCGGCGGGACCGCTGCTCGGGTGGGCGGGGCTCGACGCCGTCGGGCAGGAGGGCATCGAGCTGGAGTACGAGCGCTACCTGCGCGGCGCCCGGGCCCAGCTGCCCGGGCTGCGCGACGCGCTCGGGCGCGCGGTGCTCATCGGCGGCATCGGCGACGTGGCCGACGTGGCCGGGCACGATCTGTACACGACCATCGATCGCTACATCCAGTTCCGCCTCGAGCGCGCGCTGGAGAAGGGCGTCACCGCGCACCACGCCAAGGCGGGCATCGCGGTGGCGCTCGATCCGAACAACGGCGAGGTGCTGGCGATGGCGTCGGTGCCGTCGCTCAACCCCAACGAGCCCGACGGGGCGCGCGAACGCGGGGCGCGCAACCGCGCGGTCACCGATCCGTTCGAGCCCGGCTCGACGATGAAGACGCTTCACCATCGCCGGCGCGCTCGAGGCCGGCGCCATCCGCGTCGACGAGAACTGGTGGTGCGAGAACGGCCACTATCAGCGTCGGCAGCACCACCATCCACGACGACGAGCCGATCGGCGACGTGACCACCGCGGGCGTGCTCGCCAAGTCGTCGAACATCTGCGCGGCCAAGATCGCGGCCCGCGAGGGGCGCGACCAGCTGCACGAGATCCTGCTGCGCTTCGGCTTCGGGCAGCGCACCGGCGTCGACCTGCCGGGCGAGCGCGCGGGCAGGTGCGCTCGGCCGCGCGTATGGGGCCGGTGGAGACGGCGACGATGTCGTTCGGGCAGGGCTTGACGGCGACGCCGCTGCAGATCGCGACGGCCTACGCGGCCATCGCCAACGGCGGCATGCTCTATCGGCCGCACGTGATGCGGCGCGTGCTCTCGCCCGAGGGGCAGACGGTGCAGGAGGCGCAGGTCGTGGGCCACCGCGTGATCTCGCCGGAGCTGGCGGCGACGATGCGCACGCTTCTGCACGCGGTGACGCAGAAGGGCGGCACGGCGCAGAAGCTGTCGGTGCCGGGCTACCTGTTCGCGGGCAAGACCGGGACGGCGCAGAAGGTCGATCCGGTGACGCGGCACTACTCGCCGACCAAGTGGGTGTCGTCGTTCGTCGGCTTTGCGCCCTATCGGTCGCCGCGCATCGTCCTGTTCGTGATGATCGACGAGCCGTACGGCTCGCACCACGGCAGCGAGGTCGCCGGCCCGGTCTGGCAGGACGTGATGATCGATGCCCTGCGCTGGCTGGGCGTGCCGCCGACCGAGCCGCTGGTGGCGGCCAACGACGCCGGCGACAAGCGGCCCGCGAAGGTGACGGCGCCGCCGACGATCGAGGAGCCGGAGGACGCGAGCGAGCCGCAGCCGGTGGTCGACGAGGGCGAGCCGGCCGGAGGCGCCGGTCGCGCGGGCGGCGATCCGCGAGCGGGGGACGAGGCGCGGGCACGGCGCGAGCTGCCGGACTTCACCGGAATGTCGATGGCCGAGGCGCTGCAAGCGGCCCGGCGCGTGGGCGTGCGGCTGGAGATCGTCGGCAGCGGGCGCGCCAGCGGGCAGTCGCCGGGCCCGGGTCCGCTGCGGCACGGGGCGGTCTGCACGGTGTCGTTTACACCGCCGGGCTGAAGTGCAAACGTGTACGCCATGACACGGTGGTACGGCGAATCGCGGGCTTGCGCGTGGCCGGCTGCTTGCAGCTGGCGGTGGCCGTGCGGCTAGCCCAGCTCCTCGAGGGGGTCGAGATCGCCGGCGTCGACGGCGGCGGCGCGACGCCGCTGGACCTCGAGGTCGGCGAGGTGCGCGACGACTCGCGCGCGCGTCGCCCGCGGCGACCTGTTCGTGGCCGTGCGCGGGCAGACCGTCGACGGGCACGACTATCTCGGCGCCGCGGCGCGCGCGCGGCGCGGCGGCCGCCGTGGTCGAGCGACGGCGCCGCGCAGGGGTTCGCCGGCGTGCGCGTGCGGGTGCGCTCGTCGACCGCGCGCGCTGGCGACGATCGCCGCCAACCGCTGGGGGCGGCCGGCCGACGCCATGACGCTGGTCGGCGTGACCGGCACCAACGGCAAGACGACCACCACCTACCTCGTCGAGGGGCTGCTGCGCGCCGCCGGCGGCGCGCCGGGCGTGATCGGCACGGTGACCTATCGCTACGGCTCGGTCGTGCGCGAGGCGCCGTTCACCACGCCGACGCCGCTGGTGCTGCACGCGACGCTCGCCGAGATGCGCGCCGCCGGCTGCACCCACGTGGTGATGGAGGCCAGCTCGCACGCGCTCGAGCTCGGGCGGCTCGACGGCGTGCGCTTCGCGGTCGCCGCGTTCACCAACCTGACGCAGGACCACCTCGACTTCCACGGCACGATGGAGGCGTACGCGACGCCAAGGCGCTGCTGTTTCGCGAGCATCTCACCGAGGACGGCGTCGGCGTCGTGAACATCGACGACGAGTGGGGCGCCTGCATGGCTGCAGGCGGCGCGTGGCCGCGCGGTCGCGGTGGCCACCGCGCGGCGCGCGCCGACGTGCGTTCTGATGCGCGTCCACGCAGCACGGTCGACGGCATCGACGCCGAGTTCGCGACGCCGCTCGGCGCCGTGCGCGTGCGCTCGCCGCTGATCGGCGCGCTACAACCTCGAGAACCTGGCGCTCGCGGTCGGCATCGGCGTCGGCGCTCGGCCTGACGCGCCGAGGCGATCGCGCGCGGCCTCGGCAGCGTGCCCGGCGTGCCCGGGCGGGTCGAGCGCGTCGGACGAGCGCGGCGGGCGCGGCCTCGGCGTCTTCGTCGACTACGCGCACACGCCCGACGCGCTCGAGCGGGTGATGGCGGCGCTGCGCCCGCTGACGCGCGGCGGCTGATCTGCGTGTTCGGCTGCGGCGGCGATCGCGATCCGACCAAGCGCCCGAAGATGGGCCGCGCCGTGGCGCGCGACGCCGATCTCGCCGATCGTCACCAGCGACAACCCGCGCACCGAGGATCCGCGCGCGATCATCGACGATGATCCTCGCCGGCGTGCGCGAGGTGCGCGCGGAGCCGCTTCGTCGTCGAGGTCGACCGGCGCGCGGCGCCGATCCGGCGCGGCGATCGCCGCAGCGGCCGCGCGCCGGGCGACGTCGTGCTGATCGCCGGCAAGGGCCACGAGGACTACCAGATCGTCGGCAAGACGAAGCACCACTTCGACGATCGCGAGGAGGCCGCGGCGGCGCTCGCGAAACTGGCGAATCGCCGCCGAACGGTCAGAGTTAGGCGCCATGGCGCAGGTTGCCATTCGACTCTCGCGCGTCCTCGCCGCCACCGGCGGTGCGCTGCTGCGCGGCGCGGCGCGAGGCCGGCTTCGTCGGTCGCGCATCGACAGCCGCGACGTGCGCGCCGGGCGCGCTGTTCGTCGCGATCCGCGGCGAGCGCCTCGACGGCCACGACTTCGCCGCGGCAGGCGGTGGCCGCCGGCGCGCGCGGCGTGGTGGTCGGCGCGCGGGCGGGCGCGCGGCGCTCGCGCGTCGACGCGGCGGTGATCGAGGTCGACGACGCGGCGCAGGCGCTCGGCGACGCTCGGCGCGCGCGCACCGGCGCCGCGATGCGCGGGCTCAAGGTCGTCGCCATCACCGGCTCGAACGGCAAGACGACGACCAAGGAGCTGATCGCCGCCATCCTGCCGCGGCGGCCGGCGCCGACGCGGTGCTCAAGACCGAGGGCAACCTCAACAACGACATCGGCGTGCCGCTGACGCTGCTGCGGCTCGCGCCGGGGCACCGCTACGCGGTCGTCGAGATGGGCATGCGCGGCGCTGGGCGAGATCGCGTACCTGACCGGGCTCGCCGGCCCGACGTCGCGCGTCGTCATCAACGTCGCCGCCGTGCACCTCGAGCTGCTCGGCACCATCGAGAACGTCGCGCGCGCCAAGGGCGAGATCTTCGCCGGCCTGCGGCGCGGACGGCGTCGCCGTCTCCCGCCGACGAGCGCGCTGCTGCGCGCCGCACGTGCCGCGCCGCGCGCGACGCCGCTGCACGTTCGGGCCGCAGGCGCGGCGCGCCGACGTGCGGCCTCGACGAGGTCACGCCCGGGCCGACCGGGCTGACGCTGCGCGCTGCACCTTGCGCGGCGTCACCTCGCCGTCGGCGTCGCCGCGCACGTGCCGCTCGTCGGGCGCGCACAACGCGTCGCAACGCGGCGGCGGCGGCGGCCGCGGCGCTGGCGCTCGGCGATCGGCGACGGCGCGATCGTCGCCGGGCTCGCGCGCGTGCGCCCGGCCAAGCATCGCGCGCAGCTCGTCGCAGGTCGGCGGGCGCACCATCCTCGACGACTGCTACAACGCCAACCCGGCGTCGATGCGCGCCGCGCTCGACGCGCTCGTCGAGCGTCACGCCGCCGGGCGCGCAGCGCGATCGCGGTCCTCGGCGACATGCTCGAGCTCGGCGCCGACGCGGCGCGCGCTGCACGCGCGAGGTCGGCGCGCTACGCCGGCGCCGCGCGTCGACGCATCTGATCGCGCTCGGCGCGCGCTGGCGCGCACATCGTCGCCGGCGCGCGCGCGCCGGCGCTCGGCGATCGCGCATCGTCGCACACCGACGATCCGACGCGCGGCCGCGGAGCGCCTGCGCAGCGTCGACGCGCGCCCGGCGACTGGATCCTGGTCAAGGCGTCGCGCGGCATGCGCCTCGAGCGCGTGATCGACGCGCTGCGCGCGAGCGACGCCGAGGCGACTGATGCTGTACCACCTGCTCTATCCGCTGCACGCGCACGCCGGGCTGCACTGGCTCAACGTGTTCCGCTACGTCTCGACGCGCATCCTCGCTCGCCACGCTCACCGCGCTGGCCATCGTCGTTCCTGCTCGGGCCGTGGTTCATCGACCGGCTGCGCGCGCAAGCAGATCGGCGAGCAGATCCGCAGCGACGGCCCGCAGACGCACAAGAAGAAGGCGGGCACGCCGACGATGGGCGGCTCGCTCATCCTGTTCGCGCTGGTCGATCCCGACGCTGCTGTGGTGCGACCTGCACGAACCGCTTCGTCTGGCTCGCGCTGCTGGTCACCATCGGCTACGGCGCGATCGGCTTCATCGACGACTACCTCAAGCTGACGCGCAGCAAGAAGGGGCTGCCCGGGCGCAGTCAAGCTGGTCGGCGCAGTTCGTCATCGCCGTCGGTCGCGATCGCGCTACCTGTTCTACTCGCGACGCTCTACGACGCCGATCTGCGGCTGCGCGTGGCGCTGCCGCTGGTCGACTTCTACAAGCACCCGCTCGCGCTGCTGGCTGCCCGCTCTACCTGCGCGCTCGCCGTGCGTGGTCGTGGTCGGCACCTCGAACGCGGTCAACCTGACCGACGGGCTCGACGGCCTCGCGATCGGCCCGGTGATCATCAGCGCGGGCACGTTCCTGATCCTCGCGTACGTCGCCGGCACGGTGATCAACGGCTTCAACATCGCCGAGTACCTGAAGATTCCCGCACATCCGCGGCGTCGGGCGAGCTGGCGATCTTCTGCGGCGCGATGTTCGGCGCCGGCATCGGCTTCCTCTGGTACAACACCTACCCGGCGCAGGTGTTCATGGGCGACGTCGGCTCGCTGTCGCTCGGCGGCGCGCTCGGCATGCTCGCGGTGCTGACCAAGAACGAGTTCACGCTGCTCATCGTCGGCGGCGTGTTCGTGGTCGAGGCGCTGAGCGTGATGGTCCAGGTGGCGTCGTTCAAGCTGACCGGCAAGCGCGTCTTCCTGATGGCGCCGATCCACCACCACTTCGAGCTGAAGGGCTGGGCCGAGCCGAAGGTGATCGTGCGCTTCTGGATCATCGCGTTCATGCTCGCGCTGGTCGCGCTGGCGACGCTGAAGGTGCGCTGATGGCGCAGGCGTCCGGAGCGAGGTAGTGGACTACGACATCGTCGCCGGCGTCGGTCCGAACGGTGCTGGTGGTCGGCGCGGGCAAGACCGGGCTCGCGGCGGCGCGCTTCTGCGCCGCGCGCGGCGCGCAGGTCACCGTCACCGACGCGCGCGGCGCGGCCGAGCTGCGGCGGCGCGCGCCGACCTGCGGTGCGCGCGTGACGCTGGGAGCTCGGCGGCCACTCGCAGCGAGTCGTTCCTGGCCGCCGATCTGATCGTGCGTCTCGCCGGGCGTGCCCGAGCTCCGAGCCGCTGGCCGCGGCGCGCGCAGCAGGGCGTGCGCGATCACCGGCGAGATCGAGCTGGCGGCGTCGCTTCATCCAGGCGCCGCATCGTCGGCGTCACCGGCACCAACGGCAAGTCGACGACGACCGCGCTGGCCGGCGCGATCGCCGCAGCGACCGGGCCGGCCGACCTTCGTCGGCGGCAACCTGGGCACGCCGCTCATCGAGGCCGTCGGCACGCCGGCGGCGACGGCCGAGCGGGCTGGTCGTCGTCGAGCTGTCGAGCTTTCAGCTCGAGACCGCCGAGACGCTCCACCCGCGCGTCGCCGTGCTGCTCAACCTCACGCCCGATCACCTCGATCGCTACGCCGGCGTCGACGCCTACGGCGCGGCCAAGCTGCAAGCTCGTCGCGCAACCTCGTCGGCGACGACGTCGCGGTGGTCAACGCCGACGACCCGTTCTTCTGGGCCGCCGGCGAGCGGCTGCGCAAACGCACTCGCGTGCGCACCTTCTCGGCGCGGCGCCAGCGCGACGACGACCGGCGCGCCATCGACGGCGTCGCTCGACGGCGGCGACCTGGTGGCGCTCGGCGAGCGCTATCCCATCGGCGAGCTGCACCTGGTCGGCCGCCACAACCTCGGCAACGCGCTGGCCGCGTTCCTGCTCTGCGCGGCAGCGGGCTCGCCACCTACGACGCAGGTGCGCGCGGCCCTGGGCGCCTTCCGGCCGCTGCCGCACCGCATGGAGCTGGTCGGCGAGCGGCGTGGGCTCAGTTCTACGACGACTCCAAGGGCACCAACGTCGACTCGGTCGTCGCCGGCCTCGACGGCTTCCCGCGCCGCTGCGTGCTGATCGCCGGCGGGCGCGACAAGGGCGGCTCCTACGCGCCGCTGGTCGACGCGCTGCGCGACAACCGCTGCCGCGGCGTGGTGCTGATCGGCGAGGCGCGCCGACCAGATCGCCGCCGCCGTCGCCGAGGCGGCGGTCCCGCGTGCGACGCGCGCGCGCCACGCCTGGAGGACGCGGTCGCGCGCGCCGCGCCTGCGCGCGCAGCCGGGCGACGCGGTCGTGCTGTCGCCGGCCTGCTCAGCTCCTACGACATGTTCCACAACTACGAGCATCGCGGCCGCGTCTTCCGCGGCCGCCGTGGAGGCGCTGCTGATGAACGAAGCCGACGCGCTCGACGACGCCGACGACCGACGCTCGAAGCGACGCCGATCGACGAGCCGCTGCCGGCGCCGACGCGCCGGCTGCCGCACGAGCCACGACGATCGTGCTGTTCGCCGTGGTCGCTCGCGCTGGTCGGCTTCGGCATCGTGATGGTCTATTCGGCGTCGGCGGTCTACGCGGCGCAGAAGTTCGGCAGCGCCGACCTATTTCTTCAAGCGCGACCTTCTGTGGAGCGCGCTCGGCCTGGGCGCGCATGGGCATCGCGCTGCGCACCGACTTCGGCGTCTACCGCCGCTGGTCCTACCCGCTGCTCGGTCGGCGCCATCGGCATGCTGGCCGCGGTGCTGGTGGTCGGCGCGCGCATCAACGGCGCGCGTCGCTGGTTCCACCTCGGGCCGCTGTCGTTCCAGCCGGCCGAGCTGGCCAAGCTCGCGCTGGTCATCTACCTCGCGCTACTCGCTCGCGCAGCAAGGCCGAGAAGGTGCGCGTCGTTCACCGTCGGCTTCCTGCCGCACCTGATCGTCTCCGGCCTGATGATGGCGCTGCTGCTCAAGCAGCCCGACCTCGGCACCGCCGTCATCCTCGGCATGGCCACGCTTGATCCTGCTCTTCGTCGCCGGCGCGAAGATCAGCTACATCTTCCTCGCGGTTCTGGCCGCGGCGCCGGTCGGTCTACCAGGCGATCGTCGGCACGCCGTGGCGCATGCGCCGCATGCTGGCCTTCCTCGATCCGTGGCAGTACCGCCACGACGTCGGCTACCAGATCACCGAGTCGCTGATCTCCATCGGCTCGGGCGGCGTCTCCGGCCTCGGCCTCGGCGACGGCAAGCAGAAGCTCTTCTTCCTGCCCGAGGCGCACACCGACTTCATCCTGGCCATCGTCGGCGAGGAGCTGGGCCTCATCGGCGTCTGTCGCCGTCGCGGCGCTGTTCGCGGTGCTGGTGTGGCGCGGGGCGCGCGCGGCGTTGCGCGCGCGCGACGCCTTCGGCTGCTACCTCGGCGTTCGGCATCACCGCGATGTTCGGCTTGCAGGCGCTGGTCAACATCGGCGTGGTGCTCGGCGCGCTGCCGACCAAGGGGCTGCCGCTGCCGTTCGTCAGCTTCGGCGGCTCGACGCTGGTCGTCGACCTGTTCGCCATGGGCATCCTGCTCAACATCTCGCGCGCGGCGCCGGAGCCGGCGCGGCGCGCACGGCAAGGGCGCCTGGCTGCCGCGCATCCGCTGGCGCGCCCGACGGGGCAACCGGCGCCTGCCCGGCGGCGGCAAGCGCATCGAAGTCCGGCGTGATGCGCATGAAGGTGATCATCGCCGGCGGCGGCACCGGCGGTCACCTCTTCCCCGGCATCGCCGTCGCCGAGGAGCTGGTGGCGCGCGGCCACGAGGTGCTCTTCGTCGGCACCGAGCGCGGCATCGAGGCGCGCGCGGTGCCGAAGGCGGGCTATCCGCTCGAGCTCATCGAGGTCACCGGCCTCAAGGCGCAAGGGTTTCGCGGGGACGCTGTCGCGGCCTGCTGCGCGTGCCACGCGCGCTGCGCCAGTCGCGTGCCATCCTCAAGCGCGATGCGCCCGACGTCGTCGTCGGCGTCGGCGGCTACGCCTCGGGGCCGATGGTGCTGGCGGCGGCGCTCGGCGGCCGCCCGACGGCGATCCAGGAGCAGAACTCGGTCCCCGGGTTCACCAACCGGATCCTGGGCAGATTCGTGAAGGTGGTATTCGGCGCCTTCGAAGACCGCGGCAGGGCGCGTTCTCGAAGAAGAAATATCGCTTGGTCGGCAATCCCGTGCGCAAGGCGGTGCGTCGAGGCGCTGGCCGCCGCCGGGCCGGCGCAGGGCGACGGCGTGCTCGTCGTCGGCGGATCGCAAGGGGCGCACGCGGTCAACGAGCTCGTCTTCGAGGCCACCAGGCTGCTCAAGGCCGTCGGCCAATCGCCGCGGCTCGTGCACCAGACGGGCGACAAGGATCGCGAGCGAGTACGCGCGCCGCTACGCCGAGGCCGAGGTCGCCGCCGACGTGCGCGCGTTCATCGACGACATGGCGTGCCGCCTATCGCGACTCGGCCGTGGTGGTCGCGCGCGCCGGCGCCTCCACGCTGGCCGAGCTGACCATGATCGGCAAGCCGGCGATCCTGATCCCGCTCCCCACCGCCGCCGACGATCACCAGACGGTCAACGCGCGCGAATTGGCCGACGCCGGCGCCGCGCTACCTGCTGGTGCAGTCGACGACCTCGCCGACGGAGCTGGCCGAGGCGATCCGCGGCCTCCTCGACGACCGCGACACGCCGTCGCGCCATGTCGGCCGCCTCGCGCGCGCTCGGCCGGCCGCGCGCCCACGCCGAGATCGCCGACGCCATCGAGGCGCTGGGGCGCCCCCAGCGCCAAGCGCGCTTGGTACAATAGCAGGTTGGATGTTCCACAAGCCCGACACACGCATCCACTTCGTCGGCATCGGCGGCATCGGCATGTCCGGCATCGCCGAGGTGCTGCTCAACCTCGGCTACGGCGTCTCCGGCACCGACCTGCAAGGAGTCGCGACACCACGCGCCGCCTCGCCGAGCTCGGCGCGCGCGATCCAGTACGGCCACGACGCCGCGCACCTCGGCGCCGCCGACGTCGTCGTCATCTCGAGCGCGGTCAAGCCGACAACCCGGAGGTCGTGGCCGCGCGCGCGCGCGGCATCCCGGTCATCCCGCGCGCCGAGATGCTCGCCGAGCTGATGCGCATGAAGTACGGCATCGCCGTCGCCGGCTCGCACGGCAAGACCACCACGACCTCGCTGGTCGCCACCGTCCTGCACGCAGGCGGGGCTCGATCCGACCGCGGTCATCGGCGGCAAGCTGCCGCTCGCTCGGCTCCAACGCGCGCCTGGGCCAGGGCGACTACCTGGTCGCCGAGGCCGACGAGTCCGACGGCTCGTTCCTGAAGCTGACGCCGACGGTCGCGGTGGTCACCAACATCGATCCCGAGCACCTCGATCACTACGGCACGCTCGACGCGCTCAAGCGCACCTTCGTCGACTTCATCAACAAGGTGCCGTTCTACGGGCTGGCCGTGCTGTGCATCGATCACCCGAGCACGTGCAGTCGCATCCTGCCGCCGGTGGAGAAGCGCCACGTGACCTACGGCCTGTCGCCGCTGGCCAGCTTCCGCGCCGTCGACGTCGCCTTCGACGGGCTGCGCACCCGGTTCACGGCCATCGTCCGCGGCAAGACGCTCGGCCAGGTCGAGCTGGCCATGCCCGGGCAGCACAACGTGCTCAACGCGCTGGCCGTGCTCGCGGTCGCCGACTTCCTCGGCGTCGACTTCGCCGTCTATCAGCGCGGCGCTCGCCGGCTTCTCCGGCGTCGGCCGGCGCTTCACGGTGCGCGGCGAGGCGCGGCGGCGTCATGGTCGTCGACGACTACGGCCACCACCCGGCCGAGATCCGCGCCACGCTGGCGGGCGCGCGCACCGGCTTCACGGACCGCCGCATCGTCGCCGCCTTCCAGCCGCACCGCTACACGCGCACGCGCGACCTGATGGGCGAGTTCGCGCGCGCCTTCAACGAGGCCGACCTGGTCGCCGTCTGCGACATCTACGCCGCCGGCGAGGAGCCGATCGCCGGCATCTCGTCGGCCCGCCTGGTCGACGAGATGCGCGCTTCGGGCCACCTGTCGGCCCACTATGTGGCCAAGCGCGCCGACGTCGCCGCGGCGTTGGCGCCGCAGCTGCGCGATGGCGACATCCTCATCACGCTCGGCGCCGGCGACGTCTGGATGGTCGGCGAGGAGATCTTGAAGGCGCGTGCGTGACGAGGACAAACAGGCGCTCCTCGACGCTCTGGGCGGCGACGGCGAGGTCACCTTCGACGAGCCGATGGCCCGCCACACGACCCTGCGCATCGGCGGGCCGGTCGACGCGTTCGTCGCGCCCGGATCGGTCGCCGCGCTCGAGCGCGTGCGCGCCGCCTGCGCCGCCCGCGGCCTGCACAGCCGCGCCTTCGGCTCCGGATCGAACCTGCTGGTGCGCGACGGCGGCCTGCGCGGCGTGGCGCTGTCGCTCAAGCTGCTCAACGACGTGCGCATCGAGCAGCGCAGCGACGAGGGGGCGCTCCTGTGGCTCGACGCCGGCGCCTCGACCGGCAAGGTGCTCTCGTTCGCCACGCGCGAGAGCCTCGGCGGCGTCGAGTTCCTCGGCGGCGTCCCCGGCACCGTCGGCGGCGGCATGATCATGAACGCCGGCACCTACCTCGGCGAGTTCAAGGACGTCACCACCGAGGTCCACGCCGTCGACGAAAAAGGCGGGCGCGTGGTGCGCGACAACGCCGGCTGCGGCTTTCGCTATCGCCACTCCGACATCCCCGCCGGCGACGTGGTCTTCGGCGCCCGCCTGCGCCTGCCGACGCGGCCGCGCGCCGAGATCGAGCAGGCGGTGCGCGAGCTGCGCGATCGCCGCAAGGCGCGCGAGCCGCATGGCGTGCCCAACGCGGGGTCGATCTTCAAGAACCCGCCCAACGACTTCGCGGGCCGCCTGATCGAGGCCTGCGGCCTCAAGGGGCGCCGCGTCGGCGGCGCCGAGGTGTCGCCGGTGCACGCCAACTGGCTGGTCAACGCCGAGCGCGCGACGGCGAAGGATTTTCTGGCGCTGGTGGAGATCGTCCGCGCCGCCGTCGTAGAACGATTCGGGATTCGACTCGAGCTGGAAGTCAAGGTCGTCGGAGAAGAGGGCGCATGAGCAAGTTCAAGGACAAACGGATCGGCGTCATCATGGGCGGCCCGTCGTCGGAGCGCGACGTCTCGCTCAACTCCGGCCGCGGCATCCACGCCGCGCTGAAGCAAAAGGGGTACGACGCCGTCGCCATCGACTGGAAGGGCGGCAGCGACGATCTCGGCGCGCATCTACGCCGCGAGAAGATCGACGCCGCGTGGATCGCCCTGCATGGCACCTACGGCGAAGACGGCTGCGTCCAGGGGCTGCTTCGAGTGTTACGGCGTGCCCTACACCGGCTCGGGTGTGCTCGCTTCGGCGCTGGCGATGGACAAGGTGGCGACGCGCCGCATCTTCGATCAGGAGTCGATCGAGTCGCCGCGCTGGCGGCGCCATCACGGTCCTGCCGACGTGGCGCGCATCGGCTTTCCGCTGGTGGTCAAGCCGTCGTCGGAGGGCTCGTCGGTAGGCGTCTCGATCGTCAAAGATCAATCGCAGCTGCAGGCCGCGCTCGATGCCGCCAAGCCCTGCCACGGCGTCGTGCTCCTCGAGGAGTACGTCAAGGGGCGCGAGATCAACGTCGGCGTTCTCGACGACGAGGCGCTCGGTGAGGTCGAGATCAAGCCGGCTACCGAATTCTACGATTACGAGGCCAAGTACCTGCGCAACGATACGCAATACCTCGTGCCGGCGCCGATCAGCGACTCCGAGCGGCGCGTCCTGCACGACCTCGCCGTGCGCGCGCACAAAGCGCTCGGCTGCTCGGGCGCCACCCGCGTCGACTTGATGCTCGCCGAAGGTGGGCGCGCGGTGTGTCTGGAGATCAACACCCTGCCCGGCATGACCGATCACTCGCTGCTGCCCAAGATCGCCGCCCATCGCGGCATGGACTACGCGACGCTGGTCGAGCGCATCCTCGACAGCGCCGCCCTGCACGCCTAGAGCCACCGACAATAGTTGCGTGTGTGCGCTAGAGCACGCGCCGATCTCTCGAGCGATTTTTTGCGCCGCGATCCGCGGCGGCGTACAAGCGTAGGACATGCTGCCCAAGGCCCGCTCGAGGTCCGCGCGCCGCCACGGCTGGTCGCTCTTCGGCCGCCGGCGGAACCGTCGCGTGCGCTCGTCGTCGCCCGCCTTGCCGCCGGCGCCGCGGCCGTCGCTGTGGGCAGTGGTATCGGGCGCCTGGGTGGCCTGGCGTCGCGCGCTGCTCGTGGCCGCGGTGGGCATGGCGCTGGCCGCGGGGGCGTGGGGGCTCCGCTGGTACGTCACGCACTCGCGCCACTTCGCGCTCCGCATCGTGCGCGTGTCACCGACGGCGCACGTGACCGCCGAGGCGCTGGTCGCGCGCGCCAACGTGCCGCTCGGCATGAACCTCTTTGCCATCGATCGCGCCGAGGTGGCCCGCGCCGTCTCACAAGAGCCGTGGATTGCGCGCGCCCACGTGCGGCGCGAGCTGCCGGCGACGCTGGCCATCGACGTGGTCGAGCGCGAAGCGGCGTGCGCGGTCGCGCTCGGCGCCCTCTACCTCGCCGACGCCGACGGCAACGTCTTCAAGCGCGCGACCCCCGACGAGGCGGTGGGGCTGCCCGTGGTCACCGGCATCGGTCGCGACGATTACGTCGCCGAGCCGGATCAAGCACGTGACTCGATCCGGCAGGCGCTGCGCGCCGTGGCCGCCTGGCGGCGCCCGGGTGATCGCCCGCCGCTCGGCGAGATCCACCTCGACCGCATCGGCGACGTCACGCTTTACACCGAGCGCGGCGTCGGCGTCCGGGTCGGCCTGGTCGATGACACCTTGCCGGCGCGCCTGGCCCGCTACGACGCCGTCCGCGCCGCGCTCGAGGGCGGAGGGGAAGCGGCGCGCCTGGTCTACGTAGACAACCGTGCGCGACCCGATCGCGTGACCGTAAAACTCGCGCCGGCGCAATTGTCGGCGCACAGTGGCTCAGGGGACTAAGCGAGGATCATGGCGAAGCGAGACGAGCTCGTCGTCGGACTGGATATCGGCACCACCAAGATCGCCTGCATCGTGGGCGAGGTGACCGACGATGGCGTCGACATCATCGGCGTCGGCACCCACCCGTCGACGGGGCTGAAGAAGGGGGTCGTCGTCAACATCGACGCCACCGTGCAGTCGATCCAGCGCGCGGTCGAAGAGGCCGAGCACATGGCCGGCGTCGAGATCACGTCGGTCTACGCGGGGATCGCCGGCGCGCACATCAAGTCGCTCAACTCGCAGGGCGTGTGGGCGGTCAAGGACAAGGAAGTCAAAGAGAGCGACATCGCCGCCGTGCTCGAGCAGGCCAAGGCGATCAACATCCCGCAGGATCGCGAGATCATCCACGTCCTGCCGCAGGAGTACACGATCGACCACCAGGACGGCATCAAGGAGCCGCTCGGCATGTCGGGCGTGCGCCTCGAGGCCAAGGTGCACCTGGTGACCGCGTCGGTGACCTCGGCGCAGAACATCATCAAGTGCTGCCATCGCTGCGGGCTGCAGGTGGCGGACGTGGTGCTCGAGCCGCTGGCCTCGGCGGAGGCGGTGCTGCACGACGACGAGAAGGAGCTGGGCGTCGCGCTCATCGACATCGGCGGCGGCACCACCGACCTGGCCATCTTCACCGACGGCGCCATCGTGCACACCAGCGTGCTCGCCGTCGGCGGGCACCAGCTGACCGCCGACATCGCCTACGGGCTGCGCTCGCCGCACTCGGAGGCCGAGCGCATCAAGCACAAGCACGGCTGCGCGATGGTGGCGATGGTCGGCGAGGACGAGATGATGGAGGTGCCGTCGGTGGGCGGGCGGCCGGCGCGCTCGGTCAAGCGGCAGTCGCTGTGCGCGGTGATCGAGCCGCGCGTCGAAGAGATCTTCATGCTCGTGCGGCGCGAGATCGAGAAGAACGAGTACGAGGAGCGGCTGGCGTCGGGCGCGGTCATCACCGGCGGCTCGACGATCCTCGAAGGCATGCCCGAGCTGGCCGAGGAGGTCCTCGGCATGCCGGTGCGGCGCGGCTCGCCGATGGGCGTCGGCGGCCTCGTCGACGTGGTGCGCTCGCCGGCGTACGCCACCGCCGTAGGATTGGTCCGCTACGGCGTGAAGAACCTCGGCGTCACCCACTTCGCCCGCGGCGACGCCGACAAGCGCACCGTCTGGCAACGCATGCGCAGCTGGTTCGGCGAAGTCTTCTAGGGTCTACAGCGTTGTGTCGGTCGTGGGCGGCGGGGACAGTGTGCTTCCGGCTACGTCGGCGGCGGGGACGCGTGTTCTAAGCCAGATTCTGCCGACACCTCCGCCGCCTCCGCCTCCGGTCGGTGGGATCGGACTGGTAGCAGGGGAGAGGTTCTGACCATCCCCCGAATAGGCGCCGTTGCCGCCGGCCTGCGTAGGGTCATTGTTGGTTCCTCCAAGCGCCGCGGCGTTTGATGGCGTGCCATTATTTCCGGGCGTTCCGTTTGCTGTGCCGTTGCGGGGCCCTCCGCCCGCACCTCCGTTCGCAAACAGCCCCCCGGCGATACGAATCGTCGGCGCCTCGAGAAAGATCTCTCCGCCTGCACCTCCGCCGCCAGCCTCGATGGTGTGGTCGTAGGGGGTTATTGACGTGTGATAGTAGCAACCACCTCCTCCACCGCCACCACTTGCGTTGACTTGCGCTCCGGAGGGCACTGTGATCGAAACTGCCGACGAGATCTGGATCGCTCCGCCGCCCCCTCCACCGCCCCCGGGATTGACAAATGCGTCGCCGATGCAGTTATTGACGAAAGCGAATGCGGTGGCGCCGTCTCCACCATTTCCGCCGCCGCAGAAACCGCTCAGCGCCAAGCCGAACGGCGTCCCAGCTCCGCCGCCGCCCGCCGAAGCGCCGCCACCGAATTCGCCGCCGCCACCACTGTCTCCAGTCGGGCCGCTGGTTCCCGCTCCGGTCGTGCTACAAGCTGCGTTCCCGCCTGGCCCTGGCTGGCCGTAGTTTGCAGAAGCATTGATAGAACCGTTGGCAGTAAACGCGACGGCACCCGCAGCGACAACGACGAGCCCAGTATCTCCAGACACTGCGATGGCTTGGTCGATCGTCCACAACCCCACTGACATCACCGCGATTCCATTGTCGAAAACGAACGTAATACCCGACGGCGGTGCAGCACCATTGATCGTCAGCGCGTGAGTATCGATTGCCGTTACCCCTGATAGGTTTGCTGCGTCGGTGCGGTACGCACTGGCGTTCACATGACTCGGAACGAACTGCCACCCGAATGCTGCCGTCAGCATTGTCGACGAGTCGAGGGTGACGGTGCACGCGCCAGTTCCGGTGCAACCGCCGCCTGACCATCCGGAGAACGTTGCGTTCGCGGCGGGCACGGCAGCCAGATTGACTGTCGTGCCAGGCGCGTACAGCCCTGAACAGGTCTTGCCACTGCACGAGAGACCGCTTCCGGTGACGCTCCCGTCGCCCGTCCCAGTGAGTTGAACCGTAAGCGGTAGGTATCCTGCGAGATCGGAGCTTGCGAGGTCCGGAGAAGCATCTGAGAGGTCGCCGCCGTCGTCGGAAGCGATGGGCTGAAGTTGAAGGTGAAGCGAGGTGTGTTGGCCCGGCGCGACTGTCAGGTCGAGGGCGCCATTTCCGGCTGCATTCCCATTGAGGGTGCCGGCCACGTCGATGTGGATAGGTGTGGCGACGGAGAGATTGGGAAAAACGATCGCGAGAGCGATCGGCAAGTCTGCCGATGAAATTCCCCCTTGCAGCGAGACCGTCTTCTCCAAGTCTACTGTGCCGCCCGATACGCGGACCTGCGCTCGTGACAACCTAGAAACTGCTGGCGAAGGATCGATATGCAGACCGATACACGCCCCTGCTTGCCCAACACAGGGATCGACCAGTTTCACTCCACAGCCGGCGACAACGAAGGCCGATAAGATCGCGGCGGATCTCACTGTGTCACGGTAACGGGCATGAACGAACTCTCCGTTCGCTTGGATGTGAGGCCGACCGCGATACCAGCGGCGACGCCAGCCGCGCCGATTCCAACGATCGTCCATAGCCACCACTTCTTGTATACCGGTGTTTGCTTAGGTGGCCCGGTCGCGACGAGCGATTCGCTCGCGCGAGGCGCTGCGAGCGCACCACCCGTTGGCGCGCTCGCAGGAGCGACTTGCACCACCGGCGGCCGAGCCTTGGCCTTGTCAGCTGCGATGGCTACGTCGAGCGTTGTGATCGTGCCGGTGACTTCGTCGCGATTCGGTGCATTCGGCACTTTGCGCATATACGAGCGGTAGAACCTGACCGCGTTTTCCTTGTCGCCGAGTTGCCGATAGCACTGAGCGATGTTGTAGAGGAACGCGGGGTCCTCGAACGCAAGATACGCTCGCTTGAACGCCGCGAGAGCTGTGCTGAACTCGTTCAAATCATAGCGTCGCGTGCCTTCGAGGTACGCCTGCCGCGCCGCTTCCTTGTCGTCAGCGATAGCCGATCGGGCAATTACCTGCGTGGCGATCGCCATCACTAGAATCAGCAGCCGATTTCGCATGGCAGAGGGATTATCGGCGATTCTGGGGAAAAGTTTCTGCCCAATCGATGTAAGGCGGTCGCGATGGCCTAGCTCTGTTTCTAAAATCTCATGCGATTTAGAGCGCTTGCTCGTCTACTGGCGGGTGCACCCAGAAAACACCGCCGGTGTGAAAGGTCCCACATTGTATTGACGCAGCGCACCTTGCTAGGTTCGGCCCAGGAGCTGAACCAAATGAGAAGAACCTATTGGATTTTTGCGGCGCTCACCGCGCTGGCGGTGGGATGCAGCGATCGCTTGCCCATCAACGCTGGACCGAGTGACCGGATCGCGGGCGCGATCGATCTCGGCGCAGCTTCGCGCGATGCGCAGGTGGATTTCGTCATCGGCCTGCGCGGGCGCAACGAGCCGCTCCTGCACAAGTTCCTCGACAATCAGCGCTTCACGCAAGACGTGATGTCGGCGGAAGACTTCGGCGATCGCTTCGGCATCTCGGCTGGCGAGTACGCGAGCTTCGCATCGTGGTTGCGCTCGCAGGGGCTCACGGTGACGCGCACGGCTGCGGGCCGCACCACCATCAGCGGCCAGGGAAGCGTCGCCGCCATCGAGCAGGCGTTCGGCGTCAGCCTCCACGAGTATCAGGATCTCGACGGGCACTTCATCGCCACCGTGCAGAACCTGGCGCTCTCGCCGGATGTGGCGCCGACGGTGAGCGGCGTGGTCGGCCTCAGCGGCGACCGGCCCTGGTATCCGCACTTTGTGAAGCTGCCGCCGCAGCCGCAGCCCAATGCCGTGGCGACGTATACCGCGACGGCGCTCGAAACTCAGTACAACACGAGCACGACCACGACTCCGAGTCCGGGTACGGGCGAGACCATCGTCATCCTCGGCGCCGGCAACCAGCCCAAGCTCACGGACGTCGCCGCCTACCTGAACGCCGAGAAGCCCTACGGCGTCACCATGGCGGCGTTGCCGGCATACACGCAGGAGCAGGTCGGCGGGCCGAACCGCGATCCCAGCGCCGACGCGGAGGCCGAGCGCCAGGAGAACACGCTCGACATCGACATGGTCGCCGCGCTGGCACCGTACGCGACGATCTACCAAGTCATGACTGCGACGAACGGCGTGGGCCTGTTCGCCGACGGCATCTCATACATCGTCAACCAGCACGCGGGCGCGCACGCGGTCACCGTCAGTTACGGTACCTGCGAGCGCGGTGCCGCCGGCGAGATGCCCGTGATGAACTCCATGTTCATGCAGGCGAAGGCGGAAGGGCAGCAATGGTTCTTCGCCGCCGGCGACTCGGGGACTGACGGCTGCCGCGACGGCGCCGGCAACAAGATCGTCTCGGCGGGCTGGCCCGCATCGAGCCCGTACGTCGTCGGCGTCGGTGGCACTGGCGTCAAAACCGGAACGACCGAGGTCGTGTGGGATTGGGGTGATGCGTTTGGCGGCGCCACCGGCGGTGGCGCCAGCGAGTCGCTCGACAAGCCCGCCTACCAGACGGGCGTTGGTCCTCAGGCAAACGACGGCGCGCGAGACGAGCCGGACGTTGCGGCGCTCGGTGGTGCGCCGGGAGTGGTCGTGTACATCGACGGCTCGGCGAATGCTTTCGCCGGCACCAGCGCGGCGACGCCGATGTGGGCGGGCGTGTGGGCCATGATCGAACAGGCCAAGGGGCACAAGACGATCACCAACGGGATCGAGACGCTCTACACGCTCGGCGCGGCCGGTCATGGTTTCCACGACATCACCTCGGGAAACAACGGAGGACCGGGCGACACCGCGACGGGTGGGTACGCCGCCGGGACCGGGTACGATTTGTCGACGGGCTGGGGCTCGCCGAACACCGCCGATCTGATCGCGAATTGGCCGTAAGGAAAAACAACATGCATAAGCACTTTTGGATTGTGACGCTAGCCGCGGTCATGTGGGTCGGCTGCAACAACAACAATGGTAACGGCAACGGCAACCACGACATGTCGATGAACGGCGGGGGCGACGGCGGCGTCGGTGCCGACATGACGCCTCCGCTCGACATGGTCGACACGACGGTGCCGCCGGCTCCGACGGCGACGCATGTGGGTGCCACCGGCCCGTCGGCGGGCCTGGTCACCGTCGGCGCCGATCTCGCGGCCTACCTCCTGAACCCGACGGGCACTCCGGCGACCGGCGCGCTGCATGTCGTCACCAAGGCCGGGGTCGATAAGGCGATTGATACCAACGTGCCGATCGGCGGCTACGCGCTCGGCGCCGACGGCAAGTCTATCATCTACACCAAGGCCGCCGGCCAATCGGCAGCGCTCCTGTGGGCCGATCCGACGATTGCCACGCCCACGCCGAAGACCGTGATCGCGACCGGCGTCATCTCGACCACGCTGGCGTTCGCGGGCTTCTACGGCCCCTCGGGACACTACTTCGCGGTCGGCGTGACGCCGGCGAACATCGCGAGCAGCCCGGACATGCACGTCATCGACGCGCATACCGGCACCGACGTCTATCAGCGGCTCAACGGTGAGTTCGACTACCTCGAGAGCGTGTTGCCGGACGAGACGATGATCTTCCAGGACACTGCCGGCGGAACCAGTGTCGGCACCACGCCCGTGCAGACGCTGTATTGGGTCGCGCTTCCCGGCTCGGTCGCGGCGGCGCCGATCGCGACGCACACCTCGACCTTCGCCCCGTCGGCTGACGGCAAGACCCTGCTCATCCTCAAGACCAGCGGCGACCTCGTCACGTGGGATTTGACGACCAAGCCGGCGACGACCAAGCCGCTGGCGACGGGGGCCGCCGTATACACCATCGGCAGCGACGCCAACGGACCGGTCGCCTACGTCGGAGGCGATCGCTCGATCCACGTCATCGGGTTCGACGGAACCAAGCTGCTCGACGTGGCCGCGACCACGGCGACCGCCGGCGACGTGCTCGGGACGCCGATGCTCTCGGGCGACAACGCGCACCTCTATTATTGGCAGAACGTCGAACGCCAGGAGAACCGCGGCACCCTGATGCACGTGGCGGTGACCGCCGGCGCGACGCCGAACAAGGTGGGCGACAAGATCTCGATGCTCGACGTCAACATCAACGACAACTCGCTCGTGTTCATCCAGAACGTCGACAACCTCGGGCAGTTCGGCGACGCCGCCAGGGCGGATCTCGACGGTAGCAACCCGACGGCGCTGGGCACCAAGGCGAACGTCGGCGGCCTGGCGGCGGTGAATCCGGGACCGGACACCTGGTTTGCCATGCAGTTGACGGCCGCGGTGGATGACTCGGCGACCAATTCGCCGATCGACGGCTCGGCCGCGATCTACGGCGCGCTCGCCTTCTACGACTACACGGGAGGCGCGGCGGTGGCGCTCGATACGAAGGTGCACGCGGGTGCGTTCGCCTTCGCCGCCGACGACGGGCGCACTGCGGCGTTCGTGAAGGGCGCGACGTTCGACGCTACAGCCAAGAATTACGTGGGCTCGCTGGCGTTCATCGCGGCGCGCGCGCCGTCGATGACGGTCGACGGCATGCTCACGGGCGTCAGCGAGTTGGGGCCGATCGTCGGCCGGTCGCTGTTCGTCAACGCGCCCACCGCCACGACCGCCGGCGTCTACTACGTCACCTACTAGCCTCCCTCCGCTTCCCGCCTCCGCACACTGAACGCGCACGCAGCCTCGGCGCTCGCCGATCTGCGCGCCGCGTCTCACCTGAGAAAAAATCGCTGCAAAAAATTTGACCCCATTCTCCCTCGACGGAGAATGACGCTATTGAGGAGGTCTATCGATGGCGCTTCTGGAGTTTGATGACGAGCCGGCCAATCGCGCCAAGATCAAGGTGATCGGCGTCGGCGGCGGCGGCGGCAACGCGGTCAACACGATGATCGAGGCGCGCCTCGAGGGCGTCGACTTCATCGTCGCCAACACCGACATCCAGGCGCTCGAGGCCAACCTGGCGCCGATCAAGATCCCGCTCGGCGGCGCCCTGACCAAGGGCCTGGGCGCCGGCGCCAACCCCGAGATCGGCCGCAACGCCGCGCTCGAGGACATCACCAGCGCATCGCCGAGGTGCTGTCCGGCGCCGACATGGTGTTCGTCACCGCCGGCATGGGCGGCGGCACCGGCACCGGCGCGGCGCCGGTCATCGCGCAGGTCGCGCGCGAGTGCGGCGCGCTCACCGTCGGCGTGGTGACCAAGCCGTTCGGCTTCGAGGGCACGCAGCGCACGCAAGCAGGCCGACGAGGGCATCGCCGAGCTCGGCAAGGCGCGTCGACACGCTCATCGTCATCCCCAACGATCGCCTGCTCTCGCTGGCCGGGCAGAAGACGACGCATGCTCGACGCGTTCCGCAAGGTCGACAACGTGCTGCTCAACGCCGTGCACGGCATCAGCGACCTGATCACCGTCCCCGGCCTCATCAACGTCGACTTCGCCGACGTGCGCACCATCATGACGGACATGGGCCGCGCGCTCATGGGCACCGGGTCGCGCGTGCGGCGAGCGCGCGCGCCATCGAGGCGGCGCAGCAGGCGATCAGCTCGCCGCTGCTCGAGGACGTCAGTCGATCAACGGCGCCACCGGCATCCTGATCAACATCACCGGCGGCCCCGACCTGACGCTGTCCGAGGTCAACGAGGCCTCGACGCTGATCCAGGAGGCGGCGCACGAGGACGCCAACATCATCTTCGGCTCGGTCATCGACGCCAACCTCGGCGACGAGGTGCGCATCACGGTCATCGCCACCGGCTTCGACCGCGCCGTCGCGCACCTCGAAGACCCGATGCCGCACGCGCAGCCCGAGCGCAAGCGCGCCACGCAGATCGCCATGCCGTACACCGGAGTCCCGGCGGCGGCGCGCCCGCACGTGCCGCCGACGCAGTCACCGGTGCGTCACGATCAGCAGGTCGAGCTCAAGGCGCAGCAGGCGATGCGCGAGCAGCAGACGCGCCCCGATCAGACGCCGGTGACCGCGCCCATGCGCACCGACGGCCATCCGCAGACGCGCCCCGATCGCGGGGCGCAGAAGGTCGACCCGCGCCTGTCCGCGGCGCTCTCCGGCGCCGAGGAGACCGAGCTCGATATCCCGGCCTTCCTGCGCCATCCGCTGCGCTCCGTAGAATAGCGGTGTAGAGTAGCGCCGTGCTCTTCCTCGAGTCGCTGGCGCGGCCCATCCTCCTCGCTCACGCGATCGCCGCCGCGGTGCTCGTGGGCGCGACCACCCATCACCTGCTCTGGTGCCGCCACTATCTTTGGGGCCGCTACGGCCAGGCCAAGGCGGAGCGCCGCTTCGCCACCATCTGTGCCGTCGCCTTCGTCTCGACCTTCGTCGCCGGCAACCTCTTGTACCCGACGTACAAGGTGCGCGTGCGCGCCGAGTACTTCGACAACTCGCCCGCCATCAGCGACGAGGTCAAGCTGCGCGCCGCGCAAAATCGGCTGCTCGGTCCGACGCTGACGCCGGCGCCGCCGCCGACCTCGCCGGCGATGGCGTCGCTGACGCCGATCGCGCGCCTGTTCGACATCAAGGAGCACTGGGTCGCGCTCGGCTGCGCCGCCAGCCTGGCGCTGTGGATCCTCTCGCGCAAGCTGCACCCGAAGGACGAGCCGCGCGTGCTGCCGCTCTACGTCGGCCTGTCGATGGTGCAGTGCGGGACCGCCTGGTTCGGCGCCGTCGTCGGGCTGGTGACCGCGTCCTACCGCTCCGTCGGAGGGCCGGTTTGAGCGATCCCGCCAGGAGCGCGAGCGACCGGGCCCCGCCCGCTGTGTCCGAGGGACCTCCGCCCCCGCGCGTCTTCTATGCCACCTGCGCGGCGCTGATCGGCTTCGCCGTCCTCTACACGCTGCCGGTCTACGCGCGCCTGCCGCGCACCTTCTACGATCCGGTGGCGCGCCGCTGGTTCTTCGCGGCCAACGCGACGCCGATCCCGATGGGCTACGTGGGCCAGATCATCTGGGGCCTCGCGGGCGCGCTCGTGGCCGGCGGCGCGACGATGATGCTGACCTCGCGCACAAAGCGCGCGCCCAGCGATCGCGGCTTCGCGCTCGGCGCGGCGTGGACGCTGACCGCGCTCGCGATCATCCTCGGGTACTTCACCTGGAACAACTGGCCCTAGAATTTTGCAAGCGCGCGAATCGCCCTTTCGCTCCAACAAAACGCTTGCGTTCGGCTGATCGGCCCGTAGAATGCTGCGAAACTGACGAGCGCGCGCGTTTACGCAAGCGCTCCGCGGACCGGAGGGAAGTCACAATGGCCAAGGGCAACAAGACCGCCAAGAAGGCGGGCAAGAGTGCTTCGAAGGAGATCCTCATCGTCGGCTCGAAGATGAAGGACGTGGTCAAGTCGGCGGGCTGCATGTCGTCGGGCGATCTGATCGAGGCGCTGTCGCAGAAGGTGCACGACATGCTCGCGTCGGCGACCGAGCGCGCCAAGGGCAACGGCCGTTCGACCGTCCGCCCGTACGATCTGTAGTCGCTGCTCTTCAGCAAACGAACGCCCCGTCCGCTTCGGCCGACGGGGCGTTTGTGTTTCTACCGATCGATCGCGCGGGCGGCCGCGCTCAGCGATCGAGGAACGCGAAATATTGTTCCACCAGCTCGTCGAAGGCGAGCGGGCCGCCGCAGCTGGAGCACTTCTGCGGCGGCGGCGTGCGCCGCTTGCCGCCGTCGAGGTCGCGCTTGACGTCGATCAGCCGCTCCTCGTCGAGCGCGCAGGCGGCGCAGGAGTAGGGCGCGAAGAACGACTCCACCTCCTGCCGCTCGAGCAGGTTGGTGATCAGGTTCGCCTGGTGAATGAAGGGGATCGGGCACTCCACGAGGTGCAGCCGCTCTCCCGGCGGCGTCCCACGCACGAAGTCGATCCACTTTTGCACGCTGTCGGAGCTGATGCGCCGGAACTCGCGCAGGCGCAGCCATACATCGCCCTTGAGCGTGGCCAGCGGCGCCAGATCCGAGTCGGCGCGCAACACGCCGTAGAGCTCGACGATCGAGCGGCCCCCCTCTTCGACGGTGCGCCAGCGAAACGGGCGGCCGCCGATGAGCACGCGCAGGTACTCGCGCAAGGCCGTGCGATCGGCGGGCGTCACGTCTTCGAAGGCGAGCGCCAGCGCATGCTGCGGCGCGAACGACTTGTCGTCGGCCCGCACGACCCGCCCGCGGAGCGACAGCTCATCGGCGTGGCCGGGCAGGGCGAAGCGCACGCCGAGCACGCTCCCGGCCGGCGCGCTCTTGCGCGCCTTGAGCAGCATGCCGTTCTCCGACAGGTCGACCGACGTGCCGATGTAGGTTTCGTGTGACTCGCCGCCGTCGTCGGCGAAGACGTGCACGCGTACGGCGAAGCGCTCGTCCTCGCGCAGCGGCACGCCCAGCAGGCGGCCGACGAGCAGGCCGAGCGTCCCCGGCGGCGCCGGCAGCTCGACGATGTCGGCGAAGCCGACCTCCTGCGCGGCGGCGCGATCGCCGACCGGCGCGCCGACGGCGGTGACCATGACCAGCGGAATGTGCGCCAGGTGCTTGTCGGCGCGGATGGCGGCGACGGCGGAGGCAGCGTCACCGTCGGGCAGCACGCGATCGATGAAGCACAGATCGGCGCCGGCGCGCAGCTTACCCAGCAGATCGTCGGTGTCGCGCGCGGTCACCAGGCGCAGGTCGCGCCGGCGCAGCAGGTCGCGGTCGAAGTCGTGCGCCAGGTCCGGGTTGTGCGAGGCGACGATCGTCTTCACCTGGCCACCATATCACAGCGGCCCGGCTCAAAGCGCAGCGTCGAGCGCCCGGCGCATGACGTCGAGCGGGGCCGGCTTGCCGGTCCACAGCTCGAGCGCGCGCGCGCCCTGGTGCACCAGCATCGCCGCGCCCGCCGCCGCCTTCAGCCCGCGCGCCTGGGCCGCCCGGGTCAGCGCCGTCGCCCGGGCGACGACCAGATCGAGCACGACCGCGTGCGCGGGCAGGGGCGAGAGGTCGATGGGCGCCGCGCCGGCGTCGAGCCCGCGCGGGGTCGCGTCGACGAGCAGGTCGGCACGCGACAGGAGCTTGGCCACCAGGTCGTCGCTCCACGGGGTCACTGTCATCGCCGCGCCGTCGACGACGAACGAGCGCTGCGTTCGGGAAACGATCGCCAGCTTGCCCTTGCCGTGCACCGCGGCGGCCACCGCCCGCGCTGCGCCGCCGGCGCCCAGCAGCACGATCGTGCCTTCGAGGTTGGCGCCCGCCTCCCTGGCCAGCTCGATAAAGCCGTGCACGTCGGTGTTGTAGCCGCGGACGCCGCCGTCGAAGACGAGGGTGTTGACCGCGCCCACCCGCTGCGCCAGCTCGTCGGGCGCGCTCAGCTTTAGCGCGGCCTCCTTGTGCGGGATCGTGACGTTGACGCCGGCAAAGCCGTGCGCCGCCGCGTGCTCGATGAACAGCGCCAGCTCATCGGGCGCGACCGCCTGCGCCACGTATTCGCCGTCGATCCCGAGCGCGGCCAGCGCCGCCGTCTGCATCGGCGGCGACTTCGAGTGCGCGATCGGCCAGCCTATGACGCCCAGCTTCACGACCCGTCACCCTCTTCAGCGCACGACCGCTCGATCGCCGCCCTTGAGCTGGGCCGCCTTGACCGCCGCGTGTGCGTCGCGAATCAGCCGCGAGAACGACGGCGGCTTGCCTGGGCGCGGCGTGGCGATGCCCACCGACGCCGTCAGGATCATCTCCACGCCGCCCGCGCGCAGCCGGCAGTTGCGGATCTCCGACACGACGCGCCGCCCGACCGCTTCGGCGCCGCGCAGATCGGTGTGCGGCAGAAACACGAGGAAGCGCCCGTCGCCGTAGCGCACCGCCAGGTCGACGTCGCGCACCGCGCCGCGGATGAACGGCTCGCAGGCCGTGGCCATCTCCGGCGTCACGTCGCGTGAATTCGGCAGCGGATCGAGCGACACCACGCAGATGGCGATCGGGTAGCCGTGCCGGCGCGCGCGCCGGATCTCGAGCGGCAAGAGCGTCTTGAAGAGATCGATGTGCAGCATCCCCGACGTCGAGTCGCGCCGCCGCACCCCGCTGACGTCGGCGAGCGCCAGCTCGGCGCGCAGCGCGCGGTCGCGCAGCAGGCGGGCGTTGGCCGCGGCGAACAGCGCGATGCTCATCATCTCCTTCTTGTAGGGGCGGACGATGAAGGCGTCGGCGCCGATGTGGTGCGCGATCGCCGCCGGCCGCGCCTGGCGCGACGACAGCGAGGCGACGAACGGGACCCCCATGGTACGCAGCCGCGGGTAGAGCTCGAGCGCCGCCGGATGCGACGCCACCACCGCGGCGCTGCCGTCGATGAGCGCATGCGCCTCGAAGGTGTCGGCGGCGAGGCGCGGATCGTAGCCGAGCGCGTCGAGCACGGCGGCGCCCTTGTCGCGCTGCTGCTTGTTGGGATCGACCAGCAGCACCGCCTTGGGCATCACCGGCGCGTGGGTCTCGGGCCTGTCCATCTACTCGTCCGCTCCTTGTCGGCCAGCGGATTGTACTACGCAGTCGAGCTCGCCGCGCGAAAGCCGCACCTGAACGCGGTCGCCGGGGGCGACCTGGGCCGCGTCGGTGACCACGGCACCGTCGGCAGTGCGGGTCAGCGAGTAGCCGCGCTCGAGCACGCCCAGCGGCGACATCGCCTCCAGCTTGCCGACGGCGACGCCGAATTCGCGCCGCCGCTTGCCCAGCGCCTCGCGCAAGCGGGTGGCCAGCCGCTGGTCGTAACGGACGAGCTCGGCGCGCGCCCGCTCGAGGCGCCGCTCGGGATGGGCCAAGAGCCGCCGCTGCAGCTCGACGAGCGCGGCCCGGTCGCGGTGCAGGCGCGCCCGCGGGTGCAGCGCCGCCAGCCGCTTGTGCTCGGTGTCGAGCGCACGCCGGCGGCGGGCCAGCTGCCCGCGCAACGACTGCGCGGCGCGCTGGAGCTCGCCGTCGGTGCGCAGGCGCGCCTCGGCGACCACGCGCGTGCCGGCGCGCATCAAGCGCTTGCCCGCCTCCGACAGCCGGTGCTCGAGGTCGGCGAAGTTGGGCACCACCAGCTCGGCCGCGCCCGACGGCGTCGGCGCCCGCGCGTCGGCGACGAAGTCGGCGATGGTGAAGTCGACCTCGTGGCCGACCGCGCTCACCACCGGCACCCGGCAGGAGGCGATGGCGCGCGCCAGCGCCTCGTCGTTGAAGGCGGCCAGATCTTCGGCCGAGCCGCCGCCGCGGGCCAGGATCACCAGGTCGACGTGACGCTCGACGCGCCGGAGCGCGCGGATGATCTCGAACGGCGCCAGCTCCCCCTGCACCTGGCAGGGCGAAACGACAAAGCGCATGCGCCCGCGCCGCTCGGCGATGCGCAGGATGTCGCGCACCGCCGCGCCCGTCGGCGACGTGACGATGCCGATGCGCCGCGGCCAGGCCGGCAGCGCGCCGCTTGCGCTTGGGGTCGAACAGCCCCTCGGCCGCCAGCTTCTTCTTGAGCTGCTCGAACGCCAGCTGCAGCGCGCCCAGCCCCGCCGGCTCCAGCGCATCGACGTAGAGCTGGAACTTGCCCTGCGCCTCGAAGATCGAGCAGCGTCCGCGCGCGCGCACCACCAGCCCATCGTGCGGCGCGAACTTCAGCCGCTCCGCCTGCGAGCGAAACATCACCGCCGGCAGCTGCGCCTCGGCGTCCTGGAGCGTGAAGTACAGATGCCCCGAACGCGGCGTCGAGAAGTTCGAGATCTCGCCCTCGACCGCCACCATGCCGAAGCGCCCCTCGACCGTGCGCGCCACGCCGCGCACCAGATCGCTCACCGTGAAGACGCGCGGCTCCTTGGGCTCCACCGCCGGCGCCGGCGGGATCGGCGGCCCCCGATCGGGCTCACGCACGCCCTCCGGCTCCGCGCGCTTGGGCGGCCCCGTGAAGTCGAACGCCCCTTGCTTATTAGGCGGCTTTTCCGACGGCATCGGCCACCAGATCCCCGCACGCCGACGTCGACAGCTTGCCGCCGAGATCAGGCGTCACCGCCCCGTCCGCCACCACACGCGCCACCGCTGCCTGCACGCGCGCCGCCGCCGCCGCCTCGCCCAGGTGCTCGAGCATCATCGCCATCGACGAGATCGCGCCCAGCGGATTGGCCACGCCCTTGCCCGCGATGTCCGGGCGCCGAGCCGTGCACCGGCTCGAACAGCGAGCAGCGCCCGGGGTGGATGTTGCCCGAAGCCGCCAGTCCCAGCCCGCCGACGATGGCGGCGCCGAGGTCGGTCAGGATGTCGCCGAACATGTTCGACGTCACGAGCACGTCGAAGCGCTCGGGCGCGCGCACCATCTCCATCGCCGCCACGTCGACGTACAGGTGCGACGCCTCGACGTCGCGCGTACTCGCGCTTGAGCTCGGCGAACGTGCGCTGCCACAGGCCGTGCGCGTAGGTGAGCGCGTTCGCCTTGTCGCTCATGCAGACCTTCTTCCGCCGCCGGCGCGCCGCTTCGAACGCCGCGCGGAGGATGCGCTCGACGCCCTTGCGCGTGTTGACGTCTTCGTTGATCGCGATCTCGTCGGGCGTCCCCTTCTTGAAGTTGCCGCCGACGCCCACGTAGAGCCCCTCGGTGTTCTCGCGGAAGACGAGCATGTCGATGTCCGACGGGCGCTTGTCCTTGAGCGGCGTCAGTCGCTCGTCGAGCAGCTTCACCGGACGCAGGTTGATGTAGAGATCGAGCTGGAAGCGCAGCCCGAGCAGGATGTCGCGCGCGTGCACCTGCTCGGGCACGCGCGGGTCGCCGAGCGCGCCGAACAAGATCGCCGCGTAGTGATCGCGCAGATCCTCCATCGCCCCCTTGGGCAGGGTCGTCCCGTCGCGCAGCCAGCGCTCCGCGCCCCAATCGAAGTCGATCAGCTCCACCGGCCGCGCCAGCGCCGGCGCCACCGCGCGCAGCGTCTTGACCGCCTCTGCCGTCACCTCGACGCCGATGCCGTCGCCGGGGATGACCGCCACCCGGTGCGTGCGCGCGGTCATGGCTGCTCCGCCTTCTGATAGAGCTTGGCGTTGTCCTGCACCGTCTTGACCGCGTGCTGCGCCCGATCCTTCTCCAGGTCCCAATCGCCGCGCAGCTCCGACCAGCCCCAGCTGCCGTCGCGGTTCTTGGCGAAGTGAAACGGCATCCCGTCCTCTCGCGCCACCCACACCGCGTCGGCGCCGTCGATCTTGCTCTTGATCGGGCCCGACACCGAGCCCAGGCGCTTGCGAAACGCCTCCACCACGTGCCGCTCGTCGTTGACGCGCTTGAAGTACTGCGCCGGATCGACCTCCTCGGCCGCGCGCAGCATCGTCAGGGCTTTTTGCGCCTCCGCCTCGGGATACTTGGCCCCGATGATGGTGCGTTGCAGCCGCTGATCCCGCAGCGTCGACTGGATCGACCATCGGGTCTTCTCGTCGAGCACGCGATAGACCCCCACCGCGTCACCGGCGGCAATGGCGCGTTCGAGCTTCTGAAACGCCTGCTCCGGCGTCTTCGGCCCGCGGCTGCAGCCGGCCGCGACCAACAACGCCAGCGCCATCATGCAAGTACGCATGGCACAAGCGCTAGCAAAGGGTGTGTCATCCGTCAATCGCCCGGAACTTTCGCCGCTGCCGAAGTGTCGATCCCTGTGCTACTTTTGCAGAAGAGAGAATCGATGTCCGACGAGCCCAGCGCTCCCCCCCCTGGCGACGACGACGACCTCGCCGCGCTCGCTCCGGCGCCGCGCGGCAAGAACCCGCTCGTCGCCGCCGCGGTCATCGCGCTCGCCGCCGTCATCGGCTGGCACCTGCGCGACGACGTGCGTTATGCGTTCGCCTCGCATACGCCCGCCGATCTGGGCCAGGCGCGCTCGCTGGGCGCGCGCGGCGTGGCGCTCGAGGACAACCGTTACGTCACCATCTCCGGGCAGGCCGAGCGCCGCTACGCGCTCTATGTCGAGCCCAAGGGCGTGCGGGCGCGCGAGAGCATCTTCCGCGTCCTCGGCGTCGGTGACGGTCTCTTCGTCTGCGCCACCGATTCGGCGGAGCGCACCGATCTGTCGGAGCGCTGGACCGGCCGGTTGCGTCGATTCGACGCAATGCCCTACGCCCCGTCGTTGCGTCACTATTACGCAACCGAGACCGAAGTCACGCGCTACCTGGCGCTCGACGCGCTCAAGGCGCAGCTGTCGGGCGGCACGGGTCGAGCTGCGCGATCGCATGGGCGAGCCGCTCAACGTAGACGCCGACCAGGACGTCGTCGTCAACGTCACCTATCCCGGCGAGCTCAAGGTCTACCTCTCGAAGGACACCTTCCCGTCGCTGGCCGATGGGCGCCACGAGCTCGACCGCATGGGCCTGCAGCCTTCGGCGGGCGAGGAGACCAAGGACGAGTTCGCCTTCGTCGTGCCCATCCCCGAGGCGCGCAAGAACGAGATCGTCAGCAAGCTCTCGGACAAGGGGCTGGCCTTCCAGCCGCGCGAGGAGCGCTTCACCGTCAAGCGCGGCGAGCTGCGCCTCGACGGCGACATGGTGCAGATCGGCGCTCGCGAAAAGGCGCCCTGGGCGCGGGTCGAGGCGGTCGGCGTGCCGTCGCCGGTCACCGTCGGCAGCGGCGCCTTCGTCCTCGTCGAGGGGCAGGCGCCGTCGCAGTTCTGGTGGGCGCCGCTGCTCCTGGCGCTGCTGGTCGCGTTCGCCGCCTTCAACGTGTGGTACCTTGTGCGCGCGATTCGTTCGCCGCGCACAGCATGACGACCAACATCCGCATCCACGACACGCTCTCCCGCAAGAAGATCGAGCTCCAGCCGCTCGTCCCCGGCAAGGTGGGTCTCTACGTCTGCGGCCCGACCGTCTACGACTTCCTGCACGTCGGCAACGGCCGCACCTTCATCGCCTTCGACGTCGTCGCCCGCCACCTGCGGGCGCGCGGCTTCGACGTCAACTACGTCCGCAACATCACCGACGTCGACGACAAGATCATCGATCGCGCCCACGAGCTCGGCGAGCCGCCGGCCGAGCTGGCCGAGCGCTTCACACGCGAGTTCCGGGCCGACATGGCGGCCGTCAACTGCATCGAGCCGACGCACGAGCCGCGCGTCACCGACAACATCGATCGCATCATCGCGCATCTGCGAGACGCTGATCGACAACGGCGTCGCCTACGCCTCGCACGGCGACGTCTATTTCAGCGTGCGCGACTTCCCGCCCTACGGACAGCTCTCGGGCCAGCCGCTCGATCAGCTCGACGCCGGCGCGCGCGTCGAGGTCGACGCGGAGAAGAAGCGCTCGCCGCTCGATTTCGCCCTGTGGAAGGCCGCCAAGCCCGGCGAGCCGTCGTGGCCGTCGCCGTGGGGCCCGGGCCGTCCCGGCTGGCACATCGAGTGCTC
Organism: uncultured delta proteobacterium; assembly: GCA_963816965.1. Classification (GTDB taxonomy): domain Bacteria; phylum Myxococcota_A; class Polyangia; order Palsa-1104; family Palsa-1104; genus JAQBQH01. The sequence goes on from CAWFMP010000002.1 coordinate 1,455,224, forward strand.
CGCGATGGCCGAGCACCACCTCGGGCCCATCTTCGATCTCCACGGCGGCGGCGTCGATCTCATCTTCCCGCATCACGAGAACGAGCGGGCGCAGTCGCTCGGTGCCAACGGCGCCGGCAGCTTCGCGCGCGTGTGGATGCACGCCGGCTTCCTCAACTTCGGCGGCGGCAAGATCTCGAAGTCCGACACGTCGATGAAGATCCTGTTCAAGCGCGCGTTCAAGATGCGCGCGGTCATCGAGCGCCACGGCGGCGAGGCGCTGCGCTACTTCCTCATGACCACGCAGTATCGCAACCCGCTCGCCTACGAGCTCATCGTCGAGGGCGACGATCCGGCGACGGCGCCGCTGCGCTTCCCCGGCCTCGAGGACGCGGAGCGCCGCTGCGAGTATGCCTACCTCACGCTCGAGCGCCTGCGCGATCAGCTCGCGGTCGGCAAGCCCGGTGGCGAAGGCGCGGTCGCGGCCGAGGCCGAAGGCTGGCTGGGGCGCCTGCAGGAGTCGCTCGACGACGACTTCAACACCGCCGGCGCGCTCGCCGCGTGGAACGAAGCGCTGCAGCTCGCCAACCGCGTGCTCGACGGCAAGCTGGAGGCGCCCAAGGACGTCCGCCGGCGCACGCTCGAGCGGCTGGCGCGCGATCTTGCAGCCGCCTCGCAAGAGCTCGGCCTCGGCGCCGCCGAGCCGCGCGCCTGGCTCGACGAGCACCGCGCGCGCCGCTGCCGCCTGCTCGCCATCGACACCGCCGCCGTCGAGGCGCTCATCGCCAAGCGCAACGACGCGCGCAAGCAGAAGAGCTTCGCCGAGGCCGACGCCATCCGCGCCGAGCTGGCGAAGCTCAACGTCGAGATCATGGACACGCCGAGCGGCACCCGCTGGCGCGTCTCGTAGCCGCCGCTACTCCTCCTTCTTCACCTCTTTGCGATCGCGACGAGCCAGGTCGTTGTGCTCTTCCAGGGTCGGCAGCGTCTTCATCGCGAACGACTTCAACGCCGGATCCTTGCCCTCCTTCGACTGCACCTTGAACAGCTTCACCGCCTCTTCGTGGTCGTCGGTCATCGCGGTCATGTAGGCCTTGTCGAACTGGGGGCCCTCGAGCTTGGCCAGCTTCGTCGTAGATCTCCTGGTGCTTGGGGTCCATCTTCTCCGGCACCGCCAGGCTCTGCTTCTCGGCGATCTGCTTGAGCTCCAGGTTCGCCTTGCTGTGATCCTCGACCATCCTCCGCGCGAACTGCTTGACCTCCGTCGCCTGCGCCCGGTTCATCGCCAGCTTGGACAGCTCGACCTCGGCCATGCCGCCGGCCGCTGCCTTGTCGACGAAGCTCTGGTCGCTGGCGGCGGCCAGCGCCACGCCCCCGGCCCCGACGACCCCGAGGGCCAGCAAATATGCCAATCGACGCATGACAGCCTCCTTGGAAGTTGCGCCAGGGAGGTGCAACGCGTGCGCCGGATCCGCGCGCCGCGGCTCGACGGAGCGCAGCCCCTCAGTCGGTAGGCGAGAGACCGTCGCTCGACGAGAGGTCCGGGGGCAGGCTCGAGTCCAGTCCCTCCGTCATGTCGTTCTCGACGGGGATGCTGAGATCGTCGCCTGGCCCGAACATGAAGACTCCGGGATCGGCCATGTCGCTGGGGAAGTGTCCATCGCGCCAGCAGCGGTTGTCCGTCGCCAGGCAGTAGAAGCCCTCGGGGCAGGCGCGTCCGGGCACGTCGGAGCAGGCGAGCGAGCCGTCGGGAGAGTCGATTTGGAGGCAGCCGGCAAAACCGAAGAGCGCGACCGCGAGCGCGAACCACCGCATCCGGCGCACGTTAGTGATCGCCGGGCGCTCGTGTCAATGCAAACACTTGGGGGCAGTGATGTCGATCAGCGCAGCGGTTGCGGGGCGCTGTCGCCATCGAGGATCGGGCGCAGCTCGCCGGCGCGATCGAGCTGCGACAGCTCCGTGAAGCCGCCGATGGGAACGCCGGCGATGAAGATCTGCGGCACGGTGCGCTGGCCGGTCTGTTCGACCAACCAGGCGCGCGTGGCCGGGTCGGCCGAGCAGTCGACCTCCTCGTACGAAACGCCGCGCTTGGCGAGCAGCGCCTTGGCGGCGACGCAGTAGCCGCAAAAGGTGGTGGTGTAGATGCGGACGGAGGTGGACATGTTGTGGGAATCCGTTGGTTACTTGTCGTTCAAGTCCTCGGACAGATAGGCCAGGATGACCTCGTCGAGCGACTTCTCGCTGATGAGGTCGCCACCGAAGATGCTGTCCGAGGTCGGGGTCTTCGAGGGCGCCGGCGGTGGCGCGTGCTGCTGGGACGGCGGTGGCGGCGTGAAGCTGCGCTGCCGCGTGCCCACCGTCGCCCGCGGTGCCGTGCCGTTGGCGTCGCCGCCGACGATGACGGAGGGGCGCGCCACGACCACGCCTTCGGCCGTCGGCTTGCCGCCGCCGTACGGATGCGCGACGCCGGACGCCGAGCGCCGTCCGCCGATGCCGGTCACCGGCGCGCGCGGCGACTGCTGGTGCGGCTGCGTCGCCGGCGAGCCGGTGCGCGACGCGGCAACGGGGACCGCCGGCCGCGCCGGCGTCAGGTTCGGCCGCGACGCAGCGCCGATCGACGGCCGCGGCGCGCTGGTCGACGACGCCGTCCGCGCCGCCGGTGGATGCGCGACGGGCACGTTGACGCGCGACGGCGGCGGCGCCTGCGGCACCACCGCGATCTTCGGCGACGACGACGAGCTCCCCATCGGCGCGATCGACGGGTCGGTCTTCGGCGCCGTGTCGAACTCGCCCGAGATCGGCAGCGCCCGGATCGGTCGCGTCGTCGCGCCGACGATCGGCGTGCCGAAGAAGCGCGTGATCTTGTCGTCGAACGCGCCCTGCTTGAGATCGCGCAGCATCGCCTTGTGCTGCGCCTGCATCAGCTTCTGCACCACGCCCACGTCGCTCGACGGATCGTAGTCGACGCGCTTGGTCGCCAGGATCGTGCCGTCGTGGAACAGGTGCGTGAAGATGTGTGGATTCGAGATGCCCGAGTCCTCGGTTTGCACATGCCACAGCCGGCCGGCATAGCGGACGTTGTGGTTGTAACCGAGGACAGGACTGCGAGGTTTCATACTCCCCGCTCAGTATAGCAGACGCTCCAATACTTGATCATTTCTCGGCGGACAGCTATGTCTGCGTCCATGGGTAAGGAGGCTGAGCAGCCGTTCCTGGCGAAGGTGGGCGAGTATCTTTTGTCGCTTCCGTTCGACCTGAAGATCCTGCAGGAGGCCGTCACCGATCCCGACCTCGAGCGCGGCGCCCGCGAGATCGCCGCCGGCACCATCATCCACACGCTCGGCCCGCAGGAGGGCGACGGCCCCATCCGCTACGTCGACGACGTGCTCCTGGTGCGCGCCGCGCTCAAGCGCGTCGTCGCCGACGGCGGCGACCACGCCAAGGACTTCGCCACCCGCTTCGACGGCGAGGTCTACGGCAAGCTCGACGAGGATCTCCAGACCTTCGCCGTCGCGCTGGGGGACCTCTGGCCGTGGCTCAACAGCAAGCTCGAGGGCTTTCGCAAGCCGCCCTACAAGGGCAAGACGCCGTCGCAGTATCTCGACGACGACGAGGCCGCCTCCTTCCTCTACGAAGAGGGCCTCGAGTTCCAGACCAACTACAACGTCACCGAAGACAAAGTGCGCAACTCGGTCCGCCGCGTCGACACCATCCTCGAGTCGCTGAGCAAGCGGCGCACCGAAGACGCAAAAAAGAAGGCCTAGCATGAAAAAAATTGGCTTACTTCTGGTCCTGGTCGCGGGGTGCGGCAATTCGTCGGTCACCCAGGCAACGGGCGCGGCGGCCTGCATCACCGCCAGCGCGTGCGGCATCCTGGCGGGCGGCATCAGCGTCTGCACCCAGCTCATCGCCTTCGTCAACGATCCCAACCAGGCGTCACGCGCGCATCTGAGCCCGTCGGAGGTCAACTGCATCGCCTCCGCCGGCCACGACTGCAGCGCCGCCAAGCGCTGTCTCGCCGGCGGCCAGACGCCCGCGGTCTGCACCGGCGCGAGCGAGAGCTGCGTCGGCAACACCTGGGAGGCGTGCACCGCCACCGCCGGCTCGGCCGGCAGCAACGGCATGGAGACGTTCGACTGTTCCGCCTACGGCCAGATGTGCCTGGCGAACAACGGCAACGTCGACTGTGGCTATGGCACCTGCGCCGTCGGCTCGGCGGCCATGTGCGTCGGCGCCGACGGCGTCTCCAGCGGCAACTTCGTGCAGACCTGCGCCAACGGCATCCTGCACCGCGACGACTGCGCCCGTTTGTCGGCGAGCTGCAACCCCTCGGGCGTGCCGCACTGCCGCGGCGACGGCGACGCCTGCGCGGCGCCGTCGTTGACCAACAATACGCTCGGCTGCGACGGCAACGTGCTGCTCCGTTGCCTCGACGGGCAGAAGGCGCGCGAAGACTGCAGCCAGTACAACCTGGGCTGCTTCCCCAACTCGAACGGCTCCGGATTCGGCTGCCACGCCGGCAACGACTGCAATCCCAACACCTACGGTGCGCAGTGCATGGGCACCGTGCTCAAGTTCTGCAACAACGGCAAGGTTCAGACCGTGGACTGCGGCGCCGCCGGATTCGCCAGCTGCAACCCCAACGGCGGCGGCTCCTGCGGCAACTAGGAGCCGTCCGACCGCCCCGGGCGTGCGCTACAGATCGACCCGGATGATGTCCCCGAGGTGCCGGCCGAGGAAGCGATGGCCGACCTCGTCGATGCGCGCGTCGTCGGTGACGTAGCAGCGTAGTCCGCCCCGCCGGATCGCCGCGCAACATTCCCAGCCGCTCGAGCTCGGCGTGCGCCACCTCGGCCATCGACTGCGCCGAGTCGACGAGGGTCACCGCGCGCCCGAAGACCTCGTGGGCGACACGCGTCAAGAGTGGACGCAGCAGCGGGTAGTGCGTACAGCCGAGCACCAGGACGTCGACCTCGGGCGCCTCGGCCGCCAAGGCTGCGAGATAGCGGCGCGCCACCGCGGCGGCGATGTCGTCGTCGAGCCAGCCCTCCTCGGCGAGCGGCACCAAAAGCGGGCAGGCGTGCGCCGTGACCTGGATCGCGAGGGTCGATGGCGGCGATGGCGCGCGCGTAGCTGCCCGAGCGCACCGTGCCCAGCGTCCCGATGACGCCCACCTGGCCGGTGCGCGTGGCGGCGACGGCGGCGCGGGCTCCGGGCTCGACGGCGCCCAGCACCGGCAGCGCCAGCTCCGCGCGCAGGATGTCGAGGGCGAAGGCCGACGCGGTATTGCACGCGACGACGATCATCTTCACACCTTCGTCGACCAGGAAGCGGGCGGCGTTGCGCGAATAGCGCGCGACCGTCTCTGCGCTCTTGGAGCCATATGGCACTCGCGCGGTATCGCCGAGGTAGACGATTTCCTCTCGAGGCAAGCGCTCGGTCAGGGAGCGGACGACCGTGAGGCCACCCACGCCGCTGTCGAACACGCCGATCGCTGCCTGCGCGCGCATCCCCGCTCCTTACCTGCCCCGGCAGGCACCGTCAACCGGCGGCCGTCAGCCCACGGACGCAGGGGGATGACGACTGTCCTCGCCAGGTGTGTCCGTGTGCCCCACGACCGTGACAGCCCGTCACACCTCGTTCTACAACAGCTGTACCATTCGAGCGAGTCTGTAAATCCAGGGGATTGCGAGCGGATGTGTCAGGAAGGAAACGGAGGGCGAGGAGGGCGAGCTACCGGATGGCGGCGCGGATGGCGGGGCGGGACGCCACCGGGACAGTCTCGGAACAGGGACACTCGCGATGGATGAAGCCCCATAAGAGCTCCAGGAACGTATCTGGTTTGACCTTTAGTTCCCGATAGTAATGCACGATTCCGGGGAACGCGCACTCGCACTCCTCGAAGTCGTGCTCGGTGATCATCCCGCGCATCATGACTCCGGGTAGAGCAACCCGGATGCCACCAGCCATTGTGCAAAATTTTATTGACAGCTGTCTCAAATGACACGCTAGATTTGATTGGAGCATTACACATTATTTCATTAGGAGCGTGCCGCTTGGGGAGTCGACGCTAATCGAGTTCTGTGGACGTGACCGCGTCCACGCGCAGCGCAAGGCGCTCGACTGGTGGTTCCACCACCGCGAGGCGCTGGGCCTGCGGCTGGGCGAATTCCTGTCGCGCTGCCGTTGGAGCGACGACCAGCGCACCATCACGTTCATTCGACCCTAGATCCCAAGCGCGTTTCACGGCAGATTCACAACCGCATGCACAACGTTGTCGAGCGTAACGACCCGGCGTGGGTCCTCGAGGAGGCGCGCCGCTGCGCCGTCGAGGAGCGCCTGCCGTCCGCCGACGTCACCGCGGCGGCGCGCGCCGCAGGCCGAGGCGTCGCGCGCGCTCGCGCCGGAGCTGGTGCGCGACGAGCTCGAGTCGATGCTGCTCGGCCGCGGCGTGCACGTGGCGCTGCAGTGGCTGCACGAGTGCGGGCTGCTCGCCGTCTGGCTGCCCGAGCTCGAGGCGACCGTCGACTTCTCGCAGGAAGCGGGGCGCAAGCACAAGGACGTCTGGGAGCACACCAAGCAGGTGGTGCGGCAGTCGGTGCCGCGGCCGGCGGTGCGCTGGGCGGCGCTGTTGCACGACATCGGCAAGGTGCCGACGCGCACCTTCACGCCCGACGGCGGCGTGCACTTCCACCGGCACTCGGAGGTGGGCGCGCGCATGTTCGAGGACGTGGCGCGGCGCTTTCGCTTCGACAAGCCGATCAAGCAGAAGCTGAAGTTCTTGATCCTGCACCACCTGCGGCCGAACCAGTACGACGCGTCGTGGACCGATTCGGCGGTGCGGCGCTTCGATCGCGAGCTGCTCGGAGCACCTGGTCGATCTGCTCGGATCTGTCGCGCGCGGACATCACGTCGGCGCGGCCGGGCAAGCGGCAGAACGCGCTGCGCAACATCAGCGAGCTGTCGGCGCGCATTCACGGCGCTGCGCGAGGAGGACGCCAAGGTGCCGCCGCTGCCGACGGGGATCGGCAACGTGATCATGGAGCACTTTGCGCTGCCGCCGTCGCGACAGATCGGCGATCTCAAGCGCGCGCTCGAGGTCGCGGTCGAGTCGGGCGAGCTCGAGCCGCGGCGCGAGGCGGACTACTACCTCGCGCACGTGGCCAAGCTGCTCGGGCGGTAAGCGCGGCGGACGGCCGTCCGCCGCAAGCCATCGAGGCGAGCAGCTTGGTCACGCGCGCTCGTCCGCGGTTTTGAGGCGGGTGGGTGGACGCGTTAGGCTCGGGGCGGAGGTGGGCATGGGCGCGATGTTTCGGCCGGAGACGCCGGTGCTGGCGTTGGTGGTGCGATCGATCATCGTCTATGGGTTTCTGATGGTCGCGCTCAGGCTCGCCGGGCGGCGCGAGCTCGGTCAGATGACCACGTTCGACCTGGTGCTGCTGCTGGTGCTGGCCAACGCCGTGCAGAACTCGATCAGCGCCGGCGACAACTCGCTCGGCGGCGGGCTGGTGTGCGCGACCACGCTGCTGCTGGTCAACTTCGCCGTCAGCGAGGCGACCTATCGCTGGCGCTGGTGCGAGCGGTTGGTGCAAGGGCGGCCGCTGACGCTGGTGCGGCGCGGCAAGCTGGTGATGCGCAGCATGCGGCGCGAGCGCGTCACGCTCGAGGAGCTGCGCTCGGCGCTGCGCAAGCAGGGCATCGACGGCGTGACCGAGTGCAAGCAGGCGGTGCTGGAGTCCGACGGGACGCTGACGGCGGTGCGCAACGACGTCACCCAGCACGACCTGGCCGACCTGGTGGAACGGTGAGGGACCGCCGTGCGAACTTCTGGGCGCGGGGCATCGCGCAGGTGCCCCGATGAGCACCGACGTGCGCGTCGAGATCGTGATCGTGCGGCCCCGCGCGGAGGTGGCGGCCTTCATGTTCGATCCGGGCAACGACGCCACCTGGACGACGGGCGTGATCGCGGCCCGGCCGCGCCAGGAGGGTCGGCTGCGCGCGGGCGCGCGGGTGGAGCGGACGGCGAAGTTCCTCGGGCGCCAGTTCGCCTACGAGTACGAGGTGACGGCGGCCAGCGGCGACGACTTCGTCGAGATGAAGGTGACCGAGCCGTTCCCCATGCACATCCGCTACGAGCTCGCCGACACCCCAGACGGCGGCACGACCGTTCGCATCCACGCCACGGGCGAGGCGCGCGGCTTCTTCCGCGTCGCCGCGCCACTGCTCAACCCGATGGTGCGCCGCAACATCGCCGCCGACCTGAAGAAGCTCAAACAGTGCGTCGAAGCGCGCTGAGACTTGCTTCGTCGGCGGCGCAATGGCCATCCGCGCCCAATCCGCGGCACCGAGGCCCGGTGCGCACTGCCCCGCAGGGCGAGTTCCGCAGCACAGGCGAGGGCCCGAATCGAGCACGGCGTGTCGGTGGCGAGGACTGGTTGAGCTTGTTTGAGCCCGGCGGGGCAGTGCGCGCCGGGCCGGACGCAGCGCTTCGGTGGCGCGCTCGCAGCTAGTACCTCGCCGCAGTGGTTTTGCTTGGTATCCGCCGAGGATTCGGCGCGCCGGGCGAGGCGCGACGACGAAGGAATACTGGCTGTATTTCGAGGAGGAGCAACGAAGCCATGGGCGTCGAGGACCGGCGCAGACCGGTCAAAACCACTGTGGCGAGGTACTAGCGCCGGCGGCCGAGCAGGCGGAGCAGGTACAAGAAGAGGTTGATGAAGTCGAGGTAGAGGATGAGGGCGCCGTGGATCGCTTCCTTGTGATCCTCGTCGGTGCCGGCATTGCCGATGACGTTCAGCTCCTTGATCTTCTGCGTGTCGTAGGCGGTCAGGCCGACGAAGATGAGGATGCCGAAGTAGGTGACGGCCCAGTAGAGCATCGGGCTGTGCAGGAACAGGTTGACGATCGAGGCGATGATGAGGCCGAACAGGCCCATCATCATGAAGCTGCCGAGGCCGCTCAGATCGCGCTTGGTGAGGTAGCCGTAGGCGCTCATGGCGCCGAAGGTGCCGGCAGTGACGAAGAAGGTGCTGGCGATCGACCCCTGCGTGTAGACCAGGAACACCACCGACAGCGTCAGGCCGTTCATGATGGCGTAGAGGTAGAACAGGGCCGCGGCGCCGACGGCGCTCATGCGGCGCGCCAGCGCGGCGAACGAGAAGACCATGACCAACTCGGCGATCAGAAGGGCGTAGAAGACGCCGGGCGTGCCGAAGATGAGCTTGAGCGCGGTCGCCGAGTTCGCGACCACCAGCGCCGTGAGCCCGGTCGCGCCCAGGCCGAACGCCATGATGGCGTAGACCTTGCGCATGAACGCCGCCTGCTCGGAGGCGATCTGCTCGGGCGTGAAGGTGGCCGCGTTCAGCGGCGGGGACGCATTTTGCGGCAACATGGGACCTCCCTCCAATCAATCCAATCGGGATTGCGTTCTACGGTAGCCTCGTCTCGCGTGAGGTCTCGAGGACGTCACGCCAGATAGTCTACTCCGTAATACGGATGGTGCCCACCTGCTCCACCTCGACGTCGCTCAGGAGCTCCTGGTAGGCGAGGACGGGCAGGCGCGGGTGCTCGCCTTCGACGAGGCGGCGCACGTGGCGGCGCAGCTCGGGTGACGTGAGGATGACGAGCGCCTTGTGGGCGCCGGCCTCCTTGTCGACGCTGGCGAGGAGCGCGTCGGCGAGATCGGGCTCGAGCGCGAGCACCACGCCGTCGCCGGCGGGGCGCAGCGCGCCGCGCACCGCCTCTTCGGCGTCGGCGTCGAGCAGCAGCGCGGTGACGTGGCGGCCGCCGGCGAAGCGGTGGCTGATGGCGCGCGTCAGCTGCGCGCGCACGCGCTCGGTGAGCAGCGCCGGGTCGCGCGTGCCGGCGACGGCCCGCGCCAGCGCCTCGAGCACGGTCGGCAGGTCGCGCAGGCCCACCCCTTCGGCGACGAGGCGGCGCAAGACGTCGGCAACCAGCGTGAGCTCGGCGCGCGCCGGCACCAGCGCCCGCACCAGCGACGGATGCTCGCGCGCGGTGGCGTCGAGCAGCCGCTGCGTCTCGTCGAGCCCGATGAGCTCGGGGGCGGCGGCACGCAGCGCCGAGTCGAGGCGGGCGGCGATCACCGACGGGCCCTCGAGCATTCCCACTCCGGTCGCCGACAGGCGCGCCACTGCCGACGCGGCCACCCAGGCGGCGGGCGCGCCGGTGGCCGGGTGATCGGTCGGCTGGCCCTCGACGCCGGCGGGCAGCTTGGCGGGCGCGACGTCGACCAGGATGCGGCCGTCGGGGACGATGCCGTCGGCGAGGGGAATGCCGCGCAGGCGGATCTCGTAGCCGCGCAGCGGCAGCCGGGCGTCGATGGTGAGCGAAAGCGGCGGCACGATGAGGCCGAGCTCGTCGGCGAGCGCGCGCGTCACCTGCACCAGACGTGACTCCAGCGCCGGCGCGGCGGCGTGTAGCGCCGGATCGAGCGCGACCTCGAGCGCGGGCGGCGGATGCGGCGCGTCGGCGACGGGCACGCGCGGCAGCTGGGCGCGGCGGCGCAGCGCCAGCCAGGCGAGCGCGGCCGCCGCCGCGGCGACGACGAGGAACGGCCACAGCGGCAGGCCGGGCACCAGCGCCAGCACCGCCAGCAGCACCGCCGTCGTGGCCAGCGCGCCCGGGCGCAAGAGCTGGCGCGCCAGGTCGGGGCCGAGCGTGGCGCCGTCTTCGTCGCTGGCGACGCGGGTGACGACCAGGCCGGCGGCGGTCGAGATCAAGAGCGCCGGCAGCTGCGACACGAGGCCGTCGCCGATGGTCAGCAGCGTGTACACGCGCGCCGCGTCGCCGAGCGACATGCCGCGCTGCACCACGCCGATGACCAGGCCGCCGGTGAGCGAGATGGCCAGGATCAAGAGGCCGGCGATGGCGTCACCCTTGACGAAGCGCATGGCGCCGTCGAGGGCGCCGTACAGCGCCGCCTCCTTCGACAGCACGTTCCGGCGCCGGCGCGCTTCGTCGGCGTCGATGGCGCCGGCGCGCAGGTCGGCGTCGATGGCCAGCTGCTTGCCGGGCATGGCGTCGAGCGTGAAGCGCGCCGCCACCTCGGCGACGCGTTCGGCGCCGCGCGAGATGACCACGTACTGTACGATCGTGAGGATCAGAAAGACGGCGAAGCCGACCACGTAGTCGCCGCGCACCACGAAGGCGCCGAAGGCGTGGATGACGCGGCCCGCATTGGCCTGCAGCAGGATCAGTCGTACGGAAGAAACATTCAGCGCCAATCGGTAGAGCGTTGTGAGCAGCAGGAGCGTTGGAAAGGTGGACAGCTCGAGGGTCCGCGCCGACCATACGGCGACCAGGAGGAGCGCCACGGAGATCGCCAGGTTGGACGTGATGAGGACGTCGAGCAGCGGCGTCGGCAGCGGGACGATCATCATCGCCACCGTTGCGACGACGAACGCCGCCAGCGCGATCGCGCCGCCCCGCATCATCGTCCCATCATTACCCGACGGCGGCGGCTGTCAATAAAGTGGATCGGGCAGGGAAGCGGGATTACAATGGGAAAGGAAGAGAGGCGTCCATGGCGCGCGAGCAGGAACCGATGGAGAACCTCAAGAAGTACCGGAAATCCGGGCTCGAGCACTTCATCAAGTTCGTGCGCGAGCTGCCCGTCATTCCGCCCAAGAAGATCTTCGCCAAGCTCGAGGAGGCCGGGTATCGCGGCCAGGACGAGGCGCGCCGCGCCGTCTCGCTCATGGCCTACCGCCACGTCAAGCGCATCAAGCGCATCTATCTCGACGGCGCCAAGCGCGAGCAGGTGCTGCCGAAGTCGAACTTCCTGCTCATCGGGCCCGACCGGCTGCGGCAAGACCCACCTGGTCGAGCTGCTGTTCCAGAAGATCTTGCGGCTGCCGACGGTGATCGTCGACATCACGACCTACTCGGAGACCGGCTACGTCGGGCAGGATCCGAACACGATCATCACGCGCCTGCTCCACGCGGCCGACGACAATCCGCTGCTGGCGTCGATCGGGATCATCTGCCTCGACGAGTTCGACAAGATCGCCAGCGGGCAGAACAACGCCATCTTCGCCGGCGCCGGCACGACCAAGGACGTCACCGGCATGGGCGTGCAGCGCGAGCTGCTCAAGATGCTCGAGGCGGGCGAGGTCGTGGTGCCGCTCGAGCTGACCCACTCGACCTACGGCGACCACGTCGTCATGTCGACGGCCGACATCGCCTTCATCGCCGCCGGCGCGTTCTCCGGCTTCCAGCAGGTGGCGCGGCGCCGCGCGGCGCGGTCGATCGCATCGGCTTCGGCCGCGAGGCAAGCAGCGCAGCGGCTGCGCGGCGGCGCCGGCGCGCGGATCGATCGCCGTCGACGTTCACGACCGAGGAGGTCGAGAACATCGCCAACTTCCAGGCGTACGGCTTCCTGCCCGAGCTGATGGCGCGCTTCACGCGCATCGTGCCGTTCCAGCGCGCTCGACGCCGAGACGCTCAAGGACATCCTGCGCACCAACGTGATCGAGCGGCTGACGCGCGAGTTCGAGGACGAGGGCTTCAAGCTGATCGTCGCCGAGGCGGTGCTCGACCACGTCGTGCGCGAGAGCATCCGTCGCGAGACCGGCGCGCGCGGCCTGGCGTGCGATCCTGACGCGCCACCTCGAGGACGCGGCGTTCGAGGCGTTCGCCGATCATCCGGGCGGCGACGTGCGGCTCGATCTCGAGGGCGGCGAGCTCAACGTCAAGGTCGGCTGACCCCGGGCAGGTCGGCTGACCCCGGGCACGCCGGCTGACCCCGGGCACGCCGGCTGACCCCGGGCACGCCGGCTGACCCCGGGCACGCCGGCTGACCCCGGCCACGCCGGCTGATCCCGGCCCGTGCTCGCCCTGTGCTGGGATGCCCGGTCTTCTGATCGGCGGGCGGCCCGCTCCCTTGTCGCCGAGCGCCGTGGCCGCGTCGATCCCGGCTACACCGTCCGGCGCGTGAAGCCGAAGATCGCGCTAATCACGAGCGCGACCAGGAAGACCACGAACAGGATCTTGGCGACGCCGGCAGAAGCGGCGGCGATTCCGCCGAAGCCGAAGATCCCGGCGATGATCGCGAGCACGAGAAAGCAAAGCGCCCAATAGAGCATGATGAAACCTCCGCGCTCGGTAGGGGCAAATCGCGTTCCAAACGCAGCGTCAGCGACGGGCGACACGCCAGACGACGTGCTCGACACCGGCGTGCAGCGCGTGGTCGCCCGGCGTCATGCCGAGCTTGCGCGCGACCGCCTGGGAGGCGAGGTTGTCGTCGCGGACGAGGGCGATGACGTGGTCGTGCCCGCGGGCAAAGGCCCAGTCGCGCACCGCGGCGGCACCCTCGACGGCGAAGCCGCGGCGTCGATACGGCGCGTGGAGGTGGTAGGAGACCTCGGGCTCGACGACGCCGGCGACGGTTTGCGACAACAGGCCGATCTGGCCCACCGGCTCGCCGCTGTCGCGGGCGATGGCCAGCCAGAGGCTGTAGCCATCGCGCGCATAGCGGGCGAACGAGCGCGCCAGCCAGTCGCCGGCGTCGGCCACCGAGTCGGTCATGGCGGCGAGGAACGGCTGGTCGGCGGCCGTGAGCTCGCGCAGAAGCAGCCGGGCGGTGGTCAGGATCGGGGGGCGGAACAGCGCGCAAGAGAGGACGGGCTGGCGCGGATACTTCTCGGCGACCAGCGGGCAGCGCAGGAAGGTCGAGCGCTCGGTGCGTACGTACTTCGGCGGCGCGGCGCACCGGTGGCACAGGCTCTGGGGAAACGGCAGGTCAGGCACGGGGTTGACTCTTTGGCGGAGTGTAATAGAGTTCCGCGTTCCGCAGCTCCACAGGAGAGATTTCGTGGCTGAAACGACCGAGAAGACTGCCGAAGCGACCGACAAGAAGTGCGCGAAGGAAGGCTGCAAGCGTCCGTACCGCGCCAAGGGCTACTGCGTCACCCACTACAAGCTGTGGCGTCGCGGCGAGCTCGAAGGGCACAAGGCGCGCTACAAGCTCTGCAGCAAGGAAGCTTGCAAGAAGTCCGCGGGCCGTTACGGCCTGTGCGACGAGCACCGTGGCGTGGGCGTCAAGGAAGAGGGCGCCGCCGCTCCTGCCGCCGGGTAGTACCCCCACGATGAATCTCGCGGCAGCGCGCCTGCGCTGCTAGCGTACTAGCAACGTGGACAAGATCGTCATCCAAGGGGGCCGCCGCCTCAAGGGCGAGGTGCGCGTCTCGGGCGCCAAGAACGCCGCGCTGCCCATCCTCGCCAGCGCCTCCTCGCCGGCGGCACCAGCGTCTTTCGCAACGTGCCGAAGCTGGCGACGTGCGCACGATGGCGCAAGCTGCTGCGCATGCTCGGCGCCGAGGTCGACGACGCCGACAAGAGCGGCTACGCGCTGTCGGTCGCCACCGGCGGCATCACGCTCGTTCGAGGCGCCCTACGAGCTGGTCAAGACGATGCGCGCCTCGGTGCTCGTGCTCGGGCCGCTGGTCGCGCGCTACGGCGAGGCGCGCGGTGTCGCTGCCCGGCGGCTGCGCGATCGGCGCGCGGCCGATCGATCAGCACCTGAAGGGCCTCGAGGCGATGGGCGCGCAAGATCACGCTCGACGCACGGCTACGTCGACGCTCGAGGCCAAGCGGCTGCGCGGCGCGACCATCGTGTTCGACATGCCGACGGTGACCGGCACCGAGAACCTGATGATGGCGGCGGCGCTGGCCAAGGGCCGCACGACGCATCGAGAACGCGGCGCGCGAGCCCGAGGTCGAGGAGCTGGCGCGCGTGCTCAACAAGATGGGCGCGCGCATCCAGGGCGCCGGCACCGTCGATCATCACCATCGAGGGCGTCGACGAGCTGCAGCCGATCGAGCACGCCATCATCCCCGATCGCATCGAGGCCGGCACCTTCATGGTCGCGGCGGCGATCACCCGCGGCGACGTGCTGGTGCGCGACTGCCTGCCCGAGCACCTCGACGCGGTCATCGCCAAGCTGCGCGCGGCCGGCGCCGAGGTCACCGCCGAGGACGGACGGCCTGCGCGTGCGCGGCACGCGGCGAGATCCAGCCGGTCGACATCACCACCCAGCCGTACCCCGGCTTCCCCACCGACATGCAGGCGCAGTTCATGGTGCTGGCGACGCGCGCGCGCGGGCAGTAGCGTGCATCACCGAGACGATCTTCGAGAACCGCTACATGCACGTGCCGCGAGCTGGCGCGCATGGGCGCCGACATCCACGTCGACGGGCGCACCGCGGTCGTGCGCGGCGCCGACCAAGCTGACCGGCGCCACGGTGATGGCGACCGACCTGCGCGCGTCGGCGTGCGCTGGTGCTCGCCGGCCTGGTCGCCGAGGGCACGACCGAGGTGCTGCGCGTCTACCACCTCGATCGCGGCTACGAGCGCATCGAGAAGAAGCTGCGAACGCTCGGCGCCGACGTACGACGCGCCAAGGACGGCCTGAAGCGCGAGTCGAACTGAGTCGATCGCGCCGCATGATCACCCTGGCGCGTGCCCAAGGGGCGCGTCGCATCGGACGAGGCGATCGCGCTGTTCGCGCGCGCCGGCATCGATCTCGGCGCCGGTCGCAGGACGGCTCGCGCCGGCTGGTCGTCTCGACTGCCGGCGCCGGGCTGCGCGTGCTCGTCGTGCGCGACACCGACGTGCCCGACCTACGTCGAGCACGGCGCCGCCGACGCTCGGCATCGCCGGGCGCGACGTGCTCGAGGAGCAGGGGCGCGACCTGTACGAGCCGCTCGATCTCGGCATCGGCCGCTGCCGCCTGGTCGTCGCCGAGCCGCGACGCCGACCGCGCCGTCGACGAGACGGGCGCAGCGTCCACCTGCGCTACGCGCACCAAGTTCCCCGACCTCACGCGGCGCCACCTGCAGGCGCGCGGCACCGTCGCCGAGATCATCAAGCTCTCCGGCTCGATCGAGCTCGGGCCGCTGACCGGGCTGTGCCGACCGCATCGTCGACCTGGTGTCGTCCGGCGAGACGCTGCGCCAGCACCGGCTGCGCGAGGTCGAGACCATCCTCGAGGTCAGCGCGCGGCTGGTGGTCAACCGCGCCGCCTGGAAGGCTGCGTCGACGGCCGATCGATGCGCTCTTGGCTCGCCTCGGGCGGGGTGGTCTAGACTGTGGAGACCGTGACGGAGCTGTCGGTCCACCCGCGCGTAGCGCAGCAGGGGATCGCGCCGGAAAAGGCGCAATCGCTGTTCGAGGCCGCACTGCCCAGCGTGCAGCCGTTTCGCGGCCACGCCGTGCATTCGCTGGTCGGCGTGCTCGACTGGGATCACCGCCTGCCGTCGAAGCAGCTGACCATGCGGGTGCACGTGCTCTACGACGAGGCGGCCCGCTCGCGCTTCGACCAGGCGCTCGCCCGGCGGCGCGAGGAGATCGTCGCGCGCGACCTGTTCCCCGAGTTCGACGTGCCCGACTTCGCCGGGCTGCCCGCCGACGAGGCGTACGACGTCGAGCTGACCGCCGGCGCTCGACATCGACACCATGCGCCTGACGTCCCCGTGGCGGCGCGACGTCGCCGAGGAGGACGCGACGGCGGCCATCGACGCCGTGCGCACCTCGAGCGTGTTCGCCGACGTCAAGCAGCAGGAGCTCGGCCGCTCGGCGGCCCTCGGCGACCTCGAGGCCGTGGCCTGGACGCCGCCGTGCGAGTCGGGGCAGAAGCGCTGGACGCTCGACGTCTGGTGGCTGACCGCCTTCGACGGGCGCATCGGCCGCGGCTGGTCGTTCCTCGTCGATCCGGCCGCCGCCGGCGACGAGCGCGTCGTCGCCTCGCGCGAGTTCACGGTTCGCGCCGGCTAGCGACCCCCGCCACGCGCGATCCCGTCAGGCGATCGCTGGCACCCGCCTTGTATCTTCGGGTGGCAAGGTGAACGCCTTGCACATCCGTTCGCGCTTCGAGCGCATCGTGGACATCCGCCCCGGCGAAGGCGTGCGCACCGCGCTCATGTTCTGTACGGTCCTCCTATTGATCGCCTCGTACACCACGACCAAGGCGGTGCGCGACGCGGTCTTTCTCTCCAAGTTCGGCCTCACCCAGCTGAGCTACATGTACATCGCCATCGCGGTGGTCGCCGGTGTCATCGTCACCGCCTACAAGCGCGCCACCGCCGGCCTCGGGCGTAACGTCGTCGCGCTCGCCGCCAACAGCTTCGTCGCCCTCACGCTCGTGGCCATGGCGATCGGCCTCTCCCACCACGTGCGCTGGATCTCCTGGGGGCTGTACTTCTGGTCGGGCGTGTTCGGCCTGGTGCTGGTCGCCGAGTTCTGGCTCCTGGCCAACGACCTCTTCGACGCGCGAGAGGCCAAGCGCCTGTTCCCCATCATCGGCGCCGGCGCCATCCTGGGTGGCCTGGTCGGCGGCGTGGTCCCGGGCTCACTCGCCAAGCCGCTCGGCGCTGGCAACCTGCTCTACATCGTCGCCGTCGAGCTGGTGGTCTCGGCGATCCTGTCGCACCTGGCGTGGAAGCGGCGCCGGCCCGAGGTGCAGCGCGAGGTCAAAGAGGCGCCCACGCCCAAACTGGCCGAGGGCATCGCCATCCTGCGCAAGAACCGTTACGTGCGGCTCATCGCGCTGATGCTCTTGTGCATGACGATCGCGTACACGTTCGTCCAGTGGCAATACAAAGGGATCGCCAAGATTCACTTCGGCGGGCGGCGCGACGACATGGCCGCCTTCTTCGGCCTCCTGGCCGCGGCCCTCAATCTGGCGACGTTCGTGCTGCAGATCCTCGGCACGCCGCGGCTGCTCCGTCGCTGGGGGATCGGCTTCGGCCTGCGCCTCTTGCCGAGCGGCTTCGGGCTGGGCGCCCTGGCGCTCGTCGCCACGATGGTGTTTCCGCTCCCGATGCTCGGCGCCGCCGCGATCGCCATGCTCCTGTGTGACGGGTTGCGCTTCTCCATCGACAAGGCGTCGACCGAGCTCCTGTACCTGCCGATCCCGCGCGCGGTGAAGGACCAGGCCAAGCCGTTCATCGACACCTTCGTCGACCGCGCGGCCGGCGCGCTGGCGAGCTTTCTGTGGCTGTTCATGACCTGGGCCTTCCACGTCGATCGCCCGGACCGCATCGTCTGGGCGTCGCTGGCGACGATGGCGACGGTGGTGGTGTGGCTGGGGATCATCGCGCACGCGCGGCGTGCCTACATCGCCGAGTATCGCCGCATGCTCGGAGCCGCGGATGCCGACGCCTTCCGGCCCGAGCGCATCGCGGTCAATCAGCGACTGCGCCGGCGGGTGCTCGCCGAGCTCGACAAGCTCGGCGCCGACGACACCATCCACCGCGGCAAGCGGCTCCGCGGCATCGCCCGCCTGGTGCGCAAGGAGGCCGACCTGGCGCTGGCGCCGGAGGTGATCGCCGGCCCGCTCGCGCGCGAAGCGGACGCCGTGCGCCGCCTGTCGCTGGCGCTGCAGGCGGAGGCGGCAACCCTGGCGGCGTCGGCGACCAAGCCGAAGCTGGTGAGCCTGCTGCACGCACGCCGGGAAGCGGCGCTGACGCGGCTGTTCCACCTTCTGGCGCTGTCCTACCCGCGCGCCGACGTACGCGCGGCGCAGAGCGCGCTCTTGCGCGAATCGCCGACGGCGCGGGCGGGCGCGCTCGAGCTGCTCGACAACGTGTTGCGCGGGCCGGCGCGGGCGCTGGTCATGAATTCGCTCGAGCCGGTGGTGCTGCCGCGACACGGGATGGCGCCGCGCCGCGAGGTGGCGCTGGCGGCGCTGCTCACGCTCGACGATGCGCCCTTGCGGCGCGAGGTGGCGCGGACGGCGCGCGCCGACGGCCTCCTCGCCGCCGAGCTCGAGGAGCTGGCCGCGCGCGATCCCGATCCGACGGTGCGCAAGGCCGCCGAGGGGCCCGCCGACGAATCGCCGTCGCTACCGGCCGAGCTCGAGCCGGCGCCGGTGCTCGCCTAGTACCACCAGGTGGTATTAGGAGGCGGTTGGGCGGCGCCGGTCAGCCGGCGAAGGCGCGGCCGAGCGCGAGCGACAGGCGCGCGATCGCCAGGGACTTCACGTCGTCGAGCGCGAGCGGGCGCCCGCACTCGACGGACAGCGAGGTCATCACCGCGGCGTCGAGCCCGCACGGATTGATCGCGGAGAAGCGCGACAGGTCGGTGGCGACGTTGAGCGCGAAGCCGTGCATGCGTGACCCAGCGGCGGACGGCGATCCCGAGCGAGGCGACCTTGCGCTCGCCGATCCAGACGCCCGTCCATCCCGGATTGCGCCGACCTGCGACGCCGACGTCTTCGCACACGCCGATGAGCGCAGCCTCGAGGTTGCGCAGGTAGAGGTGCAGATCGCGCTCGTCGCCGTCGAGCTTGAGGATCGGATAGCCGACGAGCTGCCCGGGACCGTGATAGGTCGACGTCGCCGCCGCGCTCGATCTCGAAGATCGGGATGTCACCGGCGGCGACGACGTTGCGCCTGGGACGACTGCCGGCGCCCGAGCGTGATGACGTCGGCGTGCTCGACGAGGACGAGGGTATCCACGATCTCGTCGCGCTGCCGCGCCGCGACGAGCTCCTGCTGCAGCTTCCAGACATCGCCGTAATCGCGCTGCGCGAGATCGATGATGCGCGCCGGCTTCACGTGCGGGCGGCCGTCAACTAGCGCTCGGGGCGCTTGCCGCCGTTGACGAGATGACCGCTCTCGCCGAGCGCCGCCTTGGCTGCTTCCATGATCGCCTCGCCGAGCGTCGGGTGCGGGTGGATCGTGAGCGCCAGATCGGGCAGGAAGGCGCCCATCTCGAGCGCGAGCGCGCCTTCGCTGATGAGATCCGACGCGTCCGGCCCGACGACGGCGAGGCCGAGCAGCTCGTCGGTCTGCGCGTCGGCGATGACCTTGACGAAGCCGTCGGTCTCGGCGATCGCCAGCGCGCGCCCGAGCGCGGCGAACGGCATCTTGCCGGTCTTGATCTTGCGCCCGGCCTTCGCCGCCTCGTGCTCCATGAGCCCGACGGTCGCGATCTCCGGATCGGTGAAGATGACCGCGGGAATGGCGACGGCGTCGTTCTCCGACTTGTGGCCGGCGATGCACCTCGGCGACGCACCTCGGCCTCCTTGTACGCCTTGTGCGCGAGCATCGGCTGCTGCGCGACGTCGCCGATGGCGTAGATGCCGGGCACGTTGGTGCGCTGCTGCTTGTCGACGGGGACGAAGCCCTTTGTCGATCTTCACGCCCAGCTTCTCGAGCCCGAGGTTCTCCGAGTTCGGCCGCCGCCCGACGGTGACGAAGACCGCGTCGGTGACGAACGTCTTGGTCCCCTCCTTGGTCTCGACCGCGCACCGCGGCGCCGTCCTTGCGTCTCTTCCCAGCCGAGCGCCTTGCAGTTGAGATGGATCTCGACGCCATGCTTCTTGAGCTTGCGCTGCGACCACGTTCGACCAGCTCGGGGTCGTTGCCGGGCAGCAGCTGGTCGGTGCCCTCGACGACGGTGAGCTGGGCGCCGAGCTTCATGTACGCGGTGCCGAGCTCGAGCCCGATGTAGCCGCCGCCGATGACGAGCAGCCGCTTGGGCACGTCGGTCGAGCGCCAGCGCGCCCGTCGAATCGAAGATGCGCTTGCCGTCGAGCTTGAAGCCGGGGATCTCGATCGGCCGCGAGCCGGTCGCGATCGACGATCCCCTTTTGCGCCTCGATGGCCACGCTGTTGCCGTCCGCCTGCTTGACCTCGACGCGGTTTTTGCCGGTGACGGTCGCGGTGCCGAGGACGAGCTGGGTGCCCGACGCCTTGATGAGCTGCTTGACCCCGCCCGTGAGCTTGCCGACGACCTCGCCCTTCCACTTCTGCGTCTGCGCCCAGTCGAGCTTCGGCTCGGCGACGATACCCATCGGGTTCGCCCGCGCGAACTCGAATTGCTTGGATGCCTGGATGATCGCCTTGGACGGGATGCAGCCGACGTTGAGGCAGACGCCGCCGACCTCGCCCTTCTCGACATTGATGCACTTGACTCCGAGCTGTCCGAGGCGGATGGCGGCCATGTAGCCGCCGGGCCCCGAGCCGATGACGACTACGTCAGTCTTCAAGGTCTCCATGAGTGCCTTGTAATATAGGACTCGCGCAAAGTCACTGCATCGGCGCGCTGCTCTGTCGGGCCGGCGCCGGTCGCTCGGCCGGGGCGGCCTCGCCCAGGCGCACGGGGCGCCCCTCGTCGATGCTGCGGTAGATGGCGCGGATCACGCGCACGTCGGCGAGCCCTTCGCTCCCCGACGGCTCCGGGGCGCGCCCCTCGAGGATGCACTCGGAGAAGTAGGAGAGCTCGGCCGCGATCTGGTCGCACGCCTTGAAACGGCGCCGCCTCGGCTTCTTGGTCCCGGTGGTCAGCTTCAACGCGCGCACGCCCTCGTATGCGTACGCCCGCTCGACGCGGAGCCTGCCGGCGGCGCCGACGATCTCGTAGGCGCTCGCTCCGGCGGCCCCGAATCCGACGGTGAACGTGGCCAGCCGCCCGCCGGAGAAGCGCAGGATCGCCGCGACCTGCTCTTCCACCTCGGCGAAGCGCGCGTCGTCGCCGCGGGCGGCCAGGCCCACGACCTCGGTGGGCTCGTCGCCAAACAGCGAGCGCGCGGCGTTGATGCAGTAGACGCCGATGTCATAGAGCGCGCCGCCGCCGCGGACGCGCGCCTCCAGGCGGACGTTGGGCGCATGCGCCTGGTAGGTGAAGATGGAACGGAAGGCGCGGGGCTCACCAATCGCGCCCTGGCCCACCAGCGCCGCGGCGGCCTGGTTGGCCGCCTCGAAGTGCAGGCGATAGCCGATCATCAGCTTGCAGTCGTAGTCGTGGCAGGCGCGGATCATCGCCTCGCAATCGTCCTCGGTGACCGCCATCGGCTTTTCGCACAACACGTGGATGCCGTGCGGCGCCACGCGCTCGACCAGCGCCCGGTGGGTGTCGTTGGGGGTGGCGAGGTAGACGGCGTCGATGGCGTCGTCGCGGCAGAGCGCGTCGAGGCCGTCGTAGTCGGCGCAGCGCGCGACGCCGTAGCTGCGGGCGAGGGTGCGCAGCTTCTTCGGATCCGCGGAGACGAGCGCCGTCAGCTCCGAGCTGGGACGTGCGTGCGCGAAGGCGGGCAGGATCGCCTTCTGCGCGAAGTGCCCCAGCCCCACCACCGCGTAGCGGACTTTGCGCTTGGCCATGAGGCGGATCTAGGGTCTGCGCGAAGGAGTTTCAATTTCCCCGCGAACGTGCTTAAGATGCCGCACCGTTCGCTGGGAGGAACCATGAAGACCTTGATTGCTCTAGCTTCGCTTGTGCTGCTCGTCGGCGTCGTCTCCGGTTGCGGCGATGACACGACTACCATGACCGCCGACATGACGGTCGGTGCCGACATGCACGCCCCCGCCGGCGACATGGCGAAGATGAACTGTGGCCAGCTGCTCACCTGCGTGCAGGGCTGCACCGACCAGACCTGCCTGGGCACCTGCGCCGCCGGTGCGAGCACGGCCGCGGCCACGAAGGCTGGCGCGCTGGGCGTCTGCATCGCGGGCGCTTGCGGCATGGTCGATGGTGGCACCGGCGCCTGCACGTCGACGGCGGACACCTCGGCCGGCTGCGTGGCGTGCGAGCAGGGTGCGGTCATCGGCGCCTGCAATACGCAGTACGCCGCCTGCCAGAGCGACATGTAGCCTCGCCCCATGCGCGCCGTACTCGTCGTCGCCACAGTCGCGATCTTCGGCTTTTCCGGCTGTGGCGATGACACCACGGCCGTCACGGCCGATCTGGCCACCGCCGCCGGCGGAGACATGTCCGCCGCGGCGACCGATTTGTCGATGCTCAGCTGCGCCAACATCCTGTCCTGCGTGGCCGGCTGCGGGCAGAACCTCGTCTGCCAGGTGACCTGCCGCGACAGCGGCACCACGCAGTCCAAGGGCGTGTTCGACGCCTTCGCCGGCTGCGTGGCGCTCACCTGCGCGTCAGGCGACGGCGGCAGCGGCGCCTGCACCAGCGCCACCGACTCGCAGCCCCCCTGCCTCAGCTGCCTCGCCAACTCCGCGACCGCGGCCGTCGGCCCCAGCGGCGCCTGCCATACCGAATACGCCGCCTGCGCCGGTAGCTGAGCGCGGCGGCCCTACTCCCTACTGGTGGACGCCGCCCAGCTTCTGCCGAGGTAGCGGCGTGATCTCCGCCAGCTCCTCCTGCAGGTGCCACGGCACTTCCGCGAAGACGTCCTCGACCAGCGTCGCGCAGCGGCGGCGGCGCCGACGTGCTCCTCCTTGGCCACCGCGTCGCGCACCTCGGCGTCGAGCTCGGCGCGCATCCGCTCGTCCGCGGTCGCGTCGAGGAGGCCCTGCGCGGTCAGCCAGGCGCGGAAGCGCGCGATCGGATCGCGCGCGCGCCAGCGCTCGGTCACCGTCTCGTCGCGGTAGCGCGACGGATCGTCCGACGACGAGTGCGCGCGAGACGCGATAGGTCAGCGCCTCGATGAGCGTCGGGCCGCTCGCCGCGCCGCGCCCGCTCGACCGCGTCGCGCACCGCGCCGTAGACCGCGAGCACGTCGTTGCCGTCGACGCGCACGCCGGGAATGCCGTAGGCGACCGCCTTGACCGCGATCGTCGGCGCCGCGGTCTGCACGCGTCACCGGCGTCGAGATCGCCCACTGGTTGTTCTGGCAGAAGAACACCACCGGCGCGCGATAGACGCCGGCGAAGTTGACCGCGACGTGGAAGTCCTCCTCGCTGGTGGCGCCGTCGCCCAGGTAGCCGAGCACGACCACGTCGTCGCCGCTGATCTTCGCCGCCCACGCCATGCCGACCGCGTGCGGGAGCTGCGTCGCGATGCACGACGACATGGTCACGTAGTGCGCCGCGCGCGTGCCCGGATGGCACGGGCAGCTGCCGCCCCTTGGACACGTCGTTGGCGTTGCCGAAGATCTGCGCGATGTAGGTGCGCAGCGGCAGGCCGCGATAGAGCGCCGCGCCCGCCTCGCGCAGCGCCGGCACGATCCAGTCGCTCGGGCCCGAGCGCCGCCGCCGCGCCGATGACCGCCGCCTCCTGCCCGCTGCGCCTCGCCGTAGAAGCCGATGCGCCCCTGCCGCTGCAGCGCCAGCAGCCGCTCGTCCATGACGCGGATGCGTCAGCATGCCGCGGTAGATCCGCAGCCAGCTCGCCGTCGGCGAGCGTGCGGCACGCGCGCCGGCTCGGCGACGCCGTCCTCGTCGAGGACCTGGTACAGCCCGAGCTCCGGCGCCGTCGGGCGGCAGCGGCGCGACCTCCCGCCCGCATGGCGGCGCCGCTCACACCATCTCCATGAACATCAGCGTCGGATCTTCGAGCAGCGAGATCGACGTGCTGCAGGAACATGCGCGCCCTCGTAGCCGTCGACGATGCGGTGATCGAGCGAGATCGAGAGGTTCATCATGTCGCGGATGACGATCTGCCCGTCGCGCACCACCGGCGTCGGCCTTGATCTTGTGGACGCCGAGGATCGCGACCTCGGGGAAGTTGATGATCGGCGTCGCGAGCACGCCGCCGAGCGCGCCGAGCGACGTGATCGTGAACGTCGAGCCGGTCAGCTCGTCGCGCGTCGCCTTGCCGGCGCGCGTCTTCTCCGACAGCTCGTCGACGTCTCGGCGATGTCGAAGAGCGACTTCTGATCGGCGTCGCTTGACCACCGGCACGATGAGCCCGTCGGCCGTCGCCGCCGCGATGCCGATGTGGTAGCGCTTGCGCAGCACGATCTCCTGCGTTCGCCTCGTCGAGCGTCGCGTTGAGCGATCGGGCACTTCTTGAGCCCCGCGACGACCGCCTTGACGATGAACGGCAGGAAGGTGAGCTTGACGCCGCGCTCCTCGGCGCGCGCCTTGGCGCGCTCGCGCAGCGCCACCAGCTCGGTCACGTCGCACTCTTCGACGTAGGTGAAGTGCGCCGCGGTCTGCCGCGAGCGCGTGCATCTTCTCGGCGATCTTCTTGCGCACGCCGCGGAACGGGACGCGCTCGTCGCTCGCCGTCGGCGTGCGACCGCCATCGGGCGCGTAGGCGCGCGCCGTCGCCGTCGCCGTCGGCGCGGTCCGCCGCCGCCAGGGCCGGCCGCGCGTACGTCGTCGTTGGTGACGCGGCCGTTCGGTCGCCGGTCGCCGCGCACCGCCGCAGATCGACGCCGAGGTCGCGCGCGAGCTTGCGCGTCGCCGGCGTCGCGAGCACCTTGCCGCTGGTCGCCGCGCTGCATGCTGATCGACGTTGCTGCGCCGCCGCCGGCTCGCTGCTTGGGCGTCTTGTCGCGGAACTGCGCGCTCGCTCCTTGGCCGTCGCCGGCTCGGCCGGCTTGCGGCTCGTGCCCGCCGCCGCCGCGCCGCCCTCGTCGATCACGACCAGCACCGCGCCGACCGCGCACGATCTCGCCCTCGGCCGCGCGGATCTCCGCGATCGCGCCCGGCGCGCGGCGACGGGATCGCCACCGTCGCCTTGTCGGTCATCACCTCGACCATCGGCTGGTCTTCGCGCGACGACGTCGCCCTCCTTGACCAGCCAGCTGACGATCTCGCCCTCGGCGACGCCTTCGCCGATGTCCGGCAGCTTGAACTCGAACGCCATGGCTCACCACTCCAGAACGTCGCGGTTTGCGGATCGCCGGCGACGACGCGGTCCGGCGTCGGGCAGGTACTCGTTCTCGAGCGTGTAGGGGAACGGCGTGTCGAAGCCGGTGACGCGCAGCGATCGGCGCCTCGAGGCGACATGCAGCGCCTGCTCCTGCGATCGAGCGCGACCAGCTCGGCGCCGAAGCCGCAGGTCTTGCGGCGCCTCGTGCACGATGACCACGCGCCCGGTCTTCTGCACCGACTGCGACGATCGTCTCGACGTCGAGCGGCCAGAGCGTGCGCAGGTCGATGACCTCGGCGATCGATGCCCTCCTCCGCCGCCTGCTTCGCCGCCTCGACGGCGCTCGTGCACCATCGCGCCCCACGCGAGCACGCGTGACGCTGCGTGCCCTCGCGCACGACCTTGGCCTTGCCGAGCGGCACCGTGTAGTCGCCCTCGGGCACCTCGCCCTTGGCCGCGCGGTAGATGCGCTTCGGCTCGAAGAAGAGCACCGGATCGTTCGCCGCGGATCGCCGACGAGCAGCAGGCCCTTCGCGTCGTACGGGTTCGACGGGCACACGACCTTGAGGCCCGGCGTGTGGATGAAGTAGCGCCTCGGGCGACTGCGAGTGGTAGTGGCCGCCGCGGATGCCGCCGCCGTACGGGCGTGCGGATCACGACCGGGCACGGGTACTGCGCCGCCCGAGCGATAGCGGAACTTCGCCAGCTCGTTCACGATCTGGTCGAACGCCGGGATAGATGAAGTCGGCGAACTGGATCTCCGGCACCGGGCGCAGGCCGTAGAGCGCCATGCCGATGGCGGTGCCGATGATGCCGGCCTCGGCGAGCGGCGTGTCGATCACGCGGTCGTCGCCGAACTCGTCGTAGCAGCCCGCTGGTGACGCGGAAGACGCCGCCGAACTTGCCGACGTCCTCGCCGAGCACGACGACGCGGGCGTCGCGCCGCATCTCGATGCGCAGCGCGTCGTTGACCGCCTGAATGATGTTCATGACCGGCATGTGATCCTAGTGCGCCGTCCGTGCTGCGGCTTCGCTGCGCGGCATGCGCCATCAACTCGCGCCTTCTGCTCGCGCAGGTGCGGCGGCAGCTCGGCGAAGACGTCGTCGAACATCGTCTCGACGGCCGGGCTGCCGAGCTCGCTCGGCGCGCTCGACGCGCGGCCATGAGCTCGTCGGTGATCTCGCTGCGCGTACTGCGTCGTGCGAGCTCCTCGCTCCACAGCTCGCGCGTGCTCGCAGGTAGCGGCGCCAGCGCTCGAGCGGGTCCTTCGCCTCCCACTGCTCGGGCTCCGGCGGATCGCGGTAGACCGTCGGATCGTCCGACGACGAGTGGCCGCCGCGACGGTAGGTGACCGCCTCGATCAGCGTCGGGCCCTCGCCCGCGCGCGCGCGCGCGACCGCGTCGCTGCATGACCGCGATGACCGCGAGCAGATCGTTGCCGTCGACGCGGACGCCGGGCATGCCGTAGGCGAGCGCCTTGACCGCGAACGAGCTGGCCGCCGTCTGCTTCGAGCCCGGCGTCGAGATCGCCCAGCCGTTGTTGCGGCAGAAGAAGATGCACGGCGCCTTGAACACGCCGGCGAAGTTGAGCCCGACGTGGAACTCGCCCGTCGAGGTCGGTGCCCTCGCCGAAGTAGACCAGCGCGCACGTCGTCCTTCTTGGCGATGCGCGCGCGCCATGGCCATGCCGACCGCCTGCGGGATCTGCGTGCCGACCGGCGAGCGAGATCGACACGATGTTGCAGCCAGTTGCGCCGAGTGGTGCACCGGCATCTGGCGGCCCTTGACCGGATCCTCGACGTTGCCGAACAGCTGGTTGACGTAGTCCTTGAGCGTGTAGCCGCGCCAGAACGACGACGCCGGGCTCGCGGTAGGACGGGAAGATCCAGTCGCCGTCGCGCAGCGCGTAGGCGCCGCCGAAGTGGGTCGCCTCTTCGCCCGATCGAGCCGCATGTAGAAGCCGAGGCGGCCCTGGCGCTGCAGCTTCATCATGCGGTCGTCGACGAGGCGCACCTGCAACATGCCGCGGTAGAGCTTGAGCGCGGCTTCGTCGGAGATCTCGGGAGCGCGGGTGCCCGGCTTGATGGTGCCGTTGTCCGCGAGGATCGAGAAGGGTTCGTCTTCGGCGCCGGCGAGGGGGACCGGCTGGCCCTTTGCGAGCATTGTCTTCTCCACGGGCTTCATCGTGTTGAGCCGCCGCGGATGTAACTGCTCCCACCTAATAAGTCAAGGTCGCAAGGGGGCAGAACTATTGCGCAACGCGTTACTCCGCACTTAGTCGCCCAGGGTCCGACCGCAGTCAGTGATCCCCGTGCAATATCAGTGCGGGCGCAGCACCGCGACGCGAACGTCGCCCTGGTCGCCGAGCGGGGCGACCTTGAGGCCGTCGGCGTTGCCGCTGTCGATGACCAGATCCTCGGGGCCGGGGCGGCCGTCGGGCTTGCCGTTGGGGCCCCGGTCCTCGATGAGGGCGACGATGTGATCCCAGGAGCGCGGCAGGTCGGCGTAGCCGACGTAGTCGAGCGCGTAGAGGTCGCCCGGCCGCACGGCGCCGGTGACGTGCGGCAGCGCGTCGACGAGGTCGCCGACGCTGGTGTACTCGAGCTTGCGGCCGCTGCGTCGTAGCGCCGCCACCAGCACGTCCGCGCAGTCTGCGCCGACATAGCGCTCGGCCTGGGCGCGCGCGCCCTTGCCGGCCGAGCCGAACAGGTAGGGCACGTTGAAGTAGGAGGTCAGCCAGCCGACGAAGTCGTCGCCGGCGCGGAAGCTGTAGCGGAACACGCGCGCCGACAGGGTGCCGTCGGGCGCGTCGTCGGCGCCGGGCGTGGCCGCGCTGTCATCGCCGAGGTGTACGGTGGCGCCGAGGTGCATGACGCCGAGGCCGGTCCACGGCTCGGCGCGCGCGGGGCTCGACGGCAGCGAGGCGCCCGCCGACGGCCGGGCGTCGCGGACGAGCAGGTTCGTGCCGTCGCCATCGAGCGGGCTCTCGAAGTAGTCGATGCGATCGAAGCCGATCCACTTGCCGTGGTCGGGCCCGAGCACGACGGCGTTGGCGTACACCGGTACCGAGGCGTTCGGCGCCGGCGTCGACAGGTGCTGCGGTCGCGGCTCGACCCGGCGCCACTCGACGTGCGCGTCGCACGCGCGCCACGCGGTGTGGCCGCGCCGTCGATCGTCGCTGAAAAGGACGCGCCGCCCGTCGAGCGTGCCGTGGGCGACGACGAAGACCTCGATGGACTGGCCGCGCCGCGCGTCGGCGGCGCGCGCCGGGCGCGCGGTCGTGCCGGCGACGCGGCCTTCGAGCCACGGCTGCCCGCGCACGTGGCACAGCGGTGCCGCCGACGCCGTCGACGTCGCCACCAGGCACGCGAAAAGCGGCGCGGCGCGCATGTTCGTACTACGGCGGGGTCGGGTAGCAGCTTCCGTCGAGCAGCTCGGGACGGTACTCGAAGTGCATGGTGTCGAAGTGGAACCAGCGGCCGCCCCAGATGAAGCCTTCGGCCTCGAAGGCGTCGACGATCGGCTGCGGGATGCGGTTGCGCCAGCCGCGCTTCTCCCAGCGCCAGTAGTCGCTGAGCGTGTCGTTGAGATCGATGGCGATGCCGTACGAGTGGGCGCTCGGGCGATCGGTGCCGGCGATGTTGCGGGCGTTGAAGGTGCCGCCGAGGCGGGCGACGAAGGGCGCCAGCGCCCTGTCGCCCGCGACCAGCGCGACGATGCGCGCGGCCACGCGGGTGAACGCCGGCGCCGCCTTGCGATGCACGCGCACCTGGTGGCCGGCGAAGTCGACGCGGACCAGGTCATTGGGCGGATAGGCGGCGGCGAAGATGGCGTCGAGGCGGGCGCGGCCGGGATCCTCGTCAGGTGAGCTGACGGCGTGGATCGGTCCCGTGCGATAGCGCGGCGCGAACGCGTCCCGGACGTCGGGGTGCTCCAGCTTCTCGTCGGCCGACTTGGTCTTGTGGTCGTCGTACGGGATGCGCGTCGCACCCACGCGCGCCCACCAACCGCCGTCGGCGAGCTCGGCGGTGACGCCGTAATACTTCACCAGGCAGCGCAGCTGCGGCGGCGGGCTCGCCGGCGCCAGGAAGAACAGCGGCGCCAACAGACGTATCAACAGCATCGGTGATATCGTGGATAGCATGACCCGGGGCTTCGCTCTCGTCCTCGTCGCTGCGGTCGCCGGCATCGCCGGCGACACGCGCGCCGATGAGCCGTATACGCCGGCGCCCGCCGACAAGGTGCCCAACTATTTCGCGCAGCCGATGCCATGCAAGATCAAGCGCGAGATGCGTACCGAAGTCACCTGCGAAGGCAAGCTGCTGGAGCAGAAGTCGTTGCGCGAGCTTTCGATCCTGCGCAACACCATCTATGCGCGCTACGGCTGGGACCGCTTCCGCAAGCCGTGGCTGCACGACTATTTTCACGCGCAGCCGTGGTTCCGGCCCAACCCCAGGTTCTCGTACAAGCAGGTGAGCGACGCCGATCGCAAGAACGCGCACTTCATCGCCGTGCGCGAGCAGTCTCTCACCGACGTCGAGCTGGGCCGCATGCGCGACGACATCCTGGCCCGCCACGGCAAGACGTGGAGCGAGAAGCCCGAGTGGACCCTTCGCAACGGCAAGAGCGTCAAGCAGTGCGCGCGCCCCAAGGGCGCCGAGCCCGGCGAGTACGACGACATCGACGCCTCGTTCCCCGCCTGCCGTTACGCCAAGCTGAAGTGGTACCGCCCCGACCCGAGCTTCTCCACCAGCAAGCTGACCGACGACGACAAGATCGAGCTCGGCCTGCTCGCGCGGGCGATGGGCGAGTTCGCGCTCGATGACGAGTCGCGCGGCAAGAGCGAGGAGTCGCTCGACCACACGCTGACGCTCGAGCAGGTGCGGCAGCTCTCGCTGCGCGACCTGCGCCTGCTGCGCAACACGATCTACGCGCGGCGCGGGCGCCGCTTCAAGTCGGAGATCCTGCGCGATCACTTCAGCGGCATGGAGTGGTACAAGGAGCGCCCCGACTACAGCGACAAGCTCCTGACCAAGAACGACGTGCGCAACATCGCGCTCATCCGGTCGGTGGAGAACGAGTTCGGCGGGCCGCTCAGCGACGAGGATTGGCTCACAGAGCCGGCCACCGACGGCGCTTGATGAGCGCCGGCCGCTCCGGGTGAGCGGCAAAGACTCCGACCAAAGACGCTACAGATCCTTGATGTGCTTGCCGATGTACCACGAGTTGCCGACGGGATCCTTGACGCCGCCGTTGCGATCTCCGTACTCCTGATCGGCCATCGGCATGATCTGGGTGGCGCCGGCGGCGAGCGCGCGCACAAAGACGGCGTCGCAGTCCTCGACGTACATGTACAGGTGGATCGGGGTCGGCGGGTACTCGGACGTCGCCTGCGACAGCATGATCATCGACGTGCCGATGCGCACCTCGGCGTGGCGGATGCGGCCGTCCTCGACGGTCTGGTGGCGCACCTCGCCACCGAACGCCTGCTGGGCGAACTCGATCAGCCTGGCCGCGTCGCTGGCGATGATGTACGGCGTGAGCGTGTGGTAGCCCTCGGGGATCGGTCTTGGCGCCATGGCGCACCTCCTGGCTGCGCAGTCTACTGGACGGTGACGCCGCCCGACAGGTCCCGGCAGAGATCGACGAGCTGCGCGCGCAGCCCCGGATCGTGGGCGCGGGTGGGCGGGCGCGCGAGGCCAGCGACGATCGGCGTCAGCGCCACGTCGCGCGCGCTGCCGCCGGCGTCGATGGTGAAGCGGAGCACGTAGGCGTCGGTGACGTCGGTGCAGTCGCAGCCGAACACGAAGTTGCCGAGCGAGTAGGCGATGACACCGAGGCGGTACGGGTACGTACCAGATCGGTACGTTTCCGTACCCTGCATCGTGTGCGGCCCGTGGCCAACGACGGCGACGGCCCCGGCGTCGACCAGCCGGTGCGCCAGGCGCCTCTGCTCCTCGGTGGGCAGAAGCGAGCCGGTGTGCCCCCAGTGCAGCGATACGATCGTCGGCCGCGCCGCCCGCGCCACGGCGGCGACCAGCGCGGCCGCGCCGCCACCCTCGAGATCGGCGTCCGGTGTGAACGCCTGCGCGATCACGGTGACCCGCCGCCCGCGGCGCTCGATCACCGCATCGTGCCCGTCGAAGGCGGCGGCGACCCCGGCGCCGGCCAGCGCCCGCACCGTGTCGTCGCGCCCGGCGGCACCCTGATCGAGCGCGTGGTTGTTCGCCAGCGAGGCCGCGTCGACCCGCCCGCGCAGCCACGCCGCGCGCGCCGGATCGAACGCGAACCGCTCTGGCGCCGCCGTCGCGGCGGTCGCGCGCCCGCGCGCCGTCAGCGGACCTTCGAGGTTCACCAGGCGCACGTCGCCGTCGAGCAGCGTCGCGTCGGCGAAGGGTGACGCCGCCAGGGTCGCCCCCAGCTGCACGTCGCCCGCCGACGCCACTCGCAGCGGCTGCGCCCGCCGGCAAGCAACGAGCGCCAGCGCTGCCAGCGCGAACGATGCTACAGTGCGCCCACGATGGAGCTTCTGGTGCTCGGCCTCGTCGCAGGCATCGGCTTCGCCTCGTATGCGCTGTGGCACAAGGCGCGTCGGGCCGAAGGCGAGGCGCTCGCCGCCGAGCGCAAGCGCCTCGTGGCGCCGACCGAGCGCTCGCCGACCACGATCCAGGTCGGCGACGTGGTGCAGCACCTCGGCACCGACTTTCTCGTCGAAGGCGTGGTCACCTTCAGCGAGGACGGTCGCGGCGCGCGCCTGTACCGCCTCTTCGACGACGGCGGCGAGCGCTTCCTTTACGCCAAGGCCGGCGGCTCCGATCCGCTCCTGCTCGCGCCCGCCGCCCTCGGCCCCGATCAGAGCACCGGCGATCCGCCAGAGACGCTGCAGCACGCCGGCGGCTCGTATCGCCAGACCGCGCGCGCCCAGGCGTCTGCGATTCGCGTCGGCCAGCTGGGAACGCGCAAGCACGGCGACCGGGTGCGCGTCTTCGAGTACGCCGGCCCCGGCCCCGCCCGCCTGCTCGTCGTCGACTGGGGCGACAAGCTCGAGCTCTTCGCCGGGGAGCGCGTCCTCGCGGCGGCGCTCGAGATCCTGCCCTCGCGCTAACCCACGAAATTGCTGCGCTGCTCGCTCTTCGCTCGCCCGAATTCGACTCGGCCTCGCGCGCCTCGCGACGCTCCCCACAAGTGAATCGCGCTTTGGGCGCAAGCGATCCGCTAGCTGCGACGCCCGCCGGTCAGGTGCTGCTCGATCTCGTTGTAGGCCTGCGTCAGCGACATGGTGAGCTGGGTGGCCGTCTTCTGCTTCTGCGGATTGCCGGTGTGCAGATCCGGATGGTACTTGCGCATGAGGCGGCGAAAGCTCTTCTTCACCTCCTCGAACGATGCGCCGTAGGGCACCTCGAGCTGGGCGTAGAGCTCGCGCATGCGCTTGTCGCCGACGAGCGGAGCGCTCGGCCGTGGCGGCGGCGCCCTCTTCTTCTCTTCGCGGCGCGGCGGCGGCGTCGTGGGCGGCGGCACCGTGGTCCGGGTCGCGGTTCGCTGCCGCGCGTTGCTCGCCGCGCGCTCGGCCGCCCGACGCTCTTCTTCCTCGCGCCGGCGCCGGTCGCGCCGCCGCTGCAGCTCGGCTTCCAGCTCGTCGTCGGTGAGCTCGTCGAGCGCGGTCTCGCCGTTCGCCTTGTCGAGCAGTGCGTTCAGGTTGGCCTTGGCGAGATCGATGATGCGCTTGCCGATGCTCACGACGTCTTTTTCAGCTCCCGCCGCTCTTTGATCGCGCGCCCGATGATCTTCTGCGCGGCCGGCCCGACCGCGCGAAACGCCACGCCCATGCCGAGCGGGCGCAGGCTCTGGCGCATCACCTCGCCGGCGGCCTCGACCACGTGCAGCTCGTCGAGGATCACCGAGAACTTCAGGTTCACCCGCGTCCCCACCGGCAGCGGATCCTTCGACTTGATGAACACCCCGGTCGACGAAATGTCGGCGACGTATTCGTTGATGAACGCTTCCACCGGCGCGAACTCCTCGTTGATTCGTACGCGCGCCGCACGCGGAATATGCCCATCGTGTGTCCTCACGGGCGCACCTCTATATGCTCGGTCACGATGCCTCCCCGTCGGCGGCCGCCTCCTGGGCCCGCGGCCGCGTCGTCTCCGGGTCGCGCCCGGTGATCTCGAACTTCTCGAGGTGAAACCGCTTCTTCGCCTGGATGACGATCTTCTTCTGCAGCCGCTTCTCCAGCTCCTCGATGTACTGCTGCTCGACGGTCACCAGCAGGTCGGCGATCTCGGGATTGCAGGTCACGACGATGCCGTCCTCGCGATACGAGTTTCCGTCGCGCCGGAGCTCGCGCAGGATCTCGTAGCAGACCGTGGTCTTCGACTTGATGTAGCCCTTGCCCTCGCAGTACGGGCAGGGCTCGGTCAGCGTGCGCAGCCAGCGACTCGCGCGTGCGCTTGCGCGTCATCTCGACCAGGCCGAGCTCGGAGATCTTGGGGACGTTGGCCTTGGCCTTGTCGTCGCTTGCAGCGCCTCCTCGAACGCGCGCATGACCTTCTCGCGGTTCTGCGGCCTGTCCATGTCGATGAAGTCGACGACGATCATGCCGCCGATGTTGCGCAGGCGCAGCTGCTCGGCGACCTCCTTGCACGGCCTCGAGGTTGGTCTTGGTGATCGTGTCCTCGAGGCTCGTCTTGCCGACGAAGCGGCCGGTGTTGACGTCGATGGCGGTCAGCGCCTCGCACCTGGTCGATGATGAGGTAGCCGCCCGACTTGAGCCAGACCTTGCGCTCGAGCGCGCGGTCGATCTCGATCTCGATGCCGTAGCCGTCGAAGATCGGCTCGCGCCCGTCGTAGAGCTCGATCTTGCCGGCGAAGTCGGGCATGAACGCGGCGACGAACTTCATGACCCGCTCGTACTCCGCTCGCGAGTCGATGATGAGCTTGTCGACGTCGGCGGTGAACAGGTCGCGCACCGTGCGCAGCAGCAGGTCGAGATCGTTGTAGAGCAGCGCCGGCGCGCGCGCCGTGCTCGTTGCTTGCGCGCAGGATCTCGTTCCACAGCTTGATGAGGAACTCCATGTCGGCGCTGCAGCTCCGTCTCGCGGCACGCCCTCGGCGACGGTGCGCACGATGAAGCCCGCGCCCGGCGGCCGCATCGGGTCGACGATCTCGCGCAGCCGCTCGCCGCTCCTTGTCCGAGCCGATGCGGCGCGAGATGCCGACGTGGTCGACCGTCGGCATGAACACCAGGTGGCGGCCGGGCAGCGAGATGTAGCGCGGTGATGCGCGCGCCCTTGGTGCCGATCGGCTCCTTGGCGACCTGGACGAGGATCTCCTGGCCCTCCTTGAGCAGGTCCTCGATGCGCGCGCCGCTGCGCCGCTCGCGGCGCTTCGTCGCTCGTCGCTGCTGCGCGCTCGCTCGTCGCTCGTCGACGAACAGCGCGCTTGAAGTCCTCGGGCGCGCCGCGCACGTCGGCGACGTAGAGGAAGGCCGCCTTCTCGAGCGCCGATGTCGACGAAGGCCGCCTGCATGCCGGGCAGCACGCGCTCGACGCGGCCCTTGTAGATGTTGCCGACGATGCCGCGCTCGCGCTCGCCGCTCGATGTAGAGCTCGGCGAGCTGGCCCTTCTCGACCAGCGCGACGCGCGTCTCGGGGCCGTCCGCGTTGATGACCAAAAGGTCTCCTGCCACTTATCTAGTCTCTACGCAAAAAGTTGCGCGCTACCTCGGGACCATGACGTAGATGTCAGAGCGATCGGGGAGCGCGGGCATCGATCGCAGATGGGACGTAACACGTTAATCCGCGTCGCACAAGCGTTTTACGGCGTTTCGCGGGCGTGGCACATCGGTTGCTCAAGGCATCGTTCAGTTTAGCTTCGTCCGGGCGCTACTTTCGACTAAGCCCGCCCGGTCGTAGCGGCAAATAAACCGCAGTCGCGTAGCAGCAACAGCGGTGAAAGCTTCTAGTTTGGGAGCCCCAGCGGGTCGGACCACTCGCTGGGGCTCACTCTTTTTTGGGGTTGAGTGTTTGGCGCCCTCGGTCGAGAGTTCCCGCCCATGCGGGTCCTCCTCACCGGCGCCACCGGCTTTCTCGGATCGCACATCGCCCACGCGCTGCTCGCGGCCGGACACCGGTCGTGGCCCTGGTGCGGCCCGGCTCCGAAGCCAGGCTCGACCCCCAGCTGGCGCCGATCGAACTCGTCGGCGGCGACGTCCTCGACGCCGGGTCGCTGCGCGCCGCGGTGCGCGGCTGCGAGTCGGTGGTGCACGCCGCGGCGATCGTGGCCTTCGCGCCCAAGGCGGCGGCCCGGCAGCACGAGGTGAACGTCGAGGGCACGCGCCACGTCCTCGAGGCGGCGCGCGCGGCCGGCCTCCGCCGAATGGTGCACACGTCGTCGATCGCCGCGATCGGGCGCGCCCCGGCCGGGCGGCGTTGCCGACGAGCAGACGCGCTACGACTGGCCGCCCGGCCTCGGCTACAACGAGTCCAAGCGCGACGCCGAGCGACTCGTGCGGCGCGCCGAGGGCATCGAGACGGTGTGCCTGAACCCCGCGCTGGTCTTCGGCCCGGGCGAGGTCTACCGGCGCACGCTGCCGCTGTTCCGGCTCGTCAAGTGGGGCCTGTTGCCGCTGGTTCCGCCGGGCGGGACCACGCTGTGCGACGTTCGCGACGTGGCCACCGCGCACGTCGCCGCGCTGACCCGTGGCGAGCCGGGCGCGCGCTACATCCTCGGCGGTCCGCAGCTGACCTTCCGCCAGCTGGCGACGACGATCGCCGAGGTCACGGGCGGCGCGCGGCCGATCGCCGTGCTGCCGGCCGCGCTGCTGCGCGCCGCCGCGCTGCCGATCGCCGCGCTCGCCCGCGCCGGCCTGCCGCTGCCGGTCAGCCCGGGCAACCTCGCGTATCTCGGCCACTATGGCTACTACGCCTCGGCGCGCGCCGAGGCCGCGCTCGGCTACCACACGCGCCCCGCCGCCGAGACGCTGGCCGATGCCGCCCGCTGGTATGCGTCGCAGGGTCTGCTTTAGATTAGGGGGATCGCCGCGAGGGCGTCAGGCGCGGGGGTAGCGCGAGGGTGTCAGGCGCAGGTGCAGGTCGGGCAGCCGTTGGCGTCCGTGGTGACGCCGTTGGGGCACTGCGGATCGCAGCCGAGCCCCGGGCACGCGATCGGAGTCGGCCCCGGCATGGGAGGTGGCACGCAGCCGGGGCCGCTTCCGCCGCAGTCGCAGGTGCACGGCGGGCAGTTCTGCGTCGACGGATCGCACCCGGGGCAGGCGCAGCCACAACCGGTGCCGCCACTGCCGCCGCCGGTGCCGCCGCTCGCGCTCGGCGACTGGCAGATGCCCGATGTGCACGGCTGGCCCGTCTGGCAGGGAGCGCCGGTGGCGATCCACTGGCACTGATCGGCCGTGTCGCCGGTGCACGACGCCTGATCCACGTTCTTCGTGCACGGATCGGGCGCGGTGGTGCCGCCCGTCGTCGGAGTGGGCGCGGGCACGGCGCCGCCGGCGCCGCAGCCGCAGGCGCAGGGCGGGCACGGCTGGTTGGGCGCGCACGCCGGGCAGTTGCAGGCGCAGGTGCCACCGTTGACGCAGCCGCCGCCGCCGGGCACGGGGCCGCAGTCGCAGGCGCACGGCGGGCACGACTCGCCGGGCGCGCACGCCGGGCAGGCGCAGGTGCAGGTGCCGCCGCCGCTGCCGCCGCCGTTGCAGTCGCACTCGGGAGGCGGACAGGGGGCGCCGGCCGGACAGGCGATCGGGCTCACGCAGCCGCAGCCGCCCCCGCTCGGATCCTGCGGGTGGCAATAGCCACCGTTGGGGCAGGTGGCGCCGACGGGGCAGAGCTTCGACACGGCGGACCAGGCGCAGCGCGAGTCGCTCTGGCACTGGGTCTGGTCGGTGATGCCGAGGCACGGGTCGGGCGTGTAGCAGATGCCCGGGGGGCAGGAGACGCCGGCGGGGCAGCCGGGCGCGATCCAGGCGCAGCCGCTCTGGGTGGCGCAGTCTTGCTGGGTCGAGTGGCTCGAGCAGGAATCGGTCGCGAGATAGCCGAGGGAGTAGGTCGTCCCGACGGGGTGCTGGCCACCGCAACCGGCGGCGGCGACCAGAAGCGTCAGGGTCAAGAATCGTAGGCGAGTCGTGTGGGTCATGGCAGGGCCTCCTGTGGTCGCGCGTGCCTCTGGTTGGTTGGTGGCCCGAACGCCTCAGACCTTACACCCTGCTACCTCAGCGGCCATCGAGCGCGCGGCGCGCCTCGCCGGTGAAGCGGCCCTTTGGGAAGCGCGCGAGGTAGGACTCGAGACCGGCGCGCGCGCGGGCGACGTCGCCGATGCGAGCGCGGCAGACGGCCTGGCGGTAGAGCGCGCGCTCGGCGAGCGCGTCGGTGCCCTCGGACGCTGGCCGCAAGTCGGTGAGCGCGTCGCGGCAGCGGCCGGCGTCGGCCCGCAGCTCGCCGCGGGTGACGTGCAGCTCGCGCGACCGCGGCAGGCCGTCCAGCGGCAGGCGGTCGAGGGCCGAGAGCGCGCGGGCGGCGTCGCCGATCTGCAAGAGCGCGTCGACGCGCGCCAGCTCGGCATCGGTGCGTAGGACGCCGCGCGGGTGATCGCGCAAGTAGCCGTCGAGGAGCGCGACGGCGCCGGCCGGATCGTGATCGTGGCGCAGCCGCTGGACCGCGACGCGCAGATCCTCGGTCTCGCGCGCCAGCGCCGACGGTGCGGGCGGCGGCGGCGGCGCGATCGCCGGCGGTGCGCTCGGCGGCGGCGCGCTCGGCGGCAGCGCGTTCTGCCGCAGCGCGAGAGGGGGCGCGATCGGCGGCGGTGCCATCGGCGCTCGGGGAACGGCGAGGGCGACCGGCGCCGGATGTTCCTCCTCGTCGAGCGGCAGCTTCGGCGACGGCGACGTCAGCTTCGGCGACGGCGACGTCAGCGTTGGCGACGGCGACGGCAGCTTCGGTGACGGCGACGTCAGCGTTGGCGCGAGCGTGGCGTGCTTGAGCGGCTGGCGCGGCGGCGCCGGCGGCGCGGCGGCCGCCCGCACCGGCGCCGTGGCGGGCGCGCTCGGCGCGACGGGCGTCGCGGCGCCGCCTTCGAGCTCGCGCGCGATCTCGGCTGCGGTCGATCGGTCGATCGCGTGCTCGCCCTCGGTTCCGAGCGTGCGCCCGGCCTCGAGCAGCCGCGTGCCGAGCGAGCGCGTCTCCACCGCGGCGCTTCCGCGGTACGCGCTCACCTGCACCCGCCAGCCGGACATGCGCACTTCGACGACAGCGCCGCCGGCGGCGCGCACCTGCCCGTCGGTCAGCTCGACGGTGACCGGCATCGAGCGCGCGGCCACGAGCACGCGCCCCTCGCGCAAGAGCACGCGATCGCCGCGGAGCTCGGCGCGCCCGCTGGCCAACACCAGCGGCGGATCGGCGGGCGGCGTGCTCGAGGACGGCACCACTACGCGCGCGAGCGGTGGCGGACTCGTCCGCGGCGCCCGCCGTCCCACGCCCACGACCACGCCAGCGGCGAAGCAGGCGGCCCCGAGCGCGCTCCAGGCGAGCACGCGCCCGACGCGACGGGCGGGCCGGCGCAGCCGCTCGTCGATGGCCGCGCGCACCCCTTGCTTGTGCGCGGCCGACCACGGCGGGGGCTCTGGCAGCCGGCGCAACAGGGCGCCCGCCTCCGAGCCGAGCTCGTCGACGAAGCGCTCGGGCCTCTGGTCCTCGTCGTCGATTGGCGGGCTCATGGTCCCTCCTCCTCGTCGCGCACGACGGATGCGAGCCGCTTTTCGAATTGCGCGCGCGCCCGGTGCAGCACCACCCACAGCGTGCTCCGGCGGATCCCGGTCAGCTCGGCGATCTCCTCGCCGCTGAGCTTCTCGATCTCGAAGAGCACGATGAGGTTGCGGTAACGCTCGTTCATGCCGTCGAGCACACGGTAGATGCGCTCGACCGCCTCGCGCTGCTCGACGGTCTCGATGGGCGTCGCGCTCGTCGATGGCAGGGTGGCGGCGAAGTCGGACGAGAGGCCGCTCATGAAGCGGCGCCAACGATCGCGTCGGCGGCGGTCGCGCACGACGTTCGCGGTGATTCGGTAGAGCCAGGTGGCGAGGCTCGCCTCGCCGCGGAAGCCCGCGATCTGCCGGTGGACCACGATGAACACGTCCTGCACAACGTCGTCGGCATCGATGGCGGGGCCGCCGAGCCGGGCGGCCCAGCGCGCCACGCGATCGACGTGCGCGCGGTAGACGGCGTCGAAGTCGGCCGGCTCCAACGCCACGGCGTCCGAGATGTCGTGCAGGTTCGCCACGTCGATCGGCCCTCCGGATTGGTGGATGGCCGCTTCCGGATCTTACACTGAACGGCAGGTCAGTATCTGCCGAACGAGAGGCCGGCCGCGAGCAGCACCTCGAAACGCGGTAGCCCTACAGTGCCGCCGGTCGGTCCGGTCACCAGCGCCGAGAGCGGCCGCAGCCAGCCCTCGACCCGCGCGCCCAGGTACGGGGCCACGGCCCCGACGCGGACGGCCGCACGCACGCCGCCGCCGAGGCCGACGTCGGCGTCCCAGGCGCTGGCGCTGTCGGCAAAACCGACGCCGGCCAGATAGACCAGGGCGGCCGAGGCGTCGGCGCCGAAATCGACGAGGAAGCGGCCGGGACGGAGACGCACCACCGGGCCGAGCCCGAGGCTGGCGCGGCTGAAGGTCACGTGTCCAGCAGCGCCCGTGCCGACGGCCAGGTCGCGCGCCGCGGTGCCGGTGGCGACGATGCGGCCCAAGAGCCGGCCGTCTCGGGGTCCCATCGTCACGGCCAGCTCGCCGCCGGGGGCGAACGCGGACCCGGCGAACGAGGCGACGAAACCCGCAGCCACGTCGAAGCCGAGGCCTCGGCGGGGCTGCCGGCGTGGCAGCACCAGCTCCGGCGTCCGATCGGCGCGCAGGTCGGTGGCCCAGGCGGCGATCACGACCGCGGCTGCCTGCGCCAGGTCGCTGCACGGTGCGGCGTCGAGGCTGCGCCGTCCGATGGCGCGGCCGGCCTCGTC
Organism: uncultured delta proteobacterium; assembly: GCA_963816965.1. GTDB lineage: Bacteria > Myxococcota_A > Polyangia > Palsa-1104 > Palsa-1104 > JAQBQH01. Next base: position 1,495,742 of record CAWFMP010000002.1, read on the forward strand.
GCGCAGCTCGAGGCGGAGGCCGCCCAGCTGTTGCGTCAGCGTCACGCGCTCGCGGGGGACCGCGGCCGTGGCCGCGTCGGGGACGAGCGCGCGCAGGCGGTCCGCCACCTCGTTCACCGTCGGGCAGCTGCTGGCCCCGGCGAGCTCGATGGCTGCGACCATGAGCCCGACCAGCCCGAACGGGAGCATGGTCGCTTCACTATCACGCGGGGCGCGGCTTGTCCCGCGCGGCCGCAGCGTCCCTACGACGCGGCCGCGGCGCCCGCGTCGTAGGGACGCTGCGGTCGTCGGCGTGGGACGGGGCAGGCAGGCGGCGACGGGCGGGCGGCTACTTGCGGAGCGAGAGGTAGCCGGCGCCGAGCGACGCGGCGGCGTTGCAGGCCAGCCACAGCGCCGGAATGGCGACGGTGCCGGCGATGGCGACGAACGCCAGGTGCGCACCGACGCCGAGCGCGAAGCCGGCGGCGAGGCGACGCCCGCGCGTCGACCCGTAGAGCAGCAGCATGGCGCCAATCGGCGCCAGCGCCGAGTGGAACGCCCACGCCGCCGCGGAGCCGAACGACGACGGCTCCCAGGCGGGGAAGCCGTGTGCCAGGATCGCCGCGGCCGGCACGTGCACGAGCTGCGGCAGGAAGAACAGCCCGCTGGAGCCGATGACCAGCGCGGCGACGCCGCCGAGCCCGAGGCCGATGACCGCGTGGCCCAGGCGGCGCAGGCGCACGAGCATGAGCGCGAAGAAGCCGAGCGCCGCGCCCAGCTCGAGGCCGCCGTAGCCGAGCTGCGCCTTCTTCACCGCTGCCGCCGCGTCGACGATGCCGGCGCCGTAGCGGTTCTGGTTGTCCTTCTTGGCCACGCTTCGGCTTGCGCGCCGTCTCCTTGAGGATCTTCTCGACCGCGTCGGGATTGGTGACGCCCTCGCCGACGATCAGCGCGGCCACGCCCGCGACGTGCGGCGACGCCATCGAGGTGCCCATGAACCAGAGGTAGTCGTTCTGCGTGGTGTTGCCCGGGACGATGGTGTTCTGCAGGACGCCGTCGGGCTGGCCGTCGCCGTTCTGATCGACGCGCGTGTTGCCGCCCGGCGCGGCGATGTCGATCTCCTTGCCCCAGTTCGAGTAGAAGGTGGTCGTCTCGTCGAACTGCGTGGCCGCGACCGCGATCGCGCCCGGGTAGGCGGCCGGGATAGCTGACCTTGCCGCGGCCGTCGTTGCCGGCGGCGCAGACGACGACCACGCCCTTGTCGTGCGCGTACTTCACCGCCTTGGCCAGCACCGACGAGGCATCGGCCCGCCGAGGCTCATGTTGATGACCTTGGCGCCGTGGTCGGCGGCCCAGCGGATGCCGTCGGCGATGCCGCGCACCGAGCCCGAGCCGCGCGCCGACAGCACCTTGAGCGGCATGATCTTGGCGTCGAACGCGACGCCGGCGACGCCGATGCCGTTGTTCGTCGACTGCGCGATGGTGCCGGCGACGTGCGTGCCGTGGCCGTGGTCGTCGGCGGCGTTGGCGCTGTCGGTGACGAAGTTGTAGCCGGGGACGAACTCGGTCTCGTCCAGGTCGGGCACGCTGCGCCACGCCGGTGTCGATGACGGCGACGATGACGCCATCGCCCTGCGCCGCCTTCCACGCGTCCGTCATGTGGATCTGCTGCAGGTGCCACTGGTACTTGAAGCGCGGGTCGTTGGGGAAGTCCTTGTGCTGCGTGACGTCGTCGCGCGCCGGCAGCGCCTCGTCCTCGGCGTCGAGGGCGTCCTCGGGCAGCCCGTAGGTGAACTCGAAGTCGGCGGCCTCGACGTCGGGGTTGGCGCGCAGCTGGGCGAGCAGCGCGGTCGTGTTGCCGGCGTCGACGGTGTAGATCTCGTCCACGTCGACCTCGGACGGCGCGGCGGGCCGGAAGGTCACGCCGAGCTTGCGTCCGAGCGCGGCGATGCGATCGTGCGGCTCGTCGTCTCGGAAGTCGACCACCAGCTCGCCGGGGATGGCGTAGGCGGACGCTTCGTCGTCGAGCGCAGTGATCGGCGCCGGATCTTGGTGGTTGGAGACGGCCTGATCGTTGTCGCGGCGCCAGTACCACAGCGCGACGACGACGAGGGCGAACATCAGGATCACACGCAGCAGGCGGTTCTTCTTCACGACGGGCCTCCGCTCTCCTTAGTATATACGCACCGAAGCGCCCGCGCCTCCCCTTTACATTCCGTCAGCTTAGATGAGCACCCGTTCGTCGTCGGCGGTCAGCAGGTCCTCGTTGACGGTCTCGGCGTCGCGCAGCCGCTCTTCGGTCAACGTCTCGAAAAAAGCCCGAATTTCCGGCAGCGCTCCGAGCAGGCGCTCGAAATATTCGCGTGCCAGGAACAGCACGGTGGTCGGGCGGGCGGCGCGCACCGTGGCCGTGGCCGGGGTGCCCCGGATGAGCGCGATCTCGCCGAAGACGTCGCCGGTGCGCAGCGTCGCCAGCGTCTGCTCGAACGGCTCTTCGCCCTTGAGCACCTCGACCTCGCCCGCCAACACGACGTAGAGGCCGCGGCCGGGGTCCCCCTCGCGGATGAGGTCGGTGCCGGGCGCCACATCGTGGCCGGTGAAGCGGCGCGCCAGGTCGACGCGCTGCTGCGCCGAGAACGGGCGGAACAGGGGCGACGTGGCCAGCAGGTTCTTGAGCAGCCGCTCGCGCGTGAAGCGATCGAGCGCCTCGGCCAGCTGCGGCAGCTCGCCGGCGGCGGCGCGCAGCGCATCGGCTCCGAGCTCGAGCAGGTCCGCCTCGCCCACCACCTCGACCGATGCCGAGCGCGGCTGGGCGGCGACCAGCGCCAGCTCGCCGAAGATGGCGCCCTCGCCGAGGCGGGCCAGCTCGGTCTGCTTGCCGAGCGCGTCGGTGGAGAAGACGCGCACCGTGCCGGCGGCGACGAGGAAGAAGCTGGTGCCGGGCTCGCCTTCACGCACGACGGGGGCGCCATGCGGCAGGCGCAGCACGCGCACCGTCGACAGGACGCGGGAGAACGCCGCCGGCGCCAGCTCCGAGAGCAGCGGCACCGGGGGAAACATCGGCGGGAACTCGGTCAGGTTCGTGGTCGACGAGGCGGCTGTGGCAGCCGCGGCGGCGGCAGCGCTGGGGTCGGCCTCGTCGACGAGCGCGGGAGGCGGCACCGGCGTCTCCGGATCGGGCGGCGCCAATCGCCCGCCACGGCCCAGGCGCGGTGACCCGGCGCCGTAGAGCTGCGCCAGCGACTCGTGCAGCGTCACGATGTCGGCGCCGAGCGAGTGCAGCGCCTGCGCAGCGACGAGCGCGTGCAGCGGGCGGCCGCCCTGGAGGTCGTAGAAGGCGACGGCGGCGTAGACCCGGCGGGCGAGATCGTGCAGCCGCGCGGTCACGCAGAGATCGGCGACCTTCATCCGCGCGTCGAGATCGGACGGAACCGCGCCCACGATCGCCTCGTAGATGCGGAACGCGCGCGCGGGGTCGCCGAGCACCATGTAGCGGAGCGCCTGGGTCTTGAGCTCGGACAGGACCAGCATCCCGGCAGGATATCGAATTGCCGCCCGTCGTGAAATGTCGGTTATACTCGTCCGGCCGACATGTCCGCGAAGAAGACCTGCGCCGCCTGCGGCAAGCAGATTCCAGACGTGGCGGTAGTGTGCGTATTCTGCTCGGCCACGCAGCCGTCTGCCGACCCCGAGCTCGTCGCTCCGGCCGAGGCGGCCGCGCAGGAGGTGGTGTCGAAGCACGCGACCGATCCGACGCTCATCGGGATCAAGGCGTCCGACATCCAGGCGGCGCTGCAGGAGAAGGTCGATCCCGCCCCGCCGGCCACCGAGAGCGGCAGCAACGGCGCGGCGGCGGTGCGGCCGGCGGCGACCTTGGCCGCGCTGACGGAGGCGACGGCGAGCGCGGCGACGGCGAGCGCGGCGACGGCGAGCGCGGCGACGGCGAGCGCGGCGACGGCGAGCGCGGCGACGGCGGGAGAAATCCCCGAGCCCACCGTCGAAGCGCCGACCACGCGCCGCGTGCCCCTCGTCGAAGCCGAGCCGTGGGGCGGGCTCGGGCGGCTCATCATGGGCATCGGCGGCGGCGTCTTGATCGCGCTGTTCTTCTGCCCGTGGCACGGGGTCTCGTCGTGGCAGCTGCTGGAGACCCTCGCCGGCGCCGACTTCGTGCGCCAGCTGTTCTATTTGACCGGCGGCGTGGTGCTGGTGGCGTGCGCGCTGCTGCCGCTGCCGTTCGTCTTCCGCGCCGCCGTCGGGACCGCGGTGGCCGCGATGCCGGTGCTGCTCGGCGCCGCCGGGGTGATGGATGGCTGGCGCGGCGTCGTCGCGGCGCTGGCGATCCTCGGCCTGCCGGCGACGCATCTGTTGCGCTCGCGCGCGCAATCGTCGGCGGCGGCACGCCTGCTGGTGATGGCGGCGGTGGCCGCCGTGGTGTTGCTCTACCTCCTGCCGGTCTCGTCGGTGGTGCCGATCGCGTTCATCCTCAAAATGATGGCGTCTGGCTTTGGCGCGGCCATCTTCGCGGTGTTCCTGCTCATCCCGCTGCTGTTCGCCGCGCTGTCGCTCCTGGGCGTGCTCGGGCGCGATCTGACCGACATCGCGGTGCTGATGTCGGTGCTGATCCTGCTCTGGGCGCCCGTCGGCATGGCGCTGCGCGGGATCATGATCGAGGACGCGGCGCAGCTCTACGTCGCCGTTGGCCTTCTGTGGGCGTCGGCCACGGCGGCACTGTCGCTGGCGCAGCTGCTGTCGCTGGCGGCGGCGCGCCCCCGCTCCGCGTGATCATCGGCGTCTCCGTCGCCGGCCGGCCCATCGAAGCCGCCGACGTGGCCGGCGCGCGCGACGCGCCTGGGCTGGGGGCGCTGGTCTTCGGTGCCATCCATGGCGACGAGCCGGGCGCCGCCGAGCTGTGCCGCCGCTTCGTCGAGGCGCTGGCCGCGGCGCCGCCGCTGTACCGCACGATCGTCATCTCCGTGCTCAACCCCGACGGGCTCCACGCCGGGCGCAAGAACAACTCCCGCGACGTAGATCTCAACCGCAACTTCGCGGCGCGCAGCTGGCAGCGCGAGCATGGCGACGGTTACGACCCGGGACCGACGCCGCAGTCGGAGCCGGAGACGGCCGCGCTGGTGGCCTTGATCGATCGCTGGCGCCCGCGCGCGCTCGTGGCCGTGCATCAGCCGTTTCGCTGCGTCAACTGGGACGGCGGCGGCCAGGGATTGGCGGACCTCATGGCCGAGGCTTCGGGCTACCCGGCGGTGGCGACGGTGGGCTATCCGACGCCGGGCTCGTTCGGCTCGCGCTACGGCGTCGACGAGGGGCGCTGCGTCGTCACCTTCGAGCTGCCGCGGCCGATTCCCGACGGCGATTGGGCCGGCTGCTTGCGCGCGCTGCGATGCTGTACAATCTTCCCGCCAGCGGCATGACACTTTCGGAGGTGAGCTGGGGGGATCTCTGCGAGCTGCACGTGGTCAAACGACTCGGGCAGATCGTCGAGCGACGGCTGCACGTGGCGGTCGCCTACGCGGACGCGCGCGGCGCGCTCGTCGGTGGTGACGGCGCGGCGCCGTGTGCGCGCGAGGCGGCGACGGTGTGCGCCGGGGCCGCTACGCCGCTGCCGATCACGTTCGACTGCGCCGCCTGCAAGAAGAAGACGCTAGCCGCGCCCGTCGCCCTCGACGGTCAGCTCTTCGGCTGCGTCTTCGCCCAGGCGGCGCCGGGCGACGACGGCCTGCTCGCCGAGCTGCTCGAGCTGTCGGCCGCGGAGATGGTCACCTTCGCCGTCGACAGCCAGCGGCGCGAGCGGCGCGGCGTCGTCGACGCGCGCGACTTCGTGCCCCGCTATCCGTACGCCGAGATCGTGGGGCGCTCGCGGTCGATGCAGGATCTGTATCGCGCTGCTCGACAAGGTCATCGAGTCGGACGTCGACGGTGCTGATCCACGGCGAGAACGGCACCGGCAAGGAGCTGATCGCGCGCGCGATCCACTACAATCGGGCCGCGCGCGAAGAAGCGCGTTCGTCGTGCAGAACTGCTCGGCCTTCAACGACAACCTGCTCGATCGCGAGCTGTTCGGCCACAAGCGGGGCGCGTTCACCGGCGCGGTCACCGACAAGAAGGGCCTGTTCGAGGTCGCCGACGGCGGCACCTTCTTCCTCGACGAGATCGGCGACATGTCGCCGGCGCTGCAGGTCAAGCTGCTGCGCGTGCTGCAGGAGGGGACGTTCACGCCGGTCGGCGACACCGAGCCGCGCAAGGTCGACGTGCGGATCATCGCCGCGACGCAACCACGATCTGCAGAAGATGGTCGAGCGCGGCGAGTTCCGCGAGGACCTCTACTACCGCATCAACGTCATCAACATCACGGTGCCGCCGCTGCGCGAGCGCGCGACGACATCCCGCTGCTCGTGCGAGCACTTCCTGCGGCGAAACGCCAGCGGGCGGCGGCTGCAAGGCCGCCGCGCCTCGCCGACGAGCGCGCTGGCGCGCGATGCTCGCGTATCGCGTGGCCGGGCAACATCCGCGAGCTCGAGAACGAGATCGAGCGCCTGGTCGTGCTGGCGGGCGACGACAAGGTGATCGGCGAGGAGCTGCTTTCGCCGCGGATTCGCCAGGATGCGCCGGACGAGGGCGCGGCGCGCAGCCTGCCGGCAGCGGTGGACGCGCTTGAACGGAACCTGATTTATGAGGTATTGAAACGTACGCATTGGAACAAGACCAAGGCGGCGGAGGAGCTGCGGATCAGCCGGCGAAACCTGATTCGTAAGGTCACCAAATACAAGCTGGATCAGCGGCGGCTCCGGTAGTGGGCAGGCGATGTTACAAAGATCTTACGTGGTAGGCACGCTTCTGAAGTGGGCGTGGCCGTAGATTGAGGGCGACGGCGGGGAGGAGAGCTTATGCGTTTTCTGGCGGACTATACGTTGGGCGTAGTGATCGTGATGGCGCACTTCGTGATGATCTCGTTGCGCGGCGAAGAGCTCCGCTTGCACGAGTAGCGGGCTAGAGCCCGAGGAACGGACGGCCGCGCCCCACTGCGCGCGCCTCCGCGATCCGCAGGCGCACCCGATTGCACGCGCCGATCACCGCTTCACGAAGCGGGGTTCCGAACGCCAAGCGGCAGGCGAGCTCTGACGACAACGCGCAGCCCGTTCCGTGCGGGGTGACGCCCTCGATGCGCTCTCCGCGAATCGCGGTGTCACCTTCGTCATCGACCAGGACGTCGACGATGTCGCCATCGAGGTGGCCGCCCTTGGCCAGCACCGCGCGCGGGCCGAACTGCCGCAGCCGGCGCGCCTGTCCGCGCATCGAGTCGGCGTCGTAGGCCGCGTGGTCGGCGGTGAGCGTGGCCAGCTCGTCGATGTTCGGCGTCACCACGGTCGCCATCTCCAGGAGCGGCCCCAGCGCCTGCTTGGCGTTGCCCTCGAGCAGCGGAATCCCGCGCGTCGCGCGCAGCACCGGATCGAGGACGATGGGCACGCGGCTCTCGGCGAGCCGCTTGATCGAGCGGGCCACCGCCATCGCCATCTCCGGGTTGGCGAGCATTCCGATCTTCACGCCGCGGATCTCGAAGTCGTCGATCAGGCGCGCAATCTGGTTCGACACCATCGACGCGTCGGTCGGGTGCATCCAGGAGCACATCACCGAGTCCTGCTCGGTCAACGCGGTCACCGTGCCGGCGACGTGGAAGCCGTGCTGCCAGACCACCTGCGCGTCGGCCAGAAAGCCGGCGCCGCCGGACGGGTCGAGGCCGGAGATCACCAGCACCGACGCCTGCTGCAGCGGGCCGCGCACGATGCGGCGCGTGTCGCTGCCGCCGAGCTCGTCGGGCAGAAACGGCGGCGGCGTCGGGTGGCGCATGGGGCGTCCAGTCTAGCATCTCGGGCGATCGCGGCGGGGCCCGAAGCGATGAGCGCCTGTGGTAAAATCCGGCGTCGATGGTCCGTCTGCGCCACATTGCGCTCGTCGTCGCGGTGATCGCCTGTGCCGCATCTGCACGGGCGCAAACCGATGATCCGGTGGCGCGAGCGCGCACGCACTTCGAGGCCGGGCGCGCGCTCTACCAGCTCGGCAACTACGACGAGGCGCTGCGCGAGTTCGCCGCCGGCTATCAGCTGGCCCCACGTCCGCAGTTCCTGCTCAACCTCGGGCAGTGCTATCGCAAGCGCGACGATCTCGCCAATGCGCGCGCGATGTATCAACGCTACTTGCACGACGCGCCCGCGAGCGACCCCGAGCGGCCGCAGGCGGAGCAGATCCTGGCCGAGATCGACAAGCAGATCGCCGACCGACAGGCGGCGAGCGCGCCGCCGGCAGCGGCGCCCATCGCCGCGCCGGCCCCGGCGAACCCGCCCGCGCCGGTGGCGGCCGCATTGACCGCGACGGCGCCGCCGCGGCGCCGGTCGTGGATCAAGCGCAACTGGTGGATCCTGCCTGCGGGCGCGGCGGTGGTCGGCCTCGCCGTCGGTCTCGGCGTCTACTACGGCGTGCGTGCGGCCGATCCGTGCAGCGGCGCCAACCTCGCCTGCTGGGACCTGTCGAAGTAGGAAGATGAACCCGGCATTGGACAGAGCGCGCACGCAGTTCGGCAAGTACACGCTCGTCGAGCGGCTGGGCCGCGGTGGCATGGCCGAAGTGTGGAAGGCGCGCATCTCCGGTCCCGGCGGCTTTCAGCGCACGCTGGTGATCAAGCGAATCCTGCCCCATCTCGTCGAGGACGATCACTTCAAGAAGATGTTCGTGGCCGAGGCGCGGCTGTCGGCGCGCCTCAACCACGCCAACATCGTACAGGTGTTCGAGCTCGGCGACGTCGGCGGCGAGCTCTTTCTGGCGATGGAGTACGTGCGCGGGCAGGACCTCGTCAACGTCGTGCGCGCGCAGCTCGTCAGGGGCGCGCCGCCGCCCGGCCTGGGCGCCTTCGTCGCGCGCGAGGTGTGCCGCGCGCTCGCGTACGCGCACGCGCTCACCGACGACAACGGTGTGCCGTTGCGGCTCATCCATCGCGACGTGTCGCCGTCGAACGTCATGCTCAGCTTCGACGGCGCGGTCAAGCTGCTCGACTTCGGCATCGCCAAGGCGCTCGCCGAGGCCAACGAGAACCGCACCGTCACCGGTACGCTCAAGGGCAAGTTCGGCTACATGTCGCCCGAGCAGGTCGAGGGCAAGGACGTCGATCATCGCAGCGATCTCTTCGCGGTCGGCGTGGTGCTGTTCGAGACCCTGACCGGCAAGCGGCTGTTCAAGGGGGCCAGCGACATCCAGACGATCGCGATGGTGCGCGACGCCAAGGTCGAGCCGCCGTCGCAATACAACCCGGCGGTGCCGCCCGAGCTCGACGCGGTCTGCTTGAAGGCGCTGGCCCGGCATCCCGACGAGCGCTGGAGCGGCTGCGACGAGATGGCGGTCGCGCTCGACGAGGTGGTGCACCAGCTGAAGTGGGGGCCCGAGCGGCTGGCGTCGCTGCAGCGCGATCTCTTCCCCGACGAGCCGTCGCAGTCGTCGATCGTGGCCATGTCGTCGCTGGCGGACACCGTGGCGCACGCCGAGCTGAGCGTGGGGGCGCTGCCGCGGCACGAGCGGCGTCGGCGCCTGGCCTGGGGCGGCGTGGCGCTGCTCGTCGTCGGTCTGATGGGGCTGATCGCGGCCAAGGCGCTCCGCCGCCCGATAGCGACGGAGCCGCCGCCCGCGCCGCCGGCGCCCGCGAGGGTCGCCGCTCCTGCCCTGGCGCCGATGGTGACGGTCCACGTCGTGACCTCGCCGGAGGGGGCCGAGGTCTTTCTCGACGGGGAGCGCAGCCCGCGCGGCCGGACGCCGCTGGCGCTCACGCTGCCGCGCTCGACGACCGGCAACGCGCACCTGGTGGTGCGGCTGCGCGGTTACCAGACCCAGACGTCGGACGTCACGCCCGACAGCGATTCGCGCCTGCAGATGACGCTGATGAAGATTCCGGTCCGCCCGACGGTGGTGGCGCGGCCCAAGCCGGCGCCGAGGCCGATCCGGGCCACGCCGCCACGGCCCAAGCCGCCGGTGCCCGACCTGCACCGCGGTGACGTCGTCGATCCGTTCGCACGCTAACATCGGCAGCCTCTATCGAAGGCTCCCGCTGCGGTAAGAGCAGCGCTCTCGTGATTCATCACATCGCGGTTCGAGCTCTCGACAGGTTCCTCGACCGCGTCGCATCGAGAGCGCGCCAAGACGCCACCTTGGGCCCCACGCACACTGCCCCGCTGGGCTCAAACATTCCTCGCCACCGGACCGCTGTGCTCGATTCTGCCCCTTGCCGGTGCTGCGGAGCTCGCCCAGCGGGGCAGTGTGCGTGGGGCCTCTGTGCTCGTCCAAAACCGAGAGCGACCCGCCGCCGCAGCTTCGTCCGCTGTTGCTGGACGCCGTTTTCCCATGAGCCCATAGAGCGGGCGGTCGTCGGAGCCGTCTTGCCGGGCGTCGAGGAGCGCTCCGCCCGCAGGGCGGATGCCAGCGACGAGCCGAGGGCCCGGACGTGCCGCCGGCCTGTAAGGCCGTTGGCGTAGCGGGCCCGTCCCGGCAAGACGGCTCCGACGACCGCCCGCGGCCCCGCGGCGCCAACCGGCGACACGGCCGCTAAGGTTGGCGTTTGGGCACGCTCTCGCTGCGACGCTGTTTGCTCAATCAAATGCGGAGATGTGATGAATCATGAGAGAGCAGCGCTAAAGCTTGGCCAGGCGGATCGAATCCGCCGCCGGTGTGGAGCTCGAGCGAGCCGCCCGCGCCGTCGCCGATGTTGCCGTGGAAGCTGCCCGAGTGGCGCTCGCCGTCCGTCGGCAGGCCGAACTCGTTGTGCGCGCTGCCGCCGCCGGTCGACGCGTCGACGGCGAGCCGGCTGCCGCTCGGAATGGCGACGTGGATCGAGCCGCCGCCGGTCTCGACGCGGTTCTTGCCGCTGAGCGTGCCTTCGACGCGCACCGAGCCGCCGCCGGTCGAGACGTCGACGGTGCCGTTGAGGTGGCGCGCCTCGATGCCGCCGCCGCCCGAGCGCAGGCTGAGCGTGCCCGAGGCGCCGTCGATGTCGATGCCGCCGCCGCCGGTCTCGACCTTGATGCCGCCGGCGAAGCCGCGGGCGCTGACGGCGCCGCCGCCCGTCGCGATCTCCAGCCGCGCGTCCGCGGGGGCGCTGATCTTGAACGCCACCGACGCGTTGTCGTGCCACCCGCCCTTGTGCGTGAAGCGCACGCGGATGGTGTTGCCCTCCTGCTTGATCTGGACCTCGAGCTTGCGGGCCAGCTCTTCGGTCTCGGCCTGGCGCTCGGCTTCGACGTGGACGGCGCCGGCCGGTCCGGCGCTGAGCTCGACGCCGCCCGCCGAGCTGTCGACGATGATGGTGGCCTTGGCGCCGACCTTGAAGTCCTGCTGCTCCGAGACGGAGGCGCGGGCCGCGTAGGCGCTGGCCGCGGTCAATCCGATGGCGACGAGGGCGAGTGTGCGCATGAAGGCTCTCCTGTTTGTCCGGAGTGGCGCGCCCGCCTCTTTGGTTTCAGAAGAATTTTAGGCGCGATTCTGGCACGATATAGGGTTGATGCGCTTCGTCGCCGCCATCCTCGGGTTGCTCGCGCTTGGCGGGGTCGCGCGCGCCGAGCCGGTTCGGCTGCGGATGGCGACCATCGCGCCCGAGGGCAGCGCCTGGGCGCGCGAGCTGGCGGCCTTCGCGCGCGACGTCGCCGCGGGCACGAACGGCGCGGTGACCGTCAAGATCTACTACTCGGGCATCGCCGGCGACGAGTTCACCGTCATCGATCGCATCAAGCGCGATCAGCTCGACGGCGCCATCGGCTCCGAGAGCTGCATGCTGTTGGCGCCGTCGATGAAGGTCCTGCGCATCGTCGGGCTGTTTCAGAGCCGCGCCGAGTCGCTGTACGTGCTCGGGCGGCTGCGCCCGCTGCTCAATCGCGAGTTCCTCGCCAACGGCTTCGTCAACCTGGGAGAGGCGAACCTCGGGCCCGAGATCCTGTTCACGCGGCAGCCGATCACCAGCCTCGCCGAGCTGCGCAAGACGCGGCTATGGATCTGGGGTCTGGACAGCTCGATGCACACGCAGGGTCGGACGCTCGGGCTCGACCTGTTGCCGCTGCCCATCGCGCAGGCGGCGCGCGCCTATGACGACAAGCGGGTCGACGGCTTCCTCGCTCTGCCGACGGCGGCGCTGGCCTTCCAGTGGTCGGCGCAGGCGAGCTACCTCGAGGATCTGCGCCTGAGCTATCGCAGCGGCTGCATCTTCTTCGCCAGCCGCGCCTTCGATGCCCTGCCGATCGAGGCCCAGCAGTACCTGAGGACATCGGCCTCGGCGAAGCTGCGCGCGCGCATCAACGACCTCGGCGAGGAGCAGGACAGCGCGCTCTTGGGCGGGCTGTTCGCCAAGCAAGGTCTGCGCACGGTGCCGCTGTCGCCGCAGCTTCGCGCCGAGTTCTTCGAGCAGGCGAACGAGGCGCGCGGCAAGCAGACGATCGTCGAGGCGCAGCTGTTGGCCCAGGTGCTGGGCTGGCTGGCCGACTATCGCGGCATTCACGAGGTGCCGCGCGGTGGCGGAGATTAGCGCGAGACGTTGACCGTCGCGGTCTGGCCGGCGACGGTGCAGCTGATGGTGAAGCTGCCGGCTCGGTTGACGTTGAAGACGGCCACCTCGCCGGGGCCCAGATCGAGGCGCGGCGTCACGTCGGCGTCGAGGGTGACCGACGGATCGGACACCTGCCAGTCACAGCCGCCGGTGTAGACGGGCCCGCCCGCCGATTGTGGCACCACCGTGACGACCGCCTGATCGTTCGGCTGCACCAATCCGGCCATGTCGAGCGCGGTGATGGCCGAGGCCGGCAGCACGGTTACCGTCTGTGACAGCGTCGCGTCGGGGCAGGTGGCGTCGATGGTGCCGCTGCCGGCCGTGCCGGTGAAGGCGATGGCGTCACCGTCGACGACGGCGACGGTGGGCTGGAGCGAGCCGCTGAGCGCGAAGTCGACCGAGCCATCGCCCTTGGTGATCTTACCGCTGCCGTCGAGGGTGGTGACGTGGAAGACCATCGTCTCGCCCTCGAGGACGAGGGGGACGGCGCCGGTCCAGCCGCGGTTGGGACGAAGCTGCGCGGTCGGCACGACGCTGACGGTGCCGCTGGCGACGATGCGGCCGGTGGCATCGACCAGCTGCAGCTCGGTGGTGCCGGCGGCGCCCGACTCGACGTCGATCTTGCCCGCGCCGTCAGCGGTGAATACGGCGACCGCGGGGTTGGAGGATCGGGCCGTCGTGAAGAGCACGCCGCCGTTGACCAGGATGGTGGTGCGGGCGCCGCCCGCTGCGACACCGTTCTCGTCGAGCCCGCAGTTGCTCGAGCAGTTGTCGAACTGCAGCGTCGGCGCAGCGCCGGCGCCGCCTGATTCGTGCAAGGCACAGCCGCTGAGGGCCAGACCAAGGCTCAGAAATAGGTGTTGTACGCGCATGCCACGAGCCATAGCGAACGGCGTGCCGAGATGGCAGGGTCACGATTTCGCGAGCTTGCGCCGGCGGCGGCGTCGGAAAGCTGACAGCCGGCGTCAGCGACTGTGTCGAATCATCGCGCCGCGAGCGCGATCAGCTTGAGCACCGTGCGCCAGTTGCGTCCGGTGCTGATGGTGGCCAGCGCCTTGTCGAAGTAGCCGTTGGTCAGCCTGGTACGCGCGACGCCGTTCGGGCAGCACAGGTACACCTCGCTGCCGACGAGCGCGAACTGGTCTCCCGGTGATCGCGCCGGATCGAGGGCGCGCCCGAGGCGGGCGGCGGGGGCATCCTTGAGGAACAGCACGTGCAACGCGTCGCTGTCTTGGCCCGCCTTCAGGAACGGATTGCGCGCCGCGACGGCGGCGAGCGCGGCCGCCGAGCGGTTCACGATGGGAACGCGCAGCCCGAGCTCCTTCTCGATGCGCTGCTCGATGCGCGCGCAAGCCGGCGACACGTGCCTGCCGGGCGCGTCGAAGATGACGTTGCCGCTCTGGATGAAGGTGCTCACGTTCGCGCAGCCCTCGTCGGTGAACAGCTTCGTCAGCGCGCTCATCGCCAGCGCGTTCTTGCCGCCGACGTTGATGCCGCGCAGGAGCGCCACGTGGGTCATCGGCGGCTCCGGCGCTGCGGGACGATGGTGATTCCGATGGTCACGCGGTCGACGCTATCGATAGTCGCTTCGCGTTGCAACGATCGCATCCGAGGATGAGGTCGGCGTACTCGGACCCAACGGCGCCGGCAAGACGACGATGCTGCGCGTGCTGTTCGGCCTGGTCAAACCGGACGCGGGCCTGGTGCGGGTCCTCGGGCTCGACCCGAGCGCCCGGCGGCTCGTCGGCGGGTCCCTGCCGCTGGGGTGGTGGTGCGTCAGGGAACCGGCTGCTCGGGGCCGACCGCGTAGAAGGTGCTCGGCGAGCTCTGGTTGGCGTACTCGGTCGCGATCCACTGGGCGCTGCGCGCGACCGTCGCGATGCGCAGCTCGTCGATCGTCCCCTCGAGCCCCATGTTGGTCCCGTAGGCCGGCTCGGGCGCGTGGCCGATGATCCCGGTCGTGCCCATCGTGTTGATGCCGCTGAGCATCTGCGGGCTCCCCGTGATCTCGACGCCGTTCAGGTAGAGGTGGTTCTTGCCGTTGGCGCCCTCGAACACCCAGTGCACGAGCGTCCACCCGGCGCTGTCGAGGTTGCTGGTGGTAGTCCAATCGTTGGCGTAGTAGCCAACGGCGAGGACCGCCGTGGTGTAGTGGGCATAGAGCCAGCGCGCCTGGCCCGCCATCGGTGTGCCGACGACGAGCACCGCGCTCGGATGCGTCACCGACGGCTGGCTCAACCAGACCGAGATCGTGTGCGCATGGTTGCCGGTCAGCGGGTTCGTGAAGGCGATCGTGTCGTTGCTGCCGGTGAAGGAGAGCCCGCTACCCAGCTTGGCGCTCACCCCGGTCGTGGCCGCCGTCAGCGCGGGCGTGCCTGCGTGCGTGCCGGTCGCGTCCGCGATCGCCGCCGTCGGGTTCGCGTCGTCGAGGTGCCACACCGCCGCGAAGCTCGACTTGAACACGCCCGGCGCATTGGGGGGCGTTGCCACGGCGGCATCGCCGTAGCCTACGTAGATCACCGTCGGCGCGCTCGTGCCCAGCGTCGGCACGCGGACCCACGCCAGCAGGCGATGGCCGGCGGCGTTCCAGGCTTGGAGCTCGTAGTCGAGCCGGGTCGTTCCGTCCGCGCCGGTGAAGTAGATGTCGTGCCCGTCCGCCTGCGCGCGTGTCGCGATGTCGGCATCCGTCAGATCGATCCAGACCGGGAAATCGGTCAGCGCGCCGCCGACCTTGGTGTTGTCGATGGTGATCGACTTGCGCCAGGCAACCGGACCGGTCGCGGCGGCCATGTCGCTCGCGCCGCCCATCATCGCGGCGTCGGTCGTCGTCATCATCGCCGCATCGAGCGGCATGCCCAGGTCGCTCTCGGGCGCCGCGGCATCCGCAGACACGTCCGTGCCGGCAACGACGAAGTTGCACCCGGCGAGCAGCACGAGCACGCTCAGGACAGCAGAGCGCATGACCCAATTGTACACTGTCTCCGACGGAGATGGCGCCTCGACTAAGTCTCTGTAGTTTCGACTCTATTTTGCGCGGGAGGCGCGCCTCAGCCGCCGCAGGCGATCAGCGCCTCGACGAGCGCCTGTCTGAGATCGTCGCCGGTGCGGAAGTGGGTCGGGTCGGCCTCGGACTGCTCGGCCAGCTGTTTCGTCCAGCTGAGATCCCCCAGCTCGAGCTCGCCCGTCCTCAGCCAGATCTCGCGGTCCTGGAGTTGATGAAACCACTGATCGGGAGCAGGCGGCGGCCCGCCGCTCCAGCGCTTGCCGGGGCGATACACGAAATAGGTGTCCCAGGCGACGTGGTACTTCCACCCGAGTGTCCGAGCCATCGCGCGGCCAAGCAGGCGCCCCGGATCGTGATAGGTCCGCCAGCGAGGGTTCGATACGCACCCCGCTGCCGCCCTGGCGCTGGCCGCATCGTCGCTCTCCATGATGTCGATGAAGGTCCACGCAGAGCGGAAGTCGCCCCCAGAGATGAGCAGCGGCGCGAGCGCCCCACGGGCGCCCCGGATGCAGAGCGGTCAAGTCGCCGACTGAATGGCCATCAGCCGGGCGTGATCGGCCTCGGCGTTGAACCAGCGGCGCAAGGGATCGAGCCCGAGCCTCAGATCGGTCGGTGGCGTTCGCTCGCTCACGCGCCTCGCTTCATCTCCGCTCCAATCACCTTACAACGTCGCTCGCCGCGCTACTCGAACGCGGCGAGCCCGGTGATGTCCTGGCCGACGATCGAGCGTGTGGATGTGGTCGGTGCCCTCGTAGGTGAAGACCGACTCGAGGTTGCACATGTGGCGGCCCGCACTGGTACTCGTCGGTGATGCCGTTGGCGCCGAGGAGGTCGCGCGCGTCGCGCGCGACGTCGCGCGCCATCGCGCACGTTGTTGCGCTTGGCCAGCGAGACCTGCTGCGGGCGCACCTTGCCCGCCTCCTTGAGCGCCCGAGGCGCCACGCGAGCAGCTGCGCCTTGGTGATCTCCTCGAGCATGTCGACCAGCTTCTCCTGCACGAGCTGGTAGCCGGCGATCGGCTGCTGAACTGCACGCGCTCCTTGGCGTAGCGCAGCGCCTCGTCGTAGCAGGCCATCGCCGCGCCGACCGCGCCCCAGGCGATGCCGTAGCGCGCCTGGGTCAGGCACGACAGCGGCCCTTGCAGGCCGCTGCACGCCCGGCAGCATCGCGTCGAGCGGGACCGCGCAGTCCTCGAAGATGAGCTCGCTGGTCACCGACGCGCGCAGCGAGAACTTGCCCTCGATGTCGCGCGTCGAGAAGCCCGGGCGTGCCGCGCTCGACGAGGAAGCCGCGCACGCGGCCGCCGTCGCCCGAGCCGTCGTCGCAGCGCGCCCACACCACCGCGACGTCGGCGATGCCGCCCGAGGTGATCCAGCGCTTCTCGCCGTTGAGCACCCAGCGGTCGCCGCTTGCTTGACCGCGGTGGTGCGCATGCCGCCGGGGTTCGAGCCGAAGTCGGGCTCGGTCAGGCCGAAGCAGCCGATCGCCTCGCCGCGTGGCCATCGCGCGGCAGCCAGCGCTCCTTCTGCGCCTCGGAGCCGTAGGCGTGGATCGGGTACATGACCAGCGACGCCCTGCACCGAGCGCGAAGCAGCGAACGCCCGAGTCGCCGCGCTCGAGCTCCTGCATGATGAGGCCGTAGGCGACGGGGCCCAGGCCGGCGCAGCCGTAGCCCTCGAGCGACGCGCCGAGCGCGCCCGAGCTCGCCGAGCTTCTTCGGCAGCTCCATGCGGGAAGGTGCCGGCGCGGAAGTGCTTGCCGACGATCGGCATGAGCTCGTCGTCGACGAAGCGGCGGAAGGTGTCGCGCACCAGGCGCTCTTCGTCGGTGAGGAGCTCGTCGAGGGCGAAGTAGTCGAGACCGGAAAACGGCATGACGTCCTCTTATCACAAAATCGGTGGCCGGCCCCGCGGGCCGAGGAGGTGCATCTCGCCTCGCGCTGCCGGCGCGTCGACATATACTTTGGCGCGTGCTCCGCCTCGTGCTCGCCCTGGCGCTCGCCGCTCGACCGCAACGGCGCTCGGCGGCGCCGAAGAAGGCCAGGAAGCTCGATCGTCAAGCGCGTGGTCGCGCACTTGAAGGCGCCGCCGTCGAGCAAGGCGCCGGCGCCGACGGCCGCGGTCGAGCGGCTCGGCCGCGGCTACAAGCTCTACCTCGACGGGCAGTACGAGGCGCGCCAAGAAGGAGCTGCGAGAGCATCGACCCGCAAGCACGATGCAGAACCGCGACTACGTGCTGTACCTGCTCGGCGCAGTCGGAGCTGCTCGTCGGGCGAGCCGAAGGCGGCGCGCGAGCACTTTCACGAGCTGACGCTGATGCCGTCGCGCTTCTCGACGGTGGCCCGCTGGCGCATCGCCGACTGCGACTGGGACGCGGGCGACCTCGAGGCGCGCGCGCAAGGGCTACGAGGCGGTGCTGCCGTCGGCCGAACGACGGACGTCGAGCCGGCGGTGGCGCGCTTCCGCATCGCCGAGGCGCTGGCGAAGAAGGGCGCGCTGCCGGCGGCCCAGCAGCAGTGGCGCAAGGTCTACGTCGGCGAGCCGATGCACCCGCTCGCCGAGGACGGCGCTGCGCGAAGCTCGTCGAGACCAAGGCGGCGCCGATCACGCCCGAGGAGCGCATCGCGCGCGCCAAGATCATGACCAGCGAATCGCGCCTGGCCGCGCGCGCTCGAGGAGCTGGCGCTGGTGCCCGGCGACGTGCCGCGGCGGTGCGCGACGAGGCCGACTACTGGATCGGCACCACGCAAGTTCAAGATGCGGCGCGACTACGACATCGCGGCGCAGAAGCTGCTCGGCGTGTGGCCGCGCCTGCCCGGCGACGAGCGCAAGGCCGAGGCGCTGTTTCACGGCGCGCGCGCCTGGTCGCGCGCCGATCAGGGACGACGAGGCGCAAAAGGGCTATCGCGAGCTGCTGCAGCAGCTTTCCGCGCTCGAAGTGCGCGCCGGAGGCGTCGTTCCTCATCGGCTGGCTCGACTTCAACCGCGGCAAGTACAAGGAGGCGATCCCGGAGCTCGAGGAGACGCTCGAAGCGCTACGGCTCGTCGCAGTTCGGCGACGACGCGCGCTGGTATCTCGGCTTCTCGCGCTGGCTCGACGGGCGACGTCAAGGGCGCGCTCGGCGACTTCGAGCTGCTGGCGAAGATGCCGGGCGCGCTGTCCGGCGGCAAGGGCGCCTACTGGCGCGGGCGCGCGCTCGACGCGCTCGAGCGCGAAGACGAGGCCAAGGCGGTGTGGCGCGCGCTGGTCGACGAGTATCCGTTCTCCTATTACGCGCTGCAGGCGCGCGCGCGGCTCAAGGAGCAAGGGGATCGTGCTCGGCCCCTTCGGCGACGGCGCCGCGCGGCTCGGCGCCGCCGCTCGAGCGATCTCGACGTCAAGCTGGCCAACGATCCGATCATCATGCGCGTCGACGAGCTGCTGCTGGCCGGGCTCACCGTCGAGGCCGGCGTCGAGCTGCGCCGCGGCGAGGGCGAGCTCATGAAGCGCTACGGCGCCGCGCGCGCGCTGCCGCTGCTCTTCGATCGCTACGTGCGCGGCGACAACTTCAACCGCCCGCACCAGCTCGCCGAGTCGCTACTCCGGGGCGCGCGCTCCGGCTCGATCCCAATAGCGACGCCAACGCGCGCAAATGGTGGGAGACCGTCTATCCGCGCGCCTATCGCGCAGTATCATCGAGAAGTATTCGCCGACCGGGGACGAACCCGCCTTATTACCTCTACACGATCATGCAAAAGGAGTCGGCCTACAACCCGCACGACGTCTCGTACGCCGACGCCATCGGGCTTCTGCAGATGATTCCGCCGACGTCGCGACGAGTGGCGCTGCGCATCGACGCGCCTTATACAGACGACGTGCTCTACGATCCCGAGGGCAACATCCGCTTCGGCGCCTGGTACATCGGCCATCTGCTGCAGAAGTTCAAGGGGCAGATCGCGCTCGGCGCCGGCAGCTACAACGCGGGCCCGCGCGCCATGATGAAGTGGGTCAAGATGCACGGCGCGCGCCCGCTCGACGAGTTCATCGAGCTGACGCCCTACACGCAGACGCGCGAGTACATGAAGAAGGTGCTCGATATCTATTCGCGCTATCTGTGGCTCTACGAAAAGCAGGACTATCTGCCCGACAATAAGGTCGACACCGACTATGTCGAAAACGATATCGATTACTGATGAGTGAGCGCAGCGAACGATCCATCGTCGTCACTTGCCGTGCGGCCCGCAGGGCGGCGCTGGCCACGCCGTAGCCATGGACTGGAATCCGCAGCAATACGAGAAGTTCCGCGGGGCGCGCGAGCAGCCGTTCGACGACGTCGTCGCGCTCATCGCTCCCGCGCCGCGGCTGCGCATCGTCGATCTCGGCTGCGGCACCGGCACGCTGACGCGTAAGCTGGCCGCGCGCTTCACCGACGCCGAGGTCATCGGCGTGGACTCGTCGGCAGCCATGTTGAAGAAGGCGGCCGACGAGGCCGACCCCCGGCTGCGCTTCGTCGAGGCGACCATCGAGGAGCTCGCCGCCGGCGGCGCGGTCGACGGCACCTTCGACGTCATCTTCTCCAACTCCGCGCTCCATTGGGTGGCCGACCACGAGACGCTGATCGGCAAGCTGGCGGCGCGGCTGGGGGCGCGGGGGCAGCTCGCGGTGCAGCTACCGTCCGAGGGCTATGCGTCGGCGCGCACCATCTTCTCCGACGTGGCCGGCTGGCGCTACGAGCTGGCCACGCTCGACATCAGCGCCTACGCGCAGCTGCTCTACGCGGCCGGATTTGCCGAGCCGCTCGTGTTCGAGAAGGTCTACCCCCACGTGCTCGCGGACGCCGATGCGGTGCTGGAATGGTCCAAGGGCACTGCGCTGTTACCCTATCTGGAGCGCCTGCCGCCGGCGCAGCACGCGCCGTACCTCGAGGAGGTGCGGCGGCGGCTGCACGCGCGCTTTCCCGAGCGGCCGGTCTTCTTCCCGTTTCGACGGATCATCTTTTACGCGCGCCGAGCGTAATATGGAGATGGAGGAGTCATGGCGAAGCTCAAAGGCAAGGTTACGCGCTCGGATCTCGAAGGCGGCTTCTGGACGCTCGAGGCCGAGGACGGCTCGACGTACAAGCTCGAAGGCGGCGACGCGGGTCTGCTGAAGTCGGGCGCGCGCGTCGAGGTGGACGGCAACCTGGAGCAGGCGATGGGCATCGGCTTCGGCGCGCCGGTGCTGACGGTCAAAAAGTACAGGATCTTGTGATAGGCTCCGCGCACAGTTCAGCGACGGAGTTGCCACGATGAAATTCGAGCTCAAGCACACGTTCGACGCGCCGGTGGACGCGGTCATGGATGCCATGTCCGACCCGGCGTTTCCCGATTTCATGAAGTCGCACATGAAGCTGATGAGCGACATCAAGCCGATCGATCGCAAGGAGGAGGGTGGCCGCCTGTCGTGGCGGCTGCGCTGCGTGCCGGTGCCGATGATCAAGCGCGTGGGGCCGAAGGAAGTGCCGCCCGAGGCGCTCGCGTTCGTGCAGGAGTCGACGATCGATCGCGCGGCGAAGCGGATCAACTTCAAGAACGTGGCCGAGCATCCCAAGGTGCTCAAGCACCTGGAGAACTCGGGCAGCTTCAGCTTCCGCGACGTCGGCGGGCGCACCGAGCGGCTGATCTCGGGCGAGCTGAAGGTGACGAACCTGCCGTTCCTGCTCAAGCCCCTGGGCGCGATCGCCGAGCGGCTCATCTATTCGAACGCCGAGGATCTCCTCAACGAGGAGGCCAAGGTGTTCGGCGAGTTCCTGAAGACGCGCACGCCCGCCGCCTAGACCCAATGCGCCCGCAGGAGGCGGCGCCGTCGCGCCTACTGCGTCGCCTTCTCGCCGTCCTTCAAGCTATCGCCGCCCGACGAGACCACCTGGTCGCCGCTGGTCAGCCCGCTGCCGACGAGCACCTCGGACGGCGTCTTGTCGACGACCGTCACCCTGCGCTCGTGCACGGTGCCCTCGGAGAGCACGAACACGACGTCGCTGCCCTCGTGGCGGATGACCGCGGCCGCCGGCACGGGAACCACGTTGGGCACGCGCGCCTTGACGAGCCGCAGCGAATCGCCCGGCTTGGCCGCCGCATCGTCGACGAGCTCGACCGTGACCGTGCCGCCGTCGACCCTGGCCACGCGCCCCGCGATCGGCGCGCCGCCGGCCGCCGGTTGCAGCGTGACCGCTGCGCCCGGCTTCATCGCCGCCGCGTCGGCCGGCGCCAGCTTGAACTCGGCGACGCTGCGCTTGTCGGCGAGCTGCACCACCGGCGCCCCCGCCTTGACGTCCGCGCCGGCGGTCACCATGACCTTGGCGACCGTGATCGGACCGGGCGCGACCAGGCGCACCTTGCCCGCGCGCGCTTCGAGCTCGGCGAGCAGCTTCTTCTTCTCGGCGACCTTGGCCTCGGCCGCCTTGATCGCCGCCTCTTCGCCCTTGGCCTTGGCGGTCGCGAGCTGCTTCTCGTAGTAGCCGTCGCGATCCTTGACGTCGGCGAGATCCTTCTCGACCTTGGCGTACGACTCGAGGGTGGCCAGCGGCATGCCCGCTTTGGCCTCGGTGCCGGCGGCGACCACGTCGCTGACCTTGCCCGCTTCGCCGAACGACAGCGTCTGGCCTTCGGACTTCTTCACGGCGGCGGCGCCGTCGTACAGGCGCACGACTTCGCGCGGCGTCGCCACGATGGTGGTGACCTTGGCCGCGCTGCTGCCGCCCATCAGCTTCACGTAGGCGACGATGCCGCCGACGACCGCCATCACCAGCACGATGCCGATGATCGATCCGACGCTCGATCGCGCCGGCGCCTCGTCGTGCCTCTCCGCCGTCGCGCGCGGCGCGGCCGCCGGCGCGGGCGCGGCCGGTGTCTTCAGCGGCGCCGGGTGCTCCGGCATCACCGCCGGACGCTCGGCGGTGACCGGCATCGCCATCGTCGGCGCCGTGGCCGCCGGCGCGTGGTTGCGGGTCACGCGCGGCTCTTCGGCCGGCACCGGCACCGCGGTCGCCGCCGAGCCCATGAGCGGGCTCTCGGCCACCAGGTCGGGGACCTCGTCGTCCGCAGCGTGACGGGCGCCGTTGCCCGACGACGGCAAGGTTGGCGCTTCGCGCATCATGGTCGGCGCGTTCGGCGCCGAGCGCGCAGGGGCGCTTTCATCGCCGTCGGTGATGTCGAAGAATCCGAGGTCCTTCAGCTTGCGCGCGTAGACCTCGAGGTCCGACGCCGACGGGGCGATGCCCAGCCGCTCGCGCGCCCACGAGGCCACCTCGTCGAACGGCCGCCGCCCATCCATGCGCTCGGCGATCAGCCACTCGAAGTCGTACAGACGCATGTGCGATCCCGACTTCGGGTCGCTGACGTCGAAGTACTTGATTCCACCTTCTTCTGCAGGCGTCGCCTGCAAGTCAGACCGGATTCGCGGCGTGCTCATCACCCGCCTCGCTTGAGCTCGGTCAGCACCAGCTTGGCGACTGCCTTCAGCGTGTCGAACACTCCGACGCCCGTCGTCGCCACCGCCTCGAACTCGGGCACCTTGGTCGGGTTGAGGACCTTCTTCAGCTCGTCCATCGGGATCGCGTTCGGCAGATCGCGCTTGTTGTACTGCACGACGATAGGGGAGTTTGTCGAGGTTGTAGCCCTGCTCCTGCAGGTTCACGCGCAGGTTGTCGAGCGACTCGATGTTCGCCTCCATGCGCTCGATCTGCGAGTCGGCGACGAAGACCACGCCGTCGACGCCCTTCAGGATCAGCTTGCGGCTGGCGTCGTAGAAGACCTGGCCGGGCACCGTGTAGAGGTGGAAGCGGGTCTTGAAGCCGCGAATCTCACCGAGCGAGAGCGGCAGGAAGTCGAAGAACAGCGTGCGCTCGGTCTCGGTGGCGAGCGAGATCATCTTGCCCTTCGCCTCGGGATTCGTCTTGTTGTAGATGTACTGCAGGTTCGTCGTCTTCCCGCACAGACCCGGGCCGTAGTAGACGATCTTGCAGTTGATCTCGCGCGAGCAGTAGTTGATGAAGCTCATCGTCGTGTCGGCGTCCTCTGGGCCCCGTAGTCGTTGAACAGGTTGTCGATGTCGTCGTCGGTGATCTCGCCGAGCACCGGCGGCGGCGTTTCCCGAGGCCATCTTCTTCACGAGCACGTCGAGGACCTTGGCCAGCTCGTCCGTCGCCTTCCTGACGCGCAGCCGCACCAGGCCGAGCGACGAGCGCTCGTCGAACAGGACGACCAGGATCACGCGCTGCGCGACGATCGAGATGTGGATGTTGGTCTTCTCGCCCTCGTGGAACTGCCCGGCGAATTCCTTCTCGGCGAGCAGCTTGGCGATCCCGCCGGTGGCGGCGACGTTGCCGGCGGTCAGCGACGACAGCGACGTGACGTCGAGGTGCTCGATCTCGCCGGCACGCGCGATCTCCTGGCCGTTCTTGTCGATGACGAGCACCGCGATCGCGTTCGAGTCTCGTTGGAGCCGATCGCAGATCGCTTGGATCTGCTGCTGCTCCTCCTCGTACATGACGACCTGGGGCGTACCCATCGCGGAGGTCTCTCCTGTGTCCGGTCGTCCTTAGTTATCAGATTCCCATCGAAAACATCAATCGGTGCAACGCCGTTACATCTCACGACGAGCTTCGAGCGCGCGGGCGATCGTACGCCATCGGCGTACTCGAGCTCGCCACCGACGGGCAGTCCTGACGCGATGCGCGACACCCGCACGCCGAGCGGCTTGAGCACCCGCGCCAGGTACATCGCGGTCGCTTCGCCGTCGACGTTGGGCCTGGTCGCCACGATGACCTCTTTGAGCGCCAGCTCTACACCGGGCTTGCCCACGCGCTGCGAGCAGCTCCGCGATGCGCAGGTCGTCGGGCCCGATGCCTTCGAGCGGCGAGAGCACGCCGTGCAGCACGTGGTAGCGGCCGCGGAAGCCGCCGGTGCGCTCGATCGCGATACAGATCGGACGGCGTGGCGACGACGGCGACGATCGTGCGGCTCGCGGCGCGCGTCGGCGCACAGCGCGCACGGATCCTGCTCGGTCAGGTTCATGCAGATCGAGCACAGCCGGATCTTCTCGTTCACGTCGACGAGCGCCTGCGCCAGATCGCGCGCGTAATCGCCGGGCGCGCGCAGGACGTGGAACGCGAGCCGCGTGGCGGTCTTCTCGCCGATGCCGGGCAGCTTGGCCAGCTCGCTGATGAGGCGCGAGATGGGATCGGCCATCGAATCGGCGCCGGAGCTAGAACAGGCCGGGGATGTTGAGACCGCCGGTGACCGACGAGACGGCGCCCGCTTGCAGCTCCTGCGCCTTGACGATCGCCTGGTTGACCGCGGCGATGATGAGATCCTGGAGCATCGACGGTCCTTCGGATCGACGCACGGCGGGATCGATCTTGATCGCCTTGACCTCGAAGCCACCGGTGACGGTCGACGGTGACCATGCCGCCGCCCGCCGACGCTTCGACGCTCTTTTGCTTGGCGTCTTCCTGCGCCTTGAGCATCTGCTCCTGGAGCTGCTGCGCCTGCTGCATCATCGCGCCGAGATCGAAGCCGCCGGGAAAACCGCCGCCTCCGCCCTTTTCGTCTTCACTCATCTGCGCACCCTCATTGGTTCTTCTCCACGTCGTCGACGATCGGATCCTTCCAGGTGCCGCCGAAGCGGTCGTCGAGCGCCTTGCGTGCGGGGTGCTCGAGCGCCTCCTTGCGACGCTTCTCGCGATCCTCGTCGACCTTGCGCTCCTCGACCTCGATCAGCGTTTTCGGTCGCCGGCAGGTGCGCGGGCGGCGCCGACGATGATCTCGACGGCGAGCTCCTCGCCCGCGACCTTCTTGAGCGCGGCGCGCAGCTGCGGCAAGCGCGTCGCGCAGGCGGTTGGCGGCGAAGTCGCGGTCGAAGCCGAGCGCAGAGGTGGACGCTGTCGCGCTCGAGCAGGCGCGACTGCGCCAGATCGGAGAGCAGCGGATCGACCTCGGTCACCGCTTCGATCAGCTCGGTGAAGCTCTGCGGCGCCACGCGCTTGGCTGCCGGCGCCGCGACCGGTCGTGCGGCGCGGCCGGTGCGTGCGCGGCCGGTGCGTGCGCGGCCGGTGCGTGCGCGGCCGGTGCGCGCGCAGCCGGTGCGTGCGCAGCCGGTGCGTGCGCAGCCGGTGCGGCGCGGCCGGTGCGCGCGCAGCCGGTGCGCGAGCGTCGTCTGCGCCGCGGCGCGCGTGCCGCCGCCGCTGCCGCCGCCGCCTGTCTCCACGCCGCGCCTCGAGCGCGTCGAGCTTGTCGCAGCAGCGCGCCGATCGGCTCGAGCGGCTCGACGCGGCGTCAGCGCGATCAGCGCCGACCTCGAGCACGTAGCGCGGCAGCGCCGACTTCGACACCTCCTCGGCGACCTCGGCGAAGCGCTCGAAGAGCAGCTCGGCAGGCCCGCCGGCGACCGAGCTGCGCCGCCTCGACCAGCGCCTCGCAGCTCCGTCGGCGACGCCGTCGACGAGCGCGCTCGGATCCTCGACCGCGCGCGCGACCACCAGGTCGCGCAGGTGGCCGAGGAAGCGCGTGCGCGAGCTGCGCCAGGTCGTCGCCGCGCGCGAACGCCGCGTCGACGAGCGCGCAGCGCCACGCCGCGCGTCCTGGCCGACGACCGCCCGGCCGAGCTCGTCGAGCAGCGCGCGATCGGCGACGCCGAGCACCTCGGCGCCGTCGCCGCTCGGTGAGCGCCGCCGGCCGACGACGCGATCACCTGGTCGAGCAGCGACAGCGCGTCGCGCACCGAGCCGCCCGACTCGCGCGCGACCAGCGACAGCGCGCCCGGCTCGATCGGCGAGCTTCTCGTCGCCGAGGATCTCGCGTCGAGGTGCTCGACGATGCGCCGCGCGGCACCAGCTTGAAGTCGTAGCGCTGCAGCGCGACAGGATGGTGTTCGGCAGCTTGTGCGGCTCGGTCGTCGCGAGGACGAAGATGACGTGCGGCGGCGGCTCCTCGAGCGTCTTCAGCAGCGCGTTGAACGCGCCGCGTCGAGAGCATGTGGACTTCGTCGATGATGTAGACCTTCTTCTTGCCGCGCACCGGCGGGTAGCGGACCGCCTCGCGCAGCTCGCGGATGTCGTCGACGCCGTTGTTCGACGCGCCGTCGATCTCCTGCACGTCGACGCGGTGCCGGCGGTGATCTCGCGGCACGCGTCGCACGCGTCGCACGGCGTCGGCCGTCGGCGCGTTGTCGCAGGTCAGCGCCTTGGCGAGGATGCGCGCCGCGGTGGTCTTGCCGACGCCGCGCGCGCCGGCAGAACAGGAACGCGTGGTGCACGCGGCCCGCGCGCGATCGCGTTGCGAGCGTGCGCGTGACGTGCTCCTGCCCGACGATCTCGTCGAACGTCTGCGGCCGGTACTTGCGGGCGAGGACGAGATAGGACATGTGCGCGCCTCGAGGGAAAAAAAGGTGGCTCCGGGCACCCGCGCCGCCGACTACCGTTGCTCCCTTCCGGGCCTGGCGGGGTTCATCAGCTTCGCGTCACCCAGAGCCGCATATCCATTAACACGAGATGGTGGCGGAGAGAGAGGGATTCGAACCCTCGGTACCTTTCGGTACACACGATTTCCAATCGTGCACCTTCGGCCACTCGGTCATCTCTCCATCCTGAATCACGAGAGCACCGTGCCGATCCCGATGGGGACCAGGGCACAAGGGGCACGGCGGAGAGGGAGGGATTCGAACCCCCGGTACCCTTGCGGGTACACCTGATTTCGAATCAGGCGCAATCGACCGACTCTGCCACCTCTCCATGATTATACTGACGTCGCAGACTCTTCGAAGAACTTCGTGAGCAGCGCGCCGCACTCGCTCGGCCAGCGACGACCGCTCGCACGACGTCACCCGGTGGTTGAGCCGCGGATCTTCGAGCAGCTGATAGAGCGTCTGCACCGCGCCGGCCTTCGGGTTGTCGCACCCGAACACCACCCGCTCGACGCGCGCGTTGACGATCGCGCCCGCGCACATCGGACACGGCTCCTGGGTCACGTACAGCGTGGCGCCGACGAGCCGCCAGCCGCCGACCGCCCGCGCCGCCTCGCGGAGCGCGAGCATCTCGGCGTGGGCCGTCGGATCGCCGTCGCTCTCGCGCCGGTTGCCGCCGCGGCCGACGATCGCGCCGTCGCACGACGACGATCGCGCCCGACCGGCACGTCGCCGAGCGCCGCCGCCGCGTCGCGCCTCGGCGAGCGCCTCCCGCATGTAGTTCGTCGTCATCCATTCATTGCGCGGCCAGAGAGGATTCGAACCTCTGACCCTCGGTTCCGTAGACCGATGCTCTATCCAGCTGAGCTATGGCCGCAAATTGCCGTTGCAGCGGAGAGGGAGGGATTCGAACCCTCGATACAGTTTCCCATATGCCGCCTTAGCAAGGCGGTGCCTTCGGCCTCTCGGCCACCTCTCCCGAATGAGGACTTCCGCGTCCTCTTCGCGCATGTCTCTATTCGATTGTCATGCAGTCGTCGGCGGAGGAGGAGGGATTCGAACCCCCGGCGCTTTCGTCGCAGCGGTTTTCAAGACCGCCGCCTTCAGACCGCTCGGCCACTCCTCCAACGCGAAAACGGATGGTCTCTTTAGCAACATAGATTCACGTTGTAAAGCGGATTCTGGCCCTCTTCCACCCGCCGGTAGCGTCGCCACCATGCTATGATTTTGCCCGCGAAGCTCCCATGAAAATCTCCTGCGAGCGCTGTAGCGCCCAGTACGACCTCGACGAGAACCGTATCCCCCCGTCGGGGATGATGATGAAGTGTCCCGCCTGCCTGCACCAGTTCACGGTGCGGCGCGGCGGAGCCACGCAACCGGTCATGCCAAAACCGCCGGCGCCACCGGCGACTCCGCCGCCCAAGCCCCCGGCCAGAAGGGAGATCGAGCTGTCGACCTTCCACGAGGACGAAGGGCCGACGCCGCTGCCGGATGATGCCCCGGGCATGATGGCGCCCAACCCCGACGAGATCGACCTGCCGGCGCCGAAAGAGTCGTCGGCGCCCGAGCTGCCGGCGCCCAAGGCGGCCTCGCGCGGGACGGCGATTCCACCACCCAAGCCGCCCGCCCTGCCGGTGGCGGCAGTGACGCCGGCGCGCATGCCGCCGCCGATTCCGCCCAAGGCGCTCGATCGCGGGTGGACGAGCGACGAGCCGCCCGCCTCGACCTCGCGTCCGGGCGCTCCGGGGCCCGACGAGATCGATCTGCCGGCGCCGGTCGACCCGTCGCGGCGCGACATCATCGACCTGCCGGCGCCGAAGTCGGCAGGCGCGGGACCGCGCCCCATCCAGCTCGACGAAGACGAAGCGGATCTGCTCGCGCCCAAGGAGCGCGGGCCGCAGGTGGGGATCTCGCTGGACGCGCCCGACCTCGACGACCTGCCGTCGATGGGCCACCTGGGCGACGAGGCCGGGCCGCCCGCGCTCGAGCTCGACAACATCGACGTCGTCGCGCCCAAGGTCGAGAGGCCGGAGCTGCCGGCTCCCAAGGCGGAGACGACCGATGTCGCGCCCAAGGCGGAGACGACCGACGTCGCGCCCCGAGCCGAGACCGTCGACGTCGCGTTCAAGGGTGTGTCGCGGCTGCCGCCGTCGTCATCGACCGCCGAGCCGGCCAGGTCGGCGCCGCCCAGAGCCGCAGCGCCGGCGCCGGCGCAGGACCAGCACGAGGACGACGAGGAGAAGCCCAAGCGACGCTGGGGTCGCGCGCTCATCTCCGCCGCCGGCGTGTTGCTGCTGCTCGGCGGCGTCGGTGTGGCGCTCGGGCTGTTCACCGGCTTCGGGCAGCAGCTCTTGCGCGGCAAGCAGAGCACGCAGGTCGAGCAGCAGCTCATGACCGCGCGCAAGCAGATGGCCGACGATACGCTGGGCTCGTACCGCAAGGCGGCGCTCGGCCTGGAGTCGCTCGTCGAGCAGGATCCCAAGGCGACCGAAGCGGCGGCGCTGGCGGTGCAGGCCTACCTCGGCGCGGCGCGGCTCGGCCTGCCCTCGGAGCTGAAGCACGCGGATGCGCTGCTGGCCAAGATCACCGACGACAAAGCAGCACAGCTGCCCGACTTCCAGAAGGCGAAGGCGTTGCGCTCGATGGTGGTCGGCAACTTCGCCGACGCGCGCAGCAAGCTCGGCCTGGTGCTGCAGAAGGCGCCCGCCGATGCATCGGCGCTGGTGTACCTCGGCTGGACCGAGCTCGCCGCCGGCGATCCGGCGGCCGCCGACCAGGCGTTCGGGCGCGCGCTCGCCGCCGAGGCGACGCGCGCCGCTGCGCTCTATGGCGCCGGCGTGGCCAAGGAGCGTCTCGGCGACGTGGCGGCCGCGCACGATCTGTATGGACGCGCGCTGGCGCGATCGCCGCTCCACCTGGGCGCGGCCGTCGGCGCCGTGCGCACGGGCCCCAAGGCCAAGACCGCAGCCAACGACGCGCAGGCGGAGGTGGCGCAGCTGATCGAGAAGCGCTCGTCGAGCGCCGCTCCCAAGGAGCTCGGCGACGCCTGGGCGACGGTGGGGGTGCTCGCGGCGCAGCAGGGCAGGCGCGAAGAGGCCGAGGATCGGCTCAAGCGCGCGCTCGCGCTCGATCCGCAAAACGCCATGGCGCGCGTGGCGCTGGCACGCGCGCAGTGCGACCTCAAGCATTGCCCCGACGCCGTCGAGCCGCTGCGGAAGCTGGTGGCGGCGCAGCCGAAGAACGTCGACGCGCGGCTGGTGCTGGTACGCGCGCTCGTCGAGACCAACGGGGCGGCCGAGGCGGCGACGACGCTGGCGCCGGCGGTGAAGGCGGCGCCCAAGGCGGCGCCGGTGCTCTACTGGCAGGGGCGTGTGCTGTTGGCGCAGGCCAAGCCGGATCGGGAGCAGGCGCTGCAGCGCTTCAAGGACACCATCGCGGCCGATCCCAAGTTCATCCCCGCCTACATCGCCGAGTCGAACACCTTCGCTGCGCTCGATCAGCCCGACGACGCCGTCGCGGCGCTGCAGGCGGCACAGATGAAGGCGGCCGACGACGCTGGTCTCATGGTCGAGCTCGGCGAGGCCTACCTGGCGCTCGGCAAGCCCACCGACGCCGAGGCGCGCTTCCGCGCCGCGCTCGAAAAAGAGCCCAAGGCTGGCAATGCGCGCGTCGATCTCGGCGCCGCGCTCGAGGCGCAGAACAAGCTCGACGAGGCGCGCGCGCAGTACGACCAGGTGGCCAACGAGGACCCGAAGTATCCGGGCATCCTCGAGCGACAGGCGCGGCTCGCCGCGCGCCAGGGGCGCAAGAGCGACGCCGCCCGGCTGTTCGACCAGGCGCTCAAGCAGGGCGTGCCGACGGAGAGCCTGCGCCTGGCTGCGGCCACGCTCTTCCTCGATCCGGAGATCGCGCGGCGCGACGACGCGCGCAAGTTGGCCGAGGCGGTCCTCCACGACGACGAGCGCTCGGCGATGGCGCACCTGCTGTTGGCGCGCACGGAGCTGGAGGCCGGCCACGCCGAAGAGGCGCTCCCCGAGGCGCGACGCGCGGCGACGCTCTCCGATCTACCCGAGGCGCACCTCGTGCTCGCCAAGGTGCTGGAGGCGATCAACAAGCTCGATCAGGCGATCTCGGAGTACAACCTGGCGCGCCGTCCGCCCGATACGGCGATCATGGGCGAGGCGCAGCTGGGACGGGCGCGCATCCTCGTGCGCATGGGTGCGAGCAAGGATGCGCTGGCGGAGCTGACGGCGCTGGGGCACGATCCGAAGCTGCGGGCGCAGGCGCTGCTGCTCGCCGGCGACTGCTACTCCGACCTGCAGCAGGCTGACCGCGCGCGTCGCGCCTACGAGGATGCGGTGCACGCGGCGCCCAATTCGGGCGAGGCGTCGTACAAGCTCGGCCGCGCCTACCGCGACGCCGGCCGCCGCCGCGACACCATCGCGCAGCTGGAGAGGGCGATCAAGCTCGGCGGAGACAAGGCGCCCTACGTGGCCGATGCCTTCCTCGTCCTCGGCGACGTCTATCGCGAGGGGCACGAAAACCAGGCCGCCGTCAAAGCCTACAAGCGCTACCTCGACCTGGCACCGGTCGAGGCGCCGGCACGCGCCGAGGTGCAGAAGCACATCTCGAGCCTCGGGGGCGGATGATGGACCTCATGAACCGCATCCGCCGCCTGCAACAGGCGGCGCGCATGGCGCGCTCGGGCGCGCGCATCTTCAAGAACGCCGGGTTCAGCGAGACCCTGGGCCCGCGGCAGATCCTGGCGCTCGCCAGGACCGCGCGCGACGCGCGGCGCGGCGTCAAGGGCGGCGCGGCCATCATCCACCTGCACGCGCTCAGCGATCCGCTCCGCCCCGCGCTCGTCGACGGCGACGTGCGCCTCAGCTACGGCGAGCTCGAGGAGCGCGTGAATCGGCTGACTCATGGGCTGCGCGCGCTCGGCGTCGGTCCCGGCGAGCGCATCGCCGCCTTCCTCTACAACGGGCACGAGTACCTGGAGCTGACCGCGGCGCTCAACGCCGTCGGCGGCGCCAGCGTCAACGTCGGCTATCGGCTCAAGGCGGGCGAGGTCGCCTACATCCTCGAGAACTCGGGCGCGCGGGCGATGCTGTTCCACGGCGACCTGGCGCCGGTCGTCGACGAGGCGCTGACCCTCGTCAAGCAGGGCAACATCGCGCGCGAGCGCTGCATCGCTGCCGGCGGCGCGCCGGGATTCCGCAGCTACGAGGATCTCCTGGCCAGCGGCGAGGCGGCGGTGCCGGCGCGCGTGCCCGGCGGCGGTTACGGCGGCGTCATGATCTACACCTCGGGCACGACCGGACGCGCCAAGGGGGCGACGCGCGACTTCCGCCGCATGGGCATGGAGCCGGTGCTCGACTTCGTCTCGCGCTTCCCGCTGCGCCGCGACGAGCGCCATCTGGTGGTCTGCCCGCTGTACCACTCGATGGCGGCGGCGTTCGTCACCATGATCTTCATGGTCGGCGGCTGCAGCGTCATCGTGCGCCACTTCGACCCCGAGCAGATCCTGCGCACCATCGAGCGCGAGCGCATCACCTCGATCACCGTGGTGCCGACGATGCTGTCGCGCATCGTCGCGCTCGGGCCCGAGGTGCTGCGCCGGTACGACACCTCGTCGCTGCGCTGGCTGATGTCGGGAGCGGCGCCGCTGCCGACGGAGCTGGCGCGCCGCGTGGAAGACGCGTTCGGCCCCATCCTCTACAACTTCTACGGCGCCACCGAGACCGGGCTGGTGACCATCGCGCTGCCGGGCGAGCACACGGCGCGGCCGGGAACGATCGGGCGGCTCATCAACGGCAACGAGGTGCGCCTCCTCGACGGCGAAGGGCACGACGTCCCCGAAGGGCAGGTGGGCGAGCTCTACGTGCGCAACGGGATGATGATGGACGGCTACCACGGCAACCGGAAGGCGACCGAGGACGCCACGCGGCAAGGGTTCATCTCCGTCGGCGATCTCGGCTATCGCGACGGCGATGGCTATTACTACCTCGCCGACCGTAAGACGGACATGGTGATCTCGGGCGGCGTCAACATCTACCCGTGGGAGATCGAGCAGCGGCTGCACGAGCACCCGGCGGTGCAGGAGGCCGCCGTCGTCGGCATCCCCGATCCCGAATGGGGCGAGTCGCTGGCCGCGTTCATCGTGCTGCGCCACGGAGAGGCGGCGACCGGCGAAGAGCTGGGGCAGTGGGTCAAGGAGACGCTCGCCGACTACAAGCGGCCGCGCACCTTCGTGTTCGTCGAGTCGCTGCCGCGCACGCCGACGGGCAAGGTGCTCAAGCGCGAGCTCAAGCAGCGCCTGACGCCGACCCAGCAGGCGAGCGCGTGAGCGGGCGCGGGTTTGTCGTCGCGGCCGTGCTGGCGGCGTTGGGCGGCGCGGCCCGTGCCGAGACCCCGGACGGGGTGATGGCCCGCATCGGCGACGGCGCCCCCATCTACCTCGCGGCGCGGCCGGTGGCGCTCATCGGTGCGCTGCAGCGGGCCGGCTTCGATCAGCTGCCGGCGGTGCAGAAGCTGCGGCGCCAGCTGGGCGGCATCGATCCGTTCAACCCGGCGATCCTGGCCGCGCCCGGCATCGACGTGGCGGCGCCGCTGTGGATCTCGCTGTTCGAGCCGGCCGGCCCCAACCTGGTGCACACGCGCGTGGCGGCGACCCTGCGCGATCCGCAGACCTTCGCTACCTTCATCGACGCGGTGGCGGCGAGTGGGCAGGTCAAGCTGGCGCGCGTCGATCCGGCCTCCGCGCTCGGTAAGGCGGGCGTGGTGGCGACGGGGATCCTGGCGCCCGACGCCGCGGTGGTGATCCGCGTACACGAGTCGGAGGCGGTGCTCGACCTGGTCAACACTCTCGACGGAAAGAAGGCGCCGGCGCCGGCTCAGCTGCCGCGGCGCTTTCCGCTGAAGCCGGCGCGGCCCTTCACCGCCGCACACGGAGCGCGGCGGCTGTTCGCGCCCGAGGCGGCGGCGGTGGTGTACCTCGACGGGCGGCGCATGCAGCCGCTGTTGCAATCGGTGCGGAACGAGGACGATCGCGGCGAGCTGCGCTGGGCGCCGCCGGCGGACAAAGCGCGCATCCTCGCCAAGCAGCGGGCGCGCGACAAGCGCTGCGCGCTCTGGTCGCGCGCGCCCTCGACCTTCGACGACGTCGGCCTGCAGCTCACCGCGGAGCCGGAGAGCTTGTCGCTGACCTGGGCCTGGGGCACCGAGTCGGGGGCGCCGCTCGGCGGGCTCAAGCTGCGCGCCGTCGACGACGCGGGGCTCGACGCCGAGCTGATCGGCCGCGAGGCGACCGCGGTGGTCGCGCTCTACGCGGCCAACCTGGCGCCGTTCGGCGCGCTCCGGCGCACAGGGCCGTTCGCCTCCAGCCAGACGCTCACCGACGCCATCGACGGCTGCGATACGGTGGCGGGGCTGACGCTGCTGGTGCGATCGTGGCCGCTGGCGATCGGAGCGTTGACCGCGGCCAAGCCGAGCGACCCGTCGCCACTGGCGGCGGTGCAGCGGAGCTTTGGCTCGCTGCGCAACGTCGTTGTCGCGCTGCGCGACGTCACGCAGGCGGGGCCGCGCGGCGCCGTCTCCGCGACCTTCGACGGCGCGGCGCGGCCGATGCTCGAGCTCTTGCTCGGCAGCGTGGGATCGGCGGGCGCGGTGACCCCGATCGGCAAGCGCTCGCCGACGGTCTATCCGCTCAACATCCCTGGCTTTCCGCGCCAGCTCGCCGCCGCGCTCGAGTCGCTCGCCAGCAACAAGCTCGGCTTCACCGTCGCCGATTCGGACGAGTCGTTGACCTGGGCGTACCGCACGGCCGAGCCGCCGGCCGGCGCGCCCGTCAGCCACGACGCGGGGGCGAAGCAGCCGCTTCTACGGGTGGCCGCCGACCTGGCGACGCTGTCCAAGCTCGGGCCGCTGATCAACGCCGGTCGCGACGAGCAGCAGCTCCTCGACCTGCTGGCGCGGCTGCGCCGCGTCGACGGCGACCTGGTCGCCGACGGCGATCTGTTGCGCTTGACGCTGCGCTCCCCGCTCAAGCAATAGTCGCTGCGCATGGCCTCCACGCTCGCGCGCGTCATCGGCACCGCCGGTCACATCGACCACGGCAAGACGACGCTGGTGCGCGCGCTCACCGGGATCGACACCGATCGCCTGAAGGAAGAGAAGGAGCGCGGCATCACCATCGAGCTCGGCTTCGCGCACCTGACGCTGCCCACGGGCGAGACGGTCGGGGTGGTCGACGTGCCGGGACACGAGCGCTTCGTGCGCACGATGGTGGCCGGCGCGGTCGGCATCGATCTGGTCGTGCTCGTCGTCGCCGCCGACGAGGGCGTGATGCCGCAGACGCGCGAGCACCTCGACATCTGCGGCCTGCTCGGCATCACGCGCGGCGTGGTGGCGCTGACCAAGTGCGACCTCGTCGCCGACAGCGACGACGGACGAGCGCTGCGAGAGCTGGCGCTGGCCGACGTGGCCGAGACGCTGCGCGGCACGTTCCTCGAAGAGGCGCCCATCATCGCCGTGTCGGCCAACAGCGGCGAAGGGCTGGACGAGCTCAAATCGGCGATCGCAGCCGCTCTGCGCGAGGTCGCCGGGAAAAGATCCCGAAGGGCTGGCGCGGCTGCCCATCGATCGCGTGTTCTCGATGAAGGGCTTCGGCACCGTCGTCACCGGCACGCTGTGGGCCGGGCGCATCAAGCCGGGCGACGATCTGGTGGCGCTGCCGGCGGCGCTGCCTGGCGCGGGCGCCGGCCAGGGACGCGGCGCCGGGCAGGGCAAGGTGCGCGGGGTGCAGGTGCACGGCCTGGCCGTCGACGAGGCGCGCGCCGGCAACCGCACCGCCGTCAACCTGACCACTCCGCGGGAGCAGCTCGCGCGCGGCCAGGTGCTGGCGCGCCCCGGCGAGCTCGAGGCCGGGCGGCTCGTCGACGTGCGGCTGCGCTATCTGGCGACGTCCAAGCGCGCGCTCAGGCGGCGGGCACGGCTGCTCGTGCACGCGGGCACGGCGCAGACGCTGGCGACGCTGTCGCTGCTCGACGCGCACGAGCTTTCGCCCGGGCAGAGCGGCCTCGGGCAGCTGCAGCTCGACGAGCCGATGGTGCTGCTGCCGGGCGATCGCTTCATCCTGCGCGGCTTCGCGCTGCAGCGGCATCACGGCACCACCGTGGGGGGCGGCGTCGTCCTGCGCACGCTCGGGGCGCGGCTGCGCCGGGGCACGCCCGAGACACTACAGACGCTGCGCGACAGCGAGCGCGCGCTCGACGCCGGCCCGGGGGTGGACGCCGTGGCGACGCGCGTGCGCCTGGAGGTCGCGCGCGCCGGCGAGGGGGGCATCGCGCGCGCGGCGTTGCAGATGCGACTGCCCGATCCGCCGCGCGCCGTCGACGCCGCGCTGTCCAAGCTGTCGGCCGCGCGGGCGCTCCTGCGCTACGACAAGGAGCGCGGCGCCGTCATCGGCGAGGCGGCGCTGGAGAGCCTGAAGCAGCGCGCCGCCGCCGCCGTCGCCGCCTTCCACGCCGCCCAGCCGCTCCTGCCCGGCATGCCGCGCGAGGAGCTGCGCGCCAAGGTCTCGAGTGACGTCAAGCTGCTGCACCTGGTGGTCGAGTCGCTCGCCGCCGACGGGGCGCTGGTCGCCGATCGGGAGACGGTGCGGCTGCCGGCGCACGATCCGGCGCGGCAAAAGGCGCAGGCGGGGTTGGCGCCGCTCGCCGAGCGGGCGCTGACGCTGTGGGCCGAAGCCGGGCTGCAGCCGCCGCGGCCCGTCGAGGCGGCGGCCGCGCTGGGCGTCGACGTGCGGGCGCTCGAGCCGGTCGTCGAGCTGCTGGTGCGCGGAAGATCCCTGGTGCGCATGAAGGATCTGGTGTTCCACGCGCCTGCCGTCGACGCGCTGCGCGACGAGCTGGTCGCGCACCTGAAGGCGCACGCGCAGATCACGCCCCAACAGTGGAAGGAGCTGGTCGGCGCCTCGCGCAAGTTCACGATTCCGCTCGCCGAGCACTTCGACGCGGAGAAGCTGACGATGCGCGTCGGCGAGGTGCGCAAGCTGCGCGGTCTTCAGAACAGGTAGTGCGCGGAGAGCCCGGTGAACATGGCGTCGCGGAAGCCGATCTCCCAGTTGATCGCCATGTGCGCGGTCGGATAGAAGCGCAGCCCCACCAGGATGTTGACCACGCCCATCACCGGCGGCTTGTCGCCGGAGTGGCGGTGCGGCGTGGTGTTGGTGTCGGTGCCGCCGCCCATCGACGCCTGCAGCGAGGCCTCCTGCGCCGCGGTCGGCTTGCCGTTGATGGGGCCGGTGTTGATCGGGTAGCACTGCGAGGGATCGCTGGCGTTGGCGGCGGTGCACTGAGGGCCGTTGTTGGTGATGAGCACGTCACCCGGCACATAGCCGATGCCGAGGCCGCCGCCGTAGCGCAGCTCGAGCCAGGGCAGGAACTTGTGCCAGCCGATGATCGAGACGTCGGCGGAGATGAAGCTCAAGTTGCGGAACTGCGTGTAGTGCGTGTCGAGCGCGGGGTCGTGCCCCGAGCCCAGATAGTTGCCGTCGTCGACGGCGAGCCAGCTGAAGTCGAGCGAGGTGACGACGTCGTAGCTCTTGCCCGGCTTGCGATAGACGTACTCGGCGCCGACGGAGAAGCTGTTCATCTGCGTGCCGGTGTTGGCGTTGAGGTAGGGCGAGAGCATCGCCTTGGTCACGAAGATGTAGCGGACACGCACGCCCAGCTGGTGCGTGCCCACCTCCGACGGCGGCGAGGCGTCGAGCTTGACCGGCTTGCCGGGCGGCTCGTCCGCGATGCCGCCGGGCGGCGTCGGATCCTCAGTCTGCGCACGGGCGGTTGCACTGGCCATGAGGAGCGCAGCGACGGCAAGAAGTCCACGCATGCGCGCATCCTATGCAGATTGCGCGTCAGTTGTCGACAGCTTCGTCGCTGTCCTCGTCGCTGGCGGGGCCGCTTTCGCCCTCGTCGTTGCCGGCCCGGTGGTCGATGCCGAGGGCGCGCATCTTCTTGTACAGGTGGGAGCGCTCGAGGCCGAGCTCGCGGGCGGTGTTGGCGATGTGGTGCTGGTTGGCCTCGAGGGCGGCGAGGACGATCTCGCGCTCGGCCGAGCTCACCAGGTCCTTGAGCGACGCGCCGCGCTGGTAGCGGGCGCGCACCGACTTGACGCCGGGGAGCGCCGCCTGCACGTCGTCCTCGCCGAGGACGTGGCCGCCGGCTCCGCTCTCGAAGAAGATCACCATGCGCTCGACCAGGTTGCGCAGCTCGCGCACGTTGCCCGGCCAGTCGTGCTGCATCAGCAGCGACATCGCCGGGTCGGCGACGGCCAGCTTGCGCTTGCCGTTGGCCGCACACGCCTCGGCCAGGAAGTGCTCGACGAGCGACGGCACGTCCTCCTTGTGCTCGCGCAGCGGCGGCACCTCGATCGGCACCACGTTGAGGCGATAGTAGAGGTCGTCGCGAAACCGCGCCTTTCCGATCTCGCTCTTGAGCTCCTTGTTGGTGGCGGCGATGACGCGCACGTCGACGTGGATGGTCTCGTCGCCGCCGACGCGCTCGATCTCGCCCTCCTGCAGGACGCGCAGCACCTTGGCCTGCGCGCCCACGTCCATGTCGCCGATCTCGTCGAGGAAGAGGGTGCCGCCGTGCGCCTGCTCGAACTTGCCCCGGCGCTGCTGCGTGGCGCCGGTGAAGGCGCCCTTCTCGTGGCCGAACAGCTCGCTCTCGATGAGCTCGCCGGGGATGGCCGCGCAGTTGAGCTTCACGAACGGGCCGTCCTTGCGCTTGGAGTGCTCGTGGATGGCGCGCGCGACCAGCTCCTTGCCGGTGCCGCTCTCGCCGGTGATGAGCACCCGCCCCGTCGACGGCGCGGCCTTGCCGATGGTGTCGAAGATGCGCTTCATGCGCGGCGAGCTGCCGACCAGGTAGTGGGCGAAGGTGCGCCGCCGCTCGGCGCGCTCGCTCTCCGCCTCGCGCTCCAGGCGCGCCAGCTTGAGCGCGTTCGCCACGGTGATGAGCAGCTTGTCGGTGGTCAGCGGCTTCTCGAGGAAGTCGCAGGCGCCGAGCTTGGTCGCCTCGACGGCGGTCTCGAGCGTGGCGTTGCCCGACATCATCATCACCGGCAGCTCGGGGCTGAGCTCGCGCAGCGCCTTGAGCGTGGCCAGCCCGTCCATCTCCGCCATCGCCACGTCGAGCAGCACGGCGTCGAACGCGCGCGCCCGCGCCTTGTCCAGCGCGATGCGGCCCGAGCCGGCGACCTCGACGACGTAGCCCTCGAGCTCGAGCGCCCGGCGCAGCGTGGTCAGGATGTTGGGCTCGTCGTCGACGATGAGCAGCGTGGCCATCTACCCATTATACGTCGACGGCGGGGCGAAGCTTCTGCTACGCTGCGCGAAGCGAACCGGGGGAGGTGCGGCATGAGGGCGGCCATCCTAGGAGTGTCGTTGCTGCTCGTCGCTGGCGTGGCGGGTGCGGATCGGCCGGGGGCACGGGCGCACTTCCTGGCCGGCCTGCAGCTCTATGGCCAGGGCCAGTACGCCGCCGCGCTCGACGAGTACCGGGCGGCGTGGGTCACCTGGGAGGATCCCGAGCTCTTGCTCGACATGGCCGAGTGCAACCGCCACCTCGGCCATCTCGACGAGGCGCGCGCGCAGTACCGCGGCTTTCTGGCGCGCGCGCCGCATTCGCCGCTGCGCCCAA
This sequence comes from uncultured delta proteobacterium, assembly GCA_963816965.1. Taxonomy (GTDB): domain Bacteria; phylum Myxococcota_A; class Polyangia; order Palsa-1104; family Palsa-1104; genus JAQBQH01. The sequence goes on from CAWFMP010000002.1 coordinate 1,535,433, forward strand.
GCGTCGAGCGGCAGCTGGCGCGCCTCGATCTCCGGGAGGCGCCGCCGCCCGCGGAGCTGACCACGCCGCCGGCGCCGCCGCTCGCGGAGCTGACCGCGCCGCCGCCGCCGCTCGTCGCCGGACCGCCGCCGCCGCTCGTCGATGGGCGGGCGCCGCACGCGGGCCGCACGGCCAGGGCCATCGGCATCGCCGGCTGGGCGGCGAGCGCGCTGGCGATGGCGGTCGGCATCTACACCTGGAGCGAGAGCACGTCGCTCGAGAACGCGGCGCACGCCGATCTGGTGCAGCTGCGCCCGAGCGGTCCGTTCGGTCCCTCGGCCGAGGAGCAGGCCTTCTTCCAGAACCCCGGCTGCGCGCCGCCCTCGTCGCTGATGGGCACCGACAGCTACCGCCGCGACTGCACGCGCGGACAGCAGCTCTCCGACGCCACCACCGCGCTCTTCGTCGGCAGCGTCGCGCTCGGCGTCGCCGGCACCATCGCCTACGCCGTCGGAGCCCGTCAGTCGGCGCGCGCGCGCGAGCGCACCCTGGCGCTCACGCCGGTCGTCGGTTGGACCGGCGGCGGGCTGCAGCTCCGCTACCGCTTCTGAGGCGGCGCGCCGCTGCTGCGGGTCAGATGCGAATCTCTTTCCAGGCGCCTTCGGCGAACTTCCAACCCATGATGCTGCACAGCAGCAGGATGTAGGCGAACGCGCCCATCCACACGCCGAGCACGCCCCAGCCGATGACGATGCCGAAGAGATAGGCCAGCGGAACCAGGCAGAAGAAATGCAGGCCGAACTCGACGAACATGACGAACTTGGTGTTGCCGGCCCCGAACAGCGCCTGCGTCAGCACCAGCGCCGAGAGCACGAACGGTAGCAGCGCGCCGCAGATGCGCAGGATCGGCCGCGCGACGTTGACCACGTCCTCGTCCTTGGTGAAGATGTGCAGCACCTGGTCGGGGAAGAGCAGCAAGATCGACCCGATGACGAGCGTGATGTAGACGCCGATCTTCACTGCCTCCCAGCCGTAGCGCTCGGCGAGCCCGTACTCCTTGGCGCCCATCGACTGCCCGACCAGTGTCGCCGTCGCCGTGCCGTAGGCCATGAACGCGGTGAAGCAGAGCATCAGGATGATGATGATGTTCTGCGTCGCGGCGGCGTAGAGCGGGCCGTGGTGCGCCTCCTGATCGAGGACGCCGACGATCTTGAAGAAGATCCCGAAGCCCGACATGACGAACATCGTCGCCAGCCCCGACGGCGCCGACAGCTTGATGATCTCCCACTGCTGCTTCATCGACAGGTTGACCACGTGGTAGACGCGATACTCGTGCAGGTAGCGCGGGCGCAGGCTCCACAGCATGATCAGCGCCAGGCCGATGTAGCTCGAGATCATCGACGCCATGCCCGAGCCGGTGACGCCGAGCGCGGGGAAGCCCCACTTGCCGAAGATGAGCGCGATGTTGAGGAAGAAGTTGATGACGTTCATGGCGATGGCCGCGCCCATGTGCACGCGCGTGCGGCCGAGGCCGTCGAACCAGCTCTTGTAGCTGATGGTCGTCACCATGGAGAACACGCCGGCCATGCGCCACTGCAGGTAGGGCACGCCCAGGCGCAGCTCCGCGGGATCTTTGGTGATGAAGTGCAGGATGTGCGGCGCGTAGACCCAGGCCAGCACCGAGGCCACCGCCGAGGTCGAGGCCGCGACCAGAAGCGAGTTGAACAGCACCTGGCCGGCGCGCGCGTGGTCGTTCTCGCCGAAGCGGCGCGCCGTGAGCGCCTGCGTGCCCACGCTGATGGCGGCCAGCATCCCGCCGACCATCCAGAACAGGATCAAGGAGGGGCCGAGGGCGGCCTGGCCGGGGATCGACTCGGAGGCGGGCAGGCGACCGATGAGGATGTGGTCGACCTGGTTGATCAGCGTCTGCGACATCATGGCCACAACGACGGGAGTGGCCAGCGAGACGATGCGTTTGCCGAGAGTGCGGTCGACCGCGAGCTGCATGCAGGAAACGAGGTTCTAGCCTACTCGATGCGGCACTTCAAGCAAACGCCGTCGGCGCGTGGGGAAGATTGACACGTCGCGACGACGGGACTAGCTTCGCCGCATGCGATTTTCCACCCTCTGGCTCGCGGCAGTAGTCTGCCTGGCGTTCGCCACTGGCTGTCCGCCCAAGTATCCGAAATGCAGCAACGACAAAGACTGTCACGAAAAGGAATACTGCGTGAACGGGCAGTGCCAGCAGTGCCGCTCCGATGGCGACTGCAACGGCGGCAAGTGCAACGCCGGTCGCTGCGAGCAGCCACCCGCGGCGACCAGCTGCACCGACGACGCGCAGTGCCCGGCAGGGCAGTCCTGCATCGGCGGCGTCTGCAAGCCGTGCACGGCGGACGAGCAGTGCGGCGAGGGTGGCAAGTGTAACGCCGGCCGTTGCCAGCGCGCCGCCGCCAACGTGGCGCCGCCGCCCAACGCCAAGTGCACGCTCGAGCCGGTCTACTTCGACTTCAACGAGTCGGTGCTGACGACCGAGGCGACCGCCGCCATCGACGGCGACGCCGACTGCATCAAGAAGAACCAGCACGGCGTCACGCTCACCGGGCGCACCGACCCGCGCGGCACCGAGGAGTACAACCTGGCGCTCAGCGATCGACGCGCGCAGGCGGTGAAGTCGCGCATGGGTCAGCTCGGGGTGTCGAACGACATGAAGATCAACGCGCGGGGCGAGCTCGACGCCACCGGCAAGGACGAGGCCGGTTGGGCGAAGGATCGCCGGGTGGACGTGTCGTGGTGACGGCGCGTGTGCGAGCGAACGTGAGCGAGGCCGGTGCGGGCAGCGGATCGACCGATTGCTCTCGACGCACCGGAGCTGCGTCGGTGAGCCGGCTGGGAGTCTTGTTGTTGGTGGCGGTGTCGACCTCGGGCTGCTTCGCCTTCATGACCAAGGAGGAGGGGCACGAGCTCAAGCAGCAGATCGAGGACGTGCGCACGATGACCGCGAAGAACGAGGTGCGCGCGGCCGAGCTGGCCAAGGAGCTCGACGAGCAGCTCAAGCGCCTGCGCACCGTCGTCGACGAGGCGACCAAGGTGGTCACGCGCAACTCCGCCGACGTCGGCTTGCAGGTGCAGAAGCAGCAGACCGATCTGGCGCAGCTCACCGGGCGCATCGACGATCTGCAGCACGCCCAGGACGCGCTCACCAAGCAGTTCCAGGACTATCGTGCGGCGTCCGACACCAAGCTCGAGCAGCTGGTCAACGCGACGACGGCGGCGAAGAATCCGCCCATGCCGGAGACGCCGGACGCGCTCTACGCGGAGGCGGAGAAGCACCTGCAGACGCAGCAGTGGCAGGAGGCGCGGCGGCTGCTCGAGGGGTTCGTCAACCGCTATCCGCAGGATGCGCGCGCGGCACGCGCGCAGTACGACATCGGCGAGGCGTACGTGGGCGAGAAGCGCTTCGCCAACGCCATCGGTGCGTACACCAAGGTGGTCGACAACTTCCCGAAGAGCGACGTGGTCCCCGACGCGATGTACAAGAACGGGCTGGCGTTCTACGCGCTCAAGTATTGCGGCGACGCCAAGGTCTACTTCCAGGAGCTGATCAAGCGCTATCCGCACACGACCTGGCGCAAGAGCGCCACCGAGGAGCTGAAGAAGCTCTCGCACGATCAGAAGAACAAGGCCGTCTGCTCGTCGTAGCCGTGCCCGAACCACCCGACGATCGCCGCTTCGTCAACAATCCGTTCGCCCGCGCGCTCCACCCTGGCAAGCAGCGACGCACCATCGGGGAGTGGGTGGCGCTCGTGGTGGTGTCGGTGGTCGGCGCGGCGATCATGGGCGCGGCGTTCGTGCTGCCGCTGCTGCTGGCGTACGGGCTCCTGGCGCGGTCGCACGGCCACGTGGGGATGATCGCGGCCGGAGTGGTGATCGCGGCCATCTATGCGCTGATCCTGTTGCGGCTCTTGCGCCGGCGGCGGCGATGACGCTGCGCGGGCTTTACGGCATGATCGATCTGCCGGCGCGCGGCGGTACTGCGGCCGCGGCGCTGACGCTGGCCGGTGCGCTGGTGGACGGCGGTGCGCGCGTCGTGCAGCTGCGCATCAAGGGCGCCGACGCCGCCGAGGTGCTGGCGACGGCGCGCGTGCTCGGGCCGTGGTGTCGCGCGCAGGCGGTCACCTTCGTCGTCAACGATCGGCTCGACGTCGCGCTCGCCGCTGCCGCCGACGGCGTGCACCTCGGGCAGGACGATCTGCCGCTCGCGGCCGCGCGGGCGCTCGCGCCGGCCGGCTTCGTCATCGGCGTGTCGACGCACGACGAGGCGCAGGCGCGCGCTGCTGCCGAGGGGGGCGCCGACTATATCGGCTTTGGTCCCTGCTTTCCGACCTCGTCGAAGCACAACCCCGATCCGGTGGTCGGCGTCGAGCGGCTGGCGCGCGTGTGCGGCGGCTCGCCCATCCCGGTCGTGGCCATCGGCGGCATCACCCTCGACACCGTGGCCGAGGTGGTGCGCGCCGGCGCCGCGGCCGCCGCGATCATCCGCGCCGTCAACGGCGCCGCCGACGTCACCGCCGCCGCTCGCATCGTCACCGCCGCTTTCTCCGCCCGCTGACCTGGCCTGCACCGCCCGGCTCGCGATCCAGGTCGCCGCCAGCCCGTGCAAGTGCGACCGCTGTCGCACGAGCGCACGCCAGAGCGCCACGTCAGGCCCCACGCGCGCTGCCCCGCTGGGCTCAAGCCTCATGATTCATCACATCTCCGCGTTTGATTGAGCAAGCAGCGTCAGTGTCGCCGGTTGGCGCCGCGGGGCCGCGGGCGGTCGTCGGAGCCGTCTTGCCGGGACGGGCCCGCTACGCCGACGGCGTTACAGGCTGGCGGCACGTCCGGGCCCTCGGCTCGTTGCTGGCATCCGCCCTGCGGGCGGAGCGCTTCTCGACGCCCGGCAAGACGGCTCCGACGACCGCCCGCTCCATGGGCTCGTGGGAACCTTCAGCCAAGCACGATTGCCGAAGCTCACGCGTCGTCGAGAGCAGCCTCTCCAGCCGCTGCGACCGTCCGGTTTTTGGACGAGCACAGAGGCTCCGCGCGCACTGCCCCGCTGGGCGAGCTCCGCAGCACAGCCAAGGGGTCTAATCGAGCACGGAGGTCCGGTGGCGAGGACTGTTTGAGCCCAGCGGGGCAGTGCGCGCGGAGCCGGACGTGGCGCTTTGGCGCCCTCTCGATACGACGCTCGACTCATGCGCATGTGCGTGCTGCGGAGCTCGCCCAGCGGGGCAGTGCGCGCGGGGCCTCTGTGGATGTCCGAAACGGGGAACGGCTCAGCCGTTACGGCGTCGCACCATTCCGGTCAGCATGAGGTCGACGCGCGCGAGCTGGGTCGCCAACACCGCGCTCAGCTCCGGCGGCACGACCCCGTGGAGCTGGGCCACCTCGACGCAACTCATCGCCTCGTTGGCGCTCGAGCGCGCGGCCTGGTAGTGGCGCCGCTGCTCTGGGCGCGACGCCTGCGCCGCGCCCGCCGCGATCTCCGCGACCAGCGCCAGCGTCGCCCGCGATAGCCGCTCCGCCAGCGCGCCCGGAAGGTCGGCCCACCGGCGGCGGTGGTCGATCGTGAGCTGCGCGACCGCCTTGGCCACGCCGTACACTTCGAGACGCTGGAATGCGAACTTCGGCGACATCGTCGGAGTCTAGAGAGAACGATAGAACGATGACCATCCGGTCCACCCCGATTGCACGTAGCCGTTGTTGGTCGAGAAGCGCCACCAGTAGGTCGTGAGCCACTGCGACGCCGGCACCTCGACGTCTTGGTACGGCGCGGCGAAGGTGATCGTGGGCAGGAACTCGTTCGCCATGGTCGACAGATCCTGATCGCACAGCCGCACCGTCGAGCCGCCGCTCCCCGGAATCTCGTTGATGCCCACCGCACAGGCCGCCGACTGCACCAGGTTGGCCAGGCCGTACAGCGACGAGGTCTTCAGGTTGATCTGCCGCACGGTCGGCGCCACCGTCGCCTGCGCGGTGCGCCAGACGTCGTCGTAGCAGGGGTAGGGTACGAACCCGGCCCAGCAGGTGTGCCACACGCGATCGTACCAGCCGACCTGCACCGCGTAGCTCCGCGTCGGCTGGAAGTGATGGTTCTTGTCGCCGTCGTAGAGCATCACGTGGGTCGAGCTGCCGAACACCAGCGGCCAACCGTTCTTCGGTCCGGCGTTGCGAATGCGATCGTTCGGCCGCCCGGCGCCGCCCCAGAAGGCCTGGTTGATCACGCGCTGCTGCGCGCCCGAGTGCGCGAAGGCGAAGCCGTCGCCGGGGCCGCGCACGACGTGGTTGTCGTTCATCAGGTTGTCGCCGCTCATGTGCCAGCTGCCGCGGCCGAAGAACATGCCGCCCTCCCAGCCGTAGTACTCGGGGTTCCAGCCGGGGGTCGACACCGTCGCCGGCCACGGACCGAGCGCGATGTTGTCGTTGCCGTTGGCGGCGATGATCTCGCTGATGTTGTAGTCGTAGACGCTGAGCAGGTTCGAGATGGCGTTGACGAACCCGCCCCAGGTCCAGTCGAACAGCGCCAGCGGCGTGGCCACGTCGAGCTGGCGGACGCTGAGGTTCTCGAAGCCGCTCTCGACGTACTCGTCGAGGTAGTTGAGCCCGGCGTGCGCCAGCTCGTGCGTGGTGATGTACGAGCCGCGCTCGTTCAAGTCGGCGCGCGTGAACTTGGCCACGCCGAACGCCTTTTGCACGAAGGACGGCGGCGCCGCGTTGGCCGTCACCGGCGTCTGGTACGAGTTGAACAGCACGCCGGCGGTGAACGGGCTCAGGCCGTGAATCTCGTTGGCCGCGATCTGCGCGATCTTGGCGTACACCGCCGACTGCGACAGCGACGTGGCGTAGCCGCGGATCGGATGCGGCGCGATGAGCGCGCCGAACGCCGCATCGGGCGCGCCGAGCGGCCCACCCGGCACGAAGTAGCCCACGAACAGCAGCCGATCGCGCTCTTGCACGCTCCAGGCGTTGCCCGCCGACGGACCCGTCATGAAGGCGACGATGCGGTCGAACTCGGACCAGAAGTCGTTGCGCTCGGCGTCGGCGAACCCGGCCGACGTCAGGAACACCTGCTTGAACCACGGGTTGGTCAGCTCGCTCGACGCGCAGGCGTGCCCGTCGGCGTGCACGCACTTCCAGGTCACCGGCAGCCACCAGATCGGCGGCACCCGGATCGTCACCGGCGCCACCACCGTCTGGGCGCGCGCCGACAGCGCCGTCGTCGCCAGCAACGCCGCCAGGGCCCACTGCAAGAGCCGCCTGGGCCTGGTCGTGGTCGCTCGCTTCCGTCGCATCGCTCGCTCGCTCATCGCTCGCTCGCTCATCACTTCTCCCCCGATCCGCGCTGTGCCAGCGCGGTCATTTGATCGATCAACCGCTGCCCCGCCGGCGATACCACGCCGTCGGGCAGCTTCATTCCGTCGCGCAGCCCCACCAGCGCCAGCGTGAAGGCGAGCTGCTGCTTCTCCGCCGCCGTCACCGCCTCGCCGTCGAGCAGCGCCGCCAGTCGCCGCGCCAGATCGTCGTCGAGCCCGTCGGGGCGCAGCAGCGGCACGATCTGCCGCCGCGCATCGTCATCGGCGGGCAGCGTCGGCAAGAGCGCGAGCAGCTCCGCCTGTGCGGCGTGCGTACCGAGGCGCCCCAGCGCCTCCACCGCCGCCACCCGCGTGGCCGGCTCGTGCGCCACGCGCGCGATCTGCGCCAGCCTCGGCGCCAACGCCGGCGCCGGCACCGTCGAGGCGATCTGCACCCGCAGCTCGCCCTCGCGCCCATCCACGAGCGTGGGGTCGAGCGCCAACAAGCGCGCGTCCGGCGGCGTCGTCGCCACCATCTTCCAGCCGGCGCGCGCGAACGCATCCGCCTGCCGCTCGTTGTCGCGGTTGCGCGCCGCCACCGTCGCTTCGACCCCACGGCGCCGGGCCTGTAGATCGGTGCTCGCCGGCGCGCCGGGCCCCTGGTCGGTCCCCCCCGCCGACCCGGAAACCGCGGCGCCGCCGGCGCTCACCGGTGAGCGGACGCAGCACCACACGACGAGGACGAGCGCCGAGCCGCCCCCCACGATCCACCAGGCATGGCGTCGCCAGCCGTGCGGTGTGATGTGTCCGTTCATGTGGGAGTTATCGGCGAACGCGAAAAAGAGTTGCGTGCGCGGCGCAAAAAAGAAGGCGAGTGGCGCCGCCGCGCTGAAAGGTTCGTAGCGGGGACCACATGCTACACTTTCGCCCCGCCATGGCAGACCGGCCCTTCAAGCTCGTCTCCGAGTACGAGCCGCGCGGCGACCAGCCCGGCCATCGAGCGAGCTGCTCGACGGGCTCAAGCGCGGCGACAAGCACCAGGTGCTGCTCGGCGTCACCGGCTCCGGCAAGACCTTCACGGTCGCGCAACGTGATCGCGCAGCATGCAGCGCCCGACGCTGATCATCGCGCACAACAAGACGCTGGCGGCGCAGCTCTACGGCGAGTTCAAGGAGCTCTTCCCCGAGAACGCCGTCGAGTACTTCGTCAGCTACTACGACTACTACCAGCCCGAGGCCTACGTCCCGTCGACCGACACGTACATCGAGAAGGACTCGATCATCAACGACGAGATCGATCGCATGCGCCACTCGGCGACGCACGCGCTGCTCGTCGCGGCGCGACGTCATCATCGTCGCCATCGTCTCGTGCATCTACGGCATCGGCTCGCGCCGAGAGCTACCACGGCCTGCTCGTCGAGCTCGACGTCGGGCGAGGAGCTCCGCCGCGACGCGCTGCTGCGCCGGCTCGTCGAGATCCAGTACGAGCGCAACGACGTCGACTTCCACCGCGGCACCTTCCGCGTGCGCGGCGACGTCGTCGAGATCTTCCCCGCCTACGAGGAGGAGACGGCGCTCCGCATCGAGTTCTTCGGCGACGAGATCGAGAGCATCAGCGAGGTCGACCCGCTGCGCGGCAAGGTGCATGCGCACGCTCGAGCGCGACGCCGATCTTCCCCGGCGTCGCACTACGTGACGCCCGCGCGACGCAGCTGCGCGCGCGCCATCGACGGCGATCCGCGACGAGCTGCGCGAGCGGCTGCGAGCTGCTCGACGCGCAGGGCAAGCTGCTCGAGAAGCAGCGCCTCGAGCAGCGCACGCATGTTCGACCTCGAGATGCTCGAGCAGATGGGCTTCTGCAACGGCATCGAGAACTACTCGCGCCACCTCTCCGGGCGCGCAGCCGGGCGAGCCGCCGCCGACGCTGATCGACTACTTCCCGAAGGACTTCCTGCTCATCGTCGACGAGTCGCACCAGACGGTGCCGCAGGTCGGCGGCGATGTACCACGGCGACCGCTCGCGCAAGGAGACGCTGGTCGAGTACGGCTTCCGCCTGCCGTCGGCGCTCGACAACCGGCCGCTGCAAGTTCGAGGAGTTCGAGGAGCGCGTGCGCGCAGGTCGATCTACGTCTCGGCGACGCCCGGCGACTACGAGCTCGCAGAAGGCGCAGGGCGTCGTCGTCGAGCAGATCATCCGCCCGACCGGCCTGCATCGATCCGGAGATCGAGGTCCGGCCGGTCGGCGGCGCAGGTCGACGATCTGCTCGGCGAGATCCGCGCGCGCGTCGCAAGACGAGCGAGCGCGTGCTGGTGACGACGCTGACCAAGCGCATGGCCGAGGACCTGACCGAGTACTACACGCGAGCTCGGCGTCCGCGTGCGCTACCTGCACTCCGACATCGAGACGCTCGAGCGCATCGAGATCCTCCGCGACCTGCGCGCGCGGCGAGTTCGACGTGCTCGTCGGCATCAACCTGCTGCGCGAGGGGCTCGACCTGCCCGAGGTGTCGCTGGTGGCGATCCTCGACGCCGACAAGGAGGGCTTCCTGCGCGCCGCGCGCTCGCTGATCCAGACCATCGGCCGCGCCGCGCGCAACGTGCAACGGCACGGTCATCATGTACGCCGACCGCGATGACCGACTCGATGAAGCACGCGCATCGACGAGACCGAGCGCCGGCGCGCGATCCAGGCCGCCTACAACAAGGAGCACGGGATCACGCCCAAGACGGTGCAACACGCGATCCTCGATCTGCGCGGCAGCGTCTACGAAGCCGACTATGTCGACGTCGACGCGCTGCCCGGGCGCATGGCCAAGGCGGCCGACGCCAAGAAGAAGTACGTGGCCGACGTCAAGATCGAGGACATCCCGAAGACCGTGGCCGACATGCGCAAGCAGATGCACGCGGCGGCGGAGGACCTCGACTTCGAGAAGGCGGCCGACCTGCGCGATCGCATCAAGGCGCTGGAGGCGATCCAGCTGGCCGTGGGCTGATTGCACGTCCGGAAGCGGCGTGACAGCCGCGGCCGGCACGTTACATTGCGCCTGCCATGAGCGACGTCCCCGGCTACCTGCACGGCTACACCGACGAGGAGGCGCAGCGCCTGCTCGACCAGGCAGAGTTCCTCGCGCCCTGGGTCTTCGACGGCGTGCACCTCGACGGCGTGCACACGCTGCTCGAGGTCGGCCTCGGCGTCGGCGCCGAGACCCGCCTTCTGCGCGCGCGCTGGCCCGGGCTGTGCGTCATCGGCTGCGACATCTCCGACGGGCAGCTGGCGCACGCCCGGCGCGTGCTCGCCGCCGACATCGCCGCCGGCGCCGTCGAGCTGATGCGCGCGTCGGCGACGGCGCTGCCGCTGCCGGCCGCGACCGCGGACGCGGGGTTCGTCTGCTGGCTGCTCGAGCACGTGGACGATCCGGCCGGCGTCATGCGCGAGGTGGCGCGCGTCGTCCGGCCCGGCGGGCGCATCTTCGTGACCGAGGTCTACAACCACAGCTTGACGATCGAGCCCACGCAGCCGCTGATCGAGCGCTTCTGGTCGGCGGTGAACGCGACCCAGCGGCTGGCCGGCGGCCACCCCAACATCGGCGCCCGCCTGGGCGAGCTGGCCGACGGAGCGGGGCTCGAGGTGGTGTCGCACCGCTTCGTGCCGGTGCTGGGCGACGCCCGCGATCCCCAGGGGCGCGCGGCCAAGCTGCGCTACTTCCGCACCCTGATGAGGTCGGCCGAGCCGCAGATCCGCGCCGCCCGCACCTTCGACGAGCGCGAGCTGGCGGCCCTGTCGGCCGCCTGGGACGCCGTCGAGTCGGCGCCCGACGCGCTCTTCAGCTACACGATGTCCAAGCTGGAGGCGCGCGTGCGCGGCTGACGCGCGAGCCACCAGGCCCAGGCGATGAACAGCCCCTGAAACGGCAGCCGCGCCCACAGCGCGACGGGCGACAGCTGCATCCCCGGCGGCGAGATGTGGTTCACCGCCATGTTGATGTTCGCCGGAAAGACGGCGATGAGCAGCGCGATGATGCCGAGGGCGGCGGCGCGCCGCAGCGCCGGCCAGGGGACGACCAGCCCGATCCCGCCCGCCAGCTCCGCCAGGCCGCTCAGCCAGACCAGCAGCCGCGGTGCCGGCAGCGCCGCCGGCACCATCGCCACGTACGAGTCGGCGATCACGAAGTGGCCGATCCCCGACGCCAACATGAGCGCGACCATGAGCCACCGCGCCGCCCGCTTGATTCCACTCTCACTGTGCATGAGCCTCTTCGATGCATGAAGTCCGCGCTTCGCATCGCGCTGTTCGCGGCGGGGTTGTGCCCGGCCGGCGTGGTCTCATCTGCTCGGCCGGCGCTGGCCGCTGCGTGCCTACCGGCACGGCGAGTGATGATCTACAGCGCGGCGAGGAGCGCCAGGACCGCGTCGCGCCCTTCGATCAGCTGCGCGCCGTCCCACACCGCCGGGGTCGTCGTGCCGCCGCGCGCCTCCAGGTCGGCGCGCACCTCGGCATAGAAGACGTTGCGAAAGCGAATCCTGCCCTCGAGGCCGCGGTCGACGACGAGCTTGCGCGCCGCCGCCGAGCCCTCGTCGTTGGTCGCGTGGAACAGCTCGATCATCGCTGCGGCAGCGACTGCAGGCTCGAGCGCGCCACGCCGGTGCCGAGCAGGATGGCGGCCACGATGCCGTCGAGCCACAGCCCGAGCTTGAGCGCCGACAGCTCCGCCCACGGCACGCCGCTCGTCAGCGCCGAGAAGATCGGCCCCACCAGCGAGGCGATCAGCGCCACCAGGATGGCGCGCACCAGCGCCCGCGGCGGCCGGGGCGTGAACGCCGCCGTCAGCGCCACCAGCGCCAGGCCGATGCGCACGGCCGCGTGCAGCTGCGCCTGCACGATCGCCCCCGGCAGCATGCCGTGGCCCATCAGCTCGCGCGCCATCTGCTGCGGCAGGATCAGCGTCAGCACCGACGCCGCTCCGGCGATGATCGCGTAGCCGCCCAGCGTCACTCGCTGCACCTTGTGCAACAGCGCCAGCATGCGCGCGCGCCGCACCAGCGCCTCCGCCGTCGGATCCGCCGGCTTCTGCCCGGGCACCACGTACCACAGCCGCGCGATCAGGATGGCGCCCAGGATGGCGAAGGGCAGCGGCGCCAGCGGCCACACCTCGTACTCGGCCCCCGGCGTCTTGGGATCCTTGTACGCGTCGAGCAGCGGACCGAGGCTGCGCGTGATGATCGCGCCGGCCAGATACTGCGCGCCGTCGAACAGGCCGGCCGCCGTCGCCACCGCCTTCTTGCCGCCGAAGTCCATCGACGCCGCCCCGCCGACCAGCGAGTGCGCGCTCTGAATGAAGAAGGCGATGACCAACAGCAGCGTCGCGCCCGTCCACGCCGAGTGCAGCCCTTGCGACATCAGCGCCAGCGTCAGCGCCATGCCGATGAACGCGAAGAAGATGACCGGCGCGCGGCGGGCCCCGAACACGCGGTCGCTGAGGTTCCCCGCCACCAGGCCGCCCGCCACCGCCGCCGCCGGCGTGCCGTAGGCGACCACGATGTAGGGCAGAAAGCGCGTCGCCTGACCGGTCGACAGGTGGAACATGTCGCCGTAGTAGCCGGCCCAGTATTGATCGATCGAGTTGCGCACCATGCCGATGCACATCGACGCCGCCGCGATCATCCACATCGCCGGCGACGCGAACACCTTGCGCAGCACGAAGCCGAGGGTCGCCTTCTGCGCCGCCTCTTCCTTGGTCTCGTCGGCGGTGTGGAACTCGTAGCCGGCGTCGGCCGGCGTCGAGGCCACGAACAGCAGGTTGACCACGAACATCACCGCCAGGATCCCCGCCGGGATCCAGAACGCCCACCACCACGGCAGCATCACCAGGATGAGCGGCGCCCCGTAGAAGGCGAACAGCCGCCCGCTCTGGATCATGATGCCGAAGATGCCGGCGAAGCTGCCGCGCTCCTTGACGTGGAACCAGGCAGCGTTGATCTTCACGATCGACAGCGCGCCGAACGACTGGAAGTAGTGGTTGCAGCCCCACAGCACCGCCATCGTCGACACCATCGACGTGGCGTTCATGCCCGCGGCGAACTGCGCCGGCGCCGTGACCACGCCGCCCTTGAGCGTCGCGACGTGCTTGAGATACAGGTGCGAGAAGCCGAACAGCAGGTTGAACAGCGCGGCGCCCGCCGAGCCGATGAGGATGGCGCGCTTGCCGCCGATCTTGTCCGCGAGCGGCCCGTTGAGGAACACGGCCAGCCCGTAGATGAGCACGCCCATCGCCGCCACCTGCGAGTACTGGGTGTGCGACCAGCCGAACGCCTCCTTCATCGCCTGCTGGACGGCCGGCAGGTTGTAGCGCGACATGTAGAAGAACGCGTACATGAGCCCGAGGAAGACCCAGTTCTGCGCGCGTCGCGGACGGTACCCGGGCGGATACTCGACAGTCAGAGCGCTGGCGGCCGCGCTTGGGTCGAGGGGGGCGCTCATGATCGGTTCGCGTTGATAACACGCCGCAGCCGTGGTGTCATGCGCGCGGAGCGACGATGAGCGATCTGGGCGACGACGCAGTCAGGCACCTGCAGGCGCTGCTGCGCATCGACACCACCAATCCGCCCGGCAACGAGACGCCGGCGGCCCAGTATCTGGCCGAGCTCCTGTCGGCGGCCGGGCTGGCGCCGACGCTCATCGGCGAAACCCCCGAGCGCCAGAACGTGGTCGCGCGCCTCGCCGGCACCGGTGAAAAGCCGCCGCTGCTCCTGGCCGCGCACCTCGACGTCGTCCCCGCCGAGCCCGAGAGCTGGACCCGCTCCGCCCTTCGCCGGCGAGATCCACGACGGCTACCTCTGGGGCCGCGGCGCCATCGACATGAAGCACATGGCGGTGATGGCGGCGCTGGTCCTGGCGCGCCTCAAGCAGGAGGGCGTCACCCCCAAGCGCGACCTCATCTTCGCCGGCGTCGCCGACGAGGAGGCGGGCTGCGACCACGGCTCGCGCTGGCTCGTCGACCACCACCCCGACCTGGTGCGCGCCGAGTACGCCCTCGGCGAGGTGGGCGGCTTCTCGGTGCGCATGAGCGGCCGGGTCATCTACCCCATCATGGTCGCCGAGAAGGGCACGGTGTGGATGAAGCTGCGCGCCACCGGTCGCCCCGGCCACGGCTCGATGCCGCGCGAGAACAACGCCGTGGCGCGCATCGGCGCGGCGGTGGCCAAGCTGGCCGCGACGCGCCTGCCGCAGCACCGCACCCAGGTCGTCGACCGCTACCTGCGCGCGATCGCCAAGACGCAGCCGTTCCCCAACTCGGCGCTGCTGCCGCGGCTGCACAACCCGCGCATCGCCAGCTTCGTCTGCGCCGGGTGCCCGACAAGGGCGTGGCCGCGGCCCTGGCGGCGGCGCTGTCGAACACCGCGGTGCCGACGATGCTGCGCGCCGGCGGCAAGACCAACGTCATCCCCGGCTTCGCCGAGGCGTGGGTCGACGGCCGCTCGCTGCCCGGTCAGACCGCGGCCGATCTGATCCGCGAGATCAAGGACGTCATCGGCCACGACATCGACATCGACGTCGAGCGCGACATGCCGCCCGTCGAGATCGACCCGCAGTCGCCCCTGTGGGACACCATGGTCGCGGTGCTCAAGAAGCACGACCCCGAGGGCGTGCCGGTGCCCTATCTCGCCCCCGGCTTCACCGACGCCAAGAGCTGGTCCCGCCTGGGCACGCGCTCGTACGGCTTCACGCCCGCTGCGCTTCCCCGACGACGGCACCAAGTTCGCCGATCTCTTCCACGGCCACGACGAGCGCATCCCCGTCGAGGGGCTGAAGTGGGGCGCCGCCGTCCTCTACGACGTGGTGCGCACCTTCATTTGCGGATGAGGGTCGCCCGCGCGGTCTTGTCGAACAGCGGCTCGAACTTCTCGAACGTCTTCTTGGGTGCGGTGAACGTCAGCACCGCGTGCTGGTCGCCGACGGGAACGTAGAACTGCAGCTCGCGCGCCGGCTGCGGATCCTCCGCCTCGGGCGGCGGCGGCATCTCGAACACGAAGCGCGCCGCGGTCACGCCGCCGATGGTGAGCGCGCTCTTCTTGATCACCTTGAGCTCCGCGGTGCCGTTGGTCAGCCGCGCCACCGACTTCTGCGCGTCGCCCGCGTACTTCTCCAGGAACTCCGGCGTCACCGGCTCGCCGCCCGCCGCCACCTTGGCCTGGAAGGCGAGCTGATTGGCCTCGTCGATCGCGAAGGTGAAGTAGGCGCGCCCGCCCCCCGACTTGTCCTTCCACCCGCTCGGGACCTTGAAGGTGAAGTGCGAGGCCGCCGGCTCGCCGGCGAGCGCCGGCGCCACCAGGAGCGCGAAGAGCAGGGGAGCGATGGCGTTCTTCACGCCGCGAGTCTACCTCAGAAGCCGCGCGCCACGAGCCAGTCTGCGATGTCGCGATACATCGTCACGCAGTCGTAGCTCGAGCCCGACGACTGGCCGCCGATCTGGCACACCTCCGAGAGGTGATCGGCCGGCACGCAGCCGAGGAACGTGCCCCACTTGGCCGACGCCACGGTGACCAGCCCGTCGTTGGTCGGCGAGGGCGACGCCGAGCCGTTGATCAGCGTCGCCGTCCCGGACAGGAGCGCGTTGACCGGGCTCGTGACCTGATCCCACTTCTCGATGAAGGGCGCCTCGCGGTCCGAGCCGCAGTCGATGTCGCCGCCGCCGTTCTGCGAGCGCCCGGCGATCGAGAAGTAGGCGACGTTGGGATCGTCGGGATACTTGGTGTTGAAGGCGTCGCAGCCCGCGGTGGTGAGCTGTGCGATCGCCGCCTGCGCGTCGGTGTTGGGGCTGCCGCCCGGATCGAGCACGCCGTCGCCGAACAGCGTCAAAAGCAGGTTGACCGCGTCGCCCGTCGGCCCCTGCACCACGCCGCTGGCGACGTCGGCCACGTAGTCGCCGCGGTTGACGCCGGCGACGAGCACGACGGCGCCGATCTGCTTGCCGATCTGGTTGGCGACGTAGCGGCAGTCGAGCGCGCCTTGCGAGTGGCAGATGAGGTTCACCTTCTCGGCGCCGGTGTCGCCGAGGATGGCCTGCACCTGCGTCAACAGCTGCGCCCCGCGGATCTCGCTCGAGTTGTACGGATCGACCTGGGTGACGAAGACCAGGTGCCCGTCCTTGCTAAGCGCGTCCTGCACGCCGTAGAAGTAGGTGAGCGGACCAATGTTGTGGAACCCGGAGAACCCGTGCGCGAGCACGATCGGATACGGCTTGTGGACCGAGGGCGGGGTCGTCTCCGGCCCCGGCCAATCGGTCGCGCCGCGCGGCACGGTGCCGTTGCCACCGACGGCGGGGGGATCGGTCGCAGTGGCGTGGCTACAGCCCGCGGTAGCGAAAGTGGCGA
Organism: uncultured delta proteobacterium; assembly: GCA_963816965.1. Lineage (GTDB taxonomy): Bacteria > Myxococcota_A > Polyangia > Palsa-1104 > Palsa-1104 > JAQBQH01. The sequence goes on from CAWFMP010000002.1 coordinate 1,552,115, forward strand.
CAATGAGGTTTGCCAGCACACGTTTCATGGCGGTCCGACCTCCGGTCCGACATATGAGTGCGTTTGACGGCCCGTGTCAACTAGCGGAGTTAATTGGCCTTTTTGCGCATTGCGTCAACTACATGTCGTGCCAGGAAATACCTTGATCGATTTCGCGACAGTTGACGCCATGTTGCGTGACGCAGTCGGTCGAGCCTTCCCCGCGGCTCAGCTGATCGCCGTAGATCACTTTTCTTTGGTCTTCGAGCGCACGGTCGGTGACTGCGACCCGGCGACGCTCTTCGACATCGCCTCTTTGACCAAGCCGCTGTCGACGGCGACGCTGGCGATGATGGCGATCGAGGAGGGCGCGCTGGCGCTCGACGATCGCCCGCGCCCCGACGTCACCGTCGAGCAGCTGCTGACGCACTCCTCGGGGCTGCCGGCGTGGAAGCGCCTCGGCGACAGCCGCGCCGAGGTGCTGCGCGCCGTCGCTGCCGAGCCGCTCGAGTCGCCGCCCGGCGCGGTCGCCCGCTACAGCGATCTCGGCTTCATCCTGCTCGGCGCCGCCGTCGAGCACGCGCTCGGCGAGCCGCTCGACGCCGCCTTCGGGCGCCGCATCGCGCAGCCGCTCGGCGTCGGCACTGCGTTCGGCCCCCGCGACCCGGCTGCCTGCGCACCGACGGAAGGCGAGCTGCGCGGCATCGTCCACGACGAGAACGCGCGCGCCCTGGGCGGCGTCGCCGGCCACGCCGGGCTGTTCTCGACGGCGCGCGACGTCTCGCGCATCGTGCACGCGCTGGTCGCCGCCTGGCACGGCGTGCGCTCGACGTCGACGCCGCGCCTGTTGTCGCCGGCGCGAGTGCGGCAGCAATGGACGCCGTCGGGCGTGCCGGGCTCGACCTGGTGCCTCGGCTGGGACCGCCCGGCCGCCACCGGCTCCTCGGCGGGCGAGCGTTGGCCCAAGGACGGGATCGGCCACCTCGGCTTCACCGGCTGCTCCGTGTGGATCGATCCGGCGCAGGCGCGCTGGGTGGTGCTGCTGTCGAACCGCGTGCATCCGACCCGCGCCAACGAGGAGATCAAGCAGCTTCGCCCCGTGCTCCACGACGCCATCGTCGCTGCGCTCGACGGCTGACACGGCCGGCGTGTCCGCGCCGCCACGCGCCTCCCGATTCCGCGGCCTTGCCGCTGGCCCGGGGCCTGCTTCGAGCCGCCGGCATGAAACGCCTGGTCGCCATCGGCTTCATCTGGCTCGGCTGCGCCGTCGCGTGGATGATCCTCGGCTCCACCATCCTCGTGCGCACCGGTGAAGCCTCGTCCGCGCTCATGAGCGAGGTGTGGGGCCTGTGGGGGCCACCGATGGAGCAGGCGCCGCCGCGCGCCCTGTTCACCGAGACGACCAGGCGGCGCGAGCGGGTCACGATCGCCGACGCCCAGGGCCGCCCGGTGGAGACCGACGTCGAGCGCGACGAACCAGTCGAGCGCGACCTCCCGCTCGACGGCAGCGACGTCGCCGTCAAGCTCGCGCTCGCGCACCGGCAGAAGGGGCTCCTGTGGTTCGCCACCTACGGCGTCGACTTCCACGCCCGCTACGACTTCGTCAACGACTCGGGCGCCGATCGCGCCATCGTCGTGCGCTTCCCGCTCGGCACCGCCGAGGCGGTCTACGACGGCTTCGAGGTGCGCGACGAGCAGGGCGACAAGGTCGACGCCCGCATCGCCGGCGGCGTCGCCGAGTGGCGGGCCATCTTCCGCGCCGGCGAGCGCCGTCGCTGGAGCGTCGGCTATCACTCGCGCGGCACCGAGCGCTGGGGCTATGCGCTGGTGGCCCGCCCTTCCGGCTCGGCGTCGCCCGGCGCCACCGGGCAGGTGCGCGCCTTCCACCTCGTCGTCGACACCGACTTCGGCGGCGTCGACTTCCCCGCGGGCACACTCTCGCCGTCGACGCAGCGCAAGGGCGCGCGCGCCTGGCACGGCGAGTGGACCTTCGCCAGCCTGGTGGCCAGCCAGCCCATCGGCATCCTGCTGCCGCAGAAGCTCAACCCCGGTCCGCTGGCGTCCAAGATCACCTTCTTCGCGCCGGTGGGCCTGCTCTTCTTCTTCTTCGTGGTCGCGGTGCTGGCGGCGGCGGGCGAGCGGCGCATCCATCCGCTCAACTACTTCTTCTTCGGCTGCGCCTTCTTCGCCTTCCACCTCTTGTTCGCCTATCTGGTCGACCACGTGGCGATCGTGCCCGCCTTCGCGCTGGCCTCGCTGGTGTCACTCTCGCTGGTGGTCTCGTACGCGCGGCTGTTCGTCGGCTGGCGCTTCGCGCTCGGCGAGATGGCGGCGGCCCAGCTCATCTACCTGGTGCTGTTCTCGTTCACGTTCTTCTGGACCGGCTTCACCGGGCTGGCGATCACCAGCGGCGCCATCCTGACGCTGTTCGTGATGATGCAGTTCACCGGGCGGGTGACGTGGGAGGGCGCTACGGGATCGGGTTCGTCTGATCCGACTGCACGCACGACGACAGATCGAAGAGCATGAACACGAGCGCCTTCTCCTGATCGGTCAGCGCGCCCGCCATGCAGGCCGTGGGGAACGGCATCGACTTGTTCGCCTCGGACGCTGCGACGTGGAAGTCGCTGTAGACCGCGCGGCCGCAGTACTGCGGCACGCCCATGTCGTCCGGCGGCGCGTCGAGCGGCGTGTTGAACGTCAGGTGCTGCACGCCCATGCCGCCCTTGGCCGCGCCGTAGTCGAAGGTGATCCAGTCCTGCGCGTAGGTCGGGTTGACGCCCGTGATGTCGTGGCGATCCTGCACGATGTTGAGCTGGCCCATCGGCGACTTGGAGCTCACGCCCGCCGCGATCAGCCACTGCGCGAAGGCCATGCCCTTCGGGAAGGTCGTGTTGAGGACGCCCTGGATGCCGTTGGCGCTGTTGTAGTTGTCGCCGAGCTCGGGGCTCCAGCTCATGCCGACCTTCTCGAACGGGCTGTTGGTGTAGTGCCACCAGTCGTAGCTGTAGTGGGTGGTGAAGACGCGGCCGCCGGCGTTGACGTAGCTGCCGATGTTGGCCGTTCCCGCGCTCTGATCGTACTGACCGCCTTCGCACGGCAGCATGACGACGTCGTACTGCATCAGCGTAGTGAGGTTGCCGTAGAGCTGCGTGCCCGACGGCGTGTTGTTGCTGATCGTCGTGCCCGGGCTGTTCGCGCCCTTGTAGAAGGAGACGCGGCCGGTGCCGGTCGGCTCGGTGATCTCCGCCGGGTCGATGCCCATCTTCAGCAGCAAGCACTCGAACGGATCGGCCGAGCCGGTCACGATCGCCATCTTCGGCAGATCACCTTCGCTCTTGTTCTTGGGCAGGCTGGTGCTGCCGGCGTCGAGCGGCGTCGAGACGCAGCCCGGCACGCTCGGGATGACCACCTGGCGGCGCCACTTGCCCAGCTGGATGACCAGCGGGATGTTGGTGCCCACCGGAACGTCGGCGAGCGTGAAGCTGCCGCTGGAGTCGGTGGTGGTGATGACGACCGGATCGCCGGAGACGCTGCCGTTGCAGCGATCGCAGGTGACGCCGTCGGTGAACGCGGCCGGCGTCGTGTTGGGCACGTAGACGATCGCGTTGTACAGGGGCAGCGTGCCGTTGGGCGCGAAAACCTTGCCCGTCAGCGACGTGGTGCCGCCGCCGGGGCACTGCATCTGCTGGCACTGCAGCCCGACGCAGCCTCCGGTGCCCCCGGTACCACCGCCTCCGGTGCCGCCGTTACCGCCGCCGCCGGTACCGCCGCTGCCGCCGTGACCGGCGCCTGCAGACGGTGAGCAGCTCACGACCAGCATGCCGCCGATCCCTGCCGCCGCGATGGAGAGAGACAGCACCAGCCTAGCTGACAACTGCATAAGTACCTCCTTGCCCCGTCGTCATCTTACCATGCTTGAAATAAGCACAGCCAGGATCTAACGTCCGCACCTCTACATGTCGGTTCGCGCGCCCATGCACGTTCCCGTCGAGATCTTGCGTCGCGACGGACGCAGTCGGTGGTTCCGACTCTCCACCGATGTGAGTGCAGAATCGTTACTGCTCGCACATGTAGTTCCCGAGGAGCTCGACGGGCCGCTGTCGATTGCATTTCATCTGCCAGGCGATTCCGCGCCCTTGCGCGCCGGCGGACGCGCCGTCGAAGAGGTGGTCGGCGAGGGCGAGGAGGAGCGCGCGGAGCGGCGCGCGATCGTCTTCGTCGATCTCGACGAGGCGTCGCGTGCGCGCATCGTCAACTACGTAAACGAGAGGTTGGGTCTCTGTTAGCGAGCGAAGCGAGCATCAACAATCGTTGGCAACGGCGTGGCTCGTAGAGCCGCGCTCCAGGAGCGAAGCGAGTGGCTGTGAAAAGGAGCGACGTGGATCCACTGAAGCGACTCGAAGAGATGGAGGCGGCCGCGCTCAAGGGCGGCGGCGACGAGCGCATCGCCAAGCAGCACGCAGGCGGGCAAGCTGACCGCGCGCGAGCGCATCGAGCTGCTGCTCGACCCCGGCACCTTCGTCGAGGTCGACAAGTTCGTCACCCATCGCTGCGACCGACTTCGGCATGGAGGAGCAGAAGATCCTCGGCGACGGCGTGGTCACCGGCTACGGCACCATCGACGGCCGGCAGGTCTTCGTCGTTCGCGCAGGACTTCACCGTCTTCGGCGGCTCGCTCTCGGGCGCGTACGCGACCAAGATCTGCAAGGTGATGGACCTGGCGATGCAGCGTCGGCGCGCCGGTCATCGGCCTCAACGACTCGGGCGGCGCGCGCATCCAGGAGGGCGTGGAGTCGCTCGCCGGCTACGCCGACATCTTCACGCGCAACGTGCTGGCGTCGGGCGTCATCCCGCAGATCACCGCCATCATGGGCCCGTGCGCGGGCGGCGCCGTCTACTCGCCGGCGATGACCGACTTCATCCTCATGGTCGAGAACACCAGCTACATGTTCATCACCGGCCCCGACGTCATCAAGACGGTGACGCACGAGGAGGTGACCAAGGAGGAGCTCGGCGGCGCGCACACGCACGCGGCGCGCTCGGGCGTCGCCGCACTTCGCCGCCGCCGACGAGCGCGCCTGCGCTCGACGCGATCCGCGAGCTGCTCTCGTACCTGCCGCAGAACAACACCGAGGACCCGCCGCGTGGTCGCGACGCAGCGATCCGCCGACCGCGAGGAGCGCGGCGCTCGACACGCTGGTGCCCGCTCGACTCCGACCAAGCCCTACGACATCAAGCAGGTGATCACCGCGCGTCGTCGACGACGGCCACTTCTTCGAGATCCAGCCGGAGCTACGCGCAGAACATCGTCGTCGGCTTCGCGCGCATCGACGGGCGCACCGTCGGCATCGTCGCCAACCAGCCGGCGCACCTGGCCGGCTGCCTCGACATCGACGCGTCGGTCAAGGCGGCGCGCTTCGTGCGCTTCTGCGACTGCTTCAACATCCCGCTGGTCACCTTCGTCGACGTGCCCGGCTTCCTGCCCGGCACCGACCAGGAGTACGGCGGCATCATCAAGCACGGCGCCAAGCTGCTCTACGCGTTCGCCGAGGCGACGGTGCCCAAGGTCACCGTCATCACGCGCAAGGCGTACGGCGGCGCCTACGACGTCATGGCGTCCAAGCACATGCGCGCCGACATCAACTTCGCCTACCCGACCGCCGAGATCGCGGTCATGGGCCCCGACGGCGCGGTCAACATCGTGTATCGCAACGAGCTCGAGAAGGCGTCGGACCCGGTGGCGGCCAAGGCGGCCTACGTCGCCGAGTACCGCGAGAAGTTCGCCAATCCGTACAAGGCCGCCGAGCTCGGCTACATCGACGAGGTCATCCGCCCGCGCGAGACCCGCGACAAGGTGGCGGCGGCGCTGCGCATGCTGCGCAACAAGCGACAGTCGAACCCACCGAAAAAACACGGCAACCTACCGCTCTAACGTCGCGTTGCCGGCGCGCTGCCCGGGTGATATTCTGAGGGCCGGCACATGTACGAGCGCAGCGAGCATCGTCGATTTGCAGCTAGTCGTGGCGGGTCGAACCAGGAGCGGAAGGGGCGCCCGTCATGAAGATTTTGCGCTCGCTGTTGCTGGGCGTGGTGGCGCTGGGCGGCTGCGCCGGTCGGATGCCGGAGCCGAGGCCGCCGACCATGGTTCGCAGCTTCCACGGGACCCTGGTGCCGGGCTACTACGTCAGCCCGAGCGCGTACGAGCACTACCTGCGCGCCCAATTGCTGTCGAACGACGGGCGCGCCGAGGAGGCGGCCGACCAGCTGCGGCAGGCCATCGCCTCCGACGGCGCGTCGGCCTACCTGCGCACGCGGCTCGCCGAGGAGCTGTTGACGCTCGGGCGCATCGACGAGGCGCGCGAGGAGATCGAGGCGGCGTTGCACCTCGACAGCCAGTTCGCCGAGGCTTACGTCGACCTGGCGCGCGTCAAGCTGCGGCTCGGTGACGCCGGCGGCGCCGAGGGGGCGCTCAAGCGCGCCGTCGACGCCGACGCGACCTGCGAAGACGCCTACATCCTGCTGGTAAACCTCTACCGCGACCGCGGGCAGGACGCCAAGGTGCAGGAGACCTGGCGCGCGCTGGCGCTGCACGTGCCCGCGTCGGCGCCCGCGCATCATGCGCTGGCGCGCGCGGCGGTGGCGCGCGGCGAATGGAAGACGGCCGAGGCCGAGCTGCAAAAGGCGCTCGACCTCGACAGCAACCTCGCCGATGCGCGCGAGGAGCTGGCCGAGCTCTATCAGGTCGAAGGGCGCACCGCCGAGGCGCTGGCGGAGCTGGCCGACGCCTACGATCGATCGGGTGACGGCAAGACGGCGGAGCGGCTGGTGCGCTTGCAGATGGCCACCGGCCATGTCGACGAGGCGCGCCAGCTGGTCGAGCGGCTCGAGGACGAAGGCGGCGGGCTCGATCGCCAGCTGTGGGTCGGCTGGCGCTGGCTCGACGCGCAAAAGCCGGAGCAGGCGCGCGTCATCGCCGAGACGGCGCTCAAGGGGAGCGATTCACCGTCGGCGCATCTATTGATGGGGCGTGCGCTCGAGGCGCTCGGGCAGCCGGACGAGGCGATCGCGCAGCTCAACCGGGTGTCGCCGCGCGCCGCGCAGTACGTGGCGGCGCAGTCGCTCATCGGGCGGATGCTGCGGGATCGCGGGCATTACCGCGAGGCGGCCGAGACCATCGGCCGGGCCATCGTCTCCATGGCGGGCGTCGAGCCCGCGGGCGCGACCGACGCGCTCGAGGACGCGCTGGCGCAGGTGCACGAGCGCGCCGGCGATCGCGCCCAGGCGGTCAAGCTGCTCGAGCAGGCGTTGGCGCAGCGGCCGCAGTCGCAGGAGCTGGCGTTCGCGCTCGGCGCCGCCTATCAACGCAACGGCGAGTGGGAGCGCGCGGTCGACGTGGTGCGCGCGTCGATCTTGAAGCGCGACGCCGACAACGTGCAGGCGCTCAACTTCATCGGTTACGCGCTGGCGACCGAAGGGCAGCGGCTCGACGAGGCGCGGCGCCTGCTCGAGCGCGCGCTGGCGCTCAAGCCGATGAGCGGCGAGGTCGCCGACAGCCTCGGCCTGCTCTACGTGAAGATCGATCGGCTCGACGACGCCGAGCGCCTGCTGGTGCGGGCCGACCGGCTGACGCCCGCCGATCCCGAGATCCTCCAGCACCTCGGCGATCTCTACGTCAAGCGCAGCGATCGCGTCCGCGCCGTCGACGCCTACCGGCGCGCGCTGCGCAACAAGCCGGACGAGCGCGCGCGCCACGTGATCGAGGAAGAGCTGCTGCAGCTCGAGACCGGCAAGCTCGCGGTCGGCTCCGGTTCGCGCTAAGTTCCGCGCATCATGCGCGCGCTCCTGATCGCGGCGGTTCTGCCGCTTGTCGCGGGTTGTCCCAAGCCGGCCGTGCGTCCCTACCCGCCGCCGAGCGCCGAGGAGCTGATGACGGCGCTACGCACGCGCGCCGCGCACTTGAAGACGCTGCGCGCCACCGCCAAGGTCGATCACATGGCCCACGGCGGCGAGCGCGTGCGCGTCAAGATGAACATGCTCTTGGCGCGGGGCGGCAAGCTGCGCTTCGAGGTCGACAGCCCGCTCGGCGGCGCGCTGGCGACGCTGGTGAGCGACGGGCAGCGCTTCTCGCTGCTCGACGTGCGTCAGAACCGCTTCCTCACCGGGCCAGCCAAGGCGTGCAACGTGGCCCGGCTCATCCGCCTGGCGATCCCGCCCGACGACATCGTCGCCGTGCTCATGGGCGAGGCGCCGCTGGAGGGGAACGTCCAGGGTGTGTCGTGGAACCCGAACCACGGCGGGCGCGAGGTGCTGACGCTGGCGACGCCCGATGGCGGCCAGGAGACCATCGAGCTCGACGCGCACGACAAGCTCTGGGACGTCATGCGCGCCGAGCGGCGCGACGCCGCTGGCCGCGTGCTGTGGCGCGTGACCAACGACGGATTCAAGGATCACGACGGCGTGCGCCTGCCCGACGTCATCGACGTCGAGGAGCCGCCGCACGGCGTCGACGCGGAGATCAAGCTGCGCTCGGTCGAGCCCAACATCGAGCTCGGCGACGACCTGTTCCGCCTGCCGCCGCCCGCCGGCGTGACCCCCGAGCCGGCCGACTGCTAGGGGCAATGCCGCTCACTTTCGGCCGGTTGACCCGGGGAAACTGAACGGCATTGCTGCTAGGGAGCTTCCGACACCCCCTAGAGCGCCCCTCTCATGATTCGTCACATCTCGGCGCGAGCTCTCGAAAGGTTCCGCTTTCGGACCCGCGTCGCATCGAGAGCGCGACAGAGCGCCACGTCCGGCTCCGCGCGCACTGCCCCGCTGGGCTCAAACAGTCCTCGCCACCGCACCGCCGTGCTCGATTACACCGCTGCCTGTGCTGCGGAACTCGCCCAGCGGGGCAGTGCGCGCGGAGCCTCTGTGCTCGTCCAAAAAACCAGAGCGGTCGTAGCGAGTGCAGAGGCTGCTCGCGACGACCCGCCGCTTCGTCCGACGTGCTTGGCTGGAGGTTCCCAAGAGCCCATAGAGCGGGAGGTCGTCGGAGCCGTCTTGCCGGGCGTCGAGGAGCGCTCCGCCCCAAGGGGCGGTTGCCAGCGACGAGCCGAGGGCCCGGACGTGCCGCCGGCCTGTAAGGCCGCCGGCGTAGCGGGCCCGTCCCGGCAAGACGGCTCCGACGACCTCCCGCGGCCCCTCGGCGTCTATCGGCGACACTGACGCTGTTTGCTCACTCAAACGCGGCGATGTGATGAATCATGAGAGAGCCCCCCTAGACTAGAGCAGCACGTCGTCGGCGAGCTTGCCTTCGAGGTAGTCGCGCTCGAGCTTGTGGACGAAGGCGCCCCAGCGCGCGCGCTCCTGGTCGTCGCGGAAATCGAAGCGCACGCCGACGCCGCGATCGTTGCCTTGCGCGTGCTGGCGCGTCACCGTCGCCTGCACTTCGACGGGCCGATAGTCGCCCCCTGGCGGTGAGATGAGCAGCATCGTCGACGCCCCGATGTCGAGCATCTCGGCGCAGCGCACGAACGCCCCCTCCTCGTTGAGGTCGCGCGTGAAGTTCACGCGCCGCCCCTTTTGCCCCGAGTAGGCGACGCGCAGTCGCACCGGCAGCCGGCGCCGCTCCCGCACGTCGATGAGCCCGCCACGCACATAGCCGAGCAGGTAGCGGATCTTCGCCTGCTCGGCGCCGTCGATGCCGACGCCGGCACCGGGACGCGCGCGCGCGTCGCCGGTCGTGCGCCGCCACAAGACGACGCCGTGGAACAGGACGCGCGGGCCACCCTGAAACACCACTTCGACGGTGACGCGATCGCCGACGTTGGGCGGCTCACTGCCCGGCACGAACATGCCGGAGGTGGCTTCGTAGTACTTGTGGAAGTCCGCCCGGTCGACCAGATGGAGCTTGAGCCGCGTCACGGTGGTAGAGGGGAGAAGTTAGCGGCGCCGGCGGTTCGGCGTCACCGGAACCGGAGTCATGGGAGGGCTGAGGAGCTCGCGCACCTTGTCAATCAGCTTGCCTACGAATTCCTTGATTCGCGAACCCATCAATAGCCTCCACCGTAGCCGGACCCTTGCCCTTGTCGCGAAGTATAGCAGTCGCGGCAGTAAACGGGGCGTCCGGCGGCGGGACGGAAGGGGACTCGGGCGGGCGCGCCGCACGCGGCACACGTGGCGTCGAACATCTCGCGGTCGCCGCGCGGGGCGCGGTTGCCACCGGGGTCGCCGTAGCCATTGCCGCTGCCCCCACCGTAACCGTTGCCCCCGCCGTAACCGTTGCCGTTGGCGTTGGCACCGGAGTCGCCGCGACGGGTCTTGCGGGCGTCGCGGCACGGCTTGCAGCGCTTGGGGATCTCTTTGAAGCCCTTGCGCTCGTAAAATTCCTGCTCGCCGGCGGTGAAGATGAACTCGTTCTTGCAATCGAGGCACTGCAGCGGACGGTCTTGGAAATCCATTCGGTCCTCAGTCGCATCACGAAAGGCAGACGGGCCCTCAACTTACTTTACCCCGTCGGCGACAACGCGGTCAAGCGTGGTAGGATGCGCGGCCATGACCCGAGCCTTCCTCGTCCTCGCGGTGCTCCTGTGCGCGGTTGGTTGCCGCGAGGAGCCGACCATCGTCATCAAGTTCGAGCCCAATGACCTCGCGGGCCTGGCGGCGAAACCGGCCCTCGATCTCGGGACGAAGCCCGCGGCCAGGGCCGCCGATCTGGCCGTGGTCGCCGAAGAGCCAGGTCCGCAGAAGAAGCTCTCCCAGAAAAAGCAGAAGGCGGCGGGGGAGTGCAAGGTGGCGGCCGATTGCGTCGTAGTTCCCAGCGAGTGCTGCGACTGCGCCAACGGCGGCAAGCAGCACGCCATCCCGAAGAAGGCGCTGGCGGCGGCGCAGGCGGCGCGGGCCGACAAGTGCAAAGCCAAGATGTGCACGATGATGCTGTCGACCGATCCGTCGTGCGGTCAGCGCCCCGACTGTGTGGACGGCGCCTGCGTAATGACGAAGAAGAAGTAGCTAGCGCGCGGCGGTCATCGGCTGGGCGACGACGTAGCGCAGCGTCAGCGGGCGACCGTCGCGCAGGACGTCGACGCTGAACTTGTCGGTCACGCGCAGCCAGGCGTAGGCGGCCGAGGCGTCGTCGACGCCGTTGATGGTGCGGCCGTCGACGCGCAGGACGACGTCGTTGGTGCGCAGGCCGATGTGCTCGAAGAACGAGCCGGATCGAACGGCGGCGAGGCGGAAGCCGCCTTCGGGCTGCTGCGCCACCTGGACGTCCTGGCTGAGGGCGGCGAAGTCACCCAGCGCCCGATCGAGGTCAGCGCGCGGGATGACCATGGCGGCGGCCGGGCGGCGGGCGGAAGTGACCGGGGCTGCGACGGTCGGTGTCGCGGAAGGCGACGGGGTGACCTGAGCTGCGACAGGCGCTGTCGCGGGCGGCGACGGCACCGGCGCGGCCGGGGGCGGCGCTGGCGCGGGGGGCGGCAGCGGGGCGGCCACGACCGGCGCCGGCGGTGGAGTGAACGCGGGCGCCGCCGCCGGTGCCGCGGCGAGCCCAATCTCGGTCGCTGGCGGTAGCGGGCCGGTCGCGGGCGCGACGGAGGCGGCCGGCGCGGTCGCAGGGTCCGGCGCGGTCGCAGGGTCCGGCGCGGCGACCGGAGCCGGCGCCGCGTACGGCGCTGGCGCAGCCCAAGGAGCCGGCGTGGCCATGGGTGCGGGTGCAACGGCAACGGCGGGCGCGGCGGCGACCGGGACCGGCGCAGCGTAAGGAGCCGGCGCGGCCGTGGGGGCGGGACCGGCGATCAGGGACGGCGCGGCCATCGGCGCGGGCGCGGCGAACGAAGACGGCGCGGCGACCGGGGACGGCGCGGCGACCGGGGACGGCGCGGCGGCGGGGGCTTCGGCGACCGGGGACGGCGCGGCGACCGGGGCGGCTTCGGCGATCGGCTGGCGCTCCGGCACGGCGCTGATGACCATCGCCGGCATTCGCCGCGGTACACGCTTTCCGACGACGCGCATCTGCGGCGGCGCGGTCAGCTCCAGGATCTCGCGCCCCTCGCCGCGCGCGATGACCACGTGGTCGGCGTCGAGCTCGACGAGCCGTCCGCCCAGGGCGTCGTCGCCCACACGATGTAGGACGTACTCGCCGCGCTGCTCGTCCCACAAGAGCGCCTGCGCGCTCGACAGGATCACGCCGACGAGCCGCGCGGGCCGGCCGGGCGCCGGCGCCGCCGCTGCGGCGACCGGGGCCGCGCTCTCGTCCGCCTGCGCCAGCAGCGGCAGGCCCAGCGCCAGGAGCGATGCCAGGAGTGTACGCCTCATGGGGCGGCCTCTTGAGCAGGCCCCATGCCAGCGTGAAATTCTCGATTGTGTAGGGGGTTGAGACTCCGGCGTGAACGCACCTTCACGCCGCCGGCTGTGAACCGATTACTCGTCGTCGCGCGCCGACCCCTTGGCCGACAGCGCCTCCTTGGGCTTCGCCTCGCCCTCGCTCCCGGCCTCTTTGGCGGGCAGCTCCTTGCGCGGAGCGGTCGTCGCGGGGCCGAGGCCCATCTTGGCCTTCAGCTCTGCGAGCGCCATGTCGGCGCCGCCGCCGTCCTCGAGCTGCTTGAAGTTCGACTGCAGCGTGTCGCCGGTCAGCTCGCCGCGCCAGCTCGACGCCCGCCTCGGCCTCGGCCTCGATCTGCTCGACCTTCTCGGCCATGCGATCGAAGGTGTCGAACGCGCTGGTGTCGCGACAGCCCCGCCATCGTGTCCTGGATCGTCTTCTGCGCCTCGGCGCGCTTCGCGCGCGCGATCAGGATGTTCTTCTTGCGCTTGGCCTCTTCGATCTTGTTGTTGAGCGTGCGCAGCTGGTCCTTGAGCTTCTCGACGGCGTCCTTCTGCAGGTGCCACTGCTGCTCGAACTGCGCCGTCAGATCCTCGTGCTCCTTCTTGCGGACGAGCGCCTCCTTGGCCAGGGCGTCGTCGCCGGCGCGCACCGCCATCATCGCCTTGCGCTCCCACTCCTTGGCCTGCTCGACCTGCTCGTCCCACTGCTTCTTCAGGCGCTTCTCGTCGGCGATCGCGACCGCGACCTGCTTCTTGGCCTCGACGAGCTGGTTCTGCATGTCGACGAGGACCTGGTTGAGCATCTTCTCCGGGTCTTCGGCCTTGCTGATCAGGTCGTTGATGTTCGACTTGATCAGCGTTCCGAGTCGCTGAAAGAGCCCCATCTACGCTGCCTCCCGAAACTTCGCCAGCCGCCCATGATGTGATGCGACGGCGAGGGTAATGTCGTCGACGGTCGCGGCGAATTCGTTGTAGTCGAGGTTCTCGCTCTGCAGCGCGTCCATGATCACGACCGACTCTCCTTCGATGCCGTAGGCCCCGTGCATCATCTCCGTCGCGTTGAGCTCGAGTAGCGTGCGGAACAGCTCCTCGCGATGGTGCTTGGGGATCGCCATCACCTTGACACGGAAGACCAGCACGGGCCCGGCCAACGTGATGATCAGGCTGTCGAGGCCGTCGAGCCCCGACACCATCCACGTGTTCTCGCGCGGCTCCTCGTAGGGGAGCTCCATCTTCATCAGGTACGCTTGCACATCCGCCGCCGTTTTCATCGCGCGCCTCCGAGGTCCACCGAGCGTAGGCGAGGAGCCTACGCCTTGCAATCCCGCCACCCCCTCATCATGTTACGGCATGCAGTGCTCGATCCCCCCGGTCTTGACGCACGTCGCTGTGAGCGCGCCGCAGGCCAATTTGCAGAAGGCGTTGCCACCGACACCGCGCGTACACGAGGTCATGGCGCACGCCGTCGGGGTGGCGCCGGCGTCGACGTCGACGGGGGTGCCGCCGCCGTCGGCGCGGTCGCACTGGCCGACGTTGCCGTCGGAGAATTGGCACAGGTTGGAGTCGGTGCAGCTGGCCGCGCCGCAGCAGAAGACCGGCGTCGCCGCCGCCTCGCAGACCATCATGCGGCAGGCCAGGCCGGCCGGGCAGTCGCAGGCGGTGGTGCACGGCCCGCCGCCGCCGGCGAGGTCGACGGCCGCGTCGGGGACGCCGAAGTCGGTCACCAGGATGGGCGGCGCGTCGCCGTCCGTGCAGCCGACCGCCGTCACCAAGAGCAGCAACGCGATCGCGCGGCCCATCATCGCATTGTAAACGAAAGCTACGGGATCTGCATTCCGCCCGAGACGTTGATCGTCTGACCGGTCACGAAGTCCGACAGCGGCGACGAGAAGAACAGCACGGCGTTGGCGACGTCCTCGGGCTCGCCGAAGCGGCCCAGCGGGATGCGCTGGAGCATCGCCTGGCGCTGCTCCTCGGGGACGCCGAGCTCGTCGCCCTTCTGCTTGGGCGCGGTCAGCCGGGTGTTGGTGAAGCCGGGCGCCACCGCGTTGACGTTGATCCAGAAGCGCCCCCACTCCTGCGCCACCGTCCGCGTGATGCCGACGTTGCCCATCTTCGCCGCCGTGTAGTTGATCTGGCCCGGGTTGCCGCGGATCGCCGCCGTCGAGAAGAAGTTGACGATCTTGCGGTGGTACTTCGGCTGGCCGTGCTCCTCGAGCTCGCGCTTGGCCACGTCGCGCAGGAACGGCGCCGCCGAGCGGATGCAGTTGAAGGTGCCGGTCAGGTTGACGTCGATGACCAGGTCCCACCACTCGTCGGTCATGAGGTGCGCCATGCGGTCGCGCGTGATGCCGGCGTTGTTGACCAGGATGTCGAGCTTGCCGAAGCGGTCGACCGCCTGCTTCATGAGCGCGTCGGTGTGCGCGCGATCGGCCACCGAGCCCACGTGGATCGCGGCGGCGCCCTTGCGGATCTCGTCGCAGGCGGCGCGCGCTTCGTTGGCCGGCGCCTCGTCGACGTCGTTGATGACGACGCTGGCGCCCTCCTTGACGAACGTGAGCGCGACGGCGCGTCCGATGCCGCGCCCGGCGCCTGTGACGACGGCCACGCGATCCTCGAGCAGGCCCATGATATTCCTCCGTTCCGAAAGGCTACCTATTACGCGTTGCCGTCGTATAACGTCAAGGACCGCTTAATAAGCAGGCTTACGCATTCGTTGCTTCCTGGGAGTCAATTATGTTAGGTGGGACCAGCATGCAGGCGCCTCCCGAACAGCTTCCGCGCCATGTCGCCATCATCATGGACGGCAACGGCCGCTGGGCGAAACGCCGCGGTCTGCCCCGCATCGAAGGCCATCGCAAGGGCGCCGACTCGGTGCGCGAGGTGACGCGCGCGGCGCGCGAGCTCGGCATCCAGGCGCTGACGCTGTACGCCTTCTCCTCGCAGAACTGGGATCGGCCGATCGAGGAGGTGCGCATGCTGATGGCGCTCCTGCGCGACTACCTCGTCGACGAGCGCGCCGAGATCCTCGACAACGACATCCGGCTGACGACCATCGGCAACACCGATCGCCTGCCCGACTTCGTGCGCGAGCCGCTCTACGCGCTCATGGCGGAGTCGGCCGACAACCGCGGCATGACGCTGTGCCTGGCGCTGTCGTACGGCGGCCGCGAGGCGATCGTCGACGCCACGCGCAAGCTCGTCGAGCGCGTGCTGGCCGGCGAGATCCGCGAGCAGGACGTCAACGAGCTCAGCTTCGCCGAGGCGCTGTCGCACGCACGCGCTGCCGCCGCTCGACCTCGTCATCCGCACCTCGGGCGAGCAGCGGCTGTCGAACTTCCTGTTGTGGGAAGTGGCCTACGCCGAGCTCTACTTCACCGACACGATGTGGCCCGACTTCAAGCGCGACGAGCTGATGGACGCGATCGCCATGTACCAGGGGCGCGAGCGGCGCTTCGGGCTGACCTCCGACCAGGTCAAGCTGAGGGCCATCGCGCCCAAATGAGCCGCAGCCGTGAGCAACCTGGTCGCGCGGCTGCTCACCGCCGTCGTCGCCATCCCCGTCCTGCTCGCCGCGATCCTCTGGTCGAACCCGATCGCGGTCTGGGGCATCGTCTTCGTGGCGACGCTCATCGGGCTGCGCGAGTACTTCAACATGACGCTGGCCAAGCAGCCGGTGTCGGAGCGCGCCTTCGGCGTCGTCGGCGGCCTGGCCCTGGCGCGCGGTCGTCTATTGGTTCGACACGTCGCCGCACGTCATTCTGGCGACGCTGACGGGCGTCACGCTCGGCGCCTTTCTGTTCTACCTGTTCCGCTATCGCGACATGGACACGGTGGCCATGCGCGTCGCGCACCTGCTCGCCGGCGTCCTGTACGTCGGCGCTCCTGCTGACCTTCATCGCGCTGCTCAAGAAGCGCGGCAGCGACGGGGGCGCGTGGGTCTTCATCACGCTGACCTGCACCTGGTTCTCCGACACCGGCGCCTACTTCGCCGGGCGCTTCATCGGGCCGGCGTGGCCGAAGAAGCTGTACGAAGCGGTCAGCCCGAAGAAGACGGTGATCGGCGGCATCGGCGGGCTCGCGGCGTCGTTCCTGCGCGCTGGTGGTCGCCAAGCTGTGGTACCTGCCGTCGCTCACGCTGGGCGGACTGTGCGCTGGTGGCGATCCCGGCCAACGTGCTCGGGACAGATGGGCGACCTGTGCGAGTCGATGCTCAAGCGCTCGGTCGGCGTCAAGGACTCGGGCGCGCTCTTGCCCGGCCACGGCGGCATGCTCGATCGCATCGACGCGCTCCTGTTCTCGGCGCCGTACATCTATTTCTACGCGCGCTGGGTCTACGGCCGCATCTGACCCGGATGCTATAGTCGGGGCATGGCCCGCTCCGATCGGTTCTTGAAGGCGCTGCGCGGTGAACCGGTCGACACGACGCCCGTCTGGATCATGCGGCAGGCGGGGCGCTATCTGCCCGAGTACCGCGCCACGCGCGCCAAGGCGGGCGACTTCCTGACGCTGTGCAAGACGCCCGAGCTGGCTTGCGAGGTGACGCTGCAGCCGATCGATCGGCTCGGCGTCGACGCGGCGATCCTGTTCTCGGACATCCTGATTCCGCTCGAGACGATGGGCATCCCGCTCGGCTTCCCCGACGAGGGGCCGCGCCTGCAGCCGGTGCGCGACGAGGCGGCCATCCGGGCGCTGCGCGTGCCGGACGCCGCGGCGGAGCTGCCGTTCGTGATGGAGGCGGTGCGCCTGATCCGCCGCGCGCTCGACGGCAAGGTGCCGCTCATCGGCTTCGCCGGGCGCGCCGTTCACGCTGCTCACCTACGCCGTCGAAGGGCAGACGGGCAAGCAGTTCGCCGAGACCAAGAAGCTGCTCTACACGGCGCCCGCGGCGGCGCACCTGCTGCTGCAGAAGCTGACCGACACCGTCGCCGACTATCTCGGCGCGCAGATCCGCGCCGGCGCGCAGGTGGTGCAGCTGTTCGACTCGTGGGTGGGCCAGCTCGGGCCCGACGACTTCCGCGTCTTCGCCGCGCCCTACGTCAAGCAGCTCGTCGACCAGCTGCGCCCGCTCGGCGCGCCCATCATCTACTTCGCCAACGACGGCGGCTCGCTCCTCGCCGACGCCGCCACGCCTCGGCGCCGACGCGCTCGGCGTCGACTGGCGCACCCCGCTCGACGAGGCGCGCGCGCGCACCGGCGACGGCGTGACGCTGCAGGGCAACCTCGATCCCTGCCTGCTCTTCGGGCCCGTGGCCGAGATCGAGCGCCGCGCCGGCGACGTGCTCGCGCGCGCCGGCGGCAAGCGCCACGTGTTCAACCTCGGCCACGGCATCCTGCCCGGCACGCCGCCCGAGCACGCGCTGGCGCTGGTCGAGCACGTGCACCGGATCGGCGGCGAGCAGCATCGGATCCGGTGATGGTCGAGTCGCCGATCGCGGTCGTGCTGATGAACATGGGCGGCCCCGACTCGCTCGAGGCGGTCGAGCCGTTCCTGTACAACCTGTTTCGCGATCACGATCTCATCCCGCTGCCGCTCGGCTTTCTGTGGCAGCGGCGGTTTGCGCGCATGGTGTCGCGCGCGCGCGCCCGGACGGTGCGCGAGTACTACAAGCTCATCGGCGGCCGTTCGCCGCTCGGCGACATCACGGGCGAGCAGGCGCGCAAGCTCGAGGAGCGGCTGAACGCGTCCGGCGCGGACCGGAAGTACTCGTGCCACGTGGCGATGCGCTACACGCCGCCGTTCACGCGCGATGCGCTGGCGGCGGTGCGCCAGGCGGGGGCGCGGACCATCGTGGCGCTGTCGCTCTATCCGCACCTGACCACGGCCACGACCGGATCGTCGCTGTGGGAGCTGCGCCGCGAGCTCGCCGGCAAGTCGCCGGGCGCCGGCGCGGTCGAGCTCCTGGAGATCGATCGTTGGCCCGAGCAGCCGGCCTATCTCGACGCGCTCGCCGAGCAGGTGCGGCGCGGGCTGGGCCAGTTTCCCGAGGCGGCGCGCGCCGGCGTCGAGCTGCTGTTCTCGGCGCACGGGCTGCCCGAGTCGTTCATTCGCAAGGGCGATCCCTACGTGCGCGATCTCGAGCGCACCATCGCCGGCGTGCTGGCGCGGTTGGGCGGGCAGCACCCGTGGCGGCTGGCGTTCCAGAGCCGGGCCGGCAAGGCGCGCTGGCTCGAGCCGTCGACGGACGAGGTCTTGCGCCTTCTGGCCAAGACCGGCCGCAAGGACGTGCTCGCCATCCCGATCTCGTTCGTTTCCGATCACATCGAGACGCTCTACGAGATCGATCTGCTCTTCGGCGGCGAGGCCAGGGAGCTCGGCCTCAACTTCAAGCGCGCGCCGTCGCTCAACACCGAGCCGGCGTTCGTCGAGGCGCTGGCGCAGCTGGTCGAGGCCCGCGTCGCCGACGCCGAGCGGAGCTTGGGCGCCGCCGGAAGTGCGGTATAGTCGCGGCAATGACGGTGGAACGGCGGCAGGGGAATCGCGTGGCGATGCAGATCTGGGTCGAGGAGAAGAGCGAGCGCGAGCTCTACTTCCAGCGCTCGGCCAATCTCTCGACCGGCGGCATCTACCTCGAGAACACCATCCCGCATCCGGTCGGAACGCGCGTGACCCTGCGCTTCTCGCTGCCGGGCGACGACGAGAAGTTCGAAGTGCGCGCCGAGGTCGTGGGTGCCATCACGGGCGAGGAGGAGTTCGGCATGGGGCTGAAGTTCCTCGAGCTCGGCGATGGAGTGGCCGAGCGCATCCGTCAGTTCATCGCGCGCACCGGCGGCTGAGCCGTGCGCCGCACCATCGAGGACGTCCTCGTCGAGGCGGGCCTGATCGACGAGGCGCGCCTGCGCCACGTGCGCCACTACGCCCGGCACAACGGCGTCTGCCTGGCGCGCGCCGCCGTCGAGATCGGCGGCGTGGCCGAGGAGACGCTGGCGGCGACGCTGGCGGTGCGCCTGCGCCTGGGGCGCGTCGATCTGGCGCACGAGGTGGTCGACGACGACGCCGTGCGCGAGGTGCCGCACGATCTCGCCGAGGCGCGACGGCTGATCCCGCTGACCATCGACGGCACCGGCCCGCGGCGGGTGATCCGGGTGGCGATGGCCGACCCCCTCGACTTCGACGCCACCGAGGAGATCGAGATGTCGACCGGCTGCACGGTCGAGCCGCTGGTCGCGCGCGTGGGCGAGATCGGCGATGCGGTGAGTCGCTACTATCGCGGCGTCATCACCAAGATGATCCCGCGGCGGCCGCTGTTCGGCTCGGCGGCGCCGGCGGGCACGCCGGTGGCGAAGATGAACGATCCGACGACCCAGCCGCACCACAACGTCGCCGACGAGGCGCCGCCGCAGGTGGCGCTGCGGGCGCTGGTCGACCTCCTCGTCGAGCGCGGCCTGCTCGACCGCGAGTCCTGGCAGGAGGCGCTGCGCCGCCTGGTCAAGGAGCGCGCCGGCGAGTAGCTTCTGGTGGGTTCGTGCTATAAACCCAGCATGCGAAGGCTGCGAAGCGTGGCGTCGCTGTTGAGCTTGGCCGCATGCGTGCTGGGCGGCGCAACCAGCGCCGCGGCGGCGGAGCGCATCGCGGCCCTGGTGCCGCAGCTGCGGCCGACGGCCGCGCCCGAGCTGCGAGACCGGTTTCACGAGGCGGTGACGCGCGGGCTACAGGCGAGCGGCGACGAGATCGTGGGTGCGGCCGAGGTCCGGCTGCGGCTCGGCTCGTCCGACGAGATGATGAGCTGCGCCGGCACCGGCGCGTGCGTGGCGCGGGTGGCGCAGGCGCTGCGCCTCGATCGCGCGGTGGCGTCGGAGATCGACGTCAACGGCAAGGACTACGTCATCAAGCTGCGGCTCGTCGACGCGGTCGGGCGCGAGCTGGCCAAGGTCGACGAGCCTTGCGACATCTGCACCATGAGCGAGGCGGAGGAGGCGACGGCGCGCGCGGCGGGCAAGCTGGCGGCCGCGGCCAAGGCCCTGCCCACGGAGACGCTGCCACCGGCGACGGTGGAGACGCCGCCCCCGCCACCCAAGGTGGAGACGCCGCCCCCGCCGCCCAAGGTGGAGACGCCGCCCCCGCCGCCCAAGGTGGAGATGCCGCCGCCGCTGGAAGCGACGACGCCGCCGGTGCAGACGGTGCAGCGAGAAAAGAAGATGTTCCCCTGGCGCGCCGTGGCGATCTCGTCGCTGGTGGTGGGCGTGGTCGGACTGGCGGTCGGCATCCCCCTCGTCGCCATCGACGGCAACCCCACCTGCAGCGCGCCCAACCCAAGGACCTCGTGCCCAGAGGTGTACAACACCGTAGGAGGCGGAGCGGCGATGTTGACCCTCGGTATCGCCGGTGTGGCCGCTTCGGGCGTGCTGTTCTACTTCGACCACCGCGCGCGCAAGCAGGCGGCGACCGTGTCGCTGCTGCCGCTCAACGGCGGCGCGTACGTGTCGGCGGGCGGGCGCTTCTGATGTGCGCTAGGCTTTGCCGAGCATGAGGCACTGCACGCAATGCGGGGCGGCTACGCCCGACGACGCGCGCTTCTGCCCGCGCTGCGGCGCCCCCGTCGTCGCCGCCGCCGCCGCCGGCGATCCGATGTTCGGCAAGGTCATCGCCGATCGCTATCAGCTCGTCGAGAAGATCGGCCAGGGCGGCTCGGGCACGATCTATCGCGGCGAGCACGTGACGCTGCGCAAGCGCGTCGCGGTCAAGGTGCTGCACGCGCAGCTGTCGCGCGACGACACCGCGCTCGAGCGCTTCCGCCGCGAGGCGACGACGGTCGCCGAGCTCGACAACGAGCACATCCTGCAGGTCCATCGACTTCGGGCGCACCGACGACGGTCGGCTCTTCTTCGCCATGGAGCTGCTCGAGGGCGAGACGCTGACCAAGGTGATCGAGCGCGAGCGGCAGCTGTCGGTCGAGCGCGCGGTCGACATCCTGACCCAGATCGGCGAGGCGCTGATGGAGGCGCACGCGCTCGGCTACGTCCACCGCGACCTGCGGCCGCGCAACGTCTTCCTCATCAACAAGCGCGGGCGCGCCGACTTCGTCAAGCTGCTCGACTTCGGCCTGGCCAAGCTGATCCTGCCCGACGCCGAGGCCAAGCAGACGGCGATCGGCATGACGTTCGGCGATCCGCGCTACATGTCGCCCGAGCAGGCGCGCGGCGAGCCGCTCGATCGGCGCTCGGACATCTACTCGCTCGGCGCCATCGCGTTCGAGATGCTGACGGGATCGCCGCCGTACACCGGCTCGGGCACGTTCGAGATCCTGCAGCAGCACCTCGACGCGCCGGTGCCGAAGGTGCGCGAGCGCCGCGCCGACTGCCCGGCGTGGCTCGACGCCGCGGTGCAGCGCGCGCTGGCCAAGAAGCCCGACGGGCGCTTCGCGACGGTGGCCAAGCTGCTCGAGTCGCTGCGCGCCGAGGCGGCGCCGGCGATGGCCGACGCGGCGGAGAAGGCCGAGCACGCCCGGTTGTCGTCGGAGCGGCCGCCGGCGAAGGGCGCGCCGCCGACGACGACGCCGGTGGCGACGCCGCCGCCGCCGGCGACGACGCCGCCGCCGGTGCAGTCGATGGGACCGGTGGTGGCCCAGCCGCCGCCGCCGGTGCAGTCGATGGGACCGGTGGTGGCCCAGCCGCCGCCGCCGGTGCAGTCGATGGGACCGGTGGTGGCCCAGCCGCCGCCGCCGGCGCGCGCGCCGTCGGCGCGGGAGACGCAGGCGTTGACGACGCTGGCTCCCAGGCCGAAGAGCCCGGAGGCGAAGAAGCCGCCGGCGCCGTCGGCCGCCGCGTCGGGGTCGGTCGAGGTCACGCCGTCGAAGATGCCGGACGCCGCCAACGTGCCGTCGGTGGTGGTCGAGGGATCGTCGAACGAGAAGACGGCGCCGGCGGTGCCGGCGAAGCTGTCGTCCAGTGAAGCGCCACCCCCGATGCCGTCGGCGGAGCCGCAGAAGCGCAAGGCCGATCCGACCGGCGAGTGGTTCTCCAGCGACTCGCAGCCGGTGCCCATCGTAAAGGGCGCCGCCTACGACGACCTCGACGAGATTCCGCACACCAACCGCGGTCCGCTCATCATCGGCGGCGTGGCCGGAGGGCTGATCCTCGTCGGCGTCATCGTGATCGCGCTGCTGCCCAAGGCGGAGCACAAGCCGCTGCGCGGCGAGAGCGTCGAGCCGGCGAAGGCGGCGGCGCAGGCGGAGCCGCTGAAGCCGACGGGGGCGACTGCACAGCCGACGGGGGCGACTGCACAGCCGACGGGGGCGACTGCACAGCCGACGGGGGCGATTGCACAGCCGACCGGCGCCGCTGCGCAGCCGACGGGCGTCGCCGCCGCTGCTCCGGCCGCACCAGCGGCGCCGGCCACCGGCGCGCCGGCCAAGCCATCCCCCGTGCCGGTCGCCCCCGCGCCGCCGTCGGCGGTCGCGGTGAAGCCGGTCGCCCAGCCGGCGCCGGCCGTGGTCGCCAAGGTGCCGCCCGTCGAGAAACCGGTCACCAGGGCGCCGCCCATCGAGAAGCCCGCCGCCAAGGCGCCACCCGCCCAGGTGGAGAAGGCCAAACCGGCGCCGGAGCGGCCGACGCGCGTCGCCGCCGCCGAGCGGCCTGTCGCCGCCGCCCGTCGAGAGAGCACAGGAAGGCGCCGGCCGAGGGCTTCAAGGATCCGTTTGCCCCCGACGCACCCAAGGCAACGGCACCCAGCGCCGGCGAATCGGCGCAGGCCGAGTTCTTCGTCAAGCTCGGCCGCCAGAAGCTGAGCTCGAGCGAGCTCGTCGCCGCTGCCGCCAGCTTCAACAAGGCGCGCGAGTACGACGCCAAGAGCTCGGAGGCCATCGCGGGCCTCGGCGAGGTCGCCTTCGAGCAGGGCGACTACAACGGCGCCGCCGTACACCTCAAGCAGGCGCTACGGCTGTCGCCCAATCGCTCGCGCTACCTCGTGCTCCTCGGGCAGGCCTATTACAAGCTCGGCAAGCCCAGGGACGCCGCCGTGCAGTACAAGAAAGCGCTGCGCATCGATCCCAACAACCAGGAAGCGCAGCACTCGCTCGAAGTCGCCGAGCGCAAGCTATCGGGCGGCTGAGCCCGCGCCGTTATCTTCGGCGCTTGGGTGGCGCGATGTAGCGATCGCGCTCCTCCTCGGTGACGACCGTCGTGTTCGGGTCTCGACGGTGGCTGATTTTCAGGGACATCCTCCGGTGAGAAGCTTTCAGACTGAGACGCGGTCGACCGGCCGTCAGCGGGCTTCGCATGCGGTGTGGACCTCCGTTGTGCTCTTCAAAGGATGAGGTCGACGATCGAAGAGGTCAAGTTTCCGGTATGTGACTTCTGCATACAGTGTCCGCGAGGCTGAGCAATTTGTCGTCGGTGACGGGCTGGCGGCGGGCGGGCGCGCGTGTTATGCTGAATGTGCGAGCCGCGGGATTGGCTCCCGGAGAATGAGGTATGCCGCACTCGTTCTTGCAAGACCGCGAGTCAGAAGCCGAATGGCAGCCCGAAGTGCTGGAGCTGCCGTTGGTCGAGCCCTGGCCGCGTCCATTGGCGCCGACGACGATCGAGATTGATGCGCCCGAGTCGGAGCAGCGCGGCTCGCACGTCATCGTGATCGATCTCGCCTGAGTCGATCCTGTCGCCGCCGGCCGCCGTGTTCTTCGATGTGTGGGTGATCGGGCCCGCACCACCTTCGCAAGAAGATTCCAAGGAACGAGCGCTGCTGTTGAAGCGCATCGAGGTGCTGCATCCGGTCGCTGCGCGCGACGGCGAGCAGTTCGTCGGCGGTGGCCGTCTGCGCTTGCGCCGCGGCATCGCCCAGGACGTGGCGCGGCGCATCGTCGCCGAGCTGGAGGCGCTCGGTGCCAGCGCCGAGGTAGAGGCCAATCGTCCTCCCGACGAGGAGATCCTGGCCCTCGATCAATTTCAGGATGCCGAGCCGGAGCTCGACGGCGGCCCGGCGGTCGACGAGTCGCTGCTCGCGCAGCTGCAGTCGCTCGACGGTGACGGCGAGCCGGGCGCGGCGACGCTCGAGCTCGATGAGCCGATCGTCACCGGGGGCGCCAAGCCCAAGGCGCCCACGCCGCCGCCGGCGCCGGTGGTCGACGAAGAGCGCTTTCGTCCGTCCGGCGATTGGCAACAGCCGATGGAGCTGCAGCTCGAGCGCCCGGTGCGCCCGCACGCGCCGCCGCCGCCGCCGCCGGGCGCGGACGACGACCCGAGCGCACCGCCACCCGACGACGCCCGCGGCGCCGCGCCCGCCGCCGCCGCCACCACCGACTGGCAGCCGGTGCCGGGCCGCCTGGCCAACGGCGCCCTGCGCAAGAACGCGGCCGTGCGCATCGCCATCGGCGTGGTCCTCGGCCTCGGGTTGGGCTGGATGTTCGCGCAGCCCTACGCGCACCGGGCCGAGCGCCGCGTCGCCGACCTGCGCGCGCGCGCCGATGCCGAACGCTACCGGCCCGTCGACGAGGCGCAGGCGCGCGTGCGCGCGCTCGACCGGGAGGCTGACGACAGCGCGTCGAGCAGCGCCTTCGGCATGGCGGTCATCTGGGTGCTGGTGGGCGGCGCGGCGTTCGCCGGCTGGTGGCGCGCTACGTAGTCGGCGGCTCTTGCTGCTCGAGATAGGCCCGCTCCTCGGCCTCTTCCCGCTCCTTGCGCTTCTTGCCCACGAGGAACGCCACCAGGATGCTGAGGTTGTACAAGATCGTCATGGACACGGTCATCGCCAGCTGTCCGACGACCAGGTCGCCCGGCGTCAGCACCGCGCCGGCGACGGCGAACAGGACGATGGCGAAGCGATTCCAGCGCCACAGCTGACCGGCCGAGACGATCCCCAGGATCGCCAGCACCGCCAGCAGCAGCGGCAGCTCGAACACCGCGCCGAAGACCAGCAGCAGCATGGTGGTCAGGCCGAAGTACTCGTCCATCGTGATCATCGGCTTGATGTCGAAGGGCACCGACAGCTTGATGTCGACGTGCTGGCCCAAGACGTCCTTGATGATGCCGAGGCTCTCGGTCGCGTAGCCGAGGAAGTAGTGATACGAGGCCGGCAGCACGTAGGAGTAGGCGAAGGCGGCGCCGCCGACGAACAGCAGCACCGATGCGACGACGAAGCCGAGCCCCCACTTCTTCTCGCGCGCGTACAGCCCGGGGGCGATGAAGCGCCAGATCTCGCGGAAGACGAAGGGGGAGGCGATGAACACGCCGACGACCACCGCCAGCTTGAACAGCACCATGAAGCCCTCGTGGGGCGAGAGCATCACGAGCTCGCCGCGGCCGAGGTTGGGCGTGTCCTTCCACGCCTCCATGAGCGGGCGCACCAATAACGCGAACAGATAGGGGCGGAATGGGTACGCGATGATCGTGCCGGCCAGAAGCGCGATCGCCGAGTTGCGCAAGCAGGTGCGCAGCTCGTCGAGGTGCGCCAGAAACGGCATGCGCTTTTCGCCGTCGGCGGCGGGCGCCTCCTCGACGAGGTCGGGCGCGGGCGCGGGCAGCTCGGCGGCCATCAGCCCTTCTTGTCGGACTTATCGGCGGGCTTGACGCCCGCAGGCAGCGGCGGCGGTGCCGCTGCGCCCGATGCGGCCGTTGCCGCCGGAAGCGGATCGCTCTTGGCGACCGGCACCGGCTGCGGCTGCATCGTCGCCAGCGGTTGCACTGGCGGGGGATCGTCGCGCAGCGCCGACTTCAGCTCGCGCAGCGGCGCCTTGACGTCGTCATCGATCTCGAGCTGATCGGTGAGATCGCGCGTTGCCTTGCGAAAGGAGCGGATTGCCTTGCCGAGGCTGGTAGCGACGTCGGGCAAGCGCTTGGGACCGAGAAAGATGAGGGCGATGGCGAGGATCACGATGAGCTCGCCCATTCCGAGGCCAAACATGGGATCGAGTCTACGCGCAAAGCGCCGTCGATGCCAGGCGAGTGCTCAGGCGCGCGCCTGGGGGCCGCGCCGGCCGCTGAGGCCCTGGAGCGCCTTGCCGAGCTGGGCGAACTTCTCCTCCTGCTTGCGCGTGAGCTCGCGGAGTTGCTCGACCGCTTGCAGAATTTGCTCGCCGCCGCGGGTCTGCTCGCGCTGCGCGGTGTTGAGCTGCGAGACCATCTCGTTGATCGACTCGATCGACTTGGTGATCTGCTTGCCGCCGCGCGCCTGCTCCTGCGAGCTGCGCTCGACGTGCTGGGTGATCGCCTCATCTTCTCGCCGCTCTTCATGATGAGCTCCGAGCCGCGGCCTGCTCGGCGGTGGCGCGGCGATCTGCTGCACGGTCTCGGCGATGCGGCCGATGGCGTCGGTGACCTGCTTGCGAGCCCTTCGCCTGCTCGACGGTGGCGCGGGCGATGGCGCGCACCATGTGCGTCGAGCTTCTGCCGACTCCGAGGATCTTCTTCAGCGCGCCCTCGGCCTCGTTCGAGACCTCGACGCCCTCGTCGACGTTGTGCGCGCCGCGCTCGACGGCGGCGATGGCGTTCTTCGACTCCTCCTGCACGCGTCTTGATGAGATCGGCGATCTCCTTGGTGCAGGCGCCGGCGCGCTCGGCGAGGTCCTTGATCTCGTCGGCGACGACGGCGAAGCCCTTGCCGTGCTCGCCGGCCTGCGCGGCGATGATGGCGGCGTTGAGCGCGAGCAGGTTGGTCTGCTCGGCGACGTCGTCGATGACGTCGAGGATCTGGCCGATCTCGTCGATCTGCCGCCGAGGCTCGCGATGACGCGCGACGGCCTCCTGCCGAGCTCTCCTTGATGCGGTAGATCTCGCCGATGGTCTTGAGGATGGCCTCGGCGCCCTTCTCGGCGTCGCGCGCCACCTCCTCGGAGAGGCGCGCCGTCTCGTTGGCGTTGGTCTGGACCTGGTCGATCGAGACGTCCATCTCGTTCATCGAGCGAGCTGGTCTCCTCGGCGGTGAGCGAGAGCGCGTCGACGTTCTTGGCGACCTCCTTGATCGAGTAGGTCATCTCCTCGATCGAGGTGACCGTCTCGCGCACGCTGCCGGCGAGCTTGCCGATGTTCTCGGCCACCTCGTCGTTGGTCGCCGTCATCTCGAGGATCGACGACGACGACTCCTCGGCCGCCGCCGCCAGCGTCTCGACCGAGTGCGCGATCTGCTTCAGCGACGCGGTCATCTCGTGCAGCGACGCCGCCGTCTCCTCGATGGCGCCGAGCTGCTGCTCGACGGTGGCGCGGAGCTCGCCGATGGCGCTGTCGACCTTGCCGAGCACGTCGCTGCGCTCGACCGAGTCGCCCTCCGCCTGCTGCAGCCGCTGCACGGTCGAGTACGACGCGAAGAGCGCCGGCACGCCGCCGACGGCGACGATGAGGATCGGCGCGATCAGCGTGGCGTGCGATCCATACATCCCGATCACGATCGCCACGGTCGCCACCAGGCACGCCGCCGCTCCTACCGTCCATCGCATCGCCGAAGTCATGTCCGCGAATTTTAACCTGTTACCCGTCGGGATCAAAGGCCCCGATCGCCGCTCGCGTCGGTTTATTCGGCGAACAGTGTCATCTGTTGCATGGGGCTACGGGCCCAGAGCGCGTGCGCGGCGATGCCGGCGGCGGCAAAAGCGCGCACGGCCGCGTCGGAGAAGCCGCTGGTGAGCCAGACGTCACGCGCCTCGGCGGCCCGGGCATGCGCCACCAGCGACGGCAGGTCACCGTGGTCGGCGACGGCGAAGGCGGCGTCGACGCGCAGGCGCTGCGCGGCGTCGGGCTCGATCGCCAGCCCGGTGGCGGCGAACAGGCGCGCGGTGCGCAGGCGGCCGATGGCGGCGGCGTGACGATCCTCGAGCGGCCACACCACCACCTCGCCCCGCGCCGGCGAGCCGCGGAACCGCCGCACCATCTCGCGGCCCTGGGCCGTCGCCAGCGGCAGGCCGATGCGCGCGTAGGCGTCGACCCAGCCGGCGATACGCGCATGTACCCGCAACGGCAGCGCCGCCGCCGCGAGCAGCGCCACCACGTCCTGGGCGGCACCGAGCGCCGGCGCCAGCACCACCGGGGTGACCCCATCGGCGAGCGCGCGCTCGACGGCGGCGACCAGCTGCGCCTCGGCCTCGGCGCGCGGCGGCAGCTTGAGCCCGCAGGCGGCCAGCGGCGCCTCGAGGCACAGCGCCTCCGCGGCGCGCACCTGCGGCGCCTCGGCGAAGCGGCCCGGCGCCGGGTTGAGCGGCCCGCAGAAGGCGACGCGCCGCCCGTCGAGCTCGACGTAGAGCTGCGCCGCCCCCGGCAGGTGCCCCGACGGCAGCAGCTCGAGCCGCAGCCGCCCGAGCGCGAACGGGCGCCCGAACGGGGTCACCAGCTCGGCCCGCGCCTGCACCCGCGGCCGCGCGTCCGCACGATCGCGCGTCTTCGCCACACGGGCGGCGCGCAGCGCCCGGGTCCGCTCCGTGGTCAGCAGCCGCACCTCGGCACCGCCGCGCAATCGCGGCGCCTGCGCGTGCGACACGAACAGGGTCGCCTCGGCCGGACAGCGGCGCGCGTCGCACCAGATGTTGGTGCCGACGATGCGCACGCCGTCGGCCCAGGCGAAGGCGGAAGGCGCGGTCACGACGGCCACGCCCCCGTGTAGCGTTCGCTTCGTCAGCGGTCAAGACGTGATATGACTCGAAAGTACTCGCTGATGGCCGCCTCCGACACCGCATCGCGCCAGCGTTCCTCCTCGTCTGCTGGTCTGGGCGTGATCTTCCTGACCGTGCTGCTCGATCTGCTCGGTTTCGGAATCGTCATCCCGATCCTGCCGCTCTACGCCGAGAAGCTGCACGCCACCGACTTCGAGACCGGCATCCTGCTCGCCATCTACTCGGTGATGCAGCTCTTCTTCTCGCCGATCTGGGGCCGCCTGTCGGATCGCGCCGGCCGGCGGCCGGTGCTCCTGATCTCGATCCTCGGCTCCTGCGGCTCGCAGCTGGGCTACGCGCTGGCGCCCTCGTTCTGGTGGCTGGTGGTGGCGCGCGGCTTCGCCGGCATCTGCGGCGCCAACATCACCGCCGCCCAGGCCTACATCGCCGACGTCACCGACGAGAGCCGGCGCGCCGCCGGCATGGGCATGCTCGGCGCCGCCATGGGGCTCGGCTTCATCTTCGGCCCCGCGGTGGGCGGCTTCCTCTCGCAGCGCTCGGCGACCCTGCCCTTCTTCGTCGCCGCCGCGCTGGCCGGGATCAACTTCATCTCGGCGCTGGCGATCTTGAAGGAGCCGCGCCCCGCCTCCGAGCGCACGCGCGCGCGCACCCTGACCTGGGCAGGCCTCGTGCGCACGGCGTCGACGCCGCGGCTGGCGACGCTGATGCTGCTGTTCTTCGTCATCACCTTCGGCTTCGCCAACCTGGAGGCTACCTTCTCCCTCTTCCTCGAGCGCCGCTTCCAGTACGGCCGCCGCGAAGCCTCCTACATGTTCACGTACATCGGCGTGCTCATGGTGATCGTGCAGGGCGGCTTCGTGCGCCGGCTGGTGCCACGCTTCGGCGAAAAGCGGCTCATCGTCATCGGTACGCTGCTCATGGGCGTCGGCTTCTTCCTGACCCACGCGGCCTTCACCTTGCCCTGGCTGCTGCTGGCCATCGCCGTCACCGCCGTGGGCAACGGCCTCAACACGCCCTCCTTGTCGTCGCTGATCTCGCGTGGCGCCTCGGGCGAGCATCAGGGCGGCGTGCTCGGCGTCTCGCAGTCGCTCGGTGCGCTGGCGCGGGTCGTCGGCCCGCTGGTCGGCACCTGGACCCTCTATTTCGGAATCTCGGTGCCGTACCTGATCGGCGGCGTGGCGATGATGATCGCCTGCCTGTTCGCCTCGGCCTTCGTGCGCCAGCCGCCGACCGGGTCGGGATCGCCTACGGCGTGATGTAGAAGCCGCCCAGGCACATCTCGTCGTCGGTGCCTTCGCCCCAGTTGCGCGCCATCGTCGAGTCCGAGTTGTCGAAGTGGCACTCGAGGTAGATCTGGTCGGTGGGCAAAAAGGTCTTGGGCGTCGTGAAGGCGTAGGCGCCCTGCCAATGGAAGTCCCAGCGCGGGATGTCGAGCATGCAGTCGCGCGTGCCGTCGGCGTGCACGATCGCCAGCGTCGCGCGGCGCCCGCGGGTGTGCATGTGCAACATGCCGGTCCACATCGTCACCGGCACGCCCGACGGGATGATGCCGCCCGTGATCGACGAGAAGTAGGGCGATGGCCCGAAGGTCCAGCTGTACATCTGGTCGGCGGTGCCGGCGGGGATGACCATGGTGTGCTGCTGCACCCACGACGGGTTGGTCCACGGCTGGATGAGCGCCTCTTTGTCGACGCTGTCCTCGAGCTTGAAGTCGATCGAGGTCTGATCGGGCAGCCCGTTGTTGTTCGTCAGGTTGTAGTGCACCTGCAGGATGACCTTGCTGCCGGCGGGCACCTTGAGGCCCGTGCCGGCGGGGAAGTCGTCGCCGAGCGAGCCGGGCGCCCAGGCGCCGAGCCAGTGCGCCTGCGCGCCGCCGTTGGGTCCGCCGGGGCCGCCGAAGCAGACGTAGCCGGGCGCCGGGTCGGCGTCGTCGAGCTGCTGGTAGGCGGCGACGTCGCTCGGCTGGGCGAGGTAGGCGATCACGTGGTGCACGATGGCCGCGTTGCCCGGGTTGGCGCGGAAGCCGCTGACGTACTTGGTCGCCGTCTCCGGCCAATCCATGAGGAAGCAGCGATACTCGTCGGGCGACAGCGTCGGCGTGTAGGGCTCGGCGATCTGCAGCGTGCGGTCGACGCGCGACAGGCCCGCCGATGTGGGCGCGCCCGGCTTGTAGTCGCTCGGGTTGCCCTCCTTGGCGCCCTGGTCGATCCAGCCGGTGATGGTCGCGATCTCGTCGTCGCTGAGCGAGCGATCGGCTTGATAGTCGCTGCAGCCGTCGCCCGGCGGCCACGGCGGCATCACCTTGTTGGCCACGGCGACCCGCACCATGTCGGTGTGCGACTTGAAGTCGGCGAAGCTCTCGAGCGTGAACGGGGCGATGTTGTTGGCGGTGTGGCAGCCGACGCACTTGGCGTCGGCGATCGGCTTGACCGACTTCCAATAGGTCAGCTCGCTCGACGTCGACGAGGAGGGCGACCCATGGCAGCCGGCGAAGAGCACGAGAGCAGGAAGCAGTCGACGCATGATCACTCCTCTTTCAGGACGGCGGCGATGAGGCCGCGCCAGACCCGGCGCGCATCTTCGAGGGGCAGCTGCTGGTGGGCGTGCAGCGACTCCCAGCTGTTGAAGCTGGTGACGGCACCGAGCGCGGCCGCCCGATCGCGGCGCAGCGACGGCGGCAGCGCGCTCAGCTCGCGCGCAAAGACGCGCTCGGCCTCCTCGCGCTTGAGGGCGCGCACGAAGGCGAGCGTGTTGGCCACGTGCGGCGCCAGGTGCTCGTAGAGGCGGGCGGCGCGCCGCACGTTGAAGACGCGCTCGTAGACGCGCGCGCGCAGCGCCACGAAGTTGTCGAGCCGCGCCGGCAGCGAGCCGGCGTCGCTGATGGGCGCGATGTCGGCGAGGATGCGCTCGCTGTGGCGAGCCGCCGCGGTGGCGAAGAGCTTGGCGTGGTCTTCGAAGTGGAAGTAGACGATGCGCACCGAGACGCCGGCTCGCGCGGCCACCGCCTGCGCCGTCGGCTGCAGGTCGCCCTCGCCGATGAGGTCGAGCAGCGCGTCGACGACGGCGGCGCGCGTCCGCTCGGCGCGCGCGGTGCGTCCGTCGACCTTGTGCGCCAGCGCCACAGCCGAACGCTAATGTTTTTGCACTCTGTGTGCAATAACCTATTTGCGCTTCTGCAAACGCCCGAGGCCGTCGTAGGCGGCGTACTTGAACATCTCGCCCAGGGTCGGGAAGTTGAAGACCTGGTCGATGAAGTCGTCGATGCGCCCGCCGAAGTGCATGACCGCGGCGCCGATGTGCACCAGCTCGGTGGCGCGCTCGCCGATGATGTGGACGCCGAGGAGCTTCTTGTCGCGCGCGTCGAACAGCAGCTTGACCATGCCGTGGACGTCGCCGACGATCTGCCCGCGCGCATTGTCGCCATAGCGGGCGCGGCCGATCTCGAAGTCGAGCCCCTTCTTCTTCGCCGACTCCTCGGTCTCGCCGATCATCGACACCTCGGGGATCGTGTACAGGCCGTAGGGGAACTGGGAGGCGACCCGCTGCTTGTACTCGATGCCGAAGGCGTGGCAGGCGGCGACGCGCCCCTGCTCCATGGCCACCGACGCCAGCGCCGGGAAGCCGATGACGTCGCCGGCGGCGTAGACGCGCCCGCCGGCCACGCCGGCGACGCGGAAGCTGTCGTCGACCCGGAGCAGGCCGCGCGCGTCGGCGGCGGCGCCGATGCGATCGAGCCCGAGCGTGCGGGTGTTGCCGGCGCGCCCACCGGCGAACAGGAGGCGCTCGCACTCGAGGTCGGTGCCGTCGGACAGGCGGCAGTGCAGCTGCCCGCCGCGCCGCCCCACCTCGACCACCTCGCGCTTGAACAGCAGGTCGCAGCCGAGCGATCGCAGCTGCGCGGTCAGCAGCGCGTTCAGCTCGCCGTCGAGGAAGCCGAGGATCTGGTCGCGCCCCTCGACGATCGTGCACTTGGTGCCGAGGGCGGCGAAGATCGACGCGTACTCGCACCCGATGACGCCGCCGCCGAGGACGACCAGGGCGCGCGGGATGCGGTCGAGCCGCAGGATCGAGTCGGAGTCGTCGACCTCCGGATCCTCGAACGGCACGAACGAGGGGCGATGCGGCGTCGACCCCGTGGCGATGATGACGACGTCGCTCGAGACATGGCGCGGCGGCCCGTCGTCGGGCGTGAGCTCCAGCGTGTGCTCGTCGACGAAGCGGGCGGCGCCGTCGAGGAGATCGACGCGATGGCGGTCGAGGTTGGCGCGGATGCGCCCGCATTCGTGGCCGAGCACCGGGTCCTGGCGGCACATGAGCTGCGGCACCGACGGCGTGCCGGTCAGCTGCACCGACAGCCCGTACATCTCGCGCTGGCGGTAGCCGGAGAGGAAGATCGCCGTCTCGCGCAGGGTCTTGGAGGGCAGGGTGCCGGTGTTGACGCAGGCGCCGCCGAGGGCGGGCGACTTCTCGACGACAGCGACGCGCTTGCCGAAGTAGGCCGCCTGCACGGCGCCCTTTTCGCCGGCGGGCCCGGAGCCGATGACTACGAGATCGTAATCGTACATGCCCCCGAGCATAACCGGGGCGGCGGGCGTCGTCGCTTCCGAGTTGGTTACTTGGACTGCGAGGCGAGATCGCTGCGGCGCCAGCGCGGCGGCGCGAAGACGTACTTGCCGTTCTCTTCGTGCGTGGCGGCCGGGATCAGCGTGTAGCCTTCCTTCGACTCGCGGACCTCGCCCTGGTGCCAGAGCCAGGTGCCGGCGACCGGCTGATAGTAGCCGGGCACCCAGACCTCCTTCGATGCCAGC
Source organism: uncultured delta proteobacterium (assembly GCA_963816965.1). GTDB lineage: Bacteria > Myxococcota_A > Polyangia > Palsa-1104 > Palsa-1104 > JAQBQH01. The sequence goes on from CAWFMP010000002.1 coordinate 1,585,743, forward strand.
TTCGGCGCCTCCTCTTTGAGCGGCGCGGGCGGCGGCGATTCCATCGACTCGTAGGTGAGAGCCGAGCTGGCCGTCGTCGACGACGCGGTCGCGGGGGTGCCGGAGACTTCCGCGCAGCCACCGAGGCCGAGAGCGAGGAGCGAAACTAGAATCGAGCGCTTCATTATTGGGACCTCCGACACTCAATCTAGCAAAAACCCTAATAGAATCAACTAGTAAGAAATGATGTGATCCTTACACTCGTTTCCCCGGGAGGGCTGTCAACGAGCGTTGGCATACGTTCCGTTCATGGAAGGCTGGGGTCGATCGACCCGACCATGCAGAATGGGTGGTGGGTCGATTGGACCCCAGCGACGATGTAATTTCGCGGAGGTAGATGTAGGCGACGTTGGTCCCGCGCTTGCTCATGCGGCGGGGATGACACGCGCGCGAGCTCTTTCGATCGTGATGATGTTTGCCGTCGCCGGCGCCGGCTGCAGCGGCGGTGGCGAGATCTCCGGGCAGGGGTCGGGCGGCGACAACGGCAGCGGCCCCGGGAGCGGCAGCGGCGGTAGCAACGGCGCCAACGGCTCGGGCGGCGCCAACGGCTCGGGCGGCGGTGGCAGCGGCGGCGCGACCGGCTCGGGCGGCGGCACCGGCGCGGGTGGCGGCGGCGCCGGCGGCGGCGGCACACTCGTCGCAATCGCCGGCACCTACGACGTGACGACGCAGTTCAACCTGCTCGATGCGCTCCCGCCCGACGTCAAGACCGCGCTCGACCTGGTGCTCGAGCTCGGCGACAGCCCGGGCGCCTTCCTGCTCGACATGGCCGACAAGCTGCCGGTCGTGAAGTACGTCATCGACGCGATCAACCTGTTCAGCGGCATCCGCGACAAGATCGTGATGGGCATCGACGAGTACATCAACCGCTGGTCGGGCGGCATGGTCACCGTCATGCACAACCTGTCGCAGGACTTGGAGATGGCGCTGCGCGGGCTGTCGACGCACAACCGCCTGGTCATCGGCACCCCCGACGCCAGCGGTAACGTCAGCGTCGACGACACGCTGCTCGACATCACCTTCCACTGGAACGGGCACGACTACGCCTACGCGCAGAACGCGCACGCCACCCTCGTGGCGACGGCGGCGGGCCTCACGCTCACGCTGCCCGCGCACGCCTACGATCGGGGGCTCGACTTCGGCGGCCTGTTGGTCGACCTCATCGACAACGTGGCCCTGCCCGAGCTCACCGGCGTGTCGAGCCTGGGCGCGCTCGCCAATCAGCTCGTCGACTGCGGCGGCGTCGGCGACTGGGTGTGGAGCTACATCGGCAACACCTGCATCGGTAGCCAGTGCCTCTATCAGTACATCTCGGCGAACGACATCGCCAAGCTGTGCACCAACGCGCTCAACGCCGCCGGCGACGCGGTCGAGGGCAAGCTGGCGTCGCTGTCGGCGCCGGGGATGATGGGCGCCGGCGACGGCAGCTGCCTGGCGGTCGAGAACATGGGCCACACCGGCAACGCCGACAGCTTGACCAACGGCGCCTGGGCGCTGACGCTGCCGGTGGGCAGCGCCAACCTGACCCTGCCCGGCAGCTTCACCGGCACCCGCCACTGAGCAGAATCTCCGCGCCGGCGAAATCTCCGCTCGCGCCCGGCTCCCCGCAACGACGGCGCGCGCCCGAGCCTCAGAGCTTCGGCAGCTTCTTCGGCTCCGGCATGTCGGGGACGCGCACGGTCACGTCGCCGGTCGGGCGCAGCTGACACGAGAGCCGCAGCTTGGTGATGAAGTAGGTGTTGCCCAGGTGCTTCTGCTCGTCGCGGTTGATGGGCGCGACGTTGCTCTCGCCGGCGATCATCTTCACGCGGCACAACCCACAGGTCGCCTTGCCGGCGCAGGCCGTGGGGATGAAGACGTTGTGCCGACGCGCGCAGGCGAAGACGCTCTCGCCTTCGTTGCAGTCGAGCGTGACGCCCAGCGGCTCGATGGTGACTCGTGGCACGGCCGAAGCGTAGCGCGAGATGTCCCATGGTGAGAACTCCCCTTCCACGCCCGATGAAGGCGCGCGGCCCTGGCGGCGCGCAAGCAGGCCGGTTCCCGTCGGCACCGTGCTTGCGAGGCTGGCCGGCATGCGCCATTTCTCCTTGGTCCTCGCCGCGGCGCTCGTCGGCGGTTGCGGCACGAACGGCGGAAGCCGGGGCACCAACAGCACCACGGGCAACCTGGCCGACGGCGGCGCCACGGCGCCCGCCAATCTGAGCTTCGGCGGCGATGACCACAGCGACGGGGGCGGCAGCGGCGCGCTCGGCGACGGCGGCGTCTTCGTGCCGCTGCCGGGCGACATGGGCAGCGTCGCCCACGCGCCGCCCGGCGCGCTCGACGGCGTGGTCGTGCTCGGCGCCGGCACCGACTTCCGCGACGTCTCCACCGACGAGGGGCACGGCGTGTGGGCGACCACGTCGAGCACCGTCTACTACTTTCACGGCGGCGCCACGTCGACCTACAACCAGAGCAGCGGCCTGGCGCAGGGCAAGACCACCTGGGTCGACGACTACTGGTGCCTGGGCGACGGCATGCCCTGCCCGTACACCTGGAACGTCACCTTCACCTCGGTGGCGGGCGGCCTGCCGGGGCAGGTCGTCGTCGGCAACATCGGCTACATCGCCGATCGACTCGACGTCGATCCGTCGTCGGGCGCGGTGCGCAGCGTGGTCGGCCTGCAGGTGACCTCGACGCAACAGAGCGATCCCACCGAGCTCATGGCGCAGCAGCAGCGCGAGGTGGCGTCGTGGAAGGTCGTGCTCGACCTCAACGGCACCTACAACGGCACGGCCTACATGGGCGGCTGGCACGGCACCAGCGCCTTCCACAACATGGGCACGTCGCGCACGTCGGGGATCTGCGGCCAGGGGTGCGGGGACTACGAGGAGCACATCCACGGCTTCTACGACGGTGGCACGCAGCCGGGCGGTCGCGACGTGCACGCGCTGGCCATCACGCCCGAGGGCGACCTGTGGATGGGCGACGCCGACGTCATCTCGTTCGTGCCGCAGCGCTCGGTCGGCCCCAACGCCGACTTCTTTCAGCCGGTGGCGATCCCGGGGCAGCCGAACGCGTCGTCGCTCGACGTCTTCCCCAACGTCGACGACAACACCTTCGGCCTGGCGCTCGACAAGGCCGGTGGCATCTACGTGGCGTCGTATGGCAACGGGCTCGCCTATCTGGCGCCGGGCAGCTACGCGCCGAGCTACTGGTCGGCGGTGGACCGGCTGCCGCAGAACTACCTGACCGGCGTCGCCGTCGACGGCGATGGTGACGTCTGGATCGCGACGGCGACGGCGGGTGTGGTGCGCTACCAGCCGGCGTCGCAGACCTGGGTCTACTACACGACCGCGTCGGGCCTGCCGTCGAACGACGTGCGCGCGGTCTATCTCGACAAGTACGCGGCGTCGGGGCGGGGCGTCTACTTCGCGACCGACAACGGCGTCGCCGTCTACACCGGGCCGTAGGCGCGCCGCGGGGCGAAGATCTTGCGCATCACCTCGGCCAGCTCCGCCACCTCGGCGCCGTCGAGCGTGCCGCGCGCGCGCAGGCGCCGGTGGCACTCCGCCAGACGATAGTGCGGGATCGACGGATAGAGGTGGTGCTCGATGTGATAGTGGACGTCGTGGGGAAACAGGATCCAGTACAGATAGAACGGGACGAAGTTGGTGCGCGCCGCCTTGAGCGGCGTGGTCGTGTCGTCGACGGCGCCGTGCTCCATGACGGCGCGCAGGCGCAAGATCGCTTGCAGCAGCGTGACCAGCGGCAGGAACCAGAGCAGCAGATACCAGCGCCAGAAACCCAGATAGATCGAGAGCGCGATGAAGCCGGCATTGGCGAGCGCGACCAGCTTGCGCTCGCGGCGGGCGGCGGCGCGCAGCGCGGGCGAGGTGTCGTCGAGCCGGCCCACGCCTTGCGGCTTGCCGACGAAGTAGTAGTAGTTCTTGATCACCGTGATGCCGGCCAGGTCCTTGGCCAACTTGCGCAAGAGGTAGCTGCGGCCGCGCGGATAGCCGGCCATCAGCGCCAGGTCGGGATCGAGCGGCTCGTAGAGGTGGTTGTGGTGGATGCGGTGGATGGCGCGGTAGGTGAGCATCGACAGGCCGAGCGGCGTGGCGCACAGCTTGCCGGCCAGGTCGTTGAGCCAGCGCGTCTTGAACAGGCGGTAGTGCGCGCCTTCGTGGGCGAGGACGGCGAGCCCGTGCTGCGCGCCGGCGACGCCGGCCACCGCCGCCACGACGACCAGGGGATGCCAGGCGTGGCCGCGCGTGGCGATGGCGGCGGCGATGGACGCAGCGGCCAGCGCGAAGGTCTGACCGATCGACCGCGCGGCGCGCCCGGGTGACAGCTTCGACAGCGCGCGCACCTCGTCGGGGGACAGGCCGGCGCGCGGCTTGACACGGAACTCCTCGCCCGCCGGCTCGTTGGGCTCACTCATCGTCGCTCTCGGTGAAGGCGGAGAGCGCCTTGCCGAGCAGGCGGGCCAGCTCCCTGCGCTCGGCGGCGGTGAGGCCGGCAAAGCATTCGTCCTCGGTCTTGGCGAGCGTCTCCATGAGGGCGGTCGCCTTGCGCGGGGGCCAGGTCACCGGGATCAGCTGGAAGGCGCGGCGGTCGCCCTCGACCGGCAGCCGCTTGAGCAGGCTGGCGCGCTCCATCCGGTCCACGGCGCCGGTGAGCGTCGAGCTGCCGAGCATGAGGCGCGCCTGCAGCTCGCCGATGGTCAAGCTGCCCTCGAGCCACAGCGTCGCCAGGATGTGTGCCTGCACGCTCGAGATCTCGAACGGCACCAACGCGCGGTTGTAGGTGCGGGCCATGACGCGGAAGAGCTTGCCCAGCTGGTTGGGCACGGAATCTCGTAACCGTGAATCTCGCGTACGAGAATCTCGCATACGAGATAAATTAGCGCCGGCGGGGGCCGGCGTCAAGCGGGTCCTGCGCCGGCGTCAAGCGGGTCCTGCGCCGGCGTCAAGCGGGTCTGCGCCGGCATCACCCGGGTCTGCGCCAGCATCACCCGGTCCCGCCGGCATCTCCCAGGCCCCGTCGGCGTCGCCCGGGCCCTGCTGGTGCGTCGCCCGCCACGATTGCCGCGCGCGGCGAGCTGCTCTACCTTTGCTCACATGGCATCGAAGGCCGTTGCCGCGCTGTTGCTGCTGCTGGGCGGTGCTGCCGGGGCGCGCGCCGATTCGCGCTTCCAGGCCGGTCAGAAGTGGGCGTATCAGACCCGCCACGGCGAGGAGGGCTCCACGCTGATCGTCCTCAAAGTGGAGCAGCAGCCGAAGCTGGGCCAGATCGTCCACATCGCGATCCAGGGCCTCAAGCTCAGGACGACGCCCGGCGTGGTGCAGACCGAGATTCCGCACGCCCCCATTTCAGCCAAGGCGCTCGACGGAAGCGTCACCCGCCTTTTGGCCGACAAGGTCGCGATTCCCGATTTTGCCGATGGCTACGCGCAGTGGAAGGCGGCACACGGAGGCGTCTTCACGATCGGGGTGGCCCGAATCGTCGACGTGGTGGAGCAGGCGTTCGCGTCACGAGCCCGGCGGTAGCTTCTTCGAGAGCCAGGGCGAGTCGGCGTCGACGAAGCGCCAGGGCTTGAGCGCCCACTTACCGGCGTAGTCGACGCCGATGCGGGGCGTGGCGGCGACCCGCACGCGCTTGCGGTTGCGCCGCTCCAGCCACAGCGTCGCCCCGCGCACCAGGTCGGCGCCGTTGTGTGCGCGGTTGATGGCGAGGGCGCGGCACAGCTTGCCCGGTCCGTCGGTGCCGCCCTCCAGCGGCGGCAGCGGCTCGAGCGCGCGCACCAGGACGGCGGCGGGCGAGCCGGCCGGCTCACAGACGACGTTGAAGCAGTCGTACATGCCGTAGATGAGGAAGACGTAGGCGTGCCCGGGCGGGCCGTAGAGCGTCTCGGCGCGCTTGGTGCGGCCGAAGCGAGCGTGGCACGCCTGATCGTCCTCGTGCACGTAGGCTTCGACCTCGACGATGCGCCCGGCGCGCTCGCCGTGCACGAGGTAGGTGCCGAGCAGCTCGGGCGCGACCTCGAGACACGGCCGGGCGAAGAACGAGCGCCCAAGCCGGGCCATCAGCCGGGGGCCGGCTCGGCGAGGAGGAGCCGCTGCTTGTCGATCCGCTCCAGCACCGGCTGCACGCGCCCGTCGGCGGCGAGCGCGTCGTAGAGGCCCTGCGCCACGCGGCGGTAGGACTCGCGATCGAGCGCGCCCTGGAGCAGCCGATAGCGCAAGAGCACGAAGGCGGTCTGGGCCACGTCCATGAGGCAGTAGTTCTTGACCAGCTGGATCTGCCCGGCGTTGTACAGGCCCTCGACCTGGCTGCCGTCGACGCCGACCTTGCCCGGCAGGCCGATGACGTGGGCCACGGCGTCGAGCGAGCCGACGCGCGCGGCGCCGTGCTCGGACAGAAAGTCGTAGAGATCGATGTGGCCGGCGTCGGTGTAGCGGTAGCGATAGTCCTTGTCGTTGAAGAAGAAGTGCAGCGGCACGCCGTGGCGCAGGCAGCGCAGCATGATGACCGGCAGATCGAAGCCGCGGCCGTTGAAGGTGACCAGGTGCGGGCGCCATTGCTCGACGAACGAAGAGAAGTCCGCCAGCATGCCGGGCTCGTCGTCGTGCTCGCCGATGACGCCGATGCGCTTGAACGCGAACAGCTCGTCGAGCCACAGCACGCCGATCACGATCGGGCGGTGGGCGTAGAGGGGCGGGAACGGCTTCTCCGTGCCGCTCGGCTGATCCGGCGGCTTGTAGAGCTCCGGATCGGGGATGGTCTCGATGTCGAGCACCAGGTAGCCGCGGCTCATGGGCTTGCCGTCGATTCGCGGGCCCTATGGGCCTCGCTCCGGTTCGCTCGCTGGCGCGCGCTCACAACGGCCACTCCAGCGTCAGCCCGGCGATCTCGGCGTCGCCGAACGCAGTGTGCGCGAAGCCGCCGTTGATGTAGTGACCGTACGACAGCTGGATGATGCCGTCGGCGAACCAGTCGTGCCCGGGCAGCCACTTCCACGCGTGCACGCCGTGCAGGTGGGCGAGCACGCTGAGCTCGAAGAACGCGGAGGTCATGGCGCCGAGCTTGGGATCGGCGGTGTACCACAGCCCGCTGCGCGACGACGCCAGCAGGCAGCCCGTGCAGTGCAGCCCCGGGACGCCCGACGGATATGACGGGCGCACGCCGTCGTCGCTCCAGAAGCTGACGTGGTTCTGCGTGTACCAGCGGCCGGTGACGCGCCACTCGAACGGCCCCGTCGGCACGTACATGCGCAGCTCGGGCGTGTGCGACAACAGGCCCCAATCGTCCCAGTACAAGCGATACGACGGGCGGAACACGATGTACGGCATGATGCGGCTCGGCACCGAGACGTGCCAGAACAGCGCCACCGCCGCCGCCTGGCGGATCCGCTGAAAGGGCACGAGCTCGCGCGCGGGCGCGCCGCCGAGGTTGACGGTGCGGTAGACGTTCGCCTGCCAGCCGTTGTCGGCGTTGCCGAAGCCGAGGACGCCGATCTCGTAGGTGGCGGCCAGGAGCAGGTGGCGGGTCAGCGTCTGCGTCAGCGTGGCGACGCCGCGCACCGTCTGCAAGCCGCCGATCGGGTTGTACAGGGTCGGGCCCATGCGCAAGGCGACGCGGTCGTACGAGTAGCCGAGCGAGGCCGAGAGGATCGTGTTGTTCTGGAACAGCGACAGCAAGAAGCCGAGCTCGGCGTAGTGCGACCAGTAGTCGCTCTCCGACGAGTACGAATAGCTGCCCTGGATGAGCGCGGGCCCGATGAGCTGTCCGACGGTGAAGCCGGCTTCGTTGCGCAGCTCGGTGAACGGCTGATCGCGCAGCACGCCGGCGGCCACCGACGCCGAGGTGATGGCGTCGAGCAGGTAGTGCGCCGAGATCTGCGTGCCCGTGGGAAGCTGCTTGCGCAGGTCGATCGCCGGCTGCACCACGCGCGTGTTGCGGTCGCGGTAGTAGTTGCCGCGCATCGTGATCGTATCCATGTCGGCGCCGGCGTGCACCGACGACAAAAGGATCACGGCGACGACGACGCGGCGAAGGAGCTGCACGGGGGCGTTCGTCAGTTGCAGCCGCAGCCGCCGCCGGCGGCGCCGAATCCACCTTCGGAGCCTTCACGCGAGCTCTGCCAGTGCGCGCGGAAGCGATCTTCCGACGCCTCCGACGTGGGCCGCATCGGCCGCAGGCTCAGGTACTCGCGCTGATAGGGCTTGACGGGCGCGCACCCCCCCGCCGCGGCAGCGACGGCGAGGGCGAAGACGAGCAATACCAATTTCATCGGGCGCGATGTTCTGACAAAAGCCATGCGCGCGCAAGGGCGACGGCGGGCGCCAGCAGGGTGCGGGCGCCGCCGCGCAGCCGCTCGTCGCTGGCGATGGCCCGGGCCAGCGGCGGCGAGAGCGCGTAGTAGGCGGCGACGGCGAGCCTGCCGAGCGGATTGGTCAGAAGGGCGCCGTCACGCAGGCGGCGCAGCGCGGCGACGTCGCGCGCCATCGGGGTGCCGTAGGCCGCGGTGGCGATGAAGCAGCCGTGCAGCACCACGAACTTCTGCTTCTGCGTCGTCGCCGTGGAGAAGGCGGCCGCCGACGGCTGCCCGCAGGCGTTGAGGGCGCGGATGCCGACGTAGTAGAGGGTCTCGGCCTTGAGCCCGTTCACCGTCGCGGTCTGCGCCTGCCCGGGCGTGCCCGGCGCGGGCGGCATGTCGGCCGGCGTGGCCATGCCGAAGCCGGCGTCGTCGAACGGGATCTTGGCTTGATAGCGGATCTCGTAGCGGCGCGGCTGGTCGAGCGCGTCGGTCCAGGTGGGCGCGTCGAACGACAGCCTCATCGACGTGTCGGACGGGGTCGCCGTCAACGCCGTCGGGGGCGCCGGCGTGCGGCAGCCCTGGCAGCCGTTGGCGAACGCCTTGACCCGCCAGGTGCCGTCGGCGTCGGTGACGTGACCGAGCCGGCCGACGCCGGTCCCAGGGGCGTCGCTGATGGTGTTGTCCATCGGGTGCAGCGTGCCGGTGGCGCCGTCCCAATCGCCGTAGCCGACGGCGCTGTCGACGGTGGCGATCTGCGGCGTGCCATCGATGGTGACGGGCACCGCGTAGACCACCGACGGCTGTCCGAGCACGTCGCGGCCGAAGCCGCGCAGCTCCTGGTTGAAGTCGGGGTAGGAGGGATGGTTGTTGGACGAGTTGAAGTCGCCCTCCAGGCTGGCCTCGACCTTGACGACGTATTGGCCGTCGGGCAGGGACGAGGGCACGGCCCAGCGCACGTCGGGGTCGAGCAGCTGTCCGCCCGGCGGCGTCGCGCTGGAGATGGCCGACAGGTCGTTCTGCGTCGCGAAGTCGCGCGCGTCGGCGGAGTCGAAGCTGCCGAACGTGGTCGAGATCGGCGCGCGGCGGGTAGTAGGAGAACTGGCCGGGCTTGTAGAGACCCTTCGACCCGGTGAACTGCGAAGCGCAGGAGACGGCGTCGAGCGGCAGGTTCGAGGGCGGGCAGTAGAAGTTCTCGGTCGACGAGTAGGCCTCGTGGTAGCCGATGGAGTCGTCGTGGGCGTCGAAGCCCTGCGAGCCGCCCATTACGATGTAGGGATACTGCTTGCCGCGCGCGTGCGCCCACACCGGCAGCACCATCTCGCGCCGGCCGTAGGGCCAGCGATAGGCCGACTTGAACAGCGCGTTGCCGGGACGGTTGCCGAGGCCGAGCGCGCCCGTGGAGCGGGTGACGTAGGCGGTGTCGACGTAGTTGCCGGCCGCATCCTCGATCCACACCGCGATCTGCAGGTGGTCCGCCGGCTGGAAGTTGATCTCGACGACGCGGCAGCTGCCGTCGGCCCAGGCGGGCGCCGACCAAAGGAGCGCGGCCAGCAGGAGCGCGCGCTTCATCGAACCGTTCGCGCGGCGGCCAGCCCGGCCTCGGCGGCGCGGACGATCGGACGCAGCATCGCCCGCGCGCCCGCCCGCAACCGCTCGTCGGAGGCGATGGCCCTGGCGATGGGCGGTGACAGCGCGTAATAGCTGGCGACGGCGAGGCGCCCCAGCGGGTTGGTGAGAAGGGCGCGATCGCGCACCGCGCGCAGCGCGTCGAGCTCCTTGGCCATCGGCGAGCCGTAGGCCGCGGTGGCGATGAAGCAGCCGTGCAGCACGGCGAACTTCTGCATGGTCGTCGCCGTCGACGCCACCGTCACGCTCGACGGCGCGTCGCAGGTGGAGAAAGCGCGCACCGCCACGTAGTAGCTCTGTTGCGGCTTGAGCCCGCTGATGGTCGTCGACACCGTCGAGCCTTGCGTGCCCGGCGCCGGCGGCGTCTGGTCCGCCGGGTTGGCGAGCGTGAAGCTGGTGTCGTCGATGGCGACGTCGCGATAGCGCACGTCGAAGCGGTTGGTGGGAACGCCGGCGGCCGCCGAGGCGAAGCTGACGTCGATCGAGGTCCCGCTCGGGGTCAGCGTCAGGTTGGTCGGCGGCTGCGGCGCCGAGCAGCCGGTGGTGCCGCCGGGATCGCCCGGGTTGCCGCCCGGATCGCAGACGGGCGACGAGCGCGCGCGCAGGCGGAAGGTCTTGCCGCCGTCGGTGACGTCGAGGAGGCGACCGGCGCCGGTGCCGGGCGAGTCGCTGATCGTCATGTCCGGAGGCAGCTCTTTTCCGGTCGAGCCCGTGGCCATCACGTACTCGGAGTAGCCTTCGTACGCCGACGACGTCTCCTCGTCGGCGTCGGGGCCGACCGTGATCGGCACCGAGTAGATCACCGACGGCTGGCCGATGAAGTCTTGGCCGTAGCTGTTGAAGCCGCCGCAGGGGCTGCCGCCGTTCTGATCGTCGACGCAGTAGGTGTAGTTGTGGAACATGTTGGTGTCGCTCTCGAGCGACATCTCGACCTTGATGACGTAGCTGCCGTCGGCGAACGGGCGCCAGCGGATGGGCGGATCGAGCAGCTGCTCCAGCTGCGGCGTCGCGCCCGACACGGCGCCGAGATCGTTGACGCTGGAGAAGGCCTTGGCGTCGGGGCCGTCGTTGGCGTTGAACGCGGTCAGGTCGGCGCGCGGCGGATAGTACGAAACCAACCCGCCGCCAGCGTAGGCGCCCTTCGATCCGTAGAAGCCCGAGGCGCAGGTGACCACGTCGACGCCCTGCGCGTTCTGCATGACCATGCCGCCCGAGGGGGAGCAGTAGAACGGCTCGGTGGAGCTGACGCCGGCGTGGAAGGCGATGGTGTTGTCGTCGCACGCCTTGGAGCCGTCGGCGATGGTGTTCGGGCAGTTCGACGGATCATTGCCGGCGGCGCCGCCCATGGTGACGTAGCCGTAGGTCTTGTTGCGCTTGTGCGCCCAGACCGGCAGCACCATGTCGCGCCGCCCGTAGGGAAAGCGCACCGCGCTGTGCAAGAAGTGGTTGCCGACGCGGTTGGCGAGGCCGAAGCTGCCGGTCAGCCGCGTGACGTAGAGCGTGGCGACGTAGTTCCCCAGCGGATCCTCGACCCACACGGCGATCTGCAGGTTCTTGATCGGCTTGAACGTCACCTCGACGGTGCGGCAGGGCGCCGGAGGCGATTGGGCGCGCGCCACGCCCATCATCAATAGAAGCGCGATAAGCCAACGCACGACCCCTAAGTTTGACTATCGACCGGCCTGGATCAACAGCAAATTGTGCTTGGCGATGGTGTATTCGGGGTTTAGCTCCAGCGCGCGCTCGAAGCAGCGCTGCGCCTCGGCGGTGCGATCGAGGGCGAGATAGGCGGCGCCGAGGTTGCCCCACGACGGATAGTGGCGCGGCACCAGCGCCAGCACGTTCTCGAACCCGTGCGCCGCCTCGGCGTGGCGCCCTTCGGACAGGGCGGCGTAGGCGCGGGCGAACAGCTCCTCGCCGCGCAGGACGTCGCGCAGCGGCACGCCGGGATGGTTGCCGCGCAGCATGCGCTCGTAGGCGCGCACGAAGCTCTTGGCTTCGGCGCGCCGCTCCTCGGCGCCCTCGGCGTCGTCGGGGAGCGCGAGGAAGTCGCGCAGCGCCAGGTAGCAGCCGCCCATGCGGTCGGCCTGCTTGGCCGCCGAGGCCAGGTTCCAGCGATGGAGCGCCTGGCCCGGCTCGAGGCGGATCGCCTCCGCGAGCTGCTCGATGGCGGCGTCGATCTCGTCGAGCTCGAGCAGGCAGACGCCGAGCGCGCTGCGGCCCTCGGCGTTGTCGGGCTGGCGGTCGACGAAGCGCTCGAGCCGGCGGCGGGCGGCGCGCGGGCGGCCCGCCTCGAGATACTCGAGGCCGCGTTCGAGCGCTTCGAGCGCGGCGCGGTCGGCGGCGCTGGCGGTCGCCTCGCGGTAGAGGACGTCGAGCGCCTGTACCGTGTCGTCGGTGAGGCCACCGCGCGCCGAAAGCACCTTGATCACCGGCGCTGCCTTCTTGCCGCCGTGACGCACCAGCTCGGCGACGAAGGCCGGCACCTCCGGCTCGGGAACCTGGTCGACGATGAGGGCCACCGCTTGATCGATCTCGTCCGGCGAGGTGAGCCCCTCGAGCAGATCGCAGACGCTGCGCCCGAGCAGCGCCTCGGGATCGCGCAGCTGCACGTGCGCGGGCATCGGCGCCTGCAGGTCCGAGAGCAGCCCGAGCGCGCGCGCCTTGATGGCGTCGGAGGCCGGGCCCGCGCACAGACGCTCGAGCGCGCCGACCACCTTGGGTCCGCCGATGCGCGCGAGCAGGTGATAGGCCCAGCCAGCCTCGGTCTCGTCGGTCGAGGTCAGCGAGGCGATCAGCTTGGGCACCACGGCCGGGCCGGCCGCGCGGGCGCGACGAACCAGCTTGGCGCGGTCGGCACCTGCGGGGACGGCTCCCGAGCGCGCCTGGACGAGAGAGGAGACGACCTCGCGTAAAGGTGCGAGACACCGAGAGATATCTGTAGTTCGGGGAGCGTTCATCGGACCCCCGGGGCAGTCGGCCGCTGCCATATACACTACGATATACGTATCGTCACTCACGGTCAATAGCTACTTCAATAGCCGGCGCAGATTCGGAGGGGCGACGCCGGATTTGGAGGCTGGCGGAGGATTCGGAGGCGTCGCCGGATTTGGAGGCCGGCGCAGGGTTCGGAGGGGCGACGCCGGATTTGGAGGCCGGCGCAGGGTTCGGAGGGGCGACGCCGGATTTGGAGGCCGGCGCAGGATCCGGCGCGGCGCTTGCTCCCCTTTGCGATCGATGCGGATCGCGATGATCTCGACGCCGTTCATCGCCGTACCCCCGCCGCGCTACGGCGGCACTGAGCTCATCGTCGCCGAGTTGGTGACGGGCCTCGCTGCCGCTGGTCACGAAGTCACGCTGTTCGCCACCGGCGACTCGGCCGCCGCCGCCGGCGTGTCGCTGCGCGCGCGCTTCGCCCGCCCGCGCTGGCCGCCCGAGCCCTACGCCGAGCTCGAGCACGCGGGCTTCGCCATCGAGCAGATCGCCGCCGATCGGCGCCGCTACGACATCGTGCACACGCACGTCCCGTCGGCACTGCCGTTCGCCAGCATGCTCGATGCGCCGATGGTCTACACCGTCCACCACGACGACGGCGAGGACTACGCGCGGCTGCAAGCCATCTATCGGCGCAGCCGCGCCCAATTCGTCGCCATCAGCGAGCGCCAGCGCGCGCTCATCCCGGAGCTGGCCGAGGCGCGCGTCATCCGGCACGGGCTCGATCCGGCGGGCCATCGCTTTGGCGGCGGCGACGGCGGCTACTGCGCCTTTTTGGGCCGGTTCGCGCGCGACAAGGGGCCGCACGTGGCGATCGACGCCGCCCGCGCCGCCGGCGTGGCCATCCGCCTCGGGGGCGCCCCGCATCGAGGGGACCACGAATATTTCGAGCGCGAGCTGCGCCCGCGGCTGCTGCGGCCGGGCGTCACTGCCGTCGGAGAGGTGGGCGGCAGGGACAAGCGCGACCTGCTCGCCGACGCCTGCGCGCTCCTGTTCCCCGTCGACTGGGAGGAGCCGTTCGGGCTGGTCATGATCGAGGCGATGCTGTCGGGCACGCCGGTGCTCGCGTTCGATCGCGGGTCGGCGCGCGAGATCGTCGACGAGGGCGTCACCGGCTTTGTCTGCCGCGACGCCGTCGAGCTGGCAGCGCGCCTCGGCGCCATCGGTCGGTTCGATCGCGCGGCGTGCCGGCGGCGCGCGCTCGAGCGCTGGACGGCGGCGCGGATGGTGCGCGACTACCTGGCGGTGTACGAGGTGCTGCGCGCGTGGGTGGGCGATGTCCGAGCTGCCGAGACTGTCGCCTGAGGTCGCCCGCCCGACGGGCGGCTCGCTCGTCCTGCCGGTGTCGGGCGAGACCGAGCCGCTCGTCCTGGCGCGCGGCAACGCCTTCTGCGTGACCAATCAGCGGGGCGACATCGCGCCGGCGGGCGCCGCGCGACCTCGGGCTGTTCCACGACGACACGCGCCACCTGTCGTATCTCGAGCTGTTCGTGTCGGGCGGGCCGCCGGTGGTGTTGTCGTCGGAGACGGCGGGCGCGGCGACGTCGCAGGTCGATCTGACGCTGACCGATCGCGAGTTCGGCGGTTTCCTCGACGATCCGCAGAACTTCCTGCACGTCCGGCGCAAGCAGCTGCTCGACGGCGCGCTCGTCGAGCAGCTGGTCGTCACCAATCATCTGCGGCGGCCGGTCGAGCTTGGCTCGAGCTGCGCATGGGCGCCGACTTCGCCGACGTGTTCGAGGTGCGCGGCGCGCGGCGCGCGCGGCGCGGGCGCCTCCTGCCGCCCCAGCGCAGCGGCGATCGCATCGCCTTCGGCTACGACGGCCTCGACGGGCGGCGCTATCGCACGGTGGTGCGCATGCAGCCGGAGCCAGCGCGCATCGACGCGGCGGGCCGCGCTGGGAGCTGCGGCTTTCGCCCGGCGAGGCGACGATCCTCGAGCTCGATCGATCCAGCCGCGCCTGCGGCGACGACGCGCGAGACGCTGCTGGTGCCGTTCGGCGATCGCCGCCGAGCAGCTCGGCACGCCGGCACCAGGCCTTCCTGGCGCCGGCGACGCAGCTCTCGTCCAGCAACGTCGCGTTCGACGCGGCGCTGACGGCACGATCTCGAGGACCTCGACGCGCTGCGGCTGCGCATCCAGCCGGGCGATGGTGCGCCGCCGCTCGGCATCCTCGGCGCCGGCATCCCGTGGTTCGCGGCGCCGTTCGGGCGCGACTCGATCATCACGTCGCTCGAGCTCTTGTCGGTGGCGCCGTCGCTGGCGGTGCGAGACGCTGCGCACGCTCGCGCACTATCAGGGGCGCGTCGACGATCGCCTGGCGCGAGGAGGAGCCGGGCAAGATCATGCACGAGCTGCGCCGCGGCGAGATGGCGCGCGCCGGCGAGATGCCGCACTCGCCCTACTACGGCAGCGATCGACGCCACGCCGCTGTGGCTGGTGCTGCTCGGCGAGACCTGGCGCTGGCTCGGCGACCGCGCGCTCGTCGAGGAGCTGATGCCGAACGCCGAGCGCGCGCTGGCGTGGATCGAGCGGCGCCTGCTGCGGCGGCAACGGCTGGGTCCGCTACCAGCGCACGCACGACCAGGGCCTCGTGAACCAGGGCTGGAAGGACTCGCGCGACGGCGTCTCGTTCCCCGACGGCGCGATGGCGCACGCCGCCGATCGCGCTCGTCGAGGTGCAGGGCTACGTGGTCGGCGCGCTCGAGGCGATGGCGATGCTCGCGCGCGTCGTCGGCGACGAGTCGCGCGCCGCGCGGCTCGCGGTGCAGGCGGACGCGCTGCGCGCGGCGCATCCACGAGGACGTTCTGGGTGCGCGAGACCGGTTACTACGCGCTCGCCTCGACGGGCGCGGGCTGGCAGGTCCCGACCATCACGTCGAACCCCGGGCACCTGCTGTTCGTCGGCGGCCTGCCGCGCGAGCGCGCGGCGCGCCTCGTCGACGTGCTGCTCTGCGACGGCCTGTTCAGCGGCTGGGGCGTGCGCACGCTGGCGCGCGGGCAGGCGGTGTACAACCCGCTCTCCTATCACAACGGGTCGGTCTGGCCGCACGACAACGCGCTCATCGCGCTCGGTGCGGCGCGGTACGACCGCAGCGACGCGGCGCTGCGCATCTTCGAGGGGCTGTACGACGCGTCGCAGCACTTTCGCCACGGGCGGCTGCCCGAGCTCTTCTGCGGTCTGGCGCGCGGCGAGGGCGACTTCCTCGTGCACTACCCGGTGTCCTGCTCGCCGCAGGCGTGGGCATCGGGCGCCTTGTTCCTGCTGCTGCAGGCCTGCCTCGGGCTTTCGCCCCGACGCGGCGGCGCGCTGCCTGACGATCCGCGATCCGCGCCTGCCGGCGTTCCTCGACAAGATCGATCTCGCGCGACCTGCGCGTCGGCGACGCGCGCGTGTCGCTGCACTTCGCGCGCCACGGTGCGCGCACCCACTGCGACGTGCTCGAGGTCGCCGGCGATCGCTTGCGCGTGAACATCGAAGTCTGACCCGCGCGGAGCTCCTCCCGAGCTCGAAGAGGGCGCCGGACGTGCCCTAGTACCAGCGTCACTACGGCCAACTGCGAAGCGGCTAGCGGCGGCTCTTGAGCGCCATCTCGGCGACGATCGGCGCGGCCAGCGCCGCCGGCGAGAAGGCCTCGTCGATGAGCGCGACCTCCTTGAACTTGTCGGCCATGCGCTGATCGAACAGACGCATGATGACGCGGATCTTCGGGTTCATGCGCCGCGCGTCGAGCGCCACCTCGAGGTTCGCCATGTCGTCGTTGGTGGCGATGACGATGGCGCGCGCGTGCTGCACGCCGGCGTCGAGGAGCGCCTGATCCTCCTGCATGTCGCGCACGAGCACCGGCGTCCCGGTCGCCTTGGCGTCGGCGAGGAAGCGCGCGGCGCCGTCCTTCTCGAGCGCGACCACCGGCTCCTTGGCGGCCAGCAGCTGATTCAAGATGCGAAAGCCGAGGTGCCCGAGCCCGCACAGCACGATGTGGTCGCGATAGGTCGATGCCGTCACGATCATCCACTCCTTTTCCCCGCGCTCCTTCGACAGGATGAGCATGCCGATGCGCACGATGCCTTCGCCGACGAGCCCGAAGCCGAGCAGCGGATAGACGCCGCACAAGATCTCGAGGTACCAGCGCTCGGGCGGCATCAGGATCGGCTGCGCGAACAGCGCCATCCACGCGCCGAAGAATGCCGTCAAGAGATCGGGCGGCCGCCCGCCGAGCGAGGCGTGCGGCGTGACCGCGTACAAGGTGCCGAGCAGCAGCACTGCCATCATTAATAGGGCGAGCGTCCAGCGGAATTCGCGCAGCAGGCGAAGCGCGAACAGGAGCGATGGTGCGCGGATCGCTCCGTCTCGGCGCACGCGGTCGCGGCATCGTCCCGGATCGTACACGTTGCGTCGGATTGTCGCAAATTCGGTCAACCGCCTGATAAGCCGCTATTGATGATTCGGATTTGCGCTACTCTGAGGGGCCGGCGCGCGGGCTTCGTGTCTCAGTTTTGTACGACCGCCGCTGGCTGAAGTCGCGACGATCGGCGTGGCACGCGTTGTGCGATACGCGACCGTTTTTGCGGCGAGGAGGACCTGGTGGAGCCGTCGAATCCGTTCAAGGAGCACAAGCCGCCGCTTGCGACCGATGCGGCGCTCGCCGAGGCGAGCCGCTGCCTGTACTGCTACGACGCGCCGTGCACGCGCGCCTGCCCGACGCACATCGACGTGCCGGCGTTCATCAAGAAGATCGGCAGCGGCAACCTGCGCGGCTCGGCCAGGACGATCCTCGACGGCCAACGTGCTCGGCGCCTCGTGCGCGCGCGTCTGCCCGACCGAGGTGCTGTGCGAGGGCGCGTGCGTGATGCACGACGTGCAGCGCAAGCCGATCAAGATCGGCCAGCTGCAGCGCTACGCCACCGACTGGGCGATGGCGCACGGCATGCGCCCGTTCGAGCCGGGGCCGCGGCGCGCCGGGCGCGTGGCGATCATCGGCGCCGGGCCGGCGGGGCTGGCGTGCGCGGCGGAGCTGTTGCGCCTCGGCTACGAGCCGCTGATCTTCGACGCGGCGAGCAAGCCGGGCGGGCTCAACACGTACGGGCGTGGCCGAGTACAAGATGACGGCCGAGTTCGCGCTGCGCGAGGTCGGCGTGGCTGCGTCGAGGCGGGCGTCAAGATCAAGAGCGGCGTGCGCGTCGGCGTCGACGTGCCGCTCGCCGAGCTCGAGCGGCAGTTCGACGCGCATCTTCGTCGGCGTCGGGCTCGGCGACGGTCGGCAGGCTCGGCATCGCCGGCGAGGAGCTCGACGGGCGTGATCGAGGCGATCGCCTTCATCGAGCGGCTCAAGCTCGAGCGCGGCGGCGGCGCGCGGTGGGCAAGCGCGTGGTGGTCATCGGCGGCGGCAACACGTCGATCGACTGCGTGACGCAGGCGCGCGCGCTCGGCGCCGAGGAGGTGACGCTGGTGTATCGCCGCGGCGCGAGGAGATGCCGGCGTACGCGCACGAGGTGCAGCTCGCCCGCGAGTACGGCTGCCGCTTCGTCTTCCAGGCGGCGCCGCTGCGCATCGTCGGCCAGGCGCGCGTCGAGGGGATCGAGCTGCAGAAGATGCGGCTCGGCGCGCCCGACGCGTCGGGGCGGCGCAAGCCCGAGCCGGTGCCGGGCGAGGTGGTCACTCTTGCGTGCGACATGGTGATCGCGGCGACGGGGCAGGAGAAGCACCTCGAGCTGCTCGAGCCGCTGCCCGAGCGTGCAGGCTCGATCGCGGCCGCGTCGTCCGTCGACGAGCGCACCATGCAGACGTCGAACCCGCGCTACTTCGCCGGCGGCGACTGCGTGTCGGGCGGACAGGAGGTGGTCAACGCCGTCGCCGAGGGCAAGCGGGCGGCGGCGGGGATCGCGAGCTTCATCGAGCGCTCGCTCGGCGCCACGCGGCCGTCGCGTCGGCAGAGCGCAGCGTGAGCGCCGTGGCTGATCTGAAGGTGAACCTCGCGGGCATCAAGAGCCCGAACCCGTTCTGGCTCGCCTCGGCGCCGCCGACGAACACCGGCGATCAGGTGATGCGCGCGTTCGACGCCGGCTGGGGCGGCGCGGTGTGGAAGACGCTCGGCGACCCGATCGTCAACGTGTCGTCGCGCTACTCGGCGCGTCGACTACGAACGGGCAGCGCATGATGGGGCTCAACAACATCGAGCTCATCACCGACCGCCCGCTCGAGGTGAACCTGCGCGAGATCGCGCGAGGTCAAGAAGCGCTACCCGAAGCACGCGGTCATCGTGTCGCTGATGGTCGAGTCGAAGCGCGAGACGTGGCACGAGATCGTCAAGCGCGCCGAGGACGCCGGCGCCGACGGGCTCGAGCTCAACTTCGGCTGTCCGCACGGCATGTGCGAGCGCGGCATGGGCTCGGCCGTCGGCCAGGTGCCCGAGTACGCCTGCCAGATCACCGAGTGGGTCGAAGGAGGTCGCGCAAGACGCCGGTCATCGTCAAGCTGACGCCCAACGTCACCGACATCGTCTAGCCCGGCGCGCGCGGCGCAAGAAGGGCGGCGCCGACGCGGTCTCGCTCATCAACACGATCAACTCGCATCATCGGCGTCGACCTCGACACGCTTCACGCCGCGGCCCGACGTCGGCGGCGCGCTCGGCGCACGGCGGCTACTGCGGCCCGGCGGTGAAGCCGATCGCGCTGAACATGGTCTCGTCGCTCGCGCAGGACCCCGAGGTGCGGCTGCCGATCTCCGGCATCGGCGGCATCTCCAACTGGCGCGACGCGGCCGAGTTCATCGCTGCTCGGCTGCGACCACGCGTGCAGGTGTGCACGGCGGTCATGCACTACGGCTTCCGCATCGTCGAGGACATGATCGACGGGCCTGTCGAACTACCTCGACGAGAAGGGCTTCCGCTCGGTCAACGAGCTCATCGGGCGCTCGCTGCCGTCGGTGACCGAAGTGGGAGGAGCTCGATCTCAACTACAAGATCGTCGCCAACATCGACCAGCAGAAGTGCATCGGCTGCGGCCTGTGCTACGTCGCGTGCACCGACGGCGCGCACCAGTCGATCAGCGCCCGGCCCGAGCACGGGCGCACCCACTGCGAGATCGTCGAGTCCACCTGCGTCGGCTGCAACCTGTGCTCGCTGGTCTGCCCGGTCGACAGCTGCATCTCGATGGTGCGCGTCGACACCGGGCGGCCGCCGCTGACCTGGAAGCAGTTTCAAGAGGACCCGAGCGCCCACAAGCACCTCGGCCCGCACAACGCTCACTGAGAGGAAGTCATGCACGAGCTGATCGAAAACTTCATCGACGGCGAGTGGGTCGGCGCCGCGCGCACCACCCGGAACATCAACCCGGCGACGGGCGAGTCGCTCGGCGACGTGGTCGTCGCGGGCGCGAGGAGGCCGAGCGCGCCATCGCCGCGGCCAAGGCGCGCGCTGCCGGGCGTGGCGGCGGACGCCGGCGCCGCGGCGCGGCGAGCTCTTGGCGCGCGCGGCGGTCGAGATGCACAAGCGCAAGGACGAGCTGGCGCGCGCGCTCACGCTCGAAGAGGGCAAGACGCTCGGCGAGTCGCTGCGGCGAGGTGCAGAAGGCGATCAACAACCTCGAGTTCCAGTCGGGCGAAGGGCGCCGCCTCAACGGCGAGACGGTGCCGTCGGAGCTGCCGTCGACGTTCTGCTGGACGCAGCGCGAGCCGCTCGGCGTGGTGTCGCTGATGACGCCGTGGAACTTTCCGGTGGCGATTCCGATCTGGAAGCTGGCGCCCGGCGCTGGTGTGCGGCAACACCGTCGTGCTCAAGCCGGCGTCGATCACGCCGTGGACCGCGAAGATCATCGCCGAGATCTTCGTCGCCGCGGGGCTGCCCAAGGGCGTGCTCAACGTCGTCTTCGGCCCCGGCGTCGACGGTGGGGCAGACGCTGGTCGAGCATCCCGACGTCAAGGCGATCTCGTTCACCGGCTCGAACGAGGTGGGCGCCAAGCTCTACGCCGACGCGGCGGCGCGCCTGAAGAAGGTGCAGTGCGAGATGGGCGGCAAGAATCCGGTCATCGTGCTCGAGGACGCCGATCTCGAGCTGGCGGCCACGGGCACGGCGCAGGGCGCGTTCGGCTCGACGGGACAGCGCTGCACGGCTACTTCGCGCGCCGTGGTGGTCTCGTCGGTGGCGGCGGAGTTCACCCGGCTCGTCGTCGAAAAGGCGCGCGCGCTCAAGGTCGGCGACGGCGTGCAGGCGGGCGTCAACGTCGGCCCCTGCGTCGACGAGGGCCAGTTCCGCACGGTCATGAGCTACCTCGAGATCGGCAAGACGCGAGGCCAAGCTCGCGGTCGGCGGCGAGCGCGTGGGCGACAAGGGCTTCTTCGTGGCGCCGACGGTGTTCGTGGGCGTCAAGCCGGAGATCGCGCATCGCGCAGGAGGAGATCTTCGGGCCGGTGCTCTCGATCATCGAGGTCAAGGACTTCGAGGAGGCGATGCGCGTGGCCAACGACGTGAAGTACGGGCTGACGTCGTCGATCTACTCGAAGCGACGTTTCGCGCGTCTTTCAGTATCTCGAGCACATCGAGACCGGCATGACCCACGTCAATTCGGCGACCGTCGGCGGTGAGGCGCAGCTGCCGTTCGGCGGCATGAAGGCCACCGGCGTCGGCGCGCGCGAGATGGGGCGCACCGCCATCGAGTTCTACAGCGAGTGGAAGACGGTGTACGTCGATTACACGGGCGCCAAGCGCACGTCGAACATCTACTGATCATGCAGCTGCAAGCGCTCACATTGACTGCCCGCGATCTCGATCGGTCGCGCGCGTTCTATACGAAGCAGCTCGGCTTCGCCGTGGTCGAGGAGAACGCACGCTCGTTCGTCGTCGACGCCGGTGGGGTGCGGCTGGTGGTCGCCGCCGACGGCGCGCGCATGCCGCTCGACGCGGCCGAGCCGCGGCTGGTCTTTCGCACCAGCGAGCTCGACAAGCGCTGCCACGCGCTGCGTGATCTCGGCGTCAGCGTCGAAGGTCCGGTGCGCGGCAGGGCGGAGCTCAGCGATCCCGATGGACATCCGATCAACCTGGTGGAGATGAACGCCAGCGACTGAGCGCAGGTGAGGGGTAGTCGCGACGTGGCGGGGAGTGCAGCGAGCCGACTTGTCGCGCCGAGAAAAGCGAAGGAGCGGAGCAAAAAAAGATGAGTAACAAGCGGGTGGTGAAGAGTGGCCTCATTCAGATGGCGAACCCCATCAACGACGAGAGCCGGCCGGTCGCCGAGATCCAGGCGGCGATGCTCGAGAAGCACCTGCCGCTGATCGAGGAGGCGGGCAAGAAGGGCGTGCAGATCCTCTGCCTGCAGGAGATCTTCAACGGCCCCTACTTCTGCCCGTCCCAGGACAAGCGCTGGTACGACGCCGCCGAGCCGGTGCCCGGGCCCGACGATCGAGACGCATCGCGGCCGCTCGCGAAGAAGTACCAGATGGCGATGGTCGTGCCGGTCTACGAGCGCGAGCAGGCCGGCGTCTACTACAACACCGCCGCCGTCATCGACGCCGACGGCACCTACCTCGGCAAGTACCGCAAGAACCACATCCCGCACACCGCGGGCTTCTGGGAGAAGTACTTCTTCAAGCCCGGGCAACCTCGGCTACCCGGTGTTCCAGACCGCGCTACGCGCAAGATCGGCGTCTACATCTGCTACGACCGCCACTTCCCCGAGGGCGCGCGCGCTGCTCGGCCTGAACGGCGCCGAGATCGTCTTCAACCCGTCGGCGACGGTCGCCGGCCTCTCGCAGTATCTGTGGAAGCTCGAGCAGCCCGCGCACGCGGTGGCCAACGGCTACTTCATGGGCTGCATCAACCGCGTCGGCACCGAGGCGCCGTGGAACATCGGCAAGTTCTACGGCATCGTCGCTACTTCGTCGACCCGCGCGGCAACTTCCTCGCGACGGCGTCGCGAGGACAAGGACGAGCTGGTCATCGCCGAGCTGGACCTCGACATGATCGAGGAGGTCCGCCGCACCTGGCAGTTCTATCCGCGATCGCCGCCCCGACACGCTACGGCGCCGCTGGCGGAGGACATGCTGAGCGCATGACGCACGCTCATCAAGGACGGCACCGTCGTCACCGCGACGCGACACGTTCGCGGCCGACGTGCTGGATCGACGACGAGCAAGATCGCCGCGCTCATCGCGCACGGCGCTCGCCGCTCGGCACGGCCGACCGCGACGATCGACGCCACGGGCAAGTACGTCATCCCCGGCGGCATCGACGCGCACACGCACCTCGACATGCCGTTCGGCGGCACCAACGTCGGTCGACGACTTCGAGACCGGCACGATCGCGGCCGCGCACGGCGGCACGACGACGATCGTCGACTTCGCGATCCAGTCGAAGGGCGGCTCGCTGCGCGCAGGCGCTCGACACCTGGCACGCAGAAGGCCGAGGGCAAGGCGCGCGATCGACTACGGCTTCCACATGATCATGACCGACGTGCCGACCGCCGGTCGCTCGACGAGATGGGCGCGATGGTCCGCGAGGGCGTGACCGTCGTTCAAGCTGTTCATGGCCTACCCGGGCGTGTTCCTGCTCGACGATCAGTCAGATCTTCCGCGCGCATGCTGCGCGCCGGCGAGCTCGGCGCGCTCATCTGCATGCACGCCGAGACCGGGCTGCCGATCGACGTGCTCGTCGCAGCGCGCGCTCGCCGCAGGGCCACACCGCGCCGATCTATCACGCGCTGACGCGGCCCGAGGTCGCCGAGGCGACGCGGCACCGAGCGCGCGATCGCGCTCGCCGAGATGGCCAAGGTGCCGGTCTACATCGTGCACCTGTCGGCGCAGCGCGCGCTCGAGCGGGTGATGGAGGCGCGCGACCGCGGCCTGCCGGCGTACGCCGAGACCTGCCCGCAGTACCTGTTCCTCGCCCGAGGACGATCTACGCGGCGAGCCGGGCGACGAGTTCGAAGGGCGCGAAGTACGTGTGCACGCCGCCGCTGCGGCCCGAAGCACCACCACGACCACCTGTGGCGCGGCCTGCGCAACTACGACCTGCAGGTCGTCTCGACCGACCACTGCCCGTTCTGCATGAAGGAGCAGAAGGAGCTCGGCCGCGGCGACTTCTCGAAGATCCCGAACGGCATGCCGGGCGTCGAGACGCGCCTGCACCTGCTGTGGGAGGGCGTGCGCGCAGGGCCGGATCTCGCTGAACCGCTTCGTCGAGATCACGTCGACCGCGCCGGCGAAGATCTTCGGCCTGTACCCGAAGAAGGGCACGATCGCCGTCGGCGCCGACGCCGACGTCGTCGTGTGGGATCCGGAGAAGCGCTTCGAGCTGTCGCACAAGAACCTGCACATGAAGGTCGACTACGTCGCCGTTCGAGGGCAAGACCGTCATCGGCGCGCCGTCGCACGTGCTGTCGCGCGGCGAGCTGGTCGTCGAGAACGACAAGTGGATCGGGCAAGAAAGGGCCGCGGCCAGTTCGTGCGCCGTGGGACCTTCTCGCTGTGAGGACACCATGAGCAACGACCCGGTTCGCGAAATCTCCGGCAAGCACACCTACGGCACCTGGCGGCGGCAGAAGGGCTTTCTGCCGCTCAACATCGTCGACGCCGAGGGCTCGCACTTCACCGACTCGGCGGGCAAGCGCTACCTCGATCTGTCGAGCCAGCTCATGTGCTCGAACCTCGGGCACAAGAACCACGCCGTCATCGACGCCATCAAGCAGCAGGCCGAGGAGCTGGCGTTCATCGCGCCTGGCTACACGACCCGGGCGCGCTCGGAGCTGTGCAGCGAGCTTCTGACGGTGCTGCCCAAGGGGCTCAACAAGTTCTTCTTCACCACCTCGGGCACCGAGGCGAACGAGGCGGCGATCAAGATCGCCCGCATGTACACGGGCAAGCACAAGATCATCTCGCGCTACACGAGCTATCACGGCTCGACCGCCGGCTCGGTGTCGCTGACCGGCGACTTCCGTCGCTGGGCGGCCGAGCCGTTCGACACCGTGCCCGGCACCGTGTTCGCGCCGGACGTGAACTGCTACCGCTGCCCGCTCAAGAAGTCCTACCCGGAGTGCGGCGTCGCCTGCGCCGATTACGTCGAGTATCAGATCGAGCACGAAGGCAACGTCGCGGCGGTGATCATCGAGCCGATCGTCGGCACCAACGGCGTGCTCGTGCCGCCCAAGGAGTACATGGTCAAGCTGCGCGCGCTCACCAAGCGCCACGGCGTCCTGCTCATCGCCGACGAGGTCATGACCGGCTGGGGGCGCACCGGCGATTGGTTCGCAGTGAACCAGGGCGGTGGCGCCGACGCCATCGTCCCCGACATCCTGTGCACCGCCAAGGGCATCACCGGCGCCTACGTTCCGCTCGGCCTGATCGCCACCACCGACGAGATCGCCGACTACTTCAACGATCGCTACTTCGCGCACGGCCACACCTACGAGGCGCACCCGCTGACCCTGGCCCCGGCGATGGCGGCGATCCACGAGTACAAGCGGCTGGGCTTGATCGAGCGCTCGCGGACGCTGGGCGAGAAGCTGGGCCAGAAGCTGGCCGCGATCAAGGAGAAGCACCCGTCGGTGGGCGACGTGCGCGGGCGCGGCCTGTTCTGCGCGGTCGATCTGGTCAAGGACCGCGCCAAACGGACGCCGTTCAACACGCAGCAGGACAAGCTCGCCGGCCAGCCGCTGGTCATCGATCAGGTGACGACCAAGATGATGTCGCTCGGCGTCTCCTGCCTGGGCTGGATCAGCCACCTGGTCGATCGCGCCGCCGCTCATCATCACCGAGGCCGAGCTCGACGACGGGCTGCGCGCGCTCGACGAAGCGCTCGCCGTCGCCGACGCGGCCATCCAATGATCTCGCCGGCTCTCGGCACCGAGAGCGGCGGCGAGGTCCACCACAGTGACGGGCGGGTCGAGCTCGACGACGCCGGCACCGCCGCGCTCGCCTCGAGCCCGCTGTACAACCACGACCTGGCGCCCGTGCGCGTCGTCGATCGCACCTGGACGACCTACAACTTCGCCGCGCTGTGGATCTCCATGGCGCACTGCATCCCCACCTACATGCTCGCGGCCGGGCTCATCGCCGCCGGCATGTCGTGGCGGCAGGCGTTGGTCACGATCCTCCTCGGCAACACCATCGTGCTCCTGCCCATCCTCGCCAACTCGCACGCGGGCACCAAGTACGGCATCCCCTTCCCCGTCTACGCGCGCGCCGCCTACGGCACCGCCGGCTCGAACCTGCCGGCGCTGATGCGCGCGCTCGTCGCCTGCGGTTGGTTCGGCATCAACTGCTGGATCGGCGGTCAGGCGCTGCACACGTTCTGCCGGGCGCTGTTCCCGTTTTGGGCGCACCACCTGTCCGAGGTCCCGGGAGCGGCCGGCGGCGGCGGCCACGCGATCGGCGAATGGATCGGCCTCGGGCTGTTCTGGCTGCTCAACATCGGCGTCGTCTATCGCGGGATGGACCTCTTGCGCAAGGTCGAGAACTGGGCCGCGCCGTTCGTCCTCGTCATGACCTCGATCCTGGTCGGCTGGGCGGTGTGGCGCGCGCACGGCCTGGGCGCGATCATGGCGCAGCGTGGGAAGTTCGCCGACTTCCATTCCTTCTTCAAGGTCTTCGTGCCGTCGCTGACGGCGATGATCGGCTTCTGGGCCACGCTGTCGCTCAACATGCCCGACTTCACGCGCTTCGGCCGATCGCAGCGCGAGCAGGCCATCGGGCAGGTGGTGGCTCTGCCGACGACGATGACCGTCTTCGCCGCCATGGGCATCCTCATCACCTCGGCGACCGCGATCATCTTCGGCAAGGCGATCTGGGATCCGGTCGCGCTCGTGGGCCACTTCGAGCAGCCGTGGATCGTCGCCGTCGCCATGTTCACCATCGTGGTGGCGACGCTGAGCGTGAACATCGCCGCCAACGTGGTGTCGCCCGCCAACGACTTCGCCAATGCCTTTCCGCGGGTCATCAGCTTCCGCACCGGCGGGCTCATCACCGGCGTCGTCGGCATCGCCATGCAGCCGTGGAAGCTCTTGGCCGATCCGTCGGGCTACATCTTCCACTGGCTGGTCGGCTACTCGGGCGGGCTCGGCTCGATCGCCGGCGTGCTCATCGCCGACTACTTCATCGTCCGCAAGCGTCAGCTGGCGCTGGCCGACCTCTATCGGGCCGACGGCGCGTACCGCTACACCCGCGGCTGGAACCTGCCGGCGACGGCGGCGACGCTCGCGGGCTGCGCCGCGGCGTGGGTGGGTGCGTTCGTTCCCGCGCTGCATCCGGTCTACGACTACGCGTGGTTCGTCGGCTTTCTGGTCGCCGCCGGCACCTATCTCGGCCTGATGCGCGCGCGCGGAGGCTCCACCATGGTATCGTCGGCGGCATGAAGAACTCGAATGTCATCTGGGCCCTGGTGGCCGGGCTGGCGGTCGGCTACATCGTCGGCAACAAGCTGCCGATGAACGGCGGCGGCGGCGGGGCGGCGGCCCCGGCGGCGCGCACCGCCGAGGGCGGCTCGACCGACATTCCCAAGGACTGGATCACCGAGAAGCAGATCGGCGCCGAGGCGGAGTTCGCCGGCCTGACTCCGGCGCAGCGCTACAACGCGCTCAAGGTGCTCAACACCAAGCCGTGCGACTGCGGCTGCCCGCACGGCAGCATCGCCAAGTGCAAGCAGGAGGATCCCGCGTGCCCGCAGGCGCCGTCGGAGATCGCGATCGCCGCGCGCGAAGCCAAGGCGGGCAAGTCGTACGACGAGATCTACGCCGCCACCAAGAAGTCGAGCCAGCCGGCGCAAGCCGCGGCGCCGACCACCGCGCGCGTGCTGCTGGCGTCGTGGACGCCGGTGCGCGGGCCCAAGTACGCGAAGGTGACGATTCTGGAGTTTTCAGACTTCCAATGACCCTTCTGCTCGAGGGTCGGTCCGACCCTCAAGGAAATCGAAGACAAGTACGGTAAGGATGTTCGCGTCGCGTTCCGCAATCAGCCGCTGCCGTTCCATCAGCATTCGATGGAGGCCGCCGAGGCGGCGATGGCCGCCAACGCCCAGGGCAAGTTCTGGCCCATGCACGACAAGCTGTTCGCCAATCAGCAGGCGCTCGATCGCGCGGCGCTCGACAAGTACGCCGCGGAGATCGGGCTCAACATGGCCAAGTACAAGGTGGCCATGGATCAGCACCTCTACAAGCAGCAGATCGAGGACGACTCCAAGGCGGGCAACGCCGTCGGCGCCAACGGGACGCCGGCGTTCTTCATCAACGGCCAGTCGCTGTCGGGCGCGCAGCCGTTCGATTCGTTCAAGAAGGTGATCGACGCCGAGCTCGCCAAGGCGAACGAGCTCGTCAAGAAGGGCACGCCGCTCGACAAGCTCTACGAGGCCGAGCTGGCCGCGCTGCCGAAATAGGGTCGACCGCTCACAACAGGTTCATCTGCGGCGCCGTCACCAGGTCGAGGAACTCCTGGCGCGTCGCCGGATTCTCGCGAAACACGCCCCGCACCGCCGACGTGACGACGCGCGCCTCGTGCGCCTGGATGCCGCGCGCCGCCATGCACAGGTGCAGCCCCTCGACGTAGGCCGCCGAGCCGCGCGTCTCCATGCGCTCGTGGAGCAGCGCCGCCAGCTCCTGCGTCAGGTCCTCCTGCAGCACCGGGCGATGCGCGAGCAGATGCACGATGCGCGAGAGCTTCGAGATCCCGAGCACGCGCTCCCCCGGCAGATAGGCGACGCTGATGCGGTAGATGACGGGCAGAAGGTGGTGCGGGCACATGCCGAAGCTGATGTTGTGCTTGGAGATGACCATCTCGTCGTACTGCGCGGGGAAGACGCGGCTCAGCATCTCGTCGATCTGCGCCTTGATCTCGTCGGTAGGCGGGACCATCTCGATCATCGCGCGCGCCGCGCGCACCGCGGTCTCGGCGAAGTTGGCGTCGGTCTTGACCGGGTAGCCGAGGTCGTCGAACGCGTCCAGGATCTGTCCGTACGCGGCCTCGAGCTTGGCGCCGGCCGCTTCGCGTTTGTTCATGAGGGCTCCTCTCTCCTTCTGCAGCAGTCGGCGTGTCCACGCGGCCACGCCGACTGCGAGCGTGGCGGTGCGCGGCTGCCAGCGCGCCGCGTCGTAGCCGGCGAGCTTGACCCGGCCGCGCCCGCGCGCGGCAAAGATGTGGAAGCGCATGCGTCGGTGGGTCAGCACGTGATCGAACCGATCGATGGCTTGGATGTTCGATAGGGCCAGGCCGGTACAGCTTTTCGCCACCGCCGCCGCGACGCCGTCGTCGATCGTGCGCACCGCCTGCCACGGCGGCTCCCACAAGCCGCCCCACAGCCCCGATGGCGGCCGGCGCACCAGCAGCAACTTTCCGTCGCGCTCGACGAGCACCGCCACGGCGTCGACGGTGCGCGGCGGCCGCTTCGCCTTGGGCGCGGGAAACGCCGCGACGGCGTCCGCGGCGCGCGCGCGACAGTGCGCGGCCAGCGGACAGCGCGAGCAGCCGGGCGACGCCGGCGTGCACACCGTGGCGCCGAGCTCCATCATCGCCTGGTTGAAGTCGCCGGCGTGCACGCCGCCGTCGGCGCGCACCAGCTCGCCCGCGCGCTGCCACACGCGCTTTTTCAGCCCCGCGTCGTCGGCGGCGCCGGCCAGCGCCTCGACGCGCGCCAGGACGCGCACGACGTTGCCGTCGACGATCGGCGCCGCCTCGCCGAACGCGATGCTGGCGATCGCGCCCGCCGTGTACTCGCCGACGCCGCGCAGCGCGCGCAGCCGCTCCGCCGTCGCCGGAAACGCGCCGCCGTACGTGCTCACCACGTCGCGCGCCGCCGCGTGCAGGTTGCGCGCGCGCGCGTAGTAGCCGAGCCCCGCCCAGTGCGACAGTACGTCGTCGAGCGGCGCCTCCGCCAGCGCGCCGCACCGTCGGGAAGCGCGCCATCCAGCGCCCGAAGTAGGGCGTCACCGTCTCGACGCGCGTCTGCTGCAGCATGATCTCCGAGACCCACACCGCGTACGGATCGCGCGTCCGCCGCCACGGCATGTCGCGATGTCCGCGCGCGAACCACGCCACCAGCGCGCGCCTGAGCTCCACGTCGCGATTCACCGTCGACGTTCTTAGCACGCGCGCAAAAAGAGGGCGGCCCCGACGGGACCGCCCTCCGCGATACTCGACGCCGAGCGCCAGGC
Source organism: uncultured delta proteobacterium (assembly GCA_963816965.1). Classification (GTDB taxonomy): domain Bacteria; phylum Myxococcota_A; class Polyangia; order Palsa-1104; family Palsa-1104; genus JAQBQH01. The sequence goes on from CAWFMP010000002.1 coordinate 1,615,833, forward strand.
GCTCGGCGGCTCTTGCTAGTAGTCGCCGCCGAAGTCTTCGCCGCCCGCCGCCGCCACCGCCGGCCGCCTTGTCCTTCTTCTTCGGCCGCTCGGCGATCAGCGCCTCGGTCGTCAGCATCAGCGACGGCGACCGACGCCGCGTTCTGCAGCGCCGCGCGCACGACCTTGGTCGGGTCGATGACGCCGGCCTTGACCAGGTCCTCGTACTCCTCGGTCGCCGCGTTGAAGCCGAACGCGCCCTTGCCGTTCTTGACCTTCTCGACGACGATCGAGCCCTCGACGCCCGCCGTTCTGCGGCGATCTGGCGCAGCGGCTCCTCGACGGCGCGGCGGATGATGTTGACGCCGTACTGCCGGTCGTCGCCGAACTTGAGGCTGTCCAGCGCCGACAGCGCGCGGATGCAGCGCCACGCCGCCGCCGGGGACGATGCCCTCTTCGACGGCCGCGCGCGTCGCGTGCAGCGCGTCCTCGACGCGGGCCTTCTTCTCCTTCATCTCGGTCTCGGTGGCCGCGCCGACCTTGATCGACCGCGACGCCGCCGACCAGCTTGGCCAGCCGCTCCTGCAGCTTCTCGCGATCGTAGTCCGAGGTGGTCTCCTCGATCTGCGCGCGGATCTGCTTCACGCGCGCCTCGATGTCGGCCTTCTTGCCCGCGCCCTCGACGATGGTGGTGTTGTCCTTGTCGATGGTGATGCGCTTGGCGCGGCCGAGATCCTTCGAGCGTCACGTTCTCGAGCTTGAGCCCGAGGTCCTCGGTGATCGCCTGGCCGCCGGTGAGCACGGCGATGTCCTTCAGCATCTCCTTGCGGCGATCGCCGAAGCCCGGCGCCTTGACCGCGCAGACGTGCAGCGTGCCGCGCAGCTTGTTGACCACCAGCGTGGCCAGCGCCTCGCCGTCGACGTCCTCGGCGATGATGAGCAGCGGCTTGCCCGCTCTTGGCCACCTGCTCGAGCACCGGCAGCAGGTCCTTCATGTTCGAGAGCTTCTTCTCGTGGATGAGGATGAGGCAGTCCTCCAGCACCGCCTCCATGCGCTCGGCGTCGGTCACGAAGTAGGGCGACAGGTAGCCGCGGTCGAACTGCATGCCCTCGACCACGTCCAGCGTCGTCTCCATCGACTTCGCTTCCTCGACGGTGATGACGCCTTCCTTGCCGACCTTCTCCATCGCCTCGGCGATGATGTCGCCGATCGTCGTCGTCGCCGTTGGCGCTGATGGTGCCGACCTGGGCGATCTCGGTCTTGCCCTTGGTCGGCTTGGACTGCTCCTTCAGGTTCTCGACGATCGTGCTCGACGGCGGCGTCGATGCCGCGCTTGATGTCCATCGGGTTGTGCGCCGGCGGCGACCAGCTTGCGCGCCCTCGGTGTAGATCGCCTGCGCCAGCACGGTGGCGGTGGTGGTGCCGTCACCGGCGACGTCGGAGGTCTTGGAGGCGACCTCCTTGACCATCTGCGCGCCCATGTTGGCGAACTTGTCCTCGAGCTCGATCTCCTTGGCGACGGTGACGCCGTCCTTGGTGACCGTCGGCGCGCCCCACGACTTCTCGATGATGACGTTGCGGCCGCGCGGCCCGAGCGTCACCTTGACCGTGTTGGCCAGGATGTTGAGCCCGGCGGCGATCTGCGCGCGCGCCTTGGCGTCGAACAGAATCTCTTTGGCTGCCATGTTCCTTGTCTCCTTACTTCTCGATGACGCGCGAGGATGTCGTCCTCGCGCAGGATGAGGTGCTCCTCGCCGTCGATCTTCACTTCGGTGCCCGAGTACTTGCCGAACAGGACCTTGTCGCCCGCCTTGACCTCGAGCGGGCGCAGCTTGCCGTCCTCCAGGACCTTGCCGTTGCCGACGGCGACGACCTCGGCCTCCAGCGGCTTCTCCTTGGCCGTGTCGGGGATGAAGAGGCCGCCGGCGGTCTTGTCCTGCTCGTGCAAGACGCTTGACCAGAATGCGATCGTGAAGCGGACGAATGGTCATGGTTCCCTCCGTTACGCAGCCTTGTTCGATTTCGGGTCTGGCGAAGAGCTCGCCGACTTCGACGACGAATAGAGGTCCTTGTACCAACCGCCGCCCTTGAGCTGGAACGACGTCGCCGAGATCAGGCGTTCGAGCTTGCGCTCGTGGCACGCGGGGCAGTCCTGGAGCGGCGCGTCCTTGATGCTCTGGAACGCCTCCATCTCATGGTCGCAGGACCGGCAGCGATACTCGTACGTGGGCATCTCCGCACCTCGCGGAGCGCAAACTTAACCACCCTGGGAGGATTGTCAATCTCCAGGTGCGAGTGCTAAGAATCGCGGAATTTTATAGTGATTACAGCGAGTATTCGGCGGAGCAGGTGCCGACGGGGCCGGCGCCGTTGCTGACGCCCGCGGCCCAGCCGGTGTCGCTACACTGGTACCAGGTGCTGTCGGAGCGCGACTGCACGCAGGTGCGTGGCGGCACCGCTTTGCCGAGCGTCGCCGACTGGCACCAGGCGAACGAGGTGGTGCAGGCGTGCTGACCGGCGACCCACGCTCCGTCCTCGCAGGTGTACCAGGTCTCGTCGGTGGCCGACTGCACGCACGTGCCGGCGGAGACGGTCTTGTCGAGCGTCGCCGAGCTGCAGGTCAATGCCGGCGGCGGACTGCCGCCACCGCCGCCGCCACCGCCGCCACCCCCAGCGCCGCCGCCGCCACCGCCGCCAGCGCCGCCGCCGCCCCCGCCGCCACCAGCGCCGCCGCCACCGCCGCCAGCGCCGCCGCCGCCGCCCGACGAGCAGGGCCCGAGCGGCGTCGACTTGGCCACGAGGGTGACGGCAATGGGATAGCGATCGCTCCATCCCGCCGACTGCGTGCCGAACAGATGCTCCGACACCAGCGGCGAAGCGTCGATGATCGGCCGCCCTGCGGCGTTCTCGACGCAGACGTCGGGCCCGTAGTCATCGGTCTCGGCGACCACGCACTTGCCGTTCGCCTCGATCTGGATGTGCGCGCCGCAGCCGTAACGCTGCCGCGACGCCGCGTAGTACCAGCTGCCGTGCAGCGTCTTCTCGCCGCACGACATGAGCCCGTCGTCCGACGGCGTGAAGCCGAAGCTGGTCAGATAATAGTCGCCGCTCGCCGGCACCGACGACGACGCGGTGCCGCGACAGCCGCTCAGCCCCTCTTGCGTCTGCGAGACCGAGACGCCGCTGTCGATCTCGCCGCTGCAGCCGCCCACCATCACGATCGCGACCAGCAGGGCCCTACGGATTCGCATGGCGGCGCACCTTTGCACACATCAGGCCGCCGTCCGAGCCGCGTCATTTCCGATGGTTGGACCATCCGAGGATGGGGATTTGCCCCCCGTTGCTGCTGACAGTCCGTTGCGCTCGTGCTACAGCGGAAGCACCGATGGCTGGCGCGCCACTCACCGACTACGAGAAGTACATCCGCACCGAGGAGCTGCTGGCGCTGCAGAAGGGCGCAGACCAGCTGAGCTGTCACGACGAGCTGCAGTTCCAGGTCGTGCACCAGGTCGCCGAGCTGTGGATGAAGCTCGTCGAGCACGAGATCCTGTTCGCGGCGGGCAAGCTGCGCGACGGCGAGGTCGCGCGCGCGCTGCGGGCGCTGGCGCGCGTGCGCGGCATTCAGCTGCTCTTGATGGATCAGCTGGCGCTCCTCGACACGATGGCGCCGCGCGACTACATGACCATTCGCAACGCGCTCGGCCGCGGCTCGGGGCAGGAGTCGCCCGGGTTTCGCCGCATGCTCCAGCTCCCCGACGAGATCTGGCCGTCGTTCGAGGCGCTGCTGGCCGAGCGCGCGGTGACGCTGCGCGCAGATCTACGAGCAGCCCGACGCGCAGCCCGAGCTGTTCAACGTCGCCGAGGCGCTCGTCGACTACGACCAGAACCTGCAGTCGTGGCGCATGCGCCACCTGCTCATCGTCTATCGGCAGATCGGCGTGGGCACACCGTCGCTCAAGGGCAAGCCGTCGGACCTGCTCGCCGAGGGCATGAAGCACCGCTTCTTCGGCAAGCTGTGGCACGTGCGCGACGAGCTGTTCGCGGAGTGGACCCAGACCCACCCCTACGGCGCCGACAAGGGCTACCACGGCTGAAACCGTCGCTTGCTCACGGCGTCGCTTGCATGTTAGCGATCGCGCTGTGATGACCGACGAGTTGTTGCGTTGGCGCGCCGAGTTCCCCGCTCTCGAGCGGTCGGTCTACATGGTGTCGCATTCGCTCGGCGCCATGCCCAGGCGCGCCTACGAGTATCTGCGGCAGTACGCCGATCTGTGGGTGGACAAGGGCATCAACGCCTGGGAGGACTGGCTGCCCGAGGTCGATCGCGCCGCCGAGCGCATCGGCCGCATCATCAACGCCCCCAAGGGATCGATGGTGATGGCGACCAACGTGTCGCAGATCCAGGCGCTCATCGCCAGCTGCCTCGACTACACGCCGGCGCGCAACAAGGTGGTCTTCACCGCGCTCAACTTCCCGACGGTGAGCTACGTGTGGCACGCCGAGCGGCGGCGCGGCGCCGAGGTCGTGGTCGTGCCCGGCGGCGACGGCGTGCACGCGCCGATGGCGCAGCTGTTCGAAGCGATCGACGAGCGGACGCTGATCGTGCCCATCTCGCACGTGCTCTTCCGCAGCTCGCGCGATCAAGGACGTCGCCGCCGTGGTGGCGCGCGCTCGCGCGGTCGGGCGCCATGGTGCTGCTCGACTGCTACCAGTCGACCGGCACGGTGCCCGTCGACGTCACGGCGCTCGGCGTCGACTTCGCCTGCGGCGGCTCGGTCAAGTGGCTGTGCGGCGGCCCCGGCGCCGCCTATCTGTACGTGCGCCCCGACCGCATCGCGCAGCTCGAGCCGCGCACGACAGGTTGGTTCGGTCACGAGAAGCCGTTCGCCTTCACCATGCCCGAGCAGCGCTACGCCTCGTCGGTGTGGCGCTTCATGGCCGGCACGCCCGCCGTCGCTGCGCTCTACCAGGCGCGCGCCGGCGCCGAGATCGTCGGCGAGATCGGCGTCGAGAAGATCCGCGCCAAGTCGCTGCGCCAGACCACGAGCATCATGGCGCGTTGCGATTCGCGCCGGCTGGCGCATCAACACGCCGCGCGTCGAATCGCAGCGTGGCGGCTCGGTCTGCTTCGACTTCGACGGCTCGGAGCGCGTCGCCAAGGCGCTCAACGCCACCGGCTTTCTCTGCGACTGGCGCCCACAGTCGGGCATCCGTATGTCGCCGCACTTCTACACCACCGACGAGGAAGTCGAACGCTTCGTGGTCGAGGTCGAGCGGCTGAAGGGAAAGACATGAGCACGATTCCGATCAATCCACGCGAGCTCGCCAGCCCACGCGGCTACAACAACGGCATGATGGCGCAGTCGGGGCGCATGCTCGCCATCGCCGGACAGATCGCCTGGGACTCCGAAGGCACGCCTGGTGTCGACCGACTTCGTCGCCCAGTTCGGCCGCGCGCTCTCCAACGTGCGTCGCCGTGCTGCACGAGGCCGGCGGCATGCCCGCCGATCTGATCTCGCTGCGCATCTACGTCACCGACAAGAAGCTGTATACGGCGCGCACCAAGGAGATCGGCGTCATCTATCGCGAGCTCATGGGCGGGCACTATCCGGCGATGGCGCTCCTGCAGGTCGCCGATCTGCTCGAGCCGGGCGCGCTCGTCGAGATCGAGGGCCTCGCGGTGATCGCCGAGGCATCGTGATCGCGCCGAAGGGCTTCCGCTACGAAGTCTCGAGCGACGGCGTCGCCACCATCACGCTCGATCGCCCCGAGACGCTCAACGCGCTGACCTTCGAGATCTACGCCGAGCTGCGCGACTGCTTCAGCGCGCTCGAGACCGAGAGCGACGTCAAGGCGGTGGTCATCACCGGCGCCGGCCGCGGCTTCTGCTCCGGCGGCAGCGTCCACGAGATCATCGGCCCGCTGTTCGCGATGACGCCCGCCGAGCGCATCGCGTTCACGCGCATGACCGGCGCGCTCATCGGCGCCATCCGCAAGCTGCGCAAGCCCGTCGTCGCCGCCGTCAACGGCGTCGCCGCCGGCGCCGGCGCGGTGATCGCGCTGGCGTGCGACTTTCGCGTCATGTCGGAGAAGGCCAAGATCGCCTTTCTGTTCGTCAAGGTCGGCCTGGCCGGCGCCGACATGGGCGCGGCCTGGCTCCTGCCGCAGGTCGTCGGCCTCGGCGCGCGCCACCGAGCTCCTCATGCTGGGCGAGCCGCTCGTCGCTGCCGACGCGCTGAAGATTGGTTTGGCCCATCGCGGTCGTCGCCGCCCGAGGCGGTGCTGGCGACGGCGCACGCGCTCGCCGAGCAAGCTGGCGCGCGGTCCGCTCTTCGCGCTCGGCATGACCAAGGAGATGCTCAACCGCGAGCCCGGCATGGCGCTCGAGGAGGCGCTCGAGGCCGAGGCGCAGGCGCAGCAGATCTGCATGGCGACGCGCGACTTCCGCGAGGCGTACGAAGCGTTCGTCGCCAAGCGCGAGCCCAAGTTCGAGGGCCGATGAGCGCGAGCATCGTGGGGGCGTGGGCTTGATCGGCTTCCTCGAGGAGCGGCACGTCACGCTTGCGCTATCGCGCGCAGGCGTGGGTCGACGCCGCCGACCTCGAAGCAGGACCACGATCCGCGCCGCGTCGTCGATCGCGCTCGCGCGTCACCAGCTGCTCGAGTCGTGCGTGCCCGCGCAGTACGGCGGGCTTCGCGAACGGGTCGAGCTGCGCGATCTGTGCGTGCTGCGCGCGGTGCTGCGGCTATCGCTCGTCGTTCGCCGACACGATGTTCGCCATGCAGGGCCTCGGCAGCTACCCGGTGACGCTCGCCGGCAGCGACGAGCAGAAGCGCGGCGCTCTTGCCCCGCGTCGCCAACGGTCAAACCATCTGCGCCTTCGCCATCACCGAGCCGGACGCCGGCAGCGACGTCAGCGCCATCGCCACGCGCGCCGTGCGCGACGGCGACAGCTACGTCGTCGACGGCGACCAAGTGCTTCATCTCCAACGCCGGCGTCGCCGACTCGTACGTGCTGTTCGCGCGCACCTCCGACGATCGTCACCGCGGCATCAGCGCCTTCTTGCTCGCCGGCGCGACCGAGGGGGTGAGCATCACGCCGACCGAGCTGATCGCGCCGCACCCCATCGGCACCGTGACGCTGGACGGGGTGCGCCTGCCGGTCGCGGCGCGCCTGGGCGAAGAGGGCGAGGGCTTCGCGCTGGCCATGTCGACGCTCGACTTCTTCCGCACCTCGGTCGGCGCCGCCGCGCTCGGCATGGCGGCGCGCGCCCTCGACGAGGCGAAGGCGCGCGTGCTGGCCCGCAAGCAGTTCGGCCGCCCGCTCGCCGACTTCCAGGCCACGCAGATGGCGATCGCCGAGATGGCCGTCGACGTCGCCGCCGCCCGACTGCTCGTGTTCTCGGCCGCGCACCGCATCGACACCAGCGACGGCCCCGGCACCGTCGACGCCGCCATGGCCAAGCTCTACGCCACCGAGGCGGCGCAGCGCGTGATCGATCGCGCCGTGCAGCTCTTCGGCGGCCAGGGCGTCGTCGCCGGCTGCATCGTCGAGCGGCTCTATCGCGAGGTGCGCGCGCTGCGCATCTACGAGGGCACGAGCGAGATCCAGAAGCTCGTCATCGGCAAGGCGCTGCTCCGGACCTAGATTGGGTTGAACCAATGCCGCACTACGAAAAACACGTCTTCATCTGCACCAATCGTCGCGACCCCGACAATCCGAAGGGCGATTGCGCGAGCAAGGGCTCGGAGGCGATCCGCGAGGCGTTCAAGAAGGGCCTGCACGACCGCGGCCTCAAGGGGCGCATGCGCGCCAACGCCGCCGGCTGCCTCGATCAGTGCGCGTGCGGCCCGACGGTGGTCGTCTATCCGGAGCAGGTCTGGTACACGGTGCCGACGCCGGCCGACGCCGAGGAGATCATCGAGAAGCACCTGGTCGGCGGCGTGCCCGTCGAGCGCCTGCTCATGCGCACCAAGGCGGACAAGCCGAAGTAAAATTGGTTTAACCAATGTGGACTCCGCCTGAACGGATCAAGCACGCGCTTCCCGAGGTGCGCTGGCCCTCGGCGGAGGAGGCGGCGCGCTCGCGCTGGTTCAGCCCGGTGCGCATCGGTCCGCTCGAAGCGCGGCAGCGCACCTGGGTGCCGGCGATGGTGCCTTGGCGCGCCACTGACGAGGGCTACGTCACGCCCGAGGTGCTCGATTGGTACGGCCGCTTCGCCGACGGGCGGCCCGGCGTCATCGTCGTCGAGGCGACCGGCATTCGCGACGTGCCGTCCGGGCCGCTCCTGCGCATCGGGCACGATCGCTTCGTCGCCGGGCTGCAAGCGGCTGGTCGACGTCGTGCAGCGAGCGCTCGCGGCGGCGAGACGCTGCTGTTCTCCAGATCGATCGACTTTCTGCGCATCGCGCGTCGCCCGCCGCGCGAGAAGTTCTTCAGCCGCTATCTCATGCTCGGCGAGACGCACCGCGAAGCGCTGGCGCGCATTCGCGACGACGAGCGCTGGCTCGACGCGCCCGAAGACGAGGTGCGCGCGCGCGCTGGCGCGCTCGACGAGGCCGAGCTGGCCGCGGTGCTCGACGCGCGCGAGCTGGAGTCGCTCGAGCGCGGCTACCGCGAGCGCGTCACCGACCTGCACCTGCCGCACATCCGCGAGCTGCCGCGCGGTCCTGCCCGGGCTGTTCGCCGACGCCGCCGCGCGCGCCTTCGCCGCCGGCTTCGACGGCGTCGAGCTGCACTACGCGCACGCCTACACGATGGCGTCGTTCCTCTCGCGCCAAGAACACGCGCGACGACGGCTACGGCGGCCCGCGCGAGGAGCGCGTGCGCCTGCCGCTCGAGGTCATCGCCGCGGTGCGCGCGCCGCGTCGGCGCGGCGCTGCGTCGGCGCGCGCTTCCTCGGCGACGAGGTGATCGAAGGCGGCGTCGCGCATCGACGACGCCGTCTGCTTCGCCGTCGAGCTCGCGCGCGCCGGCCTCGACTTCCTGTCGCTGTCCAAGGGCGGCAAGTTCGACGACGCCGCGCAGCCCAAGGTCGGCGAGGCCGCCTATCCCTACACCGGGCCGAGCGGCTACGAGTGCATGCCGAGCTACATCTCCGACGAGCGCGGGCCCGTTCGGCCGCAACGTTCCGCTCGCGCGCCGAGGTGCGCGCGCGCGGTGCGCGCCGCCGGCTTCGACACGCCCACCGTCGTCGCCGGCGGCATCTACGGCTTCGATCAGGCCGAGGCGATCCTGGCCGCCGGCGAAGCCGACATCGTCGCCGCCGCGCGCCAGTCGCTCGCCGATCCCGACTGGTTCCGCAAGGTGCGCCTCGGCCGCGGCGGCGAGGTGCGCCGCTGCGAGTTCACCAACTACTGCGAGGCGCTCGACCAGCGGCACAAGCAGGTCACGTGCAAGCTGTGGGATCGTCTGGGCCTCGACGAGCCGGACGTCAAGCTCGACCCCACCGGTCGCCGCCGCCTGACCGCGCCGAAATGGTCAAACCAATGAACGGAATGGTTAAACCAATGATCAGCCCGCCGACCTTCCCCGAGCGCTTCAACATGGCCCATTACTTCCTCGACGCGCGCGTCGAGGAAGGGCGCGGCGATCACGTCGCCGTCATCGACGACGGCGGCCGCTACACCTATCGCCAGGTGCAGGCGCTGGCCAACCGGGTCGGCAACGCGCTGTCGGCCTTGGGCGTCGGGCGTCGAGGACCGGGTGCTCATCGCCCTCTCCGACGGCGTCGAGTTCGTCGCCACCTTCTTCGGCGTCCTCAAGATCGGCGCCGTCGTGACCATGGTGAATCCCGAGCTGCCCGACGACGACTACGCAGCACTACCTCGACTACACGCGCGCCCGCGCGCTCGTCGGCGACGATGGCTTGACCACTCGCATCGCGCCGCTGCTGCGGGCCTCGACGCTGCTCCGCGGCGTCATCGGCGCGCGGCGCCGGCGGCAACTGGAGCGATGCTGTCGGGCGGCGCTTCGCCGGCGCTGACCAACTTCGACACGTCGAAGGACGACCCGTCGGTGTGGCTGTTCACCTCGGGCTCGACGGGCAAGCCGAAGGCGGCCGTGCACCTGCACCACGACTTCGCGTTCAACACCGAGTGCTACGCCAAGCAGGTGCTGCAGATGCGCGCCGACGACGTCACGCTCGGCGTGCCCAAGCTCTTCTTCGGCTACGCGACCGGCACCAACCTGATGTTCCCGTTCGCCGTCGGCGCCACGACGGTGCTGTTCCAGCGAGCGCGCCACGCCGGAGAGGCTGTTCGAGCTGTGCGCGCGCCACCAGGCGACGGTGCTGACCAGCGTGCCGACGATGATCAACAAGATGGTGCCAGGCCGCGGGTGCGCCGCGCTCGCTGGCGCCGCTGCGCGCTTGCCTCTCGGCCGGCGAGGCGCTGCCGGCGGAGCTCTACCAGCGCTGGAAGGAGACCTTCGGCGTCGAGATCCTCGACGGCATCGGCTCGGCCGAGCTGTTCCACATCTACATCTCCAACCGCTTCGGCGAGGTCCGCCCCGGGTCGCTCGGCCGGCTCGTGCCCGGCTACGACGCCAAGGTCGTCGGCGCCGACGGCAACCGCCGTCCCCGACGGCGAGATCGGCACGCTGTGGGTCAAGGGCGACTCGGCGGCGATCTGCTACTGGCAGGCGCACGAGAAGTCGAAAGAGGTGCTGCGCGGCGACTGGGTCGTCACGGGCGATCTGTTCCGCCGCGACGCCGACGGCTACTTCTGCTACGCCGGCCGCGCCGACGACATGCTCAAGGTCGGCGGCATCTTCGTCTCGCCGATCGAGGTCGAGTCGTGCCTGCTGCGCCATCCGCACGTGCTCGAGACTGCTGTGGTCGGGTACGAGGACGACGACGGATTGGTTAAACCATTGGCCTACGTCGTCGCCAGAGGCGTGCCGCCGTCGGAGACGCTGGCGCGCGAGATCATCGAGCACTGCAAGGCACAGCTCGCGCACTACAAGGCGCCGCGGCGGGTGCAGTTCGTCGAGGCGCTGCCACGGAGCGATCGCGGCAAGATCCTGCGGCGCGAGCTGCGCTCGTGAAGCGGCTCGGCGAGCTCACGTTTCCGGAGGCGGACGAGCTCAAGCAACGCGCGCCGATCGTGCTCGTTCCCATCGGATCGACCGAAGCGCACGGTCCGCACCTCCCGCTCGCCACCGATGCGATCCTGTCCGAGGAGCTGGCGATGCGCGCCGCCGCCGCGCTCGACGCCGCCGGCTACGCGACCGTGATAGCGCCGACGCTGTCCTACGCCATCACGCATTATGCGTCGGAGTTCTCGGGCACGATCTCGATCGCGCCCGAGACCGCGACCGCGCTCGTCGCCGACGTGTGCGCGTCGCTGGTGGGGCAGGGCTTCGGCCGCATCTGCCTGGTCAACAGCCATCTCGAGCCGGCACACGTGGCGTCGCTGAAGGAGGCGTGCGCGCGCGTGCTGGCCAAGAGCGGCGTTACCGTCGTCTTCGCCGATCAACTCGAGAAGCGCTGGGCGCGAACGCTCACCGAGGAGTTCAAGCGCGGCGCCTGTCACGCCGGCAGCTACGAGACTTCGCTCGTGCTCGCGTCCCGGCCCGAGCTCGTGCACGACGAAGTGCGCCGGCGATTAGTGGTCAAACCAATCGATCTCGCCCGCGCCATGCGCGAGGGCAAGCGAACCTTCGGCGAAGCAGGGGCGTCTGACGCGTACTTCGGCGATCCGGCTGCCGCCTCCGTCGAGGAGGGCAACGACATCTACGCCCGATTGGTGACGATGGTGCTCGAGGAGGCGCGGGCGGCGTGGCCGTCGCCCTGAAGAGGGCGTCGCCGGTGACGCCACCGCGGTGAACCGTCGTGCGCGGCTACTGGCGCTTGGCGATTTGCGTCGTCGGGGTGACGGCGCGTCGGTGCCAGTGGGGCACGTGGAACTGCCACGCCTTGCCGTCGAACTCGTAGCGCGCGCGCACGTACTCGTAGTCGGCCATGCCCTGCAGCCAGCGGCCGTCGCGCCACACGTGGTGGCCGGCGATGTAATCCCAGTAGCCGGCGACCCAGATGTGACCAGGTCCCGGGCAGGGGGTCTTCACCTCCGGCTTTGGATCGGGCGGCGCGTTCGGCACCTCGATGACCAGCTGTCGCAACGAGGACGATGTTTCCGTCGTGGCCGCGCCCACAGTCGAACAGCCGAACGAGAAGAGCGAGAGCGAGAGAACGATGGAGCGGGTGATGTTCATGGCCCGCGAGCATGAGCAGGAGGCGTGCCACGCGCGCCGCTCATCGCCCGCGGCCTCAATCGGACGGTTGCGCGTCGTGGTCAAACCATGGGCTGTCCAGTGCACTCCCGCCTACAGGGGCAAGTAGTCTCCATCATTGAGAAATCGCTGTCGCTGTCCTTACGTTTCATACGTCCGAATGAGCGCTCATTCAGCTCGCGAAGTAGCGCTGCTCGTTGTCGAGCAGCCACCGGCCGGTGCGCGTCGCCAGCGCCATGATCGTGATCTGTGGATTGACGCCGATCGGCCCGGGGAAGACGCTGGCGTCGGCCACGAACAGCCCCGGCACATCCCAGCTCTCACCATGTGGGTCGACCACCGACGAGCGCTTGTCGACGCCCATGCGGCAGGTGCCCATCGCGTGCACCGTGAGGCACTCGACCTCCTCCTTCGGGATGGGATGCGCGAACAGCGTCGCGATCTGATCGGGCGAATCGAGCGACGGCAGGAAGTCGAACGGCAGCAGGACGCGCTGTGCCCCCGACGCGAACAGGATCTCGGACGTGAGGGCGACGCCGCGGACGAGGTTGTGGAAGTCGCGGTCGTTGATGTCGTAGCGCATCTTCGCTTCGCCGAACAGGTCCAGCCCGACGCGCCCGCTGCCGGTGTCTTCGACGAGGCAGCCGGCGGCCAGCATCTTGTCGTAGTCGCGCATGACCTCCCACGAGCGCGCGCCGAAGTAGGGGAACGACATCGCGAGCAGGCCCGGCGGCACCATCGACGTCGTGATCATGATGCCCTCGTCGAGGAACTCGCGGATCTGGTTGCCCTGGATCGTCCCCTTCCAGGCGTGGATCGGCTTGTCGTAGATGCCCACGACCTTCGCGTTGGGGTGGCAGAGGAAGTTGCGTCCGACCTGATCGGACGAATTGGCCAAACCATTGCGCAAGAGCAGCACTGGCGTCTGCACCGCGCCGCAGGCGAGGACGACCACCTTGGCGCGGACGGTCAGCTTCGGTCCGCGCGCGCCAGTCTCCGGATGGCGGAAGCGGCCGATCACGCCGGTGGCGCGCTGCCCGTCGGTGGTGATGCGCTCGATCTTGCAGCCGGAGAAGAGGCGCCCGCCGGCGGCCAGCAGACGCGGCACGTAGGTGACGAGCACCGACTGCTTGGCGTCGGTCGGGCAGCCGAACGCGCAGTTGTTGGCGCCGCAGCAGTGCTTCTGGCTGCGCATGGCCGGGATCCACGCGTAGCCCAGCTCGTCGGCGCCGCGCTGCATGAGCCGGGCGTCTTCGCCGATCGACTCCGGATCCTGCGGCCCGACGCTGACGCGCTGCTCGACCTGCGTGAAGAACGGATCGAGCGCCTCGGCCGGTCATTTCGGCGAGACCGTGCTCCCACTGCCAACGCTTGAGCACCTTGTCCGGCGTGCGCCAGCTCATGGCGCCGTTGATCACCGTCGAGCCGCCGACGCAGCGGCCTTCGGAGAAGATGATGTTGGGTCTGCCGAAGATCGGCGCCGAGCCGGCGTTCCGGTAGAGCTTCTTGATCATCGACGGCGCGTCGAGGCTGAAGTCCTTGGACGTATAGTGGCCACCCTCCTCGACGACGACGACGGAGCGGCCGCCCTCGGCGAGCTCGGCGGCGATGGCGCCGCCGCCCGCGCCGCTTCCGATGACGACCACGTCGGCGTCGACCGTGAGATCGCGCCCGGCGGCGGCGACCGCGTCAAATGTTTGCAGCATGACGGCGAAGCCGCTCCGCGCTGACGTCGGCCACGTGCACCTCGACCGCGTGACCGAGGCGCGCGCGGACGCGCGCATCCGAGTAGTAGGCGAGCAGGCACAGCCCCTTGACCGCCTTGATGAGGTCGCGTCGCACCCGCCAGCCCGCGTGCACCCAGCCGTCGACATAGCGGCGGCGCCGCACCAGCGACATGGCCGAGAACGGCACCAGCGACGGGCCGAGGACGAAAGCGCCGAGCTCGAGCATCATGAGCCCGACCGGGAAGAGCAGGCGGAGCAGCCGCGGCATATGCGGCACATAGTCGTCGACGAACGCCACCACCTCGCTCGTGGGCACGCTGGGAGCGTCGGCGCCGTCGGGCAGGACCACCTCGGCCAGCGCGCGCACGATCCGCCGCGACCACGCGCCCAGCGCCGGCGCGCTCACCGCTTCCTCCGCCGCGGGCGCCCGCGCTCGGCCGGCGGGGTGCCGCGGCTCAGCGACATCCGGCCCAGCTGCTGCACCGGCTGCGGCGCCAACTGCGACAGCACGACGCCGCTGCGCAGCTCCAGTAGCGAGTGCATCAGCGCGCGGGCGCGCGGCTCGTCGCCGGCGACGATGGCGCGCAGCACCTCGTCGAGCGACTCGACGTACGCACGGTCCACCTTCCAGAGCTCGGGATAGCGCTCGCCCAGGAGCGCGAAGATGCGGGCAAACGTGTTGAAGACCCACGCCAGCACCGTCGCCCGCGACGCCAGGACCAGGCGACGATAAAACTCGATGTCTGCCTCCACTGCCGCGATCGTGCCGCTTTCGACGCCGCTGAGCTGGGCCAGGGCCCCGCGCAGCGACGCGACGTCGGCGTCACTGGCGTGACCGACGGCGAAGTAGAGGGCATGATCGATGAGCGCGTCGCGCAACCGGAAGAGGGTGTAGAGCGCCTCGAAACGCTCGTCGATCGGCGTCTCTTCGGCGAGAAAATGCGGCAGCAGGTTGATCTCGCCGACGGCGCGCCAGTCGAGCACCAGGGTGCCGTCCCCCTGGCGCGCGCGCACCAGCTTCTCCGATTCGAGCGTGCGCAGCGCCTCGCGCAGGGTGTTGCGGTTGGTGCCGAGCTTGAGCGCCAACTCGCGCTCGGGCGGCAGCCGCGCGCCCGGTTGGTAGCGGCCGAGGAGGATCTCACGCCGCAGCTTCTCGACGACCGATTCGCCGCGCGATCGCCGCGCCGACGGGGGAAACTGGATTGGTTTAACCATTTTAATGATTGGTTAAACCAATCCACGATGGCCGTCAATCCCTCTTTTCACTATGCTGCGTAGCGTGGATCACGCGCCCGCCGCCGAGCCTGCGCTCTTTCGCGCCTTTCCGTCGCTGGCGTCGCGCGTGCCGTGGGTGCCGCTGGGCCGCTTTCCGACGCCGGTGGCGCGGATCGACGGCCTCGCGCCGCGGTCGGTGGAGCTGTGGGTCAAGCGCGACGACGCCAGCGGCGCCGCCTACGGCGGCAACAAGGTGCGCAAGCTGGAGTTCTTGCTCGGCGAGGCCAAGGCCTGCGGCGCGCGCCAGCTCGTCACCCTCGGCGCCATTGGATCGCATCACGTGCTGGCGACCGCCATCTACGGCAGGCAGGTCGGCCTCGCCGTCGACGCCGTGGTCTTTCCACAGCCATTGACCGGGCACGTGCGCGAGCAGATCCTCGCCGACGTCGCCGCCGGCGCGAGGTTGCATCCGACCAGCGGCTACCTCGGCGTGCCGTGGCGGGTGTGGCGGCTCCGGCGCCGAGCGGACACGCTGTGGATCTCGTCCGGGGGCTCGTCGCCGATCGGCACCCTCGGCTACGTCACCGCCGGGCTGGAGCTGCTGGAGCAGATCGCCCGTGGCGAGCTGCCGCGTCCCGACGTCATCTACGTGGCGCTGGGCTCGTGCGGCACCGCCGCCGGTCTGCTCGTCGGTCTTTGCGGAGCCCCGACGCTGCCGCGGCTCGACGCTCGCCTCGTCGGCGTGCGCGTCGTCGATCGCCTGGTCTCGAACGAGCGCGTCACGCGAGGTCTGGCGGCGCGGACCGCCGCGCTGCTGGCGGCCCGCGGTGAGCAATGGTTCAACCATATCTCGCCGCCGCCATTCCTCGTCGACCACCGCTTCTTCGGTGGCGCCTACGGCCGGGCGACCGCGGCCTCCGGCGACGCGGTCGCCCGCTCCGCCGCTGTCGGGCTGCAGCTCGAGCCGACCTACACGGGCAAGGCGATGGCGGCGCTGCTTGCCGACGCCGCCGCCGGCGCGCTCGACGGCAAGCGCGTGCTGTTCGTGAACAGCTATAGCTCAGTCGATCTGGCGCCGCTGCTCGCTGGCGGCCCGGGGCCGGCGGCGCTTTCGCGGGGGCTGGCGCGCTACTTCGACGATGGCGGGGCGCCGTCCAGGCATTAAGATGAGCCCATGGAGTTCGGCGATCTCACCCTCACGCTGGTCAACGGCGGCAACTTCCGGCTCGACGGCGGCGCCATGCACGGCGTCGTGCCCAAGACCCTGTGGAACCGCCTCGTCTCCTGCGACGAGCTCAACCGCGTCGAGTACGCGACAAACTGCCTGCTCGTCGAGGGGCGCGGCAAGCGCACGCTGATCGAGACCGGCAACGGCGACAAGTTCCCCGCGCGCGAGCGCGAGATCTACGGCATCGATCACGACCAGAGCGTCGAGAGGAACCTGCGCGCGCTCGGGGTCGAGCCGGAGTCGATCGACTACGTCGTCATGACGCATCTGCACTTCGACCACTCGGGCGGCGCCACCAAGCGCACCGCGAGCGGTGCGCTCGAGCCGGTCTTCAAGCGCGCGCGCCACGTCATCCAACGCGGCGAGTTCGCGGACGCCACGCATCCGCACGAGCGCAACCGCGCCAGCTACCTCGCCGAGAACTTCGCGCCACTGGCCGAGGCGCAGCTGTTGCAGCTGGTCGACGGCGAGTGCGAATTCGCGCCGGGCGTGCGCGTCATTCCGACGCCGGGGCACACCGCGCATCACCAGTCGGTGCTGATCGACGACGGCCACGGCCACAAGGCGCTCTTTCTCGGCGACGTGGTACCGACGTCGATCCACGTCAAGCTGCCCTTCATCATGGCCTACGATCTCGACGTCGTCGGCACGCTCGAGACCAAGCGGCGCATCCTCGGGCGCGCCATCGACGAGCGTTGGCTCGTCGTCTTCGGCCACGACAAGGATCTGTCGGCCGGCTACCTCGGCCGTGACGCCAAGGGCAACATCGCCGTCGTCGAGCGGGCGCCGATCACCTGACCAGCGGCCACAGGTCGGCGAAGCGATCGACGAGGAAGTCGGGCGCGTGCGGCGTCAGTCCCTCGACGCCGAGTACGCCGTAGGTCACGCCGCAAGTGCGCATCCCGGCGGCGCGGCCGGCGAGCACATCGCGCTCGGTGTCGCCGACCATGAGCCCACCTCTGGGATCGCAGCCGAGCCTACGCGCGCACTCGAGCAGCAGGTCGGGCGCCGGCTTGTGCGGCATCGGCTCTTCGGTGCCGAGGATCAGATCGAAGTGATGCGCCAGTCCCAACCCCGCGAGCACCCGCTCGGCGGTGAGGGTTCTCTTCGTGGTCGCCACGGCGGTGCGCAGGCCGCCGGCGCGCAACTCCTCGAGCAGCGTCAGCGTCTCGGCGACATCGGCAAAGGCGCGGGTCTTGTCGAGCAGGTGCGCGTGATAGTGGTCGCGATAGGCGTCGATGAAGCGGCGCCGACCATCGTCGCCGGCGCGCGGATGTGGCGACGGCCGCGCCAGCGCGAAGAACTCGTCGAGGGGGAGGCCGAGGCCGGCGCAGCCGAGCGCGTGCTCGTCGAGCCGCACATCGGGCGGTGGCACAGCGGCGAGCCCGTGCACCAGCGCGGCGCGGATGTCACCGGTGGAGTCGACCAGCGTGCCATCCAGATCGAAGCAGAGGAGCTCGTACTGCGGCAATGGTTGAACCAATCACTCCAATGGTTGAACCAATCAGCTGACGAACACGAGCACGACCGTGATGTTGTCGCGCCCACCGCGCTCGTTCGCCATGGCGACGAAGCGCTGCGGCGCCTCCTCAGGCGCCGCTTGCGACAAGACACCCTCGATCTCGCCCGCTTGCAGATAGCCGTGCAGCCCATCGGAGCACAAGAGGTAGCGATCGCCCGGCTGGACTTCGATCTCTCGCGTGTCGACCTCGACGTAATCCTTGTGGCCGACGGCGCGAGTGATCACGTTCTTGCCCTTCATCGTGCGCGCGTCAGCCTCGCTGATCAGCCCCTGTTTGAGCTTGTAGTTGAGCAGCGTGTGATCCTCGGTGAGCTGCTGACCCGCGCCCCGGCGCACGCGATAGATGCGCGAGTCGCCCACCTGCGCCAGCACGCCATAGCCGTCGGCGATGAGCAGCGCCGAGATCGTCGTCGACATGCCCTTCTGAGAAGGGTCCAGCTCGGCGAGGCCGAACACCATGTAGCAGGCGCTCTGGACCGCGCTCTCGAGCAGCCGGCGCACCGACTCGCGCTTGTCGTCGCGACCGGGCTCCTTTGCGAAGTCGGCGATGAGCGCACGGCCCTGCCGCACAAAGCCGCTGATCTGCTCGACCGATTCCTGGCTGGCGATCTCGCCCTTGGCGTGGCCGCCGACCCCATCGGCGACGACGTAGAGCCCCAGCGCGTCATCGCAAACGAACGCGTCCTCGTTATGCGGTCGCCGCCGCCCTTGATCGGTCAGGCCAAACGATCGAAGACGATTCGAGGAGGACAACGTGGGCATCGTAACGCGCGCAGTCGCAGTGAGCAAGATTGGAACGTCCGTTGGTCCCATTGGTTTGACCTTTCTCGCTTGACATCACTGACGCCGGCCGTAGAGTTGAGGAGACTCTCCGAGCGCCGCCCGTACTATCGATAAAGGCCGCGCGCGCGGGTTTTCGAACGCAAAACAACGGGCAACGCCCTCCCGAATCGGTAGTCGAAGCATCGTCTCGTCGAGGACGACTGCGACGGACGACACGATCGCCGATGCGACAAACGGTACTCCCCCGGAAGCACGAAACGTTTTCATTAGGAGATTGATCGGAATGTCGAAACCGAATTACCGCGCCACCGTCAGCTTCGATTCCGAACGCAAGCTATTCGTCGCCCGCGCCCCCGAGCTGGAGCACTGCAGCGGGGAGGGCGCCAGCCGCGCCGAGGCGATCGCCAAGCTCGAAGAGGAGATCGACGCGCAGCTGGCGAACATGCTCTCGCACGGTTCGACGCCGCCGCGGGCCGCGGATGAAGAGCTGTTCACCGGCGAAATCGCAGCGAAGGTGTCGAAGCTTTTGCATCGCGATCTCGTGTATCAGGCGCGGTCCGAGGGCGTCGATCTCGATCATCTCGTCGGCGAGCTGCTGGCGGCGGCGATGGAGTCGCGCAAGCAGCACCGCGGCGTACGTAGCGGCAACAGCCGGCCCCGTGAGGATCAGATGCCGCACGATAACGTCGGCAACCGGTTCGACGGCGGCGGGGGCCGTCAGCGCGGCTTCGGCGGGCGCGGCAACAACGCCCACCTCCTCGATGACCGGGCCAACTTCATCGAGTACGTGCGCGGCCTCGAGCAGCAAGGGGGCGCGCCCCGACACGGCGGCCACGGCGGCCCGCCGCGCGGCGACGGAGGTCGCGGCCGTCGCGGTCGCGGCGGTGGCGGTGGCGGTGGCGGTCGCGGCGGCAACCCCAATCACGGGGGACCGAATCGCGGCATGCACACTGGAGGCGGCGGTCCGCGCCCGCAGCAGCACGGCGGCGGCAACGGCAACTTCGGCGGCGGCCCCAACGGCAACCCGACGCACGGTAGCCACGATCAAGTCGGCAACGCGGGCAACCACGACCAGCACGCGAGCGCGCCGGCGAACGTGGCGCCGCCGTCGCACGATCCCGATTCGAGCGGCAACGCCTGAGCGGTCGTTCCCCTCTACCGACGATGGTTTAACCAATTCCCACGCGCGCGCGTGATATAATCTTGCGCGATGGCGTCCGAGTCACCGCCGGCATTCGTACCTAGTACGTTCGGCCGGTATCAGTTGCTCGAGCGCCTTGCCGTCGGTGGAATGGCCGAGATCTTCCGTGCGCGCCAGTCGGGCGCGCACGGCTTCGAGAAGATCCTCGTCATCAAGCGGATCCTGCCGCACCTGGCCGCCGATCCCGAGTTCGTCGCCATGTTCATCGACGAGGCCAAGCTGCAGTGCGCCCTGCAGCACCCGAAGATCGTCCAGGTCTTCGAGTTCGGCGAGGTCGACGGGCAGTACTTCATCGCGCTCGAGTACGTCGACGGCATCGACGCGCTCGGCCTTCTGCGCGCCTGCGCGCACCGGCGGCAGCGACTGCCGGTGCGGCTCGCCGTGCACATCGCGTGCGAGGTGCTCGACGCGCTCGACTACGCGCACACGCAGCGCGGTGCCGACGGCCAGCCGCTCGGCATCGTGCACCGCGACATCTCGCCGTCGAACGTCTTCATCTCGCGCCGCGGCGACGTCAAGCTCGGCGACTTCGGCATCGCGCGCGCCGACCGAGAAGCAGCGGCAGTCGAAGACCCAGGCCGGCACGCTCAAGGGCAAGTACGGCTACATGTCGCCGGAGCAGGTCGTCGGCGGCGACATCGACGGTCGCGCCGATCTGTTCGCCGTCGGCATCGTGCTGTCCGAGATGCTGATGGGCCGGCGCCTGTTCACCGCGCCCAACGATCTCGACGTGCTGCTCATGGTGCGCGACGCGCGGCTCGATCGGCTGAACCGCTACGGCGGCGACATCCCGCCGGCGCTGCGCAGGATCCTCGATCGCGTCCTGGCGCGCGATCCGGATACCCGCTCACGCCACGGCGGGCGCGCTGCGCGACACGCTGCAGGAGTTCCTCTTCGAGTCGCGCCAGCGCGTCACCTCCGGCGATCTCGGCGTCTTCCTCGACTCGCTGCGCGATCGCGTCACTCCGACGCCGCACCGCGAGCACGAAGACTCGGGCCTCATCCTCGTCGGCGAGGACACGCGCGCCAAGCAGAAGGAAGCGGAGCGCAATCGACAAGCGCTCAAGGACGCGTCGAAGCAGCCGGCCATGGTCGCGCGAGCGCTCGAGATCGAGGAGACCGGGCCGTTCATCGAGGAGGCTTCGGCGCCGAAGATCACCATCGAGGCGGGCATCGACGCGCGCACGCCGGTCGAGGAGGTGGAGCCGCCCGATCTCAAGGGCGACCTCGCCGACGTCTCGCCGGTGCGGCTGTTCGCGCGGCTCGCCACCGATCGCGAGACCGGACAGCTCGTCGTCGAGCGCGGCAGCGTGACCAAGGAGATCTTCCTCGTCGACGGCGCGCCCGAGTTCGTGTCTTCGAACGTGCCCGCCGAGCGATTCGGCGAGTATCTGGTCGCCCGCGGCGTCATCTCCGCCGGCGAGCTGTCGATGGCTCTGGCGATCTTGCCGCGCTTCCAAGGCAAGCTCGGCGACACGCTCGTCGGGCTCAGCCTGTTGCGACCGCTCGAGGTCTTCCGCCACCTCACGCGCCAGGTGCGCGACAAGATCATCGATGTCTTCGCCTGGCAGTCGGGCAACTACCGCTACTATCGTGGGCGCATGAACAAGCGCGAGCCGTTCCCGCTCGGGCTCGATGCGTTCGAGATCCTGGGCGCCGGCGTCGCGGGGCTGCCGATGGAGCCGGTGCGCGTCCGCCTCGACAAGCTCGCCGGCAAGCGCGTCCGCCGCGTCGAGCGGCAGCGGCCGACGCCCGAGCACTTCCGGGTCGGCGCCGGTCCCCGCGAGCTGTGGCAGCGGCTCGACGGCAAGCGCACCGTCGGCGAGTGGATGCGTCGCTACGAGCAGCCCGAGCAGCTCCTGACGCTGTGCCGCACGCTCTTTCTGCTCATCGAATCGGATCTCGCTGCGCTCGACTGAAATGGTTTAACCAATTCCAGGATTGGTTTGACCACTAATTCGGCGAATCGAAGCCGTCTGGATCTTCGCCCTCGCTGGCGATGGCCGCGTCGAGAGCGGTGAGCACGGCCGTCTGCGCGTCGGCATCGACGACCTCGCAGACGAAGCCGTCGTGGTCGTGGATGGTGACCAGCACCCCCTCGGGCACGGTGTCGAGCAGCACGCGAAACCTTCCGTAGCGCAGCATCGAGCCTCCCGCGACACCTACATTGCAGCTGTCGGGCCCACAACGCGCACCAATGGTTCAGCCATTTTGCCGCCGTCCTGGAGTCGCTAGACCTGGCTGTTCAGACGCGGGGGTGGGGCCACCGGACCACGGCGGCGAGCGCGGCGGCGCGGTCGGGCGGCAGCGGCGCCTCGATGCGCACGCGCGCGCCGGTTCCGGGGTGCGGGAAGGTGACGGCGGCGGCGTGAAGAAAGTGGCCCCGCGTTCCGGCCACCGGCGGCGGGCCGCCGTAGAGCGCGTCCCCGACCAGCGGGTGGCCGAGGTGCGCCAGGTGCACGCGGATCTGATGCATGCGGCCGCTCGACGAATGCGCACGCACGAGCGCGACGTCGTCGCCGCGCGCCAGCGTCTCGAAGCCGGTAGTCGCTGCGAGCGCGTCGAGATCGCGGTCGCCGGCGATGCGCACGCGCCGTCCGGCGTGCGCCAGCGGCAGATCGATCGTGCCCTGGTCAGGCGGCGCGCCGGCGACGAGCGCCAGGTACTCCTTGGTGACCGCCCCGTCGCTGAACGCGTGGCGCAGCGACTGCCATGCCGCGCGCGTACGCGCTGCGAGCACCACGCCGCTCGTCTCGATGTCGAGCCGGTGCGCGACGCCGCCCTCGCGCGCATCGTCGGCGACGAACGCACACTCGGGAAAGCGTGCCACCAGCGCGTTGGCCAGCGTCCCACGCTCGCCTGGGTGCAGCGGGTGCGTTGCGATCCCCGCCGGCTTGCTGACGGCGACGAGGAGCTCGTCTGCGTACAGCACCGCGAGGGGAGCCTCCGGCGCCGGCGCCGGCCGCTTGTCCTCGTCGCGCGCCGGCGCGTGCTCGACGCGCACCTCGGCGCCGGCGGCGACCCGCCTGCCCTTGGCCGCGGCCGCCCCGTCGACGCGCACGCCGCCTTCCTCGATGAGCCGCTGCGCCTCGCGGCGCGAGCAGTCGAGCGCGCGCGCCAGCCATTGGTCGAGTCGCGCGCCGTCGTCGGCGTCGGCGACGGTGAGCAGGAGCGCGCTCAGTCGACGAAGTCGGCCGTCGCCGAGCGCCGCCCGCACAAGATGAGCAGCAGAATGGGAAATGGCGCGTAGAGGATCAGGTTGACCACGACCGTGACTACGCCTTGCGAGCCCTGCATCGCCTGCATCATCGCTGCGCCCGGATCGCCATGCGGCATGGAGCGGAAAACCTCCTGCATCGCCGCGTTCATCTTCGGCTGGATGACGCCGATGGTGACCATCAGCTCGGCGACGAGGAACAGGAGCGCCAGCGCCCCCCAGCCGATGGCGCCGCTGCGCGCCCAGCGCATGCGCTTGTACATGCCGTAGCCGATCGCGATGAGCGCGATCGAGAAGAGCAGCTTGCCGGCCAACAGCGCCGAGGTATACGGCATGATCGTCTTCATCGCCTCGCCGACCTTGGCGAACATCAGCGAAGGATCGGGTTGGCCCGCACGCCGCGGCGCGCTCGCCGCCAGCTGGCTCATGCCGCTCATGAACGACGAGCTGAAGCGGGAGAAGATGAGGTTGAAACCGGAATAGGCGGCGATGAGGCCGCCGAAGATCATCGACAGCACGCCGAGCGTAACGGGCGTCTTGCGCATGGCGAGCAGTCTACTACGAAATTGGTTTAACCCCGGGGTTCGCTTCGGTTGAGCTGGCGAGGGCCAGCCGCGTGAGGCGGATCGTGGATGCGGCCGGAGCGCTCGAGCGAGGAATACCCGTCGTCTCATGATTCATCACATCTCCGCGTTTGATTGAGCGAACAGCGTCGCAGCGAGAGCGTGCGCAAACGCCATCCTTGGTGGCAGTGTCGCCGGTTGGCGCCGCGGGGCCGCGGGGCCGCGGGCGGTCGTCGGAGCTGTCTTGCCGGGACGGGCCCGCTACGCCGGCGGCCTTACCGGCCGGCGGCACGTCCGGGCCCTCGGCTCGTCGCTGGCGTCCGCCCTGCGGGCGGAGCGCTCCTCGACGCCCGGCAAGACAGCTCCGACGACCGCCCGCTCTATGGGCTCGTGGGAACCCCTAGCCACGCACGATTGCCGAAGGCGCACGTGTCGGCGAGAGCACCCGCTGCGACCGTCCGGTTCTTGGACGAGCACAGAGGCTCCGCGCGCACTGCCCCGCTGGGCGAGTTCCGCAGCACAGGCAAGGGGGGCTAATCGAGCACGGCGGTGCGGTGGCGACGACTGTTTGAGCCCAGCAGGGCAGCGCGCGCGGAGCCGGACGTGGCGCTCCGGCGCGCTTTCGATGCGACGCGGTTTGAAGGCGGAACCCTTCGAAGGCTCGCACCGAGATGTGATGAATCATGAGACCCGTCGGTATTTCGACCGAGGGAGCGAGGACGTAGTCCTCGAGGCGACCGCGCGGATCGTCCGCAGCAGGTCAATCGAGGCGAACCCTGGGGTTAACCATTGGACGGGGAATCCGCTCACGGGCGCCCGTCCGGCGGCGGCGGCTTCGGCAGCGAGCTGCGCGCAGGCACGTCGGCCACCGTGACACCCTCGGCGGTGCGCTCCTCTTCGTCGACAATCGGATCCTGCGGCACCGTCGGCTCCTTGGCGGCGTCGACGACCTCTTTTTCGCCGGCGATGGCGTTGCCGCTGGTCGCGGCCTCTTTGTCCTTGCTCTCGGGCTCGAGCCCGCCCGGCCTCAGCTCGCACGCCGCCTTCGCCTTTTCGGCAGAGGTCATGGGAACGTAGACGGTCAGCTTCTGCCCCGCCAGGAGGTGGGTGTGCGCGGCACCGAAGCGGTTTATGCGCTCGAGGTCGGCGACGGTGAGGTTGAATTTCTTGCCGACCCGCTTGAGGTCGTCGCCCTTCTTGACGATGTAGGTGAGCCGCTTGCGCCCCCGCCGCGCTTCGACCAGATCGAAGAACTCCCTCGAGCCGACGGTTACGACGCGCACGCGCGACGCATCGACCAGCAGCGCCTTGGAGGTGTCGAAGTCGTGGGGTACCCAGAGCTGGAGCACCATGTTGCTGGCCAGCTTGGCCTCGAGATCGAGGTTGTTCCATTTTGCCAGCTCGGCCGGCCTGACCCGGAAGAATGCCGCGATCTCCGACGGCGAATCTTGCGGCAGTGTACGGTAGAAGATGCGCGTCTTGCCGGCGACGACCTCGTCCTTGTCGGGTACGGCGACGATGGTCGTGTCGCACGGCGGTGGCGCCAGCGGCTTGCGCCCATCGGGAACGACCAGCGTCAGGCCGGCGCGGATCTCGCTGCTGTCGTCGATGCCGTTGAGCGCGCGCAGCTCGCGTGTCGAAGCGCCGTGCTCGGCGGCGATATCCTCGAGCCTCTCGCCGAAGCGGACGACGAATGGTTTAACCAATTCTCGGTGCTGCTCGTACGCAGCGGCGAAGCGGGCACCGGCACCGTGCGGCACGCGCGCCTGCCACGGCTCCGGCGGCGTGCGATTGCGCCGCAGCTCGGGGTTGAGCGCGGTCAACTCGGCGACGGAGACGCCGGCCGCCTTGGCCATCGCTCCCAGGCTCATGGACGAGGGCACGGAGACGCGATCGTAGGCGTACGGCGGCTCGGGCACGACGTCGTCGTAGCCGAAGAGCTTCTTGTTCTCGCCGACGATCGCGACAGCCATCGCCTTGGGCACGTAGAGCGTCGTCTCCCACGGCAGGCCGTCCTCGTGCCGGCACAGCTCCCAGTAGTCGTTGGTGTTGTACTTCTGCATCGCGCGTAGCACGGCGCCGTAGCCGGCGTTGAAGGCGGCCAGCGTCAGCGGCCACGCGCCGAAGCGCGCCTTCAGGTCGCCGATGTAGTGCACGAACGCCGCGGTCGCCTTCTCCGGGTCGCGGCGCTCGTCGATCCAGTAGTCGTTGCGCAGCCCGTAGATGCGGCCGCCTTCGGGCATGAACTGCCACAGCCCGACCGCGCCGGCGTGCGAGCGATCGAGCGGGTCGTAGCCGCTCTCGATCATCGAGACGTAGATGAGCGCCAACGGCAGCCTGGACTGCCGCAGCGCGTCTTCGAACAGCGGCTTCCAGCGCCCCTGTTTCTTCAACCACGAAGTCATGATGGCGCGACCGCGCCGGTCCGACTTGTAGAACTCGAGGTAACGCACCACGCGCGGGTCGAACCGCACCGGGAGATCGGGCAGCTTGAGTTGGTCGAGCCACGGGAGCTCCCGCGACGTCTCGATTGGTTTAACCAATTCCTGGTCGGGCGAGCGCGGTGCCGGAGGGAGGGTGTCGGCGCCGATCGCGCCGCCGAGGGACGCCTGTCGCACCGGCGCTCCGGTCGCCGCGCTGGGCGCCGGCGACGGCGGCGGCCCCGGCAGCGGACGGGGAAACGACTGCTCGTCGAACTCGCGCATCTCGCGCAGCTCGTCCGATTCGTGCACGACCTCGATCGAAGAGCCGCGGACCGCGCGCCGGCCGGCGAGGCTCTCGGGCAGCGGGCCCGCCCAGGCCGACGCTGCACACGCCGGCAGCGTCGACAATAAGAGCGCGAGGATCCAGCGCGGCATGGAACTTCACGCTAGCGCGTGCCGTCGGTGGCCACAACTTTTCGCGCGCGTGCTAATGGTCAAACCAATGAGTGACCCGGTCTTCCGCTCCCGCGCCTGCTTTGTCTGCGGCACCGACAATCCCGGCGGGCTCAACTGCGCGCCCGAGCGCGAGGGCAACAAAGTGGTCGTACGCTTCACTCCGGGCGACACGCATCGCGGCTTCTCGAAGGCGGTGCACGGCGGCATCACCGCCAGCCTCCTCGACGAGGTGGTCGGCGTAGCGGCGGGACAGCGCAGCGGCGGCAAGTGCGCGACGGTCGAGCTCACGGTCACCTATCGGCGGCCGCTCACGGTCGGCGTGCCGGTGCGCGCCGAAGGCTGGTACGTGCGCAAGCACGGCCGGCTGGTTCTCGGCGCGGGCCGGATCATCGACGGCGCGGGCACCGTCTTGGCGACGGCGCGCGGTCGCTTCCTGCCGCTCGACGCCAAGCAGGTCGCGCGCTTCGTCGGCGCCGACGACTGAGCGCCCGATTCGCGCGCGATCCGCGTCAGCGACTGACTGGCTGGACTGCGGCGATGAGGCGCTCGAGGGCGCGCCCGACGACCTCGGGTCGCAGCGCAACGACTGCGACCCAGGCGGCGAGGATGACGCCCAGCGCCGGTCGCGCGTGGCGCAGCTTGAGGCCGCGCGCCAGCACCCAGTCGAGGAGGTAGGTGGCGAGCGTCGTCAGCGCCGCCGCGAGAAAAGCGACCGCGGGCGGGAAGCCGAAGCCGAGGTACGCGCCCCACGCGATCAGCACCGCCGACAGATTGGTCCCGTCGCGCGCGTAGCCGAACCACCACGGCGGTGTAGGCGCGTCGACGCGGCGCAGTCGTGCCAGGAGCTCGGCGTGGACCGCCAGCGCGCCGGCGAGCACGCCGTCGGCGACGAGAGAGGTCGGCATCACGGGCATCCTAGCCGAAAACGTGCTACAAGGTGGGCATGGGCCTGGGTTTCGGCGAATTGATCATCCTGCTCATCATCGTGCTGCTCGTGTTCGGCGCGGGCAAGCTGCCACAGATCGGTGATGCGCTCGGCAAGAGCATCAAGAACTTCAAGCGTGCGGCGTCGACCAACGACGAGATCGAAGTCTCACCGAAGAAGCCGGAGCTGAGCGAGCAGGCCAAGTCGAACGAGCCCGCCAACAAGCCATAGCCGTCTCTTCGCTCTTCGCTCACTCCCATCTCCAGCGATCGCTTCCTGAATCCCACTGCCGATTGTCTCAGCCCGATCGAGCCAGCGCCTCGCGCGCAGTCTCGCGTACCGAGTCGCTGAGCGACGGGTCGTTGGCCACCGCCTCCTGATCGGGGCGCGTCAACAGCACGACGAGCCGCGCGGCGAGATCGGTGGGCGTGTACGGATTGAGCACCAGTGCGCGCTTGACGTTGTAGCGGGCGATGAAGCGATCGCTGTGCAGGATCGTTCGCTGCGCCCCCGCCGTCGTCGGGCGCCGCGCCGCCAGGCGCACCACGTCGTACTCGGTGATGCGCGGGTTGCCGAGCAGGATCGTGAGCACCGACTCGTCGGGATCGCGCAGCAGCCGATCGAGCACCTCGCGACGCCGGCCGCGCGCCAGCGACTTGCGCTCGCCGAGCGTGAGCTCGCGCCCGCCCGGCAGCTCCGCTGCCCTGGGCGTGCCCGGCGGCGGCGGCTGCGACGACGAGCAGCAGCCGGGCCAGCTGACCGTCATCGAGCACGCGCGCGGCCGCGTAGAGCGCG
Organism: uncultured delta proteobacterium; assembly: GCA_963816965.1. Classification (GTDB taxonomy): domain Bacteria; phylum Myxococcota_A; class Polyangia; order Palsa-1104; family Palsa-1104; genus JAQBQH01. The sequence goes on from CAWFMP010000002.1 coordinate 1,644,101, forward strand.
GCGTGGCGCTCGTATCCGAGGGCGCCCTGATCGAGGACGGCGGTCAGCGCCAACAGCGCGACGTCGAAAGGCGCGCCATCGGGGCCGCGGCGCACGAGCTCGGAGCACAGCCGCGCGGCCGCGGTCGTCGTCGAGCGCATCGAGGGTGGCGCGCAGCGTCGCCTGCCGCATGGCGGCGGCCGGCAGCGCCGCCAGCCGGCGCGCGAGCGATGCAGCGTCCACGCGGCGATCGTAGCACGCGAGGCGCGCGCGATTGGTTTGACCATTGCGCGGATTGGTTAAACCAAACCCGTGACGCGCCGCGCTGGCGACGGCCGAGCGCGCGTGTTAAGGTTTTCTTGGGCTTACCCGAGTCATGTGGAGAGAGAGCCGATGGCGGAGACCCGCATCGTCAAGCGTTACGCGAACCGTAAGCTCTACGACACGCAGCGCAGTCGCTACGTGACGCTGGAGCAGATCGCCGACATGATTCGCGGCGGCGAGGACGTCAAGATCGTCGACAACAACTCCAAGGAGGATCTGACGGCGATCACGCTGACGCAGATCATCTTCGAGGAGGAGAAGAAGCAGAGCTTCTTGCCGCTGTCGGCGCTGCGCAACATCATCCAGTCGGGCGCCAACAACCTCTCGCAGCTCACCACGCAGGCGGGCGAGCGCGTGCGCGGCATCTTCAAGCGCGAAGGTGGTGGCGAGAACGGCGAGATGGCGACCGAGGAGTCGGGCGGACATCCGATCCGCGAGTTCCTCGAGCGCTCGCAGCAGACCTTCGACGAGTGGCAGAAGAAGGTCGACGAGCGCATTCGCTCGACGATGGATTCGCTGTCGCCGCTGTCGGGGCTGGAGAAGGAAGTGCGGGCCCTCGGCGCAGCGCCTCGCCGATCTCGAGAAGCGCCTCGAGGAGCGCGACTAGACCCGCCACAGCGGCTAGAACAGGAACGAGCCCGAGAAGTTGATCTGCGCCTGACCGCCCGAGCGGTCGGTGATCCTGGTCGGGTCCATCTTGTTGCAGTCGCTCGCGCTGCTGTTGCAGAACGTGTAGACGAACTCGCCGGTGAACGCGAGGAACGCGTAGACCAGGCGGAAGCCGGCGTAGATGCGCCAGCGGACGATCGTGTCGGGATCGGGGAACGTGGTGTTGGCGTTGATGTCGTTGGAGCCGCTGCCGTCGGCGAAGGCGTCGACGCCGGGCGTGGTGTCGATGACCTGCCCGCGCACGATGCCGAGCAGGGTGCCGGCGCCGACGTACGGATCGAGCGTGACGGTGCCGGCGATGCCGAACGACTTCGACACCGTCGCGTCGACGCTGACGACGGTGAGATCGACCTGCGGCGAGCCGAGCAGGTGCGAGACGGCGCCGCGCAGCGCCAGCGACGGGATGGGCCAGTCGTGGAAGCCTTCGTGCAGCGCCAGCTTGGCGTAGCCCTGCACCGCGTACATGTTGCTGTCGATGAGCTTGGTGGCGCCGGCGCCAATCTCGAAGCCGGGCAGCGGCAGCCAGATGCCCTTGCGCGCCATGACGCTGATCGTCGGCAGGAAGCCCGACGATACGTTCTCGACGCCCTTCTGCCAGAAGTCCTGCTTGTTGCTGATCTGCGTGAACGAGGTCTCGAACGCGAGCTGGAAGCCGGAGTAGCCGAGCGTGTCGGCCGGCGATAGCGCGCGCGGCGCGATGACCACGCCGAGCTCGCTCATCAGGCTCTTGTACATCGTCTGGCGAACCGGGTCGGTGGGGTCGTTGAACATGCCCGGCACCGTCGGTGGGCCGATGATGCGCTCGAGCGTCAGGTCGTTCCTGTCGGCATGCGCACGCGCCGCCGCCAGAGTCACGACGGCGACGGCGCACAGTCCGACGGTGAGCGCGCGCATGTTCCCGTCGACGAGGCTAACCGCCGCATCTCTTGAGTGTCAAGAAAGCTTCGGTTAGCGTCGGCGCATGTCCTACACCGAGATTCTCTACGAAGTGCACGGCCCGACGGCGCGCATCACGCTCAACCGCCCCGACAAGCGCAATCCGCTCGGGCCCACCACCATCGGCGAGCTGTTGCACGCGCTCGATCGGGCCAAGGAGGACGCCGCAGTGCGCGTCATCGTGCTCACCGGCGCGGGCAAGGTCTTCTCGGCCGGCGGCGATCTGTCGTCGATGGGCTGGGGCGGCACGCCGCTGTCGGCGAGCGGCAGCGCGTCGACCAAGCCGGGCACCTTCGTCGATCTCGAACCTCGCCCTGACCCAGGTCGGCAAGCCGACCATCGCGATGGTCAACGGACACGCGCTCGCCGGAGGGCTCGGGCTGGTCGTCGCGTGCGACGTCGCCATCGCCGCCGACGACGCGCAGCTCGGCACGCCCGAGATCAACGTCGGGTTGTGGCCGATGATGATCATGGCGACGATCTTCCGCAACGTGCCGCGCAAGCGCGGGCTCGAGCTCATCATGACCGGCGACAAGATCTCGGCGGCGCAGGCGGCGGAGATGGGGCTCATCACGCGCGCGGTGCCGCGCGAGCGGCTGCAGGCGGAGGTCGACGCGCTCGCCGAGAAGTTGGCCGCGAAGTCGCCGCTGGTGATGCGCATGGGTCTCGAGGCGTTCTATCGGGTGCAGGATCTGGAGCTGGAGCCGGCGTTGCAATACTTGCAGGGGCAGCTCATCGCCGTTCTCGGCACCGAGGATGCCCGTGAGGGCCTGATGGCCTTTCTCGAGAAGCGCGCGCCGCAGTGGAAGGGTCGCTGAGCACGGAAGGGAGACACTGCGTTGGTCGTCAGCGCGCGTCGGCGCAGCAGCGGAACCCGGTCGAATAGTCGTGATAGCTCGTCGCATGCGCGGTGGTGGTGTAGAGGCAGCCCGCGCCATTGAGCTTGGCGTCGACGAAGAAGCCGCCCTTGAAGATGCCGTTGCCGCTGCTGGTGGTGGCGTCGATCCACTCGTGCAGGTTGCCGTGCAGATCGTAGACGCCGAACGGTGAGACACACTGCTTGAAGCTGCCGCCCGGCGCCACCGTGTTGGGCTGATCGTCGCAGCACGACGAGTTCATGTTGGCGTAGGTGAAGACGTTGCCGCTGCCGAAGCAGTCGTTGACCGGGTTGGTCGCGCGCCCTTCGTTGCAAGCGCCGGCGATGTAGGTGTCGCCGTAGGGATAGGTGAAGCCGTTCGGGCCCTGACAGGCGCCGAGCCACTCGGCGAGCGTGCACAGCCGCTTGCCCGCGTTGGCGCAGGCGGACGCCGCCTGCACCTCGCTCACGTAGCCCTGCGGCTTGATGCCGTCGGCGACGACGGCGGCAATGGTCAAACCATTGCCCACCGCATCGACCGGCTGATCGTATGGATGCGGCGCGGTGCCGCCGTCGGGCGCGACGACGACGGTGGCCGCCTCGAAGCGATCGACGCACACGACGCCGCCGTCGCCGTAGGTGACGAGCGCCATGCCCTCGCTGCACGGGCCGGCGGCATCGGGCGGCGCGAGATCGGCCGATTCTCCCGCGTCGCCGCCACCGCCGTCGGCGTCGCCGCCCGCGCCCGCGTCGGCGCCACGGCCGCGATCGCTGCCACAATTGGTTAAACCAATCGCCAGCACGAGGCAGGGGAGGATCGAGCGCACGCCTCAGGATAATGGATGTGCTAGGACTCGTGCGTGCCTTCGCTGCGTGATCGCTACGAGCCGTTCATCGCCTGGCGCTATCTCTACCGTCCGCGACAGGGCACCACCGTGCTCCTCTTGACCGCGCTCTTCGGCCTTCTGTCCGCCATCGCGCTCGCCGCCGTCTTCTTCGCGCACGGCGACGCCCAGGTGATCGGCACCAGCGTGTCGTTGCCGGCGATGATCCTGTTTCTCTTCTTTCTCCTGCTCAACGTCTTCTCCGGCTTCACGGCGGTGTCGATCGTCGGTGTCGCCATCGGCGTGCTCGCGCTCGTCGTCGTCCTGTCGGTGACGTCGGGCTTTCAGCAGTCCTTCAAGCAGAAGGTCCTCGGGGTCAACGCGCACGTCATCATCATGAAGTACGGGCAGGACTTCTCCGAGTACCGCGACATCGAGAAGAAGGCGATGAAGGAGAAGCACGTGCTGGCCGCGGCGCCCTTCGTCTTCTACGAGGGCATGCTGGCGGCAGGGCACTCGATGTCGGGGTCGATCATCAAGGGGATCGATCCGCTGTTGTCGCCCAACGTGCTCGAGCTGCGCCCCTCGATGCGCACCGGCCACGTCGAGGATCTGGCGAAGCGCGCCCCCGCCAACGATGGTGGCGCGCCGCTGCCCGGCATCTTCGTGGGCGAGGAGCTGGCCAAGAAGCTCAAGCTCAAGATCGGCGAGCGGGTGCGCGTGGTGTCGCCCAAGACCGATCTCGATCCAACCCGCTGGGGCCAGGACGGCGCCCTGCCGGCGACACGCGAGTTCCGCCTCGCCGGTATCTTCTACACCGGCTTCGAGGAGTACGACTCGCGCCTGGCCTACGTGAACCTGAAGGACGCCCAGAGCTTCTACGAAGGGCAGGGCGACGTCGTCACCGGCGTCGAGCTAAAGCTGGACGACATCGACGAGGCGCGCGCGGTTGGTCAAAAGTTGTACAACGATCTCGGCGGACCGCCGTACCGGGTCATCGACTGGGAGGAGCTCAATCACAATCTATTCGCGGCGCTGCGCACACAGAAGGTCGCGATCACGGTCATCCTCACCATCATCATCATCGTCGCCGCGTTCAACATCATCGCGGCCATGACCATGCTGGTCATCGGTAAGGCCAAGGAGATCGCGATCCTCAAGTCCATGGGGATGCGGGCGACCGGCGTGGCGCGGGTGTTTCAGACGACCGGCCTATTAATTGGTGTAATCGGAACCGCCTGTGGGCTCGGGATCGGTCTGACGACCATCGCCATCTTGCGGCGCTACAACTACCAGCTCGACCCGCACGTCTATCTGATCGATCAGCTGCCCGTGAAGGTGAACGTCGATGAGCTGGTGATGACCGCGTGCATCACGCTCGCCATCTGCCTGCTGGCCACGCTCTACCCGGCCATCAAGGCGGCCCGACTGCCGCCAGTCGAGGGCCTGCGCTACGAATAACGGCTACTTCGCGTTCTCGAGCATCTTGTCGTTCCGCTCCTCCTCCTTCTTCTGGGTCTCCTCGACCTGCTGCTTCACCTTCGCGGGCATCACGTCATGGTAGGGGTTACGGCTCGGAGACGGCTCGGAGCGCGGCTTCGCCTTGCACGCCCCGAGCGCCAGCACCAGGGCGACGACGGATAACGTTCGCATCGGTTCATCGTAGAACGGTCCGCGCCAAAGCCCAAGAGCCACGGGAGTCGCGCACTGCCATCGTCGATGCGTCCAACGAGACGCGACAGTTCAAGGATTAAACAGGTCGAGTACAAAACTTGAACCTAACGATTTTAGCTTGTTAGGATTTTGAACAGGGACAGGTCATATTACTTTTGTTTGTGATTCCAAGTAATTCAGAACATGGCTAGTTTATTCACACTAGTCTGTTCAAATGTTGAACGGTGCAGGAGCGGCAGAGTTTTCTATCCTTCCGGAATTCCTCAGTATGCCTCTTCGGTATAAAGTGTGAAGAGGGTCACCTCCGAAACAACGTGGAGGTGGCCCATGAGAATGCTACGCGCGATGGCACCCTTGCTCGCGATTGCTCTGATCGGGTGCGGAAATACTTCGACGGGGTCAGGCAGTGCTCCGCAGCCTGCGGTTGCGGCTGACGGCCTCTCCCTCCTGACTGCAAACCACGACCGTTTGACCGGCTCGTATTCGGACGGCGCGGGCAACATCCTCGTGTTCGATACCGCCAGGGTCGACGACAATATCTACTTCGATTTGACCGGCAACGACGGTCGAAAGATCATCCACATCGAGACGGTGGGTGACAACTACGAGTTCAGCTACATGGGCGGCGCTCTCAAGATGCACACGACCAAGGCGTTCGTCGCCCAGGCGCGCGCGCAGGCCGAAGTGCAGCCCGATGGTGTTTCCACCGACGGCTTCGTCTTCGACGGCGACACCCACGCGCTCGACCAGATGCTGCAGCTGCCCGAGGTGGCGCAGTTGCCGGCGCTGTCGCGCGCCCTCGGCGTGCGCGGCTACACCGGCAGCGACTTCCCGGCCTCGCTGGCGCTGCACAAGGCGGCGCGCCAGAGCGCCGATGCGCTCGGCATCGATGTGCAGAAGCTCGACACGCCGCAGTCGGTGAACAGCTATTGCCAGGCCTACCCGAACAGCGGCGATTCGTGCTACGGCATGTGTGGCTCGGGCTGCAGCTGCTGGAGCTGGGTGTGCGGCGACTGCTGCTATCACAACGGCTGCGCGATTCACGACAGCTGGTGCCGTCAGGGCAAGTGGTACTACTGCTACAACATCACCGCGGTCATCGCCCTCTTCGGTTGCTAAACGTGCGCTCGGGGGCGGCCGTGCTCGCCGCGGCCGCCCTGTTCGCCTGTTCGCCGTCGCCGTCACCGCCACCCTCCCTCCTCCGCGCGCAGCTTCCAGCCATTACCAATGGTAGCGATGACAGCGGCGACCTCGGCGTCGTCGCGCTCCTGCAGGGCGACACGCTGGTGTGCACGGCGACCTTGATCGCGCCGCGACTGCTGTTGACCGCGGCGCACTGCCTCCCCGACGGCGCCCTGCCCGAAGCCTACTTCGGCGCCACGCCAGGCGACGGGGGCCCCCGCCTCGCAATCGCGGCGGTGCGGCGCCATCCGGCCTTCGACGCCAGTCAGCTCACCGACGATATCGCCATGGCGCTGCTCGCCGACACCGCCCCGGCCGGCGCCGCGCCGTGGCCGCTGCCGGCGGCGCCGCTCGACGACGCCTCCGTCGGCGCGCCGCTGCGCCTGGTCGGCTTCGGCAAGAGCGCGGCCGGCGACACCAGCGCGCCGCGCAAGCGCGCGGGAACCACGACGCTGGCGTCGCTGACGCCGAGCGAGCTGACCTTCGCGCCGTCGCCGTCGCAGACGTGCGAAGGCGACTCGGGCGGGCCGGCCTTCGCCACCGTTGGCGGGGTCGAGGCGATCGTCGGCGTCACCTCGTCGGGCGACACGGCCTGCACCACGATGGCGCGCGACATGCGCGTCGACGCCTACGCCGCCGACTTCATCGCCCCCTGGCTGGCGGCCACGAGCGACGGCGCCGCCGGCGCCGGCGACCGCTGCTGGTACGCCGGCAACTGCGCCGCCGGCGCCGGCGAGTGCACCCCCGCGCTCGACGACGCCAGCCTGTCGTTCTGTGCCCCGCCATGCGCCGGCGGCTGCCCGGCGGGGCTGCAGTGCCTCGCCGGCAGCGACGGGAGCATGCTGTGCCGGCACGCACCGCCCAGCCCGGGGGCGCAGGGCGCCGCCTGCGTCGACGACGGCCAGTGCGAGGTCGGTGGCTGCGTCGCCCGCGCCAGCGGCGCGGCGAAGGTGTGCGCGCAGACCTGCTTCGCCGACCTCCCCGGCTTCTGCGGCGCCGGATTCGAGTGCGCGCCCGTCGCCGGCGGCGCGCAGTCGGCCTGCTTCGCCATGGCGCACGGTGGCTGCGCCTTTGCCGTCACGTCGTTCTCGTCGACGGGCGGGTCGGCCGGACTGCTCGCCCTGCTCTTGTGGCTCATCACCGCGTCGGTTCACGCGCGAGGGCGGCGACGGGCCGTGTTAACATGTGGCAATGCGCGCCCGGGTGGGGATCGTGGTCGCGGCTGCTCTGCTGTTGGCCGGCACACCGGCCCTGGCCAAAGGTAAGGTCGAGGCGAAGGACGCGTTCAAGCGGGCGCTGCAGTATTACAACCTCGGCGACTTCAAGAGCGCGCTCGACGGATTCAAAGAGGCCTACCTCGACTATCCCGATTCATCTTTCCTGTTCAACATCGGGCAGTGCCAGCGGCAGCTCGGGATGAAGCAGGAGGCGCTGCTCTCGTACAAGGCCTACCTGCGCGAGGCCAAGGCGCCGAGCAACCGCGACGACGTGCTGGCGCTGATCCGCAACCTCGAGCAGAACCTCCGCGACGACGAGGCGGCGCGCCATGGCCGTCCCGAGGGCGCCATGATCCCCGCCGACAGTACGCCGGCGGACGCCAGGAGCGCGACGCCGCCACCGCCGGCAGCGACGGCATCATCGACGCTGACCGCGCCGCCGCCGCCGCCCCGCGAGCCGGTGTACAAGAAGTGGTGGCTGTGGACCGCCGTCGGGGTGGTCGCCGCCGGAGTCGGCGTCGGTCTCGGCGTCGGCTTGTCGAGCTCGTCCACCCACTATCCGTCGTCGACCCCCTCCGACGGCACCATCCGGTTCTGACGTGCGCAGCCTCTGCATCGCGCTCGTGTGCTTCGCCGGCTGCAGCAAGAGCGGCTCGCTCGTGTTCGTCACCGTCGACTCGGTCGCGCCCATCGCCGACGCCGCGCGCATGCACGTGACCCTCGCCGACGGGCAGACCCACACCAGCGACCTGACGCTGTCGCCCGCGACCTTCCCGCCCGCGCACAGCTTCGCCGTCGACGTCGCCGCCGGTGTCGGCGGCAGCATGAGCGTGCAGGTCGACGTATTCGACTCCGCCGGCACCGAGGTCGGCAGCGCCGCCGGCTCGGTCCCGCTGGTCGCGGGCGGTCGCGCCGACCTGGCGTTGACCCTCGGCGCCGGCGGCGGGCAGGATCTGTCGGCCGCCGGCGGCGACATGCTCGGCGCCGACCTCGCCGGCACGGCACCGCCCGACCTGGCGTGGCGCACGCTCGCCTGGACCCCGAAGCAGATCTCCAGCGCGCAGATGCTGGCGTTGTGGGCCAGCGACGCCACCCACATCTGGGTCTGCGGCAACTCCACCGCCAACTGCTTCTTCTCCGCGGGCGACGACAACTGGCCGCAGAAGTCGGCCAACCCCTTCTACACGCCGGGCGGCATCTGGGGCACCAGCGCCACGGTCCTCTTCTTCGTCGGCAACAACGGCGACATCCGCTCGTGGGACAACGCGGCGATGACCTGGACCCAGTCGACCTCGACCGTCTCCACCGGCATGTACCTGACGGCGATCTGGGGCAGCTCGATCAACGACGTCTACGTCACCGCCAACGGCGGCACCGGAGGCCCGGGCGAGTTCATCTACCACAACACCACCGGCAACCTGGCCTCGGGCTGGACCAATCCCTTGGCGATCGGCAGCGGCGGGCTCAACGGCGTCAGCGGCACCGCCGGCCACACCTACGCGGTCGGTGACGGCGGGCGCATCTTCCACAGCAGCGACGGCTCGACCTGGAACGCGCTCACCACCGGCGTGCCGAGCGTCAACCTGCACGGCGTGTTCGTCCTCGACGCCCAGCACGTCTACGTCGTCGGCGACAGCGGCACGATCCTGTTCTCGGCGGGCAACGGCATGTTCACCAAGCAGACGATCGCCGCCACCTACGCCACCTTCGCGTTCCGCGCCGTGTGGGCAGCCGACGCCGACAACGTCTTCGCCGTGGGTGACACGGGCGCGGTCCTGCACGGCGACGCCGCCGGCACCTGGACCGCGGAGACCAGCGGCCTCGAGGTGCAGACGGTCAACATCAACGCCGTCTGGGGCACGTCGGCGACGGACGTCTATGTCGCTGCCGACGGCGGCTGGGTCTCGCACGGCAAGTAACGCCGGTGCTGGAGCCGAACAAGAGTGGTGAGCCCAGAAGGAGTCGAACCTTCAACAAACGGATTAAGAGTCCGCTGCTCTGCCAGTTGAGCTATGGGCCCTGATTTTCAACGCCGTCGGGTGCGCCCGGGGCGACTCGAACGCCCGACCTGCGGATTCGAAGTCCGACGCTCTATCCAACTGAGCTACGGGCGCTCGAAGCGGGATTTCAGTAATTTATTGGCGCCCCGAACGCAAGCGAAAAATTAGTAGTAGCTGCCGCGCGGCTCCTCCGGCTCCTCGCCGTCCCCTCCCTCGCCACCCTTGCCGGGCTCCTTGGGCGCCTCGCCCTCGTCGAGGGCGAAGACCTTGACCGCGTCCTCGCGATGCCGCCCCGGCGCCACCCGGGTGAGGATGCTGAGCAGGTTGCGCTTGAGGTCGTCCATCGACACCGCCGAGGTGCCCCCGTCGATGACCTTGCCGATGTAGTTGTCTTCGGCGGTGCGCATCGTCGTCAGGTAGCGCGAGTCGGTGCCGTCGAAGTAGACCTTGTCGCGTGCCGGCGCCTGCGCGAGCTGGTCGCGCATCTTGTTGTCGATGCGCAGGCAGACGAACAGCTTCCTTTCGCTATCAATTCGCATGGCGAGCGGGCGCTACGCTATCATTGCGGCGGAAATGCGGCAACAACCGTGGAGCGTCTATCTGCTGCGCTGCGCCGACGACACGCTCTACTGTGGCTGTACCAACGACGTCGAGCGCCGTCTGGCGGCCCATGCGCGCGGACGCGTAAAATACACCCGCGGGAGGCTGCCGGTCGAGCTCGCCCATGTCGAGCCGGCCGCCGACAAGGGCGCGGCGCTGCGACGGGAGCACGAGTGGAAGCGGCTGCCGCGCGCGGAGAAGCTGCGCCGCATTGCCAAGTCGGAAACGCCTGCCGCCAAGGGCGCGACTTGCGTCCGGCGCGCAAATTCGTTATCGCCTACGGATGTGGAAATTTGCAGCAGCGCTTTGCCTACCCCTGAGCCTCGTCGCCGCCGGCTGCGGTGACACCACCACCACGCCGGCCGACATGACGGCGGCCGTCGTGCCGCACAACTTCGATCAGATCAACTCGCAGATCCTGCAGCCCGCGTGCGCCAGCTTCAGCGTGTGCCATTCGCCCGAGGGCAAGAACACCGCCAACATGCTCGACCTCAAGACCGATCCGTACAACGCGCTCGTGGGCGCCGCTGCGTTCAACACGCAGGCGGCGAGCGAAGGCAAGCTGCGCGTCAAGCCGTGCGACTCGGCCAACAGCCTCCTCGTCATCAAGCTGACCCTGCCCTTGACCGCCACCGATCCCACCGTCGGGTATGGGGCGTACATGCCGCAGGCCAGCGGCCACCTCGACGATTCGCAGGTTCAGGCGATCAAGGATTGGATCGATCGCGGCGCGCTGCGGAACGAGCCGGCGACCGTGACCGGGAAGACCTGCACGCTCGGTCCTGACATGGCGACCGCGCTCGACTGACGCGCGCCTTGCCTCAGCGCGAGCGCAAAAGCCGCGCCGGGTTGCCGGCGACGACCGCGTAGGCCGGCACGTCGGCGGTCACCACGGCGCCGGCGCCGACCTGGGCGCCCTTGCCGACGGTGACGCCGGGCAGGATGATGGCGCCGACGCCGAGGTCGCAGCCGTCCTCCAGCACGACGGGCGCGAATTCGAGGTCGCCGGCCATGATCGGGCGATCGCGCCCGGGCTCGGCGTGCACCGAGGTCAAGATGCAGACGTGGGGTCCGATGCCGACGTCGGTGCCGACGGAGATGCCGCCGGCGGCGTGCAAAAAGGCCGCCTGGCCGATCCAGCTCCCGCGCCCGACGACCAGCTCGTTCTTGAAGTAGCCCTTCAAGATCGCGTAGTGGCCGACGTAGACGTCTTCGTCGAGCGAGACGTTCTCGGGGTGGAAGACGAGCGCGCCGGGCTCGATCACCACCGACGCCGGACAGCGGCGCAGCGCCGCCCGGTCGAATTGCCCGGTTCCGTGCGAGCGCGGCGGCATGTGGCGATCCTTGACTACCCGGAGGGCGCGTGCAAGAAAACCCCTTCACCAAGAGGGTTCGCAAGAGAGCCGGGCGAAGCCCGAGTGCGAGCTCGAACATCCGACTGTGTTCTCATAAGAGGCAACCATGCAAGTCACGATCTCCGAAATTTCTCCCGTCGAGAAGAAGGTCGCCGTCGAGATTCCCTGGCCCTACGTGGCCCAGAAGCTCGACGAGGCCTACAAGGATCTGTCGCGCGGCGTCGCGCTCAAGGGCTTTCGCAAGGGCAAGGTGCCGCGCCCGATGCTGGAGAAGATGTTCGGCCGTCAGGTCGAGCAGGAGGTCGTCAAGCAGCTGGTGCAGGAGAGCTTCGTGACGGCGGCGCAGCAGCACGACCTGCAGCCGGTGGCCGAGCCGATCGTCGACGACGCGCACCTGCACAAGGGCAAGTCGTTCCACTACTCGGCGCGGGTCGAGGTGCGGTCGATCGTGGAGCCCAAGGAGTACGAGGGGCTCGAGCTGGCGCAGCGCGCGGGCGCGGTCAGCGACGCGGACCTCGACGCGGCGCTGGAGCGCAAGCGGCAGGAGCTGACCGAGTTCAAGCCGATCGAAGGGCGCGCCGAGCTCGGCGCCAGCGACGTCGCGGTCGTCGACGTGACCGGGCACATCGGCGAGCGCAAGTTCGACAAGGAGGCGATGATGGTCGACCTCGGCGAGCCGGCGCGCGATCCGGTGCCGGGCTTCGCCAAGGCGCTCGTCGGCGTGCCGCTGACGGCGGCGGGGCACGAGGTGACGTTCGTGCTGCCGACCAAGGAGGAGAACGAGCACATCGCGGCCGAGCTCGCCGGCAAGACGGCGGTGCTCAAGGTGACGATCAAGGAGTCGCGCGAGAAGCAGGTGCCGGCCCTCGACGACGAGTTCGCCAAGGACACCGGCGAAGCCGGACACGCTCGCCGAGCTGCGCGACAAGACCCGCGCCAAGCTGCTCGAGGCGGACCAGAAGCAGGCGCGCGAGGATCTCAAGGGCGACCTGGTCAAGGAGCTGCTCAAGCGCAACTCGTTCGTGGTGGCGCCGGCGCTGGTGGAGCGGCAGCTCGACGCGATGATCCAGCGCTCGCGGCTCCAGCTGGCCATGCGCGGCATCGACTATCGCTCCGCCGGGCTCGACGAGCAGCGCATGCGCGACGAGCTGCGCGAAGGGGCCAACGACGAGGTGCGCGCGGCCTTCCTCATCGACGCGATCGCGGAGAAGGAGAAGGTCGAGGTCTCCGACGCGGATCTGGAGATGAAGCTGGCGGAGATGGCGCAGAGCCGCGACAAGAGCGTGCCGCGCCTCAAGGCCGAGCTGCAAAAAGAGGGACGGCTCGACGCGCTCCGGCACCAACTTCGCGAGGAGAAAACCCTTGACTTGCTCCTGAGCCGGGCAAAGATCAATGAGAAGGACCAGAAACCTTCGTCCTCGTCGGAGACCTAGCACATGGCAAATCGAAACGGCGCGCTCGGCATGACGGACTTCATCATCCCGACGGTCATCGAGCAGACCCACCGCGGCGAGCGCGGCTGGGACATCTTCTCGCGCCTGCTCAAGGACCGCATCGTCTTCCTCGGCACGCCGATCGACGACGACGTCGCCAACGTCATCATCGCGCAGCTGCTGTTCCTCGAGTCGCGAGGACCCGGACAAGGACATCATGCTCTACATCAACTCGCCCGGGCGGCTCGGTCACGGCCGGCCTGGCGATCTACGACACGATGCAGTACGTGCGCTGCGACGTCGCCACCATCTGCATGGGCCAGGCGGCCTCGATGGGCGCGCTTGCTGCTCGCCGCCGGCGCCAAGGGCAAGCGCTACGCGCTGCCCAACGCGCGCATCATGATCCACCAGCCGCTCGGCGGCTTCCAGGGCCAGGCCACCGACATCGAGATCCACGCCAAGGAGATCCTGCAGACCCGCGACACGCTGAACGAGATGCTCGCCAAGCACACCGGCCAGCCGATCGAGCAAGATCAAGAACGACACCGAGCGCGACTACTTCATGTCGGCGCCGACAGGCCAAGGAGTACGGCCTGATCGACGAGGTGTTGATCACGGCGAAGAAGAAGCCCGACGAGAAGTCCGGAGCAGTAGCCTCGTGCGCGCCGGCGAGCGGATCGGCGCTAGGCTCAGCCAGTAGATGGCGATCGAGAAGCGCGACGGAGCCTCGCTGACCTGCTCCTTCTGCGGCAAGTCGCAGAAGGAGGTGAAGAAGCTCATCGCCGGGCCCGACCGTCTACATCTGCGACGAGTGCATCGGCCTGTGCAACGACATCATCGCCGAGGAGATCGAGAAGGAGGAGCAGTCCTACGGGCTGCCGCCGATCCCGAAGCCCGCCGAGATCAAGGCGATCCTCGACGAGTACGTGATCGGCCAGGAGCGCGCGAAGAAGATCCTCGCGGTCGCGGTCCACAACCACTACAAGCGCATCGACTCGCAGCGTCGGCGTCGACGACGTCGAGCTGCAGAAGTCGAACATCCTGCTGCTCGGCCCGACCGGCTCCGGCAAGACGCTGCTGGCGCAGACGCTGGCGCGCATCCTCAACGTGCCGTTCGCCATCGCCGACGCCACCAACCTGACCGAGGCCGGCTACGTCGGCGAGGACGTCGAGAACATCATCGTCAACCTGCTGCAGAACGCCGACCACGACATCGAGCGGGCGCAGCGCGGCATCGTCTACATCGACGAGATCGACAAGATCGCGCGCAAGAGCGACAACCCGTCGATCACCCGCGACGTCTCCGGCGAGGGCGTGCAGCAGGCGCTGCTCAAGATCATCGAGGGCACGGTCGCCAACGTGCCGCCCAAGGGCGGCCGCAAGCACCCGCAGCAGGAGTTCCTGCAGGTCGACACCACCAACATCCTGTTCATCTGCGGCGGCGCCTTCACCGGGCTCGAGGAGATCATCGAGCACCGCATCGGGCAGAAGCACGCTGGGCTTCGGCGCCGACATCAAGAGCAAGAACGAGCGCAAGCTCGGCGAGCTGCTCGAGCGAGGTCGCAGCCGGAGGATCTGCTCAAGTTCGGCATGATCCCGGAGTTCATCGGCCGCCTGCCGGTGATCGCGCACGCTCGCACGAGCTCGACGAGGAGGCGCTGGTCGACATCCTGACCAAGCCGAAGAACGCGCTGGTCAAGCAGTACCAGAAGCTGTTCGAGATGGACGGCGTGAAGCTCAAGTTCACCAAGGGCGCGCTGCACGGCGGTCGCCAAGGAGGCGCTCGACGCGCAAGACGCGGCGCCCGCGGCCTGCGCGCCATCCTCGAGAACGCGATGCTCGACATCATGTACGAGCATCCCGTCGACGCAGCGGCGATCAAGGAGGTCGTCATCAACGAGGACGTGATCGACTCGCAGCAGCGAGCCGCCGCTGATCGTCTACCAAAAAGAAGCCGCCGAAGGCGGCCGCAAGTAGCTCGTCACGCCGCCCGCGCCGCTCCGGGCGAACGCACTCCGCCGACGAGATTCAATGCGCGCACTCGATCTTGCGCGCAGCGGATCTGCAATAGACACATGTTCTTCAAGAACGACGACAAGAAAGACGGCGCCCGCGCACCGTTCCCGCTTCTGCCGCTGCGCGACATCATCGTCTTCCCGCACATGGTGGTGCCGCTCTTCGTCGGCCGCGAGAAGTCGATCACCGCGCTCGAGGAGGCGATGGACGCGCGACAAGGAGATCCTCCTCGCCGCGCAGAAGAAGGCCAAGACCAACGACCCGACGCCGGAGGACATCTTCGCCGTCGGCACGCATCGGCACGATCATCCAGCTGCTGCGCCTGCCCGACGGCACCGTGAAGGTGCTGGTCGAGGGCAAGCGGCGCGCGCGCATCCGCGCGCTTCGTCCCAGACCGACGACTTCTTCCTCGTCGAGGTCGAGGAGATCGCCGAGCCGGCCGAGCAGCGGCGTCGAGCTCGAGGCGCTGATGCGCTCGGTGCACGCGACGTTCGAGAACTACGTCAAGCTCAACAAGCGCATCCCGCCCGAGATGCTGATCGCGGTCGCAGACCATCGACGACCCGGCGCGGCTCGCCGACACCATCGTCGCGCACCTCGTCGCTCAAGCTCGAACGACAAGCAGGCGATCCTCGAGACCGAGATCGCCGCGCAAGCGGCTCGAGAAGCTCTTCGAGCTGATGCAGGCGCGAGATCGAGATCCTCCAGGTCGAGAAGAAGATCCGCACCCGCGTCAAGAAGCAGATGGAGAAGACGCAGAAGGAGTACTACCTCAACGAGCAGATGCAGGCGATCCAGAAGGAGCTCGGCGAGCGCGACGAGTTCAAGAACGAGATCCAGGAGCTCGAGGAGAAGATCAAGACCAAGAAGATGTCGAAGGAGGCGCACGCCAAGGTCGCGCAAGGAGCTCAAGAAGCTCAAGATGATGTCGCCGATGAGCGCCGAGGCGACCGTCGTGCGCAACTACATCGACTGGGTCCTCGTCGCTGCCCTGGGACGACAAGACCGAGGACAAGCTCGACATCGACGAGGCCGAGAAGATCCTCGACGAGGATCACTACGGCCTGAAGAAGGTCAAGGAGCGCATCCTCGAGTACCTCGCGGTGCAGGCGCTGGTCGCAGAAGCTCAAGGGCCCGATCCTGTGCCTCGTCGGGCCGCCCGGCGTCGGCAAGACGTCGCTCGCCAAGTCGATCGCGCGCGCGACCGGGCCGCAAGCTTCGTGCGCCTGTCGCTCGGCGGCGTGCGCGACGAGGCCGAGATCCGCGGCCACCGCCGCACCTACATCGGCGCGCTGCCCGGCAAGATCATCCAGTCGCTGAAGAAGGCCGGCTCGCAACAACCCGGTCTTCCTGCTCGACGAGGTCGACAAGATGTCGACCGACTTCCGCGGCGACCCGTCGGCGGCGCTGCTCGAGGTGCTCGACCCCGAGCAGAACCACACCTTCAACGATCACTACCTCGACCTCGACTACGACCTGTCGCGACGTGATGTTCATCACGCACCGCCAACACGCCTGCACGCCATCCCGCTGCCGCTGCAGGACCGCATGGAGATCATCCAGCTCGCCGGCTACACCGAGTGGGAGAAGCTCGCCATCGCGCGAGCAGTACCTGATCCCGCAAGCAGAAGCGAGGCGAACGGCCTCGCCGACGTCGACGTCGACGTTCACCGAGGAGCGCGATCCGCACGATCATCCACCACTACACGAAGGAAGCCGGCGTCCGCAACCTCGAGCGCGAGATCGCCACGGTCTGCCGCAAGGTCGCCAAGGAGGTCGTCGACGAGGGCAAGGACAGCCAAGTTCGCGATCGACGCCGAAGAGCGTCCCGAAGTTCCTCGGCGTGCCGCAAGTTCCGCTACGGCACGGCCGAGGAGCAGGACGAGATCGGCCTGGCCAACGGCCTCGCCGTGACCGAGCTCGGCGGCGACCTGCTCGCCGACCGAGGTCACGGTCATGCCCGGCAAGGGCAAGCTGATCGCTCACCGGCAAGCTCGGCGAGGTGATGCAGGAGTCGGCGCAGGCGGCGATGAGCTACGTGCGCTCGCGCGCCGAGCGCTCGGCCTCGACAAGGACTTCTACGCAGAAGCGTCGACATCCACATCCACTTCCCCGAGGGCGCGATCCCCAAGGACGGCCCGTCGGCGGGCATCACGATGGCGACCGCGCTGGTCTCGGCGCTGACTGCGCATCCCGGTGCGCAAGGACGTCGCGATGACCGGCGAGATCACGCTGCGCGGCCGCGTGCTGCCGATCGGCGGCCTCAAGGAGAAGATGCTCGCCGCGCACCGCGCCGGCATCAACACGGTCCTCATCCCGAAGGAGAACGAGAAGGACCTGAAGGACATCCCGAAGCAGGTGCTGCAAGGCGATGAAGATCATCCCGGTCGAGCACATGGACGAGGTGCTGCGCGCGGCGCTGCGGATCGAGGATCCGGAGATCTTCCTGCGCGAGCCCAGCCGGGCGGTCGATTGGCGTAAGGCGGAGCGCACGGGCGATGGCGGGGCGCGGCCGTCGACGCCGTCGCCGACGGTGCCTGAGCCGGCGCAGCCCGAGCCGCACTAGAGTATTTGCGAGATGCACTCCTCTGGGCCGCTGATGGGAGGGTCCCCGGCGGGGCCCGCCCCAGAGACCCTGGCGCAGGTACCTGGGCTGACCGGATTGGGGCCCCGTGGCTCCGCAGGAGCGCCGTCCCACCGTGGTGCCGGTTGCTGCCGAGCTGGGGGGCGGGACGTGGGTAGCGGTTGCCGGGAGGCGCCGTTTGCGCCTTGACAGCTGGTGGTGCGTCGAGTAATTAGACGGGACTTCGACGGCCGGGACCTGGCCCAGGGGCGCATAGCTCAGCGGTAGAGCATCGGCCTTACAAGCCGGGGGTCACAGGTTCGAATCCTGTTGCGCCCACCGACGAAGTTGAAAATTTGGGGTGGTAGTTAAGTTGGTTATAACGCCGGCCTGTCACGCCGGAGGCCGCGGGTTCAAGTCCCGTCCACCCCGCAACAACGGAAAGCCCGGAAGACTTCGGTCTCCCGGGCTTTTTTGTTGGTCCGACCGAGCCGAAAAGCCGGCTGTACCAGGAATCAGCAGGTCGCCCGCACGTGGTGCACGGCCCACCATCCGCTGCCAGCCGCCGAGCTTCCAGGCAGCGAGGATCTTGGCGAGCGACGCCTGCACGGGGACCTCGCGCGGCCGCTCCGTCTTGACGGCCTTCTCCGCCTTCTTCCTGACGCTATAGGAGGCGGCGACCAGTAGCTAGCCGAGTGGAGCGACCTTCGCGTCGTAGCTCGACCACTTCAACGCTGCTACCTCGCCGAACCGAAGGCCGGCGAGCAACAACACGGAGTAGAGCACCCGCCGATCCTCGGGGATCTTGTCACTACGATGACCGACTACTACGACGCCCAGCCCCATCGTTCTGCTCATGAGGACCGCCCACGATAGGCGCCGCCGCCGCTCGGTAGCGGCGGGGCCTTCGAGATCCGGGTTTGCACGCTGCTCACGCCGGCACCAGCCGGGCCAAGAGGACGGCGCCCCCGACTGTCGCGGTTCGGACGAAGCGACGTGGTGCGCCGGGTGCGGCGGCTCATCGAGCTTCGAGGCGATGCACGGCTGCGCGTTATCGCGCGGAATCTACTGGGCGCTCGATCAATCGTCGTCGTCGTCGATGTCGATCAAGTAGCCGGTCAAGTTGATCTCGAAATCCGTGGTGTTTTCGACCAGGCCGCTGAAGGCCACCCTGACCTTCGAATTAGGGTCGAGAGGGATGAACGTTTCATGGTTAATGGCGAAGCAGGCGGCCCCGGCAGGACCGGTCTGCTCGAGCAAGGTGGACTGACCAAAATACCAGAACCCGATGGTCCCACATTCTGATCTTGGACCAGCGTCAGGCATCCCGAGATGCTCGACGTGCCCGGGGCCGACCGCCCCCGCGCTCGTCGGACGACCCGCTGTCGCGCGCGACGAAGATCCACGTTCCTAGATTCGACCGACAGCCCCACGACCCTATCGTGGCGCACAAAGAGGCTCGACGGCCGAGCAGCGATGCCTATAACCTACCTGGGCTATTTCGTCAGCGGCGCATGCACTTAAGCTTGCTCACGCTCGTCTTCAGCGGTCCCGACGCAGGGCTCGAGCGCCCGTTTCTCGACGACTACTTTCAGGGTTCGCTCCGCCAGCTACGAATTGCCCTCGTGCTCGGGGGGGGCCTGTATGGCGCGTACGCGCTCCTCGACTACCTCATGTTCGGGTTCCAGGCACAGGCGCTGTGGCTCATTCGCTTCGCCGTCGTGTGCCCGGCGATCCTGCTGGTCGCCGCGGCCTCGTACCGCCCGTGGTTCGCGCGCTGGATGCAGCCCCTGCTGTCGTTGATGATCTGCATGGCCGCCGCTGGCGTCATCTGGATGATCGCCATCGCGCCGCCACCGGCGAGCTACCAGTACGCCACGGGCCTCCTCGTGGTGCTCGTCTTCTCCTACACGTTCGTCCGCGCACGGTTCTTGTGGGCGTCGATGACGGGCGCGCTCACGGTCCTCGGCTACCACGTGGTGGTGCTCCATTGGACGGCCATGCCAAGGTCATTCCTCGTCAGCAATACCTTCTTTCTCACGACGTTCAACCTCGCCGGAATGGCCATCTGCTACGCCATGGAACACGCCGCCCGCCGAAGCTTCTTTCTGCGCCATCTGCTCGCCGAGGAGCGAGCGAACGTCCAGAAGGCCAATCGCACCCTCGAGAGCCGCGTGCTCGCACGAACGGCCGAGCTGACGTCGGCGAACGATCGCCTGCAGCGCGAGATGGCCGAGCGCCAGCGCGCCGAGGACGAGAGGCTCCACATGCAGAAGCAGCTCGAGCAAGCCTCGAAGCTCGAGACCATCGGCAAGCTCGCGGCGGGCGTCGCGCACGATCTGAACAACGTGCTCGTGGGGCTCGTTACGTACCCCGATGTGCTGCTCATCGGCCTCTCCGAGACGGACCCGCGCCGAAAAGGGATCCTCCGCATCAAGACGTCGGGACTGAAGGCCGCGGCCATCGTCAGTGATCTCCTCGCGCTCTCCCGTCAGGGAACGGCGGAGCGCGAGGTCGTGCAGCTCAACGCCATCATCGCGGCCTACCTTCAATCGCCCGAGTGCAGCCAGCTGCGGGCGATCCATCCCGACGTGCGCCTCGAGGTGCATCTCGAAGAGGCGCTACTTGCGATCGTGGGCGCGCGCGTGCAGCTCTCGAAGATCGTGATGAACCTGCTTCACAACGCCTTCGAGGCCAACCTCGTGAAGGGAGCCGTGACCGTGGCCACCGTGAATCGTTACCTGGACCATCCGCTCGATGCTTACGAGCGGATCCCCGAGGGCGAGTACGTCGTCCTCTGCGTGTCCGATACGGGGACGGGCATCGCCGAGGAAGATCGCCGGAAGATCTTCGAGCCGTTCT
Source organism: uncultured delta proteobacterium (assembly GCA_963816965.1). Classification (GTDB taxonomy): domain Bacteria; phylum Myxococcota_A; class Polyangia; order Palsa-1104; family Palsa-1104; genus JAQBQH01. The sequence goes on from CAWFMP010000002.1 coordinate 1,664,591, forward strand.
TCACGAAAAAAAAGGCCGGACGTAGCGGCACCGGCTTGGGAATGACGCTCATCGCCTCGGCGCTCAAGGAGCATCACGGTTTCTTGGACCTCAAGAGCGCCGAAGGCGAAGGGACGACGTTCGAGCTGTATTTCCCGGCGACCCGCGAGGGCGTCACCGCCGCGGAGCCAAGCGCATCGCTGGAAGACTGCCTAGGGACCGAGAGCGTGCTCGTTGTCGACGACGTCCCCGAGCAACGGAGCGTCGCGACCAACATGCTGAGGAAGCTCGGCTACGACGCGCGCGCGGTCGAGAGCGGCGAGAAGGCGGTCGAAGACCTGCGTCGCAGGAGCGCCGACATCCTGGTGCTCGACATGCTCATGGACCCCGGCATCGACGGCGCCGAAACCTATCGCCGCATCCTCGCGGAGCACCCCGGGCAGCGGGCGATCGTCACAACGGGCTTCTCGAGCACCGAGCGCGTCCAGGAGGCGCTCCGGCTCGGCGCTGGAGAGCTCATCCAGAAGCCCTACACGCTCGAGCGCCTCGCCCGCGCGATCCGCCGCCAGCTCGCGCGACCTCGGCGGCCGTGCCCGCGCGAGGGAGCGCCCTGAAACGCGCCGAGCACGTCACCCAACGGAGCACGATTGGCCGCTATCGCTGTGGTGGTCGGCCCAGCGGCAGGCGATCATCGATAGCGCGCCAGCGCGCGGGCGGCGAAGTCCCCAACCGGCCGCGACCCGTCAATGCATCCCTCTCTCTCTTCGGCGCGTCCGTCGTCGGCGAGTAGCCGCTCCAGGGGCCCGCGGCCTGCTGCCGATCGCACCTCCCCGAGCCCCATCGCCGCGACAGCGCGCGCGGCGGCGTTCTTTGACCCTGCGAGCCGCTGCAACAGCTGCGTCGCGCCCGCACCGATGCCGGCTTTCGGCAGACAGACTCCCTGCGGGCGAGGCCAAGGCCGGCGGTCCTCACGGCCATCGCCTCTGCCGCAGGGCGAATCTTGCTCGCAGTGGTACTCAAGCTTGTCGGCATGCGGCCTTCTCGAACTCCATGATCGAAGCGTTCTGGCGCCTGAATTTGAGAGCGGCACGAATCCCGCTTGAGAAAGCGGCAATGCCTCACATTGTCGTTCCATAACCAGCCCTCGATATCCCGATTGATATCGAGCGCGTCGGATCCACCCGCGTAACAGCCACCGTCAGACCAGCGCTGCGCGAGCCCGAAAAAGAGATTGTATTGGCTTCCGCTCCCTGCAAGGACACCCGGCGTAATCGTCCCGCACCAGGTCGGTCCGCCATTCGTAATCAACACTTCATCTGCATTCGACGGCCAGCTCGTGTTGACACTGGATTCGACCTTGTAGATGTCGACCTCTTGTAACGGCGCCATTCGATAGACGTCGAAGAACAACTGCCAGGTTCCATTGACCAGCCGGACCTCGGGATTCGCGATTGTGCCATCGCCGGTGTGGACGTATACGGGGTTTGCCTTTGTGGCGATTCGATTTCCGTTGACGTGGGCAACCTTGAATCCGTTATTGGCGCCAATGCTATTGGTATTGGTTTCCCGATAATAGACCTTCCAAAAGGTTCCATCCGCTTCTGGATCCAAGATCGCTGACGGTTGGGCCGGACCAACACCACCGGGCTCGCTCGCGCCCCTCAAGAGGAGCTGAGGGTATAGCCAATTCACGCCATCGTTGGACACCGAGGACCAGATTTCGTTGTATCCAAGCCCGCCATTTGCGCCGTTACACGGCGACATGCACACAGTGTAGAACATCGTGTATTGATACGCGCCCGTCGCCGCATTGTAGTGCTGGGTCACTGACGGCTCACCAACGAGACTCGCGTTCGGAACCTTGGCGGTCGTGAGCACGGTCGAATAGCTACTCCAAGTTCTCAGATCGTTACTCGACCGATAATTGATTGAATCGACCTGCTGGCCGGCTGTTTGCCAGCCGCTGTACCACATGCCGTAGTTACGCAATCGATTGTCGCGAATTACTGTCGGTGAGTAGATATTCAGGCTGGAGCCGCCAAACAGGTTCGCTTGACTCACGACGGTGTCAGCCGACGCGTTCATCGCCGCAGCCACGAGTATTGCATTCACACGACGAATCGCAGCGACTGCTCATGCGGTAGGTTGTCGCTTCAAGCAGTGATCAGCACTTGAATAGCTGCCGCGCAAGCGGCCAGACATCGAGTAGTCGCATCGGAGGAGAACCAATTCGCGCTCGACAGCGCCCGCAACCTCTTCATGATTCAAAAGCAGGGCACCGGCACGCACTCGACGGAGCTACATGTGCTGACTGCGGCGAGCAACTACACACAGTACAGCCTGCACACCGGGACGGCCCTCGGCGAGTCGGACCAGTATATGACCTTCGACATCGGACGGCAGGGCGATCTCATCGCAGTGCAGCGCTACAACACCGGCAGCGGCTCCACGGAGGTGCACATTCTCTCGGCGGCGAGCGGATATCAGACCTTCGTCCTGCATACGGGGACCAAGTTCATTCAAGCGCCGACAGGAGCGACGTACCACGTGCTCGAGGACAGCACCGGCAAGCGCGCGCTGACGGGAGTGCAGTATTCCGGGACGGGCACCAATACGACCGAGGTTCACATCCTCAACTTCCTCTGACGCTCCCTGCTGCGCGCGCACAGAGGCAACCTCAGCGTCGAGCAGGCGGGGCGGCGGCGAGGCCTCTCGCCGCGGTCGCTGCAGCGCAAGCTCGAGGCGGCCAGGAGCTCGTTTCGCGACGAGCAAGCGGACGCGCGGCTGACCGCGGTGGTCGAGGTCCTCGCGTCGAGCGACCAGAAGCTCGGCCGTGGCGGCGCGCATCGGCCTGTCGGCCAACGGGCTCAATCGACTGATCCGCGAGCGCACGGGCACGACGCTTGATGTCTGGCGTCGGCGCCTGCGCAGTGGCTAGTCGCCGTCAGGGTCAGTCGTCGCCGAGGCGGAGCGGGAGAATGCGCGTCGGCGGGCTCGGATCACCGATCAAGTCGTCGCCCGTGCCGATGCAGACGTGGCCGCGCGACACGGCGGGGCCGCTGATCGCCATGCCGATCGGCAGCGCCGCCAACGGCGCGCCCGAGCCGGCGTCGAGCGCATGCGCCACGTCGAACATCCTCGACGCCGACGCCGAACCGCGTTTGTACCTCCTATGCGGCGCTGTCGATCGATCATCCGAACTATCGCTACGAAACGCACCTGGGCGAGGCCTCGCGCGCGTCGCTCGCCGAGGATCTGAAGCCCAGCTGAGGGTCAGCCCTGGTCGGGGCGCTCGCGGAAGCCTTCGGGCGTCGTGCCGGTCCAGCGCCGGAACGCCCGTACGAAGCTGGCCGCCTCGGAGTAGCCCAGGCGCTCGGCGATCTCGGCCACCGACAGCCTGCTATCGCACAGGTAGCGCTTGGCGAGCGGAGCCACGACCTCGTCGGTGAGCGCGCGGAAGCTGGTGCCGAGCATCGCGAGCCGCCGGCGCAGCGCGCGCTCGGACAGCTTGACGGTGGCTGCGATGTGATCGGCGGCGGGCAACACGCGTCGCACGGTCACCGCCAAGGTGATCTCGTGGCGGATGCGGTCGACGAGGTCGTCGCTGGCCGCAGGCTTGCCGGCGAACGAGGACAGGTGCTCCCTGAGCAGGTCGTAGCCGAGCGGGTTGACGTCCACGCGCGGGCGATCGCGCGTGAAATCGGCGACGACCGCCGCCTGCGCGGCGCCGAAGCGGACGTTGCAGGGGAACAGCGAGCGGTAGCGCGCGGCCTCGGCGGGCTCGGGATAGTCGAAATCGAAGCTGCGCAGGATCTCGCGATAGCTGTCGGGCCAGAAGGTGCGCGCCGATTCGGCGATGAAGGCGAGCTCGCGATCGAGATAGAAGCGGCGCAGTGCTCCGAGGTCGCCGTCGTCCACGAAGAGCAGGCGCGTGACGCCCGCACCCTCGTCGAACTCGTGCAGGAAGAAGGAGAAGATCAGGTGTGAGTACTGGATGAACATCTGGATGACCTCGCGCATCGTCGGCGTTACGAGCGCGACGACGCCGAGGAGGCCGAAGGTCTCGGGACCGATGTGGCGAGCGGCCTCGAGCCCGAGCGCCGGATCGCCGGTGCGATCGAGCAGCGCCCGCACCAGCGCATGGACCTGTTCGACCGGAACGGCCGCGTGGGGGTCCTCGAGCGCACCCGGCGCGATGCCGGCCTTGCGCCTGAGCGCGTCCTGGTCGAAGCCTCGTTCGCGCGCCACCGCCATGATCGGGGGCAGCCCCATTACGCCGAAGCGACCCGCACTCGCGTGTGGCACTGGCCGATTATATCAACGCTTCGTCCGGCTCGGTCATTCTGCGTGGGCGACAGACTTGGGACGATGAGCCGGGGAGGCACGTACCGAAGATGTACAGTTCGCGATTCGCGCTGGTGGCGGCGCTGCTCGCGGTCGGTTGCGGCGGCAGCACGACCGGGACCGGCGGTGGCAGCAGCTCCGACATGTCGAACCCGGTGGACGCGGGACCGACCATCGTCGGGCAGCACGGCGTCGTCATCGACTACTTCACCAACGCGCCGCTCGCCGGCTTCACGGTCACGGACGGGCAGGACACCACGACCAGCGACGCGGACGGCAACTTCGTCCTGCCGGCCCCGGCGGGCGTGGCGCTGGCGCCGACCGTGACGGGGCCGATGTACTCGACGCTCCACCTGCCCGAGGCGATGGCCTCGGGCGTCGACGTCAATCGCGGCGCCATTCCCATCCCGAGCTCATCGACGTTCGGGCTGGAGCAGCAGGTCGTCGGCAACGATCAGACGATGGCACTCATCCAGGTCACGGTACTCAAGACCGGTGCGTGCACGGCGATCGCCGGCGGCACCGTGACGGTGAATTCGCCCGCCGGCGCGCTGGTGAAGTACTTCACGACGCAGGGGCTGCCGACGGCCCCGTCGTTCCAGGAGGTCGACGGGGAGCACAACAAGCCCGCCGCCGTGGTCTACAACGTTCCGGTGGGCCAGCAGATCGACATCACGATCAACCATCCGACCTGCAAGCAGGCGTCGACGGAGGGCCCGCTCAACGGGATGCTCCTCTCCGGCCACGTCGCGACGGAAGCGACGGAGCCGGGCGATGTGAACGCATCGCTGGTCTACGTCCTCGAGTAGTCGCCGATCGCTGCCCAGCCCCGGCGTCTACGCCTGCGGCGGCATCCGCCGCAGGATCCCGAGGAGGGCGCCGTTCCGCAGCGCCGTCACGGCGATCACGGCATCGATCAACGCGCCCGCCGGATTCGCGAGTGGGGTTCCTCGTTCGCGTAGATTCGACAGGGCCCGAGCCGCGTCGGCAATGTCCGAGGCGGTGAGATCATACGTATCGGGTCAAGTCCTGGTGTTCACTCGTCGAGCAGTCGCAGGACTCCGCCCAGGAATCTTCGTACCACGCGAGGTCCCGTCAACTCGACTTGCACCGTCGGTGAGCTGCGCTACCAGCGACGGTGCGGCGCGCAGGGCTCCGCCCTCGCCCCGTCGAGAAGCTACTTCAACGTCGAGATCGAGCGGCCGCGAGAGCGCATTCTCTTTGAGGGAAGCCCCGGTGCAAGCGGCGCGGCCGGTCACGCATCCCGCGGCCGGTCAGGGCGTGGCGGCCGCGCGCGTGCGCGGCGAAGATGCCGGCGTAGCGGACCAGGTGGAAGCCGCGCGGCGGGACGAGTGCGCACAGGCGAAGGAGAAACTCGCGCGGCTCGAAGCGAAGCACATGCCGCCCGTCCCAGAACTTGCGCTTCATCGCGTAGCGCAGCGTCCCGTCAGGCGAGCCCGCCCGCAGGCCGTCATTTCGCTAGCGTCTCTTGCTCGAACGTGAGGCACACTCGACGGCGGTGTCCACGCGCCCCCGCAGCTTCTTCTTCGCGCCGCTCGTCTCCGCGCTGCTGGCCAGCTTCGTCGTTGCCTTCGTCGACGTCGCCTGGAGCGATCTGACGCTGATCGAGCGCGCCCACCTGCCTGCCCTCCTGCGCGCGCTGTTCGCCGCGGCGGGGCTGTACGGGGCGGTCGGGCTCGCCTGCGGCCTCGTCGAAGGTGCGGTCCTGTGGGGACTGGGCTCCACAGTCCAACTGGGCGTGACTGCAGCGCGATTGGCTGACGCCGCCGACGATGACCTCGACGCGCGCTGCGCTGCGGGCCTGGCGGCCGGCGGCTGGTCGATGGCCACGGCGGCGGCGCTGCTGTACCTGTTCGCCCGCACGGTCGCGTTCCACATGGCCAGAAAGCAAAACGGCGCCGCGGCGATCGGAATGTTCGCCGCCGCCTGCGTACCGATCTGCGTGCTCACCTGGTTTCCCGTCTACCAGGTGGCGCTGCGCCTCTGCCGGCGACTGCCGCGGCGGCGCGTCGTCATCGTGGCGCTGGCGCTGGCGGTGGCGGTAGCGGTCGTAGTGACGGCAGCGCTCCGGTCGGTCGCTTGGCGCGCCATCGACTTCGGCCCGGCGGAGATGGTGGCGCTGTTCGTGACGGCGCAGGCCGGCTTCGCAGCCGGGTTGGCGCGGGTGCCGCGCGGCGGCCGCCGGGCGCTGGCGGCCGTAATGGCGCTCGTGGTCGCCGTCGGCTTCGCGGTGCTGCCGCGTATCGGGCACGACGCGCGCGCGCTCGACCTCCTGGAGCAGCAGTCGCGCGGCGCGCGCGTCCTGTTGAGCGCGCTGCGCCAGCTCGCCGACGAGGATGGCGACGGCTACTCGGCGCGCTTCGGCGGCCGGGACTGCGACGACCACGATGGACGCATCAACCCGGGCGCGATCGAGATCCCCGGCGACGGCATCGACCAGGACTGCGACGGCATCGATCCCCCCGCGGCTCCGCCGACCGTGCCCTCCAGCCTCCCTCCGTCGCGCGCCGTCGCGGCCGCTCGCTTCTCCGGCAATCTCCTCATCATCACCATCGACACGCTGCGCGCCGATCGGATCAACGAGACGGTCGCCCCGCGCATGACGGCGTTCGCCGAGGACGCGGTGCAGTTCCGCCGCGTCTACGCACAGGCGCCGAACACCCCGCGATCATTCCCGTCGTTCCTCACCTCCCGGCTGCCGTCGCAGGTGCGCTGGGAGCGGGTGGACGCGGACTTCTCGCCCATCCTCGACGTGCCCGACAACACGACGATGTTCGAGGCTTTGCACGGCGCCGGCTTCCGCACCATCGGCATCTTCTCGCACTTCTACATGCAGCCGGCGATGGGGCTGGCGCGCGGCTTCGACGAGTGGAGCAACGACGGCGCCCGACGCATCGTCGACGTCGAGGACATCGCCGCGCCCCGCATCGTCGACCGGGTGGTCGCCCGGCTGCAAGAGCTGCGGAAGTCGCCACAGCGCTTCGTCCTGTGGACGCATCTGTTCGACCCGCACGATCGCTACATGGAGCACGCCGGATTTCCCGTCCCGAGCGGCCTGCCGCTCTCCGCGCATCTCGCCGCCGCCTACGACGGCGAGGTGCGCTTCACCGACCACTACGTCGGTCGCGTCCTGGACGCGCTGGCGGCCTCCGGTCTCGCCGCCGACACCGCGGTCGTCATCTTCTCGGACCACGGTGAGGCCTTTGGCGAGCACTCGCTCGGCGGCGAGCCCATCTACTTTCACGGGCGCACCCTGTATGAGGAGATGCTGCGCGTGCCGCTCCTCATCCGCGTGCCGCACCTGCCGCCGCGCGTCGTGAACGACCAGGTCGCGCTCATCGACCTGGCGCCGACCCTGCTCGATCTCGTCGGCGCGCCGCGGCCGGCGAGCTTTCGCGGCCGCTCACTATTGCCCGCGATGGTGGGAGAGCCGCTGCCGCCGGCTGCCGTGGTCGCGGAGCTCCTGCCGGCGGATTCGCAGAGGCGCCGCTCACGCGCGATCATCGACGGGGCCAGCAAGCTGATCGTCAACTCCGACGCGGGCGACGAGCTCTACGATCTGACGGCCGACCCCGGCGAGCAGCGAAACCTCGCGTCCAGCCGCGCCGATCGCGTCACCGAGCTGAAGACACAGCTGAGCCGGGCCGGATTCTGACCGGCGCATGCGCCCGCCGCTGCACTTCCGAGCGTGCCGCTCAGTGGCTGATGATGCGCGGGTGCTCGCTCTGCACGAAGTCATCCCAACGGAGCTCGATCACGTCGGTGTGCGTGCCGGCGTTCACGGTGATCGTCGGGTGCTTTTGCAGACACGAGTCGGCCATCACCGGCAGCCCGTAAAGGCCGCCGAGCGGCGGCATCGCGCCCGGCTCGCAGTCGGGGAAGAGCTGGTCGAGCTCCTCTTCGCTGGCCAGCTCGATCCCGGGACCGACGAGATCGCACAGCGCGGCCAGATCGACCGATTCATCCGCGGGCATCAGCGCGATCACGTATTTCTGCCCCTGCTTGAGCACCACGGTCTTGCCGAAGCGCTTGCCCGAGACGTGGGCGCGCTGCGCGGTCTGTTGCGCAGTCACGCCGTACGGGTGCGTGCTGGCGCGAAAGGCGACCCCTCGCTCGTCGAGATAGTTCCTGATTTGGTCGGGTATCATGAGTTCACCACCTGTTGCCAAACATAGGGCCCGGTGGTGCGAGGAAAGCTCCCGGCGATCCTGAATCAGGAGCGCGCGGTCTTGGCCAGCTGCTCGCTCGACTCGTTCCCGCCGGCGAAGAGCGGGCGCTCGCCGGCGTGCTCGGCCAGCGCCTGCGCCTCGCGCGCCATGCGCGACAGCGAGATCTCGAAGGTCTGGAACCCGCGCTCGACGAAGGCCGCCGTGTAGCTCACGGTCGCCGCCACGCCCAGCGCCAGCGACGCCGGCAAGGCCAGGAGCCCGACCACGGCGCGCTGGCTCTGGCGAATCGCCTCCAGCGTCAGCCGGAGCGCGATCTCCTCCCGGGCCACGACGTCTCGCGCGATCCCCTCATCGGTGAGGAACGACTTGTTGGTGCCATCGAAATCCTGACGTTCTTTCATCTCTCCACCTCCACGAACGCTCTCATAGCCCCTGTTGTCCGAACGCGAGGCAACAGGTCGACGAATTCGGCGCCGAGCGTGGGTGCGACGCGGGAGCGCCTAGGGCTGTCGGACACCCCCTAGAAGTAGGTGTCGACGCAGCGATCGAGCTCGTCGCTGTCGAGGATCGGGCGCGGCATGGCCGGGGTGGCGCGCGGCGGCGAGGTGAAGTCGAACAGATCGAGCAGCGGATCGGCGTTGGAGTCGCGCGCGCTCAGCGACGGCAGGCCGAAGCGCGCTTCGATGAGTCGGGTGATCGATGCGTGATCGGTCGGCGTGTGCGAGACCGCGCCCGCCCGCGCCCACGGGGAGACGACCACGAGCGGCACGCGGAAGCCGTCGCGATCGAAGGTGAGCGGCGGGGCGGCGTCCCGCCCCGGGTCCCCCGCGTCGGGGGGACAGGCGGCGGGCGGAGGGACGTGATCGTAGAAGCCGCCACCGTCGAGGAAGGTGACGATGACCGCCATGCGCGGCCATTGCGGGCTCGCGCTCACGTCGCTGTAGAGCTCGGACAGGAAGCGATCGCCGAGCTGCACGTCGCCGGGGGCGCGGAAGTCGAAGCGGCCACCGCCGCTCGACTGTGGCGCCACCTCGACGAAGGCGACGTGGGGCAGCGTGCCGGCGGCGGCGTCGGTGCCGAAGCTGCCGCCGAATCGATCGCCGTGACGAGCGCGGACGGGGGCGAGCGCGGCGGGGCCGTCGCCTTCGGTATAGACGCGCCAGGAGACGCCGGCCCCGTCGAGCAGATCGAACAGGGACGGCGCGTCGTCGGCCCCGATGACGGCGGCCGGGGTATCGGCCGAGGCGTCGAGGCGGCCGTGCGTGCTGGCGCCATAGAGCATTGCCCGGTTGGCGTCGGCGTCGGCCAGGATGGCGGCGAAGTGGCGATCGCTGACGGCGAAGCGCTCGGCGAGCGCGTGCAGGACCGGAAGATCGTCGGCCGTATAGTGCTGCATCACGCGCGCGCCCGCCGGGTCGTCGGCGGTCGCGGCGGCGGCGGAGAAGCCGTCGTTGGCACCGCCGGCAAAGGCGATGTGGCTGCGCTTCCAGTCGTCGCCGGGATCGGCGACGCAGTAGCCCGCGGCCCGCCCGCCCGCTGCCTCGGCGTCGACGTCGCCGGGCATGGTCGCCAGCAAATGATCGAACGAGCGCCCCTGCAGGACCACCACGACGATGGTGTCGAACGGCAGCTCGCCGTCGATGGGCAGCGTGCGCGCGACCGTCTGCCCGGCGCGCTCGCCGGCGACGAAGCTGCAGTCGCTGCGCAGCGCCGCGGCCGCGGCAACGTCGAGGGCGGCGCGTGGCTCGGCGGCAGGCGCGCAGCCGAGCATCGCCGCGGCGACCAGCGCGCCGAAAAAGACGGCCACGAAGACGCTGATGAGCCAGCTGCGCATCGACCTGAGGGCGAACATCCCCTAGCGTCCGCGAACGACTGATGGCTGCTCGGCAACTTCTCGGTTAACCGAGTTCCCCTGTTGTTCAACAACAGTTCACCCGATCGTCGCTATTGCCCCCGTATCGTGCAGAAAGTTCGCGAGATCGCCTGCCGATGAAGATGACGAACGTCCGACGCGCCGCCACCCTGCTGCTGTGCTGCATCTCCACCGTCGCCGCCGCGCGCGAGTACGACCTGTCTTTGGGCGGCCTCGCGCAGCCGCAGCTCCGCTGGGAGCAGCAGGATCCCAACGTAACCCCGACCAACCCGCTCAATTCGGGCTTCGCGCTGCATCGGGCCCGCCTGATTGCTGCCGGTTCGCTGCGCGGCTACTCGATCTTGTGGCAGGCGCGCATCGAGGCGGAGATGGTGCCGTCGTTCCAGCTCCTCGACGCGTGGCTGTCGGCCTCGAACGATCTGCCGGGGCGCGGCTACTGGCGCATCACCGCCGGCCAGCAGTTCGCGCCCTTCTCGCGGCAGACGATCTTGCCCGCCAACACGCTGCAGATGAACGACTACGCGCAGCTGGTCGCGCTCACGCCCGGCCGGCAGCTCGGGCTCACGGCGACCCTGGCGGTGCCGTACGTGCCGTCGATCCAGATCAGCGCCGGCGTCTTCAACGGCAAGGGCGTCAACGTCGTCGAGAACCTGGATCAGAACCTGATGTACGTCGGTCGCATCGCCTATCGGCCGATCGGCGAGCGGGCCCCGCTCCTGGAGTCGGCGCTGGGGCCCGACGCGGTCTGGGTCGCCGGCGACGCGTCGTACGCCAAGAAGAGCCAGGGCGACTTCAACGAGTTCGATCTGCTCCTCGGCGCCGATGCATTCTTCTCGTGGAAGGGGCTGTCTGCCTACGCCGAGTATTTCTGGGGCAGCATCACCTACTCGGCTGGCGCGCCCAAGCAGAACTATCACGAGCAGGGGTTCAACTCGCAGGCGGGCTACCTGCTGCCGATCCCCGGGCGCCTCTATCGACGCTTCGAGGTGGCGTTCCGCTTCGAGGCGGTCGCGCCCAACCAGACGGTGCCGATCACCGGGCCGGGCGATCCGACGCAAGCGCGCGCCAGCTACGTCGCCGGCATCAACTATTTTCACCGCGGTCACAACTTGAAGCTTCAGCTCAATTATTCGCATAATCAGGAGCTGGACGCGGTCGACGTCGCCGGCCGCAAGGCGAGCTACGACAACGACTCCGTGGTCGTGCAGCTCACGTATCGCTTGGAGTAGAACATGCAGCGCTCAGTCAACCTCATCGCGTCGGCGGCTCTTCTGATGATGAGCGGCTGCTTCTTCGAGAAGGAGACGGCGAAGCAGGGGCCCGACCAGCATCTGGGCGGAACCATCATGCTCGACAAGTGCGGCTACTCGGTGACGACGCAAGAGGGCGCGTCGGTACCCGAGCTCGGCTCACCGGTGCTCGGCGCCGATCCGACGCCGAAGTACGTGCACCTCAACGTCGGCAAGGATCCGCGCACCGGGGTCGCCATCTTGTGGCGCACCAACGACGAGACGACGCTGGCGACGACCGTACAATACGGGGTCAACGGCGCCACCGATCAGAGCGAGAGCGGCTTTACGTTCGTCTACGATCTCAACGCGCCCACCTCCGCCGGGATCACGACCGTGCGCATGCACGAGACGCACTTGTGCGGGCTTCAGCCCGACACCGAGTACACCTATCGCGTCGGCGGGATCGACGACAGCGGCAAAGAGTCGTGGTCGCCGACGTACACCTTCCGCACGCTGCCGATGGACCCCAATGCCGAGGTGGTGATGCTGGTCATCGGCGACACCCGCGACGGCTACTCGACGTGGGGCAATGCGCTGCAGCAGGCGTTCGCCAAGATGCAGCCGGACATCGTGCTCTTCGACGGCGACGCCACCACGCTGGGGCCGATTCAGGACGAGTGGGAGGCGTGGTTCGACGCGGCGGCGCCGGAGCTGCCGCTGGCGCCGATGATCCTGGCGCACGGCAACCACGACGTCAGCGCCGTCAACTGGTTCTCACAGTTCGCCATGCCCGGGGACGAGCAGAACTTCGCCGTCGACTTCGGCGCCGTGCACCTCACCGTCGCCAACGACACGCCGGTGAACCCCGCCGACCTGACGGGATCGATCGCCCAGACACTCGACGCCAACCTGAAGGCGGGGATCGGCGCGCCCTGGAACATCCTGTTGCACCACAAGCCCATGTATTCGGCGGCGGCGGGGCCGCACACGATCGACGTCACCACCATGCGCGCCGACTGGGGCAGCATCGTCGACGGCGACAGCGTCGACGTCGTGTTCAACGGGCACGATCACGATTACGAGCGCAGCAAACCCATGCACAACAACGCGCCCCAGCCGACCAGCGCCAACGCGACGGTGTACCTGGTCGTCGGCTCGGCGGGCGCCGACCTGTACGACAACGGCAGCGACTTCTGGACGGCGTTCTCGGAGAAGACGTACAGCTTCGCCATCGTGCGCGTGCGCAGCGGCTCCTTGCAGATGACCGCCTACCGCGACGACGGCTCGATGCTCGACTCGATGATGTTGACCAAGTAGCAGCGCCGCGGCGCCGTCCGGTTTCGCGATCGCCGTGACGACGTCGCCGATGCGTCGCCCGCCGTTCGCCGGGGGCGTGGCACCGTCGCTGCGTGGAGAACGCGCGGCGCATCGACGCGCTCACCGGCCTCCGGCCGTTTGCCTCGCTCTACGTCTTCTTCTTCCACTTCGGGCGGCCGCTGTTGTCCACGGCGCCGGCCTGGCTGCGTTCGCTCGGCGGCAGCGGCTTCGTCGGCGTCTCGTTCTTCTACGTGCTGTCGGGGTTCGTGCTCGCGGTCAGCTACGGCCCGCGCATGGCGAGCGCCGCGTTCGATCATCGCCGCTTCCTGGTGCGGCGACTGTCGCGCCTGCTGCCGGCGTACGCGGCGGCGTTGCTGCTGCTGCTGCCGCTGGCGCTGCGTCACGATGGCAACCTGGCGGCGAGCGCGCCGGGCGGCGTTCTGCAGCTGTTGATGCTGCAGGCGTGGTGGCCGCCGGCGGCGCTGTCGTGGAACCTGCCGGCGTGGAGCATCTCGGTCGAGGTCGCGTTCTACCTGGTGCTGCCGCCCCTGGCGCGGGCGATCGCGCGGCTGTCGCGACGCCGGCGCGCGGCGCTGCTGCTGGCGCTGTGGGCGGCGTCGCTGGCGATCGCGGGCGGCTACAGCGCGCTCTCGCCCGACGGCGCCGTCGGCCCCGACAGCGACGCCTTCTTCCTCGGCTTCGTGAAGTTCTGGCCGCCGGCGCGCCTGCCCGAGTTCGTCTTCGGCGTCACGCTCGGGCTGTCGTTCGATCGCGCGCGCCGCTCGCCGCGTTGGCTCGGGGCGGGCGGGCTCGCCCTGGCGGTGGCGCTGCTCGCCGTCGCCGCGCGGCTGCCGTTCGCGCTCGTGCACAACGCGCTCCTGTTGCCCTGCTTCGGCGCGATCGTCTGGTCCGCCGCCGGCGCCGGGGGCGGGGTCGGCCGGCTGCTGTCGTCGCCGCTGCTGTATCGGCTCGGCCGCGCCAGCTATGACGTCTACATCCTGCAGATGCCGCTCATGTACCTCGTGCTCGCGGCCAGGCTGCCGCTCGGCGGCGCGCGCTTCGTCGTCGTCTTCGGGCTGATCGTCTATGGCGCCGGGCTCGCCTTCCACCTCGTCGTCGAGCGCCGCGCGCAGCGCTGGCTCGAGCTCCGCACCTCCCAGGGACGCGCGCTACTTCTGGAACGCGATTGCTGACGGCGAGTCGCCCAGATCGAGCGGCGTCGTCGGCAGGGGCGAGCCGTCGGCCTGGCCGATGTAGAGCCCCTGGGCGAGCTTGGTCGCATCGGGAGCGCCGCCGAACGTGCCGACGCCGACGTAGAGCTGGCCGTCGGTGCCGAGCTGAACGAAGCTGATGTTGCCGGCCTTGCCGCTGGCGTCACCGAGCGTCGCCAGCGTCGAGGGGTTCCACGCGATCACCTTGGCCGAGCCGAGCACGATCTTCCCCGTCGCGTCCGGCTGCGGATCGAAGTACATGCCGACATAGGCGAGCTGCGGCGAGACCTTGGTGATCGAGAACGGGCGCCCCTGCAGGTCGGTGTCCTGCGTGATGAACCCTTGGGTGGTGCGGGCGGCGAGGTCGACGCGCTCGATGCCGCCGGTGCCGTCGGGCGGCGAGGTCAGATCCGACGAGGTCGCGACCAGCACGTGGTGGCAGTCGTCGCCCTCCGCCACGATCGACGCCGGGTTCTTGCCGGCGAGCGTGATGAAGCCGGTCAAGGTGTCCGACTTCAGGTCGATGACGGCGATGCGCCCCTCGGCGTAGCTGATGTCGGCGCCCATAAGGGTGTAGCTCTGCGACAGCGCGTAGAGCGTGCCGTCGCACGCGTAGAGCGAGGACAGCTCGGGCTTGCCGTCGCTGTCGGAGGCGGCCGCCGGCACGGCGATGAACTTGGTGACGCCGGCGTCGGGCGTGGCCTCGTCGACCACGCCGAGCGCATAGGCGGCGTCGTTGCCGGCCAGCGTCACGTAGATCTTGCTCGAGCTGTCGCTGCGCCAGAAGCCGTACGGGAACGACGCGGTGTTGGGCGCCGCGCTGGAGCCGGTCGCGATCTCCTCTTCGATGGCGACGGTGGCCAGGTCGTAGCGGCGCAGCGAGCCGACGTCGCGATCGAGCACGTAGAGCTTGTCGTTCGCCGAGATGTCGAGCGCCACGTCGGGATCGAGGCTGGAGTCGATGTTGCGCACCACCTTCGACTGCGACATCTGGATGGCGTTGATGGTGCCGACGCCGCTGTAGTCGGGGTTGTAGTGCGAGGTGGTGACGATGGCGCAGCCGGTGCCCCAGCAGCTGCGCAGGTCGGCCGGCGCCGGCTTGGCGTTGTTGCAGCCGGCAGCGAGCGCGAGCGCGGTCGCGACGGCAAGAGGCGCGATCCTGAGCATGTTCGTTCTCTCCTCGTTCATTTGCGAAAGACGAGCGTCGCGTAGATCGCGCGCCCCGGCAGCGGGTAGTTGAAGTAGTCGACGAGCGGGTAGGGCACGCTGGTGCCGGCCGCGGGGAGCTGGACCACGCGCAGGTCGGCGAGGTTGCGCACCTCGACGGTGAGCTGGATCCATTTGTGATCGAACGAGGCGCCGATGGCGTGCAGCGTGCGCGCCGGGATCCAGGCGTCGTTGGCCGGATCGCGATAGAGGCGATCGACGAACTCGAGCTCGTAGAAGAGGGCGAACGGCGCCCACTTCAGATCGGCGCGCAGCGTCAGCTGCTGCTGGGGACGCCCCGGGATCTGCCCGCCGGCGCCGTCGAGGGCGCGGGCATCGACGAAGGAGTAGTCGACGCGCGCGGCGAAGAAGCTGCCGATGGCGGCGGCGGCGCGCAGCTCGACGCCGAGCATGCGCGCGGGGCCGAGGTTGGCCGCGGCGGCGGCGCGCGAGCTCGGCAGGTAGACGATGGTGTCTTCGACGGCGCGGCCGAAGAAGGCGGCTTCGAGGCTGGCGTGGAGGTGGCGGCTGTCGGCGCTGAGCGTGCCGCCCGCGTCCCCGGCCCACGCCTTCTCCGGGCGCAACAGCGGATGCGGCAGCACGAAGGCGCCGTCACCGAACAGCTCCAGCAGCGTCGGGAAGCGCACGAAGCGGCCCACGGCGGCGCGCAGCGCCAGCCAGCGCGCCAGCTCCCAGCGCAGCGTCACCCGGCCGGTCGGCTCGAGGTCGCTGGTCGGGGCCAGCGGCCCGGACATCGTCGCTTGGGGCACCGAGAGGCGGTTGTAGTCGCCGTCGAGCCGCAGGCCGGCGGTGACGGTGAGCCGGTCGGCGAAGAAGCGCAGCGCGTCCTCGACGCCGAGGCCGCCTACCAGCCGCTCCGAGGCGCCGCCCGACTGCGCCGGATACAACAGATCGTGCGGCCAGCGCTCCTCGGCGCGCGCGTCGGCCAGGAGGAGCCAGCGCTGGCGGCGCCCCCACGGAACGCGGGCGCGCGCGTAGAGCCCTTCGGTGAGCGCCGCGGCGTCGGTGACGCTGGGCCCGAACGGGCCGGCCGCCTCGCCGAGCGGATTGGCGAAGGCGAGCCGCTCGTATACCAGCGAGGTCGCCACGCGCCAGGCCAGCGCGCCGGCACGGCCGTCGGCGTCGCCGTCGGCGATCAGACGCGCGGAGACCAGGCGCGCGTGCAGCGACTCGGCGCCGGCGAGCCCGACGCCGGGCGCGCCCTGCTGCTTCAAGTAGCCGTGCGCGCCCACGCGCCAGTGGCGCCCGGCGACGGTGGCGTCGACGGCGCCCTGGTCGAAGTCGTTGTTGCGGCGGACGCTGACGCGATCGTCCGATTGGTTGAAGAGCGTGCCGGCGGTGTCGTAGTAGGTGAAGTCGCCGCTGGCGCCGTTGTAGGCGGCCGATAGATCGACGCGCAGCCCATGATCGCTGCCGCTCCAGCCGGCCGACGCTGCGCGGGCGCCGAACGAGCCGGCGCCGGCGGAGACGCGCAGCTCGGGGACGAGCGCGCCGCGGCGGGTGACCAGGTTGATGGCGCCGCCGACCGCTTCGGCGCCGAATTCGATGGGCGGCACGCCGCGCCAGATCTCCACCCGCTCGAGGCCGGCGACCGACAGCGCCGACAGGTCGATGACGCCCGCGGCGGCGCGGCCGAGCGGCATGCCATCGACGAGGATGGCGACCTCGTTCGCCTCCGAGCCACGGATCGAGACCGAGGTGAACGAGCCCAGCCCGCCGCGCGACTTCACGAACACGCCGCTCTGGCCCTCGATCAAGTCGGCCACGGAGACCAGGCGCGCCGACGGCTGGGTGGCATCGATGCTGGTGACGAGGGTCTGCGGCACCGGCCCGCGCACCGTCGATCGATACGACGGCGATGGCGGCTGCGGCTCCGCTTCGTCGGCGTGCGCGCGCCGCCACGCCACGGCGGTCACCGCGGCGAGCGCGCCGGCGACGAGCAAAAGGCGAGTGTGTGGATCTCGAAGGAGCACGCGCGCCGCTTCCCTCCCGAAGGGCGAATCATGGCGCGTGGGCCGGTCTCCTGGCTCGGATGCTCCGCTGCGGCCCTTCCCGACGGTGATTTCCCGTCAGTGGGTGGCGTTCAACCACCGCAGCATCGTCACATCCTTACAGTCGCGGGGGCGGCTCCGGCATCACACCGGCTTCCCGTTCACCCAGGCGCGTTATGTGCGGGCACCCTACGCAATGCGTCGTAGGGAGTCAAGCGACGCCCGGTCTAGGGGCAGCTGTTGCCGCAGACCGAGCCGACCTCGCCCACGCAGATCGAGTCCCACGCGGTGGAGCAGCAGTAGGAGTCGACGGCGCAGATCTGCGTGACGCAGGGATCGCAGCCGCTGGTGAGGTTGCCGCCCGCGGTGCAGAGGGCGTGCGCGCAGGTGTTGCCGCCACAGCTCTTGCCGCAGACCGATCCTACCTCGTTCACGCACAGGCGATCCCACGCCGTCGAGCAGCAGTAGGAGTCGACGGCGCAGATCTGCGTGACGCAGGCGTCGCAGCCGGTGGTCAGGGTCGTGCCCGTCTTGCACTCGTCGTGGCTGCACTGCGTGGTGCACGACTGGCCGCAGACCGAGCCGACCTCGCCCACGCAGATCGAGTCCCACGCGGTGGTGCAGCAGTAGGAGTCGACGGCGCAGATGTTGGTCACGCAGGGATCGCAGCCGGTCGCCAGGTTGGCGCCGGTGTCGCACAGCGCGTGCGCGCACTGCTGCGTGCCCTGGCATTGGCCGTCGGCGTCGCAAGTCTGGCCGCTGGCGCAGCTCCCGCACGAGCCGCCGCAGCCGTCGGAGCCGCACTGCTTGCCGCTGCACTGCGGGACGCAGCTGGTCTGGCACTGGCCGCTGGCGTCGCAGCTCTCGCCCGTGGGGCAGGTGCCGCACGAGCCGGTGCAGCCGTCCGAGCCG
The DNA here is from genome assembly GCA_963816965.1 of uncultured delta proteobacterium. Classification (GTDB taxonomy): domain Bacteria; phylum Myxococcota_A; class Polyangia; order Palsa-1104; family Palsa-1104; genus JAQBQH01. The sequence goes on from CAWFMP010000002.1 coordinate 1,682,867, forward strand.
CACACCTTGCCGGTGCACTGGGGGACGCAGGCGGTCCCGGTGACGATGCAGGCGTTGGCCTTGTTCGACCACTGCTTCTGCACGGTGTAGCCGACGATCGAGCCTTGCTCGGCGTTGCAGATGTCGCCGATCTCGCCGTTGGTCGTGTCGTACCAGGCGAGCGGCGGCCCGACGACGGTGGCGAGGCCGACGGCGGCGTCGGTCACCGACTCGATCAGCTCGTGCGACGACACCGAGGTCAGGTTGTTGAACAGCGTCGGATCGGAGCCGCAGCCGCCGGCGCAGGAGCCGCCCTGGTCGGGCATGACGCCGTAATAGACGTTGACGCCGTTGTGCACGAACGTGTTGTGGTAGGCGCAGAAGACGACGCACGAGCCCGAGCCGTCGAGATCGATCGAGAGGCCAGGCGGGAAGTGCATCATGTAGAGCGTGTCGGCGGTCGGCGCCGGGACCTGGCCCGCGTCGATGAGCTTGCCGAGCTCGGTCTGGATGTCGACGTTGGTGATCGACGTCGCGGTCGGCGGCGAAGGATCGACGAGCGAGCCGAGGAAGCTGCCGCGGCCGATGTTCTGCGTCGGCGTGTCGTACTCCGTCAGCCAGTCGAAGTAGGCGCTGTTGGTGACGGCGGTGTAGAAGGCGTTGAGCTGCGACTGGTAGGCGACGCTGTTGTTCCAGAAGACCGTGAACACCTTGACGTTCGACAGCACCGGCCCGCCGTAATAGGCCAGCTGCGCGCCGGTCGCGTTGGGCACGGCCGCCGGTTTGGCGCGATCGGGGCGGTGCACGGGCATGATGTGCGCGCCGCCGATGCCGTGCGGCGGAGTCAGCGCGACGTTCACGCCCCCCGGCGCACCGGCGCTGCGTCCCGGATTTCCGCTACTCGAAGGTGGTGAGGTGCGGGACGGGGTGGGGTTGCATCCAGCGACGGCGAAGGCGAAGGCCAGTGGAGCGAGTGATCTACGACACGATGCACGGTTCATTTCATCCTCCCTCGTGCAGCGACGGCCACCTCTGCACGGCGCGTAGATACGGTGCAGTCACGTCGATCTTTCGCAGCGTTCGTCGTACCGTGTGCATCCAACGGCAACCAGCGAAGGAGCTCCACGCATGGCCACGGAAAACCTGAAGGGACGCACGCTCTTCATCACCGGCGCCAGCCGCGGCATCGGCCACGCCATCGCGCTGCGCGCGGCGCGCGACGGCGCCAACGTCGCCATCGCCGCCAAGACCACCGAGCCGCACCCCAAGCTGCCGGGCACGATCTACACCGCCGCCGAGGAGATCGAGAAGGCGGGCGGCAAGGCGCTGGCCTGCGTCGTCGACATCCGCGACGAGGACCAGATCGCCGCCGCGGTGGCCGAGACCGTCGCGAAGTTCGGCGGCATCGACATCCTGGTCAACAACGCCAGCGCCATCAGCCTGACCGGCACGCTCGACACGCCGATGAAGCGCTACGACCTCATGCACGGCGTCAACACGCGCGGCACCTTCGCCTGCTCGCAGGCGTGCATCCCGCACCTCAAGAAGTCGGCGAACCCGCACATCCTCATGAACTCGCCGCCGCTCAACATGGAGGAGCGCTGGTTCGCGCCGCACGTGGCCTACACGATGGCCAAGTTCGGCATGAGCATGTGCGTGCTCGGCATGGCCGAGGAGCTGCGCGGCGACGGCATCGCGGTCAACGCGCTCTGGCCGCGCACGGTGATCGCGACGGCGGCCGTGCAGAACCTGCTCGGCGGCGACATGACGATGAAGGGCGCGCGCACGCCCGAGATCATGGCCGACGCCGCCTACGCCATCCTGACCAAGCCGAGCCGCGAGTTCAGCGGCAACTTCTGCATCGACGAGGAGGTGCTGAAGAAGGAGGGGGTCACCGACTTCTCCAAGTACGCGTCGACGCCGGGCGCCGATCTGATTCCGGATTTCTTCCTATGAGCGAGCCTCAGCAGAATCGGCAGTGGAAGCTGCGCGCGCGACCGACGGCAATGGTGTCGCGCGAGCACTTCGAGCTGGTGACGGCGCCGCTGCCGACGGCGGGGGCGGGCGAGGCGCTGGTCGAGGTGCAGTACATCTCGCTCGATCCGGCGATGCGCGGCTGGCTCAACGATGCCAAGTCGTACGTGCCGCCCGTCGGCATCGGCGAGGTCATGCGCGCCATCGGCGTGGGCCGCGTGGTGACGTCGAACGATCCGGCGCTCGTCGCCGGCGACTTCGTGACCGGCATGACGGGCGTGCAGGCGTTCTGTGCGGCGCCGGCCCAGACGTGGACCAAGATCGATCCGTCGCTGGTGCCGCTGCCGCGCTGGCTCGGCGTCGTCGGCATGCCCGGCATGACCGCCTACTTCGGCCTGCTCGACGTCGGCGCCGCCAAGGCGGGCGAGACGCTGGTGGTGTCCGCGGCCGCCGGCGCGGTCGGCGCCGTGGTCGGGCAGCTCGGCAAGATCCACGGCCTACGCGTGGTCGGCATCGCCGGCGGCGGCGACAAGTGCCGCTATCTGGTCGACGAGCTCGGCTTCGACGCCGCCATCGACTACAAGCACGACGACGTGCGGGGCAAGCTGCGCGAGTACGCGCCCCAAGGCATCGACATCTACTTCGACAACGTCGGCGGCGAGCTGCTCGATCTGGCGCTGGCCAACCTGCGCCGGCGCGCCCGGGTCGTCATCTGCGGGAACATCTCGCAGTACAACAGCGCCGGGCCGGTCGCGGGGCCGAAGAATTACATGTCGCTGCTGGTGAACAGCGCGCGCATGGAGGGCTTCGTCGTCTTCCACTTCGCGGCGCGCTATGCCGAGGCGGCGATGGCGCTCGGGCGCTGGCTCCACGAGGGCAAGCTCAAGGCCCGGGAAGACATCGTCGACGGGATCGAGCAGTTTCCCGAGGCGCTGGGCAAGCTCTTCCGCGGCGAGAACTTCGGAAAGCTCATCCTCAAAGTCTGACGGTATAGTGGGCGCGTGGACGACGCTGCCCTGACGCAACTTCTCGATGCTGCCTTCGCCTTCGTCTGCGGGCGCCGCGTCGCCGAGCTCGTCGACGTCGAGCGCCTGCTGGCCGCGGCCGACGCCGCCGCCGAGCCGTCGCGCGGGGCGCGCCTGATGGCGCGCTTCATCGCCCCGGCACGGGCGCGCCTGCTCGAAAGAGCGCGCGCCTCGGCGCTGCCGCTGGGCGTGTGGCTGCCCGATCCGGTGCGCGACGCGCTCGCCGCGCTGCTCGCCCTGCCGGCGCCGATCCCGCGCGCCCTCGTCGACAAGGTGGTAGCCGACGAGCACGTGCGCGACTCGGCGCGCGCCATGCTGCAAGAGGCGCTGTCGAGCTTCATCCACAAGGCCTTCTCGGTGACGCCCGGGGGGCGCGGCCTGCGCGGGGTCATCGGGCTCGGCGCCCGCGCCGCCGGTGGGCTGTTCGGCGGCATCGGCGACGAGATCCAGCGCCAGCTCGAGGAGCGGGTGCGCGACTTCGTCGACGGCGGCGTCATGATGCTGCAGAAGAGCGTGGCGCAGAAGCTGACCAGCGACGAGACCGCGCGCCTGCTCGGCAAGCGGCGGCGGGCGGCGTTTTTCGAGCTGCTCAAGCAGCCCGAGTCGCAGCTCGCGCGCGTCGTACGCAAGACGCCGTGGGAAGCGCTCGACGCCATGCTGCCGTCCGTGGTGGCGCACAACCTCGCGCGTGCCGAGGTGCGCGCGGCGCTGCGCGAAGAGATCGCCGCCGTCGTCGCCGAGCTGTCGGCACAGACGATCGGCGAGCTGCTCGACGAGCTCGGCCTGCGCGCGCTGGTGGCCGCGGCGGTGCGCGCGCACGGCCTGCCGCTGGCGCGCGCTTTTCTTGCGTCGGCGGAATTTTCCTCAACTATTGTAGTAAGGTAAACCGCGATGTTTTCGGTCGAAAACTCTCCGATTCTCGGAGATCTGGGGCGGCTGTACCCCACCAAGCTGGGAGGTCGCCTAATAAATTTCAGCCACTTCGATTCGGCAAACCGGTTGCATAGCTGGGTCGTACTAGCGGGTGGGTGGACTGATGGGTCGGGAGCTCATACGAAGGGCGTCGGTGGCGCTGCAACATGCGGCCGAGGCGCGGACGGTCGAATTCCAGGCGCGGCACGCCGACGAAGCGCGCACCATGTACGAACAGGCGGTGCGCCTGGCACGCGCCCGCTTCGAGGCGGCGGAGGGGCGGCCGAGCGAGGCGGCGCGGGCGATCGCGCGCCACTCGGTGGCCTTCGAGCTGGAGGAGCTGCAGGACCTCGAGGTCAAGCTGCAGGCGATCGAGGCGCGGATCGCCGAGGCGATCGCGGCCCAGACCGATCCGCGCGACTTCCGCCGCCTCCGACTCGCCGACTAGCCGCCGCGCTCCTCGCCGCCGCGCTGATGGCCGGCTGCGGCTCGAATCCTCGCATGGCGGGGAGCTGCGACGGGCCCTGCCCCGTGTCCAAGATCGATCACGTCGTCGTCATCGTGCAGGAGAACCACACGTTCGACAGCTACTTCGGCCGCTGGTGCACGGCGCCGAGCGGCTCGTCGCCGGCGTGCACCGACGGCGCGGCCTGCTGCGAGCGCGCGCCCGACGCCGATGCGAGCGGGCACGCGCCCATCGTGCTCGACGACGCGGCCAACGCGGGGTACGACCCGGACCATCAGTCGGCCTGTGAGACGGACGAGATCGACGGCGGCAAGATGGACCACTTCGCCGACAGCCCCACCTGTGGCGACGCGCGCAACGTCGCCTACGCCGACGCGGCGACGGTGCAGCCGTACTGGGATCTCGCAGCCGGCGGCGCGCTCGCCGATCGCTGGTTCCAACCGGTGATCGGCGCCAGCGCCGCGAACGACATGTTCCTCTTCGACGCCCGCTTCGTCTTCGCCGACAACGATGTCGAGCCCGCCGCGCCCGGCGCGCAGTGCAGTGTCTTCTCCACCACGCCGATGAGCTTCGACGATACCGCGACCATCGGCGATCGCCTGCACGCGGCGGGGGTGTCGTGGACCTGGTACGCCGAGGGCTACGAGCCGATGTACGTAGCGACGCAGTCCGGCAGGTGCCCGGATCCGCCCGATGATTGCGGCGCCGGGCTCGACATCTATCCCTGCGTGTTCGATCCCGGCGACGTGCCGGCCGCGTACTACGCCCAGTTCGCGAACGACCCCGCGTTCGTGCGCGACTTCGTCTCGTTTGCCGCCGATCTCGACGCGCACCTGCTGCCGCAGGTCGCGTTCGTAAAGGGGCTCGGCTATCACACCGAGCACCCGGGGCTGCGCACCAACATCAGCGACGGGGCACGCTTCGTGAAATCGGTGGTCGACGCCGTCGCCGGATCGGACTACGCGCCCGACACGCTCATCCTCGTCGTCTACGATGAGGGCGGCGGCTTCTTCGATCACGTGGCGCCGCCCGCCGCCGTCGACGGGCACGGCTACGGCACGCGCGTGCCGGCGATCGCCGTCGGACCGCTGGCGCGCACGGGCACGGTGTCGCACGTGACGATGGAGCACTCGTCGATCGTCAAGTTCCTGGAGTGGAACTGGCTGGGATCGACGGGCCAGCTGCAGGCGCGCGACGTCGACGTCGCCAACATCGGCAGCCTGCTCGATCCCGCGCTCGGCGTTCCGGAAGATTAGTCAGCGCTGCGCGAGAAGGCTAGCGGCGCGGAACCCCGTAGAAGTAGTAGCCGCGACCGCCGGGCGAGAAGTGGTGGTGGCCCCAGGTCCACTCGAAGCGGTCGCCGAGCGGCGCCACCATCGCTTCCAGCTCGTCGCGGCTGTAGACGCGCATCGTCGAGACCAGCCCGTCCCACAGCGACGCGCCGGCGATGGCCGGGCTGGCGAAGGTGAGCAGCGCCTTGAGCAGCCGGTCGCGCGTGGTCAAGAGCGGATTGGCCGCCAGCGCCAGCGTGCCCACGGGGATGAAGGAGGCGAAGCGCAGGGGATTTCGCTCCCACGGCTCGGCGATGAAGATGCCCGCCGACCCGGCGACCGCGTCGCGCAGGATCGAGCGGGCGAGCTCGGGCGAGAAGTGGTGGAAGGAGTTGATGATGACGCGCACCCGCCCGCCGGCGAGGTCGTCTGGGATCGCCGTGGCGTCGACGGGCTCGGCGATGAAGCGGATCTGCTCGGGGAAGGCGTCGCGCGCCGCCTGCCAGGCTTCGAGCTGCGGCTGCAGATCGGTGAGGATGAAGCGCGGCGGCGTGCGGCCCAGGCGGCGGATCTCCTCGATGAGGATGCGCGCGGGGCCGGCGGCGCCGGCGCACACGTCGAGCACCTCGTCGACGCCGGCGCGAGCGATGAACTCTTCGAACGGCGCCACCAGTCCCGCGAGCAGGCGGCCCCACGACAGCGTGCGGCTGAGCGACTCGACGATGGTGTCGCGCAGCGCGCGCGGCGCCCACGGTGAATCGTTGAACTCGAAGAGGTGCAGCCGCGGCAAAGCCATCGCGCGATCCTACACGGGTCGGCGCCGCCTGTGTTATGGTGAGGCGCGGTGCGTGTCGTCGCAGTCATCGGCCTTCTCTGCCTGGGCGTCGGCGCGCGCGGCGATGGCACCCGCGAGACGACGCTGCTGCAGGACGATCTGGCGAAGAACCAGCGCACGCGCATCGACGCGCCCACCGACGCCTTCGACGCCGACCTCGACGCCGCTCTGGGCGGGCCGCAGGGCTTCTCGACCAAGCCGCTGGAGCAGATCGAAGATCGCATCCGCGCCGAGCTGCGCCGCGATCGCCCGCGCGCGACGCCGCGGCTCATCGTCTTCCTCTATCCGGGGCGGGTCAGCGCCGAGCGGCTCAAGGCGATGCGCGACATCAACGTCGACATCGAGCTGGTCATGGATCCCTGCGATCGCAGCGTCTGCAAGGAGGCGGTGGCCAAGCACATCGAGCTGGTCGGCCGCGCCGTCGGCCAGCCGACGCTGAGCGGCGCCAACTGGAAGCTGAGCTTCCAGACGCTGACGCTCAAGACGTCGACGACGCTGCATGACGAGGAGGTCGCCGTCTATCAGGTGCCGGTGGCCGCGTGCATCGCCGCCGCGCGCAAGCCGGGCGGCGGCATCGCCTGGCTCGACGCGCAGGCGCACGCCGACGAGGCGTACGAGCCGATCGTGACCCGGGCGATCGCGCGCCACGCCGCCGAGCACCGCGTCGCGCTGGCCGGCCCGCCGTCGGTCAAGCGCGGCGCGTCGATGGTCGACGTGCTGGTCAAGGTGCGCGGCGATCGCAGCCGCACGCAGCAGCAGGCCATCGACGCCTTCGCCGCCTGCGCCGCCGGGCTGCGCGACAACCCGAAGACGCCCGCGCAATCCGCGCTCGAAGTCGACGTCGACACCGGCATGCGTGACGGGCTGCGCCGCTTTCGCGCGCCCGGCAATTCGGTCGGGCTCTACCTCGACGGGCAGCTCTCGGGCGGCACCTTGTGGACGACCTACGTCGCGGAGGTGAAGAAGGGGCAGCGGGAGCTCTCGTTCGACGACGCCGAGGCGAGCGGGCGCGCGCCGGCGGGTGACGCCGACGCGCCCGACCCCGACGACAACGAGGTGGTGGCGCTCCTGTCGTCGAACTTCGCGCCGCTGGCCACGTGCGCACGCGCCGAGGCGGCGCGCAACCGCGCCTTCCACGGGGTCGTCGTCACCTTCCAGTGGAGCGGCGCCGGCCGCGCCGAAAAGATCGACGTCAAGGAGGCGGCGCTGCGGAACACGCCGCTCAAGTCGTGCCTGGCCGGCGCCATCGGCGCGCTGCGCCTGCCGCGCCACAACGCGGCGCCCAGGATGATCGAATACCCGATCCGCGTGAAGTGATAAGGGGGACCACCATGGGAAACGAGCTTTCGCTCACGCTCTTGCAGATGGCACGCAGCCTGGCGTGGGCGGTCGTCGCCGCCGTCAGCTTCGCGTTCGCGATGGGGCTGTCGATCAAGGTCTTCGATTGGATGTCGAAGGACATCAACGAGTGGGAGGAGATCAAGAAGGGCAACCTCGGCGTCGCCCTCATCTTCGTGGCCATGATCCTGGCCGTCGGCCTCGTGCTCTACAAGGTTATCTGAGGAGGCGCGCGCCGGAAATCTGAGGGGGAGGCGCGCGATTCCGCGGGCTTCGGCGTGGCATCGCGCTTGCGATGGGCCAGGCCAGGATCGGCCCCAGGGAGACTTGCCATGACGCGTCTAGCCTATGCCCTCAGCTTCGCAGTCGCCGTTTCGGCGTGCACCAGCAGCAACCCCAACGATCGGGTCGCCGGACAGACCGACTTCGTCTCGGCGCCGATGGCCGGCACCTCGGCGGGAGGCGCCAGCAACGGCGTCGGTGACACGGCCGGCGGCGCCGGCGGCGCGACCGCCCCCACGCCCGCCAACAACCCGGGCAACACGACCGTCAACCGCACCGTCGAGGAGACCGACCTCTATCGCCTCGAAGGCACGCGCCTCTACTACTTGAACGGCTACCGCGGCCTCATGGTCTTCGACGTCAGCGACGTCGATCATCCGAAGCTCCTCGGCCGCTCGGCCATCTACGGCTCGCCGATCGAGATGCTGGTGCGCAACGGCATCGCCATCGTCGTCGTCGCCGACTGGTACGGCCAGCTCGACGACGGCACCCCGTTCCACGGCTCGATCGTGCGCGGCCTCGACGCCACCGACCCGACGAACATCAAGGTCCTCGGCGAGGCCAAGCTCGGCGGCTGGGTGCAGGACACCCGCGTCGTCGGCGACGTGCTCTACGCGGTCTCGCGAAGACTACGGCTGGGTCTACGGCTGGGGCGTCGACGCCGTCGGCGCCGGTGCCAGCGGCGGCGGCACCGTCTCGGTCGGCGGCTCGCAGACCACCGAGACGGTCATCGTCTCGTCGGTGAGCTTCGCCAACAACGTCATCGCCGCCGTGGGCAAGGAAGTGTTCAGCGGCTACAGCGGCATCTTCAACGTCACGCCCAACTCGATCCTGCTGGCGCACGATCCCGGCACCCAGCAGGCGCAGACCGAGCTGCTCTACCTCGACATCAGCGATCCCGCCGGCGCCATCGTCCGCCGCGGCGCCATCACCGTCGACGGGCGGGCGCAGGGCTGGGGCGCCGACAACGGCCGCTGGAACCTCGACTTCGCCGACGGCAAGACCGCGCACGTCATCGGCTGCGCCGGCGGGCAGTACGGCTGCGACGGCTCCGGGTACATCCTCGACACCGTCGACTTCTCGAACCCGGACGCGCCGGTGCTGGCGTCGAAGCTCACCATCCCGTCGACGGGCTGGAGCGTCGCCGCGCGCTTCGACACCAACCGCCTCTACCTCTCGCCCGACAACTACTCGGCGAACGGCAACGGCACGCCGCTCCAGGTCTACGACACGACCGATCCCGCCGCGCCCAAGCTCGCCGGCTCGACGACCATCCCGGGCACGGTGTGGAACATCCTGCCCGCGCCGCAGCAGCGCATCTTCGCGCTCGGCAACGACTGGTCCAACACCTCGAGCGGCGACTCGGTGTCGCTGAAGTATCTCGACGTCTCGAACCCCACGGCCCCGCAGCTCCTCGGCACCTCGACCTTCGGCAGCGGCTGGGCGTGGACCCCGGCGGCGGGCACCTTCAAGGCGTTCACCATGGACGCGACCCAGGGCCTGGTGGTGCTGCCGTTCAGCGGCTGGAGCTATGACGCGCAGGCCTACAACAACGGGCTGCAGCTGATCGAGTTCACGCCCACGAGCGAGCGCACCGCGGGCGCGGCCAAGACCAAGGGCTGGGTCGAGCGCGGCATCTTCGTGGGCAACCGCCTGGTGTCGCTGAGCGACCTGGCGCTCTCGGTCGTCGACTACACGAACCACGACGCGCCCACGGTGACGGCGGAGCTGACGCTGGCGCGCAACGTCATCGCCGCGCAGCCGGGCGGCGGCACCATCGCCGAGATCTCGAGCGACTGGTGGGACAACGACGTGTCGACCTCCGAGGTGCGCGTGCTGCCCATCGCCAATGCCGAGGAGTCGACCGACGCCGGCGCCATCCCGTCGCTCAATGTCCAAGGCACCAACGCGCGCGTCTTCCGCAACGGCGACCTGGCCTACGTGGTCACCAACGTGCGCGTCGACGGCGCCTGCCCGCCCGGCTCGGGCGGCGGCACCGGATGCTACCAGCGCGCCGAGCAGGTGCAGGTCGTCGATCTCTCAGGCGGCAACGCGGTCGCGCGGGGCACGGTGCGCCTGCCTTCCGATCCCTGGGGCTACTACTGGTGGGGCTGGTGGGGCTTCTGGTGGTACGACTGGTACGACGGCGGCGAAGCGGTGCAGGTGGGCAACGACGCGCTCGCGTTCCGTCGCTGGGAGCCGATCTACGACGGCAACGGCCGCTACGTCGACACCAACAGCTCGCTCTTCGTCGTCGACCTGTCGAACCCCGACGCGCCCACGGTGGCGTCGACGCTCATCACCGACGATCCCGACGGCTGGTGGGGCAACATGCGCGTCGTGGGCGACACGCTGTACACGACGCACTACGAGTGGTTCGACAAGTCGGGCGACTACAGCTCGTGGACCGTCAAGTACTACGCCGATCGCATCGATCTGTCCGATCGCAGCCACCCGCGCATCGAAGCCAAGATCAACGTGCCCGGCCTCATCGTCGGCGGCAGCGACGTCGATCCTTCGATCCTCTACAGCATCGACTATCGCTGGGACGGCAACATCGCCAAGAACGACTTCGACGTCTTGAAGCTGCACGGCAACAAGGCGGAGCTGCTCTCGAAGACGACGCTCGACGGCTGGGTCGGCTCGACCTTCGTCCGCGGCCAGCGCGCCTACATGTCCGCCGAGCAGTACGATCCCAACGGCTACGGCTACGACTCGACGCACGTGAACCTGCACGCGATCGATCTGACGAACCCGCGCGCCCCCGTCGACCGCACCTCGACGGCGAAGGCGGGCTGGGGCTGGCTGCTCGACGTGCAGGGCGATCGCGCCGTGGTCAGCTCGGGCTGGGGCCCGAACGGCGTCGACATCTACCAGCTCTCCGACGGCGCCGCGCCCGAGTTCCGCCAGTTCGCGCGCACCCGCGGCTGGTGGACCAACGCGGTGTCGCGCCAGGACTCCGCGCTCTTCCTGTCCTCGGGCTACTGGGGCGTCGAGCGCATCGACCTGCAGTAGGCCGCTCCGCCTTCCGCTCGCCCCCCCCGATTCCGCGCGCCGGTGGTATCGTACGGTGATGCGCAGTGTCGTCCTGCCGATCGCGGTCGTCGTCGCCGCCGCGGCCTGCTCGAGCGCGCCCAAGCCGGGCGGTGACGGCGGGGGCGGTAGCGGCGGCATCGCCGACATGACGGCGAGCGGGCCGCCCGACCTCACCCCGCGCAGCATCGCCGGCATCGCCTGCGGGGCGAGCGCCTGCACCACGACGCTCGAGCTCTGCTGCACCACGGACAACGGCGCCAGCGGCACCTGCCAGACCGTGCAGAACCCGTCGTGCGGCGCCTCCGAGTTCCTGTGCGACGGCCACGAAGACTGCGAGCCGGCGAACCCCGAGTGCTGCGTGCAGGGCGGCTACGCGGCGTGCCGCCCGGCCGGCTACTGCGCGACGCAGGCCGGCGCGCGCATCATGTGCCACCTGACGAGTGAGTGTGGCCCCGGCGAGCAGTGCCTGGCCGCGCCCAACGGTAGCCCGTACTCGCTCTGCCTCACGCCGACGCCGTAGCCCCGCGCCGGCTCACCGAGAGCGGCTGCTCAGTTCGTCGTCGGGCGGCGCTGCAGCACGAGCTCGGCGGCCAGCGCCGCCGGACGCTTCGCAGCCGAGATCTCGACGACGCAGTCGTGGTCGCGATCGCCGCGATCCTCCACGCGCGCCAGCTCGCCGGTCAGCGCGCGCTCGCCCATCTGCAGCCCGGCGCCGGTGCACTCGGCGGGGTACTGCACGATGTCGTCGCCGTTGGCGTCGTCCCAGCCGTTGAGCACGAGCTTGTTCTGCCGCTTGACGCGCTCGAGCAGCTCGGCGGCGACGCGCTCGTTGCCCGGCCGCCGCGCCACCAGCTTCCAGTACTGCCGCAGCGCGCCCTGCAGGGTGCCGTGCGCCAGCGGCGTCCAGACGATGCGGTTGCTCTCGCCTGCGACGGTGCGGAAGGCGCGCACGTCGGGCATCCAGAAGCGGCGATCGAGATCGCCGTAGATGAGCGTGGCGGCCTGCCGGTAGCGCTCGTTCGACGTGGCCAGGTAGGCGTCGAGGAGCGCGCGGATGGCGGAGGCTTCGCTCTCGATGCGCGTCGGCGTCAGATCGCGCGTGCCGGCGGCGACGTCGTAGCTGTTGGCGACGGCGCCGTTGCCGTCGGTGAGCTTGTCGGCGATGAAGTCCGCCTCGGCGGTGATGAGCGCGAGCGTGCGGGCCGGCAGCGGCATGGTGGCGCCGTCGAGCTTGACGGCATCGAGCGCCGTCGGGGCGCCGTGCGTGTCCGGCGTGTCGTTCGAGTACAGCGTCAGCGTGGAGCCGATGGAGCGCAGCGCCGTGCGCATGCCGACGATGGCCCAGGCCGCGTCGACGGCGGAGACGATGGTGCCGCGCTGCACGGCGCCGCCCGGCGATACGGTCGCGGTGTCGACGAGCACCTGGTGAGCGTCGTCCCAGTGCAGGCGATCGATGTCGACGAGCGCCACCTTGATGACCGCCAGCGCGCGATCATGCGGCGACTCCTCGCCGTCGGCGATCTGGTCGTCCGCGGGAAAGGGATCGCCGTCGAAGGTGGCGCGCGACGACGGCTGTCCGCCGACGTCGGGGTTGTTGAAGTCGCTGAGCGCGTAGAAGGTGGCGAAGCCGCCGGCGAGCGCCGTCAGCCCGCGCAGGTGGCTGGCGCCGTCGACCAGGGTGAAGTGCAGCGGCTGCGGAAAGTACTTCCACGACGTCCCCTGCGGCGGCTGCTTCGATGCCTCGGTGACCGCGGTCTGCGCGGGCCACCAGCGCAGGGGCGATGAATAGTCATATGCCAGCGCGGCCTTGGTGTCGGCGAACCCGGAGAACGCCGCGCCATCGCTGGTCATGAGCGTGCGCGTCAGCAGCGCCGCCTTGTTGTCCATCTCGTCGATCATCGTCTGCCCCTGGAACCCTTCGATGACGATGTCGCCGAGATAGACGCCCTGCACCCCGTCGACGAGGGCCTGGCCGGTCGGATCATTGGGATCGGGGTACTTGCCGACGACGCTATTGCCGAGCTGCCCGACCTGCGGGATGTCGGCGTCGGCGACGACGGTGATGCCGTTGCCTGCCGAGTCGTGCAGCGTCTGCCAATAGTTGATGGTCCACAGCGCCTGCTTCCACGTGGCGTAGCCGAGCGCGTCGGGGGCGAGGATCTTGGTGACCTGCCCGTCGCGATTGGGCAGGTTGATCGAGTTGTACGAGCACTCGTAGTCTCCGATCACTTGCGCGCCCGCGCCGGAGCCTGCGTAACCGGCGGTGAAGCTGCAGTAGAGCTTGTTGCCGTTGGTCGACGGCGCGATGGTCGGATCGAAGCGGGAGAACTCGGCGAATGCGGGCCAGTAGCCGGGCCAGCCGTAGACGTTGAGCGGGTTGTCCTCGGGGGCCGGTGAGACCACGAAGTTGGCGCCCGGCGCGCCGCCGGCGTTCGCCCCGGCGGCGAACTGCTGGATGCGGTCGACGAGCAGCTGCACGGCCTGGTCGCCGGCGACCTGCGTGGGGTTGAGCAGCGGCCCGAACTGCAGCGAGAGGCCGGCGCCGGACTCGAACGAGGTGTTGTTCATTGGCTGCTTCGAGTACTCGTACGACTCGATCGCCGTCGAATAGCCGAGCGTGTCGACGCTGGCGCGTCCGGTGGTCGGGTCGAAGTAGAGATCGGGGGTGCGGTTGAAGCGATCGTAGCCGGCGAGGTTGCGCCCGAGCAGCTGCGCGAACGGCTCGCCCGAGATCTGCATCTCGATCGAGGCCAGGAAATGGTCGGCCGTGACGAAGGTGTCGTCGGTGCGCTCGGCGATGAAATAGGTCGATGGAGGCGGCGTCGACAGTGGGAGCGACGAGGAGCCGCCGCCGCAAGAAATCGAAGCCACGAACGCGATGAAAAGAGCCCGCCGCACGGTGCCTTGATAGCGCAGTTCGCAGGGAACTTCCGCAACAAAATCAAATGCTAATCTGCAAACTGAACGTTGCAGTGCGTGGGGCTCGCGGCACCACCACGAGGGGCGCTGTTTCTTTTGGCCACGCAGGTGTGGAGATGTGTGACAGGGGCTCGATCCCCCAATATTTGCGATCTGTTGGACCCACGCGGGTTTGGCAGTCCGACATGTAGGGATCGATCGTTGCATTCGAGCGGCGCCCGCAGGAGGTCTGCATGTTGCGGTCGCTGGCGCTCGTTTCATTGGTTTCTTCGTCTCTGGTCGGGTTCGGCTGCTCGAACGACAATTCGCCCGTCGTCAAGCCCCCGGTGGTGGTTGGCCAGGACATGGCTGACACTGGCACTGGCGGCAACGGTGGCGGTGGCGGCTCCGGCGGCGGCGCCGACATGGCCATGCCGGCGTCGGTGGACATGGGCCCGGCGCTGCCGGACCTCGCGGGTCTGCCCGCGCCGGATCATTCGCCGACGCAGCACCCGCCGCTTCCCACGATGACCGCCTTCTCGGGCTCGAGCACCATCAAGGCCCCCGAGATCTGGACCGTGGTGTGGAAGGGTGACGAAGCGCTGGGCGACAAGGTCAACACCTTCAACACCTGGATGCTGGGCAGCGACTACTGGAAGACCGGCATGAAGGATTATGGCGTCGGCGCCGGTACCGCGAAGGGCAAGCTCGTGATCAACAGCATGCCCCCGCCCACGATCACCGACACGCAGCTGCAGTCGCTGGTCACCGCCAACGTCGGCAAGACCGCGGGTTGGCCGACCAAGACCGCCAACACGATCATCTCGTTCGTTCTCGATCCAGCCACGAGCGTGACCCAGAACGGGCAGGCCGCGAGCTGCGTGCAGTTCGACGGCTACCACTCGCTCACGTCGGGGAAGGTGCCGTACCTCGTCAATGCGTACTGCCTCGACGCGAGCATGAATCCCGACTGGAACAACCTGACGGTTACGATGAGCCACGAGGCCGGCGAAGCGGCGGGAGACTGGGATCTCAACCACAACCGCGTCGTCGACTCGGTGACGAACGCTCCGTACATAGGCGGCGGCGAGCTGGGCGACCTCTGCCTCAGTCTCAACGCGTCGATCGCTGCGGATGCGACCAATACCTATCTGGTGCAGCGCCTGTGGTCGAACTCGGTTGCCGTCGCCAACAACAGCGACCCGTGCCTGCCAATGGACACCGGCACCCAGTGGTTCGGTGCCGGCCTGTACAGCGGTGGCACCGATCAGTCGGTCATTCAGATCACCCGCGACTCGTCGGGCAAGGGCTCGGCGCAGGTCAAGATCGAGCCGTTCGCGTTCGACCCGAATTACGGTCCGATGGGCTTCTACGTCATCGGCTCACTGTTGCCGACAGGCGTGAAGCTGACGCCGGACATCGCCATTCGCACGGATGCGCAAGGAAACAAGATGGGTTCGGTAATGTATGGCAACCCCGGAAGCACCACCAACGTGACGGTGAACGTCGACTCGACGTATGTGGCGGATGGCCAGCCGATCACGTTCCTGATCATCGCTCGAGACGAGCTGAAGGCCCACTACAACATCTGGTGGGGCACACTCATCGTCAACTGAGGAGCCCTTTCGCGAAGCAAACGAACGCCGCCCGGCAACCCTGCCGGGCGGCGTTTCTTCTTGCAGTCCGTCGGCGGTCGAGTCAACGCCGGTGCGAGCAATCTAACCCCACCCACCGATCACTTGCGGTGAACCAAGTGGCCGGAGTGCCGGCGTAGGGCGTCGTGCTGACGAGGTGCATGCTTGCGGACGTGCTGCTAGTGGCGGCAAGTAGATGAGGCGAACGCCGACCTCGCGGCAAAGCTGAGAGTCGCGAGCATCATGGTGAGCCGCCAGGTTGACGAGCACATCGCCGCGTCGCAGCTCGGGCAGGAGCTTCGTCTCGGGCCACGCGACGAAACGCCTCGCGTTCGCTGTTGCGAACATGCTGCTCAAGAGAACCCACCCTGAGAGTCGGATGGCGCCGGGCAACGTCAGCCTCTTCTTTCCCCGGTTCATGGCATGCCCTCGATGTACCCGGCTCCGCGCTTGACCCAGACATGACTGCGGGCGATCGCCAGATGAAGGCCAGACTCGTCGAGAAACACGACCTGCCGCGGATCGACGCGACGTAACTAGTAGTAGTGGTAGATCGCTTCGTTGCCGACGGCGTAGACGTTGTCGACAGCGGTTCCCCAAATGGCGCGAATGTCGTCTCCGGCGAGGTCGGGACCATTCCAGTTCGTGCCGTCGAAGGTGTAGACGCCGTTGCAGCCGAACCAGAGGTGGCTCGCATCGAACCCCCACACGGCGAGGCAATTCGTCGGAGCCGGAGACGGCATCAGATCCCATGCACCGTCCCCGCTCGAATGAAGGGGAGCCGCACCATACTGTGTTGCGTAAATATTGGATGCGGGGGAACCGAAACCCCACATGCCGGTCATTCCTGCGCCCGTCAGAGTGCTCTGCTTCGTCCATCCGCTCGCGGTGCGGTGCCAGATTACTGCGTCTGTCACGCAGAACGGAGGATCGTTGCAGATGCGGACGCTTCCGAAGGCGAAGAGATCATTGCCCGATGTTCCCCAAAGTCCCGACGATCCGCTCACTGCTTCGCTGGTCCAGCCCGTTGCGGGCGTGAGATGCCACACCGTAGCGCCGGTTGCGGTCCACACATCGGCGCTCGAGAAACCCCAGACTCTGCCGACGTGATCGGTGCCGAGATCAGCCCATGCGCCGTCGCCCTTGGAGTTTTCGAGGCGGTATGGCCCGCTGACGTAGATGTTCGTTGGACCGCTTCCCCACACTGAAATCAGACCGTAACTGAGTTCGACGGAGGACCAGTTGCCCGTTCCGTCACGGAACGCGATCAATCCATTATCGCCCACTGCCCATACGTGACTGGCATCAGGCGCCCATACTGCGTTCACGCCGATGCCGGAGAGCTGGAGGTTGGTCGCTTCTTGGACCCAGATCGGTGTGGCTGTGCCGGCGAGTGTCGCGGTTCCGACGGTCGTAGTCGCCGTGCTGACGGCGAGCACGGCACTGTTGCTGCCCGATTTCGCTGGCGTGAACTGGACCGAGATCGTGCAACTCGCAGGCGACGGGCCGAGGGCGACGTTTACGCAGCCGTCCGTGATCTTGAATGAAGTAGTGTCACCAGTCAGCTGTGCTGCAGCTAGCGGAGCCGCCGCGACTTCGCCATTGTTGAAAACAGTGAACGTTGTCGTCTCGCCCATCGACGCGCGCGGCGTCGTGGCGAAGGTGTAGTGGTCCGGTGACAGACGCAGGGAAGCGGGGTTGAGGCCGGGGCCGGTGAGCGACGAGGAGGCGGTGCCGCCGGGCGTGCCGGTGATCGACAGCGTCGCGTTCTGCGTGCCCGTCGATGTGGGCGCGAACTTCACGTCGATGGTGCAGCTCGCCGGCGACGGGCCGACCGTCGTCGTCTTGCAGTGATCGGCGGCAACGCTGAACGACGCGGCGTTCGCGCCGCCGAGCGTCGCCATCCCGAGCGCACCAGACGCGACCTCGCCGCTGTTCGTGACGGTGAAGGTGATCGTCTGGCCCTTGGTGAACATGGGCATCGCGGGCGACATCACCAGCGCTGCTGGGTTGAGCCCGGGGCCGCCGAGGGTCGACGAGAGGCTGCCGCCGGGCGTTGCCGACAGCGAGAGCGTGCCTCCCTGCGTACCCGTCGACGTGGGCGCGAACTTGACGTCGATGGTGCAGCTCGCCGACGGGCCGATCATCTTGCCCTTGCAGCCGTCGCTGACGATGGTGAACGACGACGGATTGGCGCCGCCGATAGCTGCGGCCGACAGCGCGCCCGCTGCCACTTCGCCGCCGTTGCTGACGGTGAAGGTGGTCGTTTGACCCTTGGCGAACGTGAAGGTCGACGGGGTCAACGTGAGCGACGCGGGGTTGAGCCCCACGCCGGACAGCGACGGCGTTCCTACGCTGGTGGAGCCCGCGCTGACATTGAGCGTCGCGCTGTTGCTGCCCGACACTTGCGGCTTGAACTGCACGGCGATGGTGCAGGTCGCCGGCGCCGGCCCGACAGCCGTGCCCTTGCAATTGTCTTGGGTGATGACGAACGACGAGGGGTTGGTGCCGCTCACCGTCGCCGTCCCCATGGTCGCAGATGGAACGTCGCCGTCGTTGGAGACGGTGAAGGTCGCCGTGTCGCCGGTGGCGCCGCGCGCGACGCTGGTGAACGTGTAGCTCGTCGGGGTCACGCTCAGCGACGCGGGCCTGAGGCCCACGCCGACCACCGACGCGGTGTCGGTGCCTCCCGTCGTCGCCGCGACCGTGAGCGACGCGTTCTGCGTGCCCGAGGCGGACGGCGTGAACTTCACCGTGACCGTGCACATCGCGCCGGCCGCCAGCGTCATGCCGCTGCAGCCGGTGGCTTGGAACTGCGCGTCGCTCATGCCGACGGAGAGCGCGCTGGTCGGTGAGGCGCCGCTGTTCTGCACCGTGAAGGTGGCGCTGGTCGTGCTCTGCGTGCCGATGATCGAGGAGCCGCAGTCGCCGCTCGACTGGAGGATCTTGACGGCGCCGGGTGTGAGCGCGTTCGCCGTCAGCGTGCCGCCGACGCTGCCGCCCTGCGCGGCGATGAGCGTGAAGGTCGCGTTCTTGGCGCCCGCCGTGGTCGGGGTGATCGACGCGGTGACGTGGCAGCGGGCGCCGGGCACCAGCGCGGGTCCGCAATCGGTGTCGATAGTGAACTCGCCGACGTTGGCGCCGCCCGTGGTCAGCGTGGCGACGCTGGAGGCCATGCCGCCGGCGTTGATTACGAGGAAGCTGGCTGTGGTGCTCGTCTTGCCGACGGTGATGTCGCCGAAGGACTGCGTCGTCTTGTCGATCGTCAGCATCGCCGGCGGGATGACCACCATGTCGCCGGGCGGGGTGGCCATGTCGGTGCCGGGCGGTGTGGCCATGTCGGCGCCGGGCGGAGTGGCCATGTCGGCGCCGACCGCGGCGACGCTGAGGTGGATGGTGACGTCGGCGCGCGCGCCGACGCTTATGGTGCCGCTGCCGTCGCCGCTCGCGGTCACGTCGCCGTTCGAGTCGCGCGCCTCGACGTGCACGGCCAGCGGCCCCGTCATGCTGCGCGGGATGTCGATGCCGAAGCTCTGCGCGGGCGGGATGGTCAGCGCCGCTCCGCCCGTCGGGTGGACGTCGAACTCGCGGGTCGTGTCGCCGACGGTGACGCGGGCGTGCAGGGTGGCGACGTCGGCCAGCGGCGCGTCGGCGTCGACCGAGACGACGACCAGGCTCAGCGACGACCTCGAGGTGCAGCCGGTGAGGAGGGCCGCGGCGCACACGCTATTAATGATGAGGGCGCGCATCAGAAGGGGCTCACGGTGCCGAAGCTGGTGCTGGCGGTCGGCGTCGAGGCGCCGCTGTGCCCCAGGCCGACGGCCAGCCCTGCTGCGGCGCCGCCGGCGACGGCGACGCCGACCAGGGTCCACACCCACCACTTCTTGTACGTCGGCGTTTCGCGCGGGGGCGGGGCGGCGGCGGTCAGCGTCAGCGACGGCGCGGGCGTTGCCGCGGCGGCCACGGCCGGCTCGGGCTTGGGCGGCTGCACGCCGGGCGGTGGTGCCGCCTTGGTCGCGCGTTCGGCGGTGAGCTCCTGCTCGAGACGCGCGATGAGCTGGCGCACGTCCTCGCGATTGGTCGCGTCGGGGGCGTAGACGAGGTACATGCGGTATTCGCGGATGGCGTCGGCGCGCTGATCGAGCTGCCGTTCGCACTGCGCGATGTTGAAGAGGAACGACGGATCTTCGTAGTTGCGGTAGGCCTCCTTGAAGGCCGTCAGCGCATCTTTGTACTCGCCGAGCGAGTAGTGCTGGCTACCGAGGCGGAAGGCAGCGCGCGCCTTGTCGCGATTGTCGGCGTGAGCGGGGCTCGCGAGGGCGAGCAGGAGCAGCGCAATCGTCAGAAACGGTCTCATCATCGCGGTCTCCCAGGCGGCGTTGGTACTACACGGTTATCGACAAGTGGGAGAAGAAGTTGCGTGTGCGTGCGCTTGATCACCGGCGTCGCGTGAACGCGCGGGGCGGGCGCGGCGGTTGACGGGGGCGGTCGAAATGAAGTACTGGCGGACGATGATGCGAACGCTGATGGCGCTGGCGCTGGTGACGGCGCTGGTGGGGTGCGACGAGAAGAAGGAGACGTCGACGACCACGACTACGGTGGCGCCGACGCCGACGCCGAGCGCGGCTGCGGTCGCGCCTTCAGGTGAGGCGGCCTCGGGCGAGGCGGCCAAACCGTCGGGCGAGGCCGCGAAGCCATCGGGCGAGGCCGCCAAGCCGTCCGAGGAGGCGGCCGAGCCGTCGGGCGCGGCGACGAAGAAGGAGTCGGCCAGGGGCGAGAAAGGCGCGACGAAGGCGGGCGCGGCGCCGAAGCCGTTCCCGCCCCCAGGCGTGATGCCGCACGGCAAGGTCGAGGACGGGACGCTCAAGTACAACCCGCCGCCGAGCCAGAACCCGCCGATGAAGAAGGGCACTACGAAGCAGCAGCAGTAGTAACATCGCGGCGCGTGACGCTCGCCGTCTACGGGCTCCTGGCGCTGGCCGCGCTGCCCACCCTCGTGTTTCTCGTCGAGGTGCTGGCGGCGTTGCCGCGCTCGCGCCGCACACCGGACGCGCCGGATCCGTCCCTGCGCGTGGCCGTGTTGGTGCCGGCGCACGACGAGGAGCGCGGGATCGCGGCGACGCTGGCGACGATCGCGCCGCAGCTGCGGGCCGGCGACCGGCTCGTCGTCGTCGCCGACAACTGCGGTGACGACACCGCCGGCGTGGCGCGCGCCGCCGGCGCCGATGTGTTCGAGCGCTCCGACGCCGCTCGTCGCGGCAAGAGCTTCGCCGTCGCCAGCGGCGTCACCTATCTGGCCGCCGACGAGCCCGACATCGTCGTCATCATCGACGCCGATTGCCACGTCGAGGCCGGCGCCATCGACGCTCTCCGCGCCGCCGCCGTCGCGCGTCCGGCGCAAGCGGCCTACGTAATGCGCGCGCCCGAGGGGGCGCCGCCGGCGCGACGCCTGGCCGAGCTGATGTTTCTGGTGCGCAACGTGGTGCGTCCGCTGGGCCTTTGGCGCCTCGGCCTGCCCTGCCTGCTCACCGGCGCCGGCATGGCCTTCCCATGGTCGCTGATCCGCGGCGCGCCGCTGGCGTCGGGCAGCGTCGTCGAGGACCTGCAGCTGGCCATCGATCTCGCCGCCGACGGTACGCCGCCACGCTTCTGCGTCGCGGCCCGCGTCTCCAGCGTCTTTCCGCTGGGCGAGCCGGCGGCGGGGGCGCAGCAGACGCGCTGGCTGTGGGGCGTCGTTCGCGCGATCGCGCAGGCGCCGCGGCTGCTGGTCGCGGCGGCGCGCCACCGGCAGCCGTCGCTGGTCGGGCTCGCCGCCGAGCTGGCGGTGCCGCCGCTGACGATGCTGTTCGCGCTGTGGACGCTCGCGCTCGGGCTGGCGATCGTCGTCGGGCTGGTCTTGCATCAGTGGCGTCCGCTCGCCGTCGCCGCCGCCGGGCTGGGCGCGTGCGCGCTGGCGATCGTCGCTGCGTGGCTGCGCTTCGCGCGCGATCGCGTGCCCCTGTCGGTCGTGCTCGGTGCGCCGCTGTACGCGCTGCCGGCGCTGCGCGCCGCGATCATCGCGCTGGTTCGCCGCCGGCAGGGATGGAATCGCACCGCGCGCGACTAGCCGGCGAGCCGCTGCGCCGGTCAGCCGAAGAGGTAGCGGGCGACGTCGCGCCAGATGCGCTGGAACTCGTAGAGCGTGAACTTCTGCCCGCTGTTGAGCCAGTCGAAGTGCGGGGGCACGTGCGCCGGCAGGTAGAAGTGGCCGATGGCGTCGAGGTGGTCGCCCCACGAGGCGTGCACGACCTCGCCCCAGACCTGTGAGAGCGTGGGCACCATGCCGTCGTTGTCGCGCGGGGTCGGCAGCCGTCCGTACGCGCGGGTCAGCGCGCGCGCTTGCGCATTGGCCAAACCAATCGGCGTCGGCGGCATGCGTGCGGTGATGCGGTAGAAGGTGGTGAACAGCAGATGCGTCGCCTGCCGGAACGGCGACAGCCCCACCGCCCACGACGTGCGCAGGCTCAGCGAACGCGCGCAGGTGACCACCGAGCCGTAGCGCACGCCTGGTCGATCGAAGGTGGTGGCGTTGAACAGCTCCATCGCCGCCGGTGTCACTTGCGACAGGAGCTCCTGGTCGTCGCCGACGGTGACCATGAAGCGCTCGAGCGCTTCGCGGCGATCGTCTGAAAAGTCGGAGAGCAGATCGCGGTAGATGTTGTTTAGCAGCGAGCCGGCGGCGATCGGCAGGCGGCGCAGCGACAACAGGCGCACCAGGTAGAACACGGCCGCGATCGGTACCCGCCCGGTACGCAGCGTGTAGATCGTGACGAGCGAAATGAGCTTGAGGATGCGCGGGCCGAGCACGGTCGAGAGCGCCGTCGCCAGCGGCGAGCCGCGGTGTGGCGATGACAACGTCACCACGCTCTTGACCTTGCGAGCGTACTTGTCGACGTCGAGCGTCGTCGGCAGCGAGACCTCCGGCGCGGTCAACAGGCGCGCGTCGAGCCCGCCGGACGAGTGGCCGATGAGGTGCACGACGCCGTCGGCGCGCGCGACGAGCTCGGCGATCGTCTCCAGGATGCGGGTGGCGCGTCGGCGCAGCGAAGCGGTGGGGAAGGTCTGCACGACCACGACTTCGCCGTCGATGCCATGGCGGCGCAGGTAGCGGGCGAAGAAGGTGCGCACGTGCCCGAAGTAGGCGAAGTCGCCGAGGTTGGCGAAGCCGAAGAAGCCTGGCACGAGCAGGACGTGCTGTCGCGTGGCCATGATGCGCCTTGATCAGTATAGGCTTGCGCGCCTCGACGGCGAGGGCGGCTGCGCGTCGACCGCGGTACACTCCGCGGATGGCGCGGCCCGACCCGCACTCGGTGTTCGACGACGCGCAGCCGCGTGTCGGCCGGCTCCAGTGGCGCGCGCGCTTCGACTTCGCCGCTCGCGTCATCGATGCCGAGGCGCGCCTGACGATCGACGGGGCGGGCGACCTGCTCGATCTCGACGTGCGCGACTTGGCGATCGACCGCGTCAGCGACGAGGCGGGAGCGCGGCTCGACGTCGAGCTCGGCGCGCCGCACCCATTTCTCGGGCAGCGGCTGCGGATCGCGCGCCCGCCGCGGGTGGTGTGCGTTCGCTATCGCACGTCGCCTGCAGCCCAGGCGCTGCAATGGTTCAACCAATCCGTCTACAGCCAGTGTCAGCCGATCTACGCCCGCACGTTGCTTCCCCTGCCTGATTCGCCGTCGTCGCGGATCGCCTATCGCGCGGAGCTGACGGCTCCCAAGGAATTGACGGTACTGATGGCCGCGGCGCGGGTCGATCGCGTCGAGGCAGGCGACGAGGCCACCACTACCTATGAGATGGTCGAGCCGATCGCGCCCTATCTCTTCGCGTTGGCGGTCGGCGACTACGCGGCGCGCGAGCTGTCGCCGCGCGCGCGCGTGTGGGCGCCGCCGTCTTTGCTCGACGCGGCCGGGCGCGCGCTTGCCGACGTCGAGCGCTGGTTGGGCGAGGCGGAGCGCCTGCTGGGGCCGTATCGTTGGGGGCGCTTCGATCTGCTGATCGCGCCGGCGTCATTCCCCTACGGCGGCATGGAGAACCCGCGGCTCGCGTTTCTGTCGCCGACACTGCTCGGCGACGGCGACGCGCTCCTGGGCGTCGTCGCGCACGAGCTCGCGCACGCGTGGAGCGGCAACCTCGTCACCGCGGCCTCGGCCGAGCACTTCTGGCTCAACGAGGCGTTCACCGTCTGGAGCGAGCGGCGCATCCTGGCGGCGCTCGCCGGCGAGGAGGTCGCGCGGGCGCGAGCGGCCGCCGGACGGCGCGCGCTCGACAGCGCGCTCGCGGCGTTCGCGGCCCGGCCCGAGCGCACGCAGCTTCGGCTCGCGCTCGAAGGCGTCGATCCCGACGAGGGGCTCTCGATCGTGGCCTACGAAAAGGGCTACCTCATGCTCCGTGCGCTCGAGGGGACCCTCGGTCGCGACGCGTTCGGCGCCTTCGTGCGCGACTACCTGGCGCGCTTCGCCGGACAGTCGATCACCACCGAGCAGTTCCACGAGTTCGCCGCGGCGCGCGCGCCGCGCTTCGCCTTCGCGGATTGGTTCAACCAATCCGGCCTGCCGCAGGGCGTCCCCGGCGACGGGGTCGCCGAGGAGCTGTCGGAAGAGGACGCGCTGCCGACGGATTGGTTGAACCAATTGCAGGCGGGGCGGATTCAGCTGCTTCGGCCGATCTATCTGGCGCTGTGCCGGCGCCCGGAGAGGCGCGCCGAGGCGGCGCGGCTCTACCGCCAGCACCGCCTCGGCTACCATCCAATCGCCCGGCAGCAGCTCGAGCGGCTCTTCCGCGAGCAGGGCGTCGCCGTCGAGGAGGTCAAGCCGTTGGGGCTCGGGCGCCGCGCCCCTTGACGAACCGCGTCAGCAGGCATTATATCTCTATATACGGATAGGGAGATATTATTGCTCGCCCTCGACTCCACCATCGGCTGGTTGCACCTGTTCGGCGATCCCACGCGCGTTCGGCTGCTCAACCTCGTCGCCCAGGAGGAGCTGACCGTCGCGGAGCTGACGACGATCACCGAGCTGCAGCAGCCAAGGGTGTCGACCCACCTCGGCAAGCTGCGCGAGGCGGCCCTGGTGCGTGACCGCAAGGTCGGCGCCTCCACCTATTACTCGGTTCAAGAAGAGACGATGCCGCCGGCAGCGCGGGCGCTGTGGAAGCTCCTGCGCAACCAGATCCAGGACGACGTCATCGACAGCGATCGCAAGCGCATGCAGCAGCTGGTGCGCGCGCGCGACAAGGCGCAGTCGTGGCCCGACGCCGTCGCCGGGCAGATGGAGCGCCACTACTCGCCGGGGCGCACCTGGGAAGCGACGGCGCGCGGGCTCATCGGGCTCTTGCGCCTGGGTGACGTGCTCGACGCCGGCAGCGGCGACGGCGCGATCGCGCAGCTGCTGGCGCCGCGGGCGAAGTCGGTCACCTGCCTCGATCGCTCCGAGCGCGTGATGGCGGCGGCGCGGCAGCGGCTCGGCCGCGAGCGCAACGTTCGCTTTACCGTCGGTGACCTGCACGAGCTCGGCTTCGGCGATGCGCAGTTCGATCAGGTTCTGCTGTTCAACGTCCTGACCTACGCGGAGGCGCCGGCGCGCGCCATCGCCGAGGCGGCGCGCGTCTTGCGCCCGCGCGGCGACCTGGTGGTCGTCACCCTCGAAGCGCACCAGCAGCAGGACGTCACCGCCGCTTATCAACACGTCAACAGCGGCTTCACCGTGCCCGCGCTCAAGAAGATGCTGCAGAAGGTCGGCCTCACCGTCGAGAGCTGCGCCGTCTCCAGCCGCGAAAAGCGCGAGCCCCATTTCCAGGTCATCACGGCCGTGGCGCACAAGTCATGAGTGAAAATTGGTTTAACCAATCCGAGGTCGAGGTGGCGCTGCGGGCGCTGATGAAGGAGCGCATCCTGGTGCTCGACGGCGCCATGGGCACGCAGATCCAGGCGCGCAAGCTCGGCGAGGCCGACTTCCGCGGCGATCGCTTCCGCGATCACCCGCGCGAGCTCAAGGGCAACAGCGACCTTCTGGTGCTCACGCGGCCCGACGTCATCCGCGACATCCACGACGCGTATCTCGACGCCGGCGTCGACGTCATCGAGACCAACACGTTCACGGCGACCTCGATCGCGCAGGCCGATTATGGGCTCGAGTCGGCGGTCTACGACATCAACCTGGCGGCGGCGCGCATCGCGCGCGCGGCGGCCGACGCCGCCACGCACAAGAGCGGGCGGCGCCGCTTCGTGGCGGGCGCGATTGGCCCTACCAATCGGACGCTGTCGATCTCGCCGCAGGTGAACGATCCCGTCGTTCCGCGCCGTCACCTTCGACGAGGTGCGCGCCTCCTACGCCGAGCAGGTCCGCGGGCTCCTCGACGGTGGCGTCGACGTGCTCCTGGCGGAGACCGTGTTCGACACGCTGAACCTCAAGGCGTGCCTGTTCGCCATCGACGAGCTGTTCGTCGAGCGCAAGCGGCGCGTGCCGGTGATGCTGTCGGTGACCATCACCGACAAATCGGGACGCACCCTGAGTGGCCAGACCGTCGACGCCTGGTGGGTATCGGTGGCGCACGCGCGGCCATTTGCCGTCGGCATCAACTGCGCGCTCGGCGCCGCGGAGATGCGGCCCTACCTGGCGGAGCTGGCGGAGATCGCCGACTGCTACGTGAGCTGCTATCCGAACGCCGGGCTGCCCAACGCGTTCGGCGAGTACGACGAGACGCCGGAGATGACCGCGCGGCAGCTGCGCGAGTTCGCCACCAGCGGGCTGGTGAACCTCGTCGGCGGCTGCTGTGGGACCACGCCGGCGCACATCGCGGCGATCGCCGCCGCCGTGGCCGGGGTGGCGCCGCGCTCACGACCGGCGGCACCGTCGCCGTATACGCAGCTGGCGGGGCTCGAGGTCCTGACGATCCGGCCCGAGACCAACTTCATCATGGTCGGCGAGCGCACCAACGTGACCGGATCGAAGAAGTTCGCCGACCTCATCAAGCAGGGCGACTACACGACCGCGACGCAGGTGGCGATCGAGCAGGTGCGCGGCGGCGCCAACCTGGTCGACGTCAACTTCGACGAGGGCATGCTCGACGGCGCGGCGGCGATGACCACGTTCCTCAACATCCTGGCCACGGAGCCGGACGTGGCGCGCGTTCCCATCATGATCGATTCGAGCAAGTGGAGCGTGATCGAGGCGGGCCTCAAGTGCGTGCAGGGCAAGGGGGTGGTCAACTCGATCTCGCTCAAGGAGGGCGAGCAGGACTTTCTCGACAAGGCCCGCCTGGTGCAGCGCTACGGCGCCGGCGTGGTGGTGATGGCGTTCGACGAGACCGGACAGGCCGACACCGTCGAGCGCAAGGTGGGAATCTGCCAGCGCGCCTATCGGCTGCTCACCGAGCAGATCGGGTTCAATCCGCACGACATCATCTTCGATCCCAACATCCTCGCCATCGGAACGGGGCTGGAGGAGCACGCCGACTACGCCAAGAACTTCATCGAGGCGACCAGGCTCATCAAGGCGAGCTGCCCGGGGGTGAAGATCTCGGGCGGCGTGTCGAACCTCTCGTTCTCGTTCCGCGGCAACAACACCGTGCGCGAGGCGATGAACTCGGCGTTCCTCTACCACGCGATCCGCGCCGGCATGGACATGGGCATCGTCAACGCCGGGCAGATCGTGGTCTACGAGGAGATCGATCCCGAGCTCCTGGTGCGGGTCGAGGACGTCCTGTTCAACCGGCGCCCTGATGCGACCGAGCGGCTCGTCGACTTCGCCGAGACGGTCAAGGCGACCGGCAAGAAGAAGGAAGCCGACGTCGCCTGGCGCTCGGCGCCCGTCGAGGAGCGCATCAGCCACGCGCTCGTCAAGGGCATCGTCGACTTCATCGAGGCGGACGTCGAGGAGGCGCGGCAGAAGTACGCACGCCCGCTCGAGGTGATCGAAGGGCCGATGATGGACGGCATGCGGATCGTCGGCGACCTGTTCGGCGCCGGCAAGATGTTCCTGCCGCAGGTGGTGAAGTCGGCGCGCGTGATGAAGCGCGGCGTGGCGCATCTGCTGCCCTTCATGGAGGCGGAGAAGCTGAAGTCGGGTGACACGCGCGCCCACGGCAAGGTGCTGCTGGCGACGGTCAAGGGCGACGTGCACGATATCGGCAAGAACATCGTCGGCGTGGTGCTCGGCTGCAACAGCTACGAGGTGATCGATCTCGGCGTGATGGTCCCGTGCGAGAAGATCCTGGAGACCGCGGTGCGAGAGAAGGTCGACGTCGTCGGCCTGTCGGGGCTGATCACGCCGTCGCTGGACGAGATGGTGCACGTGGCGAAGGAGATGGAGCGGATTGGTTTGACCATTCCGCTGCTCATCGGCGGCGCGACCACCAGCCGGCAGCACACGGCGGTCAAGATCGCGCCCATGTTCACGCCTCCGACGGTGCACGTGCTCGATGCCTCGCGTGCGGTGTCGACGGTGGCGGCGCTCCTCGACGAGAAGCAGCTCGGCGAGCTCGATCGCAAGAATCGCGAGGAGCAGGCCTCCCTGCGCGAGCTGCACGGGGGGCGGCGCGTCAAGCAGCTGCTGCCGTTCGCCGAGGCGGAGGCCAACCGGCTCCAGATCGAGTGGCGCGCCGAAGACCTGGCGGTGCCGAGCTTCGTCGGGCGGCGCGCGATCGACGTGCCGCTGGCGCAGCTCGTCGACTACATCGACTGGACGTTCTTCTTCACGGCGTGGGAGCTCAAGGGGCGCTTTCCGCAGATCCTCGACCATCCACAGTACGGCGAGGCGGCGCGCGATCTGTACAAGAGCGCGACCAGGCTGTTGGCACGCATCGTCGATGAAAGGCTGCTCACGGCACGCGCGACCTACGGCTTCTGGCCGGCGAATAGCGATGGCAACGACGTGGTGCTATGGGCCGACGTGGCGCGCTCGCGCGAGGTCGCGCGCTTCAACATGCTGCGGCAGCAGCAGGCCAAGACCGACGGCGGCGCGCACCTGTCGCTGGCCGACTTCGTGGCGCCGGCGGCGAGCGGGCTCACCGATTACGTGGGCGCGTTCGCAGTGACGTCGGGGATCGGCGCGGACGAGCTGGCGCACGCCTACGAGCGGCAGCTGGATGACTACAGCGCCATCATCTGCAAGGCGCTGGCGGACCGGCTGGCCGAGGCGCTGGCCGAGATGCTCCACCAGCGCGTGCGGCGCGAGTGGGGCTACGGAGCGACGGAGACGCTCGGCCCAGCCGATCTCATCGACGAGAAGTATCGCGGCATCCGACCTGCGTTCGGCTATCCCGCGTGCCCGGACCACTCGGAGAAGCGCAAGCTGTTCACGCTGCTCGACGCCGGGGGCATCGGCATGGCGCTGACCGAGAGCTGCGCGATGACGCCTGCGGCCAGCGTCAGCGGCGTCTACTTCGCGCATCCCAAGGCGCGCTACTTCAACGTGGGCAAGGTGGGGCGCGATCAGATCGTCGCCTATGCGGCGCGCCAGGGCGTGCCGGTGGCCGAGGTCGAGCGCTGGCTGTCGACGAACCTGGGATACGAGCCGGCGGCGCAGAGCGACGCGGCTTAGGCGCGCCCCGTCCGCGCGCGCACGGTCAGGACTCGGCGCCCACGAGCTGCGTCAGCGCGCGCAGATGCGCGCGCGCGTTCTCGAGCTGCTCGGTGGCCTGGCTCAAGGCGTCGGCGACCACCTGCACCGACTCCTTGGGCTCTTGCATGGCGGCGGTCTCGTCGCTGGCGGCGCGCAGGCTGGAGCGGAGCTCGGCGAGCGCGTCATTGAGCGCGCTGACCTCGTCGCCGGTGCCGGCGGCCGCGGCGGCGGGGGCAGGGGAGGGCGCTGTCGCGGCCGCGGGCGCGGCGCCGGCCTGCTCGCGCGCGGCGCCGGCCTGCTCGCGCGCGGCGCCGGCTTGCTCGCGCGCGGCGCTGGCTTCGGCGCGGGCGGCGGTCGCGTCGGCACGGGCGGCGGTCGCGTCGGCACGGGCGGCGGCGAGCTCCGACTCGACGGCGCCGACGCGATCGTGAAGCTGCTCGCGCTCCTCCTCCGCGGCGCGGCGGAGGGCCCGCTCGTCGTCGGCGCGCTTGGCTTCCGACTCGGTGCGCCTGGCCTCGTCCGCCGCCCGCTGCTCGACGGCGGCGACTCTCTCCGTCGCGGCGGCAGCGGCGGCCTGCGCCGCCTGCAGCTGCTCTTCGAGCGCGCGCACCTTTTCGGCGGTGGCGCGCTCGTGCTCGCTGGCGGCTCGCTCCGCGGCGTGTGCGCGCTCCTCGGCCGCACCAGCGCGCTCGGCGGCGGCGGCCAGCTCGGTTTCGGCGGCGCGCAGCTTGTCGGCGGCTGCGCGCGCCTGCTCGCCGGCGCCGACTGAATGCTCCTGCGCCTGCGACTCGAGCGCGTGCAGCTTTTCGAGCGCGGTCTGCAGGGCAGCCTCGGTAGTGCGGCGCTTCTCGTCGCCGGTGGCGGCCTCGTCGCGCGCAGCGGCGCCGGCCGCTTCGGCGCCGTTTGCCCGCTCCGCGGCGGCGTCGGCGCGCGCCGTCTCCGCCTGAACCCGCTGCTCGAGCTGGTGCGTGTGCTGCTCGAGCTCGTGCGTATGCTGCTCGAGCTCCTGCGCACGTTGCGCGAGCTCCTGTGTGCGCTGGGTGAGCCCCTGCGCCTGCTCGCGGGCTTGCGATTCGAGCGCCCGCAGCTCTTCCCGCGCGGCCTGCAGCGCGGCCTCGGCCGCGCCCCGCGCTTCGGCGGCGGCCGCGGCCGAGGCCTGCGCGCCGGAGGCAAGCGCCTCGGCAGCGGCGGCACGCTTCTCGGCGGCGGCGAGTCGCTCCTCGACGGCAGCGGCATCCGCGCCCTGAGACGCGGCCGTTTCGTGCGCGCGCTTCTCGGCGCCGTCTGCGCGGGCGGCCGCGGCCTGCGCCTGCTTCTCGGCGCCGTCTGCGCGGGCGGTCTCGGCCTGCGCCTGCTTCTCGGCGCCGTCTGCGCGGGCGGTCTCGGCCTGCGCCTGCTTCTCGGCGCCGTCCGCGCGGGCGGTCTCGGCCTGCGCCTGCTTCTCGGCGCCGTCCGCGCGGGTGGCTTCGGCCTGCGCTCGTTTCTCGGCGCCGTCCGCACGCTGTGCGGCCTCGCTCGCGGCCGCCTCGGACTGCGTGACGCGCTCGGCGAGCTCGCGCGCATGCTGCTCCGCTCGCAGCGCCCGCTGTTCGATCTCCTGCGTACGCTGCTCGACCTGTTGCGCGCGCTGCCCCTCCTGTTGGGCCTGCTGCCCGAGCTCCTGCAGTCGCT
Organism: uncultured delta proteobacterium; assembly: GCA_963816965.1. GTDB lineage: Bacteria > Myxococcota_A > Polyangia > Palsa-1104 > Palsa-1104 > JAQBQH01. The sequence goes on from CAWFMP010000002.1 coordinate 1,713,789, forward strand.
GCTCACTCGCGTCCGCCCGCTTCTCGGCCTGTTGCGCGCCGTCGGCCAGCTCGCGCGCCCGCGTCTCGAGCGCTTGCGCCCGCTGCTCGGCCTCCTCGGCGCGCGCCTCCGCCGCTTGCGCCCGCTGCTGTGACTGTTGCTCGCCCTGCGCCAGGGCCTCCGCGCCCAGCTTCGCCTCCGCCACCTGCTCCACGAGCGCCTGCGCGCGCTGCTCCGCCGCCGCCCGCGCCCTCTCCGCTTCCGCTCGCAGCCGCTCCACCTCCGCCGCCAGACGCGTGCGCGCCTCCTCTGCCTCTTTCGCCTCCGTCCGCGCCGCCGTCGCCGCCTGCACCGCCTCCGCTCGCGCGCCGTCCGCCTCCGCGCGCACCTTTGTCGCGTGCCCCCGCCTCGGCGTCGCGCGCCGCCCGCAGCTCGCCCGCGAGCTGGGCGCGCTCGGTCTCCGCTGTCGCCGCCAGCGCTCGCAGCTGCTCGAGCTCCGCCGCCGCTGCCGCCAGCTTCCCTTGCGCCTCCTTCTCTGCCTCGGTCGCTGTCTGCCGCACCTTGCGCTCGCGGGCGGCATCGTCCTTGGCGCGCTTGAGCTCGTCCGCCGAGGCCAGGCCCGCCGCCGCCGCCGCCTGCGCCGCCGCGGCCGCGGACTGCGCCGCCTGCAGCTCGTCGTGCATCGCCTGGACCTGGGCGCGCATCTCCGACAGCTCGCCCCGCTGCTTGTCGACGAGCGCGCGAAACTGCTCGATCTCCTTGCGCGCCAGCTCGAGCTGCGCGCCGGCCAAACCATCTTCGGCCGCGGGTGCCGCCGAGGCCGCCGTCGCCGCCGCCTCCGGCACGAGGAGGATGACCAGGCTTCCCATCACCGCCGGCTCGCCCGGCACCATCCGGGCGCGCTGGACCTTCTCGGCGGCCACGAACACGCCGCTCATGCTGCCGAGATCCTCGATCCAGTATTCGCCGCCGTCGAGCACGATGCGCGCGTGCCGCCGCGACACCACCGCGTCCTCGGTGCGAATCTGGCACTCGGTCGCGCGCCCGATCATCACCGGCTCGGCGCCGAGGTCGAGTGACTTCTCCACTTTGTCAAAGTCGTAGTAGGTGAGCCGCGGCATGGCGCTCCCGACGCTATCACAATCTGTTATCGTACCGCCGTGAAGCAATACCTCGACCTCGTCCGCCACGTCCTCGATCACGGCGCACAAAAGGGCGACCGCACCGGCACCGGTACGCTCTCGGTCTTCGGCTACCAGACGCGCTTCGACCTGGCGCGCGGCTTCCCCGCGCTGACGACCAAGAAGCTGCACATGAAGTCGGTCATCTACGAGCTGCTCTGGTTCTTGCGTGGCGAGACCAACGTCAAGTGGCTGCAAGAGCGCGGCGTCAGCATCTGGGACGAATGGGCCGACGAGCGCGGCGAGCTGGGCCCGGTCTACGGCCACCAGTGGCGCAGCTGGCCCGCCGCCGACGGCGGCACCATCGATCAGATCACCAACGTGATCGAGATGATCAAGAAGACGCCCGACTCGCGCCGCCTCATCGTCAGCGCCTGGAACGTCGCTGAAGTCGACAAGATGAAACTGCCGCCCTGCCACACGCTCTTTCAGTTCTACGTCGCCGGCGGGCGCCTCTCCTGTCAGCTCTATCAGCGCTCCGCCGACATCTTCCTCGGCGTGCCCTTCAACATCGCCTCCTACGCCCTGTTGACGATGATGATGGCGCAGGTCTGCTCGCTCGCCCCCGGCGACTTCGTGCACACCTTCGGCGACGCCCACCTCTATCTGAACCACCTCGAGCAGGCGCAGACGCAGCTGGCGCGCGAGCCGCGCCCGCTGCCGACGATGCGGCTCAACCCGGCGGTGAAGTCGATCTACGACTTCCAATACGAAGACTTCACGCTCGAAGGCTACGACCCGCACCCCGCGATCAAGGCGCCCATCGCCGTATGAGGCATTCGATCATCGTCGCCGCCGCCGAGAACGGCGTCATCGGCGTCGACAACGGCCTGCCATGGCGGCTGCCCGCGGATCTGGCCCGCTTCAAGCGGCTGACGATGGGCCACCACCTCATCATGGGCCGGCACACCTTCGAGTCGATCGGCCGCCCGCTGCCGGGTCGCATCACCGTCGTGCTCACGCGCAGCGCCGGCATCGACGTCCCCGGCGTGCTGGTCGCCCGCTCGCTCGACGAGGCGTTCGCCCAGGCGGCCGCGCGTGGCGACGACGAACCCTTCGTCTGCGGCGGCGCCGAGGTCTACGCGCAGGCGCTCGCCGAGTGCGATCGCTGCTACCTCACCGTCGTCGAGCGGCAATACACCGGCGACGCCATCTTCCCCGGGATCGACGCCGCCGAGTGGGCGCTGACCGAATCGGAGTCGCACCCCGACGAGGAGCCGCCCTATCGCTTCGAAACGTGGGATCGGAGGCGCACATGATCGGCGAGCCGAGTGGAGCGAGGCCAGTGGCTCCTTCGCGGCTGTGCCGAAAAGGAGGCCCGTCATGATCGAGTGGAACGAGATGCACCTGCAGATCCGCGACATGATGCGGCGCTTCGTCGAGGCGGAGGTCAAGCCCAACCTCGAGGCGCTCGAGCACGGCGACCTGCCGCCCTACGAGATCCTGCGCAAGATGATGACGACGCTTCGGCATCGCCGACATGGCCCGGGCGCGCTTCGCGCCGCGACCGAGCGACGAGCCGCCGCGCGCGGCGACGACGGACGCGAAGAAGCCGTCCGCAAGAGCGCGGCATCGAGGTGGCGATGCAGATGATCCCGATCATCGAGCTGTGCCGCTACCGCCCGGGCATGGTGACCGCGCTCGGCGTGTCAGCATGGGGCTGACGCCGCGCGCGATCATGTCGCGCGGCACGATCGCGCAGAAGGAGCGCTGGGCGCTGCCGCTGCTCACGCTCGACGAAGATCGGCGCGTGGGCGATCACCGAGCCCGGCTCGGGCTCCGACGCGTTCGGCGGCATGAAGTCGACGGCGCGCCGCGACGGCGACGGCTACGTCCTGAACGGCAGCAAGACGTTCATCACCAACGGGCCCTACGCCGACACCATCGTCTTCATCTGCAAGCTCGACGACGGCGCGACGCCGCCCGAAGATCGCAAGGTGCTGTCGCTTCGTCCTCGACCAGGGCATGCCGGGCCTCGACGCAGTCCAAGCCGCTGCGCAAGATGGGCCTGCACTCGTCGCCGACCGGCGAGCTGTTCCTCGACGACGTGCGCGTCGGCAAGGATCGCCTGCTCGGCGAGACCGAGGACGTGCCGGCGCGCTCGGGCGCCAAGGACACGTTCACGATCGGAGCGCACCGGCGTCGCCGCGATGGCGCTCGGCATCGTCGAGCAGTGCCTGAAGCTCTCGATCGAGTACGCCAAGACGCGCGTGCAGTTCGGCCGCCCCATCGGCGAGTTCCAGCTCATCCAGCTCAAGCTCGCCAAGATGGAGGTCGCGCGCATGAACATCCAGAACCTCGTCTTCCGCCAGATCGAGCTCGCCGCCGCCGGCAAGTCGATGAGCCTCGCCGAGGCGTCGGCGTGCAAGCTCTACTCGGCGCAGGCGGCGATGGACGTCTGCCTCGAGGCGGTGCAGCTCTTCGGCGGCAACGGCTACATGGCCGAGTACCAGGTCGAGCAGCTCTGCCGCGACGCCAAGGTGCTGCAGATCTACGGCGGCACCGACGAGATCCAGATGTCGCAGATCGCCCGCTCGCTGCTCTCGTGATGGTATACTGACGGCGGACGCACGTGTCCGAGGGCGACGACAGCAAGACCAAAGGCGAGCCGGCCCATCCCACCGAGCCGCAGCCGACGGGGGAAGCGGGGCTGCGCGCCGGCGATCGCATCGGCCGCTACGTGCTCATTTCGTCCATCGGGCAGGGCGGCATGGGCGTGGTCTTCCTCGCCTACGATCCGGAGCTCGATCGCAAGGTCGCCCTCAAGCTGCTGCGCCTCGGCCTCCTCGGCCGCGAGGGCAAGCAGCGCCTGGTGCGCGAGGCGCAGGCGCTGGCGCGGCTGTCGCATCCCAACGTCGTGCCGGTGTACGACGTCGGCACCGTCGACAACCAGGCGTTCGTCGCCATGGAGTACGTCGAGGGGCAGACGCTCAAGCGCTGGCTCAAGACGCCGCGCGCGTGGCGTGACGTCGTCGCCGTCATGCGCGATGCCGGTCGCGGCCTGGCCGCCGCGCACGCCGCGGGCCTGGTGCACCGCGACTTCAAGCCGGACAACGTGCTCATCGGCGCCGACGGGCGCGTGCGCGTCGTCGACTTCGGGCTGGCGCGCGAGGTCGAAGATCTGTCGAACCCGTCGGGCGTGACGCCCGCCGATCGCCCCGACGGCAGGCCGGTGGTGCGGCCGGTCCGGCTCACCGCCGGCGGCAGCCGCGACGAGCACCAGTCGCTGTCCCAGGTGACGCGGGCCGATCAGATCATCGGCACCCCGGCCTACATGGCGCCCGAGCAGTTGACCAACGGCGCGTGCGACGATCGCGCCGATCAGTTCAGCTTCGGCGTCACCTTCTACGAAGGGCTCTATCGCCAGCGGCCGTACGAGGTCTCCGACACGGTCGAGGGGGCCGAAGCGCTCACCATCGCCCAGAAGCGCGGGCATCCGGCGCGCTCCGCCGCCGCCGAGCCGCCGCGCCAGACGGACGTGCCGAGCTGGGTGCAGCGCATCGTCATCCGCGCGCTGTCCTACGATCCGATCCATCGCTTCCCCTCGATGGACGCGCTGCTGGCCGCGCTCGATCGCGATCCGGCAGTGGCGCGGCGGCGCGTGCTCACGGCGGCGGCGATGGTCGTGGTGCTCGGGCTCGGCACCGTCGGCTTCGTGCGCGGGCAGGCGGCCAAGCGGCGCCTGTGCGAAGGCGCGCGCGACGAGGTGCAAAAGGTGTGGAGCCCGGAGATCCGCGAGCGCGTGCGCGCCGCGTTCGCCAAGTCCAACCTGTCCTACGCCGAGCTGGCGTCGTCGACGCTGTCGCGCCTGCTCGATCAGTACGCCGTCGATTGGTCAAACCAATACAAGGACGCCTGCGAGGCGACGCGCGTGCGCGGCGAGACCTCGGAGGAGGTGCTCGACCTGCGCATGGCGTGCCTGGGCGATCGCCTCAAGGAGCTGTCGGCGCTGGCGTCGGTGATGGAGCACCCCGACGACGACACCGTGCAGGAGGCGCCGCGCGCCGCGCGCAACCTGACGCCGGTGGCCGAGTGCGCCGACGTGGCCGCGCTGCGGGCGCCGACGCCGCGGCCGCGCGATCCGGAGCAGGCCAAACGGGTCGACGGGCTGCAGCAGAAGCTGGCGGAGATGGAGGCGCAGCACGCGGTCGGCAAGAACCTGGCGGCGCTCAAGATCGGCGAGCCGCTGCTGCTCGATGCGCGCGCCGTCGGCTGGCAGCCGCTCGTCGCCGAGGTCGAGCTGTGGATCGGCCGCGCCGCCGCCGATCAGGGCGATGACACCAAGTCGATCCCGGCGTTCAAGGACGCCTTCGCCGCGGCGCTGGCGGGGCGGGACGACCGGACGCTCAAAGCGGCGGCATCCCGACTGCCGCAAGAGTTCGTAGAAAAGAACGACATGCCCGATTACTACTACTGGGACGGGGTGGCGCGGGCGGCGCTGTCGCGCGGATCGGCCGACCCGCACCTCACCAGCTGGCTCGACCACACGCGCTGCTTCGCGCTCGCCCGCCTCGGGCGCATCAAGGAGCGGCTGCGCTGCTTCGAGCAGCACGCGCAGAAGGCGCGCGAGCCGCTCAACGAGTGGGAGCTGACCATGCTCGGCGTCGCCGCCGGCGACGCGGGGCAGTACCGGGAGGCGATCGACTGGCTGCAGCGCGGGGTCGACTTCTCGGTCAAGGAGTACGGCGCCACGCACCCGCGGACGCTCGAGATGCGCGCCTATCTGTGCAAGGGGTGGCGCGACCTCGGCGAGTACGGCAAGGCGCTCGCCGAGTGTCAGTCGGCGCTGCGCACCGTGCGCGAGGTCTCGCCCGACAACCAATATCTCGTCACCCGCATTCAGCTCTACCTCGGCTCGACGCTGCGCGAGATGAAGCGCTACGCCGACGCCAAGAAGCTGCTGCTCGAGGCGCAGAAGGGGGTCAAGGACGAGGTCCTCCCCGAGCTGGCGGAGCTCGCCAGCGCCACCGGGGATCCCAAGAGCGCGCTCGCCTACTACAAGAAGTCGCTCGACGAGGACAGCAAGCAGCTGCCGAAGAACCACCCCGACCTGGTCGCCGACCGCATGATGTACGCCGAGACCCTGCTGGCGATGGGCCAGCCCGAGCCCGCGCGCGCGCAGCTCGAGCCGGCCTACCAGGCGCTCGACGACGACATGAACCCGTTCACCGTCGCCGACGCGTCGTTCGATTACGCGCGCGCGCTGTGGCTGACCCGGCCGGCGGAGCGTCCCAAGGCGATGCAGCTGGCCCGGGCGGCGCGACAGATCTACGTCGAATCGGCGCCGCGGACCGAGCGCTATCAGTCGCTGCTGGCGAAGATCGAGCGCTGGCTCGGCGACGAGGCCGCGCGGAGCACCACGCGGCCGCTGTAATTGGTTGAACCAATCACGCCAATGGTTGAACCAATGATCGTGTCGCCGGGGCGGAACATTCCGCGCCGTGCGGTGTTCCACTCCGGTGGTAGGCTCGCACCGCACATCTCGGAGATAGTTCATGCGAATTCGTCCGTCCGCTGCTTCGTTCGCGCTCCTGGCCTTCGTTTCGCTCAATGCGTTCGCCGCCGCGGCGCCCAAGCTCCGGCTCGATGACACCGCGCGGCCGACCCACTACGCCGCACGCATCACGGTCAACCCGGCCGAGCCCACGTTTCAGGGCAGCATCGACATCGATCTGAAGGTCAACCGCGCCACCAGCACCCTGTGGCTCAACGGCACCGAGCTCACCGTGCAAAAGGCGGCGTTCACCGTGGGCGGCGCCACCGTCCCCGCGCGCGTCGTCGCCGGTGGCGAAGACTTCATCGGCTTCGCCGTCGACCAGCCGCTGCGGCCGGGCGCCGCCAAGCTCCACGTCGAGTGGAAGGGGAACCTGTCGCGCAAGGACGACAGGGGCCTGTTCGCGCAGAAGGAGGGCGATCGCTGGTACGCGATCACCCAGTTCGAGGCGATCTTCGCCCGCCGCGTCTTCCCCTGCTTCGACGAGCCGAACAGCAAGGTGCCGTGGCAGCTCACCCTCGAGGTGCCCAAGGCGCTGGCCGCGCTGTCGAACACCACCGTCGTCGGCGAGAAGTCCGAGCACCCGGGCATGAAGACAGTCACCTTCGCCCAGACGGCGCCGCTGCCGACCTACCTCGTCGCCTTCGCGGTCGGCCCCTACGAGCTGGTCAGCGCCGGCACCGCGGGACAGAAGAAGATCGCGATGCGCGTCGCGGCGCCGTTCGGCCGCGGCAAGGACGCCCGGTACGCGGCCACCAACGCGCCCGTCTTCGTCGAGCTCCTGGAGAAGTACTTCGGCATCCCGTTCCCCTACGACAAGCTCGACAGCGTCACCATCCCCATCACCTCGACCTTCGGCGCCATGGAGAACGCGGGCATGGTGACCTTCGCCCAGAACATCATCGTCGCCAAGCCGACCGCCGAGTCATTGCGCTTCGAGCGCGGCTTCTCCGAGACCGCCGCCCACGAGTTCGCGCACCAGTGGTTCGGCGACCTGGTGACCACCGCCTGGTGGAACGACATCTGGCTCAACGAGTCGTTCGCCTCGTGGATGGAGACCAAGATCATCGACGAATGGAAGCCGGAGTGGACGCACCACACCGGCTCCGTCGACGCCCGCGCGCGCGCGCTCGGCAGCGACACCCTGATGACCGCGCGCCAGGTGCGCCAGCCGATCGTCTCCAACGACGACATCTACAACGCGTTCGACGCCATCACCTACGAGAAGGGCGAGTCGGTGCTGGCGATGTTCGAGCACTTCGTCGGCGCCGACAAGTTCCGCGCCGGCATCCGCCACTACCTCACGCAGCACGCCAACGGCAACGCCACCGCCGACGACTTCATCGGCGCCATCGCCGGCGCCGCCGGGCGCCCCGAGGTGACGCCGGCCTTCAAGACCTTCCTCGATCAGCCGGGCGCGCCCATGGTCGACGTCGCGCTCGCCTGCAGCGCGGGCAAGGCGCCGACGCTGCACGTCAAGCAGGAGCGCTTCCTGCCCGTCGGCAGCAAGGGCTCGCCCAACCAGACGTGGCACATCCCCATGTGCGTGCGCTGGCTCGGCGCCGACGGCAAGCCGCAGCACACCTGCGCGCTCGTGACCGGGCGCGAGCAGGATCTGACGCTCGGCGCGCAGCCGGGCTGCCCGACGTGGCTCCTGGCCAACGACGGCGAGGTCGGCTACTACCGCGCCGCCTATCGCGGCGACACCCTGCAGAAGCTGCTCGGCGCCGACGGACGCAAGCTGCTCGATCTGCCGGAGACGGTCGGGCTGCTCGACGACCTGCGCGCGCTCGTCGCCGCCGGCCGGCTGCCGCTCGGTGACGCGCTGGCGCTCACCCCGTCGCTGGCGACGGACGATCGACGGCTGGTGAATCGCTTCGTCATCGGCACCGTGGAGGGGCTGCACGAGCACCTGGTCGCGCCGGCGGAGCGCCCCAGCTACGAGCGCTTCATCGGCAAGCTGTATGCGCAAAAGGCGCACGCGCTCGGCTGGACGCCCAAGCCGGGCGAAGACGAGGACACGCGCCTTCTGCGCCCCGGCCTGGTCGGGCTCGTCGCCGCCGAGGGCGAGGACAAGAAGCTGGCGGCCGAGGCGCACACGCTGGCGCTCAAGTGGCTGGCGGATCGCAAGGCGGTCAGCCCCGACGTCGCCGGCGCCGTCCTCGACGTGGCGGCGCGCAACGGCGATCGCGCGCTCTTCGACAAGCTGCACGCCGCCGCCAAGCACGCCACCGATCGCCACGATCGCGAGCAGATCCTCGGCGCCATGGGCGCCTTCCGCGATCCGGCGATCGCCAAGTCGGCGCTGGCGATCATCTCCAGCAACGAGTTCGATCCGCGCGAGTCGATGGAGATTCTGTGGGGCCTGAGCGGCGAGGCGTCGACGCGCCAGCTCGCCTGGGACTTCCTCAAGGCCAACTTCGACTCGTTGGTCAAGCGGCTGTCGGCGGAGATGATGGCGTTCACGCCCTACCTCGGCGTCAGCTTCTGCGACGAGCCGCACCAGCGCGACATGGAGGCGTTCTTCAAGGATCGCTCGCCCAAGCTGCCGGGCGGCCCGCGCGTGCTGGCGCAGGCGAGCGAGCGCTCGGAGCTGTGCCGCGCGTACGTCGCGGCGCAGCAGCCGAGCGTCACCGCGTTCCTGAAGAAGTACTAGCGCTAGCCGGTGCCCTCGCCGCCACTCTTGGCGGCCTCCTTGCTCCCGACGACGATCAAGTTCGAGCCGACCTGCACCGACAGCGCCTTGCCGTCGACGGTGATGGTGGCCTTCTGGTTGACGTACCAGCCGAACGAGCCGGTGGAGAATTCGCGCGGTTCGGCGACGAGGGTCTGGCCGTTTCCGAGGTCGAGCTTGAGCGGCTCGGCCTTGGCGAGGAAGTCGGCGCGGGAGATCGGGCAGGTCGTTTTTGGCGGCATGCGGACCATATAGCACGCGACTCCATCCGTTGTAGACTAGCCGCCCCATGAGCGACCGAACGGAGGCGCGGGATTTTCGCGCCTTGGAGGCGAGTGCAGCGAGCCGACCTGGCGCGCCGCGCCGAAGTGAGCGAGCGGTGCAACAGTGAGCGACCGAACGGAGGCGCGGGATTTTCGCGCCTTGGAGGCGAGTGCAGCGAGCCGACCTGGCGCGCCGCGCCGAAGTGAGCGAGCGGTGCAACAGTGAGCCCCCAGGATTCAGGCGACGAGAACGAGTTCGCCAAGTTGCTCGCCGAGTACGAAGGTCCAGAGACCGGACGCAGCAAGAAGCGGCGCCGGGAGCCCACCGTCGGTGACGAGGTGCGCGGGCGCATCATCAGCATCGGGCGCGACGCGGCCTTCGTCGATCTCGGCGCCAAGAGCGACGGCGTCATCGAGCTCGCCCAGCTCCGCGACAGCGACGGCAAGCTAACGGTCAAAGAGGGCGACGAGCTCACCGCCACCGTCGTCGAGGTCGGCGGCGCCCAGGGCGGCGTGGTGCTCAAGCGCGTCTTCGGCGGGCGCGGCGCCGAGGGCTCGGCCGAGCTCGAAGCGGCGTTCGCGCACCAGCTGCCCGTCGAGGGCACGGTCACCGCCGTCAACAAGGGCGGCGTCGAGGTCAGCATCGGCGGCGTGCGCGCCTTCTGCCCAATCTCGCAGCTCGACCTGCGCCACACCGAGGACGCCGGCGCCTTCGTCGGGCAGAAGCTGCGCTGGCGCATCACCCGCTACGAAGCGACCGGCCGCGGCGCCAACGTCGTGGTGTCGCGGCGGGCGCTGCTCGAGGAGGAGCAGGCTGAGCGCGCCGCCGAGCTGCGGGGCACGCTCGCCGTCGGCGCCGTGGTCAAAGGGCGCGTCTCGGCGCTCAAGGACTACGGCGCCTTCGTCGACCTCGGTGGCGTCGAGGGCATGCTGCACGTCTCCGAGCTCGGCTTCTCGCGCGTCGCGCACCCGAAGGATCTTTTGGCCGTCGGGCAGGAGGTCGAGGTGCAGGTCATCAAGCTGGAGAAGAGCGAGGATCCGCGCAAGCCCGAGCGCATCGCCCTGTCGCTGAAATCGCTGGAGAAGGACCCGTGGAGCGACGTGGCGACCCGCTTCTACGAGGGCGTGCGCGCCGCCGGCGTGGTTCGGCGGCTGGAGACCTTCGGCGCATTCGTCGAGGTGGCGCCCGGGGTCGAGGGGCTGGTGCACGTAAGCGAGCTCGGCCGCGGCCGGCCGCTCCGGCACGCACGTGACGCAACGAAGGTCGGCGCGGCGCTGGACGTGGTAGTACTCGCCGTGGACTCCGACAAACGGCGACTGTCGCTCGGGCTGGCTGAGCCGGGCGAAGCGGCCGACGCGGCACCAGGCGAATCGCCGCGCGCGCCGAAGAGCCTCGGGACGTTCGCGAGATCTCCTCAAGGGAAAAAAGAAATGAGCGAAGAGAAGCAGCAGGCAGAGACGGAAAAGCAGAGCGACAAGAAGTCGGCCCCTTTGCGCACGGTCACCGAGTTCAGCGGGCTGACGATTCGGCAGGCCTCGGAGGCGAAGGGCAAGCTCGTCGGTGAGGGCGTCGCGCCCGAGCAGCTGGGCGAGAAGATCGGCGAGGCCATCAGCGTCAGCGGCGATCGACTGGCGCGGCTGGTCGAGGCGGTCGAGGCGGTCGGGGAGCGCGCGGCACGCGTGCGCCTGGTGCGCGTGTTCGGCGGCGAGTCGGAGCCGCGCGGCGGCGTCAGGGTCGGAGACTTCTTCTTCGTCGTCGATCTGCAGCCCGACGCCAGCGGTGGCGGCGGACGGCGCGAGGCGCGCGGCGGCGCCGGTGGACGCGGCGGCGGACGCGGCGAGCGCGGACGTGGCGGCGGCGGCGGCGGCGATCGCGGGCGCGGCGGCGGTGGCGGCGATCGCGGCGGCTTCGGCGGCAGCGCGTTCGGGCCACCCAAGCCGAAGGCGCCGCGCGGGCTGGGCTCGCTGGTCAAGGCCGAGCGCTCGGGCGGCGGCCCGCGCGAGGAGCGCGAGGAGCGCGGCGGGCCGATGCCGCTGGCCGGCGCCGGCTGGATGGTGACCAAGGATCCGTCGGCGCCGTACGACCGCAAGGGCGGGCGCGGCTTCGACAAGAAGCGGGGCAAGGGTCCCAAACGCGGCCCGGGCGATCGTCGGGGGCCGGGCGGACCGGGCGGCGAGCGGCGCGCGGGCGGCCCCGGCGGGGGCGGTCCTGGCGGCGAACGCGGGCGCGGACCCGGGGGCGGCCCTGGCGGCGAGCGCGGGCGGGGACCCGGGGGTGGCGATCGCAACCGCGGGCCGGGCGGTCCACCGCGCGGTCCGCGTCCACCACGCCCGCAAGGACCGCATGCGCCGGGGCAGCCCGGCGCGCCGCAGCAGGCCGGCGCACAGCCGAATCAGCCGGGAGGCCCCGAAGGGCTGAAGAAGAAGCGGCGCCGTGGTGGTCGCGGCCGCGGGCGCAAGCCGGGCCTGCCGGGGCAGCCGCAGCAGCCGGGGCAGCCGCAGCTACCGGGGCAGCCGGGTGCCTCGCCGCAGCAGGCCAGCGCGCTGCCCCCGCCGTCGGATGCGGCGATCCCCGCAGCGCCGCCGCCGTCGTTGCCGCCGCCGCCGCACGTGACGGCGCCCCTCAGCGACGAGAACAAGGGCAACATCAAGCCCGCCGAGCCGTCCAGCGAAGTCGACGGCAACCGCTGACCCGAACTCCCCCTCCCACGTACTCCAGCGTTTGAGACTCCGCATCGGCCGACTCACGCCTGCCGATGCGGGCCGATGCCGTAGCCCGGGGCAGCCCGGGGCTGAGCCCGGGGCTAGACGCTGGCGAAGCCGCCGTCGGGAATGTCGAGCGCCGAGCGATCCTCGGCGTCGAGCTGCCGCGCCTTGTCCTCCACGCCCGGCAGCACGTTGCGCGCGAAGTACTGCGCCGCCGCGACCTTGCCCGCGTAGAACGCGCGGTCCGGATGGTCCGCCGCCACCGACTTGGCCTTCTCGTCGGCGATGACCGCGCCCTCGAGCAGCAGCCAGCCGACCGCCAGCTCCGCCATCATCTCGAGGAAGCGGTTGGCCACCAGCGGCACCATCTCCAGCTGCCGCCGCCTGGAACCAGCGTGAGCAGCTTCATCGCCGAGCGCGGTCAGCGCCTCCTGCGCCGTCGCCGAGCCGCTTGACCTCGCCGCCGAGCGTCGGCGTGCTCGCGTGCTTGCGCGACGAACTTGCCGACGTCGGCGCCGAACGCCTGCAGGTTCGCGCCGCCGCCCTGCGCCAGCTTGCGGCCGACCAGGTCCATCGCCTGGATGTGGTTGGTGCCCTCGTAGATGCGAGAAGATCTTGGCGTCGCGGCAGTACTGCTCGACGGGGTAGTCGCGCGTGAAGCCGGCGCCGCCGTAGGTCTGGATCGCCGTCTCGCAGACGCGGAACGCCTGATCGGAGCCGTACGCCTTGACCAGCGGCACGAGCAGGTCGACCTGGCCGCTGGTGGTAGGCGACCGCCTGGTCGTCCTTGCCCGCGAGCACGCGCGCGCGATCGACGTGCATGCGTGAGCTTGACCGCGAGCGCGCGGATGCCCTCGACGCGCGCCTTCATGTCGAGCAGCATGCGGCGCACGTCGGCGTGCTCGATGATCGGCACGCGCGGCGCGGTCGGCGTCCTTCCACGTGCTTGATCGACGCGCCCTGCTTGCGCTCGCTCGCGTAGTCGAGCGCGTTCAGGTACGCCGCCGACGCCACCGCGAGCCCTGCATGCCGACGCCGATGCGCGCGCCGTTCATCATCTGGAACATCTGCGACATGCCCTGGTTGTGCTCGGCGTCGCCGCCGACGAGCTCGCCGACGCAGTCGCCGTTCTCGCCGAAGTTGAGCACGCAGGTCGCCGAGCCGTTGATGCCCATCTTGTGCTCGATGCCGCCGCACGACGACGTCGTTCGGCTGGCCGAGCTGCCGTCGGCGTCGACGCGCAGCTTCGGCACGATGAACAGCGACAGCCCCTTGGTGCCCGGCCGGCGCGTCCGGCGTGCGCGCGAGCACCAGGTGGACGATGTTCTCGGTCGAGATCGTGATCGCCGCCCGAGATGAAGATCTTGGTGCCGCGAGATGTTGTAGGTGCCGTCGGCGTTGCGTGGTCGCCTTGGTGCGCGCCGAGCCGACGTCGGAGCCGGCCTGCGGCTCGGTGAGGCACATCGTGCCGCCCCACGTGCCGTTGAACATGCGCTCGCAGTAGAGCGCCTTCTGCTCGGGCGTGCCGAAGGCGTCGATCACCTCGGCCGCGCCGTGGTCAGCCCGGGTACATGTTGAAGGCGGTGTTCGCGCCGCGAGACCATCTCCTCGACCAGCAGCGTGCAGCGCGAACGGCGCGCCCTGCGCCGCCGTGCTCCTCGTCGACGCCGACCGACTTCCAGCCGCGCCTCGTAGAGCTTCTTCCACGCCTCCTTGAAGCCCTTCGGGCGTGGTGACCTGGCCGTTCTCGAGCTGGCAGCCCTCGGCGTCGCCGGTCGGCGTTGAGCGGGCCGATGACCTCGCGCACCCATTCGTAGGCCTCGGTCGAGCGTCGACTTGACCTCGTCCGCGCCCCAGCCCTCGAAGTGGCCCTTGCCGAGCAGCTCCTCGCAGCTTGAACTGCTCGAAGAGGAGGAACTAGAGCTCGCGCAGGTCGGCGCGGTAGCGGTTGATGGCGGGAATCGGCTTGCTCACGGCGGCGTCTCCTCGTGCTGAATGAACCCTCATTCAGTCTAAGAAAGCTCGCGGGCAATTGCAACCCCGGGTTACGATCGGGGGCGGGAGCTGAGTCTGCGCGCTGAGCCTGCGCGTCTCATTTCGGCGCCGCGCTCTACGTCCGGCGCGGACTTGGCGGTGGCGTGACGGTTGCACCAGGGCGGCTGCGAAAGGAGCTTCGAACAATGCGTACGAACCTGTTGGTCTACCTGCTCCCACTTGGTCTCCTGGCCGGCTGCGGCGGGGCCGACCCGCAAAGCGACAGCGCCTCGGTCTCCACCGCGCTCGACTCGAGCGACGACACGGCGAACGAGAGCGCGCTCATGCTCGCCACCACCGATGGCACCGAGGCCGCCGCCAGCAGCAACGAGGCGGCCCTGATGGCGAGCGGCGCAGGCCAAGACCTGGTGGCAGCCGGCGAGCTGCGTAACCGCGACGCAGCAGCTCAACGTCGTCACCTATCAGCTCGACAACTGCACCGGGCCGTACGGCCTGGTCCACGTCACCGGCAGCGTCGTCGCCACCTACACCAAGCAGACCGACGGCGTGCACGCCGACGTCAGCACCACCGGGCTCAGCGTCAACGGCGCGACCATGAACCTCGCCTCGCAGGCAACCTACACCGTCAACGGCACGGCCAAGAAGCTGGTCGTCACCACCGACGGCAGCGGCACCGGCCCGCGCGGCAACTCGCTCGCCCGCATGGGCAGCTACACGCTCGCCTGGGACGACGCCTCGCAGTGCGGCTCGCTCGACGGCGCCTGGTCGACGGTCGTCGGCGGCGACACCTGGTCGACGAGCATCTCGGGCTACGCGCAGTGCAAGGGCCACTGCCCCACGTCGGGCACGCTGGCGCACACCGGCGGCATCAGCAAGGTCACCTTCACCGTGACCTTCGACGGATCGGCCGGCGCCAAGTGGTCGACCTCGCGCGGCCACTCCGGCACGATCCCGCTCTTCTGCCTCCCGTAAATCATCTACAATGGCACGTCGTGTCGTCCGTCGAGCTCGACCTTCGCACCAACGGGCGTTTCGACGTGCTGCGCCGGCTCGGCGAAGGCGGCATGGGGGTGGTCTACGAGGCCTACGACCGCGAGCGGCGCATGCGCGTCGCGCTCAAGACGCTGCGCACCCTCTCCGCCGAAGCCATCCTGCGCTTCAAGAACGAGTTCCGCGCGCTGCAGGATCTCTCGCACCCCAACCTGTGCACCCTCGGCGAGCTGATCTCGCATCGGGCGGCAGTGGTTCTTCACCATGGAGCTGGTCGACGGCGTCGATCTGCTCGGCTGGGTGCGGCCGCAGCGCGAGGGGGCGCCGGCGCCGGTGACGACGTCGCACGACTTCTCGATCCGTCGCCCAGCGCCGACACCCTGCGGCCGCACGCCTCGGCGGTGAAGCGGAGCGAGCGCGCGCCCCGGCCGCCCGTCGACGTGGGCGCGCTGCGCGCCGCGCTGGTCGACCTGGCGCGCGGCGTCAGCGCGCTGCACGCGGCGGGCAAGGTGCATCGCGACATCAAGCCGTCCAACATCCTCGTCGAGCGAAGACGGGCGCGTCGTGCTGCTCGACTTCGGCCTGGCGCAGTCGGCGACGCGCGCCGGGCGAGAGCGACATCCGCGTCGTCGGCACCGCCGACTACATGGCGCCCGAGCAGGCGTCGGGGCGCAAGGTCGGGCCCGAGGCCGATTGGTACTCGGTCGGCGTCGTGCTCTACGAGGCGCTCACCGGCGGCGTGCCGTTCACCGGCGCGCCGCTCGAGGTGCTGCTGCAGAAGCAGGGGAGCGATCCGATGCCGCCGCGCGCCCTGGCGCCGGAGACGCCGGCCGACCTCGACGCGCTGTGCGTGGGCCTGCTGCGCAAGGACCCGCGCGAGCGCTTCGGCGCCCGGGAGCTCTACGAGCGGCTGCTGCGCGGCGCCGAGGCGGCGGAGC
The DNA here is from genome assembly GCA_963816965.1 of uncultured delta proteobacterium. Taxonomy (GTDB): domain Bacteria; phylum Myxococcota_A; class Polyangia; order Palsa-1104; family Palsa-1104; genus JAQBQH01. The sequence continues at coordinate 1,730,009 of CAWFMP010000002.1, forward strand.
TGGCGTCGGCGGCGCACCGCGAGGCGCGCGTTCGTCGGGCGGCGCGCCGAGCTGGCGGCGCTGGAGGCGGCGTGGGAGCGCACGCGCGCGGGCGCGCCGGTGACGGTGCACGTGCGCGGCGAGTCGGGCGTCGGCAAGAGCGCGCTGGTGCGCCGCTTCGTCGAGAACCTGCGCGCGAGCGCGCCCGACGTGGTGGTGCTGCACGGGCGCTGCTACGAGCGCGAGAGCGTGCCCTACAAGGCGCTCGACGGCGTGGTCGACGCGCTGGCGCGCTGGCTGGCGCGGCTGCCCAAGGTCGAGGCGGCGCTGATGCTGCCGGCGCGCGCCGGCCTGCTGGCCGAGGTCTTCCCGGTGCTGCGGCGCGTCGAGGCGGTGGCGCAGGCGCCGCGGCCGCCGAGCGACGGCGATCCGCAGCAGCTGCGCCGGCAGCTGTTCACGGCGCTGCGCGAGCTGTCTGGCGCGGGTGGCGTCGAAGCGCGCGCTCGTCGTCGTCATCGACGATCTGCAGTGGGCCGACCTCGACTCGCTGGCGCTGCTCGACGCGATCACGCGTCCGCCCGGCGCGCCGGCGATGCTGTTGGTCGCCACGGCGCGCGCGGTCGAGGACGCGCCGGCGTCGCGACCGTCGCTGCTGGCGCGCCGAGGCGCGCGCAGGTGCACCTGTCGCGCCTGCCGCCCGACGAGGCGCGCGCGCTCGCCTCCGAGCTGCTGTCGTCGACGGGCGGGGTGCCGTCGGCGGAGCTGTCGGCGGGGGCGATCGCCGAGGAGGCCGGCGGCCATCCGCTGTTCATCGACGAGCTGGTGCGCCATGCGCCGCCTGGCGTCCGCCGAGCGCGGCGCGCCCCTGCACCTCGAGGACGCGCTGTGGGACCGCGTGCGCCGGCTCGAGGCCGACTGCGCAGCGCGTGCTCGAGCTGGTCGCCGTCGCCGGTGGACCGATCGCGCAGCAGGCGGTGGCGCGCGCGGCCGATGTCGACTTCGCCACCTTCGGCCAGCACGCGGCGACGCTGCGCGCGGCCAACCTGGTGCGCACCACCGGGCACGCGGCCGGCCGATCTGATCGAGCCGTATCACGATCGCGTGCGCGCGACGATCGAGTCGCATCGCACCGCCACCGAGGTGCGGCGCGCGCACGAGCGCGTCGCGCTCGGTCTCGAGTCGACGGGCCGCGCCGATCCCGAAGCGCTGGCGATGCACTGGCAGGGCGCGGGCGAGAACGACAAGGCGGCAGCCTACGCGACGCAGGCGGCGGAGCGCGCCTACAAGGCGCTGGCCTTCGATCGCGCGGCGCAGCTCTATCGGCAGACGCTGGTGATGCGACCGCCCGGCGCCGCCGACGTGGCGACGCTGCAGGTGCGCCTCGGCGACGCGCTGGCGCAGACCGGACGCGGCGCAGAGGCGGCGCGGGCCTATCTGTCGGCGGCGGAGCGGTCGACCACCGGGCCCGCCGACGCGCTCGAGCTGCGCCGCCGCGCCGCCGAGCAGCTCTTGCGCGCCGGCCACGTCGACGACGGCCTGCAGGCGATGATCGCCGGTGCTGGCGGCGGTGAAGCTGCGCGTGCCCGAGTCGCCGCGCGGCGGCGCTGATGTCGCTCCTGTGGCGGCGCGCGCAGCTGCGCCTGCGCGGGCTCAAGTTCAAGCGGCGGCAGGCGTCCGAGCTGCCGCCGGCGGCGCTGGCGCGCGTCGACGCCGCCTGGTCGGTCGCGGTCGGCCTCGGCAACGTCGACACCATCCGCGGCGCCGACTTCGCGACGCGCCACCTGCTGCTCGCGCTCGAGGCGGGCGAGCCGTCGCGGGTGGCGCGCGCGCTGGCGTTCGAGGCCTGCCTGACCGCGGCCATGGGCGCCGACGGCGTGGCGCGCGCCAACACGCTCGCCGCCGCGGCCGAGAAGCTGGCCGACGAGGTCAACGACGCCCACGCCACCGGCCTGGCCGTGGCCGCGCGCGCCATCGCGCTGCACATGAACGGCCACTGGGGCGACTGCCTGCCCTTCTTCGACGAGGCCGAGCGCATCTTCCGCGAGCGCTGCACCGGCGTCGCCTGGGAGCTGGCGACGGGGAACCTCTTGCGCAGCTACAGCCTGGCGCGCCTCGGTGAGCTGACCGAGCTGTCGAAGAACGTGACCGCGTTCCTGCAGGAGGCGGAGCAGCGCGGCGATCTCTACGGCTCGACGGTGCTGCGCATGGGCGAGCCCAACCTGATCTGGCTGGCGATGGACCTGCCGGAAGAGGCGCGCAGCGAGTGCGAAGAGGGGATCCGGCGCTGGTCGCAGCGCGGCTTCCATCAGCAGCACGTCGACTTCAGCTACGCCATGACGCAGATCGATCTCTACGTGGGCGACGGCGCGGCGGCGTACGCGCGCGTCTCGGGCGTATGGCCGCAGCTCGAGAAGTCGTTCACGCTGCGGCTCGACGTGGCGCGGATCATCAACCTCCACCTGCGCGGGCGGGCGGCGGTGGCGGCGGCGGCGCAGGCGAGCGCGCCGCTTGCGCAAGGGCGCTCCTCGCCGACGCGCAGCGAACGGTGCGCGCGCTCGCCAAGGAGCGCGCGGCCTGGGCCATGCCGTGCGCGGCGTCGATCCGCGCGGCGCTGGCGCACCTCGACGGCGATGACGCGGCGGCCGTGGCGCTCCTGGGCGAGGCGGCGGCGGCGTTCGAGGAGCACGAGATGCGCATGCACGCGGCGGTGGTGCGCGGGCGGCGCGGCGCGCTCGTCGGCGGCGACGCCGGCCGCGCCGATCGCGAGGCGGCGCGCATCTGGATGAACGCGCAATCCGTCGCCAACCCCGACAAGTTCATGCGCGTCCTCGCGCCCGGCTTCTGAGGCTCCCGGCGCGCCGGTGCGGCTTCAGTCGAAGATGACGGTCTTCTTGCCGTAGACGAGGATGCGGCTCTCGACGTGCCAGCGCACCGCGCGCGACAGCACCTCCTTCTCCAGCTCGCGCCCTTTGGCGAGCAGCTCCGGCAGCTGGTCGCGGTGCGAGATGCGCGACGTCGACTGCTCGATGATCGGGCCGTCGTCGAGCTGCTCGGTCACGTAGTGGCTGGTGGCGCCGATGAGCTTGACGCCGCGCTCGAACGCCTGGTGGTACGGCCTGGCGCCGATGAACGCGGGCAGGAACGAGTGGTGCACGTTGATGATGCGTTGCGGATACTCGGCGACGAAGCGCGGCGACAGGATCTGCATGTAGCGCGCGAGCACGATGAGGTCGACGCGCTCGCGCCGCAGCAGCGCCAGCTGCTCGCGTCTCGACGCCCGCCTTGTCGCCCTCGCTGTCGACGGAGAAGTCGTGGAACGGGACCTTGTGGAACTGCGCCAGCGGCTCCGCGTCGCGGTGGTTGCCGACGACGGCGACGACGTCGCAGCGCAGCTCGCCCGCGTGCCAGCGATACAGCAGGTCGGCCAGACAGTGGTCGTACCTGCTGACGAACAGCGCCAGCCGCGGGCGCTGCGTCGAGCGCTCGAGGCGCACCTTCATGGCGAAGCGCGTGGCGACCTCGGCGAACGCGGTGGCGAAGCCGTCGGCGCCGTCGAGCGGCAGCGTGAAGTCGGCGAGGTCCCACTCGACGCGCATGAAGAAGAGCTGGAGCTCGGCGTCCTGGTGCTGATCGGCGTGCACGATGTTGGCGCCGTGCCGATAGAGGAACTCGGACACGGCGGCGACGATGCCGCGCTGGTCGGGACAGTCGATGAGCAGGGTGGCGGTGTCGCGCACGCGATGATGGTAAGGCAAAAACGTCGCGCTGCGTGCTCAAGCTCGCAGCGCCTCCAGCTCTTGCCAGCGGGCGTACAGGCGATCGACCTCGGCGCGGGCGGCGTCGAGCGCAGCGACGAGCGCGGGCACCTCGGCGGCGCGGGTCCGGTAGATCGCCGGGTCCTCGAGGGTGGCCTGGAGCCCGGCGACGCGCGCCTCGGCGGCGCCGATCGCCGCCTCGATGCCCTCGAGCTCCTGCTTCTCCTTGATAGGTCAGCTTGCGCCCCGCGCTCGCTCGCGCGGCCGCGGCCGGCGACGGCGCCGAGGCGAGCCTTGGGTGCCGGCGGCGCTGCCGCGCGGCGCGCGTGCCAGGCCGACCAGTCGCCCTCGTAGAAGCCGACGCGGCCGTCGCCCTCGAAGGCGAGGATGCCGGTCGCGACCCGGTCGAGGAACCAGCGATCGTGCGAGACCACCAGCGCGCAGCCGGGGAAGTCGGCCAGCGCCTCCTCGAGCACGCCGAGCGTCACCAGGTCGAGATCGTTGGTCGGCTCGTCGAGGACCAGGAGGTTGCCGCCGCGCCGGAGCAGCCGCGCCAGCTGCACGCGGTTGCGCTCGCCGCCCGAGAGCGCGCCGATCGGCGTGTCGGCGAAGCGATCGTCGAACAGCATCATGCGCAGGAAGGTGCGCACGTGGACCGCGCCGTCGTCGAGAAAGACGTGGTCGTTGCCGTCGGCGACCTCCTCCAGCACGGTCTTGTCGTCGCGCAGCGCCGCGCGCGACTGATCGAGGTACGCGAAGCGCGTGTTGACGCCCGACGACCACCTCGCCCTCGTCGGGCGGAAGCTCGCCGAGCAGCGTGCGCACCAGCGTCGTCTTGCCGGCGCCGTTGGGCCCGACGACGCCGATGCGATCGCCCGGCTTCATCGTCAGCGTCAGGTCGCGGAACAGCCAGCGCCCACCGCCGGGCACGCGCTTGCCCACGTCCTTGCAGCTCGAGGATCGTCTTGCCCATGCGCCCGCCCGTCGGCAGGCGCAGCGCCATCGGCCCGGCGCGCTTGTCGTCCGCCGTCGGCGCCGCCGCCACCTGCGGCGTCGAAGCGATCGATGCGCGCCTTCTGCTTGGTGCCGCGCGCCTTCGGCCCGCGCCGGATCCAGTCGAGCTCGCGCCGCACGAACGACGCGCCGCGCCTGCTCGCGCGCCGTCTCCTGCGACAGCCGCTCCGCCTGCTGCTCGAGGAACGCGGTGTAGCCGCCCTCGTAGGCGAAGAGCTGCCCGCGATCGAGCTCGAGGATGCGCGTGGCCACGCGATCGAGGAAGTAGCGATCGTGCGTGACCAGGATGCAGCGCGCCGTCCCACTCGCCGCGCCAGCCGCTCCTCGAGCCAGGCGACGGTGTCGCGCGTCGAGGTGGTTGGTCGGCTCGTCGAGCGCCAGCAGCGCCGGGCGCGCCAGCAGCGCCCGCGCCAGCGCCACGCGCCGCCGCTCGCCGCCCGACAGGGTGCCGATGCGCGACTCCAGCGGCGGCAGCTGCAGCGCCGCCGCCAGCGAGCGCACCTCGTGCTCGCGGTCCCAGCCGCCGGCCGCCTCGATGCGCGCGTGCAGCCGCGCCTGCTCGTCGAGCGCCGCGTGCAGCTTGTCGCCGCCCGAGCGCCGGGATCTTCGACTCCAGGGCGCCGAGCTCCGCCAGCGCCGCGGCGTGTGCGCGCAAGCCCTCGCGCACCACCTCGCCGGCGGTGCGCGTGGGGTCGAGCGCCGGCTCTTGCGGCACGTACTCGAGCGTCAGCTCGCGCTGCCGCGTGATGAGCCCGCTGTCCGGCTCGTCGGCGCCGACGATCAGCTTGAGCAGCGTCGACTTGCCGGCGCCGTTGAGCCCGACGATGCCGACGCGGTCGCGCTCGTCGACGGCGAACGACACGCCCGCCAGCACCACGCGGGTGCCGAACGCCTTGTCGACGTTCTGGACGGTGAGGATCGCCGGCACGAGCGGCTACGACAGGTCGAGCGGACGCAGCCCCTCGAGGAAGCGCACGAGCAGGGAGCCGCGCAGCACGTTCTCGATCTTGCCGCGCCCGTGCTCGGGGTGGACGATGATCTCGCCCGCCTTGTAGCGCGCCTTGGGATCGAACGTGCGCGGCTCGACCGCCTCCTGCAGCTCCTTTTGCAGCTGCCGCTTGGCCTCCTGCCGCTTTTGCAGCTCGCGGTCCTCGTTACGCCGCGCCGCCGAGGCGAACTCGCCGCCGCTGCTGGTGGCCGTGGCTCCGCTGGCCGCCTTCTTGTGGCGCGCCGGCGGCTCGGTGCGAAAGTCGTGACGGGAGTTGCAAACCTGGCAGATCACCTGCTTGGCCTGGTCGCCGATCATGGCCACGATGTTGTGGGTGGTCATCTCTTTGCACTTGCCGCACCACGAATCCACCTCGCCGCCGACCGACAGCTTCGTCGACGGCGCCGCGCGCTGGGGTACGATTGACTTCGGCGGCGCACGCCGCTCGATGAAGGGCACGAAGCCGGCGTCGTCGGCGCGCTGCACCTGCCGCCCCGAGTCGCGGCGGCTGAGCGCGGCGGCCGCGCGGCGCAGGTCGGTGAGCCGCCGCCCGACGCCACGTTCGGCGCTCTCCTGGTCGGCGGGCGAGAGCTCGGCGATGAGCTCTCGCCAACGAGCCGCCAGCCCCTCGATGTGCTGGCCGGCGGCGATCTGGCGCGGCTCCTCGCCCGACTCGAGCGCGGCGTCCACTTCGTTGACCGCACTGGCGATGTCGTCGTTCAGTTGATTGAGTCGATTGGTCTGCGATTCGTCCATGGCGCGCGGAGTGTACTCGATGTGCTAGCTTGTCGCGATGGCCGAGGAGTTGAAAGTGGGTGGAGAGCTCGATGCCTGGTGCACGACCTGCCGCCTCATGAAGTGGCACACCATCGTCGCGCTCGTCGACGGCAAGCCGGCGAAGGTCGAGTGCCAGGGCTGCGGCAAGCAGCACCAGTACCGCGCGCAGCCGCCCGGCGCCGGCGAAAAAGGCGAAAAGGCGCCCAAGACGCCGCGGGCGCGCGCGGCCAGGGCGGCGTCGCCGGCGGTGCCAGCCGTCGACTACGAGACGCTGCTGGCCGGACGCGCCGGCGAGGCCCGGGTCTATTCGCCCAACGAGACCTACGCGCTCAACGACGTCGTGCGCCACCCGAGCTTCGACGTCGGCGTGGTGACGGCGACGCCGGCACCGCAGAAGATCGAGATCACCTTCCGCGACGGCAAGAAGATCCTGCTCCACGATCGGGGCGCGGCGCAGGCCTCCCGCCTCGGCCCACCGCCGCGGCGCGACGACGCCGCCACCCCCGTCGGGACCTCGGACTCGCCGCGCGGACAGAAATAGTCGCGCTACTTCGCGATCGACGCGAACGGATCGTCGGGCTCGAGATCGTGCAGCGTCGCTCCGGCGGCGACGTCGACGAGGTGGACGGCGTCGAGGCCGAGCACCTTGTGCGAGGTCGCCACCCAGGCGCCCGTGGCCAGGCGCGTCCAGCCTTCCCAGGTGAACTGGAGGCCGCCGATGGGCACGATCTTGACCCAGATGCGCCAGGCGACCGGGCGCGCGTCGGCGCCGAGGATCCACAGGTAGCGGTCTCCGGGCGTCAGCCCGCCCGACGCGTACGAGACCAGGAGCGCGCGCTGGCCGCCGATGGTGCCGAGCGCGCGGCTGGTGCCGTCGTCGAACGCCTTGACGACGGGGTTGAGCCAGAAGCTGTCGTTGATCCACAGCGCGTAGGCGGTGTGGAGGAGCTTCTGCTTTTCGGGGCCGTCGGCGAGCTCGACGCCCTTGCGCCAGGCGCGCCCCTTTTGCGTGTTGACGTCGAGCAGCACGCGGTTGCCGCGCCAGTCGACGCGGGCGAGGCCGCGCTGTCGATCCCACAGATGCGCGCGCCCCTGCACGCGCCAGCGGACTGCGCCGGTGCGGTTCCACGCCTCCCCGTCGACGGCGCGGACCATCTGGTGCGCCAGCGCCTCGGCGTCGGGGCCGGAGGTCGTCGGCGTCGCGGAGTGGCGCAGGCCGGCCCACAGCCCCGCGATCGCGAGGAAGAGAGCAAGGAAGATCCAACCGAGGACGGCAAGCGCGCGGCGCATGGGCGCCATCGTACGTGATAAAAGGAGTCCGTGCCCGACGACGAAAAGGAAGATCAGGCGCTGACGGAGCTGCGCGCGTGAGCAAGGAGCGGGAGACCCTCTTGACGTGGGCGGTGGCGGCGCTCAAGGGCGGCGCGCAGACCAAGACGTTGCGCGGCAAGCTCGACAAGCGGCCGTCGCCGCTGGCGGCGCGCTTCGGGCTCGACCTCGTCGAGCGGCGCATCCTCGAGCTGGCGTACGGCGTCGAGCGCGCCGTCGTCGCCGCCGACGCGGCGCGCGCCAGGGGTGGGCTGACGGTCGAGCGGCTGCGCGCGCTCTTCGGCGACGACGTCGACGCGGCGCTCTCGCCCCGGCGGGCCTTGCGCCGACACGCCCTGGTCGCCGTCGGCGCCGGTGGCATGCCCGCCGCGACGGACACGGTACGCCTGGCGCCCGGGCTGGCGGCGCGGATCGACGGCGCGCCCGAGCCCGACGGCTTGTGGCTCGGCTGCGCCCGCGTGACGCCGGGCGCGCGCGGCGATGTGCCGGCGCGCATCGTGGCGCTCTTCGGCGGGATCGGGGGCGTGACGGCGACGCTGCTGACGCTCGACGGCTGTTCGCGGCGCGAGGCACACGAGCTGGCGCTGGGCCTGTCGCGCCACTCGGTCGCGCGGCGTCCTCGTCGTCGACGGCGAGCTGCTCGCCGACGCGCCCGAACCGGCGCTGCTGCTCGCCTGCGCGCGGCGCGAGGCCGATTGCGAAGGCGACGTGCTGGTGGTGTGCGAGGCGAGCAGGCTCGGCGAGCGCTGGCGCGCGCTGCTGGCGCCGTCGACGGGCGAGCCGGCGTCGTCGATCGTGCTCGCCGATGGCGAGCGGACGCGCGACCCGGTGGCGGCGGCGCCGTTCGCGGTGCGCCGGCTGTCGCTGCATCCGCCGGCGCCGCCGGTGGCGATGCCGGCCGCGGCGGAGGCGCGCGCCGACGAGAAGCCGGCGCCGGTCGACGACGGCCTCGACCATATTCGCCAGCAGGCGATCCGCGACGCCGAGCGCGCGCTCGGTATCTTCCGCGCGCCGCCGCCGCCGCCGCGCGCGCCGGTGACGCCGATTCCGCCGCGGCTCGAGCCGCCCGGAGCCGGCAAGCCGCAGGCCGCGGCGCCCGCCAGCGCGGCGCCCGCCGGCGCGCCGCCCGCCAGCGCGCCGCCCGCGACAGCGCGCCGCGCGACAGCAGCGGCGGCGTCCGCGGCGTTCGACGTCCGCACCGTCGCCGTCCGCGCCGTCCACGTCTGCGCCGCCGCCCGCCGTGCCGCCCCCGGCGGCGGCGGTCAAGAAGCGCTCGGCCAAGGGGGCGCAGTTCTTCGGCGGCGAGACCACCGAGGCCCCGCCCCGCCCGGCGCCGCCGCCGGTCCCCCCTCCGGCGGAGACGGTGGCGATCGAAGGCGACGGCACGCCGCTCGCCATCGCCGGTGACGCCGGACCCGAAGAGCTGGCGCGCGTGGCGACGACCAGCCCGTCGGCCGCGCAGCGCGTCGAGCTCATCAACCGCCTGCGCACGATCAAATCGGCCGCCGTCGTCGCCGCGCTGCGCGCCAACGCCACCAGCCAGCACCCGGCGGTGCGCGCCGCCGCCGAGGCCGCGATGGCCACGCTCTTCGGACCCAACTGGAACGCGACGCGCGCCATCGCCAAGCCGGTCCAGCCGCCGCCCAGCGACGACAAAGATCGCGGACCGCCGGGCGGCTGGTAGCGCCGCGACGACCGCGACCTACCGTCCCGATCACCATGCGCCGTGTGCTCCTCCTCGCTGTCGTGACACTCGCGGCACCGCTCGCCTACGCGGGTACCGTCACCTGTCGCGACCGCATCGAGCAGCCGACCGCCCGCGCGTGCGACCAGCACGGCGGTATCGCACGCCAGATCGCCGCGCCCGAAGGCCAGGCCGACAAAGTGCCGGCGACCCCGCGCGCGCAGGCCTCTGAGGTGGCCCCGCCGCTTAAGCCGCCGCCCCATCCGAGCGCCGCGCCCAACAAGTAGTAAGCTCGCGCCCGTGAACGCGCCCGCGCTCCCCGAGTGGCTCGATCGACAGCTCCCGTTCCGCCGTTCGCTCGTCGACGTCGGCGGCGTGCGCATGCACGTGATGGAGCAGGGCAGCGGCCGCCCCGTCGTCATGCTGCACGGCAACCCTACCTGGGGCTTTCTGTGGCGCAAGGTCGCTACTGCGCTTTCCGGCGAGCCGCTGCGCATCGTCCTGCCCGACCTCGTCGGGCTCGGCCTGTCGCGACAAGCCGCGCGATCCGGCCGCGCACACGCTCGAGAACCACGCCCGCTGGTTCGGCGCGCTCCTCGACACGCTCGGGCTCGATCGGCTCGTCTTCGTCGGCCAGGACTGGGGCGGCCCCATCGGGCTGCGCGCGCTCGCCGATCGGCCGGCGCGCGTGGCCGGGCTGGTGCTGGCGAACACGGTCATCGGGCCGCCGCGCCCCGGCTTCCGCCCGACCGCGTTCCATCGCTTCGCCCGCCTGCCCGTGGTCAGCGACGTCGTCTTCCGCGTCGCCGGCTTCCCGCAGAACGCGATGGCCTGGGCGCAAGGCGACGAGCGCAGCATCACCGGCGACGTGGCGCGCGCCTATCGCTGGCCGCTCCGGCACCTCGCCGATCGGGTGGCGCCGCTGGCCCTGGCGCGCATGGTGCCGGACTCCGACTCGCATCCGTCGGTCGCCGCGCTGCGCCGCTGCCAGGAGCTCGTCGAGGCGTTCGCCGGTCCGATGGCGCTCGTCTGGGGTGACCGCGATCCGATCCTCGGTCGGGTGCGCAGCTTCCTCGAGCGGCACCTGCCGGCGGCACCGGTCACGCGCACCCGCGCCGGCCACTTCCTTCCCGAAGAGGTGCCCGACGAGCTCGCCGCCGCCGTGCGCGACGTCACGCGCCGCATCGCCGTTTAACCCCAGGGTTCGCCTCGATTGACCTGCTGCGGACGATCCGCGCGGTCGCCTCGAGGACTACGTCCTCGCTCCCCCGGTCGAAATACCGACGGGTCTCATGATTCATCACATCTCGGCGCGAGCTCTCGAAACGTTCCGCTTTCAGACCCGCGTCGCATCGAGAGGGCGCCAAAGCGCCACGTCCGGCTCCGCGCGCACTGCCCCGCTGGGCTCAAACAGTCCTCGCCACCGGACCGCTGTGCTCGATTCCACCCCTTGCCTGTGCTGCGGAACTCGCCCAGCGGGGCAGTGCGCGCGGAGCCTTTGTGCTCGTCGAAAAAACCGGTACGGTCGCAGCGGGTGCAGCGGCTGCTCTCGACGACGCATGAGCTTCGGCAATCGTGCTTGGCGGAAGGTTCACACGAGCCCATAGAGCGGGCGGTCGTCGGAGCCGTCTTGCCGGGCGTCGAGGAGCGCTCGCCGCGAAGCGACGATGCCAGCGACGAGGCGAGGGCCCGGACGTGCCGCCGGCCTGTAAGGCCGCCGGCGTAGCGGGCCCGTCCCGGCAAGACGGCTCCGACGACCGCCCGCGGCCCCTCGGCGCCTACCGGCGACACTGACGCTGCTCGCTCAATCAAACGCGGAGATGTGATGAATGATGAGACCGACGGGTATTCCTCGGTCGGTCGCTCCGGTCGCATCCACGATCCGCCTCACGCGGCTCGCCCTCGCCTCCTCAACCGAAGCGAACCCTGGGTTAGACGAACCTTCGCCGCCGCACCGTCGAGAGTCTGACAGCACACATGTAGAAGACCGCGGATCGCCGATTGGCAGCGTTCTTGCGATGGGCTGCCGCATGAGCGAGCGGAGCGAGCGCCATTCGGTGGGAGGTTGCGCACGGCCCGGTGCGCCGCGCGCGCGGTTGGCCCGGCCGATGAAGGTCGCCCTGGTGTGCGACTGGTACGCGCCGCGGCTCGGCGGCATCGAGACGCAGCTCGCCGACCTGGCGGAGGCGCTGCGTGCGCGCGGACACGAGGCCCACGTCATCACCGCCACGCCGGGGCCGGCGCAGCGTCACGTGCACCGCCTGGGCGTGCCGCTGGTGCCCGGTTGGCGGGTGGTGCGCAGCCGGCGCGCGCTCGACGCCCTGCACGGGCTGTTGGCGCGCGAAGGCTACGACGTGGTGCACGCGCACAGCCTCTACTCGCCGCTGGCGCACGCCGCCACCTATCTGGCGTCGCTGATCGGCGTGCCGTCGCTCTTGACCAGCCATTCGCTGGTCGATCGCGCCACCTCGCTGCTGTTGCGCGCCTTCGTGCCGGAGTGGGCGGCGTGGCCTTCGCGCCTGAGCGCCGTGGGCAGCCTCGCGGTCGAGCAGCTGCGCCGGCTGAGCGCGCGCGCCGACGTGGCGCTCCTGCCCAACGGCATCGACGCCGCGCGCTTCGCCGCGCCGCCGCGCCCGCCGCGCCCGACCGTGACAGTCGCCTCCGTGCTGCGGCTACACGCGCGCAAGCGGCCCCTGACGCTGGTGCGGGCGCTGCCCGAGGTGCTGCGGCGCGCCCGCGCGCACTGCCTGGGCGGCGACGTGCGCCTCGTCCTGGCCGGCGATGGGCCCCTGCGCGGCGCCGCTGCGCGCCGAGGCCGAGCGCCTCGGCGTCGCCGCGCACGTCGAGCTCCTCGGCGCCGTGCCGCGCGCCGCCATTCCGTCGCTGCTCGCCGCCGCGGACCTGTTCGCGCTGCCGTCGGTGAACGAGGCGTTCGGCATCGTCGCCCTGGAGGCGCGCGCGGCCGGCCTGCCGGTGGTCGCCCGGCGCGACGGCGGTGCCGCCGATCTCATCGAGCACGGCCGGGAGGGGCTCCTCGCCGAGGACGACGACGAGCTCGCCGCCCAGCTCGGCACCCTCGTCGTCGACGCCGCGCTGCGCCGCCGCATGCAAGCGGCCGCTCCGCGCGAGCTCGGGCGCTACGCCTGGCCGGCCATCGCCGCCCGGCACGAGTCGCTCTACGCGTCGCTCGCCGACGCTCCCACCGTCGAGCGCAAGGCGGCCGCGTGATCGTCGACGTCCTCGACGACGACGGCGCCCTCGACCGCCTGGCCGACGACTGGCGGGCGCTGCACGACGCCGCGCCCGCCGCCACGCCGTTCCAGTCGTGGGAGTGGGCGCGCGCCTGGTGGTCGCACCGCCGCCGCGGGCGCCTGCTCGTCTTGTGCGCGCGCCTGGGCCCATCCGTCGCTGGCGTCGCTGGCGCCGCTGGCGTCGCTGGCGCCGCTGGCGTCGCCGGCGTCGCTGGCGTCGCTGGCGCCGGCGCGCTCGTCGGCCTGCTGCCGCTGGTGATCGCGCCGTACGGCCCCATGCGCCGCGTGACCTTCCTCGGCGCGCCGGAGGCCGACTACCAGGATCTGCTGGCCGCCCCCGCCCACGCCGACGCGGTGCGCGACGCGTTCGCCCGCTGGCTCGCCGGCGCCGCCTCCCGCTGGGACGTGATCGATCTGCCCGACGTGCGCGAGGACTCGGTGCTGGCGACGCTGGCGCCGCCATCGCCGAGCCTCGCGTCACGACGGTACGTGCACCGCATCTGCCCCTACTTGCGGCTCGACGGTGACGGCGACGGCGACGGCGCTGGCGATTCGCGCCGCGCCGCCGGCAAGGCGCTGCGCGCCCGCATCGGCCGCAAGCGCCGCAAGCTCCAGCGCGACTTCCGCGTCGACTTCGATCTCGCCGGCGCCGACGAGCTACCGCACGCGCTCGACGATCTCTTCTGGCTGCACAACCGCCGCTGGCGCCGCCGCGGCCTGCCCGGCGCCTTCTCGCGCCCTTCGGTGCGCCGCTTCCACCGCGACCTCGCCTCGCGCTTTTGTGCGCGTGGTTGGCTGCGCCTGCACCGGCTGCGCGTGGACGGCAAGACGCGCGCCGCCTTCTACTGCTTCGCCGACGGCGCCCGCGTCTACTACTACCTCTCCGGCTTCGACCTCGAGCTCCACCGCTACAGCCCCGGCGCCGTCCTGATGGCGCGCGCCGTCGAGGACGCCGAGTCGTCGGGCGCCCGCGCCTTCGATCTCCTCCGCGGCGACGAGAACTACAAGCGCGAGTGGGGCGCGCAGCAGCGGCGCACCGTACGCGTCGTGGTCACCAAGCGGCGCGACCTGCGCTCGTGGCTGGCGGCGTCGGCGATTGCCGTCGAGCGTGCCGCCGCCGTCGCCGGCAGTCGCCTGCGCAACCGCTTGTGGGGACGGCGCGCGTGATATAACGCGCGCGTGCCGCAGAGCCACGTCATCCACCTCATCGGCGGTGGTCCTGGCGCCGTCCTGGCCACCCGCAGCCACATCCACCGCGCGGTCGCCGCCGCCGGAGAGAAGAAGCCGCTCGTCGCCTACGTCGGCGTGGCCTCGAACGACAACCTCGGTTTCCAGAAGATGCTCTCGGCCGCGTTCCTCGGCACCGGGGCGCGCGTGGTGATGGCCAAGCTGGCGCGCAAGAGCGCCAAGGTGTCGAACGCGCTCGCGCTCCTCGCCGACTGCGATCTGGTCTTCATGTCCGGCGGCGACGTCGAGCACGGCATGAACATCCTCAACGAACGCGGCGTCGCCGACGAGCTGCGCGGCCTGGCGCGCGCCGGCAAGCCCTTCATCGGCATCAGCGCCGGCGCCATCATGACGTGCAAGAGCTGGGTCCGCTTCCCCGACGACGACGACGCCAAGGCGGAGACCTTCGAATGCCTCGGCATCGCGCCCCTGCACATGGACGCGCACTCCGAGGCCGACGGCTGGCCCGAGCTGCGCACCCTGGTCAGGCTGCTGGCGCGCGGCGACGCCGGCGCAGTCGCCTACGGCGTGCCGTCGAAGGGCTGCCTGCGCGTCGAGCTCGCTGCCGCCGGCGGAGCGCCCAAGCTCAAGGCGCTCGGCGCCGAGGTCGCGCGCATCGCCGCCAACAAGGCCGGCGCCCCCGTCGACAAAACGCCGCTCAAGCCGCGCGACTGACGCCCGGCCCCCAGATCTTGGTCTAGCGGGCCAGCTTGAGCAGCGTCACCGCCACGCGTAGCTGCGCGTCGCCGCCCAGGCGCTTGTCGCCCGTCTTGATCGCCGCGGCGCGCGCCAGATCGCCCGGGTCCATCTCCACCTCGACGTCGGGCTCGAGCCCGTGGCCGTCGGGCAGCGCCCCCGACGGCGCGCGAAAGACCAAGATGGTGAACTTCGCCGCCCAGCCGTTGCCCAGCTCCTCGAGTATCTGCGCGTTCCACTTGCCGAAGGTGCGCTTGCCGACGAGCCGCGCCCCCGCCTGCTTGAGCGCGCCGGCCAGGATCTCGGCGCCCGACGCGGTCACGTGGTTGACCAGCACCGCCATCGGCACCGACACCTGCGGATCCGTCGAGGTGCGCTTGTCCTCGACGCTGCCACCGCGCCCGAGCGCGGTGACGATGAGCGCGCCCTTGGGCAGGAGCTCGCCCGCGCACTCGAGCATGGCCGGGTAGTAGCCGCCCTCGTTGTTGCGCAGGTCGATGACGAGCGCCTTCATGCCCGCGCCGCGCAGTCGTCCGAGCGCGCTCTTGAGCAGCGTCGGCGTCTTCTCGGTGAACATGCGCACCTGCACCAGC
The DNA here is from genome assembly GCA_963816965.1 of uncultured delta proteobacterium. GTDB lineage: Bacteria > Myxococcota_A > Polyangia > Palsa-1104 > Palsa-1104 > JAQBQH01. The sequence continues at coordinate 1,745,302 of CAWFMP010000002.1, forward strand.
CCGGCGCCCCCCGGCAGCATCATCGACGACACCGGATCGATCACGAACGGCGCGCGCTTGATGGTGCGCGTGACGATCTCGGCGTCGCGCAAGATGGTCAGCGTCACCGACGTGCCTGCCTTGCCGCGCATGGTGCGCGCCACCTCGCCCTCCGACATCCCCTTGAGCGTCCTGCCGTCGAGGCGCAAGATCTTGTCGCCGACGGCCATGCCGGCCCGCTCGGCGCCCGAGCCGGGCACGACGCCTTCGACGTTGACGATGCCCGCCTGCTCGTCGACCGAGATGTGCACGCCGAGGCCGACCACTTCGCCGACCAGATCGGCCTTGAGCGCCGCCAGCTCGCTCGGCGACAGCAGCGTGTCCCACTTGCCGTTGCCGATGCCGTGCAGCAGCCCCTCGGTCGCCGCCCGCCACATGCGGTCGTCGCTGACCTTGTCGTTCACGTAGCTCTGCTGCAGAAGCTCGCGCGTCTTGGCGAAGGCCTTGTCGCCATCGCGAAACGCGTCGTCGGCGCGCGCCGGCAGGGTGGCGGCGGTGAGCGCGAGGGCGATGAGCGCGAGCGAGCGCGTCACAGGAAGGCCAGGTTCTCCGGCGTCACGCGCGCGGTGTCGACGGTCTGATTGTTCTTGCCCGGCGCCGCCGCCGGTGCTGCGCCCGGCGGCGCGCCGGCCGTCGGCGCCGCCGTCCGCGTCGCCTCGTACCAAAAGGGCGCGCTCAGCATCACCGCCGCCGCCGCCGCGATCGCCCACCGCGCGCGCCGCGGCCTGCGCACGGCCGCTGCCGCTGTCGCTGTCGGTCCCGGTGCTGCCGGTGCCGGTCGTGGCTCGGCCGCCAGCAGCTTGGCCGCCTCGGCGCGCACCCGCGCACGCGTCACGTCCGACGGCACCGCCGCGTCCTCGCTGGCGTCCATAGCCCGTTTGAGCGCCAGGTAGGAGCTCACGCAGCGCGCGCAGCTCGTCAGGTGCGCCTCCACCGCCGCGCGCGTCGCTCCATCGAGCGCCGCCAACTGGAACGCCACCAGCTCCTCGTCTACTCGTGCGCAGTCCACGCTTGCATCTCCTTCTTCAGGGCCCCCACCAGTTGGTGCATCCGCGACTTCACCGTGCCGAGCGGCACCGCCAGCACCTCGGCCATCTCCTCGTACGACAACCCCGACGCGCGCAATCGATACACCTCCCCGAGCGATTTGGGCAAGCGGGCCACCGCCGCCGCCAGCGCCTGCTGGGTCTCGCGCGCCTCCAGCGCCGCCGGCGCCGCCGCCGGCGCCACCGTCGGCAGCTCGACCGCGTGACGCTCGCGGGCCGACTCGCCGCGCCGCCGCGAGCGCAGGCGGTTGAGCGCCGCGTTGCGCGCCACCTGATGCACCCACGCCTTGAACGATCCGCGCGAAAAGTCGGCGGGCGCCCGCAGCACGGTCATGAAGGTCTCGTGAAACACGTCCTCGGCCTCGGCGGCGTCGTCCAGGTAGGCGCGGATGAAGCCGTAGAGCCGCCGCTCCCAGCGCGTATAGAGCGCCTCGAAGGCGGCCATCTCGCCTCCCCGCATGCGCTCGAACAGCCGCTCGTCCGACTCCATTGCACTTCATGAAACACCAAACCGCGGGAAAAGTTCGCTAAACTACTCGCGACCATGCGGGAAAACCTCATCGACCGTGAAGAAGAGCTGGCGCGGGTGGTGCGCGACGCGCGCACCGTCGCCGTCGTCGGCATGAAGGACGCCAGCGACGGCGACGCGCCGGCGTTCACCGTCCCCAAGGCGCTCAAGGCGCACGGCCTGCGGGTCATCCCGGTCAATCCGATGATCCAGGCGTCACTGGGCATGACCGCCTACAAGGATCTGGCCGCCGTGCCCGAAGCCTTCGACCTCGTCGACATCTTCCGCAAGAGCGAGAGCGTCAGCGGCATCGTCGACGAGATCCTGGCCCTGCCGCCGGCCCGCCGCCCGCGGGTGGTGTGGATGCAGACCGGCATCCGCAACGACGTCGCCGCCGCCCGGCTGGCCGAGGCCGGCATCCAGGTGGTGCAGGACCAGTGCCTCGGCGTCTACAGCGCACGCTATCGGGAGCTGCGCGTGCCAACCCTGCCGGTGTGATCGTGGACGACGCCGAGATTCGCCGCCGCCTCGACGCGGTCACCCACGCGCTGCGCCCCCTGCACAAGCTGCTCGTCGACCTGGTGCGCGTCGATTACGAGAAGCGGCAGGGCCGGCCCATCGGCGGCCCGGTGCAGCTCTTCCAGCTCTTGACCCAGGATCCGTTCTTCCTGTGGCTGCACCCGATGTCGGCGCTGATGGCCGAGATCGACGAGCTCTACGATCAAAAGGAGCCGATCGCGCCCGATGACGTCGCCGCGGTGTGCGCGACGCTCGAGTCGCTGGTCGGCGATCGCGGTCAGGAGCCGTCGCCCGACAGCTTCGTCTCGCGCTACCTCGAGATCCTGCAGAATGCCCCCGACGTGGTCATGGCCCACGCCCGCCTGCGCAAGGCGCTCGACCGCCTCTACATCAAGCGAGACGACGCTAGTTGACGCTGCGGAACGACGGGGCGGCTTCGTTCGGATTAGGCACCACGGCCACCGTCGCGCGCGCACTGTCCAAGAGCGCCTGCTGCGAGCGCACCGCCGGCCCCGGCCGCGCCGCGCGCTCATAGCGCCCGTCGGGCTGCAGCACCCGCGCCTTGACGTTGTCGCGCAGCGCCGTGCCCAGCACCTCGTCGAGCAGGCGCTGCTTGAGCTGCGGCGTCCTCGACCGGGAACATCACCTCGATGCGCCGCACGAAGTTGCGCGGCATCCAGTCGGCCGAGGCGATGTAGACCTCGCACGCGCTCGCCGGCGCCGAAGGCGAACACGCGGCTGTGCTCGAGGAAGCGGTCGACGACGCTGGTCACGCGGATGCGCTCCGAGACGCCCGGGGACGCCCGGGCGCAGGCAGCAGATGCCGCGCACCAGCAGGTCGATCTCGACGCCGGCCTGGCTGGCCGCGTAGAGCGCGCGGATCGTCGACCGGGTCGACCAGCGAGTTCATCTTGGCGATGATGCGCGCCGGCTCGCCCTTGCGCGCCCGCTCGGCCTCGCGCGTCGATGAGCTCGAGGACCTGCGTCCTGCAGGTCGAACGGCGCCACCGCGAGCGTCTTCCAGTGCGGCGGCTCGGAGTAGCCGGTCAGCATGTTGAAGAGCGCCGAGACGTCCTCGGCGATCTCGGGCCGCGCGGTGAAGAGCGACAGGTCGGTGTACTGCCGCGCGGTCTGCGGGTTGTAGTTGCCGGTGCCGAGGTGCACGTAGCGGCGGATGCCGTCGCCCTCGCGCCGCACCACCAGCGCCACCTTGCAGTGCGTCTTGAGGCCGATCAGGCCGTAGACCACGTGGACGCCGTTCTCCTCGAGCCGGCGCGCCCAGGCGATGTTGTTGGCCTCGTCGAAGCGCGCCTTGATCTCGACCAGCACCGTCGACCTGCTTGCCGTTCTCGGCCGCGCGCGAGAGCGCGCGCACGAACGGGCTGTCGCCGCTGGTGCGGTAGAGCGTCTGCTTGATGGCCAGCACGCTCGGATCGTCGGCCGCCTCCTCGATGAAGCGCACCACCGGGTCGAACGACTCGTACGGGTGGTGCAGCAGGATGTCGCCGCTGCGCGATGACCTCGAAGATCGGCGTCTCGGCGTCGCGCAAGCGGCGGCGGCACCGCCGGCAGCAGCGGCTCGACGCGCAGCTCCGGCCGCGGGTCGGCTTCGCCAGCGCCACCAGATCCTGCAGCTGCAGCGGGCCGCGACGCGATAGACGTCGGCCGCGTCGAGCTTGAGCGCCTCGGCCAGCAGCGTCTCCAGCTCGGCCGACGCCGTCGCCGACAGCTCCAGGCGCACCGCGGCGCCGCGGTCGCGCCGGCGCAGCTCCTCCTGAATGGTCGAGAGCAGGTCCTCGGACTCCTCCTCGTCGACGAGCAGGTCCCAGTTGCGCGTGACGCGGAAGCGCGCCGTCTGCCGCACCGTCGTAGCCGGGGAACAGATCGCCGACGTGCGCCGCGATGAGCTCCTCGAGCAGCGCGAACGGCTGCTGCCCGGCTGCCGACGGCAGCCGCACCAGCCGCCCGAGCACGCTCGGCACCTGCACCACCGCCAGCGAGCTGCTCCTTGGGCCGCGCGCCGCGCCGCCGCCCCTGCGACTTGCGCCAGGATCACCGCGATGTTGAGCGACTTGTTGCGCAGGTGCGGGAAGGGGTGGCCGGGGTCGACCGCCAGCGGCGTCAGCGCCGGGAAGACGTTGATCGAGAAGTGGTTGCGCGCGACCGCCCGCTGCTCGGGCGTGAACGACTCCGGCGCGAGCCAGGGCCACGCCCCGCCGCGGCCAGCTGCGGGCACAGCTCCTCGCTGCCAGATGCGATCCTGCTCGGCGACCATGCGCGTGCACCCGCTCGCCGATGGCGGCGAGCTGCTCCGCCGCGGGCATGCCGTCGGCCGGCGGTCTCGGCGACCCCGCCGAGGATCTGCTGCTTCAGGCCCGCGACGCGGACCATGAAGAACTCGTCGAGGTTCGACGACGACGATGCCGAGGAACTTGAGCCGCTCGTAGCAGCGGCAGCGAGGGGTCGCGCGCCTCTTCGAGCACGCGCTCGTTGAACGCCAGCCACGACAGCTCGCGGTTGATGAACAGCCGCGGCTCGGACTCCACGTGAGCCCCATCCGTCGGCTTTACGATCTTCAGGTGGTCCGGGCGCCTCGATAGGAGATCGTCCGGATTACTCGAATCCATTGGAACAACAGAGTCTAGCACGCGACCTCCGGGGGGTCGGGTGACGTTTCGGTGACGCGCGAATCAGGCGCTTTCGCGGTACTATCGGGCCTCCCATGGCGCACCTCTTCGAGCCGCTCGCGGTGCGGGGCGTCACCTTGCGCAACCGCATCGGGGTCTCGCCGATGTGCCAATACAGCTCGCTCGACGGCCTGGCGGGCGACTGGCACCTCATCCACCTCGGCTCGCGCGCGGTCGGCGGGGCGGCGCTGGTATGCGTCGAAGCCACGGCGGTCGAGCCGCGCGGCCGCATCTCGCCCGAGGACATGGGCCTGTGGAGCGACACGCACGCCGAGCCGCTCGGGCGCATCGCCCGCTTCGTCGCCGCGCAGGGCGCGGTGCCCGGCATCCAGCTCGCGCACGCCGGGCGCAAGGCCTCGATGACTCGGCCCTGGGGCCATCCGGCGCAGCCGGGGGCGCAGGGCGCAGCGAAGTCGTCGGCGGGGGACCGCCCGCTCGGCGATCACGAGGGCGGCTGGCAGCCGGTGGCGCCGAGCGCGCTTCCGTTCGCCGAGGGCTGGCGCCTGCCGCACGCCCTCGCCGTCGACGAGATCGCCGCCGTCGTCGCCCACTTCCGCGACGCCGCGGTGCGCGCGCGCGAGGCCGGCTTCCAGTGGCTCGAGCTGCACGCGGCCCACGGCTACCTCATGCACGAGTTCCTGTCGCCGCTGGCCAACCGGCGCGCCGACGACTGGGGCGGCAGCTTCCCCAATCGCTGCCGCTTGGTCGTCGAGGTGGTGCGGGCGGTGCGCCGCGTCTGGCCGGACCGGCTGCCACTGGCGCTGCGGCTGTCGTGCAGCGACTGGGTCGACGGCGGCTGGACGGTCGAGGACTCGGTCGCTCTGGCCACCCGCCTCGGGCCCGAGGGCGTCGATCTCGTCGATTGCAGCTCGGGCGGCGTCGTGCCCGGCGTCAAGATCCCCATCGGCCCCGGCTATCAGGTGCCGCTCGCCGAGGCGGTGCGCAAGTCGGGCCTCTACACCGCCGCCGTCGGCATGATCACCGAGCCCACGCACGCCGACGAGATCGTGCGCAACGGCCGCGCCGATCTGGTGATGCTGGCGCGCGAGCTGCTCCGCGACCCCTATTGGCCGCTGCGCGCCGCCGCCGCCCTCCGCCATCCGGAGGGCGCCGCGATTCCGCCGCAGTATGCGCGCGCCTACGGCGGGCTGCCCCAGGGGACCCGCAGCTGATGCGCGTCACCTTCTACGGCGTGCGCGGCTCCATCGCCACCCCCGGCCCGTCGACGGTGCGCTACGGCGGCAACACCGTCTGCGTCGGCGTGCGCACGCTCGACGACACGCTGGTGGTCTTCGACATGGGCACCGGCATCCGCGTCCTCGGCGACGAGCTGGTCGCCGGCGGGGCGGCGCTGCCCGATCCGATCCACGTCTTCGTGACCCACGCGCACTGGGACCACATCATCGGCGCGCCGTTTTTCGCCCCCATCTACCGCAAGGAGGCGCACGTCATCCTGCACGCGATGTCGGCGCGCGCCGAGTCGTCGATCCGCAAGGGCGTCCTCTTCGACGGCGAGCATTTCCCGGTGCGCATCGCCGATCTGCCGGCCCACCTCGATCGTCCCCCGTTCGTCGACGGGCCGATCCGCGTCGGCTCGGCGACGGTGCGCGCGGTGCAGCTCAACCACCCCGGCGGCTGCGAGGGCTTCCGCATCGACGACGCCGACGGGGCGAGCGTCTGCTACCTGACCGACAACGAGCTGGGCGCGCCGACGGGCCTGGTGACCACGCCGTCCGAGCTGGCGCGCTTCGCCGCCGGCTGCGGCCTGCTCATCCACGACGCGCAGTACATGCCCGAGGACATGCCGCAAAAGCGCGGCTGGGGCCACTCCGTCGTCGACGACGTGCTGCAGCTGGGCAGGGAGGCCGAAGCCAGGACCGTGGCGCTGCACCACCACGACCCCTGGCGCGACGACCATGCCCTCGATCTCATCGCCGGCCACGCCCGCGCCTGGTGCCGCGCGCACGCACCGGCGATGTCCACCCTCGTGGCCACCGAAGGCCAGACCCTCGAAGTGAAGCCCTGAGACCGTCGCGCTCAGGCGCGTCGTTCATACTCGCGGATCTTCCGGTGCAGCGTCGCGATGCCGATCTTCAGCTGCTGCGCCGTCTTGGTGCGGTTGCCGCCGTTGGAGCGCAGCGCGGCGAGGATGTAGTCGCGCTCGACCTCCTCGAGCGTGCGCACCCTGCCCGGCGCGTACACCGCGGGCAGCGCGACTCGCACCTCCTCGGGCAGATCCTCGGGCGTGATCTGCGTGCCCACCGACAGCGCCACCGCGCGCTCGATCGCGTTCTCCAGCTCGCGCACGTTCCCCGGCCAGTCGTGGCGCACCAGCTGATCGGCGGCCTTCGGCGAGATGCCGCACATCTTGCGCCGGGCGTGCTCGATCGCCTGCGCCAGGAACTGCCGCGCCAGCGGCAGGATGTCCTCGCGCCGTTCGCGCAGCGGCGGAATGCGCAGCTCGACCACGCGCAGCCGATAGTAGAGGTCCTTGCGAAACTGGCCGCTGTCGACCGCGGCCAGAAGGTCGCGGTTGGTCGCGGCCAAGACGCGCACGTCGATGGCGCGGCTCTTGTTCTCGCCCACGCGCCGCACCTCGCGCTCCTGCAGCACGCGCAGGAGCTTGACCTGCATCGCCGGCGGCACCTCGCCGATCTCGTCGAGGAACAGCGTGCCGCCGTTCGCCGCCTCGAACAGCCCCGCGCGATCGGTCGTGGCGCCGGTGAACGCGCCCCTGGCGTGCCCGAACAGCTCGGACTCGAGCAGCGTCTCGGTCACCGCCGCGCAGTTGATCGCGACGAACGGCCGCGCCGCCCGCGACGACTCGTCGTGGATGAAGCGCGCGACCCGCTCCTTGCCGACGCCGCTCTCGCCGGTGATCAGCACCGTCGAGTCGACGTGCGCCACGCGCCGCGCCAGCTCCAGCACCTGCTGCATCTCCGGCGAGCGCGCCACCATCCCCGCCGGCTCGTCGACGTCATCCTGCTGGTCGAGCTGTTGCCGCTTTCGGCGCAGCCGCTCTTCGGCCTCTTTGAGCGCGCTCGTCACCTTGGCCAGCCCGGCGTCGAGGCACTGCTTGCGGTAGTACCCGAGCTCCTCGGCGATGGCGTCGCCCCACTCCTCGCGCGGCTTGCCGACCATGTGGCAGGTCGCGTCGCCCTTGCCGACGCAGCGCTCCTCGACGCAGATGATCTCCTTGCCGTTGCAGTACGACAGATAGCCGCTGGCGAAGCCGGTCAGGGTCCAGCACACCGGCTCGTCGGCGCGCCCGAAGTGCAGCAGGTGCTGCTCGGCCTCGTACGACTCGTGCCACACCGCCTCGGCGAACGGCTGGCTCGTCCGTCGGCGCTGCACCGGCTCGACGCGCACCAACCCCTGCAGCGTGTGCAGCCGCCCGCCGGCGATCTTCCACTCGCGCTCGCTCTCCCAGGGAAACTGGGCGCGCATCGCCTGCGGCGGTGCGCCAGCCGTGTGCGTAGCCGAAGCGCGTGAGCACCCCGCGCGCGACCGTCACGCCGACCGTCTCGATGAGCTCGCGCCGCAAGATCCCGAGCGCCACGGCGTCGATCAGGATCACGCGCTCGCCCGCGAAGCGGAGCACGCCGCCCTCGGGGGGAAACTGGATCAGCTCGCGAAGGTCGAGGTCGTCGATTTTCATATTGAGACTGTAGTGTCTCATTTTGATTCGCGCCATCGTTTCTGAATCAGTAGTTTCAGTGGCTTATGATTGGCGCGCCCGATGCTCTAGGAGCCCGGGCAAGGAGGCACGACGATGGCAAAATGGAGCTTCGATACCGCGCACTCGCATGTTGGCTTTTCGGTGCGTCACCTCATGATCAGCAAGGTCCGCGGCCAGTTCGACAAGTGGAGCGGCACCTTCGAGTACGACGAGAGCGAGCCCTCGCGCTCCAAGCTCGAGGTCCACATCGACGCCGCGTCGATCGACACGCGTGACGAGAAGCGCGACGCGCACCTGCGCTCGCCCGACTTCTTCGACGTGGAGAAGTTCCCCGAGCTGGTCTTCCGCAGCACCGGCGTCGAAAAGGACGGCGACGACTTCCTGGTCGCCGGCGACCTGACCATCCACGGCGTCACGCGCGGCGTACAATTGAAGGTCGAGAGCCTGGGCCGCACCAAGGATCCGTGGGGTGGCGAGCGCGCCGGCTTCAGCGCGACCGCGTCGGTCAACCGCAAGGACTTCGGCCTGCACTGGAACGTGGCGCTGGAGACCGGTGGGATGCTCGTCGGCGAGAAGATCGAGATCGGCATCGAAATCGAAGCAGTGCGCCAGGCCGGGCAGCAGGCGGCCTGAGCCTGAAAGGAGGGACGAGCGATGATGACCATTCGGCGGGCGGGCGAGCGGGGGCACGCCAACTTCGGTTGGCTCGATTCGTGGCATAGCTTCAGCTTCGGCAGCTACTACGATCCGGAGCACATGGGTTTCTCCGACCTGCGCGTGATCAACGAAGATCGCGTGCTCGGGGGCGAGGGCTTTCCGTCGCACTCGCACCGGGACATGGAGATCCTGAGCTACGTCCTCGACGGCGCCTTGCAGCACAAGGACTCCACCGGCTCGGGCGGTGTCATCCGCTACGGCGACGTGCAGCGGATGAGCGCCGGCGCCGGTGTCACGCACTCGGAGTTCAACGCGTCGCGCGACGAGAAGGTGCACTTCCTCCAGATCTGGCTCCTGCCCGAGCGCGCCGGGCTGCCGGCGTCCTATGAGGAGAAGCACTTTACGCCGGAGCAAAAGCGCGAAGGCCTGCGCCTCATCGCCTCGCACGACGGCGCCGAGGGCTCGCTCACGATCCACCAGGACGCTCGCGTGTACGCCGGCATCCTCGACAAGGGCCAGGAGCGGACGCACGCGTTCGCCCGCGGGCGGCGCGGTTGGGTGCAGGTGGCGCGCGGGCGCGTCCTGGTCAACGGCAAGGAGCTCGCCGCGGGCGACGGCGCGGCGCTCCGCGAGGAGGCGAGCGTGACCGTGGCCGGCGCCGAGCCGAGCGAGATCCTTCTTTTCGATCTGCAGTAACCGCCTCCCCGTTGCGTCGTAACGACTAGTGGTTACCTTGGTGGGTCCGCGGAATCTCGGGCGGGTCCACGGGCGTTGACTGGTTGAAGGAGGAGAAACGACGACCGCTGGCATCCAACTGGAATCCAGGAAGGGGTAAAGCGAATGCGTACGTTCAGGGCCTACTTGATGGATGGTCGCGGGCAGCCGACGGCGGGTCGGCGCTCGGCGACGCCGGCGCCGGTCGTCGTTGACGACCTGCACGACGCCGTCGAGGCAGAGCCCGTGTTGGACGCGGAGTGGAGCGAGGACGACGAGGTCGTGCCCGAGCTCCACGCTGCCGGGGCCAAGGCTGCACCGGCCCGGGTGTCGGCGTCGAGCGACCCCTACGCCGCCTACATGGCCTCGCTGCGTGACGTGGCGCGGCTCGATCGCGACCAGGAGCACGAGCTCGCGGTCGAGTATCTGGCGACGCACGACCCGAAGATCGCGGCGCGGTTGGTGACGTCGAACCTCAAGCTGGTGGTCAAGCTGGCGCACGAATACACCCGCGCCGGCAAGAACCTGCTCGATCTGATCCAGGAGGGCAACGTCGGCCTGGTGCAGGCGGTCGAGAAGTACGACCCGCACCGCAACGTCAAGCTGTCGAGCTACGCCGCCTGGTGGATCCGCGCCTACATCCTGCGCTACATCCTGCAGAACGCGCGCATGGTCCGGCTCGGCACCACGGCGACGCAGCGCAAGCTCTTCTTCAACCTGCGCAAGGAGAAGGCCAAGCTCGAGCGCATGGGCTTCGTGCCCACCGCCGACCGCGTGGCCAAGGCGCTGCGCGTGCCCGAGCACGAGGTGATCGACATGGAGCAGCGGCTGGGCTCGCCCGACGCGTCGCTCGATGCGCCCATGGATCGGGACGACAACGGTCGCTCGCGCATGGACCTCATCGAGTCGGTCGGCGCCCGGCCGGACGCGATCGCCGAGGAGGGCGAGTTCCGCGAGCGCCTGCACCAGGTGCTCGAGCGGTTCGGCCAGCGCTTGAGCGGGCGCGAGCGCCGGCTCTTCGACGAGCGCCTCATGACCGCCGAGCCGCGCACCTTGCAGGAGCTGGGCGACGCCTTCGGGATCAGCCGCGAGCGCACGCGCCAGCTCGAGATGCGACTGATGGCCCGGCTCAAGAGCTACCTCAGCGCCCAGCTCGGCGACGCCGTCGACATCGAGAAGCTGTCAGCGGCGTAGGTTCAGCAGGCGCCCGAAGAGCTGCGCCGCCCGCGCCGCCAACAGACCGAGCCGATCGGCGAACCAGCGGTGCCACCACGTGGTCGAGCAGTCGGCGAGCGTGATGGCGCGCGCGGTCGCCAGGTGCGACTCGATCCAGGCGTCGGCGCGCGGCACGACGTCGATGTCCTCGACCTCCACCAGCGACTCGAGGTTCGACAGGCTCAACGGATCGAGGTTGAAGCTGCCCACCAGAAAGCGGTGGTTGTCGATGGTCGCCGCCTTGGCGTGCAGCACCGACGAGGTCCACTCGTAGATCTGCACGCCGGCGGTGAGCAGGCGCCGGTGCAGGCTCATGGTCGCCGCGTGGATGAACGGCACGTCGCTGCGGCCGGCGAGCAGCAGCTTGACGGTGACGCCGCGCTTGGCGGCGTCGCGCAGCGCGCGAATCACGCCCGCGTCGGGCAGGAAGTAGGCGTGCGCGACCAGGATGAGCCGCTGTGCCAGCGCGAACGCCTTCAGGTAGCGCTTGCGCAGCTTGCGCCCGCCCGACTCGCTCGACAGGTAGATGTGTACGCCGCCGGTCCAGGGGCCGATCTTTTCCCGCCGCAGCTGCTTGCCCAGGCGCAGCGCCGCCGGACCGCGGATCTGCAGCGCCAGATCGGCCCAGCCCTGATGCGTCTCGTCGCCGGCGTACTCGTCGCCGATGTTGATGCCGCCGAGGAACGCCACCTCGTCGTCGACGAGCAGGATCTTGCGATGGTCCCGCCGCAGGCGCAAAAGGAACAGCGAGAGGAAGCGGTTGTAGATGCGGCAGTCGCAGCCCGCGGCGTTCAGGCGCGCCTTGACGCTGCGCCCGCCGAGCAGCGAGCCCCAGCCGTCGATGATCACGCGCACCTTGACGCCGCGCGCCGCCGCGTCGACGAGGGCATCGAGGAACTTGCGGCCCCAGCCGTTGGGCGAAAAGGCGTAGACCTCGAGGTACACCGAGGCGCGCGCGGCGGCGATCGCCGCCACCATGCGTGGATAGGCCTCGCGGCCGCCATCGAGGAGCTCGACGAGGTCGGCCGTCCCCGCTGCCGCCAGCTCGGCGTCGGAGACCGCGACGGGTGCGGCTGGAAGCGCGACGGCCACGACGACAGCTTACGCTACTGTCGCGGAAGGCCCCATCTCCTACTCGTCGACCTCGTGCGGCGGAGTGAGCTCGTCCTCCGCCCCCTCTTCGCCGGGAAGCCTCCCCGGCAGCGCGTAGAGCACCTGGAGCCGCCCGCCTTCGGGCTCCCAATACACGGCGCGCTCGACCTCGAGCTTGAGCAGCACGATGCCCCCGTCCTCCGGCTGCTCGTCGCCGAGCCACAGCTTCCAGCCCGGCTTCCAGTGCCGCCGCACTTCGGTGGGATTGCGCTCGACGCGGGCGCGGGCGCTCAGCGACATATAGGCGCGATCGCGTGAGCGCAGGCAGCAGACGTTGACGTAGTGGTGGCGATCGATCTCGTCCGTCTTGTGCGTGTCGTCGGCGGTGACGAACCATAGATCGCAGTCGGCGAGCTGCTCGTGTTGCAGGTCCATCGGGCGCGCGCGCAGCGTGCCGTCAGGCTCGACGCCGACCAGCATCGCCGTATCGAACTCCGCGAGGATCGACAGCAGCTCCTGCTTCGAACCCTTGGCCTTCTCGAGGCTGGTCTCATCTTCCATGAATTCGAAGGTAGGTCGCCGACCGCCGGACCGGAGCCCGGTCCGGCACGCGCACGATGGTGGCTACGGGACCTCCGACGGCTCGTTCATTCGAAACTAAAATCAGCTACTTGAGAGAAGCGGCGACCCTCGATGGAGCGGCGCGCACGGCGGCTCCGGTAGCGCGGAAGGTCACCTGTCGCACGCCGTAGTACGTCGTCGACATCCGAGGAGGCGAACGTGTGGAGCTGTGACAGCTGCGGTAGGCCGAACCATCGCAACCCGCTCATCTGCGACACCTGCGGCGCTGCGGCGCCCGGCGCCGACCCGGCCCAGGTGACCCTGGCGCTGCGCCGCGACCTGCCGATGGAGTCGCACCTGCGCGCGCTCGCCTTCTGGCACCGCATCGGCGCCGTCGTCTTCGGCGTCGGCTTCCTCGCGATCTTCGGCCTCATCGGCGGCGCGCTGATGGGCCTGGCGCCGGCGCTCCACGGCGGCAACGCGCTGTGGGCGAGCGCCTTCGGCTACGTCGCCATGTTCGTCGTCGCCCTGGCCGCGGGCTCGTACGTGCTCGGCCACTTCCTGGGCCACTTCGCCAACGGCGCGCGCATCGCCGCCGCGGTGCTGACCATCGTCGGCCTCGCGTTCGGCCTGCTGCGCTTCGTCGTCACCTGCGTCGCCTATTCGAGGCTGAGCGCGCTCTACGGCGACGCCGGCTACTTCGACGCGCGCCCGTCGCTGGCGGGGCCGATCGCGATGTTCCTGCTCTCGGCGCTCTGGAGCGGCGCGATCATCTTCACGCTCCTATCGGGTCGCGCGGCCCAGGTGTGCTCGCCGGCCTATCGCACCATCGTGGCGCGCACGGCGTCGCTGAAGGCGTCGCTGGTCAAGACGCCATTCTTCGTGGTGCCGCTGGTGGTGACGATCCTGGCCGCGTTCGTGGTGCTGCGGGTGGCGCTGGCGATGCGCGGCTACTCCTCGCTCTAACGGCACTGCCGTTCACTTTGGCCCGCTACGACTCGGCCGATGTGGCTCTAACGGGCGGCGATGCGCTTGTGGTGGCGGCTGCGGCTGGCGCGGCTGCTGCTCTTGAGGAGGCGTGGATTGGTCGACGCCCTGGCCGCCTTCGACGTCCTGGCCCCGTTGGAAGCTACGATCGCCGCCGGGTGGCTGGCGACGGACGGACGCGTCGGCTTGAGGGTGCGCGCCGGCCCGACGACGGCGGCGGCGCGCGGCGCCTCGGCGGCTTCGCTCGTCGCGGACACGTTTCCGAACGTGAGCAGGCCGAGGGCGCCGAGCACGAGCACGGCCAGGCCCATCAGCGTCCCGGCGACGAGCCACATGCGCCGATCGCCGGCGCTGAAGCTCGGCTCCTCGACGGCGGGGCGGGCCGCGCCGTGCTCCTGCCAGGTGTTGAAGTCGGCCGGCAGCGAGCGGTTCTTCACGCTCGACTCCATCGCCTCGCGCGGGGGCGGCGGGGGTGCCGACGACACGACCAGATCCTTCCAGCCGTTGTCGATCTCGGTGCCCCAGGGATCCGTGGCGGCTTGTGGCGTGCGCATCGCGAGCCTATCGAGCAACTTCTGCGCCACCGGCCCATCCCATGCTCAGCGACGGAGAACCAACGCGCACCCACATGCGCGCACCGGGCACCTCGACCCCAGTCGGGGCGACCGCTCCCAGTAGGAAAAGGTAGGACGAGCTAGTCGACGCCGACCAGGCCCTTTTTCACGGCGAAGCGCACCAGATCGGCCTGCGTCCTCACCCCGAGCTTGCGTTGCAGGTTCGCCCGATGCGTCTCGACGGTGCGCTTGCCGATCGTCAGCCGCTCGCCGATGGCGGCGCTGGTCAATCCTTCGGCCGCCAGCTGCAGCACCTCGCGCTCGCGCGTCGACAGCGTGTCGTACGGATCGAACGGCGCCGCCTTGGCGTCCTGCTCCCAGCGCTCCAGCTTCTCCTCCGACAGCGGCGGCGACAGGTAGCGGGCGCCGCCGCGCACGGCGCGAATCGCGTCGACCAGGGCGCGCGCCTCGGCCTGCTTGAGCACGTAGCCGACGGCGCCGTTGCGCAGCGCCTCGACGACGTAGGCGTCGTTGGCGTGCATCGACAGCACGATCACCTTGGTCGCCGGCGCGCGCTCCCGCATCTGGCGCGCCACCTCGAGGCCGCCCAGCCCCGGCATCATGAGGTCGAGCACCAGCACCTCGGGCTTGAGCTCGAGCACCTTGGGCAGCACCTGCAGCCCGTCGGTGGCCTGACCGATCACCTCGATGTCCGGCTCGCCCGCCAGGAGCGCTTTCAGGCCGTCGATGATCGACCTGGTGATCGTCGGCGAGAAGGATCCGCGTTTTCATGTGCTGGCGCCCATCTTGGCCGCTTGCAGCCCCGGCGGCAAGGCCTGCAGCGGCAGCTCGGCGGTCAGGCGCGTGCCGCTCTGCGGCGAGGACTCGATCTCCATCTTGCCGCCGAGCGCGGAGGCGCGCTCGCGCATGCCCGACAGCCCGCTCGACTTGCCGGCGTTGAGCGCGGCGGCGACGTCGAACCCCTTGCCGCCGTCGGCGATCTGGGCCGAGAGCCAGGCGCCGTCGCGCCACACGCGCACGTTCACCGCCGCCACCGCGGCGTGGCGCGCCACGTTGGTCAGCGCCTCTTGCACGATGCGGAACGCCGCCGTCTCGACGACCGGTGACAGGCGTCCGTCGAGCCCGGCGTGGGCGAACTCGACCTTGACGTTGGTCTGCGCCGTGTAGCGCTCGAACAGCCACACCAGCGCGGGCAGAAGGCCGAGGTCGTCGAGCATCGCCGGACGCAGATCGAGCGACAGGTTCGACACCCGCGTGAGCAGCTCGTCGACCAGCACGCGCGCCTGCACCACCTGCTCGCTCGGCTCGGCGACCTGCAGCCGCAGCTTGAGCGCCGTGAGCGACTGGCCCACCTCGTCGTGCAGCTCCTTGGCGATGTGGCGCCGCTCCGCCTCCTCGAGGAGCACGGCGGCGAGCCGCATGCGCTCGCCGTCGGTGCGATCGAGCGAGCGATAGGTCAGCGACACCAGGAGCACGAACAGCACGATCGACGTCAGGAGGAACAGCGACAGCCCGAACTTGCCGTTGTACAGGCGCAGCGTCTCGCCGATGAGCGTGAGCTGCCCGAGCAGGATCGGGATCGCGATCGCCGCCGGATAGAGCCGCCGCGCCATCACGCCGCCGGCCGAGTCGCTCACCACGGTGGCCATCACGCCCCGCTCGGGCTCGGCGAACAGGGTTCCCAGGCCGAGCGCGACGAATGCCAGCGCCGTACCGAGGGTCATGCGCACGTACTGCGTCACGCCGAAGAAGAACTTGACGTTGTAGGTGAAGCCGAAGAGCCCCACCATGGCGATGAGCAGACAGGCGATGGTCATCGCCTCGGCGGCCCGCGCGGCCGCGCGGTGCCGCGCGTGGCGCAACACGATCGCCGCGCCGATGAGCACGAACCCCGACGCCGTGTCCGGCTCCATCCTTCCAGGGAGCACCGAGCCGGCGCGCACGTGCTCGGCGATCATGTACGCGCCGCCGAGCATGACCGCCGCCCCGCACGCCGCGGCGACCGGACGCGGCCGCATCCACAACGCCGCGCCGGCGATGATGAACGCCAGACCGGTGTTGAGCTGCATGATGAAGTGGCCGGCGAGCGCGCGATTGAGGGTCGGGTCGCGCAGCGCCCACGCTGCGAACACCAGCACGCCGACGGCGCTGACGACGACGCCGCACACGCGCGAGGCGATGCGGAAGCGCGCGCTCAGTTGCGGCATGTAGGCCATGGGAATACTGTAGCAGCCTCCTACGTTGAGGACACGATGACGAACGGGGACGCCATCGCGATCCGCGGAGTGACGAAGTACTTCGGCGACTACGCCGCCGTCTCGGAGCTGACGCTGACTGTGCCGCGCGGCTCGGTCTACGGCTTCATCGGACCGAACGGCTCCGGTAAGACGACGACGCTGCGCATGACCATGAACATCCTGTTTCCCGACGCGGGCGAGATCGTCGTGCTCGGCGAGCGGACGACGCTGGCGGCGCGCGACCGCATCAGCTACCTGCCCGAGGAGCGCGGGCTCTACAAGAAGATGACGGTGCGCGATCTGTTGCGCTACTACGGGCGGCTCAAATCGGTGCCGCGCGCCCGCCTCGACGGCGCCATCGACGCCTGGCTCGATCGCCTGCAGCTCGCCGATCGCGCGGGCCTCAAGATCGAGTCGCTGTCGAAGGGGCAGTCGCAGAAGGTGCAGTTCATCGCCGCCGTCGTCTCGGAGCCGGAGCTGCTGATCCTCGACGAGCCGTTCAGCGGCCTCGATCCGGTGAACGCCGAGGTGCTCAAGGACGCGGTGCTGGCGCTGCGCGATCGCGGCACCACCATCGTCTTCTCGACGCACGACATGGCGACCGCGGAGCGGCTCTGCGATCGCATCTTCATGATCTTTCGCGGCAAGAAGGTGCTCGACGGCACGCTGGCCGAGATCCAGGCCCAGTACGGCGCCGACACCATCCGCGTGCGCACCGACGGCGGTCGCGCCGCGCTCGAGGGCATCCCCGGCGTCGACAAGGTGGTCGACCAGGGCAACATGCAGGAGGTGCGCGTCTCCGGCGATCCGCAGGCGTTCTTGCGCGCGCTGGCGGCGCGGACCAGGGTGCAGCAGTTCGAGATCACGCGGCCCTCGCTTGCACGACATCTTCGTGCGCATCGCGCAGCCGGAGGTGTCGGCGTGAGCCTCAACAAGATCCTCGCCGTCGCCGAGGCCGAGTTTCGCGCCATGGTGCGCTCCAAGGCGTTCCTCATCGGCATCGTGGTGCTGCCGATCCTGATGCTCGGCATGAGCTTCGCCCAGAAGCAGATCTCGGCGCGCGCCGACACCTCGACGCGCCGCTTCGCCGTGATCGACGCCAGCGGCCGCTACTACGACGCCATCGCCGCCGCCGCCCGCGCGCGCAACACCGGCCTCGCGCCGCGTGCCCGACCTGCCGCAAGCCGCCGTTCGCGCCCGAGCGCGTCGACGTCGGCCGCGCGCCCTCGACGAAGTGCGCCTCGCCCTGTCCGAGCGCGTGCGCAAGGAGGAGCTCTACGCCTTCGTCGAGGTCCCGGCCGAGCCCGATCGCGACAAGCTGCGCTACTACTCGGACCATCCGGCGTACGAAGATCTGCGCGAGTGGCTGTCGAAGACCGTCGACGAAACGCTGCGCAACGACCGCTATCAGCAGGCGCACCTGGCGCCGCAGCTGGTCGAGGCGCTGTCGCGCCACGTCGCCTCCGACACGCTCGGCCTGTGGAAGCGCGACGCCGACGGGCGCATCCATCCCGCCGAGAAGCAGGACGAGTTTCGCGCCGTCGTCATTCCGATGACCGCGGTGTTCCTGCTCTTCTTCTTCGTCGTCACCTCCGTCCCGCAGCTCATGAACTCGGTGCTGACGGAGAAGACGAGCCGCATCAGCGAGGTGCTGCTCGGCTCGTTGTCACCGACGGAGCTGATGGCCGGCAAGCTGTTGGGCTCGGTAGCGGTGTCGCTGCTTCTGGGCGCGCTCTATCTGACCACCGGCCTCACCGATCGCCGGGCGCATGGGCTTCGCCAGCGCCATCCCGCCGGGGCTGGTCGCGTGGTTCCTCGTCTTCCTGGTGCTGGCGATGCTGCTCTACGGCTCGGTGGCGATGGCCGTCGGCGCCGCGTGCAACGACGCCAAGGACGCGCAGAGCCTGATGCTGCCGGTCATGATGCCGCTGATGCTGCCGATGTTCGTGCTCCTGCCGGTCATCGAGTCGCCGTCGAGCACGCTGTCGGTCGGCATGTCGCTGTTGCCGCCGATGACGCCGCTGGTGATGCTCCTGCGCGTCGCCCTGCATCCGGCGCCGCCGACCTGGCAGGTCGCGCTCGGCGCGGTGCTGACGCTGCTGACGACGGCGGCGTGCATCTGGGCCGCAGGGCGCGTCTTCCGCGTCGGCCTGCTCGCGCAGGGAAAGTCGGCGGGCCTCGGGCAGATGGCTGCGCTGGATCTTCGCGCGCTGAGCCGTGCGGCATCACCGAAGCAGCCACTCCGGCCTACATCAGCGCGGCGATCGCACAGCGTCGCACAATCACCGACGAGCGGCGAAAGAGACGCATGTCGCGCAGTTCCCCATTCCGTCGCTGCGCCGTTGCACCTCGCCCCGGGGAATTTGCTCCCATGGCACTGCGACATCGAGCACGCAGCCTCGTGTGCGCTGCGCAAGAATCGTCCGTCGGCGCGAGATCCGGTTTCGTCGACGGTAACGCGTCACTTCGGTGTCGCGATCGGTAAGCCGAAGCACGAACGAATGAGCGTCGCCTAAGCTCTCACCCGATCGCACAGTTCCCGCCATTCACCGATTTCACGGCACACCGCCGCACTGTCAACGCCGATGGAATCTGCAAACCTACGCGTATTCTCGCTGTAGCCATCCGCCACGCCGCCACCTGTATGCGCTCTTCGAAGCCGTCGAAATCAGACGGATTCCCTCTCGGTTCGACTTGGCCGTCCGCTTGCTCAAGGGGGCTGCCCGGGGGAAGTCAAACCGCTTCGCGAAAGGAGCGCACCATGTTGGGCAGAGTACTCCGCAGTGCCTCAGCCGTAGTGCCCGCAGCCCTTCTCCTCGTCGGCTGCATGGGCGGCACGGTGACGCCCGGGCAGCAGCCTTCGCCGGCGCCGGGCGCAGTCGGCAGCAACGGCGCCAACACGCCGCACATGTATTTCACGCGCAGCCATGACCGTCGTGCCGGCACCGTCTCGACCGACGTGCTTCCCGACGCGGCCAGCGCGAAGCTGACCTATCGCGGCGGCCCCGTGCTGCAGAACGTCGCCGTCGCGCCGATGTTCTGGGGCAGCGGCGTGCAGTTCACGACGCAGCTCCCCGGCCTTCTACCAGGCGGCGGTAGCGAGCTCGTACTGGGATTGGCTGACCGAGTACAACACGACGTCGCCGAGCCAGCAGATCGGCGAAGGCACGATGATCGGCGCGACCAGCTACGCCGGCACCGGCAGCAGCACCCTCACCGACGCGCAGATCCAGACGGCGCTCGGCACGCTCATCGACCAGGGCAAGGTGCCGGCGCCGACGCCGAACACCTACTACCCGATCCACTTCGCGCCCGGCATCTCGATCACGGCCTCGGACGGCTCGGGATCGTGCCAGGTGTTCTGCGCCTATCACGGCTCGTTCAATCACAGCGGCAAGACGATCTACTACGGCATCATCCCCGACCAGGGCGGCAACTGCGCCGGCGGCTGCGGCTCGGATCCGTCGATGTTCAACAACACCACGTCGGTGTCGTCGCACGAGCTCACCGAGGCGACCACCGATGCGGACGTCGCGCAGAACAACCTCGCCTGGTACGACAACACCAACGGCGAAATCGGCGACATCTGCAATGCCGAGCAGGGCACCATCTGCGGCTACACCGTGCAGAAGGAGTGGTCGAATCAGTCGAACGCCTGCATCGTGAAGAAGGCTTCCACCGACGGTAACTGCGGTGGTGGCGGTGGCGGTGGCGGTGGCGGCGGTGGTGGCGGCGGTGGCGGCGGTGGCGGCGGTGGTGGCGGCGGCGGTGGCGGCGGTGGCGGTGGTGGTGGTGGCGGTGGTGGCGGTGGTGGTGGCGGTGGCGGCGGTGGCGGTGGTGGCGGCGGTGGCGGCGGCGGCGGCGGCTGCACCTGCTCTCACGACCCGTGCACCTCGGGCGCCAAGCTGACGGCCTCGTGCGACACCTGCGCTTCGCAGATCTGCGCTGCGGACAGCTACTGCTGCCAGACGGCGTGGGACTCGATCTGCGTCGGTGAAGTCCAGTCGGTCTGCGGTGAGTCGTGCGCTAGCGGCGGCGTCTGCACCGGCGGTGGCGGCGGCGGCGGCGGCGGCGGCGGCGGCGGCGGTGGCGGCGGTGGTGGTGGCGGCGGCGGCGGCGGTGGTGGCGGCGGGTGCGCTCACTCGACCTGCTCGACCGGCACCAAGCTGGCCAACGGCTGCAACGCCTGCGTCAGCACCGTCTGCGGCAGCGATCCGTACTGCTGCTCGACCAAGTGGGACAAGTACTGCGTCTCCGAGTCGAAGTCGTGGTGCGGCGGCTGCTTCTAGCTCTCTCGTAATCCAAACGGGCGCTGGGTCCTCGGATCCAGCGCCCGTTTCTTCTTCGCCCTACGGTCCGACGAGACGATCGACGAGCGCGACGTACGCCTCCATCGCCGGATCGCGCCCCAGCCCCTTTTTGCCCGCCCATGCGTCCCACTTGGCGCGCCCTTTGACGTCGAACACGCCCGGTCGCGTACCGCTCGACGTCGCCGGCGGTACCCTGCTTGTACAGGGCATAGAGCTCGAGCAGCTCGACGGTCGAGGGCGCTCTGCGTGAGCGACTTGACGCGCGCCTGGGCGTCGGCGAATCGTTCCGGCAGGGTCATACGCGCAGGATAGCCGGCGCGTCGCGGTACCACCAGCGCTCGAGGCGCGGTCCGGCGGCGACGGCGATCGCAGCGACGGCAAATCCGGCCGCGACGTCGACGGCGTAGTGCATGCGCAGGTAGATCGTCGAGACGTAGAGGCCGAGCGCGATCGGCAGGTAGAGCGCGAACGCGACGCGCGAGAAGCGCCAGGCGAAGACGAGCACGACGGTGGTGTGCGCCGTGTGCAGCGACGGGAAGCAGTCGCGCGCGTAGCCCTTGAGCGCGTCGATGGTGAGGATCACCGAGTCGGCCTCGTGCAGGCCGCCGCCGGGGAGGCGATCGCGGAACAGCGCGGCCTGGAAGATGTACGGCCCGACGGCGGGGACGAGCAGGTAGCCGGTGTAGCCGAGCAGCGTCGTCACGCACAGCGAGACCAGGAAGTCGCGGAAGAGCTGGCGGCGGCCGGTCCAGTAGATCAGCGACGCCAGGATCGCCGGCGCGAAGAAGTAGCTGAGGTAGCAAAAGACCATCACGCGCGTCAGCCACGGCGAGCCGAAGCTGCCCCATCCACACCGCGGCGTCGACGCCGAGAAGCCGGCGATCGATGGCGATGAGCGCGGCGTCGACCACGTCGTGGCGGATGAGCGGCGTCAGATCGTGCAGCGTCTCGTAGAAGACGAGGGCGATGAGGAACGGCACGAAGTCGCGGATGACCAGGGTCGCCGGCGGCAGCGCTTCGCACAGCGACTGCCACGGGCGAGCGCCGTCGGCGGCGGGCGCGCACAAAGTCGCGCGCGAGGATGCCGAGCGCGAGCACCAGGAAGACGTCGAGGAAGCGGCGGTGCATCGTCGACGTGAAGGTCCAATGGCCCGTCGTCGCCATGATGGCGAGGAGCGCCACGCCGTAGCCGGCGAGCAGCGCCTCTTCGGGGCGAACGTGCGAGCGCAAGCTCGCAAGTATAACGGGTCGCTAGGGGCTGTCCCTAATTCCGCGCCTGCTGCGACCGTCGATTCTCTTGCTACGAGCGGCGGCCTCGTCGCTGCGCGGCTCGAAATACAGAAAGTATTCCTGCGCTGCTCACTCCTCGGGCGCCACTCTCGCGTCGGCCTCGACGCTCTCGCGACGGCGCGGAATTAGGGACACCCCCTAGTACCACCTGGTCACTTCCCTCCCGTCGCGTCGACGGCTGCGGGCCCGGTCTGCGTCGTCGCTCCTCGCTCAGTTATCTCCGGATAGCTTCGCTCTTCGCTCCTCGCATCCCGGGCTCCTCGCTCGTCGACGCTCGGTCCGGGAAATGACCAGGTGGTACTAGTCGTGCGTGTAGACGCTCGACGACTGGTGCGGGAGCGCCCCGCCCGGGCCGCCGACGCGGACCATGAGCGAGCTGCGGCCCCACCGGCCGATGCGCTGGACGTTGCAGGTCAACAGCGTCGGCACCAGCGCCGCCTGCGTGTCGAGCGGCAGCGCGGCCAGCGCGGCCCGCCCCTGGAGCACCGCGTCCGCCGGCTCGATGGCGCCGGCGATCAGCATCGTGCCGGCCAGCTGGTCGCCCTGGGCGCGCAGGTCGAACTTGCGGAAGCCGACGCGCCCGTCGAGCTTGTCCCGGCCGAGGTGCAGATCGACTGCGGCGTCGCCGGCGCTGGTGCCGAGCCCGCCGGAGATGCGTGCGGCCGCCGACGTCGGGTCGCGCCGACAGGTGCACCGGGTAGCGGCCGTCGAGGAAGCCGGTCAGCTCGACGGCGTCACCCGCGTGGGCGACGTCGAGGGTGAGGTCCATGCCGCACACCTGGCCGGTGATGCGGTCGCCGCGCTGCGCGAGATCGAACGGCTCGCCAGCGTGATGGACGGCCGGTGGGCGGCTGCCGGCGCAGGCGGCGCACGAACAGGGCCCCGAGCAACAGGGTGCGCATACTGCAACTATAAGTCCCGCTGCTTCGTAGTAGCGCGTCAAAAGGTAGTACGGCGTGCCCGGCGAGGCGCAGCGCGTTCAGCGGGCAGTCGCCACTGTCGCAGCGGGCGGTCAGCTGATCGAGGATGTCGCGGTCGTGGGCGAAGACGTTCCAGTCGCCGTTGCGCGGCTCGACGATGTCGAAGAGCCAGTCGAGGTCGCGCGAGTCGTAGTCGAGCCAGCCGACGCTGGCCGTGGAAGTCGACGCGGCCGGCGCGCATGAAGCCGAGGTCGACGCGCGAGAGCAGCCCCTGATGCCAGTCGTCGTCGGGGTGGGTGTGATAGGTGCCGATGAGCTGCTCGCCGGCGCCGAGCGGGCCGAGGTCGGCGGGGACGAACGACAGCGTGTCGCCGGTGAAGCGGAACGGCGGCACCACGATGCGCGTGACCTCGACGTCGCCGCGCGTGCGCCGGCCGAGGACGAAGGCGGCGAGCTCCGCCAGGCCGCGCGCGCCGAAGCCGGGCTGGGCGACCGAGATCTCCTTGAGGCGCGCGAGCTGGCAGACGGCGAGGCCGCCGAAGCGGACGCGCGAGAGGCGGCCGCCGAGCGCGAGCGCGATGGTGCGCGCGCGGCAGCCGGTCGGGTCGGTGACGGCGGCGAGCGCCTCCATCAGCACCGCCTGGTTGGCCATCGGGTCGGCGGGATCGAGGCGTGGGATGCCGGGCGCGACCTCGCCGCGGGCGTGGGCGCGCTCGAGCGGGCGGATCGGATCTTCGGGCGGGATCGCTGCGGATGGCGAAGGCGCCGGAGAGCACGAGCGCCGACGAGAGGTAGAGGGTCACGGCGGTCGCGGGCGTGCTCAACATGGCGCGAGCCTCCAGCCCATCGGGCGAGCGGGGCGGGTAGATGGTTCAATATGAGACGCTGGCGCGGGCCGGAAGTTCCCCGCCCGGCGCGGGGCGGCGTCAGGGGAGCGGATGCGCCTGGAAAAACGACCACATGGCGTCGGTGGCCGAGATGTTCGTGGTGGTGTAGCCGAGCGACGGCACGGGCGGTGCCGCCGGGCCAGGTGTGGCCGCCGTTCTGCACGGTGCACAGCGTGACCTGCGCGCCGCCGGCGCAATGTAGGTAGGAGCTGCAGGTGACGTCGCCCATGGAGTAGGTCGTCGACGGCGTGTCGGTGCAGCCGTCGCGCGTGCCCCAGCCGGCGAAGGTGTCGGGCACCGACGATGAAGCCCATCGACGCGCTGCCGTTGTAGGGGACGAGCGTGTCGGCGGTGCCGTGGAAGTGGATGACCGGCATCGGCCGCGACGGCGTGCAGGTCGGCACGCCGACCACGCCGGCGACGGGCGCGACGGCGGCGAAGCGATCGGCCAGCTCGCAGCCGATGCGGTGCGACAGGAAGCCGCCGTTGGACATGCCGGTGGCGAAGATGCGGTGCGCGTCGACGCACAGCCGGTCCTCGGCGGTGGTCGAGGATGTCCTTGACGAAGCCGATGTCGTCGACGTTGCTCGAGGCGGCGGTGCCGCAGCAGACGGAGCCGGCGTTCCACGACTGCGGGCTGCCGGTGCCTTCGGGATAGATGGCGATGAAGCCGGCGGCGTCGGCCTTGGCGCTCATCTGCGAGAGCAGATCCTCCTGCATCGCGTTGGAGCTGTAGCCATGGAAGTTGAGCACCAGCGGCATCGCCTTGGTCGGGTCGTAGCTCGACGGCACGTGCACGTTGAGCGTGCGCTGGAGGCCGCCCGACTGGATCGTCCAGGTGTCGTCGGCGGCGGCGGGCGCCGTCTTGCCGGTGCAGCTGGCGGCGGGGGCAGGCCGCCGTCGTCGCTGCCGCCGCCGCCCGCCGGAGCCGCCGGCACCGCCGTTGCCGCCGATGCCGGTGCCGCCGCCGCTCCCGCCGGCGCCGCCCGCTCCGGCGTCCGCGCCGCTGCCGGCCGTCGATTTATTTGCGCAGCCGATCGCGGTTGCTGCGGCGAGGACGAGCGCGAGGCGGGTGGTCATGGTGAGCCTCCGTGAAGCCTTTGATGTTGGCGTCGACGAGCGGCGCCAGGATTTCCATGAGCGGGCCGCTCTGGCGGCTGGACGTGAAGTGCAGGGCGGCGCCGAGGTACGAGGCCATCAGCGCGCGGGCGAGCAGCTCGCCGTCGCCGCCGATGGCGGCGCGCGCGTCGGCGATCATCTCGTCGAAGACCTCGTCGAAGAGCGCGGCGGCTGTCGCCGGCGACGCAGCGCGTTCTCCAGCGTCGCCGACAGGACGGCACGGCTCACCTCGCGCGAGAAGCGCGGCCTGCTCGCCGAGCATCAGCACCGTGGCACGCAAGGCCGCCAGCGGCCCCTGCGGCAGCGCCGCGGCGCGCGCCTTCTTCGCCTGCCGGGTCTGGATGCGCACCAGGTCGGTGATGACCGCGTCCTTGGTGGCGTAGTGGACGAAGAAGGTGCCCTTGGCCACGCCGGCGCGCTTGGCGATGGCGTCGACGGTGGTGGCGTGGTAGCCGCGCGTAGCGAAGAGCTCGGAGGCGGCGGCGAAGAGCCGCGCCCGGGTGTCGTCGGCGCGAAGTTGGCGAGCCGTGCGTTGGGCAGCCATCCGGTCGGTGACCATAGGTCAGTGACCGGAGGTCAGTCAAGCCCCTGGGATGGATTGCGACCCGCGGATCGGCAGCTTACGATGGAGGTGCGTGGCCGATCCGAAGACCATCGTCCTCGTCGAGGACGACGACGGTATCCGCGAAACCATGGCGTCGCTGCTCGAGGACGAGGGCTATCACGTCGTGCAGGCGGCCAATGGCGAGGAGGGGCTGGCCGCGCCTCCGCGCAGGCGTGCGACCCGTGCCTGGTGCTGCTCGATCTGTGGATGCCGGTGATGAACGGCTGGCAGATGCTGGAGGCGATGCAGCGACGACGAGGCGCTGCGCGCGCGTGCCGGTGGTGGTCATCTCGGCGGCGGGCGATCTGCCGCCGCCCGACGGGGCGGCGGCCTTCCTGCGCAAGCCCATCCGCCTCGAGACCCTGCTCGCAGAGCGTCGATCAGTTTCGCCTGCGCGCGTAGCGAGGGTCGCCGGTGCGACGAGCCGGCGACACGCGGCTCAGCGGGCCGACATCTTCTTGCCGACCTCTTTGACGGTCGCCGTCGAGCCCGGCACCTTGTCGCCGGCGAGCGGCTCGACGCGCCCGCCGAGCTCGGCGGCGAGGAACGCCTCGGCGCGGGCGTTGAAGTCGATGCGGTTCTCGGGCGCGGCGAAGCCGTGGCCCTCGTCGGGGTAGAGCGACGTAGGTGACGCTGCCGCCGTTCTTCTCGATGGCGGCGACGATCTGCTCCGACTCGGCCTGCTTGACGCGCGGGTCGTTGGCGCCCTGGCCGATGAGCAGCGGGCTGCGTGATCTTGTCCGCCGAGAAGAGCGGCGAGGCCGTCGCGCGAGCAGCGCCTCGTTCGGTCGTCGGGGTTGCCCATGCGCACGTCGAACGTCGCGCGCATGCGGCTTCCAGTAGGGCGGGATCGCTGGCGAGCAGCGTGCACGAGGTTCGACGGGCCGACGATGTCGACGGCGCAGGCGAAGACGTCGGGCGTGAAGGTCAGCGCCGGCCAGCGCGGCGTAGCCGCCGTAGGAGCCGCCCATGATGGCGACCCGCTTCGGGTCGGCCCAGCCCTGCTTCACCGCCCAGTCGACGGCGTCGATCAGGTCGTCGTGCATCGCCTTGCCCCACTGCTTGTTGCCGGCGTTGAGGAACTTCTTGCCGTAGCCGGTCGAGCCGCGGAAGTTCACCTGCAGCACGGCGTAGCCGCGGTTGGCGAGCCACTGCGCCGTACGGGTTGAAGCCCCAGGTGTCGCGGGCCCACGGGCCGCCGTGGACGAAGAGCACCATCGGCAGGTTCTTGGGCGCGACGCCGACCGGCAGCGTCAGGTAGCCGTGCAGCTTGAGGCCGTCGCGGGCGCGGGATCGACGACCGGCTTCATCTGCGGCGAGCGGCAGCCCCTCGAGCTTCGGCTGGTGCGCGAAGAGGAAGGTGCCCTTCTTCGTCTGCGCGGTCCCAGGCGTAGTAGCGCATCGGGCCGCGGTCCTCGGTGAAGCCGACCAGCCAGGTCTTGTCGGCGCGGTCGCGGTTGACGATGCCGAAGTCGCCGTCGCGCAGCTTCGCGATGCCCTCGAAGTCCTCCTTCACCGACGGGTCGATGACCTTCCACGGCCTGGCGGCCGGCTCGAAGGCGACCGCCTCCACGACGTGCGTGTCGCGGGTGGATCATCACGTCGCCGGCGTCGACGTCGGCGGACGCGGCGAGCACCTTCTCCGTGCCGGTCGCGAGGTCCTTGCTCGACCAGCCGCGTCGGTGTCGCTGCCGAGCGAGGAGCTCGAGGTAGGCGGCGCTGCCGTCGGCGGTGAAGGTCGAGGACGTCGAGGTTCTCCTCGACGGCCGCCTTGAGCCAGCGTGCTGCCAGGGCGCGCTGGGCGTCGTCGCGCACGCGGATCTCGGTGCCGCCGTCGGGCGGCTGAGACCTGCGCGCCGCGCACGACCGATGTTGGCGTCGGCGACCCAGCCGACGACGTCGCCCGGGTTCTCGGTGTCGACGGTCGAGCGCGCCGGTGCGCGAGGTCGACAGCGGTAGACGTCGATGCAGCTGGCGGTCGCGCAGGTTCATGCGCGACCAGGATCTCGTTCGGGAAGCTTCGGGTTGACGTCTCGATGCCGGCCCGGACGCCCTGGAAGGGCGTGTAGTCGCGCACGTTGCCGCTCGGCGAGGTCGACGCCGTAGACGTGGAAGTTCTCGTCGCCGTCGGCGTCCTGCAGGTAGAGCAGCGTGCGGTCGTCCTCGGCCCAGAAGTACTGCGGATGCCGCGCTTCTTGTCGGCGGTGACGATCTTGTCGTCGCTCCTTGCCGATGGTCTTCACCCAGACCTGGAGGACGTTCTTCTTGTCGGGCGCGAGCCAGGCGAGCTTCTTGCCGTCGGGCGAGAGCTGGGGGCTGGTGCGCTCGGGGTTGCCGAAGAGCACGTCGCGCGGAATCAGCGGCGGCGGGTCGGCCGCTGCCGGTGCAGCGGCGGCGAACGAGCTCGCCACGAGGAGCGTCGTCAGGATGCCCTTGGCGTTCATGATCCCCTCCTTTGCGTGGGGGCGCAGTGTACCCCCGAAACGTAGGGGGGACGGCCGCTATTCCCTCGACGCGGCGGGCGACGTGGCGCTACGAGCCGCTGGTGGCGATCCAGTCGACCGGCAGGAGCTCGCGATCCTTGTGGCCGTCATCCCAGCGCACGGTGCCGTGCACCGTCACGTTCGCCCCGACCGCCGGGAGCGCCAGCGCCGTACATCGGCTCGATGTCGACGTAGAGGTAGGGGCTCGTGTCGAGCTTGATCTCGAGCATGCCGTCGACGCCGCTGCGCGCCTGCTGCACCGAGCCGCTCACGCACAGCTCCTTGCCGGCGGCGTAGACGCCTTTGACGACGTCGCCGATCGGCACGATCGCGTTGGCCGGGCAGGGCGGCGCCAGCACCTGGCACAAGCCGCTGACGCAGCCGTCGCCGCCGTGGCAGTCGTCGGAGGTCTTGCACAGGCCGGGGTGCATGCAGCTGCCGTCGATGCAGTAGGGGCAGCCGACGGGGCCGGGCGCGCCCACGCAGCTCTGGAAGCTCGACGGCGTCGTCGAGGTGGCGCAGGTGTAGGTGACGGCGGTGCCGCCCTGGCAGGCGGTAGGGCCGGCGTAGGCGAGGACGACGCAGTTGCCGGCCTGCGTGCAGTAGGAGCCGGCGTCGCAGTCGACGTCGCGCACGCAGGTGGCCATCGGCGGCTCGCAGTGGCCGCTGGTCGGGTTGCAGACCAGCGGCAGCGCGCACAGCCCGCCGGTCGCGCAGCCGTGGACGCAGACGCCGCCGGAGCAGATGTTGGCGGGCGCGTCGGGGCACTCGGAGTCGCTGTTGCACGTCATCATCGGTGGCGTCACCGGCGGGCAGCCGTTGACGCCGGGCGTGCAGCAGTGGCCGGTGGTCGGATTGCAGGTCTCGTCGCTGCTGCAGACGCCGGGGCTGACGGTGCAGCCGGCTTCGCAGGTCTGCGTGGCGACGCGGCAGACGATGTCGGGCGGCTGGCAGTCGTCGTCGGCGTCACAGTGGGCGCCGAGCCCGCCGCCGAGGCACTCACCGCTGGCGGCGTCGCACTCGGAGCCGCCGACGCACATCCCGGGATCGGCGATGCAGCCGGCGACGCAGCGGCCGTCGGCCGAGCAGATGGTGTCGGGCGGCAAGCAGTCGCGCGAGGTGGCACAGCCGAGCGAGCCCACCAGGTCGGTGCGCTTGCAGCCGGCGGCGCCGCTGACGAGAGCGGTGAGCGCGCAGGCGACGGCGACGAGCGAAAGCGACCGCATCACGCCTCGAGCTAACGGCAGCCGGACAGGGCGGCGCGCGCCCGCGCGGCCCACGGCGCGGCCGGGTGCGCCAGCGCCAGCTCGAGCTCGCGAGTGGCGCGACGGCAGCTGCGATCCGCGTTGCGCAAGAGCGTGCCGCGCACGTAGTGCATCTCGGCCGAGCGCAGCCCGGCCGGGTGCGCGCGCAGGTAGTCGGCGATCTCGACCTCGGCGGCGCGGGTGCGGTGCAGCGCCACCAGGGCGTCGATGATCGAGGTCTGCACCTCGTCGGAGAGGACGCCGCGGGGGAAGCGCGAGCGCTCGCGCTCCCAGATGCCGAGGGCGAACGCCGGATCGCGCAGCTCGTGCATGCGGATCCAGCCGGCCTGGTACAGCGCGCTCTCGGCGCGCACCGGATCCGACTCGTCGGCGACGCCCAGCCAGCAGTCGATGGCCGCCTCGCCGTGCATCGCCTCGCACGACGGCTTGGGCGGCGCGGCCGCTTGCACCGGCGGCGGCAGCGACGGCGCGGGGCCGAACGAGCCGACGCCGGCGCCCTCGAGATCGGCGGCGCCCATGCGCGCGATCTCGTCGGCGCTCGGCGCGTCGCTCGAATTCGCCGGCCAGCGCTGGCCCGAGCGCACCAGGCGCGGCGAGCTGCCGCGCGGCGTGACCTCGACGGCGCCGTGGCCGACGGCGATCGACGCCGAGGCGTCGGCGTGCGCCACCACGCGCAGCACCGTGCCGACGACGCGGGCGCGGAAGGCCGGCGTCTCGATGATGAAGGGCGCGCCTTGGCGGCGCGGCTTTACGTGCGCCAGCAGCGAGCCGCGCTCGATGACGAGCGTGATGGCGCCGTCGCGACGCGAAAGCCGCGCCAGCGTGCCCGGTCCGGCGACGACGCGGCCGTCGCCGGCGAGATCGATGGTCGCCGCCTCGGCCGAAGCTTGAATGGTCATCTCCGTCGAGCGGCTGCCGGGCACGACCATGACGGCGATGGCGGCGGCGCACGCGGCGCCGGCGGCGAACATGGCCCAGCCGATACGGCGACGCGCCGGCTTGTCGCGCTCGCGGCGGCGACGCTCCTCGAGCGCGCGCCAGACCCGCGCCCGCGCTCCGGTCGGCGGATTGGCGGCGAGCCGCGCCGCGCGCCGGGCGAGCTCACGCGCCGGCGACTGCTCCCAGTCGACCCTCACGACGACGGGCCCTTCTTCATCTGCACGTCGAGGCGCTCGCTGAACTCCTTGCGCGCGTAGTGCAGGCGCGACCAGACCGTCTCGGTCTTGGAGCCGGTGAGCTGCGCAATCTCCTCGCACGACAGCCCCTCGAACTCGGCGAGGATGAACGCCTCGCGCTTCTTGGGCGCCAGCTTGTCGAGGATGGCGTAGGCGATGCGATGGGCGTCGAGCACCTCGGCGCGATCGAGGGAGCGCACCGGCACGTCGCTCTTGCGCTCCTCGCTCTGGCCGATCTCGAACAGCCGGCGGATGCGCGCCCGGCGGCGCAGCGAGCGCACGACGTTGAGGGTGATGCCGTAGAGCCAGGTGGTGACCAGCGAGGTGGCGTCGAAGGTCTCGAGCTTGCGTGCCACCACCATGAACACTTCCTGGGCCGCGTCCTCGGCGTCGATCCCGGGTCCGCCGAGGCGCGACGCCTGGCGGAAGACGAAGTCGAAGTGGTCGCGGTAGACGTCCTCCAGGGTGAGCGACGCCGGCTGCGACCGCCGTTTTTCACGGTCGAGCGGCATGAGCCTCAAGATGGAAGCGAAGAGCATCCGTCAATCTCCATCACTGTATGCCTGGGGAGGGGCAGCGGCTTCAAAAAAAGCGTCACGCGTAAGTCATCATAAGTTCACGCCAAAGCCCAGGATCGGACCGACCTCGAAGAGCGGCGTTCGGGCGATGGTCCCGACGCCGGTCAGGGTCAGCTCCTCACGCCACAGGGCGGCGTCGAACGTGACCCCCGCCGTGGCGAAAACGCGACCGATGTCGATGCGATACAGCAGGCGGGCGGTGACACCGAGCGAGGCGATGACGTGGGTCGCGGGGTGGGCGAGGCCGATCGGCCGCGCGCTCCACAGCGGCAGCGTCGGGCCGAGGACGAAGCGCAGGGCGCCGACGCGGATCGGCAGGTCGGCGTGCGCCTCGAGCGCGAGCTGGGCGCGGCGGATGTCGAGCTTGATGGCGCCGCCCGGCGCAGCGACGGTGAAGTCGCCCTCGAGGTCGCCGCGCAGCGCGGCGCCGAAGCGGCCGCGGCGCAGCCCGAGCGCCAGCTCGCCGGCCGGCTCGTTGGCGCCGTTGCCGTCGAGGGCGAAGGCACCGTAGACGGCGGCCGACAGCTCGCCGACCCAGCGCTTCTCCGGTCCGCGCAGGCGCAACAGGACCGAGCCGGGCGGGATCGGCGCCGGCGTCGGCGTCGGCACCGGCACCGGCTTCTCGATGATGATCACCTGCGGCTTGGCCGGCGGCGGCGGCGGTGGTGGCGGCGCGGGCCTGGGCGGCTCCGGCGACGGTTCCGGCGCCGGCTCCGGCCGGGGCGCGGGCGGCTTCGGCCTGTGCACGCGCGGCTCGACGGCGGTCAGCGGCAGCGCGGCGCGGGCGACGATGAGCGCGGCCACCTCGAGCGCGGCGCCGCAGTCGTCGGTGGGCACGACGTGGCGGGCGCTGCCGATGACCGCGCCGCGGGCGTCGCGCGCGGTCACCTGCACGGTGAGCGAGCGGGGGTGGTCGACGACGCGTACCTCCTGGCGGCTGCCACGCGGCGGCGTACCGACGGTGACGGCGCTGTCGACGTGCGCGCGCACGCGCTCGGCCAGCGCCTCGGCGTCGAAGCAGCGCCCGGCGTACGGCGCCACCGCGATGGGCACCGACTGTGCGCGCGCGCTGGCGGCCAAGAGCGCGAGCGCGAGCGCGATGCCGAGCCGCATCCGCTTTAGATATCAGCTATTGCGGGCAGATGGTGAAGGCGTCGCCGGCGGCGCCGGTGGCCTGATCGATCTCGGTCACCGACAGGTTGCCGTTGGTGAGCAGATCGACGAGCACGAAGCCGTAGTGGCCGGTCGACAGCGGCGCGCCACCGTTGCCACTGACGATGTGGCGCTCGTCGAGCTTTTCGTAGCGGTGCCAGTGGCCGAGCAGCTCGAGCGTCAGCGGGTGATTGTGGACGATGGCCTCGGAGGCGGCGGCGCCGTTGGTCTGGGTCACCGAGGCCGCTTCGTGCCGCACGACGAAGGTGTAGGCGGTCGGATCGGCGAGCTGCGTCTCGAGCCACGCCGCCTGCGTCGGGCTCCAGGCGTTGGCGGCGACGACGACTATCTTGGCGTTGCCGGCGCCGGTGTCGACGTCGACGCGGTAGTAGGGCGTGGTGGTCCCGGCAGGGACGAGCTTGGACATGAAGCCGCGCACGTTGGCGGTCTCGTTGCCGTTGGGGCAATTGGAGGCGGTGGCGCCGGTGCACTCGTGGTTGCCGAGCGCGTGATAGATGGGGCCGGAGAAGCCCTTCTCGGCGTCGAGGAGCATGGCGAGCTGGGCGTCGACGGCGGTGCTGTTGGTCGACCCGGCGAACATGTAGTCGCCGGTGCCGACGACGAAGTTGGGCGACTGGGCGGCGATCTGCGTGAACAGCCCGGCGACGATGTCCTTCGGGTAGTTGGCGGTGTCGTTCTCCTGGGCCGGGCGCACGTCGCCGAACACGGCGAAACGGAACGTCCCGGCGGACGCGGCCGAGGCGGGCGTGCAGGTCGCCGGTGGCGGCGTCTGATCAGCGGGCGTGAGGCCCTGGCTCGTGCAACCGTTCGCCGCGCAAAGAATGAGGATTGCTGCCCGCCGGTGCATGCCGTTGAATGCGCGGCTCGGTGACTTCCCTTCAAACTTTCGTTGCCCCTGCCGGCAGAGAAAAAACTATGAAGGGCCCGACCGGGGAGCGACATACACCCACACTCAGGAGGGCTCGATGTTGTACAGGAACGCTTCCATCTTCGCTTTTGCTTGTGTGCTCGGCGCCACGGCCGGCTGCCGTGACAACGGGACGCTGAAGCCCGCGGACCTCTCGATGGCCGGCGGCGGCGGCGGCGGGACCGGTGGCGGCATGGATATGGCCATGGCCACCACGAACTACACGGTGGCGACGATCGCGGTGATGCGCGGCGGCGCTCCTGGCGCCTATGAGCTCGATGACGTCGTCGCGATTGGGCTGACCCCGAGCGCCAAGTCGCCGAAGATCTTCGTTCAGGATGCCGCGGGCGGTGACTTCTCGGCCGTCCGGGCGAACTGCTCATCGACGTCGACGGCGCATCCGTGCACGGTCGCGTCGACGGTGGCTACGGTGGCGCTCGGCCACAAGGTCACGATCAAGGGCACGTACATCAAGTCCACGAAGGCCGAAGGCAGCGCGGAGAACTTCTATATCGACTCGATCACCGACAACGGCGCCGGGACCGCGCCGCAGCCGACGACGGTGATGCTCGCCGACGTCCAGCAGAGCGCCGTCGCCGATGCGCTGACCACGATTCCCGCGAACAAGAAGTACTGGTTCCAGCATGTCACCGTGATGACCCCGGGGACGATGGTGGTCTATGACCTGTCGCCCACCGAGCTCGTCTATTCCGGCGCGACCGCTTGCTCGTACCAGCTCGGCTTCTCGCTCATCCCGATGGGGACCGCGGGAGTGATGACGGCGGCGGCGTGCACGGGCAGCGGCTCGACTGCGACCCAGCCGACGGCGGTGGCCACGCCGGACCCGGCTCGTGTCCTCATCGGCACCGACTTCTACAAGACGTTCGTCGTCTCGTCGGATTGCAAGTGCGCGGCGATGTTCTCGGACACGCAGGTGACGCCGGCCATGACGACCACCAAGCTCGACGGCATCCTCGTGTATGACACCGTGTTCGGCTCGTCGCCGGTCGTGCCCTACCAGTACCTGGCGCCGCTCGCCACCACCGATCTCGGCCTGCAGTAGCGGGGCAGATCGCGCGCCCATGCCGCGTAATACGCGGCATGGGCGACGATGATGATCTGTTCGGCCCCAAACCTTCTCCATCCTTAGCCTCACAACCGACTGCGACGCCGCCGCCGCTGCCGCCGGCCACCGACGTGCGCGCGGTGCCGCGGGCGCTGGGCGCGCTGTTGTGCGCGCTCGGGCGCCCGACCGACGCGGAGATCGCGCACGCCAACGGCGGGCTGGCCCGCCTGTCGCTGCCGCTGCTCACCGCGCGCGATCTGCAGCAGGCGACGCCCGAGTCGCTGGCGCCGCTGGTTCCGGTCGAGGCACGCGCGGGTGTCCTGGCGCTGATGCGCCAGATCGCCGCCGATCAGCCGATCCGGGCCCGCCTGGCGCTTTCGTACGCCCGGCTGTGGAGCGCCGACGCTGGCCCGGCCGCCAGCGCGGGCGTACCGGCGAACGCGTCCGGCGGCGCTGTCGTGCGCTGGCTCGTCGGTAAACTGCCGGCGCACGTGACGGCACCCGAGGCGCCGCCGTCGGACGGCCCCTATCGCGGCGGCGACGTGCGCGGTGCCCGAGCCGTCGCGCGCCGCCGGGGCGCCGGTGGCGCCGACGCTGCGCGATCGGGTCGAGCGCATCGGCGTGCAGTTCGCCGCCGTTCGCGACGCCGTCGAGCACGTGATCATCGGCAAGCGGGACGTCGTCGAGCGCGTGCTGTGCGCGATGGCCGCGCGCGGGCACGTGCTGCTCGTCGACGTGCCGGGCACGGGCAAGACCCAGCTGTGCAAGGCGCTGGCCGCGGCGATCGATCTCAAGTTCTCGCGCGTGCAGATGACGCCGGATCTGCTGCCGCTCGACGTCACCGGCGCCAGCGTCTGGGATCCGCGCGACAAGCGCTTCGTGTTCCGCGCCGGGCCGGTGTTCACCAACCTCCTTCTGGCAGACGAGATCAACCGCGCGACGCCCAAGACCCAGTCGGCGCTGCTCGAGGTCATGGAGGAGCGCTCGGTCACTGTCGACGGGACCACGCACACGCTGGCGGCGCCGTTTCAGGTGCTGGCGACGATGAACCCGCTCGACCACCAGGGCACCTACGCGCTGCCGGCGGCGCAGATCGATCGCTTCATGGTCATGCTCGAGGTCGGCTATCCGTCGGCGGACGACGAGGTACGCATGCTCGATCGTCACCTCGCCGCGGAGTCGGCGCTGGCGGCGGTACAGCCGGTGATCACGCGCGACGATCTCGTCGACTGGCAGGCGACCGTGCCGCTCATCCACGTGGCGCCGGCCGTCAAGCGCGCCGCCGTCGAGTGGGTGCACGCGCTGCGCGCCGAGTCGCCCGATCGCCCGACGGTGAGCCCGCGGGCGACGCTGGCCTGGGTGCGGCTCGGGCAGGCGCGCGCGCTGATGCTCGGGCGCGAGTTCGTGACCACCGACGATCTCGTCGAGGTGGCGCCCGACGTGCTCCGCCATCGCCTGTGGTCCGACGGCGACAGCGTGCGCGAGCGGCTGCGCGCGGCGGCGCGCGCGCTGGGGAGCGCGGCGTGAGGCGGGCGGCGCGGATCGCGACGCTGTTCGTGCCTTCGCTGGTGGCGTGGGCGGTCGTGCAGGCGGGGCTGCGCGGCAGCCAGGACGGTGACGGGCCGCTCATGCGCGCGGGGCTGACGGCGCTGGCACCGCTGTTCTGCGTCATGGCGGCGGCGCTGCTGGTGCGCGCCGTCGAGGCGGCGGGCGCGCGGCGCTCGTGGGCGGAGGCGCTCGACGTCTTGACCGGACCCGGGCGGGCGCTGGTGTGGACGGCGTCGCTGGCGACGGTGGGCGCGTCGCTCGTCGGCTGGGCCAGCCTGGCGGTGCTCGGGCTGTTCGGCCTCGGCGTCGCGTACGTCACGGTCACGTGGGCGGCGCTGGTCGCCGCCGGCCCCGACGCGATGATCGCTCCGGGGCGCGAGCTCCACGTCGCGCGCGCGTTCGCGCCGTCGACTGCGGTGGAGGGTGACGTCGTGCGCGAGCAGATCACCGTCCGCGGCGCGCGCGTGCCCGCCGGCTTCCGCCTGTTGGTGCGCGGCGGCGTGGCGCGCCATCCGTCGACTTCCTATGTATTGGATACCGATATATCGGATGGCGAGCTATCGCTCGAGGCGGAGCTCGGCCCGGCGCGGCGCGGAGAGTACGAGGTGCCGCCCGCCGAGCTCTGGCTGCAGGATCTGTTCGGGCTCGTGCGCTCGCGAGTGCTGCGGCTCGGCCCGGGCAAGCTGACGGTGCTGCCGCGGCCGGCGGCCATCGATGACCCGACGGCGGTGGCGGCGGCGCGCGGCGACGACGCCGAGAGCGTGCCCGCGCAGAAGCTGCCGACCGAGGGCTGCTTCCGCCTGCGCGCCTACGCGCCGGGCGACGACGCGCGCCGCATCCACTGGGTGCGCTCGCTGATGGCCCGCGAGCTGACGGTGCGCCTGCCCGACGAGCTGCCGCCGGAGCAGCCGATGGTCCGCCTGGTGCTCGACACGCAGTTGGTCGGCGCCGCGGCGCTGCCCACGCCGGCGACGGGGCAGCTGTGCGACGCGCTGGTGCGGGTGTGGCTGTCGGCGGGGCAGGCGCTGGTGGCGCGCGGCGTGCGCGTGATGATGGTGGCCCCGACCGACGAGCCGGCGCGCGTGCTCGAGCGGGCGCTGACGCCGCAGTCATCGGGCGCGCTGCTGCGCGCCGGGGCGCGAGTGACCTGGCAGGGCACGCTGCCGCTGGAGGCGCTGCTCGCCGACGGCGCACGCAACCTCGTCGTGTCGGCGCGGCCGCGGCCGCTCGATCACTGCGCGGGCGTCGACGTCACCTGGATCCTGGTGCCCGAGTTCGTGTGGACCGATCAAGAGCGGCCGCCGCTGCGCGACGCCTGGACGACGCTGCCCTACCCGTCGGGCGCGATCGACAATCGCTGGCTGCGGCGGCGCCGCGAGAAGCGCGCACACGAGGAGACGCGGCGCGCCGGCGCGCTCTTCGATCAGCTGTGCCAGTGGGCGGACGGGCCGCATCTCGAGGGATCGTTCGTGGCGCGGCCGCGCGGCGCGCGCGTGGCGCTGGAGGCGATCTCGTGATTCGCCACGCGCATGCGTGATCGGTTGGCCGCGCCGGTGGTGGTCGTCTATTGGCTGGCGCTCGTCGTCGGGCTGGTCGTCTACACGACGGCGCGCGCCGATGGCGATGGCCTGGGCGCGCTGTGGGCGGGCGCGCTCGGTGGCACGGCGCTCGGGCAGGGGCTGGCGCTGCGCAACGTCCGAGGCTGGTTCACCGCCGCCATCGTCGGCATGGCGGCGCTGGTGCTCGCGCCCATGCTCGCCGTCGGCGGCGCGCCGGCGATGTTGTGGCAGGCGCTCTTGCCGGCGGTGCTGTGCGGGTACTGGTCGCTCGGCGAGCGGATGGCGCCGGCGGCTTTCTGGTTCCCGGCGATGACGTGGATGCTCACGATCGTCGATCGCCTCGATGGTGACGACGCGGCGGCGACGATGGACGCGCGCGCGTTCGTGCTGCTCGGCGGCGTGGCGGTGGCGTTTCTCGCGCTCCTGTGGGCGGCGGAGCGGCGCCGACTCGGGCTCGGGCGCGCAATCGGCAGCGCGCCGGTGGTGGCGGGGCGCGCGGCGACGCTGCGCGAGCCGCCCGGACGTACGGTCGCGCGCGCGGGCTTTGGGGCGGCGGTGGCGGCGCTGACGCTGGCGCTGACGGCGTGGGTGGCGCCGCCGCTGTGGCAGTCGGAGACGCTCGGCTGGGCAGCAGCTCACCGAGTTTGCCGACGGCGTCGGCGTCGGTGATCGCGACGGCGTGCCCTGCTGTCCGCTGGTGACGGGCGAGGCGCCGCGCGTGCGGGTGCGCGAGTTCCTCGACCTGGAGCACGGCGTGCAGCGGCCGCCGGCGCGGGTCGGCGTCAACTGCGTCGCCTGTGCCGACGGCTGGGGCGTGCCGGCCGGTGCGGGGTATGGCGCGGCGGCGGTGGCGAGCGCGGCGCCGACCGTGCCGACCTTGCCGGCGCACGCGCCTGGCGACGTGGCGTCGTTGCCGCCGATGACCGACCCGCCGGCCGCGCACCCGATGGCGCCGACGCCACCGGCGCCGGCGCCGACACCGGCGCACACTCCGGAGATCCCGCCCACGCCGCCGTCGCCGCAGATGCGGATCGGAAATGATCCGCAGCCGGTGGCGCCGTCGGTCGATCCGCCGCGGCCGCATCCGACGGCGGCGCCCCAGGCGGAGGCGACGATGCGGCCGGCGCCGCGGCACAAGCCGGCCGATCTGTCGGGCCTGTGGCGCCTGATCCTGACGCTGCTCGTCGGCGCCGCGGCGTTCGTGACGGCGACGCTGACGCTGCGGCCGCTGCGGCGCGCGGTGGCGCTGCGCCACCTGCGGCGGCCCTATTGGGCGGAGACCCTCGAGCAGCGCGTGTCGAATCTGTGGCAGCTGGCGCTGGTCGGGCTGCGCGACGCCGGCTTCTGCGTGCGCGCGGGCGAGCAGCCCGAGGAGCTGGCGCGGCGTGTGCGCGTCGATGGCGTCGGACAGTGCGCGTCGGTGCTCGAGCGGGCGCGGCACGGGCTCGGGCTCGACGACGGCGACCTGGTCGCGATGGCGGCGGCGGCAGAGCTCGCCTATCGCGCGGCGCGCACGCGACTGTCGATCTTGGCGCGGGCGGCGGCGGCGACGCGCTGGCCGTTGGCCTGACCCGAGCCGCCGTCGCAGCGAACGGGCGTGGGATCGGAGGGGTCGCCACCGTCGGGTAGGCAGTATCCAGCGCAGAGCACGACGACGGGGCACTGGCCCGGGTGTGTCGCTGTCAGGCACCAGCCCGGATCGGGGGAAACGGACGGGCCGGCGCAAACGGATTCAGTGCAGCCCGCACCCACTAACACGATGATGAGCAGTAGCTTGCGCAAAACGATCTTCCAAGCGTAGTAGTCACTCGATTGGATACCGCGAAAATCGGCAAGCCCGCATGAAAATGGACGGGTCGGCCGGCGCCGTGCGCCAGCGTCCCGACCCCGACCGCGCCCCCGGGGCGGTTGCCGCAGGCCGGGCCGCTACGGGCTGCTAGATGATTCGCAGCGCGGCTTCGACGCGGGCGCGCTGCTGCTCGAGCTCGCCGAGCTCGCGCTGCCAGGAGCCATGCTCGTTCCAGTCGGGGAAGGCGCGCTGGAACGCGGGATCGCGCCAGCGCTGCGCGATCCAGGCCGCGTAGCGCAGGATGCGCAGCGCGCGCAGCGGCTCGACCAGGCGCAAGGTCGCGCGATCGAAGTCGCGCATCTGCTGGTAGCCGTCGACGAGCAGGCCGCGCTGGCGCTCCGCCTCGTCGTCGCGTCCGGGGGCGAGCAGCCACAGGTCCTGCACCGCCGGGCCGTGGCAGAAGTCGTCGAAGTCGAGGAAGAAGAAGCCGGAGCTGCCGGCGAGCAGGTTGCCCAGGTGGCAGTCGCCGTGGATGCGGTGCTCGCCCGTGGGCCAGGCGCGGGTGCAGGCGTCGACGATGGCGCGGCCGGCGGCGGCGAAGCGCCCGCGCAGCTCCGGCGGCACGAAGCCGCCCAGCGGATCGTCGGCACCGTCGCCCAGGAGCACGCGCAAGCTGCGCCTCGCCGTAGGTCTGCGGGTCGAGGCGCGGGCGCGCCGGCGCCCGCTGCGCGGCGCCGACGGTGTGCAGGCGCGCGACCAGGCGGCCGAGCTGGCGCAGCGAGTCGTCGTCGAGCTCCTCGGGGGCGCGGCCGCGCGCCTTGGCGAAGGCGGCGAAGTAGATGGCGCCGCCCTCGACGGCGAGCTCGCCGACGGTGCTGCCGTCGTCGCGCGCGATCGGCGGCACCACCGGGATCTCGGCGGCGTGCAGCTCGGCGAGCCAGGCGTGCTCGTCGAGGATCGCCTGCTTGGACCAGCGGCCGGGGCGGTAGAACTTGGCGACCACGCGCGACTCGTCTTCGAGCGCGATCTCGTAGACGCGGTTCTCGAGCGAGTTGAGCGCGAGCGCGTAGCCGGTGGCGCGGCGGCCGCCGAACTCGACGGCGTCGAGGATGCGCTCGGGCGTGAGCGCGAAGAATTGCTGCTCGAGGAGGATCGACACTCAGGAGGCGCCGCGGGCGAGCCGGCGGTTCTCCAGCGCTTCGCGCACCACGCGGTCCTTGTCGGCGCCGAGGAG
Organism: uncultured delta proteobacterium; assembly: GCA_963816965.1. Lineage (GTDB taxonomy): Bacteria > Myxococcota_A > Polyangia > Palsa-1104 > Palsa-1104 > JAQBQH01. Next base: position 1,785,725 of record CAWFMP010000002.1, read on the forward strand.
CTGCAGCGCTTCGGGCGGCGCCGATGGATGGCGGGCCACCAGCGTGCGCACGCGAACGTACTCGCTGCGCGCCAGCTCGACGAGGCGCGCGGCGGGCGTCTGCGGATCTCCTGCGTCGGCCAGGCCCTGGTCGAGCTCGTCCGCCTGCTCGGCGCGCTGGGCGTCGACCTCGCGCGCGATCCAGGCGGCGAAGCGGACGCGCGTCGCCGTCCAGGCGGCGGCGAGCTCGGCGGCGCTCGCGCGCTTGGCGGCGGCGAGCGCGCTCGGCGGATCGTCCTCATCGCTCGTCAGTGGCAACGGCGACAGCGGCCCCGACAGCGGCACGGCCGGCGCACCCTTGCCGGCGGCGAGCGCGCGGGCGATGATGAAGGCGGTCGAGCGGTGCGTCTTCGCCGCGGCGTCGGCGATCTCGCCGGTGATCGCCTGCGGCAGCTCGATCACGGCGGCTTTACCCTTGGGCGGCACCGCGCGAGCCTAGCATGGGTCCCGTGCGACAGCGACGACAGCGTGGGCGTCGCGCAGCGCGACGGCTGTCTCAGGGCGCCGGCGCTCCCGAGAGCTGCAACACCACGCCGCCTTCGGCGCCGGGCTGGTCGGCGTCGACGATGAGGTGGTACTTGCCGCCCGGCAGCGCCGCCAGGTTGATGGTGCCGGTCGACTGGTTCATCGACGGGGTGCAGCCCACCAGCGTCCCCGCGTCGCAGGCGGCGAGATCGTTGACGTCGGTGTAGAGCGCGAAGTCGTGGTTGCCCGCTTGCGCCCACTCGATCTTGAGGTTCGCCTTGGCCGGCACGGTGAAGTCGACGACCGCGTCCTGCCCGCCCGGCGCCGTCGCGCAGGGCGAGATGAAGGTGTCGCCGTTGCCGGCGGTCTGCACCGTCGTCGATGCGGTCGAGCCGTCGAGCGGCACCAGCCCGAGCGCTCTGGTCGGCGCGGCACTGGAACTTCTGACAGTAGGGCGAGGTGACGCACTTCAGGTCGGCGCAGTCGATCTTGCCGTCGCCGTCGTCGTCGATGCCGTTGTTGCAGATCTCGAGCGTCTTCTCCTGCACGCCGAAGAGCGTGAGGTTGACGGTGCCCTCGTCGCCGGCGGCGAAGGCGTCGACGAGGATGTCGTAGGTGCCGGGCTGCAGGTTGGGCATGACGAAGTTGCAGCCGAACGGCAGCACCGACGGGTCGGCGCAGTTGATGGGGTTGGCGTCGCAGGCGTCGAGCGGCTGCACCAGCTGCGTCAGCTGCAGGACCTGCGAGCCGGTCTCGTCGCACGCGTAGCCGAGGCCCATCGGCTGCGTCAGGTTCACGCGCACCACCTTGGACTTGCCGCCGCCCTTGGCGCAGGTCGCGCCGTAGTAGCTCGTGCCCGCGGAGACGTCGAGCGTGACCGACTGCTGCGTGCCCCACATGAAGTCGCCGAGGTCGACGTCGGGCATGCAGATGGGCGGCTTGCAGCCGTCGACGCCGTAGCAGGCCGGGTCGTCGCAGTCGACCAGCCCGTTGCCGTCGTCGTCGATGCCGTTGTTGCAGATCTCCATCTGCCGGTTGCTGAAGGCCGAGACGCTGATGTGCATCGGCCCTTCGGCGCCCGGCTGGATGGCCTTGAAGATGAAGAGGTAGTCGCCCGCCGGCCGGGGCGCGAACGCCACCGTGCCGCCCGAGGAGCCGCCCGGGTAGTAGCAGCTCATCTGCGAGGCGTCGCACGCCTGTCCCGCCGGCGGCGTGCGGAAGATGGTGATGACGTGATCGGCGCCGGCGCCCTGCGTCCACTGCACGAGCACGCCCGCGGTCTCGTGCAGGGTGAAGCGCACGACGTAGTCATCGCCCGTCGACGAGCCGGCGCAGGTCGGGTGGTAGCGGTTCGAGGTGGTGCTGGTGTCGAAGTCGGCCGTCTTGGGCGCGTCGCCGACGACCAGCGCGCCCAGGTTGAGATCGGGCTTGCACTCGGTGTCGACGCAGTTGGGCGCGTTGACGCACGCCAGATCGGCGCAGTCGATGAGGCCGTTGCCGTCGTCGTCGACGCCGTTGTCGCAGATCTCGCTGCCGTGGCCGGTCGACAGGCGCACGGTGGTGGCGCCCTGCGTGTTCGGATACGACTGCACGATGATGTAGTAGGTGCCGGCGGGCAAGGCGCTGAAGGTGTGCGTCTCCTTGGCCGCGTCGCCGACCTTGAGGCAGGTGACGGGGTTGGCGTCGCACGCCTGGCCGAACCCGGCCCGCTCGAGCGAGACCACGTGCGCCGCGCCCGCCGGCTGCGCGAAGTCGAGGCGCACGTCGGTGGCGCCGTCGACGGTGAACTCGCCGACGCGGGCAGTGCCGCCGGGGTAGGCGCAGGTGCTGTAGCTGGCGGTGGCGCCGCGGGTGTCGAAGGTGCGCGTCTGGTCGTAGTCGTGCGGCGTGACGGTGCCGTACTCGATCTCCGGCGCGCAGGTCTGGTGCAGGCAGGGCGGCAGCGTGTTGCAGCCGGGCTTGTTGCAGTCGATGCCGCCGTGGCCGTCGTCGCAGTTGGGCGGGCCGCCCATGTCGGCGCCGAGGCAGAACGGATCGTGGGCGCAGGCCGGGTCGGCGCAGTCGATGAGGCCATTGTCGTCGTCGTCGATGCCGTTGTCGCAGATCTCCTGGCCCGGCTTGTGGCAGTGTGGATCGCCTTCGCAGCGCGGGTCGGTGCAGGCGACGGTGACCCCGCACCGCGGGTTGCCGCCGTCGACCCCGCGCATGTCGCTGTCGCGCATGTCGCGGTTGCGCATGTCGTCGCCGCGCATGTCGAGCGACATGTCGAGCGACATGTCGCGGCCCAGGTCGGCGCGGGCCATGTCGGTCGTGCAGTGCGCGCCGGCGGGGCAGTCGACGCCGCCGCTGCCGACCAGCGACGAGCGGCCGCAGCCGACCAGCGCCAGCGCCGTCAGCGCGAAGGCGGCGATGCCCTGAGAACCGCGCATTTTCGGCATCATACGCTCATTGCGCGTCGGCAGAAAGCTCGACCAGCGAATGCGCCGGCACGCTCACGTGCAGGCTGCCCGACGCGGGGCCGAGATCGTGCTCGCTCACGTCGACGCTGGTGGCGGCGAGCGTGGCGGCGCTCAGCGTCGAGCTGTGCACGGCGAAGCTGCCGGCCGGCAGCGTCAGGCGCACGTCGCGCGCCAGCCCGTCGTCGGTGCGGCGATCGATGATCAGGACGGCGAGGTGGCGGCTGGTGTCGTCGCGCGAGGCCAGCGCCACCAAGGTGCCGTCGGGCGTGAGGTCGGGCGTCGGGAGCGCGATCGGCTGCAGCCGGCGGGCCAGCTGCGCGGCGAAGTAGCCCGGCTGCGGCGCCAGCGCCGGACCGAGGGCCGCCGAGTCGGCGAACGGCCCCGACGCGTCGGTCTCGACGAGGATGTGGCGCGCGCACAGAAGGAGCTGCTCTTCGATCGCCATGCGCGTCATGTCGGCGGTGACGAGCGCGTTGAGCAGCGTGCCGCCGCCGAAGAGGAAGCCGTACTCGCTGATCGCGATCTGCTTGTCCGGCGCCGCGGCGCGCAGCTCGTGCACCGTCTTGCGCGCGCGCTCGGCCAGCCGCATGCGCGCGTCGTCGTCGATGCCGAAGTCGTACGGGTGCAGGACGAAGAAGTCGAAGGCGTCGCGCGCGTCGGCGAGCAGCCGCGCGTTCCAGGCATCGCCGCCCATGGTCGCGTCGACGTCGCCGACGGTGTCCATGGCGCTCGAGGCGTCGTCGTACTGCGAGGTCGCGGCGGCGCCGATGAGCAGCGACGGCGCCGCGGGCCGTACCAGCTGCGCCGTGGCCACGAGCTGGGCCGCGTAATCGGCCGCGGTGGTGGGGATGCGCGTGTCGCCGACCCAGCGCTCGTCCTGCACGAATTGCGACGGGCGCCCGCACGAGCCGGCTGTCGGCCCCGCGGGCAGGCCGAGGTAGGGCTCGTTGCCGATCTCGAGGAACTTCACGGCCGGCGCGTCGGCGACGAAGGCGGCGATGCTCGCCGACTCGTCGGGGCTGCCGTCGACCCACGGCGCCACCCAGGTGACGTCGGCGCCGAGCGTGGCGGCGAGCGCGAGGAACTCGTCGGGCCCGTAGCCGGTGGCGTCGAGCGTGCCCTTGAACGGATCGCACTGCGGCGTGCGCGTCGCACCGCGCGCCTGGGCGAAGTGGTAGCGCATGGCGCGGGTGCCGCCGGGAAAGCGCAGCAGGCCCGGCGTGAGCGCCTGCACCTCCTGCACCGCCAGCGGCACCAGCGCGTGCGCGCCGTCATCCCACAGGCCGAGGCCGCCCTGCGACCAGACCGTGTTGTGCCCGAAGACGTCGGGCGACACGGCCACGCCCGCCGACGCCCACGGCGGATCGAGCGCGATCCCCGCCGGCGCGCCACAGCCGCCGGCCAGGATCGCGAGGGCGAGCGCGGCGACTACGCGATGGCCTCGAGGCTCCACTCGTGCTTGCCGCCGGCGAGCGGCTCGCCGCAGAAGTTGCACTTGGCCAGATCGGAGTCGGCGAGCGGCCCGCCGCAGTTGGGGCAGTCGAGCGAGTTGAGCCCGCCCTTGGAGGTGGCGTCGGTCGCGCGCGCCAGCACGACGCGGTTGACCTGGTTCACCGGCTGCCCGCCGTTCTCCGCCGCCGACCAGGTGATCTCGACCTGGCAACGGTCGATCTTTCCCGTGGGCCCGTCCTCGGCGATGGTGACGCCCACCAGCTCCGAGCTGCCGACGGCGACCTGGGTCAGCGCCGCGCGATCGGCCGGCGGCGAGCCGGGCGAGAGGCAGAAGCGCTCCAGCCGCAGCCGCGTGCCGGTGACGCGGGCGTCGATCCACTTCCAGAAGACGACGGACGCGCGATCCTCCAGCTCCTGGCGGCTCACGCCCGGATCCTTGGCCTGCAGCTCGCCGAGGCCGGTGATCTCGGCGTTGGTCATCCACGGACGCCACTCCTCGGGCTGCGTGATCTCCGCCAGCACCCAATCGTGCTCGCCCGAGTTGACGATCGCCTTGCAATACTCGCAGCGCACCACGTCGCTGATGGGCAGATCGGCGCCGCAGTTGGGGCAGCGCCCTTCGAGCGCCGGCACGCCGTTCTTCGACTTGCTGCCGCGACGGCGCAGGAACGACCAGACCTCCTCGTAGCGCACCAGCGGGGCGTGCTTCGCCTTCTCGGCCGCCTGCTGCGCGCTCAAGTTCGCCGGCACGTCGGTGTCCCGCGCCTGGCCCACCATCTTGACGTGCACGGTGTCCCACTTGGCGTCGCTCTCGGCGGCGAGCAGCTCGCAGCCGACCACCGACCAGTCGGCCATCGCGTTGCGCAGCCCTTGGGCCTTGAGCAGCTGCAGCTGCGCCCCGAAGCGCACGTAGACGCCGTCGGAGATGAGGCGTCGCGCCGGTCCCATGGCGCCGGCCACCCACGCTTCGTTGACCTTGGCCATGACGCCCTTGGCGCGCTCGGCGAACGCGGCCTGGTCGAAGCCGGGATCCTGGCCGTGCAGGGCGGCCAGCCCCTCGGCCTGGGTCGAGCGATCGACGGCGACCTCGGCGCGATCGCCGCCGCGCCGCTTGTTCACCATCACGATGACGGCGATGACGCCGAAGATGACGAGCAGCGTCAGCATCGCGCCGGGCGACATCGAGCCGCCGCCGCCGCTGCCGGTCGAGTACGAGTGCGACGTCGAGTACGAGTGCGATGTCGAGTACGAGTGCGACGGCGCCGCGTGGTAGCTCTGGCCGCCGCCGGGTCGCGCCGCCGCGGACAGCGGGAGCAGCACGATCGCCAGCGCCAACATCATCAATAGAGGCAGCGCGCGCGGCCTCATGCCGTCGCCTCGTCGCCGCCGATCACGAGCTCGCACTGTTCCACGGTGTGTCCCCCTGGTTGATCGAAGTAGAGCCCGAAGCGCCCGCCGGCGAGGCGCGTGCGGACGAAGCGCGCGCTGCCCGAGCCGCGCAGGCTGGCGCCGGCGACGGCGTGGCCATGCACGCGGCAGCCGTCGACGCTGATGTCGCCGCCGGGGGCGACCGAGACGCCGACCAGCGCCGCCTCCACGCGGGTGCGGACCAGCACCGGCGCCGCTCCCTTGCCGGCGGCGACGCCGGCCGCGCCCGCGCGCACGACGATGCAGTCCTCGAAGTGGCCGCGCCCGCCGCTCTCGCACTCGATGCCGGCGGCGCCCGCCCCCTCGATGTGGCAGCGCTCGACGCGCGGGTCGCCGTGATCGTGCACCTCGATCCCGGCCTTGGCGTGCTCGGCGATGGTGCAGTCGAGCAGCGTGCCGGCGCCGCCGCGCTCGAAGACGACGCCGGAGTCACGGTTGTTGCGGATGACGCAGCCGACGAGGTTGGGCGCGGCGCCCGACTGGATGAGCGCCCCCGAGCGGGCGTTGTCGAAGATCGCGCAGTCCCACAGCTCGCCGAGCGCTTCGTCGTGGCAGTACAGGCCGTTGCCACGGCCGCCGCGCACGACGCAGCGAACCAGCGTCGTGGTCGCGCCTTCGCGCAGCTCCACGCCCGAGAGCGTGTTGCCGTACAGCTCGCACTCCTCGAGCGTACCCTTGCCGCCGTCGAGCGCCATGACGCCGCCCTCCTTGCCGTCGTGCAGGCGGCAGCGCACCAGCGTGGGGTCGGCCTGCGACTGGATGAACAGGTTGGCCAGCGCGTTGCCGCTGACGTCGCACTCTTCGAGCCGCCCGCGCGCCGAGGAGTGGATGTAGACGCCGCCGCGCTTGCCGTCGCTGATGCGGCAGTGGCACAGCGAAGGCTCGCTGCCGGCGTCGCGGATCTCGACGTTGGACCAGCCGCTACCGGCGACGTCGCAGCGCTCGAAGCGGCCGTGCGCGCCGCCGGTGACGTAGAGCCCGATCTGGGCGCCGTCGCGCACGCGGACGTCGACCACGCGCGGATCGGCCTTGGGCCCGCGCACCAGGAGCCCGTGGCCGGTGGGCTCGGCGATGGTCAGGCTGTGAAGCTCGCAGTCGGAGGTGATGGTGACGCTGCCCTTGATGACGACGGCGTCGCGGCCGCCCTCGCCGACCAGCGTGACCGGCTTGTCGATGCGCAGATCGCCGACGTAGCGCCCGGCGCGCACGACGATGCGCGCGCCCGGCTCGGCGGCGGCGAGGGCGTTGCGCACGGTGGCGTGGTCACCGCCGGTGGCTGCGACGGTCAGAAGCACCCGGCCACTCTATCACGCGGGGGGCGCGCGGCGGCGGCGGCGCGCGTCCCAGCTGGTGAGCGCGCCCGCGGCGAGGAGGGCGACCATCGTGACCCAGGCGCCCGCCTCCAGCGGCGGGCAGGTCAGCTCCCAGGCGACCACGTGCAGGCCTGCCTCGACACGGACGCCGCGCAGCGCGTAGTCGACGCGCAGGCAGCGCGCCGGCTTGTCGTCGATGGTGACGCGCCAGCCGGGGTACCAGGGCTCGTCGACGATGAGCAGGCCGGGACGCGTCGTCGGCACCTCGAGCAGCAGGGTGGTCGCTCCTTCGCGCACGAACAGCGTCGGCTGCGTCGGCGGCACGTGCCCCGCAGAGGAGGGTGCGGGGAGGCCGATGTCCTCTTCGACGACGGCGCTGCGTCCGGGATTCCACATCGGCGATGCCACCGCGCGCGCGGCGGCCGCTTCGTCGGCGACGCGCTCGGCAGCGTAGACCACGAAGGCGCGGGGGAAGGCGCGGTGGTTCTGCCAGACGTCGACGCCGTCGCCGCCGACGAAGACGCGCGTCCAATCGCGCAGCTCGATCGGGCGATCGTGCGGCGCCACCACCCACATGACGCCGAGCAGGTCGACGATCGGCGACGAGAAGCGCCACAGCCCCTGGCCCGTCAGATCGTCGCCGAGCTGCGCGTGCGGATAGGGTGCGCCGTGGTTGGCGATCCACAGCAGGTTGAGGTAGCGCCAGATCGGCAGCGAGTGATAGCCGCCGGCCGATTCGAAGTGCCAGCGCAGCCCCATATTGTGGAAGGCGTGGCCGAGGTGCACGTCGTTGGTGGCGCGGCCGGGGCGGCCGTGCGCGCGCATCCAGTCGATGGCGGCGGGGTGCGCGTCGGCGGCGGCCAGCGTCGTCGACGGATTGTCGGCGCGGAAGGTGAACCCGAGCTCGAGCGTGACGGCGAGGGCGGCGAGCAGGCGCAACCAGGCCCCCGCGCGCGCGGGCCGGAGCGCGTCGGCGGCGAAGTCGAGCCCATCGGCGGCGAGCATCGGCGCGGCCAGCGTCCATACGTACAGCGCGCGCGCGGGGCAGCGCAGCGCCGAGAGCAGCGGCAGCTTGCCGACCAGCGGCTGCAGCCAGCCGTCCGCGCCGCGCGCCAGCTCGCAGGCGACCAGCGTGGCGGCGATGAGGGCGAGGCGCTCGCCGCGCCGCTCGCGCCGACCGAGCGACACCAGCGCGAGCAGGCCCCCGACGACGCCGATGCCGTAACCGCACAGCTCCCACTGATCGGGCGCGCCCACGTACGTCCCACCCGCGGTGTCACCGTACAGCGTCGGCAACAGCAGCGTCAGCGCGTAACGCCACGACGGCCAGGCGTAGGTGGAGGCGAACGCGGGCGTGGTGCCGAGCGCGCGCGGCGACAGGCGCGCGTGCGCGAGCGCGGGCACGATCTGCACCATCGCCAGCGCCAGCGCCAGCGCCGCCGCCGCCGCCAGGGTGCCGGCCAGGGCCAGGCGCGCTCGCCGATCGCCGGTGCGCGCGATCGCCGCGCCCGCGTAGATGGCGACGACGATCGCGCCCCACACCAGCATCGACCAGCCGCCGGCGAGCAGCGCCAGCGCCGCGGTCAGCGCCACCCACAGCGCGTGATCGATCGTGCGCCGCGCCGCCAGCCGCTCGATCGCCCACAGGAGCCACGGCAGCCACGCCGTCGTCGCCACGAACATCGCGTGCCGCAGCTCGAGCACGGTGAAGGCGCCCAGCGCCAGCGCCAGGGCGGCGACGGCGCACGCCGCCGGCGAGCGCCCGCGCGCCCGGGCCAGCGCCCACATGCCGGCGGCACCGACGCCGACGTGGAACAGCTGCAGCCAGGCGTACAGCCGCGTCGGGTGCATGATCATCCACAGCCAGTTGGGCGGATAGAACAGCCCGAGCTGCGGGTCGCCGACCAGCGGCTGCCCCGACCATGCGCCCAGCTCCCACGTCGGAAATTCGCCGTGCCGCATGGCCTGCGCCGCGGCCGAGTAGAGGGGGACGAAGTAGTCGCTGATGTCCTCGAAGAACCAGACCCGCCCGCGCAGCGGCGCGCCGAACTGCCACACGACGGCGAGCGCGACCAACAGGGTGGGCCACCATCGCTTGAGCCAGGGAATCATCGACTCTACATCGGTAACACTGTTCCGGGTTGCTTCCCACTGTGCTCGCCTGGGAGTGCGCTCCTCACGGTGAGGTCGGGCGCGACCTCCGTCGCCGCGCCAGGGTCGCGGAATCCGCGGAGTTGGCGCCGGCCGGCGGCGGCACGGTTTCTGCTTTGACCCAAGCGTCGGAGGCGATGAATGAGGCGAGATCGATCGCAACGCAAACGGCTGTGGCTGACCATCTGCGGCCTCTTCGTCCTCTTCGTGCTCACCGCCTCCGCCGTCGCCTTCGCGGACGCGCCCGCAGCGCTGGATCATTTCTCCGGCGGACAATCGCCCCGCTGATCGATCGGCCCTTCGTTTCGCTCCCTTGATTGCCCGACGGCGCTTTGGTAACTTGCGCCCCTCATGGCGACCACGCTCCGCACCTATACGTTCCTCGACGCGCTCCAGCCGCAGCTGGCCAGCTTCATGGGCAAGACGGCGCGCGGCTTCTTGCCGCTGCCGGGCATGGCGTCGCTCTTCGTCGAGATCGCGCCGGGCATCGCCATCAACCGCGTCACCGACATCGCGCTCAAGGCGACGACGGTGGTCCCGGCGCTGCAGGTCGTCGAGCGCGCCTACGGCCTGCTCGAGGTTCACGACCACGACCAGGGCGAGGTGCGCAACGCCGGCACGCGCCATCCTCGACTTCATGAAGGTGTCGGAGTCGGATCGCCTCAAGCCGAAGGTGCTGACCAACCAGATCATCCGCGCCATCGAGCCGTACCAGGCGCAGATCATCAACCGCAACTCGCAGGGCATGATGATCCTGCCCGGGCAGTCGCTGTTCATCCTCGAGACCGAGCCCGCGGGCTACGTCACCTTCGCCGCCAACGAGGCGGAGAAGGCGGCGCAGATCTACCTGGTGTCGGTGACACCGTACGGCGCGTTCGGCCGCCTGTACCTGTCGGGTCCCGAGGCGGAGATCGACGCCGCGGCGAAGGCGGCCATCGCGGCGATCGAAGGCATCACGCGGCAAGATGCCGGAAAAGTTCGTCGACAAATAACCGGAGTCACCGAGGAGAGACGAAATGGCTGACGCACTCGGAATGATCGAGACGAAGGGTTTCGTGGGAATGGTCGAGGCGGCCGACGCGATGGTCAAGGCGGCGCGCGTCGAGCTCGTCGGCTACGAGAAGATCGGCGGCGGCTTCGTCACCGCCATCGTGCGCGGCGACGTCGCGGCGGTGAAGGCGGCGACCGAGGCCGGTCAGCGCGCGGCGGAGCGCGTCGGCGAGCTGGTGTCCGTGCACGTGATTCCGCGCCCGCACGCCAACATCGACCTGGTGCTGCCGCTCGGCCGCCAGCGAGCGCCGGCGACGGCGGCGGCAAGAAGTCAGCCGAAGCGTCAACCATGATACTGGGCAAGGTGGTCGGGACGGTGGTCTCGACCCGCAAGGAGGACGAGCTCAGCGGGCTCAAGTTCCTTCTGGTGCGCGCCTGCGACGCCGACGGCAAACCGACCGGCGGCACCGTGGTCGCCGTCGATGCCGTCGGCGCCGGCGTGGGCGAGGTCGTGCTCTACGCATCGGGCTCTTCGGCGCGACAGACCAAGGTCACCAAGGATCGCCCGGTCGACGCCACCATCATGGCGATCGTCGACGAGATCGAGATCGACGGCGACGCCCGCTACACGAAGAACCCGCAGAGGTAGCCGATGGAGAGGCTCGACGAAAAGAGGATCCAGGAGATCGTCGAGAAGGTGATGGCGCGGCTCGGCGGCGCCGATCTGCCGTCGACGCCGCTGGAGGCGATCGAGCGGGCGGTGGTCAAGACGGTGCCGCTGCCGCGGGCGCCCGCGTACGGGCAGCCGCGCCCCGACGAGATGCGGCACAAGAACATCCGTGTCCCGGCGGGGAAGCGGGGCATCTTCCCCGACGTCGACTCGGCGGCGAAGGCGGCGCGCAAGGCGTTCGAGCAGTACGACCGCACGCCGATCGAAGTGCGCAACAAGATGATCGAGGCGATGCGCGCCACCACGCTCGCCCACGTGCGCGAGCTGGCCGAGCTACGCGGTCGCCGAGACCGGGCTCGGGCGCGTCGACGACAAGATCAAGAAGAACACGCTGGTCGCCACCAAGACGCCCGGCCCCGAGATCCTGCGGCCGATCACCTACTCCGGGCGACTACGGCCTGATGGTCACCGAGCGCGCGCCCTACGGCGTGTTCGGCGCCATCACGCCCACGACCAATCCCACCGAGACCATCATCAACAACGGCATCGGCATGCTCGCCGGCGGCAACGCGGTCGTCTTCAACACGCACCCGTCCGCGTGGCGGGTGTGCGCGTGGCTCGTGCACCTGCTCAACGAGGCGATCGTCGGCGCCGGCGGCCCGGAGAACCTGTTGTGCTCGGTGGCCGAGCCCACCATCGAGAGCGCGCAGGCGCTGATGCGCCATCCGCTGGTGCGCATCCTGGCGGTCACCGGCGGCCCGGGCGTGGTCAAGGAGGCGATGAACTCGGGCAAGCGCGCCATCGCCGCCGGCCCGGGCAATCCGCCCGCGGTGGTCGACGAGACGGCGCACCTCGACGTCGCCGCCCGCGGCATCGTCGAGGGCGCGTCGATCGACAACAACATCATCTGCACCGCCGAGAAGGAAGTGCTGGCGGTGTCGTCGATCTGCGATCGCTTGAAGGAGCTGCTCGTCGCCGAGGGCTGCTACCTCATGAACGACAAGCAGGTGCGCCAGCTCGAAGGCGTGGTGCTCGAAGGCGATCACACCAACAAGAAGTTCGTCGGCAAGAACGCCGGCGTGATCTTGAAGCAGATCGGCGTGCACGTCGGCGACGACGTGCGCCTGGCCATCTGCGAGGTGCCCGAGGAGCATCCGTTCGTGCAGCACGAGCTGCTCATGCCGGTCCTCGGCATCGTGCGCTATCCCGACGTGGCGGCGGCGATCGCGGGCGCCAAGCGGGTCGAGCACGGCTTCGGCCACACCGCGGTCATGTACGGCACCAACATCGACGCCCTGTCGGCGATGGCGCGCACCATCAACACCTCGATCTTCGTCAAGAACGGCTCGAACCTCAACGGCCTGGGCTATCGCGGCGAAGGCTACACCTCGTTCACCATCGCATCGCCGACCGGCGAAGGCCTCACCACCGCCGTCAGCTTCACGCGCGAGCGGCGCTGCACGCTCAAGGACCACTTCCGTTTCGTTTAGGGGGGGATCAGCCATGGGCACGCTCTTTCTGCAGGAAGTCGACGCGACCATCGTGCTCGCCGACGTGCGCGACTTCTCGCCGCTGGCGCAGCAGCTCGGTCCGGTCGACCTCGGCCTGGCGCTCGGGCGCTTCTACGAGCACATCGGCGGCGTGATCGAGGGGCACCACGGCCGCATCGTCAAGTTCATGGGCGACGGCGTGCTGGGGGCATTCATCGGCGGCGACCATCGGCTGCACGCGCTCGAAGCGGTCGCCGAGATGGTCAAGACGCGCCAGCAGTTTCTCGACGACAACGTGGCGCGCAAGCTGCCCGTGCTCGACTACGCGGTCGGCGCCGCGTCGGGCTCGGTGCTCGCCGGCGAGCTGGGCACCGACAAGCTGCGCTTCTACGATGTGCTCGGGCAGCCGGTGAACCAGGCGTTCCGCGTGTGTGCACTGGCGACCCGGCGCGGCGTGTCGAACCTCGTCGACGCCGCCACCTGGGAGGGCGTCAAGACGCCCGGGCGGCGGCCCGAGGCCATCGAGACCGACGCGGTGGAGCTCGGCGCCGACAAGATTCGCCTCTTCAAGCTCGAAGGCTGACGCCCCCGGTGCAAGGGCCGTTTCACCGTCGAGAGGGACAGAGCGCCGAGGTCGCGGGGCCGGCGCTCGGCGTCGTCGAGCTGTCGAGCGTGGCGCGCGGCGTGGTGGCGGCCGACGCCATGGTGAAGAAGGCGCCGGTGGAGCTGGTGTTCGCGCGCCCGGTCTCGTCGGGGAAGTTCGTGGTGTTGGTGTCGGGAGCGGTGGCGGATGTCGAGGAGGCGATGGCCTGCGCCATCGAGGCGGCGGGGGCGTTGCTGGTCGATCGGTTGCTGCTGGCGCAGGCGGCCGACGGCGTCCTGACGGCGCTGCGGCGGCAGGCCCCGGAGGTCGGCGCCACCGACGCGGTCGGGATCTTCGAGACCTTCAGCGTCGCGTCGGCGCTCCTGGCGGCGGACGCGGCGGCGAAGGCGGCGCGCGTCGAGGTCGCCGAGCTGCGCCTGGCCGACGGCCTGGGCGGCAAGGCCTACTTCGTCGTGGCCGGCGAGCAGGCGGACGTCGAGGCGGCCATGTTCGCCGCCGAGCATGTGACGGCGACGGGGATGCTGCTCGGTCGCGAGGTGATCGCCCGGCCGCACCAGGACCTGCTGGCGCACCTGCGCTGACGGTCGCGCTATACTCCGGTCGCCGTCGCCGCCTTCGTCGGCGTCCGGCGTAGCCAGCAGCCATGCCCACCCCCACCGACTCCATCGCCCTCCGCTTCGCGCGCCGCCTGCTGCTCCCCGACATCCTCCTGGCCTTCGTCGAGGTGGCGGTCATCTTCGTTCCGCTCGTCGTCTTCTTCGAGCTCGATCCGCCGCAGCGGGCGCTGTTGCCGCGCCTGCTCGCCTTCGTCTTCCCGGTCGCGCTCGCCATCTGGCTCCTCATCACCCGCCTGTGGCGCGCGCCGCTGTCGCGCGCCTGTCGCCGCCGCCTCGCCGGCGAGACCCTGGACGCGCAGACCCGCAGCGACGCCTACGCCGCTCTGCGCGCCTATCCGCGCCGCGCGCTCGCGCTCCGCGTCGCGCTCTGGACCATCGGCGCCACCGCCGTCGCCCTCGGGCTCTACGAGCGCGCCGGCCTCCCGCGCGCCGCCGTGTTCACCGTCGTTGCCGTCGCCACCACGCACGCGTTCGGTGTCGCCATCTTTCGCGCGCTCGCCTACGAGCGCATCCTGGCGCGCACGCGCGCCGCGCTCCTGCCCGACCTCGACACGCTGCGCACCTTCGCCGATACCTATCGCGAGCGCCTGCTCCTGGCCGCCTTCGCCACCGGTGCTTGCGGCATCTTCGGCATCGCCGCCTTCACCTACTTCTTCATCCCGGTCAACCTCGAGCAGTACGTCCGCCTCGAGACCTACTATCCGATCACCGTCGCGGCGCTGACCGCCGTCTGGCTGGCCTACCTGCGCGCCGTGCCCCGTCCCATCGATCGCTACCTCGACGCCGCGCTCTCGCCGCGCCCCGCCGATCAGCCGCTGCGCGACGATCCACGGGCGCTGGTCGCCTATCGCGCCGCGCAGTCGATCCCCTACAAGCTGGCGCTGGCCAAGGTCGCCTTCTGGCTCGTCGCCGAGCTGGCGCTGGTGGTGCAAGGCGTCGTGCTCTTCGGCATGGACCTGGAGAACGCGGCGCTCATGTGCGGCGCCGCCGTCGTCGTCACCATCGGCGCCGCGCTCTACGAAGCGCTGTGGCACCGCGCCACCATGCGCCCCCTGCTCGTGCACGTGGCGGCGCGCCATCGCCCGCCGCCGGAGAAGATCCGCACCCCGCTGTCGCTCCGCTCCAAGATGCTGGCCGCCTTCGGCGCGCTCACCTTCTTCGCCTGCGGCATGTCGCTGTTCCTCTCGTACATGCAGTACAAGACGATGGCCTCCGGCTTCATCCAGCGCGAGAGCGAGCTGCGCCTCGACTCGACGCTGGCCGAGCTGCGCGAGCGCGGCGCCTCGCACCCGCCGACGCGCGACGAGATCCTGCGCGTGCTCGACGCCGCCGCCCGCTGGAAGGCGCCCAAAGGCAGCGTCCAGGACGAAGCGGTCATCTACTACCTGCCGCCCGAGGACGGCGCCCGCCCCATTGGCCTCGGCGGCGGCAAGCAGGGCCCGCCGCCGCTGCCGTGGACCGGCGAGGCGCTCATGCACCGCCTCGAGCGCGGCGCCATGCAGCTCGACGACAACTCACTCACCGGCGCCTACGCACGCTTGTACATCGGCGAGCAGGACTTCGGCTCGATCGCGCTGCTGCTCCCCGGTTATCGCGGTCGCGGCCCCGATCTGGCGCCGCAGGTGAAGATCCTCATCTACTTCTTCTTCGTCCTGCTCACGGTGTCGATGGGCCTGGTCATCCTCGTCGCCGCCGATCTGACGCGGCCGATCCGCGATCTCGAGCGCCGCGTCGACGCCATGGCCAAGGGCGATCTCAACCGGCCGATCATCTCGCATTCGGGCGAGGCCGACGAGGTCGGGCGCCTGACCTTCGCCTTCGAGGAGATGCGCCGCGCGCTCAACGACAAGCTGCGGTCGTCGACTGAGATCAACCTCTCGCTCGAGCAGGAGGTCACGCGCCGCACCGCCGAGCTCGAGCGCCGCAACAAGGAGCTCGCCGACGCGCTCGACGAGCTGCGCCGCACCCAGGACGAGCTGTTGCGCTCGGAGAAGATGGCGTCGATGGGCCGCCTCGTCGCCGGCATCGCGCACGAGATCAACAACCCGGTCAACGCGGTCGTCAACACCGTCGGTCCGCTCGAGCACACCCTGGGCGAGCTCGAGCTCGCACCGGCGTCCAAGGACGAGCTGGCCGAGATGATTCGCGTCATCCAGCGCGGCGCGCGCCGCACCAAGGAGATCGTCCAGGCGCTGCACAACTACTCGCGCGGCGACGACGATCGCCTGGTCGACGTCGACGTGCAGCGGGGCATCGACGACTCACTCGACCTCTTGCGCCATCACCTCAAGAACGGCATCAAGGTCGAGCGCCAGTACGGCGCCGTCGGCCGCGTGCGCGGCCACGCCGGCCAGCTCCATCAGGTGTTCATGAACCTTCTGACCAACGCGGCGCAGGCGCTCGGCGAGCGCGGCCAGGGCGGCGTCATCCACATCGCCACCGCGCGCAAGGACGGCAAGGCGGTGATCACCGTCGCCGACGACGGCCCCGGCATCCCGCCCGACGTGTTGCCGCGCATCTTCGATCCGTTCTTCACGACCAAGGATGTCGGCCAGGGCTCGGGCCTCGGCCTGTCGATCGTCCACGGCATCGTCGAGCGTCACGGCGGCACCATCTCCGTCGACAGCGCCGTCGGCAAGGGCACGACCTTCACCGTCTCGCTCCCGGCGGACTGAGGAACGCATCCTGCATCCTCCTTGGCCCCATCGGAGGTCTGCATGGACACCGTTTCGGGCTCAGTGGAGGTCGACCTGCCTACGCGCATCAGCGCCCGCGGGGTGATCGCCGGCCTCCTGGTCGGCCTGGCGCTCCCCGCCATCGTGATGTCGCTCGGCACCGCCATCGGCGTGACCACGTTTCCGCGCGGCGGGTCGCCGCACGGCGTGGGCATCGGCTTCGCCGCCTGGTTCCTCCTGTCGTTCGTCATCGGCGCCTTCGCCGGCGGATGGGTCGCCGCCGGCGCAGCGCGGGCGCTCCGGCGCCGCGACGGGGTGCTGCACGGCCTGGTGACCTGGGCCACGATGGCGCTCATCAGCCTGTCGCTCGTCGGCGGCGTCATGCGCGGCCTGGCCGCCGGCATGCTGGGCGAGGGCTCGCTCGGCGGTGAGTCGGGCGACCTGGGGCGCATGATGCCACTGCAACGCGGCGCCGAGATCGGCGCCTGGGGCACGTTCGTCGCGCTGCTCCTGCCGCTGCTCGCCGCCGTCGCCGGCGGGATCCTGGGCGCGTCGCGCGAGCGCCGCGCCGCCGGCCTCGTCGATGTGCCCGCCGCTCCCCGGCGCCGCCCGATCGTGACCTCGCCCGCAGCCCCCAGCGATCTGTCGCTGCGCCCGCCGCTGCCTCAGACCTGACCGCGGCCGCGCTAGGGCGCCGACGGATCCGCGAGCCGCCCGGCGAACAGCACGGCGCCGCTGGTCGTATCGCGGATGAAGAAGAGGAACGGGTGGTCGGCGCGGAAGAGCAGCGGCTTCTCCGACGGCGGCGCCGCCCCGGCGCGCATCATCACCGCGGTCGCCGCCGCCGCCTCGGTGCCATGCTCGTCGACGTCGACGAACGCCTGGTGCACGACGTTGCCGATGAACAGCTCGTGCGTCCCGTCGATGCCCGAGAAGTCGGCGTCGGGATACTTGAACGCGCGCGGCATCCCGAGCGCGCTCAGCTGCGCCGCCAGCTCGAGCGACGACGAGCTGCGAAAGCGCGGCAGCATGAGGTCGACGCGTGCCGACGACAGCGCGGCCACCCAATGGGCGAGCGCCCCCTTGCCGTACGCCTCCTCGACGTGCGCGATCCCGTCGCGCGCGTTCGGCAGCACCACGTCCATCACCAGCTGCCCGTCGCCGTACGGCAGCTCGGCCATCATCGCGCCGTCGAGGCGCGCCAGCTGCAGGTAGCCCACGCGCCGCATCAGCGGCACCGGCACCTGCTTGCCGCCGGCCGCGAAGAACGGCTGCTCCCGGGTCGCCGACGTGCTGAACTCATCGGCCCAGTGCGCCTTGAAGTAGACCGCGTTGGTGATGACCAGCTTGGCGTCGCTCGGGATGGGGCTGACGATGAGCTTTCTGATCTTCTGCTCCGTCGCGTCCGCCACCCATTTGTTGATGGCGACGCGCGCGGCGTCGTGCCGAAAATCGACGCTGCCGAGCGGCGCGCGATAGTCGTCGCGCAGGATCTGCAAGAGCTCGTCGCGGAAGTGGTGGCCGGCCTGCGCCCACAGCCGGTTGACGACGCGCAGCACCACGCGCTTGTGCTCGAGCTCCTCCTCCTGCCACTTCTGCATCTGCGGATCGGTCGCCGGCGTCGACGGCAGCGGCGGCGTCGCCAGCGCCGCCCAGGCCGCCAGCTGCCTGCCGAGCGCCGCGTGAGCTGCGTTGCCCGCCGGCAGCGCCAGCGCCCGCTGCATCTCGGTCGCCGTCTCGCCGCGCGCGCCCGCCGCGGCCATGGCCATGGCGATGCGCACGCTCGCGGGCGAGTAGAACAGGTTGCCCGCGCGCGTGCGCAGCTGGGCGTGCAGCGCCGCCGCGAACGCTCCGTCTCCGTCGCTCATCTTGGGCTCCGATCGCGCGCTCGCCGCGGCAGCCGACAGCAGGACCGCGCACATAAGCGTCGTCCGCATCGTGCGGTCATCGTAACACCGTTCAGCGGGCGACCGTGGGTGTGCCCGGCACTGTGTTGTGCAGGGTGAAGCGCGCATACGGGCCGTTGCCGCAGTCGAACACGAAGCCGCCGTCGTGCAGCTCCTGCGGCGTCAAGGTGACGACGCCCGAGCAGATGAGATCGTCGCTGTCGATGTCGGAGTCTTCGTAGCGCATCGCGATCGGCGTGGCGAGCAGGCTGTCACCGTCGAGGTCGGCGAGCAGCTCCTGGTTCCACGTGGGGGTGGCGTCGTCCGACTGCACCGTCGTGCAGCTCTCGACGCCGCCGATGCTCGCGCAGATGTACGGATCGGGCGGGCCGAAGAACGGATCCCAGCTGTCGCCCGGTACCCGGCCGTCGTCGGCCACGAGGTCGAAGCGCGTGCCGGCGTTGAGCACGCACTGGTCGCTCGCCGGGTCGCAGCTCTCCCACCCGGGGCAGCCGCCGCACGGTCCCGCGTGGCAGCCCGCAGCCATCAGCCCCAACATCAGCAAGGTCATTTCGCGCATGGCCGGGCAGATTTGCAGCGACGGCGCCAGCCGCGGGCGTGTCGTGATGGCAAGCCTTTGTCGGCGACCGGTCCGACCAAATCCGTCGGATCTCGGACAGCTCCGATCGGCGCCTGACGCCGTGTCAGGCGCACATCGCAGCCGCTGGCAACGACAAAATGGCTCGATGCTGTGTCAGAATGTCGTAAATGGAGTAGCATTGACAATGTGGCACCGAGCCAAGTGCATGAAATAACTCAAACGGGCCGCCTGGCGCACTACGCGCAAAGGGAGCATCGCCATGAACGGTGAGCCTACGCTGCTGGTGGTCGACGACGAAGCCTCCAACCTCGAGTCGCTCGAGCGCATCTTCGCGCGCGAGGGGCTGACGGTGCTCGCGGCCAAGGACGGCAAGGACGCGCTCGAGGTGGTGCGCAAGCAGCGCGTCGACGTCGTGCTCACCGATCTCATGATGCCCGGCATCTCCGGCGTCGATCTGCTCAAGGCGGTCAAGCAGCTCTCGCCCGAGACCGAGGTCGGTGCTGATGACCGCCTACGGCACCGTCGAGACCGCGGTCGAGGCGATGCGCGAGGGCGCGTACGACTTCGTCACCAAGCCGCTCAAGCGCGCGCACGTCGTGCGCGTCGTGCGCAAGGCGCTCGAGAAGCAGTCGCTGATCGTCGAGAACCGCACGCTGCAAGGCGCAGCTCGAGGCGACGCGGCGGCGGCCGATCGTCGGGCAGTCGCTGGCGATGCGGCGCACGCTCGACGTGGTGCAGCAGGCGGCGCCGTCGGAGGCGACGGTGCTGCTGCTCGGCGAGACGGGCACCGGCAAGGAGCTGCTGGCGCGGCAGATCCACGAGTCGTCGCCGCGCGCCGGGCGCGCCGTTCGTCGCCGGTCAACTGCGCGGCGATCCCCGAGGGGATCCTCGAGGGCGAGCTGTTCGGCTACGAGAAGGGCGCGTTCACCGGCGCGGTCGCGCGCGCGCGACGGCCGCTTCGCGCAGGCCGACGGCGGCACGCTGTTCCTCGACGAGATCGGCGAGATTCCGCTGAGCGTGCAGGTCAAGCTCTGCGCGTCCTGCAGGAGGGCGAGATCGAGCGGCTCGGGCGGCAAGTCGCAGAAGATCGACATCCGCCTCGTCGCCGCGACCAACAAGGATCTGCGCACGCGCGGTCGCCGACGGGCCGCTTCCGCGAGGATCTGTACTACCGCCTCAACGTCATCGCGGTCACCGTGCCGCCGCTGCGCGATCGCCGCGACGACATCCCGCTGCTCGTCGATCACTTCCTGGCGCGCTTCCGCGAGAAGAACGGCAAGGCGGTCGTCGGGCTGCACGCGCGCCGCGCTCGACGTGCTCACCGAGCTACGACTGGCCGGGCAACGTGCGCGAGCTGGAGAACGCGATCGAGCGCGCGGTCGTGCTCACCAAGTCGAGCGTCGATCGACGTCGACGATCTGCCGCGCGAGGTGCGCGGCGCGCCGCCGCTGCAGTCGGGCAGCGGGCGACGCGCTCACGTTCGCGATCGGCACGCCGCTCGCCGAGATCGAGCTGCGCGTGATCCACGAGACGCTGCGCCACACCAAGGGCGACAAGCGCCTCGCGGCGCAGCTGCTCGGCATCGCGACGCGCACGATCTATCGCAAGCTCGAAGAGCCAAATGATCCCGATGCCTCGGCTACCAATGACAATTTGGCAATTGAAACCTCGCTCAGCGCTTCTAAGTAGCCGAAATCGTCGCTAAACCCCTGGCACGAATACTGATGGTTGCCGTCGCGGGGCCGACGGCCTGATCGATCATGGAAATCCTGCTGAAAAAATACTTCTGGGTCGTGAACCTCGTCGTCATCGGCGTGTGCGCCGGCTTCGCCGGCCGCGCCGCCGGTCACATCCTCGAGGGCGCCTACCTGGCCGGCGAGGACGTCAAGGCGCCGCAGCACCACGCCCCGCCCGCCGATCACCAGGCTGCACGACAAGACGGGCGAGGTCATCGTCTCGCGCGACATCTTCTGCTCGGGCTGCGCGCCGCCGCCGCCGGTGGCGGCGACCGAGGCTGCGGCATCGAACGAATGGACCAAGACGACGCTGCAGCTCGAGCTGGTGTCGACGATGGTCTGCCCGTCCGATGACAACTACTCGATGGCCGTCATCCGCGACATGTCGACGAAGGAGAAGGACCCGGAGATGTATCGCCGCGGGTCGACCATCGGCGCCTCGGCGGCGTCGGTGTATCGCGTGCTGGCGCGGCGCGTGTACATCTTGAACGGGCGCAAGCCCGAGTACCTCGAGCTCGACGGCGTCCCGCGCCGCCACGCCGTGGCGCACGCGGCTCGCCGCGCCGCAGCCGGCGCTCAATCCCCAGTTCGGTGACATCGAGAGCGGCGTCAACTGCAGCGGCAACACCTGCACCGTCGACCGTTCGCTCGTCGAGAAGCTGCTGTCGAACACGACCATGCTGGCGACGTCGGCGCGCTTCGTGCCGTCGATCAAGGACGGCAAGCCCAACGGCTTCAAGCTGTACGCCATCCGGCCCCAGTCGATCTTCGGGCGCATCGGGCTGCAGAACGGCGACACCATCAAGGCGATCAACGGCAGCGAGATGACGACGCCCGACGCGGCGCTGGGCCTCTACACCAAGCTGCGCAACGCCAGCCATCTGTCGGTGCAGGTCGAGCGGCGCGGCGAGACGGTCACGCTGGACTACACGATCCGATGAGCGCCGCTTCGCGACACCAGAGGGTTGGCCGTGCGCATCGTCCGGCGCGGCCAGCCGCCAACGCTCCAAGACGAACTCCGATGAGGACGACTACGTTGACTCGACCGATGCGCATCGCCTTCGCTGTCTTCCTGCTTCCCGCCGCCGCCGTCGCGCAGGGGCGCAACGTACCGCCGCCGACGGGCACGCGCGGTCGCGCCGCCGCGGCCCCGACCGCCCGCCCCGGCGGCGCCGGCAGGCAACGCGGCCACCGAGCCGCCGCTTCCGGGCGAGCAGGAGGCGGTGCACGAGTGCAAGAAGTATCCGCCGAACAAGCGCTTCAAGTGGGAGCTGCGCGGCGAGGTCGACCTCATGGCGCTGCTCAACTCGATCTCGCCGATGATGTGCCGGCCGATCATCGTGCCGGGCATCGATCCGCCAGTCGAAGGTCACGATCATCGCGCCCGACACGGTCACCGCGCCCGAGGCCTATCGCATGTTCCTGTCGGCGCTGGAGTCGATGGGGCTGACCGTGCAGCCCGAGGGCAAGGTGCTCAAGATCATCGAGTCCAACCGCGCGCGCGAGAGCGCCATTCCGATCTACGGCGGCGACAACGACCCGCCGACGCAGGATCAGTTCGTGACGCGCCTGCTGCGCCTCGAGCACGTCAGCCCGCGACGACGTGAAGGTCGTGCTCGATCGCTTGAAGAGCCGCGACGGCGACATCACCGGCTACGCGCCGACCAACACGCTGGTCATCACCGACCTGGCGACCAACATCCGGCGCATGGAAGACGTGGTCAAGCAGCTCGACGTGCCGATGGGCGGCGAGAAGATCTGGGTCATCAAGCTGCACACCGTGTCGGCGAGCGACATGGCGTCGATGCTGTCGAGCATCTTCAACGTCTCCAAGGGCGGCAGCGCCGGCGGCGGGCGGCGCGCCGGCCGAACCTGGCCCGGGCGGCGGGAGCCGGCCGCCCACGCTGGGCGAGGGGCCGCCGGGATCGGATCTGTCGGTGTCGCAGATCATCCCCGACGATCGGCAGAACATCGCTCGTCGTCGTCTCGACGGAGAAGGCCTATCAGCGCATCCTGGCGCTGGTCAAGCGGCTCGACCAGATGTCGGCCCGCGCCGGCGACTCGGCGACCGACCTGGTGCACGTGGTGCCGCTCGAGAACGCCAACGCCGAGGACATCGCCGGCACGCTCGGCGGGCTCGGCGCCGCGCGTGAGCCGCGGCGGCAGCTCGACCTCCGGCGGGCGGCCGGGCGCGCCGCCGACCGTCCTCGTCCGCGCCGGCGGCGGCAAGACCGGGCTGTTCGAGGGCGACGTGCGCATCTCGTCGGACAAGCCGACCAACTCGCTCGTCATCCTCGCCAGCGGGCGCGACTACATCACGGTGCGCGAGCTCATCAAGAAGCTCGACATGCCGCGGCGGCAGGTGTTCGTCGAGGCGACGATCCTCGAGATCTCCGATCGACAAGACGCGCAAGCTCGGCGTCGGCGTGGCACGGCGGCACGACGCTGCAGACGGGCAACGATCAGTCGCTCCTGTTCGGCGGCTCCGAGCCGTCGTCGGACGTGAACTCGATCCTGTTCTCCCCGGCGGCGCTGTCCGGTCTGGCGGCGGGCCTGCGCGGGCCGGCGATCCCCGGCGCCGACAAGATCCTCGGCCTGCCGCCGGGCACGTCGGTGCCGAGCTTCGGCGTGTTCGTGCAGGCGCTGCAGAACAACGGCGACGTGAACGTGGTGTCGATGCCGCACGTGCTCACCACCGACAACGAGAAGGCGACCATCCAGGTCGGCCAGAACCTGCCGTTCCCCGGCTCGCTCGGCGGCTTCCCCGACGGCGGGCGTGCCCGGCGCCACCGGCACCGGCTCGCTGCCGGGCGCGACCTTCGGCTTCGGCACCTCGGTGCAGCGCCAGGACGTGGCGCTCAAGCTGGAGATCACGCCGCACGTCAACGACTCCGATTTCGTGCGACTGGAGATCGACAACGAGATTATCCGACGTGTCGAACCCGAACTTCAACGGCCTCGGCCCGGCGACCAGCAAGCGCACGGTCAAGATCGGTCGTCACCGTCCGCGATCAGCAGTCGATCGTGCTCGGCGGCCTCATCAAGGATTCCGTGTCACGAAACGGTGAACAAGGTTCCGCTGCTCGGCGACATCCCGATTCTCGGCTATCTCTTCAAGTCCACCAGCAAGACGGTCACCAAGCAGAACCTGCTCATCATCCTGACGCCGTACATCATCAAGGATCCGAGCGACCTGCGCCGCATCTTCGAGCGCAAGATCCGCGAGCGGCGCGAGTTCATGGAGCGCTACTCGGCGTTCCGCGACGACAAGGACTACGAGGCGGAGGTCGACTACCGGCGCAAGCGCGGCCTGCTCGAGGAGATCAACCAGACGGCGCACGAAGCCGAGCGAAGAGGCGATCGAGCTGCGCAACGCCGAGCACGATGCTCGGGCGCGACATGTCGGGCGAGGTCACGATCGAGCCGCCGCCGCCGGCGCCGCTCGCGACGCCCGGCGGCACGGTGGGCGCGCCGCCGGCGCCCGAGCGGACGCTGCCGCCGCCGCCACGGGCGCCGCGGGCGCATCGAGATGACCACGACCATGAGGAGCCGATGCAGTACGAGGACGAGGCGATCACGGCGGTGCGCGCGACCGGCGAGATGCCGGCGACCGGGGCGCATCCGCGCGCGCTCGGGCAGATCCTCCTGCGCCAGTCGCCGCTGACCGAGCAGCAGCTCGACGACGGCGCTGCGCGTGCAGCGCGAGGAGGGCGGGCGCATCGGCGAGATCCTGGTGCGGCGCAACTACGTCACCGAGGAGCAGATGCTGCAGGCGCTGGCGGCGCAGCTCGATCTGCCGATGCGTCACCGAGCTCAAGCCCGAGGACGTGCGACGCCGAGCTGGCGACGCGCGTGCCGATCAACTTCGCCAGCCAGCACCGCCTGATGCCCATCCGCCGCGACGGACGCGGCGTGGAGGTGGCGGTCGCCGATCCGCTCGACGTGCACGCGCTCGACGACGTGCGCGCGCGCGCTCGGCGCCGAGATCGTGCCGGTGGTGGCGCCGTCGGCGCAAGATCGTCGACGCCATCAACAAGGTCTACGCGCGGCAGGAGGGCGGCGGCGTCGATCTCGGGCGAGGGCGAAGACGAGATGGACGGGCGAGGCCGAGGAGCTCACCGACATCCTCGACTCACCGACGAGGCGCCGATCATCCGCTGGGTCAACTCGCTCATGTTCCACGCGGTCAAGGAGCGCGCCAGCGATATCCACATCGAGCCGCGCGAGAAGGAGCTCATCGTCCGCTACCGCATCGACGGCGAACTTGATCGAGGTCAAGCGCGCCAACCGCAACTACATGAACTCGATCCTGTCGCGCGTGAAGATCATGGCCGGCCTCAACATCGCCGAGAAGCGCCTGCCGCAGGACGGCCGCATCCGCCGCAAGATCGCCGGCAAGGACATCGACATGCGCGTCGCCACCGCGCCCGGCGGTCAACGGCGAGCGCATCGCCATGCGTCTCCTCGATCGATCGAGCGTGCTCCTCGACCTGGCCGACCTCGGCTTCGGCGCGGACCACCTCGTCGTCATCGACGAGCTCATCCACCGCCCGCACGGCATCATCCTGGTCACCGGCCCCACCGGCTCCGGCAAGACGACGACGCTCTACGCCTGCCTGGCGCAAGATCAACACGCCCGACCTCAACATCCTCACCGTCGAGGATCCGGTCGAGTACCAGCTCGAGGGCATCACCCAGGTGCCGGTCAACCCGAAGATCGAGCTGACCTTCGCGTCGGCGCTGCGCAGCTTCCTGCGCCACGACCCCGACGTCATCATGGTCGGCGAGATCCGCGACAGGGAGACCGCCGAGATCGCCATCCAGGCGTCGCTCACCGGCCACCTCGTGTTCTCCACGATCCACACCAACGACGCCGCCGGCGCCATCACCCGCCTGGTCGACATGGGCGATCGAGCCGTTCCTCGTCGCCTCGTCGCTGATCGGGCTGCTCGCGCAGCGCCTGGTGCGCCGCCTGTGCCCCGAGTGCCGCGTGCTCTATCGGCCGACCGACGAGGAGCTGCGCAAGCTCGGCATCGACCCGGCGACGTTCTTCGACGGCTCGATGCGCGTGCCGCCGATCCGCTCCAAGTACACGCCGCCGCCCAAGGGCATGCTCTACCAGGCGCGCGACGGCGGCTGCCCGCGCTGCTCCAAGTCGGGCTACCTCGGCCGAATCGGCATCTACGAGCTGCTGCTGATGGACAACGAGATCCGCCAGCTGGCGCTCAAGAACACCGACTCCAACACGATCAAGCAGACGCGCCATCGCCAAGGGCATGCGCACGCTGCGCGACGACGGCGCGCCCAAGGTGCTGTCGGGGATCACCACCATCGAAGAGGTCATGATGGTCACGGCAGAGGATAAGCAGTAACCGGAAACGGTATTACGAACATGCCGGTCTTCTCATACAAAGGCTTCGACACCCGCGGCAAGGCGGTCTCCGGCGTCAAGGACGCGGACAACCTGCGCGCGCTGCGCGCGAACCTCAAGCGCGACGGCGATCCTCCTCACCGAGGCCAAGGAGGCGGCGCTGCGCGCGGCCGCCGCGACGCAAGGGGCGGGCACCGCCGCCGGCGTGGGCCTGCTCGCGCTCTTCAATCCCATCGCCGCCATGCGCTACTGGAAGGACCGCGAGTCGGCCGATCGCGGCTCGGTCGCGGTCTTGACGCGCCAGCTCGGCACGCTGCTCAAGGCGGGCGTGCCGCTGGCCGAGTCGCTGGGCGCGCTCGTCGATCAGGTCGAGCGCGCCGGCCTCAAGCGCGTCCTCGTCCGACGTCAAGACGCAGGTCAACGAGGGCTCCTCGCTCGGCGACGCGCATGGGCCGCCACCCCAAGGTGTTCCAGGACCTCTACGTCAACATGGTCCGCGCCGGCGAGGCGTCGGGCAACCTCGAGCCGGTCCTGTTCCGCCTCGCCGACTTCCTCGAGGCGCAGAACCAGCTGCGCGGCAAGGTCATCTCCGCGCTCTTCTATCCCGATCGTGATGACCGTGCATCGGCGCCGGCATCATGACGCATCCTGATGGTGTCGGTCGTGCCCAAGGTGACGTCGATCTTCGCCGACACCGGCAAGGCGCTGCCGTGGAACACGCAGCTGCTCATCGGCATCAGCGACATCGTGTCCAGCTGGTGGGGCTTCATCATCCTCATCGTCATCGGCATTGGCGTGGTGCTCTTCCGCCGCTGGAAGCGCACGCCGCGCGGCCGCGCCGTCGTCGATCGCGTCGTGCTCAAGCTGTCGGTGGTCGGCCCGCTGGCGCGCAAGATCGCGATCACGCGCTTCGCCAAGACGCTGTCGACGATGCTGGCGTCGGGCGTGCCGCTGTTGCGCGCGCTCGACATCGTCAAGATCGATCCTCGGCAACACCGTGCTGCAGAAGGTGGTCGAGGACGCCAAGGAGTCGATCCAGGAGGGCGAATCGATCGCCGCGCCGCTCAAGCGCTCGGGCGAGTTCCCGCCCATCGTCACGCACATGATCGCGGTCGGTGAGCGCTCGGGCCAGCTCGAGCAGATGCTCGAGAACGTGGCGCGCGCCTACGACCTCGAGATCGATCTGACGATGGGGCGCCTGACGACGCTGCTCGAGCCGGTGATGATCCTGTTGATGGGCGGCTCGGTGGCGTTCGTCGTCTTCTCGATCTTGATGCCGATCATGCAAATGAACGACTTCGTAAGCTGATGAAGGATGAAGGAGGAGAGATCATGAACCGCAGGTTGAAGGGCCGCCGCGCACGCGGCATGACGCTCGTCGAGATCATGGTCGTCGTCGCCATCATCGGCATGATCATGGGCGCCGTCGCCGTCGGCGCGATCAGCCAGCTCGAGAAGGCGAAGGTCAAGAACACCAAGATGATCATCCACAACGTGCAGGAGGCGCTGGTCCACTACGCGACGGACAACACCGACTCCTGCCCGAAGGCGCTCTCGAGCTGGTGTCGCAGAAGTACCTGACCAAGGATCCCAAGGACGACTGGGGCCAGCCGCTCATGTACATCTGCCCGTCGACGCACAACAGCGACAGCGCCGACATCTGGTCCAAGGGCAAGGACAAGCAGGACGGCACCGCCGACGACATCCGCTCCTGGGATCAGTGACACGGCGTGATCTGTCATCGACGCACCCGCCGCGCGGCCCGCGGCTTTTCGCTCATCGAGATCATGGTGGTCATCGCCATCGTGGGGCTCCTGCTGGGCGCGTCGGTGTACGGCTTCCGCTCCATCGCCAAGAGCGAGCTGCGTAGCTCGGCGGCCAAGCTGGCGCGGCGCCATCCGCTACTGCTTCGATCGCTCCATCACCACCGGCGTCGTACTACCGCATCGTCCTCGATCTCGACGGCAACAAGTACTGGGCCGAGCGCTCCGACGACCGCGTCTACCTGACGCGCGGGCAAGGAGGACGCGCCGGGCAAGGGGCAGGCGTTCGACGAGCAGGCGGCGGAGAAGAAGCAGGCGGAGGACGACGCCAAGCTGGAGGAGATGGCCACCTCGGTGGGCGGGCAGATGATCACGCTCGATCCGCCGCCCAAGCCGAAGCGCGCCAAGTTCCAGACGTTCAAGGACACGACGCTGCCGCAGGTGAAGCTGAGGGCGCGCGCACCTGTTCGACGTGTACACGCCGCGCCAGCGCGAGCCGTATCTGAAGGGCCGCGCCTATCTGTACTTCTTTCCCGACGGACACACCGAGCGCGCCATCGTCCGGCTCGACGACGGCGACGACTTCTACTCGCTGGTGCGTGCACCCGCTCACCGGGCGGGTCGAGGTCTTGAGCGGCAAGATCGACATCCCGCACGACTTCGGCGATCGCGACGAAGAGGGCCAGGACGTGACGCGATGAGGCGCGGGCGCGGCTTCACCCTGCTCGAGGTCATGATCGCGATGGCGATCCTGTCGGGCGCGCTCACCTGGCTCGTGGTCGGGGTGTCGCGCAGCATCCAGGCGGAGAACCACGCCAAGCTGATGACGACGGCCAACTTCCTCGCGCGCGAGAAGATGGTCGACCTCGAGGACGACCTCTACGAAAAGGGCTTCAGCGAGTTCGAGAAGGAGCAGTCGGGCACGTTCGAGGACAAGGGATTCTCGCGCTTCTCGTGGAAGGCGATCGTCGACAAGGTGGAGCTGCCGTCGGCGGAGCAGCTGCAGACGGTGCTGTCGAACGCGCAGCAGGCGCGGCAGACGTTGCAAGGCGGCGGCCAGGATCCGTCGCTGCAGCAGCAGGCCGGCACGTCGACGTCGTCGAATCCGCTGACCGCCGGCGCGAGCGCGATC
Organism: uncultured delta proteobacterium; assembly: GCA_963816965.1. Classification (GTDB taxonomy): domain Bacteria; phylum Myxococcota_A; class Polyangia; order Palsa-1104; family Palsa-1104; genus JAQBQH01. Next base: position 1,814,567 of record CAWFMP010000002.1, read on the forward strand.
TCGTCGCAGTTCGGCGTCATCAAGGACGTGCTCGAGCAGGCGATCCGCCGCGTCACCATCAAGATCGGTTGGACCGAAGGGCGCACGCCGCGCGAGGTCGAGCTGGTCGCCTACTACACCGACGTGCGCCGCGTCGATCAGGCGATCCAGATCGGCAGCGCGGCGGGGGCGCCCGGAGCGCAGCCGGGCGGCGCTTCTGCCGGCAGCGCCGCCCCCGGCAGCGGCACCGCGGGCAGCGCCGGAGGTGGCCATTGAGCGCGCGCCTGGCGACCCGGCGGGCGGGCGGCTTCACGCTCATCGAGGTCATGGTGGCGGTGTCGATCCTCGCCATCGTGACGACGCTGACGTGGGCGTCGTTCAAGCAGACCTTCTCGACCAAGAGCGCGATCGAGGCGCAGGCGGGCCGCTATCGCACGGTGCGCCTGGCGCTCGAGCGCATGGCGCACGAGCTGTCGATGGTCTACGTCTCGCAGAACGAGGACACCTCGCAGCCGGAGCGGCGCACGCGCCTGCGTCGGCAAGCACCACAACGACATCGACGAGGTGCTGTTCTCGTACTTCGGCCACCAGCGGCTCTACCAGGACGCCAACGAGGCGGACACCGCGCTCGTCTATTACTACGCGGCCCGCGATCGCGACGACTCGCGCAAGACCAACCTCATGCGGCGCGAGACGCGGCGGCTGTCGTACTTGAAGATCGACGAGCAGCCCGGCGAGTCCGACATCGTGTGCGACGACGTGGTCAAGCTCAAGCTCGACTACTACGACCATCGCGACAAGGTGTGGCGCGACGAGTGGGTGACCACCGCCGCTCGACGGGCAGCCCGATCGCCTGCCGTCGCAAGATTCGCATCACGCTGACCGTGCGCGACGAGCGCGGCACCGAGGTGCCGTTCCAGACCGAGGTGCGCGTGGCGATGTCGGAGCCGCTCAACAACCAGCCGAAGAACCTGGCAGTGACCGGGGTGGGGCAGCCGCCGGCGCTGACGCAGACGGGCCAGACGGCGGCGCCGGGAACGCCGGGCGTTTCTTCGGTGTCGGCGGTGCAGGGGCCGCCCAGCCGATGACGCGGCTGATCAAACAGGCCTGGCGCCGGCTGCGGCGGCCGGTGGTGCTGCGCCGGCGCCGCCAGGCGGGCATCGCCCTCATCGTCGTCACGGTGACGATCGCCGTGCTCGGCGCCGTGGTGGGCGACTTCTCGTTCAACGCGCGCGTCGATCTCGAGGCCGCGGCCAACGCGCGCGACACGCTGCGCGCCGAGTATCTGGCGCGCTCGGGCATGCAGCTCTCGCGCCTGCTCATCAAGGTGCAGCAGTCGGTGCTCGACAAGAACCGCCAGTTCGTCGGCGACATCCAGATCGCCGACTTCGCGCCCTACCTCATGAAGGCGTTCGGCGGCGAGAGCGACGAGCGGGCGGGCCTCGGCGCCCTGCTCGGGATCGACGTGTCGCAGATGAAGGGCCTGGGCGTGGGCAAGAACGCCACCTTCGACGTCACCATGACCTCCGACGACGGCCGCATCAACCTCAACTGCGGCGGCGGCCTCAACCCGAACCAGCAGCAGGCGCAGGCGCTCTACGGCCTGCTGTCCGCGCTCTTCTGGCCGCCGCGCTCGACAATCCGCCGTGGCGCATCTGGGGCTGGCCCGACTCCGACGGGCAGATCGCGCAGCGCGACGACACCGCGCGCGCCATCATCGATTGGACCGACATCGACGAGTCGCAGTTCATGCCCACCGCGGTGCTGCCGGGTGGACAGTCGCCGTCGTCGTCGGGCGGCGGGGCCGAGGCCTACAACTACGACGGCACCAAGGATCCGTACAAGGCACACAACAACTTCTACGACACGCTCGAGGAGCTCAACCTCGTGCGCGGCGTGGGCGACAACTTCTGGGGCACCTTCGGCGAGCTGTTCACCGTCTACGGCGGCTGCCAGGTCAACGTCGGCGCCATCCCGCCGGAGAAGTGGCCGCATCATGGCGGCGATCATCCGTTACGCGGCCAAGGATCCGACCAGCCCGGTGCTGCTCGACGATTTGCAGGTGGCGGCGATCGCGCAGAAGATCCTCGGCCTCATGCAGATGACCGGCGGCGCCGTCGTCAGCAACGTGAATCAGCTCGTCAACTTCATCAACAACCCCGAGCAGGCGATGCAGAACATGGCGACCGGCAACAGCTCGGCCAACAACTCGGCGTCGTCGTCGGGCGGGTCGGGCAGGGCGCGCTCGGCATCCAGCTCGATCCAGCCAAGGCCAACCAGGTGATGGTGATGCAGGCGCGGCGCATCTATCGGCTCGACGCCGTCGGCACGATCCAGCGCACCAAGGACAAGAAGATCGAGGTGCACATCCGCGGCATCTGGGATTCGGAGCACGTCAACCAGAACACCACCAGCGCGGACCCGAACGACTTGAAGGGCACCTGGGTCTATTGGCGGCAGGACTGACATGGCACACAAGATCCTCGGCATCGATCTCGGCACCTACTCGGTGAAGGTGGCGGAGCTGTCCGCCGGCTTCCGCCAGTCGCAGCTCACCGGACTCTACGAGCGCACCCTGGCCGAGCCCATCGAAGGCGAGACGGCCCTGCAGCGCGGCGCCCGCACCGTGGCCGAGATCATCGCCGAGCAGAAGCTGGAGGCGGAGATGTTCGCCACCTCGCTCGGCGGCGACGCCACGCTGCGCCTGTTGACGATGCCGTTCGCCGATCCGAAGAAGATCGAGCAGGTGCTCGGCTACGAGCTCGAGTCGCAGATCCTCGGCGAGCTCGACGGGCTGGTCTACGACAGCGTCATCTCGACGACGCGCCTGGGCGAGGCCGGCACCTCGACGACCAACGTCATCGCCGTGGCGGCGCAGAAGGACGTGGTCCGCGCGCTCGTCGAGTCGCTGTCGGCGATCGGCGCCGAGCCGCGCGTCGTCGGCGCTGCGGCGCTCTCGTACGCGGCGCTGCGCGGGCACGCCTATGGCGCCGCGGAGCCGAGGGGCGACGCCGAGACCCTGGCCATCGTCGACTTCGGCCACCTGCACACCAACGTCTGCGTCGTGCGCGGCGGCACCATCCTGTTCGCGCGCTCCATCCCGCGCGGCGGCGAGGACCTCACCGTCGCCATCGCCGAGCAGTTCCGCATGTCGCCCGCCGACGCCGTGGCCGCCAAGCACGCGCAGGCGTTTCTGGCGACCCCGGCGCCGCCTTCGCCTCGCCGGCGCACCAGCGCGTCGACGCCGTGGTGCGCGAGGCGCTGCGTCCGCTGTTGCGCGAGCTCAAGCAGACCCTGGCCGCCTTCCGCGCCGTCGGGCACCGAGGGGCCCGATCGCGTGCTCGTCACCGGCGGCGCCGCGCGGCTCAGCGGCTTCGTCGAGCACCTCGAGGACGAGCTCGGCATCGTGGTCGCGCGCCTCGCCCTGGTCGCCGACGATCCGTTCCTCGATCCGGCGATGGCCGAGCGCGCGCGCGGCGGCGAGGGGCTGGTCGGCGTGGAGCTACCGGCGCAGGCGCTCGGCCTGGCGCTGGCCGCCGCGGCGCCGGTGCCGCAGGTCAACCTGCGCAAGGCCGACCTGGCGTATCGCACCGATTATTCCTATCTGCGCGGCAAGGCCGGCTATCTGGCGGCGGCGATCCTGGCCATCCTCGCCTTCGCCGCCATCAACGCCGCGGCCTCGCTGCGCGGGCTGCGCAAGGAGGGCGAGGCGCTGGAGGCGAGCCTGCGGCGCCAGACCACCGAGCTGTTCGGCGAGCCCCGCATCGACGGCAAGGCGGTGTCGGAGGAGCTGCGCAGCGGCCCCAAGGGCGGCGCGCCGCCGGTGCCGACCCTGACCGCTTACGACGTCCTCGACGAGATCTCGCACCACGTTCCCGGCGGCGATAAGGGGAAACTCGATATTACGGAGCTGGATATAAAACCGCAAGAAGACCTACATCAAAGGCACCGCCGAGACCGCCGCGCAGGTGGACGATCTGGCCGCGGAGCTGGCCAAGATCGACTGCTTCGAGCACATCGAGAGAGGCAAGGTGTCGTCGGTGACTGCGCCTCCCTCGGGCGACAATACCGCGGGCGACAAGCCGCGCGAGCTCAAGCAGTTCGACCTGACCATCACCACGACGTGTCCGTGAAGGGGGCGGCGCGATGACCTTCAACGACAGAATGCAAGCGCTGCGCGACAAGTGGGAGCGCATGTCGCAGCGCGAGCGGACGATGGTCGGCGCGCTCGGCGTCACCTTCGTCCTCATGGTGACGCTCATCGTCGGCTTCCTCATCACCGATGGGCTGTCGTCGATGGAAGAGCGCAACGCCGACATGCGCCAGGCGCTGCGCGACCTCGACACCCAGCGCGACAGCTACCTGCGGCTCAAGGCGAAGGCGGCGCAGATGCAGACGCGCCTGGGCTCGACGCCGGTGCAGCTGGGCGGATATCTCGAGGCGGCGGCCAAGGACGCGGGCATCGAGATCCCGGAGCAGAACCCGCGGCCGCCGGCGCAGGCGGGCAAGAAGTTCATCGAGCGCACGGTCGATCTGCACCTGCGCGCGGTCACGCTCGACCAGCTGACGCGCTTCATGAAGGCGATCGAGACCGGCAGGTCGCTGGCCGTGGTCACCGAGCTCTCCGTGCACACGCGCGACGACAAGCACGAGCAGCTCGACGTCGACATGTCGGTGTCGACGTACGACCGCGACACGGGCAAGTCCGGCGTCAAGAAGGACAAGACATGAACCCGCGCGTGCAAGCGCTGCTCGATCGGCTGCGCAACTTCGATCCGACGCCGCGGCAGCGGCGGCTGGCCACGCTCGTCGGCTATCCGCTGTTCGCCCTCTTCGTGGCGCTCATGGCCTTCTATTGGTCGGTGCCGCGGGAGCGGGTCAAGGATCGGCTGGAGGCGGCGCTCTCCGCCGACGTCACCACCGGACAGCCGCTGGCCATCGGCATGGACGTCGCCATCGGCGAGTTCTCGCTGAAGCTGTTCACCGGGCTCGGCTTCAAGGCGAGCGACATCGTCCTGCACACGCGGCCGATCACGCCCACCGAGAAGCCGGCGCGCTACGTGATCGACGACGTGCGGGTACGGCTGGGGCTGCTCTCGACGATGTTCGGACGGCCGAGCTACTCGTTCACCGCGCACGCGCTCTCCGGCAGCGTGGAGGGTCACGTCTCCGGCAACGAAGCGAGGACCAAGGCACAGATCGAGATCGACAAGCTCGTGCTGACCGGGGTTCCCGGGATTCAGCAGGCGGTCGGTGGGCTGCCGGTCGACGGCTCGGTGTCGGGCAAGCTCGACGTCGCCGTGCCCAAGAACCTGCTCGCCAACGCCAACGGCACCATCGACGTGGACATCGAGGATCTCGCCATCGGCGACGGCAAGGCCAAGCTGACCGTGCCGAGCGATCCGTTCCTCGCCGCGGGCGTGACCGTCCCGCGCATCAAGCTCGGCAAGCTGTCGGGGCAGATCGTGATCGAAAAGGGGCGGGCGCGCTTCGAGAGCGTGCGCGTGCACTCGGCCGACGGCGACGCGACGCTCGAGGGCTACGTCGAGCTACGCGATCCGATCGGCGCGTCGCAGATCCACGCCTACCTGAAGTTCCGCCCGTCGGAGGCGCTGACCAAGCGCGAGGCCACCATCGAGCTGTTGACCAATGCGCTGGCGGGCACGGCCAAGCGCAGCGATGGATACCTCGGCATCCAGTTGACCGGGCCGCTGGCGGCGATCTTTCCCCTGCCGTCCAAGGACCCGCCGTTCGGGGTGACCACGCACAACGAGCCGGGGCCGGGGCTGGGGACGTCGCCGCCCGCGACCCCGGCGCCACCGCCGCCGAGCGCGGCCGCGGTTGCGCCGCCGCCCAGCCTGCCCCCGCCACCCGAGCCGCCGCCGCCGGTGCAGGGTCCACCGCCTGGCCCGCCCGCCGCGGCAGCGCCATCGGGAGCGCCCAGTGCCCCAGCGACGCCGGAGCCCGCGGCCCCGCAGCCGGGTGGAACCGAGATCGCCGCACCGCCGCCGACCGGCACGGGCGTCGCACCGCCGCCGACGCTGCGCTCGCTGCGCAACGAACCGGTCGAGCCGTCGGCCGCTCCGCCCAAGCCCGAATAGTCAGCAGCGCTCGTGCATGCGAGTACGGCCGTGCGGGAGCGGTTCGGGCTCCGTCACGGCTTGCCCTTCTTCGCCCTGGCGATCTCGCGGGGCTCGATCCGATAGCGGCGCAGCTTGTCGTTCAGCGTCGACCGCGGCATGTCGAGCTCTGCCGACGCCGCGCGCTGGTTTCCGTTGCAGCGCCGCACCGTCCGCGCCAGGACCTCCTTCTCGATCTGCACGTAGGTCTGCCCGCAGATGGTGACCGTGTCGTCGTCGCCGCCGAGCGCCGTCTCGCCGAGCCGCAGATCCTCGATCTCGAGCACGCAGTTGCCGATCGCCGCCGCCCGGCGCATGACATTCTTCAGCTCGCGCACGTTGCCCGGCCAGGCGTGCTCGAGCAGTGCGCCCATGGCATCGGCCGATAGCCGGCAGCGATGTCCGAGCGCCGCCTCCTCCTGCATGATGCGCTCGACGAGCAGCGGAATGTCCGAGCGCCGCGTGCGCAGCGAGGGCGTGCGAATCGTCGCCGCGTCCAACCGGAAGTAGAGGTCGCGCCGGAACCGCCCCCCGGCGACCGCGCGCTCGAGGTCCACGTGCGTCGCCGCGACGACGCGCACGTTCACCGTCGACTCGCGGGTGGCGCCGACCGGCCGCACCACGCCGCTCTCGAGCGCGCGCAAAAGGCGCGTCTGCAGCGCCTCGGGCAGCTCGCCGATCTCGTCGAGGAACAGCGTGCCGCCGTCCGCCTCCTGAAAGAACCCGTTGCGCCGCACGTCGGCGCCGGTGAACGCGCCGCGCTCGTGCCCGAACATCTCGCTCTCGACGAGCTCCCGGGGCAGCGAGCCGCAGTTGACCGCCACGAAGCGCCCGCGTCGCCCGCTCTGATCGTGCAGCGCGCGCGCCACCAGCTCCTTGCCGGTGCCGGTCTCGCCGAGGATGAGCACCGGCAGCGGCACCGCGGCAAAGCGCGTGATCTCGGCGCGCATCCGCTGCATCGACGCCGACTCGCCGACGATCTCGGCGTCGATCTTGGTATCCATCGCGACCCGCAGCCGCGTCGCGCCCAGCGTCAGCACCAGCCCCGGCCGCAGCTCGGCGGCCGGCACGCGCACGCCGTTGAGCAGCGTGCCGTTGGTCGACGCCAGATCGCGCACCAGCACCCGCTCCTCGGTCGGCTCGATGACGCAGTGGCGTCGCGAGACACAGGGATCGTCGAGGCGCACGTCGACGTCCTCGCCGCTGCCGATCACGGTCGCGTGCTCGAGCGAGACGCGCCTCCCGTCGGGAAAGATGAGCGCCATGCGGCCGAAGCGCCCGTCGTCGTCGACGGGCGCGGTGCGAATCTTGAGCTCTTCCGAAGGTGCGTCCTGCGCGTCCTTGCGCCGCTTCGCCATCCGAATCCCTCCCCGTTTTGTGACCCAAGGAAGTTTTCGGCGGAAGCGCCGCAAGAGTTGCTAGTTCGCGCCAGAAATCGTCTCCGGCTGATCGCTTTGTGAGCGCGATTGCGCGAGCTACTCGTCGATCGAGCGGATGGGGTAGCAAGTTGCGCTAGTCAGCGTGCGGCGACGCGAAGAGCGGCCGGGGCGCGCGGTCGCGGGCGGTCGTCGCAGCCGGGTTCGCGGGGCGGGGTGCGCGGGGATCGCGGGGAGTCGCGGGCGGTCGTCGGAGCCGTCTTCGCGGGACGGGCCCGCTACGCCGGCGGCCTTACAGGCCGGCGGCACGTCCGGGCCCTCGGCTCCTCGCTGGCATCGTCGCTGCGCGACGAGCGCTCGTCGACGCCCGCGAAGACGGCTCCGACGACCACCCGCTCCAGGGCGCTGTTGGGAACCCTGTCTTGGGTGTCGACGAAGCCAGCCCTGCCCTGCCAGCATGGAGACGAAGCATTGGTGTCGGGAGCTCAGGGCCCGAGGCCGATCCACTCCTCGCCGTCTTCGGCGATTTCCTTCTTCCAGATCGGCACCGACTCTTTGAGCCGATCGATGGCCGCGCGACAGGCGTCGAAGGCCGCCGCGCGATGGGGCGCCGACGCCGCGATGACCACGGCGACGCTCACCGACGGCGAGCTTGCCCACGCGATGCACGATGGCCACGCGCACCCCCGGCTGCTCGGCGGCGAGCTGGGCACCAATCTCCGCCAGCTTGCGCTCGGCCATCGGCCGATACGCCTCGTACTCCAGCCGCACGATCCGCTTCCCCCGACTCTGCCGCCGCACCACCCCGGTAAACGTCACGACTCCGCCCTGCTCGTCGCTGCTCACCGCGCGCACGACCTCGTCGAGCGACAGCGGCTCGTCGCTCACCCGGAACAGCCCCGCCCCGCCCGCCACCGGCGGAATCAGCGCAATCACATCGCCGTCCGCGAGCACGCGATCGCCGGCCACGAACTCCTCGTTCACCGCCAGCTTGACCGCCGCCCGCAGCCCGCCGAGCGCGGATGCCGCAGCTCGAGCGCCCGCCACGCCGCCGCGACATCCGCCCCCGCCGGCAGCTCCAGCTCCTCCTCGTCCCGCCTCAAGCCGCTCGCGAACGACGGCAAAATAGAGGACCTGCACTCGCATGCGGTCAGATACTAACGGGATCTGGTGGGAAGAAAAGGCCGCGCCGCCGGTCGACGGCGCGGCCTGTCGGACTACTGGTTGGTGAAGCCGAAGCTGCCCATGCCGGCGGTGTACACCAGCGTGTGGTTGTTCGTGGAGTCGAGGCCGATGGCGAGGTTCGCCAGCGCGAGCTTGATGGAGCCGCCCGTCTGTCCGCCGAACAGCGCGGTCACCTGCGCCGCCGACAGCGCGATCTGGCCCGTCGTCGGCTTCGCGATGCACTGACCGACGCCGGCCGGCAGCGCGGGCGCCGGCAGCTCCTTGGTGGCCGTGCTGGTCTGGACGAGCAGCGCGGCGAGCGTGGCCGTCGTGCAGCCCGCACCCTGCGTCAGGTTGTTCGGGTCGCAGGAGTAGGTGATCGTCAGCGACATCGTCGGATCGATCTTTCCGTCCGCGAACGACAAGCCATGGCCGCCGGCGGCGAACGGGTCGGGACCGAACGCCGTGATGTCGGTCGTGCCCGACTCGACCTTGACGATGTAGAGCGGGCCCGGGAACATCAGCGGACCGCCGTCGCTTCCGCCGCCGTTGCCGAGCGTCTTCGTCTTCGCGCCATAGTCCGTGCCGCCGCTGAGCGCTTCGGTGATCTCCGCGACGCCACCGGTGGCGATCGGGTGCTGCTCACAAACTTCGATCGCGGTTGCACACGTCGTCGGGAAGGTGCAGCCAGCAACCGGATCCATCGGGTTGGGCACGTAATGCTTGTCGCAGGCCATCTCCCCGTACGGCCATCCGAGCGGCCCCGTCGTGGGGCACTGGGTCGCAGTCGGTAGATGGGTTGTCGGATCCAGCAAGACGCACTGATCGGGAACCAGCGGATAGATGACGTCGCCCGTCGAGGCGCCCATCGCTCCGCCGTCGGCGTTGGCCGTGCCGCCGTACTTGCAGACATAGGCTCCGGTCGTCGCGCTGCGCGTGCACGTAATCGGATTCACCGACGCGCCAAACGAGTTGCTGCCCGTCAAGGCGTTGGTGCCGACCGTGGTCGCGTAGTTCCAGCCCGTGAACGTCACGTTGCCGGCGTCGCCGTCGGCGCCCGGCAGGTTCGTCGTCGTGTAGCGATTGATCGTGCAGCCCGAGAAGGTCGGTCAGGTTCAGGTCCGAAGAAGGATCTGACGTGCCGGAGGTGGCGGGAAGGCTCGCCAGCGCCAGCAGCGTGTGCGTTTGCGGCGCCGCGCCGCCGGGCAGCGCCGGCGAGAAGACCGTGCCGACCAGGTCGGCGAGCACCAATTGCCCGGTGCCCGGCGTGCCCGTCGTCATCGTCATGTCGACGCTCGCGCTCATGTCGGCGCCGACACCCATGTCGCCGCTGCCGCTTGTATCGTCGTCGCAGGCCGCGATCCCCAAGCTCAGCGTCGCGGCTAAGAGACCTGACGCCAACTGCCTCCACGTGAATCGGTTCATCGCGCCCTCCCTCCAATAACAAAAGTTAACTTCGGACGTCCGACTATAAACCCGTTACAAAATGGCGAGCAAGGATTTTCCCGTCGCTGTGAGCGGGATCAATCCGAGTGGTTCATTTTTTCACTTGTGCGTGGCACCCACCTGCGCCCCCATCCGGCGACTTCGACGCCTACATCTAAACCATTCGACGGCGCACGCAACTTCTGGAAAGACCGCACGATAATTATCTCGGTTGTGGATAAGTTGCCGCGAAGGGGTCCTGGCGATATACTTTTGCGTCGGTTTCGATTGCGCAGTTGCTTAGATAACGCTTTTGATTCCGCACTCTTGTGGAGGTGTTCGTGAGGCAGCCGAATACGACGGTCGGGCGCGCTCTGCTTCCTATCCGAGGTTCGTTTTCCGACGCTGCGGCGCGCCCGTCGCAGGCGCCGAAGCTGGCCCGCACGCGCGCGTTCGCGCCCGTCACTCCCCGCCGTCGCAACGGCGAGGCGCCGGTCGAGGACGAGCACGCGCGCAAGGCGCTTGAGGAGCGCATCTCGAGCGCCATGCTACCGCACGCGCCCGAGGCGCGGCTCGCCCTCGCCGTCACCGACAATCGCTTCACCATGATCTCGGTCAAGCGCGAAAAGGGGCTGTTCCGCCTGCGCCTGCACCACATGTTCCTCGACGCCAGCCACGACATCGTGCGCGCGCTCGGGCGCTACGTCGCGCGCAACGATCGCGACGCCTCGCAGCTCCTGTCGCAGTTCATCGACGTCAACCATCGCAAGATCCGCCGCGCGCGCCGTCGCCGCCCGACGGTGTTCACGATCGAGACGCGGGGCGAGATCCACGATCTGAAGGAGATCTACGAGGACCTCAACCGCCGCTACTTCGCCGGCCGCATCGACGCGCGCATCACCTGGAGCCAGCGCGCCCAGCCCGGCGCCAAGCGGCGCCGGCGCAACTCGATCAAGATGGGCTCATACAGTGTCGAGGATCGGCTGATCCGCATCCACGCGTCGCTCGACCGCCCCTTCGTGCCGCGGCTGTTCGTGGAGTGGATCGTCTATCACGAGATGCTGCACCAGAAGCACGACATCCCGGTCGTCGGCGGGCGGCGTCAGTTCCACACGCCCGAGTTCATGGCCGAGGAGGCCCAGTACGAGCACTTCGACCGCATGACCCGCTGGGAGCGCGAGAACCTCGACAAGATCCTCTCCTACTAGCGCTCCGGCGGAGTTGACACTAGTACGTACGGCGCCTATCCTCTGTAATGACGGCGATGCAGAAGAAGCTGACCAAGACCGGCAATAGCTTCGCGCTGGTGCTCGATCGTGCCCTCTTGGAGCGCGCGAAGATCGACACCAACGCGCCCGTCGAGGTCCTCACCGATGGGGAGTGCATCGTCATCGCGCCCGTGCGTGAAAAGGCGCGCTCCGAGCGATTTCGGCAGGTGATGGATCAGATCAACACCCAGTACGCGGGAGTCTTTCGCCGGCTCGCAAAGTAGCGCGTGCCGCGTGCTCCCGTCTTCCTGACGCTCGACGAAGCTCTCTTCATTCATGCCCAGCAGATCGAGCGTTACGGTGGCACCGCTGGGATTCGCGATATTGGCCTATTGGAATCGGCGCTAGCGATGCCGTTCCAGTCCTTTGGCGGAGCCTTCGTTCATGACGGGCTGTACGAGAAAGCCGCCGCCTACCTCTTCCATCTCTGCAAGAATCATCCGTTCGTCGACGGTAACAAGCGCGTGGGCCTGGCTGCGGCGCTCGCCTTTCTCGCGCTCAACCGGGTCCACATTGCGGCCGGCGAGGATGAGCTGACGGAATTGGTCCTGTCGATCGCCGCCGGCAAGACCGGCAAAGCGGCCATCGCCGTCTTCTTCGCCGCGCACGCCGGCAAACGACCGCGCCGGCGCCAACCTTAATCCGTGGCGACGCCGCCGTCGCTGGGGCCGGGGCAGCAGACGTCGTCGGTGAATTGGCAGTGGGGCTCGAGCATCGGCATGCCGATGGTCGGGATCAGCATCGGCAGGTCGCCGGTGCCGTCGCAGGTCGGTGCGCTCGACCGCTTGCAACGGGCGCCGACACCGCCGCAGAAGACGCCGCGCCCGATGCACGCCTGCGCCGTCTCCAGGCACGCGCTGTCGTAGCCGGTGCCGGCGTCGGCGTCGATCACGACCTTCGTCGGGCAGCTGCAGGTCGACGGGTCGTTCGGGTCCGTGCACACCGAAGCGACCGTGCAGCTCCCGCTCTCGCCGATCGGCTTTTCTACATCAGCGAAATTGCACGAGCAATCGCTGCGGTAGCACTGCGCCGGGATCTGACAGCCGTTCACGATGACGCCCTGGTCGGGCACCGTGATGGACGAGCCGCAAGCGCCCGCCGCGACGACGAGCGCCGCCGCCGCGCAAAGGCCGAGGGTCCAACGCATGGGGCGCCATCTTGCAGTCGGCGCCGCATCGCAAAGCAAGCCCGATCGCCGCCCGATTGGGGTAGACTGACGCACCATGACATTCCAGCCGCGCTTCAACGATCTCGCGACCATGCTCCACGACGTCGTCGGCAAGTTCGGCGAGCGCCCCCTGTTCGGCACCCGCGCCGCCGACGGCTGGCAGTGGACCACCTACGCCCAATTCGGCCGCCTCGTCGACCAGGCGCGGGCCGCCTTCGCCGCGCGCGGCATCGGCCGCGGCGATCGCGTCGCCGTCATCAGTAACAATCGTCTCGAGTGGGCGGTCGGCGCCTACGCCTCCTTCACGCTCGGCGCCGTCTGGGTCCCCATGTACGAGTCGCAGCTCGACGGCGACTGGCAGTTCATCCTCGAAGACTGCGGCGCGAGCCTCTGCTTCGTCGCGGGCGACGCCATCGCCAAGCGCGTGCGCGGCTTTTCCAATCAGCTTCCTCAGCTCGCAGCATGTGATCGATTTCGACGCGCCGGGCGACGATGGGTTCGCCGCCTTCATGCGCGGCGGCGAAAAGCGCGACCTGCCCGCCATCACGCCCGCCGCCGCCGACGTCGCCCTCTTCATCTACACCTCGGGAACCACCGGCAAGCCCAAGGGCGTGCGGCTGTCGCACGCCAACCTCGCCGGCAACGTCTCCGGCTTCCAGGAGGTCGTGCCCATCGACGGCTCGCACCGCTCGCTCGCCTTCTTGCCCTGGGCGCACGTCTACGGCGGCTCCGTCGAGCTCCACGGCATGATCTCGATCGGGGCGTCGCTCGCCATCTGCGACAAGCGCGAGCGCATCCTCGAGTTCATCGGCGAGGTCAAGCCGTCGGTGCTGTTCGCGGTGCCGCAGATCTGGAACCGCATCTACGCCGGCGTGCAGGCCAACGTCGCCGAGAAGCCGAAGCTGATCCAGACCATCTTCCACGCCGCCCTGCGCTCGCGCTCCAAGCAGAAGCGCGGGCAGTCGCGCTCCTTCGGCGAGGTGATCGCGCTGCCGCTGGCCAAGGCGCTCATCTTCGGCAAGGTCAAGCAGCGCTTCGGCGGCAAGCTGCAGTTCGCCTGCTCGGGCGCGGCCGCGCTCTCGCCCGACGTGGCCGAGTTCGTCGACAACCTCGGCATCGACGTCTACGAAGGCTACGGCATGACCGAGACCTCGGGCATCGCCTCGTGCAACCAGCCGCAGGCGCGCCGCATCGGCACCGTCGGCAAGCCGCTGCCCGGCGTCGAGATCAAGCTCGACCACACCGCGCCCGGCAGCGACGCCGACAACGGCGAGATCCTCGTCTACGGCACCGGCGTCATGCTCGGCTACCACAACCAGCCCGAGGAGACCGCCAAGGTGATGACCGCCGACGGCGGGCTGCGCACCGGCGATCTCGGCCGCTTCGACGCCGACGGGTTCCTCGTCGTCACCGGCCGCGTCAAGGAGCTCTACAAGCTGCAGAACGGCAAGTACGTGGCGCCGGCGCCGCTCGAGGAGAAGCTGACGCTGTCGCCGTTCATCGCGCAGGCGATGCTGCACGGCGCGGACAAGCCGTACAACGTCGCCATCATCGTGCCGAACCTGCAGAACGCGCAGAAGTGGGCCGGCGAGAACGGGCTCGACGCCACGTCGTGGACGGCGGTCCTGGCGAGCCCGAAGATGCGGGAGCTCATCGCCAAGGAGCTCGACAAGTTCTCCGCCGACTGGAAGAGCTACGAGCGCGTCAAGAAGTTCATGATCGCCGACGAGGAGTTCACGACGGCGAACGATCTGCTGACGCCGACCTTGAAGGTCAAGCGGCGCAACGTCATCAAGCGCTACGGCGCCGATCTCGACAAGCTCTACGTCTGAAGGAAGCGACCGTGGACGAGGACGACAAGCAGAAGCTGCATCGCGAGATCGAGCGGCAGAAGGCGCTGTTGCGCGTCGAGGAGACGTTTCCCGACGCCGACGCCTGCGAGGCGTGCAAGGCGGCGCGCGCGCAGTCGGGCGATCCGACGTTCCTCTGCGCCGAGCACCTCAAGCGCATCTACGGCGTGTAACGGAGCCTTCGTCAGCCCAGGTGCGCCGCCCCCCGGCGTCAGCGCTGCTGCGGCTGCGCTTCGTTGATGGCCGCGTCGACCATCGCCTGCGCCTCGTTCGCATCGGCCCAGCGCCGCTGGTAGTCGACCGGCAGCGTGTCGATCGGATCGAAGTAGAGGAAGAACCCCGGCTTCACCGACGGCGCCGTGTAGACGGAGATGCCCGTCTCGCGGTCGTAGTACTCGTACGAGTGCGCGTCGCGCTTGCCGCCGCCGCCCGGCGCGTCGACGACGAAGGTCGGCGTGTTGAAGCCCGCCGTCGCGCCGCGCACGTGCTTCTCGATGTCGAGCGCCGTCTGCACGCGTCGTGCGCAGATCCTCGACGCCCTTCACGAGGTCGTGCACGTAGACGTAGTACGGGTGCACGTTGACGTGGCCGAGCCGCTTGACGAGCAGCTTCATCGTCTCGACGCGTGTCGTTGACGCCGCGCTGCAGCACCGCCTGGTTGCGCACGGTGATGCCGCGCTCGAAGAGCTTGTCCATCGCGCGCTTCGGTGATGCCGGTGATCTCGTTCGGGTGGTTGAAGTGCGTGTGGAGCACGACCTCCTTGTGCAGCTTGCGCCCGTGCTCGACGACGCGCGTGAGCGCGTCGATCCACGCGTCGTCGGTGAGGATCTTCTGCGGCATCACCGCCGGACCCTTGGTCGCGAAGCGCATGCGCCGGACGTTCGGGCATGGCGAGCAGCGCCTCGCCGATCTCGGTGATCTGCTGCGGCGCGCAGCTGGTAGGCGTCGCCGCCGGAGATGACGATGTCCTCGAGCTCGGGGCGCGACGCGATGTACGCGAACGCGCGCTCCCAGCGCTCCTCGTTCGACCTTGAGCTGGACCTTCTCGACCTCGTCGGTGTCGACGCCGACGGCGTAGCTGCGCGTGCAGAAGCGGCAGTAGACCGGGCAGGTGTCGAGCGGCAGGAACAGCGCCTTGTCGGCGTAGCGGTGCGTGAGCCCGGCGACCGGCGCGTCGGCCTGCTCGTGCAGCGAGTCGAGGTCGAGCTTCGGGTGATCGGGCAGGAGGCGCGACGCGAGCGGGATGAACTGGCGTGCGCAGCGGATCCTCGTACGGGTTGCGCCCAGTCGATGAGCGACAGCAGGTACGGCGAGACGCGCACGCTCATCGGCGCGCGCTCGAAGCCCGCGCGTCGCGTCCTCGATGAACTCCGGCGGCGACCAGGCCCTGGAGCGCCGCGAGGAGCTTGTGCGACGTTCGTGATCGAGTTCTTCGCCTGCCACTTGTGGTCGAGGAACTCGGCCTCGCTCACGTTGGCGTACGCCGGGATCCTCTGCCAGAACGGGCCGCGCAGGAGCTGCTTGTGGACGAGCGTCGCTTCGTCGACGGCGGCTTCACCACCGCCGCTGTTTTTCCGTCGCCAACGACGCTGAGATTGAGCTTTGCGGATTCCATGATCGGCCACTTCTAATGTAGCACGCGTCTCCTCTGCAAGCGGCGGAAAACACAGTAATCCTGGTTGACTCCGTGACGAGCATCTTGCACTCTGGAGCGCCTGCTTTGTCAGCAGGCGACTCGTCAGTGGGGGACGTGACAATGGCCACACCGACCGGGCAGCACCACGTCATCAAGGAAGCCGGCGAGTCCCTCGGCCAGCTCTTGCAAGCCGTCTTCAAAGAGAGCGGCTACAAGCGCGTCCACCTCGTCGTCGCCGCGCCCAAGCAAGAGGCCATCGAGGGCAAGCTGCCCGCGGTCTGCGTCTACCTCTACAACATCTCGCTCGACGACGAAGGGCTCGGCACCAACCGCACCGGTCAGTATCCTCGAGACCGTGGTCGGCCCCGACGGCGCGCACGCGCGAGGTCGCGCGCGAGATGCCGCTGTGGGTGCGCCTCGACTATCTGATCTCGACCTGGGCCCAGACGCCCGAGGAGGAGCAGCTCCTCATGGGCGGCGCCATCAAGGGGCTGCTCGAGCACCCGACCATCAGCGGCGCCGAGCTCAAGGGCGAGTCGTGGAAGCCGGACATGCTACTTGCCGCTGCAGCTGTCGCAGAAGCTGGACGAGGGCGTGCTGTCGCGCTTCTGGGCGCAGCATCAACCAGCCGATGAAGCCGGCCATCCAGTGCTGGACGACCGTACCTATCTACCCGTCAGGAGAGGTGGAGATTCGCCGAGTCCAGGAGAAGGACATCCGCTTTTTCGACCTCAACAAGCTGAACAAGGTGAAACGCTAGCAACTTTTGCTTCCGGTCGCCGATAACCATCCTGCAGGGCGTGCAATGAGGCATCGCTCCCGCGGGCGCGAGCGTGGCGCACTCGCTGACTCAAGAAGGAGGGGACGACATGGCAACCAGTTATCTCTCACCGGGCGTTTACGTAGAGGAAGTCGATCGCGGCTCCAAGCCGATCGAGGCCGTCGGTACCAACACCGTCGGCTTCCTCGGCGAGTCGATGATGGGCCCGGCCAACCAGGCCGTCCTCATCGTCAACTGGTCGCAGTTCGTGAAGACCTTCGGTGACTTCACGCAGTCGACCCATCTCGCGCACGCGGTCTACGGCTTCTTCAACAACGGCGGCTCGCGCTGCTTCGTCGTCAACGTCGGCGCTCCGTCGTCGCTCGAGATCGAGCAGGCGGCGCCGGCTCCGACGGCCGGTCCGCTCAAGGAAGGCGAGAAGAAGCCGGAGCAGAGCAAGCCCAAGCAGGGCGGCGGCGGCAACACCGACGGCCTGTACATCGGCAAGGACGGCGGCCCCGGCGCGCGCACCGGCCTCAAGTGCTTCGAAGAGATCGACGAGATCTCGATCGTCGCCGCGCCCGGCCAGATCGTCGCCGGCGGTGCAGGACGCGCTTCTCACCCACTGCGAGATCGCGCAAGGATCGCTTCGCGCTGCTCGACTCGCCCGAGGTGATGTCGGGCGGCGTCGACAAGCTGCCCCGTCCGCGCGACTCGCAAGTACGGCGCGTACTACTTCCCGTGGATCCAGGTCTACGATCCGGAGCGCGGCAACGTGTTCGTTCCGCCGTCGGGCCACGTGGCCGGCGTCTACGCGCGCGTCGACAACGAGCGCGGCGTGCACAAGGCGCCCGCCAACGAGATCGTCCGCGGCGCGCTCGGCCTCCGCTACAACATCTCCAAGGGTGAGCAGGACATCCTCAACCCGAAGGGCATCAACTGCATCCGCATGATGCAGGGCGGCGGCATCCGCATCTGGGGCGCGCGCACGCTGTCGTCGGATCCGTCGTGGCGCTACATCAACGTCCGCCGTCTGTTCATCATGGTGGAGACGTCGATCGAGCGCGCCACGCAGTGGGTGGTGTTCGAGCCCAACGACCAGAAGCTGTGGAAGCGCGTCACCCGCACCATCTCCAGCTTCCTCACGCTCGTGTGGCGCAACGGCGCGCTCATGGGCGAGACGCCGGAGAAGGCCTTCTACGTCAAGTGCGACGAGGAGACCAACCCGCCCGAGGTCGTCGACGTGGGTCAGCTCATCGTCGAGATCGGTCTGGCGCCGGTGAAGCCGGCCGAGTTCGTGATCTTCCGTATCGGCCAGATGCCGGCCGGCGGCGGCGTCGAGGAGTAACGAACAGCGGGGCGGGAGCCTCATGCGAGGGGCTCCCGCTCCGTGATTTTATTGGAGGGCACCATGGCGACGACAGCAGATCAGCGCGGTTACACGGCAGGCAGGTATGCGATGGATCTCGACGGCCAGTCTCGCCGGCTGGATCAGCTCGGTCGAAGGTGGTCACGCCACCAGCGACGTCGTCGTCGAGAAGCTCGGCGCCGACCACATTCAGCACAAGCACATCGGCGGGCGTGAAGTACGAGGACATCTCGGTCAACTGCGGCACCGCGATGTCGAAGGCGCTTCTACGAGTGGATCCAGGCGTCCTTCGACCACAAGCACACGCGCAAGAACGGCGCGATCATCACCGCCGATTACAACTACAAGGAGCATCGCCCGCCTCGACTTCTTCCACGCGCTCATCACCGAGGTCGGCTTCCCGGCGCTCGACGCGGCGTCCAAGGACGCGGCGAAGATGACGCGTCAAGTTCGCGCCCGAGTACACGCGCACCAAGGCCAAGACGGGCGGCCGCGGTCGCAGGCGCACGATCGGCCAAGGGCGAGCAGAAGAAGTGGCTGCCGTCGAACTTCCGCCTGAAGATCGACGGGCTCGATCAGGCGTGCACGCGCGTCAACAAGATCGAGGCGCTCACCATCAAGCAGAAGGTCGTCGAGAACCCGATCGGCGAGCATGCGCGACTATCGAGAAGGAGCCGGCCAGCATCGAGTATCCCGAACCTCGTGGTCACCTGCGCCGAGTCGCACGCCGACGAGTTCTACAAGTGGCACGAGGACTTCGTCATCAAGGGCAACAACGGCGCAGGACAAGGAAAAGGGCGGCACGCTCGAGTACCTGACGCCGAATCTGAAGGACGTGCTGTTCACGATCGACGTTCTCGGGCCTCGGCATCTTCAAGCTGACGCCGGAGAAGGTCGAAGCCGGCAGCGAGAACATCCGGCGCGTCAAGGCCGAGATGTACTGCGAGGAGATCACGTTCAATAGAGGGCAGCTGGCGCAGTCGTTCGCGTAAAGCGTCGTTGCGACGGCGGCCGGGACACGATCCCGGTCGCCGGAGAGGACTAGGCGATGGCCTTCCAGACCGAGTATCCGTTTACGCTGCCGAAGGGGTATCGTCGACTCCGAAGGGCAACCTGCACCGTCATGGCGTGATGCGTCTGGCGACGGCGAAGGACGAGATCGTCCCGCTGCAGGACTATCGTGTGCAGTCGAATCGCGCCTACCTGGTCATCATCCTGCTGAGCCGGGTCATCACGAAGCTCGGCGATATCAAGTATCATCGACACCGATATCGATCGAGAATCTGTTTTCGACCGATCTGGCGTATCTGCAGGAGTTCTACCGGCGGATCAACGAGGAGGGCGCGCCCAAGGTCCACGCCAAGTGCCCCTCGTGCCAGACCGAGTTCGACGTCGACCTGCTCGGGGGTGGCGGCGCTGCCGGCACGGGGGGATAGCAAGCTACCCCCTGGAGCAGATCTACCAGGAGGTAGCTTATATCGCGTACCACTTTCATTGGTCGGTCGACGACATCCTGTCGATGGAGCACGACGAGCGACACATCTGGCTGCGTGAGATAGCGAGGATCAACCGCGAGATCAACGACGCCAGGAAGCGGGGGTAGGCATGAGTGAGCGAGCGCAGGCGAGGGGCTTTCGCAGCCGGGAGGCGAGTGCAGCGAGCCGACTTGCTGCGCCGAGCCGAAGCGAGCGAACGGAGCAAGAGTAGACGATGCGAGCGGTGAGAGAGATTCGGCCCCCCGGCGTATACCCCGCCGCCGACGAGCCGCGTGCCAAGCCGCTCACGGTGTCGGACACGCGCGTGGCCGGATTCGTGGGCCTGGCGGCGCGTGGTCCGCTCGACGAGCCGGTGCTGCTCGGCGGCTGGAACGAGTTCCTCGACATCTACGGACACTCGAACGAGAGCTATCTGGCGCGCGCCGTCGAGGGCTTCTTCCTGAACGGCGGCGTCTCCTGTTACGTGGTGCGCGTCGCCCACCGCGCGCGACCCGGCGCCGACGGCAAGGTGACGCTGGGGCCGGAGCACGCGTCGTGCGCCGAGCGGGTCGTCAAGGACGGTTGGGACAAGCCGACCCTGCGCGTGCGGGCGATGAACGAAGGGCGCTGGGGCAACAACATCTGGGTGCGCTTCCAGCAGACGACCGCGGCGCGCACCCTGCTCGACGCTCGACCTCGAGGTCGGCGCCGGCGAGGCGCGGGTCAACAGCGTCAAGGGGTTCGAGCGCGGCGCGCTGGTGCGGGTCTACGACCGCGAGAACTCGGACTACGTCGTCGTCACCGAGGTCGACGACCGCATCATCCGCTGGGGCTCGGCGACGCCGATCGTGCGTCGCTATCGCGCGGCCGGGCCGACGTATCTCGAGGTGCTCGAGTTCGAGGTGTTCGCCTCGCTCAAGGATCGGCGCGAGGTCTTCCGCGGCCTGCAGTTGTCGCCGCTGTCGCGTCGCTATGCGCCGCGCATCATCAACGACGAGTCGCAGCTCGTGCGACTCGAGGACCTGCAGTCGGTCGCGCCGCTGCCGCACAACCTGCCGCAGGCGGATCCGGCGGCCAAGCTGACCGGCGGGCGCGACGGCATCGAGGTGCTGACGGCCGAAGACTTCGTCGGCTACGACCACGGGCCGGGCGATCGCACCGGCCTGATGGCGCTCGGCGCCGTCGACCAGGTGGCGATGCTCTCGGTGCCCGACATCATGATCGCCTACCAGCGCACGCCGGGGCCGCAGGCCGATCGCGACGTGCAGCGCGTGCAGGACGCGATGATCGACCTGTGCGAGAACCTGAAGGATCGCTTCGCCATCCTCGACGCGCCGCCGACCAAGGACGTCGAGGAGGTGCGCAAGTGGCGCCGCCGCCTCAACTCGTCGTACGCCGCCATGTATTACCCGTGGATCTCGATCGACTCGGCGGGCGCGGTGCTGACGATGTGCCCGCCGTCGGGGCACGTGGCGGGGGTCGATCGCGCGCTGCGACACGCAGGAGGGCGTGCACAAGGCGCCGGCCAACGAGGTCATCACCGGCGCGGTCGGCCTGATGCTCAACATGAACGAGGATCACCTCGGCCTGCTCAACTCCGACGGCATCAACGCCGTGCGCGGGTTTCCCGGGCGCGGCATCCGCGTCTGGGGCGCGCGCACCACGAGCGACGATCCCGACTGGCGCTACATCAACGTGCGGCGCATGTTCATCATGCTGCGGCGCTCGCTCGAAGAGGGCACGCAGTGGTCGGTGTTCGAGCCGAACGAGCCGCGTACCTGGGAGCGGCTCACGCCAGAGCGTCGACGAGTTCCTCAAGGGGCTGTGGGCCGACGGCTATTTCGCCGGCGCGACGCCGGAGGAGTCGTACTTCGTCAAGTGCGACCGACGACGAACACGCGACGAGACCCGGCAGGCCGGGCAGATGGTGATGGAGATCGGCGTCGCGCCGGCGATTCCGACCGAGTACATCATCTTCAACGTCGTGCAGAAGATGTCCGAGCACGCGGTGCAGGCGGAGTAACCGATGAGCAAGAACGACAGCGGCAGCAGCGGCAACAACCCGGGCAAGCGCTACGAAGCGTTCGGAGCCTACTACTTCCGCGTCGACCTGCACTCGGGCGACGGCAAGGTGGTGGGGTCGTTCCCGTTCCGCAGCTGCTCGGGGCTGAAGTCGGAGTCGTCGGTGGTGGAGCTCGAGGAGGGCGGCTTCAACGGTACGACGCGCAAGCTGATCGGGCGCACCAAGTTCCCCAATATCGTGCTCAAGCAGGGGATGTGCAGCCCGAACTCGGAGCTGTGGAAGCTGCGGCAGAGGTTCCTCAACGACGGCGCCGCCAAGGCGCTCGGCGACAAGAAGGGGCGGCAGACGCCCAATCGCATCGGCGGCACGATCACGCAGCTCGGGCCCAACGGCGCCGAGGCCAAGTGGCTGTTCACCGGGGGCTGGGTGTGCAAGTGGGAGGGGCCCGACCTCGACGCCACGAAGAACGAGGTCTCGATCGAGAGCATCGAGATCGCGCATGAGGGGCTGATGATGCTGGCCGGCAAGGAGGCCAAGTAGCGCCGATGGCCGACCGTGCTTCCATGCCGGCGTTCGTTCCGCGCACCGTCGCCTCCTTCGAGCGAGCGGCGACGGTGGTGGCGCGTCGCGTGGCTGCGCCGGTGCGAATGTTGGCGGCGCGGGCGCTGTCGTTCGCCGATCGGATCGTCGGCAGCTGGACGGGCGCGAGCCCGATGGTGGGCGGCTTCGAGAGCGGTGGGCGGCCGGCGATGCGCGCGGCGGCGCGCAGCGGCGGCATGCCGATGCCACGGCCGTGGTATGAGGTCGACGCCGATGAGGATGCGATCTGGCCCGAGCAGGCAGCGCGGGCAGCGGCGGCGGAGGGCGCCACAGGCCCGGCGCCCGGGGCGCTGTTGCCGGCGGCCGAGCGCGGCGGGGCGATCGAGCGCACGGCGCTGACCGCGGCGCCTGCGGCGGCGGCGCGGGCGACGACGCGAGCTGCCGAGACTGATGATGTGCCGTCGCCGGCGGCAGGGGCGCGGGGGGGCGATGCCCGGGCGGACCTCCGGGTTGCCGAGGCGCTCGGGCTGCGGGCGCCGCTCGTGGTGCCGCCGCCAATCGTCGCGCCTGCGGCGCGAGCGACGACGCCGCTCGGGCGCGCGCTGGCGCACGCGGCGTGGGTCGACGCGCAGCTGCGTGGTGTGGCGACGCCGGCAGAACCGGCGGTGCGCGCGACGACCGGTTATGTGTTCATCGCGCCGGCGGATCGCGAGGGTCCGGTCGAGGCGAACGCGCAGACGCCGGCGGCGCGCGGGGCCGCGGTGACCGCGACGCCTGCCAAGGTCGCGCCTGCCAGCACGATGGCGCCGCGCAGCGTCGCTGTGGCGCCAAACGTGGCGGCTTGGTCGCCGTCCCTGCCCGATCCGCGGCTGCCGGCGGCGACGCCGACTCCGACTGTCCAGCGCATCGCTGATTTCATGGCGCGGCTCGTTGGCGTACAGACAGCCCGCGACGCCGCGCCGCTATCGGCGGCGATTGCGTCGGTGGAGCCGGCGGTGGCACAGGCCCGTCCAACCACGCCGGAGCGGACGTACGTGATGCTGTCGGCGCCCACGAGCGCGGCGGTGTCGTGGCGCCCCGGAGCGGCGGCGGCGCGCATGGAACAGCTCGGTGCACACGTCGACGCGCGCGTGAGCGCGGCGTGGGGCGAGCCTGCGAGCGCGGTGGCGGTGTCGCCCGCCGGGGCCAACGGCGGGATCGGGCCGACCGCGCCGGGCGCCAGGGGCACGTCGAGAGCGCCGAGTCTCCCGCCGGACGGGTCGACAGCGAGCGCGACCATCGCCCGTGCGGTGCCCGCGATCGAGCACACCTACGTCACCCCCATCGAGGCAGCGCCGCGGCCGGCGACGGGACCGGCGCGACTGTCGCGGTTCATGGAGCAGCTCGTCGGCGTACAGATGGCGCGGGCGACGGCACCGCTGCCGGTGCAGGCGGTGATTCACGCTATTGTGCACGCTGCCGAGCCGGCGGCGACGGCGATGACGACGGCAGTGAGCTCGCGGGCGCCGGAGCGCGTGGCGCTGGCGGCGACTACGGCGGTGGCGCGGTCGAACGGAGCGACGCCGGCGGCGACGCCGGCGGCGATGCTGGCGGCGTCGGTGATCCCGCCCGCGGCGAGGCGGGCGGCCGCCGGGGCGGCGGCGAATGCGACGGCGACCGCGCCCGGAGCGATCGGGCGGCGCGCGGAGCAGCTCGGCGGGGTCGTCGGCGTGCGGGCAGCGAGCCTGTCGCTCGACTTTGTGGATCCGGCGCGGCTCGCGATGCTGACGAGCGGGGCGCCGTCAATGCAGACGGTGGCCGCGGACGCGCCCGCGCGCGACACGATCATGCCTGCGCCGCAGCCGCTGTTCGCGACACGGGTAGAGGCGGCGGCGTCGTCGTCGCTGACGGCCGAGGAGTGGTCGCTCGTGGCGACGTTCCCGTCGGCAGCGACGGCGGTGCAGTTGGCGGCGGCGCGACAGTCGGCGCAGTGGAGCGAGGTGGCCGCGGGGGCGCGCGTGGCGGCAGCGCCGGTCCGTACGCTCCTGTCGGCGATCGCGGTCTCTCCGGCGGCGGCGGCAGCCGAGCCGGCGGCGATCGCGCACCAGCAGTCGGTGGCCGCGATCGCGGGCCGCGGCGGCGCGCCCGCCGAGTATGTCGTGCCATCGATGGCAGCAGGGACGCCGGCTCGGCTGCCGGGCGGACGGACCCCACGGGGTAGCTTCACCTGGCCCAAGCTGGCGGAGCCTTCGCCGGCACGAGCGGAGTGGGCGGCGCCGGCGGCAGTGGCGGCGGAGTACGCAAAGCAGGCCGCGCCGGGCACTCCGCTGTGGGGCGCGATGCCGGCGCCGATCCTGGTTGCGCCCTCGCTGGCGGCGAGCACGCGGCGGGCCGTGGGAACGACCGCGGCCGGCGTATTGGTGGGAACCGCGGCGGGGACGGCGGGACCAGCCGGCGTGACGGCGGGGACGGCGGGACCGGCCGGCGCCACCGCAGGGATGGCGGGACCGGCCGGCGTTACCGCGGGCGCGGCGGGACCAGCTGGCGCGACCGAGGGGACGGCGGGCGCGCATGGCGCGACCACGACGGGCGTGAGGTTGCCGCCGTCGTTGGCGGCGGCGCACGAGCTCGTCCGCGCCGACGCGAGCGACGCAACCGTTCGCGACCAGGCGGCGGCGCGCAGCGATGCGCCGGCCATGACGTTGATGACGGCGGCTGCGACCCGCGAGGCGCGCGCGGCGGCGCGGATGGGTGCGCGCGAGCCGAATGCCGGCGATGCGGGCGACGCCGGCGCTGAGGCTCCGGAGCCGGCGGCGCGACCGCTGACCGGCGGCGAGGCCGCCGCGCGCGGCAGTGCCCCCGGCATCTCGAACGTGCGCCCGGCGGCGGCGATGCCGCTGATGACGGCGGGTCCGGTGGCGCGCGAGGGTGGGCCGGCCATGGGTGGACTGGCCGGTCCGGCGGCGCGGGCGCTCGAGCTGGCGCGGCCGTTCTTGCGGCTCGTCGAAGGCGGCATCGGCGGCGACGCGGGGCAGCGCTCGGCGGCGCCACGCTTCTTCGAGCAGCCGCAGCCGCTGGTGTCGGGCGCGCCGGCGGGCGATTCGGCGTCACGGATCGTCGAGGCGCTGCGCAGCCAGCCGGCGGCGTCGGGCGACGACCGGGTGTCGCTCGCCGATCTGACGCTGATTGCGATCGCGTCGGCGACGCAGCAGGTCGCGGCCAGCCCAACGGGCGGTGGACCGAGCGGCGCGAGCGCGGCGGAGCCGGCGCCGGGAGCGGCTCCGGAAGCGGCGAGTGGCCACGGCGGCGGCAAGTCGGGGAATTCTGCGCAAGAGATCGAAGAGCTCGCGCGCGCTGCGTTCGACGAGCTACAGCGTCTGATCGCGATGGCACGCGAGAGGAGTGGCGAGCATGGGTAAGCTGGAACGAGCGAGAATTCACGTCCTCAAGAACGACGGGTCAAATTCGACCGACGTCGAGTCGTATATCGAGGTCTGTTTCAACCCGAAGGAGTACTCGCTCGAGAAGTCGGTCGAATGGGAAGGCGAGAACGCCTTCTCCGACGCGCCGCGCCCCGAGTTCAAGGCGCCCAAGCCGATGAGCCTCTCGGTGACGCTGCAGTTCGACACCTACGAGGAGCGCACCAACGTGCGCGACAAGTGGGTGCGCAAGATCGAGAAGCTGACCCTGATGACCGGCGAGCCCAAGGGGGCCAAGGCGTCGAAGTCGGACAAGGAGAAGTTCCGGCCGCCGACCATTCTGTTCATCTGGGGCCGGTTCATCTTCAAGGGCGTGGTCGAGTCGCTGTCGCAGAAGTACACGATGTTCCTGTCCGATGGTACGCCGGTGCGCGCCGAGTGCGCGCTCAAGATCCGCAACGTGCTCGACAAGAACATCGACGACGACAAAAGCCAGACCTTCAGTGACTCCAAGACCCGTACCGTGCAGGTGAACGCGAACGACCGGCTCGACCTCATCGCCGCCACGGAGCTGGGCGACGCCGGTCGCTGGGCCGAGATTGCTGCCCTCAACGACATCAGCGATCCGGCCACCATGGACGGCAAGAAAACTCTCGAGATTCCTGAGGACTAGTCTTGCCGGACGACAATCAGCAAGCGAGAGCGACCACTTTCGCAGTGAAGCTGGGCGGCCAGGACATCTCCCCCGGAGACGTGCACGAAATCCTCGTCGAGGGGGACCTCGATCGCCCGGATCACGCCATCATCACGCTGCCGAACCTCAAGACGAAGTACTCCGAGACCGTGACCGAAGGCGACGACCTCGAGATCAAGCTTGGGGAGGACACCCTTTTCAAGGGCGAGGTGGTCGGCATCGAGCCGATCTATGACACAAAGGGCAAGGGGCGCGTGCACATCCGCGGGCTCAACCAGCTACATCGGCTGACGCGCGGCACGAAATCGGCGACCTTTACGAAGGTCACCGACAAGGACATCGTCGACAAGCTGTGCCAGAACTACTCGTTGACCGCCGATTACGGCTCCGAGCCGCCGTCGACCCAGTATGAGCACGTCTACCAGCACAACCTGACTGACCTCGAGTTCGTGCGCATGCGCGCCGCGCGCATCGGGTTCGAGGTCCTCGTCGACGACAAGAAGCTCTATTTCCATAAGCGCAGCAAGGATGACTCGGGGATCGAGCTGAAGTTCGGCACTCCGGGCGACACGGGGGTCCTGCTGGAGCGGTTCATGCCGCGCCTGTCGACGGCGCTGCAGGTTTCCGAGGTCAAGGTGTTCGGCTGGGACCCGGAGAAGAAGAAAGAGATTGTCGGCAGCGCCAAGGCGCAGTCGGCCAGCCTCGGCGACAAGAGCGGCGCGGACGTTGCCTCGGCCAAGCACAAAGGCGTCCTGCAGGTCGCGCACGATTCTCCGGTGGCCTCCAAGGAGGAGGCGGACAACATCGCCAAGTCCATCCTCAACGACCGCATGATGAGCTTCATCACCGGCGACGGCGTTTGTGCGGGAAATGCCAAGATCAAGCCCGGCATCATCTTGAAGGTCACGGTCCAGGACAAGCGCTTCGACGGCAAGTACCATGTGACGGCCGTTCGGCATCGCTACACTCACGCCGGCCCGTCCAATGGCTATCGCACGGAGTTCAAGGTGCGGCGCGACGCCAAGTCAGGCTCGTAGTCGCGCGCGACCGACGTCACTGCGTCGCGCTCGAAAACCGGCCGCAGAAGTCAGCGTTTGGATGGGTTCGGGGATTGACCCCAAAACGTACTGATGACTATACTTTTCCGGCCTTCGAGCCGGGGGAGGAGACGGTGGACGAAGAAGCGGCGATGGTGTGGCAGGACGTGCTCGATCAGGTCGCCGCCGGGCGCGAGCAAAACCTTCGCTGTCCGTTTTGTAACCAGGGAGAGGTCTCGGTCGATCGGAACGAGCAACGCCTTCGCCTCGAGTGCCGTGTTTGCCGGCGCTACATCGAGGGGCGACTGGCCAACGCGCAATAAAGAGGGGTCGTGGCTCGCAACTTTCTCGGCAAGGGGTGGAGATACCCCGTGGAAGTGGATCGCGCCGGTGGCATCGCCATGTCGGAGCTCGACGAGAGCATCCGCCAGTCGATCTTCATCATCCTCGGCACCGCGCCGGGCGAGCGCGTGATGCGGCCGGACTTCGGCTGCGACATCCACGATCTCGTCTACGCGCCGAACAACCTCAACACCGCCAGCCTGGCCGCGCACTTCTGCATCGAGGCGCTCGGCAAGTGGGAGCCGCGCATCGAGGAGATCGAAGCGCAGGCCGAGCCGTCGGGCGACGACGCCAACCGCCTCGACATCACCATCAAGTACAAGGTTCGCGCCACCAACACCTCGCGCAACCTCGTCTACCCGTTCTATCTCCGCAGGAGCGACGAGTACATGATCCCCGCACCGAAGCTCGACGACCGCACCTACGCAGACATCGTCGCCGAGGCGATGCGGCTCATCCCGCGCTATTGCCCCGAGTGGACCAATCACAACCCGTCGGACCCGGGCATCACGTGCTCGAGCTGACGGCGTGGATGACCGAGCTCATCCTCTACCGGCTCAACCGGGTTCCCGAGAAGAACTACCTCGCCTTCCTCAACATGATCGGCATCCGGCTGCGCTCGCCGCAGCCGGCGCGCGCGCTCATCACCTTCGATCTCGTCGAGGGCGCAGAGCGGCAGGTCATCAAGGAGGGCACGCAGATCGCCACCGCGCAGGCGGCCGACGAAGACACCATCATCTTCGAGACGCAGCACGAGCTGGTCGTCGTCGGGGCGCCGCTCGATCGCTGCTTCTCGCTACTTCAACGAGACCTACGCCGACAACTCGCCCTTCTTGCACGGCGAGAAGCCCGAAGGGTTCGAGGCCTTCGCCGGCGCCGATCGCATCGACCGCTTCGTCTACCTCGGCGACCAGCGCCTCAAGGCCGTCTCCGACTCGTCGGTGCTCAAGCTCATCATCAGCGCGCCCGACCACGGCGGCCGCGACCTGGCGCGCCTGCTCGAGTGGGAATACTGGAACGGCCGGCGCTGGCGCGAGCTGCGCACCATGCAGGTCGAGGTCGAGCGCGGCGAGGTGGTCTTCTACGGGCCGCAGGACCTGTCGTCGACCCAGGTGCACGGCATCGAGGACTTCTGGGTGCGCGGGCGCCTCGCCGAGGTGCCACAGAATCCGTGGGAGACCGAGATCGACACCAGCAAGGCGATCATCGAGACCGCCGGCGAAGGCGTCGTGCCCGACATCGCCTTCGCCAACCTCGACGGCGGCGTCTTTCTCGCCCTCGATCTCGGCAAGAACATCTTTCCGCATCGGCCAACAGCCGAAGATCGATCAGTGCCTCTACCTCGCCTCGCGCGAGATGCTGTCGCAGCCCGAGGCCGAGGTGCGCATCGAGATCGTGCTGTCGGACGCGACCGTGGCGCCCACGCCGGTGCCTTCCGACGATCTGACCCTGTCGTGGGAGTACTTCGACGGCAAGAAGTGGCGCGTGCTCGGCAAGTCGGGGCCCAAGGGCACGATCCGCTCGCCGGAGAATCCGTGGGGCTTCGTCGACGGAACCAACGGCTTCTCCAAGACCGGCGTCGTCACCTTCCGCGTGCCGTCGGACATGCACGCGGGCGAGGTCAACGGCGAGGACAACTACTGGGTGCGCGCGCGCGTCGAGCTCGGTGACTTCGGCCTGCCCGGCAGCTACATGCTCGATGGAGACAAGTGGGTGTGGCGCGACGACCGCCCGCTCAAGCCGCCGTCGTTCAAGTCGGTCGGCTTCAAGTATCGCGCCGACCTGCACTACCTGAAGCACGTGCTGTCGTACAACGACTTCCGCTATCGCGATCACTCCGACGAGTCGAAGGTCGAGTACCGGCCCTTCCAGCCCTTCTCCGCGGTCCCCGACGAGGGCGCGGCCATGTACCTCGGCTGGAACGGCAAGCTGCCCAACGATCCGGTGTCGCTCTACGTTCTGCTCGCCGACGCCCTGCCCGAGCAGCCCCACGACGGCGACCGCGCCGACGCCGAGTTCCTGCGCAACTACTACGCCGACCGCGACGCCGTGTGGGAGGCCGAGCAGCGCGTGGTGTGGGAGTACTTCGACGGCACCAACTGGTCGCCGCTCGTGGTCATGGACGGCACCAAGAACTTCACCGTCTCCGGCTTCGTCGACTTCGTCGGGCCCGATGACCACGCCAAGACCATGAAGTTCACCGAGGACCGCTACTGGATCCGCGCGCGCCTGGAGATGGGCGGCTACGTCAAGCCGCCGCGCATCGCGCGCATCCTCACCAACACCGTCGAGAGCGCCAACGTCGTCACGCTGCGCGACGAGACGCTGGGCAGCTCCGACGGCACGCCGATCCAGAGCTTTCGGCTTCTCGCACGGCCCGCTGCTCGAGGGCGAGGTGATCGAGGTCAAGGAGCAGGACACCCCGGCGCCGGAGGACATCACCGATCTGGGCGACGATCCGGTGCGGCCAGAAACGACGAATGGGGGCGAGGGCAAGGTTGACGGCTACTGGGTGCGCTGGCGCAGCGTCGAGAGCTTCTTCGACTCGGGGCCGCGCTCGCGCCACTACGTGCGCAACCCCATCACCGGGCGCATCCAGTTCGGCGACGGAACCAAGGGGATGATGCCGCCCGGTGGGGCGCAACAACATCGTCGCGCGCCGCTACCAGATCGGCGGCGGCGTGCGCGGCAACGTCAACGCCATGACGCTGACGCAGCTGACGCGGGCCATCGCGTACATCGACAAGTGCTTCAACGCCATCCCGGCCGCCGGCGGCGCCGACGCCGAGACCGTCGACGAGGCCAAGTCGCGCGCGCCGCAGATGTTAAGAGTCGCGCGACCGCGCGGTGACGGCGGAGGACTTCGAGACGCTGGCGCTGCGCTCGTCGACGGGCGTGGCGCGTGCCAAGTGCCTGCCGTCGCAGAAGCACGACGGCGAGGTGCAGGTGGTGATCGTGCCGCGCGGCGACGAGAAGAACCTCGATCTCACCAAGCGGCTCGTGGCGGCGCCGGAGCTCTTGCGCTTCGTGAAGAACTATCTCGACGAGCGGCGCCTGGTCGGCACCGTGCTCGAGGTCATCAAGCCGGGCTACGTCGAGATCTCGCTCAAGGTGACCCTGGTGCGGCGCACCGTCGGACAGTCGGATCGCGTCAAGCGCGAGATCGAGGACCGGCTGCGCCGCTACCTGCACCCGCTCGTCGGCGGGCGCGACGGCAAGGGCTGGACCTTCGGCCGCGCGGTCTACAAGACCGACCTGGCCCACCTGGTCGAGGACGTCCCCGGGCGTCGAGGTCATCGACTCGATCACCATCTTCGACGAGGACAAGCGCGTCGCCGTGGAGAACGTGCGGCTCGAGCCGTCGGAGCTGATCTATCTGGTCAACGTCGCCGTCGTCGAGCGCGTGCGCGAGGAGATCGATGAGCATTCGCCAAGCGAATGCGATCGATGAGCGCTCCGGGCGCGCGACGCGCGGAGCGCGGGCGTGCTGACGGCGCAGCGGGCACTGGTCCGCATGCCCGACGTCGTCGGGCTGCCGCTGCGGCAAGGCGCGCCTGCTGGTGCAGAACGCCGGGCTCGTGGTCGACGCCATCACCTTCCAGGAGTCGTACGAGACGCGCGACACGGTGCTGCAGCAGAAGCCGATGCGCGGGCAGATGGTCTACGTCGGGCGACAAGGTGACGCTGACCGTCTCGCGCGAGAGCTACGTCAAGTGGCTGCCGTCGATCTACCAGCGCGCCGACATCAACGGGCGCAACTTCTATCGCGACTTCCTCTGGATCGTCCAGCACCTGTTCGGCTCGGTCGAAGAGATCCTCGACGTCATCCACCAGTACTTCGATCCCTACGAGGCGCCGGAGCACTTTCTGCCGTGGCTGGCGTCGTGGTCGGCGATGGTGCTCGAGGAGGACTGGCCGCTCGAGAAGAAGCGGCGCCTCATCCGTAAGGCGATCGAGCTGTATCGCATTCGCGGCACGGTCAAGGGGCTCAAGCTGTTCATCTCGCTCTTCACCGGGCACGAGCCGGACATCAACGAGAACCAGTGGCCGTTCCGCGGCTGGCGCATCGGCGAGACCTCGGAGATCGGCATCGACTCGGTGGTGCTGCCGCCGGTCAACCTGGCGCACACCTTCATCGTCGAGATGCCGGTGAGCTACAAGGACGTCTCGCCCGAGTCGGTGATCCGCATTCACGAGATCATCCAGATGGAGAAGCCGGCCAACACGCAGTACTACCTGCGCTTCGCCTCCGAGGGCGGCGGCAACGACCTGTCGGAGTTCATGGCCATCGGCGGCGGCGTCATCGGCGGCATCGGCCTCGGCGCCGGCGACGCGGACGTCATCACCTCCGAGGAGGAGCTGAAGAAGGCGGAGGCGGAGGAGAAGCGGGCCGGTGGCCCCCAGCAGACGGCCGACAGCAGAAAGACGCAGATGCTCGAGATCGACGCCGCCTTCTCACCGCTGCCGCGGACCAAGCCGCCGCTGCCCAAGGCGCCGCGCGCCGATCTGGCTCCGGTCGAGGGCAAGGAGGGGCCGCGGTCGTCAAAGGCGGGGGGATTCGAGGGCGCTGCGCGCGAGATGGCGCCGGTCTCGAACACGCAGGCGATGGAAGTGATCAAGACCGAAGAGATGAAGGCGCTGGCGACGCAGACCAAGGTGCAGAAGCCGGCCGACGACGGCAAGAAAGCGGAAAAGGCGACCAAGATCGGCACACCGACGACGACCGCGAAGCCAGAGAAGAAGGAAGAGGCGAAAAAGGATCCGCCGAAAGATCCGGAGAAAAAGTAAATGGCGACCGAACGCGACGCAAAAGCGCAGGGGTTCAAGAGGATCAACTTCTTCAAGGGGTTCCTCACCACCGAGCACGACTGGAACGACGCCGAGCGCTATCACCTCGAGAAGCGCAAGCTGCACAATCGGCTCTGCCACGCGCCCGGGCATCGTCCCCGGCTACTCGGGCGAGCTGAAGGTGACCGCGCGCGCGCGCGGCGATCTGTCGTTCGAGGTGCAGCCGGGCTACGCGCTCGACGGGCAGGGGAACGATCTGGTCCTGTGGGAGACGCAGATCAAGACGATCATCCCCGAGGAGTACAAGCTGCCGCAGACGCTCTACGTGGTGCTGCGCTTCGTCGAGGAGCTGTCGGACTTCATCGCCTACAAGGAGAACCTCGAGTACAAGGGCCATCGCCGCGTGCTCGAGAGCTG
The DNA here is from genome assembly GCA_963816965.1 of uncultured delta proteobacterium. Lineage (GTDB taxonomy): Bacteria > Myxococcota_A > Polyangia > Palsa-1104 > Palsa-1104 > JAQBQH01. Next base: position 1,847,396 of record CAWFMP010000002.1, read on the forward strand.
CAAGGTCGAGATCTCGCAGACCTCGCCCGACATCAAGCAGGAGGTCGAGCTGGCGCGCATCCTCCTCGAGAAGGGCGCGACCCGCATCCGCGACGCGCGCGATCCGCACGATCCGCAAGGCCAACGAGATCGACCTGCGCTGCGTGCCGCGCGCCGGCGTATCCGGCATCGTTCCTCGACACCGACGACGCAGCAGCGCATCCACACGGTGCTGCAGGCGCAGCGGCGCGCGTTCTTCCACATGGCGCGCGACGGCAAGGTGCAGACGGCGCATGACGCGCTGTCGGCGCCATCTTGTCGGCGAGCGCGCTGCACGGCGGCCGATCAGCTCGATCTGCGCAACGTGTTCGACGTGATGGGGCTCATCCTCGAGATGCAGTCGGAGGTGCGCCGTCGACGTCGAGGTCAACCACCCGACGCTGGCGCAGAAGAAGGAGTTCGCCGACTTCCGCAAGCACGTCGAGATCTTGAAGGGTCTCATGGGTGAGCGGCGCTACACCGCCGATGCGCTGCAGAACATGTGCGCCTATCAGCAGAAGGCGGGCGAGATCGTCGCCAGCGTCTTCGCCGGCGGGCCGCCGGTGCAGCTCGACGAGGAGCCGCGGCCGGGCATGCCGGCGCAGAAGAAGGCGGGCACGATCGACTGGGAGGCGGTCAAGGCGCTGGCGCAGCAGGACCTGCCGACCGAGCTCGACGTCGAGGGGCAGACCTGGGTGCGCGTCGACATGATCGACGTCATGGACAAGGACTCCGAGGAGAAGCACGGGCTCGCCATCAACGACGCCAAGGACTCGTATCGCTCGCGCCAGAAGCTGAAGTATCCCGACGGCACCGTCATCGAGGATGTCGGGCGCGCGCACGTGGGCGGCTACACGCAGTTCACCGTCTCGGGGCTCAAGCCGGGCAAGCCGCTGGCCGTCGTGCGCCGCATGGACTACGTCTACGGCGACTACGAGATCGAGTTCTTCGTCGACGGCAAGAACGCGGGCGTCTGCTCGTGCGCGGGCACCGATCGCGTGCACCGCTGGCGCAACTGGCCCTTCGTGATCGCGGGCGAGCTCATCACCAAGGACAAGGTGACGGTGAAGCAGAATGCGGGCACCGCGGGGCGCGACATCAATATGTTCCGATATTGGTTCTACCAGCCGAAATGATCGGCGAGGAGAGCGTCGCGAGCCGAGGTGCCTCCCGCGAGGCTGTGCCGAGCGGGATGCCCGAAATGATCGGCGAGGAGAGCGTCGCGAGCCGAGGTGCCTCCCGCGAGGCTGTGCCGAGCGGGATGCCCGAAATGATCGGCGAGGAGAGCGTCGCGAGCCGAGGTGCCTCCCGCCGGGCTGTGCCGAGCGGGATGCCCGTTATGATAGGATTCGGCTGATTCCATGTTCCTAGACCCACTCATCAAGACCCTCAAGGCGCCGTTCGAGTTCGTGCGCATGAAGGTCTTCAAGGTCGGTAGCGTCAAGGGCGGGATCAAGGGCGACCTCAACCGCCTGAAGAACGTCGGACAACAATACAAGCAGGCGGCGGGAAAGGCCGGCGAGCTCGCCAACAAGGCCAAGGGCGGCGCGGCCCAGGCGGGAAACGGACAGAAGAAGGCAGCGAAAATGGGACTCTTCTCGAAGAAGAAGAAATGCCCCTCCTGCAGCGAGAAGCTGCACGCGAGCTGGGACCAGTGCCCGTACTGCGGCTGGTCGGAGGGGCCGGGCGCGCCGGTGGCCGCGGCAGCGCCGGCACCGACGGGTGGCGGGGGGCAGGGGAAGATGCGGACCATGGCCATCGACATGGGCGCAGGCGGCGGCGCGGTGCAGGGCTCGGGCGTCGGCTGGCTGGTGCCGCTCGACGGGCCCCAGACGGGCGAGCTGTTTCAGCTCAAGGGGCGCGCGGTCGTCGGCACGGCGGCCGATTGCGACGTGGTGATGAAGGAAGCGTCCATCAGTGGCCGGCACGCGGAGTTCATGGCCACGAGCCAGGGCTTTCGCGTCAACGATCTCGGGTCGACCAATGGGACCTTCGTCAACGACAAGCGGGTGACGAACAGCGATCTCATTGACAACGACAACGTCCGACTCGGTCGCGTCAACTTCAAGTTCAAGTCGATGAGCTAAGCCCAATGCGCAAGCACGCACTCGCCCTCTGTGCCCTCGCTATCACTACGCTGACCGCCGGCGCCGCGCGCGCCGCCGACAAGCTGCGCCTCGAGCGCATGGATCTCAAGGGGTCGCCGACTCTCAAGCTGTACCTGAGCTTCGTCGACGCCGACGGGCGCTCCATCATCGGGCGCGCCAAGGAGGACTTCAGCATCGTCGTCGACTCGGCCGAGCAGGGCACGGCCACGGCGCTGCAGACGTTCGACGAGTCCAAGGAGCCGATCAACCTCGTCGTCGTCGCCGAGATCGGAAACAACATGAAGTCGGTGATCGACTCGGAGAAGAGCGCCATCGGGGCGCTCGCCGATTCGCTGCCGGCGAAGTCGAAGATGGCGCTGCTCGCCTATGCCCTCGACACCAAGCGGCTGGCCGAGATGGGCAGCCCGGTCGACGCCGAGAGCGCGGCCAAGACCATGGCCATCGACACCGACTCGGCCGAGACCCACATGATGAACGCGGTGCGCACCGCGCTCGATCTGCTGGCGGCGGTGCCCAAGGGCGAGCGCAAGCTGATCGTCATCTTCTCCGATGGCATCGATGCCGACATGGAGCCGCGCACGTTTTCTTCCATCGGCAAGCGCGCGCAAGAGGCGGGCGTCGTCATCGACACCATCGGCTACAACGAGTTCGATCCGAGCACGCTGCGCACGCTCGGCATCCTGGCCAAGCAGTCGAACGGTATGGAGCGCATCTGCAAGACGGCGAGCGACATCTCCAACCACTTCTCCAACGTCATCGACGAGATCAAGAAGCAGTACATCGCCACGTTCGAGGTGCCCCTCGCCGGCGGTGACGGCAAGCCGCATCAGTTTCAGGTGCTGGCGTCGAACAACGGGCGCCCGCAGTACTCCAACATCATCGACGACAAGCTGCCCAAGGCGAGCCATCCCATCGCCAAAAAGGGCGAGGCCGGGACGCGCTGGTGGCTGTGGCTGCTCATCGGGCTGGGCGCGATCGGGCTCATCGGGCTCATCGCCTGGCTGATCTTCCGCGAGAAGCCGGAGCAGATGGCGCGAGGAGGAGCCGGTGGCGGCGGCGCCGGTGGTGGCGGCGGCGCCGGCGGCACCGATGAAGACGATGGCGCTCAACGTCAACGTCTCGGGCGGCGCCCCCGCGGTGGGCTGGATCGTGGCCACTTCGGGCAAGCACGCCGATCAGACCTTCAAGCTCAAGCCGTCGCGCACGCTCATCGGCACCGGCACCGACTGCGACGTCAAGGTCGAGGACCAGTTCATGTCGTCGCACCACTGCGAGGTGCGCTTCGACGGTGGCTCGTTCAAGCTGTTCGATCTCGGCTCGACCAACGGCATCGTCGTCAACGACAAGAAGGTGCGCGAGCACGAGCTGGTCGACAACGATCTGTTCCGGCTCGGTCGCACCGAGTTCAAGTTCAAGTCGATCACGTAGCATGACGCTGGCGGCGCAACCGGTCTCGCTCGCGTCGCTGCCACCGTGGGGGCTGCCGGCGATCATCGGGGGCGTCGTCGCCCTCGGCGTGCTGCTGCTGGTGGTGGCGGCGGCGCGCCGGCGAAAGCCGCGGGAGCGCCCGTGCCGCAATTGCGGGCGCGTCATGCTGCCGTCGTGGTCGCAGTGCCGCTTTTGCGGCACCGCGGCGAGCGAGCAGCGCGCCGAGCTCGAGTTCGTGTCGGGGCCGCTGGTGGGGCAGACCATCAACCTCGATCGCGAGGTCACGACCATCGGATCGGTGGCGGGCAACACGGTCCTGCTCACCGACACCGGCGTGTCGCGCAAGCACATCGGCATCAAGCGTCTCGACGGCGGCTACGAGCTGGCCGACCTCGGCTCCACCAACGGCGTGTACGTCAACGGCGAGAAGGTGGCGCGGCGCAAGCTCGAGGTCGGCGACGTCATTCGCGTCGGCACGACCGAGATCGTATTCCGGGTCTGAAGGAGGATCGCGTGGGCGGCAAGCTTCTATATCGCGACGGCAACGGCCGCGACGCATCGGTCGACATCGCGCCCGAAGGGGCCTTCCTCGGCCGCGGCGCCGACTGTGCCGTGCGCACCGACGACGCCATGGTCTCGCGCAAGAACTGCAAGATCTCGTTCGCCAGCGGGCGCTGGATGGTCGAGGACCTGGGATCGTCGAACGGCACCTTCGTCAACGAGGTGCGGGTGCAGAAGCAGGCGCTCAACCACGCCGACGTGGTGCGCTGCGGAACGTTGCAGGTGCGCTTCGTCGAGACCGCCGATGCGCAGCAGCCGCAGGCGATGGGGTCGGGCAAGCCGCGGACGATGTCGATCCCGGCCCAGGGCAGCGTGCAGGTGGATCCGGCGCTGCAGCAGGCGTTCGGCGGCGGCGGCCTGGATCCGGCGGAGTTGCTGAAACAGAAGGACTACGAGCTGCAACAGGCGTCGCAGGAGCGCGACATGCTGGCGGCGCGGCTGCGCGAGGCGTCGCAGGAGCTGGAAGCGGCCACGCATCGCAACGAAGGCAACCAGCAGGAGCTGCAGCGGCTGCGCGCGGAGAACCTGGCCTATCGCGATCGACTGGGCGAGGTGCAGCGCGAGAAGTCGCTGCAGGACGACGAGATCCACGCGCTCACCAAGGTCGGCAACGAGCTGCGCGAGGAGCTGGAGCAGATCAAGGGCGAGCACCTCACCAACAAGCAGCGCGTCGAGGAGCTCACCGACGAGATGTCGGCGCGCGAGCGCCAGCTCGAGCGCGCGCATGAGGACGTGCAGCGCGCCAAGCAGATGATGGAGGAGATGCGCGGCAAGCTGGCCGAGGTCGGCAAGACCAAGGACGAGGGCTGGAAGGAGCTCAACGCGCGCATCGCCGAGCTCGATCAGCTGCGCGAGGTCATCTCCGAGCAGGAGCGCATCCTCGAGGAGCGCAAGGTCGGCCTGATGTCGCTGGAGACGGCGGTCAAGGACGGGCGCGCCGAGAAGGAGCGCATGATGCGCGAGCAGATCGCGATGAAGAACGAACGCGACGAGCTGCGCGACAAGGTCATCCGGCAGAACCACCAGGTGGAGGCGCTGGAGGAGGAGCAGCGGCGGTTGGCGCGCATGCTCTCCGACGGCGGCGGGGGTGGCGGCGGCGGGGGTGACACCAGCGAGCATGTGCGGCTGGCGACCGAGGTGCGCGAGCTCAAGGTCGAGCTGCGCAAGGTCGAGACCGAGCGCACGCGCTTCGCCGAGCGGCTCGAGTCGACCGAGCGCGAGCGGGCGCAGCTCGAGGAGCAGCTGTCGCGGGTGGACATCGAGCGCGCCTCGGCCGTGCAGTCCAAGGGGACCATCGACGCGGCGCGCGCACGGCTGGAGGAGAAGCTGGCCAAGGCGGAGGCGGCGCGCGCCAAGGCCGAAGAGGCGCTGGCGGAGGCGGAGAAGGCGCGCGAGGCGGCGTCGCAGGCGGCCGATCGGGCGAAGGTCGACGGCGAGCGGGAGCGCAAGCGCGCCAGCGAGCTGGAGATCGAGCTCAAGCGTACGCAGGAGGCGATGCAGGGCGCGCCGGCGGAGCTCCTGGCCGAGGCGCAGCATCCGCAGCTGCTCGACTCGACCTCGGAGATCCAGATCCCGGCAGAGGCGCGCGTGCACCAGCTCGAGGAGGAGGTGGAGCGCCTCGGCAAGGAGCTGGCGGCGCAAGGTGGCGGCAGCGGCGCGGCGACGGCGGGCAACGGCCACGTCGTGCAGCTGACCGAGATCAAGAAGAAGGCGGAGGAGGCGTACAGCGGCATCAACGACGCGCTGAGCGAGCTCCGGACCAACATCCTGTTGGCGAAGGATCTCGTTGCCGAGCATGGCAAGGCGGTCCCGGACCACGATGCCGCGCGCACGCTCGAAGACGCCATCAACGTCTCGGTGGATCGCACCGAAGACGCCAAGGGCCTCTTGCGCGCGCTGCGCGAAGTCATTGAGAGCTGACGATGAGTGAGCGAGCGGTGCAACAAAGGCTTGAGCGAACGCAGCCGAGGGGTGAGCGGAGCGAGCGAGCGGTGCAACCGTGAGCATTGCCAGCGCGGTCGAAGCGGAAGACCTCATCAAGGCGCGCTATCCGATCCTCTACGTGGTGTCGTCGGAGGAGGCGCGCGTCGAGGAGGCGCTGCGGCAGATCGCGCTCCGGCGCGAGCGCGTGCTGGCGGCCTGGTCGATCACGCGCGGCTTCGTCAAGCTGCAGGGCGAGTTCCGTGGCGGCGACGTGCGCGATCCGATCAAGGCGCTCGATCACATCGCCGGCATCGAGGGCAAGGGCCTCTTCGTCCTGCGCGACTTTCACGCTTATCGTCGACAACCCGACGGTGGTGCGCAAGCTACGCGATCTGGCGCATGACCTCAAGAAGTCGCAGAAGAACGTCATCCTGCTCTCGCCCGTGCTGAAGATTCCGCCGGAGCTGGAGAAGGAGGTCGCGATCATCGATTGGGACCTGCCCGACCGGGGCGAGATCGACGGCATCGTCGGCAAGCTGCTGCAGGAGCTTCCGGTGGGGGTCGAGCCGGGGCCGGCGGGCGATCCGCAGGGGCGCGAGCGCATCGTCGAGGCGGCGCTCGGCCTCACCTACGTCGAGGCCGAGAACGTGCTGGCCAAGTCGATCGTGCGCAACAAGACGTTCGATATCCCGACGATCCTGAGCGAGAAGAAACACATCATCCGCAAGTCGGGGATCCTCGAGTACTACGAGGCGCAGGAATCGCTGGACGAGATCGGCGGCCTGGAGACGCTAAAGGCGTGGCTGCAAAAGCGGCGCGGCGCCTTCACCTCCAAAGCGCGCGACTTCGGGCTGCCGCTGCCCAAGGGCATCCTGCTCATCGGCGTGCCCGGCTGCGGCAAGTCGCTGACGGCCAAGGCGGTCGGCGCGGCCTGGCAGATGCCGCTTCTGCGGCTCGACGTGGGCAAGATCTTCGGCGGCCTGGTCGGCGCCTCCGAGGAGAACATCCGCAAGGCGCTCAAGACGGCGGAGGCGATCGCGCCCGCGGTCTTGTGGCTCGACGAGATGGAGAAGGGCTTCTCGGGCACCGGCTCGTCGAACATGTCGGACGGCGGCACCACCTCGCGCGTCTTCGGCACCTTCGTCACCTGGATGCAGGAGAAGACCTCGCCGGTGTTCGTCATCGCCACCGCCAACGACGTGCGCGCGCTGCCGCCCGAGCTCATGCGCAAGGGGCGCTTCGACGAGATCTTCTTCGTCGACCTGCCGTCGCGCGAGGAGCGGAAGACGATCGTCGAGATCCACCTGAAGAAGAAGCGGCGCGATCCGTCGACGATCGAGCTGGGCAAGGTGGTCGACGCGACGCCCGAGTTCTCCGGCGCCGAGCTGGAGCAGGTGGTGGTCTCCGCGCTCTACGACGCGTTCGACGGCGGCGTCGACGTCGGCACCGAGGGGCTGTTGTCGTCGGCGCACGAGATCGTGCCGCTGGCGGTGACGATGAAGGAGGGCATCGACACCATGCGCGAGTGGGCCAAGACGCGCGCGCGGCCGGCGTCGGTGCACGTAGAGCCGAAGCGCGATCGTTTCAAGGTCGAGGTGTAGCCGTGTCCCACTTCACCAAGGTCGCCACCAAGATCAACGACCTCGTGGCGCTGACCAAGGCGCTCGATCAGCTGGGCTGGAAGTACAAGCAGGCCGCCCAAGGGGTCGAGGTGCGCGGCTGGCGCGGGCAGACGACCAAGGCCGAGATCGCCATCGACATGGGCAAGTACGACGTGGGCGTGGTCAAGCAGGCGGACGGCACCTACGCGCTCGAAGCCGATTGGTGGGGCGTCGAGACCACGCGCGGCCTCAAGGAAGAGGAGGTCGTCAAGGAGCTGAACGCCAAGTACGCCTACCAGCGGGTCGTCGCCGCCGTCGAGGAGCAGGGCTACACCATCGACGACAACGCGGTGCAGGCCGACGGGTCGGTCAAGCTCACCGTCAGTAAGTGGGGGTAAAAGCCATGGCCGAGAAGAAAGAGCTCGAGATCACCATCGGCCCCGACGGCGAGGTCCAGGTGCTCGTCAAGTGCATCAAGGGCGCCAGCTGCACCGAGGAGACCAGGTTCCTCGAGGAGGCGCTGGGCAACACCATCGAGTCGCGCGAGCTCACCGACGAGTACTACGAGCAGCCGCAGGGCGCCGCGCAGACCAACAAGCTGAAGTAGGCGTCGTGCACAAGCGCGCCCCCGCCGCTCCGTTCGTCGACAACGCCGAGTACCTCGAGCTGGCGTGTGCGCGGGTGCGCGTGCGCATCGAGCGGGCCATCGCCGCCGCCGAGGGCAAGAGCGCGGAGGCGGAGAAGCTGGCGGAGCGGGCGGGCGCCCTGGCCGCGGAGCTGGCGGCCCGCGCCGAGGCCGCCACCGCGGAGCTGGGGCTGCCCTCCCTGCAGAAGCGCCTCGCGCTCGACGACCAGGACGCCGACGTGCTCATGCACGCGGCGGCGGCGCAGCTCGACCCGTCGCTGGCCAAGCTGCACACCAGGTTGTCCGGCACCGCGTTTCACCCGTGGCTCGACGTCGGGCTGGCCGTGCAGGTGCAGCACGACGGCGTCGCCGAGCGGCTGCGGGCGCGCGCCCGCTTCGAGCCGACGGCGCCGCTCGTGCGCCATCGGCTGGTGACGCTCGATCGCGCCCGGCCCGAGGCCAAGGACAACATCAACGCCTGCGAGCTCAAGCTGCCGCCGCGCGTGGCCCGCGTCATCCTCGGCGCCGATCCGACCGGCGGCGCGTCGACCTACGCGCGCCTGACGGTGCCCGACGTCGAGCTGGACAGCGTCGTCCTGCCCGACGACGCCCGCGCCGAGCTCGAGCAGCTGCTGGCCGCGCAGCCGGGGCTGGAGCGGCGCCTCAGCGAGTGGGGCTACGACAAGCTCTTGCCGTCGGGGCGCGCGGTCGTCGTGCTGTTCACCGGCCCGCCCGGCACCGGCAAGACCATGCTGGCGACGGCGCTGGCCCGGCGCCTGGGCAAGAAGCTCCTGGTCATCGACGGCCCGCGCCTCGCCGAGGCGGGCCGCGCGCTCGAGACCGAGCTGGACGAGCTCTTCGTCGAGGCGCGCCTCGCCGACGCGGTCGTGCTCTTCGACTCGTGCGAGGTGCTCTTCGGCGGCCGCGGCGCCGGCAATCCGCGCGCGGCGGCGCTGATGCGCGCGCTCGATCGCTTCGACGGCCTGGTGGTCCTGGCGACGGCGACGCCGGAGCGGCTCGACGCCACGCTCGACCGCCGCGTCATGCTCCGCCTGCCGCTCGAGGTGCCGACGGGCGCGCTGCGCGAGCAGATCTGGCGCGCGCTCTTGCTGCCGACGGTGCCGCTGGGCGACGACGTCGACGTCAACCAGCTGGCCAAGCGCTACGAGCTCTCGGGCGGCTCGATCCGCTCGGCCGTGCTCTACGCCGTGTCGAAGGCCGTGGCCCGCGGCCCCTCCTCGACGCTGACGCGCGCCGATCTCGACGCCGCCGCGCAGGCGCAGCTGCGCGGCGACCTGAGCGCGTGGACCGAGCGCACCCGCCATGCGCGGCTGACGCTCGACGTGCTGGTGCTGCCGCCGGACGAGAAGTCGCAGATCGAGGAGATCATCGCCGCCGGCCGCAACCGCGCCAAGGTGCTGCACACCTGGGGGTTCAACGAGAAGCTGCCCACGGGCAAGGGGCTGGTCGTGCTGCTCTCGGGCGAGCCGGGGACGGGCAAGACGCTGGCCGCCGAGGTCATCGCCTCCGAGCTGGCGCTGAGCCTCTATCGCGTCAACCCGGCGAAGGTGGTCTCGAAGTACGTCGGCGAGACCGAGAAGAACCTGAACGAGATCCTCGCGCAGGCCAAGTCGACGCACGCGATCCTGTTCTTCGACGAGGCGGACGCGCTCTTTTCGACGCGCGTGGCCAAGGTCGAGACCGCCAACGACCGCTTCGTCAACATGGAGACCAACTTCCTCCTGCAGCAGCTGGAGCGCTACGAGGGCATCGTCATCCTGGCGACGAACCTGGAGACGTCGATCGATCAGGCCTTCAAGCGGCGCATCGCCTATCACATCGTCGTGCCGTTCCCCAAGCCGGTCGATCGCGAGCGCATCTGGCGCACGCTGATGCCGGCGCGCGCGCCCGGTGGGCGAGATCGACTACGCGCGCCTGGGCAAGACCTTCGATCTGTCGGGCGGGCACATCAAGAACGCCATCCTGCGCGCCGCCTACATCGCCGCGCAGCGCGATCAGTCGATCGACTACGATCTACTGGCCGAGGCCGCGGAGAAGGAGTGCGCCGCCGCCGGCAAGCTGTTCCAGCACGTCGCCGACGCGCCGCCGCCGGCGACGCCGAAGAAGCACTGACGCTACATCGCCTGCTTCTTGTCCTCCTCCTCGGCGCAGGATCTGCTCCTCTTCCTGCTCCTCCTGCTCGGGATCCTTCTCCACCGCCTCTTCCTGCGTCTTGGGCGCCCCCTCACGCAGCTTCTCGGCGATCGCCACCATCGTCGACTGCAGGTCGCTGGGTGACCAGTCGGCCTTGGGCATGCCGAACGCGTGCAGCGCCGGGATGAAGTCGGTCGACCCCTCGTAGGCGAGGTCGCGCAGCTGGTCCCACTCGTTGCTCAGCACGCCCTGCAGGTTGTCGCGCAGGTACCATGTGAAGTCGCGCGCGCCGCGCGCCAGCGCATCGACGAAGTACGCCGTCTCTTGCTCTTCGCGCACCGCCTCGTCGACGAGCCCGTTGAGCTGCTCGTACATGGCGGCCCCGATTGGCGTGTCCATGCCGCCACAGGCCGACAGCATCTGCTGCAAAAAGACATCGCCGATCTGCGTGTTGAACCCGGCGCCGTCGAACGCGTCGGCGGCGTTCTGCGACTGCACCCAGGCGGTGAACGCGCTCAGCGCCGTCTCCACGCTCTGCCGGAACTGCTCGAGCACCTCGTCGGCGTAGTGGTGGATCGCCTGCTCGGCGAAGACCGCCTCGTCGGGATCGCGCTGCTTCTCCGTCTCGAGGATGGACTCGGGTGGCGGCTTGTCATCGTCCTCGAGCTGCTTGTCCTCGTTTTCGGCCATACTATGATTATCGCCATTTCGCGGCAGAAGTTGCGTGCTTTTCGGGCGCAGAAATACGCAACTTTCCCGCGCCTTTGCCGATAACCATGATTGGGGTAGACTGAACGGGAGCGCCCATGGCGACGGACGATGACAAGCCCGGCGACGACGCAGCGAACGCGCTCGAGGAAGAGGAGCGGCGCAAGCGCGCGCTCGCGCTCAGCCAGGAGATCGCGCAGCGCTGGGAGCCGTCCCGGCTCTCCAAGTTCGTCGTCGGCGGCGCCGGGTCGGGCGAAAAGCTCGATCTCGGGACGCAGTCGGAGATGGAGCGCCGGCTCGGCGGACGCTTCGGCGACGTGCGCGTGTTCCGCGGCCCCTTCGCCGAGACCGTGACCAAGGCGCACCGCGCCGACGCGGTCACCATCGCCAACACCGGCATGATCCTGGTGCGCGAAGGGCCGCGCTCGGATCCGAAGACGGCGCTCGGCAAGGCGCTGTTGGCGCACGAGCTCACGCACGTGTCGCAGGCGCAACGCGGCCTGCACTTCGCGCTCGAGGGCGGCGAGTCGCAGGGCGCGGCGCACGAGCAGGAGGCGGAGGCCGTCGAGCAGCAGGTGCACGCCGAGGCGACGGCGCAGGCGCAGCCGGCGGGCAAGCACGGCGGCGGCGGCGACAATCGCGCAGCGGTGATCTCCCGGGTGCTCGAGCTGGTCGAGGATTGGCAGCGAACCGAGGCGGAGCGGCTCGGCCGCGGCTAGAGGCCCATGAGCGAGCGAACGCAGGCGCGGGGCCTTCGCGACCGGAAGGCGAGCACAGCGAGCCGCCTTGTCGCGCCGCGCCGGAGTGAGCGAGCGGTGCAGTAGTGGCCGACGTCGTCGAGAGTCGCGAGCAGCTGCAGCACCTCGCCCGCGACGGCGCGCTGCGCGGCAACACCTATCGCGACCTGCAGGCGGCCGGGCTGCGCGTGCCGGCGGGCGACTTCGCCGGCGCCACCTTCGAGCGCTGCACGCTCGGCGGCGCCGACTTCGGTGGCGCCGACTTCTCGCGCGTGACGCTGACGCCGCGTCGACCTCCGTCGGGCGCACCTCTCCGACGCGCTGGTGGTGCGCGCCACCTGCGCCGACTCGGACTTGACCGAGCTCGGCCTCGCCGGCGCCACGCTCGACGGCGTCGAGTGGCAGCGGGTGCAGGCGGCGAACCTCGATCTGTCGCGCGCGCGGCTCACCGCCTGCCGCTTCATCGGCTGCAACCTCTACGGCATGCGCGCCTCGCAGGCGACGATCCTGAAGTCGCGCTGGCACGACCCGGCGCCCAACGGCGCCGCCGAGCTGACGCGCGCCCGCTTCGACGGCGCCGTGCTCATCGACTGCGACTTCCGCGGCGCCAACCTGTTCCGCGCCGACTTCACCGGCGCCCTGGCGCTGCGCTGCCACTTCGGTGGCGCGTCGCTGACCGGCGCCGTCGTCGAGCGGGCGCGCTTCGTCGGCTGCGAATTCGGCGGCGCCGACCTGCCCGACGGGCTGCGCGCCGCGCACCAGGAAGAGCCAAGGTGATCCGGTGAGCAAGGATCTGAAGCGGATGGTGGCGGAGATCCGCGGCGCGCTCGACGCGTATCCGCGCGAGCAGCTGCAGGAGATCCTGGCCTGGGTGTTCAAGGAGTACGTCGTCGAGGGCGGCGCGGCGCCGGCGCAGGGCGCGCTGGCCATGCTCGACGCGCGCACCGAGCTCGAGGGGCTGTCGTTCGCCGAGCTGGTGACGCTGGCTGCAGCTGCACCTCGACGTGCCGGAGCTGGCGGCGCTCGAGGTGCAGGGCGAGCGCGCGTCAGCGTGCGCGTCGGGCGGGCGCTCGATCCCGATCGAGGTGGCGCGACGCCCGACCCGCAGCCGGTGGCGCCGCCAGCCGCCCGCGCCGACGCCGCGCTCACGCCGGCGCGCGCACGAACGCCGGCCACCGTCGGCGACGCCAGCCCCGCCGGCGGCGCCGTCCCGGTCGGCCGCACCGACGCCCGCCGCCGGCGACACCCGCGCCGGCGCACCCGCGGCCGCGACACCGCGCCGGAGCCTGCGAAACCGGAGGAGAAGAAGGACGACGGCGCGTCGAGCCGCTTCTCCTGGCTCGAGGTCGACTGATGTCGGCGCCCGTCGCCCGTCGCTACTTCGCGCGCGGCAAGGAGCAGCTGCGCGCCGGCGATCTCGACGCCGCCGCGCAGTCGTTCGCCGCCGCCGTCGAGCTGGCGCCCTACTTCGTCGAGGCGCGCGTCGGCGCCGCGCTCACGCTGGCGCGCACCGATCCGCCGCGCGCCGGCGCAGCTGCTCCGCACCGGCCTGCAGGCCTTCACGCGCGCCAGCGCAGCGCCGCCTGCTGCTCGTCGCGCTCGGCGACGTGCTCACCGCCGGCGGCGACTTTCCCGGCGCCGACGCGGCCTACGCGCAGGCGTCGCAGCTGCCCGGCCGGCCATCCGCTGCGCCTCACGCCTGGCGCGCGCTGCAAGCCAAGACCGGCCGCTACGCCGAGGCGCTGGCGACGCTCGCCGCGGCGCTACGTCGACTCGTGGATCCTGAGCAGGATGACGGTGGTGTTGTCGACGCCGCCGTTGGACAGCGCGGCGCGCACCAGCGCGTCGCAGGCCTCGTCGAGCGAGCCGTCGGCCGGCGTCGGCGAGCATCTCCTTGAGCATCCAGTCGTCGACCATGTCGGTCAGGCCGTCGCAGCAGAGCAGGTACATGTCGCCCGGCTCCATGGCGATGACGCGATGATCGACCTCGACCTGATCGCGCAGCCCGACGGCGCGCACGATCACGTTCGAGTTCGGCGGCCCGAAGCGCGCCGCCAGCTCGGGGTTGTCCTCGTACAGGTTGATGAGCGAGTGGTCGCGCGTGACCTGCTCGAACTTGCCCTGCCGCAGGCGGTAGATGCGCGAGTCACCGACGTGCGCCAGGTGCAGCAGGTCGTCGTCCTGGCGGATGGCGACGACGGTGGTGCCCATGTTGTGCAGCGACGGATCGGCCTTCGCCTTGCGTGAAGACGGCCTGGTTGGCCGCGTTGATGGCGCCGTGACCAGCGTGTCGGGATCGTCGCGCGGGCGGCGCCGTTCGCCGAGCGGATGACTTCGCTGATGGTGGCGACCGCGAGCTGCGACGCGACCTGTCCGCCGACGTGACCGCCCATGCCGTCGCACACGACGTACAGCCCGACCGTCGGGTCGATGAGCATCGAGTCTTCGTTCTTCTCGCGAACCAGCCCGACGTCGGTCTTGCCCGCGCTCTCGATGCGCAGCGCCATGGGATGAAAATCTTATGACAACGCTGGGCACGCTGTCCATCCATCTCGACGGCGGCGCCGTGCCGGGTCGGCTGCGACTTCTGCTACCTGGGCGCGCGAACCGCCCGAGCCGGCGCCGGGCCGGCCGCGACCAGTTGCACCTGCCGGTCGTCGCCGCGAGGCGCTCGGCGGCTCTGCGCTACGACGAGGTGGCCGTCGCCGTGTCCGAGCCGCTCGCCGAGGCCCTGCCGCGCCTGCGGCGCTGGTGGCGGCGGCGCGCGCGCCGGTGGCGGTGACGACGACGCCGCAGCTGGCGCGGCAGGCGCCGGCCGGGCTGTTCGCCGGCGTCGGCGCGGGTCAACCTGTCGATCGACTCGCACAAGGGGGTCGTCGAGCCGGCGCCGGGTCGAGGCGCGTGGCGCGGCGCGCTGCGGGCGGCGCGACCCGCGGCTGGAGATCGTGCTTATCGCCACGCTCGACACGCCGGAGTTCGCCGCGCGGCTGGTCGACGACGGGCTGCTGGCGGCGCTGGTGGCGCTGCCGGCGGTCGACAAGGTGGCGCTCAACGCGCTCAAGCCGCCGCCGCCGTGGTGCGACCGCGCGCTTCTGGATGCGCGCGCTCGCGCCGCCTCGAGCCGCTGCTCGAGCGCGCGCTCGACCAGCGGCTGTTTCTCGACTGCTACGTCGCGGCGCGCCTGCTTCGGGCTCGGCGGATGCCCGGCGCGCGCCGATCTGTCGCCGGCCGCGGGCGGCGTCGCATTTCGCGCGTGCGTCTACCAGCCGGCGCCCGACTTCGTCGCTCGCCGACGCGGCGGCGCTGGCGCGCGCGCCTCGAGGGCTTCGTCCCGCCCGCCGCCTGCCCGTTCGCGATTACGGCTAGCGGCTCGTCGTCGCGGCGGAAGCGGCTGCCAGCGCTCGGCCATAAGGCCGCGCCGCCACGCCTGATATTCGAGCACCGCGCGCACCAGCGGCTCGACCCGCGGCAGCGCCGGCGAGCCGGCGCGCCGCGCGCGCCTCGTGCATCGCGGCGAAGCCGCCGCGATCGCCGGTGCCCTCGAGGATCTCGCGCTCGACCCAGCGCTCCTCGTGCACCGGGCGGTACAGATCGCGCAGCAGCGCCTGCGGCAGGTTCTGCGCGCAAGTCGTTCGTGCAGCTCGATCGGGATCTCGCGCTCGTCGGTCGACGCGCAGATAGCCGGCGCGCCAGTCGGCCGGCTCGACGGTGGAGCTGCGGCGCGCGCGCCCGGATCGGCATCGACCAGTCGCGCGCCAGCCGCTCGCCGCGGCGCACGTGCGCTTCGCAGCGCGCGATCAGCCGCGTCGTCGACGGCGGCGCTGCCAGCTCATCCGCGCTGCATGCAGGTAGAAGTGGATGCCGAGGCCGACGCCGATGCCGAGCACGATCCACGCCGAGCCAGAAGAGCGCGCCCGCCGGCGGCGCCTGCAGCGCGCGTTCTGGCCGGAGTGGCGCGCCTGCTGCGCGCGCTCGGTCGCGTAGGCGACGACGCCGGCCGAGTCGGGCAGGATCTTGGTGCCGCCGGTGGCGATGCTGGGCGCCGGCTGCGCCATCATCGTCTTCTGCGACGAGAGCGGCGCCTCCTGCGCCATCATCGTGCGCTGCTGCGGCGCGGCCGAGCGGCGGTGGCGGCGCGGCCGGCGGCGGCGCCAGCCCGCCGGCGATGCGCGGCGCCTCCATCGCCATCATCGTCTTCTGCTCGGCGTTGGCCGGCGGCGGCGCGGCCGGCGGCGCGCCGAACGACGCGGGCGGCTTGTACGCCGGCGGCGGCGCCGAGGCGGCGGCGCTGGCGCCGACGCTTGGGCGCCTCTATGCGCCATCATCGTCTTCTGCTCGACGGCAGCCGGGCTCGCCGCCGGCGCGCCTGCGGAAGCGCCCAGCTTGGGCGCTTCCATCGCCATCATCGTCTTCTGCTCGGCCAGCGGCGGGCTCCCCGTCGCTGCGCCGGCGACGGCGCCGAGCCGGGCGCCTCCTGCGCCATCATCGTCTTCTGCTCGGCGACCGCGCGCGGCGGCGCTGCCGCCGCGCACCGGCGCGGCGCCACCGGGAAGGCACCCGGCCCCGGCGTCTGCCGCGGGAACAGCTCGGCCAGGCACTGCTGGCACTCGTTGTCGAGCGCCTCGGCCGACTGCTGCCGCTGGCCGGCGTCCTTCTCGCAGCGCCTTCATCACGATGCTCGTCAGCTGCGGCGGCAGGCCGGTCAGCGGCGCCGGCTTGTCGCGCAGGTGCATCATCACCACCTCCGTCGGCATCTTGGCGTCGAACGGCGGCTTGCCGGTCAGCATCTCGTAGGCGACGACGCCGACGGCGTAGATGTCGCTGCGCGCGTCGAGCGGCACGCCGCGCCCCTGCTCGGGCGACATGTACTGCGGCGTGCCGAAGACCACGCCGGCGCGCGTCACCTGCGCGTCGGGCGCGTCGAGCTTGGCGACCGAGAAGTCGAGCACCTTGACGTAGTCGCCGGCGCCCTTCATGTCGACGAGGTAGACGTTGTCGGGCTTGATGTCGCGGTGGATGATGCCCTGGTTGTGCGCCTCCGACAGCGACGCGCACATCTGCGACATGATGCGCAGCACGCGGTTCGGCGGCAGCCGCCCGACGCTGCTCGATCTCGGTGCGCAGCGAGCGCCCGCTGCAGGAACTCCATCGCGATGAAGAGCAGGCCCTCCTTGGTCTGCCCGAAGTCGATGAGCCGCACCGTGTTCGGGTGATCGAGCCGCGAGGCCGCGCGCGCCTCGTTGTGGAAGCGCTTGACCCACGACGGATCGGTCGACACGTGCGCGCCGAGCACCTTGATGGCGATGACGCGATCGACCGAGAGCTGCTTGGCGCGTAGACGACGCCGGTGCCGCCCTCGCCGATGCGCTCGAGGATCTCGAAGCGGTCTGCGAGCGTCTTGCCGACGAGTGGATCGGGCCCCGACATCATCTTCTCCTCACCACTCCCTCAGCGGCTCAACGTGATCGCGACGCGGTTGTTCTTGCCGAGCGATCGCAGCGTCGCCGAGGCGACGCACTTGTTCGCGTCGATCACCTTGACCACCTGGAAGGCGCCGCCGTCGAGCGGATCTTCGCCGCCCGCGCCCTCCAGCACCACGCCCGAGTCGCCCGGCTTGATGCCCGCCGACGATCCCTTGTCGATGTACATCATCAGCGCCGAGCCCTCGCGAAACGCGGACACCACGCGCGCCTCGATCGATCTCGCCGGCCGGCTGCTCCCTGGGCTCGCGCGGCTCGCGCACGCGGTGCGCCTTGGGCTTCTCCTCCGGCGGCGGCGGCGGCTCTTCGCGCGGCGGCGGCGGCGGCGGTGGCGCCGTCACGGCGACCGCCGGCGGCTCCTGCCACTGCGCCTCCATCGTGTAGACGCTGCCGTCGACCTTGGAGGGCGCCGTCACGCGGATGTAGTAGGTGCCGGTCTTGTCGATCTGCGTGTACAGCTTCTTCTGCTTCTCGCCCTTGCCGCGCACCGGCGACGCCGCGATCTGCGCGCCGAAGGCGTCGAATACGTCGATGTTGAGGTCGCTGTTGACGTTGTCCCAGTTGATCAGCGTCGTGAGCACGCCCGGACGGCCGTCGAGCTCGACCTGGTACCAGTCGGTGCGGTCCTGATTCTGGTAGCTGACCTCGTCGGTGTGCGGCTTGTTGAGGTCGAGCTTCTGCGCGCTCGACCGCTTCTGGTCGGGGCCGCTGCGCGAGTCGGCGTCGAGGTTGTCTTTGGGCGTCGTGCTGCCGCTCTTCGGGCCGCAGGCGGCCATCGCGAGGAGCGCTACGAGGGGGAGGCGTCGCATGGTCGGCTATTCTATCTCGTTCACTTCAGGTTGACGACGATCCGCTTGTTCTTGCCGAGCGACTTCTGCAGCGTCGTGGTCTTGGCGATCGACTTCGACGCCGCCCAGCACCTGCGAGATCGAGAAGCTGCCGCCCTCGAACGGTTTGTCACCGTCGGGTCCCTCGAGGATCGTCCCCATCATGCCCGGGCGCAGCTGATCGGCCGCGCCCTTGTCGAGGTAGAGCGTCACGGTCGATCCTCGGCGCACTATCGAGACGATCGTGCCGTAGACCTTGTTCGGATCGGGCGGCACCGGGCAGTTCTGGCCCGGCGGGCAGGGCGCGGGCGCCGCGGCGACGGCGGGCGGGTGTCGGGCGTCCGGGCGCGGGTGTCGGCGCGGGCGCCGGTGCGGGCGCTGCCGCGACGACGACGGGGCCGTTGTACTTGACCATCATCGTGTAGATGCTGGTGTCGGTCTTGCGCCGGCCCCGAGACGCGAACGTAGTAGAGGCCGGGATCGTCGATGCGCAGCAACACCTTCTTGGACGACTGGCCCTCGATGCGTCTTGGCGACTTTCCGATGTTGACGCCGAATTTGTCGTAGATGTCGATCGAGAGGTTGGCCGCCTCGTCGTCCCAGAACAGCTCGAACGTGGCGAACTGGCCCGGCTTGCCGGCGAGCGTGAACTTGCGCCAGTCGTTGACCTTGCTCTTCTTGACGTCGATCTTGTCGCTGATGGGGACGTTGATCTGCCCGTCGGTGGCCTCGAGACGCGTCGGGCCGGCGGCACCGCCGCCGCCGCCCGCGGCGCCGCCGCCCTTGGCCTTGTCCTTCTCGTCCTTGACGGCCGACTGCGCCGAGTCCTTCTGTCCCTTGGCGTCGTCGGCGGCGCCCTTGGCCGAGTCGGCGCCTCCCTTGGCGCTGGTCAGCGCCGCGCAGCCCCCGAGCCCCAAAAGCGACGACGACACCAGACCGAATGCAATGATTGCGTGTCTCACCGACTCCCCTCGCGCTAGATACGTTCCGAGACGCCAAAACGTACCGCCTGGTCGAACCTCTCGTCAAGCGTGCGTGATCGCGATATGATGCCGCACGCGCACCCAACCGGGTGACCCACGACCATGGCCGACGACAAGAAGCAGAAGACGCTGTTTCTCGATGACGCCGGTGCCGCGGCGCCGCGGTCGGAGGCGCCGGCCTCGTCGCAGTCGACGATGATGCTCGACCCCGGTCAGCATGCGCCGGCGGCGGGGCAGCGGCAGGTGGTGGTGCCGACGATGATGAAGGAGCCGCCGCGGCAGCAGCTGCCGCCGATGCAGCGCCCGCCGCGGCCCTCGACGCTGGGGCGCTGGATCGCGGGCCCGATCATCGCCGCGCTCGTCGCCGCCGGCACCGTCGCCGTGGCCGGCAGGCTGTTGCCGGCGCACAAGAAGGGCGCCCAGGTGGCGGGCAGCGGCAAGCCGCAGGGCAAGCTGCGCCTCAACACCGAGCCGCCGGGGGCGTCGATCCTCATCGACGGCAAGCGCATCCCGCACTTCACGCCGACCGTGGTCGAGGGCGACGTCGGCGCGACGCTGCGGCTCACCTTCTCGATGGACGGCTTCAAGACGCAGGAGACCGACGTCTACGTCGCCGACGGGGAGCACCCGTTCAACGTGCGTCTCAAGCCGCTCGCCGCGCCAACGGCGCCGGCGCCGCCGCCGCCCGAGCCGGTCAAGCACGAGCACCACGAGCACCATGCGGCGGCGCCCAAGGAGCCGGTGGGCCAGGCGACGCTCTCGGTGCTGGTGCGGCCATGGGCGATCGTGTTCGTCGATCATCAGCGGCTCAAGCAGACGCCGGTGCAGGGCTACCAGATCCCGTCGGGCAAGCACATCATCGAGCTGGTGAACGAAGGCAAGAACCGGCGCGAGAAGATCGAAGTGGACTTGAAGCCGGGCGAAGAGCAGGAGATCAAGCGCGACTGGGACAAGTGATCGCGTCTCGTCGGCTCTGGCAGTAGGACCGGCGGCAAGAGGCGCCGGGGGGACGCGGGCGGTCGTCTGGGCAGGTAGCGCGCGGGGACGCAGGCGGCCGTCGGAGCCGTTTTGCCGGGACGCGCCCGCTACGCCGGCGGCCTTACAGGCCGGCGGCACGTCCGGGCCCTCGGCTCGTCGCTGGTATCGTTGCTTCGCGGCGAGCGCTCCTCGACGCCCGGCAAGACGGGTCGAAATACCGACGGGTCTCATCATTCATCACATCTCCGCGTTTGATTGAGCGAGCAGCGTCAGTGTCGCCGGTAGGCGCCGAGGGGCCGCGGGCGGTCGTCGGAGCCGTCTTGCCGGGACGGGCCCGTTACGCCGGCGGCCTTACAGGCCGGCGGCACGTCCGGGCCCTCGGCTCGTCGCTGGCATCGTCGCTTCGCGACGAGCGCTCCTCGACGCCCGCCAAGACGGCTCCGACGACCGCCCGCTCTATGGGCTCGTGTGAACCTTCAGCCAAGCACGTCGGACGAAGCGGCGGGTCGTCGAGAGCAGCCTCTCCACCCGCTGCGACCGTCCGGTTCTTGGACGAGCACAGAGGCTCCGCGCGCACTGCCCCGCTGGGCGAGTTCCGCAGCACAGGCAAGGGGTGGAATCGAGCACAGCGGTCCGGTGGCGAGGACTGTTTGAGCCCAGCGGGGCAGTGCGCGCGGAGCCGGACGGTGGCGCTTTGGCGCCCTCTCGATGCGACGCGGGTCTGAAAGCGGAACGTTTCGAGAGCTCGCGCCGAGATGTGATGAATCATGAGACCGACGGGTATTCCTCGGTCGGTCGCTCCGGTCGCATCCACGATCCGCCTCACGCCGCTCGCCCTCGTTAGATCAACCGAAGCGAACCCTGGGGTTAATCGAGCACAGCGGTGCGGTGGCGAGGACTGTTTGAGCCCAGCGGCGCAGCGCGCGTGGAGCCGGACGTGGCGCTTTGGCACGCTCGCGATCGAGCCCTATCTGACCGGCTACGCGCGCAGCTTGTAGCCGCGGGCGAGCATCAGCCACACCAGCGCGCCCGAACCGGCGGTGAGCGCCACGGTCAGCCCGAGGCCGAGCCAGGGCGACACGTCCGATCGCCCCGAGCATGCCGTAGCGCAGCCCTTCGACCATGTAGAGGATCGGGTTGAGCCGGGTGACCGCGGCCCACGGCTCGGGCAGCATGCGCGCGCGAGTAGAAGACGCCGCCCAGGAAGGTCAGCGGCGTGATCACGAACGTGGGCACGAGGTTGAGCTGCTCGAACTTGTCGCTCCAGATGGCGACCGACGAGCCCGAAGAGCGCGAACTCCGCGGCGACGAGCAGCGCGAACGCGAGCACCCACGCGCGGGTGCGCGACCGAGAAGCCGGTGAAGAGCCGCCGCCACCAGCCAGACGATGCCGCCGACGAGCACGCCGCGCACCGACGGCGGCGAGGGTGAACGCGCCCAGCAGCTCCGACGGCGACAGCGGCGCGACCAGCAGATCGACGATGGTGCCCTGCATCTTGGCGATGAACATCGACGACGAGGTGTTGAGGAAGGCGTTCTGGATGAGCGACAGCATCACCAGGCCGGGCACGATGAAGCGCACGTAGGAGACGCCGTCGACCTCGCGCACCCGCCCGCCGAGCGCGAAGCCGAAGACCAGGAAGTAGAGCGTGGTGGTGATCACCGGCTGCGCGAGCGTCTGGCCCGGCACCTTGAGGAAGCGGCGCGTCTCCTTGACCAGCAGCGTGCGAAAGCCGATGACGTTCATGCCGCGTCCGCGTGCGCTGGCGGTCGAGCGCGCAGAAACACCTGCTCGAGCGACGGCTGCTCGGTGCGCATGTCGAGCGACGCGGCCGGGCAGCGCGGCCGACGGCGCGCGCAGCACGCTCGCTGGCGTCGCCGTCGATGGGGCAGCTCACCGTGGTGCGCGCGTCGTCGAGCGTGGCGCCGAGCGCGCGCAGCGGTCGGGCAGCGGCAGCGGCGCAGCGGCTCGGCGAGCGCGGAAGACGGCCTGCTTGCTGGCCGTGCTGCTTGAGCAGCGCCGTCCGGCGTGTCGACGGCGATCAGCTTGCCGTGGTCGATGACGGCGACGCGATCGGCCAGCTCCTCCGCCTCTTCGAGGTAGTGCGTGGTGAGCACGATGGTCGTGCCCTCGGCGCGCAGCCGGCGGACGTAGCTCCACAGATCCGTGCCGCAGCGCGACGTCGACGCCGGCGGTCGGCTCGTCGAGAAACGCGACGCGCGGGCGGTGCACCAGCGCCTTGGCGATGAGCAGGCGGCCGCTTCATGCCGCCCGACAGCTCGCGCGAGGTGGTGTCGGCCTTGTCCGCCGAGCGCCAGCGCCGCGAGCAGCTCGTCGATGCGCGCCTCCGTCGGGCGGCACGCCGAAGTAGCCCATCTGGAAGCGCAGCACCTCGCGCGGCGTGAAGAACGGATCGAAGTTGATCTCCTGCGGCACCAGGCCGACGATGCGGCGCGCCGCCATCGCGTCGCGCGACGACGTCGTGCCCGAGCACGCGCGGCGCCGGCCCGAGGTGGCGCGAGCCAGGCCGCAGACGATCGAGATCCAGGTGGTCTTGCCGGCGCCGTTCGGTCCGAGCAGCGCGAAGATCTCGCCCGGCTCGATCGTCAGGCTGACGCCGCCCAGCGCCTCGACCTTCGGGTAGCGCTTGACGAGCGCATCGGTTTCGACTGCCGGCGTAGGCATGAACGCCCCTCATAACTCCTCCCGGAGGGCCGCGCAACGGGCGTTGGCGCCGTGGCCACGGGGGTGGCGGCCACCCAAGTCGCCGCCTGGGGGCGGCCACTCAGGGGAACCGGGGGCAAGTCACTGATTTTCCGTTGGTCGGGCCACGGCACGATGGGTGCAATCGGCCTCACGCGAAGGAGTGATGACGATGCGCGCAGACGAGCTGGTGGTGCTGACCAAGGCCGAGTACGACGAGCTGAAAGCTCAGGCCCAGGGCGGCGCGGGGGACACGGGCGAGCTGTTCAACTCCGAGGAGATGCAGGCGATTCGCGATCAGTATGAAGAGCGGATCCTCGTCGAGCAGGAGCGGCGCGAGGAGCTCGAGTGGAAGCTGCGCATGGAGCTGGCCAAGATTCGCGACGCCGAGCTGTCGGCGCGGCGCGCGGCCGACGAGATGCGGCGTATCGAGCTGACTCTGCAGGGCCTTTTGACCGACGAGGACGTCACCCAGGTGAGGTCAACTGTCCCTAGCCCGAGTCTCCAGGCCGTGGCGCCGAAACCGCAGGCGCTGCGCAAGCCGGTGCCGCCGCCGATTCCCGCGGCCAAGAACGGCCACTCCAACGGTCACGCCAATGGCAACGGGGCGTCCCACGCCGACCGGTTCCGCGCCGCGATGGCACATCGTAAGTCGTACGACGCGTAGTACCTTCCCGTCATGCCGATCGCCTTCGTCGCCGGCGCCACCGGGTACACCGGACAGGCGCTGCTCGAGCTGTTCGCCAAAGAGTCGAACCGAGTGGAAGGCGCGGCCGCACGCGCGCGCCGCGGGGCGGCTCGCCGAGGCCGTGGTGTGCGATCCGCGCGACGTCGCCAAGCTGACCGAGGGGATGCGCGGCTGCGACGCGGTGGTGCAGCTCATCGGGACCGTCAAGGCGCGCTTCGCCGAAGGCGACTACGAGGAGATCGACTACGGAACCACCGTCGCGCTCGGCGAGGCGGCCAAGGCGGCGGGGGTACCGCGGCTGCTCCTGTTGTCGTCGGTGGGGGCGGGATCGCCGCGCGGCAAGTATCTGGCGGTCAAGCGCAAGACCGAGGAGTGGGTCGGCAAGAGCGGGCTCGAGTACACCATCGTACGGCCCTCGTTCATCGTCGGCACGGGGCGGCGCGCGGCGCAGCTGCTGGGGACGCTGACCTATCCGATCCCGTCGCTGCGCGGCATCGAGGTGCACGAGCTGGCGCGCGTTTTTTTGCGCGCGCTCGAGCGGCGCGCCGAGGTGCGCGATCAGATCCTCGAAGGCAGGTCGCTGTGGAGGTTGCTGAAGTAGATCAGCCGCGGCGCCAGTGGCCGGGGACGTGGACCCAGCCGCGGGGCGTGTGCTGCCAGTGGTTCGGCTCCCAGGTCGAGCCGGCCCGCGCCGCCGACCAGTGGCCGCCCACCCAGGTGTGGTGGTGGCCGTTCCACCGCCAGAAGCCGGGGATCCACACGGCGCCGCCAAAGGGCGCGGCCGGGCGGACCTCGACGATCGGCGCCGGCGGCGCCTCCTGCACGACCTCCTCCTGCGGCGGCGGCGGCCCCGGATCGTAGACGTAGGTGGGCGACGTCGGCTGGGTCATCGCCCAGTGCCCCTCGTAGAAGGTCCACTGGCCGCCCTGGTTGACCCAGCGCGCCTGCACCCAGCGATAGCCGGCGCCGGGCGGCAGCGCCCAGCGGCCGGGCATCCAGACGTGGGCGCCGCGGCGCCAGGCCCAGTGGCCGGCGATCCAGACGTGCGAACGCGACGGCGCGACCGGACGCACTTCGGCGCGCGGCGGCGGCGGCGCGACGGAGACGCGAACGCCGGGCACGATGACGGCCTGCGCGTGGGCCAGACCCGCAGCGGGTGCGAGCAGAGCGATTGCAGCGAGCGCGAGCAGAATGCGGCGCATGACTACCCCCTTGAGTTTATCGGTCGGCGAAACGATATCACGCTACCAATAGACGCGAGCGCGCGGCGGTGCGACGTAGACCGCGGGCGGAGGCGGCGCCACGTAGCCACGACGCCAACCATAGACGCGCACGTGCGCGGGGCGGGCGTAGTAGGCGGGGGGATAGGCTTCTGCATAGCAGCCACCGACGAGCGGGAGCAGGGCGAGGGCGGCAAGTCCAAGCTTCTTCATGACTTCATCTCCTCGCCTGTTCCGACGCTGGCGCCGCGCCTTTTATTCACGTTGCAAATCCACGCTTTCTCGTTACATTCGCCACTCCATGAAGCTTCCGATCGTTACCAATGAATCGTTTCCCTCGTCGCGCAAGGTGTACGTGCTCGACGGCGACTTGCAGGTTCCGCAGCGCGAGATCGCGCTGTCGGGCGGCGAGCCGCCGCTTCGCGTCTACGACACCTCGGGCCCGCAAGGGCACGACGCCGCACGCTCGGGCTGCCCAAGCTGCGCCGCCGTGGATCGAGCGGCGCGTGGCGCGCGGCGACACGAACTTCTCGCCAGATGCACTACGCCCGGCGCGGCGAGATCACCGAGGAGATGCGCTTCGTCGCCCTGCGCGAGGGCGTGACGCCCGAGTTCGTGCGCGACGAGGTCGCGCGCGGCCGCGCCATCATCCCGGCCAACATCGCAACCACCCCGAGCTCGAGCCGATGATCATCGGCCGCAACTTCCTGGTGAAGATCAACGCCAACATCGGCAACTCGGCGGTGTCGCTCGTCGATCGGCGAGGAGGTCGACAAGCTGCGCTGGGCGGTCACGCTGGGGCGCCGACACGGTCATGGATCTGTCGACCGGCAAGAACATCCACGAGACGCGCGAGTGGATCATGCGCAACTCGCCGGTGCCGATCGGCACGGTGCCGATCTACCAGGCGCTGGAGAAGGTCAAGGGCAAGGCCGAGGACCTGACCATCGACATGTTCCTCGAGACGCTGATCGAGCAGGCCGAGCAGGGCGTCGACTACTTCACGATCCACGCCGGCGTGCTGCTGCGCTACATCCCGCTCACCGCGCAGGCGCGTCACCGGCATCGTGTCGCGCGGCGGCTCGATCATGGCCAAGTGGTGCCTGGCGCACCACAAGGAGAACTTCCTCTACACCGAGTTCGAGCGCATCTGCGAGGTGATGAAGAAGTACGACGTCGCGTTCTCGCTCGGCGACGGGCTGCGCCCGGGCTCGATCGCCGACGCCAACGACGCGGCGCAGTTCGCCGAGCTCGAGACGCTCGGCGAGCTGACCAAGATCGCCTGGAAGCACGACGTGCAGGTGATGATCGAAGGGCCCGGCCACGTGCCGATGCACAAGATCAAGGAGAACATCGACCAGCAGCTGGCAGATCTGCCACGAGGCGCCGTTCTACACGCTCGGGCCGCTGGTGACCGACATCGCGCCCGGCTACGACCACATCACGTCGGCGCATCGGCGCGGCGATGATCGGCTGGTTCGGCACGGCGATGCTCTGCTACGTGACGCCGAAGGAGCACCTCGGGCTGCCGAACCGCGACGACGTCAAGGCCGGCGTCATCGCCTACAAGATCGCCGCGCACGCGGCCGACCTGGCCAAGGGGCACCCGGGCGCGCAGCGAGCGCGACGACGCGCTGTCGCAAGGCGCGCTTCGAGTTCCGCTGGGAGGATCAGTTCAACCTGTCGCTCGATCCCGACGACGGCGCGCGACTTCCACGACGAGACGCTGCCGGCGCGACGGCGGCCAAGGGCGCGCACTTCTGCTCGATGTGCGGGCCGAAGTTCTGCTCGATGAAGATCACCGAGGACGTGCGGGCGCTGGCGGAGAAGGGCATGGAGGACAAGGCGCGCGAGTTCCGCGATGGCGGAAGCGAGCTCTACGCGAGGGTACGGTAGCTACGCGAGGGTGCGGTAGGCGGCGGGTCCTGCCCGCACATTCGTTTCTTCGGGTGTGCTCGGCTGCGCTCGATGCTGCCGGTGAGATGGATGCGGCGCTTCGCCTGCGCGCACGCGAAAAAACGAATGTGCGGTCACCCGCCGCAACGCAGCCTCGCTCCGACGGATCAGAGGGATCTGGGGGTGGTGGTGCGGATGGAGTCGCGGGCGGCGGATAGCTCGAGGCGGGTCTCGGCGTCGGGCTCGCGGGCGAGGGCGGCGGTGAGCAGGGCGGTGAGGGCAGCGGCGCTGGTGGGGGGCAAAGGGGTGCGCGCGGCGATCTGCGGCGATGGCCCACGCGACGTGGGCGCGGACCAGCGGCGAGGGGTCGCCGAGCGCGAGCATGAGCGCGGGGAGCTCGTCGAGGCCGCCGCGTTGCCGAGCGCGACGGCGACGTTGCGCAGGAGCTGCGGGCGGTGGATGCGGCGCAGGGCGCTCGACCGCTGCCACTTGCGGAACTGCGCGGCGCCCATGCCGAGCAGTCGCGTCAGGAGCGGGCGGCTGTAGCCGGCGCGCGGCGGCGAGCTCGGGGGCGCCGGGCGGGCGCGTCTGTCGTCGATCGGGGGCGTTGAACGGGCAGACGTCCTGGCAGATGTCGCAGCCGAAGACGTGATCGCCGATGAGCGGGCGCAGCTCGCGCGGGATGGGCCCGGGATTTTCGATCGTGAGGTACGAGATGCAGCGGCGCGCGTCGAGCGTGTAGGCGTCGACGAAG
The DNA here is from genome assembly GCA_963816965.1 of uncultured delta proteobacterium. Classification (GTDB taxonomy): domain Bacteria; phylum Myxococcota_A; class Polyangia; order Palsa-1104; family Palsa-1104; genus JAQBQH01. Next base: position 1,874,789 of record CAWFMP010000002.1, read on the forward strand.
GCGCCGGTCGGGCAGGCGTCGAGGCAGCGCGTGCACTGGCCGCAGCGCGGCGTCGCGTCGTCGAGCGGGCCGGGCGCGCACTCGAGGTCGGTCAGCAGCTCGCCGAGGACGACGAAGCTGCCGAGGCCGGGCGCGATCAGCATCGTGTTCTTGGCCTGGAAGCCGATGCCGCCGCGCCGACGCCACTTCGCGCTCGAGCAGCGGCGCGGTGTCGACGCACGCCACGAATGCGACGGCGCGGCCGCTCTCGTGCGCGACCGCGGCGGCGAGCGCGCGCAGCTTGTGCTTGAGGACGACGTGATAGTCTTCGCCGCGCGCGTAGCGGGCGATGCGGCCGCGCGGGCCCCGCGCGAGGCGATCGGCGGCGACATCGGGCTCGCTGTCCGGGCCGGCGTGGGCGTACGAGAGCGCGACGGTGACGAGGGTCCGCGCCGAAGAGGACAGCGCGCGGGGGTCGCGGCGCTCGTCGGCCTGCGCGGCCAGATAGCGCATCTCGGCGGCGTAGCCGCGCGCGAGCCAGTCGCGATAGACGTCGTGGCGCGCCAGCGGCGCCACCGGCGTGAAGCCGATGCGCTGAAAGCCCAGCGCTGCGGCCGAGGCGCGGAAGAGCGCGGCGGCGGCGGCGGGATCGAGGGGCGGCTCCACGACGCTTGGTTAGCATAGGCGGTCGCTGGGTGTCGGAAATCGTTACAGCCTGTTCGCGAGCGATACAGTTTGTGAAGGAAGGGTAAAGGTCGAAGGAGAGGCGCGCCCGCTGCCGTATAAGCGTCGGGTGCCGCGATCTTCATCTGCGTCCATCTCCGACGAGCAGACCGCCGCCGTCGCTGCCGGGCCTGGCCTGCTCGCCGCCCTCGGCCCGGACATCACGCTGTGCATCCTGTGCGCATCGGCCCTGACCGTCGTCGGGCGGCTGTTCGGCGCCCACTACGTCTTGCGCCTGTCGACCATGCTCTTGCCCGGGCTGGTCGCGCCGGGAATCCTCGTCGTGCACGGGCTGCGCGGCCGCTTTCGCGCCGAGGCGCTGGGGACGCTGCGCGACTGGATCCCCCTCATCTTCGTCGCCGTCGTCTTCGACAACCTCGAGAACTACACGGGCCTGGTGCGCAAGCTGACCATCGATGGCACGCTCCATCACATCGACGTCGCGCTCTTCGGCGTCGAGCCGACGGTGTGGATGCGGCACCTCTACCATCCGCTGGTCACCGATTGGATGGCGAGCTGCTACGCGATCTTCCTGATCACGCCGATGTTCCTCGCCATCGTCGTGTCGCTGCGCGGGCGGCGCGAAGACTTTCGCGAGATCGCGCTCGCGGTCATGCTGCAGATGTGGATCGCGTTCTTCCTGTTCATCTGCCTGCCCGCGGGACCGCCGCGCTACTTCGCGCCGCTGCGCGACGGCCCGTTCCGCACGCCGCTGCCGTCGTTCTTCGGCTTCAACGACGCGCTGCAGGCGCGCTGGGACACCTATAGCCCGCTTCTGGTGCGCGCGTCGTTCCCCTCGCTGCACTGCGCCTACGCGACGCTGACGCTGATCTACGCCTGGCGCTTCGGCGACGCCGTGTTCAAGCGCTGGCGGCGCGCCTTCTTCTGGCTGGTGCTGCCGCTGGAGCTGTCGCTCTACGTGTCGACGGTGTACCTGCGCCATCACTGGATCCCCGACATCGCCGCCGGCATCGTGCTGGCGCTGGTGGTCTGCCAGCTGGCGCCGTGGCTGCGCGCCCGCTGGCCCGTGTGGACCCGGCCATCGGTGGCGACGCTCGAGAGATAAGCCGCCGCCCGGCCGCGCGAGGGGTGGTGCGCGACCGGACGGCGGGCGGTGCACTCAGGGCAGGTTGGCCTCGCAGGCGGAGTAGGCGCTGTAGCAGGCGCCGCAATACATGGTGTCGGTACCGCACGAGCCGCTCATCTTGATGCTGTCGTTCTGGCACGCCGTGCACTCGGCCGACGGGGTGCCGCCGCCCTGCATGCACGGCGCGGAGCCGCCGTCCGGGCGCGGGTAGCAGGTGCGGCGCACGCAGCGCGAGACGGCCTGGTAGAGCATCCTGGCCTGGCTCGTCGAGCTCTGGTTGCACAAGTTGCAGCTCGTTTGATCGGTGCAGGTGTCGAGGCAGCCGGCCAGGGCGTGGCAGCCGTACGCGGGCTGCATGTCGGGCGGCAGGGTCACGCCGGCGTCGCTGCTGGTGGCTGCGGACATGTCCGTGCCGTTGCCGCCGTCGCCGCTGCCGTTGCCGCCGTTGCCGCCGTTGCCGTTGTTGTCGCTCGAGCCGCAGCTGGCGACGAGCAGGGCGAGGACACTCAATAATCTGAAGCTACGACTCATCGGATTCCCTCCCGGAGCCTGCGCCTCAAGCAAGCTGCGCGCCGCCCGGTTGGCGCCCTGCCCGCGTCACGCGTGCGCGACAAACCTCGTCGCTGCCGACAGATCGGCAGATTGCACACGGCAGGGGGCGCGCGTGGGGGCGCGAGCCTCCGCAGCGAGATGCCGCGGCATCGGGGCGAATGTCGACGCGGGCGCCGCTGCGCACGAACGTGCACACCCGTTGACTCGCGCGCGTTCGTCGGCTATCCCCCCGGGATGTCGTTGCCGCTGCATCGTCCCGCTCCAAAGGCCCGCCGTCGCGAAGAGGTCGGCGCGGCCGAATGGAGCGACTGGCGTTGGCAGCTGCGCCATCGGCTGACGCAGCTGCCGGACCTCGAGGCCTTCGTCACGCTCACCGACGAGGAGCGGCGCGGGGTGGCGCTGGCGCCGGAGCTGTTCCGCGTCGGCATCACGCCCTACTACGCGTCGCTGATGGACCGGGAGCGCGCCGATTGCCCGGTGCGCATGCAGGTCATCCCGCTCGGGCGGGAGGAGCGGGTGGCGCGCGGCGAGTACGTCGACCCGCTCGGCGAGGACGGGCTGTCGCCGGCGCCGTCGATCGTGCACCGCTATCCCGATCGGGTGCTGCTCTTGGCGCTCGATCGCTGCGCGGTCTACTGCCGGCACTGCAACCGGCGCCGGCTCGTCGGGCAGGACGACGGGGTCATCAGCGTGCAGCGGCTCGAGCGAGGCGCTCGACTACGTGCGGCGCACGCCGCAGATCCGCGACGTGCTCATCTCGGGCGGCGATCCGCTGACGCTGTCGACGGAGAAGCTGGAGTGGATCGTGTCGAGCGTGCGCGCGATCGAGCACGTCGACATCGTGCGCATCGGCACGCGGGTGCCGGTGGCGCTGCCGATGCGCGTCGACGACGAGCTGGTGAAGATGCTCAAGAAATATCACCCGCTCTATATCAATACCCACTTCAATCACCCCAAAGAGGTGACCGAAGAGGCGATCGCCGCCTGCAAGAAGCTGGCGGACGCCGGCATTCCGCTCGGCAATCAGACGGTGCTGCTGCGCGGGATCAACTCGGACGCGGCGATCATCGAGCGGCTGAATCGTCTATTACTGCGTATGCGGGTCAAGCCCTATTACCTGTTTCAGGGCGATCCGGTGCAGGGGACCGATCATCTGCGCACCCCGGTGGGGGCGGGGATCGAGATCATGGAGCGGCTGCGCGGGCGCATCACCGGCATGGGAATTCCGCAGCTGGTGATCGACGCGCCGGGCGGGGGCGGCAAGATTCCGATCGGGCCCAACTACCTGTTGTCGTGGGGAGCGGGCGAGCTGACGCTGCGCAACTACGAGAACAAGATCGTCACCTACGTCGAGCCGCAGGAGCGCGACTGCACCTGTAGCTACGACTCCGCATGCTGATCGGCGACTGCGCGTCCGATCCGCCGCTCGGCGCCACGCAGCGGGCGCTGGCGGCGGTGCGCGCCGACGACGTCGTCTACGGGCTCGGTGCGGTGGCGCTGGCGCGCGGGCACCGGCGGCTGGCGCTCGCGGTCGCCGACCGGGCGGCGCGGGCGGCGCTGGCGCGGGCGATCGAGAAGATCGGGGCCGATGTGGCGCTGGTCGAGGTCGCCGATGCCTGGCCGGCGGTGGCGGCGGGAGCCGGGGACGAGGTCTTGCCAGCCTCGGCGCTGGCGGCGGTCGCCGACGAGGCGCGCGGGCGGAGCGGGGCGGCCCGGGCGGTGGTGAGCGTGGTGGGCGCGGTGGCGCAGCCGACGGTGCTGCGGTGCACGCCGACGACGACGATGGCGGAGCTGATGGCGCGCGCGGGTGGCGCCCTCGACGACGATTGGCTGCCGGTGGCCGGCGGCGCGCCGGCGGGGCGGCTGGTGGCGCGCGAGGCGACGCTGGCGGAGGCGGGCGCGCCGTCGCTGGTGCTGGCGCTGCCGGCGCGGCACGAGTGGGTGCGGCGGCTGCGCACCAGCGTCGGCGATTGGCTGTGGCGTGCGGCGTCGGCGTGCGAAGGTTGTCGCGCCTGCAGCGACGCCTGCCCGGCGGGGCTGGCGTCGCACGCACTGGTGGCCACGCTGGCGACGGCGCGCGACGACGGTACGGCGCCGGCCGCGTTCGCCGCCTGCACCGGTTGCGGCGTGTGCGATGCGGCCTGTCCGGCGGCGCTGTCGCCGCGGGCGCTGGCGGTCGACGTGCGCCAGCGGCTGGCGCGCGGCGGGGTGGCGGCGGCGGCGGCGGTGACGCGCGCGGGAATCGATCGGGCGCTTCTGACGTTACGTATGGGGCTGTCGGCGTATGATCGGCAGCCGGTGGTGAGCCTCGCATGATTCGCCTGCTCGTCGCAGTGGTCGTCTGCCTGGCGCTGCATCCAGCGGCGCCGGCGCACGCTTCTGCGCGCGGGCACGAGCGGACGATCGTGGTGGCGAGCGGCGAGCGGGCGACGCCGCCGTTGCACGACGCGCGGCTCCACGGTGCGGCGGCGCTGGCGGCGGTGGTTTCGCTGGCGCCGCCTTCGGTGTTGGCGGTGTCGTGCGCGGCGCCGCATTCGTATTGGGTGGTCGCGCGGCGGCTTTGGCTGCGCGGACAGCGGCTCCTCTGCTGAGCGGTTCCGTCTCTCGTCGACGGAAAAACGTTCAACCAGGAGGAGAAGATGCGAAGAGCGCGTTTGGTCGCGGCCCTGATGGCCGTGACCGTGGGGATTCCGTATTGTCTGCGAATGCATCTGGCCGTGAAGGCAGCGGCGACGGCGCCGGCGCCGGCGTCCACCGTCCCGAGGCCGATGACGAAGCCGCCCGGGCTCGGGTTCGGGGCCGCGTCCGCGTGGCGGTCTACGGTCGTGACCGCGCCGGGGGCCGCGCCCGTGTCCGTGTCCGCGTCCGCGCCCGGGCGTGACCGCAGCGCCGCGAGCAGCGCGGCGCCAACGAGCGAGCCGGGCGCGCCGACGTTGGCGACCTTGCCCGCGGTGACGAGCGCGGAGTGGGCGAGCGGCAAGTTCGCGGACTTTTCGCCCGAGGAGCTGGCCGACATGGTCGGGCGCTGCGAGCTGCGCTGGCAGCTGCCGCGGGTGCCCGACGAGCGCTACGTCGGCGCCGTGCGCGCCCTCTATGGCGAGCTCACCGGCGACAGCGAGGGCGCGGCCGGGATGAGCTTGCGCGCGCTCGGCGACGCGATTCGGATCGACAGCGACGACGACGCCATCGCCGTGCACCGGCGGCTCGCCGCGCGCCGCGCCGGCGACGTGGTCGATGGCACCGGCAGCGTCTATGAGCGCTACCTGCAGCTGCAGCTCGACGAGTCGGAGCGCGCCCACCAGGCGGGGGTCGAGCTCGGCGCGAAGCTCACGCTCACCGGCTGCGACCCGGGCAGCGCGCTCTTCCGCAGCACGCGCTGACGACGGGCCGATGCGCGGCTACTTCCGATCGGTCTGGCGCCAGGGCCCGCGCGCGCCGCCGTCACGCATCGCCTGCGCCCGGCGGATGACCGGGGCCAGGCCGTCGGTGGTCTGCCACGCGTCGAGCTCGGTGATGGGCACCCAGCGGGCGTCGGCGCAGTCGCTCGCCGCGCGCAGTGTGCCGGTCGGCGCCGTGCCGATGAAATCGAGGATGACGTAGTGGTACTCGACGCGGCCGGCGTCGTCGCGCACGACGCGATCGAGCACCTCGACGACGGGGCCGAGCGTGCAGGCGAGCCCGGTCTCCTCGCCCAGCTCGCGCAGCGCCGCCTCTTCGAGCGTCTCGCCCACCTCGACGCCGCCCCCGGGCACGGTCCAGCGCCCCACCTGCGGCGGCCGCGCGCGCTGCACCAGGAGCACGCGATCGCCGTCGAGGAGGAGCACGCCGACGGCGACCACGGGCGCGTCCGGGTGGCGCCGCGGCATCAGCGCCTGCGCTTGTCGGGCGCGACCTTGAGCGAGAGCGCGACGCCGTCGCGGAGGGGAACGATCGTCGTCAACAGGTCGGCGGTGCTGCAGGCGTCCTTGTTGTAGCGCACGACCCCGCGCGTGTCGGCGTCCTGCTTCGACGCCGGCGCCAGCACCCGGCCGTCCCACAGCGCGTTGTCGCAGATGATGTAGCCGCCGATGCGCACGCGCGAGCGCGCCAGCTCGAGCGCCTGCGGATAGGCGTGCTTGTCGATGTCGATGAAGACGACGTCGAAGGGGCCGGGATACTTCTTGAGGATCTCGCAGGCGTCGCCGACCTCGTAGTGCACGCGGGTGCCGAGGCCGGCCCGGTCGAGCCAGCCCCTGGCCTCGACGCTCAGTCTGGCGTCGGCGTCGGTGTGCACGACGCGGCCGCCGTCGCCGACGGCGTGGGCGAACCACCAGGTCGAGTAGCCGAAGCCCGAGCCCATCTCGAAGACATCGCGAGCGCCGACCGACTGCGCCGCCTGCTGGCACAAGCGCCCGACCAGCGGGCCGATGATCGGGAACTTCGACGCCGCGCCGCGCGCCTCCATCTCCGTCAGCACCGCGTCGCGCGTACGCTGGAGCTGCGTGAGGTAACCCTCGATCTCGACGTCGACGATGTGCTCCATCACGCTCTCTTCTTCTCGCTGCGCTTCTTGCCCCCGGCAGCGCCGGACGGGACGGCGAAGGCGGAGGGGCAGTGGGGCGCGAGGGCGCACTCGCCGCAGGCGGGCTTGCGGGCGAAGCAGACGCGGCGGCCGTGCCAGATGAGCTGGTGGCCGAGCTTGGTCCACTTGTCGCGCGGCAGCTTGGCCATGAGGTCGGGCTCGATCTTCGACGGCTCGCTGTGGCGCGTCAGGGCCAGGCGCTGCGACAGCCGCATCACGTGCGTGTCGACGACGAAGCCTTCGTTCTGGCCGTAGGCCGAGCCGAGCACGACGTTGGCGGTCTTGCGCGCCACGCCCGGCAGCGTGAGCAGCTCCTCCATGGTCCGCGGCACCTCGCCGTCGAAGTCCTCCATGAGGACGCGGGCCGCGCCGAGGATGCTCTTGGTCTTGTTGCGATAGAAGCCGGTCGACATGATGATCGGCTCGATCTCGGGCGTGGCCGCCGCCAGCTTGGCCGGCGTGCCGTACCTGGCGAACAGCTTCGGGCGTCACCAGGTTGACGCGCACGTCGGTGGTCTGCGCCGAGAGGATGGTGGCGATCAGCAGCTGAAACGGCGATCGCGAAGTCGAGCTCGCAGTGGGCGTCGGGGTAGAGCGCCTCCAGCCCCTCGACGATGGCGTCGATGCGCGCGCTGTCGCCCTTGGCTACGCGGACGGGACGGGCCATGACGCCGTACCGTGGCGTGGGCCCGGTGCGCTGTCAAGGCGTCCGTGCAGGCGCTCGCGCGCGAGGAAGGCGGCACCGAGCGGCGCGGCGAGATCCTTGAGCTCGGTGGGCACGATGCGCACCTTCTCGCGATCGCGCTGCACCAGGAAGTGCTTGTACGCGTGCTCACGGATCGGCGCGACGAAGCGCTCGCCGAGCCGTTCGGCGATCCCGCCCCCGACGACGATGACCTCCGGATCGAGCGCGTTGGCCAGGTTGCCCGCCAGGAGGCCAAGGTAATACTGCGCGTCCTTGAGCACCTTGCTCATGACCTCGTCGTCGAGGTCGAGGGCGCGCTCGATGATGCTCGAGGTGAGCGTCTCGGCTTGCGCCTTCTTCATCAGCTTCGGGATCTTCGAGTCCCACCCGCGCTTGATGAGGGCGCGTGCCTGCCGCTCCATCGCCGTGCGCGAGGCGAGGGCCTCGACGCAGCCGCGCTTGCCGCAGGGGCAGCGCGGGCCGTGCGGCACCAGCGTCATGTGGCCGATCTCGCCGGCGACGCCGCGGCCGCCGTGGTGCGTGTGGTGGCCGACGATGATGCCGCCGCCGATGCCGGTGCCGACGAAGATGCCGATCATGGTGCGCGTGCCCTTGCCGACGCCGTAGGCGTGCTCGCCGACGACGGCGACGCGCACGTCGTTGTCGAGGAAGACACGCATGCCGAGCGCGGAGGAGAGGCGGTCGACGAGCGGAACCTGCGACCAGCCGAGGTTGGGCGCGGTGTCGACGACGCCGCGTTCGTCGTCGATGCCGCCGGGGACGCCGACGCACAGCGCGCGCACGTCGGCGGCGCGGGCGCCGAGCTCCTTGAGCACCTGCGTGCAGAGCAGGACCATGCGGTCGATGACCGCGTCGGCGCCGTCGGCGGCGAGGGTCTTGCAGCGCTCGGAGTGGATGACGTGTCCGTGGACGTCGACGGCGGCGGCGTGCATCTTGGTGCCGCCCAGGTCGAACCCGATGACCAGCGCATTGTCAGCAGCCATGCCCCGACGGTAGCATAGTGCGCGCATGTGGATCATACGCGCGGCGCTGGCGGCGGCAGCCTTGGCGGCGGCCGGCTGCAACGACTGCAACGTGGCGGATCTACCCCACTGCCCATCGGCCAGCGGCGCCGAGTGCATCGACGGCCGCTGGAGCTGCGTGCCATTGGATCTGTCGGCCGGGGGGGCGGCGGACATTGCCACGCACGTCGATCTGAAGACGCCGGCGGACTGAGCTACAGCGAGTCGGTCGGGACCCAGCCCTCGTTGCCCTCGGCGTCGCGGACGTGGGAGTAGCTGCCGCGATGGTCGAGCACGCGCACCTTGGTCGTGGGCGCGGTCGTCACCTGGCCGCGCCCGCTCGGCTCGGCCACCGGCGCCGCGCTCGCCGCCGGCGCCGACTGCATCGCCACCGGCCGCTTCGGCGCCACGTTGTACAGCCCGCGCAGGCGGGAGTTGTCGGCCTGCTTCTCCGCCGCCACGTTCGACGAGAGCTGCTCGAAGGCCCGCCCCGCCGACGCCACCTCGGGCGCCTGGCCCGGCTGCGTGAAGAAGTGGCCGGTCACGTGGATGACCTGCCCGTCGCCGACGCGGAAGCGCACGCCGAGGACGCCCGAGCCGTAGCGCTGCGCCACCGCGCGCGACGACATGAGGACGTCGACGTGCTGCTTGTCGACGACGTCGAAGAGGTAGCCGCCGCCGGCCAGCTGCCAGCGCGGGTGGCCACCCGCGCCGATCTTCTTGAGCAGGCCGCGATCGGTCTGGCCCACCTCCATGGGGAAGATCTCTTCGGTCGAGGTCTTGCCGCTCCACTTCACGTACCCGGGAAACGCGCGCTCGAGCAGGTAGTGGACCGCGTGATCGGTGGTGTAGAGGAAGCCGCCGGCGGTGACGAAGCGGCGCACGCGCTCGCGCGCCGCCGCCGACATCTCGCCGGTGCAGTTGACCATCAGCACCTGCTGGCCGTGGAGCGGCAGCTGCGGCAGGTCCTCCGGATCGACGACCACGTACCTGACCTGCGCCTTTTGCATCACGTGCTCCATGTGATCGGCCGAGCCGCGCACCACGACGACCTCGGCCTGGCGCAGCTTCTCCAGGTCACCGACGCTCGCCCAGGCAGGCGTGCTCAAGGCAGCGATGGCGACGACGGCGGCGAACGAGCGCGACAGGATCATGGGAAGCCTCCTCGCTCGTGGAACGCACCAAGGGCCGAGTTCGATCTACAGTGCGGCATGGCCAAGTTGCGACACGAGCTCCGGCGCAAGCGCGATCAGATCGAGCTCGCCCTGTATACCGGCGCCCCGGTCGCCGGCGACGAGGTCCGCCGCGCGCTCGAGGTCCTCGCCGTCGAGGTCGCGCCTGAAGAGGCGCGCCGCGTCGACGAGCTGGCCGCCGTCGCCGAGGGTAGCTCCAGCCGCGCCGACTACCGCGATCGCTTCGGCGTCGCCGGCGTGCGCCGCTTCACCACCGCGGGCGGCGCCACCATCTACCTCTTGGCCGTCGAGACCTTCCCCGACCACGTCAACAACGTCTACCTCATCCGCGACGGCCGCCATGTCACCCTCTACGACTGCGGCTCGCAGACCGAGCTGTCGCGGCAGGATCTGGCCCGCGCGCAGGCGGTGCTGGCCAAAGTCTACGGCGAGCCGCTCGGCCTCGACGACGTCGCCGACGTGGTGATCAGCCACGCCCACATCGATCACTTCGGCGGCGTCGGCCGCTGGAAGGAGCGGGGCGCACGCGTGCACGCCCACGAGTTCGACGCGCGCGTAGTCACGCGCTTCGAGGAGCGCATCGTGGTCGCCGCCATGCAGCTGCGCGTCTTTCTCGAGCGCGCCGGCGTCGACGCCCGCACGCGCACCGAGCTGGAGCAGATGTACGTGTTCACCAAGTCGCTGTTCAAGTCGGTGCCGGTCGATCGCCTGCTCGTCGACGGCGACACCGTCAACGGCTACGTCGTGCACCACGCGCCCGGCCACTGCCCGGGGCAGATCTGCATGCAGGTGCACAACGTGATGCTCACGACCGATCACGTGCTGCCGCGCATCACGCCGCACCAGTCGCCGGAGAGCATCACGCCCTGGACCGGGCTCGACCACTACCTCATCTCGCTGGAGAAGTTTCGCCACATCGGCGGCGTCGATCTGGCGCTGCCCGGGCACGAGGAGCCGATCCCGCGCCTCGCCCAGCGCATCACCGAGATCGAGGCGTTCCATCGGGGCCGCCTCGACAAGGTGCGCACGCTCTGCTCGGCGCCCGCCGCGCCCAAGACCACGGCCGAGATCGCGCACGAGCTGTTCGGCGCCCAGCCGGGCTACGGGCGGCTGCTCGCCCTCGAGGAGGCGGCGGCCCACGTCGAGTACCTGGCGCGCCGCGGGACGCTGGAGATCGCCAACCTCGCCGAGCTGGTCAAAGCGCCGAATCCGGTGCTGCAATATCGCGCCGCCGCCGGCTGAGTGCTACGATCCGGGTCATGAATGCCGATGAGGCCGTCGAGCTCCCGATCGACGGCGAGTTGGATCTGCACACCTTCGCGCCGCACGAGGTGAAAGAGCTGGTCGCCGACTACGTGGACGAGGCGGCGGGGCGCGGCATCGACGCGCTGCGCATCGTCCACGGCAAGGGCACCGGCGCGCTCAAGCGGCTGGTCCACGCGGTGCTGGAGCGACACGAGCTCGTCGTCGCCTTCCGGCTCGCCGACGAGCGTGAGGGCGGCTGGGGCGCCACGCTCGTGCAGCTGCGTCCGCCCCGCCGCGGCTGATGGACCTGTTTCTGATCCGCCACGCCCACGCCATCGACGGTGGCGGCGGGCGCGACGACGATCGCGCCCTGTCACGGGACGGGCGGCGGCAGGCGCTCGACGTCGGCGGCGCGCTGGCCAAGCAGAAGGTGCGCTTCGCCCGCATCGTCACGAGCCCGCTGGTGCGCGCGGTCGAGACCGCCGAGCTCGTCGCGGTGACGCTCGGCTTCGACGGCGGGCTCGACGTGCACGACGCCTTGCGCCCCGACGGCAGCTGGAAGCAGCTGTTGCGCGAGGTGCTGGCGGGGCACGCCGGCGACGCGCCGCTGGCGCTCGTCGGGCACGAGCCGACCATCGGGCACTTCCTGTCGAAGCTGTTGCACCAAAAGGGGCTGTCGATGAGCAAGGGGGCGGTGGTGCGCCTCGATTGGCACGACGCCGAATCGCCCGCCAAGGTCGTCTGGACGCTCTCGCCCAAGCGCCTCGATCCGTCGCCCGCGCTCTGATATCGTCGAAAGATGGCTCGCCATCATCAGTGCCGCCGCGCCGAGGCCCACGCCGGCGGCGACGCCCTGCCGTTCGTGCTGCCGGGGGCGCGCGCCACCTTCACGCCGCCGCGCGACATCAACGTTCGCCACCTGCGCATCGAGGTGGGGCTCGACTTCGCGGACGCCGCCGTCGACGGCGTGTGCACGCTGACCCTGGTGCCGCTGGCCGCCGGGCGGGCGCGGGTGGTGCTCGACGCCGTCGAGATGGTCATCCACGCGGTCACGCTGGCCGATGGCGCCGCCCTCGAGCACGCGTACGATGGGCAGAAGATCGCTTTCGAGCTGGCCGACGCCAGCGAGGGGGAGCCGATCGATGTCGTGGTGCGCTATCGCTGCACGCCGCGCCGCGGGCTCTACTTCATCCGCCCCGACGAGGCGTACCCGGCGCGGCCGCTGCAGGCGTGGACGCAGGGCCAGGACGAGGACATCGCGCACTGGTTCCCGTGCTTCGATCAGCCGACGAGAAGGCGACCACCGAGGTGATCGCGACGGTGCCGGCCAAGATGTTCGTGCTGTCGAACGGCGAGCTCGTCGACGACAAGGTGCGCGGGCGAGCGGCGCACGGTGCACTGCCGGCAGGACGTGCCGCACTCGAGCTACCTGGTGACGCTGGTGGCCGGCGAGTTCACGCATCTGAGAGATCGCGCCGGCGACATCGAGTTGCACTACTTCGTGAACCCCGGCCGCGAGGCCGACGCGCCGCGCACCTTCGGCGCACGCCGCAGATGATCGAGCTGTTCTCGGACAGGACGGGGCGCCCATATCCCTAGCCGCGCTACTCGCAGATCATCGTCGCCGACTTCATCTTCGGCGGCATGGAGAACACCAGCGCCACCACGCTGACCGACCAGACGCTGCACGACGCGCGCGCCGCACCTCGATTCTCGACGCGAGCCGCTGGTCGCGCACGAGCTGGCGCACCAGTGGTTCGGCGATCTGCTCACCTGCCGCGACTGGTGCGCAGGGCTGGCTCAACGAGGGCTTCGCGACCTACTTCGAGCTACGTCTGGCGCGAGCACATCGACGGGCGCGACGAGGCCGACTACGATCGCCTGGGCGATCAGCGAGGCGTACCTCGACGAGGACGCGCAGCCGCTACCGCCGCCCGATCGTCGACCAACGTCTACGACGAGCCGATCGACCTCTTCGACCGCCACCTCTACGAGAAGGGCGGCTGCGTGCTGCACATGCTGCGCGCACGAGCTCGGCGACGACGCGCTTCTGGAAGGCGATCCGCGCACTACGTCGCAGCAAGCACGCGCGACGGCGTCGTCGAGACGCGCGATCTCGCGCGCGCCGTCGAGGAGGCGACCGGCCGGAACCTCGACCGGTTCTTCGAGCAGTGGGTGTTCAAGGCCGGCCACCCCGAGCTGAAGATCGAGACCTCGTGGGACGCGGAGCAGAAGCTCGCCAAGCTGGCGGTGACGCAGACGCAGACGGTCGAGGGCGACACGCCGCTGTTCCACTTCCCGCCGCCGGTGCGCTTCGTGGTCGACGGGGCCGCGCACGACGTGACGCTGACCGTGTCGGCGGCGGCGGAGAGCTTCGTGGTGCCGCTCGGCGCCGAGCCGACGCAGGTGATCCTCGATCCGGGGAACAACCTGCTCAAGACCCTCGACGAGAAGAAGGCGGACGAGCTGTGGACGGCGCAGCTCGCGCACGCGGCGCGCGCGATCGACCGCGTGCGCGCGGCGCGGGCGCTCGGCAAGGCGGGCAGCCCCACGGCGACCGAGGCGCTGGCGAGGTCGATGGCCGCCGACCCGAGCTGGACCGTGCGCGGCGAGGCCGGCCTGGCACTCGGCGCCCTCAAGACCGAGGCGGCGCGCGATGCCCTGGCCGCCGCCGTCGGCGCCGAGGCGCACCCCAAGGCGCGGCGCGCCCTCGTCAAGGCGCTCGGCGACTTTCGCAACGACGAGCGTGCCGCCGACGCGCTCGAGCCCACCCTGGCGCGCGACGCCAGCTACTTCGTCGAGGCCGAGAGTGCGATGTCGCTGGCCAAGACCCGCTCGCCGCGCGCCTTCGACAAGCTGGTGGCGGCGATGACCCGCCCCTCGTACCTCGACGTGATCCAGTCGATGTGCCTGTCGGGCATGGCCGAGCTGCGCGACGAGCGCGGCATCGAGATCGCGCTCGAAGCGGCCCGTTACGGCAAGCCGGTCATCGGGCGGCGCGCGGCCATCGCCGCGCTGGGCGCGCTCGGCGCCGAGCACGCGCAGCACAAGCGGCGCGTGCGCGAGACGCTGGTCGAGCTGCTCGACGATCGTGACTTCCGCGCCCGCATCGCCGCCGTCGAGGCGCTGCGCGTGCTCGGCGATCCCGAGGCCGTCGACGCCCTGGGACGGGCCGAGCGCAAGGATCTCGACGGCCGCGTGCGGCGGCGGGCGCGCGAAGTGGCGCGCAAGCTGGCGGAGGGCAGCGCGCAGGACGAGCAGCTGCACTCGCTGCGCGACGCGGTCGAGAAGTTGCAGGACGAGAATCGTGAGCTCAAGGAGCGCCTGATGAAGCTCGAGGCGCGTAAGTGAGTCCATCGATCTCCGGGCGGTTGGTACGCTCGTCGCTGCGCTACCTGCGCGACCGCGAGGGCGCGGCGACGGTCGCCGCCATCGCGCGAGAGTTTCCGCAGCACGCGTTCATGCAGGCGGCGCACGTCGACGACGGCTGGATCGCGCTCGGGTCGTGGCTCGAGGTGCTGGCGGCCTTCGAGCAGCGGGTCGGCGATCCGCCGACGCTGCGCCTGCTCCGCGAGATGACCCGCGCCACCATGGCCGCCGCTGTCTCGACGGTGTGGGGGACCTTCCTGGCGTCGGCCACGCCCGGTCAGCTGCTGGCGCGCGTCGGCGACTTCTGGTCGGTCAGCTTCGACACCGGCAGGCTCACCGTCGCCGAGCGCGGCGCCCACTCGGCGCGCCTGACCGTCGACGGCTGGCCCGACCCGCCGCGCGAGGTCGGTGCCATGGTGGCCGAGGCCTGCGCGGTGTTCCTGGCGCGCATCGGCGTCGGCGCGCCGCGCGTGGTCGACCGGGTGGTCAACGGACGTCTGGAGATCGACGGCGCATGGTAGCCACGTACTCCCAGTCGACCAGCCCGTCGAGATAGCTGGCGAGGGCGAGCACGGCGACGCCGAGCGCCGAGAGCACGAATGGCCAGCGCGGAGTGGCCGCCGCGCCGCGCGCCGACCAGCGCAGCGCCAGGCTGCCTACGAAGAGCGCCGTGGCGACGAGGTTAGCCAGCGCCCGCCAGCGCGCGATGCGCCGCGCCGTCGAGCCGGGGGCGAGGCGCGTCCGGTAGTCCCACGCCTCGGTGGCCGCCGCCGGCACCATCGCCAGCAGCCCGGCGACGACGTTGAACAGCGCCGCCTCGACGAACGGCGCGCCGCCGAAGATCGAGGCCACGTCGAACACGAAGCTCATACCCCAGAGCACGAACGGAAAGTGCACCATCAACGTGTGCAACGACGCGCTCGCCCGTTCATTCCTCACTCGCTGAGTATAGTGCGGTACGACGCTTGCTTCACCCCGCATCATGAGCAAGCGGGGCGCGGATCAGCCGGCGCGGGGACGATCCAAGGCGCACACGGGTGCGGGCAACAAGCGGGGTGGGGCGCACAAGGGCAAGCGGGCCCCTGGCGGCTCGGCCGGGCGGCTCCGCCGCCGAGCGGGGAGCAAGCAGGCGGCCGGCGCTCCGCTCGAGACGCGCCAGGCGGCGACGGCAGCAGCGGCGGCGCCGGCGGCTCCACCGTCCTCGACGGCGCGTGCGCGTGCGCGTGCGCGCGCGCATGATCGCCAGTTCGCCCAGATGAACGAGCGCCGCGAGCGCCGGGATGCGGAGCCACCGGGGCGCGACTTCCAGCCCCGCTACTTGACCGCGAGCGCGCGCGGGCTGGTGCAGCGGGCGGTGCGCCTGGCGCTGAGGCCGATCTCGTTCGCGCGCCTGCTGATCGACCTCTTCCGCAGCCGTAACGGAGGGTGACCGGATTCGAGCCCGGGCGCATCGTGATCGTGATCGGCGCGCCAGTTTGCGTATGATGCGACGGTGGGTCGTCGCATCGGCTGGCTGATCGCGCTGGCGCTCTTGACCGCCGCCGAGCCGGCGCGCGGGACCCTCGACGCGTTTGCCGACGCCGTCGTCGAGCGGGCGCGCCCGCAGCTGTCGCCGGCGCGCGACCTCGACGTCGCCGTGGCGGTGACCGGGCCGTGGCCGCGCCTGGGCGACGATCTGGCGGCGCTGGTGATCGCGCGGCTGCGGGCGCTCGGCCTGCGCTCGGTGGCCCTCGGCAACGGCGACGCGGCGTGGGCGCGCGCGGCGGGTTACGAGCGGTTGGTGCGGCTCGACCTCGACGTCGGCGGCGGCCGGCTGCGGGCGTCGGGGAGCGTGCTGGCGCTGACGATGTCACCGTGGGCGGATGCGACCGAGACGCGTGCCCACCTGTACGTCGAGACGCCGCTCGATGCCGAGCTGCGCGCGTACCTGCCGCCGGTGACCACGCCGCCCGGGCGCTGGCAGGCGCGCGGCGTGCCCGTCGGTGACGTCGACGTGCTCGCGCTCGACGTCGGCGACACCGACGGCGACGGGCGGGCCGAGGTGGTGGGGGCGACGGCGACCGAGGCGATCGTCTGGGCCTGGGACGGAGCGCGGCTGGTCGAGCGGCGGCGGCTGCCGCTTGGGGGCCGGCCGGCAGCGACCATGCCGCGTGCGGCGGTCGCCAGCGTCGTCGTCGAGGGGGGAGCCATCGTCGTGCACGCCTCGCCGTTCGCCGACGGCGTGCGCGTGGCGGTCGGCAATCGGCGCGCGCGCAGCGAGGCGATCGCGGCCCGCGGCTTCGCCTTCCCCGGCATGGCGGCGACGTGCGAGCTCTCGCCCGGCGTCGACTGGTTTGCCGGCGCGAGCTGCCTGCCGGCGGCGGGGCTGCCCGAGCGCTTTTGGACCGTCGCCGGCCTGCGCGGCGGCGCGCGGCCGGCGCGGGCGGCGATCGATCCGAGCGGCACCCTGTGGGTCGCGCTCGGCGCGGCGGCGCAGGCGCTGCCGCTGACGGTGCACGGCGTGGGCGCGCAGGTGGCGCTGGTGGCGCTCGATCGGGGCGAGTTCGTGGCGACGTCGGAGCCGGTGCAGCCGGGCGAGGCGGACGCGATCGTGGTGCGGGCGCTCACGGCTGGGCTGCCGGTGGCGTATCGCGCCGATCGCCTGCCAGGGAACGTGCGCGCGCTCGCCGCCGGCGACGTCGACGGAGACGGCCGCGCCGAGATCGTCGCCGCCGTGCGCGATCGCGCGGCGCGGCGCACCGAGCTGTGGATGGTCAACTGATGCGCGCGCGGGCTGCCGCTGTTGCCGGCGTCGCGGCGGTCGTCGTGAGGGCGGCGGTCGTCGCGAGGGCGGCGGTCGTCGCGAGGGCGGCGGTCGTCGCGAGGGCGGCGGTCGTCGTGAGGGCGGCGGTCGTCGTGAGGGCGGCGGTCGTCGTCGGGGCGGCGGTCGTCGTCGGGGCGGCGGTCGTCGCCTCGGGAGCGGTCGCCCGTGCCGAGACGCGCGCGCAGTACGGCGGCGCCGTGCAGGCGGCGCTGGCCTCCGCGCCGACCACGTTCGATCCGCTGCACGGCGGCCCCGGCGACGCGGAGGTGGCTGCGCTCGTCTTCGACACGCCGTTCGTCATCGGCGTCGATGGCAAGCCGCGCCCGTCGCTGGCGCTGGCGCTGGACAACCCCGAAGGCGCCCTGCGCGCCCGGCTGACGCTGCGTCCCGAGGTCCACTTCTCCGACGGTACGCCGCTGTCGGCGCGCGACGTCGCCGCGTCGATCATGCGCGCGCTGCGCGATCCCGCCGGCTGGACGCTCGCGCCCATCAAGTCGGCACGCGCCGCTCGGCGCCGAGACGGTGGAGCTCGAGCTGTCGCGCCCGACGCCGGAGCTGGCGCTGCTCCTGTCGACGCCGGCGGCCGCGGTCACGCCCGCCGGCACCGTGCCGGGGCAGCGGCCCATCGGCTCGGGCCCGTTCGTCGTCGACGGGCGCGACGCCGCCGCCGTGCGCCTCTCGGCCAACCCCGGCTGCTTCGCCGGCCGCGCCTATCTACAGTCGCTGACGCTGCGCGCCTTCACCGCGCGCAGCGACGAGGCCGGCAGCTACGAGGTCGGCTCGCTCCAGGTCACCCGCCACGCGCTCGCCGGGCTCGACGCCACCGGCCCGCGCCGCGCCGCCATCACCGTCGACGGGCCGCAGGCGCTGACCGGCTTCGTCGCCGTCGGCCGCATCCCCGACGCCGACGTGGTGCGCCGGGCGCTGGCGCTCGCCGTCAACCGCGAGCGCCTGCGCCGCCTCACCGTGCGCGAGCCGGCGGTCGTCGTCAAGGCGCCCTACGATCCCGGGCGGGCCAGGAGCGAGATCGAGCGCCGCTGGCCGCAGACGCGCCTGAAGCTGTCCCTGCTGGTCGACGCCTCTCGCTTCGACGACCGCGACGTCGCCGAGCGCATCCTCGCCGACCTGGCGCGCGCCGGTATCGACCTCGCCATCGACGCCGTCGACGCCGCCACCTATCAGGAGCGGGTCGACGCCGGTCGCTACCAGCTCCTGTTCGGCACCGCCGCGCCGCCCGCCCCGGATGCCGCGCTGGCCGCGCTCGCGCTCGTGGCCGTCGTCGATCCCGGCGCCGCCCGCGCTGCGCTCCAGCGTGCGCCCGCCGCCGCCGTCGATCTCGATGCCACGCGCGTCGTGCCGCTCTACGTGCGCGCCGCGCGCCTGTTCGTCGCGCCCGAGCTGCGCGGCCTGGCCGTCGACGGCGCGGGCCGCGCCGGTTGGGCCGACGCCCACTGGCTCTCGCGCTGACCAGGGCCCCGCCACCCCGCGGCGGCGACGGCGGAAGGTGCCGGCGAGCGCCCGCGTAGTACAGTAATCATCGCCGTGCGCCTGCAAACGAAGCTGACCGTCGCGTTCGCCGCGGTGGCGCTTCTTCCGATCGCCGCCTTGACGGCGGTGGCGCGCGTCGTCGTGGTCGAGCGCTACCGCAGCGACTTCAACGAGGCGCTCGACCGCGCCGCCGACCACGTCAGCGACGAGTACCGGCGCCTGGCCAGCGACGTCGAGGTGGCCACCGAGAACATCGCCACCACCAACGACCGCTTGCTCAGCCCCGTGCTGCTGCAGTTGGCCAAGGCCCGCCACCTCGACGACGACGTCGCCCAGGCGACGCTCGATCGTTCGCGCGCCGCCATGCACACGCTCGGCTTCGACATCCTCGAGATCGTCGACGACCGCGGCGAGGTGCTCGCTGCCGGCCACTTCGCCGGCCACGTCGGCGAGACCGACTCCGAGGCGCTCGCCGCGGCGCGCCGGGTGCCGGGCAAGGCGCGCCTGGTGCGCGACGAGGTGCTCGACGGCGGCCGCGCTCGTCAAGTGCTGGCGCTCGAGGCCGCGCGCGAGGTGCAGCAGCGCTTCGGCGATCGCTCGGCCAGCGTCGTCGTGGTCGGTGGGCGTATCGTCGGCGACGCCTTCGTCGCCCGACTCGATCCGTCGGCGCGGCTCTACGGCGCCGACGGCACGCTGCTGGCGGCGCGGGGCCCGGCGCCGCCTCGTCGCTGGCAGCATCGCGTGATCGAGCTACCCGGCCCCGATGGCGAGCCGGCGGCGCGCGTCGAAATCGCCGTGTCCAACGACAGGCTCGAAGATGACCTCGCGCGCATCGGCTGGGCCTCGGCTGCGCTCGCGGTGGGCGGCTTCGTGCTGGCGCTGCTCTTCGGCGCCATCGTCGCCCGCCGCATCACCGGCCCCTTGCGCGAGCTCGCCGACGGCGTCGACGCCGTCGCCGGCGGCAGCCTCGACACCTCGGTCCCGGTGCGCACCCGCGACGAGGTGGGCGAGCTGGCCGCCACCTTCAACGGCATGACCCGCGATCTCAAGGGCGCGCGCGAGGAGCTGCTGCGTGCCGAGCGCGTCGCCGCCTGGCGCGAGATCGCGCAGCGCATCGCCCACGAGATCAAGAACCCGCTGACGCCGATCCAGATGGCGATCGAGACGCTACAACGCGCCCACCAGCGGTCGGCGTCGCAGTTCGACGCGCTGTTCGGCGAGTCCGCGCAGACCATCCTCGACGAGGTCGGGCGGCTCAAGCGCATCGTCCAGGAGTTCTCGTCGTTCGCGCGCATGCCGGCGCCGACGCTGGCGCCGGTCGATGTCTCGGAGGTGGTCGACTCCGCGCTCGCGCTCTACAAGGGTGGTGACACAGCGCTCGAGCTGACCCTGCCGCGCGACCTGCCGCACGCGCTCGCCGACAAGGAGCAGCTCACCCAGGTGGTCATCAACCTCGTCGAGAACGCACGCGACGCGGTCGCCGGCGCGGGAGGCATCCGCGTCGCCACCCGCGCCGCCGAGGGTCGCGTCGAGCTCGAGGTCGCCGACGACGGCCCCGGCCTCGGCGACGAGGCGCGGGCCAAGCTGTTCACGCCCTACTTCACGACCAAGCCACGCGGCACCGGTCTCGGCCTCGCCATCGTCCACCGCATCGTCAGCGACCACGGTGGCGAGATTCGCGTCGGCGGAGCGCCCGGTCGGGGTGCGGTGTTCATCGTGGCGCTGCCGCTGGCTAGGTCGTGACCGGGGTGGCCTTGAGCGCGGCCTTGCCGTCCTTGACGTAGACCTGGAACTTGACCGTCTTGCACGAGTAGCGGCTGATGAGCTGCTGCCGATTGCTGCGCAGCTTGCCCGAGAACTTGTCGAACGTGATGCCGTCGGTCGACTCGCCGCAGGCCTGCTTGGTCTCGATGAAGTCGCGATAGACCTGCCGGAACTCCTGCTCCAGCGCCTCCTCGGCCGGATTGGGCGCGACCTGCGACACCTCGCGCGCCGCGCGCAGCAGCGCTTCGGTCGGGCTCGCCACCGCGGTCTGATCGTCGAACGGATCCTTCTGCACGCTCGATCCCGCCGCGCTCAGCCCCTGCGGAGCCGGCATCGGCCGCGGCGTCGCGATCTTGTGCGTGATCGGCGTGAACACCTCCGACGGCGACTCCACGAAATCGGGTCCCATGTTGGTCGGCTCGGTGTCGGTGCGCCCGGGCGCATCGGCCTGCATCGTCGGCGCCGACGGGCCCGCCGTCGCCACTGGCCCGCGCGCGTCGGCGCTGCGCACGGCCGTCGGGCGCAGCTCGCTCGTGTCGAGCGGCCGCTCATCGCTGAGCAGCGGCATCGACGGTGTCGGCGCCCGCCCGCGAGCGTTGGTGGCGCGGTTCTCGAACTCCGACACCGACGGCGGCTCGAGGTCGGTCTGCGGTCTGGTTGCCAGTGGCGGTGGCGGCGCCGGACGGGGAGCGAAGGGCGGCGGTACCTCTTCGCGTGGCTCGAGCCGGGGCGCAAAGGGCTCCGGCCGCACCTCGAGCGCGGCGAACGGCTCCGGCCGCGGCTCGCGCGCGGCGAACGGCTCCGGCCGCGGCTCGCGCACGGCGAACGGCTCCGGCCGCGGCTCGCGCACGGCAAACGGCTCCGGCCGCGGCACGAACGCCGGCTCGCGCGGCGGCGTCACCATCATTCGCGGCGACGAGCCCAGTCGGTCGAGCGTCGTGTTCATCGAACGCGCCACGGTGCCGAAGCGCCCCGGATGCCTGTCGTCGTCGAGTCGGGTGATGTCGCCGCGCGCCAGCGACTGCGACTCGCGCGCCAGCCGCTTGATCGGCCCGATGGCCTCGAGCCGCATGAGCACGAACCCGATGATCAGCGCCAGCAGGATGCCGCCGCCAATCGGCGCCAGCTGCATCCACGGCAGCGTCTTCGGATCCGTCGCCAGGAGCTGCGTGGCCAGATATCCGAACGTCACCGGCGGCCGCCGTGGCACGACCAGCGCGTACGCCGCCTTGTGCTCCTCAGCCTCGCCGGCGAACGGCGCCGCCACGACGAGAAACCCGTCGCCGCCCTGATCGATCGCGAGCGGCGCGGTGCGCCCGTTGAGGCTCATCTCCGCAAAATGCTCGTCGACGACGAGCGGCAGCTGCCCCAGAGCGGCAGCTGCGCCGACGTCGCCAGCACCCGGCCGCGTAAAAGGAACGCCACATCGACGTTGAGCACGCGCTTCATCGACTGCGCCAGCTCGCCCGCCACTTCCTGCCCGACGACCAGCGCCCCTGCGTAGTGGTCGCGCGCGATCACCGGCGAAGCGGCGACGCGGTAGAGCTTGCCGACGAGCGACCAGGTGTCGTCGCCGCGATAGCCGCGCAGCGCATCCGCGACGAGCGGGAAAGCCCTCGACGCCGTCCCGGTAGACCTGATCGTCGAGCCCCGCGCGCGCGATCACCCGTCCGCGCGCGTCGGTCGCCCATACCAGGTCGACCTTCATCTTGTCGTTGAAGTAGCGCAGCCGCTCCTGAACGGTCTTATGCACGAGGCCGAGATCGGCGGGCCCCTTGGTCGCCTGCTCCAGCGACTCGACGAGCACTGCGTCCGTCGCGACCTGCGCCGCAGTGTCGATCCACTTGCGCGCGTTGACCTTGAGCAGGAGCGACGCCGAGTGCTGCGCCCGCTCGAGTCGGGCACCGGTCTCCTGCTCCAGATCGCGTTGCAGCGGCCGCGCCGCCAATAGCGCCACCGCGATCGCCAGCCCGCCGACGAGCGCCACCAACAGGAACCATGTCTTCGACCAGAACATCAGGGCTTGGCCCCCGTCGCCGCCGCTGCGGCCGGTACCTGCACCGTCACTTCGTTCGGGTGCCCGGTGACCTCGAGCGTCTGCGTCGCCACCCACTTGTCGCGCCAGAAGACCTTGAGGGTGTACTTGCCCTCGGGCACGTCGAGCTTGAAGCTGCCCCTTTCGTCGAGCCGCGCCACGTACGGCGTCTGTACGACCAGCACCGTGCCGTCGACGTGCGGATACTCCTCGTCGCGCACGCGATACTCGCCAGGCGCGTAGAACTTCTGGGCGCGCGTCTGCGCGGCCGGCGTCGGCGTCGGCGGCATCAGCGTCGTCGCCTTCTCGATGTAGAGCGTGTGCGGCACCCGGTCGTCGTTCTTGAACTCGACCGTGCCGCCGACCGGAATCACCGCCACGCGGGGATCGAGCCTGAGACCGTGGAGCGAAACGGTGGCGTTGGGCAGTTGCAGCTTCGGGTTGGCCGCGCCCTCGAGCACGACGATGACGTCGAGCCGTGGATCGGGCACCCGCGGCCCGATCGGCAGGACGCCGTTCTCCACGCGCCAGTGCGCGTCGCGATCGGCGACCCGCGGCTCGGGTGGAAGCATGACGCTGCCGCGCACCGTCGCCGCCGTTGCGGCCGATGCCCATGCTGCCAACACGAGGATCGCTAGCCCCCTTGGGATCATCCACTCCTCCGGGGTTGGGTTTCCCCGAATTTCACGATGATACCGGACGTTTGCCAGCGGTCAATGGCTAGCGCCACCAGCGTGAGCCCGTGCTCGAGCAAACGCGTCCAATATGGATCGCGCCAGGGCCCTCCGGCGAGCCATACATCGAGCGGCCGATAGCCGAGCGGCACGAGCACCGCGAGCACCATCCACGCCCACGAGCCACCGACGGCGACGAGCGGCAGCAGCCACAAGACGTACCAGGGGTGCAGCGCGGGGGTCAGCAGCACGAACGCACCGATCGCGGCCTCGGTGACCCGTGTCGCCGAGGCCCGGCTCCACACGGCCCACGCCACCACCCCCAAAAAGATCATGGCCGCCCATACGCGCGCGACGAAGCCGGCGATCTCGTCCGGGAACAGCTGATCGCGATCCCGTCCCGTCACCAGGCGCGCCAACCGCGGCGAATCACCGAGGTCGTAGCGCTGCGCGAAGCGTGTGTGCGCGACCAGCCGCACGGCGCCCGCGTGCAGCAGGGCAAACGCACCGTCGTTGGCGCGCCAGCGCCGGCTGTACTCGCCGAGGCTGCCGGTGATGCGTGGTCCGGCCGTCGCGTACGGCAGTGCGAGCGCGACCACCACGAGGCTTGCGACGACCACCGCCTTGGGTCGGCGCATCCCCGCGAGGGCGACAATCGGCAGCAGCTTCACCGCCGCCGCCGCCGCCACCAGCGCGCCCGCCGCCGCCGCGCGCCCGCGCTGCCACGCCAAGAGCCCGGCGACCAGCAGCGCGACGCCGAGCGCGTCGACGTGCGCGTTCATTCCGAGCTCCATCACCACCAACGGCGACCACGCCCACAAGACCACGCGCCGCCGGTCGGCGAGCCCAATATAAAGGAGGAGCGCTACGGCCGCGTCGGCGAGTGCAACGACCAGCTTCCACGCGCCAAGCGACGGCGCCGCCGCGAACGCCGCCTCGGCCAGCGGCGGATAGATCGTCGGCAGCGCGCGATTGTTGATGTGCCTCCACCCGTCGTCGCGTAGACCGGCGAGCTCGGCGGCCTCGGGCGCGAAGCGATAGGGGTTGATGCCCTCTCGTTGCACTTCGCCGTCCCACATGTAGCGGTAGACGTCATCCGAATGAGCCGGCGCCGCCATCCACGCCGGCACGCGCAGCGCCAGCGCCACCAGCGCCACGATGACGAGCTGCGCGCGCGACGCCGGCAGCCGGGTCACGACCCGCGCCGCGGCCGCCCACGCCACGCCCGCCGCCACGTAGAAGAGGAGGTGGCGCGGGAGCGTCGCCGGCAGGCCGCGCGCCGTCGCGATCGCCGCCCAGGTCAGGGCGAGGACCACGGCGCCGGCGAGACCGGTGATGAGCGCAGCTCTCCTCATTGCGTCTGATTATCGTGCAGCGCCGAGAAAAGTTTCGTGCCCGCGTGCAGAAATCTTTTTTAGGAAAACGCGCAACTTCTTCCGCGAGCCGACGAAAAGCTCTACATGATTTCTGCGCTGAGCCTCGTCTCGATGGCGCTGGCGATCGGGATCGCCGTCGGTGAGTGGCTGGTGATACCGCCCGCGGCCGCGGCCTTGCTGACGGGCGCGATGACGGCGGCGCTGCTGTTGGCAGTGCTTCGCGGGCGGCGCGTCGGCGTTGCCGTACTCGCGCTGTCCTCGTCAATCGGCGTCACCGCGGCCGCCGGCGCGCGCCCACGGCCGCCGCCCGAGCTCGTCGACGGCAAGCGCTGGATCCTCGATGGCGAGGTCGTCGCTGCGCCCGAACGCACCGCCAACGGGGCGCGCGTGCCCATCGCTCTCACCTCGGTCGAGCGCGACGGGCTGCGTCGTTCGGCCGCGGCACGCGTCCTGGTGGTGATCGATGGTCCGCCCTTTGAGCCGTTGCTGCCCGGTGATCGCGTCCGTGTGCCGGCCGAGCTGCGCCGCCCACGCGGGTTTGTCAATCCGGGCGCGCCGGATGGCGCGCGCCGCGCTGCCGCCGAGGGCATCGCCGCCGTCGCCAGCACCCACGCCGCCGCGCTCTCCCGCCTCGACGTGCCGCCACGTCGGGGCGTGGCGCGGGCCATCGCCGCCTGGCGCGCCCGCATGCTTGCCGAGGTGCACGCGCGGCTCGACGGCGACGCCCGCGCCCTGGTCGAGTCGCTGGTGCTCGGCGATCGTGGCGACGTGTCACGCCCGCTCGCCGACGCCTTTCGCGCCGCCGGCGTGGCGCACGTGTTGGCGGTCAGCGGTCTGCACCTGGCCATCGCCGCGTTCCTCTTCTACGTGGGGCTGCGCCGCGCGCTGGTCTGGGTGCCGGCCCTGGCGGAGACGCGACCGGTGCAGCGCTGGGCGGCGACGGTGGCGCTGCCGGCGGTGTGGGCGTACACGCTCCTCACCGGCTCGCACGTGGCGACCGTGCGCGCGTGTATCGTCGCGTTCGCGTGGCTCGGCGCCGTTGCGGCGCGGCGGCGCACCACGGCGGCGCAGGCCCTCGGCGTGGCCGCGCTGGCGATCCTCTGCGCCTCGCCGCTCGAGCTGTTCGATGCCTCGTTCCAGCTCTCGTTCGCCGCGGCGGCCGGCACCAGCTTTCTCGCTCGACGCTGGGCGCCGCGTGGCGCGCGCGGGTCGCTGCTGCTCCGCTTCTGGCGTTGGGTGCTGCGGCTGTGCGCAGCGTCGGCGGCGGCGATCGCGGCGACCGCGCCGATCGCGGCCTGGCATTTCTGCCAGCTCGCGCCCGCGGGGATGTTGTCGAACCTGGTCGTCGTGCCGCTGGCCGAGCTCGGCATCGTGCCCGTCGGGCTCGCCGGCTGCGTGGCGGCGTCGCTGGATCTGCCCGGCGCCGGCCCGCTGCTCCACCTGGCCGGCTGGCTGGCGCAGGTCATGGGCGCCTTCGCAGTTTGGTTCGCGCGCGTGGCGCCGGGATGGCGCGTACCGGCGCCCAACCTCGTCGAGATCGGGGCGTGGTATGTCGCGCTCGTCGCCGTCGCGGCGAGCGGGCGTCGTGCGCTGCGCGTCGTGATCACCTGCGCCCTGGTGCTGGCCGCCTCGGCGTCGTGGCGCGTCTGGTCCCGCGCGCACTCGCAGACGGTGACGGCCACCTTCCTCGACGTGGGCCAGGGCGACGCCTGCGTCGTCGAGCTGCCGCACGGGCGCGTCATGATCGTCGACGGTGGCGGCTCGTTCGATCCGAAGTTCGATCCCGGGCAACAGGTGATCGCCCCGTTTCTATGGCGGCGCGCCATCCGGCGCATCGATCTGATCGTGCTGTCGCATCCGCACCCCGATCACGCCAACGGCCTGGCCACGCTCGTCGACCAGTTCGACGTCGGCGAGGTGTGGACCAACGGACAGGAGACCTCGCAGCCCGGGACGGTCGCGCTCTTGGCGGCGGCGGCACGACGCCACGTTCCGGTCGTGGTGCCGCATGCGACGGAGCTCGGCGGCGCGACGGTGCGGCCACTCTGGCCCCGCGACGAGCACGGCACCCTGGCCGTCGACAGCGCGCGTGGCGAGAACGACAACTCGCTGGTCGTCGCCGTCGGCTGGCGCGGTCGCTCGCTCCTGTTCGCCGGCGATCTCGAAGCCGAAGGCGAGGCGGCGCTGCTCGCCCGGGCCGGCCCGGCGCTCGCCGCCGACGTCGTCAAGGTGCCGCACCATGGCTCCAAGACCTCGTCGACGGCGAGCTTCGTGGCGGCAACGCACCCGGGGATCGCCGTCATCTCCGTCGGCGAGCGCAACCGGTGGGGCTTCCCGAACCCGGGCGTGACCGCGCGCTGGCGCGGCAGCGGCGCCCGCGTCCTGCGCACCGACCGCGACGGGGGCATCACCATCACCGTCGACCAGCGCGGCCGAGTTGCCGCCGAGGGAACCCTTTAGCATGATGGGGTCGTGCCCTTGCGACTGGAGGTCAGCGCGCTCGGCGATAGCGGCTCGCGGCGGGTCTTTCGCTACGAGTTCGACGCCGATCGCGCACAGATCCTGCTCGGCCGTCGCGGCGGCGTCGACGTGCTGTTGCCCGATGCGCGCGTCTCGCTGGTACACGCCCGCATCGAGCGGCGCAAAGGCGCCTACTATCTCGTCGACGACGGTTCGACCAACGGCACCCGCCTCAACGGCACTGTCGTGGCCATCGGGCTGCGCCAGCCCTTGCGCGAGGGCGATCGCATCACCATCGGCGATTACGTCCTGTCGGTGTCGATCCCGTCCTCGCACATCGGCGAGGCGCGGCCCGAGAGCTCGCTGTCGATGGCGCGCGGCATGGTCCGCGACCTGCTCGAGCGGCTCGGCCCCGGCGAGTCGCAGCCGTCCTTGCGGGTGCTCGACGGGCCCCAGACCGGCGTCATGCTCACGCTCGGCGACGTCGGCCGCACTTACATCCTCGGGCGCGCCGCCGGCAACGATCTGCGGCTCGACGACGTCGACATGTGGCGAGAGCACGCCGCGCTCGAGCGCGACGAGCTCGGCGTCACCATCCGCTCGGCCGGCGCCCACGTGGTCAGCGTCGGTGGCGAGCCGGTCGCCGCCGCCCGCCTGCTCCATGACGGCGACACCGTGACGCTTGGGCCTACATCTATGCGCTACCACGACCCGGCCGAGGTCTACCTGCGCAAGCTCGAGGAGGCCGGGCCGAGCGATCCGCCCGCGGGCTCGCGACCGATCGTGGTCGCGCGGCCGCCCGAGGTGGCCCTGGTGGTGCTGGGCGCGATCGCGGCCCTGGTGGCGATCGGCGGCATCCTCTACGTGCTTCTGTGGTGAGGGTTCCCGTCGGCGGATTCAGCCTCGCCGGCGAGGCCAACCTGGTCGCGGGCGCGCCGGCGGCCGTGGTTTGTCACCCGCACCCGGCGTTCGGCGGCCGCATGGACAACCCGCTCGTGATCGAGCTGGCCGACGCCTGTGCGGCTGCTGGCTTGTCGACGCTGCGGTTCAACTTTCGCGGGCTCGACGGCTCGGAGGGCACGCCCACCGGCGGGCGCCAGGAGCACGAAGATGTAGCGGCGGCCGTCGCGTGGGCCAAAGGGCAGGGAGCGCCGCGCGTGGCGCTCGTCGGCTACTCGTTCGGCGCGCTGATGGCGGCGCGCGCGATCGCCGACGGTGCCCCGGTCGCGGCGTTCGCGGCCGTGGCGTTCCCGACCACGCTTCTCGGCGACGCGCCTGATCGCGTGGCCTCGGTCGAGCGCGCGCTCGACCGCCGCCTGCCCTGGCTGTTCGTCGGCGGCGACGCCGACCAGTTCTGCGAGCCCGAGCGGCTGCAGGCGTGGATCGCCGCGCGCCCGTGGGCACGCAACGACGTGCTGCCCGGGCGCGGACACTTCTTCGCCGGCGGCGACGCGGCCGACGTGTGCGCGCGGGTGGC
Organism: uncultured delta proteobacterium; assembly: GCA_963816965.1. Lineage (GTDB taxonomy): Bacteria > Myxococcota_A > Polyangia > Palsa-1104 > Palsa-1104 > JAQBQH01. Next base: position 1,903,282 of record CAWFMP010000002.1, read on the forward strand.
GAGCTTCACCCGGGAGGCGACCTGCGCACGATGATCGCGGTCCTGATCCTGGCCTACGGCGCGGGCGTCGCTGGCGCAGTCGGCCTGCCGCTCGAGATCTCGGCGCGAGCGACGCCGATCGCGACTGCGCCGGCGCGACCGTGTCGCGGGCGTCGCGGCGCTTCTGATATCGTAGCGGCGTGCGCCGCCTCGTCGCCCTCTTCCTGCTGCTCGCCCTCGCGGCCGCGCCCGCGCGCGCCGACGGTCATCGCAAGAAGGTGATCGGCGCCACCCTCATCGCCGTCGGCAGCGTCCTCGACGCCGCGACCACCGCGCTCACCTTCGCCGGCCTCGCCCGCGGCGGCTGGTCGCTCGCGCCCAAGAGCCCGACGGACACGGCGCTCCTGTGGTCCGGCGTCGCCGGCAACTTCGCGCTCGATACGGTGTTGACGGTGGGAATCGTGATCTACTGCCAGGGCGGGGACGAGCTGCGCAAGGCGCACGCGGCGGCGACGGCGCGCTGAAGCTAGCGCTTCTTGTTCTTCTTGCGCTGCTTGCGCGCCTCCTTGCGCTTGCGCTTCTCTTTGTTCTTGTCGACGTTCGACTTCGGCACCGTGAACTTGCGCTCCAGCGCCGGCTCCATCCCGGCCGCGCTCATGATCTGCGACACGTCGATGCCCGGCCATCTTCTTCATCTGCGCGAACTGCTTGAAGCCGGGGATCTTGCCGAGCAGGCCCGGTCGACGCGCCGAGCTGCATCATCATCTGGCGCATCATCGCGAACTTGTGCAGCAGCTCCTTGACCTCGTGCTCCTTGCGCCCCGAGCCCTCCGCGACGCGCTTGACGCGGCCGCGGGTCGTAGTCGGCGCGCCGGCGCTTCGCGCTGCTTGCCCGCCGTCGTCGCGATGTCTTCCCACGACGTCGACGACGAAGAGCTGCGGGTTGCGCGCGCTCCTCGCGCGTCATCGACGAGATCATCGCCTCGATCTTGACCAGCTCCTGGTCGTCGAGGTTCACGCCCTCGGGCAGCCCGCCGCCGAAGAACGGCATCTTCTCGAACAGGTCCTTGAGCGACCCCATCTTCTGGATCATCCGGATCTGCTCGAGGAAGTCCTGCATGTCGAACTTGCCCTTGAGCATGCGGACGGCGTCTTCTTCGGCCTTCTCCTCGTCGACGACCTCCTCGAAGTCCTTGATCAGGCCGACGATGTCGCCCATGCCCGAGGATGCGGCGGCCAGGCCCTCGGGCCGGAACTCCTCGAGCTTGTCGAGCGACTCGCCCATGCCGAGGAACTTGATCGGCTTGCCGGTGACCTCCTTGACCGACAGCGCCGCGCCGCCGCGGGCGTCGCCGTCGAGCTTGGTCAGGATGACGCCGTCGAGGTCGAGCGCGCTCGTTGAACGTCTCGGCGGTGTTGACCGCGTCCTGGCCGATCATCGCGTCGACGACGAGGAAGATGTTCGTCCGGCGTGCGTCGCGCTTCTCGATCTCGTCGAGCTCCTGCATGAGCGGCTCGTCGATGGCGAGGCGGCCGGCGGTGTCGAAGATGACGACGTCGCGGCCTTGCTCGCGTCGGCCTCGCTGCACCGCCGCCTCGCAGATCGTCGGGCGGGCGCTGCGCCCTCGCTCGTAGAACACCGGCATGCCGAGCTGCTCGCCGAGCACCTTGAGCTGCTCGACGGCGGCCGGGCGGTAGATGTCGGCGGCGACCAGCAGCGGCCGCTTCTTGCTGCTTCTCGAGCTAGCGCGCCAGCTTGCCGACGGTGGTCGTCTTGCCCGAGCCCTGCAGGCCCACCATCATGATCGCCGGTCGGGCCCTTCTTGGCCCAGTCGAGCTCGGTGTCGACCGGGCCCATCAGCTCGATCGAGCTCGTCCTGGCAGATCTTGATGAAGTGCTGCTCGGGCGTCGCCGACGAGCGCGCGGTCGCCGGCCTTGGCGCGCAGCTCGACCATCTCGCCGATCGCCTTCTCCTTGACGCGCTCGAGGAAGCGTCTTGACGACCTCGAACTCGACGTCGGCCTCGAGCAGCGACATGCGCACGTCGCGCAGCGCGTCGTCGATGTTGTCCGGCGGTCAGCTCGGCGACGCCGGTCAGGCGGGCCTTGGCGTTGCGGAACCCGCGCGAGAGTGTTTCGAGCATCCGGGTGGTCTAGCATATACTGCGTCGCTCATGAAGCACGCGCTATGGCTCCTGGCGCTGATGGCGACACCGGCGCTGGCCGCCGACCTGCCCTGCGGGCCGGCGGAGCCGGGCACCGTCATCCTCGATGGCCTGACCGACGATTGGGCCGAGGTCGCGGGCATCGACGCCGGCGGCAAGGATCCGAACCTCTCCTTCACGCTCAAGTGCAACGTCGAGGAGCAGACGATCATGCTACTGGTCGACGTGCGCGATACCTATTTCGTGCGCACCAAGGCGGCCCGGCCCGGCGAGGACCACATCGAGCTCACGCTCGCCGGCCACCGCCTCACCATCTTCCCCGGTGACGCGCGCGCCATCCCGACGCTGGTACGCTGGGGCCCAAGGCCCGCCAAGAAGATCAAGGCGGTGTCGGCGCTGCAACAGAGCGGCTGGGCCGTAGAGCTCGCCGTGCCAATGAGCGCGATCCCCGGCTACAAGGCCGGCATGCCGCTGTCCTACCGGGCCACAGTCGCCGACTGCGACTCCAAGGCCACGCTCAGGACCGAGCGCACCGTCGACAGCGTGGGCAGCATCGTCTTCGCCGAGGGCGACTCCGCGCTCGAGGGCTTCTTGAAGGACCGCAACCTCAAGCGCAGCGACATCTGGTTCGACAAGGGCCTCTCGCTCGGCGGCAAGGCGGGCGGCCGCGTCGTCGTCGCCGGCCGGGACCTGGCGTTCATCACCGACGGCTACGTGTTCATCGAGCTGCCCATCCACGGGCGCGCCGACGTCAAGGACGCGCGGGTCGTCGACCTCGCCGGCGACGGGCGGCAGGCGGTCGTGCTGCGCTACGTGGAGCGGGGCGGCGGCGGCAGCCGCGACGTGCTGGCGGCCTGGCGCCTCGTCGGCGACTCCGAGATCCGCCGCGTCTTCGCCGCCGAAGTGGGCAAGGCGACGCCGCAGGGCCGTCTCGACGACAAGGTCGCCTTCGTCAAGCGCGGGCGCGCCACCGACATCGTCATCGACGCCGGCGCCGCGCCGGGCCTCTCGGCGGCGACCTGGCGGGAGTCGCCCGCCGAGGACATGATCCCGGTGATGCTGCCCTGGGCCCCGGAAAAGGACGCCCACCACGCGCGCTACCAGTTCAGCGGCGACGAGTACAAGCGCGCACAGTAGGTTTTCCGACGAGCCTGACGCGGCTGTCATGGCTCGCCCGTCGGCGCGCGCGTCAACTCCGCGGAATCGCATCCCGTTCGTCGCTGGTACGCCTTTCGCTACGGGACGCTCGCATGCGCACCGTCGCCCTGTTCGTCGTCGCCACGCTGGCCGCCTTCGCCATGCTCGCGTCGGGCTGCTTCGCGCGCTCCGAGGGTCAGCTCGGCCACGCGTCGTTCGCCTGGCAGGAGTGCCTCTTCGGCTGCTCGGTCACCGACAACCCGATGGCCGCCGCCGGCGCGCAGGCCGACATCGCCGTCTCGCTGGCCAACGGCTACAGCTTCAACCAGCTGCGATCGTCCAACCCCGCCGTCGCCAGCTTCAGCCTCGGCGGCTCCAACGGGCTCGACGTCTCCGCGGTCTCGGCCGCGCCCGGGCAGACGCAGCTCCAGCTCCTCGACAGCGCCGGCAAGCTCGTCGATCAGGTCACCGTCACCGTCACCGCCACGGCCAAGCTGGCCGTGACGCAGGGATGGACCGGCGCCGCCCCGCTGGTCCTCGAGGGCTCGACCCAGACGTTCCACGTCACCACCGAGGACGCCAACGACCACACGCTCATCGGCACCGGTGCCGTCAGCTTCGCGATCACCGATCCACTGCAGCACGAGAGCCAGCTCGTGTTCGGCGATACGTACGCCTTCAGCGGCCACGCCGGCTCGGGCACGATCACCGCGAGCACTCCGTCGACGACCCGGGTGCAGCCGGTGACCGTCGTGCCGCTGACGGCGCTGACCGGCCTGTCGGCGACGGTGCTGCCGAACACCACCGATTCCGGCGGCGTCCATGGCAACGTCGACGTCGTCGCCGACAGCGCCACCGGCGCCGTCTACGGGGCCCACTGCGGCTGGACGGTCGACGATCCGTCGGTGGTGATGCAGTCCGAGTCGACCACCACGCTCGAGTCTCCTGCGAAGTCGACCACGCTGTTCCTGCTGAACCAGCCGGGCACCTTCAGCGCCACCTGCGCCATCGGCGCCGTTTCGACCACGGTCACCCTCCACCGCTAGACAAACTGTCGCCGCGCGGCGGGCAACCCGTCGAACTTCCGTGTGGCACGCGGCTCGCTAGGGCGAGCGGGCAGGAGGTCGCCCATGAAGCTCGCGTTCGCCGCCATCGCCCTGTTGCTCGGCTCCACCGCCAGCGCCGATCCTTCGAGCGCCGTCGTCCACCTCGGCTTCAGCGACGGCGGTCAGTACGACGTCACCGTCTCGCGCGCCGGCACGCCGACGTCGCTCATGGTCCGCGACGGCGCCGAGACCGTCGAGATCCACCTGCGCCTGGTCGACGCCGGCCGGCTGCGCTACGACGTCAAGCGGTCGGGCACCCGCCCCTTCTCGCTCGACGGCGAGACGGTGCCGCCGCGCGGGCGCCCGGCTGTCATCGGCCACCTGCCGTTCGGCGCCGCCAGCTGCGACGTCCGCTTGCGCATGACCGACGACTGAACCCGACGATGCTATAACCGCGGCATGGGTTTCTCCGCCGCGTTCCGCTGCATCGCCGGCTGCCCCGGCACCCACCCGCTCGACGAGCCGCTCTATCGCTGCCCGACCTGCGGCGACCTGCTCGAGGTCGCGCACGACCTCGACGCGCTGCGCGACGCGCTCCGCCGCCGAGTGGATGCGGCTGTTCGACGACCGCTACAAGCGCACGACCTGGCCCTACGGCTCGGCGGTGTGGGGCAAGAAGGAGTGGGTCGCGCCCGTCGGTGCGCGACGAGAACGTCGTGTCGATGGACGAGGGCGGCACGAACCTGTTCTGGGCCGAGCGCTTCGGCCGCGAGCTCGGGCTGTCGACGACCTCTGGGTCAAGCAGTGCGGCAACTCGCACACCGGGTCGCTTCAAGGATCTCGGCATGACCGTGCTGGTGTCGATCGGTCCAGCAGATGATCGCCGACGGCAAGCCGGTGCGCGCCGTCGCCTGCGCCTCGACCGGCGACACCTCGGCCTCGCTCGCCGCCTACGCGCGCCGCCGCCGGCATTCCGCGCCATCGTGCTCCTGCCGCGCGGCAAGGTCACGACGGCGCAGCTCGTGCAGCCGCTCGCCAACGGCGCGCTCGTGCTGTCGCTCGACACCGACTTCGACGGCTGCATGGCCATCGTGCAGCGGCTCGCCGCCGAAGGCGGCGTCTACCTCGCGAACTCGATGAACTCGCTGCGCCTCGAGGGGCAGAAGACGGTCGTCGATCGAGATCGTGCAGCAGTTCGACTGGGAGGTGCCCGACGTCGTCATCATCCCCGGCGGCAACCTCGGCAACGTCAGCGCGCTCGGCGCCGGCTTCGACATGATGGAGGCGCTCGGCCTCATCGCGCAAGCGCCCGCGCATCGTCGTCGCGCAGGCCGAGCGCGGCCAACCCGCTCTATCTGGCGTACAAGAACAACTGGGAGTTTCACCCGGTGATCGGCGCAGCCGACGCTGGCGTCGGCGATCCAGATCGGCAACCCGGTGTCGGTCAAGAAGGCGATCCGCACGCTGCAGAAGTACGACGGCGTCGTCGAGCAGGCGAGCGAGGCCGAGCTGGCCGACGCCGCGGCGCGCGCCGATCGCACCGGCATGTTCAACTGCCCGCACACCGGCGTGGCGCTGGCCGCGCTCGAGAAGCTGCGCGCGCGCGGCGCGATCGATCCGAAGCGAGCGCGTCGTCGTGATCTCGACCGCCAACGGGCTCAAGTTCACCGACTTCAAGATCGCGCTATCACGACGGCACGCTCGAGGGCGTCACGCCGAAGTACGCCAACCGCCCGGTCGAGCTGCCGAACGACTACGACGCCGTCCGCCGCGCCATCGATCAGTCGGCGGCGCGAGCGCAGCCGGGCTCCCGGGTGCGGCCGTGATCGGCGAGGTCGACTTCCTCTCGCTCGACGACGTGCGCGCGGCGCGGGAGCGGATCGCGCCCCACGTGCGCACCACGCCGGTGGTGCGCTGGCAGGGCGACGTCTGGCTCAAGCTCGAGCAGCTGCAGATGGCGGGCTCGTTCAAGGCGCGCGGCGCCTGCAACCGCCTCTTCTCCGCCGGGGCGGCGCAATTGGCGCACGGCGTGATCACCGCGTCGGGCGGCAACCACGGCCTCGGCGTCGCCTACGCGGCGACGCGGCGCGCGGTGCCGGCGACGATCTATCTGCCCGAGCGCGCGCCGCAGTCGACCGAGCGGCGGCTGGGCGAGCTGGGCGCCCGCGTCGAGCGCCACGGCCGCGACTGGGACGACGCCTGGGCCGTCGCCGAGGCGCAGGCGCGCGCGACGGGCGCGCTTCTGGTGCACCCGTTCGAAGATCCCGAGGTCATCGCAGGGCAGGGCACCATCGCGCTCGAGCTGGTCGAGCAGCTGGGCCGCTTCGACACGGTGGTCATCGCCATCGGCGGCGGCGGGCTCATCGGCGGCATCGCGCTGGCGCTCAAGTCGCTCTTGCCCACGGTGCGCATCGTCGGCGTCGAGCCCACCGGGGCCACCGCGATGAAGGACTCGCTGGCGGCGGGACGCCTGGTCGCGCTCGACCGGGTGGAGACGATCGCCGGCACGCTGGCGCCGCGCAACGTCGGCCCGCACACGCTGGCGCTGGCCTCGCGCTTCGTCGACGAGGTGGTGCTGGTCTCGGACGCGGAGCTGAAGCGGGCCATGAAGACGCTGTGGAACGAGCTGCGCGTGCTGGTCGAGCCGGCCGGCGCCGCCGCCGTCGCCGCGGTCGCCGGCGCCCACGTCGACACGCGCGACCGGCGCGTCGCCGTCCTGGTCTGCGGCGCCAACCTCGATGCGGCCCTCGCCGCCGAAGCGCTCGGTTGACCCCCACGACCTCGTCGTCAGGGAATGGCGGCAGCGTTGGCGCTGTTCCCACGCCATGAGCTGGTACCGGCGGCTGCTCGGCTTCGCTCTCGTCCGCATCGTGGTCGCCGCGGCGCCGATCGTGCTGTTCATCGTCCTGGCGCAGATGCTCGCGGGCGCGCTGCACCTCGGACGCGGGCTGGGCGGGGCGATCGTGCCGCCGGCCATCGGCGCCGGCGTCCTGCTCCTCTATGCCGGCTACGTGCGGCTGCTCGAACGGCGGCGCGTCGACGAGCTCGCCCGCGCCGGCGCCCTCGCCGAGGCGGCACGCGGCCTGGTCGTCGGCATGGCGCTGTTCAGCGTCACCATCGCGATCCTGTGTCTCGCCGGCGCCTGCAAGATCGAGCGCGGCGAGGGGGGCGCGCGCTGGCGCTGGGCCTCGCTGCCGCCGTGGGCGCGGCGCTGTCCGAAGAGATCCTGATGCGCGCGATCGTCTTCCGCATCGTCGAGGAGAGCCTGGGAACCTGGACGGCGCTGGCGCTGTCGGCGTCGCTCTTCGGCTTCCTGCACGCCTTCAACCCCGGCGCCACTGCCACCAGCACGGCCGCGATCGCGCTCGAGGCCGGCATCCTGCTCGCCGCCGCGTTCCTCTTCACGCGCCGGCTGTGGATGGCGATCGGGCTGCACGCAGGATGGAACTTCACCGAAGGCGGCCTGTTCGGCGCCAGCGTCTCCGGCGGCGCGGCGCACGGCCTTCTGCGCAGCCGCTTCTCGGGTGCGCCGCTGCTCTCCGGCGGCGCCTTCGGCCCCGAGGCGTCGATCGTGGCCGTCCTGGTCTGCCTGACCGCCGGGATCCTGCTGCTCGCGCGGGCCCGCCGGCGCGGCCACTTCGTGCAGCCGTTCTGGCGCCGGCGCGCGCTCGCCCGCGCCGCCTGACGCAGCCGCCTTCCGTCCGCCGGCGCGCGCTCGCCCGCGCCGCCTGACGCAGCCGCCTTCCGTCCACCGGCGCGCGCTCGCCCGCGCCGCCTGACGCAGCCGCCTTCCGTCCGCCTCTCAGCGCGGCGGCACGCCAACCTTCGCGCAGTACCTGGTCACGCGCGGATCGTCGCGCCAACCGACGTACTGCCGCTGCGCGCGCGCGTCGCGCTGCGCGCAGCTGGCCGCGGCCGCGATCCGCCAGCTGCGCTCCGGCATCCCCGTCGGCGCCGTCATCCGCGCCGCATCTTGCACGCGAGCGACCGCGGTCTTGCCGTCGCCGAGCAGGAGCTGCCACATCGCCTCGTCGATCACCTCGTCGCGGGCGCCGATCTGGATGCGCGCCTTCTCGTCGCTGTAGGCCTGTTGGTACGCCAGCCGGCGGAGCTGCCGCTCGACCACCCAGTCGCGCCACACCAGGAGCGCCACCACCGGAATCATCACCAGGATCGCCCCGCGCGCCATCTGCCGTTGTACGGCGCGGCGCGCCCGATGTTTCCCGTCAGCGCCGGTCTTGCTGCTTGAGCGGATGCGAGCGCATCCAGTCGATCCACTTCTTGCGCGACTCCTCGCGCTCCCGCTTGGGCCCGTCGAAGGTATAGCCGACGTCCTTCTTCGAGACCGCCCGCAGCTCCTCGGCCGCCGACAGCCGCACCTCCGGCTCCGCGTGCGCCAGCCCGTCGAGCATCCACTCCACGCGCGGCTGATCGCGATGGCGCTCCCACCAGCTGCGCCAGCGCCAACGCGACGTCCCGAAGTCCTGCTTGGTCACCTCGACCAGCGCCTTGCGCGCCGCCGACACCACCGACGGATCGCCGTGCTTGACCAGCTCGATCAGCCGCGGCACCGACGTCACGTCCTTCATGACGCCGAGCGCCTCGGCGGCGTACCGCTGGCGCACCGCATCGGGCCCCGGCAGCTCGCCGCGCAGCTGCTCGACGAGCGCGAGCAGCTGCGGCGAGTCGGGAAATTGCGCCAGCGATTCGACCGCCGCCCGCCGGACGCCGGCGTCCGGGTCGTAGAGCCGCGTGCCCAGCGGCGCCACCACGTCGCTCGAGCGCAGCTCGCCCAGCGCCAGGGTCGCGTAGTAGCGCACCTCGAGTGACGAATCGCCGAGCCGCGTCAGCAGCGGATCGCGCGCCGTCCGCCCCATACGCTGCAGCACGGCCAAAAGGGGCCCGTGCTCGCCGAGCGCCGGCGTAGCGCCGCGCAGCGTATGGCGATCGAGCCGGAGCGGCCCCGGCAGCCGCTCCACCAGCGCCGCCGCCGCGCGCTCGCCGATGGCCACCAGCGCATCGGTCGACATCGCCGCGTGCTCGTCCTGCCGCTCCACCGAGGCCAAGAGGCCCTCGACGTCGGGAAGCGGCTGGGTCAGCGCGTCGTGCAGCTCGCTGTGTGGCGCCGCGTCCTCGCGCGGCGTCGGGTTGCCGCCGCGCAGGGCGTTGCCCGTCTGCAGCTCGTTCTTGACCGCGTTGACCAGCGCCACCGAGAAGCGCGGCTGGGTGCCGCGCGCGCGCACTTCGCCCCCCTCGCCGCTCGGGCGCCGCCAGGAGCCGCCCGACGCCGTCCCTTCGGCCGACTCGCCGCTCCCAAGCTTGCCGCCGCCGCTCGGCGCCGCCTTGGCGTAGTCGCCGCCCTTGGCGCGCAGGATGAGCCGCTGGAAGCTGCGCGCCGCCGCCGCCACCAGCGTCGACAGCTCGGCCACGACGTCGGCGTCGAGCTCGTGCCCGTCGTTGTCGGCGTAGAGCAGCGCCACCGCGCGATCGCGCAGCACCACCGGCATCAGCACCGCCGGCAGCGGTGGCTTGCGCGCCAGCGACGCCAGGGTCGCGGCGCCCACCGGGTCATCGCCGATACGCCCGAGATAGGGCGCCCGTCCCACCGCGGCGGCCCGGAACGGTGACGGCTGATCGAGCCCCACCGCGACGCCGGCCAGGGCCTGCCGGTCGAGCCAGGTGGCGCCGAGCGCCAGCTTGCCGGCAGCCACGTCGCCGTGCACCAGAAGGACCGCGGCGAACGGCAGCCGCGCCCGCGTGCCGCGGCACAGCGACTCGAAGATGCCGTCGCGATCGGCGGCGGCGTCGATGGCGCGGCAGGCCTCGTCGACGGGCAGCGGCGTCGCCACCGTGGACGTGGCCGGCACCGGCGCGACCGCCGTCACCGTGCGCGCCACCGGCTCGGGCGAAAGCTGCGCCGAGGGTGCCGAAGCCTGCCGCGACGTCATGCGCGGCGTGAGCTGCTCCGGGAGCTGCGACGCCGGCGCCGTCTCCGGCTTGGCCCCCGGCATCGGCACGTCGGTCACCACCTTGCGCGCCGTCTCGACCACCGGCGGCGCGTGCTGCGCCTGCATCACCGGCCCAACCCGCTGCGGCTCGGTCGGCGTGCCGTCCTTGATGCGATCGCCGACCGGCACCGGCGCGTTCGGCTCGGCGTGCCACACCTCGCGTGCCGGCTGCATCGGCAGCGACGGCTGCGACGGCGTCAGCCGCGCGCGTCCCGGATCGGTGGCGCGCTGCCGCAGCTTCGCCGCCAGCGAGGCGAAGCGCGCCGGCACCGGCACGCCGTACACCAGCTCGGCCGCCTGTACGAAGCGATGCTCGGGCACGATGATCGGCTCGATGGTGAGCGACAGCGTGTAGCCGAGCTCGTCGAGTTGCTTGCGATCGGGCGGATCGATCACCAAGACCCGCAGCGTGTTGCCGTCGAGCGCCACCGGTACGGCGCGGAAGCGCTCCGACATCGCGGGCGGCATCCACTTCTGCACGTCGGCGGCGGCGAGCTGCTCCAGCGACGGCAGGTCGCCCGCGATCGGCAGCGCCGAGGAGCGCCCGAGCGCGTCCAGCAGCGTCCCCTCGTCGACCACGTCCATTTCGAGCAGGATGGTGTCGAGCGTGCCACCGTAGATGACCTGGCGCTGGAACGCCTCCGCCATCTTCTTGGCGCTGACCAGGCCGTCCTGCACCAGAAGCGACGCGAGGCGCGAGGTCATGATTGCACCACGCTCACGCCTTCACCACATAGGTGTCGGCGATCCAGTCGTGCAGGCCGCGCTTCTCGCGATCGAAGCCGATCCACAAAAAGCCCAGCGCCAACAGCACCAGCGACGGCAGGTACGCCACCGTGCGCAACAGCGCCCGCATCAGCGACGGCCGCTCGCCGTAGGCGTCGATCACCCGCACGCGCATGAGGTGCTTGCCGAACGTCTGCCCGCGCAGCGCCGTGAACAGGAAGAAGTAGAGAAAGGCGAGAATGGCGAGCATCGCCAGGCCGGCCTCGGCGACCACGCCGCCGTTGACCGCCATGTCGACCACGTAGTCGGGCCCGAGCTGCGACACTCGCGGCAGCGGATGGCGCAGCACCAGCGCCACCAGCGTCCCCAGGATGGCGAACACCGATGACAGCACCATCACGTCCACGATGCCCGCGGCCAGCCGGCGCCAGAATCCGGCGACGCGCACGCGCATCGGCGCGACCGCCTGCTGTAGGGCCGGAGCCATCGGACCCATATTATTAGCCGAGATCGCCGAGCGCGTAGCCCAAAATCGCAAGGACCACCAGCGCCGCGGTTTCGGTGCGCAGAATCCGCGGCCCCAGGCCGACCGGCACGAAGCCGGCGTGCCGGGCCGCCTCCACTTCCTCGACGGTGAAACCGCCCTCGGGCCCGATGGCGATCACGATCTGCTGCGGCGCCTCGGCCGGCAGGACCGAGCGCAGCGTCGTCTGCCGCGCCCCCTCCCACAGCATCAGCTTGAGGGCGTCCTTGGGCGACGCCGCCATCGCGGTCGTCAGCGGCGTCACCCCTTCGACCTCCGGCACGTCGAGACGACCCGACTGCCGCGCCGCCTCGCGCGCGATCTTCTGCCAGCGCGTACGCCGCGACAGCGTGCGCAGGGCGCCGGCGTCGAGCCGCGCCACCGCGCGCGCGGTCATCACCGGGATGATGCGCCCGGCGCCGAGCTCGGTCGCCTTTTGCACCACGAGGTCGAGCTTGTCGCCCTTGGCCAGCGCCTGGATCACGGTCACGTGCGGCCGATCGATCGCCGCCACCGGCCGCCGCTCTTCGATCTTCAGCTCGAGCGCGCGCGGCCCGACGCGCGTGATGCGCGCGCTCGCCTCCACCGAAGTGCCGTCGAACAGCGTCACCGTCTCGCCCACGGCGAGGCGCAACACGCGGGTCAGGTAGCGATGGTCCTCGTCGGTGAGGACGACCACCTCGTCCGCCAGCTTCGCGGGCTCGACGAACAGGCGCGCCATCTACGGCGACACTCCTTCGCGCTTGCTCATCACCAGCGCCCGCCAGCCCTCTTCGTCGAGGCGCGCGCTCGCGTGCAGCCCACACGCCACGTACGCGGCCTCCACGCCGTCGGCGAGCTCGCGCAGGATACCGCTCAGGATGAGCGTGCCGCCGGCGCCGACGCGGCCGGCGATCGCCGCCGCCATCGGCACCAGCACGTCGGGCAGGATGTTGGCCAGCACCAGATCGAACGGCCCGTGCACCTCCCCGAGCGGCGTCGCCGAGACGCTGATGCGATCCAGGACCCCGTTGCGCGCGGCGTTCTCACGTGAGACGTCGACCGCGTCGGCGTCGATGTCGATCGCCAGGCCGCTGGCCTCGGGGAACAGCTTGGCGCAGGCGATCGACAGGACCCCCGAGCCGCAGCCGACGTCGGCAAAGCGCTCGCAGCGGGGCAGCTCCGAGATGGCCACCAGGCACAGGCGCGTCGACGGATGACCGCCGGTGCCGAAGGCGCGCCCCGGATCCATGTCGAGCACCACCTCGTCCGGCTTTTGCGCGTAGCGCTCCCACGACGGTACGATCACGAAGCGCCCCACCTTGCGCGGCGCGAAGTACTGCTTCCAGACGTCGCGCCACTCGTCCTCGTCGCGCACGCGGCTGCTGTCCGCCGGCGGCGGCAGCCCGGCCGCCGCCGCGCGCTCCAGGAACGCCCGCGCCTCGTCGACGGGCACCCAGACCACGAGCATGGGCGCGCCCGCCTGCGCCGCCTTCTGAAAGGTCGTCTGGTCCCGCTCCTCCACGCCCGTGGCGCCGAGCTCGACCAGCGTGGCGATCCACTCGTCCGTCTTTTCGGGCGTCACCACGAACGCGATCTCGGTGTAACGGGCTTGCGACACGGCCGCGAAACATATCACGTGAGACTCGGGGCGGCGCATCGAGACCGCTCCCTTCGCCCGGTCGGCTGCGGGCTCCGTCCGCCCCGTCGCTCGTCGGTCACGGGCCACCGGCCCGCTCCCTTCTCGCTCCTCGCGGTCGGAGCTCCTCGCCCGGCCCGGCTCGGTCCGCGGCCTCGAGGCGCCGCCCGAAAATTTGCGCCACCGATCCGGCGGTCGTAGCGTCGGAGCATGTCCATCGTGTGCATCGCGAACCAGAAGGGCGGCGTCGGCAAGACCACCACGGCGGTAAACCTGGCCGCAGGCCTCGCGCGCCGGGGCCACAAGGTGCTGCTGGTCGATCTCGACATCCAGGGCTCGGCCACGGCGACGCTCGGCGTGCGCCTCAAAGAGGGCGACTCGTCGGTCGCCGAGTGCCTGGTGCACGAGCGCCAGGTCGAGCACGTGGTGCGCGAGACCGCCACCGAGAACCTGTTCCTGGCGCCCGCGGGCGAGACCCTCGCCGCCGTCGACATCCACCTCGCCACCGCGATGGCGCGCGAGCACGTGCTGCAGCGCATCCTCTCCACCGTCGGTGACAAGGTAGACCACGTGGTGATCGACACGGCGCCCTACCTGGGCCTTCTGACCACCAACGCGCTGGTCGCCGCCGAGCACATCGTGGTCCCGGTGAGCTGCGAGTACCTGCCCATCCTCGGCCTCAAGCTCTTCAGCGAGACGCTCACCCGCATGCGCGCTCGCCTGGGCGCGCGCTGCGACGTGCTCGGCTACCTGCTCACGATGTACGACCGCCGCGAGAAGATCACCGCCGAGGTGGAGAAGATCGTGCGCCGCAACTTCGGCGCCGCCGTGTTCCCCGATCCCATCCGCGTCAATACGCGCCACAAGGCCGCCCCGTCTCACAGAAAGACGATCTTCGAGTTCGAGCCGAAGAGCGGCAAGGGGCGCGCCGACTACGAGAAGCTGGTCGACGGCGTGCTGCAGCGCCTCGCCGATCGCGCGCGCTCAGCCGAGCGCCTGCCGCAGGTCGTCCACGAGGTCCCCAGCGTCCTCGATTCCCACCGATAGCCGCATCAGGCCGTCGGTGATCCCGAAGCGGCGCCGCTCGATGTCCGACAGCTTGTTGTGCGAGAAGGTCGCCGGGTGCGTCATCAGCGACGTGACGTCGCCGAGCGACGCCGCCCGCGCCACCAGCCGCAGCCGATCGTAGAAGCGCCGCGCGCCGCCGAGCCCCCCCGCCACCTCGAAGCTGACCATGGCGCCGCCGCCCTCGAGCACGCGGGCGGCGATCTCGTAATCGGGGTGCGACGGCAGCGACGGATGGTGCACCCGCTCGACGTTGGCCATGTGCTCGAGCGCGTGCGCCACCGTCAGCGCGGTCGCCACCTGCCGCTCCACCCGCAGCGCCATCGTGCGCAGCCCGCGCAGCGCCAGCCACGCCGCGAACGGATCGGCGTTGCCTCCGGTCAGCTTGCGCAGCTTGCGCACCTTTTTGATCTCGCTCCTGGGCCCCGAGACCACGCCCAGCAACAGGTCGCCATGGCCGCTGATGTACTTGGTCCCCGAATGCACGCTCAAGATCGCGCCCCGCTCGATCGGCCGCTGCAACAGCGGCGTCGCAAAGGTCGCGTCGACCACCAGCGGCACGCCGCGCGCGCGGCACACCGCGGCGATGCCGTCGAGGTCGGCGACGCGCAACAGCGGGTTGGTGATCGACTCCAGGTGCACGGCGCGGGTCTCGGGCCGGATCGCGGCGTCGATCGCCTCCGCCGTCGCCGCCGGGGCCAGCGTGTGCGTGACGCCGAAACGCGGCAGGTGCTCGGTGATGTAGGCGTGCGCGACCCCGTAGAGGCCCTCGATGGTGACCACGTGCCCGCCGGCGCCCACGTAGGCGCCGATCGCCGCCGCGATCGCGCTCATCCCCGACGAGAAAATGCACGCGTCTTCGGTCATCTCCAACTCGGCGATGGCGTGCGCCAACCGATCCTCGGTCGGATTTCCGTCGCGCGAGTAGATGTAGACCTCGCCCCGCCCGGCCGCCTCGGCCTCCGCGTGCGAGGGGTACTCGAACCCCGAGGTCTGGTAGATGGGCGGCGCGTGCGTCTTGAGGCCCGCCGGAATCCCCGGGGCGTGCTCGCCCGCGTGCGCGCACAACGTGGATCTGCGCTTCATGGGCGCAATCATTTCCTCATCGGGCGCAAAAAGAAAAGGCCGCTCATTTCTGAGCGGCCTTGGCGGACTCGGATCGGGGGGGACGGGGGCTTACTTGCCGCCGCGGCGCTTCGCCTCGCGACGACGACGCTTGCGCGCCTCGCGCATCTTGCGCTTGCGCTTGACGCTGGGCTTCTCGTAGAACCGGCGCCGCTTGACCTCCTGCAGGATGCCTTCCTTCGACATCTTCTGCTTGAGGATCTTCATCGCCTTCTCAAGGCTATCGCGAACTTCGACTTCTAGCGGCCGGCCGAGCAGGTTGTCCACTTCACGTCTCCCGAAAAAGAGACGTGTTGTCTATCAACCAAAGCCTGAAGCGTCAAGCGGTTTCCGTGGCTTGACAACCGGCATTTCCATTTTCTATCGTCGGCCCGACAATGGGATTCAGCGCCACATGATGCGTCGATGTAGGGGAACGTCGGTGGTAGCCCCACGCCCTTGCTTTTCCTTGTCTTATCGCCAAGCGGCTACTAAACTCGCGACCCCAACGAGAGGTTCGAGATGACTCGGAACATGCTCCGTGGATTCGGCCTGCTCACAGCGTTTGCGCTCGTGATGCTCATCACGTCGGGCAGCGCGCTGGCGAGGAGACCGAAAAAGCACAAGAGTAGCGGCGAGGCCTCTCCGCCACCGGCGGCCGACAGCGGCGGTGGCGGCATGACCTTCGCCCCCGAGGAGGTTCACCAGGAGCCGTCGTCCTCGGGGCACAAGAAGGCGCCGATGACCTTCACGCCCGAGGCGGTAGGGCCGACCGGGCCGGCCGGTCCCCCCTCCAAGGTGCTCGAGCGCGCGCTCAAGCTCTACGACGCCGAGGACTACTCCAACGCGTCGATCGAGCTCAACAAGGTCATCGAGGGCCAGACCGGCGACGACGAGGCCAACAAGCAGCGCGCCGAGTTCTTCATGGGCAAGACGCTCTTCAACATGAAGTTCTACTCGGCGTCGCTCAGCTACTTCGACAAGATCGTCCAGAAGGGGCCGAACCACCGCTACTACCAGAAGACGCTGCAGTGGCTCGCGTCGCTGTCGCGCTTTCTGCCCGAGTCGGCGGGCGTGCTCGAGAAGATCGGCAAGTACACCGCGCCGACCTCGATCAGCCGGCGCTCGAGCCGGTGCGCGACGAGCTCTATTACCTGCTCGGCCGCTACCACTACGCCAAGGGGAACTTCAAGGAGGCGATCGACCTGTTCCAGAGTGTGCCGGAAAAATCGAGTTCTACCCCAAGGCGAAGTTCTTCGAGGGCATCACGCACGTGCGCGAGTACCACGGCAAGCTCGCCGCCGACGCGTTCAAGGCGATCCTGCGCAAGGTCAAGCAGTACGACGACCCGGACAAGGTCCCCAAGGACCTCAAGGAGCTCGAGCAGCTGGCCAACCTGTCGCTCGGCCGCGTCTTCTACTCGACCAAGCAGTTCGACAACGTCGATCAAGTACTTCGAGAAGCTGCCCGGCTCCGACGCGCGCGAAGGCGCGTCGCCCGACTGGGGCGCGTCGCTGTTCGAGGCGTCGTGGGCGTACTTCATGGTCGACGGCGACTCCAAGGCGCTCGGCAACATCCACACGCTCAACTCGCCGTACTTCGAGAACGAGTTCTATCCCGAGGCCTACATCCTCAAGGCGGTCATCTACTTCAAGCGCTGCAACTACGATCGCTCGCAGGAGGCGATCAACGAGTTCAACGCGATCTATCCCGATCTGCGCAAGGAGATCGACGGCATCCTCGCGAAGTATCCCGACAACGCGGCAGTTCTACGACTACATCCTGAAGATCAAGAGCGGCGAGGCCGGCCTGTCGGAGCGCGCGGAGAACGCCGCCGCCGGCGCCCTCCAGGATCGCTCGCTGGTCAAGAACATCGAGTGGGTCAACGAGCTCGATCGCGAGCTCAAGGCGATCGACAAGGCCGATCCGGCGTGGAAGTCGACGGCGGTGGCGGGCAACATCCTGCAGGATCTGACGCTGCAGAAGTCGCTCGCGGCCAACGACGCCGGCCAGCTGGCGCGCAACCGCCTCACGCGCCTGGCAGGCGAGATTCAGGATCTCATGAAGCAGTCGATCAAGATCGAGTACGAGACGCTCAACGGCCACAAGGGCGCGCTCACCGCCGGCGTCGCCGGCGAGCAGGCCGCTGCGATCAATCCCAACGCGAAGAACTACAACACCATCGTCATCGACGACGAGCACCAGCAGTGGCCGTTCAAGGGTGAGTATTGGAAGGACGAGCTGGGTTACTACCGGTTCAAGGTGGCCAACAAGTGTGGACGGTAAACATGAGCAAGCGAAGCGAGCGTAGTACTTCGTTGGTTTCCGCGCGGCCCGTGGGGCCGTGCACTTCATGGGCGAAGCCCATGAAGCGGATCGTCTCTAGCGCCCTGATTGCAACGTTCGCTCTCTCGTCGTCGTACGCGAGGGCGGTCGGCAAGTTCACCAAGAAAGAGGCGGAGATCTCCGCCACACAGATCGTCGCTGACCAAGCCGACCCAACACGCCAAGGACGAGAAGAAGCGGCCCACCATCACGGCCGACGACGTCTTCGGCGGCGTGGGCGAGAAGGTCAAGTCGATCACCGACGTCCAGATCACCAGGTATCAAGCGGCTC
Organism: uncultured delta proteobacterium; assembly: GCA_963816965.1. Taxonomy (GTDB): domain Bacteria; phylum Myxococcota_A; class Polyangia; order Palsa-1104; family Palsa-1104; genus JAQBQH01. The sequence continues at coordinate 1,921,270 of CAWFMP010000002.1, forward strand.
ATCGACGTCACCAACGACACCGATCCGGAGAAGCCGGATCTGCTGTTCCGCCTCGCGGAGCTCTACAACGAGCAGTAGCGCTACTACGACTTCCGCTCCCGCGAGCTCGACGAGAAGATCTTCGACGCCGGCAACGCCGGCAACGCCGGCCTCGCCAACCAGCTCAAGGGGCAGCAGGCCGACTACCTGCGCAAGTCGCAGCAGTGGCTGCTGGCGTCGGCCAAGGAGTACCTGGAGGTCGCCGACCACCCGGACAAGTACGGCTCGTACAAGCGCATGGACGAGGTGCTCTTCTACCTGGCGTACATGCTCAACCAGGTGAAGAAGGAAGACGCGGCGCGCAAGTACTTCAAGCGCCTCATCAAGGACTATCCGAAGTCGAAGTTCATCCCCTACGCGTTCCTCTCGTTCGGCGAGTACTTCTTCGACCAGAAGGAGCTCGAGGACGCGCTCAAGTTCTACGACAAGGTCATGCAGTTCCCCGAGTCGCCGATCTACGGCTACGCGAAATACAAAGAGGGCTGGGTCTACTACAACCTCGGTGACTTCAAGCAGGCGCTCGCCACCTTCGTCAGCGTCATCGAGCTGAGCCAGAAGGCCGGCGCCGCCGGCGCCCAGGCGCAGAAGCTCGCGCTGGCCAAGGAGGCGAAGAAGGACACCGTGCGCGCCTACGCGCGCATCGGCACGCCGGAGAAGGCGTGGGACTTCTTCCGTCGCGTCGGCGGCGACTACGCGATGACGATGATGGAGCAGCTCGGCGAGCTCTACAACGCGCAGGGCCAGTTCAGCGACTCGATCAAGGTCTACCGCAAGCTCATGGCGCTCGACGCCGAGCTCTCCCAAGCTCTGCTCGTGGCAGGCGGAGGTCATGAAGAACACGCTGTCGATGACCGGCTCGCGCGCCACGCCGGACAACGTCAAGGAGCTGCAGCGCCTCGGCGCGGTCTACGAGAAGGTCAAGGACGCCAAGGGGCTCAAGAAGGAGCAGCTCGAGGAGTGCCGCGACAACACCGACGGACACGCTCGCGCGAGCTCGCGACGATCTGGCACAAGGAAGCGCAGAAGACCAACAACAACGACACCTACGCGCTCGCGCAGTACCTCTACAAGGAATATCTGACGCGATTCCCGAAGGAGAAGGACTCTATCAGATGACGTATCTACTACGGCGAGCTCCTGTTCAAGCTCGGCGCCAACGGCGACAACAACAGCTACTGCGACGCCGGCGCCGGTCTACACGCAAGGTCGTCGAGATCGAACCCGAGCCCGACGGCGAAGTACCTGCAAGGAGGCGGCGTACGCGGCGGTCATCTCGTGGAAGAACTGCCTGTCGGTCGACGATTCGTCGGAAGACCGGGCTGCCGAGATGGTCAAGAAGCGCGCAGGAGCTGAAGACCGCCGGCGGCGTGAAGAAGCCCAAGGAGGGCGAGGCCGACGAGGAGCAGGCGCTGTCGAAGCCGAAGCCGATCGCTCCGAACGCAGCAGAAGATGATCGCGGCCTTCGACACCTACATCAAGTACGTCCCCGATTCGAACGAGCTGCCGAACATCAAGTACCGCAAGGCGCGCATCTACTACGAGTACAACCACTTCGACGAGGCGGTCCCGCTGTTCAAGGACATCGTCGAGCACCACTCGACGTCGGACCTGGCCTACTACTCGACCAACCTCATCTTCGACTGCTTGTCGATCATGCAGAAGTTCGACGAGCTGCAGGCGTCGATCGACGAGTTCTGCCCGATGTACTCGGAGAAGGACCCGACCGTGAAGTCGCAGTGCGCGACGCTCAAGACGGGCCTGACGCGTAAGCGCATCGAGATGGCTGAGAAGGACGGGCAAGTTCAAGGAGGCGGCGCAGCTCTACCTGCAGACCGCGGCCGAGGACCCCGAACGACGCCGAAGCTCGACGAGCTCTACTACAACGCGGCGGTCGACTTCGAGCGCGCCAAGCTGCTCGGCTCGGCGATCCAGGCGCCGCGAGCTCCTCTGAAGGCGCGAGCCGGACTCGACGCTGGCGAAGAAGGCGATCTATCAGATCGGCCGTAACTTCCAGGACATCGCCGCCTACGACAAGGCGGCCGACTACTACGAGCAGTTCGCCCAGAAGTACCCCGGCGAGAAGGAGGCGCTCGACGGCGCTCTACTCGGCGTCGTTCTACCGTCGCGGCCTCGGCGACAACGACAAGGCGATCAAGGACGTCGCGCTGTTCGTCAAGGACTACGGCGGCCGCAAGGAGTTCGTCGACAAGGCCGCCGGCGTCGACTTCGACCAGGGCCAGATCTACGAGCAGCAGAAGGACAACGCCCGGCTGCAGAAGCACTTCCAGGACTACCTCAAGCAGTGGGGCTCCAAGGGCGGCGTCGACCGTCAGATCATCGCCCACGTCAAGCTCGGCGAGATCCTGTGGCGGGAGTCGTGCCCGCTGCCCGACGGCGGCGTCAACGACGCGTGCATCGAGCTCAAGCGCGAGCGCGCGGGCGGCGCGGCGCGCGTCGCCGAGCGGGAGGCCAGGGCGCAGAAGGGCAAGAAGAAGCACAGGCACAAGGGCGCGGACCTGCCCAAGCAGTGCGGTCCGGAGACCAAGTCGAAGATCATCGTTCACGACCGCAAGCCGGCCCTGCTCAAGGAGGCGCATGACCCACTTCGCCGAGGCGCTCAAGCTGTTCACGCGGTGGCGCGGCCGCTGAAGACGGTGCCGGGCAAGGACGAGGTCGAGCGCAACGATCGCGAGTCGTCGATGACCTACTTCGCCGCCGAGGCGCGCTTCAAGCAGGGCGACGTCGAGTACGAGAAGTTCCTCAAGCTGCAGATCCCGGACAAGCTCGACTTCTCGCGGCGCGCCTCCGGGCTCGTCGGCGGCGAAGGAGAAGGCGGGCAAGAAGAAGATCGCCGAGTCGCAGAAGAAGTTCGGCGCGTGGCTCACGGCCAAGGACAAGCAGCTCGACCGCGGCGCAGCAACATCTACCTGAGCGTCATGCAGACCAAGCAGGCGCACTGGGCGATCGCGGCGGCGGCGCGCATCGGCCAGCTCTATCCAGGACTTCTCGGGCCAGCTCTACACCGCGCCGGTGCCGAAGGCGCCGGCGGCCCCGGCCGGCTATCCGCAGGAGGAGTTCGACCAGTTCTTCCACGACGCCTATTGCGACGCGATGGTCGACAAGGCCGAGCCGGTCGAGGCCAAGGCGATCGACGGCCTCGTCGATCTGCCTCAACAAGTCGACCGACCTGTCGTGTCTACGACGAGTGGTCGAAGCTGTGCGAGGCCGAGCTCAACCAGCTCAAGCCGGTCGAGTACCCGCTCGCCTCGGAGATTCGCGCCCAGCCGGGCTACGGCGCGGAGGTGACGCAGGCCTCGATCGATCGCGAGCACGTTCAGCCGCTGGAGAGCAAGTAAATGAAGCCGTTCAATCGATACGCGCTGGCGCTGTTGCTCTCCGTTTCGGCGGTGGGTGGCTGCGCCACGACCGGTACGCCCGTCTCCAAGGGCGATGAAGACGAGGCGGCGGCGGCGCCCAAGGCGTCGCCGGGCCAGAAGAGCCCGGAGGCCCGGCAGGAGCCGGTGGTCCGGGCGCCGAAGGTGCAGGCGCCGAAGGTGTCGGCGAGCGTCAAGGCGGAGTTCGACGCCGCCGTGAAGAAGTGGGAGACGGCCAGGGCGTCGAAGACCGGGGTCAACCCGGCCGACTGCAAGGGCTCGCGGCGAACTTCACCCGCATCTCCGAGCCGCTGTTGCGCGCGCAGGCGCACTTCAACGCCGGCACCATCCTCGAGAGCTGCGGCTACGACAAGGACGCCGAGAGCGAGTACCACGAGGCGCTGGCGGCCAATCCGGCCTACGGGCCGGCGCTGGCCAACCTCGGCGAGCTCTACTACAAGCAGAACAACCCGACGACGGCGAAGTCGTGGTTCGAGAAGGCCATCGACGCCGACCCGGCGCACGCCGGCGCCGCCTACGCCAACCTGGGCGCCATCGAGTACCAGCAGGGCCGCCAGACCGGCGATCGGTCGCTGTACCAGCAGGCGATCTCGAACCTGCGCCGCGCGCTCGCCATCGACGCCTACGACGTGCAGGCCTACTCGCTGCTCGCGCTCATCTATTACACGATCGCGGAGAACGACCGTCCAAGCTCGATCTCGCCGAGCTGGTGTGCAAGCAGGCGGCGAGGAGATCGAGGGCGACAAGGACTATCCGCCGATCTACAACACGCTCGGCCTCATCAAGCTGCGCAAGAAGAACCCGTCGGCCGCGCTCAAGGAGTTCGAGCAAGGCCGTCGAGCTCGACCCCAAGTACGTCGAGGCGCACCTCAACATCGGCGCCATCGGCCTGTCGACGCGCCAGTACGAGAAGGCGGCGAAGTCGTTCGCGGCGGTGCTCAAGCTCGAGCCCGAAGAACTTCGACGCCACCATCGGCATGGGCGTGGCGTCGCGCGGGCTCAAGAAGATCGACGACGCCGAGAGCTGGTACAAGAAGGCCACCGAGCTCGATCCGCAAGCAACTGCGCGGTTCAGTACAACCTCGGCGTCCTCTACCAGGACTACAAGAGCGACCCGACCAACGCCAACCTCAACACGGCCAAGGAGCTGCTCTCGACAGTTCCACGCCTGCGGCGGCGCCGACACCGAAGAAGATCGAGGACGCCGAGCGCCGCATCAAGGACATCGACGACACCTTCGCCGCCATCGAGCAGCAGAAGAAGATGGAGGCCGAGCTCAAGGAGCAGCAGGAGGAGATGGAGAAGCAGCAGAAGGCGCATGGAGGAGCAGCAGAAGGCGCAGGAGGCGGCGGCCAAGCCGGCGGGCGGCGACAAGGGCGCCACGGCGCCGGGCGCGGACAAGCCGCCGGCGGGCGGCGCCGAGAAGCCCGCGGCCGGGGCTGACAAGCCTGCGGCCGGAGCCGCAAAAGCCTAGCAAGTAAGCCTGGTTGTCAGAGGTTGTGAGAGAAGTCGAATTTTCGGAACCGTGCCGAGAACGTGTTGTCCAAAGGGAGGTAGACCCATGTCGCGCAAGATCTGACGGCCTACTCGCAGCGGCGGTCGTTGCTGACGGCATCGGGGACGGCGGCCTTGCGCCCAGCGCAAGGCGCGCGCCCGCAGCGGGCGGCGACGTGACCGTACAAGTCGAAGACGGTCTACGACTTCGACGACGACACGGTCGAAGGCGACCTGGTGCGGCCCGACGGCGAGTTCGTCGACACGCGCAAGGGCGCCAAGCACTCGTCGCTCATCAAGATCCGGGAGAACTTCATCCCGGAGATGCTCAAGTCAGCCGAAGACATCTAGCCGTACCAGTCGATGCGCACGCCCACGCGACGAGGAGCTACCTCGGGATGCGCTGAGGGCGGGACGTCGCCGAGAGCTGGCCGGACCGTGCGTTCGTGAGGAGCAGCGATGCCGAGCGGTGTGAATGTTCCCCTGACGTTCGAGATCTGATCCGAAGGGGGATCAGCTCGTCCGGACCGAGACGCTGACCCAGGACATCATCAAGGTCGGCAAGCTGTCGTCGAGCCACCTGCGCATCGACGACGAGGCGGTCAGCCGCATGCACGCGGTGATCGAGATCGCCGGTCCGGGCGAGATCTACATCATCGATCTCGGCTCGACCAAGGGCACGCTGGTCAACGGGCAGAAGGTCAACAAGACCAAGCTGCAGTCGGGCGATCAGGTCGTGCTCGGCGACACCAAGCTCGTCGTCACCGTCGGTGAGCCGGTGGCGTCGCAGGCCGACGACGGCCCGACGCAGGTGCAGATGCCGCCGCAGAGCCAGCCGCAGGCGCCGGCCGCCGCGCGCCAGACGGTGATGGGCATGCAGGCGCCGACGGCGCAGGCGGCCCCGACGGCGCCGACGATGCAGCAGCCGGCGCCCGGCTTCCGCCGCGCCGTTCAGCAGCCGGTGCCGTCGCCGTTCGCGCCGCCGCCGCAGCAGCAGTTCGCACCGCCGCGCAGCAGTCGCGCTCCGCAGCAGCGTTCGCGCCGCCGCAGCAGCAGTTCGCGCCGCCGCAGCAGCCGCGTTCACGCCGGCGCACGGCAGCCGCGTTTCCGCCGCCCAGCGCGCCGCCGGGCGGCTTCGGCGCGCCGATCCCGTCGCCGTTCGCGCCGCCGCAGCAGGCGCAGCCGGCCTACCGCTCGCCGCGCAGCCGATGCGTTCCAGCCGCCGCCGGGCTTCGACCCGTCGGCGGTCGAGGTGCAGGACGGCTCGCGCGCGATCGAAGTCGACGCGATGTTCGAGGACGCGATCGTCGAGGTCCGCCACCTCTCGAACCCGACGGCGGGCGACGATCACGGGCGGCACCAAGGGGCTGCTCGCGCGCCGGCCTGGTGGCGCTCGGCGGTCGCGTTCGTCACGTTCATCATCGCCTACGTGCAGGTCGCGGCGGTGAAGCAAGGCCTGGGAGGCGTGGGACGCCTCGGGCAAGCCGCACAACGAGTTCATCGTGCCGCGCGAGGGGCCGGTGCTCGACATCCTCGTCGTCGTCTGCCTGGTGTTCGGCATCTACGCCCTCTTCCACGGCCTGTTCCGCCTCTTCGCGGAGCGCGGGCCGCGCGACTTCACCATCGGCCCCGACGCGACGACGCTGTTCAACGCGCCGGGCGAGTACCTGCCGGTCGGCGCGCTTCCCGCTCGTGCACTCGACGGGCACCGACTACGAGCTGCTCTTCACGCAGCAGATGTCGGGCGACGTGACCGTCGACGGGCAGACGATTCCGCTCGGCGCAGCTGGCGCAGTCGGGCCAGGCGCGCCAGTCGTGCGACGGTGCCGGGCGCCTACGCCTGGCCGATCCCGAACGGCGCGCGCGCCAAGATCGACCTCGGCGCAGAACACGTTCCTGGTCGTCGTCGGTGCCGCCGCCGCGCCAGCTACGCCGACGCCGATCGACGTCGACTGGGGCCAGCAGGCGTACACCGGCGCGACCGCGCTCGCGCGTCGTGCTGTTCCTCTTCATGATCTACTCGATCCCGCCCGATCCCAAGTCGCTGTCGCTCGACGCGTTCATGAACGACCAGCGCTTCGCGCAAGTTCCTCATCAAGCCGCCCGAGGAGAAGGAAGAGCAGATCCCGGAGTGGCTCAAGAAGAAGTGCGAACGACGAGGCCGGTGGCAAGGGCAAGCGCCACAAGGGCGAAGAAGGCAAGATGGGCAAGAAGACCAGCAAGAACAAGTCTGGTCTGTACGGCCTCAAGGGTCCCAAGGACAACCCCGATCCGCACCTCGCCAAGATGCTCGCCGAGGAGCAGGCGCAGAAGGCCGGCATCCTCGGCCTCATCAAGTCGCAGGAGGGCTCGCACCTGGCGTCGATCTTCGGGCGCGACACGGCGCTCGGCAACGACGCGGAGAACGTGCTCGGCGGTCTCGTCGGCACGCAGATCGGCGAGGCGTACGGCGTCGGCGGCCTCGGCCTGGTCGGCTCGGGCAAGGGCGGCGGCGGCACCGGCGAAGGCACCATCGGCCTCGGCAACCTCGGCACCATCGGCAAGGGCGGCGGCGGCGGCAACGGGCTCGGGCTACGGCCGCGGCGCCGGTGGCCTCGGCGGTCGTCGCGCGCACGCGCCGGACGTCGTGCCCGGCACGGCGCAGGTGCGCGGCTCGCTCGACAAGGAGATCATCCGCCGCATCATCCGCCGCCACCTGAACGAAGTGAAGCTTCTGCTACGAGAAGGAGCTGATGCAGAAGCCGGATCTCTACGGCCGCGTCATGATCCAGTTCACCATCAGCGGCACCGGCCAGGTCGTCGCGTCGATCGTGCAGAACTCGACGATGAACAACCCGAACGTCGAGCAGTGCATCGCGCGGCGCGGTCCGCCGCTGGGAGTTCCCGAAGCCCCAGGGCGGCGGTATCGTCATCGTCTCCTACCCGTTCGTGCTCAAGGCGGCGGGCGCCGACTAACGGTCGTCCGCCCGGCTCTCCTCGCGACTCGCTCCGACCCGCTTCCTCTCTCCCTCACAACCAACCCTGCCGCAGTCGCGCTGCCGCGACGCGGCAGGCCGCGCCCTGTGGGGCAGCGCTCGCCCAGAGACGGTGATCGCGAGGTTTGGTTGCGAGGTGTCTTCGTGGTATGGTGCGCGGCATGAAACGAGTCATCGCATGTGCCGCGCTGCTCGTCGCTGCGGCGGGCTGCAATCAGGAACACAACAAGTCGATCGAGGTCATGAACAAGGGCGTCGAGGAGGGACGGCAGAAGCTGTTCGACTCCGCCATTCGTGACTTCAAGACCGGCGACGACGATCGATCCGATCGAACGCGGCCGCGTATTACAACATGGGCGTCGTCTACAAGGACGAGCGCAAGTGGTCCGACGCCGCCGACGCCTTCAACTCGGCGCTGCGGCTCGACGCCGGACAATCCGGCGCTGCACTACGAGCTCGGCAACGCGCTCTTCCAGCAGGAGAAGATCGCCGACGCGCAGGGGGAGTTCGAGAAGGCGCTCAAGATCGATCCCAAGCTCTACAAGGCGCACTACCGGCTCGGCGTCACGCTGCAGACGCAGGACAAGCTGCGCGAGGCGGACGCGGAGTATCGCAAGGCGATCGAGGCCAACCCGCGCTTCGTGCAGCCGTACCTGAAGCTGGGCGACATGTACCTCGACAACGACTACGACAAGGAAGCGGCGCAGGTGTTCCAGAACGCGATCCTCGCCAACGACACCGACGGGGAGGCGCACCAGGGGCTCGCCGAGGCGCTGCAGAAGCAGAAGCAGTACGAAGAGGCGATCAAGGAGTTCCAGAAGGCGGTGCAGCTCGACTCCGTCGCTGTACCTCGCCTACTACAACGTCGGGCACACCTACAGCCTCCTCGGCGACAAGAAGAACGCCAAGGAGTGGCTCGACAAGTTCCTCAAGAACTACTCGGGCAAGGCGGGGCCCGATCTGGCCAAGGCCGCGTCCGACGAGATCTACGCGCTCGACGCGCCGTAGCCACTCCGCTTCCGTCGCCAAGCTTCGCTTTCCACTGGGGGACTCATGCGAAACCTTTCGTTGCTGCTGGCGCTCGCGCTGGTGCCGTCGCTGGCGTACGCCGAGCCACGACTCGACGGTGGCCAGGCGGAGATGGGCGTCGTCGTCGAAGCGCGGCTCGGCAGCGAGCTGGTGACGCTCGTCTCCGCTTCGCCGACGACCTCCGGCCTGACCCTCAACGGGCTGCAGGGCGGAATCTTCGGCGGCTACAAGATCAAGCGCGTCATCTTCGGGCTCGGCTTCGATCTGGCGCGCATCGCCACCGGATCGAGCGTCTCGGGCGGTGGTACCACCTCGACCGCGACGACGTCGATCCTGTTCTCGCCCGGGGTCAGCGTCGCCATCCTGCGCTCGGCCGACCGGCGCGTCGAGCTCTTCGGGCAGTTCGATCTCGGCTTCGGCACGACCGTCGGGGACAGCGTCGCCTCGGGGGAGAGCGTCTTCAGGATGAGCTACGATGTGGGTCCCGGCCTGCGCTTCTGGGTGCATCCGCAGTTCGCCTTCGGCGCGCTCGCGGGCGTCGCCGGGGCCTTCGTGTGGGACTCGCGCGCGGCGACGGCCGGCATGCCCGGCACTACGTCCTCGTCGGGGGACACGGCGATCTTCGCGCAGCTGCAAATCATGGGCGTGTTCTGAGGTCCGATTCGCGCTTCGGAATCGCCTCGACCTGAAGAAACCTGTCGTACTCCTGCTGCCTTACCGGACCCTTTCTCGTTGATCGGGGCCTTCCCGCATGTTATAAACGGCGACGCTTTGTTCCGCCTTATTCCCCTGTGAGTGTGTGAGGATAGCCGGACATGGAACTCCGCCAGGACATCAAGCAGCGGTTGCGGACGGCGCGTAGCTGGCCGACCTTGATCGAAGAGCTCGAGCGCGAAGTCGAGCAGCTCGATCAGAAGGAGATCAAGGCGCAGCGCCTCTTCGAGCTGGGGCAGCTCTGCGAAGATCTGTTCCTGCGCAAAGACCGCGCGATGGTGCACTACCAGGCGGCGTTCAAGCTGTCACCGTCGGACGCGCGCGCCCTCGAGCGTGCCCGCGCCATCTACCGCGAGATGGGGAATCTCGAGATGGTGGCGACGCTGCTCGGGCTCGAGCTCAAGGTCACCACGGATGCGGAGCGCAAGGCGGAGGTCGAAGGCAGGCTGGGCGTGGCGCTGCTCGATCTCGGCAAGCGCGATCAGGCGGCGGCGCACCTCGAGGCGGCGGCGGCGTCCCGGCCCGACGACGGTGAGATTCGCGACGCGCTGAGCGCGGCCAATTACGATCGCGAGGACTGGCTCGGCGAGGCGGAGCGGCTGGGCAAGCAGGCGGAGAAGGCGGACTCGGCGACGGCGGCGCGCATCATGCTCCGCGTGGCGCGCATCTATCGCTTCGAGGTGCCGGCCGATCCGGCGTACCTCGATGCGCTGCACAAGGTCGTGGCCAACGAGCCGCAGCACGAGCAGGCCAACTTCCTCATCGAAGGCACGCTGGGCGCGGACAAGCGCTTCGACGACATCGTCAAGCTGCACGAGAGCCGCGCGTTCGCCTGCGCCGACGAGCGCGAGCAGGCGGAGCTGTACCGCCGCTTCGCGTCGATGTGGGCGCTGCGCTGGAACGACGTCGAGCGCTCGGCCTATTTCTATCGCAAGGCGCTGCAGGCCTACTACGGCGAGGGGCTGTCGCAGGGGGCGCAGTTCCTCGGGCACCTGGCGGCGTTCGGATTCTTGCGCGAGATCGAGGGGCCCAAGGGCGAGTGGGCCAAGCTCCTGGCCATCGCCGATCTCGGGCTGCGCTCGGGGCTGACCGAGGACGAGCAGGCAATCCTGGCCACGCAGGCGGGCGTGATCTCGTGGAAGGAGATGCACGACTCGGAGAAGGCCAAGAGCTACTTCGACCAGGTGCAGCGCATCAACCCGGAGTCCGAAGAGCTGCACGCGTTCATGCGCGACACCGAGGGCGCGGTCAAGCCGGCCGTGCATCAGCGCGCCAACGCGCTGATGGCGGCGCTGGTCGGCGACTCGGGCGGCAACGGGGCGACGGCGCAGGCGGTGGCGGGGGCGGCGGCGGCGGCAGCGCCGGCGACCGAGGCACCGGCGCCGGTGAAGGAGCCGCCGGCGTCGAAGGGCAACGGCAAGAAGAAGCGCGCCAAGTCCGAGGAGCCGAACGAGGCGCCGCGCGAGGAGCAGCCGGAGGATCTGCCGCCCGCGCCGTCGAAGGACGACGCGCCGGCGCCGGCGACGGAGCCGGAGGTGCTCGCGGCGCCGCCGGAGGCCGACCAGAAGGCGGACAAGAAGGCCGACAAGAAGGCTGACAAGAAAGAGGAGCACGCAGCGCGCGAAGAGAAGATCGCGGACGACGTGCGCGCGGCGATGGACGCGGCGCACAAGGCCGAGTCGGGCGGCCCCGACAAGGGCATCGAGGCGTGGCGGAAGATCGTGCAGGCCAATCCGACGCTGCGCGCGCCGCGGCGCGAGCTGCAGCGCGTGTACACCAAGGCGGAGCGGTGGAACGCGCTCATCGAGCTCATGAAGGAGGAGGTCGAGAAGCTCGCCGACACCACGCCCGACGAGAAGGTCGCGCTTCTGTACGAGATGGTCGACATCTACAAGACGCGGCTCAAGCTCGACACGATGGTCGTCAACACCTACAACGCCATCCTGGCGCTGCAGCCCGGCGAGCAGCGCGCGCTCGACGCGCTGGCGACGCAGTACGAGCACATGAAGCGCTGGCCGGATCTGATCGGCGTGCTGCAGAAGAAGGCGCCGACGCTGACGCCGGGCCCCGAGCAGGTCGAGCTGTACCTGCGCATCGCCGGGCTGTTCCAGGAGAAGTTCTCGAACGTGGCCGAGGCGATCAAGGCCTACGAGAAGGTGCTCGAGCTCGACCCGGGGAACGCGACGGCGATCGCCTACCTCAAGCAGAACTACGAGAAGCGGCGCGACTGGGAGAAGCTGATCGGCGTCCACCAGCGCGAGATCGAGCGTATCGACGGATCGCCGGCCGAGCGCAGCGCCAAGTTCATCGAGGTCGCGAAGCTGGCGTCGGAGAAGCTGAAGAAGCCGCGGTGTCGATCGAGCTGTGGCAGAAGGTGCTCGACGTCGAACCCGACCCACGTCGAGGCGCTGGGCGAGCTGGAGAAGCTCTACGAGCGCGAGAAGAAGTGGGACAAGCTGGCCGACGTCTGCGAGACGCAGGCGCGGCTCATCGACGATCGGGCCAAGAAGGTCGCCGCGCTGCAGAAGCTCGGCATCCTGTTCACCGAGAAGGTCAACGACGCGCGAGCGGGCGACGGCCGCGTGGCGGGCGCTGCTCGACGTCGAGCCGGAGAACAAGCGCGGCGCAGGACGCGCTCAAGAAGCTCTATCTGCACCAGAAGAACTGGGACGAGCTCGAGAAGTTCTACGCCGCGCAGAACAAGTACGACGAGTACATCCGCGTGCTCGAGCGGCAGGCGGAGACCGAGGACGACGCCGACCAAGATCGTCGCTGAACGTCAAGATCGCCGAGCTCTATCGCGACGGCTGCAGCAAGGCCGATCGCGCGCATGCGCGCCTACGAGAAGGTGCTCTCGCTCGACGGCAACAACCTGGCGGCGGCCGAGGCGCTGATCCCGCTCTACGAGGGCGCCAAGGACCCGCGCAAGCTCGTCGGCGTGCTCGAGATCCAGCTCGGGCACACCAAGGACACCGGCGAGCGCGTCGAGCGCATGCGGCGGCTCGCGCGAGCTGTCGCGAGCAGCAGCTCAAGGACAAGGCGGCGGCGTACGGCTGGTACCTGAAGGCGTTCGGCGAGGATCCGCGCGCCGACGGTGGGCGCAGCGAGGAGATCGAGCGGCTGGCCCGGGAGACCGGCGGCTGGGCCGAGCTCGTCGACGCGTACGAAGCGGCGTACGCGGCGCGCGGGCGGCGACGACGCGCTGCCGCTCATGCTGGTCATGGCGCGCGTCAACGAGGAGGAGCTGGCCGAGGCCGACAGGGCGCTCGCCACCAACCCCGAGATCCTCAAGCTCGACGACAACAACGCGCAGGCGATCGAGGCGCTCGAGCGGCTCTACCTGCGCGACCGAGCGCTATCGAGGAGCTGCTCGGGATCTACGAGAAGAAGCTCGAGCTGGAGAGCGACAAGGAGGCGCAGAAGGAGATCCGCTACAAGATCGCGTCGATCTTCGAGGACGAGATCAAGGACAACCGACAAGGCGATCGGCGCCTACCAGGACGATCCTCAAGGACGACGGCGACGAGCTGCCGGCGCTTCGCGCGCTCGATCGCATCTACGTCGCGCACCGCGCAGTGGAAGGAGCTGTCGCCGGTGATCCAGCGCGAGCTGACGCTGGTGCCGCCGGGCGACAACGGGGCCATCGTCGAGCTCAAGTACCGGCTCGGGCAGCTGCGCGAGCAGCACCTCGGCGACGTCACGGGCGCGATCGACATGCTATCGCGACATCCTCGACCTCGAGGCCGACGCACGCGGGCGCGCGCGCGGCGCTCGAGCGGCGGCTCGGCGACGAGGCGCAACCAGCTGGTGGCGGCGGCGATCCTCGAGCCGATCTACGAGCAGCCCGAGGAGTGGGCGCGGCTCGTCGACGTGCACGAGATCCAGCTGCGCGCGCGAGAACGATGCAGTCGAAGCGCGTGAGCCTGCTGCTGCGCATCGGCGAGCTGCAGGCGACGAAGATCGGCGACGGCGAGAAGGCGTTCGACGCCTACGCGCGCGCGTTCCGCGAGGATCCGTCGACGACGACGGCGCGCACCGAGCTCGAGCGGCTGGCCACCATCTCCGAGGCGTGGCCGCAGCTCGTGGCGCTCTACGAGGCGGCGCTCGAGAAGCTCAAGCCGGAGGGCGCCGACGGCGGCGCTCTCGCGCGAGCTGCTGATCAAGGTCGCCGAGGCGTACGACGAGAAGCTGGAGAAGCCGGAGAAGGCGATCGAGTACTTCCGGCGGGCGCAGGCGATCGAGCCCGACGACCTGCACCGGCGCTCGAGGCGCTCGAGAGGCTCTACACGCGCAACGAGCGCTGGCCCGAGCTGCTCGAGGTCTATCGCAAGAAGGTCGAGCTGTCGCCCGAGCCGCAGGCGCGCGAGCAGATCTACTTCCGCATGGCCTACCTCTGGGAGGAGATGCTCGGCAACGTCGACGAGGCGATCGCGACCTACAAGGAGGTGCTCGGCGCACGACAGCGCCAACGTCAAGGCGCTCAAGGCGCTCGATCGGCTCTACCTCGGCGAGCCAGCAGTGGCGCGCGCTCGCCGACAACCTGACGCGGCAGCTCCAGCTCACCGACGACAAGTCGGAGACGATCGGGCTGCTTGGTGCGGCTGGCGGCGCTGCGCGAGCGCGAGCTCGGCGAGGTGGCGGCGGCGGTCGACACCTATCGCCAGGTGCTCGAGCTCGATCGCGACAACGACGAGCGCGATCGCGGCGCTCGAGCGGCTGGTGCGCGCTGCCCGAGCACGAGCTGCAGGTCGCGACGATCCTCGAGCCGATCTACAAGGCCACGCGACGAGTGGCAGAAGCTGATCGGCGTCTACGAGATCATGGTGCGCCACTCGATCGATCCGGCGCGCAAGATCGAGCTGCTCCACCAGATCGGCGAGCTGTACGAGATCGGCGGCGAGGACGCGCGAGCGCGTTCGCGACCTACGATCGCGCGCTGCGCGAGGAGCCGGGGCTCAAGGAGACGCAGACGCGCCTCGAGCGGCTGGCGCGCACGCTCGATCGCTGGAAGGACCTGGTGCACCTGTACGACTCGGTCGTCGAGCAGGTGGCCAAGTCCTCGGGCGACGTCGAGCTGCAGATCGCAGCTGCTGACGCGCGTCGCGCAGATCGAGGAGACCCAGCTCGGCGACAACGACGCCGCGGCGGCCGCCTACCACCGCGTGCTCAAGGTGGCGCCGCAGCAGCTCGACGCCGCCAACGCGCTCGAGGCAATCTACCTGCGCACCGACGCCTACACCAAGCTGGTCGACGTCGTGCTGGCCAAGGTGGACATCGTCCCCGACACTGCCGAGAAGAAGGAGCTGCTGCTTCAAGGCGGCGCAGATCTACGAGGAGGTGCTCGAGAACCCCGATCGCGCGATCGACGTCTACCGGCAGGTCCTGTCGCTCGACGAGAACGATCGCAGCGCGATCGACGCGCTCGAGCGCCTCTACATCCGCCTCGAGCGCTGGGAGCCGCTCAAGGACGTCTACGCGAAGAAGGCCGAGCTGGCCGTCGCAGCCGGACGAGAAGAAGCAGATGCTCTTCGTGCTCGGGCAGGTCTACGACCGCGAGCTCAAGGACGTCGACGCGCGCGATCGAGACCTATCAGACGATCCTCGATCTCGACCCGGAGGACGTGACCGGCGATCCAGGCGCTCGATCGGCTCTACAGCAGGCGGAGCGCTGGTACGACCTGCTCCAGATCCTCGAGCGCGAGGTCGAGCTGTCGCCGTCGACGGGCGAGACGGTGTCGCTCAAGCACCGCATCGGCCAGCTGTGGGAGAAGGAGCTCAAGGATCTGGCGCGCGCGGTCGAGGCCTACCGCGAGGTGCTCGCGCATCGACGGCACGCACGAGCCGACGCTGCGTGGCGCTCGACGGCCTGGTGCACGGCGACCAGGAGCCGGTGCTGGCGGCGAAGGTGCTCGAGCCGATCTTCGAGGCGGGCGGCGAGTGGGAGAAGCTCATCGACGTGCTCGAGGTGATGGTGCGGCACACCGACGATCCGCTCGCGCGGGTCGAGCTGCTGCACCGCATCGCCGACTACTACGAGCGGCGCCTCGAGTCGCCGCTGGACGCGTTCAAGGCGTACGGGCGCGCGCTCAAGGAGGACTCGGCGAACGAGCTGACGCTCGGCCATCTCGAGCGGCTCGCCGACCAGACCAAGGCGTGGGACGAGCTGGCGGCGCTGTACGAGCAGCGAGCTGGGCAAGCTGCTCGAGGTGCCGCGGCAGGTCGACATGCTGCTGCGCGTCGCGCGCGTGTACGAGGAGGAGCTCGGGCAGACCGAGCAGCGCGATCGCCACCTACCGTCGCGTCGCTCGACGCCGAGGCGGAGAACCGCGACGCCATCCTGGCGCTCGATCGGCTCTATCAGCAGACCGAGCGCTGGGCCGAGCTGGCCGACATCCTGCGGCGCGAGATCCGCCTGGCGCAGAACGACGCAGGAGATCGTGGCGCTGCAGTTCCGGCTCGGGCAGCTGTACGAGCAGAACCTGCGCGACATCGACTGCGGCGATCGAGCGTCTACCGCGAGATCCTGAACGCCGACGGCGGCCACGGACCGACGCTGGCGGCGCTCGAGCTCCTGTTCGCCGAGGGCGTCAAGCAGATCGAGATCGCCGCGATCCTCGAGCCGCTCTATCGCATCGCCGAGCAGTGGGAGAAGCTGGTCAAGATCTACGAGGTCCAGCTCGACAAGCTCACCGGCGCCGACGAGCGCATGCAGCTGATCCAGCGCATCGCCGAGATCGCACGAGCAGAGGCTCGTCGATCAGCCGTCCGCGTTCGTCTGGTGGGCGCAGGCGGTGCGCGAGGCGCCGCAAGAGCGAGCTGGCGATCGAAGAGGTCGAGCGGCTCGCCGAGGCCTGCCACACCTGGGAGGACCTGGTCGGCATCTACGCCCAGGTGCTCGAGGAGCGCGGCGACGACAGCGAGACGCAGCGCGTCGTGCTGTCGCGGCTGGCGCGCGTCTACGAGCACGAGCTCCGCGACAACGCGCGCGCCGAGGAGGCGCTACCTGCAGGTGCTCGTCGATCGATCCGACGCGACGCCGACGCGCTGGCGGCGCTCGACCGCATCTACGAGGCGGGCGGCGATGTGGCAGGAGCTGGCCGACATCCTCGGCCGGCGCATCGGCATCACCACGGCGACCGACGAGATCATCGAGCTCTACTTCCGCCTCGGCCGCGTGCTAGTCCGAGGCGCTCGACGACTCGACCGAGGCGGTCACGGCGTACAACGCGGTCCTCGACAACGACTCGCGCAACCGGCGCGCGCTCGAGTCGCTGGAGCGGGTCTACTTCAACGCGCGAGCAGTGGCAGGAGCTGTTCGACGTCTACGAGAAGATGGTCGACATCGCCCCCGGCGACGAGGGCATGGCCGACTGCTACGCGCGCATGGCCAAGATCGCGCAGGACGGCGCTCGGCGACCGCGAGAAGGCGGTCGACCTGTGGGGCCGCGTCATCGACCTGCGCGGCGAGGATCCGATCGCGCTCGGCGAGCTGGCCAACCTGCACGAGCGCGCCGAGCAGTGGCGCGAGCTCGTCGACGTGCTCGAGCGGCACGGTGCGCATCACCGCACGAGCCGCAGGAGCAGATCCCGCTCTATCAGCGGCTCGGCCGCATCTGGGGCGAGAAGCTGCACCGCGAGCGCAACTCGCTCGAGGCGTGGCAGAAGGTCCTGGAGATCGATCCGACGGACGTGCCGGCGCTGCGCGCGCTGGCCGCGATCTACAAGTCGACGCAGGCGTGGGAGGAGCTGGTCGAGACGCTGCACAAGCTGATCGACATCGGGACAGCTCCGGGTCGCGACATGGACCGCGACGAGCTCATCGAGCTCTACGCCGAGCTCGGCGCGCTGCAGGGCGAGATCCTGATGCGCCCGCAGGAGGCGATCGACGCCTGGCAGCGGGTGCTGCGAGCTCGACGATCGCGACTTCCGCGCGCTCGGGGCGCTCGAGCAGCTCTTCACGCAGGAGGCGCGCTGGGAGGAGTGCATCGACGTCCTCGAGCAGAAGGCGAAGGCGCTCGACGACCCGCCGGCAGCAGGTCGAGGTGCTGCTGCAGGCGGCGTCGATGTGGGAGGACAAGATCGGCGACCGCGATCGCGCGGCGCGACGTCTACGAGCGCATCCTGCAGCTCGACGCGCAGAACCTGACCGCCTCGCTCGCAGCTCGAGCAGGTCTACCGCGGCGCAGGGCAGCTGGGAGAAGCTGATCGAGCTGCTGCTCGCGCGCGTCGAGTTCACGCGCGGACGCGCCGGATCGCATCGCAGATCTTGCAGAGGTGGCCGAGATCTACGAGAGCGAGATGGGCGACCAGGAGGGCGCGTTCGTCGTCCTGCAGGCGGCCTTCCGCGAGAACTACGCCGACCAGGCGGTCTCGGGCGAGCTCGAGCGCCTGGCGACGGCGACCAACAAGTGGAACGATCTTCTCGACCGAGTACACCCAGATCGTGCAGCAGATCCCCGAGCCGGCGACGGCGGCGGACCTGTGGGTCAAGATCGGCCGCTGGTACGGCGAGCACCTCGGGCACCTCGACTACGCCATCGCCTCGGAGCAGCAGGCGCTGGCGCTCGACGCCGGAGCACACCGAGGCGCTGCGAGAACCTGGCCGACTTCTATCGCAAGACAGTCGACGTGGTCCGAGCTGGTGTCGACGCTCGACACGCACGCCGAGCTGGCCGAGGAGCCGGAGAAGAAGGTCGAGCTGCTACCTGGCGATGGCCGAGCTGTGGGAAGGCCCGCTCGGCGACGCAGGCGCAGGCGATCGGCGGCGTACCAGCCGGCGCTCGAAGCCGACCCGGCAGACGATGGACGCGCTCAACGCGCTCGAGCGGCTCTATCGCGCGCAGCGAGCAGTGGCCGCGAGCTCATCGACGATCCTGACCGCGAAGGCGCGGCGTGCATCGAGGACACCGAGCGAGGTCATCCGCGCTCAAGCACCAGATCGGCGCAGCTCTACGAGGAGCGCCTCGGCGACGGCGGCCGCGCCATCGAGACCTACAAGGAGATCCTCGACGGTCGATCCGCAGAACCTCGCCGGCGCTCAAGGCGCTCGAGCGGCTGTACGAGAAGACCGGCGACATGGAGGCACTACCTCGACGTGCTCGAGCAGCAGCTCGACGTCACCGGCACCGACGAGGAGCGCATCTCGCTCTACGAGCGCATGGCGGCGGCGTGGGAGGAGCAGTTCCGCAAGCCCGAGCGCGCGTGGGAGGCGCTGGAGAAGATCCTCCTCATCGACGATCGGCACGAGCCGACGCTGCAGACGCTCGAGCGGCTCTATCGGCAGGAGCGCCGCTCGGCCGAGCTGGTCGAGACGCTGCGGCGGCACATCAACGCCGTCAACGACGCCGGCGGTGCGCATCGATCTGTACGCGCAGATGGGCCAGGTCTACGAGGAGGAGCTGCGCGACCTCGATCGCGCCATCGAGGCGTACAACGACATCCTCGTCGTTCGACGGCGACAACAACGCGCGCGCTCGGCGCGCTGGTCGCGCCTCTACGAGAAGATCGAGGACTGGGATCGCGCCATCGACACGATGCGTCGCGGCTGGTCGAGCTCACCGACGACCTGGCGACACGCGTCGAGCTGCACCACCGCATCGGCCGCATCTACGAGGAGCGGCTGCAGCGATCCGGACACCGCCGAGGCGCGCTACGTCGAGGCGCTGTCGCTCGATCCGGCGCTACGTGCCGGCGATGCAGTCGCTGACGGCGCTGTACCAGAAGCGCGGCGACTGGCTGAAGGCGGCGCAGATGATGGTGCGCGCCGAGGCAGTCACGCGGCCAACCCGCTCGAGAAGGCGCGGCTGCTGCTTCGAGGCCGGGCGGATCTACCGGGAGAAGCTCGACGACGAGCTGCAGGCGGGCGAGCTGTTCGCGCGCGTGCTCGAGCTCGATCCCGAGCACGTCGAGGCGGGCGAGCCGCTGGCGGAGATCTACTTCCGCGACGAGAAGTGGGCGGAGCTCGAGCCCATCCTCGACATGCTCGCGCGCAAGGCGCGACAAGAAGGACAACACGGAGCTCAACCAGCTCTACTACCGGCTGGCGCGCACGGCCGACGAGCTGGGCAACGCCGACAAGGCGCTCAAGTACTACAAGCTCGCCTACGATCTCGACTCGACGTACCTGCCGACGCTGCTCGGCCGCGCGGCCCTGCTCTACAAGCATGGAGGACTGGGACGGCGCCTTCAAGATCTACCAGACGATCCTGGTCCACCACCGCGACTCGCAGAAAGAGTCGGAGATCGTCGACATCTTCTACCGGCTCGGCAACATCAAGCTCAAGCAGGGCGAGCGCAAGAAGGCGCTCAACATGTTCGAGAAGGCGCTCGAGATCGAGGCCGACGCACCGCGCCGACGCTGCAGGCGGTCATCGACCTGCAGCAGCAGGCGAGCGACTGGGAGGCGGTCATCCACGCCAAGCGGCGCTGCTGTCGATCGCCGAGGAGCCGGAGCAGGTCAAGCTGCTCGACGAGATCGGCGACATCTACCACAGGACAGCTCAACAACCCGCAGAAGGCGATCACCGCGTACCTCGAGGCGCTCGAGGTCGCGGCCGGACAATCACGTCAGTCCTGCACAAGGTGCTCGATCTCTACTCGGAGACCAAGCAGTGGAAGAAGGCGGTCGAGATCATCGACGCGCATCGCCGACCTCGAGAAGGATCCGATCCGCCGCGGCAAGTACTACCACGCCGCGGCCCGCATTCTGCGCGACGAGGTCAAGTCGCATCGACGACGCGATCGACTACTTCAACCAGGCGCTCGATCAGTACTTCGCGACGCCGGAGAAGATCACCGAGACCAACTTCGCCGAGTACCTCAAGGCGTTCGAGGCGATCGACAAGATCTGCACCGGCAAGAAGGACTGGAAGACGCAGGAGCGCAACTACCGCAAGATGCTCAAGCGCCTGCCGGCCGTCGGGGCACGACAACGATCAAGGTCGCGCTGTGGCACGCGCTCGGCGAGATCTACCGTCGCGCCTCAAGGAGTTCAACGCGGCGATCGCAGGCCTTCGAGGTGGCGTCGAAGCTCGATCCGCACAACGCCGCGCGCCACGAGATCCTCGCCGAGCTGTACGTGATGGCCGGGCCGGACTTCTCGCAGAAGGCCGTCGCACGAGCACATGATGCTGCGTCAAGCGCGACCCGTTCCGCGTCGAGAGCTACAAGGCGCTGCGCAAGATCTACATGGACACGCGGCAGTACGACAAGGCGTGGTGCATGTGCTCGGCGCTGGCCTTCCTGCAGCGCGCCGACGCCGACGAGACGCAGTTCTACGAGCAGTACAAGCAGAAGGGCTTCGTCCGGGCCAAGGCGCGCCTCACCGACGAGATGTGGGCCAAGAACCTGTTCCACCCCGAGGAGGATCGCTTCATCGGCGCCATCTTCGCGGCGGTGTGGCAGGCGGTCGGCGCTGCTCAAGTCGGGCGAGCACAAGCAGTTCGGGCTCAAGCGCAAGGACAAGCGCGACCTCGCAGACCGACCAGGCCGCTGTTCTCGCAAGGTGTTCAACTACGTCACGCAGGTGCTGAACGTCTCGCCGCCGGAGGTCTACTTCCGGCCCGAGCAGCAGGGCGGCATGCAGCTCGCCAACACGCGCGAGAAGGCGGTGCTGATCCCGTCGCTGGTCGTGGGCGCCGAGCTGCTCCAGGGGCGCGGCGACAAGGAGCTGGCGTTCCCGCTGGCGGCCTACATGACCAAGCTGCGGCCCGAGCACTACCTGCGCCTGACGATCCAGACCAACACCGAGCTCGGCATCGGCGTTCATGGCGGCCATCAAGCTGGTGCAGCCGAACTTCCCGGTGCCGCCGAATCAGGCGCCGACCGTCGAGCAGTACCTGACGGCGATGCGCTCGTACGTGCGGCCGCGAGTGGCACGAGCAGCTGGCGCTGGTGGTGCAGCGCTTCATCCAGACCAAGGGGCAGATCGATCTCGCGCGCTGGTCGCAGGCGGTCGATCTGACGGCGCATCGCGCGGGCTTCCTCATCTCGAACGACCTGGCGCTGTCGGCGCGCTTCATCCAGATGGAGCCGGCGACGGTGGGCGGCATGAGCGCCAAGGACAAGATCAAGGAGCTGGTGCTCTACTCGATCTCGCGAGGAGTACTTCGATCTCCGTCAGCACCTCGGGATCACGATCGGGTAATCTCTCCGCACCGAGGACTCGCCAATGAACATGACGAAGAAGCAGAAGCCACCGCGTCGCGCGGAGGCGCTCAAGCTGTACGTCGCAGACCTGGGCAAGGCACCGGTGCAGCGCTACGCGAAGGTACAGAAGGCGCGCGGGCGGCTCATCAGCATCGGCAACGTCGACGTCGACGTCGAGCACGTGGTGGAGCGGACCTTCCTGTGCGACCGCCATCGCTGCATCCAGTGGACGCCGCACGAGAAGATGAAGGACAAGAAGGCGCTCATCGATCGCTCCTGCTGCTCGCGCTACATGGTGCCGGTGACCGACCTCGATCGCGATCGGGTGGCCGAGATCCTGCCGCTGGTGCGCAAGCGGCTCGATCGCCAGCATCCGCTCGTGCGTGACGAGGCGGAGCCGCCGTACGAGCTGCAGGAGGACTACTCGTTCGCCATGCGCGAGCGGGCGAACGGCGCCTGCCAGTTCGTCCTCTATGATGCCGGGCTGACGGCGTGCGCGATCCACAAGACCTGCCTCGAGGAGGGCCTGGATCCCTGGGTCTACAAGCCGCTCGGCTGCTCGCTGTGGCCGCTGGCGATCCTCGACTACGAGGACGACGACGGCAACGATCGCCTGTTCCTCACGGTCTATACGCGCGCGACCGAGGGGCTGTTCGAGAGCGAGCCCGACGGGGATACGCCGGATGAGACGGAGTTCGCCTGCCTCGTCGACAAGGATCCGGAGTACGACCCGATGTATCGCTCGTGCATGAGCGTGCTGGTGCACACGTTCGGCGCCGAGTTCTACAAGAAGCTCGATGCGGCGGCGCAGAAGCACCTCGCTCATGCCCTCCGCGCCTGAGCGGCGCGACTGCTGATGCGGGTCGGCGTCGACTCGGGCGGCACGTTCACCGACGTCGTCGCGGTCGACGACGCCGGCGTGGTGCGCGTGCACAAGCTGGCGTCGCGGCCGGCGGCGCCCTGGCAGCCGGTGCTCGAGGGCGCGCGCCACGTAGCGGAGGCGGGCGGTAAGCCGATCGCCGAGCTGTCGCACTCGACGACCGTGGCGACCAACGCGCTGCTGGAGCGACGCGGCGGCCCGGTGGCGCTGGTGACGACGGCCGGGTTCGAGGACGTGCTGGAGATCGGGCGGCAGGCGCGGCCCAGGCTGTATGCGCTGCATCCGGTGCTGCCGACGCCGCTGTGCGACGTGGGGCTCCGCTTCGGCATCGACGAGCGGCTGGCGGCCGACGGGAGCGTCGTCCGCGCACCGTCGGCCGAGGCGCTGCGCGAGCTGGTGGTGCGCGTGGCGGCGGCGGTGCGAGACCACGGCGTGCGGGCCATCGCGGTGTGCCTGCTGCATTCCTATGCGAACGACGCGCACGAGCGGGCGGTGGCGGCGGCGCTGGCGCCGCTCGGCGTGCCGCTGTCGCGCTCGTCCTCGGTGCTGCCGCTGCCGCGCGAGTACGAGCGCACGTCGACGACGGTGGTCGACGCCTACGTGCGACCGGTGGTGGCGCCGTATCTGGCGCAGCTCGAGGGTGCGGCCCGGGTGCGCGTGCTGGCGTCGAACGGCGGCGCCATGTCGGCGGCCGATGCGGCCGATGCGCCGGCACGAACCCTGCTGTCCGGTCCGGCCGCCGGGGTCGTCGGCGCGCTGGCGGTGGCGCGCGCCTGCGGCGTCGCCGACGCGATCACGCTCGACATGGGTGGCACCTCGACCGACGTCGCGCTCATCGCCGGCGGCCAGGTGGCGCTCACCGACGAAGCCACGGTCGCCGGTTGCGTCCTCCAGCTGCCGATGCTCGCCATCCACACCGTCGGTGCCGGCGGCGGGTCGATCGCCTGGCTCGATGCGGGCGGTGCGCTCAAGGTCGGGCCCGAGTCGGCGGGCGCCGAGCCGGGGCCGGCGGCGTACGATCGCGGTGGCAGCCGTCCGACGGTGACCGACGCCAACCTGGTGCTCGGGCGACTGCCGGCGACGGGTCTGCTCGGCGGCGCCATGCCGCTGTCGGAGGCGCGGGCACGCGCGGCGCTCGAGCCGCTGGCGGCGGCGCTGGGCGCCAGCGTCGAGGACGCGGCCGAGGACCTGCTGGCGGTCGCCGCCGCGGTGATGGCGCGCGCGATCAAGGTCGTCTCCATCGAGCGCGGGCACGATCCGGCTCGCTTCGTGCTGCTGCCATTCGGCGGCGCCGGCGGGCTGCACGCGTGCGCGGTGGCGCGCGAGCTCGGCATGACGCGCATCCTGGTGCCGCCGTCGCCGGGCCTGTTGTGCGCCTACGGCGCGCTCACGGCCGACGTGGCGCACGACTTCGTGGCGACGGTGATGCGGCCGGCAGGCGCGCGCCTGCCGCCGAGCGACGTGGCGGCGGCGTTCCTGCCGCTGACGGAGGCGGCGGCGCGCGCGCTCGACGGCGACGGCGTCGACCCCGCGGCGCGCCGGCTCGAGCGCACGGCGACGCTGCGCTACCGCGGCCAATCGTTCGAGCTCACCGTGCCCCTGCGTAGCGCCGACGGCGGCGCCGTCGACGACCTGGTCGCCGCCTTCCACGAGGCGCACCGCGCCCGCTACGGGTATGCGCTGGAGCGCGAGGTCGAGCTGGCGACGCTGCGACTTCGCGCAGTGGGCAAGGTGGCCGCGCTGCCGCCCCCGCTCGAGGCGCGCGATGCCGGCCCGGTCGAGATCGGACGCGCGTCGCTGCGCCTCGACGGCCAGACCCATGATGCCCCGCTTCTGTTGCGCCGCCGCCTCGTCCCTGGCGTCAGGGTCGCCGGCCCCGCGCTCATCGCCGAATACTCCGCAACCACGCTGTTGCCGCTCGGGAGCAGCGCCGAGGTCCTGCCCACGGGCGCGCTGTCGATTACCACCGCATCATGAGATAATGGGGCCTCGAGGAGGGGGAATGACTCGTAGCCCAGGCGTGTGCGTCGCCGCTGCGCTGTTCGCCGCAGCGTGCGCCAAGGCGCCGCAAAAGGGCGGGCCCGGCCTGCCGCACCCGATGTTCACCGCCACGCCGGATCTCGTCGGCTTCACCTCCGCCGTCGACGGGAGCGGATCGAGTGATCCCGCCGGGCGCACGCTCACGTATCAGTGGCACTTCACGGCGGTGCCGCAGGGCAGCGCGCTCACCGATGCTTCTTTCGCTGATGGTGGCGCGGTCATGACCACCTTCGAGCCCGACGTGGGCGGCGAGTACGACGTGACGCTCATCGTCACCACGCCCGATGGCGCCATCAATCAGGTCACCAAGCCGGTCGTCGCCCCGACGGTGCCGATCTTCTTCGCCACCGGCGACGCCGACGCCAACAGCAGCGCGCTCGGCGCGTCGGTGATCCGCTCCGACGGGACCGGCGTGCGCTCTCTGTCCTGCCCGAACCGCTTCGATCTCGGCGCCACCAACAACAGCGCCGGCGACAAGCCGCCCGAGGTCGAGCTGTTGATCAACGGGCTGGCCGGGTTGCGCGCCTGGGACGGCGCCCTGCCGGAGGTGGCGTTCATGCGCCTCGGCCTGGGGACGCAGTCGAACGCCTGGACCACCGAGCTCTTCGTGGGCAACGATCAGAGCGACTGTGCCGCGCGGCCGGCCCTGCGCGTGGATGTGGCGGCCCAGCTCGGCTCCGCCGACTGGACGTTCTTCTTCCCCCGCTTCTCGCCCGACGGCAAGCGCGTCGTCGCGCTCGCCGTCGGCAGCTCGATGACCGGCTCCCTCGAGAAGCTGATCACCGTCGGTGCCGACGGCAGCGACTTCCGCGTGGTGCGCAACTTCCCGACGTCGAACGATCAGGTCGTCGCCCCCGCCTGGGTCGACTCCGGCAACGTCGCCTGGCGCGAGCTCATCGGCACCGCCAACCCCGCCGAGTTTCGCATCATGAAGGCGCCCGACACGCCCAACGCCGGCGACACCGCCGCCACGACGCTGATCGACTGCCCGGCGGGCTCGCCGTTCCCCGCGCTCAGCCAGTTCGAGTTCGCCAACCCGTCGACGATCATCTTCGCCGCCTCGACCACGGCGAACATGAGCAACATGCCCAGCCTGACCAGCCTGTATCGCGAGGCGCCGGGGAGCTGCTCGACGGCCAACAAGCTCACCACCGACACTGCCGTCGGCAACTTCGCCGGTGACTTCAGCCTCTCGCCCGACGGCACCACGATCGTGTTCGCCTCCACCTCGGGGACCGTACCGGCCACGATTCAGGGCGGACAGCTGACCGACATCTTCGTCGTCCCCGTCGACGGCAGCGCGGCGCCCAAGCGCATCGCCGGCGACCCCAATCTCATCGACACGTCCCCGCGCTTCATCGCCAACGGGCGGCAGATCGTGTGGACGCAGATCGGCGTGATTCCGCTCGACGGCGGCAGCAACAACAGCCTTCCCACGAGCGCAACGTTGATGATGGTCAACGCCGACGGCACCAAGGTGCGCACGCTGGTGGCCGGCAGCAGCAAGCCGGGCGAGGTCCACTATGCGATGAGCGGCGCCAGCCTCGGCAACAGCTGCGCCGTCGGTGGCAGCGCAGCCTCGGCCGGCGCCGTGGCCGCGCTGGCGCTCGTGCTCCTCGTCGCCTTTAGCCGCCGCCGCGCGCGCGGCTGATTCAGAGCCCGTACTGGTAGATCGTCATGCCCGCAGGCAGGTCGGCGAGCAGGTACAGGCCGACCGGCGTCGTGCCGGGGGTGGTGGCGAGGTGCGCGTTGGTCGCGGTCGGCGGCAGCGCGATCGGCGGGCCCCAGCTGTTCGTCGAGGGATCGTAGGCGTACATGCCGCCCGACAAGAGCAGCCAGATCTTGTTCTCGTAGACCACCGCGTCGGGGTTGCGATTGTAGTTGGAGGGCTCGTCGGCGAGCTGCGTCCACGTGGTCGTGTTGGGATCGAACATGTAGGAGGCGGGGGTGCGCTGGCCGCCGACGGTCTCGCCGCCGAACACGTAGAACCTGCCGTTGTATTGCACGCCGCCCGAGTAGGCGATGGCGATCGGATAGTTGGTCGCCGTCCCGTAGACGCCGCTGCTGGACACCCACGTTTGCACGACGTTGGTCGGACCCTGGTAGTCGCCGACCCAGTAGAACGTGCCGTTGACGAAGTCGACGGCCGAGTAGCCGCGGAAGTGATCTGTCGGTGAGCGCCAGCCGGAGATCTGGTTCCACGTCTTGTTGATGGTGTCGTAGTACTGCGCGTACGAGTAGAAGTAGTAGAGGTTGGTGGGCGTCGGACCGACGACGAGCCGCGGTGCCGCGCCGCCCTGCCACTCCTGGCTCGTCGAGGGCATGATCGTTTCGCTGGTGATGGCGCCAGCTGCGCCGCTGGTGACGTCCCACGACTGGAACAGGATGTTGGTTACCGTCGCGTTGGGCGAGACGAAGTAGAGCCGCGTACCGGTGCCGACCGCCAGGCCGCTTCCGGTGAGGAAGAAGCTCGGCGGGGAGCGGACGGCAGTCCAGTTCTTCGTGCACTGAAAGCCGTTGCCGGAGTAGCCGGCGTTGCACGTGCAGACGAAGGTGCCGGGCGTGTTGGTGCACGACCCGTTGGTGTCGCACATTGCGGTGCCGGCGGCGCACTCGTCCACGTCGCTGCAGGTGGTGCCGTCGCCGGTGTAGCCGCTCGGGCAGGTGCAGGTCGCCGCGCCGCTGTTGTCCACGGAGCAGGTCGCTGCCGGATCGCAGATGCTGCACGGTCCGCCGGCCATGTCGGGGCCGCCGGCGACGCCGCCGCCGAAGTCGAGCATCGCCGTCGTCGTCTTGCCGCGCGTGACCGTCGCCGTGCCGCTGGTCTGCGCCAGGATGTGGCCGCCACCGTCGAGCGCGTTGGCGGTGATCATCATGGTCCCTTCGCCCGATCCGATGTCGAGCACCGTAGTCGTCGGGAACGAGATGTCGCCGCCGGAGCCGGTCAGCTTGGCGCTCGCGCTCTTGCCGGCAAGCTCGAGGTCGAGGTCGATGCGCGTGACGCCCGACAGCGCGGCTCCGCTCGCCGCCAAGGTCACGGTGACGTAGGTCCCACCGCTGCACGACGCGGCCAGCAGCGCCACGGCGACGGCTCCCAAGCGCGCGCGCATCAGAAGACCCTCGTCGCGCCGAGCGCGGAGTTGGGCGCTGTCGGCTGCAGCCCGACGGCGAGGCCGGCGCCGATCGCCGCCCCCGCGGCGACGCCGCCGACGATGGTCCAGAGCCACCACTTCTTGTACAGCGGCGTCTTCCTCTCAGGTGGCGGCGGCGCGGTCGCCACCAGCGCCGGCGCGGTCTCCGCTTTGGGGGGCTCGACCCTGGGCTCGACTCTGGGAGGCTCGGCCTTGGGAGGGGCGGCTTTGGGGGGCTCGACCCTGGGCTCCGTCGTCGTCGCCACGTTCGGCGTCGCGGTCGTGTTGGGCGGCTGCGTCGTCACCGCCTTCTGCTCGGCGATCTGCCGATCGAGCTCGTGGATGCGCCCGTCGACCTCGTGGCGGTTGGGCGCGCGCGGCGAGTTCGTCAGGTACGACTTGTAGAAGAAGAGCGCCTGCTGCAGGTTCCCGTCGAGGCGGTAGGCCTGCGCGATGTTGTAGAGGAACACCGGATCGGCCCTGATGTTGTAGGCCGCCTTGTACTCGTCGACGGCGCGCTTGAACTCGCCCAGGTTGAACGCCTTGCTGCCGTCCTCGAAGTGCTTCTTGAGCTGCTCGGTGTCGCTGCTTTGTGCCCGCGCCGACAGCGGCGCAGCGATGGTCACGAGGAGGAGGAGCGCCCCCGCACATCCCTTCATCATCCCCATCCCACCATTGTACTACGAGCGGCGGAAGATCGACGCCAGCGCGAACTTGGTCGTCTGGCCCATCATGTCGGCGATCGACGTCGTGAGCGGAATCTCCTTCGGGCACACCTGCACGCAGTTCTGCGCGTTGCCGCAGCCCTCCATGCCGCCCGGCTCCATCAGCGCCTCGAGCCGCTCCGCCTTGTGCATCGCTCCCGACGGATGCAGGTTCATCAGCCGCGCCTGCGAGATCGTCGCCGCGCCGACGAAGTCCGAGTGCGGCCCGTAGTTCGGACAGGCCTCCATGCAGCAGCCGCACGCCATGCAGCGGGACAGCGCGTAGCGCAGGTCGGCCAGCTCCGGCGCCGCGCGCGGCCCCGGCCCGAGGTCGTGCGTGCCGTCGATGTCGATCCACGCGTGCACGCGCTTGAAGTCGGCGAAGATGCGCGCGCGATCGACCGCCAGGTCGCGGATGATCGGGTACTTCGTCATCGGCCGGAGCTCGATCGGCTGCTCCAGATGGTCCACGAGCGCCGAGCAGGCCTGCATGACGCGCCCGTTGACCAGCATTGTGCACGAGCCGCACACCTCTTCGAGGCAGTTGGCGTCCCACACCACCGGGGTCGTCTTTAGCCCGGCGCGCGTCACCGGCTTGCGCTGGATCGCCATCAGCGCCGCGTGCACGTTGAGGCGCTCCTCCCACGGCACCTCGAACTCCTCCCAACGCGGCGCCGCGCCCGGCTGGTCCTGCCGCTTGATCTTGAGCTGTACCGTCTTCACGCGCGCTGCTCCGTCTTCTTGCCCGTGTAGTCGCGCAGCACCGGCTTGACCAGCGAAATGTCGACGGGCTCGTAGGTGATCTTGGGCCCGTGGTTCGCCGCCGCGTCGTACTTCGCGATCGTCGTCTTGAGGAAGTTCTCGTCGTCGCGCTTGGGAAACTCGGGCTTGAAGTGCGAGCCGCGCGACTCGTCGCGCAGCAGCGCCCCGACGGTGATGACGCGCGCGATCAACAGCATGTTCCACAGCTGCCGGGTGAACATCAGCGCCTGGTTGGCGTGCTTGCCGGTGTCGAGCACCGAGCAGGTGCGCCAGCGCTCCATCAGCTTCTGGATGGTCTCGTCGACCATCTTCAGCTCGCTGTTGTGCCGCTCGACGGTGACATAGGTGTTCATGAGCTGCCCCAGCTCCCACCAGATCTGGTAGGGGTTCTCGTCGCCCTGCTTCTTGGCGATGGCGTCGTACTCCGCCTGCAAGCGCTGCAGCTCGCGTTCGTACACCGTCGACGGCGCCTTGCCCGCCGAGGTGTAGCTGTCCGAGTGCGCGTAGGCGACCATGCGCGGCCCGGTGACCATGCCGCCGTAGATGCAGCTGATGAGCGAGTTGGCGCCGAGCCGGTTGGCGCCGTGGTACTGATAGTCGACCTCACCGACGGCAAACAGCCCCGGGATGTTGGTCATCTGATCGTAGTCGACCCACAGGCCGCCCATCGAGTAGTGCACCGCCGGGAAGACCAGCATCGGCGTCTTGCGCGGGTCCTCGCCGGCGAACTTCTGGTAGATCTCGACCACGCCCTCGACGCGGTGGGCGATCTCGTCGGGGCCGCGCCCGTCGCGACACCTCGCGGTCGGGATCGACGATGTCGAGGTAGACCTGATCCTTGCCGCCCACGCCCAGCCCGTCGTGGCGCACCGCCTTGAAGATCTCGCGGGCGCCGATGTCGCGCGGCACCAGGTTCTTGAACTTGGGGTACTTCTCCTCGAGGAAGTACCAGCGCTCGCCGGCGGGATGGTCAGCGGATCGCGCGTGTCGCCCTTCTTCTTCGGCACCCACACGCGCGCGCCCTCGCCGCGCAGCGACTCGGAGATGAGCCGCAGCTTGTCGGGGCCGGCGATGGCCGTCGGGTGCACCTGGATGAACTCGCCGTTGGCGTAGATGGCGCCCTGCTGATAGACGACGGCGGCCGCGGTGCCGGTGTTGACCACCGAGTTGGTCGACTTGCCGAAGAGCACGCCCGGCCCGCCCGTCGCCAGCGCCACGGCGGCGGCGGGGAAGCTGTCGAGCTTCATGGTCGCAAGATCCATCGCCACGATGCCGCGGCAGCGCCCGCCGTCGTCCTTGACGATGCCGACGAACTCGTGGCGCTCGAAGCGGCGCACCTTGCCCGCGACCTCGTGGCGGCGCACCTGCTCGTCGAGCGCGTAGAGCAGCTGCTGGCCGGTGGTGGCGCCGGCGAAGGCGGTGCGGTGGTGCAGCGTGCCGCCGAAGCGGCGGAAGTCGATCAGCCCCTCGGCGGTGCGCGTGAACGGCACGCCCATGCGGTCGAGCAGGTAGATGACGCCCGGCGCGGCGTAGCACATCGCCTTGACCGGCGGCTGGTTGGCGAGGAAGTCGCCGCCCTTGACCGTGTCGACGAAGTGGATCTCGGGCGAGTCGCCCTCGCCCTTGGTGTTGACCGCGCCGTTGATGCCGCCCTGCGCGCACACCGAGTGCGAGCGGCGGCAGGGGACGAAGGAGAACACGTCGCACTCGTAGCCGGCCTCGGCGATCTTGATGATCGTCATCAGGCCCGCCAGCCCGCCGCCGACGACGACGAAGCGCGGCTTGTCCGATTCAGCAGCCATGATGCCTCACGCAGACACGTTGATGAAGGCGCGCAGCGACGCCAGCGCCACCGCCAGCAGGGTCACGCCGATGAGGCCGCAGGCGTAGCCCCACAGCCGCTGCGACCTCGGGCTCACCGTCAAACCCCAGTGGTACGCGAGATTCCAAAGCCCGTTACAAAAGTGGAATACCGCGCAGGAAATGCCGATCAGGTAGAACCAGAAAACCTGTATTCCGAGATGGGTTTCGAGGAAATAATGGTGCATATATGCGGTCGAAACCAGCGGTTTCCCGTCGACAATTTGCAGCAGCGGATCGTCGGGATGGAAGATTGGCACCAGCCGCGTATTCCACACGTGATATCCGATATAAAAGAGCAGGATGACGCCGGTAATGCGCTGAAATAGATACAGCCAGTTGCGCCCATATCCGTAGGCGCCGACGTTGGGGCGGGCCCGGGAGGCGACGAACAGCCCATAGGCGGCGTGATAGACGAGCGGCAGCCCGATGGCGCCGATCTCGAGATAGACGATGAAGGGGTTGGTCTGCAGATCCTTGACGATCGTGTCGAAGCGCTGCGCGCCGCCGGGGCCGACCGCCTGAAAGTTCGAGTAGAGATGCTCGATCAGGAACGCGCCGATGGGAACGAAGCCGGTGAGCTCGAAGAGTTTCTTGGCGAAATAGCGGGCGCGTGGGGACGCCATCCTGATCTCCGTCGACAGTGCGTCGCGATACTTATTCGTGGGATCTGTAATGTCAAGGCGCGCGGGCGCAATTCACGCGCGCCGCGCGCTTGCGAAAAAAGCGCGCACGCGTGGGCTCAGCAGCAGATAGGCGAGCAGCGCGCCGACGATCGGCACTCCCAGAAGGGCGCGCAGCTCCTTGCCGAACGCGACGTTGCCGATGTCACCGAGGAGGTTCACGCCGAGCACGACCAGGGCCAGTCGATGGCCCCAGCGCCGCCCGCGCCACAGCCCCGTCGCGGCCGCGCCGCAAGCGGCACAGACGGCGGCGAGCATCGCCGGCGCCCACGGTCCCATCGAGGCGAAGGCGGCGTGAGCGCGCGGGTTGAGGCGCCACATCGGCTCGAGCGGGCCGCCGGGCCACGCCAGCGACACGGCGGAGGCAAAGCTGACGGCGGCGGAGAGGACGAAGAAGATGCTCAGCGCCGCCACCCCGGCCGGGCGCTTCACGGCGCCTCTTGCAGGCGGAACACCGGCACGAGGTCGAGCTCTCCGTCCCACGACGGGTGCTTCTTGTAGAAGAAGTCGAGTCGTTCGTGTGGGCTCTTGGCGAACGCCGGATCCTTCATCCGCTGCTCCCACTCGGCCTTGATGGCGGGGTCCTGCAGCATCTTTTCGGCGACGGCCTCGAGCACGTAGTCCTCCATGTACTCCTTCTGCTCGAAGACGGTGTCGAAGTAGCCCCAGCTGGTCAGCGAGTCGGGCGCCTCGGGCTCGAGGAGCTGCGCCGCCAGCCGCGCGTGCGGCTGCGCGACGGGAACGAAGAGCCCGCCGGCGGCGAAGCCGCGCGTCTCGGGCGTCCAGCCGCCGCGCACCTGTACCGTCGCGCGCCCTTCGAACGTCTCCGCGCGCCGCTTGACCTCGCTGGCGCGGTAGGCGTCGAGAGCGAGCGTGCGCGGGCCGGCGAGGGAGCGGAAGGCGAGCCCGTGCGCGCTCAGCTTCTGCGCGACGACGCCGGCGAAGGGGCGCGGCACGAACCAGCCGGCGCGCGGCAGGGTGGCCGTCACCGCCGGCAGCAGCTCGCCGTAGAACGGCACCCGCCAGACCTCGGGCTTGGAGGGATCGTACTCGATCCGCGTCACCGTCGAGATGGGCGAGATCGCGCGCGTGTAGTGGTAGCCGAGGAAGTCGATCGTGCGTGGCCTGGTCAGGTCGGGCCGCCAAGCGAGCACCAGCGGCTTGCCCGCCAGCGACTCGCCGTCGGCGGCGCGCTCGGCCTTCTGCCACGCGGCGCCGTGCGCCGAAAGCTCGCGCAGCACCGCGACGATGGTGTCGTGCGTGGCGCGCACTCGCGTGGCGTAGTCCTTCCACGAGTGCGTCTCGACGAGGATGCCGAGCCGGTTGCGCGCCGCCGCGTAGGCATCGGAGAAGCGCGGCGTCGAGGTGAACGCGGCGAACCCGCCCGCCGGATCCTCGTGCTTCACGAACGCCGGATAGAAGTCGACGATGGGCAGGTGCTTGGCCTCGGTCAGCTGCTGCTTGATGCTGGCGCGCAGCGCCGCCGCCGCGGCCGCCAGGTCGGCCGGCGCGTCGCTGACGCCGGCGGCGGGCGAGACCAGGACCGCGACGTCGTGCTGGAACTGGGCGCCGTCGGTGACATGCAGATCGATGTAGACCGCGGGGTCCTCGCGCTGCAACAGCGCGAGCATCGCGCGCATCTCCGGCGCCTCGGCCTTGACGTAGTCGCGGTTGAGGTTGAGGTTCTGCGCCGTGGTGCGCCAGCCCATCTCCTCGGGGCCGGTCTGGTTGGGCCGGTTGTAGGCGCCGAAGCGCTCGTGCCCGTCGACGTTGAACACCGGCACGAAGACGACGCGGATCCGGTCCAGCGCCACGCCCGCCAGCTCGCCGTCGCGCAGCTCGCGGAAGGCGAGAAAGCCGGCGTCCTTGCCGTCGATCTCGCCGGCGTGGATGCCGCCCTGGACGACGAGGGTCGGCCGGCCCCGCCTGCCGACGGTGAGCGCCACCAGCGGGCGCCCTTCGACCGACTGGCCGAAGGTCTCGCAGGTCACGTGGCGACGGGCGGCGGCGAACGCCCGGCACAGCCGGGTCACCTCGTCGTAGCGGCCGGTGCGCTGGTAGCCGCTCGTCTCGGCGACCGTGGTCAGAGAGGGCAGGGCGCGTGCCGGCGCCAGCAGCGCCACGGCGGCGGCCAGAAGCGCGGTCACAGCGCGGCGGTGGTGCCGTCTGCCGGCGGCGCGGCGTCGGCGCGCCGCGCTCCGACGATGGCATAGACGACGGCGATCGCCGTAGTAGATCACCCAGAACGCGGGCAGGTGCAGCTTGACGAACGGCAGGGCGCTGTCGAGCAGCACCGCCGGCGTCAGCGCGTAGACCGCGACCGTGAAGAGCTGGCCGAAGCGCATCGCGCGCGCCCCGATGAGCGCGGCGAGCACCAGCAGCAGCGCCTGCATCGACTTGGCGAACAGGTACCAGACGCCGAGGAAGGCCGCCAGGTAGAAGGGCGCCTGCCGCATCGCCTTTTTGATCCAGCCCCGGACGATATCGGGCCCCACGGTCGTGTCGGGGAAGCGCGACAGCGGGACCACGCGCTCCTCCTCGGCGGTCTTGACCATCACCTCACGCGCCTTCAAGAAGACGCCCACCTCGTTGGGTCCGAAGCTCTGGCGGGTGCCGGTGGTGTCGATGATGGCGACGACGTCGAAGCCGTGATCGTCGCGCCCGAGCTGCTTGACCCACGGCTGCTCCACGTCGGCCTCGGCCCGGCCGTTGCGGATGGTGATGGTGGGGATCTCGTCGAGGTGCGGCTCGAGCCAGCTTGACCGCCTCGTGCAGCTTGAGCATCCACGAGGTGGTCGTCGCCGCCACGGACACCACGACCAGCAGCAGCAGGTGGATCAGGGTGCGGCGCAGGCGCTGCCGCGCCACCCGCGCAAAGACGCCCGGATCGAACGAGATGCGCGCCAACGCCTCGAGGTGCGACATGGTGCCGACATTGTACGTCGGTCGCCGCGGAAAGCTACCGGCTAGGCGTAGCTCCAGCGACGGCGCAGGACCCAGTTGAGCGCCAGGCAGCCGGCGGCGATGGCCAGCATCCACCAGCGGCTCCACAGCTCGACGTCGCGATGCTGATTGACGCGCACCACGCGCGGCGGCCAGAGCGCCAGCCCGTCGAGCGACTCGCCGGGGCCGCGAAAGCTGCCGCCCGAGATCGACGCCACCGCGCGCAACAGGTCGTCGCGCGCCTCGGGCTCTTCCAGCTCGCGGCCGGCGCCGCGCACCAGGAACACCTCGTCCTCCTCGACGGGCCGGCCGGCCAGCGTCGCCCGCGCGGTGACGCGGTAGCCGCCCGGCTGTTGCGGCGGCAGCTCGAAGTTGAGCTCGCCGTCCTCGTCGGAGACGCCGTGCTGCGCGGCGACCGGCTCCGGCCGCGCCGTCGACGCCACGTCGAACACCGTCGGGATGCGGGCCACCGTCACGTCGAGCTTGACGCCGGCCTGGGGCTGATAGTCGGTGCCGAGCGCGCGCACGGTCACCTGCACCTTCTGCCCGCGCGTGTACTCGGCCTGGTCGGTCTCGATCCGCAGGAAGTTGAGCGCGGGATCCTTGATGAGCCAGCGCATCGCCGCATCCCAGAAGCGCTGATAGGCGCGTCCGCGCTCGTCGCCCGACTTGTCCGCGTAGCCCCAGCGCCACGAGTCGTCGCTGGTGAGCGCCAGCACCCGCCCCTTGCCCGCCTCGCCGACGGTGAGCACCGGCAGCGGCTTGCCGTCGGCGTCCTTCTTCGTCGGGTGCACGCCGAGCACCGTGGCGCCCGGGCGGGCGCGCGCGACCAGGTTGGTGCCTTCGAGCTCGGGCAGCTCGGCCCAGCGGGTGCGGTTCTGCGCCACGTCGAGCTTGAGCGCCGTCACCGGGTGGGTGCGCCCTTCGGGCGTGAGCTGGAGCTTGAACGGCGAAAGGTCGATCAGCTTCTCCGGCGGCCCTTCGGGCAGCAGCTCGACGGGCAGGATGTCGGCCACCGGCGTGCCTGCCCAGCCACCGGAGCTGAACGACAGGTCGCCGCCGATCATCGCCAGACCGCCGCCCTCCTCGACGTAGCGCTTGATCTCGCCCAGGTAGGCGCCGATGCCGTAGGGCCCGTAGTTGAAGTTCTGTAGGAAGACCAGGTCGAAGCTGCGCAGCTGCTCGGCGAACAGCTCCTCGGTGGGGAAGGGGATGAGCGACAGCTCCTCCGACGGCACCAGCTCGAGATCGTTTGGCGTGCGCAAGATGAAGAAGGCGATGAGGTCGACGTTGGGATCGCGCTTGAGCTGCCCGCGCAGAAAGCGCACGTCCCACGACGGGCGGCCGGTCACCTGCAAGACGCGGATCTTGTCGCGGATGACCTTGAGCAGAAAGGCGCGCGCGTTGTTCTCGACGATGGCCTCGCCGTCGAGCACGGGCGTGGAGATCTCGTAGAGGTACTTGCCGACACGCTCGGGCGTGAACTGGAAGGCGATCTTGTAGTCGGTGACGCCGGGCTCGACGGTGATCTCGGTGACCTTGATCGGCACGCCGTCGCGGCGCAGCGTCACCGGCAGCGTCTTGCCGTCCCAGTGCGGCCCGCGCCCGACGACGCGCACCACCGCCTCCACGGTCACCGACGTGCGCACGAAGGCGAAGTCGTCGGCGAGCACGCGCGCGATCGCCACGTCGGTCAGCCCGGGGCGGCCCACCCAGGCGGCGTGGATGGGCGTGTCGAGCGATTTGATGAAGTCGCTCGACTCCACGTCGAGGATCTGGTCGCCGGTCGCGCCGGGCTTGCCGTGGGCGGCGCCGGCGGCCAGCCGGCCGTTGTCGACGCCGTCGGAGAAGACGAGGACGCCGCCCAGGTCGCGCCCTTCGTAGCGGGCGCGCAGGTTCGACAGCGCCTCGCGCAGCCGCGTGGCGTCCCCGCGCGCCGGCGGCGCCGCCAGCAGCGACTCCAGCGTCGTCGGTGCCAGCTCGCTGCCGAAGGTGTAGAAGTCGACGATGTGCTCGTGGCTCAGGCGCAAAAGCGCGTCCTTTTGCTGCTGCAGCCAGGCCACGGTGCGCGCGGCCCGCGACGGCTCCCCCGGCCGCTCCGAGAGGCGCATCGACTCCGAGCCGTCGACGAGCACTGCCACGTGATTGGGCACGCGCGTGACGTTCTGCAGGCGCACGGCCGGCTCGAAGAAGAGCACGAGCGCGGCGGCGACGGCGCCGAAGCGCAGCGCCAACAGGATCCAGCGCCGCGACCGGCGCTCGTCGTGACGCAGCGCGCGCCAGGCGAACAAGATGATGGCGCAGGCGCAGGCGAGCGCCGCCAGCTGCCCCACTCGCCCCCACGGTGCCAGCGAGACCACGCGCCACTCGTCGTAGGTCATCGGTGTCATGGGCGCGGTGTCGACTGCCACTGGCGCCGGCGCAGGATGAACGGCACGTGCACCTGGTCGGTCTTGTAGTCGAGGCAGAGCGCGTACATCGCCAGGTTGATGCCGAGCCGGAACGCCAGCTCGCGCTGTGCGTCGCCGCCCGGCAGCACCTCGTGCTCCCACTGCCCGAAGTCGTCGCGCGCCCAGGCGCCGCCCATGTCGTTCTGCGAGTAGACGATGACCAGCCGCCCGTCGTGGGTCACGCCCTCGAGATAGGGCACCGCGGCCAGGCGGCCGACGGGCGCCTGCAACAGGTAGAACGACTTGTAGATGACGTGGTCGGGCGCGATCTTGTGCAGCGGCTCGCGCGGAAACAGCCGCGCCACCAGCGCCCGCACCGACTGATCGAAGTCGCCGCCCGGCCGCGCCACCGCGCTGTCGATCACGAGGAAGCCGCCGGTCTGCAGGGCGCGGCGCAGGCGCGCCACGTCGGCGTCGTCGAAGGTCGGCAGCGCCGCGTCGCCCGTGAGGTAGAGTAGGGGGTTGCGCTTGAGCGCCGCTTCGTCGCTGAGCCGGACCTCGACCGGATCGAGCACCGCCTCGATCGACGTGCGCTTCTCGATCTCCCACGCCACGCGCCGGGTCGCGCTCGGCCGCGGGTTCCAGTTGCCGGCGTACGCGATCTGCGCGATCGCCAGCTTGTCCTTGTCACCAAAGGCGTGGGCCGCCGGCGCCGGCAGGCAGACCAGGGCGCAGCCCAGGCAGATCGCGCGCAGCATCGCCCTCGATCTTTAGCACACGGTCGTGTAAGAGGAAGGCGTGCGCCGCCTGTGGTCCCCGGTTGCCGTCGCTGTGCTGGCGCTCACGACCTGTTTTTCCGGCTGCATCCCGGCGCCCCCCGCGGGGCCGCCGAGCGACAACTGCACCAAGGCGACGCCGGGGGGCATCGACGGCGTCGAGCTCGGCGCCGCGACGTCCGCCGATCTCGCCGGCGCGCCGACGACCTTCGCGCCGCTGCACGACGGTGACGGCCTGAGCCTCCTCTACGGCTCGCAGGGCGCGACCATGCTCGGCTTCATCCTGCGGGTCTCGGGGGACTCCGCGCCGGCGTGCCTGGGGCAGCAGACCGTGGTGGACGACCCGAGCGGCGCCTTCGTCACGTCGGCGACCGCGCCCGTGACCACCTACGCCCAGCCGGACGGCACGCGTGTGACCCATCCGATGTGGCTGCCGGCCGCCTATCCCCCCAACTTCGTCGTCAGCGTGACCGCGCTCGACCAGTCGCTCGCGCTCCATCTGCACGTCTCGCCGTAGGCGAGTTGCGACCCGCGCCCCCGCCGCGTACGATGTGGCCCGGTGGCACTCACGGGCGCGCACATCCTCATCACCGGCGGGGCCGGCTTCATCGGCTCCCACCTCGTCGAGCACCTGTCCAAGAGCGCGAGCAACCGCCTCCGCGTTCTCGACACCTTCCGGCGCGATGCGCTGCGCCCGGCGAGGCTGCACGAGCGGCCGAACGTCGAGCTGATCGAAGGCGACGTCATGGATGCCGCCGCCGTACGCCGGGCCATGGACGGCATCACCCACGTCGTGCACCTGGCCTCGATCGCGGGCGTCGACACCGTCATGAAGCAGCCGGCGCTCACCATGCGCGTCTCGCTGCTCGGCACCGCCAACGTGCTCGACGC
This sequence comes from uncultured delta proteobacterium, assembly GCA_963816965.1. Lineage (GTDB taxonomy): Bacteria > Myxococcota_A > Polyangia > Palsa-1104 > Palsa-1104 > JAQBQH01. The sequence goes on from CAWFMP010000002.1 coordinate 1,960,123, forward strand.
CGCGCTGGAGTCGGGCCGCTGCCAGCGCTTCGTCGACTTTTCGACCTCCGAAGTGTTCGGCCGCTACGCCTACCACGTGACCGAGTTCGACGTGACCACGCTCGGCGCCGTCGGGGAGGCGCGCTGGACCTACGCCGTCGCCAAGCTGGCCACCGAGCACCTGGCGATGACCTATCACCGCCAGCACGGCTTCCCCGCCGTCGGTATCCGCCCCTTCAACATCTACGGGCCGCGCCAGGTGGGCGAGGGCGCGGTGCACCACTTCATCGTGCGCGCGCTCAAGGGCGAGCCGCTGGCGGTGCACAACGACGGCTCGCAGATCCGCGCCTGGTGCTACATCGACGACATCGTCGACGCGGTGGAGCGCGTGCTCAGCGACGATCGCGCCGTCGGCCACTCCTTCAACATCGGCAACCCGCGCTCGACGGTGACCATCTACAACCTCGCGCGCGAGATCGTGCGGCTGGCGTCGTCGGGCTCGCGCATCGAGCAGGTGGTGTGGAACCATCCCGACGTGGAGCTGCGCGTGCCCAACGTCGGCAAGGCCAGGGAGCTGCTCGACTGGTCGGCCAAGGTCGATCTCGAGGAGGGCCTGCTGCGCACGATCTATTGGTATCGTTCCCGCGGATGAGGGACCGGGCGCGGGGACGGCGATGAGCATCGTCGAGGCGGAGCATCTGCAGAAGACCTTCGCGCTCGGCTTCTTCCGCAAGAAGGTGCGCGCCGTCGACGACGTCAGCTTCACCGTCGAGGCCAACGAGATCTTCGGCTTCCTCGGCCCCAACGGCGCCGGCAAGACCACGACGCTCAAGATGCTCATGGGGCTCATCTTTCCCTCGCGCGGCCAGGCGCGCATCTTCGGCCGGCCCATCACCGATCGGAAGGTCAAGCAGCGCCTCGGCTTCCTCCCCGAGAGCCCGTACTTCTACGACTACCTCTCGGGCGCCGAGCTCCTCGATCTCATGGGCCACCTGTTCGGCCTGCCGCGCAAGGAGCGCCGCCTGCGCGCGCGCGCGCTGCTCGAGCGGGTCGGCCTCGCCCGCGCCGGCGACCTGGCGCTGCGCAAGTACTCCAAGGGCATGCTGCAGCGCCTCGGCATCGCCCAGGCGCTGGTCAACGATCCCGAGCTCGTCGTCCTCGACGAGCCGATGTCCGGCCTCGATCCCATCGGGCGAAAGGAGATCCGCGACCTCATCGTCGAGCTCAAGCGCGAAGGCAAGACCGTGCTCTTCTCCACCCACATCCTCTCGGACGTCGAGCTCATCTGCGACCGCGTCGCCATCGTCGTCGGCGGCCGCATGCGCGACGTGGGCCCGCTGGCGGCGCTGCTCTCGCCCCGCCTCATCCACACCGAGGTGGTCTTCGACCAGGGCGGCGCCGTCGCGGCGCAGCGCCTCGGCCCCGACGCCGACGTCGACGCCGCGTTGCGCGACGCGCTCGCCGCCGGCAAGAAGATCGTGAGCGTCACCCCGCGCCGCGAGTCGCTCGAGGATCTGTTCGTGCGCGAGGTCGACGCCGCCGACGTCGCCGGCGGCGCCGAGCGCATCCGGCCCAAGCCCACGGTGTCCTCGTGAGCGAGGCCGTTACGGCCCGCGGATCGAATCGGGGCTCATGGTGCACCTGTAAGGTGCACCGATGAGCCGCATCGTCGCCCTGGCGCTCAACACCTTCCGCGAGGCGGTGCGCAACAAGGTGCTCTACGTGCTGCTCATGTTCGCGCTGGCGCTGCTCGGGCTGACCTACTTCTTCAGCCAGGGCGCGCTGCACGAGCAGCTCCGCGTCATCCGCGACGTGGGCCTGGTCGGCATCGAGCTGGTGGGCGCGCTCATCGCCATCTTCATCGGCGTCAACCTCGTCTACAAGGAGCTCGATCGCAAGACGGTCTTCGCGCTCATCCCGAAGCCCATCCACCGCTACGAGTTCGTGCTCGGCAAGTACCTCGGCATGCTGCTGACCTTGGCCGTGCTCGTGGCCATCATGGCCGTCACGCTCTTTTTGGTCCTCGGGCTCGCCATCACCGTCTTCGGCGGCGACAACGACAACGGCACGGTGCTGCGCGCCATCCTGCTCGTGTTCGGCGAGGTCGCGGTCATCACCGCCGTCGCGGTGCTCTTCTCGTCGTTCTCGTCGCCGATCCTCTCGGGCGCGCTGACGCTCGGCATCTTCGTGGTCGGCCACTTCACGCCCGAACTGCGCGAGGTCATCGCCAAGGTGGCGAGCGCGCCGCTGCGCCTGGCGCTGCGCGGCGCCATCCGCGTCTTTCCCGATCTGCACCTGTTCTACGTCTCGGGCTCGATGGTCGGCGGGCAGCACGTGAGCGTGCACGGCACCTACGTCGATTGGGCCTACGTCGGCGCCGCCGGCCTCTACGGCGCGCTCTACTGCGCCGCGGCGATCGCGCTCGCAATGATCATCTTCGCGCGTAGAGACTTCGTATGAGCGCGCGGGCGGTGCAGCGATGAGAGGCGTCGTGCAGGCGCTGGCGTTGATCGCGATTCTTTTGGCGATCGTCTCCGTGCGCGTCGTCTGGTCGTCGCGAACCGAGTGGCGCGCCGCCGTCGCCGCCACGGGCGACGACGAGATCCTGCACCTCGGCCGCGCCGCCCGCCTCTACGCGCCGGGCAGCCCGTACAGCCGCCGTGCCGTCGACAGATTGGCCGCGATCGGCCGCGGCGATCCGGCGCGCGCGCTCGCCGCCTGGCGCGAGCTGCGCTCGGCGCTGCTCGCCACGCGCTCGTTCTACACGCCGCACCGGGCGCTCCTCGCCGAGGCCAACGCACGCCTCGCCGAGCTCATGGCCGACGCCGAGATCGCCGCCGGCACGCAGAAGGACCGCGAGCAGGCGCGCGCCTGGCACGCCGCGCGCCTGGCCCAGGACGAAGCGCCGTCGGTGGCGTGGACGCTGGTGGCGCTGCTGGGGCTGGTGGCCTGGATCGGCTCCGCGCTGGGCCTGCTGCTGCGCGCGGTCGGCGACGACGATCGCCTGCGCCCGCGCGCCGCGCTCGCCTGGGCGCTCGGCGTCGGCGCCGGGCTGGCGCTCTTCTTCCTCGGGCTGGCGCGCGCATGATGCTGAGGAAGAAATTGTGGCTCGTCGGCGACGACGAGGTCCTCGACGCGCTGGCCGATCTTTCGCGCCACCTCGACTACTTCCAGGTGGCGCGCGTCGACGAGCTGCCGGCCGGCCCGTTCACCGCCGACGACCACTTCGTCCTCGCCATGGTGGATGCGCGCCGCAGCGCCGACCTCTATGCGCGCGCGCTGCGTGGCGGCGTCCCCGGCCACGTCGCCATCGTGCCCGAGCTTCCCGGCAGGACCACCGGCGCCCGCGCCATCGTCGCCGCCGCCGAGCTCGTCGACAAGATCTAGCTGCACATTTTCGTGCACGGCTCAACCGCCCGGAGCGACTGCCAAATTTCGCGACCGCGGCGACGGTGTGCACGCGGCGGTGCAGCCGTGGTATGGAGGGCCGCGTTGTTTCGCCTAGTTGGGTCGCGGCACGTCGCTTGCTCGCGCGTGCGCGTAGGGGGAGATAGAAGAGCCTATGGATCTCATTCGCAACCTCGAGAAGCTGGCAGCGCGCAGCGCGCGCGCGGCCTGGCCGTTGGTCAAGCTCTTCAACGCGAAGTTCGAGCGCCCGTCGCCCAAGCCGGCCTGGGCGCCGGCGCCGCTGCTCAAGCGGCGCGAGCGCACCTTCCCGCAGCTCGGCTGGCCGCGCACGACCGACTCGCTCTGCCCGCGCTGCGTGAAGGAGACGCGCGACGGCGATCCTCGACGGCAAGCGCGAGCTTCGGCGAGCTCATCGACGGCAAGCCCGGCGAGATCAAGGCGCGAGATCCTCGAGCGAGGACGGGCCAGATCGTCATGGAGAAGACGTGCGCCAAGCACGGCACGCTTCACCGACGTGCATGTCGATCGATCCCGGCGTTCCTGGCGCGCATCGAGCGCCTCTATCCCGGGGCGCGACTTCCTGGCGCCGCACGACGCCGCTGCGCGACCACGGCACGTCGTCGCATCAAGTACGGCCGCGGCTCGGTGCTCACCGTCGACCTGACCAACCGCTGCAACATGATGTGCGACCCGTGCTTCATGGACGCCAACCAGGTCGGCTACGTCCACGAGCTCGAGTGGGACGAGGTCAAGAAGATCCTCGACGACGCGCTGACGATCAAGCCGCGCCGCCAGATGAGCGTGCAGTTCTCGGGCGGCGAGCCGACGCTGTCGCCGCTACTTCCTCGACGCCGATCGCGCTACGCGCGCGAGGTCGGCTACTTCTGCGTGCAGTGCGCGACCAACGGCATCCGCTTCGCGCAGGAGCCCGAGCTTCGCGCGCGCGGCGAAGGAGGCGGGCCTGCGCATCGCCTACCTGCAGTTCGACGGCGTCGGCGAACGAGGCCAACGCGCACCGCAAGGTCGGCAACCTGTTCGACGTGAAGCTGCGCGCGATCGAGAACCTGCACGCCGCGGGCATCGACGTCGTCCTCGTCGTCACGGTCGTCAACGGCGTCAACAACGACCAGGTCGGCCAGATCGTCGAGTTCGCGATCGAGAACGCCGACAAGATCACGCGTCGTCTCGTTCCAGCCGGTGTCGCTTCACCGGCCGCGACGAGGACATCGACGACGAGACGCGCGCAGAAGCAGCGCTACACGCTGTCGCACCTCGCCCACGACGTGAAGACGCAGACCGGCGTCACCGAGCCGCTGCGCGACTGGTTCCCGCTGTCGGCGCTGGGGCCGTTCTCGCGACCTCGTCGACCACCTGATGGGCGAGCGCGCCGACTGGGGCGCGATGAAGTGCGGCTGCCACCCGAACTGCGGCATCGGCACCGTGCTCATCGTCAACAAGAAGACGCAAGCAGATGGTGCCGCTCACGCAGTTCCTCGACATCGAGCGGCTGCTCGACGACATCGGCACGATCACCGACGCGCGCGCAGGCCAAGCCGCTCACGATCGCCGCAGCTGGCGCTGGCGCTGCTGCAAGAACTATCGGCCCGAGCAGGCGCCGCCCGGGCTACGCCTTCGCCGACCTGATGAAGCAGTTCTGTCAGCAGACCGGCGCGCGCGGCGAGAAGATCGGCGAGTACGAGAGCGACGCCGACGAGTTCGAGTGGCGCGTCCTCTTCGTCGCCGGCATGTGGTTCCAGGATCTGTTCAACTACGACTTCCGCCGCACCGAGATGTGCATCATCCCGTACGGCACGCAGATGGGCGAGATCAGCTTCTGCGCGTACAACACCGGCGTCGGCTGGCGGCAACATCGTCGAGAAGATGCATGCAGAACGCGACGCGTCGCCGAGTGGTACAAGACGCACGGGCGCCACCCGGTCTACGCCAAGGGGCAGGACTTCCCGATGCCGGCGTTCGACAAGCCGATCAGCTCGCGCGTCGAGGGCGAGCCGATCCGGCTGCGGGTGCTCGGCTGACGCGCTTCGCGTAGCCTCGATCGATCGCTTCTAACGAAGCGCGGGCGCGATGTTCGGGTTGGCGAACATCGCGCGCGTGGCGATGAAGAAGTTGGTGAGCGCCTTGCGCATGATGCGCTTGCAGTCCATGCCGCCGTCTTCGGCGTGCACCGGCATCCCCGGCACGCGGATCTGCTGTCCGCTCCGATCGGTGATGCTGATGCTGGCCGTGACGTCGCCCTTGTAGGCCGGGTTGTAGCCGGTGCACCACAGGCGCTGTACGTCGACGATCACACGCGCCGTCGCGGCCGGATCGTTCGCGCCCGTCACCCCGACGCCGGCGGACCTGGCCGCGTCGCTGACCAGGTGATCCATGGTCTCGGTCACCGTCATCGGGCTGGGCAGGCGGATCATGTCGGGGATGCCGAAGGTGCCGGTGCGCATGCCGACCTCTTCGTGCTTGAGGCCGCCGGCCTTGGGCTCGCGGCTGTCGCGGACGTCGACGATCACCTTGCCCACCTGCGACGGCGCGGGCGGCATCGACTTGTACTGAAGGAAGGGGCCGCAGCCGACCGCGCCGAGCCCGAGCGCCAACAGAAAGAGTGTCTTTGGCATGCCGTATAGTAGAAACGGACCCGACTGGTGAGCAACAAAGGCATCACGGCGCCCGACGCCAATCTCGGCCGGCGGCTGATCGACCAGTATGTCCTCGTCGACAAGATCGGCGAGGGCGGCATGGGCGCCGTCTACCTCGCCGATCAGCCGACGGTGGGACGGCGCGCGGTGGTCAAGCTGCTGCATCCGACGCTGTCGCGCGATCCGCAGGTGGCGGCGCGCTTCAACCTGGAGGCGCGGGCGGCGGCGGCGCTCAACCACCCGCACATCGTCACGGTCTACAACTACGGCGCGCTCCCCGACGGCGTCCTCTACCTGGCGATGGAGCACCTCGACGGGCGCGATCTCGAGCGCGCGATCGAGGAGTCGGGCCGGCTGTCGCCGGTGCGCGCGGTGCACGTCGCCCGGCAGATCTGCGAGGCGCTCGCCGAGGCGCACGCGCGCGGCGTCGTGCACCGTGACCTCAAGCCGTCCAACGTCATGCTGGTGACGCGCGGCCGCGACGACGAGTTCGTCAAGGTGCTCGACTTCGGCATCGCCAAGGTGCGCGGCGTGGCGCTGACCAGCTCGGGCATGGTCTTCGGTACCGCCGAATACATGAGCCCAGAGCAGCTGCGCGGGCGCGCGCTCGACGGGCGCAGCGATCTGTACGCGCTCGGCGTAGTGCTCTTCGAGATGCTGACCGGGCGCCTGCCGTTCGCCTGCGAGACGCCCGAGGCGTTCATGGCTGCGCACCTGGAGACGCTGCCGCCGGCGGTCGGCGAGGTCGCCCCCGACGTCGAGCTGCCGCCGGGGCTCGAGGCGCTGACGGCGCGCCTCCTGGCCAAGGATCCTGCGGCGCGGCCGGCGACGGCGGAGGAGCTGTCGGAGCTGCTCGCGGCGGCGCTCGGCGACGCGCCAGCGACGGCGGTCGGCGCCAAGAGGTCCGATCCGCCGGGACGCGCACGCCACCCGTTTGCTGGCCGCGAGGCGCGGCGGCGCGCGGCGCTGGTCGGCGGCATCATCGGCACGCTGGCGCTCGTCGCGATCCTGGTCGCGCTGGCGCGGGCACCGCGGACCACCGTCGACCAGCGGGCGCCGCAATCGCCGACGCAGCGGGCGCCGCAATCGCCGACGCAGCGGGCGCCGCAATCGCCGACGCAGCGGGCGCCGCAATCGCCGACGCAGCCAGGGCCGCCGCCGGCGATTGCTGCCCCGCCGAAAGATCCTTCAACGCCGACCGCGACGCCGACCGGCACCGACGATCCGCGCAGCCTCGACGAGCTCGAGCACCAGTTCCTGAGCATGAAATCGCCGCTGTCGTCGCGCGATCGGCGCGCGGCGCTCCGCGCCGTCTACGCGCGCCTCGACGCCGGCGCCGGTAGCCTCGAAGAGCGCGCCCGGCGCAAGCGCGACGCACTTATAGAACTGATACGACAGCACGCGAATTGACACTTTGCGGCGTGAGGTCGAAGATCGGCGCCGTGCGAGTTCGCGCGCTCACCGTCGGGCTACTGCTGTCGTCGAGCCTCGCCGCCGCGCGCGAGCCGGTGGTCGCGATCGCGCCGATGACCACGGGACAGACCGCGCCGCCCGAGCTGCAGCAGGCGTTCTCCGACGAGCTGCCGCGCGCGCTCACCGCTGCCGGCTTTGCGCTCATGCCGCCGAACGAAGTCGACATGAGGGTCAGCGAGCGCCCCGAGCTCCTGCAGTGCAAGAGCGGCGGCTGTCTCGCCGAAGAGGCCGCCTTTCTGCGGGTGGATCGCCTGGTGCTGCCGCGCCTCGAGCGCGCCGCCGACGGTGGCTTCACCGTCGGCGTCACCCTGTACGACGCCGGGCAGAAGGCGGCGATCTGCGACGGCGTCGACCGCGTCGCCGTCGCCAGCGAGATGCACGACAAGTTGGCGGCGCTGGCGAGCAAGCTGCAAGCCGACCTTTTGCGTCCGGGCCGTCTGGAGGTCACCGCGCAGCCCGCCGCCGTCGTCAGTATCGACGGCCAGGCGAAGGGATCGACGCCGTGGTCGGGCGAGCTCCCGGCGGGCGATCATCTGGTGGCGCTGGAGTCGGGCGGCGCGCACGTGGAGCGCGACGTCAACGTCGCTCCCGGATCCACGGCGCGCGTCGACGTCGCGCTCAGCGTTCCTGCGGCGCCACGCAGTCGCGCCCTCCGTCCGCTCAAGTGGGTGACGCTGGTCGGCGGCGTGCTCGCCGTCGGCGCCGGCGCCGCGCTCCTCGCGCTCGACGGCCACGGCACCTGCTCGCTGCCGAGCGGACAGCGACAATGTGCCGACGTGTACGACACGCGGACCGGCGGGATCGTGGCGCTCGCTGGTGGTGGCGCTCTGGTGGCGACGAGCGTTATCCTGTTCGTGGTCGACCGGCCGAGGCGTTGATGAGAACCAGCATCGTCGTCGCGGCGCTCGTGGTGGTGGTGGCGGGCGTCGAGTGCAAGCGGGTGAACGGCGCATACTGCGACGATGCGCGGCCGTGCCCGAACGGCTTCGCCTGCGATCTGACGGCGCGCGAGTGCCACGCGCAGATCGTCAGCACCGGCGACATGGCCGTCGACTCCGGCGATCTGGCCGGCTGTGCCTGCGGCGGCACCACGCCCATCTGCGTCGCCATGTCCTGCGTCTCGTGCCTGTCGACGTCCGACGGCGAGGGCGCCTGCGCGGCCGTCTCCCCGTCGACGCCGCACTGCGAGACGACGGGCGCCGACGCCGGCGCCTGCGTCGGCTGCCGCGACGCCGGCGACTGCGGCGGGGCGACGCCGTTTTGCGACGACGCCACCCACGCCTGCCGCGGCTGCCTCGCCGACAGCGAGTGCCCGTCGCTCATCTGCGATCTCACGCCCGGCTCGACGACGCACGGCATCTGCATCGGCAGCGCCCAGGTCGTCTACGTCGATGCCGCGGCGGCGCCCGGCGGCGACGGGCTGACGCTGGCGACGGCGAAGCAGAAGATTCAGGACGGCGTCAACACCGCGGTCGGGCTGACGCCGGCGCGCCTCTACGTTCACGTCGCCGCCGGCACCTACAACGAGAGCGTCGGCGTCAACAACAAGACCATCTACGTCGTCGGCGCGCCGGGCACGTTCGTCCATCCGACGGGCGGAGGCAAGGACGGGCTCGGCTCGCAGGGCGGCGGCTCGTTGACCGTGCGCGACCTCGTCGTCACCGCCGACATGGGCAACGGCGGCAACTGCAACGGCGGCAGCCTGACCGCGTATCGAACGCAGTTCATCAACAGCTCGCAGCTCGGCGTCTACTCGTCGACCTGCCAGCTGCTGCTCGACGGCTGCTGGGTGCACGCCAACGCCATGGGCGGCATCAACGTCGGCGGCAACTTCACCATCATCAACAGCATCATCACCATGAATGCCGGTGCCGGCGGGCTGTCGCAGGCGGTGACCGGCACGACGATGGTCTTCGCCAACAACACCGTCGCCGACAACACCGCCGGCACGACCTACGCCGGCGCCACCTGTCTCGTCGCCGGCGGCTTCGCTCCGGTCAACTCGATCTTCTACAACAACAAGGGTGCCGGTGGCCTGCTCAACGAAACCAACTGTACCGGCAGCTTCGATGCCAGCGACGACGTCTCCGCCGGTCCCCAGTCGACGGTCGATCTGACGGCGCAGGCGCCCGGGTTCAAGGGCGGCACGCCGCTGACGCCCGACTCGTACCACCTGACCCTGGGGTCGCCCTGCATCAACGAAGGCACCCTCACCGCTGCACCCGATCACGACTTCGACTTCGAGCCGCGCCCCGATGCCAAGTCGATGATGCCCGACGTCGGCGCCGACGAGCTGCAGCCGTAGCCGCTACTTCTTCTGCGGCGCCGTCGACTTCGGCGCCGGCCCCTTCGCCTTGGCCGCGTCCTTGATGAGGCCGTTGGCCTTGGTCGCGTGCAGCACGCCGGCCACGGCCGCGCGCGCCGCCTTCGGATCGCGCCGCGGATCGATCTTGGCGTCGACGAGCGCCTGCATCGGCGCCGCCACTACGCCGATGCGCACGCGCGTCGCCGCGTCGCACTTCGGCCCCTCGCGATCGCACGCCGCGTAGCCGCGCTGCGCCTCGGCCACCGACGCCAGCGGCTGCAGCCGCTCGGCGTACGCGGTCGCGCGCAACAGATGGACGCGGTGGTCACCATCGGCGGCGAACTGCGCCGTCGTCGCCAGCGCCCAATCCGGGTGCTCGGCGCGCAGGTAGGCATCGGCGAGGGCGAGCGCCTTGTCGACATTCGTCGGATCAGAGAAGCGCGCGTCCTCGAGCGCGGCGACGCGATCGAGCTCTACCTTGTCGCCCACCAGCGCCGGCTTGGCCACCAGCGAGCCGTTCGGGAGCAGCACGACGATGGCGACGGCTGCCACCGCGATCAGATCCACCAGACGGGTCGAGGTCATGTGGGAGCATGCTCCATAGACCCCTTCGACACCGCTGGCGCGCCCACGTTCCGAACATTCTTGCCCAGGACTTATCGAAGTCAAATCGCCGTAATTTTCCGAGAGGATTTTGGGCCGTAGCGATTTGCCCCGGCCCGTGGCGCATGGCTACGCGGGGGTCGGCCCCGCAAACTGCGGATCTCCAGGCACGCCGCCCACTTCGTCGGCTGGCATCGAGCCTGCTATGCACTCGTGCGAACGCCAACTCCCACGGAGGAACGTCGATGTCCGCACTCAAAGCGCTGGCCGATCACTTTCGCGAAGGCGACTGGCCGATGTGGCCAATCCTCGCCATTCTGATCGTTGTCTGGGCGATCATCATCGAGCGCATCGTCTATCTGAAGAAGGCCGGCATCGACAAAGAGAAGCTCCTCGCCCTGCTCAAGAGCCAGATCATGGCCGGCAACATCCAGGGCGCCATCAAGGTCTGCTCGGGCAACCCGACGCCGATCACCCGCATCATCCAGGCGGGCCTCACCAAGTTCAACCGCCCCGACGCCGAAGTGCAGGCGGCCATGGACGAGGCGGCGCTGCGCGAGCTGCCGAAGCTCGAGAAGCGCACCGGCTACCTCGCCATGCTCGGCAACGTCGCCACCCTCGTCGGCCTCCTCGGCACCATCATCGGCCTCATCAACTCGTTCGCCGGCGTCGCCGGCGTCGACCCGTCGATGAAGGCGACCCTGCTCGCCAAGGGCATCTCGGAGGCCATGAACTGCACCGCGTTCGGCCTCATCACCGCCGTCCCGGCGCTGCTTGGCGTTCTCGATCCTCAACGGCTGGACGCAGACGATCCTCGACGACATCAACGAGGTCTCGGTCCAGGTCGTCAACATGGTGGTCGGTCATCGCAACGCGATGAAGGCGGCGTAACATGGGCGGCGCAGCACCTACACCAACTGGCAAAGGCGGCAAAAAGCCGCTCGATGCACAGCTGAATCTGGTGCCGTTCATCGACCTGTTGTCGTGCTGCATCTCGTTCCTCCTGATCACGGCCGTGTGGACGCAGTTGGCCCGCATGGACGTGCAGCAGAAGGGGCAGAGCTCGGCCGGGGCCACCGATGAGAAGCCGCCGGAGAACGTCGTCCAGCTGACCTTGTTCATCGACAAGGACGGCTACACCTTCGCCAAGTCGACGGGAGAGAACACTCCGATCCCGAAGAAGGGCGACGAGTACGACTACGTCAAGCTGTCGGACATCCTCAAGGACGCGAAGACGGCGTACCCGGACAAGAACGACATCATGGTCAAGTCCGACGACGACGTCATCTACAACAACATCATCAAGACGATGGACGTCGTGTTGGCGAACAAGTTCCCGGACGTCAGCCTCGGGGACAAGGGCGCGGCGATGTAGCCATGAGCGTTCTCGAAGAAAATGCGATCAACTGTGCCCGAAGCTCGTCGGGCGCCGGAGGCCACCGGTGAGCGTCGACAACTTTCATAAACCAAAGCTGATGGAGCCGCCGGGGCCGCGGCTCCGGAAGTCCGTTCCGCTCAAGTTCGTCCGCGGCAATGCGCACGGCAAGAAGTCGGTCTACGCCGAGCTCAACATCACGTCGATGGTCGACATGCTGATGATCCTCACCGTCTTCTTGCTCATGACGTTCTCCGCGTCGGGCGAGCTCTTGTCGGTGCAGAAGAACATCGTTCTGCCCGAGGCGCAGCACTTCCGCGACCTCGAGCAGGCGCCGATCATCGCCGTGTCGAAGGACGCGGTCACGCTCAACGGCAAGATGGTGGCCGACGCCACCGTGCTCAACCAGGACAACACGGCCGACTGGAAGATCGTCGAGCTCCACGACGAGATGGTGACCCTGAAGAACAACTACAAGCTCCTGCACCCGTCGGACGAGTGGAAGGGCATGGTCATCGTCCAGGCGGACAAGGGCGTCGACTTCAAGGTCGTCAAGAAGGTCATGTACTCCTGCGCCATGGCGGGCTATCAGAACGTGAACTTCGCCGTGCAGCAGAAGTCCAAGGGCGGCGGCTGACCAAGTTGTAACTTGTTGCTCAAAAGGCGCCGAAAGGGATATCCTTTCGGCGCCTTTTTCTATTTACGCGCCAGTTTCTCAGCGGCGCGTCGGAGGGGCTGATGCGGCACGCTCTGGTGATTGCAGTCGGCATTGCGGTGGTTGGGTGCGTGAGTGATCCGCGTGATCCGAATACGTGGATCAAGAAGCTCGACAGTCCCGTCGACCAGAAGGACGCCGTGCGCGAGCTGGTGCGGCTCAAGGATCCGGTCGCCGTGCAGCCGCTCATCGACTTCTACAAGAAGAACCACGACCCCGAGGTCCTCAAGGCGATCGCGACCTTCAAGGACAAGCGGCAGGTGCCGGTGATGATCGACTCGCTGGAGTACTCCGACGAGTCGTACGACAACGCGGCGACGGCGGCGGCGGCGCTGGGCGACACGCCCGACCCGTCGGCGGTGGACCCGCTCATCAAGGCGCTGGAGAAGCCGCTGTCGATCAAGACGCGCGCGAACATCGTCAAGCAGTCGGCGATGGAGTCGCTGGCGAAGATTCACGACAAGCGCGCGGTGCCGGCGATCGCCAAGATCCTGGAGACGTCGGCCGACGATCAGGACTTCTTCTTGAACCGCGTGGCGGCGGTCGAGCTGGGCAACCTCGGTGATGCCGGCGCCGTGCCGGCGCTCATCCGCGGCCTGTTCATGACCGGCCGCGGCGCCGACATCTATAGCCAATGCCGCATCTCGCTGCTGCAGATTGGCAAGGCGGCGACGCAGCCGCTCATCGATGCCCACCAGCACAAGAACGCAGCCCTCGAGGCCGACGCCAAGAAGTACGAGTTCCGGCCCGGCGTGATCGAGCAGAAGACGGCGCTGGTGCTGGGCGACCTGCGGGCCAAAGAGGCGATCCCGGTGATGGAGGCCGAGCTCAAAAAGCCGCTCAAGGGCGACAACCACCTGGGCGCGCTCATCTGCCTGGGCATGATCGGCGATCCCTCGACCACCAAGACGCTCACCGGCGTGCTCACCGATGCCAAGCGCGACTACAAGGTGCGCATCTCGGCGGCCGAGGCGCTCAACCTCTCCGGCGATCCGGCGGCGCTGCCCACGCTGCTGCAGGTGGCCAAGACCGGCGACGTGGTCAAGGACAAGCAGAAATATCCCGACGTGCGCCTGGCGGCGGCGATGTCCTACGCCCGCCTGGGCGGCCCGGCCGAGGCGGCGGCGTTTGCCCCGGTGGCGGCCAGCGAGAAGGCGGCTCCCGAGGAGTTCAAGGAGGACGCCGAGCGGCTCCAGGTAGCCAAGAAGTGCGGCAAGGACGTCACCTGCTACGCGATGGTGCTGCAGAGCGATCCCAAGCTGACGCACCAGGAGAAGGCGGCGTTCATGTTGGCGCGCATGGGCAAGCCGGCGCTGCCGGCGCTGCTCAAGAAGCTGTCGACGCGCGAGCCGATCGTGCGCCAGGCCGTGCTCTTCGGTATCGGCAAGATCGCCGACAAGGCCTCGCCGGACGCGATCAAGGCGCTCGACGCGCAGATCGACATCGATCGCACCAAGCCGCCGATGCGCGCGCTCGTCGAGGAGATGCGCGCGGTGCGCGCCGAGATCAATTCGAAGTCGTAGTCTTCGTCCGTGAAATCCCTCACCGCTGAAAACCTCGCGCTGGCCACGGCGCTGTGGACCGTCTACGTCGGCGGCCTGTTCATCTTGCGCAAGGTGGTGCCGGGGCCGACGCGGCAGGGGCAGCTTTTGCGCGACGGCACGCGCAAGAGCTACAAGCTCAACGCGTTCTACATCCTGCTGCTGTTCTGCGCCCTGCTCGCCGCCGGGCAGGCGACGCACCTGTTCTCGCTGGCGACGGTGCACCGGCTGTTCTGGCCGCTGCTCGTGGTCGGCAACGTGCTGGCGGTCGCCGAGACCGCGTGGCTGTTCGCGCGCGGGCGGCGCGCCAACCGCGCGCGCGGCGCCGAGCCCAAGAGCGCGCTGCACGACTTCTGGTTCGGCGCGGAGCTCAACCCCGCGCTGTGGGGCGTCGACCTGAAGATGTTCGCCTACGTGCCGTCGCTGATCGGCCTGCTGGTCTTGAACCTGTCGTTCGCCGTGGTGCAGTGGGAGGCGCTGGGCCACCTGACCACGCGCATGATGCTGTACCAGGCGTTCTTCACGATCTACGTCTTCAACTACTTCCAGTTCGAGTACGGGATGCTGCACACCTGGGACGTGATCGCCGAGAACTTCGGCTTCATGCTGGTGTGGGGCGATGCGCCGTTCGTGCCCTTCTTCTATTCGATCGGCGGCTGGTTCGTGCTGCGCAACCCGTCGCCGATGGCGGGCTGGGAGGCGGCGGCGCTCTGCGTGCTGTTCGGCGCCGGGCTGTGGCTGTTCCGCGGGTCGAACCAGCAGAAGCACCAGTACAAGGAGGACCCGTCGGCGCCGATCTGGGGCAAGCGGCCCGAGACCGTCGGCGGCAAGCTGCTGGTCTCGGGCTTCTGGGGCATCGGGCGCAAGCTCAACTACACGGGCGAGCTGATGGTCTACTTCTCGTGGACGCTGTGCACCGGCACCGAGTCGTTCGTGCCCTACATCCTGCCGCTGTGGCTGGTCTGCCTGTTCGCGCACCGGGCGTGGCGCGACGAGCAGCGCTGCCACGCCAAGTACGGCGCGCTGTGGGAGGAGTACTGCCGGCGGGCGCGCTTTCGCATGATTCCATTTTTGTACTGACGTGGCCGACGGCGACGACAAGCTGCTGACGCTCGGCGACTATCGACGGGCGGCGCGCGCCAAGCTCTCGCCGATGGCCTGGCGCTACTTCGGCGCCGGCGCCGACGGCCAGGAGACGCTGCGCGAAAATGTGCGCGCGTATCGCCGCTGGCAGATCTGGCCGCGCGTCCTCGTCGACGTGTCGGCGGTCGAGCTCGGCACGACGATCCTCGGCGTACCGTCGTCGCTGCCGCTGTTGATTGCGCCCACGGCCTATCAGAAGCTGGCGCACCCCGACGGCGAGGTGGCGACGGTGCGCGCCGCCGCGGACGCCGGCGTCATCGCCTGCGTGGCGACCCTGGCGACGACCTCGCTGGAGGAGGTCGCCGCCGCCTCGCCGGCGCCCAAGTGGTTCCAGCTCTACGTCCATCGCGATGCGGGGCTGACACGCGAGATCGTGGCGCGCGCGCAGGCGGCCGGCTACCGCGCGCTCTGCGTCACCGCCGACACGCCGGTGCTCGGCCGGCGCCTCGCCGACGAACGCTACGGATTCTCGCTGCCGCCGGGCCTGAGCATGTCGAACCTGATGGGGGCGCAGCTGCCGCGGGGCGACGGCTCGGCGCTGGCGAAATACTTCGCCGCGCGCCACGATCCCGCGTTCGGCTGGCGCGACCTCGACGCCCTGCGCGCGGCGACGACGCTGCCGCTGGTGCTCAAGGGGGTCTTGCGTGGCGACGACGCCGCGCGCGCCGTCGATCACGGCTGCGCGGCGGTGATCGTCTCGAACCACGGCGGCCGCCAGCTCGACGGCGTGCCCGCCACGCTCGATGCGCTGCCCGACGTCGTCGACGCCGTCGCCGGGCGCGCCGAGGTGCTCGTCGACGGCGGCGTGCGCTGGGGTGCCGACGTGCTCAAGGCGCTGGCGCTGGGCGCGCGCGCGGTGCTCGTGGGACGGCCAATCTTGTGGGGGCTCGCCGTCGACGGCGAGCCGGGGGTGCGGGCGGTGCTCGAGATCGTGCGCGCCGAGCTGGCGCGCGCCATGGCGCTCGCCGGCTGCGCGACGCTGGGGCAGATTACGCGCGACCTCGTCCGCCCGCGTCGGATGATGCTACGATAGCGCCCCGTGGCCGTCCTGCGCTGCACGAGCTGCCGCATCATCGTCGACGTCGGGGCGTCTGCGGCGCGGCGCTGCGCCGCCTGCGGTGGGCCTCTCGACACGAGCGCGGCGCCGCCGACCGTCTGGGACGACGACGATCCGACGGAGCGCCGCCTGATTGGCGACGTCGACGAATTGGTCACGCGCAGCCGACGCTAGCGGCAAGGTCTCATGATTCATCACATCTCCGCGTTTGATTGAGCAAGCGGTATTGGCTGGCGTCAGGCAACCCGAGCGCCCGCTCGGCGAGCACCGCCGCTACGCGGCCAGCTCGACCCGGTTGCGGCCGCGGTGCTTGGCGACGTAGAGCGCTTCGTCGGCGCGCGCGATCAGCTGGTCGCGCGACTCGCCCGGGTGGCGCTCGGCGACGCCGACCGAGATGGTGATGCGCAGGACGTTGCCGGCGACGACGATGGCGTCCTCTTCGACGGCCGCGCGCGCCCGCTCGACGATGTGCTGCGCCAGCGCCCGGTCGACGCCCGGCAGGACGAGCAGGAACTCCTCGCCGCCCCAGCGCACGACGCCGTCGGCGGCGCGCACCAGCGATGCGAGCAGGTGCGCGACGCGGCGCAACAGCTCGTCGCCCGCGGCGTGGCCGTAGACGTCGTTGATGTGCTTGAAGCGATCGAGATCGCACATCGCCACCGACGACAGCCGCTCGTCTTTCTCCGGCAGGACGAGGTCGAGCCCGCGCCGGTTGAAGACGCCGGTGAGCGGATCGATCGCGGCCAGGCGCGACAACCGCGCCATCTCCAGGTGCGGCGCGCACAGCCCGGCCAGCAGCGAGAGCAGCGACTCGTGCGCGTCCGAGAACGCGTTCGGCGCCGGGCTGGTGGCCGAGATGACGCCGAAGCAGGTGTTGCCGCTGGTCAGCGGCATCCCGATGAACGAGGAGAACGCCTCGGCGACCTCGCGCTTGGGCACGAAGCGCGCGTCCGACGTCGCGTCACCGGTTCGCAGCGGCTGGTTGTTCGCCGCCACCCAGCCCACGAGCCCCTCGCCGACGCGAAACTCCGCCGCCGGCGCGCCCGGCTGCCCCAGCTCGCCGAAGCGGCACTTGGCGATCAGTCGCCCGCGCGCGGGGTCGAACAGGCGCACGCTGGCGTGCGGCGCGCCCAGGATGGCCGCCGCACAGTCGACGGTCCGCTGCAGCTGCTCCTCGAGCGGCAGCGTGTGCGAAAGCTCACGTGCGAGCTGCGCGATGCGTTCGACGTCGGAAGACAAGCGGCACCGCCGCCATTGTACGATGCCGCGGCCGCTCCGCTCATGGTTTTTTGGGGGTGGGCCGCCTTTCCGGCGGCTCGGTCAGGCCTTGCCGGCGTGCGGCTTGCGGACGTGGAAAAAGAACATCGGCGTGAAGATGCCGGTCTTGCCGCCCTTGACCAGCGCCTCGGCGCCCGCGTTCAGGAAGTCCGACACCGCCGTCGAGCCCTTGGGGGCGATGCGCAGCGCCTCCAGCACGCGCACCAGCCGGCTGGTCAGCGCCCGCCCCACCGTCGTGCGCTTGAAGGTGTGCAGCGACAGCGAGAACGGCTGCGACAGCGCCAGCTCCCACGGCGTCTCCCGGTCCGCCGACGGCGCCAGGTCGCGCGCGTCGAGCACCTCGAAGCCGGCCTGCTTGAGCGCTTCGACGACGTCGGCCTCGTACCAGATGTCCGGCAGCGCGTCGCCCTCTTCGATGCCCTTCTTGATGGCGCGGTGCTCGGAATTGTTCGGGTCGTACCTCTTGGTCAGGCACCACTCGTAGCCGGCGAACTCGGCGCCGTCCTTCATGACCCGGTGAAGCTCGGTGAACAGCTTGACCTTGTCGGGCGCGTGGCAGGTGGCCTCGATGGCGTAGACCGCGTCGTACGACCTGTCCGGCACCGGCAGCTTCATGAAGTCGGCCTTGAGGAAGCTGCACAGCCCGGACAGGTGCGCCTCCTCGTTGTGCTTGGTGCCGCGCTTGATCTGGTAGTCGTTGTTGTTGGCGCCGACGACGCTGGCGCCGGAGAAGCGGGCGATGGCGCGCATCGGCCCGCCGACGCCGCAGCCGACGTCGAGCACCTTCATGCCGGGGCGCAGCCCGAGCACGTGCGCCAGGAACAGCTCGTGGCGCACCAGCGACGCCTCGAAGCTCTCGCCCTTGTGACGCGGCGCGAAGTGGAACGACTGCCCCCAGCCGTACTCGTAGAAGTCGGTGACGAGGTCGTAGTAGTCGTTCACCATCTTCGTGTAGTTGGCCTTGCGGGTCTCGACGGTGCCGGCGTGGAACGAGTGGTACTCGTCGACGACGCCCTTGACTTCCTCCGTCTTGAGCGACGTCTGTACGAGATCGGTGAGCTGCGGCTTTTCCGTCATCGGCCTCTCCACGGCGTTTCGGGATCGCGGCCCGATGGGCCGCGGGTCCTGTCTATCTACTGCTCGCTGCGCTCGCGAGCGTTGGCGCGTATCTGAATGGTTCGGGGCCCCCGTGTCAATACCTGGGACAAGCGTGCGAAATCGCACGGGGCCCGAGGCTGGACATCGCGCTCGTTCCCGGTTACACGAGAGGGCGTGAAAGTCCTGGTAACCGGGGGTGCCGGCCATCTCGGCGCCAACCTGTTGCGCCGCCTGCTCGCGGACGGCGACTGCAAGCTGCGCGCGCTGGCGCGGCGCGGCGACAACAACGAAGCGCTGCAGGGCATCGACGTCGAGGTCGTCTACGGCGACCTGCGCGATCCCGCGAGCCTGCGCGCGGCCGCCGCCGGCGTCGATCGCATCTACCACGCGGCGGCGCAGATCTCGACGGTGGACGGTCAGGAAGACGAGCTCTTCCAGAACAACGTCGTCGGCACCAAGAACCTCCTGGCCGCGGCGCGGCAGGCCGGCTGCGGGCGCGTCGTGGTCACCGGCAGCTTCTCCGCCGTCGGCCATCGCGCGGACGGCGTGCCCTCGGACGAGACGGTGCCGTTCAACCCGTTCGACAAGGTCATGCCCTACGAGAAGTCCAAGCAGGCGGTCGAGCTCGAGTGCCTGCGCGCCGTCGCCGAAGGGCAGGATGTGGTCATCGCCACCTCGTGCGCGATCCTGGGGCCGCACGACTACCTGCCCTCCCGCATGGGCGCGGTGCTGCGCGACTTCGCCAACGGCAAGCTGCGCGCCTACATCCCCGGCGGCTTCGAGTTCGTCGCCGCCCGCGACATCTGCGAAGGCCACGTGCTGGCGATGCACAAGGGCCGCACCGGGCACAAGTACATCATCTCGTCCGGCTTCCAGTCGATGGACGACATCATGGGCATCATGGAGCGCGTCACCGGGCGCAAGCGGCCCCGCCGGCTGCCGGCGGCGGTGATGGCGGCGCTGGCGCCGGTGACGCAGCTGGTGCAGTCGACGCTGTTCCCGTCGCGGCCGCAGCGATTGACGCCGGGCGCGATCCGCATCCTGCGCATGGAGCGGCACGCCGACACCACCAAGGCGCGGCGCGAGCTCGGCTTCGTCCCCACGCCGCACGAGGACGCGGTGCGCGCGGCGTACGAATTCTTCGTCGCGCGCGGGGAAATCAAGCAGCCGGTCGCGGCGGGCCGGGCGCCGCGGGCAGCGGATGAAGAGAGAAAGCGAGCGGTCGGATGAAAGAGGCGGTGAAGTTGGTGCAGTTGAAGGCGAGCACGCCGCCGTCTTTCGAGGACGCGACGAACCGCCGGCAGAAGGCGCGCGCCGCGGGCATGAACCCCGACTACTGGTATCCCGCCGCCTGGGACAAAGAGCTCCAGCGGGGGCAGCTCCAGGAAGTGACCTTCTGGAAGCAGTCGATCCTGGTCTTCCGCGGCCAGGACGGCGTGATCTCGGCCATGGAGAATCGCTGCGCGCACCGCCAGCTCAAGCTGTCCGAAGGGCACGTCGAGGGCTGTCAGGTGGTCTGCCCGTATCACGGCTGGCAGTACGACGGCTCGGGACGCTGCGTGAAGATCCCGCACGAGCTGTTCGGCAACAAGCAGCCCTCGTTCGCCATCAAGAGCTTCCCGGTGCAGGTCAAGCACGGCCTCATCTGGATCTTCCCCGGCGACGCCACGCTCGCCTCCGAGCGCAAGATCCCCGAGATCCCCGAGCTCGAGGGGCCCGATCCGTGGGGGCTCATCCCCATCGACTTCACCGTCAAGGGTCACCACTCGATGGTGATCGACAACGTCACGGACTTCACGCACGCCTACCTGCACCGCAAGTACAAGCCGTTCTGGGACGCCAAGCTGACGCGGCTCGAGTCCAAGGGCGACCTCGTCGAGCTCGAGTACGACACCGAGGTCGGCGGCGGCGGGCTGACCGCGCACTTCGTCAACCGCGTCAACGCCAACACCAACCGCATCAAGCTCGGCTACGAGTATCCGTACCAGCGCTCGCAGACCGACGAGCAGATCAAGCACTGGTGCTTCGTCCTGCCCATCGACGAGCAGACCACGCGCGCCATCTTCCTCTTCTACTTCGCGCACGAGCTGGTCAAGATCCCGGGGCTGGGCGCGCTGCGCCTGCCCGGCTGGTTCCTGCGCCAGGTGATCATGCCGCTGGCCAAGCGCTTCCAGGTCTCGCCGCTCATCGACGAGGACGCCTGGGCCGTCGATCTGGAGCAGCAGGGCTACAACGCGCACTTCGATCGGCCGATCGCCGAGCTCAACCCGGCGGTGCACGAGTTCCAGGAGCTCACCATCCGCAAGTGGGAAGAGCACCTCAAGAAGGCGAACGGCTGATGGTCACCACGGGCGCGGCCGCCGACGACGGCGGCGTGGCGCCGATCGATTCGCTGGGGCGCGCCTTCGACTTCCTCGCCGAGGTCCAGCACCCGACCGGGTACTGGGAAGCGGAGATGGTGTGGAACTCGATGCTGCTGTCGCAGTGGGTGATCGTGCAGAAGATCGTCGGGCGGCTCGACGCGCTGCCCGACGACACGCGGGCGCGCATCGTCAAGCAGTACGAGGTGACGCGCACGCCCGAGGGCGGTTGGGGCATGCACGGCGAGGGCGGGCCCTACGTGTTCATGACCACGCTCGCCTACGTGGCGCTGCGCCTGCTCGGCCTGCCGGCCGATCATCCGCTGTGCGCGCCGGCGCGCGACTGGCTGCAGGCGCAGCCGGGCGGCGTGTGCGCGATCCCGACCTGGGGCAAGTTCTGGCTGTCGATGATCGGCCTCTACGAGTACGAGGGCGTCAATCCGATCCCGCCCGAGCTGTTCCTGCTGCCCGACTGGGTGCCGCTGCATCCCAACAATTACTATTGCCACACGCGGTACATCTATCTCGGCATCGCCTACCTGTATGGGCGGCGTTTCAAATGCGAATTCGGGCCAATTCGCGACCAGCTCCGTCGAGAGCTATATGCCCGCGAATATGCGAGCATCGATTTCGCCGGGCATCGCCACGATATCGCGCCGAGCGATCTGCACGTGCGGCCCAGCCTGCCGCTGCGCGCGCTCTACGATACGCTGAGCCAGTACGAGAAGCGGCCGCTGCGGCCGCTGCGCCAGCGCGCGCATTCGCCACTGCTTCGGGCGCATCGTCTACGAGCAGGAGGCGAGCCGCGGGCAGGGGCTGTCGCCGGTCAACGGGCTGCTCAACTGCCTCGCCCTGTACGCCGAGCGCCATCCGCTGTTCGAGTCGTCGCTGCAGGCGATGGAGTCGTGGAAGTGGGAGGACGAGGCGGAGGGCATCCGCTACTGCGGCGCGCACTCGACCTCGTGGGACACGGCGTTCGGCATGCGCGCCATGCTCGAGGCGCCGGCGCGCGTGGTCGCGGGGCCGACGGTGTCGGCGGCGCTGCGCAAGGCCTACGACTGGCTGCGCGACGCGCAGATGCAGACCGAGCTGCCCGGACACCAGGCCGAGCGGCGCGCCCCCATCCTCGGCGGCTGGTGCTTCTCCGACGGCGTGCACCGCTGGCCGGTCAGCGACTGCACCGCCGAGGCGATGACCGCGATCCTGGAGGCCGACGACGTCGATGGGCTCATCGACGGCGGCGCGCGCATCGCGGAAGCGCGGCTGGAGGCGGCGGCGCGCTTCATCCTGCGCCGCCAGAACGACGACGGCGGCTTCGGCAGCTACGAGTCGCGCCGCGGCAGCCTGATCCTCGAGCACATCAATCCGTCGGAGATGTACGGCAACTGCATGACCGAGCGCTCGTACATCGAGTGCACGGCCTCGTGCGTGGGGGCGCTGGCGCGCTTTCGCCGGCGCTTTGGGGCGACGCTGCGATCGCGAGATCGACGCCGCCGTCGAGCGCGGGCTGGCGCTGTTGCGCGCGCGCCAGCTCGACGACGGTTCGTACCTCGGCTTCTGGGGCGTCAACTTCACCTACGGCATCTTCCACGTCGTCGAGGGGCTGCGCGCGTGCGGCGTGCCGGCGTCGGATCCGGCGATCGCGCGCGCCATCGAGTGGCTTTTGGCCAAGCAGAAGGGCGACGGCGGCTGGGGCGAGCACTGGAAGAGCGCGCTCACCGACCGCTACGTCGAGCACCCGCAGAGCCAGGCGGCGATGACGGCGTGGGCGCTGCTGGCTCTTTTGGAGGCGCTGCCGCCCGGGCACGCGGCGGTGGCACGCGGCGTCGACTGTTTGCGCGCGATGCAGCGCGCCGACGGGCAGTGGCCGCGGCAATCGCAGGCGGGCGTCTTCTTCTGGACGGCGCTGCTCGACTATCGGCTGTACAAGGACTACTTCCCGGCGTGGGCGTTGGCCAGGTTCTCGCGGCTCTCGTCCTCGTAGTCGGCGCGCGGCAGCTCGCACCAGAAGCAGGTCCCCTCGCCCAATCGTGAGCTGAGCCCGACCTTGCCGCCGTGCGCCTCGATGATGCGCTTGACCGTGGCCAGGCCGAGGCCGATACCCGGCTTGCCGTCGGTGCGACCGCGGACGTGCGGATCGAAGATGGAGGCGTGGAACGCCGGCGCGATCCCGGGGCCGGTGTCTTCGACCTCCAAGCGCACCATGGTGGCGCGTGCCACCACGCGCAGCTCGACGCGTCGGACCGGCCGCTCGCCCATGTATTTGATGGCGTTGCGCATCAAGTTCTCGACGACGCTGGTGAGCACGCCGGCGTGGCCGTAGATGGCGCACGGCGGCACCTCGTTGAGCGTCAGCGTCACGCCGGCCGCCTGGGCGGTCGGCTCCAGCTCGCTGATCACCGCCTTGACCACGGGCGCGACCGCACTGACCACGCCGGGATCGGGGCGCGCGCCGGCGCGCGCGAAGTGCAACAGCCCGTCGACGATGGTGGCGACGCGATCGACGCCGCGCTGGCCGCGCTCGAGCAGGCGCTTGACCGAAGGGTCGGCGATCTGCGAGGTCGCGTGCCCGACCGACAGCCGCGTCGCCGACAACGGCCCCAGGATGTCGTGGGCGACGCGGCCGGCGAACTGCTCCAGCTCCTCGGCCCGGCGCGCCATCAGCTCGTTGCGCTCGTCGACGACACGGTGGTGGTGCGACAGCGCGCGCACGGCCAAAAAGCCGGCGATCAAGGTGAACAGCGTGCTCAAGAGATCGAGCAGCAGCGCCACCCGGGTCGAGCGGTTGTGGTCCTGCTCGATGCGGATCGCGAGCTGCCGGGCCCGATCGGCGTTGAAGTCGATGGTGCGGCGCAGGGCCGCCGCCGCGACGTTGATCGCGGGGGTGACCTGATTGGTCGAGGGGCGGCCGGCCGTGACGTCGTCGAGCCCGTTCTCGACAGCGTGGTTGACCGCGCTGAGCGCGCGGTGCATCTCGCCCCACGACGCCCGCTCGCCGGGGAACTTCTCGGGCTCGGAGAGGTAGCGCTCGAACGCCTCGTCGACGCGCGCGCGGGAGGCCTCCACGGTGGCGCGGTCGGAGGCCGTATGCGAGGCGTCGTAGCGCACCATGTCGACGTCGAGCTGGCGGAGCTCGCCGCGGGTGTCGGTCAGGTGCTCGATCGACACCATGGCGTTGCCGGCGATCGACGCCGCGGCGTCGTCGACGTCGCGCGAGATGTTCTGTGAATACAGCGTGGATCCGCAGAAGCAGACGATGGCGAGGGCGAAGGCGATGACGAGGCGCGTGAGCAGGCCACGCGGCATGAATATTCTCCTCCTAGCGGGGGCGGGTGATCACCGCAGCATATACAGCATAGAACATAAGCACGACC
The DNA here is from genome assembly GCA_963816965.1 of uncultured delta proteobacterium. Lineage (GTDB taxonomy): Bacteria > Myxococcota_A > Polyangia > Palsa-1104 > Palsa-1104 > JAQBQH01. Next base: position 1,984,483 of record CAWFMP010000002.1, read on the forward strand.
GTGTTCGCCGCGCATGCATCCCAGAACAATGAAAACAGGGTTCTTCTTCCATCGGGTTGAGCATTTTCGTCCAGTCGGTAGACGAGCGGTACCGTGACTGCGAAAATGGTCCCGTAGCAGAGCGAGCCGAAGACCAGCGTGAAGCTCTTGTCACGGTAACGAAAGTAGTCGTGCATCATCTGCGTGGCCATGCCCGAGGTCTCGGTGAAGGCGACGCAGTAACCGAGCGCGGCCAGGACGATGACGCGCGCCGCCAGCGGCGCCGCCGGGAAGCGCGTGCGAAAGGCGCGCCAGACGATCTGCATGACGACGTAGTAGGTCGAGAAGTAGGCGATCGTGACGAAGTACAGGAAGACCGGGGTGCGGTGCGCCGTCCAGGTGACCGGGAAGTGGTACTCCATGCCCAGGAAGTCGAAGAAGAGGTCGCTGCCGAACCAGACCTGCAAGAACGTCCAGACGAAGATGAAGAAGTTGAAGCGGACGATGTGGCGCGACGCGAGCGGGATGCCCCGGTCGGCGGCGCCGGGCCACAGCAGCGGCACGACCCAGACCGGCAGCGCCAGCGCCACCCCGAACGCGAGATGTCCGGCGTCTCCCCAATGCGCGAAGATGCGCGTGATCTCGCACAGTGTGATGGCGGCAATCCACACGGGGCTGTAGGCCAGGATGAACAGCTCGGCCCAACGTTTCGATGGGTTCGACGAGAGGAGGCGCACGAGCGCATGGTACAGTGAATCCCGATGCGTGCGCTCGCGTTGATGTCGTTGTTGCTGGCGGCGGCGTGCGGGGCGGACAAGCCGCGCGGGGTCGAGATCGTCGAGGCCCCCGCGGTCGGTGAGGTGCCGGCGGTGGTCAAGCAGGAGCTGGCGCGCGCCCGCCGCGACGGGCGGCAGCTGCTCGTCTACGTGGGCGCCAGGTGGTGCGAGCCGTGCCGGCGCTTCCATCAAGCCGCCGCCGAGCACAAGCTCGACCGCGCCTTTCCGCGGCTGCGCCTGCTCGAGTTCGACGACGATCGGGACGCCGGGCGGCTGGCGATGGCCGGCTACTCGGGGCGCCTGATCCCGATGTTCGTCCGCCCCAACCCCGACGGCCGCAGCTCGGGCCGGCAGATCGAGGGCCGCGTCAAAGGCGACGGCGCCGTCGACCAAATCGTCCCCCGCCTCCGCGGCCTTCTGACCCCCTGAGCCGAACCGCCACTCGTAACCACCCCGGGCCACCGCGGTCACCGCCGTGCCAGCGCGTCGCCAACCCAAGCACAGAGGACCCGTGCGCGCTGCCCCGCTGGGCGAGCTCCGCCGCACTGGCAAGGGGCGGAATCGAGGACGGCGCCGCGGTGGCGAGGACTGTTTGAGCCCAGCGGGGCAGCGCGCGCCGGTCCGGACGTAGCGCTCGCTCGCCCTCAGCCGATGAGCGGGTACTTGCGATCGGCGTAGAGGCGGTCGGCGACCGGCTGCATGCGGCCGCGGACCAGCTCCAGGCCGGCGCGCAGGACGGCCTTGTCGTCGGGGTCGGCGGCTTCGCCGAGCTCCTTCCACAAGCGGATGGGCGGCAGCACCTCGAGCTTGATCTTCGACGGCAGCGGCAGGTTGGGGATCGGTCCCCAGCCGATGCCGAAGGGCAGCCCGAGCCAGAACGGCAGCACGTCGACGCGAATGCGCGACAGCCCGAGCTTCTTGGCCAGCTCGTGGCCGCGCGCGAGCACGAACAGCGTCTCGTGCGCGCCGACGGAGACCACAGGCGTGATCGGCACCCGTTGCCGGAGCGACTGGCGCACGAAGCCGGTGCGATGGCCGAGCGTGATCCGCCGGCGATCGACGAAGCGGCGGAACGCCTCGTAGGAGCCGCCCGGATAGACCAGGACGTGGTGGCCGGCCTCGATCACCTTCTCGCCGTTGCGCCGCGACGCCGGCAGGACGCCGCAGCGCTGCAGCCACTCGGTCAGCGTGGGCGCGATGCGGAAGGGGAAGTCGTGCATCATCGCGTACAGCCGCCGGCCGCTGGTGCCGAAGTGATCGTAGTAGAAGCTGCCCAGGCAGATGGCGTCGGGGAAGACGTAGCCGCCGTCGTGATTGCCGACGACCATCGACGGCTCGTCACGCGGGATGCGCTCGATGCCGGAGATCTCGGAGCGGAAGTATCGCGTACGGAGTGGGCGGATCCAGGCGTTGACCTTGGCCACCATCGCCGGATCCCACTCGGGGAAGCCGTCTATGTGCTCGCGAAACGCGCCCGCGGGGTGGCGAACGGCGGAGCGCTCGTACGCTTGAGGAACGCCTTCATGCGCGTCACCACCTGCTCCGGTTTCTCGATGATCGGCATGTGACCGCAACGCTCGATGACCTCCAACTCGCCAGCCGGGAGCTTCGTTGCCCACTTGGGAACCGACCGGGTCGGCAGCAGTCTATCGCGCCCTCCGTAGATGACCAGCGTCGGCATCGTCAACCGCTGCACCTCGTCGAAGAGGTGATAGCTGGTCAGATCCTTGCGTAGCGACCACATCACCCGCGCCAGATCGCGCACGAAGCGCGGATCCGGACGGGTGACGCTCTGCTCGATGAATCGCTCGACCCTTTCGTTTCGCTCCTCGAAAACACGCTTCTCCAAGAGCCGGCGCGCGTTGCGCTCCAGCGCCGCCGCGACCAACCCTGGCCTCATGATTGTGCGCGCCACCCATTGAAAGGGAAGGGGCATTTGAAACAAACCGGCGGAGCTGATGAGCACCAGGCGCTCGACGCGGGCAGGCTCGTGCAGGGCGGCGTCGGCGACGACCAGGCCGCCGAGCGAGTGGCCGCCCAGCGTCGCCGAGGCGATGCCCAGGTGGTCCATGAGCGCGAAGACCGCGCTCGACAGCCAGCGGATCGAGTAGTCGCGGTGCGGCTTGCCAGAAAGGCCGAAGCCGGGCAGGTCGAGGCCGCAGACGCGGAAGCCGGCGTCGACCAGCGGCGGCGCCACATGCTCGAAGTGCGTGAGGTTGGCGCCGAGGCCGTGGACCAGGACGATGGCGGGGCCGGCGCCGGCATCGAACGACATGACCGGCGTGTCCCCGTACATGAAGATTCGCTCTTCGTAGGGGAAGTGCTCGCTGCGCGACGGGTACAGGGGTTTGCGCATCCGCGTTGCAGTGTATCAGCCTCGGGCCGCCCCCGCAGGTTTCTCACCCGCCCGCGGGGACCGCGGTCACCCGATCAGTCGCGTGGGTACGCGAGATCGGCGGGGCCATAGGCGAAATCGGTGGGGCCGAAGGCGCCGTCGAAGCCAGGGCCGCCGTCGAAGGGCGCGCCGCCGTCGAAGGGCGCGCCGCCGTCGAAGGGCCTGCCGCCGTCGAAGCTGGTGCCGCCGTCGGTGTCGAAGTTGATGCCGATGGTGGCGCCGCCCGCGGGCTCGAGCGTCAGCGCCAGCGCCGTCACCGAGCCGGCCGTGATCGGCGCCAGCAGCGCCGTCGTCGAGGCCCAGCTCGGCTGCGTGCCGGCGACGCCGCTGCACGGCGAGTCGTAGGCGGCGGCGCTGAAGCTGTCGTTGCCGACGGGCAGGTTGCTCATGCGCAGCGTCGCCGGCAGGCCCGGCGTCACGTCGAAGCGGTGGGTGACCGTGCGGCTGCCGACGGCGGTGATGGAGACGCAGGCGACCGACGGCGGCACCTGGCTGATGCTCGCCACCGCCACGCCGACCGGGCCGTCGCCGCTGCTCGTACCGTCGCCGTTGCAGGCGGCCAAAGAGATCGTGATCACACTCGCAAGCAGGATTCGTCGCATGGCTCGCGCATAAGCACGCCGTGTGCCCGGAAAAAAACGAACGATTCCTGCGCGCGTGTGGCCGGGCAGGACACCGATGGCGACTCGATCCGTCAGCACGCCGGCGGTTGACACGCGGCGGGGCTGGACTATGTTGCGTAGCCTCATGCCCGTCGCCCAGGAGCAGTTGATGGAGAAGCTGGTCGCGCTGACGAAACGGCGCGGCTTCATCTTTCAGTCGTCGGAGCTCTACGGCGGCATCAACGGCGCGTGGGACTACGGTCCGCTCGGCGTCGAGCTCAAGCGCAACGTCAAGGACGCGTGGTGGAAGGCGATGGTGCGCGACCGCGAGGACGTGGTCGGCATCGACGCGGCGATCCTCATGCACCCGCTGGTGTGGAAGGCGTCGGGGCACGTGTCGAACTTCGCCGACCCGATGGTCGACTGCAAGAAGTGCAAGAAGCGCTATCGCGTCGACGAGATCGAGCCCGAGTACGAGACCACGGGCAAGGTGCCGACGCAGTGCCCGGATCCGAAGTGCAAGGGCGAGCTGACGCCCGCGCGCAAGTTCAACCTGATGTTCGAGACCCACCTCGGGCCCGTGGCCGACTCGGCCGCGAAGACCTACCTGCGCCCCGAGACCGCGCAGGGCATCTTCGCCAACTTCCAGAACGTGGTGAACTCGACGCGCATCAAGGTGCCGTTCGGCATCGCGCAGATCGGCAAGTCGTTCCGCAACGAGATCAACCCGCGCAACTTCACCTTCCGCTCGCGCGAGTTCGAGCAGATGGAGATGGAGTTCTTCTGCAAGCCCGGCAGCGACGACAAGTGGTTCGAGTACTGGGTCGAGGAGCGCGCGCAAGTGGTACGCGTCGCTCGGCATCAAGATGGAGAAGCTGCGCTTTCGCGCGCACGAAAAAGAGAAGCTCTCGCACTACTCCAAGGCGACCACCGACGTCGAGTATCTGTTTCCCGTTCGGCTGGGGCGAGCTCGAGGGCATCGCCAACCGCACCGACTACGATCTGCGCGCAGCACCAGATCGGGATGCGCTCGGTCGGGCAAGTGGAAGGGCGAGGAGCTGCAGGACTTCCAGCTCGTCGAGGAGGACGCGGAGTGGTCGAGCGGCAAGCTCAGCTACTTCGACGACGAGGAGAAGCGGCGCTACATCCCGTACGTCATCGAGCCGGCGGCGGGCGCCGATCGCGCGACGCTGGCCTTCTTGTGCGACGCCTACGACGAGGACGTGGCCGGCAACGACGAGGAGCGCGTGGTGCTGCGCCTGCACCCGCGCCTGGCGCCGATCAAGGCCGCGGTGCTGCCGCTGGTGAAGAAGGACGGCATGCCCGAGCGCGCCCGCACGATCTACGACGCGCTCAAGAAGCAGCTGGCCGGTCATGTACGACGACTCGGCGGCGATCGGAAAGCGCTACCGCCGGCAGGACGAGGCGGCACGCCGCTGTGCATCACCATCGACGGCGACACGCTCAAGGACGGCACCGTCACGGTGCGCGAGCGCGACTCGATGCAGCAGTCGCGTGTGAGCGAGGACGCGATCGTGCGGCTCGTCGAGGAGCGGCTCGAGGGCTGAGCGAACGCCTGCGGTGCGCGGCGGCGCGGAGAAAATGCGCTGACGGATCGGTTAATTAGCGCACCCCGGGCGTGACTGCGCTCCTTGACCGCAGCGACGAAAGCATGTAACCCCGATGCCCATGCGGAACACGGCGGTCATCATCGGTGCGGGCCCGGGCGGGGCGGCGGCTGCAGTCCGGCTGGCGCAACGCGGCGTCAAGGGCGTCGTGCTGATCGACAAGGACCGCTTCCCGCGCGAGAAGACCTGCGGCTCGGCCCTGTCGCCCAACGGCCTCAAGATCGCCGAGGAGCTCGGCATCGGCGCCGAGGTCAAGCGGCTCGGCTACCACATCCACTCGCTCAAGGTGGTGACGCCCGGCAATCGCGAGATGCACCTGACGACGTCGGAGGGGGCGGCGGTGGTGCTCTTGCGCAAGCACTTCGACAACCTGCTGGTCGAGCGCGCCCAGGCGCTCGGCGTCGACTTCCGCGGCGACTTCCGCGCCAGTGAATTGGTGCGCGATGGGCGCGGGCGCGTCGTGGGCGTGCGCAGCAAGGACGAGCGAGGTCCTGGGCGACTACGTCATCGCCGCCGACGGGGCGCACTCGATCTTCTCGGCCGATCCGCGGCCCAAGCGCACGATCTCGACGCTGATGGGTTGGTGGGAGGGCATGCAGTTCGCCCCCGGCACCATGGAGATGATCTTCGATCGCAACCTCTCGCCGCTGTACGGCTGGATGTTCCCCGAGACAGACGAGCGGGTGAACATCGGCATCTGCATGGACGGCGAGGGGCCCGACGGGCGCAAGACCGAGCGCAACGTGCGCGACGTGTTCGCCCGCTTCCTCGACGATCACTATCGCGACCGGCTGGTGGGCACGCGACAGATCGGCAAGTTCAAGGGGCACCCGATCTCCTACACCACCTGGATCCGCGACAACGTCGGCGACGGCATCCTGTTCCTCGGCGAGGCGGCGCGCATCACGCACAACGCCACCGGCGAGGGCATCTTCCACGCCATGCAGTCGGGCGTGTTCGCCGCCGACGCGCTCGCCGACGTGGTCACCGGGCGCGCCAGCGAAGACAAGGCGTGGGCCCGCTACACCTGGCAGTGCCGCCAGCGCTTCACCTTCGGCTTCGTCATGGGGCACGTGCTGCGCGGCGCGCTCAAGACGCCGCTGTTCGACGCCATCGCCATGGCCTACAACTCGCCGGCGGTGAAGAAGGTGGCGACCTGGGCCCTCGGCTCGGCGCTGGCCGGCTCGACCCTCACCGAGGGCGCCATGCCGGCGCCGACGCCGATCCGGCCGCAGCGGCGGCGCGCCGTCGCTGGCTGAGCCGATGGGCAAGACGTTCGTCACTGGCGCCAGCGGGCACGTCGGCGCCAACCTGGTGCGCGAGCTGATCGCGCGCGGCGTCGCGGTCAAGGCGCTGGTGCGCGGCGACACCGCCGCGGTCGAGGGGCTCGAGCTCGAGCGCGTCGAGGGCGATCTGCGCGATCCGGCGTCGCTCGAGCGGGCGCTGGCCGGGTGCGATCGGCTCTATCACGTAGCCGCGTTCGTATCGCTCCGGCGCGGCGATCAGCAGCAGGTCTTCGACGTCAACGTCACCGGCACCAAGAACGTCTTGCTGGCGGCGGAGCGCGCCGGGGTCGCACGCACCGTCTTCTGCAGCTCGTTCGGCGCCGTGGGACACAACCCGACGGGCGGCCCCAGCGACGAGACGCACACCGTCAACCCGTTCGAGACCCACCTCGACTACGAGCTCTCCAAGGCCATCGCCGAGCTCGAGGTGCACCGCGCGGTGCACCGCGGAATGGACGTGCGCATCGTCAACCCGTGCGGGATCGTCGGCGCGCACGACTACAAGCCGTCGTCGGTGGGGCAGACGATCCTCGACTTCGCGAACCGCAAGCTGCCGGCGTACGTGCCGGGGCAGTTCGAGTTCGTGGCGGTCAAGGACGTGGTGGCCGGGCACCTGTTGGCGATGGAAAGAGGGCGCCCGGGCGAGCGCTACATCCTGTCGGGGGGGCAGTACACGCTCGATCAGATCCTGGATCACCTGTCGTCGCTGTGCGGAGTGAAGAAGCCCAGGCTGCGCATCCCCGTGGGCGTGATGCTGCCGATGGCGTACGTCTCGAGCTTCTTTCTGCGCGCGTTCGCGCCCGCGCGGCCGCCGCGGTTCACGCCGGGGACGATCAAGATCTTGAACGGCGGCAAGCACGCCGACGTGTCCAAGGCGCGCCGCGAGCTCGGCTTCGAGCCGACCCCCGTGCTCGACGCATTCACCGAGGCGTACCAGTGGTTCAAGGCGCGCGGCGCCGTCCCCGCATAGCGCGCGCCGGCCAGGGAGCTCCGCTCCGGCGACGGCGAGCGACGCCGCGCCGGTCAGCGCGTCAGGCGCTCGACACCGTCGGCCGTGCCGACGTAGGCCAGGGTCGCTTCGTCGAGGAACAGGCCGTGCTCGACGACGCCGGGCAGGGCCTTGATGGCGGTGGCGAGCGCGCCCAGATCATCGACGGGCCCCAGCGCGCAGTCGGCGATGACGTTGCCGTTGTCGGTGACGACGCCGTCACGCAGGCGCGGAGCGAGCGCCAGCGCGGCCAGGCGCGCCAGGGTCCAGCGGGCGGCGAACGGCAGGATCTCGACCGGCAGGCGCATGTGCTCGCCCAGGCGCGCGACGCGCTTGGGCTCGTCGACGACGATGATCAGCTCCTTCGACGCGCGCGCGATCAGCTTCTCGCGCGTGTGCGCCGCGCCGCCGCCCTTGATGAGCCGCAGCGCCGGATCGATCTCGTCGGCGCCGTCGAGGGTCAGATCGATCGCCGCCACGTCGTCGGGCGCGCGCACTTCGATCCCGACCGAGCGCGCCAGCGCCGCCGACTTCTCGCTGGTGGCGATGCCCACGATCTTGCGCCCGGCGAGCAGGCGAATGGCGCGGGAGGCGGTGTCGCCCGAGCCGAGCCCGACGATCATGCCGTCGGCGACGTGGCCGACGGCGGCACGAGCGGCGCGATCGCGTGGGTGCATCGCGGCATTATATTCAGAAACGGTGATTGATGGCCCCGGATCGCGATAAAGGCAGCGACGCCGCGCTCGAAAAGGAGCGCCAGCTGCGCGACGTCGTGGTGTCGACGATAAACGACGGCGTCATGGCGCTCTTGCCCGACGGGCGCTTCGTCTTCGCCAACGAGGCGGCGGCGCGGCTGATCGGCTTCGCCTCGACGAGCGCGATGACCGCGTCGCGGCGCCAGGACGTGCTGGCGCGCTGGCAGGTGAGCGACGAGGCCGGCGTGCTGCTGTCGTTCGCCGAGCTGCCGGCGACTCGCGCCGCCGCCGGCGTGCCAGCGGAGCAGGTGCTGTGCCTGCGCAGCCGCGACGACCTCGGCGAGCGCTGGCTGAACTTCGCGGCCACGCCGGTGCGCGGTGCCGATGGCGCAGTCGAGCTGGTGGTGTGCGTCCTGCGCGACGTCACCGAGACCCGCCGCTTCGACGAGGGGCAGCGCTTCCTCGCCGAGGCATCGGGCATGCTCGGCTCGTCGCTCGATTACCAGGCGACCCTGTCCGCCGTCGCGCAGCTGGCGGTGCCTCGGCTCGCCGACTGGTGCGCCGTCGAGATGCGCACGCCGGCCGGATCGGAGCAGCTCGCGGTGGCTCACGTCGATCCGAAGAAGATCGAGCTCGCCTGGCAGCTGCGCAGTCGCTGGCCGCCCGACCGAGACGCGCTGCACGGCGTGCCCCAGGTGCTGCGCAGCGGGCAGCCCGAGCTCTACGCCGACATCCCCGATGAGATCCTGGCCGCGCGCACCCGCGACCAGGAGCAGCTGACCATGATGCGCTCGCTCGGGCTGCGCTCGGCGATCGTCGTGCCGATCCTCGGCTCGCGCGGCACGCTCGGCGCCATCACGCTGGTCTCGGCCGAGTCGCGGCGGCGCTACGGCGCAGCGGACCTGTCACTGGCGATGGAGCTGGCCGCCCGCGTCGCGCTGGCCATCGACAACTCGCTGCTCTACCAGGACGCGCAGCGCGCCGTGCGGCTGCGCGACGACTTTCTGTCGATCGCCGGCCACGAGCTGCGCACGCCGCTGACCGCGCTGCAGCTGCAGCTGCAGGGCCTGCTGCGCAACCTCAAGCGGCCGCCCGGGCCCTCCATCGAGGATCTCGGCGATCGCCTGGAGAAGGCCACCGGCCACGTCGCCCGGCTCGAGCGGCTGATCAACGAGCTGCTCGACGTCTCCCGCATCACCACCGGGCGCATGGTGATGCACGCCGAGCCGATGGATCTGGCGGCGCTGGCTCGCGAGGTCGTCGAGCGCTTCTCTGCCGACGCCGAGCGCGCGCAGACGCCGATCGCGCTCGTCGCGCCGGCGGCGGTCGTCGGCTCGTGGGATCGCTTGCGGCTCGACCAGGTGCTCACCAACCTGATGTCGAACGCGCTCAAATACGGCGCCGGCAAGCCGGTCGGCGTCGAGGTCGTGCGCGCCAGCGCGTGCGCGCGCCTGGTCGTGCACGATCAGGGGATCGGCATCGGCCTCGAGGATCAACAGCGCATCTTCGGCCGTTTCGAGCGCGCGGTCAGCGAGCGCCACTACGGCGGCCTGGGGCTCGGCCTGTGGATCGCACGGCAGATCGTCGAAGCGCTCGGCGGCACCATCGCGGTCTCCAGCAGCCCGGGCACCGCCACCCGGTTCACCGTCGAGCTGCCCTAGTACCACCTGGTCACTTCCCTCCCGTCGCGTCGACGGCTGCGGGCCCGGTCTGCGTCGTCGCTCCTCGCTCAGTTATCTCCGGATAGCTTCGCTCGTCGCTCCTCGCATCCCGGGCTCCTCGCTCATCGACGCTCGGTCCGGGAAGTGACCAGGTGGTACTAGAGTCGACGCCGTTCACGTTTTCCGAGTCGTAGCGGGCCGGCTTGGGCCGCGGAGGTAGCAAGGGGCGATGCCGTTCACTTTGGCCGAGTCCCTCACGCGACGGGAGTATTTGCGAGGTGCACTCCAGGGTGGCCGGCGTCAGGCGAGCCGGGCGCGCGCGTCGAGGTCATAGGCGCGGCCCCGCCAATCGACCCTCTTGTTGATGAGACCGTAGCCGAGCTGCAGCGGCGCCACCACCGGGAGCGCGAACGGCACCCACAGATGGCGCCAGCCGACCGGCGCGCCGCCGAAGCGCTTGTTGATCGCCAGCATGCTGGTCTCGAACGCCAGCAGCGCCACCGCCGGCGCCAGCGCTGCCAGCCAATGGTGCGTCGCCAGCGCCAGCACCAGCGCCGCCATCGACAGCCAGAACTCGAGGCCGCGCATCCACATCGGCCTCATGAACTCGAACGGCAGGCCGTTGCGCCCGAACAGCATCCAGCGCCGCGTCAGCTGCAGGAACTCGGCGTAGGTCATGCCGCCGGTGGCGACGTGCAGCGGATGCGGCGCCATCACGTTGCGCCACCCCTGCCGGGCGACGCACCGGCCGATGGCCATGTCGTCGACGAGCTCACCGCTGGCACAGGCCACGCCGCCGATGTCGCGCAGGCAGGCGCGCTTGAACACCATCAGCTGCCCCATGATGAACGGCAGGTCACCGCTGCGCTGCGAGGCCGTCGCCACCGCGGCGCCGTACCACATGTTGAGCAGGGTCGCGTAGCCCACGTCGCCCGCGCGCAGGGCGGGCTCGTTGGCGACCACGGGGGCGAACGCGCAGCCGGCCCGCGGCGTCGTCAGCAGCGTCTCGACGGTGGCGCGGAGGACGTCGCGATCGGGGCGCGTGTCGGAGTCGCCGAACGCCACCAGCTCGTGGCGTGCGCGCGATTCGCCGACGATCATCGCGTGCAGCTTGCCGGTGACGCCGTGCGGCGGCGCGCCGGCGAGGATGATCTCGGCGCTGCCATGGCCGCCGCGGGCGCGGTCAGCCGCGATCGCCGCCAGGGCGATCGGATAGCCCGGATCGTCGGCGTCGTCGAAGACGAAGATGGTCTCGACGTCGCCCGGGTATCCGGTGTCGAGCGCGGCCGCATAGTTCTCGGCCGCGCCGACGTCCGCGCCGCGCACCGGCCGGATGACGGAGATCGACGGAAACCGTGTCAGCCGTCGCTGCTCGCGCCGGACCTCCGCGATGGCGCGCATTTGGATACGATGAGTGAGCGCGATCTCGAGAACGACCAGCACGCTCATCGTAACCACGAGCCACACGAACGCCATACCCGATCGTCGCGTGCATCCGCCGGGCCGACACGAGCAGGGGTGGCCTGCGGCCGGAGCGGGTGCATTATAAGGTTCATGGCGCCCTCGCGGATCACCCTGGTTGCGCATACCCACTGGGATCGAGAGTGGTACGAGCCGTTCGAGGTCTTTCGCGCGCACCTGGTCGAGATGCTCGACGAGGCCCTCGACGAGCTCGAGCGTGACGAGCGGCTCAGCTTCACGCTCGACGGGCAGGTGTCGCTCGTCGACGATTTCCTCGAGCTGCGCCCGACGGCCGAGCCGCGCATCCGGGCGCTGGTGCAGGCCGGGCGGCTGCACGTGGGCCCCTGGTACACTCAGGCCGACACCCTGCTCGCCGACGGCGAGGCGCTGATCCGCAACCTCGAGTTCGGCCTGCGCCGCGCCGAGCTGCTCGGCGGCGCCATGCGCGTGGGCTACATGCCGGATCAGTTCGGCCACGCGGCGCAGCTCCCGCAGATCTTTCGCAGCTTCGGCATCGACGGCGCCGTTCTGTGGCGCGGCGTCGGTCCCGAGCGCCCGCCGCACGCCTTCCGCTGGATCGGCCCCGACGGCAGCGAGGTCAAGGCGCTGTGGCTGCAAGACGGCTACGGCTCGGGGCGGCGCTTGCCGTCGGATCCGCAGGGGTTCGCCGACGCCGTGCGAGCGCACGCTCGATCGCCTGTGCGACTGGATCGGCGAGATGCCGATCCTGTTTCCCGTCGGCGACGATCACGTACGCCTGGCGACGTGGCTGCCCGAGTGCGCGGCGGCGCTGCAGGCGAGCAAGCCGGACGTAGAGGTGCGCATCGGCGGCTACCACGATCACCTGCCGCACATGGGCACGCCGCGCCACATCGTGCGCGGCGAGATGCGCTCGCCCGCGTTCTCGCCGGTGCTGGCCGGCGTCGCCTCGGCGCGCATCCGCGAGAAGCAGGCCGCCTTCACCGCGACGACGCTGCTGCTCCGCTACGCCGAGCCGCTGATCACGATGGCGCGGCTCGCCGGCGGCAGCGGCTCGGCGGCGGGCGAGCTGGTGCGGCGCGCCTGGAAGCAGCTCTTTCACAACCAGGCGCACGACTCCGCGGCCGGCTGCGGCGTCGACGCCGCGCACGAGGACGTCCGGGCCCGCTATCGCTGGGCCGAGCAGCTGGCCGGGCGGCGCGCGATCAGGCGCTGGCGCAGCTGCGCGTCGACGTACCGGCGGGCGCGCTCGGCCACGTGGTCGCGTTCAACCCGGGGCCGCGCGCGCCGACGGTGCTGGTGGAGACGACGGTGCCGGTGGCGCTGCTCGACGGCGACGTCGCCTCGCGCGGGCCCGACGGTCGCTTGCGGCCCATCCAGGTGCTCGGCGGCGGCGAGCAGCGTCCGATGTTCGAAGGCGAGTTTCCCGCCTCCGAGCTGGCGCAGTACCTCGGCGGCGTCGATCCGAAGACGCCGCTGTTCGGCAAGTACCTGCAGGGCATCACGGCCAACGGAGACCGCGCCGGGCACGGTGCGGCTCGACGTCGGTCTCGGCGACGCGCCGGTCACGCCCGAGTCGCTGGTCGACGACCAGCGGCGCGTCGAGCCGCTTCTGAAGAAGGCCGAGCGCTTCAAGGTGCTCATGCACTACGGGGCGCTGTCGCGGCCGGCGCTGGTGCAGGGCGGCCCGGCGCCCGAGCTGTCGCTGGTGCCGATCGCCTTCGTCGCCGGCAAGCCGGCTGCGGATCTCGCCGTCGGTGCGCAAGCTCGACGGCGGCGAGGCGGCGATCGCCTGCGGACCGCTGACGGTCACCGCGCTCGCCGACGGCTGCATCGAGATCCACGACTCAGCCAGCGATCTGCGCGTGCGCGCCAACGATCTCGTCGACGACGGCGATCGCGGCGATCTCTACCACTGCGATCCGCTGGCGCCGCCGCTGCGCCCGACGCTGGTGCGCGCGACCGTGACCGAGGCCGGCCCGTTGCGCGGGCGCATCGTCATCGAGCAGGCAGCTCGACGTGCCGGCGGGCGCTGTCCGCCGATCGCAGCCAGCGCAGCCCGACCGCTGCGCCCGACGACGCTGACGACGACGGTGACGCTGACCGCGGGCGCACGCGCCGTCGAGCTCGTCGACCACGTTCGACAATCGAGTCGCACCGATCATCGCCTGCGCGCGCTCGTGCACGCGCCGTTCCGCGCCGAGCGGCTCGACGTCGATCAGGGGCTGGCGGTGGTGGCGCGGCCGCTCGACACCGTCGACGCTGGCCGGCCCGCCCGGCGCGATGGAGAAGCCGGCGCCGACGGGCCAGCACCATCGCTTCGTCGACATCTCCGATGGCACGCGCGGCGTGGCGCTGTTCGACGCGCGGCCTGCCCGAGCACGAGGTGGTGCGCGAACCGGAGGGTCGGCACCGCGCTGGCGCTGACGCTGTTGCGCTCGGTCGGCTGGCTGTCGCGCGGCGATCTGGCGGTCATCGACTCGGCCGCCGGTCCGATCCTGCCCACGCCGGCGGCGCAGGAGCTCGGCGCCCACCGCTTCGAGTACGCGCTCATGCTGCACGCCGGCGACTGGCAGGCGGGCGGCGTGCTGGGCGAAGTCGCGCCGCTACGCTGCGCCGCCGCTCGCGGTGACGCCGAAGGGCCGCCACACGGCGCCGGCCGCGCGCGCGCTCGTCGACGTCGTGCCCGACGAGGTCACGCTCACCGGCGTGCACCCGGCGGAGACCGGCCGCGGCACCGTGGTGCGCGTGGTCAACAACTCGGGACAGCCGCAGCGAGGCGACGCTGCGGCTCGGCTTCGCCGCGCGCGAGGCGCTGCTGGTCGATCCGCTCGAGCGCGAGCTCGACGGCGCGCATCTCGTGACGCCGACGGCGTGCTGTCGCTGCCGCTCGGTCCCTGGCAGATCGCGACCGTGCTGTTCAGGACATGATGATGAGGGTGCTGATGCTGCTATCATGACGTGTCACGCTGTCGAGGAGGGCTACCAGCGCATCGGCGAGAAGGCGGCGTCGACGTCTACCGGCGCATCCGGCCACGCGATCGATCTGGCCGCCGAGGGCGACATCGACGCGCCGCCCGAGGTCGTGCTCAAGGTGCTGACCGACTACGGATCGCATCCCAAGTGGGTGCATGGCCTGGCGGTCAGCCGCGTGCTCGACCGGCGCGACGGCGCGCTCGACGTCTACCAGCGGTTGCACCTACCGATGCTCGACGATCGCGACTACGCCATGCACGTGACCTGGAGCCGCGACGGCGACGCGCGCGAGATCCATTTTGCGACCAGCAACCAGCGCTGTCCCGGGCCTCCGGACCAGGGCGTGGTGCGCGTGCCGCTGCACGAAGGGAGCTGGCACCTCGAGGCCGTCGACGGCGGGCGACATACGCACGCTGTTTATCGTTTCCGGATGGAGCTCGGTGGGTCGCTGCCGATGTGGCTGGCGCGCGGGCGCGCGTCGAAGGACGTGCCGGCGCTGTTCGACGCGATTCGCCAGCAGACGAAGTACTACCAATAGGAAGACGCGGGCGCCGCGCCCGTATCTGCGGCCATGCGCGTTTGGGCGGTGCTCCTCGTCTGCGCGGCGGTCGGCGCCGCGGCGTGTAACAAGTCGCCGTCGGGCGAGCCGGCGGGCGGCGGAGTGGGCGGCAACGGCGCCCAGGGTCCGCAGGGACCCGCGGGGCCGGCGGGGCCGGCGGGTGCCAAGGGCGATCCCGGAGCCAGCGGCCCGGCGGGTCCGGTCGGCGCCAGAGGGCCGGCAGGAGCCAGCGGCCCGGCAGGCCCGGCAGGCGCGATGGGGCCGGCAGGCGCCAGCGGCCCGGCGGGCCCGGCGGGCGCGAAGGGCGACCCTGGCGCGGCCGGCGCCAAGGGCGATTCCGGAGCGCCGGGAGCGAAGGGCGATTCGGGAGCGAAGGGCGATTCGGGAGCGAAGGGCGATCCGGGAGCGAAGGGCGATCCCGGGGCGCCCGGCGCGCAGGGCACCCCCGGCGTGCAAGGGCCGCCCGGCACGCTCTACGGCGAGCAGGCCGCCGTATTCGCCGGCTTCACGGCCGCCACCACGACGGGCGCCGTCGGCTCGCGCGAGGCGATGCACGCGCGCTGCGCCGCCGAGTTCACCGGCGCGCACCTGTGCCACTTCGCCGAGTACAACCTGGCGACGCCGTCGTCGCCGGTGCCGGCGACGGGCGCGTGGCTCGACACCACGGGCTTCCAGACCGGCTCGTCGTCGACGTACATCCGCACCGACACCGCCGCGGTCAACGGCGGCCGCTACACCGACGCCCACTACACGCAGAACTGCGACAACTGGACGGCGACGATGGACGGCTCGTACCCGACGACGGGCACTGCGATCGCGCCCACGGGCGCCGTCTATCCGGCGTGCAGCGAGGCCCACGCGCTCGCCTGCTGCCTGACGCCGTCGCGCGAAAAATTCCGCGGCTTCACCAGCACCGCGACCACCGGCTCCGTCGGTGGTCGCGAGCTGATGCACCGGCTGTGCGGCCTCGAATTCGCGGGCTCGCACATGTGCCACTTCGCCGAGTACGAGCGCGCGACGCCATCGACGGTGCCGCCGGCGACGGGCGCGTGGCTCGACACCACCGGATTTCAGTCCGGCTCGTCGTCGACGTACATCCGCACCGATACCGCCGCGTCGAACGGCGGCCGCTACACCGACGCGCACTACACGCAGAACTGCGACAACTGGACGGCGACGATGGACGGCTCGTATCCGACGACGGGTAGCGCGATCGCGCCCAGGGGGGCAGTCTACCCACCCTGCAGCGAGGCGCACGTGGTCGCCTGCTGCCAATAAGCAGATTCGGCCAGTTAAGCGTTGCCGAAAGCGCTTGGTTGCAACCTCGAATGTGCAACTTCGGGGAGCGCACTCCCCGTGGCATTTCGCGACGTTGTCACCCTCGGCGTGACTTGGTACACACATGGTCATGCGACACGATCGGCGGCCTTCTCGTCGTGACTTCTGTGTGGCGGCCGGTGCCGGCATGCTGCTCGTCAGCCTGCCTGCGTGTGATCCTGGAACCGGCGAGCGCATCGGCGAAGGCTCGCTCGACAACTCCGGCGACGGCACCGGCACGGGCGGCAACGGCACCGGTGGCGCTGGCGGTGGCGGCACGGGAGGCGGTGGCAGCGCCGGAGGTGGCGGCGGAGGCGGTGGCGGCACCGGCGGTGGCGGCGGCACCGGCGGTGGCGGCGGCACCGGCGGTGGCGACATGGCTGGCGCGAAGCCCGGCGACATGGCGATGCCGTCGACGTGTTCGCCGGGGACGATCAACGCCGGCGCGGCGTCGGGCTACACGGTGGGCGGGACGCCGAAGTATTTTACGAGCGGGTCGTCGGAGCTGTTCGTGGTGCGCGACTCGGGCGGGCTGTTCGCGGTGAGCGCGATCTGCACGCACTCGGGCTGCACCAATCAGGTCAGCGGGGGCAAGTTCTACTGTCCGTGCCACGGAGCGACGTTCGCGTTCGACGGCAGCAATCCGACGTCGCCGGCGCACTCGGCGCTCAAGCACTACGCGATGTGCGTCGACGCATCGGGCAATGTGACGGTCGACCCGAAGACGTCGGTTTCGACCACCATTCGCTACTAGCACCTCGCCACAGTGATTTTGATTGGTATCCGCCGAGGATTCGGCGCCCAGGGCGAGGCGCGACGACGAGGGAATACTGTCTGTATTTCGAGGAGGAGCAACGAAGCCATGGGCGTCGAGGACCGGCGCAGACCGGTCGAAATCACTGTGGCGAGGTACTAGCTTGCGCGTCCTCATCGTCGTATTCGCGATCGCGGTCGCGGGCTGCCCGGCGCCGGACAACGCGCACGGGCTGGTGACGACGGCGGCGCCGTCGCAGCTGCTCGACTACAACGAGTTCGTGTGCGAGGTGCAGCCGGTGCTGGTGCGGCGCTGCTCGTTTCTGGCGTGCCACGGCAACGCCGACCACGGGCTGCGCATCTACTCGCCGGGCAAGCTGCGGCTGGACGACAGCCTGGCGACGCGGGCGGCGCGGGACGGCAAGCTGTCGGTGGACGAGGTGGAGCGGAACTTCGAGTCGGCGACGGGGACGGTGTACGCGGCGCAGCCGAGCGAGCGGCAGACGCCGGACGATCACGTGCCGATCCTGGTCAAGCCGACGCGAGCGTCGTTCGGCGGAGCGGAGCATCACGGGGTGGGGGTGTTCCCGGTGTATCCGGCGCAAGATTCGGCGCACGACGCGGAGTACACGGCGCTGGCGGCGTGGGTGGCGGGCAAAAAGGCGACCGGAGCGGAGCCGGCGTGCGCCGACATGTTCACCAAGCTGGGGCTGAAACCGCAATGAAGAAGCTGTTGGTGGTGCTGTTCGTGGTGGCCGCGGCAGGGTGCGTGCGGGTCAAGCCGTACGAGCGGGAGCTTCTGGCCAAGCCGACGATGACGTTCCAACCGGATCCGCACGAGGACGTGCTGGACAACCACATGCTCGAGGCGCGCGAAGGAGCCGCGGGCGGGTACGGCTCGGCCGGAGGCGGCTGCGGGTGCAACTGAGAGCCGGGGTGGCGGTGGCGGGATTGCTGCTGGTGGTGGGGGCGCGGGCGGCGGCGGACGATTCGTTCGTGGCCAAGACGCAGATCTACACCGACACCGACCACACGACGGTGGTGTCGCCGCTGGCGGCGCTGTCGCGGGACGCGTGGCAGGGCGGGACGCTGTCGGCGAGCTACGTGGCGGACGTGGTGTCGTCGGCGAGCATCGACGTGGTGTCGAACGCGACGACGAGGATGAACGACTTTCGCAGCGAGATCACGGCGGGCCTGGAGCAGAAGGTGCGCAACACGACGCTGTCGGGGTCGTACGTGTACTCGGTGGAGAACGACTACCAGTCGCACAACGTGGAGCTGGGGTTCGCGCAGGACATGTTCGAGAAGAACTCGACGCTGGCGCTGGGCGGGACGTTCTCGGCGAACGACGTCTATCGCACGGGCGATCAGCTGTTTCATCGGACGCTGACGGTGGTGGGGGTGTCGGCGTCGTGGACGCAGGTGATCAATCGGGCGACCATCGCGCAGCTGTCGTACGCGTTCTCGTACGGCAACGGCTATTGGGCCAGCCCGTACCGCTTCGTGCGGGTGGAGACGCCGGACCTGGCGGCGATCGAGTTCAAGGTGCCGGAGACCGAGCCCAACGAGCGCTACCGGCACGCGGCGGTGATCGGGCTCAACCGGCACCTGTTCACGGATACGGCGCTGCAGGGCGATTACCGGTTCTACGCGGACAACTGGGGCATCCTGTCGCACACGCTGCAGCTGCGCTACTTCGTGACCTGGGGAGACGTGACGCTGCGACTGCGCGAGCGCTTCTACTACCAGTCGGGGGCGAGCTTCTTTCAGCCGCACTACACGGCGGCGACGCTGCAGCCGTTCGTGACGGCGGACCGCGAGCTGTCGACGTTCTGGTCGAACGTGGCGGGGTTCAAGCTGTCGTGGCGGCTGCCGTGGGTGCACCGCGCGCTGGAGCTCGAAGCCAAGGTCGACTACTTCCACTTCGGCTACATCAACTTCGCGCTCCTGGCCACCCGCGACGGCGCCGACATCGAGGCGGGGCTCAATGTCATCTACTGACGAGCGCCGCGACGGGGGAGCGCCCGTTCGCCGGACCGTGCCCGCCCGACCGCCGCGGCCACAGCGAGTGCATCCCGCGGCTCAGACAGTCCTCGCCACCGTACCGCCGCGCTCGATTCGACCCCTTGCCGGTGCTGCGGAGCTCGCCGCGGGATGCACTCGCTGCGGCCGCTCCCCGTTCCAGAGCACCAAGGCCGCGCGCGCGCTGCCCCGCTGGGCGAGTTCCGCAGCACGCACAGAGCGCGAGTCGAGCACGGCGTCGCGGTGGCGAGGACTGTTTGAGCCCGGCGGGGCAGAGCGCGTGCGGCCGGCCGTGGCTCGGCCGCACCGTGGCGGAGCGCTGTGGCCTTCTGGCGCCGCGGCGTGGCTGCGGGTGGTGGCGGTGGTGGTGGTGGTGGCGTTCGGGGCGCGGGCGGGGGCGACGGCCAAGACGGTGACGCTGCTCGGGGTGTCGGGGGTCGATGGGGCCAAGTTCGCGCGGGCGCTGCAGGAGGAGCTGGGCGAGCTCTATGACCTGGTGCCGGGCGACAAGTACAAGCGGACGGCGATCCGGATCGGCCACCTGGGCGCGGCGCCCGAAGACGTGATGGCGGTGGCGCGGGCCATCGGAGCGGACGCGATCATCGGCGGGGCGATCGCGGGACACGGGAGAAACCGGCAGCTTCTGATCGCGGTGCGAGAAGGGGCGAGCGGGAGGGTGATCTCGCGCGGGCGATACGGGCTGATGGGACGAACGCTGCCGCTCATCAAGGAGCGGGTGGCGGCGGATCTGGTGCGAGCGCTGGAGCGGGTGCGACCGGTGGGAGAGGCGGCGCCGGCGCAGGCGGAGCCGGAGCAGGAGCCGTCGGTGACGCGGGACGAGGCGCCGCCGGGAGAGGTGCCGCCGCCGCTGACGGAGGACGTGTCGCCGGCGGCGGCGACCGACGTGTCGCTGGCGCGGTCGGGGCCGCGGCGGGCGGTGGCGGGCGTGCAGGCGGCGGTGGGCCCGTCGCTGTTGACGCGATCGCTGGGGTTCGACGTGGCGTCGGCGCCGGGGTACTCGGGCGGGACGGTGGCGGGGATGCGGGTGGAGGGGGCGGTGTTCCCGCTGGCGCTGTCGGCGGAGCTGGCGGCGGAGCATCCGGTGCTGGCGTCGTTCGGGTTCGCGGGCAGCTACGAGTACGTGTTCTCGTTCACGTCGGCGACGGCGTCGGGCAGCTCGAGCGGCCACGCCTCGCGCTGGGACGTGCGCTTCGTCGGGCGGGTGCCGCTCGGCCACGGGGCCAAGGCCGGCGTGCTGACGCTCGACACGGGCCTCGAGCAGATGAGCTGGTCGCACGCGGCGCCGGTGGACGTCGGGGTGCCCGACGTGCGCTACGACCTGGTCGGCGGCGGGCTCGGCTGGGAGCGCGCGCTCGGCTCGCGCTGGTTCATCCTCGGGGTGCGCCTCGGGGTGATGGGCCTGTTGTCGGCGGGCGATATCGCGTCGCAGGCGCAGTACGGCCCCGCCGGTGGCTGGGGCCTCGAGGTCTCGGGAGGCTGGACGGCGCGCCCGCGCGATTGGCTCTGGTTCCGCTTGCGCGGCAACTGGGAGCGCATCGCGCTGTCGTTCGCCGGCGCCGGCACGCGCTTCGCCAAATCGGCCGCCGACAACTGGATCGGCGGCGCCCTGGAGGTCGGCTTTGCGCTCTAATCCCCCCGATCGAGTCCGCCCCGTGCCAGCGCCGCGGCGCGCGCAAGACGCGACGACCGCGCCCCGCCCGACCGCGCCCCGCCCGACCGCGCTCCGCCCGACCGCGCTCCGCCCGACCGCGCCCCGCCCGACCGCGCCCCGCCCGACCGCGCTCCGCCCGACCGCGCCCCGCCCGACCGCGCTCCGCCCGACCGCGCTCCGCCCGACCGCGCCCCCCACGACCGCGCCCAGGACCCGCGCGCTCTGCCCCGCTGGGCGAGTTCCGCAGCACCGGCAAGGGGCCGAATCGAGCACAGCGCCACGGTGGCGAGGACTGTTTGAGCCCAGCGGGGCAGAGCGCGTGGGTCCGCTCGTAGCGCTCCCGCCGCGGCGCGCGCTACAGTCGCTGATCGTGCTCCTCGCGCTGCTCGCCGTCCCCGCAGCCGCACACGCGTTCGCCGATGCGTCGCAGTTCTTCGATCAGCCGGCCAACCCGCACGGCGCCACCTTCGGCGCCTCGGGCGAAGGGCTCTACTTCACCGGCGCGCCGCGGTTCGCCTCGCTGTACTGCTCGTCGTGCCACACCGGCGGACCGCAGACCGTGGGGCTGCGCCTCAACGCCGACGACCCTTCGCTGTTCTCCGACGGCTACCAGCCGGGCAAGACGTACCAGATGCAGGTGCTGCTCACCAACGAGACCGAAGGGCTGATGTACAAGACGCCGACGTGCACCGATCCGCCGGCGCCGGACGACACGTTCACCTACGTGCAGTGCAACAACAACGGCTTCGGGCTGGAGATCGACGCCGGCGGCGTGCCGCTGGCCGGCAGCAACGTCTACTGCGCGCAGCAGCCCACGGCCGGCAAGTGCCCGGCGCCCGACTTCACCGCCGACCAGGCGCTCGTCGCCCCCGACGGCGACGCAGTCTTCGGCGCCAAGGTCTATTCGGCGGATCCGAACATGACCAAGCTGGTGACGCGCAACGGCGCCGACGCCTGGCGCTTCTTCTGGACCGCGCCCAAGGCCGGCACCGGCCCGCTCACCGTCTACGTCGCCGCCGTCGACGGCAACGGCGGCGCCGGCACCATCGCCAACGACCAGGACCCCTACAACGACGACACCGTCAACGCCAACTTCTTCCTCCAGGAGGCGAACGTCCCCGTGCAGAACGGCGCTTCGGCAGGCTGCTCGTTCGCGCCGGGGCCGGGCGCGAACGGGGCGTGTTGGCTGGTGCTCCTGGCTGCTGGCTGCGCGGTCATGGTTCGCCGGCGCGAAACCAACCCAGGGGGGACGATGCGGCCGGCGAAGCGACTCCGGGAGGGGCTAGAGGCCGGTGGGGTGACTGACGGGGCTTGAACCCGCGACCCGCGGATCCACAATCCGCTGCTCTACCAACTGAGCTACAGCCACCATGTTGCGGTTGATGCACATAGCGCGGCTCGTCGCTGAAGTCAACTTGAAACCGGCGTCGCTGCGGCGCATCTAAACGGAATAATGCTGAAGATCGGCGACCACGCGCCAGATTTCACTGCCCAGGCGACCAACGGCTCGACCGTGTCGCTCGGCGCGTTGCGCGGCCGTCCGGTCGTCGTCTACTTCTTCCCCAAGGCGTTCACGATGGGCTGCACCGTCGAGACGCGCCACTTCTGCGACAACTACGAACGGATCCGCGCCCTCGGCGCCGAGATCATCGGCATCAGCGCCGACAAGTTCGACGCGCAGTGCCGCTTCGCCGTCGAGCAGAAGGCGCCCTTCCCCCTCGTCGGCGACGAGGACAAGCGTATCTGCGAGGCGTTCGGCGTGTTGTGGCCGCTCATCAAGATCCCGCAGCGCATCACCTTCGTCATCGACGAGGAGGGGATCGTGCGCGCGGTGTTCCACCACGAGGTGCAGATCTCGCGGCACCTCGACGACGTACGCGAGTTCCTCGAGCGGCGCGGGCGGCGCGCTACCTAGCAGGGTGTTGAAGAACTCCGGACCGAGCCGCGCGCCGTGGATTTTCGCGAAGCGCGAGGCGCGACGAGGGAAGCTCCCCGTCGGGAACTGACCGAGGAGCAACGAAGCGATTCGCGAAAGGACCCAGCGCGGCGACGCGGAGCGAGTTTTTCAACACCCTGTAGTACCTCGCCACAGTGATTCCGACCGGTCTGCGCCGGTCCTCGACGCCCATGGCTTCGTTGCTCCTTCTCGAAATACCGACAGTATTCCCTCGTCGTCGCGCCTCGCCCTGGGCGCCGAATCCTCGGCGGATACCAATCAAAATCACTGTGGCGAGGTACTAACCTTAGTCGGGGGCTTCGGCGCGGGCGGCGGTGTCGGTGCCGCCGGCACGACGTCGATGAACTTGCCGAGCTGGTTGAGCGTCTTCCACTTGCCGTCGAGCGTGAAGAAGGCGTCGTAGCGCAGCCCTCGGGTGTCCGACGCCTTGCGCACGCGCGCGGCGAACAGCGGGTGCGACTCCACGAGCGCGGCGGCGAGCGCGGGGTCCTCGGCGGCGAACGCGTCGACGGCGTCATACTTGTGCTCGTAGACGTTGGCCACCAGCTCGACGGCGCCGCGGTTGATGAGGTTGCCCATGAGCTGGTGGTAGCGCGGCAACAGCGCGTCGGCCTTGGCTCCGAACAGGCGCTTCATGTCCGCGTCCGAGAGCAGGGTCGTGGCCAGAAGATCGTGCACGCGATCGCGATCGTCGTTCTTGGCGGCGTCGAGGATGTCGCGCCACATCGCGCGCAGGCCGCTGGCGTCCTGGGCGTAATGCGGCTGCACGTAGACGCGTTGCGACGAGTGGCGCGAGCAGCCGGCCAGGAGCAGGAGCGCGACGACGAAGCGGCGCATACTACTTGGACGCCGCCGGCGTCTCGGAGTTCCCCTGCGCGCGATGCAGGAGCGCCGCGGCCTCGATGAGCCGCCCGCCACGGGCGTACAACTTCGCGAGATTGCGAAGGGTCGCGGCCGTCGGGCGTCCCCGGCGCAGCTCCTCCTCGAGGAGCTCGATGGCGCGCGCCTCCTCGCCCCGCTCGGCCAGGACCAGCGCCAGCTCGACCCGCGCCTCCGGGTGTGGCGGCTTGCCTGCCATCGCCGCGGCGAACGCGCGCGCCGCGGCATCGAGCTCGCCGCGCTCGCGCAACAGCGTGCCCAGGTTGAAGCTGGCGAGCGCGTGCGCCGGGTCGAGCGCCAACGCGCGGCGATACTGCTCGAGCGCCTGGCGCGGGCGGCCGAGCCGCTGCCACAGCGCGCCCAGGTTGGCGCGCGGCGGCGCCCAGCCATCGTCGAGGTCGCAGGCGCGCTTGAAGGCGAACGCCGCTTCGTCGCTGCGGCCGAGCGACACCAGGGCGATGCCGATCCGGTTCTCGGCGCGCGCCAGCGCCAGGTCGACCACGCGCGGCGCGCCGTCTACCCGCGCGGCGACCAGGAGCGCCTTGGCCTCGTCGGCGCGATCCTCGTCGAGGAGAAGCTCCGCTTCGACGACCTCGAGCAGCACGTGGCCGGGGTGCTCGGCGCGCGGCAGGGCGAGGATGCGACGCGCCTCGGCGATCGCCGCCGGCAACGTCGGCTGCGCCCGCGCGACCACCAGGCGGGCCAGCGGCACCGCCGCCAGCGGCCACGCGGGCCGCGCCGCCAGCGCGATGCGATAGAGCCGCGCGGCGTCGCGCCCCCGGCCGCGCCGCTCTTCGGCGCGGGCCAGCGCGAACGCCGGCTCCGCTTCGTCCGGCGCCAGCGCGTGGGCGCGCGCGAACGCCTCGTCCGCCCCGTCGGCATCGCCGGCGAGAGCGAGCTCGCGTCCCCGGGCCAGCTCCGCGCGCCACAGCTCCATTCGGCGGCAAAGGTTATCACCCGCCGCGGGGTTTTGAAACGCCGTCGCCCCGTCGTATGATGCCGGCCGTGGCTACCATCACCGCTCGACAGCCCCCGTCCCGATCGGCGAGCTTGCTCGTGCCGCGCTCGCGCGACTTCGGGCCGTTCAAGCCGCTAGTGCCGTTCGCCGAGACGGATCGCGCGCTCTTCTTTGGCCGCGAGCGCGAGGTCGCGGATCTCGCCGATCTGTTGGCGGGCGATCGCGCTTCGGCGCTCCTCTACGGCGAAGCGGGGGTCGGCAAGAGCTCGTTGGTGCGGGCCGGGCTGGTGCCCCTGTTGAAGTCGCGCGGCGTCGCCTGCGGCATCGTCGAGGGCGATCGGCTCGACGAGGATGCCGTGCCGGCGGCGGCGCCCGGCGGTGTGCTCTTGTGCATCGACGACCTCGGCGCGGCGCTCGACGACGGCCCGCGCATGGAGAAGCTCGTACGCATCCTGCAGAAGGCGGGCGGCGTGCGCGGCCTGAAGATCCTCTTCGTCATCGAGGACCACGATCTTTGGCGCCTCGATGGGCTGGAGAAGCTGACCGGCCACATCGGCGGCGGCGGCATGCGCTTGCACCTCGAGCGCATGGACGAGGCGCGCATCGCCGACGCGGTCGAGCGCACGGTGCTCGGCGGCGGCGCCTATTTCGAGAGCGGCTTGTCGCAGCAGATCGCGCTCGACCTGTGCAAGGGCGGGCCGGTGTCGCCGTCGGAGCTGCAGCTCGTCGCCGGCACCGCGGTCAACCTGCGGCTCAACACGGCCAAGGCGTGGCGCCGCTCGGGCGGCGCCGAGGTGTTGTCGTGGCGCTTCTTCGAAAAGGCGTGCCTGGCCGCGGGCGGGCGGCCGGCGGCGCGGGCGCTGGCGGAGATCGCCTCGTTGCCCGAGCGCGGGGTGGCGACGCTCGACCAGATCGCGCGCGCGGCCGATGTGCCTGAGACGAACGCCAAGAAGCTCGTCGACGATCTGCGGGCCGAGCACCTGGTGCGCGCGGTCGACGGTGGCTGGACGATGGCGAGCGAATGGGCGCGACCGTTGGTGCGCGCGTACACCGGCGAAGCGCGTGGCCGTGGTGTCGCGGCGCGGCTGGTCATGCGCGAGAAGATCGAAGCCAATGCGCTGCTCTCGATCGGCCAGGTGCGCGAGGTCGAGCGCTACGCCGGAGCGCTCGCGCCCGAGGAAGAGGCGCTGGTGCGGCGCTCCCGTCAGGTCGGATGGGCCGTGACCGGCGCGCTGCTCGCGGTGCCGGTGTTGGGCCTGCTCGCGCTCTACTCGAGCTACGGGCGCAACTACTTCTTCGATGCGGCCGCCGACCCCGGCGCAGAGGTGGTGGTGCGGCTGGGGCGGCCGGCGATGGCGCTCGGCTTTCTGCCGCATAGCCCGCGCTTCGGCGCGATCATCGCCGACTCGGGCTTCGCACGCGCGGCGCTGGCCGGCGGTGTGCCGGAGGGCGCCGGGCCGCGCGCCGGCGACGATTGGCTGCGGCGGCTCGTCGGTGCGCTCAAGCCCCTGCCGCGGGCCGTGATGTCGCTCATCGTGGAGGGCGAGGTCAAGCCGCTCGCCGACGCGTACGAAGATGCGACGCTCCGTCCCGCCGTCGTCGAGGCGCTGGCGGGCGCGGCCAAGGGCGGGTCGGAGACGATCGCGCTGCTGCAGAAGGCGCTGGCCGATCCGTCGGAGGATGTGCGGCGGCGCGCGGTGACGGCGGCCGCTGCGCTCGAGCGGCGCCAGTCGGGTACGGGGGCGTCGCTGTTGTCGTCGGCGCTCAAGGACAGCTCGGCGTCGGTGCGCGCGCTCGCGCTCGACGCCATCGAGAAGTTGCCGGACGAAAAGGCGGCGCCGCTGCTCACCACGGCGCTGGGGCAGACCAGCGATCCGGTGGTGCGGCGCAACGCGCTGGAGGCGATCGGCGCCCAGACGGCGCGCACGCCCGGGGCGGCGACGGCGCTCGGGCGCGCCATGCTGGGGCCGGCGCGCGCCGAGGCGACGCAGATCCTGTCGCGCCTGCTCGACGGCACGGGACCGTCGGCGGACGCCGCCTCCCAGGCGGTGACCGAGGTGGCGCTCGATCCCAAGGCGTCGGACGACACGCGGCTCGAGGCGCTGCGGATGTTGCGCAAGCGGCCCAAGACGCCGGAGGCGCTCGCCGGCATCCAGGGATCGAATCGGGTGATGGCGATGGCGATGCCGCTCCTGGCGCGCTCGCATCCCGAGGAGGCGCAGGCCAAGGTGGCCGAGGCGATGAAGGGGCCGGCGGCGATGCGGGCGGCGGCAGCGGCGACGATCGGCCTCTTGCCCAAGACGCCCGATACGCCCAAGCAGCTCAAGGTGCTCGCGTACGATTCGGCGAGCGAAGTGCACGTCGAGGCGGTGCGCTCCCTACCCGTGCTCGGGCATGAGGCGCTGCCGCTCTTGATCAAGGAAGCGAAGGGCAGCGGATCCGACGTGGAGCGGGCGGCGGTCGAGACCATCGGCGCGCAGGCGCAGAAGCTGGGCGTGTCGGCGGCGGCTGCGGCGCTGGAATCGATCGTCAAGGGCGCGCGGCCGTCGACACGCAAGGCGGCGATCGATGCGCTCGGCCGGCTGGCCGAAGCCAAGCCGGCGCTGGCGGCGGGCGCGCTCGGGCGCCTGGTGCACGACAAAGTTCCCGACGTGCGCGCCGACGCGGCGGGCGCCCTGGGCGACGTGCTCGCGCACGGAGGCAAGGAGGCGATCTCGGCGCTGAAGGCGGCGGGGCGCGATCCCGATGCGGCGACGCGGCGGCGTGCGGCAGGTGCGCTCGGTCGTGCCGGCAGCGGACCGCTGGGTGCGCCGGCGTCGCGCGCGCTGGCATCGTTCGCCGGCGACGCCGATCCGAGCGTACGCGCCGAAGCGGCGGCGGCAATGGGCGCGCTCGGGCCCGCCGGCAAGGAGGCGGGCGGCGCACTGGCGCAGCTCGTCGGGGACAAGGACCCGACGGTGCGCGGGGCAGCGCGGCGGGCGGCGCGCGCGATCGGGCCTGGCGCGGTTGATCTCGACAAGGTGCTGCTGGCGTCGTTCGCGGGCGCCAGCCCGTCGGACAAGATCGACATCGCCACGACCGCCGGGGCTGTCGGTGCTGCCGGGGCGGTGCGCGCTGCGCTCGCCGACCCCGACCCGGGCGTGCGGCGTGCGGCGGCCGAGTACGCGGGCGGGCTGGGGCCGGCAAACGTCGCATCGCTCGTCGGCGCGCTCGGCGATCGCGATGCGGCGGTACGCGTGGCGGCGGTGCGCGGCCTGGTCGGCGCCCGGGCAGCAACGGCGCTGGCGCAGGCGGCCGGTAGCCCCGATCCCGACGTGCGACCGGCCGCGCTCGAGGCCATCGGCGAGGTCGGCGGTCCCATCGCCGAGAAGACCCTGGAAGCCGCGCTCTCCGACGGCAGCGAGCGGGTGCGCGTCGCCGCCGTGCGTGGCCTGCGGCACCTCGGCAAGGACGCGGCGGGCCTCCTGACGCGCGCGCTCGGCGATTCGTCGCGCGACGTGCGCGCGGCGGCGGTGGCGGGGCTGGGGGTGGCATGGGCCGATTTGCCCACGGAGCAGCTGGTGGCGCGCATCGGCGACGAGACCGACGCCGACGTGCGCTACGCGGCGGCGCTGGCGCTGGCGCGGCAGGCCGACGGACCCCATGGCACCGCCGCGCAACAGGCGCTCAATCGCGTCGCCGAGTCGGGCGCGCCAGCGGCGCGGCTGACGGCGCGCGTGGCGCGTGCGTTCGTCGGACGCGCCGACGACATGGTCGCCTTCCTGCACATCCTGCGCGACGGCGCCTGAGGTGGGAGCCTCGCGAGCCCGAACGAGCTCGGCGAGGAGGGACAACAAGGCTTGGCTGCGCCAGCAAGCCGGCCCGGCCGGCGGCGCGTCGGCGCGCCGCGAGTCCAGGCAACCAGCATGGTCGCTAGAGCGAGTCGGCTGAGTGCAGGAGCTCGCGCCGGAACTCGGTCCGTAGCTTGATCAGGCTTTCGAAGCGCTCCTGCTTGCGCGCCAGGATGTCGTCGCCCTCTGGGTGTGCTGTAGCTCCCTCGACCACCTCGTCATCGTCGATGTCGATGTGCTTGGGACCCGGCTGGAGCTTGCCGCTGCCCGTCGTTGTCGCCAGCACCACCGCGAGCAGAAACGCGTTCATCGGGACCTCCCTCGGAGCCAACAACGCACGAGGCGGGGAGATCGATCTGAGGTCCGTCTCCCGGGCGAACGACGGCCGCAGAGCCGCAGCCGCCCCCGCCGTCTTGCCGACGCAGGTGAGCCCCACCCGGCCGACCGCCTGTGTTGATCAGCGGCGAAGCGGTGAAGAACCCCGATCCAGCGCTCCCAGCCCGTTGCTGCACAGCGTCGCCAGGCCTCCTACCCCGCGAGGAGGCGCTGCGGGTCTCGCCCGATGAGAGAGGCATCCCCCTTGGACAACGGTGGCCAACCCGGCGTCGCTTCACGAACGCCAAAGCGTCGGCCGGATCGTGCTCGCTGATTCAGCGCTGCCGCCGAAGCGCCGCCTCGACCTCGCGCGCCGCGTCCTTCTTCTTCTGATCCTGACGCTTGTCGTACTGCTTCTTTCCCTTGCAGACGCCGAGCAGCACCTTGATTTTGCCCTGCTTGAGATAGACCTCGAGCGGCAAGCAGCGTATAGCCCTGCCTGGCTCGCTGCGTCGTCGAGCTTGTCGATTTCCCGTCGGTGAAGCAGCAGCTTTCGGTCGCGCTTGGGCGCGTGGTTCCAGCGGTTGGCCCACGGGTATTCGGTCACCTGCATGTTGATCAGCCAGGCCTCGCCGTTCTTCACCGTCGCGTAGGCGTCGGACATCACCGCCTTCGCCTCGCGCAGCGACTTCACTTCCGAGCCCAGCAGCGCGACGCCGGCCTCGACGGTCCACTCGACGAAGTAGTCGTGCCGCGCCTTCTTGTTGCGCAGGAGGACCTTGACCTCCTCCTTGTGTTTCGCGTCGGCGGCCATGCGAGCGCGCCATCATGTCACCGCTCTGCACAGAGTCAAGACGAGCACCGCCGCCGCCCCGGCGCGGTCGAGCGCCGCCGCGCATGCGTCCGCGGTCGCGCCGGTGGTCATCACGTCGTCGACGAGGAGCACGCGCCTTCCGCGCACCCGCGCCGGATCGCGCACGGCAAACGCGTCGAGCACGTTGCGCCGCCGCTGCGGGGCGTCGAGCCCGGTCTGCGGCGGCGTGTCACGGGTCCGCTCGAGCGCGCGAGCATCGAGCGCGACCCGGCCGAGCGGCGCATCGAGTGCGCGGGCCGTTTCGCGCAGCGCCGCGGCCAGCTCGGTCGCCTGGTTGAACTCACGCGCGCGCAAGCGTCGACGGTGCAGCGGCACCGGCACGATCAGATCGATGGCCGCGAAATCGGCCGGTGCGCAGCGGAGCGCGCTGAACAGCAGCCCGCCCGAGCGGCGGGGCCAGCTCCGGCATATGGTGCCACTTGAGCCGGCGGATCGCATCGGCGAGCGCGCCGCCGAACTCGAAGCCCGCGGCCGCCGCGGCAGAAGCGGGCGGCCGCTCCAGGCAGGCGAGGCACGGCGGTGGGCGCTCGATTCGCACCGGCGAGGGGCGGGCGCACCGCGGACAGGCGCTCTCGATCGGCGCCAACGTCAGCGTACAGCGCGCCGCAGAAGACGTCGCCGGGACTGTCGAGCACGACGTCGCACGCGACGCAGCACGCCGGGTACAGGAGATCGAGCGCGGCACGCCACAGCCGCTCGCCCAGCGAAGCGCGCGGGGTCGATGATCCATTCATGAAGTTACTTTTCGTAAAGGCGCGGAGGAAGTTGCGTGACGCGCGAAAAACCTAATATCTCGTACAGGAGCGAGTGACCTTCCATCTCCGGAGGTTGCGGCAGGCCCATGAGCGCGAGCACCGTCGGCGCGACGTCGCAGAGGCGGCCGTCGCTCTTGAGCGCCCGCCCACGGTAGCGCTCGTCGGCGACGATGAACGGCACCGGGTTGGTCGTGTGCGCGGTGTGCGGCTGGCCCGTGCTCGTCGATCATCGTCTCGCAGTTGCCGTGATCGGCCGTGATGACGACCGCGGCGCCGTGCGCGCGCGCGCCATCGACGATGCGCCCGACGCAGTGATCGACCGCCTCGACCGCGTTGATCGCCGCCGGCAGCACGCCGGTGTGGCCGACCATGTCGGGGTTGGCGAAGTTGACGAGCACGAAGTCGTACGCCTCGCTCTCGATGGCGCGGCACGACGCCGTCGGCGACGTCGCTCGGCGCTCATCTCCGGCTCGAGATCGTAGGTCGCCACGTCCTTGCGGCGACGGCACCAGCCGCCGCTCCTCGCCCGGGAACGGCTCCTCGCGGCCGCCGTTGAAGAAGTAGGTCACGTGCGCGTACTTCTCGGTCTCGGCGCTGCGGAACTGCGTGAGGCCGTGCTTGCGCGAGCAACTCGCCCAGGATCATCTGGAGCGTCTGCGGCGGGAACGCGACCGGCAACGCCGGAACGTCGCGTCGTACTGGGTCATGCAGACGTAGCGCCGCCAGCTTCGGCCTCGCCGCGCGCGGAAAGCCGTCGAAGCCGTCCGACGGTCAGCGCGCGCGTCAGCTCGCGCGCGCGGTCGGCGCGGAAGTTGAAGAAGATGACCGACGTCGCCGTCGCGATGATCGCAGCGCCGCGTCGTCGTCGACGCACGATCGGCTTGACGAACTCGTCGTGTCTCGTCCGGCCGCGTAGCTCTTCTCGACGGCGGCCGCCGATCGTCGACGCGCTTCGCCGTCGCCGCGTGTCGAGCAGGTCGTACGCGAGCTGCGACGCGGTCCCAGCGGTTGTCGCGGTCCATCGCCTAGTAGCGCCCGACGACCGTCGCGATGCGCGCCGACGCCGATCTCCGACGAGCTGCGTCTCGACCTGGCGCAGGTAGCCGGCGGCCGCTCTTGGGCGGCGTGTCGCGCCCGTCGAGGAACGCGTGCCAGAAGACCTTGGTCGAGCCCGCGCCGCTTGGCCAGCTCGCACGATCGCGTAGGCGTGCTCGAGCGACGAGTGCACGCCGCCCGGGCTGGTGAGGCCGAGCAGGTGCAGCGCCCCGCCGCTCGCCTTGGCGCTTGTCGATCGGCGTCGACGAGCGCGCGGGTTGTCGAAGAACGTCGCCGTCGCCGATCGCCTTGTCGATGCGCGTCGATGTCCTGATAGACGATGCGGCCCGCGCCGAGGTTCAGGTGGCCGACCTCGCTGTTGCCCATCTGCCCGTCCGGCAGCCCGACGTCGAGCCCGGAGGTGCCGATGAGCGTGTGCGGGTAGCTCGCGGTAGAGCGCGTCGAAGGTCGGGGTCCGCGCCAGGCGGATGGCGTTGCCGTCCTTCTCGGCGCGCTCGCCGAAGCCGTCGAGGACGACGAGCACGCGTGCGTTTCACGGCTCGCGGTCATTGCTCGGCTCACGGGCGCCTCAGGGTGGTAGGGCTCGCCGCGAACGATGGTGAGCGCGCGGTAGAGCTGCTCGCAGGACAATAAGCCGCGCCAGCCGGTGCGGCAACGTCAGTCGCCGAAGCGACAGGCGCAGGTCGGCCCGCGCCACGAGCGTCGCGCGGGCAGCCCGTCGGCGCCGCCGATGACGAAGGCGATGCCCTGCGTCGCCGCCGTTCATCGCGCGGCTCGATCTGACGCGGCCAGCTCCTCGGATGGTCGAGCTCGCTTGCCGCGCTCGTCGAGCGCCCACAGCTCGTACGCGCGGCGGGCAGCTGCGGGCGAGCTCGGCGTCGTCCTTGACCTCGATCGACCTCGACGCGGAGAGCTTGGCGCTCGCGCAGCCCGCTGGCCACGTAGCTCGTCGCAGCAGCGGCCTTCACGGTGCCAGGCTCGTTCGCAGCTTGCCGACCGGCCAGAGACGACGATGCTTCACAGCAGGGCGCTAGCAGCGTGCCGTAACAGCTCGTCGAGCTGGCTGCACGCGCGCTGTCGGGCGGCACGTCGAGCGGCACGCGCGGCGCGTCGATCCACAGACCCTCGAGGTCGTAGAACTCGCGCACCGGGTGGTAGAAGACGTGCACCACCACGTCGCCGAAGTCGAGCAGCGCCCACTGGCCGTCGCGCGTTGCCCTCGACGCCCGAGCGGGTAGCAGGCCGCGCTGCTTCTTCAGCGTCATCGGCGACCGCCTCGGCGATGGCCTGGACGTGGCGGTCGCTGCGTCCCGAGAGCACCAGGATGTAGTCGGTGTAGGTGGATTGCTCGCTGACGTCGAGGAGGACCGGCTCGAGCGCCTTCTTGTCGAGCGCCGCCTCCATCGCCGCCATCGCCAACTCTCTGCTTCTCAATTCCGTCTCAGCCTCCTAGGTTCGGGTCTAGTTTCGTACCTGTCCTTCTCCAGTGACCACGAACTTGGTGGTCGTCAACTCCTCGGCGCCCATCGGGCCGTAGGCATGCAGCCGCGTGGTCGAGATGCCGATCTCGGCGCCGAGGCCCAGCTCGCCACCGTCGGCGAAGCGGGTCGACGCGTTGACCATGACGCACGAGCTGTCGATCTCCTCGACGAAGCGCTCGGCCGCCTCGGGATCGCGCGTGACGATCGACTCGGTGTGCGACGAGCCGTAGCGCTCGATGTGCGGATGGCCCCGTCGAGCCCCTCGACGACGCCCACGGCGCAGATGAGATCGAGGAACTCGGCGGCGAAGTCTTCGTCGGTGGCGAGCTTGCAGGGCGGGGACGATCGCGCGAGCACGCTCGTCACCGCGCAGCTCGACCCCGGCGCGGCCGAGCCGCTCGGCGAGCTGAGGCAGGAACGAGTGTGCGATCGCTTCGTCGATCAGGATCGTCTCCGCGGCGTTGCACACGCCGGGTCGCTGCACCTTCGCATTGTAGCAGATTTCGAGCGCCATGCCTGGGTCGGCGGTGCGCTCGACGAAGACGTGACAGTTGCCGCGGTAGTGCTTGATGACCGGAATGCGCGAGTGCTCGGCCACGAAGCGGATGAGCTGCTCGCCGCCGCGCGGGATGACGAGGTCGATCTCCTCGTCGCGCTGCGAGCAGCTCGGCCATCGCCGCCCGCTCGGTCGTCGGCACGAGCTGCACCGCGGTCGGCGGCAGACCGGCCTCGGCCAGGCCGGCCGCGACGGCGGTCATGAGCGCGCGGTTGGAGCGGAACGCCTCGGAGCCGCCGCGCAGGATGACCGCGTTGCCGGCGCGCAGGCAGAGCGGCGGCGGCGTCGGTGGTGACGTTGGGGCGCGACTCGTAGATGATGGCGATGACGCCGAGCGGGATGCGGCGGCGCGCCACCTGGAGGCCGTTCGGGCGGGTCCACTCCTTGACCGTCTGGCCCACCGGATCGGGCAGTGCGGCCACTTCGCGCAGGGCGGCGGCCACCTTGGCCAGGCGCGCGTCGTCGAGGCGCAGGCGATCGACCATCGGCGCCGCCAGGCCGCTCGTCTGGGCGGCGGCGACGTCCTCGGCGTTGGCGGCGAGGATCTGCGCGCGCGCGCGCCTCGACGGCGCCGGCGATCGCGAGGAGCGCGGCGGTGCGGCGCTCCGCGCCCGCCTTGGCCACGAGGCGGCCGGCGGCTTGCGCGTCGAGCGCGAGCTTGGCGATGTCGGTCACGTCAGTCTTCATAGTAGTACGAGATCGTCGCGGTGGATGACCTCGTCGGCGGCGGCGTAGCCGACCAGCGCCGCCACCTCGCCCGAGCGCCGGCCGGCGATCTTCTCGATCTCGTCGGCGTCGAAGGCGCACAGCCCGCGCGCGAACTCGGCGCCCGCTTCGTCGACCACGCGCACCGCCTCGCCGGCGCCGAAGCGCCCGTCGACGCTGCTCACGCCCGACGGCAGCAGCGACTTCTTGCCCTCGACGAGCGCGCGGCGTGCGCCGGCGTCGACGACGAGGGTGCCGGCCGGCTTGAGCGCGTAGGCGATCCAGTGCTTGCGCGACTGCAGCCGATCGACCGACGGCCAGAAGACCGTGCCGGCGTCCTCGCCGTCGAGGATCGCGGTCACCGGGCGCTCGCGTCGCCCCGAGGTCACGATGGTGACGACGCCGAAGCGCGCCGGCGATCTTCGCCGCCTGCACCTTGGACGCCATGCCACCGGTGCCCAGCTCGCCGGTCGAGCCGCCGGCGACGCGCGACCGCTTCGCGATCGATGTCGCGCACCTCGCGGGATGAGCGGCGCGCCCGCCGCCGGATCGCCGTCGTAGAGCCCGTCGACGTCGGTGAGGATCACGAGCGCGTCCGCCTCGACGAGGGAGGTGCACAGCGCCGCCAGGCGATCGTTGTCGCCGAACTTGATCTCGTCGACGCTGACGGTGTCGTTCTCGTTCACCACCGGCACGGCGCCGGCGCGCAACAGCTCGGCGAAGGCGAGGCGCGCGTTCAGGTAGCGGCGTCGATTGCGCACGTCGTCGTGCGTGAGCAGAACCTGCCCGGCGGCCAGGCCGTGCACGGCGAGCGCGCGCTGATAGGCGTGGATGAGGTGGCCCTGCCCGACGGCGGCGGCCGCCTGCAAGCCGGGGATGGTGCGCGGCTTCTCGCTGTAGCCGAGTCGCCGCCAGCCGAGCGCGATGGCGCCGGAGGTGACGATGACGACGTCGACGCCGCGATCGCGCAGCGCCTTGGTCTCGTCGGCGAGCGTGGCCACGCGCACGTCCGTCTGGTCGGCGAGCAGGCTCGAGCCGATCTTGACCACCACGCGCCTGGCCGAACGCAGCTCCGCCCGCGTCTTCACGGCTTCGGATCCGCCGGCGTGTGCCCACGCAGCTGCGCCTGCTTGTGCGGCGCCCACGCCACGTCGAACGCGCCAACCAGCGCGGCGACGTACACGTGCGCCGGCCCGGCCAGCTCGGTCTCCACCTTCTCGACGAGCAGGCGCCGCGCCACCCGCCCCGCGAGCCGGCGCGAGCCGGCCAACGTGCGCTGGAACGCGTCCTCGAGCGCCTGGCCGCGGGCGTGGCGGATCGCCTGATCCATGGCGTCGCGCAGCGTCTTGGCCTTGGCGCCGTCGAGCCCGAGGCCGACGTGATGGCGCGTGCAGTAGTGATCGAAGAGCGTGCCGATCTGGAAGGTCTGCATCGCCTCGTCGGCGCGGCGGACGACCAGGATCGACGCGGCGACCCGGCGCCAGACCTTCTGCGCCCCCCCGAGCAGCACCGCCCCCAGCCCGGCGGCGTGCAGCACGCGCGAGCCGGTCGGCGTGGCCAGCTCGGCGACCGCGTTGCCGTCGACGTCGACGCGCCGCAGGTCGGCGAGCCGGCGCACCAGCCCCGCGCGCACCTGCCCGGCGAGCAGGTCGTCGAGGTACGGCACCGGCACCAGGCCGGCGGCGCCCGAGAGCAGCGCCCGCCCCAGGATCAGCCGCCGGTGCACGGCGAGATGGCTCGTCGCCTCGCTCACGATTGCACCGGGCGCTCACTGCGGCTCGGCGCGTCCCATAGGCTGATCGTCGGCGCGCTCGGCTCGCCGTCAAGGGCGGCCAGCCGCCCCGCCTGCGCGCGCGCGTTCACTTGAGCCCCTCGAGCAGCTTCTGGCGATCGAGCATCGGTCGCGGGCGGACCAGCGTCGTCCAATCGGCCGGCGGCGCCACCGAGCTCGTCTGCGCCGTCGTGGTCTGCTTGTACGCCAGCGTCGCCTGTACCGGCTTGCCGTCGCGCACGAAGGTGTATTGCGCCTCGAGCCGCACCGCCAGCGGCGCGCCCGACCTGGCGTCGAGCACCACGTCGCCGTCGATGTAGCGCACGTTGATCGTCTGGCGCCACGTGCGCCCGGGCTCGCTCTCGGGCTTCAGCGCGTCCGGCGTCGAGCGCGCCGACAGCGCCAGCTTCACGCCCGCGTGCCCGGCCACGGTCGCCGTCCCCGCCTCGCGCACCTGTACGAATCGCTGCACCAGCCGGAGGTCGCTCGCTCCCGCCGCCTCCGCCGTCACCCGCAGCCGCTCGAGCTCGTCGCCCTCGATCTTGCGGCGCACGAACTTGCCGTAGCGCGGCTTGACGTAGAGATCGTCGCCGAGCGCCACCGCCTCGAAGCCGTTGCCGCGCGAGTTGTCGTGCACGAGGTGGACGCCGCCGCGCCCATCCGCCTCCACGGCGAAGGTCTCGTCGAGCACCACGGTCTGCCGGTCCGTCGAGCTCGAGCTTGAGCGTCTCGGTCGCGGCCATGTGGTGCGCGCCCAGCTTGGCGTCGAGGTCGCGCCCCGACAGCGACAGCGCGCGCACCAGCTCGTCGGGCTGCGTCAGCCGGGCCACGTCGACCGCCGCCGACTTGTCGCTCCCGAGCCCGAGGTTCTCGTCGCCGGGATGGCTGCAAGCACACAACAGGAGCAACGCCGTCGAGAGCCAACGCATTCCTGGTAACGCTAGCACGCTTTGATATCCTTGCTCGCAATGGGCGAGCCATGATCGACGCCGAGGGGCCGCTGGCGCTGCTGGTGTTGCCGCCGTGGGGGTGGCTGACCGCCGGCCTGCTGGGCGCCCTGTGGGGCAGCTTCTTCAACGTCGCCATCCATCGGCTCGGGCTGTACGAGTCGGTGGTGCGCCCGCGCTCGCGCTGCCCGCGCTGCTCGACGCCGATCGCCTGGTACGACAACCTGCCCATCGTCGGTTGGATGCTGCTCGGCGGCAAGTGTCGTCACTGCCGCCTGCCGATCTCCTTCCGCTATCCGCTGGTGGAGGCGCTGTCGACCCTGCTGGCGATCGCCGTCTACACGCGCTTCGTCGTCAGGATCGACGCGCCGCCGGTGGGCCTGTTCGCGCACTTCCTCGTCTACTTCGCCTTCGTGGGCACGCTGGTGGTCATCGCCGGCGTCGATCTCGACCACAAGATCATCCCCGACGTCGTGACCTATCCGGCCATCCCCACGTTCTTCGTCGCCGGCCTGCTCTTGCGCGACGTGGCGCCCCTCGACCTGCTCATCGGCATGGCCGTCGGCTACGGCGGCGTCGCCCTCACCGCCGAGCTCGCCTACTGGCTCTTGCGGCGCGAGGGCATGGGCTACGGCGACGCCAAGCTGCTCATGCTGGTCGGCGCGCTGCTCGGCTGGCGCGGGGCCGCCTTCACCTTCTTCGTGGCCCCGTTCTTCGGGCTCCTGTTGGTGGTGCCGCTCCTGGCCGCACGGCGCAAGCAGATCGCCGGCGTCGAGGTGCCCTACGGCCCGTTCCTCGTCGCTGCCGCGCTCGTCTACGTCTTCTTCGGCCGCGACCTGCTGGCGCTCCTATTTCCCGCGTAGCGCCGCTTCCACGAAGTGCAGGCGGTCGTTGCCCCAGAAGAGCTGGTCGCCGACGAAGAGCGTGGGCGCGCCGAACGCGCCGCGGGACACGGCCTCCTCGGTGTTGGCGCGCAGCCGATCCTTGATCGTCGGGCTCTCGATCGCCGCCAACGCCGTCGCCGCATCGAGCCCGCCCTGCTCGGCGATGCGGCGCAGCTCCGCTTCGCTGGTGATGTCGCGATCCTCGGCCCACATCGCGTCGAAGCCGGCGCGGGCCACCGCGGCCGCCTTGGCGTCGTCGACGAGCACCAGGCGCATCGCCTTGATGGTGTTGAGCGGAAAGTGCGAGCTCATCCGCCACGGCACGCCGTAGTGGTCGGCCCAGCGCTGCAGGTCGTTGCCCATCCAGCGCCCCTTGTGCGGCACCCGCGCCGGCATCTCGTTGCCGACCGCCTTGAAGACGGCCCCGAGCACCATCGGCCGCCACACCACCTCCGCGCCGGCGCGCTCGCCGAGCGCCCCCAGCTGCGTCGACGCCAGGTACGAGTACGGCGACGACAGGTCGAAGAAGAACTCGATCTTCTTCATGGGGATCCTCCTGGGCGATGAGCGCCGCGGCGCCGAGCATGCCGGCCGAGTCGCCGAGCGCGGTGTCGACGACCTCGAAGCCTTCGCGCGACGGCTGGTTGACGAGCTCGAACAGACGGGCCACGGCGCGCCGGCGCAGCTCGGGCGCGCCGTGCCACACCCCGCCGCCCATGACCAGGCGCGCCGGGTTGCAGCAGCGTGACCGCGTTGGCCAGCGCCATGCCGAGCAGCGTCGACACCTCTTCCCACAAGCGCCCGGCGTAGAAGTCGCCACGCCGCGCCGCCTCGTCGAGGAATCCGGCGTGCACGTGGTCGATGCCGCCGGCCAGCTCCACCGCCAGCGAGCGCTCGCCTCCCCGCAGCTCCTCCTGGGCGCGCTTCTGGATGTTGCGTCCCGACGTGTAGGCCTCGAGGCAGCCGCGCATGCCGCAGCCGCACAAGCGTCCCGCGGGCACCACCTTGGTGTGGCCGATCTCGCCGCCCAGGTGCGTGGCGCCCGAGTAGAGCTTGCCACCGAGGACGATGCCGGCGCCGACGCCGGTGCCGACGTAGACGCACAACACGTCGCGCCACGCCGCGCGCGCCGCCGTAGCGCGCCTCGCCGAAGGCGATGGCGTTCAGATCGTTGTACAGCTCGCAGCGCTCGCCCACCCTGGCGCGCAGAAGCGAGCGGAAGTCGACCTCGCGCCAGCCGAAGTTCGGCGCGATGACGACGACGCCGGACCAGCCGCGCAGCATGCCGGCGAAGCCGACTGCCGACGCCGGCGCGTTCGCCGCCCGGGTCGATCTCGTGGACCGCCGCCCCGACCACGTCCGCCACCGTCTCGGGCGCGGGGCCGCTCGGGCCTTCGGGCCACGGCCGCTTGGTCTCGACGAGGATCTTGCCCGACTCGATGTCGACCAGCGCCGCGCGCGCGTTGGTCGCCACCGAGGTCGACGCCCACCGCCTTCATCTACGGCCGCTCCGCGCGCGCCCCGGTTGCGCTCATTGCCCCTTTTTGGCCTCGTTCTCGAGCTTCTTCAAGGTCCCTTCGACCTTCTTGCGGATCTCGGCCAGCCGCGGCTCGGTCTCCGCCTCGAAGCGCAGCACCAGCACCGGCTGCGTGTTCGACGCGCGCACCAGCCCCCAGCCGTCCGTTCCAGGTCACCCGCGCCCCGTCGACGTCGACGACGTCGTGCCCTTCCTTCTCCGCCGTCGCCTTGAAGTGCTCGACGACGCGGCGCACCACCTCGAACTTGATCTCGTCCGGGCAGCTCGTAGCGGATCTCGGGCGTGTTGAAGAGCTTGGGCAGCGCGTCGACGTGCTCGGCGAGCGTCTTGTCGTCGCTTGGTCAAGCAGCTCGACCAGGCGCGCCGCCGCGTAGACGGCGTCGTCGAAGCCGAAGTAGCGGTGCGGCGAAGAACATGTGCCCGCGACATCTCGCCGGCCAGCAGCGCGTCCTCCTCCTTCATCTTCTCCTTGATGAGCGAGTGGCCCGACCTTCCACATGATGGCGCGTGCCGCCGGCGCTGCGCGATGTCGTCGTACAGCGCCTTGCGAGCACTTCACCTCGCTGACGAAGGTCGCGCCCGGCTGCTCGCGTCAGGATCGTCGCGCGCGAACAGGATCATCAGCTGGTCGCCCCAGACGATGCGCCCCTTGGCGTCGACGACGCCGATGCGATCGGCGTCGCCGTCGAGCGCGATGCCGACCTCGGCGCCGCCTCGGCGACCTTGCGCCTTCAGGTCGGCGAGGTTCTTCTCGACGGTGGGATCGGGGTGGTGGTTGGGGAAGCGGCCGTCCGGCTCGCAGAACAGCGGCGTCACGTCGAAGCCGAGCCGCTCGCAGCAGCGGCACGCGGCGATGCCGCCCATGCCGTTGCCGGCGTCGACGACGACCTTGAAGCGGCGCGGGCCGAGCTTGATGCTTCGACGCCGCCATGTCGATGTAGG
This sequence comes from uncultured delta proteobacterium, assembly GCA_963816965.1. Lineage (GTDB taxonomy): Bacteria > Myxococcota_A > Polyangia > Palsa-1104 > Palsa-1104 > JAQBQH01. The sequence continues at coordinate 2,024,679 of CAWFMP010000002.1, forward strand.
CGGCGCGTCGATGTCGCGGTGCTCGCCGGCCACGCGCCAGCCCGGTCGTCGAAGTCGCGCGCCTCGATCGAGCTTGCGCAGCTCCTGGATCTCGGCGCCGTGGATGGTGCGTCTTGCCGCGCAGGATCTTGAAGCCGTTGTCCTCGGGCGGGTTGTGGCTGCCGGTGATCATGCACGCCGCCGTCGGCGTCGAGGTGGAAGACGCGAGAAGTAGAGCAGCGGCGTGGCGACGACGCCGACGTCGATGACGTCGCACGCCCGTCGACGAGGAGCCGCGCGCGCAGCGCCTCGTGCAGGCGCGGCGAGTGCACGCGGCAGTCGCGGCCGAGCGTGATGCGGCGGGCGCCGGCGCGCGCGAGGTGCGTGCCGATGGCGCGGCCGAGGTCGGTGACGAAGTCGTCGTCGAGATCGCGGTCGGCGTCGCCGCGGATGTCGTACTCGCGAAAGACGCGCGGGTTCATCGGTCGCCTCCAGCGGTCGATAACCGAGGTCAGCTCGATCGCGTTTCCGCGTGCTCTGGAATCCTTCCAGCGCGTCTCAGCACGACCCGTCGCGCACCTCCTGCGCCCGCGATCTTGCGGCATGACCAGCACGGCGTCCGCGGTGGCGACGACCACCAGGTCCTCGACGCCGACGGCGGCGATGACGCGGCGCGCCGTCGCCGACCAGGATGTTGCCGCGCGCGTCGACGGTGACCGCGTTCGCCGACGCGATCGCGTTGCCGGCGCCGTCGCGCGGCCGCAGCTCGCCGAGCGCGCTCCACGAGCCCACGTCGTTCCAGCCGAAGTCGCCGGGGACGCACGCAGACGTCGCCGCGCGGCAGCTTCTCCATGACGCCGTAGTCGATCGAGATCGACGGCGCCTGCGGGATACAGCTCGCGCGGTGCGCTCCGGCTCGCCGCGCGATGGCGTCGCAGGATCTCGCCGCAGCTCGGGCAGGTGCGTGCGCATCGCCTCGAGCGAGCCGCTTGGCGGCGAAGAAGAACATGCCCGAGTTCCACAGGTAGCGCTCGCCGGCGACGTAGCGCTGCGGCCGTCGCGCAGATCGGGCTTCTCGACGAAGCGCTCGACCACGCGGGCGCCGCGCTCGGTGCGCGGTCACCGAGCTCGAGGTAGCCGAAGCCGGTCTCCGGGTGCGCCGGCCGGATGCCGATGGTGACGATGGCGCCGCCGCGCGCCACGTCGAGCGCGCGCTCGACCGCGGCGCGAAAGCCCACGGCGTCGCGGATCCACTGATCGCTCGGCAAGACCGCGAGCAGCCCCGCGGGATCGCGCCTGAGCACCTCGAGCGCGCCCAGCCCGATGCACGGGGCCGTGTTGCGCGCCTTGGGCTCGACGACGATGTTCTCCGGCGGCACCGACGGCGCGGTGCGCCGCACCTCGTCGACCTGGTCGGCGGCGGTGACCACCAGGATGCGCTCGGGCGGCACCACGCCCTGCACGCGCGCCGACGGTGGCGCCGAGCAAGGTCTCGCCGCCGTCGAGCATGGGGAGGAACTGCTTGGGGCGCTGCTTGCGGGACGCCGGCCAGAGCCGGGTGCCGCCGCCGCCCGCCATGATGAGCACGTATGCGTCGCCTGCCACGGGAGGGCGTCATACCACAAGTCGTGGTAGCTTTTCCCCGAGCAATGACGACGACGGTGAATTGGACCAAGCTGCACCGCGCGCACGTAGGCGAGCTCGAGCGCCGCTACGCGCGCGCGATGTCCGACAACGGCTACGACGGCGATCGTCATCCACTCGGGGCTGCCCAAGCCGCGCACCGAGTTCGACGATCAGTTCTGGGCGCTGCGCCCGACGCCGGAGTTCCAGCACTGGCTGCCGCTGGCGCAGCCCGACTGCGCGCTGGTCATCCGCGCGGGCCAGCGGCCCAAGCTGGTGTGGACGCAGCCGCCGAACTTCTGGGAGAAGCCGCCGGTGCCGGAGAGCGACTACTGGCTCGCGCAGCTCGACATCGTGGTCATCGAGGACGCCGCCGACGCGCGGGCGCACCTGCACCCGTCGGGCAAGCTGGCCTTCGTCGGGGAAGAGACGCGGCGCGCCACCACCTGGGGCATCGGCGACGCCAACCCCCCAGCCCTGATGAAGGCGCTCGATCGGCTGCGCGTGCACAAGACCGACGTACGAGATCGCGGCCATCGACGAGGCCAACCGCATCGCCGCCGTCGGGCACCGCGCGCGTGCGCGACGCCTTCGTCGCCGGCGACCAGAGCGAGCTCGAGCTGCACCTCCTGTATCTCGCCGCGACGGCGCAGGACGACCCGGAGACGCCGTACAAGAACATCGTCGCGCTCGGCGAGAACGCCGCGACGCTGCACCACATCTCCTATCGCAAGCAGGCGCGCGCGCGCGCGGCCGAGTCGCTGCTGGTCGACGCCGGCGCCGCCTGCAACGGCTACTGCAGCGACATCACGCGCACGTACGTCAAGGGCACGGGCGCCGCCGCCGACGCGTTCGCCGATCTGCTGGCGCGCATCGAGGCGATGCAGCAGCGGCTGTGCGCGGGCGTCGCCGCCGGCAAGCCGTACGAGGCGCTGCACGACGAGTCGCACCGGCAGGTCGCCACCATCCTGCGCGACCTCGGCATCGCCAAGATCGGCGCCGAGGAGGTGGTGGCGACCGGGGTCACGCCGCGCCTTCTTCCCGCACGGCCTCGGCCACTCGCTCGGGCCTCATCTGCCACGACGTCGGCTGCGCCGAGGTCAAGCCGAGGCCGAACAACCCGTTTCTGCGCAACACCTCGACGATCAGCGTCGACCAGGTGTTCACGATCGAGCCGGGCATCTACTTCATCGACATGCTGCTCGCGCCGCTGCGCCACGGCGCCGCCGCCGCCCGCATCGACTGGAAGCTGGTCGACGCGCTGCGCGCGCTCGGCGGCATCCGCATCGAGGACGACGTGCAAGTCCTTGACGGCGGCCTGCGGAACTTCACGCGCGACCACCTGGCCTGACACGTACCCCTAGCGTTTTTGCCTACATTGACGTGTTTTTGTTCCGCGTCATACACTAATGCAGCATGAAAAATCTTGGGTTCCTCGCGCAGGCGCTCCTCCTGTGTACGGTTGGTTGCAGCCCGCATCAGGAGCATGGCGGCGGCCTCGATCTCGCCGGCACCGGCGGCGCTGGTGACGACATGGCGTTCCCGACGCCCGTCGACAACGGCGACATGGCGGGGCCGCTGGTGATCACGCCGCTCGATCAGGTGCTGACGGCGGCGCCGGGGGCGATGCCGACGGTGCAATACGCGGCGACGGTCAACGGGGTGGCGGTGGCGCCGGCGTGGACGATCGATCGGGGAGAGATCGGCGTCATCGACGTGGGAACGGGGCTGTTCACGGCGGCGGGGACGTTGGGGGGCAAGGCGACGGTGACGGCGACGTACCTGACCGAGACGGCGTCGACGACGGTGACGGTGAAGCTGCAGCAGATGCAGAACGGCGATCCGGGCTATCCGGCGCCGACGCCGGGAGCGGGCGGCTACGGGGGCGTGGGCGGCAGCGGACCGGGACCGGCGGCGTCGGGCGGACAGACCGGCGTGCTCGCGGGCAACCCGACGGCGGACGCGACGGTGAAGCTGCTCTACCCGTACGACGGCACGGTGTGGCCGCGCGGCCTTCTGGCGCCGCTGCTGCAGTGGGACCCGGCGGCGCGCAGCTTCGACGCGGTGATGGTCAAGCTGCACGCGAAGAACTTCGACTACACGGGGACGTTCGCGAAGAACGCGACGCCGTTCATCAACCTGCCCATCCCGCAGCAGGTGTGGCACACGCTGGTGTACTCGAACGAGGGCAAGGGAGACGACGTGACGGTGACGCTGGTGTTCGAGGACATCTCGGGCACGGCGACGGCGATCGGCCCCTACACGATGACCTGGCACGTGGCGCCGGGGACGCTCAAGGGCACCGTCTACTACAACTCGTACGGCACCGCGCTCGAGACCAACTCGGGCGAGCCGAGCTGCGCGGCGACCGACACCAACTGCGGCACCAAGGCCAACCGCCACGGCCCCGAGTTCGGCGCCGCCACGCTCGCCATCAAGCCGGGCGCGACCGATCCCGTCGTCGCCGCCGGCACGAGCACGCCCGGCAGCATGAGCGGTTGCCGCGTCTGCCACTCGGTGTCGGCCAATGGGCAGAAGCTGGTCACGCAGCACGGCGACAGCTACAGCACCTCGAGCCTGTACGATCTGACCTCGGGCAGCGAGACGGTCATGACGGGGAACAAGAACGTCTGGCCGGCGCTGGCGCCCGACGGCTCGTGGTACATGTCCACCTCGGGCGCGACCATCGCCAGCGGCGGCGATACGGTCACGCAGGCCTACGCGAACACGGGCACGGTCATGAGCGTGCAGCCGAGCGGCCTGCCTGCGGGGTTGAAGGCGACCTTGCCCACCTTCTCGCCCGACGGCAAGCACCTGTCGTTCAACTTCTGGGCGTCGACGTCGGCGGGCGGCGATCAGAAGTCGCTGGCGGCGCTCGACTACGATCCGGCGAACCAGGTCTTCTCCAACCTGCGCACGCTGTTCACGCCGACCACGGGCGCGGTGTCGTGGTCGTCGTTCCTGCCGACCAATGACGCCGTCGTGTTCGAGGACGAGCTGGTCTCCGGCAACGGACAGTACGGCTTCACGTGGAAGACCGGGCAGGGCCAGCTCTACTGGATCGATCTCGCCACCAAGACGGCCACCGCGCTCGACAACCTCAACGGCACCACCTATCTGCCGAGCTACGGGGTGCACACCGGCGCCGCCGACGCCAAGCTCAACTACGAGCCGACGGTCAACCCGGTCGCTTCGGGCGGCTACGCCTGGGTCGTGTTCACCAGCCGCCGCCTCTACGGCAACGTGGCGACGACGAGCGGCTACGACTCGGATCCGCGCCTCTACGACTGGCAGCACGTGATCACGCCGAAGAAGCTGTGGGTGGCGGCGATCGATCTGAACGCGCCCGCCGGCACCGACCCCTCGCATCCCGCGTTCTATCTGCCCGGGCAGGAGCTGCTCGCCGGCAACGCGCGCGGCTTCTGGACGGTCGATCCCTGCCACCCCGACGGCACCGGCTGCGAGACGGGCGACGAGTGCTGCGGCGGCTACTGCCGGCCGGGCGGCGACGGGGGCGCGCTCATCTGCACCAACCAGCAGCCCAGCTGCTCGCAGGAGTTCGAGAAGTGCACCACGACGGCGGACTGCTGCGGCGCCGCCGCCGGCATCACCTGCATCAACGGCCTCTGCGCGAAGAACTCGCCGATCCCGTAAGCTGGCTTGAGTAAGCTGGCTCGATCAAACCACCTGGACTCACAGCATCCCCTAGCGGTTTAGCGGGCGTTGACGGTTTTTAGTCTGGGGTCCTACACTCTAGGCAAATGAAAAACCGATGGTTGGTCGCGCCGGCGCTCGCGCTGTGCACGCTTGGTTGCAGTCCGCATCAGGAGCATGGCGGCGGGCTCGATCTCGCCGGCACCGGCGGTGGCGACGACATGGCGTTCCCGACGCCCATCGACAACGGCGACATGGCGGGACCGCTGGTGATCACGCCGCTCGATCAGGTGCTGACGGCGGCGCCGGGGGCGATGCCGACGGTGCAATACGCGGCGACGGTCAACGGGGTGGCGGTGGCGCCGGCGTGGACGATCGATCGGGGAGAGATCGGCGTCATCGACGTGGGAACGGGGCTGTTCACGGCGGCGGGGACGCTGGGGGGCAAGGCGACGGTGACGGCGACGTACCTGACCCAGACGGCGTCGACGACGGTGACGGTGAAGCTGCAGCAGATGCAGAACGGCGATCCGGGCTATCCGGCGCCGACGCCGGGAGCGGGCGGCTACGGGGGCGTGGGCGGCAGCGGACCGGGACCGGCGGCGTCGGGCGGACAGACCGGCGTGCTCGCGGGCAACCCGACGGCGGACGCGACGGTGAAGCTGCTCTACCCGTACGACGGCACGGTGTGGCCGCGCGGCCTTCTGGCGCCGCTGCTGCAGTGGGACCCGGCGGCGCGCAGCTTCGACGCGGTGATGGTCAAGCTGCACGCGAAGAACTTCGACTACACGGGGACGTTCGCGAAGAACGCGACGCCGTTCATCAACCTGCCCATCCCGCAGCAGGTGTGGCACACGCTGGTGTACTCGAACGAGGGCAAGGGAGACGACGTGACGGTGACGCTGGTGTTCGAGGACATCTCGGGCACGGCGACGGCGATCGGCCCCTACACGATGACCTGGCACGTGGCGCCGGGGACGCTCAAGGGCACCGTCTACTACAACTCGTACGGCACCGCGTTGGTGAAGAACTCGGGCACCAAGAGCTGCGGCCCCGGCGACGACGCGCTCAGCCCGGCCTGCAACGAAAACAACGGCAATCGCAACGGTCCCTACTTCGGCGCGGCGACGCTGGCGATCAAGCCCGGCCTCGACCGATCCCGTCGTCGCCGCCGGCACCACCAGCGGCGCACCAGACGGCGCGTCGGCGACGGGCTGCCGCGTCTGCCACGCGGTGTCGACCAACGGCTCGACGCTGTTCACGCAGCACGGCGACAGCTACAGCACCTCGAGCTCGTACGCGTTGGCGATGGGCGGCGGCGAGAGCCCGGTCACGCCGGCGGTGAACGTCGCCTATCCGGCGCTGGCGCCCGACGGGAGCTGGTTCATGTCTAGCGTCGGCACCATCTCGGGCGACGCCAAGTCGCAGGCGTACAGCATCGCCGGCGCGCTCCTCGCCACCCAGCCGTCGCTCGGCAACACCGGCTGGACCGCGTTCGGCGGCGGCTTCCCGACCTTCTCGCCCGACGGCAAGCATCTGGCGTTCAACTACCAGTCGTCGACGGGCGGAGCCACCACCGCCGACCAAAAGTCGCTCGGCGTCTTGAGCTACGACGCGGTCAACAACGTGTTCAACAACTACGTCAAGCTGCACACGCCCACCACCGGCGCCGACAGCTGGTCGTCGTTCCTGCCCACCAACGACGCGGTCATCTTCGAGAACGAGATCGCGTCGCCGGCAGGCTTCGGCTTCACCCGCTACAACAACACCGGCAGCCTGTGGTGGGTCGACCTGGCGACGCAGACCGCGCACGCGCTCGACCAGCTCAACGGCGTCGGCTACCTGCCCACCAGCGCCAGCCACACCGACGATACCGTGGTCAACTACGAGCCGACGGTCAACCCGGTCGCCTCCGGCGGCTACGCCTGGGTGGTGTTCACCAGCCGCCGCCTCTACGGCAACGTGGCGACGCTGCCGCCGTGGACCAGCGACCCGCGCAACTACGACTGGACCACCACCTCCAAGGGCATGACCACCAAGAAGCTGTGGGTGGCGGCGATCGATCTGAACGCGCCGGCGGGCACCGATCCGTCGCATCCGGCGTTCTATCTGCCGGCGCAGGAGCTGGTGGCCGGCAACGCGCGCGGCTTCTGGACCGTCGATCCCTGCCACCCCGACGGCACCGGCTGCGAGACGGGCGACGAGTGCTGCGGCGGCTACTGTCGTCCGGGCGGCGACGGGGGCGCGCTCATCTGCACCAACCAGCAGCCCAGCTGCTCGCAGGAGTTCGAGAAGTGCACCACGACGGCGGACTGCTGCGGCGCCGCCGCCGGCATCACCTGCATCAACGGCTTCTGCGCCAAGAACTCGCCCATCCCGTAGTCACAGCGTCGTTCCCCGATAGATGGTGCGGCGGACCCAGTCCCACAGGGGGATGGTCACGTTGAAGTTCCAGCGCTGCATCAGCTCCGGGGCGTGATGCACGGCGTGGTGCCGGCGCAGCCGCTGGATGAGCCGCATGCGCCCGACCAGGCTGTCGGCCGGCGCGTGATACGACAGGTGCAGCCACTCGTAGGCGACGACGTAGGCCATCGTCACCGCCATGAACAGCAGCGCCGGGTTGCGCAGCCCGAACGCCAGCCACAGCGTGGCCGGGATCGGCAGCGCCCCCACGCCCGCGGCGATGATGCCGTAGGCGGGAATCAGGACCAGGTAGAACTCGCGCGTCGAGCGGATGGCCATGTCGTCGGTCACGAAGATCATGTGGTGCTGCGGCGTGTGCCGATCGTAGAGCACGGTCAGCGGCGGCGTCCGCTTGTGCAGCATGTCGCGATGGATGCGCCACTCGCCGGCGTTGAGCACGAGGAAGGTCGCCGGCAGGGCGACCAGCTCGATCGGTCGCACGTCGCGCAACAACAAAAGGCAGGCGACGATGACCCCGATCCCCACCAGCGACGGGAACGCCAGGTGTAGCCACGGGCGGTACCAGCGCGGGATCTCGGCGGTGAGCCGCGCGCGCAGCTCGTCGCGTCGGCAAGGTGTCAACCTTCCCAAGGCCTCGGCCATGTCTAGATTGTACACAGCGCTGAATTGTGGCCAGCTAACCCGGTTACTAAAGTTGCCTCAGGAGGATCGAATGGCCCAGGGATCGTTCATCAGTGACATCAAGGAGCTGCGCAAGCGCGCGCGGCAGCACATCGAGAAGGGGGCAGTGACCGAGGGGTACAAGGTCGATCGCGACACGGCGCTCAAGCTGCTCAACGAGGCGCTCGCCACCGAGATCGTGTGCGTGCTGCGCTACAAGCGCCACTACTACGCCGCCACCGGGATCAACGCCGACGGCGCCAAGGCGGAGTTCCTGCAGCACGCCGCCGAGGAGCAGCAGCACGCCGATCAGATCTCCGAGCGCATCACCCAGCTCGGCGGCGATCCGAACCTCAACCCCGAGGGGATGCTGACGCGCAGCCACTCGGAGTACGTCGAGGGCACGTCGCTGATCGACATGATCAAGGAAGATCTGGTGGCCGAGCGCATCGCCATCGAGAGCTACTCGGAGATGATTCGCTTCTTCGGCGACGGCGATCCGACCTCACGCCGCCTGATGGAGGAGATCCTGGCGAAGGAAGAGGAGCACGCCAACGACCTCTCCGACCTGCTCAAGCGGATCGACGCCTAAGGTTAAGGTTCAGGCTAGGGCGTCTTCGTCGTCGGCAGCTTCTCGGCATTCCACGCGGTCATCCCGCCCTGAAGGATCCGCACCGTCAATCCCAGCCCCGCCCAGAACTGCGCTGCCTGCGAGGCGCGCGGGCCCATCTTGCAGATGCAGATGATCTCGCGCGTCTCGCCGCGCACCCGCTCGGCGCACGCCTGCACCGTGCCGAGCGGCATCAGCTCGGCGCCTTCGATGTGGCCGAGCTCGCCTACCCACTCGGCGTGCTCGCGCACGTCGATGAGCCGTGGCGGGCTCGGGCCTTCGAGGAGCTGGACGAGCTCTTGCACGCTGATCGGGGTGGGCGGACTCATGCCGGCGGTTGTATCAGAAGTACGCCTTGAGCGTGAATTGCAAATTGAAGGGCACCCCGGGCGTGAAGTGCACGTCGGCGACGCCGACGCGGGCGGTCTGCGCCAGGGTCACGCCGCACACGCCGTAGTTGGCGTTGGCCGGGTTGTAGGCCTCGTCGCGCGTGCACGACTCGTTGCCGAACTGCGCCTCGCGCCAGCTCGTGTTCAACAGGTTCTGGATGGCCACCTGCGCCTCGAGGAAGCGCCAGCGATAGGCGGCGTAGGCGTCGAGGATGAACCAGCCCTGCGCCGTCACCCGCGCCGGGTCGTAGTCCGGATTGGGGGCGCCGTTGGGCAGCGTCTTGACGCCGTACTGCTGGTACTCGGCGCTGGTCTCGTCGAACGCCGGGCGATCGGCGAGGTAGCGGAAGCGCAGCCCGGCGCGCACGCCGATCGGGTGCTGCACGGTCAGGCCGCCGGTCATGTAGAGCCGCGGCGCCAGGGCGATGGCGCCGCCGTTGCCCGAGTTGGGCACCGCGGTGGCCGAGGACTGCGCCAGCTCGACGTCGGCGAAGAGCCAGCGCAGGATGCGCCCCTGCGCGGTGAAGTCGAAGCCGAGGCGGCGCGCGGGCTCCGCCGGCTCGAAGCCGCCGACGTCGGCGTCGAACACCGTCTCGCTCTCCAGGTAGCTGGCCCAGAAGGCGGCGGCCAGATCGACGCGCTGGAACAGGTGGGCGCGCGCCCCCACCTCGCCGCCGTAGAGGCGGGGGATGGCGTGGTAGGTGAACGTGCCGTCGGCCGACGGCTGGCCGTCGCGCAGCGCGATCTCGGCCGGGTTCGAGTGGAAGCCGATGCCGAAGTTGAGGTAGAGGTCGAGCGTCTCGCGGATGGCGGTGAAGATGGCCGAGGCCTTCGGCGCCAGCACGTAGAACTGGCGGACGCCGCTGGAATCGCCGCCGACGTCGAAGCCGAAGTAGTCGGTGCGCAGGCCGCCGACGAAGCGGAACCAGCGGGTGAAGACCACGTCCTCCTCGACGTAGGCGGCCAGGTCGAGCTGGTCGTCGCGCAGGGTGCGATAGGGGGCGAGCCGCTGGCGGAAGTCGCCGTTCTGGCTCTCGGCGTGGTAGGCGTTCACCGCGATGCCGTCGTCGCGCGCCTCGGCGCCGAGCGTGGTGCGGAAGGCGATGCCGTGCCAGCGCCGGTGGAAGTGCCAGGCGAGCTTGGCGCCGCCGAAGAGGCGCGCGTCGTCCTGCTCGATCTCGTCGCCGTTGACCGGATCGGCGAGGAAGAAGGTGAAGTCGTTCCACAGGGAGAGGCGGTAGCGGGTGAGGTAGACGGTGGCGTCGACCTCGTTGGCCTCGCCCTGGTGGCGGAGGAAGGCGGTGAGCATCTGGCGCTCGGTGAGGCCGCCCTCGGACGGATCCTCGCTGCCGAACTGCGACAGCCGCCCGGCGGCCACCTCGCGCGCGGGGATCTGCCCCGAGCCGATCCAGCCCGAGCCGTAGGACTGGAAGAACAGGCCGACGAGCGTGCGCGGTCCGAGATCGTAGCTCAGCTTGGCGAACAGGCTGTAGCGCTCGAGGTGCTCGGCGTGCTGGAACGGGCCCTGGTCGTAGCCGGCCTCGAAGGCGATCCACGGGTGGAGCTTGTGCGCCCAGCCGGGCAGCTTGGGCGCGGCGATGCCGACGAAGCGGCCGGAGGCGACCGCGCGGTGGGCGATCGTCGGGTACATGCCGAGCGTGTACTGCACGCTCGAGGCGTCGAACGTGTCGCGGGTGACGAGGTTGATGGCGCCGGCGGTGGCGAAGTCGCCCCAGCGCGGGTCGTAGGGCCCCTTCTCCACGTCGATGCGCTCGATGGCCTCGGGGATGATGAAGTTGAGGTCGGCGTAGCCCTGGCCGTGCGCGTGCGACGGCAGGTTGATGGGGACGCCGTCGATGTACAGGGCGACGTCGGTGCCGTGGTCGGCGTCGAAGCCGCGGAGGAACAGCTGATCGGCCTTGCCGCCGCCCTGGTGCTGCACGGCGAGCAGGCCGGGCACCGAGCGCAGGATGTCGGTGGGCGAGGTGCGCGGGCGCAGCTCGAACTCGCTCGACGGGATGCTCGCCGACGAGGCCTCCTCGGTGGCGCCGCGCGAGGTCACGGTGCTCTCGTAGGCCGGTCGCACCGGTAGGGCCACGGCTTCGGGCGGCGCGGCCGGCGCGGCGCCTTCGGCGGTGGTCTCGGCGGTGAGACGCGGGTGCAGCGTGAAGTGCTGCTCGAAGACGACGGTGGCCGCCACCGGCTGGCCGTCGTAGGTGGCGGGGCGGAACTTGAGCCGGCGCGCGGCGGCGACGGCCGATTCGTCGAAGCCGAAGCCGGCGGGGTGCGTCACCTTGACGGCGGTGACGTTGCCGGCGGCGTCGACGCTGAGCTCGAGGCCGACGGTGCCCGAGAGGCCGGCGGCCCGGGCCTGGGGCGGGTAGACGGCTTCGACCCGGTCGAGGAGCACCGGTGCCGTATCGGCCCTGTGCTCGAGCTCGTCGGGTTCGTGCGCGCGCGCAGCCGTGGCGGCGCACGCGAACGCAAGATGGGCGGCGAGCGCCCATCGCAGGTTGCGCATGATCTCCTCCATTCGCGAAAGTGTTTGGTTCTCAGGTCGCGAACAGAGCGGGCGGGCCGCGCGCCGTGTGGATCGACAGCGGCGGCGGCGGCGGCGCGAGCGGCGGCGCGACGAGCGTGAGCGGCTCGTCGGCGTCGGCCGGCCGCGGCAGGATGATCGGCGTCGAGACCAACAGCGCCGGGGTGACGTGCTCGGGCGCGTCGTGGCCGTGGAAGGGATCGGGCGGCGGCGGGCGGCGCGAGCGGGCGATGCGCGCGAGCATCTCGTCGCCGAAGTTGGGGGCGTGGCCGATGGCGGCGGCGTCGTCGCAGGTGACCAGGGTGTAGGCGGCGAGCGAGCAGTCGACCGAGACGGTGCCGGCGAGCGCGACCTCGCCGAGGTCGAGGGCGCCGGTGTCGGCGTCGAAGGCGGCGTGGTGCAGGTGCATGCCGCTGGGGCCGTGCACGTGGTCCTGCCCGTAGCGCGCGTGATGCAGCCGATGCAGCGCCGGCGTCACCAGCGCGCCTGCCACGTAGCAGGCGAGGGCGAACGCGGCGCGCAGTCTGGGCACGGGCGTGCATCCTACTACGACCGCCGGCGACGGTGGATGGCGCTGCTGCTGGCTTCCGACGCCGGCAGCGCCCCTTACTACCTCCGCGGCCCAAGCCGGCCCGGCACTACTCGGCCAAAGTGAGCTGTCGAGAGCTCGAACCGAGATGTGATGAATCGCGAAGACTGTGGCCTAGCGCGGCTTGGCGAAGAAGGGTTGCCACATGGGCGAAGGCGGCTTCGGAGCGCCCGCCCGCACCGACTCGATCGCGGCGACGACCTGGCGCACGAAGCCCTCGGCTTGCTCGTCGGCGAGCGCGCCCTGGCGCTGCAGCCCGGCGCGCTTGCGATCGATGACCAGGAGCCGCGGCACGCTGAGATCGCCGCCGCCGAAGAGCGCGACGTAGAGCGGCTGGTCGACCAAAAGCGGCGCCGTCAGCCCGAGATCGTGGGCCAGCCGGCGCGCCCGCGCCGCGTCGCGCGGCGCGTCGACGCTGACGGCGACGACGCGCACGCCCGCGTCGCCCAGAAGCCGGCGGCGCAGCGCCTCCACCATCGGCAGCTCCTTCCGGCACGGCGGGCACCAGCTGGCCCAGAAGGCGACCACGGTGACGTCTCCCGAAAGCTCCGACAGCGATGGCTGCTTCGCGTTCGCCGGGCAGGCCAGCAGCGCCACCGCGGCGAAGTAGAGGGCGCGCATCAGACCTCGAGCACCAGCCGCTCGGGCGCCTCGATCCGCTCCTTGACGCCGACGAGGAACTGCACCGCCTCGCGCCCGTCGACGACGCGGTGGTCGTACGACAGCGCCAGGTACATCATCGGCCGCAGCTCGATCTCGTCGCCGACGACCATCGGGCGCTTGACGATGTTGTGCATGCCGAGGATGCCGGTCTGCGGCATGTTGAGCAGCGGCGTCGACATCATCGAGCCGTAGATGCCGCCGTTGGAGATCGAGAAGGTCCCGCCCGACAGCTCGTCGAGCGTCAGCGTGTTGTCCTTCGCCTTGCCGGCCAGGCGCGCGATCTCCTTCTCGATGCCGGCGAGCGAGAGCCGGTCGCACGTCGCGCACCACCGGCACCACCAGCCCCTCGCCGCCGCCGACGGCGATGCCGAAGTCGTAGTGCTTCTTGTAGACGATGTTGTCGCCGCGGATCTCCGCGTTGACGCCGCGGGAGCAGCTTGAGCGACTCGACGCACGCCGCACGAAGAAGCGACATGAAGCCGAGCTTGATGCCGTGCGGCGCGACGAAGGCGTCCTGGTACTTCGCGCGCAGCGCCATCACCGCGGTCATGTCGACTTCGTTGAACGTGGTCAGGATGGCCGCGGTGTGCTGCGCCTCGACCAGCCGCTCGGCGATGCGCTTGCGCAGCGGCGTCATCGCCACCACCTCTTCCCGCTCGCCCACCACCGGCGGCGCGTGCGGGCCGCGCGCCTGCGCGGGGGCCGACGGCGGCGCGGCACCGGGGGCCTCGAAGTGCGCGCCCTCGCGGATCGCCTTGCGCACCGACGGCGGCAGCGTCTTGGAGTGCGGCATCGGCGGGGCCGGCTCGGCTGCCTCCTGCCCCGCGGTCTGCACCGATGGCACCCGCGCCGAGCGCAGCGCCGGCTCCATCTGCTCCACGACGCCGCCTACCACCCGCGGGCCCTCGTTGTCCTTCTCCGACGTCGACGGCTGCCCGAGCGCCCCCGTCTGCCCGAGCGCCGCCGCCTCCGCCTTGGCCGGCGTCTTCTGGCCGTTGCCGTCGCCCTTGGACGGCGTCGCCAGCGGCCCCGGCCCGGGCGTAATCACGCCGATCACCTCGCCGACCTTGACCGTGTCTCCCACGGCGTAGCGCTGCTCGGCGAGCACGCCCGCCGTCGGCGCCGGCAGCGCCACCGAGACCTTGTCGGTCTCCAGGTCGACCACCGGCTCGTCGACGGCGATGGCCTCCCCGACCTGCTTCAGCCACTTGCCAATCACCGCTTCGGAGATCGATTCGCCGAGCTTGGGAATCACCAAATCTGCCATGGCCGCTCTCTTCTACCCCAGTTGGTCGACGGGCGCGAACGCCTGGTTGATGATCCGCTGCTGCTCCATCACGTGCGCCTTCTGCGATCCCGTCGCCGGGCTGGCGCTCTCCTGCCGCGCCACCACGTGCACGCTGCGATGGCCGGCCACCTCGAGCAGGCGCACGTAGATGAAGTGGTCGGCCCCCATGTTCGCCGGCTCCTCCTGCACCCACACCACCTCCTCGGCCTGGGCGTAGGTGTCGAGCGCTCCCGCCAGATCGCGCGCCGAGATGGGATAGAGCTGCTCGATGCGCATCGAGCGCCGTGGTCTCGTCGTTGCGTCGGGCGCGCTCGTCGGCGAGCTCGTAGTAGATCTTGCCCGTGCACAGGACCACGCGCGCGCACCTTGTCGCGATGCGGCGGCGTCGGATCGTCGAGGATGCGCTCGAACTGCCCTTCGTACAGCTCCTTCGAGCTCCGAGCGCGCCGCCGGCAGGCGCAAGCAGCGACTTGGGCGTCATCACGATGAGCGGCTTGCGCAGCTTGCGCACTACCTGCCGCCGCAGCAGGTGGAAGAACTGCGCCGGCGTCGTCGGCTAGCACGACCTGCATGTTGTCCTCGGCGCGCGAGCTCCAGGAAGCGCTCGAAGCGGCGCCGAGGAGTGCTCCGGCCCCTGCCCCTCGTAGCCGTGCGGCAACAGCAGCACGTCAGCCCCGACAGGCGCTTCCACTTGTCCTCCGCCGACGAGATGAACTGATCGATCATCACCTGCGCGCCGTTGACGAAGTCGCCGAACTGCGCCTCCCAGGTCACGAGCGCGTCGGGGTAGTCGAGCGAGTAGCCGAACTCGAAGCCGAGCACCGCCGCCTCCGACAGCGGCGAGTCGTAGATGCGGCACGGCGCCTGCGCCGTCGCGACACGTGCTCGAGCGGCACGTACTCCTGCGCCGTCCGCTGGTCGACGACGACCGCGTGGCGGTGGCTGAAGGTGCCGCGCCGCGCAGTCCTGCCCCGACAGCCGCACCATGTACGCCCTGCCGTAGCCAGCGAGCCGAACGCGAGCATGCTCGGCCATGCCCCAGTCGAGCGGCGCCTCGCCCCGGCCCATCGCCGCGCGGTTGGCCAGCAGCTTGGCCACGACTGCGGTGCGGGCGGAAGCCGTCGGGCAGCGTGGTGATGCGCGTCGCGATCTCCTCGAGCAGCTGCCGCTCCACCTTGGTCGGCACCTCGGGCGTCGCCCCGTCGAGCCCGCCGCGATAGCCCCGCCACACGCCGGCGCCCGACGCCGGCATCGGCCGCGACGAGCGCTTGGCCTTGAACGCATCGTCGAGCTTGTCGTGCTCGCTGCTTGACGATCGCCTCCGCCTCGGCCTGCTCGATCACCTGCCGCTCGACCAGCTCGCTTGGCGTAGAGCGTGCGCACCGACGGGTGCCGCTCGATCTTCTGGTAGAGCAGCGGCTGCGTGAAGCTGGGCTCGTCGGCCTCGTTGTGTCCGTACTTGCGGTAGCAGTACATGTCGATGACGACGTCGGAGTGGAAGGCGCTTGCGGTAGTCCATCGCCAGCCGCACCACGTGCGCGACCGCCTCGGGGTCGTCGCCGTTGACGTGGAAGATCGGGCACCTGGATGCATCTTGGCCACGTCGGTGGCGTAGGGCGTCGAGCGCGACTCCAGCGGCGTGGTGGTGAAGCCGATCTGGTTGTTGACGATGACGTGCACCGTGCCGCCGGTGCGGTAGCCGCGCAGCGAGGTCAGGTTCAGCGTCTCGGGACCAGCCCTGCCCGGCGAACGCCGCGTCGCCGTGGACCAGACGCCGAGCACGCGCTCGCGCACCTGACGTCGCTGCGCCGCCGCTGCTTGGCGCGCACGCGTCCGACGACGACCGGATCGACCGCCTCGAGGTGGCGACGGGTTGAACGCCAGCGACAGGTGCATCTTGGCGCCGGTGCGGGTCACGCGGTCCGTCGAGAAGCCGAGGTGGTACTTGACGTCGCCGCCGCCGAACATCGACTCCGGATCGATGTCCTCGAACTCGCGCGAACAGATCCGACGGCGCCTTGCCCATGACGTTGACCAGGACGTTGAGCCGCCCGCGGTGCGCCATGCCGAGCACGATCTCGTCCACGCCGTGCAGCGCCGGCGCGCTCGACGATGAGCTCGAGCATCGGGATCAGCGACTCGCCGCCCTCGAGCGAGAAGCGCTTGGTGCCCACGTACTTGGTGTGGATGAAGCTCTCCAGCACCTCGGCGGCGGCGACCTTGCCCAGGATGTAGAGCTGGGTGTCGCGATCGAGCGGCGGCGCGTTGAGCACCGGCTCGATGCGCTCCTGCAGCCAGGTGCGCTTGGCGACGTCGGCGATGTGGTTCATCTCCACGCCGATGTACTCGCAGTAGGTGGCGCGCAGCCGGCGCATCAGCTCGCGCAGCGTCACCTGCGCGGTGCCGTAGAAGCCGCCCGACGGCATCACCGCGTCCAGGTCCTTCTCGGAGAAGCCGTAGGCGCGCGGATCGAGCTCCGGCTGCGGCTCCTGGTGGAGCTGCTCCAGCGGATCGAGCTTGGCCACCATGTGGCCGCGCGCGCGGTGGGCGTTGACCAGGCCGAAGGTGCGGCCGTAGCGCGCCTCCGACGGCGCCAGCCCGGCGGTCGACTGCGGCAGGGTGAACGGCAGGATCTTCTGCAGCGCCGCCGCGTCGGCGCCCGCCCCGTGGCCGTTGCCGTTGGTCGGCCCCCGGTCGGTTCGGATCCCGGTCGCCGGCTCCGGCGGCAGAAGA
Source organism: uncultured delta proteobacterium (assembly GCA_963816965.1). GTDB lineage: Bacteria > Myxococcota_A > Polyangia > Palsa-1104 > Palsa-1104 > JAQBQH01. The sequence goes on from CAWFMP010000002.1 coordinate 2,041,830, forward strand.
CCGAGCGCCGCGACCGCCCCGTTGCTTTCGAACAGCTTACGCCAGCTTGCGTCGACCGACGCGGGATCCCTGACGTACCGGGCGTACACCTCGTCCACGAAGGGGAGGTTGTTCGCCAGGCTCAGTAGGTCTGTAGACATGAAAGTGGATCATACATATAAAGCGTCCATGGCAAACGTGCGCATCGAACGCGACACCTTCGGCCACATCGAGGTCCCCGCCGACCGGCTGTGGGGCGCGCAGACGCAGCGCTCGCTGCAGAACTTCAAGATCTCGCGGCGAGCGCATGCCGCCGCGAGCTGATCCGCGCGCTGGCGCATGGTCAAGAACGCCGCCGCGCTGGTCAACCGCGACCTGGGCGTGCTCGACGCGAAGACAAGGCCGAGGCGATCGTCGCCGCCGCCGACGAGGTGCATCGCCGGCAAGCACGACGCCGAGTTCCCGCTCGTGGTGTGGCAGACCGGCTCGCGGCACGCAGACGCAACATGAACATGAACGAGGTGCTCGCCAACCGCGCCTCGCGAGCTGCTGGGCGGCGAGCGCGGCGAGGGGCGCCAGGTCCACCCCAACGACGACGTCAACAAGGGGCCAGTCGTCGAACGACGTCTTTCCCACCGCGATGAACGTCGCCGCGGTCGCCGCGCTGACGCGACCAGCTGCTGCCGGCGGTGCAGACGCTGCGCGACACGCTGCGCGACGAAGGCGGCGGCGTTCGCCGACATCGTCAAGATCGGCCGCACCCACCTGCAGGACGCGACGCCGCTGACGCTCGGCCAGGAGATCTCCGGCTACGTGGCGCAGCTCGACCACGGCCTCGGCCACGTCGAGGCGGCGCTGCCGCACCTGTCCGAGCTGGCGCTCGGCGGCACCGCGGTCGGCACCGGCCTCAACGCCCACCCCGAGTTCGCCGCGCGCGTCGCCGCCGAGCTGCGCGGAGCTGACCGGCCTGCCGTTCGTCACCGCGCCCAACAAGTTCGAGGCGCTCGCCGCCAACGACGCGCTGGTCCACGCCCACGGCGCGCTCAAGACGCTGGCCGCGTCGCTGATCAAGATCGCCAACGACGTGCGCTGGCTGGCCTCCGGCCCGCGCTGCGGCATCGGCGAGCTCACGCATCCCCGAGAACGAGCCCGGCAGCTCGATCATGCCGGGCAAGGTCAACCCCACCCAGTGCGAGGCGATGACCATGCTGTGCGCGCAGGTGTTCGGCAACGACGTGGCGATCAACATCGGCGGCGCGTCGGGCAACTTCGAGCTCAACGTCTTCAAGCCGCTCATCATCCACAACTTCCTGCAGTAGCGTGCGCCTGCTCGCCGACGGCTGCGTCAGCTTCAACGAGCACTGCGCCGCGCGGCATCGAGCCCGACGCGCGAGCGCATCGACGAGCTGGTGCAGCGACTCGCTGATGCTGGTCACCGCGCTCAACCCGCACATCGGCTACGACAAGGCGGCGAAGATCGCCAAGAAGGCGCACAAGGAGGGCACCAGACGCTGAAGGCGGCCGCAGTCGGCCTCGGGCTCGTCACCGCCGAGCAGTTCGACGCAGTGGGTGCGCGCCGAGGACATGGTGGGCAAGAAGTAGCCCGCCCGCCTCACTTCGTCGGCGCGGCGGCGACAGGCGCGACGGAGAAGGGGCCGAAGGTCCCGCCCGGCCGGTTGGTGCTGCGGCCGTACTCCACCCAGAACTGCGTGCCGTCGGGCGCCACCAAAAGCCAGGTCTTGTGGCCGAAGCTGGCCGAGCGGATGCGCGCCGAGACGTCGATGCGCTGCGCGTCCTTGGGCGGCTTGTCCTTCTTGACCTTCTTGGCCGCGATCTCCGCCGAGGTCAGCTTCTGATAGGCCTTCTGCACCGGGACTGGCGCCGCGCCGAGCTGAGCCAGGAGCACCAGGATGGGGAACCACATGTAGGCACCTCCGCGTCAGTGCGTGAGCTTCTTGTAGCGAATGCGGTGCGGCTGAGCGGCCTCGGCGCCGAGCCGGCGCTTCTTGTCGGCCTCGTAGGCTTCGTAGTTGCCCTCGAACCAGACGACGTTGGCGTCGCCCTCGAAGGCCAGGATGTGCGTGGCCACCCGATCGAGGAACCAGCGATCGTGCGAGATGACCACCGCGCAGCCGGCGAACTGGTAGAGCGCCTCCTCGAGCGCGCGCAGCGTATCGACGTCGAGATCGTTGGTCGGCTCGTCGAGGAGCAGGAGGTTGCCGGCGGCCTTGAGCGTCATCGCCAGGTGCAGGCGGTTGCGCTCACCGCCCGACAGCTCCTTGCCGAGCTTCTGCTGATCCGAGCCGCGGAAGCCGAACCACGAGGTGTAGGCGCGCGTGTTGATCTTCTGCTTGCCGAACTCGAGGAACTCGGCGCCGAGCGAGATCTGCTGCCACACGCTCTTGTCGGGCGCGATCGCCTCGCGCGACTGGTCCACGTAGGCCAGCTTGACGGTGGAGCCGACCTTGAGCGCGCCACCGTCGGGCTTCTCCTTGCCGACGATCATCCGGAACAGCGTCGTCTTGCCGGCGCCGTTGGGGCCGATGACGCCGACGATCCCGCCCTTGGGCAGGCGGAAGTTCAGCTCCTCGATGAGCAGGTTCTCGCCGAAGCCCTTCTTCAGGTGGTCGGCGATGACCACGTCGTCGCCGAGGCGGGGGCCGAGCGGGATCTGGATCTCGATGTCGTCCGCCTTGCGATCGCCGCCCTGCGACAAGAGCTCCTCGTAGCGCTGCATGCGCGCCTTGGACTTGGCCTGCCGCGCCTTGGGCGAGGCCTTGACCCACTCGAGCTCGCGCGCGAGCTGGCGCTGGCGCGCCGACTCCTGCTTCTCCTCGTCGGCCAGGCGCTTCTGCTTCTGCTCGAGCCAGGAGGAGTAGTTGCCCTTCCACGGGATGCCGTCGCCGCGGTCGAGCTCGAGGATCCAGCCGGCGACGTTGTCGAGGAAGTAGCGATCGTGGGTGATGGCGACGACGGTGCCGGGGAACTCCTTCAAGAACTGCTCGAGCCAGGCCACCGACTCGGCGTCGAGGTGGTTGGTCGGCTCGTCGAGCAGCAGCATGTCGGGCTTGGACAGGAGCAGCCGGCACAGGGCGACGCGGCGCTTCTCGCCGCCCGAGAGCGTCTTGACGTCGGCGTCGCCGGGCGGCAGGCGCAGGGCGTCCATGGCGATCTCGAGCGTGCGGTCGAGCTCCCACGCGTTGGCGGCGTCGATCTTGTCCTGCAGCTTGGCCTGCTCTGCCATCAGCTTGTCCATGTCGGCATCGGGATCCGCGAACTTGGCCGACACCTCTTCGAAGCGCCGGAGCAAGTCCTTCTGCTCTTTGACGGCCTCTTCGACGTTTCCCTTCACGTCTTTCGTCTCGTCGAGCTGCGGCTCTTGCGGCAGGTAGCCGATCTTGATGCCGTCGGCCGGGTAGGCCTCGCCGATGAACTCCTTGTCGACGCCGGCCATGATGCGCAAAAGCGTCGACTTACCGGCGCCGTTGCCGCCGATGACGCCGATCTTGGCGCCGGGATAGAACGAGAGGTAGATGCCTTTGAGGATCTCGCGCTTGGGCGGGACGACCTTGCGCAGCTCCTTCATCGTGAAGATGTATTGCTGGGCCATGGTGCCGACGTTCTAGCACATCACTGACAGCTCGTCGCCGGCCAGACGTTGCTCCAGGCGAGGCTGTCGAGGTCGAGCGTCCAGAGATCGTCGAAGGTGCAGCCGCTGGCGGTCACGCCGCCCGAGAGCCACAGGGTCGTGCCGCTGACCGCGAGCGCGAAGGCGGTGCGCGGCGGCGGGGCGTTGGTCGTCGCCAGCTGGGTGAAGGTGGCGGTGGTGGCGTTGGCGTCGAGGGCGCAGGCGAAGACGCCGTCGGCGACGGCGAGCAGGCGCTGGCCGGCGTCGTCCCAGACGAGCTGGGCGTTCGCGGGGGGAGCGTCGCCGCCGATGGCGATGTCGTGCCAGGCGCTGGTCAGCATGCCAAAGGCGTGCAGGCCGTTGGCGTCGAGCGCGACCAGCAGCGAGCGGACCGGCTCGAAGGCCCCCGACGCCGGCGCTTGCAGCGACATCGGGTCGGCGAACACCCAGCGGCCCTGATCGGAGTCGCTGAACTCGAGCGTGTAGGTCTCGATGCCGGCGTAGACGATGCGGTCGTGCAGGGCGTCGTAGGCAGCCAGCTCGGAGGTGGCGACGACGGGGGGCGTGCCGACGGCGGCGAGCTGGCTGAAGGCGAGGCGATCGGTGTCGAGCGCCCAGACGTCGTTGCTGCCGCCGCCGCCGATGTAGACGATGCGGTTGCGCATGCTGTCGAGCGCGGCGGCGTAGTTGGCGCGCTGGCCCGGCGACGGATCGAGCTGCAGCTGCGACCAGCCGCCGCAGGCGCCGAACGAGTAGCGCCACAGCTCGTCGATGGGGAGCCGCGGGCCGGCGCCGCCGAGCGCGTAGATCTGGTTGGTGGCGGGCACGAGCACGGCGTCGACCTGGCTGCGCGCGCTCGGCCGCTCCAGCGACGGACATTGCTGCGGACCGGTCACGGTGCAGGCGGCGGCCGGGACCACGACCGCAATGACGGCGACGACGGACGACAGGCGCATGGCTCGCCGGATGATAGCGCGGAGCCGGTCACATGCGCCCGCCGAAGCCGGCGCCGAGGCCGCCGCCGTCGAAGATCGCGGGGCCGAGGTGCAGCGGACGGTCGAAGGCGAAGCGCAGCGCCGCCGGGGTGTGCGCGACGGCGACGACGACCGCGGAAAAGGCGCCGATGCCGAGCGTGGTCGACCTCGCGCTGCCGGGCGTCGGCCCGTAGAGCTGGAGCGTGTCGCGCTCGCGCATGCGATCGAGCGTGTAGCCCTGCTGGAACAGGAGCATCTTCCGCTCCACCCGCGTCGAATGCCGTGCGAAGTACGAACCCGCGGCCGGCGACGGCAATGGCACGACCGGTGCCACCAGCCAGCTTGGAGCAGGCGGGCGCTCGGCCGTGGTGCGGTCGGCGCGAGCAACCCCGCCGGCGGCGGCGAGGACGAGGAGCAAGCGGAGCGCCCGATCCATACGCTCTACGTTTGCAAGCGGGGGGCCGGTGACGATGGCGATCGGCGCAGGGCCAGAGCGCGGCCGCAGCAGGGCTAGAGCGCGGCCGCAGCAGGGCTAGAGCATGAGCAGCAGCAGCGACACCGTCAGCGTCGGCAGCAGCACCAGCGTTCCCAGGCGGACGAAGCGGCCCAGCGTAATCCGCACGCCGGCGCGCCGCAGCAGATTCATCCACAACAGCCCCGCCAGCGAGCCGATGGGCAGAAGCCGCGGCCCGATGTCGCCGCCCGCCAGCGCCGCCAGCAGCGTGCGGCTCTGGCCGTGCGCGCCGAGCGCCAGCATGTTGAGGATCGACATCGGATGGTTGTCGACCAGCGCCGAGCCCAGCGCCGCGGTCGAGCCGACCAGGCCCAGCTTCAGCGCGCTCCCGTCGGGAGCCAGGTGGTAGAGCGCGGCCAGTCGGTCGATCACGCCGACGTTGCGCAAGCCGGCGACCACCAGGAACACGCCCCACAGGAACACGAGGATGTCGAGCGACACGTGGCCGAGGAGCTTGCGGGTCGGCGCCACGTCGCGCGCGCGGGCGAGGCCGAGCGATGCGAGGGCGCCGGCGAGCGTGACCATCCAGATCTGGCCGCCGAACATGGCGGCGATCGGGTAGGCCGCGAATACGAGCAGCAGCAGCAGCAGCGCCGGGCGCTCGGCGGGATGGGGAGCGGGGATCGAGACCGGACGGTCTTCGGCGCTCGCAGAGGCGAGCAGGCGGCCAAAGCGCCAGCGCAGGATCAGCCAGGTCGCGAGCGCGCCGGCGAGCGAGATCGGCAGCATGACCATGGCGTAGGCGTTGAAGCCGATGCCGGCGTACTCGGCGACGATCATGTTCATCGGGTTCGAGACCACCAGCGGCGCGACGCCGGGGGCGAGAAACACCGCGAACGCGAACGCCTCGGTCACGCCTGGCCGGCCGGGATAGAGCCGCCGCGTGAGCGCGACCACCAGCGGCGTCAGCAGCAGCACCGCCGAGTCGTTGTTCAGGAGCGACGGGGTCACGACGCTGACTGCGAACACCAGCGTGAACGCGTGCGCCGCCGAGGTGCGGCGCGCGTAGACCTCGATCCGCGCCGCCAGCCGCTCGAACGCGCCCACCTCGTCGACCACGCCGGTCATGACCATGATGCAGGTGAGCGAGAGCAACGGCCGCCACTGGATGCGCAGCGAGGCGAGCAGATCCCGGACCGCGAGCAGGTGCATCGCCACCAGCACGATCACCCCGAGCAGCGCCGCCGACCCCGGGGAGAAGCGCAGGTTGGACGGGCGGATGCGCGGACGCGACAGCGCCAGCGTCACGGTGATCGCCAGCGTCGAGTACGCGATCGCCTGCTCCATCCCGGTTCACGGTAGCATTTCCTGAACCACTCGAAACAGCGCGATTTCATTGATACGGCATGGGGGCCGGCTCCTCACCGTAGGGCTACGGAGGGGCCTGCCGGCGGGCGGTGCCCGGCCCCGCACGCGACGGGACTATTCGCGAGATACACTCTAGTCGGCGCCGAGCGGGCCGATGACGAGCGCGGTCGCATCGGCGCCGGCGTCGAACTGGTGCGCGCCCGCGTCGACGACGATGAGGCCGTTGGCGCCGAGCATCGAGCTGAGCACGCCCGAGCCCTGGCGCGCCATCGGCGTGGCGACCAGGCGTCCGTCGACGAAGCGGAGGCGCGCGCGCAGGAGCTGGCGCCGATCGCCGCGCACCGCCAACGGCGCGTCGAGGCGAACGGTGGCGCGCGGCAGGTCGAACGGCTGCGCGCAGCCGAGCGCGGCGCGGATGGCGGGGCGCACGAACAGCGTGAACGCGACCATCGACGACACCGGATTCCCCGGCAGCCCGTAGTAGGGCGTGCCGTCGAGGACCGCGAGGGCCACCGGCTTGCCCGGCTTCATGTCGACGCGCCACGCGGTCAGCTCCGCGCCGAGCTGCGCCAGCACCGCCCGCACGTGATCGTGCTCGCCGACGGAGACGCCGCCGGTGGAGACGATAAGGTCGGCGCGCCGCGCCTCGTCGATGGCGGCGGCGAGAAGCGCCGGATCGTCGCGCACGATCGGCAGCACGCGCGGCTCGCCGCCGGCCTGGCGCACCAGCGCGGCGAGCGCGTAGCTGTTGGTGTCGGCGATGGCGCCGGGATCGAGCGGCTGATCGGCGTCGCGCAGCTCGTCGCCCGTCGACAGGAGCGCAACTTGGGGGCGACGCGTGACCGCGGCCTGCGCGCGGCGCGCCGACGCCAACGTGCCCAGCTCGGCCGCACCCAGGAGCGTGCCGCGACGGAGGACGATCTCGCCGGCGCGCACGTCCTCGCCGCGGCAGCGCACGTGGTCGCGCAGCTTGACGCCGCGGCGCAGGCGCACCCGCTCGCCCGCGCGCTCGCACTGCTCCTGCATGATGACGGCGTCGGCGCCGGGCGGAATCGGCGCGCCGGTCATGATGCGGTAGGCCTCGCCGGCGCCGAGGGCGCGCGTCGCCACCTGGCCGGCGGCGACCTCGCCGATGACGTGCAACTCGGCGCCGTCGACGGCGTCGGCGGTGCGCACCGCGTAGCCGTCCATCGCCGAGTTGTCGTGCGGCGGCACGTCGTGGGGCGCGGTCACCTCCTCGGCCAGCACGCGGCCGAGGGCGGCGGCGATGGGAACCCGCTCGGCGCCGAGCAGGCGCACGGGCAGGAGCGCGCGCCGCTGCGCCTCCTCGACGGAGATGAGCTCGCCCGCTGCGTGGGCCATGGAGCGCTCGCTACTGCACTCCGACGAGCGCGACGTCGAAGACGAGGTCGGCGTTGGGCGGAATCGCCGCGCCGGCGCCGCGCTCGCCGTAGCCGAGCTTGGCCGGGATGTGGAGCTGGCGGCGGCCGCCGACCTTCATGCCCTCGAGGCCCTCGTCCCAACCCTTGATGACCATGCCGACGCCGAGCGTGAACTTGATGGGCTCGTGGCGATCGACGGAGCTGTCGAACTTCTTCTTCGAGTCGGCGAGCCAGCCGGTGTAGTGCACCAGGACCACCTTGCCCGACTTGGCCTCGGCGCCGGTGCCCTTGCGCAGGTCCACGTACTCGAGCCCATCGGGCAGGACGACCGCCTTGATGCCCTTGACGGGCGCGGGGGCGCTCGTATCGGCGAACGCGGCAGGGGCGAGGACGAGCAGGGCGGCGACGGAAAGAAGGCGAGCGATCATGCGTTTTCCTCCGGCGCGCGATGCTACCATAGCGTCGATGGCGAGCGGAGCCGCGCTCATCCTCGAGGTCTCGTTCGCCGACGCGGGCGCGCTCAAGCACGCGGCCGAGACGCAGCTGTCGCGCGGCGGGCTCTTCGTCGCCGTCGACGCCAGCGCGCTGCCGCCCTTGGGCGAGCTGGTGCTGCGCGTGTGCGCCGACGGGGTGGCGCTGGAGGTGCCGGCGCGCTTGACGGTGGCGACGGCGCAGGCGGCCTGCGTGGAGATCGCGCCGGCGGCGGTCGCCGACCTTTTGGCCGCCATCGCCATCCACACCGCCGAGGCGACGGCGCAGGCGGGCGCGGCGGCCGCGCGGGTGATCGATCCCGCGGCATCTCGCGACGAGGGCGGCGATGCGGCGGCGCGCCGCGACGAGGGCGGCGATGCGGCGGCGCGCCGCGACGAGGGCGGCGACGCCTGGGCGCCGATGCCGCTGGAACGCAAGATCGTGACCATGAGCGTGGGCGAAAAGGTGCAGCTGGCGCTGCACGGTAACCGCGACGCGCGCCAGCTCCTCATGCGCGATCGCGCGGGCGTCGTGCAGTCGTCCCTGGTGCGCAACCCCAAGATCACGCTCGACGAGGTGCAGGCGCTGGCGCGGGCGCCGCAGCTGTCGCCCGAGACCGCCGAGACGCTGGCGCAGCATCCGACGTACGGGGTGGCGCCTTCGATCGCGCTGGCGCTGGTGCGCAACCCGCGCACGCCCTTGCCGACGGCGACGCTGCTGGTGGCGCGCCTGTCGCCCACCGATCTGCGCACGGTGGCCAAGGGGCTCGGCGTCCGCACGCAGGTGGCGGCGGTGGCGCGCAAGCGGCTGATCGATCCGCCGCGGTGATCGCGGTCGCGGCGGCGACGATCGCCGCATGATAGGTTGGCCTCATGCTGCGCGCCTCGCTCGTCGCTGCGCTGGTCGTCGCCGGCTGCACCTCGTCGCCGCACTGGTCGCTGCCGCTGCCGTCGCTCGACCGCGTGCCGCTGTCGGTCACGCAGTCGTCGCCGAGCGACGTCTGGGTCGTCGGTGGCGCGCTCGGCTCGGGCGGCAACGCGTTCGCGTTGCACTATGACGGCCGCGCCTGGCAGCGCACCGACCTCGCCACCGACGCGACGTTGTGGTGGGTGGCGGAGCGGGGCAGCGAGCTGTGGGCGGTCGGGGAGCGCGGCACCGTCATGACCACCCCCGATTTTGCGGTCGAAGCGGTGCCGACGACGGCGACCCTCTATGGCGTCTGGCCATCCCAGAGCGGGACGGTGTGGGTCGTCGGCGGCGAGCCGGATCTGAGCGGCGTCATTCTCCGCCGCGTCGGCGGGGCGTGGCAGGATCTGTCGCCGCCGGGAGCGACCGGCGCCTTCTTCAAGGTCTGGGGCGCGGCCGACGACGACGTCTGGATCGTCGGCCAGGGCGGCGCCATCCTGCACTGGAACGGCGCCGCCCTCGGCCCCGTCGAGAGCGCGGTCGACGCGCGCACGCCGCTTCTCACCGTCGCCGGCCGCGCCGCGGACGACGTCTACGCCGTCGGCGGCCTGGGCAACGCCGTCGTTGTGCACTACGACGGCAGCGGCTGGACGCGCCTCTCCGATCCCGCGTTCGATAGCGCGCCCGGCCTGGCGGGCGTCTCGGTCGACGCCGACGGCACCGCCTTCCTCGTCGGCAGCGGCGGCACCAAGCTGCGTGGCCACGTCGGCGCCTGGAGCGACGAAACCGCCGAGGCGACGCGCGTCGATCTGCACGCCGTCAGCCTCGCCGGCGGCAACCTCTTCACCGTCGGAGGCAACTACCAGGCCCCGGCGCCGACGCCGCGCCAGGGCCTGGTCGCCCACTTCGGTGCCGACGTCAGCTCCACGATCAACTGAGCCGACGTCGCGCCCGCGCTGGCACCCCGCCTGGGCGATGAGCGGGCCGACATCGCCAGCGCACGCGCGACGAGCGATGCTACGATCATGGTGGCCGACGCCATCATGATCCCGTTTGTCCCGTCGCTGACGATTGTCATCCCCGCCTTCAACGAGCGCGACAACCTGTCGCGCGTGGTCGGCGAAGCGCTCGCGTTCGCGCGCGCGAGCTGCCGTGACTGCGAGATCCTCGTCATCGACGACGGCTCCACCGACGGCAGCGAAGACGTCCTGCAGAAGCTGGCGGCGCCGGAGCTGCGCATCATCCGCCACTCGCGCAACGCCGGCCTCACCGCCGCGCTGCGCTCGGGCTTCTTCGGCGCCGCCAACGACTTCGTCACCTGGATCCCCGCCGACGGCCAGATCCCGCTCGTCGAGCTGGCCAAGATCCTCGACGCCTGGCGTGACCACGATCTCGTGCTCTCCACCTATCGCCGCCGCAACGACGGTCTCGGGCGCGCCGTCCTGTCGCGCGGGCTGCGTCTTTTGTTGCGCGCCGCCACCGGCCTGGTCGATCGCCTCGAAGGGGTCTACCTGTTCCGCCGCGCTCGGCTGGGCCAGCTCGACCTGGTCGCCGCCCGCTCCGCCGGCGCCATCGGGTTCGAGATCGCCGTCAAGGCGCGCCGCCTCGGCTGGCGCATCGGCTCCACCGAGATCGAATGCGCGCCGCGCCTCTCGGGGAGCTCGAAGGTGGCCAACGCCCGCAACGTCGCCCAGTCGCTCGCCGAGCTGTGGCGCATCCGCCGCTCGTTGCGCCGCCTGCCGCGGGTCAACCGGCGATGACGCTTTGCGCCAATCTGCCTACATCAGACCCGGGGCTCCGAGGTCCCTACTAGGGAATCGAGACCCCAGTACTGGGCGATAAGCCCGCGGAATCCCCAGCGCGGCCGCCGGCATTGCTCTTGTATTGGACTGCCGCCATGGTTCCTCTCCTCGTCTTCAGCAGCCTCGCCGGATTCGCGATTTTCTGCGTCCTCGTCTCGGCCGCCATCACCGGGCTGCGGCGCCGCGGCCAGGCCAAGCGGCTGCAGAACGCCAAGCGCAAGCTGCTCATCCACAGCATCAACGACGACCGCTGCACCGGCTGCGAGGCCTGCATCACGGTGTGCCCGACCGACGTGCTCGAGCTCGCGGGCACCAAGTCGCGCGTCGCGCGCATGAGCGACTGCATCCAGTGCGAGCAGTGCGTCTCGGCCTGCCCGACCACGGCGCTGGTCATGCACTACGAAGGCACCAAGGCGCCGCCGATCCGCATGCCGCAGCTCGACGATTACTACCAGGCGTCGCCCGGCCTCTACCTCATCGGCGAGGCCGCGGGCAAGCCGCTGGTGAAGAACGCGTCGAACCTGGGCCGCGGCGTCGTCGAGCACATGCTCAAGACCGGGCTGCGCCCCAACGCCAGCGGCAACGGTCAGGTCGACGTGCTCATCGTCGGCTCGGGCCCCGGCGGCCTGTCGGCGGCGCTCTCTTGCGTGCAGCGCGGGCTGTCGTACGCGCTCATCGAGAAGGACGAGCTGGTCGCGGCGACGATCGCGCGCTGGCCCAAGGGCAAGGAGTGCATGGCCGAGCCGTACGACGTCAAGTGCGTGGGCCTCTTGCCGGTGTTCGACGCCGGCAAGGACGAGCTGCTCGCCGCGTGGCGCACCATCCTCGACAAGCAGCGGGTCCACGTCTCGACGCGCGAGACCGTCGAGGACGTGCAGCGCGACACGCGCGGCTGGTTCAACGTCAAGACCAACAAGCAGGTCTACTCGGCGCAGCGCGTGATCATGGCGATCGGCACGCGCGGCAAGCCGCGCAAGCTCGGCGTCGCCGGCGAGCACCTGGCCAAGGTGTCGGCGCTGCTCACCGACCCGGCCGATCATCGCGGCCAGCGCGTGCTCGTCGTCGGCGGCGGCGACTCGGCGGTCGAGGCGGCGATCGCGCTCGCCGACACCGCGCAGCGCGTGACGCTCTCGTACCGCGGCAAGCAGCTGTCGCGCTGCAAGGCCAAGAACCGGCAGAAGCTCGACGAGGTGGTCAAGGCGGGGCGCGTCGTCCTGCGCTTCGCCACCAACGTCGCCGAGATCAAGAGCGACAGCGTGACGCTCAAGGCGGGCGAGCAGTACGAGATGGTCGCCAACGACCACGTGTTCGTGTGCATCGGCGGCGACGCGCCGGTCAAGTGGCTCGAGTCGGTGGGCGTGAAGTTCGTCGAGCAGGCGCACATGTTCTCGCGGCCGCCGACGGACAAGCTGGTCGAGAAGCTGATCGGCCCCCAGGCCGAGACGACGCGCGAAGGCGCGGGTGGGGGCGCGGCGGCCGCGGTCATGGTCGATCCCGCCGACTTCGGCGTTCGCGAGCTCGAGGAGCAGCGCACGGTGATCCGCTTTCCGGTAGAGAAAGTCCGCCGCATCGCCTGAGCGTGGTTCGTCTATAATCGCGCGATGCGCCTGGTTTGGCTCCCGATCGTCCTTTTGGTGGCGGGCTGTGGATCGGACTTCGTCGTGCCCGCGCTGCCCGACTCGCGTGTCGAGCTCGACCTCGCGGTCTCACCGATCGTCTCCCCGCCCGACATGTCCTGCTTCAATACGGCCTGCGGCGGCTGCTCGGCCTGGGCGAACTTCGACGGGACGCCGGCGAAACAGGGCGATCCCTGCCTCTACAAGGGCGTCTACATGTGCAGCGGCACCGCGCTCGTCTGCAGCACGACCGGGTGTCTCACCTGCCAGGCGGGCGGCAAGACGCCGGCGGGTACCGTCTGCGGCGCCGACGGGCATACCATCGTCGAGCTCACCTACTCCGGGGCGACCTGCGCGGCGTACGACTTCGGGTCGTCGATCGACGTCTGCAACCACGGCAGCGGCGACCAGTGCTTGCAGCACTGCACCGGGCCCGACACGAACAACGTCTACCACTGCGCGGCGCACTGTGCGAGCGACGACGGCGGTGGCACCGGCTGCGCTCACACCGCCGCCGAGACCTGCGAGTCCCTGGCGGGCTGCTAGCCCAGGTCACCTGCCGTTGGTCTACTGCTGACCCACCGCCAGTCCGCTGGCTACTTGCCGTCGGTCTGCTGCTGAGCCGCCGCCAGTCCGCCGGCTACCCTTCGCCAGTCCATTGGCCACTGCCAATCCACCCTGCTACTGGTGCTTTCCGTCCTTGTCGGCGTCCTTGGGCTGCAGGCGATCGAGGAGCTTCGCCAGCTCGATCGCGATCGCCGGATCGGAGTCGGCCCACATCAACGCCAGCCCGTCGCCGTCGTGGCGGACGATCTCGCCGGTGAGGCGCACCGGCTTGCGCTTGTCGTCGAGCGCGTCGAACACCAGAACCTCGAGCTCCATGCCGAGCTCGAGCGCGTCGAGGTCGTGCCCGTCGGCCGCGAGGTAGACGCCGCCGAGCGAGATGTTGCGCGCCGGCAGCAGGAGCGTCTCCTCGTCGGCGTGCAGCTCCACCGAGGCGTACAGCTCGAAGCGCGGGTGGCGGCGGATGTTCTTCGGTTGCGGCGGCGGCGGTGGCGACGAGGGTGGCGAAGTGGGTGGCGACGAAGACGGCGGCACCGCGACATCGTAGCACGCGGACCCGCCGCCATGTTAGAAGGGGGCATGGCCAGCGAGCCTCAATTGATCGTCCGGCGCATCGGCGGCGTCGACTTGCGCGCCGCCACCGAGCTCTTCATGCAGCAGCAGCGCGGGTACGGCCGCGACATCGACGCCGACCGCTTGCGTCCGGCCGTGCAGGCCGCGCTCGAAGACTCCGATCGCGTGCTGGTCGTCGGAGCCTTCCACGAAGGGCTCCCCGGCTTCGCCCACGGCAAGATGGTCGGCGTGCTGATGATGACCGTGCTCGTATCGCTCGAAGCCGCCGGCGAAGTGGGCTGGATCGAGCAGCTCTACGTGCGCGAGGACTACCGGCGCAAAGGGCTCGGAGATCGGCTGCTCACGACGGCGCTCGATTGGGGCGCCGGGCGCGGGCTGCGTGCGCTCGACGTGGAGATCGGCGAGAAGCACGATCCCGCCGCTGCCCAGGCGCTCTACGGCAAGAAGGGCTTCGCGACCATCCAGCGGACGCGACTGTCGAAGACCATGGCGGGCTGATGCCCTTCCGCACGCAGGTCCCGGTGCGGTTCGGCGACGTCGATCACGCGGGCATCGTCTACTACCCGCAGTTCTTCATCTACTTCCACGAAGCGTTCGAGGACTTCTTCGACGAGAACGGCTTCGCCTACCACGTCATGCTCAACACGCGCCACATCGGGTTCCCGACGGTGCACATCGAGACGGACTACCAGCAGCCGCTGCGCTACGGCGACGCGCTCGATATCGAGCTGTCGGTGCCGAAGATCGGCGCGCGCTCGGCGACCTTCCGCTACCACGGCTTTCGCCACCGCGACGGGCTGCAGGCCTGCCACGCCGAGATCACCTGCGCATGCGTCGATATGACGAGCTTCCGCGCCACACCCATCCCCGATGATCTGCGCGCGCTGTTCACGAGGTTCCAATCATGATCCCGCCCGATTCAGGAGATTCGAACCAGGGTTCGAAGATTCGAACCGAGGTTCCAGTCGCACAACCGCGGCCGGCGGCGACGGTGGTGCTGCTGCGGGCCGGCGCGGGCGGGCCAGAGGTGCTGATGGTGCGCCGCCACCGCAGCTCGTCCTTCATGGCCGATGCCTACGTCTTCCCCGGCGGCCGGGTCGAGGCTTCCGACGGCGAAGGCGAAGCCGCGTTCCCCGTCGCCGCCGCGCGCGAGCTCGCCGAGGAGGCCAACCTCACCGTCGATCCGGCGACGTTGGTGCCGTTCGCCCACTGGATCACGCCTTCCGCCGAGGGCAAGCGCTTCGACGCACGCTTCTTCGTCGCCGCGGCGCCGCCCGATCAGACCGCGCGCCATGACAGCGTCGAAACCGTCGATCATCTATGGGCCACGCCAGCCGACGTGCTCGCGCGGTACGAGCGGGGCGAGCTCAAGCTGCCGCCGCCGACGATTCGCACTTTGGAGGATCTTGCGCTCCACACGACGGTCGACGCCGCCCTCGCCTGGGCCCGGGAACGGCGCGTGACGGCCATCCTGCCGAAGCTGGTGCCGCTTGGCGATACGCTCGCCATTGTCCTACCTTGGGATCCTGACTATGCCGGCCTGCCCGGTGAAGGAATTGTCATCGACCCGACAAATCCGACTGCGCGGCCGCCTTCGCGTTTCGTGCTCGCGGAAGGACGCTGGTGGGGGCGACCTCCCGGCGTATAATGAGCGGCGAATGGGCGGATCCGATTGGGCCGAGCTGGCGTTGGTCAGCCGAGTCGAAGAGTGGGTCGCCGCGCACCCGTACTTCTTCCTGATCTCCACGGCGCGCCTGGTACGGCCGCTCCGCGCCGCCGCCACCGTCAGCAACATGCAGCCGATTCGCCCTCGCGAGTCGATTATGGGACGTGAGGGCGCCGGCGATCTGGCACGGGTCCCGACCGGTGCTTTTCGGCTCGTCGACCTCGCCAAGCCCAAGCCGGGAGCGGCGACGGAGCGAGGCGCGCGCCCGTTGGTCCTGCCGCTGCGTAAGGTGCAGTCGACCTTCCCGTCGATGATTACGCTCGGCCGCACGGAGAACAACGACCTCGTCGTGCTCGACGAGCAGGTCTCGAAGTTTCACGCGTTCTTCCGCATCGTCGGCGATCGCGTCGAGCTCTCGGACGCGGGCTCGCGCAACGGCACGTTCATCGGTGGTCGGCGGCTCGCGGCGCGCGGCGCCAGCGCCGCAGTCGGCGCGCGCGACCGCATGGCCTTCGGCGCCGTCGAGTTCACGCTCTTCGACTCGCGTGGCTGCTGGGAGTGTCTGCGCCAGCTCGACCGCTTCGCCTGACCCCAGGGATCGCTTCGGGGGGCTGCTACGGAGATCGGCGCGGTCGCCTCGGCGCGGTCTTGACATTTTAGAACACATGTTCAAAAAGTGGAACATGGGTTCGAAATGTTGAACACGCGTTCGAAGCTGCGACGCGCTGATGTTCGCCGGAGCGAAATCCTCGAAGGCGCGCTCTTGGCGATGCGCGATCATGGCCTGCATCGTGCCGGCATGCGCGACATCGCGCGCGCCGCCGGGCTCTCGACGGGCAATCTGTACTACTACTTCCGTAACAAGCAGGAGCTGGTCTACGCCTGCCAGGATCGCGCGCTCGATCAGCTGCTCGAGGTTCTGGCCGCAGCCAAGGATCGCCCCGACGTCGGCGAGCGCCTGGCCGCGCTCATCGACGGTCACCTGCAGGTGGTGATGGCCGGGGGCGCCTCGCTGCATCTCGATCTCGACGAGCTGACGAAGCCGCTGTTCAAGAAGATCGTGCAGAAGCGAGACAAGTACGAGCGGGGCGTCCGCGACCTCATCGCCGCGGGACAGCGCGAGGGGATGGTGCGCACCGGCGAGCCCAAGCTGCAGGCGTTCGCCCTGCTCGGCTCGCTCAACTGGGTGGCGCGCTGGTACCGACCGGGGCAGGGCGACCCCGACCAGATCCTCCGCAGCTTCCGCGAGCAGCTCCTGCGAGGCCTCCTATGGCAACGGACCTGATCCCGCTCGGCGACGCGACGCTGCGCCAGAAGGTGCGGCTGTCGCTCCTGGTCAACGGCGAGCCGCGCGAGCTGCTCGTCGACGGCTACAAGACGCTGCTGGAGCTCGTGCGCGAGGAGCTGCAGCTCACGGGCACCAAGCACGGCTGCGAGCTCGGCGAATGCGGCGCGTGCGCCGTGCTCCTCGATGGGCAGCTCGTCCTATCGTGCCTCGTCGCCGCCGTCGAGTGCGACGGACGCCACGTGCATGACGGTCGAGGGCATGCAGCAGGGTCCCGAGCTCCACCCGCTGCAAGCCTGCTTCGCCGATCACGGCGCCGCCCAATGCGGCTACTGCACCCCCGGCTTCCTGCTCGCGGCCAAGGAGCTGCTCGAGCGTCGCCCCGACGCCACACGCGCCGAGATCGCCGAGGCGCTCTCGGGCCAGCTCTGCCGCTGCACCGGCTACCTGCAGATCTTCGAAGCCGTCGAGGCCGCCGCGGCAAAACTTCGAACCGCGGCGCGCAAATGAGCGAGCCCGTGCGCCCGAACAACGTCATCGGCAAGCCGCTCCGCCGTGTCGACGGCCGCGCCAAGGTGACCGGCCTGACCCGCTTCGCCGACGATCTCGCGCTGCCCGGCATGCTGCACATGAAGCTGTTGCGCTCGACGGTGCCGCACGCGCGAATCGCAGCCGTCGACATCGGGCGTGCCGCCGCGCTCCCCGGCGTCAAGCTGGTGCTGACCGGCCGCGACTTCCCCATCCCGTTCGGGATTCTGCCCGTCTCGCCAGGACGAGCACGCGCTGTGCACCGATCGCGTCCGCTTCGTCGGCGATCCGGTCGCCGCCGTCATCGCCGTGGACGAGCTGACCGCCTACGAAGCGACCGAGCTGATCGACGTGACCTATGAGCCGCTCGCCACCATCGCCGACGCGGAGGAGGCGCTGGCCACCCCCGAGCCGCGGCTGCACGACTACGGCGATCACGGCAACGTCCACAAGAGCGTCGCCTTCGAGTTCGGGGACGTAGACGACGCGCTGGCGAAGTCCGAACGCGTGTTCGAAGACGTCATGTTCTTCAGCGGCAATACGCACCTGCCCATCGAGCAGCACGCCACGCTCGCCTACGTCGACGGCGACGGCAAGCTGACCGTCGCCTCGTCGACCCAGACGCCACACTACCTGCACCGCGCGCTGGCCAAGGTGCTCGAGCGGCCAGCCGCGCAGATGCGCGTCATCGCCACTCCCAACGGCGGCGGCTTCGGCGGCAAGTCCGATCCGTTCAACCACGAGATCGTCGCCGCCAAGGCGGCGCTGCTGCTCGGCAGGCCGGTGAAGATCGCGCTCACGCGCGAAGAGGTGTTCTACTGCCACCGCGGTCGTCACCCGGTGCTGATGAAGCTTCGAACGGGTGTTCGAAAAACCGAACGTGGGTTCGAAATCACCGGACAGGAGCTGGAGACGCTGCTCGACGGCGGTGCCTACGGCAGCTACGGTGTGGCCTCGACGTTCTACACCGGCGCGCTGCAGACGGTGACCTATCGGATTCCCGCGCTATCGTTTTCGCGGCTGTCGCACCTTCACGAACAAGCCGCCCTGCGGGCCCAAGCGCGGGCACGGCACGCCGCAGCCGCGGTTCGCGCTCGAAGTGCAGATCGACAAGATGTGCACGGCGCTCGGCGTCGATCCGGCCGCCTGGCGCATCGACAACGCGGTGCCGCCCGATTCGCTCACCGCCAACTGGCTTCGTGTCTCGTCGACGGGCCTGGTTCGCTGCATCGACGCCGCGGTGCAGGCGTCGGGATGGAAGGAGCGGCGCGGGCGCCTCGGTGACGGCCGCGGCCTCGGCATCGCCTGCAGCTCGTACCTGTGCGGCGCCGGGCTGCCGATCTACTGGAACGAGCTGCCGCACTCGGGGGTGCAGCTCCAGCTCGATCGCTCCGGCCGCGTGACCGCGTTCTGCGGCGCGACCGAGATCGGACAGGGCTCGGACAGTGTGCTCGTCGCCTGCGTCGCCGAGGTGCTGGGGATCGATCCGCTCGACATTCGCGCCGTCACCGGCGACACCGATCTCGGCCCCGTCGACCTCGGCAGCTACTCGTCGCGCGTGACCTTGATGATGGGCAACGCCGCCATCGAAGCGGCCGAGCGGGCCCGCGCGCTGCTGGCCGGTGCGGTCGCCGCCAAGCTGAAGCTCCCGGCGGCGCGGCTGGTCTTCGCCGACGGGCGCGTCTTCGACGGCGAGGAGCCCGAGCGCGGCGTCGCCTTCGCCGAGGCGGTGCGGCTCGCGGAGGCGCAACACGGAACGCTCGGCACCACCGGCAGCTACCGTCCGCCGAAGTCGCCCGGTGACTACAAGGGCGCGGGCGTCGGCCCGTCGCCGGCGTACTCGTACTCCGCCGCCGTCGTCGAAGTGGAGGTCGATCGCGCCACCGGGTGGCTACGCGTGCCCAAGATCTGGATCGCGCACGACATCGGCCGCGCGATCAATCCGACCCTGGCGCGCGGCCAGGTCGAAGGCTCCGTGTACATGGGGCTCGGCGAGGCGCTGATGGAGGAGCAGGCGTATCGCCGCCTGCCGCCGAAGCTGTCGCGGGCGCACGTACACAAGTTTCCGTCGATGCTCGAGTACAAGAGCCCGAGCGACGCTCGACATGCCCGACGTCGAGACCCTCCTCATCGAGGAGCCCGATCCGAATGGGCCGTTCGGCGCCAAGGAGGTGGGGCAGGGGCCGCTGTTGCCCATCATGCCGGCGGTGGCCAACGCGGTCTACGACGCTGTCGGCGTGCGCGTCGACGAGGTGCCGATTACACCGGAGAAGATCAGAAGCGCGCTCGGCTCTTCGACCAAGCGCTTCGGCCCGGCGCGCTTTCCGGCGATCGGGTGGCCCGAGCCGCTCGTCGTGCCGCCACCGTGGGAGGGCGGCGACGGGAGGGCGGTGAACGAGCCGCCGCGGAAGCGTGATCGCGTGCGCGGCGCGACAGTGGCGCCGCCCGTCGAGACGCTGGCCTCGGCTCGCGAAGGAGGCAAGCAGCCATGATGCGCCTGCCGCGCTTCCAGTACTTCGCGCCGCGCACGATCGAAGATGCCGCAGGGCTGTTGGCGCATTGGGGCGCGCAGGCGTCCGTAGTCGCCGGCGGCACCGACCTGTGGCCCAACATGAAGCGCCGGCAGCAGACGCCGGCGCGGGTGATCGGCCTGCGCGGCATCGCGGCGCTGCGGGGCGTGCGCGGCGCGCCGGCCCAGGGCTTCACCGTGGGCGCGATGACCTCGCTCAGCGACGTCGAGCGCGATGCGGCGCTGGCCGCCGCCTGGCCTGCGCTCGGCCGTGCGGTGCGCCTCATCTCGACCCCGCCCTTGCGCAACATGGGCACGCTCGGCGGCAACCTCTGCCTCGATACGCGCTGCAACTATTGGAATCAGAGCTTCGAATGGCGTAAGTCGATCGACTTTTGCCTGAAGCGCGACGGCGGCGTCTGTTGGGTGGCGCCGGGGAGCGATCGCTGCTGGGCCGTTGCGTCGTCGGACACGGCGCCCCTGCTGAGCGCGATCGGTGCCGAGGTCACCCTCGCTTCTGTCGACGGCGAAAGGCGCATCGCCGTGCGCGATCTCTTCGCCGATGACGGGATCCAATATTTGAACAAGCGTTCGAACGAGATCCTGACTGCCATCCACGTGCCGCCGCAGGATGGCAGCTGGCGGGCGTCGTACCGCAAGCTGCGGCGGCGGGAGTCGTTCGACTTCCCGGTGCTCGGCGTGGCGGCGGCGGCCCGCATGCGCGGCGCAGTCGTCGAGGAGGCGCGCATCGTCATCACCGGGGCCGGCTCGCGGCCGCACGAGGCGACGGCGGCCGCGGCGGCGCTCGTCGGCAGACGCCTGGACGATCGCGACGCCGTCGCCGAGGCGGCGGAGCGGGCGGCGCGCATCGCCAAGCCGCTCGACAACACCGATTTCGCGCTCGGCTGGCGCAAGGAGATGGCGCGCCACCATGTGACAGCTGCGCTCGCCGATCTGGTGTGATTCGCGCTAAGATGCGCGGCCATGAATATCCCGCCGGATCTGAACGACCCCAACGACCCGAACGCGGCTGCGCCGCCTGACCTCAACGACTTCGCGCTCAAGAAGAAGGGCTCGAAGACGCCGATGATCGTTGTCGGCTCGATCGCTGCCGTG
Source organism: uncultured delta proteobacterium (assembly GCA_963816965.1). GTDB lineage: Bacteria > Myxococcota_A > Polyangia > Palsa-1104 > Palsa-1104 > JAQBQH01. Next base: position 2,062,651 of record CAWFMP010000002.1, read on the forward strand.
GCCGCGGGCGTCTTCATCTACCGCAGCATGCAGACGCAGAAGATCCGCGAGATGCACGTGGCGGTGATGAAGCAGTTTCAGGACGTGGAGAAGAACGACGTGATCGGCAAGTTCTGGGCGTGCCTGCTCGGTGCCGGCGTCGATCCGGGGATGTTCCAGAACAACCTCGCGCTGTCGCAGCGGCTCGAGGGCGCGTTCGGCACCGACCCGAAGAACTTCCCCACCAAGGTGCGCGAGGAGTGCACGCCCATGGCGGTCGACGCCAAGCACAAGATCGAGTCGATCTCGGCGCCGGCGATGTACGACGACGCGCTCAAGGCCTACGAGAAGAGCCTGGGCGATCTGTCGGCGGCGTTCGACGACTGGTCGAAGGTGGCGCCCACGCATCTGGCGGAGCGCGAGGTCGGCGCCAAGGTCGGTACCTACGGAACCGCCTGGCACGCCTTCGCCGGCGGCAAGCCGGGCAGCGACGTCGTCGCCTATGATCGCTTCCTGCACTGCGCGGCGCCGGGCGTCGACAAGATGAAGGACGGCCAGGAGCTGGTCGAGTTCCTGTTCAAGCAGTGCAAGGATCCGAAGTACCTCGATCGGCTGAAGAACGAGTGCTCCAAAGAGGTGAGCACCGAGGGGGTGCCGCAGCTGGCGACGCCGGGGTTCAAGACCGCGCTCAAGAAGCTGCAGGCCGACGATCGAGAGCTGTCGGCGTTCGACGACTGCCTCCGCAAGAGCCGCAAGGCGATGCGAAGCGACGATTCGGAAGAGGTCGGGCGCGCGTGGCTGGAGTACATGGAAGCGGGCCGAAAGGTCCGCGAGGTCGGCAAAGAAGCCTTGAGCGAGAAGTAAAAAATGTAGCAATTACGATACAATATATATTGTACTGAATACCGGTCAAGAATATGTAGAATTTCGCTTGACCGAGAGCACCACGGACCGGACACTGGGCATCATGGACGATGCTCCAGAGTCCGTAGTCCCTGACCCGCTTCGGTTCTCCAGCCCGGCCGACATCGACGACTTCGTCGACCACCTGCGTCGGTTCGAGACCGGCGAGCTCTCGCCCGACCAGTTCAAGGTCTACCGGCTGACGCGCGGCACCTACGGCCAGCGCCAGCCGAACGTCAACATGCTGCGCGTGAAGATCCCGCAGGGCGTGCTCGCCGCCGCGCAGGTCGAGCGGCTGGCCGACATCGGCGAGGAGTATTCGCGCGGCTTCGGCCACGTCACGACGCGGCAGAACGTGCAGTTTCACTTCGTCCCGCTGGCGCGCGTCGCCGAGGCGATGCACCAAGCTCGACGAGGTCGGCCTCACCACGCGCGAGGCGTGCGGCAACACGGTGCGCAACGTGACTGCCTGCGCGCTGGCGGGCGTGTGCAACGGCGCCGCCTTCGACGTCACGCCCTACGGCCAGGCGGTGACGCGCCACTTTCTGCGCAACCCGATCTGCCAGGCGCTGCCGCGCAAGTTCAAGATCGCGTTCAGCGGCTGCGGCGACGACTGCGCGCAGGGCGCGATCAACGATGTGGCGATCCTGGCGCGAGTTCGAGATTCCGGACGGCGGCTTCGAAGTTCGTGTCGGCGGCGGCCTGTCGACGTCGCCCGAGGACGCGCATCCGCTCGAGGCGTTCGTTCCAGCCGATCGGTTGCTGCCGGTGCTCGAGGCGGTGGTGCGCGTGTTCGATCGCACGGGGAATCGGCAGAACAAGTCGCGGGCGCGCCTCAAGTACGTCATCCGAAAGCTCGGAATGGACAGCTTCCGCAGGGAGTACGAGGCGGAGCTGGCCAAGATCGACGCCGATGGGCGCGGCAGCATCGCCATCGACGCCAGCCACGAGGTGCGCCCCGACGCGGTGCTCCGCCTGCGCGCTCCGATGCGGCAGACCGCGGCAGAGGACGGATTCGAGCGGTTCTTACGGAGCAACTGCATCAAGCAGCGCCAGGCCGGCTACTACGCGGTGATCGCGCGGCTCGACCGCGGCGACATCACCGCGGCGGCGCTGCGCGGCGTGGCCCGCCTGGCGCGCCAGTTCTCCGACGGCACGGTGCGCCTGACGAATGAGCAGAACCTGGTGTTCCGCTTCGTTCCCGAGGCGAGCTTGACGGCGCTCCATGCCGAGCTCGTCGCGCTTGGGCTCGGGCGTGCCGGCGCGCGCACCATCCACGACGTCACGTCGTGCCCCGGCGCCGACACCTGCAACCTGGCGGTGACGCGCTCGCGCGAGCTGACCACCGCCGTCGAAAGCGCGCTGGCGGCAGCGACCGGAGCCGCGGCCGACGCGGTCCAGGCGGCCGAATCGCTCGACATCAAGATCTCGGGCTGCCCCAACTCGTGCGGGCAGCACCACGTCGCCGCGCTCGGCTTCCACGGCACCATGCGCCGCGTCGGCGGGCAGGCGGTGCCGGAGTACCAGCTGCACCTCGGCGGCGGCATCGACGCGGGAGGGGGCGACCTTCGGCCGACAGATCGTCAAGGTGCCGGCGCGGCGGGTGCCTGCCGCAGTCGCTGCGCCTGCTCGAGCTCTATCGTCGCGAGCGCAGCGATGGGGAAGCGCCGCTGGCGTACTTCCGCCGCGTCGAGGCCGACGTGGTGAAGAGGGCGGTCGCCGACCTGGCGGAGTTCGACGCCGCCACGGCCAGGCCGGAGGATTGGCTCGACCACGGCGACGAGCAGCCGTTCAAGGTCGAGATCGGACAGGGCGAGTGCGCTGTCTGAGACGCTGCTCCGTTTTCTATTGATCGCCAGGATGTAGGCTGGAATACTCACTGCGAGCAGATTGACGAGGAGGCGGAATGTCGCCGGAATCGTTGCTCGCGGAGAAGCTCACCACTTACCGCAGCGCGTTCGACAAGGCGTGTCGCGGCCTGTTCAGCAGCGGCGAAGGCGTGACGCTCGAGTACGAGCACGACGACGACGAAGACGCCGTCGACGTCACCGCTGCGTCGTCTGCTCAGCCCGCTTCGAGCCGCGTGTTCGATGTTTCGAACGACGGTTCGAATTTCGCCAGGGAGATCCGGGGCGCCGTGCGTTCGATCGCCGAGGACTTCGCGTACGAGTTCAACGCCAAGCTGACCGCGGCGGCCAGCGTCGATCCGACCGTGGCACTGGTCGCGGACAGGTACGAGATGGGGCGCGACCACATCGACGAGCTGGACGCGCTGCTGGCGGTGCCGGTCGCGACGCTCTTGGGCAGGCTCGCGGAGGGCGATCTCGATGGCGCGCGACGCGCGACCCTCGACGCGTGGCCGCTTTTGGAGAAGCGCATACGCAGCAAGTGGCAGGCCTACTTCGTGCTCACGTTCCAGGACGTCTCGGTCGAGCGCAAGGCGGCGCGCGACCGGCGCACGCTGCAGCCGCGCTTCGATCTGAACGAGGAGATGCTGGCGACGGCGGAGGCGCAGCGCCGATCGCGCTCTGATTTCGCAGCCGCCGCCGACGCCCGACCGCGCGGCAGGTCGCCGTGGATCACCGTGCTCATGCTGCTGCTACTCGCGGCGGCTGGCGGTTGGCTGCTCATGCGCGGCCATACCCATCCGGCGACCGCGTCACTGTCGACCCCGTCGCCGCGGACTGGACCGGCCCCCGCGCGGCGATAGGGCATAGGCGGGCGGGCTGGGCGGGTGGTCCGCGCGCGCCGTGTGGGCGGGTGCGCGAGCTGGTTGGGCGGGGTGCGCGAGCTGGTTGGGCGGGGTGCGCGAGCTGGTTGGGCGGGGTGCGCGAGCTGGTTGGGCGGGGTGCGCGAGCTGGTTGGGCGGGGTGCGCGAGCTGGTTGGGCGGGGTGCGCGAGCTGTTGGGCGGTGTGCCGAGCTCGGTGGGTGGGCTGCGCGAGCCGCGGCGGGGGCCGTCGAGCCGGGCGCGGGTTGACGAGCGGAGCGTGAGCTGACACCGTTCGGCTCGCGTAACCATCTCATCCGCGTATGCCGCAACCAACCGCCACGTTCGCCGTCGCTGCCGCTGTCGCTGGCATCATCGTCGTGCTGGCGCTGGTCGCGGTCGTCTTCGCCCTCGAGGCGCGGCGCGGCGGACGCATCCAGTCCTCGCGCCTCTTGCGCCTCTTGCGCATCGGCCGCCTATCGGCACGCCTGTCGACCAGCTGGCTGGGCGCGCGCCTGCGCCGCCTGTTCGCCTCGCCCGAGCGTCGCCGCCGCCTGGACGCCAGTCGTCGACGGCAAACCGCAGAAGCCGTCGCGGAGACGATGGGCCACATGAAGGGCGCCTTCATGAAGCTGGGGCAGATGCTCTCCTTCGTCAGCGACGAGGTGCCCGAGGAATTCCGCGCCGCGTTGGCGTCGCTGCAGACGTCCGCGCCGCCAATGGATTTCGCGCTCTTGCGCGCGGTCGCCGAAGAGGAGCTGGGCCGTCCGCTCGAGCGCGCCTTCGCCCGCTTCGAGGAGCAGCCGCTGGCGTCGGCGTCGATCGGCCAGGTCCATCGCGCGACGCTGCCGTCGGGTGAAGAGGTAGCAGTAAAGATCCAATATCCCGGCGTCGCCGACGCCATCCGCGCCGACCTCGGCAACGCGACGATGCTCTACCGCATGATCGCGCCCCTCTACCCCGGCGTCGACACGCGCTCGGTCGTGGACGAGCTGCGCGGTCGCATCATCGAGGAGCTCGACTACGCCCGCGAGGCGGAAAACCAGCGCGCCTTCCTTCGCCTCTACGACGGCCACCCGTTCATCCGCATCCCGCGCGTACACGCCTCGCACTCGACGCCGCGCGTGCTCGTGAGTGAGTTCGTCGAAGGGCGCCGCTTCGCCGACGTGCTTGCCGCCGACGAGGCCGAGCGCTCGCGCTATGGCGAAATCCTCTTCCGCTTCGTCTTCGGCTCCATCGCGCGCCACGGCATGTTCAACGGCGATCCGCACCCGGGCAACTATCTCTTCGACGGTGACGGCCGCCTCGTCTTCCTCGACTTCGGCTGCGTCAAATATTTTCCGGCCGAGATGCTGGGCAACTGGCGCGCGCTCGTATCCGCCCACCTGCGCGGCGATCGCGCCGCCTTCGCCCAGAGACTGGTGGCGCTGACCTTCCTGCCGTCGACGGACGGCTTCGATCTCGACGTGCTGTTCGACTACTTCGGCTACTTCTACGAGCCGATCCAGGAGGACCGCGAGTTCGTCTTCACGCGCGAGTACAACGCCCGCAGCTTCAAACAGGTGTTCAAACCGGCCGGTGCCGCCGCCGGGCTGTCGAAGCAGCTCAACATGCCGCGCGACTTCGTCTTCGTGAACCGCATCCAGTGGGGCGTGCACTCGGTGTTGGCGCAGCTGGGTGCGCGGGGCAACTTCCACCGTATCGAGCGCGAGCTGCTCTTCGACGATCCACCGTCGACGGAGCTGGGCCGCGCCGATGCCGACTGGCGCGCGCGCTACGAGTCGCTCAAGCGCACGGCCGTATAGTCGGGGTTGCCCGGACACGGCGGATGCAGCTTGCGCAGCTCGATCGCGATCTGCGCCTGCGGCCAGCGCTTGCGCATCTCGCGCAGCATCTCGGCCGCCAGCGCCTCGAGCAGCCGATAGGGGCGCGCCTCGCCGATCTGCACCAGCAGCTCACAGACGTCGCGGTAGTTGACGGTGTCGGCGAGCCGGTCGCTCTCCATCGCCCGCGTCATGGGGAACGTCAGATCGACGTCGACCTGGAAGCGGCGCGACGAACGTCGCTCATCGGCCGAGGCGCCGTGCTTGCCCTGGAACTCGACGTTGCGGATTTGGACGGTGCCAGTCACGGGTTCCGATTTTCGAACGGCGGTTCGAAACTATTCGCCGAGCGCCTGGAGCTCGTCGGCTTCCTCGTCGGTCATCTTCTCCATCTTGCGCTTGATCATCTGGCGCTTGAGGGGACCGACGTAGTCGATGAGCAGCTTGTTGATCAGGTGATCGTTCTCGTGCTGCATGGCGCGCGCGTAGAGCCCCTCGCCTTCGACGACGAACTCGTTGCCGTCGAGGCCGGTGGCGCGCACGCGCGCGCGCAGCGAGCGCTTGATGGGCACGTAGATGCCGGGGAACGAGAGGCAGCCTTCGTCGGACGTCTCGGTGTCGTCCGAGAGCCATTCGATGGTCGGGTTGATGAACACCACCGGGTGGTCGTTTTCGTCGCCACCGGCGACCGACGCTTCGACGATGAAGATTCGCTTGTCCGAGCCGACCTGGATGGCAGCCAGCCCGGCGCCATTCTTCGAGTACATGGTCTCGACCATGTCGGCCACCAGCTTGCTGATCTCGTCGTCGACGGCGGCGACGTGCAGTGGTCGCCTGGCGCAGGAAGCTGTCGGGATATTTCACGATCGGGCGAAGCGCCATCTGACACACCTTACGCGGTAACGTCCGCGTTGACAATCACACAGTGTAATCTACGATAACTCCTCGTCAAGGAGCGCAATGGTCAGGTCCCGAAACATCGGTTTCCCGCTTCTCGCGAAGCAACCATCCCGACCCACAACGGCACCCTGACCGTGGTCGTCTATCGCGAGACGGGACGGCGGGCCGAGGAGCGCGAGCACGTGGCGATCGTCGCCGGTCCGCTCGACGCGCCTCGGCGGCGGGGAGCCGCTGTTGGCGCGCGTGCACTCCGAGTGCTGGACCGGCGAGGTGCTCGGCTCGCTCAAGTGCGACTGCCGCGAGCAGCTCGACCGCGCGCTCGCGGCGATCGGCGCGGCGGGGCGCGGCGTGCGTCGTCTACCTGCGCCAGGAGGGCCGCGGCATCGGCCTCGGCAACAAGATCCGCGCCTACGCGCTGCAGGACGCGGGCGCCGACACCGTCGAGGCCAACGAGCAGCTCGGCTTCGCTCGCCGACCTGCGCAGCTACGATCTGGCCGCCGCGATCCTGCGCGATCTCGGCGTGCGCTCGGTGCGCGCTCATGACCAACAACCCCGACAAGTGCGCCGGCCTCGAGAAGGCCGGCGTCGCGCGTCGCGCGCGCGCGTGCCGCACTGGGTCGGCGCGAACGAGCACAACCGCGACTACCTGGCAGTCAAGAAGGCCAAGCTCGGCCACCACTCATAAAGGACCCATGTCACTCGATGTCAGAGAAGCTCCGCGCCGCGCTTGGCCAAGGTCGTAGGACCCGCTGTTCGGCAAGGACATCGTCGCGCTCGGCTATCGTCGAGGAGGTGCTCGGCGACGGCGACAAGGCGCGCGTCAACGCTCAAGCTGCCGACGCCGGCGCATCCGCACAAGCGACGCGATCGCGAAGGCCGTCGACCGAGGCGGCCAAGGCGGCCGGCGCTGCGGACGTCAAGATCGAGGTCGCGGCCGAGGTGACGCAGCGCAGCTGCGGCAAGCCGGGCGGCGATCGGCTGGCCGGGCGTGAAGAACATCATCGCGGTCGCCGCCGGCAAGGGCGGCGTCGGCAAGTCGACGGTCGGCGACCAACCTGGCGCTGGCGCTGCGCGCAGCACGGCGCGACGGTCGGCCTGCTCGACGCCGACGTCTACGGCCCGTCGATCCCGACGATGCTGGGCGAGCCCGAGGTGCCGCCGGGCAGCGAGGCGGGCAACAAGATCATCGCCGGCCGTGCACTACGGCATGCAAGGTCATCTCGGTCGGCTTCTTCGTCGAGCGCGACGGCGCCGTCGTCTGGCGCGGGCCGATGGTGCACAAGCTGCTGCAGCAGTTCCTCGAGGACGTCGAGTGGGGCGAGCTCGACTACCTGGTCGTCGACCTGCCGCCCGGCACCGGCGACGCGCAGCTCTCGCTGTCGCAGCTCATCCCGATCACCGGCGCGGTGATGGTGACGACGCCGCAGGAGGTCGTCGCTCATCGACGTCGTCAAGGCGCGTCTCGATGTTCAAGAAGGTCGAGATCCCGATCCTCGGCGTCGTCGAGAACATGAGCTACTACGTCTGCCCGGCCTGCGGGCACCACGACGAGATCTTCGCGCGCGGCGGCGGCAAGAAGCTGGCCGCAGCGAGCTCGGGACGACGTTCCTCGGCGAGGTGCCGATCGACGCCAAGGTGCGGCACGGCGGCGATTCGGGGCGGCCGGTCGTCGTCGGCGCGCCGAGAGTCGGAGCACGCCAAGATCTTCATGACGCTGGCCGCCCGGGTGGCCGGCGAGATCGCCAAGGTCAACGGGCCCAGCGGCGGTACCGGGCGGCGCGCGGCGGGCCTCGTCCAGATCCGATGACGATTTCGAACAGCGGTTCGAAAAGTGGGACGGCGGTTCGAATCGATCAGGCGCGCCTGTTGGCCGACCTGGAGCGGCTGGGCGAGATCGGGCTCGGCACTGACGGTGGCATCACGCGCCGGGCGCTATCGCGAGAGGACGCCGAGGCGCGCGCCTACGTGGCCGGGCGCATGCGCGCCGCCGGGCTCGACGTGCGGCACGACGAGGTGGGCAACCTGCGCGGCCGGCGAAAAGCGCGCGACGGCGCCGCCTGGGATTCGCGCGAGCTGGTGGTGATGACCGGCTCGCACCTCGACTCGGTGCCGTCGGGGGGCAAGCTCGACGGGCCGCTCGGCGTCGTGGGTGCGCTGTGCGCGCTCGAGGCGCTCGATGCGGCCGGCGTGCAGACGCGGCGTCCGCTCGAGCTCATCGTCTTCGTCGGCGAAGAGGGCTCGCGCTTCCGCCGGGGAACGATCGGATCGGCGGCGGTCTCCGGACATGTGTCGGTAGCCGACGTGCTGGCACTCGTCGATCCCGACGGCATCGTCTACCGCGACGCGCTCGGCACCTACGGAGACGAAGGCACGCCGATCGCCGCCCGGGCGGAGGCGGGCGCGATCCATGCCTTCGTGGAGCTGCACGTGGAGCAGGGCGGCGTGCTCGAGGCGGCGGAGCTGCCGATCGGCGCGGTGACGGCGATCGCCGGCCTGGTGCAGCGCACGGTGACCTTCCTCGGCGACGCCAACCACGCCGGCGCCACTCCGATGAACCTGCGGCACGACGCGCTGTTGGCGGCGGCGGAGTGGGCGCTCGGAATCGAGCGGGCCGCGCGCGAGGTGGGCGGCGGCGCCGTCGGCACCGTCGGCAAGCTGACGGTCGAGCCGGGCGGCAAGAACATCATCCCCGGCCGCGTCGACGCCATCTGCGATCTGCGGGCGCCGTCGCGTGAGCTGCTCTCTGCCCTCGACGACTACGTGGTGTCGTCGCTGCATGGCATCGGCGACAAGCGCGCCGTCGAGCTCGAGCAGCGCCTCCTGCAGCGGGTGGAGCCGGGGCCGATGCACGAGCTGGCCATCGCCGCCGTCGAGCGTGGGGCGGCGGCGGCGGGGCTGCGCGCGCAACGCATGACCTCGGGCGCGATCCACGACGCGCTGCACATGGCGGAGATCGCGCCCTCGTCGATGATCTTCGTGCCCTCGATCGGCGGCAAGTCGCACTGCCCGACCGAGGCCACCGATCCGCACCATCTCGCCCAGGGCGTCGAGGCGTTGGCGCACACGCTGGCCATTCTGGCGAACGACTGATTCGAACCGCCGTTCGAAAATTCGAACGGGCGTTCGAATTCTTCTTGGGCGGGCGGGCTACTTCGGGGGCGGCGCGTCGGCGACCACGTGGGCGACGCCCTTGTCGTCGATGTCGATGTGTTGCGGCTGGGCCACCGGCCCGCCGATGCGCCCGGCCGCGGTGTCGGCGATGAGGTGCTCGAGGGCGGCGATCTTCTGCTGCTTCTCCGGAGCGTCCCACTCTGCCGGCGAGAGCTCGCCGTGGCGCCACGGCTTGGTCAGGTAGGTCGAGCCGTATTCGAACGGGATGTTGTGCTCGCCGCCGTCGAGGGCGAGCCACAGGCCGTGCAGGTCGCGCAGCAGATAGGGGCCGTCGACGCCGAGCTCCGCGAACATGCGGCCGAAGAAGACGAGGTCGACGTTCTGCCGCCCCGGCGCCAGCGTGTAGTTCATCTGGGTGTAGCCGATTGGCGTGCCTCCGTCGCCGCTCATGAGGTTCGCCTCGAAGTCGTAGGTGCCGCGCTCCAAGACGTCGACGTCCAGCGTGACCGTCAGCGAGCCGCCGCGCACGCTGTCGCTGAGGCCGAGGATCTCGACGACCTGGCGCGGCGCGTAGGTGAACTCGCGCACGAAGAGGCGGCGCACGCCGTCGCAGCAGCTCACCGTCGCCGCCAGGTGCACCTGGGTCGCGTGCTGCAGCGCCGCGACCTGCGACGGCACCAGGCGGTTGGTGTAGCGCCCGTCGCCGGCGACCTCGTCGCCGTCCATGCCGTCATCGTGGTAGCTGAGCTTGGCGAGGCGTCCAGTCTTGGGGCCCACGTCGCCCATGACCCATGCGTCCTCGACGGTGAGCGGGAGGCGCTGTGACGGATCGCCGCTCTTCCACACCTCGATCCACGACGTGATCGACTGGCCGTAGGCGACGTGCGCGCGGTCGGCGTCGAAGTGATAGGTGGTCTCGTGGCCGGGCCGCTCGGACATCGGAAGGTCGGACGTGGCCGGCTTGTTCCACGCCAGAAGGTAGCGGGTGCCGTCGGTGAACGGCCGCGACCAGGGCGGATAGACCGCGACCTTTTTGTACTCCTCGAGGTTGCGGGCGAGCCGATCCTCGGTGGGGCCGCCCAGGGTCACCCGCGGCGCCGCCGCGACCGCCGGCGCGGCGCGCCTGCCTTCGCTGCGCGGCGCGTGCGGATCCGCGGCCGGCATCGTCGGGCTCGTCGACGGTGCCGGCCGCGGCCGCGGCCACAACAGCCACGCCAGGAGCGCGGCCGCCACAACCCCCCCCGCGGCTAGAATCCTTTGCTGTCGCATGCGCTGGCTTTGTCGGCGCAGCAGTCGTGGTAGCCCGCGCACGCGCTGTCGCAGTAACAGCCGTTGGACGCGCCGCCGCAGTGGCCCCAGCAGGTGGCGCCCGAGGTGTCGACCGCGGTGGTGTTCGACGAGGTCGACGCCACCGACGTGGCGATCGGCTGCAGCGACGTGGTCAGCGAGTAGTTCTGCGCCGTCGACGTGAACCTGGCGTCGCAGCTGGTGCCGCTGCAGACCGACTGCGACGTCGAGTCGCTCCACTGACGGTGATAGTCGTAGCCCGTGCCGGTGATGTCGGCGCCGATGATGCCGGTGGCGAGCCCGGGCTCGCCGTAGTGGTCGCGGTTGGCGCCGGTGCAGGGCGTGAGGTTGTTGCCGTTCTGGTCGTAGTACGGGCCGCTGTCGTAGATGCGGTAGCTGTACTTGGCCGCGCTGCAGCCGTTGCTGACGGCGCCGGCGGTCGACTTGCCCGAGTACGAGTCCATGCCGACGACGCCGTCGGCGGTGAAGCCGCTGGCGCCGCCGGTGACGTACTTGTTGCCGCAGATCTTGAAGAACAGGAGGCTCTTGCACAGGTCGACGTAGCCACCGAAGCCCCAGAAGTTGGCGCCGAAGCTGTTCTGCACGTAGCCCCAGGTGTTGCGCGCCGCGCCGGGCGTCAGATCCTTGTCCACCTTCTCCTGCTGCCCGAGCAGCTTGGCGATGACAGCGGTCAGGCCCTGCGTCGAGACCTCGGCCAGCTTGGTGCCGCCGGCCGCGCTGCCCGAGCCTTCGGCGTAGAGCAGGCCGGGCAGCGAATTACCGCCCGCGCGCAGATCGTAGGTCGCCTTGAGCATGCGCAGGCAGCCGGCCGAGTAGCAGTGGATGATGCAGTTGTTGCCCCCCGAGCAGTAGGTCGAGATCGCGTTCTTGACGGTCGTGTTGGTCTCGGGACCGTTGATGACGGCGTTGCCGTCGAAGGCGAGGGTTACGCTGGTCCAGCCGCTGGCGCTGACCGTTTCCCCGTTCCACGAAGCCCAACCGCGGCCCTGCAGGAAGACGACATAGTTGCCGGCGTAGGCCGGCAGCGCAGACCCAACTACAATGGCGAGAGCCGCAACGAGCGTAAGCGGTCTGGACATGGCGCCCTCCGATGCGGGCGCCCTTACGCATCTTACGTTCCACGCTCACCGCGCGGCTTCGACGTGGGACAAGTCACTGAAACGACTGTCGGCACACAAGCCGCCACGACGTGTGGTCGTGTAGCCACGCGCTGTTCAAATTCTAGATTTTGAACTCGGCGTGTCTCGGTCTTGAACAGCGTCAGTTCGAAGGGCCGTCGCTGGAGGTGAGTCGAGTGAGCACGGTAGCGATCTCGTCGCTCACGCGATCCACGCGTGCGCCGACATCGAGGGTCTCGAGCAGCGCCTGCCGGTCGTCGGGATCGGTCACCAGCGCGGCCGTGAGGACATCGACGAGCGCGCCGAGCTCCGGCTGCGAGCGCGCCAGCTCGCGCAGGGTCTCGCCGCCCGAAGGCAGCTTGAGCGCGAGCTGATCGGCCAGAAGCACGAGCGTGTCCCGCGCTGCTGCGGTGTCGAGCCCGGCGGCGAGCTCGTCGCCCACCGTGGCGGCGTCGACGAGACGATACGACTGATCGGGCGGCAGCTCGCGCTCGATGCGCGCGCGCGCCACGCCGCGCAAGACGATGTTGGCCCGGCCGTCGCCGGTCGGCTCATGGCCGACGACGGCACCGACGCCGATGAGCGGGCGCACCGCCGGACGGCCGTGATAGTTGGCTTCGTAGCCGGGCTCGAACGCGGCCACGGCGATCAGGCGCTCGCCGGCCATCACGTCGCGCACCAGGTCGCGGTAGCGCGGCTCGAATACGCGCAGCGGCAACAGCGCGTGCGGGAAGAGCTGCACGTTCGGCAGCGGAAAGATGGGCAGGCGCGGCCAACGCGCCGGGATCGGCGGCAGTGGCGCTTGTGGCTTGGGTGGCATCAGCCAAACACGTCGACGCACGAGCCGGTGAGCGCGGCGGGCGCCTCGGTGGCGAGCCACAGCGCCACGCCGGCGACGTCGTCGGCGCGCATGAGCGGCGGGTAGCCGGAGCCGGCGAGCATGTCGGTGTCGACCGAGCCCGGGCAGACGGCGTTGACCTGAAGGCCGACTTCGCGCGTCTCCTCGGCCAGCGCGCGCGTCAGGCCGACGACGCCGTGCTTGGCGGCGCAGTAGGCGGTGAGCCGTGCCGTGCCCTGGCGGCCGCTGATCGACGCGATGTTGATGATGCGGCCGCTCTTGCGCGCGCGCATCTGCGGCAAAAAGACGCGCGTGACGTTGAACGTGCCCTTCAGGTTGGCGCCGACCACCGCGTCCCACTCGTCTTCGGTGATCTCGTCCAGGCGCGCGCGCACGACCAGGCCGGCGTTGTTGACGATCACGTCGGGGACACCGAGCTCCTTGTCGACCGTGGCGTGGAGATGGCGGGCGTCCGCGAAGCGGGTGACGTCGCAGGGCAGCCACAAGACCGGCGTGCCGGAGGGCGCGGCGTGCTCGATCTGCTCGACGGCGTCGGCGAGCCGCTTCTCGCCGGCCGCGTCGGCAGCCCGGCTGCAGATGGCGACACGCGCGCCGGCGGCGGCGAAGCGGGTGGCGATGGCCAGGCCGATGCCGCGGCTGGCGCCGGTGACGACGGCGACCTTGCCCTCGATGGTCATCGCCCCTGCACCGCCGCGAACAGGCGCGCGCGCACGTCGGGGCGCTCGGCCGCTTCGCCGAGGAACGCGCTCGTCGTCACCGCCGAGCTGTCGTGCTTGTCGCCGGGCAGCGCCAGACACAGCTGCTCCGCCTCGAGCACGACGCCGGCGCCGCGGGCGCCGAGGTGCTGCATGAGCGCTTCGGCGATCTGGTGCGTGATGCGCTCCTGCAGCGTCAATCGGTGCGCGAAGCACTCGACGAGCTTGCCCAGGCGGCCGAAGCCGACCAGCTTGCCCTTGGGCAGGTAGGCGACATGCGCCAGGCCGCGATAGGGAAACAGGTGGTGCGGGCACATGGCGTGGAAGCGCAGGCCGGCTACGACGACGACGTCGGGATCGGCCTCGCCGACGACGAGCTCGCCGAGCACCGCCGCGGGATCGGCGGCGTAGCCGTCGAGGAACTCGCCCGCCCACACGCGCGCGACGCGCTCGGGCGTGGCCGCGAGATCGGCGTGCGACGGATCGAGGCCGCAGGCGTGCAGCCACTGGCGGATGGCGTCGGCCATGCGCGCGACGTCGGGGGGCATCAGTGCAAGAGCCGCGTCGATGGTGGAGTCGCGGCGAGCGGATGGCGGCTGCCGAAGCCTTCGTTCATCTCGTGCCAGAAGCCGATCGCCTTCTCGCCGTACTGCCAGCAGAGCCAGACGTCGCGCCCCTCGTGCTCGCCGAGGAAGTCGCACAGGCCGAGGTCGAGATCCTTGACCGCCACGCCCAGCCCTTCGACCGCGGCCAGCTCCTCGGTCAGCGCCTCGAGCAGCGCGCGAAAGCGGCCGCGCAGGCGGCGTAATTCGTCGCTGCCGCCGCCGCGCTCGAGCGTCTCGGCGGTGGGTGGCTCGCCCGCGCCGTCGAGCGCGTCATAGGCGTGGCGCAGCTGGGCGCGCAGCTGCATGACCTTGCTGAAGCGGACTTCGAGCGTAGGCACCAGCGCGTTGGCCTCGGCGACGGTGAAGTAGCGTTTTTCGTCGGCCATCGGCTGCGATCGTTAGCATAACTAGGGTGTGCCGTCGATCTGCTGTAGCGCTTCCAGATCTTCCTTGAGGTGCGCGTTGATCTCGCGGACCTTGTCGTGGGCTTCGCCGAGCTCGCGCGGATCCGGCTCTTCGCCGGCGATGGCGCGATCGATGACCGCCTGGTAGCGCTGCATGTCGGCGGCGAGCTGCTCCTGGCGCTCGGCGTAGTAGGCGTGCCATTCGCGGCGGGTCTTGCCGCGCACGACGACGTCGAGCGGATCGTTCGCCGGCGCCACCGGCGGGGGCTCGGCGGGCGGTGGCGGTGGCGGCTCGGCGGCGGGCGCCGGCTCGGGGGCGGGCGGCTCGGCGGCGGACGGCTCGGCCGGCGGTGGCTGCTCGGCGACCGCCCCCGGCGGCAGCGGGCGGCCGGGGGCGATCGGCGGCCGCGTGGCGGCGGGCGGCTCGACCACCGGCGGCGGCGGCGTCGTCGTCGCCGGGGAGAGCGGCGCGTGCAGCTCGACGAGGACGAAGCCGACGGCGAAGATCACCACGGCGGCGAGCAAAGGCACGACGAGCTTCATCACGCGCCTGCCAATCGTGCGGCGACGGCGCGCGCCTCGCCCGACGCCAGCACCCGTTGCGCGGCGGCAGCGGCGGCGAGCGGATCGACATCACGCGCGGCGTGCAAGAGCAGCGCGGCGGCGGCGGCGGCGCGCGCCATCGGCTCGCCGGCGCCGTCGAGCGCGGCGCGGTTGAGCGCGCTCGCGTCGTCACCGTCGGTGCCGGGGGCGGCGGCGAGCGGGCGCAGATCGATCGTGTGCGGCTCGCCGCCGGCGGCGCAGACGCGCACGATCTTGCCCGGCGCCGCTTCGGGCAGGCCGCCGAGCGCCTGTACGCACAGGCCGCGCCGGCCGAGCGCGGCGAGCGCGCCCGCAGTCGACGGCAGGTACGGCGCGTGGAAGACGCCGACGGCGCGCACCGTGCATCCCAGCGGGTCGAGCAGCTTCATGAGCGTTTGCGCGACGGTGCGCACGCCGAACAGCGGCCGCAGCGCGACCAGCCGCTCGAGCGGCGGCGCGTAGCACGCCAGATCGATCGCGGCGACCCGCCCACCGCCGAGCGCGGCCGCCGCGCGCGCCGCGTCGAGCGGCCGGGCGACGTCGAGGCCGAGCGCCGCCAGCGCGTCGACGAGGCCGTGGCGCCCGGTCGGCAGCTCCCGTTGCAAACGCAACAGCACCGGCACGCCGAGCGCGGCCAGCGCGCACGCCGCGGCCGGCAGGAGCGTCGCGCGCCCTTCGTGTCCGTCGCCGTGGCAGTCGACGTCGAGCGTGCCCGCCGGTGCGCGGGCCGCGCCGACGTCGAGCCGCGCCTCGAGCGCCTCGACGAAGCCGGCCAGCTCGTCCGCCGCCTCGCCCTTCATGCGGAGAGCCAGCAGGAACGCGCCCACCTGCTCGGGGCGAGCGGCGCCGTCGCACAGAAGCGCCATCGCCGCGCGCGCCTCGTCGCGCGACAGATCGCGCGCCCGCTTGGCCCCCGAGCCGACAGCCTTGATGAAGCGGTGCATCGACCGATACAGTGCCGCGCATGTCGCTCGCGGGCAAGACGGCGTTGGTGACCGGGGGCGCCCGGCGGGTAGGGCGGGCCATCGTCGAGGAGCTGGCGGGGGCCGGCTGCCGGGTGGTCATCCACCATGCCGGGAGCGACGCCGACGCCGCCGCGCTGGCGCGCGCGCTGGCCACGTCCGACTACGCGCCCGCCATCGTCAAGGCCGATCTGCGCGCGCGCGACGCCGCCCGCGTGGTCGTCGACGCGGCCGTCGCTGCCACCGGCGCGCTCGACATTCTGGTCAATAACGCCGCCGGCTACACGCGCACGCCCTTGGCGACGATGGACGACGACGCCTGGGACGAGCTCTTCGCGCTCAACCTCGACGCGCCGATGCGCCTGATGCGCGAGGCGGCGCGCGCCGGCGCCGGCAGCATCGTCAACCTCGTCGACGTCGCCGCCTGGCAGCCGTGGGCCTATTGGTCGGCCTACGCCACGTCGAAGGCGGCGCTATTGCACCTGTCGCGCTGTCTCGCCCTCGAGCTCGCCCCGGCCACGCGCGTCAACTGCGTCGCCCCCGGCACCGTCATCTTCCCCGACGATTGGGACGACGAGCGCCGCGCCAGGCAGCTCGCCAAGGTGCCGCTGGGGCGCGCCGGCGCGCCCAGCGACGCGGCGCGCGCCGTTCGCTTCCTGTGCGAAGCGGAATTTATCACCGGCGCCTGCATCCCCGTCGACGGCGGAGCCGGGCTGCGATAAGATGGATGGTTGGGATCCTCCTATGGAGGTGTGTGATGGGACGCGTCGAGGAGCTGTCGTTCTCCGAGTTGGTGCAGGAGCTGGCGCACTACGAGCATGAGTCGGGGCCGCCCGACCTCGAGAAGGCGATCCGCCGCCGCAGCATCGACGCGCGGTTGATGCGCCTGCTGTCGAGCGACGCGCCTGCCGACGAGCGGCGGGCGTCGATCCGCGTGCCGGGCGACCTCCCGGTCAAGCTGCACGTGGGCGACAAGACGCTCGCCGGCACCATCGTCGATCTGGCAGAGGGCGGCATCCGCGTGCACCTGCCGAGCGGCGCCGTCGACGGCGAGGCGGTCGAGGTCGAGCTCGACTCGCCCGATCCGCAGAACGCGCGCGCCACGGCCAAGGTCCAGTGGAAGAAGCCGCGCGAGGAGGGGGTCGACCTGGGCCTGCACTTCGTGACGCAGGCCGAGCCGCATCGCCGCCGCCTGCGGCGCCTGATCCTCGAGATCCTGCGCCGCATGCCCGCGCCAGCGCCGGCCTAGACCAGCCGGCCCCGAGCTGGGACAGGTCGCGCGCCCAAGCGCCACGTCCGGCTCCGCGCGCACTGCCCCGCTGGGCTCAAACAGTCCTCGCCACCGGACCGCCGTGCTCGATAAGCCCGCTTGCCTGTGCTGCGGAACTCGCCCAGCGGGGCAGTGCGCGCGGAGCCTCTGTGCTCGTCCAAGAACCGGACGGTCGCAGCGGGTGGAGAGGCTGCTCTCGACGACGCGTGAGCTTCGGCAATCGTGCGCGGCTAAAGGTTCCCACGAGCCTAAAGAGCGGGCGGTCGTCGGAGCCGTCTTGCCGGGCGTCGAGGAGCGCTCCGCCCGCAGGGCGGTTGCCAGCGACGAGCCGAGGGCCCGGACGTGCCGCCGGCCGGTAAGGCCGCCGGCGTAGCGGGCCCGTCCCGGCAAGACGGCTCCGACGGCCGCCCGCGGCCCCTCGGCGCCATCCGGCGACGCTGACGCTGCTTGCTCAATCAAGTGCGGAGAGATGCGATGAATCATGAGAGCGGTCGGCTAGCGGGGCAGAGCGCCCCGGGCCTCTATGGATGTCTGAAACCGCGAGCAGCCGCGGCGGTCGCGCTGGCACAGCTCGGCGAGCCGGATCGGATGCGATATGACTGCTAGCGCAGATCTTCGGCGAGGGAGGCGCGGGAGGGCTCGCCGAGATGCGCTTCGTAGCGGTAGCTCGGATGATCGATCGACAGCGCCACCGCCGTCCCGGGCGTCGCCAGCGCCTTCTGAGCCGTCGGTGACAGCGAAAACTTCAGATACTGAACTGCCGCCAGCTTGTCGCTCTTGAACTGCTCGGGGTCGAACTCCGCCTTGATGCGCTCGCCGCCGACGACGAGCCACACGTGCTCTTGCAGCCCGAGCAGCCGATCGAGCGTGGTGGCGATCTGGGCCTCGTCGGTGATCTCGACGAGCAGCGTGGCCCCGAGCTGGCCCTCGTCGGGCAGGATCTGGTTATAGACGTCGAGCTCTTCCTGGACCTTCTCCGGCTCGGTGATCGACTCCGCGCGACACATCTCCTCGACCTGGAAGATCATCGTGGCGCGGTTCTCGAACACCACCGTCACTTGCGGGCCCACCGACACGCGCCGCACCCGCTTGAGCTCGATGACCCGCTTGCGCAGGTCGTCGCGAACGGCCGCGTACAGGTGCGGCCCGCGAATGTCGGCGCGTGTCAGCTTGCGCATGGCTGCTACTTCTGAAGGGTGTCGAGGCCCTTCTGGAAGCGGCCGGCGTGCGACTTCTCGGCGCGCGCCAGCGTCTCGAACCACTCGGCGATCTCCTCGAAGCCCTCTTCGCGCGCGGTCTTGGCGAAGCCCGGGTACATCTTGGTGTACTCGTAGGTCTCGCCGGCGATCGACGGCGCGCAGGTTCTTCTCCGTGTTGCCGATCGGCTCGCCCGTCGCCGGGTCGCCGACCTGCTTCAGGTAGTCGAGGTGGCCGTGCGCGTGGCCGGTCTCGCCCTCGGCGGTGTCGCGGAACAGGCCGGCGATGTCCGGCTGGCCCTCGACGTCGGCGGTCTTGGCGAAGTAGAGGTAGCGGCGGTTCGCCTGCGACTCGCCGGCGAACGCCTCCTTCAGGTTGTTGTGCGTCTGCGTTCCCTTCAGGCTCTTCTGCATGGCGATTCTCCTTTGAAGCTTCGTACGGGGGTGACGAAGCTAGCACGCGCTTTTCGTTCGATGCAACGGGCCCCCGCTCGTGTCATGGGCAACGGGCGCACTCGCCTCCTGTCGCCGCGTGCAAACCGTGTACTGCGACATCGCCAACAACGTGGGTGCGGGCCTGTACGATCGCAAGCTTGGACGTTCGTTTCGTCGGGTACGGATCTTGATTAGTGCGCCGCCATGCGCCTTCTGCTGGTCGTGGCAGCGCTCCTTTCCTGGCCGCTCGTGGTCTGGCACACGCTGCAGGCGCGCCGCCGCCTCAAGGCGTACGTGCGGCCCCCGGGCAGCGGCCGGCTCACGCTCGAGCGCGTCGCGTGATTGCGGTATGGCGCTTGCTTCGATCGCGAGGCGATGGGTCCGCTCGATGTCATCACGCCCCAGCCGCTGCGCCACGGAGTGCCCCGCGTGCTCATCGTCGACGATGAGCTGGAGCACGCCGAGATCTGCGCGGCGCTCTTGCGCCGGCGCGGCTACAACGTCGCGGTGGCGATGACCGGAGGGGACGCGATCGAGCTGGCGCACGCGCTCAAGCCCGATCTCATCTTGCTCGATCTGTTCATGCCGGTCGTCGACGGCTTTTCCACTGCCCTGACCCTGCATGAGCACCCCGACACCACGAACGTGCCCATCGTGTTCTTCTCCGCCTGCGCCGACGCGGCTTCGCGAACGCGCGCCGGCGAGCTCGGGGCTGCGTCGTTCTTGCCCAAGCCGTTTCGTGCACAGGAGCTGATCCGCTGCGTCGAGCAGTCGCTGTCGCGACACCAGCCCGGAAGGTAGGCGGTGGCGCGCGTCGACCTCGCGTACGCGCGCAGCCTGATGCGAGTCGCCGGGCCGGCCGACCTCGTGCGCGTCGTGGTGCGGCGCGTCGGCGAGAAGCTGTCGCGCGGCCCGGCGCAGCCCGAGGTCGGCGCGGACGCCGTGCATGCCGCCGCCGTCGCTCTCGGGCGGGCGCCGAAAGTTTTTACCACGGCGTCGATCGCCGACGACTACCGCGTGCTCTTTCCCGACGCGGTCGCGCGCCTGCGCCGCCGGGCCGAGGCCATCCTGCGCCACGAGCTCGACCTCTTCGGGGTGGTGCGCGCCGTCGGTGCGTCCATCGACTGGCAGCGCGATCCGCTGACCGGTCGGCGCTGCGACGGCGACGGCCTGTTCCCCGAGGGCGTCGACCCCAAGGGCTGCTGGGAACAGGCGCGCGCCGGCCACCTGGTCGAGCTGGGCGCCGCCGCCCGGGTGTGCGTGGATCTGGCGGATCGCGCGCGCGTCGAGATCGCCGCCCAGATCGACAGCTTCCTCGACGACAACGCCGTCGGCCGCGGCATCCACTACGCCTCCCCGCTCGAGCTGGCGATGCGCGCGCTCCACTGGCTCGGCGCCGTCGAGCTCGCCGGCGGCGCCGCGGCCTTCCCGCGCCGGTTCGTCGAGCGGCTGGGAGGCGCGCTCCTGGCCGACGGCTGCTTCCTCGCCGCCCACCTCGAGGATCGCGGCATCGTCCCAGCCAACCACCTCCTCGGCGACTACGTCGGGCTGTGGGCGCTCGGCCTCGCGCTCGACGGCGCGCCGCACGCGCGCGACTGGCAGGCGCTGGCCGCACGCGGCCTCGCCGTGCAAGCGGCGCGGCAGGTCGGCCGCGACGGCGCGCACTTCGAGGCGTCGACGGCGTACCACCGCTTCGCGCTCGAGCTCATGCTGGCGGCGCACTTGTGGGCGCGCGCCGCCGATCGCCCGTCCCCGGTGGGCGAGACGCTGCACCGCATGCTCGTCTACCTGCGCCACTACGTCGGCCCCGACGGCTGCGAGCCCGCGTTCGGTGACGGCGACGACGCGCGCCTGTACCCGATCGTGCCCCGCCCTCCGCGCCACCACGCCTACCTGCTGCCGGTGGGAGCGGCGCTCTTCGGCGATCCCGAGCTGCGCGCCGAGCGGGTGCCGTTCAGCGAAGAGGCCTTGTGGCTGGGCGGACCGGCGGCGCGCCGCGTCTGGGCCTGGCTGCCACCGACGCGCGCGCCGTCGTCGGCGTCGTTCCCCACCGGCGGCGTGCACATCCTTCGCAGCGCCGGCTGGCAGGTCGAGCTGCGCTCGGGCTCCTACGGGCAGAGGGGCATCGGCGGCCACGCGCACAACGATCAGCTCAGCCTGGTCGCCTGGCTCGACGGCGCGCCGCTCGTCGTCGACACCGGCACCGGCAGCTACGCCGCCGACATGGTCCTGCGCGACCGCTTCCGCGGCACCGCCGCGCACTCCACCGTCGTCGTCGACGGCCAGGAGCAGTCGCCGATCCTGCTCGGGCGGCCGTTCGCGCTGCCCGACGTCGCGCGCGCGCCGCGGGTACGGCTCGAAGATCAGGGGGCGCGCGCCACCCTCATCGGCGAGCACTCGGGCTACGCGCGGTTACCGTGCCGCCTGCGTCACCGACGTCAGGTGACCCTGCGCCGCGACCTCGAGGTGGTGGTCGTCGAAGATCTGTTGAGCGGGCGCGGCGACGCCGCGGTCGACGTGCGCTGGCAGCTGGCCCAGCCGGTGCGTCGCGGGGTGCCCGAAGCCGCGCGCGCACGCGTGGGCGCGATCGAGCGCGAGCTCGGCCCGCTGGCGCTCGACGCGGCCCTGACGATCGGCCGACCCGCACGCTGCCTGCTGGTCAGGGCCGCCCCCGATACATCCGAGATCTCCGTAGATGCAGGCCTTTTTTCCCCGAGATATGGCTGCGTCGAGACGCTTCCGCTTGTTTCGTTCCGCGCGCGGCTTAGTTTTCCAGCAATCCTGAAGACGTTCCTCATTCGCATTGGAGCGTAATCGAGAGGCCATGGAGAGCGTGACTCCGTACGGTGAGATCAAAGACGAGCTGCACCGGCGCGGCGACGAGCTGGCGGACGACGCCGTGCTCGAGCCGCTCATCGCCGAGCTGTGGATTCGTGCGAGCGAACAGGGCGACGGCGGCGGCGGCTGTTTCGACAGCGTCGAGGCCGTGGCTTTCGCCTTCGTCGAGCGACAGCAGCCGGCTTCGCTGGCCGTGGAGCGCGTGCTGCGCGCCGGGCGCGCCCTGGTCGAGATCGGCGAGGGCACCGAGCGGCTCGATGCCGCCGGCGTGGCGCGACTGCGCCAGCTCGTCGACCGCGCGGCCGTCGAGGTGGGCCGCGCCATCGAGTCGGGCCGTGACGGCCGGCGCGGCGCCTGGCTCGCCTTCCTCTCGCACGAGCTGAAGAACCCGCTCAACACCATGCTCAACGCCCTGTGGCTCCTGCGCGAGCGCGGCGCCGACTCGGCGCAGGCGGCGCGCTTCATCGAGCTGGCCGAGCGGGCGGTGCGGAAGCTCGAAGAGCGCATCCGCGACCTGCGGGGGCTCGATCAGCAGTTGGGCGCGCTCCCTCCCGGATGGGAAGGGCGCCTCAATCCCAAGCGCAAGTAATAACTAGTGAATATGTGCTGTTGACAGGGGTGTGACCCTCGCGTATATCTAGTCTCAGGAAATGAAAATCGTTTTCAAAATCATTTTCCCGGGGGTCGTCCTCGCGCTGGCGTTGGTCGCGACCGCGCGCCCCGCCCGCGCCGATCAGGTCTACTACTCGCCGCGCGACCTTCTCTCCGACTTCTTCCGCCTGAGCAAGAACGTCACCTACAAGAAGGTGCAGCTCGACGCGCCGGAGCGGCTGCGCCTGCAGCATCGGCTCGGATACGCGCCGGCGAAGGCGAGCTACATGTTCTACGTCGCCACCACGGGCGGGCACATCGACGGCTACGCCTTCATCGACGACGAGAAGGGCGAGCACCTGCCCATCACCTTCGCGGTCAAGCTGTCGCCTGACGGCAAGGTGGTGCGCCAGGAGGTCGTCGTCTACCGCGAGGCGCGCGGCGACGAGGTGCGTGACGAGCACTTCCGCGCGCAGTTCGTGGGCAAGAGCGCCAGCGACCCCATCGAGGCCAACCAGGACATCGCCGTCGTTTCGGGCGCGACCATCTCGTCGCGGGCGATGGCGGTGGGCGTCAAGCGCGCCGTCGTGCTCTTCGACGAGCTGGTCAAGCCGACCGCGGTGGCCACCGCCAGCCGGTGAGCCCGCGCCCGCACGAAGTGCGCCGGTGAGGCAGTTCGCCTCCAGCGGCTTCCGCATCTGGAACCTGTCGCGCGAAGCCAAGCTCATCTACACCTGCTTCGGGCTGTTCTCGCTCGCCGCCATCGTCGTCTCCATGATGTTCTACGAGGATCTCGTGGGGCCCAAGACCGCGGGCGTGGCCGGCTACTACGCGGGAGCGCCGGCGGCGAGCGCGCCGCAAGCGGCGCCGGCGGCGGGCGCGCCGCAAGCGGCGCCGGCGGCGGGCGGGCCGCAAGCGGCGCCGGCGGCGGGCGGGCCGCGCATCGACCTGCCGGCGGAGGCGGCGACGTCCGAGCAGATCACGGTCGCCGTGACCTATCGCAAGCTGCTCGAGGTGACCCACTTCCACCTGTTCACGGTGCCGGTGTTCCTGCTCATCATCGCGCACCTGTTCATGCTGACGGGGCTGTCGTCGACGGCCAAGACGGTGTGGATCGCCGCCGGCTGGGGATCGGCGTTCGTGCACCTGCTGGCGCCGTGGCTGATCCGCTATGGCGGCAAGGCGTGGAGCTTCACCTACCCGACGTCGGGCGCGCTCATGGGTCTGGCGCTGTCGGTGATGACGGTCTATCCGCTCATCGTCATGTGGCTGCCGCGACGCGAGACGGCCAAGGGCTAGAACCAGTGCTGGTCCCCCCTCCCCCGAGCCGTGCCGGATCGAGAGCGCGCCAAAGCGCCACCTCCGGCTCCGCGCGCACTGCCCCGCTGGGCTCAAACAGTCCTCGCCACCGGACCGCTGTGCTCGACTACACCCCTTGCCTGTGCTGCGGAACTCGCCCAGCGGGGCAGTGCGCGCGGAGCCTCGGTGCTCGTCCAAAACCCAGAGCGGTCGCAGCGGGTGCAGCGGCTGCTCTCGACGACCCACGAGCTTCGGCAATCGTGCTTGGCGGAAGGTTCACACGAGCCCATAGAGCGGGAGGTCGTCGGAGCCGTCTTGCCGGGCGTCGAGGAGCGCTCCGCCCGCAGGGCGGACGCCAGCGACGAGCCGAGGGCCCGGACGTGCCGCCGGCCGGTAAGGCCGCCGGCGTAGCGGGCCCGTCCCGGCAAGACGGCTACGACGACCGCCCGCGGCCCACCGGTTAGAACATGAAGGCGAGGCCGGCGTTGATGCTGTAGTACTCGGCGTCGGCGGGGGTGATGGCGTCGGTCCAGAAGTGCTGGTAGTCGAGCTTGACCGCGACCTCGGCGATGGGCCGGAAGGTCAGGCCGGCGGTGACGATGTCGCGGCGGTCGCCGGGGGCGCGGCCGAGATCGGCGGGCACGTCGTACTGCGTGTCGACGTGCTCGTAGCGCACAAAGGGCACGAGCTGACGGCCCGAGCGCAGGCGCAGCTGCTGCAGCACGTTGTAGCCGAGCTCGACGTAGCCGCCGAGGAGCTGGTGGGCGACGGGGCCGTCGAAGGTCGTGCCCTCGAGCATGGCGGTGGCTGCGAGGCCGCGGTTGAGGCGGTGGATGCCGCCGATCCAGACGCTGGCGATCTCGGCGCGGAGCTCGAGGCCGCGCGTGCGCAGGCGCAGATCGCCGTCGACCATGGTTACCGGAACGTCGTCGCCGTCGGAGCCCTTGAACTGCGGCTGGCCCTGGTCGGCGTGGGCGTAGTAGACGCTGACGCCGGCGTCGGCGCTGATGCCGTAGCGATAGAGCATGGGGAAGGCGTGCTCGACGCGCGCGGCCAGGCCCCAGTCGCGGCCGAGCGCGAGCTGCGCCTCCTGGTGGCCGTCGCGCACGCCGTAGGTGGCGGTGAAGCCGTCGGCGTTGAAGCCGTTGACGACGTAGGCCTGGTAGCGCAGGCCGCGCCACTCGCCGAAGATGCCGGCGCCGGGCTCGCGCCACGTCGACGGGATGATGAGCTGATCGGTCTCGGGGCGGTCGACGCCGTTGAAGGTCGGCGGCTCGTGATAGACGTTGATGATCCCCATCGGGATGATGATGACGCCGGCGCGGAAGTTGAGCGGCTTGTAGGCGAGGTAGTCGAGGAAGGCCTGCTCGACCTCGAACTCGCCGCGATCGTCGGCGGAGGTGACCGCGTGCTCGACCTCGAGCTCGCCGTAGAAGCGAAGCCGCTGGGTGAAGTTGTGGCCCACGTAGAGCACCAGGCGTCGCATGTCGACCACGTTGGGGCCGTTGGAGGGGGCGTTGAGGGTGAGCTCGCCGTAGCCGCCGATGGCGGTGGAGCCGCTGGTGCCCGGCTGCTCGAGCGGCACCTCGATCTGGGTCTCGCGCGGAAGCTGCAGGAGGGAGGGGCGCGGGATGCCTGGCTCGGGCTCGTCCGGGGCCAGCGTGATGCTCGGTTGGGCGACGGCAGAAGAGGGCGCCAGGAGCGTCGTGATTGAGATGAAAATGAAAATCACATTCAATTTCATAAACACTGAGTAACATGCGCCGGAAGACGCTGTCAATGTCGCGTTCGCGTGGACGCTGGGTTGCGCTTGTGGTGACGCCCATCGCGTGACGCCGTCGGCGACCAGGCCCCACGCTTCGCCACTCGATGCGCGCGCTCCTCTTCACGGCGGTTGCTGGCTCTGGGCTGCGGCCATTCGCGGCGGCGGAGACCGCCAGCTGCCCCATCCTCAGCCACTCCTGCTTTGGGGCCGGCAATGCGCAGATCTTCGGCGATCCGGTGGGGCGCCTCGCCGCCGTGATCGGCGCCGCGCAGACGTCGGCCGTGTCCTCGGTGTGCGACGCCGACTACGCGCCGGCGCTGCAGGGCATCGCGCAGAAGATCATCGCGCGCCTGTTGTGAGCCTGCCGGCGCGCTCGGTGTACGACTCGGCTCAGTTGAGCGAGGCGGCCTCTTCGGGGCGGCCGAGCGCGCGCAGGAGCTGGACGACCACTTCGTCGACGGGCGCTTGCCGCGGCAGCTGGACCACGACGGTCCGCTTGCGCAGCGGATCGAGCGCGGCGTCGGCGTCGTCGTTGTGCACCAGCGCCACGTCGGCGTCGAGCGCTTCGAGCAGCGCGACGGCGTCGGCCGTCAAGTCGACGCCGAGCGCGCGCAGCCCCAAGCGTCGCAGGCACAGCAGGAGCCGCGTGCGCGACTCCTCGTCCCCGTCGACGACGAGCACCGTCAGCCCCTCCACCCGCTACTCCGAGAGCAGCCGGTCGAGTGATGGGACTACGAGGCGCCGCTTGATGACCTTGAGCAGCCCCTTCTGCTGCAGGACGCCGATGGCGCGCGTCACCTTCTCGCGGCTGGCGCCGGCCAGATCGGCGAGCGTCCGGTGCGTCAGGTCGAGCGCGATCTCGATGCCCTCCTCGCGCGGCTGGCCCCAGCGCTCGGCGAGCAGCAGCAGCACCGACTTCAGTCGCGCCTCGGTGGTGTAGCGCGAGAGCATCCGCACCAGGCGCCACGAGTCGTCCAGCCGACGGGCGAGCTGCGCCATGAGGCCGCGGCCGAGCTGGGGATGCTCGGTGATCATGCGCTCCCAGTCTTCGAGCGGCACCATCAGCACCTTGGTGGGCAAGAGCGTGGTGCAGGTGGCGGTCACCTGGTTGCCGTGGAACTGCGCCAGCTCGCCGAACAGATCGCCCGGGCCGTGGAGGGCGAGGATGACCTCCTTGCCCTCGGGGGTGATCTGCGCCTCCTTGACACCGCCCTCGCGGACGATGAAGACCGACCGCGCCGGCTCGTTGGCCCGCACGATGGTGGCGCCGCGCGGAAACGACTGCTCGGCGGCGCCGGAGAGGCTGAACATCGCCGGTTCGTCGAGTTCGGCGAACAGCGGCATACCGCGCAAGGCCTCGAGGTCGACGGTCATGATTTCAGCTCCATCAACAGGGTTTCGATGTCTGCCACCTTGTGGTCCCAGCTCTCGCGCGCCATCGCGTCCGATCGCGCACGATCCGGGCCGGCGCCCCCGAAGAGCGCCTCGCCGACGCGGGTGACAAACGCGTCGGCGCCGTTGGCGAGGTAGACGCCGCGCGCCGCGACGGCTCTCGCCTCCGGAATATCGGTCGACACCACCGGCAGCCCGGCGGCGAGGTACTCGCGAAGCTTGAGCGGGCTGGCGTTCGCGGTCAGCTCGTTCTGGACGAAGGGCAAGAGCGCGACGTCGAACGCCTTGCAGTAGCCGGGCAGCGCCGCGTACGGCTTGTGCCCGAGCAGGTGGACGTTGGCCAGCGAGCGCAGCCGCTGCAGCCCGGCGGCGTCGGCGTTGTTGTGCGTGCCGACGATCACCACCGAGCCGTGCGGATAGGCCTGGGCGACGCGGGCGAGCACCTCGAGATCGACCCATTCGGCCACCAGGCCGTAGAAGCCGAAGATCGGCCTCGGCAGGTCGCGCACCTCTTCGGGGATCGGCGTCGCCGGATCGAGCGCCCGGGCGAAGAGCGCGTGCTCGACGCCGTGGCGCACCAGCACGCAGCGCGGGTTGAGCTTCGACTTCGACGCCTGCAATGGGGCCGAGCAGGTGATGACCAGATCGCTCTTGGCGATGAGCTCGGCCTCGAGGCGGGCGATGGGGGCGCCGGCGCCGTCGAACTGCGCGTACTCGTCGACGCAGTGGTAGACGACGTGGGTCTCGCCCAGCTTGCGCACCACCCACGCCGACGCGGGCAAGAAGGTGTAGAGCAGCGGATCGCGGAACTCGAGCGCGCGCATCGCCTGCTTCACCGTCGCGGTGACCACGAGCTCGTTGAGCATGCGCGCCCAGGGCGAGCGGTAGCTCGGGATCGCCAGCGGCGTGATGGCGTGGATGTTGGGGGCGACCTCGACGGGGGCATGGCCGGCGTGGCGGGCGAACCGCACCAGCTTGTCGGCGATACGGCGCAGGTCGCGTCCCGAGGCGCGCGGCGCGCGGTTGCCGAGCGAATTGACCCACAGGATGCGGTTGTGCCGCGCCAGGCGCGTCATCACGTGCTTCTTGGACAGCGGATCGCCCGACCAATCGTTGGCGAAGCAGACGATGTTGCGTCCGGCGGCCATCACGCCACCTCCCGCACCGTCTCGGGCAGCGGGCGCGCCGAGAAGCTCTTGTGCCACAGCTCGAGCACGAGTAGCGGCCACAGCTCGGCCGACAGATCGGCGCCGGCCTGGTGGCGCGCCAGCAGCGCCCGCACGAAGCCGAGGTCGAAGCGCTCGCGCGCCAGCGAGCGGCCGTCGGTGAGCACGTCGTTCGCCAGCTCGCGCATGCCGCCGCGCAGCCACGCCGCCGTCGGGGTGCCGAAGCCCATCTTGGGGCGATCGAGGATCGCTTGCGGCACGCGCCCGCGCGCCGCCTTGCGCAGCAGCGCCTTGCCCACCCCGTGCTGGATCTTCAGGTGATCGGGCAGCGACCACGCGTGCTCCATGAGCTCGTGGTCGAGGAACGGCACGCGCAGCTCGAGCGCGTGGGCCATGGTCATCTTGTCGGCCTTGACCAGCAGGTCGTCGGGGAGCCAGACCCGGCTGTCGAGGTAGAGCATGCGGCGCAGCGGCGTCATGCCGCGCGTCGCCTCCCAGTAGGGCCGGAGGAGCGACTGCACGATCTCGGTCGCCGCTTTATTGTGCGGCTGCATCAGTTTATTGTGCAGATGCACCACGACGTCGTCGTCGAAGGCGCGGGCGACGCCGCGATAGGCGTGCTCGAGCGGGTGGCTGAACAGGCGCGCCGGCGCGCCGGATGCGCTCGTAGGGCACCATCGCCATGAGCTCGCCCGCCAACGACAGGGCCGAGCCGCCGGCACCGAGCCGCCGGCGCAGCGTTTCGATGCGCGCCAGCCGGCGATAGATGTAGTAGCCGCCGAGCGCCTCGTCGGCGCCCTCGCCCGAGAGCACGACGGTGACCGACTGCTTGGCGCGCCGGGCCAGGAAGTAGAGCGGCACGCAGGCCGGATCGGCGACCGGCTCGTCGAGGTGCCAGACGATCCGTGGCAGCGCGTCGGCCGCCTCGCGCATGGCGACGCGCACCTCGTGATGCTCGGTGCCGAGCGCCTGGGCGGCGAGGCGCGCGTAGGCCAGCTCGTCCTCGGACTGCGCGTCGTCCTCGGCGTAGCCGACGCTGAAGGTGTCGAGCGGGCCGCGCGCGTCGGCGGCCTTGAGCATCGCCGCGGTGATCATCGTCGAGTCGAGGCCGCCGGAGAGGAACGCGCCGACGGGCACCTCCGACATCAGGCGCAGCTTGGTGACCTTATCGACGCGCTCGCGCAGCTCGGCGGTCGC
Source organism: uncultured delta proteobacterium (assembly GCA_963816965.1). Classification (GTDB taxonomy): domain Bacteria; phylum Myxococcota_A; class Polyangia; order Palsa-1104; family Palsa-1104; genus JAQBQH01. The sequence goes on from CAWFMP010000002.1 coordinate 2,091,758, forward strand.
CTCCGCTTCGGTGGGCGGCAGCGTCGTCGCGCGTGGCACGTGGCGGCGAGATCCCAGTAGCGATCGATCGACGATGCGGCCCGCCTGCCAGGTGAGGATGCTGGCCGGCGGCAGCTTCTTGACGCCGCGGAACATCGTCAGCGGCGCCGGCACGTAGCGCAGCGCGAGGTAGGCGGCGAGCGCGTCGTCGTCGACGGCGCCGTCGACCTCGGGGACGGCGAGGAGCGACTTCACCTCGGAGGCGAAGACCAGATCGCCGTCCAGCTGGGCGTAGTAGAGCGGCTTGATGCCGAGGCGATCGCGCACCAGCGTCAGCCGCTGCGTGCGGTCGTCCCAGATGGCGAAGGCGAACATGCCGCGCAGGCGCCGGGCGCAGTCCGGGCCCCACTCTTCGTAGGCGTGGACGATGACCTCGGTGTCGGAGTGGGTGCGGAAGCGGTGGCCGCGGGCGACCAGCTCCTCGCGCAGCGCCACGTGGTTGTAGATCTCGCCGTTGAAGACGATCCACACGGTATCGTCTTCATTGGCCAGCGGCTGGCGGCCGCCGGCGAGGTCGATGATGGAGAGGCGCCGATGGCCCAGGCCCACGCGCGCGCGCAGGTGGTAGCCGTGATCGTCGGGACCGCGGTGCGCGATCAGCTCGGTCATGCGGAAGAGCTCCGCGCGATCGACGGGAGCTGATTGGTTCACGCGTCCGGCAATGCCACACATCGCGTGCTGCCTCCTCGACCGGGCGCTGGTGCCCGGCGCCCGTTACGGTGCTGTTGCGAGCGCCGTGCCGGTCGCCACGGCGCGGAGTTGCGCCCCCGCACGGGCGTAGAGGTCCAAAAGCGTGGGTAGGCAGTCCACCCGATGCGTGTGTTCGGGCAAACGCTTGGCGAGCGATTGGAAGATCTGTTCCGCGCAGGCGACGGCGTCGCCGGCGGGGAACAGCGCTGCCTCCGGCGGGCGCGCGCCGACGGCCGAGGCGACGACGCGACGGCCGAGCGCGATCGCCTCGCGGACGCTGATGGCGTCGGCGTCGGCGAGCGTGGGCCGCACGAACAGATCGGCCGCCGCCACGACCGCGAGCGCGCGCCGCCGCTCGAGCTCGCCGAGGTGATGCACGGCGCCGTGCAGGCCGCGGGCGCGCGCGGCGGCGGCGAGCGCGGGCGTGCGCGTGCCGGGGCCGTAGACGGCGAGGCCGGCGCTCGGGTGGCGGTCGCGCACCAGCGCAAAAGCGTCGAGGATGACGGCGGCTCCGTACTCGGGGCCGGGCGCCAGCGCGCAGGCGATGAGCAGCGGATGCGCGCGGCGAATCTGCGCCAGGCCGGGCGGCGGCAGGCGCAGCGCCAGCGATGCCGGCGTGAAGGCCGCCGCGACGACGATGCGCCCGGCGTCGAGGCCGGCGTCGACCAGCGCGGCGGCGACGTCGGCGTTGACGGCGATGACGCGCCCGTAGCGGGCGGCGATGAGGCGGCAGGCGCGGGCGTGGGCCCGGATGTAGTCGGGCGCCAGGCCGGAGTGCAGCGTCAGGAGCGCCGGGCCGAGGTGCCCCGCGGCCGAGAGGGCGGCGAGGGCCCAGCTGCCGCGATTGTGGCCGTTGGTGTGGACATGGATGATCTCGCGGCGCGCGCGCGCCAGGGCGAGACGCGCCAGCAGGCCCACCCGGCCGTCGCTGCCGTCGGGGCCGGCGCGGCGCGGATCGACGAGCTCGCAGCGCAGGCCGGCCGACTCGAGCGCGCGCACGAGCTCGCTCGCAGTGCGTGGCTACGCCGCCCGATGGTGGTGGCAGTGCGCCGACGATGAGGACGGAGTGCGACATGTGCCGTCAGCCATGGGCCGTTCGCTTGGGCCTCGGTGGAGTATCGGAGGTCGACTGCCGGCCGCGGGCGGTCGCCGGCCCCACAGCCAGCGTCTCGTAGAGCGACTGAGTCGTCAGACACATTCGATCGAGCGCGTAGCCGGTCTCGACCTGCCGGCGGCCGCGCAGGCCCATGACGTGGGCGGCGAGCGGATGGGCGAGCAGCCGCTCCAGCGCCGCCGCGAGCTCGATGGGGCGGCGCGGCTCGACGAGCAGGCCATGGACACCGTGCGCCACGAGCTCGGGAATGCCGCCGACCCGGGTCGCCACGACCGGCCGGGTGGCGCACATGGCCTCGAGCACGGCGTTGGGGAAGCCTTCGGCCCACGAGGGGTGCACGACCACGTCGCAGCGGACGAGCACGCTCGGGACGTCGGCGCGGCGGCCGAGGAACGAAGAAGTCGTCGGCGACGCCGAGCGCGCGCGCCCGGGCTTCGAGCGTCGGGCGCAGCGCGCCGTCGGAGACGAGCAGGAACTGCGCGCGCACGCCGCGCGCCTTGCAGCATGGCGGCGGCGTCGAGCAGGTCGCCGTGGCCCTTGTCGGGCAGGTGCATCGAGCCGACCATGCAGACGCGCGGCCGTCCGACCGGAGCCGGCGGCAACGGCGGATCGGGCGTGCGCAGGGCCTGCCGATCGAAGTCGCGCGACGTCGATGCCGTTGGGAATGACGTGCATCTTGCCGGCGGGCACGCCGAAGTCGCGCTCGGTCTCGACGGCGACGGCGGCGGCGTTGGCCACGACGGCGTCGGCCAGGCGGCAGGCCAGGCGCAGCGCCTGTCGCTGCACGCCGCCGAGCCAGTGCGCCAGATCGCGGCGCGAAGCGATCGACCGGGCGCCGACGAGCGCTGGCGGCGGCGACGCCGATGACATTGGAGTAGAAGTCGTGTGCGTGGACGACGCGCACCTTCTCAGCGTGCGATCATCATCGCCATGCGCGCCGATCTGCACGGCGGTGTTGGCCTGGGCCAGCGTGCCGCGCAGCGGAAAGACGACCGGCTCGATGCCGAGCCCGCGCAGCTTGGGCAGGAGCTCGCCGCCCGACTTGAAGCAGGCGAGCAGCGGGCGAAAGCGCGCTGCGATCGAGGCGATCGAGGAGCTCGAACAGCTGACGCTCGGTGCCGCCGACGTTGAGGCAGTCGACGACGTGCAGGACGCCGATCGGCTCAGCCATGGGCCACCTCGCTCGCCTGCGGGGTTGCTGCCACCGGCTGCGCAGCGTCGAGGAACTGGCGCGCCCACAGCTCGAGCGTCATCAGGCTCCACAGCGACAGCGCGTGATCGCGGCGGCCGTCGAGGTGCTCGGCGACCAGGCCGCGCACCGTGCCTTCGTCGAGCCAACCGCGCTCGACGAAGCGGCGATCGCCGAGCAGCTCCCGCATCGGCGCCGCCAGCGCGCCGCGAAACCATTCGACGATGGGGACGCCGAAGCCGCGCTTCTGGCGCGTCAGGATCTCGGGCGGCAGGAGATCGGCGACCGCGCGCTTGAAGATCGCCTTCTGCGTGCCGTCGCGGCGACAGCTTGAGCGAGGAGCGCAGGGTGAAGACACGCTCGACGAGCGTGTGGTCGAGCAGCGGCGGGCGCGCCTCGAGCGAGTGCGCCATGGTCATGCGGTCGACCTTGGTCAGGATGTCGAGCGGCAGGTAGGTCACGGTGTCGAGGTACAGGAGGCGCTTGAGCAGATCGCCGGGCGCGCCGTCGAGCAGCGCCACGCGCGCGGCGGTCGCCGTCAGGGCGTCGACGTCGCGGCGGGCGAGCTGCCTGCTCGAGCTCGCGGCCGATCAGGCGCTGCTTGAGCGGCTGCTGGAACAGCGATTCGCCGTCGACGTGGCGCAGGTGCGCCGGCTGCGCGATGTGGCGCAAGAAGTTCTTGCCCCGCGCCCGATCGGGCAGCGCCGTCGCCAGCCGCGTCAGCGCCGAGCGGGCGGGGCGAGGCAGCCAGCCGAAGCGGCGCTCCTCGGCCAGGGTCCAGGCGTAGCGATCGTAGCCGGCGAAGATTTCGTCGCCGCCATCGCCCGAGAGCACGACCTTGACGTGCGGCGGCGGCGAGCTGCGACACGAGGAAGGTGGGGATGGCGCTGACGTCGGCGAACGGCTCGTCGAGAAACCAGACGAGCTGCTCGGTCAGCGCCCACGCGTCCGGGCGGACCACCAGCTCGTGGTGGTCGGTGCCGAACTCGGGCGGCGATGACGCGGGCGTACTCGAGCTCGTTGTAGTCGGCCTCCTCGAAGCCGATGCTGAAGGTCTTGGGGCGCGCGCCCAGCTCGGCCATGGTGCCGACGATGCTCGCCGAGTCGATGCCGCCCGAGAGGAAGGCGCCGACCGGCACGTCGGCGACGAGGTGCGAGGCTCGACGGCCGCGCGCAACAGCGCGCGCACCTCGGCGACGGCTTCGCGCTCGTCGACGACGCGCTCGAGCGGCGGGGCGGCGAGGTCCCAGTAACGCGTGACCGACAGCTCGCCCCCGCAGTAGCGCAGGATGTGGCCGGGCGGGAGCTTGCGTACGCCATCGAGGATCGACTGATCCGACGGCGTGGTGCCGAACGACAGGTAGTGGCGTCAGCGCCTCGGGCGAGACCGCGCGGCGCACGTCGGGATGGCAGAGGAGCGACTTGAGCTCGCTGCCGAAGACCAGGCCGCGCGGGGTCGGCGCGTAGTACAGCGGCTTGATGCCGAGGCGATCGCGCGCGAGCACGAGCGCGTGGCGCTGGCGATCCCACACCGCGAAGCCGAACATGCCCTCGAGCGCGTCGACCACGGCGGCGCCGCGCTCCTCGAACCAGTGGACGATGACCTCGGTGTCGCTGGTGGTGGTGAAGCGGTGGCCGCGGGCGAGGAGCTGCTCGCGCAGCGTGCGGTAGTTGTAGATCTCGCCGTTGAAGACGATCCAGTAGCGGCCGTCTTCCGAGGCGATCGGCTGCTTGCCGCCGCCGAGATCGATGATCGACAGGCGGCGCATGCCCATGGCGCAGCGTTCGTCGACGTAGCGGCCGCTGTCGTCGGGGCCGCGATGGTGGATCGAGCGATCCATCGCGTCGAGCGTGGCGGCGGTGCGCTCGGGTGGGCCGAGATCGCCGGCGGCGGCGACGAAGCCGTAGATGCCGCACATGGCTAGCTCCCCGCCAGCGCCGGCATGGGCGAGACCACGGTGTCATCGCGCACCGAGGGCGCGGCCAGCGTCGCCAGGCAGATGCGGCGGGCCGCGATCGCGAGCCCGAGCAGGACATAGATCGGCCAGGTCCAGGCGATGCCGCCCCAGATCGAGCAGACGACGAAGCCGGCCAGGCCGCACTGGACACCGCGCGCGTACGGCTGCAGCGTCGACTCGATCCTGGCGGCGCGGCGCATGCCGAGCGCGCCGGCGGTGAGCGCGCCGACGAAGAGCAGGAGCGCCGGGATGCCCAGCTCCGACAGCAGCTGGATGAACGTGTTGTGCTGCGTGCGCACGTCGCCGGCGTCGCCGGGCGCGAACTGGGGCCAGGCGATCATGAAGGCGCCGGCGCCGACCCCGGTGAGCGGGCGCTGCTCGGCGATGGCGAGGCCGGTGCGCCAGGCGTCGATGCGCCCGCGCGCCGAGACGTCTTCGCCGAACGCGGTCGCCTCCTGGGTGCGGCGCGACCAGGGGTTGTTCGGCGAGATGAACACCACGGCGGCGATGACACAGGCGGCGCCGACGATGACGGGCGCCCGCCTGACCGAGCGCAGCGCCCAGAAGAGCGCGACTACCCCGGCGGCGAGCATGCCGCCGCGCGACTGCGTCAGGAGAATGGCGTAGAAGATCGGCACCAGCAGCGACCACCAGGCGACCCGGCGCAGGCGCGAGTGCGCGGCGCTGGCGGCGGCGAGCAGCATGGCGATGCCGATGTCGAGGTGGTAGGCGAGATCGTTGGGGTTGGCGAAGATGCCGATCCAGCCCGCGCGATCTCCTTCGACCAGGTGCTCGCCGTGAGCGTGCGACCAGATGGCGCCGAATGCCGGGATGCACGAGGCGAGCGCGAGCACGCGGATCGTGGTGGCCAGGCGCGCCTCGCTGTCGACGACGTTGGCGATGATGAAGAAGATGGCGAGGTACTTGAGGCCGTCGGTGAAGGTGTCGAAGGTGTACTTCGGCCAGTAGGACCAGGTGGCCGACAGACCGACGAGCGCGAACAGCGCCAGCAGCGTCCAGCCCGGCAGGCCGCCGATGGTGAGCCGGCGGTTGTAGAGGAGCCAGCTGCCGAGGAGCGCGGCCAGCGAGAAGCCGGCGGCGATCTTGGCGAAGCCGATGTCGCCCATGGTGGCGTCGGGGCCGTCGAACCAGTTGCCGGGGTTGGCGTAGACGATGACGAGGAATCCCAGGAGCCCGTAGAAGGCGATGGTCGCCGGCGCCGTCGCGTTGCGGCCAGGTCGGTCAGTAGGCAAGCTCCACCTCCGTGGGCTGGGGATCGGGTTCTTGCTGGTCCCGCGCGAAGCGCAGCGGCGGCACCTCGCCGTCGACCGGAGCGGTCAGCCCGAGCGCGCCGAAGGTGTCGTGCAGCTGCGCGGCCGACAGCGCCGGCGAGAACGCCCCCGAGGGCGCGCGCGCGTGCGCCTCCCACAGGACCTTGCGCGTGATGCGAAAGGGGTCGCCGGCGCGCGATGGATTGGGGCGATCGCAGGTGGTGACCGCGCCTTCGTAGCCGGCGCGCCGCAGCTCGGCGACCAGCGACGGCGAGTGCAGGCCGTTGCAGTAGGCGAAGTAGCGGCAGGGGCGGCCGCTCCACGACTGGAGCACCGCCCTGGACGTCGTCACCTGGCGGCGCTGCTCCTCGAGCGGCTCGTGGGTGAGCACGACATGGCCCACGGTGTGGGCGCCGATCTCCCAGCCGCGATCGGCGAGCGCGCGCACCTCGGTGGGCGAGACCACCGAGGCGCCGTCGTCGAGTGGCAGGGCGCCAAAGGCGGTCTCGAGCACCTCGATGATGCGCGCCAGCGTGGCGGCGGGCGCGGCGCCGATCAGATCTTCGACGACGCCGGCCGGTCCGGCGGCGGCCAGGACCCGATCGGCGCGCGCGAGCAGCAGCGCGGTCTCGCTGCCGCCGATCCGGCCCAGGCTCCGGCGCGCCTGCTGCGCCGCCCACAGGCCGGCGTACAGGCGATCGTGCGGCAACAGGCGGTCGCGGCCGCGCGCGCCGGCGAAGCCCGTCGGCACGAACACGGTGGCGGGGATGCCGAGCTCGCGCAGGATCGGGTCGGCGCGCACCAGCACGTCGCGATAGCCGTCGTCGAAGGTGACGGTGGCCGCGTCTCGCGGCAGCTCCAGCTCGCCGGCGATCGCGCGCACGACGTAGGAGAGCGGCAGGACGACGAAGTGCGCGCGCAGCTGCTCCAGCTGGCGGCGGAACGTCTCGGTGGTGATGCACAGGGAGGGATTGACGGCGCCCTCGAAGTCGATGGCGTCGACGACGCGGTGATAGCCGAGGACGTGGATGCGCGCGCCGCTGACCGCGGTGCGCAGTGCACGACAGGTGCGGCCCACGCCGGTGCCCTCGACGGTGGCGGCGAGCCCGAGCTTGATCCAATCGCGCAGCCGATTGCCTCGTCTCATCGATGAACCTCTGGGTGACCCTTCGACGACGGCTGACCCACCTGCCGGCGGGCGCGACGCGCCCAGGCGAGCGCGGACTCCGGCAACGCGCGCTTGCCCGCCTCGCGGAGCCGCCAATAGGCGGTGCGGCCGGCGTCGTGGATCAGCGCCCGCAACGACGCGTCACGTGCGCGCAGGCGCACCGTCTGGCGCCAGCCGTTGGCCCACTTGAGCTTGTAGGCTTCGGCGCCGCGCAAGAAGTCGTACTCGGTCACTGCCTCGTCGAAGCAGCTGCGCACGACGTGGCCGAGCAGCACCGTGCCGACCGAGCGCTGGCGCCACTCGGGGTCGTAGCCCGCCTGGTAGAAGGCGAAGCGATCGCCGTGGCGCCAGCCGTAGAGCGCGGCGCGCGCCGCGCCTCCCACGGAGAGGAGATAGAGGCGCGCCCAGCCACGCTCGGCGAGCGCGCGGCCGGCGCGACGATGGAACTCCTCGAGGGCTGGGCTGTCGATGGCGTCGGAGCCGCCCTCGACCGACCAGCGCTTGTGGTGGAGCGCAAAGAGCTCTTCGAGCCCGGCGACGACCGCGTCGGGCTCGTTGAGACAACGGATCTCGAAGCCGCGCTGCCTCTCGAGCCAGCGCAGGCGCCGCCGCCATTGCGGGCCGGTGCCGTCGGGCAGCTGGGCGAGGTAGCTCTCAAAGTCGCCGCGCAGCGTGATGTGCGGACAGCGGTAGCGCAGCGCGACCTCGTGGCGCGACGCCGCCAGCGCGCCTTCGAGGGCGGGCAGGAGCGGATCGTCGCCGAGCAGGCCGTCGAGCCCGAGCTCGTCGTAGGCCTGCCGGCGCAAGTGATCGGCGAACGCGCGCGCCAGCCGCTCCTCGTCGGCGGCGCGGCCGACGATGCCGAGATAGTCCGAGCCGACGATGCCTTCGCCGAAAAAGGCGATGCGGCGCCCGCCCAGCGGCGCGCGCCCGCTGCACAGCGGGAGCAGCCCGATGGGCGTGCCGCGCTCGTGCGCCAAAAGGACAAGCGGTTCCCTGCCCCGGGAAAAGCTCTTCCACCACGCGGAAAGCCAGGCCCAGGATCTGAACGGCGCGCCCGGGTGCCGGGGATCGAGGAGCGCCTCCCAGGTGGCGGCGAGCGCCTCGAGATCGCCGCGGTGGACGGCGACTTCGAGGGTCGGGGCCGACCCGGAGAGCGGTGGGGCGCTACGCATGCGCCAGCACCTGTTTCACGGCATGTGCCACGCGGTCGACGGCATCGTCATCGAGGGACTGGTGGCAGGGGAGCTCGAGCAGCTCGCGGCGGAGCTGCGCCACCTCGGGGAACGCATCGTCGCTGCAGGCGGGGTCACCGCGGCCCCAGAAGTCGATGGCGTCGATGCCGCGCGCGTGCAGCTCCTGCATCACGGCGCGCTTTTCGCGGTCGGTGATGCGCACCGGCACGAACAGCGGGCAGGCGCCATGGGGGAGCGGGGCGCCGACGACGGGGGCGACGCCGTCGAGCGCGGCGGCGAGGCGCTGGAAGTTGCGGCGGCGGCGCACCACGACCATCTCGCCGTCGAAGCGCGGAAGCAGGCGATCGACGAGCCGGGAGGCGCCGAGCGCGAGCTCGTGCAGCGCCAGGTGCATGGTGCCGGTCTGGACGGTGGCGACGGCCCGGTCGATGGTGGCGTGCGACGCGGCACGGGCCGCCCGGCGCAGCGCGCGGCCGAAGGTCGACGAGCTCAGCTCGAGGTGCGCCAGGGTCAGGCCGGCGACGTGGTGCAGCGTCGAGAGCAGCGGCGGCGCGGTCAGGTCGGCGACGGGGAGGTGGGGCGCGAGGAGGAGGCCGCCGTGGGGTACGGGCAGCGTCTTGTAGAGGCAGAAGCAGCTGGCGTCGCCGAAGCTGCCGAGCGGCGTGCCCGCGGGCGTGCGCGACCAGAGCGCCAGCGCGCAGTCCTCGAACAGCTTGACGCCGAGCGCGTCGGCGATGGCGCGCGCCTCGGCGATGGGCTGGGCGAAGCCGACGAAGTGCGTCACGTAGATCGCGCGCACGCCCGGCGCCTGCGCTCGGGTGCGCAGGTCGTCCAGGTCGATGCGCAAGTCGCGATCGACCCGGTAGAAGCGGACGCGGGCGCCGGCGGCGCGCACCGCCTCGACCTCGACGCCGTGGTGGTAGGCGGGCATGAGGACCACACCGTCGCGCCCGTCGAGCCAGTGCTTGATCGCGTGGTAGACGCCGGCGCGCGCCAGGTAGAAGCGCTGGGTCTCGGGCGCCTGTAGGCGATCGAGCGGGTAGAGCGCGGGCCGCGCCGGCTCCAGCGACGGCGCCAGCAGCGTCGGATCGAGGGTCGGTAGCGAAGGGATGAACAGCGGCGCGCGCGACCCTTCGGGCGCGCGCGACCGACCGTGCGCTGGCGAATGCATGGTCACCTCCCGTGCAGACGGGACCAGAGCTGCCTGGCGCTGGGGACGAGCAGGAACTTCCAGGCGGCCAGGGCGCGGCCGCGCGCCGTCGGGGCGAAGAGATAGCGGAAGCTGTGGGTGCGGGTGCGGTCGGTCCAGTCGCGCTTCCAGGGCAGGTCGTCGCCGAGGAAGTCGAGCTCCTCGAAGCCGTTCGCGATGAGGTCGCGGGCCACGGCGTCGACGAGCAGGTGGCCCAGGCCGTAGCTCGCCAGCGTGGGATCGAAGCCGGGCTTGAAGATGTAGTAGGTGTCGTCGTCGACGAGCGCGAAGTGGAAGGCGACGCGGCGGCTCCCGGCGCGCAGGAAGCAGCAGGCGAGCTCGCCGCGCGCGGCGAAGGCGTGGGCGATCGCGGCGTAGCGGGCGCGCAGGCGAGCGTCGCAGAGGATGGCGGTGCCGGCGTCACCCTTCCAGCCGGCGGCCTCGAGCGCGAAGCCTTCGTCGAGGATCTCCTCGAGCGCGACCGCGCTGACGTCGCGGCCGTCGATGCGCTCGAGGGCGAGCGGACCCACGTCCGCCTCGAGCTTCTTGGCGCGGCGGCGCAGGTTGCTGCGGAACTTGGCGCCGAGCTGCCGGTCGAGCTCCGCGGTGCTCGAAGGCAGCGTCAGGTAGGGCGAGACCGTGGCCGCCCACTCGCCCGTGGGCAGCTGCGCGGCGCGCGCGGCCGCGACCAGCACGTGCGCCGCGGCGTCGGGCTCGACGATCCCGCGCAGCTCCACGGCGTCCCAGCCGCGCAGGCGCTGCAGGTGGGCCACGAGGGCGCCGGCGGCGGCCTCGGCGTGCTCGGGATCGAGCAGGATGTCGAAGCGCTGCGAATGATCGTCGGAGAGCGAGCGCAGGATGCGCGACGGCACGCCGGCCAGGCGGCGGCGCTCGGCGACCAGCGGCATCGCTGCCACCAGGCGGCCGGCGCGGTGCGCCACCAGCAGGCGAAAGTCGCCCACCCGATCGTCGTCGTGCTCGTTGCACAGCGAGGCGGCGTAGACGGAGAACCACTCGGGCGCGATGAACGGACCCTTGGTCCAGCCGGCGTCGCACATCGCCGAGGCCACGCGCAGCCACTCGTCGCGCAGCGACGAGATCGCACCTCGCTGGCGCAGCTCCTCCACCGCAACCGGCACGTCCGCCGGCAGCGCCTCGGTGCGGCTTCGCAGATCGAGCGCGGCCGACATCAGCGGCCCAGCCCGGGCACCGCGGGCACCGGTGCCCACTCGAGATCGAGCCCGTCATCGGGCCTGGTCTCCACGTGTCGCGGCTCCTCGACGAGATCGGCGTCGCTCACCTCGAACACCTCCTCCTGGCGCTTCGGCGCCGGCCGGGGCCTGACGATCGAGGTCGCGCGCGCCGCCCGTGGGATGGGCGGCGGCGTGACCACCGATGACGAGCGGCGCGGCAGCGGCGTGGTGGCCGACGTGCCCGCGGGATGGATCGGCACGCCGAAGGCCGGCGTGACGACCGAGCCGAAGCGCCGCGTGGGCACGGCGACGCTGGGCAGCCCCAGCTTCTTCTTCGTCGCCGGCTCCTCCTTGGGCGCGAACCAGGCGTTGGGATCGGCGTTGCGCTGCGATTGGTAGTGCTCGACGGTGCGCGCCAGACCTTCGCGCAGCCGCACCGCCGGCGCCCAGCCGAGGATCTTGCAGGCGCGCGCGATCTGCGGGCGGGTGTGCTTGGGATCCCACGGCGGCGCCGGAACGTAGGTCGGATCGATGGCCAGCCGCTTCTTGCCGCAGGTCTCGAGCACGAGGTTCCACAGAAAGTTGATGGCGATCGCTTCGCCCGAGGCGATGTTGAGCGGCTCGGGAGGCGGATCCTTGAGCTCGAGCGCGGCGAGGATGGCGGCCACCACGTTGTCGACGTAGACCAGGTCGCGCGTCTGCTGCCCGTCGCCGAAGATGATCGGCGACTTGCCGTCGAGCGCGGCGGCGATCAGCTTGGCGACGATGCCGGCGTCGCTGCGCTGCGGATCCTCGTCGGGGCCGAAGCAGCGGAAGATGCGCAGGTTGACGACGGAGACGCCGTGCGCTTCGCGGTAGACGCGGCCGTAGTGCTCCATCGCCAACGCCATCACCGCCTCGGGCGTGGCTGGCAGCGGCGGCAGCTCCTCGTGCAGGACGAAGCCCTTCTGCTTGCCGTAGACCGACGCCGAGCCGCACAGGACCACGCGCGGGCGCTCGCGCTTGTCGATGTCGCGCGCGAAGTTGAGCAGGTGCAGCGCGCCGCCGAGGTTGACCTCCTGCGCGCGAATGGGATCGACGCCTGGTTGCACCCCGGCGAGATGCACGACCGCCCCGACCTGTCGCATCGCCCGATGCACGGCCGCGGGGTTGCGCACGTCGGCTTGGAGAAATTCGATTCCGTCGAGCACGGTGACGCGGTCGCGACGGCCGGTGGAGAGATCGTCGAGCACGCGCACCGCGCACCCCGAGGCGGACAGGGCGCGGGTGACGTGAGAGCCGAGGAAGCCGGCGCCGCCCGTGATGAGAACTCTGGTTCCGTGGGTGAGCATTCTCTTTAGCCCTCTGCCGCGACTACGACCAATGGGTGCGTGGTTTGTGCCAATCGGCCGGACGTGGAAGCGGATTTGGCGAACGATGGGCGCGGAGGGATCAGCGCGCGCCCCGGCCGAAGAGCACGACCTTGCCGGTGTGGAACAGGATCGCGAGATCGAGCCGCAGCGAGAGGTGCTTCACGTACCAGAGATCGTATTGAAGCTTCTCGCGCGCCTCCTCGAGCGAGGCCGCGTACGGATAGCGAATCTGCGCCCATCCGGTGATCCCCGGCGGCACCAGCGTCCGCAGGTCGTAATAGGGAATCTGTCGCCGCAGCTTCGCCACGAACTGCGGCCGCTCCGGCCGCGGCCCCACGATCCCCATGTCGCCCTTGACCACGTTCAAGAGCTGCGGCAGCTCGTCGACGCGGAAGCGGCGCAGCCACTTGCCGATCCGGGTCACGCGCGGGTCGTTCTTCTGCGCCCACTTCACGCCCGCGGCCTCCGCGTCGGTCTGCATGGTGCGGAACTTGAGCATCTTGAAGCTGCGCCCGCCCACGCCGACCCGGTCCTGGGTGTAGAAGAGCGGACCCCGGGAGTCGATCTTGATCGCCAGCGCCACGATCGCGAGCAGCGGCGCCGCCAGCGTGAACAGCACCAACGAGGCCAAGAGCGACACCACCCGCCGCCCCGCCAACAGCCACGCCGGACGCGCGAACCCGTCGCTGAATACGAGGTCGCCCGGCTTCACCAGATCGACCGGGACCTTCTTGAGCGCGCGCTCGGCGAACATCGGGCCGTCGATCACCTCCAGCCCGGCCAGGCGGCTGGCGAGCAGCTCGCGCACGTTGAGGCCGCGGCGATCGTCGACCGCCACTACGATCACGTTGGCGGCGCGCGCCCGTGCCCGCGCCGCCAGGCCGCTGGCCTCGGCTGGTGACCAACCCACGATCTCGGTGTGGCCATCGCGCGCGATCTCGTGCTGCAGCTTCAGCGCCGCTTGCGAGCCCTGTCCCACGATGAACACGCGCGCGCGCAGCGCCGTCACCCGGCCGACCTCCGGCAGCGCCGCCCGCAGCGCCAGGGCGAGGGTGCAGGCGCCGCCGAGGCCGGCCACGGCGATTGCGTGCGCCGTGGTCGGCCCGGGGATGAGCAGCGTGCCGATGCCGCACACGATCGTGGTGGCGCCGATCGCCTTGAGCAGGCGCGCCGCCTTCGGCGAATCGGAGTAGGCGACCTTGAGGTCGTACAGGTCGGCCAGGTACAGGCCGATCTGCAGCGCCGCCGTGGCACAGGCCGCTTCGACCAGGAGGCGCAGCCAGTCCGCCTCCAGCCCGACGGCGCGCGCCACCGCCAGCGCCGTCGCCACGAAGGCGCCGAACAGCAGCAGCTGCTCGCCGACGAAGAGGCCGACCTTGCGCGACTCGACGTGAGTGCGAACCGACATCGGCGCTACCGCTTGGCCATGAGCGCCTTCTGCTGCCCTCCGTAAGGCGCGATGCGCAGCATCGAGGCGACGCCCGGATCGACCTCGTTGAGCACCAGCCCGTGCACCGTCACGCCATAGAGCGCGTCGATGGCCGCGTTGACCAGCTCCTTGGGCGTATGGTTGGCGCGCACCACCAGCAGCACGCCGTCGAGGTCGCGGGCCAGCGTCGGCACGTCGGCCAGCGGCAACACCGGCGGCGTGTCGACGAGCACGAAGTCGAAGCGCTGCTTGAGGAGCGCCAACAGGTCGCCCAGGCGCGGGTCGTACAGCGTGGCCGCGAGATCGTCGGGCACGTTGCCCGCCGGCAGCACGTACAGCTCGTCGCTGCCGAAGCGCCACAGGCAGTCGTCGAGCGACGCCCGCCCGGCGACGATGTCGCACAGCCCCTTGTTGGCGCGCAGCCCCAGCATCGCGGCCACGCCCGGGCGCCGCAGATCGGCGTCGACGAGGGCGACGCGGTTGCGCCCGCCCCGCCCCAGCGCCAGCGCCGCGTTGACCACGCTGGTCGTCTTGCCTTCGCCCGACTGCGGCGAGGTGAACGCCAGCGCCTTGAAGCCGGACCGGGCCAGGCACTCGAGCCGGTAGCGGAGGACGCGGTACTGCTCGGCCGCCGGATGATTCGGGTGGGTCAGCGTGACGACGCGCGGCGCGGCCGACGGCTCGTAGGTCTCGGCGTCGACGATCGCGCTGCTGCCGAACGTCATGTCATTGGTCATCGTGGCCATGGTCTATCAAGCCTCCGCCTTGGGTCCGTGGGTGTTGAGGTAGCTGCCCTTGGGCAGGTCGATCTTCGGGATGACGGCCAGGATCGGCGTCGTCACCGTCAGGTCGCGCAGCTGCTCCGGATCGCGAATGCTCGAGTCGCTGGCGTCGAGCGCGAAGCCGACGCCGAGGCCGAGCGCCACCGCCAACAGCAGCGCGCCCAGACCCAGGAGCGGCCGATTGGGCGACATCGCGTGCTCGGGCGCCGAGGCGCCTTCGACCAGGTCGAAGCGCAGCGACGCCAGCCCCTTCTCCAGGCCCTGCGCCAGCTCGGCGTCGCGGATGTGCGACAGCGTCAGGCTGTACTTCTCCTTGAGCCCGTCGTAGGTCGACTGCAGCTCGGCCAGCGCCTGGCCGTTGCGCGCCGTGGCGTCGACGCGCTTGCGCACGTCGGACTGGCGCGCGCGCAGCCCGGCCAGCATCGCCTTGGTGCGGCCGATCTCGCCCTCGAGCGCCATCAGCTCGGGGTTGTTGCGCCGGACCTTGTCGTTCAGGCCCCGCTCGTCTTCGACCCGCTGGGCGTGCACGCGGCCGTACTCGGCCTGGATCTGCTGCACCTCCGGATTGTCCGTGGTGTACCTGGTGCGCGCTTCGTAGAGCTGGCCGGCCAGCGTCTCCTCTTGATGGCGCAGCGGCGACATCGCGGCGGCGAGGAGCTGGCGACGGCGCTCCTGATCCATGTCGAGGTTGGTCGACTGGATGTTGACCTCCATCGTCGTCTGATCGAGCGTGCGCAGGTTCGACTCCTGCTGCTCGGGCAGGGCGCCGTAGTGCTTGGTCTTGTACTCGCGCACCGCCTGGTCCGCGGCGTCGAGCTGCGGCTGCAGCGTCGCCAGCTCGGCCTTGAACGCCTTGACCGTCGCCGACGCCACCTCTTCGCGGCGCTCGACGTGGTGCTTCATGAACAGCGCCGCCACCTTGTTCACCAGTGCCTTGGCCTTCTCCGGATTCGGATCGGCGTAGGAGAGCAGGAACGTGTCCTCGCCCTCGACCTTCACGTCCATGCGCGACTTGATGTCGTCGACGATCTCGTCGGTGCGCTTGGGATCGTGGATCAGGCCCAGCGACAGCGCCGCCTCCTGTACGATCGGGCGCGCCATCACCGCCAGGCGCAGCGACTTGAGGCGCTCGCCCACCTGCTCGGCCACCGTCGGCGGGACGTACTCCTTGGCCGGCTGCACCTCGCCGACGCGGATCACGGCCGAGGCTTTGTAGCCGGGCTCGACCTGGTAGATGAGCGCGGCGGAGACGCCGAGCACACCCACCGCCGTGGCGATGATTGGAATCTTGCGACGGCGAAATATGCCGCGCACCTTTGCCATACCAAGCTCGGTCATGGATGGGCCTCCCTCCGGGGCGGTCTAGCGTCGGCACCAAGGACCGCCAGCAGGCGGAGGCCGACGATGTTTCGGGTGACGTTCGGAAACTGGCCCGCCGCGACGACACCGGGGCCGGTCTGCTGCCAGCGCAGCGTGTAGTACGCGCCGACGCGGAAGTAGTCGATGACGCGCCAATCGACGAAGGTGTCGACGGTGACGCCGTCGTACGCCCAGGGCTGGTTGACCGCCGCGCCGTTGCGGAAGTAGCCGACGCCGACGTGCGCGTCGAACTTCTCCAGGTAGTGATAGCCGGCCTGGGCATAGACCGCGTCGGCCCACAGCGCGGTGCCGGCGCCGGTCGCGCCCAACAGATCGTGGACGTAGCCGGCCGACGCGCGCCAGCTCGGCGTGTTGTAGCGGAGCATGGCGGCGGCGCGCCAGGTCCAGCCCGAGTTGGGCGCGACGCGGTTGCCCAGCGCATCGACGATGTTCTGCGAGCCGGCGAGCGAGTCGTAGAAGACGGGACCGGCGTCGGCGGTCGCCTCCAGCGTGGGCAAGAATTGATGGCGCCAGCCGAGCGTCGGCGAGTAGGTGTCGCCGATGTCCCAGCGGTTGGCGTCGGTGGCCTGCGGTCCGGCGGTGAAGAGCTGAAAGCGCCCGCCGAAGCGGAGGTCGTCGCGGCGCGTGATCGCGAAGCCGGTGAAGCCTTGCAGGTCGTGCTCGGCGCCGTCGTATAGCGGCGGGAAGGTCAGCGCCTGCATCAGCGAATAGGGATCGAAGCGCGCCCAGTGATACGTGTAGCCGAGGTCGGCGACGACGCGCCGGACCACGTTCACGCCGATGAGCGCGTCGGCGACGTTGTCGAAGATGCCGATCTGCGGCGCCACCACGCCCAGCCGGGAGAGGAAGCCCGGGTCTTCGGCGCGCGAGAACTCGTCCTCGACCTTCAAGGTGAGCCGGCGCGTGGGGTGGCCTTCGAGGCTGAGATCGGCGCGGTGATTGAGCGAGTTCTCCGCCTTGCCGAGCGCGTAGGTCCAGTAGCTGAAGTCGTACGCAGACTCGATCTTGAAGCGCGGATCGATGAGGCGGTACGACGCGTGCGGCGTGATGCGATTGACGAAGTCGGGGCCGCGGCTGTTGTAGACGTTGCCGTCGTACGCGCTGTCGAGGCTGGCCGACGCCGACAGCTCGTTGACGGGCGCCGCCTCGGCCGCCGCGCCGGCCAGCGTCGCCGCCGCCAGCGCGAGCGCCGCTATGTGAGCCGTGCGCCGCATCAGGGCACGAAGACGGTGTCACCCGGGATGAGCTGGATCGCCTGCGCCTTGCCGTTGACGATCTCGCGATAGTTGACGTTGTAGCGCGCCTCCTTGCCATCGCCGCGGTGGCGGATGACGACGATGCCGCCGCGGTTTGCGTACTCGGTGGGGCCGCCGGCGAGCGCCAGCGCTTGCAGCACGTTCATCGTGCCGCGCACCGGGTAGGCGCCCGAATGCGCCACCTCACCGAGGACGAAGAACTTGGCGGCGTTGATCTCGGCCACCTGCACGGAGACGACCGGCTGGTTGACCATCGGCGCCAGCCGGACCGTGATCTCCTTCTGCAGCTCCTTGGCGGTGCGTCCCTCCGCCGTGAGATCGCCGATCATCGGCAGCGAGATCTTGCCGTCCGGCCGCACCGGCTCCTTGGCCGACAGTGCCGGATCCTTCCAAACCTCGACGGCGACGACGTCTTCCTTGCCGATACGATACTCCGCCGTCGGTGCGTTCGGCGGGGGGGTGGTCTCGTGCGCGCAGCCGGCGACGAAGCCGAGGGCCGCGAGCGTCAATCCGATCGGTCTCATCATGTTCACTCCCACGGTTGCGAGTTGATGCGCCGGGTACGAAGCAGTCGGCGTGCCACGACTGCGAGCGGGGCGACGCTCGGGGAGCGAGCAGCGAGAGCAGGCTTTTCGCGGGGAAGCGACGTGCCGCCGGTGCGGGCACGGCAATCGTTTGCCGCTGGCGGGGAAAAGAAAGTTCCGAGAAGTGCCGCGCGACAAACGCAGACAAGCGGGTACGGTCCGGGGGGCGGTGGCACGTCGCGTGGAACGAGTACGAGCGGGAGGTCACGGCGAAATGTGGAAATCGATCGTCTTGTGCGTCTCGCTCTTCGGCGGCGCCGCGTTGGGGCTCCTGCTCGGTGCGCGCTTCGTGGAGGAGTCGGCGCTTCCGGCCGCGGGGGCGATCGGGTTGTGCGTGATCGGCGTGGTCTTGATCCTGGCCGCGCCGGCGGCGGAGGCGGAGGCGCCCGGGGAGCGGTCGGCGGTGCCGGCGCAGCGGGCGGCAAAAGAGCAGGAGTCGATCGACATCCATCCGGTGGCCACGGCACCGAACCGCCCGCCGGCCCGCCCGTTCGAAGCAATCAACTCCTAGTCTAGCGCCAAGGCCGTTCACTTCGGCCGAGTCGTAGCGTAGCGGGCCGGCTTGGGCCGCGGAGGTCGTGAGGCGCCATCCCGGCGTCGGAATCCGGCGCAGTCGCCGCCGCTTCGCGGCGGCGTGCGCCTCCATCGGGCCGCTTGATGTCGCGCTGCGCGCGACGCGGCCCTCTACGCCGCCGGTATGGCGCCTCACGACCTCCGCTCATGGGCGCCTGGTTCTACGTCGAAGTCGCGCCTGTCCATCGCACCAGGCGTCGAGCGGAGGCAGCGCCCCTTGCTACCTCCGCGGCCCAAGCCGGCCCGCTACGACTCGGCCAAAGTGAACTGCATTGCTCCTAGCGCCCGATCAGCCGGAGACCGCCGGCGGCTCCTCGTCTTCGACCTCTTCGGTCCAGGTATGGGGTGGCGGGGCGACCACGTTCGGCGTCGCGGCGCTCTTGCCGGCCTTCCTGGAGGATCGGGGGCGTCCGATCCCGAACTCGCGAATCTTGTACAGGATGGCCTTGTAGCTGATGCCCAGCCGCTCCGCGGCTTCGCGCTTATTTCCGCCGGTGTGTCCGAGCATGATGACGATCGCCTCGCGCTCCGCCGCGTGCGCCGCTTTACGGCCGAGATCCTTCAGGTCGATGCGATAGTCGTCCGCCTCGGCCTGCTCTGCGGCGACGTTCGCTCCCGCGCTGTCGGCGATGGCCTGGACGCCGCGATAGCCCCCTCCGGGCGGTGGCGGCGGGATCACCGGAGGCGGCAGCGGGCTGGGCGTGTTGAAGGGCGACGCATAGGCGTACGAGTATCCTGGCGGCGCCGGCGCCGTCGCTGACGGCGGCGGGCTCGGGGCCGCGCCCGGCGCGGGCGGCGGCGCCCCCGGATCGATCGGAGCCGGCGGCGCGCCCCGGTCCTTCAGCTCCGACAGCACGTAGCGCGGATCGCGGAGCACGATCAGCCGCCGCACCAGGTTCTCGAGCTCGCGAATGTTGCCGGGGAAGTCGTAGGTCAAGAAGCGCTCGACGATCTCCGTCGGCACCTCGGCCATGGTTCGCCCGTAGCGCTTGCCGTATTTTCCCACGAACAGCTCGAGCAGCCGCGGAATGTCCTCGCGCCGCTCGCGCAGCGGTGGAATCGCCACCTCCACCACGTTCAGCCGGTAGTACAGGTCCTCGCGGAAGGCGCCGCGCTCCATCGCCTTGGCCAGATCGACGTTGGTGGCGACGATGACGCGGGTGTCGACCTTGATCTTGCGCTGGCCGCCGACGCGGTAGAACTCGCCGTCCTGCAGCGCCTGCAGCAGCTTGGCCTGCATCGACACCGGCATCTCGCCGATCTCGTCGAGGAACAGGGTGCCGCCGTCGGCCAGCTCGAACTGACCCGGCTTGGTCTTCTGCGCGCCGGTGAACGAGCCCCGCTCGTGGCCGAAGAGCTCCGACTCGAGCAGCTCGCCCGGGAGGGCCGCGCAGTTGATCTTCACGAACACGCGCCCGGCGCGCGACGAGCGGGCGTGGACCTCGCGCGCCACCACGTCTTTGCCGACGCCCGATTCGCCCGTGATCAGGACCGGCACGTCGGCGTCGGCGATGCGAACGATGAGCTCGTCCACCCGCCGCATCGCCGGGCTCGACCCGAGATGCGTCGCGCCGTGCGGCACCCGCGCCTCCAGGGGCGCGGCTACCGTGGTCGCGCGCTGCGCACAGGCGACGCGGTCCAGGATCTCGCGCAGCTCCTCGGCGTTGAACGGTTTGGTGATGTAGTCGCTGGCGCCGGCGCGCATCGCGCGCACCACCGTATCGGCTTCGTCGAGCGCCGAGCACATCACCACCGGCGCCTTGCCGCCACCGGTGCGATAGCGCCGCAAGGTCTCGACACCGTCGAGCTCGGGCATGATGACGTCGAGGATCACGACGTCCGGCGCCGGCTTCTGCGACAGTCTCGCCAACGCCTCCTGCCCGCCCGGCGCGCCCTCGACGGCGAAACCGAGCGCGTCGAGCAGAGCCGAGAGGTACTCGCGGCTCGTCTCGTCGTCGTCGACGATCAACACCGTTGGCGTGTCGCTCACGGTTGCACCTTCCTCGCTCTCGCGCCCCTCGACGCTGCATCCAGGGTGCCAGGCCGAGCAGGCCGCCCGCCGGGCGCGGAGTGGGCGTTTGCTCGGGCCTCGCTGCGGCGATGTGCGTTCGCGGGACACTCTCGCCTGTTGTCGAGGCAAGCCGTGCACACAGGCGAGCCCACGCCCGCCGGCTTTCGGGCACGTAGCGGCGGCACGCGTTTCGCAGACACCCATGCAACCGGAGACCAAGGAGAGCCCATGGAGAACCGCACGACAGGAGGCAGGTCGAAGAACGGCGACTTTGCCGGCGAGGCGGAGGACATCAGCGAGCAGGCGCTGGAGCAGCTCGATCGGCTCCGCGACCAGGCGAGCGAGGTCGGTGAGCGCGTCGTCGAGTTCATCAAAGAGCGCCCCGGCACGTCGCTGCTGATCGCGGCCGCGGCCGGATATCTCATCGGCCGCATCGTGCGGTCGTAACCCTTTTCGAGGAGCGAGAGATGGATTTCAACAAGCGAGACGTCCTGAACGCACTGGGGCTGGAGACGGAGTCGAACTTCTGGACGGCGGCGCTGGCCGGCTTCGGCGTGGGCTGTCTCGTCGGTGCCGCGGTGGCGATCATGGTGACGCCGAAGAGTGGACGCGAGCTGCGCTCGAACCTCATGAGCAAGGGGCGCGATCTCATCGGCCGCGGCAAGGAGGAGCTGTCGAACCAGAGCTCGCCGACCTACTGAGCGGAGGCACGAACAGGGAGATCAGAAGGTCAGGAGGCTCGTTCTCCTCCCGACCTCTGATCTCCCTGTGTCGCTCTTCAGGCGTACGACTCGATCGGCGGGGCGTCGGAGCGCACGCCGCAGCTGACGCGCAGCTTGGCCTTGGCGCGCAGCTCGAGCTGGCGGACCCGCTCGCGCGAGATGCCGAACTTCTTGCCCAGCGAAGCCAGCGTCGCCGGCCGCTGCCGCAGGTGGCGCGCCTTGATGATCGCGCGCTCGCGCGGGTCGAGCACCTTGAGCGCTTCACCCAACCGGCTCTTGCGCGAGTCCTCTTCCTCGACGCCGGCCACGACGTCCTCGGGATTGGGCGCGTCCTCGGCGAGCAGCGCTCCCACCTCGCGGCGGTCGTCGGTGGCGCGGGGCGCATCGAGCGAGACGTCGTGTCCGGTGAGGCGCGGCGTCATCGACTCGATGTCCGACCGCTCCACGCCGAGCGCCGAGGCGAGCGAATCGGAGTCGGCGTGCTCGCCCTCGCGCTCGAGCTTTCGGCGCGCGCGCCCGAGGCCGAAGAAGATCTTGCGCTGCGAGCGCGTGGTGCCGATGCGCACCGGACCGTGCGATCGGACCACGTGCTCCAGCATGCAGGCGCGGATCCAATAGGTGGCGTAGGTCGCCAGGCGTGTCTGCCGGGACGGGTCGAAGCGACGGGCGGCGATCGTCAGCCCGAGGTTGCCCTCCTGGATCAGATCCTCCATCGAGGGGCCCGAGTGACGAAACTCCATCGCGATGCGGATGACCAGGCCGAGGTGCGTGTGCACCAGGCGCGCCAGCGCCGTCTCGTCATCGAGCGCGCGCCAGCGTCGGGAGAGACGATGCTCCTCGGCGATCGACAGTGGTCCCTCGCGCTCCGGCAGCGGCATCGCGGGTGTGATCTCGTGCTTGGGCTGCAGCTTTCTGACGGCCATGTGGTGCCTCCCTGTGAGACTGCGTCGTGGCGTGTTTCAGTGCTGCTGCGTCTTGGATCCGTCTCCGTTTCCCCTGTTCTTCGCTCCGGTCATCGCCGCGATCACCATGCCCGGTCCGATGCCGGCGACGATCTGCCGCACCAGTCCGCCCAGCGCGAAGCGCGCGCCGAGGTGGGCCGCGCGGAACGTGGTGCGCGAGAAGAGCGCGCCCGACAGCAGATAGCCGACGCCGAACGCGATGCCGACCGACGCTAGCGGATTCGCGTCGACATATTCGCCGACCGCATCGCGGACCTGCCGCGCGCGCTCGCCGAGCTCCTCCCGAATTTCCTTCAAGTTGTCGCCGACGCGTTTTGTGACGTCGTCCATCGTGTCTTCCATCGCGGGCTCCTGCCTGGTGACGAGGCAACCTGTGCAGATTCCGTGCCCCGGGAGCGCGTGTGGTGCAGGTGCTGAAATGATTGGGCTTTGTGGCTGCCAGCGTGGACCCACGATGCACGTTTTGCGCATCGCGTCGGGGCCGGGTGTAACCGAATCGCCCGAGCGGCTGCCGTCGGAGTCTTACGGGGGCTTGGAGCGCCGGTCGGGCGCGATGGAATCTCCGTGGCTTATGCCCGTTGCAAATCCTGCCAGGAGCGAGTGTGCATTTTTGGCTTGCGCATCAGGGCCGAATGTTTACAACGGAGCGCATGGCTGAGACAGCGGACTCCGTTTCGGGCGCGTTGATTCCAAGCCCGCGGGATCCCGGGGCGCGCATGCTGCCGGGATCCCCGAAGAAGGTGCTCGTCGTCGACGACGAGCCGGAGACGGCGGGCGGCCTCGCCGAGATCCTGCGCGAGGACGGCTACCACGTCGACATCGTGCACTCGGCAGAGGACGCGCTCGAGCGCTTCAAGGCCGACACCTATCACCTGCTGCTCACCGATCTGTTGCTTCCCGGGAAGTCGGGCGTCGAGCTCACCAAGTTGGTGCACGATGCCGCCCCGGCGACGGCCATCGTGCTCATCACCGGGCACGCGACGGTGAAGACGGCGGTGTCGGCGCTCAAGCGCGGGGCCAGCGACTACATCAGAAAGCCGGTCAACCCGAAGAAGCTGCGCGAGCGGGTTCAGTCCCTGCTCGAGGGGCGGCCCGACTATCTCCCGAACAAGATGCTCGCCCTGGGGCGGTCGGGCGTCGTGCTGTTCGAGGGGATGATGGCGCGCTCGCGCGTCATGCACAACGTCTTCGAGAAGATCAAGCTGGCGGCGCAGTCGGACGCGACCGTCCTCATCACCGGCGAGAGCGGCACCGGCAAGGAGCTGGTGGCGCACGCGATCCACATGCGGTCCAAGCGGGCGAGCGGGCCCTTCATCGCGGTGCACACGGGCGCGATCCCGCGGGAGCTGATCGCCTCGGAGCTGTTCGGCCACGAGCGCGGGTCGTTCACCGGCGCCGTCGACCGCAAGGAGGGCAAGTTCGAGCTCGCTGACGGTGGAACGATCTTTTTGGACGAAATATCGACGATGGACGAGCGCACGCAGATCAACCTGTTGCGCGTGCTCGAGTCGTTCGCGTACATGCGCATCGGCGGCAAGAAGGAGCGCCAGGCCAACGTGCGCGTGGTGGCGGCCACCAACCGCGACCTCATGAAGATGACGGAGGAGAACGTCTTCCGCGAGGACCTCTACTACCGGCTCAACATCCTGCAGATCAACCTGCCGCCGTTACGCGAGCGTCGCGAGGATGTTGCGCTCCTGGCGACCGAGTTCATGGCGCAGTTCGCGCAGCACTATCGCAAGCCGATGCAGGTGGTGCCGGCCGAGACCCAGCGCCTGCTCGAGGGGTACCACTGGCCGGGCAACGTGCGCGAGCTGCGCAACGTGGTCGAGCAGGCGGTGCTGCTGGCGCGCGGCGCGTCGCTCGATCCCGAGCTGCTGCCACAGATGATCTACCGCGCCGGGCCGGTAGAAGACGTGATTCGCATCCCGCTCGGCGCGACCATGCGCGACGCCGAGAAGGAGATCATCCTGCGCACGCTCGAGGCGCGCAAGGGCAACAAGAAGATCACCGCCGAGGTGCTCGGGATCTCGCGGCGCTCGCTGTACAACAAGCTCGCCGAGTACGGGCTCGATGGGAAATAGCGGAGCGGGGGAGCGATGAACGTCAAGGAGCTGCAGCACCTGGCGGCGGCGATGGCGCACGAGGTGCGCAACCCGCTCAACTCGATGGCCATCCACGTCGAGCTGCTCGACGGGCGGATGCGCAAGGAGGGCGCGGGCCCGGAGATCCTGAAGTCGCTGGCCGTGCTGGCCCAGGAGATCGAGCGCGTCGACAAGATCCTCGAGCAGTACCTCGGGTACGCGGGCCCGACGGAGGCGGCGCGCGCGCCGGTGCCGGCCCGGACGCTGTTGGCGTCGGTGATGGAGCGGGTGCGCCAGGAGGCGCAGCGGCGCGGAGTGATGGTGGAGCTGCGGGATGGGGCCAACGGGAGCGAAGAGAAGTGGGCGGTGGATGCCGATGCGTTGACGGAGGCGCTGGTGGCGGTGACGGCCAACGCGGTGGCGTCGTCGGCGAAAGGGACGGTGGTGGCGATCGCGGCCCGGACCGACGCCGAGGCGGAGCAGGCGGAGGTGACGATCACCGACGGCGCGGCGCCGATCGCGGCGGGGGAGCTGGGCAAGGTGTTTCACATCGGATCGCCGCGGAGCCAGGGCGGCGTCGGGCTCACCGTCGCCAAGCAGATCGTCAAGGGGCACGGCGGGTCGATCACGGTCAAGCCGCTGGACGGCGGAAACCAGTTCACCATCCGGCTCCCGCTCGAGCTCGATCCCTAAAAGCGTCGTCAGGTCGTGTCCAACCCGTCGTGGCGGATCAGCGCGGCCGCGACTGCGAGGATCGCCATCACCAGCGTGACATGGATCCAGGGACCGACCGCGTTCATCATCCCCGCCAACCACAGCACCAACAGCAGCGCACCCGCCATCCACAGCATCTGTTCTCTCCTCAATACCGGACCGTCCAAAACAGGTTCAGCCTTCCCACCGCCGCGTCCCCGAAGCCCGTCTCGAGCTCGAACCGTCTGGCGAAGCGCCACTCCAGGTTCGCCTCGTTGGCGTTGAACCGCTGCGTCCCTACGAACGTGCTGCCGAACTGGTGCACGTAGCTCACGTAGATGCTGTCGGTGAGGTACTTGCCGATCTCCACCCTGGTGTCACCCAATCCGGTCGAGCCCTCGGTTCCGGTGTCGACCTTGATGACGTCGATCGGCAGGTTGGGCGCGATCTGATCCTTGATCCGGTTGACCAGAAGCGAGCTGATCACGCCGGTCACCTTGCGGTCGAGCGATCGATCGTCCACACGCTGCGCCGCCGGGTCGCCCGACAAGATCGCCGCGATCACCTGCGACTGATCGTAGATCGGCGGATCGCTCGTCAGCACCAGCGACGGCTTCTTCGCCGTACCGTGCACCTGGATGATGAGCCGCGTGGCGGACAGCTCGCGCGTGAGCCGCACGTCGAGCTCGGGGTTCGGCTCGCTCTCGCCGCCGAAGGCGACGCGCGCCCTTTCGATCTTGTAGCGCCGCCCGAGCAGCTCGAACCAGCCGCCCTCCGCGTGCACGTGCCCGCTCAAGCGGGCCACCGGCCCCACGATCGCGATCTGCAGCTCCCCCGCCAGATCGGTCGACAGCTCCTTGCTGCGCACGTGGAACGGCCCGGGGATCTTCGCCACCAGCTCCGCGGTCGCCGGCTCCTTTTCCGCCGCTGCCCGTCTGGCCTGGGCGCGCCGCGCCGCCGCGTCGACGAACTTGACGTCCTCCAGCGGCCCGGTCGGCTGCAGCTTCTTGCCGCCGGCCAGCTTGGGCAGATTCGCCGTCCCCTTGTCGACGACCACCGTGCCGCTCAGGCCGCTCGGCGTCCTCTGACCGTGCACGGTCACCGTGGCATCGAGCCAGGCGCCGAACCTCCCCGTCGGAATCGGAAACTTGTGCGCCAGCGCCCGCAGATCGATCGACTGCGGCAGCAGGCCCGCCAGCTTCGCCTGGCCGGAGACGCTCACGCTGCCGTCCTGAATCGTCGCCTGCGCCCGCTTCAGAGTTGCCACGCCGTCGGCGATCGCGACGTCGACCGCGATGTCCTGGTAGACGCGCGCCTCGGTGGCCAGCGCCAGCTGCCCCTGGCGCAGCTCGAAGAAGCCCTGCACCGACGGATTGGCGCGCGGGCCGTGCAGGTCGAGCGAGGCGTCGAGCACGCCCTTGACCAGCCGCGGGTTGGTCAGGTTCTCGCTCTGAAAATCGATGGCGAAGCCGCGCGCCCGCAGCCGGGCCGCGAGCGGCTGCGCGGCGTCGAGCGGCAGCGTCGCCTCTGCCGTCAGCGCCCCGCCTTTGACCTCGCGCGCCTCCAGTCGGGCGACGAGCTGCTTGCCGTCGAACGCACCGTGGGCCTCGAGCTTGGCGTACTTCACCTCGCCGAGCCGGAGCGCCGCGATCGCCAGGTCGAGCTTGCCGGTGGGCGCGGCGAGGGTGCCGCGCAGCGCGGCCGTGGCGTTCAGCTCGCCCTCGAGCTGCGGCAGCAGATCCTGCACCCGCGTCAGATCGAATCCCGGCACCACGGCGTCCACCTGCAGCGGCGTGTCGCCGTAGGGCTGACGATCGAGCACGCGCTGGAGGTCGAGCGGCGTCTCGGCGCGCAGGCGCACCAGCGGGGCGCCGCGCAGCGAGGCGTCGAGCTTGAGCGCCGCCTTGTTCGCCGCGTAGTCGAGCGACGCGAACAGCTCGACCTGGTCGAGCTTGCCCCGCTGGAGCTGATGGCCCTCGACGTCGAGGTCGAGGATCGGCTGGTCCAGGGTGCCGCGCAACCGGAGCGAAGCGTCGACCATGCCCCCGGTCAACGGTGGCTTTTCGCCCAGCTGATGGAACGGGAGCTTCGCCACGTCCAGACGCGTCAGGTGGATCACCGCCGCCACCGGCGTCTTGTGCTCGAGCTCGGCCGCCAGCCGCTTGCCCGACGGCAGCCTCGCCAACGACAGGTCGATCGGCAGCGCCAATTGTGCCGTCAGCGCCCCCGCGTCCTTGCCCATCGACTGCTGCAAGTGCACCTCGGCGCGCAGGTCGAGCTGGCGCTCCTTGTAGCCGATGGCGACGTGCACATCGTTGTTCTCGTCGTCGGTCCCGAGCTGCCACTTGCGTCCGTGCAGATCCAGCGCCAGCACCGGCTGCTGCGTCGTTCCCGACGCCCGGAGCGATCCGTCGAGCCGCCCGTCGAGGTTGGCGATCGCCGGGGGCAGGAGCCTGCGCAGCTGGGCCAGCCAGAGGTTCGACGCCGACAGCTCGGCCATGATCGGCCGATTCCCCGTCATCACGGTCGGCAGGTCGACCTTGCCCTGGAACGTCTGATCGCTCGAGGACAGCCGCCACGACGCTGCCACGCGCTCGCCGGCGTAGCGCGCCGTCAGCGCGTAGTGGATGCGGCTGAGCCCGAGGCGCTGCGAGCGCTGGGAGAGACCGTCGACCGTCAGCGCCAGCGCCGGGCGCCTCCGGGTCCCGCGCACGCGCGCGTCGATCGCGAGCTCGGTATCGGGCAGGTCGAGCGACGGCCGGGCCAGGCGCGCCAGCTGCCTCAGGTTCAGCTTGCGCGTACGCAGCTCCGCCGCCAGCACGCCCGAAGGCGCGTCCCACCGCGCGTCCAGCCCGAGCCGCTGAGAGCCCGATGCCAGCTCGAGCCCGCGCAGCTCGAGGCCGTGGTGGACCCGCAGCGTCGCCGGCCCGGCCGTCTTCCAGGCCTGCCCGGCCTGCGCCAGCGCCAGCTTCTCGATGATCATGTCGGCGCCGATGATCCTCACGCCGCGCCCGCCC
This sequence comes from uncultured delta proteobacterium, assembly GCA_963816965.1. Classification (GTDB taxonomy): domain Bacteria; phylum Myxococcota_A; class Polyangia; order Palsa-1104; family Palsa-1104; genus JAQBQH01. Next base: position 2,119,610 of record CAWFMP010000002.1, read on the forward strand.
GCCAGCGTCGGCGTGCCGTGCAAGGCCAGCTCCGCCCTGGTCCGGCGGGGCCCGCGGGCGTGGAGCGTCGCCCGCACGGCCTTCCGATTGCCCGACGCCTCCAGCACGAGGCGGTCGAGCTGCACGTCGGCCGCGCGGACGCCGGTCGCGGTCACGTGCGCCTCGCCGATGAAGTCGTGATCGCGTACCCGCGCCTGCAGCCTGTCGATATGCGCGGGTCCCACCCGCAGCGCCCGGGCGCGCACCTCGGCTTCGACGCGCAGGTGCGTGCGATCGCGCTCGACGCCGCCCTGGGCGCTCAGCCGGCCGGCGAGGCCGCGGACGCCGAGGGCGCGCAGTCGCGACAGGTCGGGCGACGCGACGCGGGCCCAGAAGTGCGCGTCGCCGCCGCTCTCGGCGGTGCCGTGGGCGTCGATCCGGGTGCCGGCGACCGAGGCCGCCAGCCGCTCGAGGTCGAGCATGCCGTTCGCCCCCGCGCCGTGGACGCGCGCGTCGAGCCGCAGCTCGCCGCGCGGCGCGTCGGTGACGGCCGGTGCCGGATCGAGGCCGCGCCCGTGCAGCGTCGCCGACCACACGGGCGGGCGCGCCGTGGTCGCGATCGTCCCGTCGAGTGTCAGGCTGCCCGCGGGTGGCCTGGCGACCGCGGAGAGCGCCAGCCGGTCGGCCGGGCCGCTCGCCCGCAGCGTCACGCTCCAGCTGCCGCGCAGCTCGACGCCGGGCACGAGCCGGCGCAGCTCGGCGCCGTCGGTCGCCAGCGTCAGCTCGAGCGCGTGGGCCGCGACCGCGCCCTCATCGACGGTGACGCCGCCGTGGGCCGTCAGCGACGCGCGCAGCGGCGAGCTCGTGGCGGCGACCAGCTCGTCGATGCCGGCGTCGATGCGGCTGCCGTCGATGACGGCGTGCCCGGCGAGGTGCACGGTGCCGTGGACGCTTGTGGCCGGCCCGCTCCGCGGCGGCGGCGGGTCGTAGCGCGCCTCCAGCTCCGCGCGCACCGCTTGCAGCCGGATCTGGTACGCGAGCGGCGGCCCCGGCTTGGACGGCCTGGCCAGCGCCGCCAGGTTGAGCCGGCCGTCTGCCAGCCTGCGGGCGTGCACCCACGCCTGCTCCGCCTTCACCTCCGTCACGTCGATCGTGTGCCGCAGGAGCGCGAGCAGGTGGTAGCGAACCGTCAGCGTCTTGATGCGTACCGCCGGTTGGTGCTCGGCATCGTCGAGGGCGACGTCGCGCAGCACCAACTCGTGGGTGAGATCGCCGTCGACGGCGCCGATCGCCAGGTGCCCGGCCAGCCGCTCTTGCAGCGCCGGCAGCGCCAGCGCCAGGATCCTGCGCCGCCCCCAGTCGGTGCGTCCGGCGATCACGGCCGTGAGCAGCGTCGCCAGCACCAGCAGCGCCGCCGACAGCGCCGTCCAGGCGACGACCTTGCCGAAGATCCGCAGCGCGCGCATCAGAAGCTCTCTCCGATCGACAGGTGGAAGGCGACGCGCGAGTTCGGATCGGGGTTGGGCGTGCCGTCGGTCTCGCAGGGGGTGGTGCGATTGATGCGCACGCCGACGTCGGCGCGGATGGTGCCGATCACCGTCTTGTAGCGCAGCCCGCCGCCGACCGCGGTGTGCAGTCGGGTGAGCTGCACGGTCGTCGAGAGCTTGGGCTGCTGGCCGTCGCCACAGATGCCGCCCGGGTTGGTCACCGACGGCGCCAGTACCGCCTCCAGGCTGGCGTTGGCCGTCGGCGCGGCGACGTCGCCCGCGTCGACGAAGGCGGTGATGCCGAACCAGTTGCCCCACAGCTTGACCAGGTTGGCCCGCAGCTCCGCCTGCAGCAGCAGCAGCTGATCGCCGCCGATCGGCAGATTGGGCGAGCCCGGATAGCCGATCGGCACCTGCAGCGACAGACGGTCGTAGTTGAAGCCGCGATGCGAATCGGGCCCGCCCATGAAGAAGCGGCGGGTGACGGGAGAGCCGTTATCGCCCTGGACGAACAGCTGGCCGAACTCGCCGCGGGTGGCGAAGGTGACACGCCGGCCCAGCGGCACGTAGACGCGCAGCTCCGGCAGCACCTTCTCGTAGGCGAAGCTGCCGCCGGTCCAGACGCCGCCCTCCTCGAGCGTGGTGCCGAGGTAGGCGCCCTGGTGCGGGGCCAGCGGCTTGTCGCGCAGATCGAGCATGACGTCCTGCTGCAGCCAGGCGACGCGGTAGGGGTTGGTGTAGCCGTACAGCTGCGCGGCCGCGTGCGGGTCCTCCTGGAACGCCGGCACGGTGTTGAAGAAGAGGAGGAAGTTGAAGTTGTACGAGAGCCCGAGGTTGACGCGGTTGTGCCACAGCGTGCGCGAGACGCCGAGCGTGGTGCGCGGGCCGTGATACTGGTACGCGTAGTCGATGCCGACGTCGTAGCCGACGATCCACTTGAGGTCGTACCAGGGGGCGAACAAGTCGGGCTGCGTGAAGGTCGAGGTCGCCTTCAGCGACGGCCCGTTACTCGGTCCGCCGGTGGGCGCCCCGATCGAGGCCGGATTGACCAAGAAGACCCAGCCGGGCTCGAGGCTCAGCTTGAGGGTGCGCAGGCCGCCGAAGAAGTTGTGCTTGGTGTACTGCCCGGCGAGGTGGACGTCGTAGCGGGTCGATTCGAAGTTCACACCGCCGCCGAGCCGCAGCTCGCGGAACTTGCCTTCGTGTACGGTGATGACGACGTCGGCGACGTCGGGGCGCACCGGATCGTGCTCGTACTCCACCTTCACCGAAGAGAAGACGCCCAGGTTGTAGATGCGGCCGCGCGCGTCCTCGATCACTTGCGGATCGAACGGCTTGCCCCGCTTGATGTCCGCGTGCACGAGGACGAGGTTGGGATCGATCGCCTCGCAGCCGCGGACGTAGACGCCGCCGAAGATCGCTCTGGGTCCGGGCGCGACCTTGAAGGTCAGGTCGGCGGTGCGGGCGTCGCGATCGACGGCGACCTCGCCTTCGACGTCGGCCCAGGCGAAGCCGAGCTTCCGCAGGCGCGCCTCGATGAAGCTCTTCTGCTCGAGATACCGGCCGTGATCGAAGATGTCGCCCTTCTTGAACTTGCGCGCCAGCTTGTGCCGGAGGTCCTGCGCCTTGGGGCCGATCGCGTCGAGGCCGTCGACCGTGAGCTCGTCGATCCTGGTGGCCGGCCCCTCGTCGACGACGAGCCTGATGTCGACGGCCTTGCCGCCCTTGACCGGCTCGACCTCGGCTTCGGTGACCCGGGCGAGGAAGTAACCGTGCGCGGCGTAGTAGGCGACGATGCGCTTGCGGTCGAGGTCGACCTGGAACGGATCCAGGTAGCGCTTGGGCGATAGCGGGATCCAGCTCGTGCCCTCGAGCGCGATCCGCGACTTCAGATCTTTCTTCTGCACGCTCTTGACGCCTTCGATACGCAAGTCGCGGATCCACGGGCGCCCGTTGGCCTTCTCGGTGGCGCAGCCGCCGGCGAGCAGCAACGTCAGCCACAGGAATCGGCGCGCGCCCATTTTCGATGAAATGGTGCAGGCGACATGCCGCGCCTGGGGACGCTAGACGCCGAGCGGGGGCGGAAGCGAGCGTCGGGCCGCTCGCAGCACCGCGCGCGCACGGTCGGGGTGCGAGCTCCACTCCTCGATGAGCTCCCACGGATCGTTGGCGCACGGGATCAAGTCGGCGAGCGACTCGGCGGAGGCGGCGCGCACGCGGCGACGACTGTCGCACGCCAGCACCAGCAGGAGCTCCTCGATCCGCTCCGGATACTGGTCGACGAACCAGCCGAGGGCGCGCGCTGTTTGTGCCCGCACGTCGGCGCGACCGTCGCTCGACAGGCGCGACAAGAGCTTCAGCGTCGCATAGGGGACCGAGAGGCGTAGCTCGCCGATCGCCGAGAACAGCTCGCTCAGCGCCTCCAACGAGAGCGACTCGGTGTCGCAAGTATGTCCCAGCTCGGCGGCGAGCAGCGCCTCGGCAACTGCGTCGTCGGTCGCGGAGCGCCTGCGCGCGACTAGGAGCATGTCGCTCAGAAGAGAAGCAAGCAGGGGGCCAGGCGCTCATGCCAAAAGCGCTGCGGCGATCGCGACGCAGCGGGTGGAACGGAGTTTCCTGAAGTGGAACGGCGGTTCCACTTCGCGCTCCTGGTCGCGCCCGCTCACGGAGCGGCGGGTTGGCGGCCGCGGGCGGAGGGCTCCACGCCGTCGAGGAAGCGGTTGATCGCCGGCAGGTCGATCGGCTTGCGAAAGATCGCCTCGATGAGCCCCGGCTCGCCGTCCCCGGCGACCGCGCTCGGCTCCCAGCCGGTCACCAGCGCGATGCGCAGCACCGGATCGAGCGCGCGCAGCAGGTGCGCCAGCTCGACGCCGTCCATGTCGGGCATCGCCAGATCGATGAGCGCGACGTCGAACGGCCGCGCGGCGCCCTTGGCCGCGGCCAACGCGCTCTTGCCGCTGTCGGCGGCGACCACCTCGTGACCCGACAGGCCGAGCAGCTCGGTCAGCGTCTCGCGATTGCCGGCGTCATCGTCGACGACGAGGATGCGCCGCGCCGGTCGCGGAATGGGCCGCGACGGCGACGGCGCCGGTCGGGCCGCCGGCGCCGCGGGAAGGGTCAACCGCACCGTGAGTCGCCCGAGGAGCGCTTCGACCGCCAGGTCGCCGCCCCAGCGTCGCGCGCGATCGCGCGCCGCCTCCAGCGCCACGCCGCGGTCGGACGCGGAGGCAGACGACTCGTCGCCTGACTCGATCTCAATCGGATGGTTCAGGATGAGCGCGGCGCCGTCGCGCTCCTGCCGCGTCGTGGCCGACAGGACGCCGCCGTGCGCCATCCCCTCGCGCGCCTCGATGATGAGCGAGCACAACAGCTCGCGCAGCTCGCTCGGCTGCGCCAGCACCGGCCGGACCTCGCCGAGGCGGGCGTCGACGCGGACCGCCTTGCGCGCCGACGAGGTGGTCAGCTCGGGACGCACGAGGTCGAGCGCCTCCAGCAGCACGTCGTTGAGCGACACGGCGCGGGCGGGCGCATTGGGCTGCCGCGCCGCGAGCTGCTGCAGGCGCGCCAAGAGGCCGGCCGCGCGCTGCACCGCCTGCTCGACGGCGAACAGGTGTCGCGCCACCGGATCGGGCGGCGTCGGCAGCCCCTCGTGCACCAACGAGAGCGACATCGAGATCGCGTTCAGCTCGTTGTTCAGGGCCGACGCGGTCGCCGTCGCCAGCTCGGCCATCGCCTGGCCGTGCGCGCGGCGCAGGAGGCGCGCGTGCAGCGCCGTGAGCTCGCAATCGGCGCGCCGCAGCTCGTCGTCATGGCGCAGCTCGAGGCTGACGTCGCGCAACAGCTCGACCGCGCCGATCAGCTGGTCGGCTTCGTGCAGCGGAAATGCGCGCGTCTCGCACATCCGCTCTTCGCCGGTCGCGGCGTTGCGCACCCGGACGCGCTCGGGCGCCACCTCGCGCTCGCCGTGCAGCGCCGCCAACGCCGGACCGCGCCCCGGCTGCCCGACGAGCTCGGCGGGCTTGCGCCCGAGCAGCCGCTCCACCGGCCCGGCCGCCATCACCACCGCGCCGCGGCAATCGAGCACCATCACCACCTCCGAGAGCTGCGCCAGCGCGCGCTGCACGCTCGACAGCCGCGCCTGCGCCTCGGCCTGCTCGCTCGCGCGCGCGTAGTCGCGCGACACGCGCACCAACGCCTCGTTCATGAGGTCGCACAAGAGCAGCGAGATCGCCGTCGGCAGCTGGCCGCGCTGCCGCCCCCACTCGCGCACGATCGCCGTCTCCAGAAGCCCGATCTCGCGCTCGACGTCGCGCAGTCGAGCCTTGTCGCGAAAGCGCTGCGCGCCCCGGCCGGCCAGGCGCTCGCCGAACACCCGCGCCGCATCGCCGGTCTCGGCGAGCATGCGCGCCAGCTCGTCGATGAGCGGCACCAGCGCGTCGTCGAAGTCGGGCGGCGTCAGCGCGTTGGCGCGCAGCTCGCGTCGCCAGCGCTCGGCGACGGCGACCCGCCTCTCGTCCAAGAAGGCGCTCAGCTCCTCGGCAGGCGTGCGCGTCAGGTGCGACCTCCAGCGATCATGGGAGCAAGAGGCATGCGCGAGACCGGTATGGGCGGTGCACGTCCGAAGGGCGTGCAACTCGCCGTCGAAGACGTTGATCTATCGCAGCTCACCGGCGCGGTTCGCCGCCGCTACGGTCGCCACCTTTTTGCCAGCTACCTGCGGGGCAAGACGCTCATCCGCGACGCCGTCGCCGCCGAGCTCGGCTGTTCCGCGTACGAAGCGGAGCAGCTGGTGGAGACGCTCGAGCTCATGGGGTACGTGCGCTTCCCGCACCTGGAGGACGACACCCATCCGCTCACCCGTCACTCATGGATCATCTGCGAGGATCCGTCCTGAGTGGAGGCGGGCGGCCGCCCGCTAAGCGACCGCTAAGCGTCGGCGAGGGTGAGCGGGCAGCGGTCTTCGATCGGCTGCACGATCTCGCCCCGCGGTACCAGCGCGCCCAATGTCGCGCCGTAGAGCAGGTGCGGCGCCAGCGCCATCACCGCCAGCGCCGGCTCGCGGCAAGCCACAAAGCCGACCCCGACCAGCGGCGCGTACACCGCGACGGCGACGCCCCACAGCGTCAGCCCGTAGAACAGCCCCGCTACCACGTTGATCCGCCGCGCGCCGACGTTGAACAGCGCGCCCGCGAGCGCCCCGTACCCGAAGTGCAAGACGAACGTGACCATGAGGAGCAGCGGCCGCGCCCGCAGCGCCGCGAGCGCCCGGGCCGCCATCTCCGGCAGGCGCGCCCCCGCGAACGCCGGTGTCGCCACCAGGAGCGCGGTCATCAGGATCGTCGCGATCGTCCCCGCCGCGATGCCGCGCACGAGCTTCTGCCGATTCTCTTCGGCCACGTCACGCATGCGGTCGTGCTTCAGCAAGCGCCGTTCCATCGCGCGCCTCGTCAGTGGTGCAGCTGCGCCCACTGCAGCTCGTCGGGATCTTGCAGCGCCGGCGGCGCCTCGGCCCCATCGAGCGCCGTCCGCAGCTCGGCGCCCTCGATGACCTCCTTCTCGCGCAATCGCGCCGCGAGCGCCAGAAGCTGGGAACGATTGTGCTCGAGCAGCGCCACCGCCCGGTCGAAGGCGCGGCGCAACAGATCGCTCACCTCCTGATCGATGAGCTGCTGCGTGCGCTCGGAGTAGCCGCGCTCTACCAGGAGCTGTGGCGACTGCAGCAGGCGGTCGGTCGCGCCGCCGCCGAGGTGATCGACCGACTGCGGCCCCAGCACCGACGACATGCCGAACTGCGTCACCATCCGCCGCGCCAGATCGGTCGCCCGCTCCAGATCGTCGGTGGCGCCGGTCGACACCTCGTTGAACACCAACTTCTCCGCGGCGCGCCCGCCCATCAGCACGGTGATCTTGTCCAGCAGCTCGGGTCGCGTCATTAGGTAACGATCCTCGAGCGGGAGCTGCATGGTGTAGCCGAGCGCGCCCAGCCCGCGCGGGATCATCGACACCTTGTGCACGCGATCGGTCGTCGGCAGGATCTCGGCGAGCAGCGCGTGCCCGCTCTCGTGATGGGCGACGATCTCCTTCTCGCGCATGTTCATCAGCCGGTTCTTCTTCTCCAGGCCGGCGATGCCGCGCTCGATGGCCTCGTTGAGCTCGGCCCGCGTCACCACCTCTTTGTTCCGCCGCGCCGCCAGCAGCGCCGCCTCGTTGATGAGGTTCGCCAGATCGGCGCCCGCCATGCCCGGGGTCAGCGCCGCCACGCGCCGCAGATCGACGTCGCTGTCGAACTTCACGCCCTTGGCATGGACGTTCAGGATCGCCTCGCGCCCCTTGACGTCGGGGCGATCGACCAGCACCTGCCGATCGAAGCGTCCCGGCCGTAGCAGCGCCGTATCGAGCGTCTCCGGCCGATTGGTCGCCGCCATGATGATGAGCCCCTTGCGCGCGTCGAAGCCGTCCATCTCGGCGAGCAGCTGATTGAGCGTCTGCTCGCGCTCGTCGTGCCCGGCGAGGTTGCTCGGTCCGCGCGCCTTGCCGACGGCGTCGAGCTCGTCGATGAACACGATGCACGGCGCCTTCTGCTGTGCCTGTTGAAACAGATCGCGCACCCGCGCCGCGCCCACGCCGACGAACATCTCCACGAAGTCCGATCCCGTGAGCGAGAAGAAGGGCACGTGCGCTTCGCCGGCGACCGCGCGCGCCAGCAGCGTCTTGCCGGTGCCGGGCGGTCCCACCAGCAGCACCCCTTTGGGAATTCTTGCGCCGAGTTTGCGGAACTTCTCGGGTGAAGACAGGAAGTCGACGATCTCGCGCAGCTCGTCCTCGGCCTCGTCGACGCCGGCGACGTCGGCGAAGGTGACGCCGGTTCCCTCTTCGGGGACGACGCGCGCGCGCGAGCGCCCGATCGACATCATGCCGGCGCCCGGCTTCATGCGCCGAAACACCAGGACCCAGAATCCTCCCAGGAGCAGCATCGGCAGCAGCCACACCATGAACAGCGAGGACAGCCAGTCGCTCTCCTGCAGCCCGCTGAAGTTGATCTTCTTGGCCTCGAGCTCCTTGACCAGGTCGGGATCGTCGACGCGCACGGTGATCCAGCGCTCGCCGCGCTTCTTCGCTTTGTCGTCCGACGGCGTGGCGCGAATCCGATCTTTGCCGATTTCCACCTCTGATATCTGGTTGTCAGCGAGGTGCTGCTTGAATTCGCTGTAAGAAATCCGAGTTCCTTTGGGACCGGACCGCGAGAACAGCATGGCCGCGAACAGCCCGAGCAGCAGATACACCAGCCAGGTTCTCTTTGGAGCCTCTGGGTTCGCCGGTGGACGGGGAGCTGCGGGATCGATGGGCATCGGCTTTTCGTCCGACCTCCTGGTCGATCGGAAAGCCAGATGCGTGCCGAACAGCGGCGAAGGCGCGGCACGGCCATTGCTTGGTTGTGAGGTCTCAGGGTGCCTGAGGGAGGACGTGCCGTGAAGACGATCTTCGTTCTCGACGACGATCCGGAGCAGGCCGAGCTGATGGCCCAGGCGCTCACCGGCCGCGGGCGGCGGGTGCGCGCCTTCTCGGATCCGATCCGCGCGCTCGCGGCACTCTCTCTCGATGGTGCCGATCTCTTGATCGCCGATCTGTCGATGCCCTGGATCGACGGCAAGGACGTGGTCGCCTCGGCGCGCCTGCGCCGTCCCGAGCTCGCGATCTTCATGGTCTCCGGCTATCCGCGCGGCGCCGAGATCGCCGCCGAGGAGGACGTGCCCTTCTTCGCGAAGCCGATTGATCTCGGGCAGTTTCGTGCCGCGGTCGACGCCGCGCTGGATCGTGACGCAGCGCCCGTCCGCGGGCTAGCTGTACCGTTTCTTTACACGCAATTCTCCGCGTGCATAAACGTTACACACTCAGTGCTCCGCCGAGTCCTGCTCCTCGTCGTCGCCGGTCGCGACGCCGTAGAGTGCGAGCTTGTTGTAGATGCTGCGACGGCTGATGCCGAGCACCTCGGCGGTCGCGGTCTTGTTGCCCGCGTTGGCCGCCAGCGTGCGCAGGATGACCTCGCGCTCGATGTCGTCCATCGCCGTGCCGATCGGGATCTTGATGATGTCCTCGCGCAGCGGCCCGCGGTGCAGCATCTGCGGCAGCAGCTGCGGCTCGAGCTCGACGCCGCGCGCCAGCAGCACCGCCTGCTCGATGACGTTGCGTAGCTCGCGCACGTTGCCCGGCCAGTTGTAGTTGACCAGCAGGCGCTGCGTCTCCGCCGGAATGCTGACCACCGACTTGCCGTACTTCAGCGCGAACTCGCGCACATACTCGCCGGCGATGACCGGGATGTCCTCGGAGCGCTCGCGCAGGGGCGGCAGCTTCACACGAGAAGATGTTGAGCCGGTAGTACAGGTCCTCGCGAAACTGCCCGGCCTTGACCATCGCCTCCAGATCGCGGTTCGACGCCGCGAGCACGCGCACCTTGGCCTCGCGCTCCTTCTTGCCGCCGACGCGCGTGTAGGCGCGGGTCTCGAGCACGCGCAGGAGATTGATCTGCGTGCGCTCGTCCATCGTCGAGATCTCGTCGAGGAAGAGGGTGCCACCCTCGGCCAGCTCGAACTTGCCCGGCTTCTTGTCGACGGCGCCGGTGAACGCGCCCTTCTCGTGGCCGAAGAGCTCGGAGGCGATCAGCTCTTGCGGAATGGCGCCGGTGTGCACGGCGACGAACGGCCCGGCGGCGAACGGGGAGCGCTGATGGATCGAGCGCGCCACCAGCTCCTTGCCGGTGCCGCTCTCGCCGACGATCAGCACCGTCGTGTCCGACTGCGCGGCGACCCGGATCTTCTCGAACACCTCCAGCATCCCGCGCGAGCGCGCGTGCATGCCGTCGAACGATTGCGCCTCGATGCGATCGTTGGCCAGCATGCGGTTGGTCAGGTACGCCGGCGGATCCTGCGTCAGCGCGCGAATCAGCGCCAACAGGCGCCGCGGCTTGATCGGCTTGGCCATGTACTCGACGGCGCCGCGCTTGAGCGCGGTGACGGCGGTGCGCACCGAGCCGTGGCCGGTGATGAGCACCGCCTTGGTCTCCGGGCAGGCCTCGTGCAGCATCTTGATGAGCGAGATGCCGTTGCGACCCGGCAGCTGCAGGTCGGACAGCACCAGGTGAAAGGTGTCGGTGCGGAAGCGCTCCAGCGCCGCCTCCGCCGACAGCGCGATCGACGCCTGGTAGCCCTCGAGGTTGAGCAGCTGCTCGAGCGCCTGCGCCAACCGCTCGTCGTCATCAACGATGAGAATCTTCGTCGCCATCTTCACGCCTCCGCGGCCGGCAGTAAAGCAGGGGGTATGCCAGGTGTCCAGGCGAGCGCCCGTTCGTCGTAAGAGCCCGCCAATGCACAAATTTCCCGACAGTGGTGACGCGAGATGTCGAAACCTCGGTGTAAATTCCATGTACATCGTTCGCTGCGTTGTAACGGTAGGGCGAGCGAGCGAAGCGGCACGTGCGCTGCACCGTTCTGCAAGGCGATGAACCGCGCGCATGTCGTCGAAGATGGCCGGCAAGGTCCGCTGAGCGCGTACCTCAACCGCATCGATCAGTACGGGCTGCTCACCCCCGACGAGGAGCGACGACTGGCGTTGCGCTGGCGGCGGTTCGGCGATCACGAAGCCGCCGATCGGCTGGTCACCGGCAACCTGCGCTTCGTCGTCAAGATCGCGTTCGAGTACCGCACCTATGGCGCTCGTCTCCTCGACCTCATCCAGGAGGGCAACCTCGGGCTCCTGGTCGCCGTCGATCGCTTCGATCCGGCGCGCGGCGTGCGCCTCACCACCTACGCGGTGTGGTGGATCCGCGCCTACATCCAGGAGTACATCCGTCGCAGCTGGTCGATGGTGCGCTTCGGCACCACGCGCGCCGAGCAGCGCTGCTTCTATCGCCTCCGGCGCGAGCGGCAGCGCCTCGAGCGCTCGGGCGGCAAGGCCGATCCCGACAAGCTCGCCGCCGCGCTCGGCGTCTCGTCGCAGGAGCTCGAGGCGATCGAGTCGCGCATCACCCGGCGCGACATGTCGCTCGACGACGCCGCGTACGTCGACACCGAGGAGACCAAGGGCGATCGCATCGCCGACGATCGTCCCGGCCCCGAGTCGATGGTTGGCGAGGAGGAGCTGCACGCAGCGCGCGCACGACGAGATCCATCGCGCGCTCGAATCGCTCGACGCGCGCGAGCGCGACATCCTGCACCGCCGCTACCTGGCGGCGAAGCCGGCGACGCTCAAGGAGATCGGCGCGCTGTTCGGCATCTCGCGCGAGCGGGTGCGCCAGCTCGAGGCGCGCGCCATGGCCAAGCTGCGCGAGCGGCTCGAGCCGCTGCGCGTCGCCAGCTGAGCCTCCAAGAGGGCCCGCCTGTGAGGGCCCGCCTCGTGCGAAAAAGTGACCCTGATCACGTCTACGAACGCGATTGAGCACTTCTCGCACGCATGCCAGAATCGGCGCTTCGCACCAAGGGGAGGCGTCGCATGAAGGTCGGTCGTGTGCTTGGGGTGTCCCTCATCTTGTCCTCGGCGCTGGCGTTCGCCGAGTCCGCACCGACGGCGCCGTCGGCGCCGCCGTCGCCGGAGGAGCAGTACCACTGGCAGCTCGGGCCCAAGGCGCTCGATCTCGGCCACGAGGTGCAGCTCGCAGCTGCCCGCCGGCTACGTCTTCCTCGGCATGCCGGACGCCGATCGCTTCCTCAAGAAGAATGGGTCGTTCGACAACCGGCACCGTCTCGGCGTCGTCCTGTCGCAGGACGAGAAGCAGAGCTGGGGCGTGATCCTCGACTACGAGGAGGCGGGCTACGTCAAGGACGACGAGAAGCTCGACGCTGCCGAGCTGCTCAAGGCGATCCGTCGAGGGCACCGAGGAGGGCAACAAGGAGCGCCTGGCGCACGGCTTCCCGGCGCTGCACGTCGGCGACTGGACCGAGCCGCCGCACTACGATCGCGCGACCCATCGCCTGGTGTGGGCGCTGCCGGCGACGTCGACCAACGGCACCACGATCAACTACAACACGCGAGTGCTCGGGCGGCACGGCTTCGTGTCGCTGAACCTGCTCAGCGGCGCCGATCGCATCGCCACCGAGAAGTCGAACGCGGCCACGCTGCTGGCGGCGACCACGTTCAAGAAGGGCGCTCGCTACGAGGACTTCGACAAGAAGAACGACAAGGTCGCCGAGTACGGCCTCATGGGCCTCATCCTCGGCGGCGCCGGGATCGCGGCGGTCAAGGTGGCGAAGATCGGCCTGCTCGCCGGCCTGTTGAAGTTCATCGTCGCTGGCTGGAAGATCGTGGCCGCCTTCTTCGTGGCGATGTTCGCGGGCATCAAGCGCTTCTTCACCGGCAAGGGCGCCGCGACGCCCACCGAGACCAAGCTCCCGCCGCCGACCGACGACGGCCCGAACACGTAGAGGCCGCCGGGCGCGCTACCGCGCCGCCTTCTGGTACTGCCCCGGAACCTTCACGCCATTGAGGATGTCGCGGTGATACTCCGCGATGCGCACGTCCGGCTGCTCTGCGCGCAGCGGCCGCGCGAACGCCAGATACTCGTCCCACGCATTCTTGTCGCCGCGCGCCTCGCGCGCCAGCCCGATGCCGTAGAACGCCTGGGCGCGCTGCGACTCGCCCGCGAAGCCGGCGAGCGCGCGGTGGTACTCGGCGACCGCTTCGTCGTAGCGGCCCTCGTTCTCGAGCACGACGGCGAGGTTGTAGTGGGCATCGGCGAGCGTCGGATCCATCCGCAGCGCCTCGCGCAGCGGCTTCTCCGCCTCGGCGAAGCGACCCTCGACGACGAGCGACACGCCGTGGCCGAGCAGCTGGTGCGGCTTGTCGAGCAGCGCCTGCGCACGCGCGAACGCAGGCGTCACCAGAGTCGTCGCGGCGAGCAGCCAACCTGTGAACCGCATGGTTGTCCTCCTCGACGCGATAGAAAGCGAGGCGCGTGCCAGTTTCCCGGCACGCGCCTCGTGGATGCGTGATGGAGCGGACTACGCGGTGGGGATGACGACGAACAGCGCCATGTCGCCGCGGCGCACGCGCAAGAGGTGACCGCCCGGCGCGCTCGGCCGCCAGCGTTCTTGACCGCCTCGTCGGCCGACTGCACCGGCTTGCGATCGACCTCGACGATGACGTCGCCCTGCTGGAGGCCCGCCTCCTGGGCAGGCGAGCCGTCGCGCACCGAGGTGATGACCGCGCCCTTGACCTTCGGGTCGATGCCGATGCGCTCGGCGAGCATCGGCGTCATCGACGACAGCCCGAGGCCGATCTTCGCCTTCTGCGCGTTGCGGTCGCGTGGCGCCGCCGGCGCGCGACGCCTGGCGCTCGTCGCCGGGCAGCTCGGCCGTCGTCGGCGTCAGATGCGCACCGTCTTGCCGTCGCGCCACACGGTCGACGTCGACCTTCTGGCCCGACCTTGCCGGCCAGGATCGCGCGCTGCACGTCGCTGCGAGCCGTCGACCTTCTTGCCGTTGACCGCGGTGATGACGTCGCCCGGCTTGGCGCCCGCCTTCTCCGCCGGCGAGCCCGCTGACGCTGGCGACGAGCGCGCCCTTGTCCGGCGCGCTCTTGCCCAGCGCTCTTGGCCATCTCCGGCGTCAGCGTCCTGCATGCGGATGCCGATGTACGGCCGGCGCACCGTGCCCGGTGTGGATCAGCTGATCGGCGACCGGCTTGAACATCGACGACGGCACCGCGAAGCCGATGCCGGTGCCGATGCCGGCGATCATGGTGTTGATGCCGATGACCTCGCCGTCGAGGTTGACGAGCGGACCGCCCGAGTTGCCGGGGTTGATCGACGCGTCGGTCTGCAGGAAGTCCTCGATAGTGGCCGCCGCCCTGGAAGCCCGAGCGGCTCTTGGCCGACAGCACGCCGACGGTGACGGTGTGATCGAGGCCGAACGGGTTGCCGATGGCGATCACCCACTCGCCGACCTGCAGCTTCTCCGAGTCGCCGAGCTTGGCCGGCTGCACCGTGACGCCGTCGACCTTGACCACCGCGATGTCGGTCTTCGGATCGGTGCCGACGACCTTGCCGGGCACCGTCTTGCCGTCGACGAAGGTGACCTTGACGTCGTCGGCGTCCTCGACGACGTGGTTGTTGGTGAGGATGTAGCCCTTGGTGTCGATGACCACGCCCGAGCCCAGGCCCTTCTGCTTCGGCTGCCGGCCGCCGCCGTCATCGTCCCGTCCTGGTCGCCGAAGAAGCGCTCGAACGGCGTGCCCTCGAACGGGTTGCCGCCGGTGCGATGCACGTTGTGCGCCGGCGTGCCGCCCTTGGTGACGCTGATGCGCACCACCGAGGGCGAGAGCTGCGACGCCACCTGCGCGAACGTGCGGCTGAGCATGCGCGCGTCGGAGATCTGCTCCTTGGACGGCGGCGGCAGCGCCGGCTTGACCTCGGCCGGCGACGACCGGCGCCGCGTGCGCCGTCGGACCCCAATGAATCTGCACGTGGCTCGTCGCCACGGCAGCGGCGGCGCCGAGGCTCACCAGCGCCAGGCCACCCACCACGTTTCTCTTCTTCATCACGAACCCTCCTGGTTCACATCGGTTTCAACGTTCGAGCCCGGTTGGACATTCCGAAAGAAGATGCGTTCGCCGGGCCTGCCGCCCAAGCCTCGCGACCAAACCGGGCAACGTCGCGCGAAAACCTGCTTAAGCGTTTGGTTCGACTACGTAATCATTGTTGGGCCCGCTGGCAAGGTCTGGCTACAGGAGGCCCTCGTCGCAGTCGCGGCGACGCACTTTTTGTTCTACGCTTTGGGACCGATCGATGAAGATCCGTACCAAGCTGATCCTGCTGCTGTCGGCGGCGCTCGTCGTCACGATGCTGGTGTCGACGTGGCTGCGCATCCGCTGGACGCAGCGGCGGCTCGAGGATCAGCTGCGCCAGTCGGCGCAGGACACCGCGGTGGCCATCGCCGACGAGCTGGTCAAGACGGCTGCGCAGCGACATGGATCAGGACGAGATCGTCCGAGCTGCTCAAGGATGCCGAGCGGCGCCATCCGGGCGCGACCAACCTCAAGCTGACGCTGTTCCCCGACGAGGAGACGGTGACGACCTTCGCGCTCGGCGCCGGCATGGCCGACGCGAAGGTGGCAACCAAGCCGCTCGCAGCAGAAGCCGAAGTCGGCGGCGCAGCGACGCGAGGAGGCGCGCCGCGCCTACTACGATCACGGCGAGACGACGCGCCCGCCGGGGCAGCGCTTCGTCGAGGCGCTGTGGCGCACGCCGGACAAGCCGCCGGAGGCGACCGCTGGCCGCCGCGCGCGGTGCAGGCGACGCCGCAGCAAGCCGGTGCGTGACGGTCAGGCGCACGAACGAGCCGCAACGGCGCACGCACCATCGTCGAGGTGCGCATGCCGACATCGATCCGGCGGGGGCCGATGCACGGCGAGCTCATCGGTGTCCAAGACCGACGAGCCGGTCGTCGACGCTGGTGCGCTCGGAGGAGCTGAGCTCGGTGCTGGTCACCGGCTCGGCGGTGGTGCTGCTGATGCTGTTCACCGCGTTCATCGTCAATCGCGTCGTGGGGCGGCCGGTGAGCGTGCTCGAGGCGGCGATGAAGCGCGTCGAGGGCGGCATGCTCGACGAGCGCGTGCCGGTGGCGACGCACGACGAGGTCGGGCGCGCTGTCGCACGGCTTCAACGCGATGCTGGAGCGGCTGTCCGAGGCCGACGGCGAGATCCGCGCGTTCAACCAGCGCCTGGCCGACGAGATCGAGGCGGCGACGCACGATCTGGCGCGCAAGAACGAGGCGCTGGCGCAGCTCAACCGGCTGCTTGCGCGAGATGCGGCAGGAGCTCGGCGACAAGGAGCGGCTGGCGACGCTCGGGCAGCTGGCGGCGCAGCTGGCGCACGAGATCGGCACGCCGCTCGTCGTCGGTGTCGGGCCACCTGCAGCTGGCGCTCTCGGCGCGCGACCTGCCGCCGGCGCTGCGCGAGCGCCTGCAGGTGGCGACGCGCGAGATCGAGCGCATCGTCGAAGATCGTGCGCGACTACCTCGACTCGACGCGCACGGTCGCAGCCCGAGCGCGTCGCCGTCGACGTCGCCGCGCGTGCTCGACGAGGCGGTCGGGCATCGTGCATCGGCGCCGACGGCGCGGGCGCGCAGTCGAGCGTCGCAGAGCGATCGACGGCGCGGCGGCGCGAGCTCGAGACCGATCCGGGCCTGCTGCGCCAGATCCTGGTCAACCTCCTCACCAACGCGCTCGACGCCGTGCGACGCAGGCGGCGGGCACATTCGCGATCGCGGCGGCGGCGCGAGCGGCGGCGACGGTCGCCATCACGGTGCGCGACGACGGCGTCGGCATCGCGCCCGAGGACGCGGCGCGCATCTTCGAGCCGTTCTACACGACCAAGGGGCGCGGCAAGGGCACCGGCCTCGGCCTGGCCATCTGCCGCGAGCTGGCGACGGCGCTGGGCGGCGCGCATCACGGTCGAGAGCGCGCCCGGGCAAGGGCTCGACCTTCACCGTGCGCCTGCCGCGTGCAGCGGGCTGCACGAGCATCGCACCGAACACGCGGTCGACGATGACCGCGGCCCGGCGGGATCGGCGGAGGCGCGACGATGACCCGCGTGCTGGTCGCCGAGGACGACCGGTCGCGCGCGATCTGCTGGGCGAGATCCTGCGCGGCGAGGGCTACGAGGTCGAGGCGGTCGACGACGGCGCCGAGGCGATCGCGCGCGCCGGCACGGCCGACTACGATCTGGTGGTCTCCGACGTGCGCATGGCGACTCGGCGCGGGCTTCGACGTGCTGGCCGCGTTCAGCGAGAAGGCGCCGCGAGACGCCGGTCATCCTGATCACCGCGTTCGGCGACGTGACCGGCGCGATGGAGGCCATCCAGAGGGCGCCTACGACTACGTCTCGAAGCCCTTCAACGTCGAGGAGCTGACGCCTGACGGTGGCGCGCGCGCTCGAGCGCACGCGCCTGTCTCGAGGAGAACCGCGGCGCGCGCGCGCGAGGGCGACAAGCCGCCGCAGCATCGCAGAGCATCGTCGGCGCGAGCGCCGGCGCATGCTCGACGTCTACAAGCTGGTGGCGCGCGTGGCGCCGACGACGGCGACGGTGCTGGTGGTGGGCGAGTCGGGCACCGGCAAGGAGCTGGTCGCGCGCGCCATCCACACCCACTCGCCGCGCGCGCACGCGGCCGTTCGTGCCGGTCAACTGCACGGCGCTGACCGAGTCGCTGCTCGAGTCGGAGCTGTTCGGCCACGCGCGCGGCGCCTTCACCGGCGCGGTCGGCGCCAAGCGCGGCCTCTTCGAGGAGGCGCAGGGCGGCACGCTGTTCCTCGACGAGATCGGCGACATGGGCGCGCAAGATGCAGGCGCAGCTCCTGCGCGTGCTGCAGGAGGGCGAGATCCGGCCGCGTCGGCGGCACCGAGGCGATCCGGTCGACGTGCGCGTGGTCGCGCGCCACCAACCGCGACCTCGAGGACGAGGTCGAAGGCCGGGCGCTTCCGCGAGGATCTCTACTTCCGCATCAACGTCGTGACGATCCGCCTGCCGCCGCTGCGCGAGCGGCCGAGCGACATCCCGCTCCTGGTCGCGCACTTCCTCGCCAAGTACGCCGCGCGCGAGCGGCGCGACGACGCCGGCGTGTCGCGCCGAGGCGCTGGCGCTGCTGCGCGCGCTACGCCTGGCCGGGCAACGTGCGCGAGCTGGAGAACGCCATCGAGCGCGCGCTGGCGCGTCGCCAAGGACGGCGTCATCCTGCCGTCGGACCTGCCGCCCGAGGTCGCGCAGGCGGCGGCCGTCGCCGGCGGCGCGCGCCGGCGACGGCGGCATCATCGACGATCGCCCGACGCTGGCCGAGCTCGAGCGCCGCTACATCGAGCTGGTGCTGCGCGAGACGCGGCGGCAACAAGAAGACGGCCGCCGAGATGCCTGGGCATCGATCGCCGCACGCTCTACCGCACGCTCGAGCGCGAGGGGCGCGCCGCCGAAGCGGACGAGGACGACTGCACGAATGCTCTCGGGAACGTTCGCCACCATGCCGTTCGCCGATCTGCTGCAGTGGATCTCCGACGCGCGGCGGTCGGGTACGCTGCAGGTGGGGCTGGAGTTCGAAGAGCG
This sequence comes from uncultured delta proteobacterium, assembly GCA_963816965.1. Lineage (GTDB taxonomy): Bacteria > Myxococcota_A > Polyangia > Palsa-1104 > Palsa-1104 > JAQBQH01. Next base: position 2,138,160 of record CAWFMP010000002.1, read on the forward strand.
CTACCTGCGCTTCGTCGAAGGGGGCGATCGTCGGCCTACGGATCGGACGATCCGATGGCGCGCGATCTGGGGCGGCTGTGCCTGTTGCGCGGGCTGTGCACCGAGGCGGCGGTGCTGGAGGCGGTGGAGCAGCAGCGGGCGAGCCACATGCCGCTCGGCGACGTGCTGGTCTCTTCGGGCGCGCTGTCGCACGACGAGCTGGAGGAGGCGGTGCGCGGGCACGTGGAGGAGACGGTGCTCGGGCTGTTCCTGTGGCCCGAGGGGCGCTTCACCTACCGCGACGAGATCGCGCCCGACGGACGCGGCGCAGTTCATGCCGCCCGAGTACGAGCTGGCGCGAGCCGATCCCCACGCGCGCATCCTGATGGAGGGGATGCGCCGCCTCGACGAGTGGACGCGCATCGTCAAGGTGCTGCCGTCGGACGAGGTGCAGCTGCACGCGCTCGGGCCCGACGCCGAGCTGCCGCTGCTGGAGGAGATCGCGGCTCATCCCGAGCCGCCGACGCTGGGGCAGCTGCTGGCGGAGCAGGGCGACTCGCGCTTCGCGGTGTGCGAGCAGCTGTTTCGCGCGGTCGAGCGCGGGCTGGTCGCCGTCGAGGCGCCGAACGCCGACGCCACGGCGCGCGCCCAGCGCACCGCGCGCGGCTCGACGACGGTGGCGCACCTGGTGCAGGCGGCGCAGGCGATGATCGACGAGGGGCAGCACGACGAGGCGGCGGCGCTGCTGCGCTCGGCGCTGGCGGTCGATCCTTTTCGCGCCGACGCGCGCGAGCTGATGAGGCAGTCGCGTGAGCAGCAGCTCGCGGCGCTCTACACGGAGCTGCCGGCGGACCGGGTGCCGCGCGTGGCCAAGTCGGAGCGGGCGCTGCGCGTGCTGCCGCTGTCGACGCGCGAGCGGCGCGTGCTGTCGCAGGTCAACGGCCGCTGGGACGTCGGTGCGCTCGCGCTCACCACCGGCGTCGGCGAGCTCGAGACCCTGCGCGCGCTCCGCCACCTCGTCCACGTCGGCGTCCTCGCCTTCGCTTGAAGAGCCTCCCGAACGCCATCCCCCCGCGTCGTTTCCGGCCCAGCACAGAGGCCCGGCGCGCTCTGCCCCGCTGGGCGAGTTCCGCAGCACAGCCAAGGGGTCTGATCGAGCCAGCGGTGCGGTGGCGAGGACCTACTTCGCGTCGAGCAGATGCTCGAGCCGCGCCATCTCCGTCGAGAACCCGCCCTTCTCCTTGTCGGGCAGCTTCCGGCGCGTCGTCTCCTGCACCGCGAACGGGTCGAGGATCTTCTCGCCCGCCATGAGCTGATAGTGCAGGTGGGGCGCGAACGAGTGCCCGGTGTTGCCGCTCTTGCCGACCACCTCGCCGCGCGAGACGTGCGCGCCCACCGCCAGCGGCGACGGCTCCGACAGGTGCAGGAACAGCGCGGTGAAGCCGTGGCCGCCCGACTCGCGGAGCTCGATCGAGTTGCCGTTGCCCTTCCAGTTCCAATTCTTGCGCACCACCACGGCGTCGAACGGCGCGTGCACCGCCGACCCCAGCGGCGTCTTGAAGTCGACGCCCTTGTGGCCGCGCCCGTCGCGCAAGAGCGAGGTCACCTGCTCGTAGTCGTCGAGCGGCGCGTGGGCGAGACGCAGCTCCAGCTCGGCCCCGTCGGGCGTGTAGAAGCGCGGCCACTGCGAGTCGGCCGGCTTGCAGCGATAGGCCGCGTAGGTGCGCCCGTTCTTGCCGCTCTTGTAGCGCACGGCGTAGATGACCGGATCCTCGCCGGCGCGCTCCTGATAGAGCGCCTCGAGCACGTCGCCGCGACGGAAATCGTCGGCACCGAGAGCCACCACACCAGCGAGCGCACCAGCACCTGCACCAGCCGCGGACCGAGCTCGGGCCCGACGGCGCCGACCACCGCGGTCTCGAGCGGGCCGTTGACCTCGACGCGCAGCCGCTTGAGCCCGGCCTTCTCGAGCTCGTCGTCGGCAGCCGTGCGGGCCGGCTTGGGCGCGGTGACGGCAGCCCTGGTGCCGCCGTCTTCGTCGTCGCCGCGACCGCGACCGGCGCCGGCGGGGGCGGATTGCCTGCGGCCGGCGTCGGCGCGGGCGACGCGAGCACCGGCGGCAGCGCCGGCGGCGCGGCCCGCTTGTGCAGCTTCCACCAGGTGAAGAGGGCGACGAGGAGCACGACGACGGCGACGGCGACGGCGGGTCCGGCCGGCCGCTTGCGCGACCGCCCGAGCGTAGGCATGTCCGACATGGAGCGGGGATACTAACTCAGGCCTTGCCGACGCGCCCGCGGCAAGCGAGGTCGTACAGCGCGAGCAGGTGGACCAGGCGGCGCTCGACGCGATCGCGCGCCTGGGCCTCGCTCTCCGGGTGCGTTGCGCAGCTCGCCGATGTCGCGCTGGATGTCGTTCAGCTCCGCGCGCACGACCGTCAGCTGCGGCGGAGCGCCCTGCGAGTCGAGCCGCCGCCGCCACGCCTGAATCTCCCGCTCCCAACCCTGCAGATCGAACTCGTTCATCGCTGGCAGTTCTACTGCAAGATCGGTGCAGCCGCCAAGTGGTCGGATGCCAGCAGTGACTGCGTGCGCTCGGTCGCCGGGCGCGCGGCCGCTTGGCGTGGCACGTACGCTGCACCCTGTTTCCGTCGTGCGTCTGTTTCATCCGCTACGCTGGCTGCGCGCCGCCAAGCGCCTCATCCGTCGCGGCAGCGCGGCCGCGCCTGTCGCGCCGTCGCGTCGTCGCGTGGTGATGCTGCAGATCGACGGACTCTCGTCGGCCCGCCTGCGGCGAGCGCTGGCGCGCGGCGAGATGCCGCACCTGCGGCGTTGGCTCGAGTCGGGCCAGGCACAGCTGCGCTGCCTCACCGCCGCCTCGCCGCCCTCGACGCCGGTGTTCACCGCCGGCCTGCTCTACGGCGCGCGCGCCGGCGTCCCCGGCTTCGCCTGGTACGATCGCGCGCTCGGCCGCCAGGTGCGCATGGACCTGGCGGAAGACGTCAGCGCGCTCGAGCCGGCGCTGGCCGGCGGCCGCCGCCCGCTGCTCGACGGCGGGACCAGCTACGGCACCATCTGGCCCGCCGGCGCCGCCGACGCCTTCTTCAACGTCGTGCTCTTCAACTACGGCGCCACCTCGACGGGTAAGCTGGTGCGCAACGCCTACGACAAGCTGGTCTCGACCGCGGCCGGCGCGGTCATCGCCGGCCGCGTCGCCGCGCGCTTCGCCCTCGAGCTCGCGGTCGGGCTGTGGGACTTTCAGCGCTGGTGCCGGCGCATCCACTCCACGCGCTTCGAGTGGCGCTTTCTCTACATGCGCCTGTTCGTCTCCGTCATCATGCGCGACGTCTCGACGCAGGGCGTGGTCCTCGACGTCCTGCGCGGCGTGCCCTGCATCTTCCTCGACTACCTCGGCTACGACGAGTATGCGCACCGTCGCGGGCCCGACTCCGAGCTCGCGCTCTACAACCTGCAAGGCGTCGATCGCGCCATCGCGCGCATCTTCCGCGCCGTGCGCGCCGTGCCCGAGTACAACTACGACGTGTTCGTCTTCTCCGATCACGGCCAGATCGCGACGATCCCGTTCGAGCGCGTCGTCGGGCGCGAGCTGGGCGAGTTGGTCCTCGAGCACGCCCGCGCCAACGTCGGCGACAGCTTGAAGTCGCGCGACGTGCGGGCGCTGGTGTCGCTGCGCGCGACCGATTTCTGGACGCGCACGCTGCCCAAAGGGCTGCGCGGGCCGGCGCGCCGCTACGTCGAGTGGCTGCGCCGCCGCGTCCGCCGCCGGGTCGACGAGCGCGCGTGGCGGCCGATCGACGCCATCGAGGTCGTCAGCGGCGGCACCATCGCCCACATCTATTTCGACTCCGGCGCGCCCCGCCGCCTCCACCTGGAGGAGATCGATGCCCGCTTCCCCGAGCTCATGGCCGTGCTCGCGCGCTGCCCTGCCGTCGGGCTCATGGTGGCCCGCGGTCGGCAGGGGCCGATCGTGATGTACCGCGGCGGTCGCTGGCGGCTGGGCGATCGGCGCGAGCTCGATGCGCCTGCCGCCGTTCCGTCGCCTCGGCTACGAGCTGCTCGCCGCGCACCTCAGGCACGCCGCCGAGGGGGCGCGCAGCGGCGATCTCGTGCTCTACGGCGCCTTCGCCGAGGCCGGCGACATCGCGTTCGACTTCGAGTTCGGCTCGCACGGCGGCATCGGCCCCAGCGAGCTCGACCAGTTCCTGCTGCACCCGGCGCACATCGCCATGCCGGCCGAGTTCCGTGACGGCGCCGCCGTCGCCGCCGAAGCGTTCTATCGCTTCTTCGCCGCGCGCTACGGCGCCGGCGACGAGGAACAGCCGGCGCAAGACGCGGCCTGACCATGCGCCTGCGGGTCGTGACCTGGAACGTGCACGGCTGCGTCGGCATGGACGGCAAGTTCGCGCCCGAGCGCACCGCCGAAGCCCTGCACGCGCTCGCCCCCGACGTCGCCCTGCTACAAGAGGTGGGCGACAACCGCGGCGTCCACCCTCCGATCGATCAGGCGAGCACGCTGGCGGCCGCGCTGCGCCTGAACTGCGCCCTCGGCATCACCATGCCGAAGGAGCCGTACGGCTACGGCAACGTGACGCTGGCGCGCTGGCCGATCCTCGAGTCCTCGACGGTGGATCTCTCGTTCGCCGGCCGCGAGCCGCGCGCCTGCCTGCGCGCGGTGGTCGGCCACGACGCGCTCGCGCTGACCACGCTCAACGTGCACCTCGGGCTCGGCGCCTCCGAGCGGCGCTACCAGCTCGGCCGCATCCTCGAGACGCTGCTCGCCGACGACGCCGCCGAGAAGGTGCGCCAGCACCGTCGCTTGCCGTGGCTGTGGCGCTGGCGCAAGGCCGACGTCGACAAGCTGGCGACGCTGAAGGAGCCGCTGCTCCTGGCCGGCGACTTCAACGACTTTCCGCCGGGGCCGGTGACGCGCACGCTCGCCAACCGCCTCACCGACGTCGGTGCGCGCCTGGCCGCCCGCGCCACGTTCCCGTCGCGGCGACCGCTATTGCGCCTCGACCGGGTGTACGCGTCGGGCGCGCTGACCGTGGCCACGGCCGAGGTGGCGCGCTCGCCGCTGTTGCGCGCGGCGTCCGATCACCTGCCGATCGTCGTCGAGATCGAGGTGCCGGAGGAGCGGTCGTCAGCGCTTCCGTCCCTTGAGGTCCCGTAGCCGGGTCAGCTCGGCCCGCGCGTACTCGTGCTTGCGATCGAGGCCGAGCACCTGCTCGAAGACGCGGACGGCATCGTCGATCCGGTTCATGTCGCGGTGTGCGCACGCCTCCTCGACGCGGCGCTCGATGCTCGCGCGCAGCGCGGCGCGCGCCTCCTCGCCGCGCCGCCGCTGCTCCTGCTCGGCGGGCGACGGCTCGGCCGCCTTCGGCTGATGTGCGGCGATGACCAGCGCGCGCCGCTGGGACGGATCGCGCAGCCGGCGGTAGGCCTGGTCGATGGCGTCGTTGATGCTCTTGACCGTCGCCGCCGTCGACGAGCCGTAGCGCGCGAAGATGCTCGGCGCGTAGCGCTCCTTGAGGTGGCGGTGCGCCTCTTCGAGCTCGGCGTCGCCCACCTCAGCGGTGACGCCGAGCTGCTCGTGCGGCGGCAGGTCGAGCCGGCGCGCCAGCTCGTCGACCAGCGCGTGCTCGACGGCGTCGGCGAACCTGGGCACGCGCGGTAGCGGCGGCGGGGCGACGGGCGCCTTACGCTCGTTCGCCGTCGTCACCGGCGGGGGGGCGACGGGCGCCTTACGCTCGTTCGCCGTCGTCACCGGCGGCGGGGCGACGGGCGCCTTACGCTCGTTCGCCGTCGGCAGCGGAGGCGGCGGCAGCGGCGGCGGCGGCGGCTTCGGCGCCTGCGCCCGCGCGACCTTCAGCGCCTCCTCGAGCGCACCGCGGGCCTCGTCGTCGACGCCGACGAACATGACGCCCAGGCCGGCGGGCTGCCCCTCACCTGCGGCGGTGACGTGCGCGACCTCGCCGCGCAGCCGCACCAGCGCTCCGTTCGGGAGCGTCAGCTCGATCGCGAGCTCGGCACCGACGGGCGCCGCCAGCTGAGACGGCACGAACAGCCCCCCGCGCGACAGGTTGCTGGTATGCAGCTCGAGGTAGTCGGCCCACGTCGCACACTTCATGCGAATGGCGAGCTCGACCGCATAGCGGGTGTGCTCTCGGACGAACATGGGAACCCCCCGTGATTGTAGCGACGGCGCATCGCGTCATGCAAACCGATGCGCTCATGCCAATTGACCCTTCCTTGTCGCGGTTCGGGGACTCGGCCCCCACCATATGAACCGCAACTCCGCGTCCCGCCGTTGGTGATCGCTGGCCGATTTCTTGCGATGACGCGCGCTCGAGGGAGGCATCATGTCCGCACCGTCGCCGATTCCGTCTCTGGCCAAACGCCCACCGGGCAGCCTGGCCGAGCGGTTCTGGTCCATCGTCAAGTCCACGAGCCAGTCGGAAGACGAGACCAGCCCCGAGCCGCGCGCGGTCGTTCGCCACGTGCTCCGCATCCTCGATGCGCTGGCCTCGGGCGAGGTCGGCGACGCCTTGTCGCAGTCGACGGTGTCGTTTCTCCAGCTGTTGCGCCAGCAGGAGCTGGCGGGGGATCTGTCGTACGCTTCGCCCGAGCAGGCGCGCGGCGAATCGCTCGACGAGCGCTCGCTCGTCTTCTCCATCGGCGTGCTGCTGTTCGAGGAGCTCACCGGGCGCCATCCGTTCGGCGCGATGGCCAAGGGCCGGCGCTTCGCCCGCATCCAGAAGTGCGAGCTCGGCTCGGGCGTGCAGTTCTTCCCGCAGGTGCCGGCGCAGCTGCGCAACGTGCTGATGAAGGCGATGGGCCCGTTCCCCGAGGAGCGCTACCGCTCGCTCAAGGAGCTGCGCGAGCACCTCGAGCGCTTCGTCGACGGCCGCGGTGACGAGACGCCGGGGCGCGCCGCCGCCCGGCGGCCGCTCAAGGGGCTCACGCCATCGCCGGCGGATCTGGCGTTCACGCCCGTCGAGGAGCTGGCGGCGACCCGCGTCGTGCGCCGCCCCGAGGCGCCGTCGGTCTCGCCGACCGCGACGTCGGCGCTGCCGACCGCGACGTCGGCGCTGCCGACCGCGCCCATCAAGATCGCGCCGGTGCGCGCCGTTTCGGTGCTGCAGCCGCCGGCGCCGGCGGTCGGCAACGGCACCGACAAGGTCGAGTCGCTGCGCCCGCTGCCGCGCACCTGGGCGGTCCTGGAGCGGGCGGCGTGGGTGGCGTGCGGCGCGCTCATCGCGCTGGTCGTCGCCTACGTGGCGCTGACCCCGCGGGCGCGGCGGTCGGTGGCGGCGGTGCCGGCATCCGCGACGCAGCCGGTGGCGACCTCGCTGTCGCCCGCGCGCAACGTCGAGCCGCCGGCGATGATGAGTGATCCCGAGCCGGCGGCGTTCGACGCCGAGCTCGGCGGGCGCAACGCCGCCAAGGCGGCGCGTGAGTGCTTCGCTGCCGATCGGGCGGAGCACACCATCAGCTTCGGCGCCGGCCTGCTCTTCGGCAAGGAGGGGCCGCTCGCCCGCCGCACCTACCTGTCGCCCGACGAGCCGCTCTCCCCCGACGAGCGCCGCTGCATCAACCACGGGCTCATCGGCGCCTCGGCGGGCGCGCCGCCGCCGCACAACACCATCGTCGAGTATCGCTTCCGCTTGCGACCCGATGGGACCAACGAAGTCAAAGCCACGATCCAGAAGTAGGCGCGCCCCTACATTCGATCGAGCACGTCGATGCCGAGGACGCGCAGGCCGTCGGAGAGCGCGCGTGCGGTCAGCGCCACCAGCTGGAGGCGGGAGGCGCGCACGGCGGGCTCGGCCTTGAGCACCTGGTGCTCGCTGTAGAACGTCGAGAAGGCGCCGGCGAGATCGTAGAGGTAGTCGCACAAAAGGTGCGGGCGCGTCGACGCGGCCACGGCCTCGACGGCGGCGCCGTAGTCGTAGAGCTTGGTGAGCAGCGCGCGCTCGGTCGGGGCCAGCGCCGTCAGCGTCCCCGGCTCGGCGCCCTCGGCCCTGGCCTTGCGCAGGATCGACTGGATGCGCGCGTAGGCGTACTGCAGGTAGGGGCCCGAGTTGCCGGTCAGCGACAGCGCCTTGTCCCAGGTGAAGGTGACCAGCGTCTGCCGATCCTTGGACAGGTCGTTGTACTTCACGGCGCCGATGCCGACGACACGGGCGATGGCGCGCCGCTCGCTCTCGGGCAGGTCGGGGCTCGCCTGGGTCGCGACGTCGAAGGCGCGCGACTCGGCCTCGTCGAGCAGCGCCTCGAGGCCGATGAGCTTGCCCTCGCGAGTCGAGATGGTGCCTTCGGGCAGGCGCATGAGCCCGAACCAGACGTGCTCGAGGGCGCAGGTGATGCCGAGCCGGCGGGCGATGGCGAACAGCTGGCGGAAGTGGAGCTGCTGCCGCTCGTCGGTGAGGATGATGATGCGCGCCGGCGACCAGCGCTCGACGCGGTAGAGCAGGCCGGCGACGTCGGTGGTGGCGTAGTTGAAGCCGCCGTCCGCCTTGCGTACGAGCGCCGGCGGCATCTCGTCGCTCCCGTCGGGCTTGCGGAAGAAGACGACGAGCGCGCCCTGGCTCTGTTCGGCGATCCCCTCGCGCACCAGCCGATCGATGGTGCCGGCAAGCCGATCGTTGTAGAAGCTCTCGCCGAGCACCACGTCGAACTCCACGCCGAGCCGGCGGTAGACGCGCTCGAACTCCTTCATCGACACGTCGACGAACTTCTGCCACAGCGCGCAGGTTCTCCGCGTCGCCCTGCTGCAGCTTGACCAGCTCGGCGCGCGCCTCCTTGACGAGCGGGGTGGCCTCGTCGAGCTCGTCGTCCTCCTTGGCCTTCGACTCCTCCTGGAACTTGATGTAGAGGCGGAGCAGCTCGGCGACGGGATCGCGGGCGAACGCCTCCGCGTCGAGCCACTTGCGCCAGGCGACGATCAGCTTGCCGAACTGCGTGCCCCAGTCGCCCAGGTGGTTGTCGGCGACCACCTCGTAGCCGACCGCGCGCAGCGCCCGCTTGATGGCGTCGCCGATGATCGTCGAGCGGATGTGGCCGATGTGCATCGGCTTGGCCACGTTCGGCGACGAATAGTCGATGACCACCCGCTGGCCGCCGGCGACGTCGCGCAGCGCCAGCGCGTCGGTCGGCGTGGTCGGCGAGCCAGGCGTCGCTGACGAAGATGTTGACGAAGCCGGGCCCGGCCACCTCCGCCTTGGCGACGGCGGGGTGATCGGCGATGGCGTCGGCGATGCGCTGCCCGATCTCGCGCGGGGGCTTCTTTTCGGCCTTGGCCAGCTGCATGGCCGCGTTGATCTGGATGTCGCCGAACTCTATCTTTTTGGCCCGCACCACCGTCGCGGCGGGGACGCCGGCGCGGGCGGCGAGCTCGGTCATGAGCGCCAACATGCTCGGCACGCTAGCGCAGGCGAAACCAATCCACAACGCCGGCGTACCTGTATAACTTGGAGGTTTCATGGGCGCCAATCCGGTCGCGAAGTACGTCCGCTGGCTGCACACCGGGTGGCCGGCCGGCACCGTCGAGAAGCTGCCGCGAGGTCAACGACGACGGCACCACCCGCGTGCCGGGCGTGCGCGTCGTCGGCGACCTGACGGGCGTGCCGCTGCTGAAGTTCTCCGCGGACACCGGCGCGCGCGCCGTGCAGGCGATCGTCGGCGAGGCGGACTTCCAGAAGCGCAAGGGCGCCGCCGGCGTCGTCGACCTCGCCATCGTCGGCGGCGGCGTCAGCGGCATCGCCGCGGCCATCGAGGCCGAAGAGGCGGGCCTGAGCTACGTGGTGTTCGAGGCGTCGGCCGAGTTCAGCACCATCGTCAACTTCCCGACAAAGAAGCCGATCTTCACCTACCCGACCGAGATGACGCCGGCCGGGTCGCTCCAGCTCACCGCCGCCGTCAAGGAGGCGCTGCTCGACGAGCTCGAGTCGCAGCGCCGCGCCCACGGCATCGAGTGCCGGCGCGCGTACGTCGAGCGCGTCGAGCGGCGGGGCGGCGAGCTGTTGGTGCAGCTGCCCGGCGGCGAGGCGGTGCGGGCGCTGCGCGTCATCATCGCCATCGGCCGCAGCGGCAACTACCGCACGCTCGGCGTGCCCGGCGAGAAGCTGGACAAGGTCTTCCACCGCCTCTACGACCCCAAGGACTACGCCGGCAAGCAGGTGCTCGTGGTCGGCGGCGGCGACTCCGCGCTGGAGACCGCGATCGCGCTCGGCATGGCCGGCGCCGCGGTCACGCATCGCCTACCGCGGCAAGGAATTCGCGCGCCCCAAGCCGGAGAACGTCGACAAGCTGCGCGCGCTGGAGAAGGATCCGCGCGCCGACGTGCAGATCGAAGAGCCGGTCTCCGAGCGGGTCAACACCGCGCTCGGCCACAACATGATGAGCGGGGCCGCACGCGGCCGGCAGCGTGCGCGTCATGCTCGGCTGCAAGCTCGACGAGGTGCGCGCCGACGCCGTCGTCGTCACCGACGGGAGCGGCACGCGGCAGACGCTGGCGAACGACGTCGTCTTCGCCATGATCGGCCGCGAGGCGCCGCTCGACTTCTTCCGCCGCTCGGGGATCCCCATCCGCGGCGAATGGCGCGCCGATCACCTGGGTCGGCTTCCTCTCCTTCTTCGCCCTGTGCTGCTTCGTCTACACGTGGAAGGCGGACACCTCGGTCAATCATTACTTCGCCGCGCACAAGCTGGTTCCCGTTCAATATCGGGCCCGTCGGCTCGGGGCCGTTCGGCAAGGCGCTGACCGACGCGCTGGGCTCACCCGGGTTCTACTACTCGTTCGCCTACTGCGTGGCCATCATCCTCTTCGGCTACAAGCGCATCCGGCGACGGAAGACGCCCTACGTCACCCGCCAGACGCTGGCGCTGACGGCGGTGCAGGTGATCCCGCTGTTCCTCCTGCCGTACTTCGTTCTGCCCTGGATGGGGAACGCCGGCGTATTCGACCATGGGATATTGAAACCGGTCGGCGACAACCTGTTTCCCGACGCATTCCTGGTGGCGCTCCTTCGGCTTCGTGCTCGCCTGGCCGCTGTTCGTCTGGAACGTCTTCAACTGGAAGCCGCTGTCGTGGTGGCTCGTGATCGGCGGGCTGCAGACCTTCGTGCTCATCCCGCTCATCGATCTGCCGCTGGGGCAAGGGCGCCTACTGCGGCTGGATCTGCTCGCTGCGGCGCGCTCGCCGAGACGCTGGGCGACACGCAGCGGCAGAAGATGCCGCACGGCCCCGTGTGGAACCGCCTGAACATGGTCGGGCCAGGTGATCCTGGCCATCTGCTTCTTGCTCTTCGCCGCGCGCATCGTCGGCTGGAGCGCGCCCGGATCGACGCTCGGCCGCGAGCTCGGCCGCGGCTACGACGCGCTCTTCTACAGCCACTCGGCCTACGACTACTACCACGTGGTCGACATGTTCCTCGCCGGCATCGTCGGCGTCGGCATCTACTTCTGGTTCTCGGGCCGCGTCTGGTGCCGCTTCGCCTGCCCGCTCGCCGCGCTCATGCACATCTACGCGCGCTTCTCGCGCTTCCGCATCTTCGCCGAGAAGAAGAAGTGCATCTCGTGCAACGTCTGCACCTCGGTCTGCCACCAGGGCATCGACGTCATGAGCTTCGCCAACAAGGGGCTGCCGATGGAGGACCCCGAGTGCGTGCGCTGCTCGGCCTGCGTCCAGTCGTGCCCGACGGGGATGCTGCAGTTCGGGCGCCTCGGCGCCGGCGGGCACGCCGATCTACGACCGCGTGGCCGCCTCGCCGGTGCTCATGGCCGAAGGGGCAGACGGCAAGAAGCGACTGCGGGTGATGGCGTAGCGCTCGCGGCTGCGTTACGATCCTGCCGTGCTCATCCTCTACGTCAAGGCGCTTCACGTCATCTTCATGGTCACGTGGTTCGCCGCCCTCTTCTATCTACCGCGCCTGTTCGTCTATCACGCCATGACGACCGACGCGGCCACCATCGGGCGCTTCAAGGAGATGGAGCGCAAGCTCGCCATCATGATGGACATCGGCGCCACGCTCACCATGATCTTCGGCTTCTGGCTGCTGTTCTCGTACGGGTGGAGCGCGTACAAGACCAGCGGCTGGCTGCACGCCAAGCTGGCCCTGGTGGCGGTGCTGGTCGGCTATCACGTCTGGTGTCGCATGCTGGTGCGCACCTTCCGCCTCGACCGCAACAAGCGCTCGCACCGCTGGTACCGCGTCTTCAACGAGGTGCCGACGCTGCTGCTGTTCGGCATCATCATCCTGGTCGTCGTCCACCCGTTCTAGGCGCCAGTGCCCGCATCAGGGGGCGCGGCGGGCCGTCGAGAGAGCGTGCCAAAGCGTCACGTCCGGCTCCGCGCGCACTGCCCCGCTAGGCTCAAACAGTCCTCGCCGGCGCACCGCTGCTCGATTCGACCCCTTGCCTGTGCTGCGGAGCTCGCCCAGCGGCGCAGTGCGCGCGGAGCCTCTGTGCTCGTCCAAAGGCTGCTCTCGACGATTCGCCGCTTTGTCCGACGTCCTCGGCTGGAGGTTCCCATGCGCCCGCGGCCCCACCGGCGCTACCCGACCGTCCTGCCTCTTCTAAGGCGCGACGGTGAAGAGGAAGGAGTCGAGGACGCCGGTGCGATTGAGCACGGCGTAGAAGAGGGCGGCGTTCGCCGTGGCGAGCAGGACGGCATGGGCCAGGCGGCCCCACCCGAGCGGCGCGCGGCGGCGCGCGGCCAGGCCGGCGGCGGCAATGAGCGCGAGCGACCAGAGCGCGCACAGCCACAGCGCGTGCAGCACGCCGGGATCGCGCCCGACACAGCCGGCGACCAGGAGCGCGTAGACCGGCGCCGCGTAGAGCGCCTCGGTCGGCAGGCCCAGCCAGGGCCGCCGCCACGGCCGGGCGCGCGCGACGAAGTAGACGAGCGCGCCGACCACCAGCGCCCACGACGCCCACTCGGCCAGCGCCCGCCGGTGCGAGCGGCGCGCGTTGGCGATCTTCTGATCGAGCTCGAGCGCCAGCACGCCGGCGGCGCCGGCGCGTGCTTCCCGATAGAGCGCCTCGCCGCGGACGAACCGCCCTTTTTCGACGGCGAGATCGCCCAGCCCGCGCGCGGCCAGCCGATGGCCCTCGGGATCGGCGGAGCGATAGGCGCGCCCGTAGGCGACGGCGGCGCCGGGGACGTCGCCGCTGCCGCGGCGCAGATCGCCGAGCCAGTCGAGCGCCCGCGCGGCCGCGGCGGTACCGGGCGCGTCGTCGGCGAGACGCTCGAGCTCGGCCATCGACTGCGCCTTGGGCCGTCCGACGAAGCCCTGGCGCAGCTCGGCCAGGCGCGCCGCCGCCCCCGATTCGTCGAGCATCAGCGGCAGCGTCGCGATCAGGAGCGCGAGCAACGACGCCTCCGGGCCGCGGTGCCGAGGACTGCCAGCACCCCGGCGGCGATCGCCGCCAGCGGCCAGCGTCCCCGGCGCGGCGGCGGCATCGCGCTGCAGCCGCCGCCGTCGATCTCGGGATAGCAGCCGAGCTTGCCCGCCAGCGGCCCATAGACGTCGCACACGCCGCTGACGTCGTCGGGGCTGAGGTTGCGCTTCGAGGTCTCGCCCGGCATCGACGCGTACGGATACATCGTCGTGTCGGTGACGCTGGCCGGCAGATTGGGATCGTTGCAGTCGGGGATCGGGTTGCCCAGGTTGTCGAGCGGCGGCGTCGCGGTGATGTGATCCCAGCAGGTGTGCGCCAGCCCCTGCACGTGGCCGAGCTCGTGCGTCAGCGTGTTCTCGAGATCGGCCAGCTCGGTGCCCGGGCGCGCCACCGCGTTGGCCGGATCGATGGTGAACGTGTAGTTGACGTCGTTGAGCTCGATGTCGGCGTCCAGGATGGTGCCGTCGCCGGGGAGGCCGGGCGTGTTGACGTACATGACGGTGGTGAGGCCGATCGCCGCCGGATCGTGCGGCGGCGTGGCCGGGCCGCTGCCATACGTCGTTGCGGAAGATGACCGCGGGCAGCCCGTCGGCGGCGACGTCGAGCACCTTGTACGCCGGCCGGCTCGAGAGCGCCGGCCCGCCGCATTGGGAGGTGCGGCTGGTCCAGTTGGCGACCGCGCGCTTGAGCGTGGCGTCGATGTCGGCGAGCGAGAGATCCTTGGAGCCGCGCTGGTCGATGGTGACGACGATGCAGCGCTCGTTCCACTGCACCGGCACCCCGCTGGTCTCGGTCGTGGTGCGCACGTAGGCCGCGGCGGGAAGCGCCAGCTGCGCGCACACGGCGAAGGCGAAGGCGAACGCTGGGCGGGCGCGGTTCACGACCTGTTCCATTCTTACACGCCAAATTATTCTTTCGTTGCGGTATTATCGCCACGCGATGACCAAGAAGCTTCTAGTGGCGGTCGGGCTGGCGCTGATCGCGATGCTCGCCCTGTGGCTCTACTCGAGGAGCCTGCAGGAGGAGGTCGCGGGCGGGCAGAAGGTGACGATCCTGGTGGCCGGGGAGGACCTCCCCGCGGGCTCGCGCCTGGCCAAGGCGAACCTGGCGGTTCGCGACGTGCCGGAGGCCTACGTTCACCAGTCGTCGATCCGCAAGGGCGAGGAGAACCAGATCATCGGCCGCCCCGTCGCCGACAAGATCTCGCAGGGGCAGCCGCTTTTGTGGAGCGACTTCGAGCTGCAGAAGTCGGCGACCGCGCGCCGGCTGTCGGCGGCGGTGCAGAAGGGGCAGCGCGCGCTCACCCTCCCCGTCGACCAATCGGGATCGCTGGCCGGCATGCTGCGGCCGGGCGACCACGTCGACATCCTCGGCACCTTCGCCCGCGCGCAGCAGGACTACGCGACGGTGACGCTGCTGCAGAACGTGCTGGTGCTGGCGACCGGCGAGGTGCGCGGCTCGGGCGAGAACGAGGAGCCGACGGCGGGCACGCCGGGGCCGCGCACGTTCAACAACATCACCGTCTCGGTCGATCCCGAGGAGGCGGAGCTCCTGGTGTTCGCGGTGCAGCGGGGGCCGATCAACGTGGCGCTGCGCTCGCAGGACGACGTGGCCACGTTCGACGACGTGCCGGAGAAGAACTTCGGCGACATCTTCGAGGAGAAGCGGCGCGCCGACTTCGTCCGGCGGCACGCGCAGAAGAAGATCGGTGAGTTGAAGGCGCAATGAGCACAGCCGAGGGCCCCAGGCCGTTCGCCGTGCGCTCCGCCGTCTCGGTTGCGCTGCTGCTCTTCGCGGCCGCGAACGCGTTCGCCGCGTCGCACGACGAGGAGTCGAACGAGATCAACCTCGCCGTCGGTGGGCAGAAGGTGATCAACTCGACCGGCGTGTCGAACTTCTCCGAGCCGTCGGGGATCGTGCAGATCAAGACCACCGACGACGGGCGGCGCATGGTGGTCAGCGCGGTGCGGCCCGGCTCGACGACGCTGCTCCTCATCTATTCCAGCGGCCGGCAGGAGACCATCCCCATCAACGTCTACGCCCGCTCGCCGCAGGCGATTCGCACCGAGCTCAAGACGCTGCTCGCCGGGCTCACCGGCATCGACATCCGCGAAGTGGGGGGGCGCGTGTTCCTCGACGGCGCGGTGCCGTCGCAGGACGATCTGGCGCGCATCGATCGCATCGTCGCGCTCTACGCCGGGCAGGTCGCGTCGCTGGTCACCGTCGATCCGGCGCGGCAGCGCACCAACATCAAGCTCGACCTGCACTTCGTGCAGTTCCGCCGCAACTCGTCGCACAAGTTCGGCGTCAACTGGCCGGCAAACATCGGCTCGCACCTCGGCGCGACCAATCAGCCGTCGGCGTCGTTCCTCTACACCTACGACTTCGTGCTGCGCGCGGCCACGCAGGGGCAGCTGGTGATCGCCGAGAACCTGTTGCCGTCGCTCGACATCCTGGGCATCCGCGGCTGGGCCAAGATCAACAACGTGGTCTCGGTGATCACGACCAACGGCGGCACGGCGACCTATCACACCGGCGGCGAAGTGAACGTGAAGATCGCGACCTCGTTCGGGCAGTCGACGCTGACGCAGATTCCGTTCGGCGTGCAGCTCACGGTGCAGCCGCGGCTCGATCCGACCTCGGGGCTGATCGTCGTCAGCATCGACGCCGAGCAGTCGCAGCTGACGCCGATCCAGGGGCAGGACGTGCCGGGGCGCATCCTGACGCAGACCAAGACCAACGTGCACGTCAAGATCGGGCAGTCGATCATGCTGTCGGGGTTCAAGGAGAACACCGAGAGCCTGAACGCGCAGGGCATTCCGCTGCTCATGCGCATCCCCATCCTCGGCTATCTGTTCCGCTCCGAGGCGGGCGACTCCACCGACACCGAGAACGTCCTGTTCATCACGCCGACGGTGATCGAGCATACTTCCCCCGAGAACGCGCGGCGCATCGAGGACGCGCTCAAGCGCTACGAGGACTACGGCGGAGTGGTGGTGTATTGAGCGGGCCAGTGCGACGAGCGAGCGCAAGTGGATCGGTTCGAACCAGCGGCCCGCGGGGCCGCGAGCGAGCGTAGCGAGCCCATGGCGGCGGTCGACGTAGAAATCGCCTCGACGGACGGAACGCGCACGATCGCGGCGCTGTCGGGGCCGCTCATCACCATCGGGCGCGGCTCGGACGCGACCGTGGTGCTCAAGCACGACGACGTGTCGCGCAAGCATGCGTCGGTCGAGATCACCGCCGCCGGCCTGGTGGTGCGCGATCTGTCGACCAACGGCACCTTCGTCGAGGGCAAGCGCGTCGACGGCGCGCAGCCGCTGCCGTTCGGCAAGCCGATCAAGATCGGGCCGTTCCTCCTGCGCTTCCGCGTCCCTGGCAGCTCGGGCCCGGTGGCCACGCGCACCGCCGCCGGCGAGGTGAAGAAGCCGCCGCCGCCGCCTCACCCGCAGGCGTCCGCCGCCGCGCCGGCGCCGGCGCCGGCCGTCGAGCCGAGCGTCGTCGCCGAGCACGCGGTCGAAGAGAGCGTGGCGCTGCCACCGCCGCCACCGCGCAAGCCGGTGCGCGGCGTGCAGGAGAACGCGGTCACCACGATCCCCGATCTGACCGACGCCGAGCGCGATCGCCTCAAGCGCTGGCTGCGCGGCCTCCTGCTGGAGTCACTCGACCTGCCGTCGCTGCGCCCGGAGGAGCTGCAGGACAAGGCGCTGGCGCCGCGCGTGCTGCAGCTCATGGACGAGCTGCTCGACGAGCACGCGCGCGAGCTGCCCAAGGGGCTCGACCGGGGCCGCCTGCGCAAGGAGCTCGCCGACGAGGCGCTCGGCCTCGGGCCGCTCGAGGATCTGCTTGTCGGATCCGACCGTCACCGAGATCATGGTCGTCGATCCGGCGACGATCTACGTCGAGCAGAGCGGCCGCCTCGAGCTCACCGGCGCGCGCTTCATCGACGACGAGCGCGTGCGCGCGGTCATCGAGCGCATCGTCACGCCGCTCGGCCGCCGCATCGACGAGTCGACGCCGATGGTCGACGCGCGCCTGAAGGACGGCTCGCGCGTCAACGCCATCATCCCGCCGCTCGCGCTGCGCGGCCCGTGCATCACGATCCGCAAGTTCTCCACGCGCACGCTCGGCGTCGACGACCTCATCGAGTTCGGCTCGCTCGACGCGCGCGATGGCGCGCTTCCTCGCAGCGCGCGGTGCATCGCCGCGGCGCAACATCGTCATCTCCGGCGGCACCGGCTCGCGGCAAGACGACGCTGCTCAACGTCCTGTCGTCGGCGCATCCCCGACGACGAGCGCATCGTCACCATCGAGGACGCCGCCGAGCTGCAGCTCGAGCAGCCGCACGTCGTCTCGCTCGAGACGCGCCCGGCCAACATGGAGGGCAAGGGCGAGTACACGATCCGCGACCTGGTGCGGAACGCGCTGCGCATGCGGCCCGACCGCATCGTCGTCGGCGAGTGCCGCGGCGGCGAGGCGCTCGACATGCTGCAGGCGATGAACACCGGCCACGACGGCTCGCTCACCACCATGCACGCCAACTCGCCCGCGAGGCGATCGCGCGCCTCGAGACGCTGGTGCTGATGGCCGGCATCGAGCTGCCCGGCGCGCGCCATCCGCGAGCAGATCGCCAGCTCGATCCACCTCATCGTGCAGCAGACGCGCTTCGCCGACGGCTCGCGCAAGATCACCGCGATCACCGAGGTCACCGGCATGGACGAGGACGGCATCGTGCACCTGCGAGCCGATCTTCGAGTTCCACCGCACGGCACGGCGAGCGCGGCAAGGTGCATCGGCGAGTTCCGCGCCACCGGCTTCATGCCCTCGTTCCTCACCGAGTTCATCACCATGGGCCTGGTCACCGACGGGGAGTACCTGTGATCGCGGGCATCCCCTTCTCCACGGCGATGCTCGTTGTCGCCATCGCCTCGGGCACCCTGGCGGTCCTGGTCGGCGTGCTCCAGGGCTGGACGCCGTTCTGGCAGCTCTGGCGGCGCAAGTGGCGCGCCTACGAGAAGTGGGCGAACGACGAGCTGCGCGCCCTCTACTCGCCGCTGCGCGCCAAGGACTTCGCGCTCCGCCACGCCGGCGTCATCCTCGCCGGCCTGCTCACCGGCGGCGTCCTCATCGGCTCGTGGGCCTACGGCGTCCTGTTGGCCGCGTTCTTCGCCTACATCCCCGTCTTCTGGATGGAGCGCGAGAAGTCCAAGCGGCGCAAGGCGCTCAACGACCAGCTCGACGCCACGCTGCAGTCGATGGCCAACACCATCCTGGTCACGCAAAACCTCGAAGACGCGTTCTCCACCATCGCGCAGCACTTCGATCCGCCGATCTCCCAGGAGGCGGACATCGTGGTCAAGCAGGTGCGCCTGGGCACGCCGATGGACGAGGCGCTGCGCGACTTCGCCACCCGCTGCCACTCGCGCAACGTCGACGCCATCGTCACCGCGCTCACCGTCGGCCGCCAGACCGGCGGCGAGCTGCCCAAGGTGCTCGAGACCACGGCCGGCGTGCTGCGCGAGACCATGCGCGTCGAAGGCGTCATGGAGTCCAAGACGTCCGAGGGCAAGGCGCAGGTCTGGGTCATGGGCATGCTGCCGTTCATCTTCGGCGGCGCGCTGCAGGTCATCGACCCCGAGTGGATGCAGCCGCTGTTCAAGGATCCGATCGGCTGGGCGATCATCCTGTTCGCCTGCTTCCTCGAGGCGGTCGGCATCGCCCTGGTCCGCAAGTTCACCAGGATCGACGTATGAGCGCGCGGGCGGGGCGACCATGAGCGGGATCGATCTGTCGCCGATCTATCTCGGCATCGCGCTCGTGGCGGCCGCGGCCGCCGCTGCGGCGTCGGTGCTGCTGTTCGTTCCCTCGGATCTGCGCGATCCGGTGCTGCGCGGCTATCGCGCGACGCGCCGCCGCGACGCGCTGGCCGCCAGCGCGCTCTTGCGCCTCAGCTGGCCGCTCATCCGCCTGTGCACCCACTACGCGCAGCTGGTCGGCGCCAGGGATTGGAAGGAGAAGAAGTCACTGCAGCTGCGCAACGCCGGCGAGCCGATCGGCCTGTCGCCCGACGAGTTCCTCGGCCTCAACATCGCCTCGACCATCGGCGGCGTCAGCCTCGCCGTCCTCATCTCGTGGCTCCTCGGCCTCGGCTTCGGCGTGGTCATCATCGGCACGTTCCTCGGCATGATGCTGCCGAACATGTGGCTGTCGGAGAAGGCGCAGACGCGCCTGTCGTCGATCAACCGCGGCCTGCCGCAGGCGCTCGACCTGGTCGTCCTGTCGATGGGCGCCGGCCTCGACTTCATCGGCGCGGTCCGCCACGTGGTCGAGAAGTGGAGCGACAAGCGCGATCCGCTGTGCGAGGAGCTGTCGCGCTTTCTGCACGAGCTGTCGCTCGGCAAGACGCGCAAGGAGGCGCTGGAAGATCTCGCCTATCGCGCGCCCACCGAGCTGGTCAAGGCGTTCGTCACCAACGCCATCCAGGCGGAGAAGCGGGGCACGCCGCTGGTCGAGATCCTGCGCATCCAGGCCGACGTGGCGCGCACCAAGCGCTTCCAGACGGCGGAGAAGATCGCGGGCCGTGCCGGCGTCGTCATCCTCATGCCGCTGATGTTCATCTTCGCGGCCACCGTGCTGGTCATGTTCGGCAGCCTCATCGTCAAGGGCTTCCGGGGGCAGCTGTTCTGATGGCGAGGGGATGAGCATGCCTGCCAGCAGCGCAGAGGCGACCGCGACCGGCAAGCCGTTCGTGCTGCTGGTGTCGCTGGTGGGCGGCAAGCCGATTCCCTATGCGTTCGACCAGCCGCGCGTGCTCGTCGGCCGCGGCCTCGACGCCGACCTGCGCATCGAGCACGCCGCCGTGTCGCGCTGGCAGTTTCTCGTCGAGCGCGGCCTCGGCTCGGCCGGCGAGCCGCGCTACCGCATCACCCCCTACGAGGCGACCAACCCGACCTACGTCAACGACCGCCCCGCCGTCGAGGGCACCATCGTCCCCGGCGACGTCGTCGCCGTCGGCGACGTGCGCGTGGTGCTCGAGCGCAAGATCGAGAAGGCCAAGAAGAAGAAGCAGGACCTGCCGGCGTCGCGCATGATCCTTCTGACCGCGGCCGTCGGCATGGCGCTCTTCGTCGGCTATCTCTTCTTCAGCGGCGGCGACGACGGCGAGGCCGGCGAGCTGGCCACCGCGCAGACCAGGCTGTTCGGCGAGATGGCCCCGGTGCGCTGCGCCAACCCCGTCGAGTGCGACAACCGCGCGCACGACGCCTACAGCCGCGCCAAGAAGTACCTGGCGCAAGCGGGCGCCGACTCGGGCAACCTGTACCGCGCCACCCTCGAGTTCGACAAGGCGGCCCGCTTCCGCGAGCAGTCGGGCCGCCCGCTGCCCGACATGGCCGACGTCGGCGCGCTCGAGGATCAGGCGCGCGCCCGCGCCGAAGCCGAGTTCGCCGACGCCAAGTTCAGCCTGCAGCGCGCCATGGCCGAGGGCGATCTCCGGCGCTGCGCCATCGCGGCGGCGGCGCTGGCGCACCTCGTGCCCGACGACACGCACCCCTATCGCGTCAAGCTCGACGCCTACCGGCGCACGCTCCCCAAACCGAAAGAGAAGGCGATCGGCGAATGACCCGCGCATCGATCATCGTGTCCCTGTTGCTCGTCGGCTGCGCGGCCCCGCAGCGGCCGGAGGCGGCGGGGCCGAAGCCGGTCAAGGACGTCTCGCCGCTGGAGAAGCGGTTCGCCGAGTCGCCCGACGATCCCAAGATCAACCTGGAGCTCGGCGATCGCGCCGCCCTGGGCGGCGACTGGCTGCGCGCCGAGCAGTACTACCAGCGCGCCGAGGCGCTCGGCATCCCCGAAGCGGCGCTGACGCCGCGCTTCCTGCGCGTCCTGGTGATGGCGCGCCGCTACGACGAGGCGCTCGATCGCTGCCGCAAGCGCCTGTCGCGCACGCCGACCGATCGCGCCACCCGCCTCGTCGCGGCGGCGATCTACGAGGCGCTCGAGCGCCCGCGCGACGCCGAGCGCGAGCTCGACGTGCTGGTACGCACCAAGCCCGACGATCCCAATCCCTACCTCGCGCTCGGCAAGCTCTACCGCGACAGCTACAACGACGCCGCGCGCGCCAAGGAGATGTTCACCAAGTACCTCGCGCTCGCCCCCAAGGGCGACGAGGCCGACGCCATCCGCTACCAGATCGAGGAAGAGGCGGAGCCGTGATCCCCGACGCCGTATTCGCGCAGACGCTGCTCGGCTTTCTGGCGCCGATCGCGCCCTACCTGCGCGACGATCGCGTCTCCGAGATCATGATCAACGGCTTCGAGGAGGTCTTCATCGAGCGCGGCGGCCGGATCGAGCGCACCGACGCGCGCTTCGCCTCCGATCACGCGCTGGAGTCGGCGGTGCGCAACATCGCCCAATTCGTGGGCAAGACCGTCTCGGCCGATCATCCGGTGCTCGACGCCCGCCTCCCCGACGGCAGCCGCGTCTGCGCCATCCTGCCGCCGGCCGCGCGCCGCGGCATCTGCGTCAGCATCCGCCGCTTCCCCAAGGAGCGGCTGACCGTGGAGCAGCTCTTGCGCTACGGCGCGCTCACCGAGGCCGCGCGCCACTTCCTCGAGCTGTGCGTGCTGCTCAAGCGCAACGTCATGGTCGCCGGCGGCACCGGCTCGGGCAAGACCTCGCTGTTGAACGCGCTGTCGTCGTTCGTCCCCAAGCAGGAGCGCATCGTCGTCATCGAGGACTCGTCGGAGGTGCAGCTGCAGCAGCCGCACGCCGTCTACCTCGAGGCCCGTCCGCCCGACGGCAAGGGCCGCGGCGCCGTCACCATCCGCGATCTTCTGCGCGCCACCCTGCGCATGCGGCCCGATCGCATCGTCGTCGGCGAGTGCCGCGGCGGCGAGGCGCTCGACCTCATCCAGGCCATGACCTCGGGCCACGGCGGCTCCCTGTCGACGGTGCACGCCACCTATCCGCACGACACCCTGCACCGCCTGGAGACGCTCTGCCTGATGTCGGACGTCGAGCTGCCGCTGTCGGCGATGCGGGCGCAGATCGCCTCGGCCGTCAACATCATCGTGCAGACCTCGCGCATGAACGACGGCTCGCGCAAGATCACCCACGTCGCCGAATGCCTCGGCCTCGACGAGAGCGGCCACTACCGCCTGGAGATGCTGTTCGAGTGGAAGCAGTCCGGCGTCGAGGCCAAGACGGGGCGCGTGCTCGGCAGCTTGCACCCCACCGGCGCCCGGCCCACATTTGTCGAGGAGATCGCGGGCGCCGGGCTGGCGCTGCCGGAGGAGATGTTGGCGTGATCGGCGACGACGATCGCACGCGGCAGTCGGCGCTGCCGACCCCGACCCCCGACGAGCAGGCGACCGCGGCGCACTCCGACGTGGGCGTGGTCGCCGAGCTGCGCGCGGCCTTCGGCACCGGCGACAAGAAGGCGCTGCCGCTGTACGCGCTGCCCGATCAGATCGTCGTCGGCCGCGGCACCGCCTGCGATTGGCAGCTCGACGATCCGTCGCTGTCGCGCAAGCACTGCCAGTTCCGCTGGAACGGCAAGCAGCTCACCGTCGAGGACCTGGGATCGGCCAACGGCACCCGCGTCGGCTCGCGCTCGGCGCGCCAGCCGCTGCCGGTCGGCCCCGACGACGTGGTGCAGCTCGGCACCGTCATGATCAGCTTCGTGCCGCTGCAGCCCGCCGCCGGCGCCGGCGGCGAGGCGCGCAACGTCGACGCCGAAGCCACCAGGCTGGTCGCGGCCCTGCTGCCCGCCGGCGGCACCGGAGAGACCACGCCGGGCCCGCCGGCGCGGCCGCCGCTTTCGCCGGTGGCGACGGTGGTCAAGCCGGCCCCCCAGGCGGGCCCGCCCAACGCGCGCGCCGCCGTCTTTCATCCCGAGCATGACGCCGCCGGCCCCGACGAGTCGACGCGACCCTGGGCGCCCAACGCCGCGCTGGTGCACGCCCCCGAGCGCGCGCTCGACGCCGCCGAGCTGATGGCTCGCCTCAAGACGGCGTGGCGCACCAACCGCCGCCCCTTCGTCCTCGGCGGCGCGGCCCTGTGGGTTTTGCTCCTGCTCGGGCTCATCGCGCTCAAGCAGCCGCGCCCGACCGACGACGACGCGATGCCGCCGCCGCCGGCGCCGCGCGCGCTCAAGCCGGTGGCCACGCCGCTCGACACGCCGCCGTCGGGCGGCGCCGCCACGCCCCCGCCGCCCACCACGGCGGGCGCCGGCGACAACGTCGTCGCGCCGTCGAGCGATCGCGACCAGGACCTCGCCGACGGCATCGCCGCCTACGACAACGGCCGCCCGCAGGAGGCGCTGCGCTACTTCCGCCGCCTCTCGACCAATCCCGCCGACAAGGCGTCGAGGTTCATGGTCGGGCTCATCGAAGCGCGTGGCGCGGCCCCGCCATGAGGTGGCTCGCGGTCGCCGTCGTCCTCGCCGCCGGCGCCCTGGCGCTCGGCTGCGCCCAGCAGGAGGGCCGCTTTCCGGTCATCGTCACCACCGAGACCGACGACGGCCAGCCGCTGCCCGATCTGCCGGTCACCGTCGGCCGGACGCCGGCCGGCAGGACCGATGCCACCGGCAAGCTGCGCATGCGCGTCGTCGGCAGGGAGGGCGCCCGCGTCGCCATCACCATCGCGACGCCCAAGGGGTACCGGCCGGCCTCGACGTCGCGCGCGGTCATCCTGCGCCGCCTGACCGACATCGAAGCCGGCTCGGGCCACCCGCTGCCGATCGAGCACATCGTCAAGTTCGCCCCGCTGCAGCGGCAGTACGCCGTGCTGGTGCGCGCCGGCATCGCCGGCATCCCCGTCGAGACCTTCGGGACCCAAAAGGCCGTCACCAACGGCAAGGGCGTCGCCATCTTCCTCTACGAAGGCACGCCCGGCGACGAGCTGCAGGTCAAGCTGGTCACCGACGCCCGCCCCGATCTCATGCCGCGCAACCCGACGCAGAGCTTCCTCTTGGCCACGCGCTCCGAGGCATACCTGGTCAAGGAGCACTTCACGGCCATCCGCAAAGCGGTCCACCGAAAGCCCGCGCACGTCGGCCCCAAGCGCCTCTGACCGCAGCCGGGGCGCCGCTTCAGTTCTGGATTCGGCAGCCTCCTCAGGCTGCGCGTCGCAGGCCTGATCTTCTCCCCGGCGTACGCCGTCTGCACGAACGGCTGGGGGCGTCGACCGGGAGGGCCACGAAACGATTGTCAGCGGCCTCGACAAAAACGGGCGGCCAGTAATGGGGCTTTGCCCCTCTTTGGCCGATTCTACCCCTAATCCGAGGCAGCGAACTCGATTGTGAGGCATGCGCTTCACGACTGATTCGCCTTCCGGATCACCACGTCGACCGCGAACACCGCCTCGACTCCGCTCTCGATCAGCTTCCGACTCGCACCCATCGCCAGCAGCTTGCCGATCGCCATCTGCAACATCGCCGTCGACTCCTCATCGATCGCGTCGAGGCGCGCGAGCGCCATCCGTAGACCGCGCGGCAGCTTCTCCCGCGCAGCAAACAGCGCGTCGATCAGCGCCTTCACCTCGTCGTTGGCGCTCACGGCTGCACCATCGTCACCGTCGACGATGACGAAACGGGCTTCCAGAACTCCGGCGCGACGTTGAACTCGAACATGCTCTGCGTGACGCACATGATGTTGTGGCAGACGATCTTGGCGAGGCATTCGTTGACCATCGCCGTCGGCAACTTCGACCGCACAACGCTCCCCAGCTTTGCCTTGACCATAGCGAACGTGGTTTCGACGTTGGACCGACGGTGATAGCGCGGCAGGAACTCGCCCAGGTGCAGCGTGAAGTACGCCCACGCCTTCCGCCACAACTCCGATCGCCCCGCGCCGGTCGCGTTCTCCTTGAACGGGATCAGCGGCACCGCGCCCATGCGGTAGATCGCCTCGACGTTCTTGAGCGACGAGTACGCCTTGTCGGCCGACAGCTCGTTGACGGCGAATCGCCGCGACGCGGAGTTGAGTAGCGACGGCAGCATGGGGCAGTCCGCCGCCTGCGACACCTCGACGGAGGCGACGACGTTCGTCAACGTGCCGATGAAGGCGTGCAACTTGACCCAGACGTGCTCGGAGCGCAGCTTGCCGTGCTTCTGATCGAACCACCGCTCGTAGACCACCGTCGAGAATCCCGTCGAGTCGATCGCGAACTGTCCACGTTCGATGGCCGCGAGTGGCGCGGCGGACTCTTCGACGAGGCACTTCAAGATCGGCGTCACTGCCGGGTTCTCCATGCAGCGGAAGAGCGTGTTGTAGCTGGGCGCTGTAGAGATGAGCCCGCGCTCGGCGCAGCGGCGGAAGTCGGTCTGCGCGCGGCGTCCTGAGAACGTCGTGTAGACCTTGTGGACGAGGCCGAACACGGCGTCGCGCAGCACGACCGGGTTGCGTCCCGCGCCCGGTTTGCGTGGCGGCTGCACAATGCCGTTGCACAGCTCGGCGAGCAGCGTTTCGAAGACCTCTTTCTCGTGGACCTGGGCGCGGTGGTACGCCGGCCAGTCCTGGGCGTAGGTCTTCCGCTCCACGACGACGGCGGCCTCACCCACGGTGCCGTCCTCGCGCCACTTGACCCAGAAGGTCACGGCGAAGATGTGCTTGCATCGGACCTTGCGCAGATCGTGGTCCGGACAGGTGCACTGCTCGCGGGCCAGATCGACGAGGTAGCCCTTGCCGTCGAACTCCGTTTGCGACGCCACGTTGTAGCGCGTACCGCCGCACGGCTTAATCTTCCCGTTCCGCGCGATCTGCCGGCCGCGCTCTTCTCGCGGGTTCGTCGTGGCCGTCGTCATTTCCATCGTCGGTGCTCCCTTTGTCGTTGCGATCCTAATGTACATACATTTGGGATACACGTCAAGAGGTATTGACGTGTATCCCTATGAGGCGTACATTGCGATCCGATGGCGAGGGTAAAGAGGCGGAAGTCGAAGGAAGAGCGCAAGGATGCGACGATCCCGGTCCGCTGCACCCAGGAGCAGAAAGAAGCGCTGGGGGCGGCGGCGGCGCGGGCGGGGCTCGATCTGAGTAGCTGGCTACGCTCTCTCGGCATGCGCGAGGCTGAGAAGACCGCCACGGGTAAGTAGCGGAGATCGCGCGCCAAGAGTGCGAGCAAGACCAGCACTCGAATAAAGAGGCAGACTGCGCGCTTGACTTCGTAGCGCGCGAAATACACGATCGTCGTCATCCGGCAAACCTTTCTTTTGTCGGGTCATCCTCGACGGCGGGTGGTGCCGCGCGCCGGGGTGGTAACGGCTCCCGCAAGGGGGCCGTTGCTGTTTCTGGGGTCTAGCTCGCGGACACCTCCTCTGACACGCTGGGAGCGCCTGGGGCGCGATAGGCGCCGTGCCCAGACCGTTCGACTAGGTTTGCCTCCAGCGCCCTCTTGAGCCGCATCCGCGCGCAGCCAGCCGTGATGCCGAGCGCGGCGGCGACCGCGCCGGCTGTGCTGGCGCCCGACTCTACAGCGCGGGCGGTGTCGAGCACGATGCCGGGCACGTCGGCGCGCTTGGCGCGACCGCCTACCGCGGCGAGGAGCTGATCGCGGAGTGCGCCTTGCTGGAGCCGGAGGCGGCCGACAAGCTGCTCGGCTTCGACCAGCTCGCGGGTCGTGCGCTCTAGGGCGCGAACCATCTCGATCCTCTGCTTAGCTCGACGCTGTGTAATCGTCTCGTTCATGTTCGTTTCGCCTTTGTGCGCCTGAAATTGGTGATAGACGAGATCGACGCGCAGATCAAAACGCGAAGCGGTTACCGCGATATACACCGCTCTCGGAATGCGTTTTTGCGAGATCGCTAGAAATTCTGCGAATATCGACGCGATGATGATCAGCGATGGTGATCACGAGACGATCACTTGAATAGCAATATCCTCTGGAGTTTGGGTTATCAGGTTCGACAGCACCGAAAGATCGAAGATCTGACGCAGCAGCAGCTTGCCGATCGCTCGGGCCTTTCGCTTCAAATCATTCGGCGCCTTGAGCAAGGGCGCTCATCTCCGTCGCTGGAGGCTCTAGCGAAGATCGCAGCGGTACTTGATACCGACCTCTCTGGGTTGTTTCTCCACGTCGGCGAATCGAAGAACGAAGAATACGGTGAGAAATGGCTAGAGATCAGACGCATTGACAACATTCTCCGACGGCACGGCATCGGCGAGGTACGTGCTGTGCGGGCTATCTTGCGCGAGGTTTTCGAAATTCAGCGCCTCGGGAGGAAGTGATCATTTCATGACCACCATTGGTGATCGCGAGACGATCACTCTGGGGAAAGCAACTCCCGCATCGGCAACTCCAACGCCGCCGCGATCTTAGCCAGCGTCGCGATCGTGGGCGACTGCTCGCAGTTGATTACGCGCGAGAGTTGCGCATGCGAGAGTCCCGCGAAGTCGGCGAGCTTGTTCTGACTCCATCGTCGACGCCGCGCGTGCTCGCGTATGCGAGCGGCAATGTGTCGGTGAAGCGCGTCCGACGGCACCGCTCGACGGTATTGACTTATTGTCGCAGGCCGTTCCTTATTGGGAACGGACGATCGGGGGTGCTCATGGGGATGCGTGCTGGATTGCTACTCGTCGCTGCGGTGTTGTTGGTCGGCTGCGGCTCATCTTCCTCGTGCAAGTCTCTCGGCGGCCAGTGTGCGATCAATGCGGATTGCTGCGACGCCAATGCAACCTGCGTCCAGGGGGCCTGTAGCTCGTGCGGCGTTGCAGGAGCGGCATGCAACGCGATGAGCGACTGTTGCACGTCGATCGGAATCGGCTGTCAATTGGGTTTATGCGCGAAGTGCGGTGTTACAGGACAGGCGTGCAAAACGACGGCAGACTGCTGCGGCGGGCCGACGATCATCTCAGAGTTGGTCTGCGATCGTCTGGGCAAGAAGTGCGTCGAAGGAAAGAACCTCAACATCGGGCAAACCTGCGACGACAACAGCCAGTGCGCGTCTGGCAACTGCACGCTCGGCTACTGCACGAAGTCGTGCTTGTCGAATCAAAGTTGCCAGGCGGGTGTGTCTTTTTGCGAGAGCGTCGACGACACGTGCTGCCCGTTCTGTGGAAGCGGCAGCAACACTGACTGTTCAGTTTATGGGTCGGGACTGACTTGCCAGAACGTCGCCACAGTTAACGGTACGACGCTGCCGTGCTGCGAGCCGTAGCCGGGCACTACATCGCGCGGTGAGCGCCGCCAAACAGCCTCACCAGTCCTGCCCAGAATCCCGGCGGCTGCGGGGAAGGCTGTCCACCGGACGGTCTAGATGGGTGCTGAAAGCTGACGCTGCCGCCTACGACCACAATTTGACTATGCCCACTCGGTTGACCTATTTGATTGCCTTGTCCATCGAGAAGCAAGAGGCTTCCCGGAGTTGCTGAAAAATCGTAAACGAGTCGATTTGTCCCCGGTTGAGGCATCTGACGCCCGCCGTAAATGTAGACATCCGCCACGCCTTGAGGACGAGCCAGTCCCATCGAACCATCCCCCGACCTTGAAGGATAGAGGATCATCACTTGAGAGGGTGCTTGGATGTGCGCGCTCCACCCCGGCGGCACAGCTCGATTCGGGGCCGGGCGGGGCTGAGGACGAGGCAGCACAACTCCACCACCACCGAATTGCGTGGGGAGAAGCCCGACAAGATCCTCTTCGTCGACGATCTCACCGTGTCCATAATCGCCGACCACTACGTAGGCGTTCCCTCTTGACATTGGATTCTCCTCATCTCTCAGATTAATCCTGTCGAGGAGTCCGGAAAGAGATCTTAATTTCTAAGTGATTTAAGTGTGTTAGCCGAGAGGGTTGACGACGGTCTTTAAGACAGGTATACATTAGAGATACATTTTAGAGGCAGTCCGATGAATAGAGAGTCAGCGGGCTAATGAGAGGCAAAGCCCCAGTAATGGGGACGACAGGCCGCAGCGCGGGGTAGGAGTGGGTACGATAGTCCTCGCTCGCGCAAGGGCCCAGATCATGATTCCCGCCGGTTAGGACGCACTGCGTCTGGCATCCTACGTGTAGAGCACGCGCTTGATCGCGGCCTTGCGCGGGGAGTACGATGGGCCTGCGGCCAGAGAGACGCAATGCTTCCGCTCGTCCACATATTGAAGCGGCTGCACGCCGACCAGCGCGGCGTGACGATGGTGGAGTATCTGGAGATCCTGCTTCTGGTGACACTCGGCGCGGCCGTCGCCATGGCCCCGCTCGGCGCATTCCTCGTGCGCTACTACGACAATGTCGAGTTCTTGTCGGGATTGCCCTTTCCATAGGAGGTAGCACATGGTCCGTTCCCTGGTGAAGCGCGCGCGCAAAGACAGAGGCATCAGCTCCGTCGAGTACATCATCATCCTGGTGCTCGTCGCGCTGACCGGAATCGCGGTGTTCAAGTTGTTCGGCGGCACCATCAAGACCAAGATGACCACCGCCAACAACACCATGACCAGCGACGTCAACCCGCAGTAGCGGCGGGCGCAGATGGGCGCGCTGTTCTCGGGCACCGTCGGCCCGGCGCCGGCGGTGGTCTTGCTCGCCGTGGCGGTGACCTGCGCGGTCACCGACCTATGGAAGGGCAAGATCTATAACGCTGTCACCTATCCGGCGATGGCGGTCGGCGTCGTGCTGGCGCTGCTGCAGCACGGCGTGGCCGGGATCTACTTCGCGCTCGGCGGCTTCGCCGTCGGCTTCTTCCCCGCGTTCGTGCTCTTCGCGCTCGGCGGCATGGGAGGCGGCGACGTCAAGCTGCTCGGCGCCATCGGCGCCATCGCCGGGGCGGTCGCCGCCACCGAGACGCTGATCCTGGCCTTCCTGGTGGGCGGCCTGTTCGCGCTCGGCAAGCTGGCCTGGCACGGCCGGCTCTTCGCGACGCTGGGACGGACGCTGCGCTCGATCGTCGGCGCGCTCTGGCCGGGGCTGGCGCCGGGCAAGGCGCCCGACGAGGCACGGCTCGAGGTGCGCTTCGGCGTCGCGATCTGCGTCGCGCTGGTGGCGACGCTGTGGGATCTGCGCTCGGGCGCGCTGTCGAGCCTGCTGTGATGGAGGTCCCGTGCGGCGACTGACGAAGGTTTCCGCAGCAGCAGCGGCCACGGTGGTGGTGGCGATCGCGGCCGGCCTGGCCATCGGCGGCCGCGATTTTGCGCGCCAGCACCTCGGCACGCTCGTCGTCGCCGCCGCGATGCTCGTCGGGCTGGGCACGCTCGCCGTCCGGCTCGTCGGCGGTCTGGTCCGCGGCGCCGTGCTCGCGGTGCGCCGCCCCCGCGCGCTCGGGCAGTCGGGCGCGGCGGCGGCGGAGTTCGTCATCGTCATCATCCCGTTCCTGTTGACGCTGTTCGGCGTCATGCAGATGGCGCTGGCCTCGATGGCGCGCGTGCTCGTCAGCTACTCGGCGTTCTGCGCGGCGCGCGCGGCGATCGTCTTCGTGCCGGCAGAGCCGAAGGGGGGTGGCGCGTCGACCGGCTCGCCCATCCCGCTACCGGTGGCGACGCTCAACGAGGACGCAGGCACCATCGGCAAGGGCAACGACACGCTGACCGACTTCACCACCTCGGGCAAGGCGGCGCTCATTCGCAACGCCGCCTCGTACGCGCTCATCCCGTCGTCGCCGGCGATCGACGTCGTGGTCCAGGACTCGGCCGCCAACTGGCCGCAGTATTGGGTCAACCGCGTCGGCCACGGTCTGTCGCCCATCGATTGGGTCAAGAGCACGGTCGGCGACCTGAGCGACTACCCGTCGGCGGTGGTCGACGCGCTCAACGACAAGCTCAAGGACGCGATCACCGAGCTCGGCACCAAGGGCGCCGATGCGACCAAGCAGGATCTCGAGGACTGGGTCAAGGCGCACGTCTCCGATCCGACCAAGCAGGCGCAGCTGTCCGGGGTGGTCGATTCGTTCGTCGACAACGCGGTCAAGGCGGGGACCGGCGCCGCCGGCGGCTGGGTGACCAACGGGATCAACTCGACCCTCGACGGGCCGCTGGCGCAGTACAAGGACCAGATCTCGAAGTGGGCGGCCGGCGCGGCGCAGGGCGCCGGCGGCAGCGTCGGCGGCAACTTCAAGGGATACGCCGTGGACCGCGCGCTCGACGTCGGCTTCGGCTCCGGCACCGACGGGCCGCAAGGCGCGCTGTTGCGCTCGCTGCGCAAGCTCATCTACGCCCGCATGGCGACGGTGGTGACGCTGCACGACCCGAAGACCGGCGACCTCAAGACCAAGTTCGGGGCCGACGATCCGATCGAGGCGCGCGTCACCTATCTCTTCTACTGCCAGATCCCGCTGGCCAACCGCTTCGCCGGCAAGGCCTTCTACGACCTGCCCGATCAGACGGTGATGGCGATGACCACCGGCCCGCTCGGCCCGGCGGCGATGGTCGGCATCCCCGGCTACTTCATGACGCTGACCGCCGAGCACACGCTCACCAACCAGGGGAAGCCGTAGTGCGGCTGGGCGGCGGCCTCCACCCGCGCTGGCGCAAGCTGTTCAGGCGCCTGCACCACGACGAAGGCGGCAACGTCATCGTCATCTACGTGGCGGCGTCGCTCTTGCTGGTGGGGATGGTGTGGGCGCTCATCGGCACCGGCGCGCGCGTGGTGCAGAAGGAGACGATCCAGTCGTCGGCCGACGCCGCCGCCTTCTCCGCGTCGGTGATCAAGGCCAAGGGGCTCAACATCATCGCCTTCTGCAACCTCATCATGGCGCTCCTGCTCGCGCTCGTGATGTTGTTGCGCGCGATCAAGTACGCGCTCATCGGCCTGGCCACGATCGTGTCGATCTGCGCCGCGGTGCCGGTCATCTGGAACCCGCTCGAGCCGGTGTGCGTCGCGGTCGCGCCCGACCTCGACACCTTCGCCTACTCCACCTATCCGAACCTCGAGGACAAGGCGGAGCAGTTCATCAAGGTGGCGATGAAGGGGCTGTCGGTGACCGAGCGCGCGGTGGCGCGGGTGACGCCGATCCTCGCCTTCGCCGAGGCCTATCACATCGGCACCGACGCCGCGTATCAGAAGAACTTCGGCGGCGGGCAGCTGGTCACCGTCGCCTGGCCGCTGCCGATCGAAGGGCTGCCGGTCAAGGACGGCACCTGCCAGGATCTGGCCGACAACGCGGTCCAGTTCATCCACGACATCGCGCAGATGGTCATCGACAAGATCCTCGGCGTCCTGCACATCCCGAGCGCCATCTCCGGCTGGGTCGCCGACGCCATCCAGGCCGTGGTCTCGCCGCTGGCCGGGACCTTGTGCGGCGGCTCGGGCACGATCGACGTCGAGATGAAGAAGAGCTCGACCGACTGCAACACCTGCCGCAACGCGCCCAACGTGCAGATGTCGACCTGGAGCGGCAAGCAGGTATGGCGCAACTCGGACATGCCCGCTGACCAGTGGAAGGGCACCAACCCGGGCTCGATCAACCACATGGCCGACGGCACCTGCCAGATGAAGACGATGCCGGGCTGGTCGTGCCCGGGCTCGGGCAGCACCATCGGCTCGCCCATGGTCTCCTGCGACAGCGACGGCAGCGGCAAGAAGTGGGCGGCGCTGCAGTTCCAGAGCTGCCTGTACGAGGAGAAGACGCCCGAGAAGGTCAGCGGCAGCTCCGACTGGCCGCCGCCGCTCATCTTCACCGACGACTGGAAGTCGAAGGTCAACACGCGCGCCTTCACGGTGCTGAGCGACACCAAGATGGACGCGCGCCGCAACTCGGTCGCCGTCGCCGAGAAGCCGAGCGAGCGCGGCGGCACGGCGCCGATGGTCAACCAGATGATGGGCATGGCACAGGGCGAGTACATGGCGTGGAACGGCCACGAGGATCTGTGGCACATGGATTGGCGCGCGCGGCTGGTGCCGTTCACCTTCGGCAACACCGCCGACGGCGACACCTCGTCGGCGACCGACGTGCCGGCGGGCGCGTCGGGGCTGGTGTCGAGCGTGGTCAACGACTTCCTCGGCAAGTCGGGCATGGCGTCGTTGAAGGATCAGTTCCTGCTGCACTAAGGAGCGCGCGATGCGGACGACGACGACGATAAACTTGAGACGGCGGCGGACGCGCGGCGTGGCGATGACCGAGTTTCTCGTCGGGCTGCCGATGATCATCATCCTGTGGGCGGGCGTCGACTACTTCCGCCAGGGCTACGCGCGCCGGCTGGAGACGCTGAACCAGAGCCACGCCGCGGCCTGGGCCAAGGCCTACTCCAACGACGGCTCCTGCTACGGCGGCGCCGGCCCGTGGGGCGGCTGGACCTCGAGCAACGGCCAGATGCCGGACGGCAACGGCGACGGGCAGGGGCTGGACAAGAAGTTCAACTCGACCATGTTCATGTACAACACCGCGCGCTCGACCAAGAGCATGGCGACCACCAGCTCGCGCTGGAGCGGCCAGGTCCAGTCGTCGACGACGATCACCTGCAACGAGGTGGTGCCCACCGACGATCGCAACGTGCTGACGCCGCTCACCGACTTCATCAAGAGCTTCCTGTGAGAGAGCGCGCGAACGGGGCAACCATGACCAGAGCGCGTCGATATCTGGCGCCGCTGGCGCGGCTGACGCTGTTCCTCGGCGTCCTGGGCGCGGTGCTGCTCTACGTCGACTATCGCGTCGCCCGCGCGTCGGTGATGGAGCGCCTGCTCGGCATCGGGCAGCGCATGGCGCCGTTCATGGACGACGCGCGCCTGGTCGAGGCGCCGCGCGAGGTGCACATGAACGGCCTGCGCATGTGGGTGGCCGCGGGCAAGACCGACCACTCGCCGACCGAAGTGCGCCGCTGGTACGCCGAGCGCTACGCCGGCCGCGGCACCGCCACCGACGTGATGACCGAGGCGCTCAAGAGCGTCAAGGTGCTGCCGCCGTCGGTGAACGGCCTCAGCCAGGCGTCGTTCGGCGACGACAAGGTGGGCGGCATGGCGGCGCTCGACCTGGGCAACGGGCTGTCGCTCAAGGCGCTCAAGCCGATGATCCTCAAGCTCGCCACGGGCAAGGTGGGCGAGGTGGGCCACCTGCGCTACCTCTACTTCGAGCGCACCGCGACGGGCGGCACGCGCTTCCTCACCATCTGGACCGACGACCAGTTCGACCTCACCAAGTTCCTGCCCTCGGGCAGCGAGGACGCGCCCGGACGCGACATCGAGGGCGTGCCGCGCTACCCCGGCACCGTGCGCGTGCTGTCGGCCGACGAGCGCGGGCGCGCGGCGCAGATGGCGGTCTACAACGGGCCCGGCTCGCCCCAGACGGCGTCCATGTTCTACGATGCGCGCATGCGCACGCTCGGCTGGGCGGCCGATCCGCGCTTCTCGGAATACGCCGCGCACGAGGGCATGCACAGCATGCGCTACATGAACGCCAAGGGGCACGAGGTCGTCGTCGACCTCGCCGACGAACGCAACGGGCAGGGCCTGACGGTGACGCTGCTGCAGCTTCACTAGTCCCCCGCGGCGCCTAGAATCCTCCTCACCATGGTAGGCGCCATCGTCGAGACCGCGGGCACGCGCTTCGTCGTCTGGGCTCCGAAACCGCGTTCGATCGAGCTCGAGATCCTGTCGCCGCGCGCCGAGCGCGTGTCGCTGCGCGATGCCGGCGGCGGCTGGCGCGAAGCTGTCGTCGATGGGTTGGGCGCCGGCGCCCGCTACTGCTATCTCCTCGACGGCGAGCGCCGCCGCCCCGATCCGGCCGCGCGCGCGCTGCCCGAGGGCGTGCACGGCGCCGCCGAGGTCGTCGACGCGCGCGCGTTTGCCTGGAAGCACGCGCGCTGTCCACGCCGCACGCGCGACCTGGCCATCTACGAGCTGCACGTCGGCACCTTCACGCGCGCGGGCACCTTCGACGCCGCGGCAGCCGAGCTCGATCGGCTCGTCGATCTCGGCGTCACCGCCGTCGAGATCCTGCCCGTCGCCAGCTTCCCCGGCGCGCGCAACTGGGGCTACGACGGCGTGGGCTGGTTCGCGCCGCAGCGCTCGTACGGCGGGCCCGAAGGGCTGCGCCGCTTCGTCGACGCCTGCCACGAACGCGGCCTCAGCTTCATCCTCGACGTGGTCTACAACCACTTCGGCCCCGAAGGCAGCTACGCCGGCGAGCTGGGGCCGTACTTCACCTCCCGGGCACACACGCCCTGGGGCGACGCCCTCGATTACGAAGGGCAGCCGGCGGTGCGCCAGCTGGCGCTCGACAACGCGCGCATGTGGTTCGACGAGTATCGCGTCGACGGGCTGCGCCTCGACGCGGTGCACGCGATCCACGATGCGTCGCCGCGCCACATCGTCGCCGAGCTGGCGGCGCTGGCGCACGCGCACGAGCGCTTCGTCATCGCCGAGAGCGACCTCGGCGACGTCAAGGTCATCGCCGAGCCGCCCGACGGCTGGGGTTGTGACGCCCAGTGGTCGGACGATTTCCACCACGCGCTGCACGCCGCCGTCACCGGCGAGCGCGCGGGCTACTACGAAGACTTCGGCAGCGTCACCCAGCTGGCGATCGCGGTGCGCGAAGGCTTCGTCTATCAGGGCCAGCATTCGCGCTATCGGCAAAAGCCGTTCGGCACGCCGTCGCGCGGCTTGGGCGGCGATCGCTTCGTGGTGTGCGCGCAGAACCACGATCAGATCGGCAACCGCGCCGTCGGCGAGCGGCTGGCGCAGCTGCGCCCGGGCTGCGAATGGGCCGTCGCCGCGACGGTGATCCTGGCGCCGGCGGTGCCGCTCCTGTTCATGGGCGAGGAGCACGCCGATCCCGCGCCCTTCCAGTACTTCACCGATCACCAGGATCCCGGGCTGGCGCAGGCGGTGCGCGACGGGCGGCGTCGGGAATTCCCGTCGTGGGCGCCGGCCGCGGTGCCCGATCCGCAGGCGCCCGAGACCCACGAGCGCTCGGTCGTCGACCTCGCGCTCGGCGCACGCGCCCGGCACGGCGAGGTGCGCCGCTGGTATCGCGCCCTGCTCACGCTCCGGCGCGAGCACCCCGAGCTCATCGACAAGGCCCGCTGCGCCACCGTGGTCGACGAGGACGCGGGCGGCCTGGCGATGATTCACGGCGGGCGCATCGCCGCAGCCGTGGCGCTGCGCGGCGCGCCCGCTCGCCTGTCGCTCCCGCCCGGGCGCGGCCGTTGGCGCGTCGCCCTCGATGCCGCGGAGTTCGGCGGCGCTGGCGGCGCGCGCCTGGACGGCAGCGTCATCACCCTACCGCCCTTTGGCGCCGTGGTCCTCCTCGCTTGAATCTTCCCGCCCGCGGGTGAACAATGCGCGCATGAAAAAGCTCCTCACTCTCGTCACGCTCTTGGGAGTGACGACCGCTGCCTCGGCGAACGAGCCGCGCAAGGTCGTCACCATCGAGGGCATCACCGAGTACCGACTCGACAACGGCCTGCGCGTGCTGCTGTTCCCCGACCACTCCAAGCGCACGGTGACGGTCAACGTCACCTACCTCGTCGGCTCGCGCCTCGAAGGCTACGGCGAGACCGGCATGGCGCACCTGCTCGAGCACATGCTGTTCAAGGGCACGCCGCAGCACCCGACGATCTGGAAGCTGAGCTCGACGACCACGGCGCGCAGCTTCAACGGCACCACCTGGTACGACCGCACCAACTACTTCGAGACGCTGCCGCGCCACCGACGACAACCTGAGTGGGCGCTCGACGCTCGAAGCCGACCGCATGGTCAACACGCGCGATCGCGCAGCAGGACCTGGCCAAGCGAGTTCTCGGTCGTGCGCAACGAGTTCGAGATGGGCGAGAACGATCGCCGCAGGACGTGCTCGAGGAGCGCATCATGTCCACCGCCTACCTGTGGCACAACTACGGCAAGTCGACGATCGGCTCGCGCAGCGACATCGAGCGCGTGCCGATCGAGAACCTGCGCGCCTTCTACAAGCGCTACTACCAGCCCGACAACGCGATGCTGATCGTCGCCGGCAAGTTCGACGACGAAGACGACGCTCGAGCTGATCGAGCAGACACTTCGGCGCGATCCCGCGCCCGACGCGCAAGCTGTCGCCGACCTACACGATCGAGCCGGTGCAGGACGGCGAGCGCGCGGTCACGCTGCGCCGCACCGGCGACGTCGGCCATCGTCGGCGTCGTCTACCACGGCGTCGCCGGCGCCGATCCCGACTTCGTGGCCGAAGAGGCGCTGGCCGACATCCTGACCAACAAGCCGACCGGGCGCCTGTACAAGGCGCTCGTCGACAAGGGGCTGGCGTCGAAGGTCGACAGCGACGTGCTCGCGCTCGCCGAGCCCGGGCGTCATCAAGCTGACGGCGCGAGGTTCCGGCGGGCAAGTCGCTCGACAAGGTGCGCGACATCCTGCTCGCTACCGTCGAGGGGTTGGCCAAGGGCAACGATCACGCAGGAGGAGATCGATCGCTTCAAGACGGCCATGCTCAAGCAGATCGAGCTGCGCATGACCGACTCCAGCCGCATCGGCATCGAGCTGTCGGAGTGGGCGGCCCATGGGCGACTGGCGCCTGCATCTTCCTGCACCGCGACCGCGGTCAAGGCGCTCGACGCCGCGCGCGTCAAGAAGGTGGCGCAGGCAGTTCCTGAAGTCGTCCAACCGCACCGTCGGCCTGTTCCTCCCCACCAAGGCGCCCGAGCGCGCGCCGCTGCCGCCGCAGCCGGACGTGGTGGCGATGGTCAAGGACTACAAGGGCGTGGAGACGCTGGCGCAGGGCGAGGCGTTCGCGGCCACGATCGACAACATCGAGAAGCGCACCGAGCGCACCACGCTGCCGTCGGGGATGAAGCTGGCCCTCCTGTCGAAGAAGACGCGCGGCAACGCGGTCAAGATCATGCTCAAGCTGCACACCGGCAGCGAGAAGGACTTGAAGGGTCTGGTCGACGCCACGGCGCTGTTGCCCGACATGGTGCAGCGCGGCACCAAGAAGCACACCTACCAGCAGCTGCGCGACGAGCTCGACCGCCTCAAGGCCGAGCTGCGCACGGGACAGCAGGGGATCGGCGCCGGGCGCCCGGGCGACGCCACCTTCACGGTGACGACGGTGCGGCAGAGCGTGCCCGAGGTGCTGGCGCTGCTGGGCGAGATCGTGCACGAGCCGACCTTCCCGAAGGACGAGTTCGAGAGGCTGAAGAAGGAGAAGCTGGCGCGCATCGAGGACAGCTTGCAGCAGCCGCAGGCGATCGCGTTCACCACGCTGCTCTCGAAGTCGCAGCCGTATCCCAAGGACGACGTGCGCTATCGCCCGTCGCTCAAGGAGCGCCTGGAGCGCCTCAAGGCGGTCAAGCTGGAGCAGCTCGTCGGCTGGCACAAGAGCCACTGGGGCGCGGGCGACGGCGAGCTGGTGATGGTCGGCGACTTCGACCCGGCCGAGGTGAAGAAGCTGGCGACGGCGCAGTTCGGCACGTGGAAGGCACCGCGGCCGTACAAGCGGATGGCCATGCCCTATCGCGCGCCCATGGTGTCCGACGAGCTCATCCAGACCCCGGACAAGCAGATGGCGATGATCGGCATCGGCGGCTCGTTCGCGCTGCGCGACGACGACGCCGACTTCCCGGCGATGCAGATGGTCGACTTCCTCTTCGGCGGCAGCCCCAGCTCGCGCCTCTTCGAGCGGCTGCGTCAGAAGGAGGGCCTGTCCTACGGCGCCGGCTCGTTCCTCGACGCCGACTCGTTCGACAAGAACTCGCTGTTCCTGGCGTTCGCCATCTGCGCCCCGCAGAACGCGATGAAGGCGATGACGTCGATGATGGACGAGCTCAACGGCTTTCTGCACAAGGGCGTCGCTGCCAAGGAGCTCGCTGACGGCAAGCAGGCCTACAAGGCGCAGTTCGACACCACGCTCGCCAACGACGACGCGGTGGTGTCGCTGCTCGAGGAGAGCCTCGACGTCGGCCGCAAGCTCGACTACTACGACAAGCTGATGGCGTCGGTGCAGGCGCTGACGGCGCCGCAGATCAGCGCGACGATGGCCAAGTACGTCAAGCCGGGCGCGCTGGTGAAGGTCGAAGCCGGCGACATCAAGCCCGCACCCCCGCTCAACAACTGACGATCCGCGCCCGCCCGCTTGAGGGTGGGGCGGCGCGGCGCTATCTTGAAAAGATGAGGTTCTTCACGACCGTCGCCGCGCTGGCAGCTCTGGGCGCGGCGGCGGCCGGCTGTACCGCGCACAACCCTGATTACACCGGCGGGTCCGGCGGCGATCTCGCCGGCACCAGCGACCTCGCGACCGTGACGCTGGATCTGGCGGGGCCGCTCGGCGTGTGCGCCGGCGCCGAGCGGCAGTGCAGCGGCACCGTCGCCAGCGACCGCTGCGAAGGCGGCATGTTCGTCGTCGACCGCAGCTGCCCCATGAGCTCGAGCTGCACCAACGGCTATTGCGCGGCTCCGACGGCGATGTTCGGCACGCAGATCGGCGCCCGCTGCGACGCCAACGGGGGCGCGCAGCAGCTCCAGTGCATGGCTTCGCCGACGTTGATGCTGAGCTGCCAGCCGTTCGTGGACCAGGGGACCATGAGCCTGCGCTGGTTCTGCGACACCCAGGTGGGGCAGGGCAGGGCGGGCGCACCCTGCACCAAGGGCGCGCAGTGCAAAAGCGGCGTCTGCGCGGCGGCGGCCGGCACCTGCTTCGACGCCTGCCAGCGCGACCAGGACTGCCAGCTCGGCGGCGGCGCCCTCACCTGCAAATCGCTCGAGATCACGGTCGAAGGAATCACGGTCACCGCCAAGGGCTGCGGCTGATCACGCCTCGGTCTCCTCCAACACCCGCTGCAGATCGTTCACCGACAGCGGCTTGGCCAGCACCGTCACCGCGCTCGCCTCGACCGCGCGCCGGCACATGTCCTCGTCGCTGAACGCGGTCAACAGCACCGTGCGCAGGCCCGGCCACCGCCGCGCCACCTCGCGCGCCAGCTCGACGCCGCTCATCCCCGGCATCTGCTGATCCGAGATCAAGAGCTCGACCTGTACGCCCTCGTCGAGGAGCGCCAGCGCCACGCCGGCGTCCGGTGCCACCTCGACGGCGAAGCCGAGCTCCTCGAGCACCTCGGCGAGCAGCGCCCGCTCGTCGGCGTCGTCCTCGATCACCATCACCCGCCGTTCGCTCTTGGGCGGGCCCGGCGCCGGCACCTGGCAGAGCGCGCCCAGCGCGCGCGCCACCTGGGCGTCGATCGCCAGCTCGGGCCCGACGCGCACCACGCGCTCCTCGGGCAGCTCGCCGCCGACGGGCTCGCGCACGGCCGCGTCGTCGAGATAGCGCGCCAGCTCCGCGCTGCCGAGCACGCGCGGCCGCGAGGCGTAGCGGTGAAACGCCTCGCGCTCGGCCTCCTTCTGCCCGCAGTGCCATTCGATCAACAGCCGCTCATCACCGCCGAGCGCCAGGATCTCGCGCCGCGATTGTCGTGTCGGCAGGTCGCCCTCGACGAGCACGCAGCCGTTGCCGGCGAGCGCGCGCGCGATGTCGTCGAGGGGCGCCGAGCCCGCGTCCGCGGAGAAGCGGCGCGCGCCGCAGCGCTGCTCCAGCGCGCGCGCCAGTGACCACCGTCCCGGCAGCGGCGGGCCGGTCAGCAGGATGAGCGAGGAGGGCATCGCCGCCCAATGGTAGGCCGGCGCCCGCAGCTGGCACCCTCGCGGCGATGCGTTACGCTTGTGCAGAAAGGAGGCGCTTCTCTGTCACCACTCGCCGCGTCCCGCCGGCTCGGTCTCTCCGCACTGCGTCATCGCGATTTCGCGCTCCTCTTCTCCGGCACGATCGTCTCGCGCTCGGGCGACATCCTGCAGTCGATGGCGCAGGCGTGGCTCGTCTTCGAGCTCACCGGCTCTGCCGCCAAGCTCGGCCTGTGCGGCTTTTGCCAGCTGCTGCCTCGCTTCGTCCTCGGCGCCGTCGGCGGCGTCATCGTCGATCGCGTCGATCAGCGCCGCTTGCTGCTGGTGACGCAGTCCGCCGCGATGCTGCAGTCGATCCTCTTCTGGGCGCTGGTGGTCACCCACCACATCACCTTCGGCGAGATCCTCGGCCTCACGCTCATCCTCGGCACCGCCGACACGCTCAACCTGACCGCGCGCCACACGCTGGTCCCCGCGCTGGTGCCGCCGTCCGAGATGCAGTCCGGTATCGCCCTCTACGCCGCCGGCATGAACCTGACGCAGGTGATCGGCCCGTCGCTCGGCGGCGTCCTGCTCGGCCTGGTCGGCGTCAGCGGCTGTCTGGCCATCAACGCCGTCAGCTTCCTCGGCATCCTGGGGGCGCTGGTCGCCATGCGCTGGCGGCCGCGCCCGGGCGATCGGCGCCGCCGCTCGGTGCGCGACGAGCTCGCCGAAGGCATCCATTACGTGCGCGGGCGCGACGCGCTGTGGGTTCCCATCCTGGTCGCCTACGGCGTCGCCGCGCTGGCCATGGCCTACTCCCGTCTGCTGCCCGTGTTCGCCACCGACGTCCTTCACGCCGGGGTGCGCGCCTACGGGTGGCTGCTGGCGGCGCCCGGTCTGGGCGCGATGTGCGCGTCGCTGGCCATCGCCGCGCGCGGCCGTCGCCCCGGCGCGCACCGCCGCCTCTTTCTGGCCGTCGCCGCGCTGGTCACCGGCCTGTGCATCTTCGCGCTGTCGAAGGCGCTCCTGTTGTCGCTCGCCGCGCTCACCATCGTCGGCGCGGGGCAGATGGTCTTTCGCACCACCGCGCTCGCCTGCTGCCACGAGGCGGTCGAAGACTCGCACCGCGGCCGCGTCATCTCGATCTTCCTGCTCGACTACGGCCTGTGGTCGTTCGGCACCCTGTGGCTCGGCATCCTGTGCGAGACGCACGGTCCCCGCTTCGCCGTGCTGACGGGGGCGCTGTCATGTCTGGTTGTCACGGCCGCCATCGCCGTCTTCGCGCGCTCGCGCCGCAGCCTGGCCTGGTCGCTTCGCTGAGCAGATTTTGCGGGCAGGGTGGGGCCCGGAGTTCACGCCCGCGGCCGCGCGCAGGCGGTGGCCCCGCGTCGGACGCGGGGTTGCCGCTGCCCAGATGGCCTCCAGCCGCTGGCGCGCTCCTTGTATCGCCCTGAAACGTAGTCAGGAGGTCGGCAACAAATGCGCGCTGTAGCTCGGGGCGCGATCCTGTCCGTGGTCTTGCTCGCCGGTATCGGAAGGGCCGATGGGGTGCCGCTACCGAGGTTCGGCGAGCCCTCGTGCGAAGAGAGCTGCCGCCTCGAGAACGAGCGTGACGCCGCCGCGTGCGACGCGCGCGCGCTCCAACAGGAGGATCGCGCGCTGTGTCACGAGTCGGCGCGCGCCCGGCTCGACGTCTGCTTGCGCATCTGCGACGACTGAGCGACGCTGGCACGCGGTGCGTCGTGCGCTGGCGTTGTGCCTCATCCTCGCCCTCCTGGCGCCCCCGCGGGCGCGCGCCGACGAGACGATCGAGCATCCCGAAGCCGACTTCCGCCACGTCAGCGACTACGCCTGGTTCGCGCTCGGGGCCGCCGCCGCCTTCGCCGGCCACGAGATGGGGCACATGATGAACGACGTCTTCTTCGGCAAGTCGGTGAGCTTCGTGCGCGTCAACCTGGGGCCCATCCCGTTCTTCGCCATCCAACCCTGCTGCAACCTGACACCGCGCGAGAACTACGTCATCGGCTCGGCTGGCTTCGTGGTCGGCGACGTCTCGTCCGAGCTGATCCTGCAGATCGCGCCCGCCCTGCGCTCGCGACGCCATGCGTTCTTGAAGGGGGTGCTGATGTTCGACATCCTGCTCGCGGCCGGCTACGCGGTCACCGGCTTCGCGGGGATCGGCCCGCCGCAGTCGGATGTGAACACGATGGCGCGCGGCCTCGGAGTCCCGCCGTGGCAGGTGGGGGTGGTGCTGATGGTGCCGGCGGCGGTGGATCTGTACCGCTACTTCGTCCCGCGATCGGCGTGGGCGCCGTGGACGAGCATCAGCGGCAAGACGTTCATGCTGGGGATCGGGCTGGCGATCTAACCCCAGGGTTCGCTTCGGTTGAGCTAGCGAGGGCGAGCGGCGTGAGGCGGATCGTGGATGCGACCGGAGCGACCGACCGAGGAATACCCGTCGGTATTTCGACCGAGGGAGCGAGGACGTAGTCCTCGAGGCGACCGCGCGGATCGTCCGCAGCAGGTCAAT
Source organism: uncultured delta proteobacterium (assembly GCA_963816965.1). GTDB lineage: Bacteria > Myxococcota_A > Polyangia > Palsa-1104 > Palsa-1104 > JAQBQH01. Next base: position 2,181,585 of record CAWFMP010000002.1, read on the forward strand.
CGAGGCGAACCCTGGGGTTAGGAGTGCTGCGTCGCGCTGGCGGTGGCGGCGCCGGCGTGGTTGACGCGGTCCTTCAACTCCTTGCCGGGCTTGAAGCCGGGCGTCTTGCGCGCCGGAATCTGGAGCGGCTCGCCGGTCTGCGGGTTGCGGCCCGTCCGCGCCGCCGACTCGCGAACGCTGAAGGTGCCGAAGCCACGCAGGTCGATCTTGTCACCCCGGGACAGCGCGTCCGCCATGAGCTCGAAGACGTCTTCCACGAGCTGCTGCACCTGCGCCTTCGGGGCGCCGGACTTGCCCGCGATTGCGTCGACCAGGTCGGCCTTCTTCATTTTTGCATCCCTCCCAAGGGGTTCAGCGTCGAATGGTTGGAAACGGGCATCCTAGTTCCCGTGCCACCCGAGGTCAACTGTCCAAATTCCACCACTCTCTACCACCTTTCATCACGTGGATGATTTACAACCCTTGAAAACAACCTACAAAAAAGTGACAAACGTTCTGGCCTCTGGCTTGCTCTTTCCGATTCCTTAAAGGAGCCTAGGGATGCATTCCGTGTATGTGCCGCTGTATCCGCTGTTCGCTCTCGCGGCGTACTTCATCATCGCTCTGGGACTGTTCTCGCTCCGCGCACGCTGGGTCGGCATCGCTGTGGACGCCGAGGTCGCCAGCCGCCCCGCCTCGAAGCTGCTTGGCCGCTACCTCCGCCACTATATGATGTGGATCCTCGGCCCGTGGGAGCGCGCGCTGGTGCGCTGGCGTGTGACGCCCAACGCGCTCACCTTCGCCTCGTTCGTGACCGCCTGCCTCTCGGGTGTCTCCTTCGCGCTCGGCGACTTCGGCGCCGGCGGCTGGCTCTACCTGCTCACCGGCATCCTCGACATCCTCGATGGCCGCATCGCTCGTGCCACCGGCATGGTGACCAAGGGCGGCGCCTTCTTCGACAGCGTGATGGATCGCTACGCGGAGCTGGTGGTGTTCGGCGGCCTGACCATCTACTACCGGCACAGCTGGGCCATCTACGTCGCCCTGGTCGCCTCGCTGGGCTCGATCATGGTCAGCTACACCCGGGCGCGCGGCGAGGCGCTCGGGGTGGCGGTCAACATCGGCACCATGCAGCGTCCCGAGCGGCTGTTCTATCTCGGCGTCATCAGCGGCCTGTCGCCGATCGTCGAGACGCTGTTCGGTCACGGCGCGCTGCCGCCGTTCGTTCCGGTCGTGGTGGCGCTGGGGCTGCTCGGCGCTTCGGCGAACGTGACGGCGGTGCGGCGTATCCGGCACACGCTGGCCCGCCTCGACGGTCGCGCCCAGGCGCCGCGGGACCTGGCGGTGCCCGAGACCCCGATCGTGCCGCTCGCCTCCAAGCGCCACCCGCAGCAGCGCGCCGCCAAGTAGCGCTCTGCGCTCGCCATGACCATCCTCGTCGCGCTCATCCTCGGCATCGTCGAGGGGCTCACCGAATATCTGCCCGTCTCGTCGACGGGACACCTGATCCTGGCCGGCCACTTCCTCGGCGGCGACAGCGAAGCGGACAAGGCCTTCGAGATCGTGATCCAGCTCGGCGCCATCCTGGCCGTGCTCGTCTACTATCGCGCGCTTCTGTGGCAGCGGGCGCGCGAGCTTCCGGCGGGCAAGCCGGAGGCGAAGCGCCTGCTCTTGGCGCTGGTGGCCGGCTTTGTGCCGACGGCGGCGGTCGGCCTGGTCGCGCGCAAGGCGATCAAGGCGCACCTGTTCGGCTCCCGGCCCGTCGCCCTGGCGCTGGTGATCGGCGGCGTCGTCATGATCCTCATCGAGCTCTGGCGCGGCCGCAAGCCCGACGACGGCGACAGCCGCCTCGAGGAGGTCACGCCGATGCGCGGCTTTCTCATCGGCGTCGGACAGTGCGCGGCGCTGATTCCCGGGACGTCACGCTCGATGGCGACCATCGTGACCGGGCAGCTGGCCGGGCTGACCACGGCGACCGCGGCCGAGTTCTCGTTCCTGCTGGCGTTGCCGACGCTGGGCGCGGCGACGCTCTACGAAGCCTACAAGTCGCGCCACGACCTGTTGACGCTGGGCCCGGCACCGGTCGCCGTGGGCCTGGTGACGTCGTTCCTGGTCGCCTGGGCGGTGATCGCGGTGTTCATCTCCTACTTGAAGCGGCGGGGCCTGCTGCCGTTCGGGGTGTACCGCATCATCCTCGGCGGGCTGGTGCTCTGGCTCGTTCGCTGACGGCGCCGGCGACGGCGTCGAGCAGCGCCTTGCGCCGCAGCGGCTTGTCGACCACCGCGTCGGCGCCGGCGGCGAGCACGCGCACCCGCGTGGCGGCGGCGCGCGAGCTGACGACGATGACCGGCAGCGCGGCGAGCTCGGGCGTGCGGCGCACCCGCGCCACCAGCTCCCAGCCGTCGAGGCGCGGCATCTCCAGGTCGGTGACGAGCGCATGGAAGGGGCGGTCCTGCAGCAGCTCCCAGGCGTCCCAGCCGTCGGCGACGGCGTCGGTGGCGTAGCCGCCCTGCCCGAGGATGAGCGACGCCGCTTCGCGGATGGCGCGCGAGTCGTCGACCACCAGCACGCGCGGCAGGCCGTGCGCGCGCGCCGGGCGGTCGTGGTGAACGCCGTGGCGCGCGATCTCGGCCAGCCGCGGCACCTCGAGGATGAGCTGCACCTTGCCGGCGCCCGAGATGGTGGCGCCGGCGTACAGCGGCAGGTTGGTGAACAGCGGCCCCAGGCTGCGGACGACGATCTCGCGGGGCCCGATGACCTTGTCGCAGGTGACGGCGAAGACGAAGTCGCCGTCGTTGATGACGAGCGCGGCACGGCGTTCGCTGGCGCCGGGCGGCGGAGGCACCCCGAGCAGCGCGCCCAGGCGCACCAGCGGCAGCGTGAAGGTGCCGCGGCGCAGCCGCTCGACGTCGCCGAGCTCGACGTCGGAAGGGGTGACGTCGACGATCTCGTCGACGCGCGCCGCGGGCACGGCGTAGACCTGGCCCCCGACCTTGAACAGCAGGGCGTCTTGCACGACGGTGGTGAGCGGCAGCCGCACGGTGAAGGCGGCGCCCCGGCCGGCCGTCGACGTGACGCTGACGGTGCCGTGCAGACGCGCCAGGGCTTCGCGCACGGCGTCGAGGCCGACGCCGCGGCCGGCGACGTCATCGGCCGCGACGCGGGTGGAGATGCCCGGCTCGAAGAGCGCGGCGTAGAGCGACACCTCGTCGAGCGAGGCGGCCGCCTCGGCGTCGACCCGGCCGGCGGCGACGAGCGCGCGGCGCACGCCGTCGAGATCGATCCCCTGGCCGTCGTCGGCGACGATGATCTCGACGGCGTCGCCCGCCTGGCGCGCGGTCAAGGTCACGGTGGCGACGCGCGACTTGCCGAAGGCCGCCCGCACCTCGGGGGCCTCGACGCCGTGCGCGACCGCGTTGCGCAAAAGGTGCAGCAGCGGCTCGGCGATGCGCTCCACGAGCGCCTTGTCGATCTCGGTCTCTTCGCCGGCGAGCGCCAGGGTGAGCTCCTTGCCCTCCTTGCGCGCCAGCTCGCGCACCGGCTGCGACAGCCGCGCGAACAGCCGGCCGATCTCGACGCGGCGCACGCGGCGGATGCGATCCTGCAGCGTCGCCGAGGTGCGGCGCAGCCCCTCGATGTCGTCGGCGAGCGCGGCGGCGTGGCGCAGGATCTCGGCGTCGCCGATCATGCGCGCGCGGGCGTCGAGGTCCTGCAGGCGGCGCTGCAGGCGCGTGCGATCGAAGACCAGCTCCGAGGCGGCGTCCATCAGCTCGTCGATGCGCTCCACTTCGACGCGGACCGTCTGTTCGGGGCCGGGCGCGGCGCGCTCGACGGCACGGCGGTCACGCGGCTGCGTCAGTGGGGGCGGCGTAGGCACCGGCGGCGGGCGGGGCAGCGCGTCGCGGGCGTCGTCCACCAGCGCCCGCAGCTCGGCCAGCGCGGCCTCCAGGGAGGGCAACGACGCCTCGGTGGTGGTGGGCGCGGAGCGCAGCGCGATCAGCCGGTCCTCGAACGCGTGCGCGGCGCGCGCGACTTCGGGCAATTCGACGGAACCAGCCGATCCCTTGATCGTGTGCAACGTACGCAACAGGGCCGAGACCATCTCCGCCTCGCCCGAGCGCGTGCGCAGCTGTGCCAGCTGCGCGCGGGCGGCGTCGAGGTGCTCGTCGGCCTCGTCGAGGAAGAAGGCGCGCAGCGAGCGCAGCTCGTCGTCGTCCCACTCGCTCACTGGCCCACCTTGCAGGCAGCACTCGATCGGCGGGCCCTAGGGAACTCGCTCACGTTCGCTCGCGGACGCTCGCTCACGGGGCGCGCTCGCCGGGGTGACGTTCGCTCGCTCCCCGGTCGCTCACAGGCGGGCCCGGTCGAAGAGCGCGGCCACGTCGAGGAGCTCGGCGTCGGGGTGAGCCTGGTCGGGCGGGCACAGCCGCGCGAACACCAGCGCCGCGCGCACCGCGCCCTGCTCGAGCACCAGGAGCGGATCCTCGGGCTGCACCGCGCGCGGCGGCTCGACGACGTCGAGCACCGGCAGCAGCTGCCCGCGCAGCTGCGTGACCCCGGCGATGGGCGCGCGCGCCAGCGGCACCGGCGTCACCCAGCCGGCGGCGGCGACCTCGCGCGCGTGCGCCGTGGGCACGGCCAGCTTGCGACCGCCCACGTCGACCACCACGACGTCGGGCATCGCTACACCGCGACGGGGGCGACCCGACGGCGGATCACCTTGATGCTGAGCAGGCGGAACAGCATCTTCGACACGTCGAAGCTGGCCATGCGCGACTGGCGCACGATGTCCTTGACGGTGTTCTTGCCGTTGACCAGCTCGAGCACCGCCAGCTCCTCGCGCGTCAGCCGCGCGCGCCCGACGTTCTGCACCGCCTCTTCGTTGCGCAGGAAGACGGCGTCGAAGTCGTCGATCTCGCGCTCGATGAGGTGCCACTCGTCGACGCGGCGGAAGCCCTCCATCAGGATCCCGTCGACGTCGAGCCCGAGCGCCGCCTCGAGCGCCAGCGGCGGCAGGTCGCGCGTGGCGGTGAAGCTGAACTGCCCGACGGCCAGCGCAGGAGCTCGTAGATGCGCTCCTGCGTCTGCCGCACCAGCGCCTCTTTGAGCTCGCCGTCGTTGACGTAGTTCATCTTGACCAGCTGCTGGCCGATGGGCTTGCCGGTGCGGCTCTGCGGCTGGCGCCCCTCGAGGAAGAGGTCGAGATCCTGCCGCGACATCGTCGACGCCTCGACCAGATAGCGGCCGAGCAGGAACTCCTCGCCGACGCCGTGCGCCAGCGCCAGCTCGATGCGGCCCCGCTTGAAGCAGACGTCGACGCCGGCACCGTCGGCCCGCGTGACCGACAGGATGCCCCACTGCCGCTGCGTCGCCAGGAGGCCGAGCACCTCGGCCAGCGGCACCACGCGCAGGTTGCCCTGCAGCGCCGGGCCCGACTCACCGGCCGAGGCCATCGCGTCCACCGACGGCGCCTCCTGGCGCAGCGTCGGCAGCGGCTCCCTGCCGTCGAAGGTCTCCTCGCCCGGCTCGGGAGCCGCCTGGCGGGGATACTTCCCGATCGTGTGCTGCACGACCGCGGTGATCGCCTCGGGCGAGAACGGCTTGGTGATGTAGTCGACGATGCCCATCACCTTGACGAAGCGCTCGCCGACCTGATCGCCCTTGGCGCTCATCAGGACCACCGGGACGTCCTTGAGCGCCTCGCGACTCGGCGAGCTCGCGGCAGACCTGGTAGCCGTTCATCTTCGGCATCACGAAGTCGAGCAGGATCAGATCGGGGCGCTGCGCGCGCGCGCGTGCTCGATGCCCTCCTCGCCATCGCGCGCGGTGTCGACGGTGAAGCCGGCCTTGGTCAGGACGAGCTGCACGACCTTGAGGATGGTCGGACTGTCGTCGATGACGAGGACGAGCTCGCCGGCCACGGTCCGCACTCGCAGACACTACGGCGCGACACGACTGTCAGCAGACGATGCAACGACGGCTTCCTGCGTCGCGTGGTGTCTACCACCGTGGTAGCTTCGGCGCGTGCCGCGCCGCGAGAGCCGGAGCATTTCCCCGGCAGTTTCGGCAAGTACACCTGCTCGCCAACCTCGCGCAGGGCGGCATGGGCGCGCTCTACCTGGCCTGCCAGGGCGAGCGCGGGCTGGAGAAGCTGTGCGTCATCAAGACCGTGCTGCCGCACCTGGCCGACAAGGAGTACGTCGCGCGCTTCCGCGACGAGGCCAAGGTCGTCGTGCAGCTCTCGCACGGCAACCTGGTGCCGGTGTTCGACGCCGGGCATGGTCGGCGGGCGAGCTCTTCCTGGCGATGGACTTCGTCGAGGGCAAGGACCTGCGCGCGGTCTGGAACCGCTGCGCCAAGAAGGGCATCGCGTTTCCCGTCGACGTCGCGGTGCTACATCGTCAAGGAGCTGTGCCGCGGGCTGCAGCTACGCGCACACCTTCGGCGACCTGAAGCTGGTCCACCGCGACGTCTCGCCGCCCAACGTGCTGCTCTCGTACTCGGCGAGGTCAAGCTGACCGACTTCGGGCTGGCGTCGTCGACGCTGAAGCTGGAGAAGACCGCGCCCGGCATCATCTACGGCAAGGTCAGCGTACATGTCGCCCGAGCAGGCGCGCGGCGAGACGCTCGACGGGCGCACCGATCTGTACGCCGCCGGCATCATCCTGTGGGAGCTGCTGACCGGGCGGCAGCTCTTCCCGCCAGTCGGAGCAGCCGAAGCTCCTGCGAGCGCGTGCGCGATCCCGAGCGTCGATGCCGCCGTCGCAAGCGCGCGCCGCGCGTGCCGCCGGCGCTCGACGCGATCGTGCATGAAGGCGCTGGCCACGGACACGACGACTCGCTACGCCGACTGCGAGGAGCTGCGCACGGCGCTGGCCGGCTTCCTGGCGCAGACCGCGCCGACCACCGACGCCGTCGCGCGTCGCCGCGCTTCCTGCGCGCAGCTGTTCGCCGAGCGAGATCGAGCGACGATCGCGCCGCAGCGCGCAGCGCATGCTCGACGAGCGCGCGCGCGAGTGCGGCGCGTCGAGCACGCCGGCAAGCCGCAGGGCGCCGGTCGTCGATCGCGCGCAGAACGTCGTCGCCGCCGGACGACGCCGTCGTCGCTGCAGCCGACGGCAGCGCGATCGCCGCCGCGCGGCCACGCGCCGCCGACGCCGACGACGGCATCATCGGCACGCTACATCGACGGCCGCTACCGCGTCCGCCGGCTGATCGGCGAGGGCGGCATGGGCCGCGTCTACGAGGCCGAGCACGTCGAGATCGGCAAGCGCGTCGCGATCAAGGTCCTGCACCCGGCTACACGCGCACGCCCGAGCTGGTCGAGCGCTTCCGCCGCGAGGCGCGCGCGGCCTCGACGATCGGCCACCCGCAACATCGTCGACGTCACCGACTCCGGCACCACCGCCGACGGCGCGGTCTACTTCGTCATGGAGTACCTCGAGGGCGTCGAGCTCGGCGCAGCTCGATCGAGCGCGAGGGGCCGCTCGCCGTCGCGCGCGCGCTGCACGATCGCGCGCGCAGATCTGCCGCGCGCTGGCGGCCGCGCACACGGCGGGCATCATCCACCGCGACCTCAAGCCGGAGAACGTCTTCCTCGTCGACGCGCGACGGCGAGGCCGACTTCGTCAAGGTGCTCGACTTCGGCATCGCCAAGACGATCGAGGCGGCGACCGATCGCGCGAGCGCCGGCTGACCCGCCCCGGCATGGCGATGGGCACGCCCGAGTACATGGCGCCCGAGCAGGCGGCGGGGCGGCCCGCCGACGCGCGCACCGACGTCTACGCGCGTCGGCGCGATCCTGTACGAGATGCTGACCGGGCGGCCGCCGTACGAGGGCGACGAACTTCATGGAGGTGCTGACGAGGAAGGCGACGCGAGGCGCCGACGCCGCTCGCGGTGCTGCGGCCGGACGTGCCGCGCGATCTCGAGGCGCTGGTGATGCGCACGCTGGCGATCTCGCCCGAGCTGCGGCCGCAGTCGATGGAGGCGATGGCGCAGGAGCTCGGCAAGCTGTCGGGCGCGACGCCGGCGCAGGAGCAGCCGCTGCATCGTCACCGATCGGGTGCCGCGCAACAAGACGCCGTACGTGGCGGCGGGGCTGGTGGCGGCGGCGCTGCTGGTGGGCGTCACCTGGTACGCCGTCGATCGCATGAGCGCGGCGCCGTTGCCGGTGGCGCAGCCGATCGCGGGCGCGGCGGCGGTCCCGGCGGTGGCGGAGCGCGCTTTCGCGCGCCGCCGGCGCAGCCGCAGCCGACGGTGTTCGCGCCGACGACGATCGGGCAGCCGCATCCGGAGGCGCCGACCAAGGTCATCACCGTCGAGAGGCCGGTGGTGCTCAAGCCGGCGGCGCCGGGCGGGGGCCGGAGCGAGCCGAAGGCGACGGCGCCGGCAGCGCCGCCCAATCCGGCCCTGGCGCTGGCCGAAGCGCGCCGCATGCTCGGCAAGGCGCACGAAGCGACGGTCGACGAGCGCTACGCCGAGGCCGAGGAGCTGTACAACCGCGTGCGCGCCACCGGGCTCGAGCGCGGCTCGGCGCTGACCGGGCTGGCCGAGGTCGCGTTCCAGAGGGGGCAGTATCCGGAGGCGGTGCGCCTCGGGCACTGGGCGCGTCGACGCGGGCGGCAGCGTCGCGGCCAAGATGGTCCTCGGCAACAGCTACTTCAAGCTCGGCAAGTACGACGAAGCCATCTGCGCAGTATCGCCAGGTGTTGCAGGCCGACGCCGGCCATCGCGAGGCCCGGGCGAACCTCGCCGCCGCCGAGAAGCGCAAGGGCGGCTGAGCTACTTCGGCAGCGTCAGCGAGGGATCGCGCCCGGCGTCTGCTCGGCGTCGCCGTTGGGGATCCACAGCATGGTGCCGTCGGGGTAGGTGCCCGCGGGGGCGCTCATGCGCAGGACGAGCTGATCGTTGCCCTTGGCGTTGGCCGCCACGCCGACGGCGTCGTCCTCGTAGAGGACGGCGTTGAAGCCCGAGGCCATCGGATCGAAGTGGTGCGTGAAGCTGACGATCGGGTGATCGCCGGCAGCGTCGCGCCACAGCACGTCGAAGGTGATGTCGGTCGACTGGAAGACCACGCCGTCGCCGACGAGGTGCCAGCTGCCCGCCTTGATGGGGCCGGAAGGAGGTACGCGGCTTCGAGGGACCCACCGGGTCCCAGGGCGCGCACTCAATAATGTGGCGGCTTGGCGGCGACGAGCTGGGCGTGCAGCTCGTCGCTGCCGAGGGCCAGCCAGAGCTGCGGCGGGTTGTCGCTGCTGCTGTTCGGGCCGCAGCCGCCCACGGCGCCGCCCAGAGCGCCGCCATCATTAATGAGGCCCCGAGGTGGTTCATCGCGTGGGCTCCAGCTTGACGAAGAAGTGTACCGGCGGCGCCGGCGACAGGTCGGTCACGCGCAGCCCGGCGGCGGCGGCCGCCGCCACCAGGGGCACGCGGTAGGACAGCCGATTGGTGACGGCGATGAAGCCGCCCGGCTTGAGCGCGCGCGCGAGGCGGCGCAGGTAGTCGGCGCGGTCGGCGAGGTAGTGATCGACCTCGGCGACGAGGATGCGGTCGTACGCGCCCGGCTCGAGGCCGGGATCGCCGGCCTGGACCACGCGTGTCTCGAGGTTCGCCGTGCGCGGGATGGCGGCGAGCGCGACGCCGTCGATGTCGGTGGCGACCACGTGGCCGCCGGCCCCGACGGCGGCGGCGAGGCGGGTGGTGAGAAAGCCGCGGCCGGCGCCGACGTCGGCCACCCGCTGCCCGGGCGCGAGCGCCAGCCCGGCGACGATCGTTTGCGGCGCGCGATAGCGCTCGTACTCGATCGCTTCGCGATCGACGCCGGCGCGCGCGGGTCGAGCGCAGCCGCCGGCGCCGGCGCAACGCCAGGGCGATGGCCAAGAGCTGGCGCACGGCTCCTAGCGTAGCACTGGTCTGGCGTGACGCATGTTGACCCTCCTCACGTGCGGGGCGTATCGTCGACGCATGCGCACCATGCTCGGGGGGCTAGCGTTGTGCGTCGCGGTCGCGGCGGCCGGGGTCGCCTCGGCCAGACCGGAGCGGCCCAAGCTGGCCGCCCTCATCCTCAAGACCGGCACCGTCGACGAGGAGCTCGCCGACAACCTGACCGAGGTCCTGATCTCGCGCATCGCGCGGCGCGGCGATCACGAGATCGCGGGCAAGGAGGAGCTCAAGAGCAAGCTCGGCGTCGACGACCGCGCGGCCGCGGACTGCATGTCGAACCCGGGCTGCCTGGGGCGCGTCGGCACCGAGCTCGGCGTCACCAGCATGGTCGTCGGCACCCTGGGCAGGCGCGGCGACGACTACGTCTACAACCTGAACCTCATCGACATCGGCAGCGGGCGGGTCGAGAACCGGGTGTTCGAGATGGTCGCCGGCGGCAAGGTCGATTCGCTGATCGCCGCCGTGCAGTCGACGGCCGACCGCCTGTTCGAGCCCAAGATCGAGCCGGGCGCGGTGCGCGTCACCTCGGAGACGCGCGGCGCCATGGTCTACCTCGACGACGCGTTCATGGGCTCGACGCCGGTGCGCCGCGACGGCGTCGAGCCGGGCGCGCACTCGCTGCGCGTCGAGAAGGAGGGGCACGTCGGCTGGGCCAAGGAGATCGAGGTGCCGGCCGGCGCGACCATGGAGGTCAAGGTGCCGCTGGCGGCGCTGGCCGAGCGGCGGCGCTGGCCCGGAACGGCGGCGGCGTCGATGGCGGTGCTGGCTGGCCTGTCGGGCGTGGTCGGCATCGTGCTCGAGGCGCTGGCGCTGCAAGGCACGACCGCGAGCACGCGCGCCGGCGCCATCGACGACGCCAACGGGCGCTACATCGAGAGCATCGTCGGCAACACGTTCCTGGGCGCGGCGGCGGGGCTGGCGCTGACCGCGGCGGCGATCGTCATCGCCTATCGACAGGACATCTTCGGCACGACGCGCGAGGAGCGGCCGGCCGAGAAGAAGCGCGTGTCGGTGCGGCCGTACGGCCTGGCCGGCCTGGACGTGCGCTGGTGAGGGCGGGGCGCGTTCATCGCGGGCTCGGCCTCGGCGCCATCGCGCTCGCGTTCGTCGTCGGCGTGGTGGCGTCGCACGGCTGCATCGACGACCGCAAGAAGATCGCCGCCGAGGTCTTCTTCTGCAACCCTTCGTCGCGCACCGCCGACGCCGACTGCGGCAAGGGCTACATGTGCTACTCCGCGGCGCAGGCGCTGGGTGGGTCGATCTGCGTCCCCTCGTGCGATCCCAACGACCCGGCGACCTGCAAGGGCGCCTGCACGCAGTCGGGCGCCTGCCTCACCCGCTGCACCGTGCCGGCGACGGCGAGCGCAGCCGACCCCTGCCCGTCACCGCTGATCTGCCGGCGCACCACCATCTCGCCGCTCGAGGCGCAAGCGGGCAACGACGGCGTCTGCCTGCCGCTCAACTCGACCTGCTCCACCAACGCCGACTGCACGTCGCCGGTCTTCACCGAGTGCACCAGCAGCGTCAACGGCGCCACCCAGGGGCCGGGCCTGTTGACGACGGGCGAGTTCTGCGGGCAGGGCAAATGCAAGGAGCACAACATCGCCTGCGAGCCGGGCTCTGCCTGCGTGAGCGCGGTGCTGCCCGACAGCATCCCGGCGCCCGACGTCTGCTCGCCGGTCTGCACGCCCGTGCGCGACCGCAAGCCGGGGCAGCCGTTCAACGAGTGCCTGCCCGGCCTGACCTGCCTCTCCGACGCCTTCCCGCAGACCGACGCGCCGGCGTGCGCGCCCGGCTTCCCCGGCTGGATGTGCGTCGACAACCTCGGCTGCACCGCCGGCGGCTGTTACGACTGGGGTGATGTGTCCGACAAGTTCAAGGGCTTTCAGACCTGCGCCCCGCCGTGCCGGACCGACGACGACTGCGTGCCCTACGATCGGGGTGGCAATCCCGGCTTCTTGGCGCACAACACCTGTCACCAAGGTGTGTGCCGCAACTTCTCCAGCATCTTCTTCCCGATGACCTGCCTGCGCACCGGTGACCCGTGCAGGCTCGACCCCGAGGCCAAGTGCGTGGCGCCCTCGGCGGACATGGGCATGGTGCCGACGATGGGGCTGGGGGCGTTCGGCGGCGCGGCGGCGGTGTGCGTCCACGGCTGCTCCTCGCCGTCGGACTGCGACACGATGGCGGCGGCGCTGCACATCCCGCTCACCTGCGGGACGATCGGCAACTTCAGCGCCTGCGTGCCGGTAATCCCGTTCTTCATCAACTGCACCACCACGAGCGAGTGCTTCGGCGACCTCACCTGCGAAGGGCCTGCGGGCAAGGCGGTGTGCACCAAGCGCTGCACCTCGTCGGCCGACTGCGCCAACGATCCCGCGCTCGGCACCACCTTCGGCTGCTCGGCCGCGAACCTGTGCACGCCCAAGCAGGCCGCCGGCACGCCGGCCACGATGGCCGACCAGTGCCTGAGCGGGCAGATCCTCAACGGCAACTGCGTGAGCCCGACCGGCTGGGCCTGCACCGCCGACGCCCAGTGCGCCAACGGACAGTGCGACCTGATCCCACAGACCGATCCGTCCTTCGGCCGCTGCCGGTAGTGCCGCGGCGGCCACGGCGCTGGGCTCGGCGCGCCCTGGCGGCGGTGGCGCTGCTGGCGGTGCTGGCGCTGGTCGCCCTGGTGGTGCTGGTGCGTTCGCTCGATCGGCCGTGGCTCAAGCGGCGCCTGGTGGCCATGGCGCGCGCCAGGACCGGGCTCGACGTCGACTGGACGGCGACGCGGGTGGGGCTGTTCTCGGGCCTGCGCGTCGACTCGCTGGTGGTGCGCACGCCGCCGGCGTTGCGGGGCGAGGCGCCGGAGCTGTTGCGCGTCGACGGGCTCGACGTGGCGTGGACCGCGGGCTCGCTCCTGGCCGGGACGCCGCGGCTGCGCGCGCTGCGGGTGGAGTCGCTGGCGCTGACGCTGGTGCGCGATGATGACGGGCGCACGTCGCTGTCGACGATCGAGCCGCACGGCTCGGGCGCGCCGGCGCCGCCGGTGCCGCCGTCGCGCGCCGCCGCCGACGCGCTCGCGGGCGCGCCACCGGTGGGCCGCATCGACGTGGCGCGGGCGACGGTGACCCTGATCGCTCGGGCGCCCGCCGGCCCGCGCGAGCGGCTGCGCATCGACGGGCTGGCCCTGCACGCCACGCTCTTGCGCGACGGCGGCTCCTTTCGCGTGGCGGCGGCGCTGGGCACGCCCGGGGCGCCGCTGGCGCTGGCGGTCACGCGCACGCGCGACGGGGTGCCGGCGGGCGAGGCGCGGGCGCGGCTGTGGGCGGAGCTGACCGCGTCGCCGGGGGCGGCCTCGGCGCGGCTCGACGTCGAGGTGCTGTCGCAGACGCTGTCGCCGGCGACGCCCATCAGCGACGCGGCGCACCTCGAGGCGAGCGCGCGCTTCGCCGACGGGCACGTCGCCGTGGCGGTGAACAAGACGCGCCTGGCCGACGGCGCGGCGACGGTCGAGGCCGAGGTCGACCTGCCCGACGCCGGGCCGCCGCGCATCGAGCGGGCCGCGGGCGCGGTCGATCTGCCGCGCCTGTTGGCGCTCGTGCCCGCATCGCTGGCGCCGGTCGAGGCGGAGCGCGCGCAGCTGCGCTACCGGGTGCAGCACCTCCTTCTATCGGCGAGCCCGCGGCTCGACGACGACGGCAGCGCTTCGATCGAGGGCGAGCTCGGCCGGGTGCGCCTCGAGCGCGCGGGCGGCGCCGTCGTCGCCGACGGCGGCAAGCTGACGGTCACCGCGCGGCCCGAGGGCGGGGTCACCGTCATCCACGTGGTGGCGCCGCTGGCATCGCTGGCGCTGCCCGGCTTTGCCGCCGAGGGGCTGCGGGCCACCGCCGACGCGCGGGTGGGGCGCGACGGTGTCCTGGCCGGAGACGCGACGCTCCGCTTCGGCGCGATCCGCGTCGCCGGCGCGACGCGGCTGGCCGCGCGCGACGGCGAGCTCGCCGTCCACGCCGAGGAGCTGCGCGTCGACGCCGACACGCCGCTGGCCACGCGCGGCCTTCTGACGGTGCGCGCGCGCGCCGCCGCGCTCGACGCGGAGCAGGCCGCCGTGCGCGCCGACGCAGACGGGCTCGCGGCCACGGTGCGGGCGCGTCTCACCGGCGCGCCGCCCTACGCCGTCGATGCCGAGCTGCCGATCGCGCACCTGCGGCTCACCGAGGCGCGTGGTCGTACGCTCGTCGACGCTCCGGTGCGAGTGGCGCTCCGGGCCAGCGGCGTGCGCCCGGACGCCGCGCAGCCCCGGCGCACGCGCGCGGTCGTCCACGCCGATCTGTCGCTGGGCGCGCTCACTGCCGCGCTCGACGCCGACAAGGCCGCCGATGCCGTCGACTTCAAGCTGCGCGCCGAGGCCGGCTCGCTCGCGGTCGTGCGCCCGCTCATCCCCCGTGATGCGGCGTGGAGCGCGCCCTGGGACAAGATGTCGCTGACCGTGGTCTCCGCCGGGCGGGTCGAGCGCTTCGCCGCGCCTTCGCTGCGCGAGCACACCGAGCTGGCGCTGGCGCACGCGGCCTTCCGCGGCCGCGGCGGCAGCCTGGCCGCCGATCGCCTCCAGCTCACCACGTCGTCGAGCGGCAGCCTGGCCCGGCACGACGTCGCCGTCGAGCTGCGGACGCGCGCGCTCCGCGTCGCCGGCGCGCCCCAGGGCGACGCCACCGTGACGGCCAAGCTCGCCTACGACGGTCGCGCACCGTCGGCGCACGTGACCATCACCACCGCCGGCGACAAGGGGCCCCAGCTGGCGCTCGACGCCACGCTCGGCTTCGACCGCGCGCGCCGCGCCGTCACCTACGATCTCGACGCCAAGGTCGCGCGCCTGTCGACGCTGGGGCCGCTGTTGCACGGGGCCCCCGCCGGCTTCGACTTCGACACGCTCGCGGTCGCCCTCAAGGGCGCCGGCTCGTTCGCCGGCCTGGTCCGCGACGTTCGGGCGCCGCTCGAGGTCCGCTTCGTCGACGACCCGCTGCGCACCCTCGCCGCCGACGGCACGCTCGATCTCACCGTCGATGGGCTCGACTGGTCGCGCGGCGATCGCGAGGTGCAGACGCCCCACGCGCGCTGGCACGCGGTCCTGGCCACCGACGGCGCGCGCCGGCTGGTGCACGGCACGCTCAGCGCCGGTGCGCTCACCATCGACTTCGGCGACCACGAGCTCGAGATGCGCGACCTGCGCGACGACATCGACGGCTCGATCACCGGCGACCTGCGCGTGGGCCTGGGCGAGCTCGATCATCACCTGGCCATCCGCCGGGTGACGCAGGATCTCGCCGACGCCTACCGGGTCGGCGACGTCACCCTCGATCTCAAGGCGCGCCGCGACGCCGACGGCGTGGTGCACATCAGCCAGCTCGCGCTCGCCAACGCCCTGGGCGGCACGACGCTCGCGCTGCGCGGCGGGCTCGACGCCGGCGCCGAGCGGCGCAGCCTGTCGCTGCGCGGCGAGCTGACGCAGGACCTGTCGCGGGTGTGGGCGGCGCCGACGCAGCTTCAGGGCAAGGGGCGCGCCTCGGTGCAGCTGCGCCTCGACAGCGGCAACCTGCGCGTCTACCACGCGCTCGCCGCCGTGCGCGTCAGCGGCGCCACCATCAAGCTGCCGCGCGCCGGCTTCTCGATCGAGTCGATGGACGGCGAGATCCCGCTCACCGCCGATCTCGTCCTCGACGCGGGCGGCCTGCACCTGTTGCGCTCGACGAGCATCAACACCTACTCCGAGCTGCGCTTCGCCGATCAGCATCCGCTGCTCAGCCGCCCCAGCTTCGTCTCGGTGGCGCGAGTGGTCACGCCGCTGGCCACGCTGGCGCCGCTGGCCGGCAACCTGCGCGTCGACAACAACATCGTGTCGCTCAATCAGCTCGAGCTCGGGCTGCGCGGCGGTCACGTCACCGGCCAGTGCATCCTCGACTGGCGGCCCGATGACGCCACCGTGCAGCTGCGCGTGCGCGCCAGCGACGTCGCCTCGTCGCACGGCGAGCCGTTCGACGGCAACGCCGCGATCGTCGTGTCGACGCGCGACCGCAGCATCGACGGGCGCGCCGAGATCCTGCGCATCGGCAAGCGCCACCTGCTCGACCTTTTGGAGCTCGACGATCCGCACCACGCCGACGCCGCCGTCAACCGCGTCCGCCGCGCGCTCGCGCTCGGCTATCCCGATCAGGTGCGGCTCTCGTTCAAGCACGGCTTCGCCAACGTCAAGATCACGCTGGGCGGGCTGGCGCGGCTGGTGCGCGTCGACGAGCTGCGCGGCATTCCCATGGGTCCGGTCATCGACAAGGTGCTGGCGCCGCTCGAACCCGTGCCGGAGGAGGAACGATGAGACGCCTGGCCGTCCTGCTATTCGCGCTGGCGCCGCTCGGCTGCATGCGCGCGCCCGAGATCGTGCTCGTCGACCGCGCCACTGCGCTCGAGCAGCAGGCGGCCGGCGCCTACGACGACCTGGAGCGCGAGATGGCGCGCGACGTGGTGACGCCGCGCCCGGCTCCGCTGACTCCCGAGCAGCTGGAGACGCTGGGCATCCCGCCGCCTTCGCTGGTCGACGACACCGAGCGCACCGACGCCGATCGGGTCGACGCGCTGGTGGCGCAGCACTGCGTCGGCGAGTCGCGCGACGGCACGCTCGTCGAGACCCACGACGCGTGCAAGGGCGCCGCCGATCGCGCGCAGGCCATCGCGCTCATCGAGCGCACCAACGCCGCCCGCCAGCAGCTGTGGCGCTGGATGAAGGGCCGCACGCACGACGGCTCGCTCGACGAGGTGCGCCGCGCCTGGCAGAAGGTGCACGCGCACGGCATCGTCTGCGGCGGCTGGATCCAGCGCGCCGACGGCGGGTGGGAGGAGAAGAAGTGCTAGTGCGCCGCGCCGCCGCGCTCCTCCTGGTCACCTTCGTCGCCGCTCACGCGCGCGCCCAGGGCGACGACGACGTGGTGCAGCGCCCCGAGCGCATGACCGCCGGCGTCTCCGATCAGCTCCTCGGCCAGCTCGCGCCCGACGGCCGCACGCTCTACTTCGTGTCCAACCGCAACACCACCAACGAGCTCTACCGCCAGGAGGAGGGGTCTTCGGGCTCCAAGCTGCTGTTCGACGAGGGCGCCGACGTCACCTGGCCCCGCCTGAGCCCGGACGGCAAGCGCATCTCGTACATCTCGTTTCGCGACGATGCCTCGGGCCGGCTGTGCGTGCGCGACCTGCCCGACAAAAAGCGCCGCTGCTATGACGAAGCGGGCAGCGCCGTGCAGGCGCAGTGGATCGACGACGCGCGCATCGCGCTCGTCAGCCGCGACTCGGTGCAGGGCGACATGCGCCTCGTCACCGTCGACGTCGGGCGCAAGCTGCGCGGGCGCACGCTGGTGCGGCGCAACTTGCAGAGCCCGGCGGTGTCGCCCGACGGGCGCTGGGTCGTCTACGTGCCGATCGAGCGCTACGTCGAGCACATCGGCCCCGGGTTCGCCGCCCGCGCCGCCGAGCGGCTGGAGGCGATGCGGCTGGATCGCCCCGACGATCCGCCGGTGCCGCTGCGGATCGATCTGCCGGGGCTGACCGGCCAACCCGCCTTCTCCCGCGACGGCAAGTTCCTCTATTTCACCCAGTTCCTCAACGACACCAACGGCGACGGCGCCATCGACGCCAGCGATCACGGCGTCCTGTTCCGCGTGGCGTTCGAGTCGGCGCGCGACGATGCGCCCGCGCGCGCGGCCGCCGCGTGGCCGGTGCAGCTCACCGAGTCGACGTGGAACTGCCAGTATCCGTCGCCATCGGCGACGCTGTTGGTGCTGACCTGCACGCGCCACCTCAGCAGCAACCTCGACATCTACAGCCTGCCCGCCGACGGCGTGGTGCCCGCCGACTGGAGCGCCGAGCGGCTCGGGCTGGAGGTCGCGTTCAGCGTGCGCAAGAGCGAGCAGGCGATCCTCTATCGCCACCTTTTGGCCAAGCAGTCGACGGTGACCGGCCGGCGCCAGCTGATGATGCGCCTTTTGCGCCTGCACCTGGCCTCCGACGAGTTCGACGCCGCCGACTTCTACGCCAAGAAGATCAAGGCCGAGCCCGATCGCAGCACCGCCGGCGTGGCGACGGCGCTGCGGGTGTGGATCGAGCAGCGGCGGGCGCAGCAGGCGCGGGAGCGCGGGCGCCTGGCGGGCGAGTTCGTGTCGGAGTCGCGGGCGCGCCTGGCCGCGCTCGACCTGGGCAGGACCAAGGCGCCGACGGCGATCGCGCTCAAGCGGATCGTGCGCAGCGAGATCGCCGACCGCCTGGGCGACAAGGACGCGGCGCGCGCCGAGCTGGAGGCGGTGCCGCTCGCCGAGGTGACGATGCCGTCGGTGCTCGAGGTCTACTACGAGCGCGCCGACGCGCTCTATCGCGAGCTCGACGACGGCGACGCGCTCGCCGCCGCCGCCCGAAAGCTGAGCGAGCACCCCGCGCTCGCCCCCGACGCGCGGCTGCGCTACGCCCGCGCCGCCGTGCGCGCCATGGTGCGCGGGCTCTCCTACGACGAGGCCGACGCGCTCCTGGCCCGCGCCGCCGCCGACGCGCCCGCCGACTCCGAGCTCGCCTTCGCCATCGAGCTGGGGCGCGCCGTCAACGCCGTTCGCGTCGAGGAGCCGCCGCGGAGCGTACGCGCCGCGCTGGTGGCGCTCTACCAGCGGCAGAAGCGCCAGGATCGCCAGCGCGCCATCATGCTCGACGCCGTCCAGCGCGCCTCCTCTCTGGAGGCGGAGAAGCTGGTCGAGGCGCTGGCGCAGCTCTACGTCGACGACGCGCCGCGCGGCACGCAGGAGCGGCGCCGCGCCGAGCGGCTCTACGAGCGCGTCATGCTGTCGCGCGCCTATCGCCGCCTGGCCAAGGGCCACCTCGACCACGCGCGCGACGCCTTCTTCAAGGTCGCCGAGACCACCGGCTCGCTCGAGGCGCACGTCGGCTATGTCGATGTGCGCCTGCGCCAGGGCGCTACTACCCGCGAGCTGCGCGACGAGTACGAGAAGCGCGCGGCCAGCGCCGGTGCGCCGGTCTCCGAGTTCGTGCGCGCCTACCTGCTGGCGCGCGAGCTGCCTCTTTTGAGCGGCGCCGCGCGCGAGCAGGCGATCGACGCCGCCATCGCCCATCTGCGGCGCGCCGCGCCCGCCTTTCGCGGCAAGCCGGAGCCGCAGGTGGTGTGGGGCGCGGTGCTCCACCAGCGCTTCCTCGACGGGGGCGCGCTCGCCGCGGCGCAGAAGGCGAACCTGCACTACCTGCTCGCCCTCGAGCGGGTGCAGCGCAACCCCCGCTATCTGTCGCACGTCCTGTCGGCGCTGGCGCTGCTGCAGTCGCAGGTGGGCAACTACCGCATTGCGCTGGGCTACCTGGGCGAGCGCGACAAGCTGCCCATCGCCGACGACACCGGCGGCCTGGCCTATCGCCTGGTCGAAGCGCGCACGCTCATGCACGTCGACCGCGAAGCCGACGCCGCCGACGCTGCCGACAAGGCGCTGGCCGTCGTCGAGCGTACGCCGTCGCTCTTTGGGCTGCGCCCGCTGGTCGTCGATCGCGACGCGCTCTACCACCTCGCCACCGGCAGCTTCGACCGCGCGCTCGCGCTCTACGACCTCTTGCTGCCGCTGGTCCACGGCGGACGCAACGCCACCGTGGCGCGCCTGGCGCGCGCCGGCGCCGCGCTCGGCGCCGGTCAGGCGCGGCGGGCCGTCGCCGATCTCGACGCGGTCGACGCCGGCCTGCGCGACGCCGCCCTGGCGCCCAGCCTCAGGTGGCCGCACACCTCGGCGGCGACGACGCTGCGCAGCTACCGCCTCATCGCCGCCGGCCTGCGCGCCAACGCCGACCTGCGCCTGGGCGAGCTCGATGCCGCCGCCCAGGCGCTCGAGCGCCGCCGTGCGCTCGCCGTCGAGCGGCTGGAGGCGACGGGCCTCGACGAGCACCTGCGCAGCCTCGGCCTGGTCGAAGCGCGCCTGGTCGACGTCGAGCGCGATCGCCACGATTGGGTCGCCGCCAACCGCTGGCTCGGCCTGGCCCTCGACCACGCCGACGCCTATCAGCGGCGGACCGGCGTGCAGCTGCGCACCGACCAGCTCGACCTCTTGCGGCTGGCGTCCGAGCTGCGCCTCGACCATCGGCTCACGCTCAAGCTCGATCTGCCGCACCGCCTCGCCGTCACTGTCGACCGGCTCCTGGCCGAGCACGACCCCGATCTGCGCACCGACCTGCGCTGGATCGAGATCTACGCCGCCGCCTTGGCGCCGCGATGACCCATGCTATGATCCATCGGTGGCGGATTCCCTCGAAGCCGACCCGCTGATCGGCCGCCTCCTGGCAGGCAAGTTCCGGATCGAGCGCCTCCTCGGCGCCGGCGCGATGGGGCGCGTCTACCTGGCCGAGCAGACCAACCTCGGCAAGCAGGTGGCGCTCAAGGTGTTGCACAATGCCATGGCCGGGGACGCGGCGCTGGCCAAGCGCTTCTACCGCGAGGCCAAGAGCGCCTCGATGCTGTCGCACCCGAACATCCTGCAGATCATCGACTTCGGCGACGACGACGGCCTTCTGTTCATCGCCATGGAGCTCCTGAGCGGGCGCGACCTGTACCGCGCCATCAAGCAGGACTTTCCCCTGCCGCTCGAGCGCGTGGGCCACATCGGCGGACAGATCCTGGGGGCGCTCGACGAGGCGCACGCCAAGGGCGTGGTGCACCGCGATCTCAAGCCCGAGAACGTCATGCTGCTCGACGTGCGCGGCGAGAGCGACTTCGTCAAGGTGTGCGACTTCGGCATCGCCAAGGTGGCCTCCGAGCGCGACGGCGAGGGCTCGGCGATCACCATGGCCGGCATGGTCTGCGGCACGCCCGAGTACATGTCGCCCGAGCAGGCGCGCGGCGACGCGCTCGACGGGCGCAGCGATCTCTACGCCGCCGCGGTCATCCTGTATCAGATGGTGACCGGCGACGTGCCGTTCCGCGCCGAGTCCGCGCTCGGGGTCATCACCAAGCACCTGACCGAGGAGCCGACGCCGCCGTCCAAGCGGCGCAACGCCTCGCTCCCGCCGGCGCTCGAAGCGCTGATCCTGCGCGGGCTGCAGAAGGAAAAAGAGGCGCGCTTCGCCAGCGCCGCCGAGATGCGCGCGGCGCTGTTCGAGTCCCTGGGCATGAAGCGGGCGTCGACGTCGAATCCGCGGACGACGGCATCCCAGGCGGCCGACCCGTTGGCGACGACGGGCGTGTCGACGCCGCTGTCGACTCCGGCGCAGGCGGCGACGCGGCTGGGGCCGTCGTCGAATCCGTCGGTGCACGGCGAGCTGGCGGCGCCGCCGGCGGGCAAGAAGCGCGCGGGCATGATCGCCGCGGCGCTGGCGCTCGTCACCGCGCTGGGCGGCGGCGCGTGGGTCATCTTCGGCCACAAGTCCGATCTGCCGGTGGCGGAGCTGCCGTCGCCGAGCGGGGTGGTGCCGGTGCCGACGACGACGGCGCCGGCGACGCCGCCGCCGCAGACGACGACGCCGCAGACGAGGCCGCCGCAGACGAGGCCGCCGCAGACGACGCCGCAGACGCCGATCGCGCAGCCGGTGGCCGCCCCGATTCCACCCGCCCCGGCGCCCCCGCCGCCGACGGTGCTCGCGAGCGCCGCGCCGGCGCACGCCCACAAACGACACGAGACCTCGCATCCAGCCGCGATCGCGGCCGCTCGACCCGCGACCCCGTCGGTTGCCAAGGCGACGCCGGAGCCCGCCGCCAGGCCAGCGGTGGCGCCCAAGAGCCCCTTCGCCGAGGGCGAAGCGCTATTCCGCAGCGGCGACGTCGAGGCCGCGCTGGCGAAGTACCTCGAATTCGCCCGCGCCAACCCTTCCGACGCCAAAGCGCAGCGCCAGATCGGCAAGTGCTACAACCGCCTCGGCCAGCGCGACCAGGCGCTGCCCTACCTACGCAAGTACCTGGAGCTGGCCCCCAACGCCTCCGACGCCGCCTTCATCCGCGCCATGCTCCAACAAAAGTAGCCCGCGACCCGCACCCGCACCCTCGCACCTCCGCGCCGCGCCCGCCCCCCATGGTTAGTACCTCGCCACAGTGATTTCGACCGGTCTGCGCCGGTCCTCGACGCCGATGGCTTCGTTGCTCCTCCTCGAAATACAGAGAGTATTCCTTCGTCGTCGCGCCTCGCCCTGCGCGCCGAATCCTCGGCGGATACCAATCAAAACCACTGGGGTTAGTAGGGATCCTCGCCCGAGGCGGCGCGCTTCAGCAGCTCCTCGAGCCGGGTGCGGTTGCCGTCGTCGATCTCCATGATCTTGACGCCGAAGCCCATCGGGAAGCGCTCGGCCTCGGGGCTGCCCGGCTCGACGACGCGCACGACCACGGCCCGGAAGTCGACCGCGCGGTCGAAGTCATAGAGCTCGATGCTCAGCGCCGCCCCCACGCGGAACGGATACAGGTGTCCGATGCGCGTGTAGAGGAAGAGCCCGCCCTGCGACAGGTCGCGGGTGCGAAACACGTATTCGCGGTCGCCGCCGAGGACGCGAACGAACGCGTCGATGGCCACGCGGGGGAATGCGCGGTCGGGTCCGCCTCGCGGGCGATCGGCCATGGCTCCAACGATATCAACGATATCTCGGATGTGCTAGAACCCCCGCCATGGGCTTTCTCGACCTCTTCGGCGGCGGCGGCAAGGGCCGCCTCGGCAAGCACATCTCGCGGGCCAAGAACAAGGACGCGCAGTCGGCCGATCGTTTCGCGTCGCTCGAGGTGCTGCGCGACGCCGGGCAGGAGGGCAGCGCCGAGGCAGTCGAGGGGCTGCTGTCGCGCTTCACCATGCGCTACGACAAATCGATCGAGGACGAGCAGGAGAAGCAGTTCGTCTTCGACGAGCTGGTCAAGATGGGCAGCAAGATCCTGGCGCCGTTGCAGAAGCACCTGCGCGAGGCGGAGTCGATCTCGTGGGGCCTCAAGGTGCTGCACGAGGTGGCCAACGCCGACGAAGCGTGGCCCATCCTGGCCGATCTGTGCGAGCGCAACGACAACACCTACACGCGCGATCCGTCGAAGAAGATCCAGCTCTTGCACGATCTCGGCGAGCACTCCGATGCGCGCGCGGCCAAGGCGCTGTTGCCCTATCTGACCGACATGGACGAGGGCGTGCGCTTCGTCGCCGTCGAGTCGCTGTTGCGCCACAAGGACGTGGAGAGCGCCCGCGAGCCGCTGCTCCAGCTGCTGACCAACGACAAGGAAGACTCGCGCCGCATCAAGAAGCGCATCATCGACGGCTTCGCCGAGCTCGGCTGGGACGTCAAAGGTTTTTCGGGCACCGTGGAGAAGATGCTGGCCGACCTCCTGCCCGGCGCGCGCCTCGACAACCACGGCAAGATCAAACGCAAGCAGGTCTGAGATGTCGCCGTGGCTGTTCACGGCGCCGTGGGCGCTCCTCGCCGCCTGGTGGCTGGTGCGTGCGTTTGGCACCGCGCGCACCGAGACGCGCGAGACGCCGCGCCAGCGGCTGACGCACCTTTTGCTCATCGGCGCCGCCGTGCTGTTCCTCGTGGCCACCCCCGAGCCCTTGCGGCGACGGCTGTGGCCCCCGTCGCTCCCGCTGGTGTATGTCGGGTTCGCGCTCGAGGTGGCCGGCGTCGCCTTCGCCATCTGGGCGCGCCAGCACCTGGGCAGGCTGTGGAGCGGCACCGTCACGCTCAAGGAGGGCCACCGCATCGTGCAGTCGGGCCCCTATCGCCTGGCGCGCCACCCGATCTACACCGGCCTGATCATGGCCATGGTGGGCGTGGCGCTCGGGCGGCGCGATCTGGCCGGCGTGGTCGCCCTCGGGCTGTTCACGCTCGGCCTTCTGCGCAAGGTCGCGATCGAGGAGGCGCTGCTGAGCGGGCGCTTCGGCGCCGACTACGACGCCTACCGGGGCAAGGTTCGCGCGATCATCCCGTTCATTCTGTGACATATTTCGTCACCGGAAATGCCGCGCCGTAACGACATCCGCAAGATCCTGCTCATCGGCTCGGGCCCGATCGTCATCGGCCAGGCCTGCGAGTTCGACTACTCGGGCACCCAGGGCGTGCAAGGCGCTGCGCGAGGAGGGCTACCAGGTCGTGCTGGTCAACTCGAACCCGGCCACGATCATGACCGACCCGGAGCTCGCCGACCGCACCTACGTCGAGCCGCTGACCGTCGAGGTGCTCGACCAGCGATCATCGAGCGCGAGCGGCCCGACGCGCTCCTGCCCACGCTGGGCGGGCAGACCGCGCTCAACCTGGCGCTCGAGCTGCGCCAAGGCCGGCGTGCTCGCCAAGTACGGCGTGAAGCTGATCGGCGCGCAGGTCGAGGCCATCGAGAAGGCCGAGGATCGCGAGCTGTTCAAGCAGGCGATGGAGAAGATCGGCCTCGAGGTGCCGCGCTCCGGCTACGCCCACTCGCTCGAGGAGGCGCTGGCCATGCAGGCGACCTGCGCCGAGCTGCCGGCTACCCGGTGATCCTGCGCCCGTCGTTCACGCTCGGCGGCATCGGGCGGCGGCATCGCCTGCAACGCCGAGGAGTTCGACGCCAAGGTCGCGCTGGGGCGCTGCCGCAGAGCCCGCGCGGCGAGGTGCTGGTCGAGCGAGTCGGTGCTCGGCTGGAAGGAGTACGAGCTCGAGGTGATGCGCGACCGCAACGACAACGTCGTCATCATCTGCTCGATCGAGAACTTCGATCCGATGGGCGTGCACACCGGCGACTCGATCACCGTCGCGCCGGCGATGACCCTGACCGACAAGGAGTACCAGCGTCATGCGCGACGCCGCGCTGCGCGGTCATCCGCGAGATCGGCGTCGAGACCGGCGGCTCGAACATCCAGTTCGCGGTCAACCCGAAGACCGGCGCGCATGATCGTCATCGAGATGAACCCGCGCGTGTCGCGCAGCTCGGCGCCTGGCGTCGAAGGCGACCGGCTTCCCCATCGCCAAGATCGCCGCCAAGCTGGCCGTCGGCTACACGCTCGACGAGATCCCGAACGACATCACCCGCGAGACCCCGGCCTGCTTCGAGCCGACCATCGACTACGTGGTCACCAAGATGCCGCGCTTCGCCTTCGAGAAGTTCCCCGGCGCCGACGCCGACGCTCGGCCCGCAGATGAAGTCGGTCGGCGAGGTCATGGCCATCGGCCGCACCTTCCGGGAGGCGCTCGGCAAGGCGCTGCGCTCGCTGGAGATCGGCCGCTGCGGGCTTCGACCTGGAGCTGCCTGCCGCCGCTCGACGAGCTGCAAGCGGCGCATCGCGGCGCCCACGGCCCGGATCGGCTGTTGCAGCTGGCCGAGGCGCTGCGCGCCGGGCTGTCGCATCGACGAGGCGCATCACGCTCACCGCGATCGACCCCTGGTTCCTCGCGCAGCTTGCGCAGCATCGTCGCACGAGGACGAGTCGCTGCGCGGCCGAGGCGCCGGCTGCTCGACGATCCGGCGGCGCTGGCGCGCGCGCAAGCGCATGGGCATCTCCGACCGCCGCCTCGCTGACGCTGGCCGGCGCGACCGAGGACGACGTGCGCCAGGCGCGCCATCAAGCTACGGCGTCCGCCCGGTCTTCAAGCGCGTCGACACCTGCGCCGCCGAGTTCGAGGCGCACACGCCGTACCTCTACTCGACCTACGAGACGGCACGACGGCGAGCCGCGCCGAGCCGAGCGCGCGACCGACAAGAAGAAGATCGTCATCCTCGGCGGCGGCCCCAACCGCATCGGCCAGGGCATCGAGTTCGACTACTGCTGCGTCCACGCCGTGCATGGCGCTGCGCGAAGACGGGCTTCGAGACCATCATGGTCAACTGCAACCCGGAGACGGTGTCGACCGACTACGACACCTCCGACCGGCTGTACTTCGAGCCGCTCACGCTCGAGGACGTGCTCGAGATCGTCGACGCCGAGAAGCCCGACGGCGTCATCGTGCAGTTCGGCGGGCAGACGCCGCTGCGCCTGGCGGTGCCGCTGCAGAAGGCGGGCGTGCAAGCTGCTCGGCACCAGCGCCGACGCCATCGACCGCGCCGAGGATCGCGAGCGCTTCGGCGAGCTGCTCGACGAAGCTCGGCCTGCGCGCGCCGCGCCTGGGGCACCGCGCACGGCCGTCGAGGAGGCGCTCGCCGATCGCCGACCGCATCGGCTACCCGGTGATGGTGCGCCCGTCCTACGTGCTCGGCGGCCGCGCGATGGAGATCGTCCACGACCGCGTCGGGCCTGGACGCGGCTACGTCGACGCGAGGCGCTCGCGCCGCGCAGAGCCGGGCGACGCAGCCGACGAAGAACGCCGCTCCTGATCGACCAGTTCCTGCCCGACGCCATCGAGGTCGACGTCGACGTGCGTCGCCGACGGCAAGCGACGTCGTCATCGGCGGCGTGATGGAGCACATCGAGGAGGCCGGCATCCACTCGGGCGACTCGGCCTGCGCGCTGCCGCCCTACTCGCTGTCGCCGGAGATCGTCGAGGCGATCAAGGCGCAGGTCGCGCGCGCTGGCCCGCGAGCTCGACGTCGTCGGCCTGATGAACGTGCAGTTCGCCGTCCAAGGGACGGCGCAGCATCTATCATCCTCGAGGTGAACCCGCGCGCCTCGCGCACGGTGCCGTTCGTGTCCAAGGTGACCGGCGTGCCGCTGGCCAAGATCGCGGCGCGCATCGCTGGTCGGCCGCACGCTCGACGGAGCTGGGCGTCACGCGACGTCGCCGCCCAAGCACGTCGCGGTCAAGGAGGCGGTCTTCCCGTTCGCGAAGTTCCCCGGCGTCGACACGCTGCTCGGCCCCGAGATGCGCTCGACCGGCGAGGTGATGGGCATCGACCGCGACTTCCCGACGGCCTTCGCCAAGGCGCAGATCGGCGCCGGCACGCGCCTGCCGACCGACCCGGCCAAGGGCGCCGCCTTCATCAGCGTGCACGACGAGGACAAGGAGGCGCGTGCTCGACGTGGCGCGAAGGCTGCGCGAGCTCGGCTTCCGCATCGTGGCCACGCACGGCACCGCCGCCTTCTTGCCGCGAGCGCGGCGTCGCGGCGGACGGCGTCAACAAGGTGCGCGAAGGACGCCCCCACTGCGTCGACGCGCATCGTCGACGGCGAGTTCTCGATCGTCATCAACACGACGTCGACGGGGCAGGCGATCCGCGACTCGTTCTCGCATCCGCCGCACGGCGCTGACCAAGGACATGCCGTACTTCACGACGATGTCGGCGGCGCGCGCGGCGGCGCTGGCGATCGCATCGCTCAAGCGTGGGCGCCTTGGACGTGCGCTCGCTGCAGGAGTACCATTTGTAAATTTGCAGGAACGGATCGAGAACAAAACATGGCTGACCGAAGATCCCGATGACTCCGCGCGGCGCGCAGCTGCTCAAGGACGAGCTGAAGCGACTGCGGAGGTCGACCGCTCGCCGAACGTGCAAGGCGATCGAGGAGGCGCGCGCCCACGGCGACCTGTCGGAGAACGCCGAGTACTCACGCCGCCAAGGAGGCGCAGGGGTTCATCGAAGGACGCATCACGCGAGATCGAGGCGATGCTGGCGCTGGCCGAGGTCATCGATCCAGGCGAAGCTGTCGGGCGGCAGGGTCGTGTTCGGCGCGACGGTGAAGCTGACCGACACCGACACGGGCGACGAGGTGACCTACACGATCGTCGGCGAGCACGAGGCCGACATCAAGAAGGGGCGCATCAGCATCTCGGCGCCGCTGGCGCGCGCGCTCATCGGACGCGAGCGAGGGCGACACGGTCACGGTGCGCACCCCCAAGGGGCAGCGCGAGTACGAAATCCTCGACGTCGCCTTCAAAGAGCTCCAGTAGCCAGGTCGCAGCGCTGGGCGGCACGTCCCTCCCCGCGCGCGCGGCCGTTCTCGAACTGAGGGCGGTACGCTCGGCCCCGCGCGATCCGCTCCGCCGGGCTCAAACCTCATGATTCATCACATCTCGGTTCGAGCTCTCGACAGGTTCCTGGAGCGCGTCGCAACGAGAGCGCGCCAAGACGCCACCTTGGGCCCCACGCACGCTGCCCCGCTGGGCTCGAACAGTCCCCGCCACCGGACCGCTGTGCTCGATTCTGCCCTTGCCGGTGCTGCGGAGCTCGCCCAGCGGGGCCGTGCGTGTGGGGCCTCCGTGGTCGTCCAAAAACCGAGAGCGACCCTCGACGCAGTCTTCCCATGAGCCCATAGAGCGGGCGGTCGTCGGAGCCGTCTTGCCGGGCGTCGAGGAGCGCTCCGCCCGGAGGGCGGACGCCAGCGACGAGCCGAGGGCCCGGACGTGCCGCCGGCCTGTAAGGCCGCCGGCGTAGCGGGCCCGTCCCGGCAAGACGGCTCCGACGACCGCCCGCGGCCCCGGACGTGCCGCCGGCCTGCAAGGCCGCCGGCGTAGCGGACCCGTCCCGGCAAGACGGCTCCGAGGACCGCCCGCGGCCCCGTGGCGCCAACCGGCGACCCTGCCGCTAAGGATGGCGTTTGGGCACGTTCTCGAGGCGACGCCGTTTGCTCAATCAAATGCGGAGACGTGATGAATCATGAGGTCTGAGCCACGGGATGCACTCGCTGCGTCCGCGGCGGTCGCGCTGGCACGGGTCGACGGCCGGGATCTCGAACGGCGATTTTTTTCGCGCGGCACGCAACTTCTCGCGCGAGCGCACGATAAGTTAGGCATGCTGTTCAGGAGCACGATGCCTTTGTCGATCGATGACGCCCTCGGGCGGTTCGGGCTGACCCAGTTTCGTCCCGGGCAGCGCGAGATCATCGAAGCGGTGCTGGGCGGACGGCCCACGATCGCCGTGTTGCCGACCGGCGCCGGCAAGTCGCTGTGCTACCAGCTGCCGGCGGTGGCGCTGGAGCGGCTGGCGGTGGTCGTCTCGCCGCTCATCTCATTAATGAAGGATCAGGTGGACGCGCTCAACGCGCGCGGCATCCCCGCCACCTTCATCAACAGCTCGATTCCGCCCGACGAACGCGCGGAGCGATTGCGCGCGGCGGTGCGGGGGGAGCTGCGCCTCTTGTACGTCGCGCCCGAGCGCTTCCGCGCGCCCGGGTTCGGCGAGACGCTGGCGCGCGCGCAGCCGGCGCTGCTCGCGGTCGACGAGGCGCACTGCATGGTCGAGTGGGGACACGACTTTCGCCCCGACTACGCGCGCCTCGGCGAGGTGCGGGCGCAGCTGGGCGCCCCGCGCCTGGTGGCGCTGACGGCGACGGCCACGCCCGACGTGCGGCAGGAGATCGGCGACGCGCTCGACATGAGCGAGCCGGCGGTGTTCGTGCGTGGCTTCGACCGCACCAACTTGCGCCTGTCGGTGGTGCCGGTGCAGGGCGGCGAAGACAAGCTGCGCCAGATCCTCACGCTGCTCGCCGAGCGCGAGGCGCGCGACAAACCGGCGATCGTCTACGCGGCGACGCGCAAGAAGGCCGTGGAGGTGGCGGCGTCGCTGCGCGACGCAGGCGTGACCGCGCGCGCATACCACGCCGGCCTCGCCGACGACGAGCGCGTCGAGGTGCAGGATGCCTGGATGCGCGACGAGGTGCGGGTCGTCGTCGCCACCAACGCATTCGGCATGGGGGTCGACAAGCGCGACGTCCGCGTCGTGGTGCACCACGATCTGCCCGGATCAGCCGAGGCGTACTACCAGGAGGCCGGCCGCGCCGGACGTGACGGGCTGCCGGCACGCTGCGCGCTCTTGTTCAACCATGCCGACGTGCGGCTGCGCGAGTTCCTGATCGCGTCGAGCGGGTCAGATGGGCCGCCGCGGCCCGCGCCGGTGGTGGAGGCGGAGCGCGAGCGGCTGCGGGCGATGATGTCCTACGCCTACGCGCGTGGCTGTCGGCGAGCCTTCCTGCTCGGCTACTTCGGCGACGAGGTCCATCGCTGCGGCGGCGAGGCGCTGCCGTGCGACACCTGCGCCGCCCGCCATGACGACCCGCCGCTGTCCGACGAGGATCACTCGATCGTACGCAAGGTGCTGTCTTGCGTGGCCCGGCTCAACGGCGCCTTCGGGCGCAAGCGCATCGCGCTGTGCCTGGCCGGCTCGGATGCGCGCGAGGTCGTCGAGGCGGGTCTGCACCGCGTCTCGACCTTCGGGGCCCTGCGTGGGCGACCGGTGGCGTGGGTGCTCGATGTGCTGGGTACGCTCGAAGCGGCCGGCCTGCTCGTCCCCGAGGGCGACGAGTACCCGTGCTTGCGCATCACGGCCGCGGGGCGGGAGGTGATGCTCGACCGCGCGCGCATGCAGTCGGCCTTGCCGCCCGAGCGTGCGGTGACGGCGGTCAAGCGCGTGCGCGTGGCGAGGGCAACAGGGGCCGGCGGCGGCGACGGAGACGACGGACCCGTCGATGAGCCGCTGTTCGCGCGGCTGCGCGAGCTACGGGCCAAGCTGGCCCGGGCGGAGCAGCTCCCCGCCTATTGCGTGTTCCACGATCGCACGCTGGCGGAGCTGGCGCGGCAGCGGCCGGCAACGCTCGACGAGATGGCCGAGGTGCCGGGCGTAGGGCCGTCGAAGTTGGCGAAGTACGGCGCGGCGTTTCTCGATGCCTTGCGCGCGCCCGACAGTTAGAACGGCGCCCGTTCTCAGTCGGTCGGGGCCTGGGTCATGTCGGCGGGGGGCTGGCCGGCCATGTCGGCCTTGCTGGCCATGTCGACGGGGGCCGCGGCGGGCATGTCCTGGTTGCCCATGCCTTGCTGTTGGCAGGTGCCGCCCGCCTGCGGCGTGCCGCCAGCCTGGAGCACGCACAGGAGCCCGTCGTCGCAGTCGGACTGCACCTGGCAGCGTTCACCCACGCCTTGCTTACAGCCGGCGGCGAGACAGAGCGGAGCGAGCAGCGCGAACACGGCGGTCAGCCGAACGAGGCGAGTCATCGCGCCTCTATAGCACGGCCAAGCGCGGGCGACAAAAGCCCCGGTGCCTCGCGCTGATGGAGCTCACAGAGGGTAGCTCAGCGCACGCAGCGGAGGCCGATTTCGGTGGAGCGCGTGTCGGGCACCGCCGCCTCGCGATAGCTGGTCCGCGCGTAGAATGGCGGGTGGCGCCACGAGCCACCACGCAGGGAGCGCATGGCGCCGGAGTCGGGCCCGCGCGGGTTCACCGTCGACATCGACTGCGGCGACTCGGGACGATAGTAGTCGGAGGTCCACTCCATGACGTTGCCCGCCATGTCGAGCACGCCGTCCGGAGACGCGCCATCCGGGTGCACGCCGACCGGCGCCAGGAAGGTGGCGCCGTCACTGGCGTCGGGACGAATGAGCGCGATGAAGTTGCTGCCGGGGTCGTCGGGTCTGGCGAAACGGCCGTGGTTGAACGCGTTCGGACGCAGGACGTTGCCCCAGGGCCAGACCCGCCCGTCGACGCCACGCGCCGCGCGCTCCCACTCGGCCTCGGTCGGCAGGCGCGCTCCGCGCCACGCGCAGTAGGCCGCGGCCTCGGCCCAGGTCATCGACGTGGCCGGCAGGTTCGGTCGCAACAGCCGCGCGTCGGCGATGGCCAGCGGCGCTGGCGAGCAGGCGCCGGCTTGCACGCAGGCGCGCCAGGCGGCGACCGTGACCTCGACGCGATCGATCGAGAACGGCGAGACGTAGACCTTGCGCTGCGGCCCCTCGCTCTCGACCACCTCGCGCACGCAGTTGACCCGGTTGCGCGGGCCGATCTCCTCGCGGCACAGCTGGAGCGCCGCCGACTGCAGCTCCGCCGACGCCCCCATCGTGAACATCCCACCGCGGATCGGCACCATCGCCGCGAGCGGCCGCTGCACCACGGTGGCGCGCCCGGTCGGCGCCTCGATGGCGACGCTGGAGGCGGCCGGCGGGCGCGCCGCGCCCGGCGACTTCGGCACGGCGGCGGCGGCGGCGATCGTCAGAAGCAGCGCGAGACGCACGGCGCAAGGATACACTGGGGCGCTCGATGACGCTCGTCCGCGCTCTCATGATCCTGCTGCTCGCGCCTGCGCCCGCGCTCGCCGCCCCGGTACCTGGCGTCGCGCTCGCCGCCCCCGTGCGCGGCGTCGCGCTGGGCCTGTTCGCCGAGGACGCCGGCTGGTCGTACCGCCCGCTGCTCGACGAGATCGCGGCCGCTGGCGCCGACCACGTCGAGCTGGTCGTGCCCTGGTACCAGGCCGACGCCTCCTCGACGGCGATCGTGGATCATCCCCGCTACACGCCTCCGCCGGCCACGATCGCCGCCGCCATCCGCGACGCGCGCGCCGCTGGCCTGGCGGTCACGCTCTTTCCGATCGTGCGCCTGTCGTCGCCGCGCACGCCCGAGGAGTGGCGCGGGACGCTGGCGCCGCGCGATCGCGCCGCCTGGTGGCGCAGCTACCGCGCGCGCCTCGTCGAGTTGGCGCGGCTGGCCGCGCGCGAGCGGGTGGCGGTGCTGTCGGTCGGCAGCGAGCTGTCGACGCTCGACGGTCCCACCGACCGTCAGGCCTGGGCCACGACCGTGGCCGAGGTGCGCCGTGTCTTCCACGGCGCGCTCATGTACTCGGGCAACTGGGACCACTACGCCAAGGTCGCCGTCTACGATCTCGTCGACGTCGTCGGCCTCTGCGCCTACTTCGCGCTGGTCGAGCCGGGCTCGCCCGCCACCGTCGAGGACCTGACGCGGGGCTGGCGCGATTGGCGCGTCGAGCTCGAACGTTTCTTCGCCCCGCGCGGCCGGGCCATCGTCTTCACCGAGGTCGGCTACCGCTCGATCCGCGGCGCCAGCGCCACGCCGTGGGACGAGACCAGCGCCGGCACTGTCGACCTCGACGAGCAGCGCCGCTGCTACGCCGCCTTCCGCCGCGTCTGGGGCGACGCCCCCGCCGATCGCTTCGGCGGCGCCTACTTCTGGAACTGGTACGGCTGGGGCGGCCCCACCTCCGCCGGCTACACCCCCCGCGGCAAGCCCGCCCTCGACGAGCTACGCGCCTTCTTCCATCACTGAGCGTCTCCCCTCGTCGGAAGCGCCACCCGTACCAACGCGACCGCCCCGCGTCCTTCCCAGTCCAAATGAAGCACAGAGGCCCCGCGCGATCCGCCCCGCTGGGCGAGCTCCGCAGCACAGACAAGGGGTCGAATCGAGCGCAGCGGTTCGGTGGCGAGGACGGTTTGAGCCCAGCGGGGCAGATCGCGCAGGGGCGGACGTGCCCCTCCCACGTGGTGCTTCCGCCGTCGTAGCGCTACGGACAGGCGCCGGCGTCGCCCGACGGATCGAAGGGGTCGACGACGATCTCGTAGGTCTGCGGTGCGCTGCCCGGCGGCACGAACAGGTCGAACGTCTTGCAGAACGCCACGCCCCCCATCGCCTTGCCCTGCAGCGCCAGCTTGTAGTGCCCCCAGGTCAGCGGCTTGACCCGCTGCGGCGCCGTCGAGCTCCCGGTGAAGCAGGAGCCGAACGTCCCGTCGAGCTTGAGCCCGTCGTTGGTCGCCGCCGGCATCGTCACCAGGGCGCCGTGCGCGTCCCACAGTGTCACCGCCTCCATGGTCACCGGCGGCGTCAGATCGTTGCAGCGCTGGTCGGCCGTGCCCCAGCTGGCGTCCCAATCGAGCTGGCCGACATAGTCCTGCTTCACGAAGTCGGACTGCATGAAGTTGATGTTGAGGTTCGTGACCGGACCCTTCTGCACGTCGGTCATCGCGGTCATCACCGCGTTGGTCAGGGGCTGCATGTTCGCGTCGAGCAGCGTGATGGTCGCCTGGTAGGTCCCGGGCGTGACGTTGGCGTACTGCTTGGACTGCATGCAGCCCATCCACGTCTCGTCGACGGGCTGGGGCCCGCTCAGCACCACGTGCGCGGCGCCGATGCCGAGGTCGTTGCACGACACGCCGTTGAACCCCGGCACCTCGTTGAGCAGCTTCGAGTAGCTGACCTGGATCGAGGCCACCGCGATGTTGGCGAACTGGCAGGAGGCCGAGCAGCCCGACCCGTCGACGCCGTTCATCGCCCCCTTGTCACACTGCTCGCCGCTCTCGACCTTGCTGTTGCCGCAGGTCGATCCACTGCCACACTCCATCCACGCCACTCCGCCGCCCAACACCGACAACGCCATCAAGGCATACGGAAAAGCGCGCGACTTCATAGGCAACCCCTTAGGCTAGCGGGCCGGACCTTACAACATGCCGAGCTGTTTGCGAACGGCGAATAGCTCCTCCGTCGCTGACGACCAGACCAGGTCGAGCAGGCGTTGGGTCGCCGGCAGCGCGGTGGCCGGCTGCGGCTCGGCGGCGATGAGCCGCGCCGAGGTCTCGAGATCGCCGGTCATCACGAAGCCGGCGCGGATCGCCGTCAGATCGGCCGCCTGCAGCCACTTGAGCGCTGCCTCCTCGGGCCGCGCCCCGTCGGCGCGCAGCTTGCGCCCGATGGAGGCCACGTTCTCGAGCTGCACCGGCTGCAGCGCGCGCCGCATCGCCGTCACGGTCCTGCCGGTCTCCGTCGCCGTGGGTCCGGTCGGCGTCTTGTCGGTCCGCGTCGTCTCGCCGAGCACCATCGCCGCGTCGATGATGTGCGCCAGCTGCTGCGGCTGCGGCAAGATGAAGCGCACGAACCGCTCCGGCCGCAGGTGCGCCGCGCGCCGCGCCAGCTCGAACACCTGCTCCCGCTCCTGCCGCTTGTCACCGACGAGCGGCGCGCCCAGCGAGAACACCGGCACCAGCGTCCGCCCGTCGATGCAGTTGGCGAACGCCACCGCCTCCTTCTGCTCCGCGCGCACGTAGGCCTCGGGCGGCGCCACGCCGAGCGTCGTCGTTACGTACTTGAGCGCCTTGCCGAACGAGCGCTGATCCTCGATCGGCAGCGCCTCCTTGCGGTTGAGCCCCAGCGCCTTGTGCTGCTGCGCCGTCGCCACCGCCAGCATCGGCGCCACCAGCGCGAACAGCGCGTCGAGGTAGCGATCCTCTTCGGGGTGGGCCAAGCGCAGCCACATCTCGTCGGTCAGCGGGCGCCGCGCGATGGCCATGTCCTGGTGCTTGTAGGTGTTGGCCTTGGTGAGATCGTCGGGCTCGCCCTTCTTGAGGAAGCACAGCGCCACCGAGAGCTGCACCGACTTCTCGCGCTGCCCGGTCTGGATGTAGAGGTGCTTGAGCGCGCGATACGACAGGATGCGGTTCTTCTCGCTGCGCAAGATGAGCTGGTGCTCGACGATCGACTTGTCGAACTTGTCGGGTCCCGCCTGCACGTAGAGGTCGGCCAGCTGCTTGTGCCGCTCGAGGTTGCCGCGATCGAACGTGAGCGCCACCTCGAGCGCCGCCAGCGCGCTCTCGCGCTCGCCCAGCTTCTCGAGGCAGACCGCGCCCAGCGCGCTCCACACGCGCAGCCGCTCGCCGTTGCGCCCGTCGGCGTCGCCGGGCGATTCGGTGCCCAGCCGCTTGAGCTGCTTGCGGTAGAAGCGCGCCAGCTCCTTCCACTCCTGTCGATCGGTGAGCAGCTCCTCCAGCGCCTCCGACGAGCGGTCGAGCGACGGGTCGTCGTCGAGCGCCGCCGACAGGTGCGCCGCCGCGTCGCCCGAGCGCCCCAGCTCGTCGCGGCAGATGAGCCCGGCGGCGTGCCGATACTTGGCGCGCACCGACTGCACCTTCTCCACCTCGATCAGCCGCTCCAGCATCTCCAGCGCCTGCGGCCACGCCTTGTCCTCGACGTAGGCGTCGAGGCACTTGTGCAGGAGCTTGTGGTCGTCGCTCTTGAGCTCCAGGCCCTCACGCCACGCCGACACCGCCTCGTCGCGGCTGGCCAGCTTCTCCAGCCAGATGTCGCCGATCTCGCCCAGCAGCTTGGCCTGCTCGTCGACGCCGGTGGCGGTCACCAAGAGCGCCTTCTTGGCGTCGATGAGCGACTCCGGCTTGGCCTCGCCCAGCTCCAACGAGGCGAGCAGCGACGGCCGATGCGCCGGATCGAGCTCCAGCGCCCGCGCGATCAGCTCCTTCGCCTTGGGCTTCTCGCCCAGCTTGAGCTGGCAGTTGCCCAGGCTGTAGAGCAGCTCCACGCGCTCCGACGGCGGCAGATTCTCCACGTGGTGCTCGAACACCTTCTCCAGCGCCGCCAGCGCCTCCTTCCACTCCTCGCGCTTGCCGTGCCACGCCGCCCGCCCGCGCTGCGCCTCGAGGTTCGTCTCGTCGATCTCGGCCGCGCGCGCGTACGCCTTGCCCACCTTCTCGTCGAGCCCGAGCGCGTGCGCCGCGTGCGCCAGCCGCGTCAGCCGCTCCACCTGCAGCGCCGGCTCACTGTCTCGACGGCCCGCGCCGCCGGCCCCGCCCTGCGGGCCCAGCTCCTTGCGCGTCAGCATCTCCAGCACCGGCACCAGGTCGGAGTAGCGCTCGGCGCGCCACAACAGCTCCGCCACCCGCTCGCCCGCCTCCACGTGCTCGGGATCGACCGCCAGCGCGTCGAGGTAGAGCTCGGTCGCCTTGCGCTTGTCGTCGAGCCCGTCGAAGATCTCGCCCGCCTCGACCAACAGGCGCGTGCGCTCGAGCCGGTTGGGCGTGTGCGGCACCGCCTCGACGAGCAGCTTGGCCGCCTTCAAAAAGTCGCCGTTCTTGCGATAGATCTCGACCAGCGCCGTCATCGACGGCACGTGCGTGGGATCGATCTCGAGCGCGCGCACGAAGCGCGTCTCGGCCAGCTTGGCGTCGCCGATCTTCTCCGCGTAGATCTCGCCGGCGCGGTGATGCAGCTCGAGCCGCTGCGACTTCACCTCCGCCAGCTGCGCCCGCCGCTCGAGCACATCGGCCGCCTTCTGCCACTGCCCGGTCTTCTCGTAGACCCGGGTCAGCGCCTCCATCGTGTCGGCGTGGTTGGGCAGGTGCGTCTCGACGTCGAGGTAGGCCTCGATCGCCTTGTCCAGATCGCGCAGCTCGTGCTCGTAGATGGCCGCCACCTGGAAGTGGATCTCGCCCGCGTTGGGTGGCGGCACCAGCGCCGCGTGGCGGCGGCAGGCGTCGATCAGCTCCGGCCACTTGCGCTCGGCGTAGTAGAGCCGCTCGAGCGAGCGCAGCGCGTCCTCCGAGCGCGGGTCGACCGCCAGCAGCTTCTCCAGGCACGCCTCGGCGCGCTCGTGCGATCCGGGGATCTCCTCCCACAAGGAGGCCATGCGCCGGTAGAGCGCCGCGCGCTCGCGATCGCTCTCCACCGCTTCGGCCTGCCGCCCCAGACACTCGATGTACTGCGTCTCCTGCCCGTCGGCCTGATAGAGCCGCTCGAGCGCGCGCAGCACGCCGAGATCGCGCGCATCCTCAGCGGCCAGCGCTTCGTAGCGCTCGATCGCCTGCTTGCGATCGTCGAGCCGATCGGCGAACAGCGCCGCCGCCTCGCTCTCGAGCGCGCGCGCCTCCTCGACCGCGGCGTACTCGACGCGCTCGTCGAGCACGGCCACCAGCGCCCGCCAGTCGCCGCTCTTGCGCAAGAGCGCCTCGAGCGCCGCCCGCGCCTCGTGCTGCAGCGGATCCTTCTCCAGCGCCCGGCGATAGGCCGCCGCCGCCTGCGCCGTGTCTCCCAGCCGCGCGTCGAGCACCTCGGCCTGCTCGACGAACCGTCCCGTCTCGGCGAGCGCCGCCGCCAGGTCGCTCCAGCGCTCGAGCCGCTTGTAGAGCGAGATGCGCAGCTCGGCCGCGTCCGCCAGCTCCGGCTCGAGCTTGAGCGCCTCGTCGAGCGAGGTGAGCGCGTACTCGGCGGCGTTGAGCTTGTCGCCGTAGAGCCGCGCCAGGCGCAGCCACGCCTGCGCCCGCTCGCCGTCGGGCAGGGTGGGCATCACCTCCGCCAGCTCCGACAAGCAGCTCGCTCCACAGCCCGGTCGCCTGCGCCAGCCGCTCCAGCTCGTTCCAGCCGTCGCTGTCGCGGGGCGCGGATGCTCCTTGTAGGCGGCGACCAGCGCGGTGAACGCCTTGGAGAGATCGCCGACCTCGTGCTCGAAGATCCTGGCGACCTCGAGCAGCATCTCGGCGCGCCGCCCCGCCTCCGGCTCGACGCCGACGCGCCCGAGCATCAGGTCGACCAGCTTCTCCCAGTCCGCCTCGGCGCGCAGCTTCCGCCCCAGGACGTCGAGGCGGTCCTCGATCTCGGCGCGTCCCGGTGTCCCGGCAGCCGCCGGCTCCTCGGCGAGCAGCCCGAGCCAGCCTTCGAAGTCGTCGTCGTCGGGCAGCGCCGGCTGGATCTCGTCGCCGACGGCCTCCTTGAGCTGCCGCGCCAGCTCGGCCACGTTCTCGGCCGAGAGCACACGGATGTGATACGCGGCGTAGAGCTCCTCCTTTTCGACGGCGCCGAGCCCGGGCAGGACCGCGAAGTGGTCGACGTCGCTCGAGCGGGCGCCGGCCAGCACGCGCTCGAGCAGGATCGCCAGATCGGGATCGCGCCCGTCGAAGCCGACGAAGAGGAAGCTGCGCGAGCGATACAGATCGTGCGCGACCGTGCGATAGCCGCCGTCGGCGAGCGCCGACTGCAGATCCTCCGCCGACCACACGATCGAGTCGGCGCGCGCCGGATCGCCGAGCGCCTTGAAGACGAAGCGCAGCTTGCCGTCGTTCCTGAGCGCCTCGGTGTCGCGCGGCGTGTAGATGCGCGGCACGACGCCGTCGCGCGTGAACGCGCGCTCGAAGGCGTCGTCGTAGGTGGTGGTGACGATGGCACGAAACGGCAGCTCGCCGAGGAGGCGCACGGCCTCGGGCAGCTCGGCGAAGGGGGCGGCGGCCTTCCTCAGCTCGTCGGCGAAGCGATCGCCGAGGCGGCGGCGCACGAAGCCGGCGGCGGCGAGCGGGCGCGAGTCGAGCACGCGGCGCGCTCCGTCGGCGTCGGCCTGCGGGAGCTCGGTGATCAGCTTGTCGACGAGTGAGCGAAAGCTGCGCTCACCCTCGGCGGCGGTGAGTCGTGAGCCGGCGCACAAGACGCAGCGCCCGGAGCGCAGCCGCTCCACGAGATCCGAGATCTCCGTCGAAGAGGGCGGCATGGTCGCCAGATCCATCGGCATCTCCGCCTCCTTTGGCTGCTCGACAACGCCCCCGTCCACGAAACCGCCGTTTGTCATGTGCACACTCCCGTCCGCAGGACGAGAATCCGCGTAGCACACTTGTAACCCTGATTTCAATTGTTACGAGCAAGTGATCGTGATCAATCGTGATCAGTCGGTCGTGCCACCATCGGTCGGCACGAGCGCGGAGCCGCCGCGGACGGCCACGCTTCCCACCGTACAGGAGGGATCGAGGTGGATGGTGGCCGTGTTGGCGCCGAGGACGGTGACTCCGCCGGTGGCCTTGACGAGCAGGTGCACGAGCTTGTCGGCAGGATAGCCGCCCGGCCAGCTGACCTCGACGGTGATGTGCTCCACGCCGACGGCGGCGCCGGCTTGATTCGGCGTATGCGGGAAGGTCTGCGTCACGACCGCGCCCGGGTCGTTGTCGACGACGGTGATGGTGTCGGCGAGCGGCGCCGTATCGAGCAGCGCCACCTGGAGCAGCAGCGTGCCCGGCTTGCAGGACGGCGAATCGGAGCACGCGACCATGAACGCCGCGACGAGCGACAAAGAGATCACGCCAAAGGCGATGAGCAGGTTCCAGCGCATGGCCTTGCTATAGCACGTCGCTCGGCGGCGCCACGCGCGGCGATGGCGCGCACGACGTGTTGACGTTGACCGCCCGGCGCGCGGCGGCTACAACCGTCGCGTGCTCGCCGCCGTCCGCGACATCTATCGTCAGTCGAAGAAGAAGCGCGACAACTTCTGGACCGAGTGGGTGTCGCGCCCGCCGGCGGCGCTGCTGGTGTGGATGCTGCGCAGCACCCGGGTCACGCCGAACCAGGTGTCCTTCTTCGCCATCAGCGTCGCCGCGGGCGGCTGCGCGACGCTGATCCTGTGGCGCAGCTGGCTCGGCCTCATCGTCGCCGGCCTGCTGTTGCAGCTGGCCTACGTGATCGATTGCGTCGACGGGCAGCTGGCGCGCCTGAAGTCGATGGCGTCGCCGGTGGGCGCGCTGCTCGACTTCATGCTCGACGAGGTCAAGGCCTTCATGGTCATCGCCGCGGCGGCGACGCGGCTGTTCCTGCAATCGAGCGAGCCGCGCTGGCTGCTCATCGGGCTCGGTGGCCTATTCGTGGCCGCGACGGGGATTACGCTCACGACCTTCATGCGCCGGCCGGAGTATCTCGAGGCCACGGGCGCGCCACCGCTGCCGCCGGCCACCGAGCGCGGCGACCACGCGCCCCGCTCGCTGTCGCCGGTGGCGCTGGTGGAGGCGCTCGGCAAGTACGTGCTGCACTACCCGAGCTGGTTTCTCTTCGTGTGCGCGTTCAATCGGCTCGATATCTTCGTCTATGCGTATCTGGGGGCGCACCTTTTGTATCTCGGGCGGGCGAGCCTGACCATCCTGGTGAAGCTGTCGTGAAGGCGATCATCGTCGCGGCGGGGATGGGACGGCGGCTGTCGCCCTACACGGACGACCGGCCCAAGACGCTGGTCGAGGTCAACGGGCGCTCGATCCTCGAACGGCAGGTGGACGCCTATCGCGCCGCCGGCGTCGACGAGATCAACATCGTGCGCGGCTACATGAAGGAAATGATAAACGTCGCCGGCGCGCGCACGTTCGATAACGACGAATATCGGAACAACAATATCCTGGTATCGCTGTTCTACGCGGAGTCGGCGATGGAGGGCGGGTTCCTCTTCTCCTATTCGGACATCGTGTTCCGGCCGGAGGTGGTGCGCACGGTGATCGAGACCGAAGGCGACTACGCGCTGGTGATCGACCGCCGCTGGCACGAGGCCTACGTGGGGCGGCAGCACCATCCGGTCGAGGAGGGCGAAGTGGCGCGCGTCGACGAGGGGCGGGTCACGCTCGTCGGCAAGAAGACCATGCCGCCCGACGAGGCGACCGGCGAGTTCATCGGGCTGGCGCGCTTCTCCGCGCGGGCGGCCGGCGAGCTGCGCCGGCGCTATCACGAGCGGCGCGGGGCGCTGGCCGGGCTGCCGTACGGGCGCGCGCCCCGCTTCGAAGTGGCCTACCTGACCGATCTGCTCAACGACCTCATCGACTCGGGCGAGGTGATGCGGCCGGCGTTCATCGACGGCGGCTGGCGCGAGATCGACACCGTCGAGGATCTGGAGCGCGCCAAAGCGGTGGTGAGCTGGTGAAGGTCCTCGTCATCGACGCCTTCTCCGAGGCCCACCTCGATGCGCTGCGCGCGCTCGGGCTCACCGTCGAGTACCAGCCGACGCTGAGCGCCGACGAGCTGCCGGCGGCGATCGACGATGCCAGCATCGTGATCGCGCGCAGCAAGGAGGTGCGGGCGCAGGCGATCGCGCGCGCCCAGGCGCTGGCGCTCATCGTGCGCGCCGGCGCGGGCGTCAACACCATCGACGTCAAGGCGGCCTCGGCGCAGGGGATCTACGTCGCCAATTGTCCGGGCAAGAACGCGATCGCCGTCGCCGAATTGACGATGGCGCTGCTGCTCGCGCTCGATCGCCGCATCCCCGATCAGGTGCGCGACCTGCGCGCCGGCGCGTGGAACAAGAAGGAGTACGGCAAGGCCGACGGTCTGTACGGGCGCACGATCGGCGTCGTCGGCGTGGGATCGATCGGGCGGGAGGTGATCCGGCGCGCGCGCGCCTTCGGCATGAACGTGCTCGCCTGGTCGCGCTCGCTCGACGACGCGCGGGCGGCCGAGCTCGGCGTCGAGCGCGTGCGCACCGTGCCGGAGCTGTGCGGGCGCGCCGACGCGGTGACGCTGCACGTGGCGCTGGCGCCGGAGACGCGCGGGCTCATCGGCGAGGCGGCGCTGGGGCGCATGCGGCCGCGCACCATGCTGGTCAACGCCGCGCGCGCCGAGATCGTCGACGGCAAGGCGCTGGAGCGCGCCATCGCCGAAAAGCAGCTGCGCTTCGCCAGCGACGTGTTCGACGACGAGCCCAAGGGCGGTACCGGCAGCTTCGCCGACGCGCTCGGGCAGAACGCGGCGGTCTACGGCACGCACCACGTGGGCGCGTCGACCGAGCAGGCGCAGAGCGCCATCGCCGACGAGACGGTGCGCATCGTCCGCTCCTTCGTGGAGCGGGGCGAGGTGCCCAACTGCGTCAACCTGGCGCTGCGCTCGCCGGCGGCGTTCCAGCTTTTGGTGCGACACTACGACAAGGTGGGCGTGCTCGCCGAGGTGCTGGGCGCGATCCGGCGGCACGACATCAACGTCGAGGAGATGGAGAACACCATCTTCGAGGGCGCGCAGGCGGCGAGCGCCAAGATCCGGCTGGGCTCGCGGCCGCCGCCCGAGCTGCTCGAGGAGCTGCGCGGCAAGACCGCCGAGATCCTGCACGTCGACGTGGTGGAGCTGCCGGCGTGATCCCGATTCGCCCGTCGTCGGAGTCGTGGGTGCGTGCGGCCTGCGCCGACCTGCCGACGCTGCTCCTCGATCACGCGCACTGCGAGAAGCGTGCGGCGTCGACGGCGGTGCGCTATCTCTTCAAGTACCCCGACTGGCCGGCGCTGGTGGGGGCGATGTCGCGCCTGGGGCGCGAGGAGTTGGTGCACTTCGAGCGCGTGCTCAAGGAGCTGGAGGCGCGCGGCGTGGCGTTCCGCGGGCTGGCGTCGGCGAACTACGCGGCCGAGCTGTTGGCGCGGGTCCGTTCTGACGACGCGCGCGCGCGTAAGGTGGACGAGATGCTCTGTTGCGCGTTGATCGAGGCGCGCAGCCACGAGCGCTTCGTGCGGCTCGGCGCCGCCATCGGTGGGACAGGACGCGCGGCTGGCGCGGTTCTACCTGGAGCTGGCCGAGGCGGAGGCGCGGCACGGCGAGATCTACGTCGAGCTGGCGACGGAGGCGGCGGGCGGCGACGTCGCGGCGCGCCTGCACCAGCTGGCCGAGGTCGAGGCGGCGATCGTGGCGCGGCCGGGTCAGCCGGTCCGAATGCACGCCGGCGGGTAGGGCCAATAGTCCCCGTTTCTGGAATGCAAAAAGTGGGGACGGATGACCCTAGGCCGTCGAGAAGGCCGCCTGCGACGGCCCGGAGCCGTCGGCACGGCCGCTGCAATTGCGATCGGCCATGGGAACTTTCACGATTCGCCGCTGGCTGTTGATCGCCTCGCTGCTGTTCTGTCAGGTCGCGCTCGCCGACGAGGCGGGGCAACCGAAGCAGCCGGAGGTGCCGTTCAAGCTGCTGGCGGCGATCAAGCCGGTGTCGATGGAGGTGGTCGACAAGGTGATCGAGGCCAGTGACCACGCGGTGCAGTCGTGCAACCGCAATGAGCGGCGGGCCGACACCCTGGCGGTGTTGATGACCCTGACCATCGACGGCGACGGCAAGGTGAGCGAGGCGCAGGCGGCGCCCGAGGATCAACAGAACGGCAAGATGCCGGCGGAAGCGGCGTGCCTGGCGCGGGTGGCGAAGAAGCTCAAGTTCCCGGCGACCGGGACGGTGACGCACGTGGAGTACCCCTTCATGCTCGTCTCGCGCGTCAGTCGGTCTCTCAGCTTTTAGGAGCGGGAGCCTCCCTACGCCGGTGCCGGACCGTGCGTAATCGCCCGATGCACGTACGTGGCGCGCAGCCCAGGCGCCAACAGCGACGGGGTCAGCTCCGACGACGAGAAGTGCTGACGCCAGCCACTGCCATCGGGCGCCTCGTCCGCCAGCGTCTTCTCCAGCAC
The DNA here is from genome assembly GCA_963816965.1 of uncultured delta proteobacterium. GTDB lineage: Bacteria > Myxococcota_A > Polyangia > Palsa-1104 > Palsa-1104 > JAQBQH01. Next base: position 2,225,074 of record CAWFMP010000002.1, read on the forward strand.
CATCGACGTGTACTGCTCGAGCGATTCCTCGCGCGTGTTCGAATTCAGGATGACCTCGGCGCTGGTCGCGGCGGCGGTTCGCTGGAGCCCGGCGATCTCGCTCCGCTCCGGCGCCCAGTTGTCGACGGCGACGCCATTTTCGCTGATGGTCCACAGCCCACGATCGGTGTGCAGCACGATCGAATGGTTGCCGAGCGTGTGGCCGGGCGTGCGCACCAGCGCCACGCCCTCGCCCACGAGCGTATCGCTGTCGAGCGGCTGCAGGCGCGACGCCGGCACGCCGGCGAGCGCGTCGGCGATGTACCAGTCGCGCTGCAGAGGGTGCAGCCGCTCGAAGATGGCGAGCTCGGCCTCCATCGCCAGCAGCCTGGCCCGCGGGCACCACTCGCCGAGCACGCGCCGCAGATCCTGCGTGTGCAGGTGGTCGTAGGTGACGTAGTCGATCTGGTCGCCGCGCAGCCCCGCCTCGGCGAGTACCTCGGGTACCGTCGCGTGGCGGTGCGCGATGAAGCGATTGAGGAACGCCGGTGCCCGCGCGGCCAGGCGCGCGAAGAAGGGCGTGGCCTCGTTGCGCTCGTGATCGGACGGGTTGACCAGCATGCGCCGCGGCGCGCCGTCCTCGAGGAACGACACCAGCTGCATGCGGTTGGTCATCATGAGGTAGGGCGCCGCCACCCGCGCCGCGCCGCCGAAGCCGAAGCGCGTCGGGTAGGGCAGGGTGACCAGATCGGCGGTGCGCACGCTCGTCGCGGTGCCGCCGGCGCGCAGCCGCGCGCGCAGGCGCGCCGCCGCATCGCGCACCGCCTGCAGCCGCGCTCCGGCCGGCGCCACCTTCCACGCGGCGTCGAGCTCGTGGAGCGGCGTCATGCGCGCGCCGTGGGCTTGAAGAGCGTCTTCATCGCTTTGGACTTCCCGCGATCGATGTTGGCGATGATCGCATCGGTATATCTTTCGAGCGGAAACGAGTGCGTTATCAGCGAATCGACGACGCGCGCCCCGTCGCTGGCGAGCATCTCGGTCGCCAGGTCGATGGTGTGGCGCCCGTTCGCTTCCGGCGCGTAATAGTAGGTGCCCTGGAGGTCGAGCTCGCGCGCCCAGATGTTGGTGAGGTCGATCTTGGGCACGATGCCGCAGGCGCCCACCATCACGATCGTGCCCTGGCTTCTGGTGTAGGCGAGCGCGTCGCGCAGACTGTCGGGCGTGCCCACGCAGTCGAAGCTGACGGCGAAGCCGCCCGTCAGCACGTCGCGGCCGATGATCGGCTTGTGGCGGCGCGCGCCGGTCAGCGCGACCACGCGATCGAGCGCCTCTTCGGACGAGGCGACGATGACGTCGTCGGCGCCGATCGCGCGCGCGAGCTCGGCCTGGAAGGGCAGGAGCACGAGCTGGGTCACGCGGCACTTTCGACCCGAGAGCCGCAGGGCGGCGAGCACGGAGTACGCGATCATACCACCGCCGATGATCAGCACCTGCTCGTCGTCGTGCGGCGGGCGGTGCAGCACGGCGTGCAGGCCGATCGAGAGCGGCTCGGTCAGCACCGCCCGCTCGTCGGGCACGCTGTCGGGGACGCGATGGAGCTGGGTCACGTGCGCCACCAGCGCGTCGGCGAAGCCGCCGGGCAGATCGCGGTGGTAGCCGATGGTGAAGCCGGGTGCGAGCCCGCCGGCGGACTCACCGGCGCGGTGACAGGTGGCGGGGTGGCCGCTCGCGCAGGAAGGGCAGGGCGGATCGAGCCCGCGCACGCGGCAGCCGAACGCCGGGTTGACGACGACGCGGTCGCCTTCGCGAAATCCCGCGGCGCGCGCCTCGGCGCCGACCTCGGAGAGGCGGCCGAAGATCTCGTGGCCGAGCACCGCCGGGAACGACGAGAAGGGCGTCAGCGCCGGTGACATCTTGAGCAGCACGGTCGCCAGATCGCTGCCGCAGAATCCGGCCGCCTCGACGGCGACCTTGGCCCACGCCGGACCGCGCAGCGCCGGCTCGGGCACCTCGCGCAACGACAAGCACGACAGGGGGCCCCAGTACAGCGACGGCACCCTCTTGCCCAGCGCCTTGGCGAGCGCGTAGCGCGCCAGTGAGACGTCGAAGACGATGCCGCGCATCAGCCGCCGCCGCCACCACTGTGGCGAGGTACTAGTGACACAGGTTGGTCTGCGTAGGGGCGCAGGCGCCGGCGACGGTCACGACGTTCATGTTGGCGCAGCAGCTGAATCCGGTGCGGCAGTTGCGACCGAGCGACGGATCGCAGCGCGGGAGGCAGACGTCCATCCCCTCGACGGTGGCGCAAGCGGCGACGTCGAGGCCGTAGTCGGCGCAGGCGGCCTGCCCGGCCGCCATCGTGCAGGTGCGCGTGCAGATCCCGCCGGGGATCGTGCGCGAGCCGAACATGTGGAAGCACATGAGCGGCTGCGACGCCGTGGCGCCGGGGGCGCAGCTGTCGGTGCACGGCTGGCCGAACCCGGGCAGCCCGAGCATGTCGCCGCTGGCGCCGCCGTCGGTGAACGTGAACTTGTTGAAGTTGTCGACGGCGCTGCAGGCGCCGACGATCCCGGCGATGACCAGCAACGAGGCGAACGCAAGGCTACGCATCCGGTCCTCCTAGAACTGCGCCTGCAAGCCGCCCGGCGACGGCGAAATCCACGCGTGGGCTGACGGCGGCCTCTTCTTGGCTTCGACGATGAACAGGATCACGCCGGTGACCAGCGTGGCGCCGCCGGCGACCAGCAGCACGTCGGTCGAGATGGTGAGCGCGCGGCCGAAGCTCTGCTCGTCGCGCAGCGTCTGGTTGCTGCCGTCGCAGATCAGGCCGCCGCACTTGGTCATGAGGTCGTTGTAGGTGACGTGCGCGGTGACGCCGGTGCCGAGCGCGGCGACCAAAAGGCCGGCGCCGATACCGCCCACGATCCAGCTGGCGACGTGGTGGCGGCGCGTCGGCGGCGGCGGCGGCGCTGCCACCGGCGCCGGCGCCATCACCGGCGGTGGCGCGGCGGCGGCGCGAGCCTGCTCCTGATCGCGCCGCTGCCGGTAGTTGGTGATGCGCGACTCGATGACCGCGCGATCGGGCGCGTTGGGCCGTTCGGTCAGGTACTGCTGCAGCGAGGCGATGGCGTCGTCCCAGCGGCCGAGGCGCTCGTAGCAGACGCTGATGTTGTAGAGCAGGTCGGGGCGCTGGGACAGCCGGTGCGCTTCGAGGAACTCCTTGACCGCGTCGTTGTAGTTGGCCTGCTCGTAGTACGCGGAGCCGGCGAGGAAGTGGGCCTTGGCCGCATCCTCGTCTGCCTGGGTCGGACCTCGCTGGGCGGCCGCAGGCGCCGCATAAGCCAGGATGGCGGCTGCGAGTGCCGCCATAGCAAAGCGCATAATGAAAAGATTGTATCACGCCGTCGAGGACGGCGGGCACCGGACGGTGGCGATCAGCCCCAGCCGAGGCGCTTCGAGAGGATCTCTTTCATGATCTCGGAGGTGCCGCCGCCGATGGTGATGAGGCGCGCGTCGCGCCACTGGCGCGAGATGGGAAACTCGTCGGAGTAGCCGAAGCCGCCGTGCGCCTGCAGGCAGCGGTCGACGGTCTTGTTGAGCAGCTCGCCCGCGAACAGCTTGGCCATGGTGATCTCCTTGACCGCGTCCTGCTTGCGGTTGAAGAGATCGACGGCGCGGTAGGTGAGCCAGCGGGCGGCCTCGATCTCGGTGGCCAGCTCGGCGAACTGGTGGCGCCACACCTGGAACTTGAGGATCGGCCGGCCGAACGCGTTGCGCTCGCTGCAATAGCGGATGGTGTTGTCGAGCGCCCACTGGGCGCCGGCGACCGCCTTGACGGCGGCGATCAGCCGCTCGCCCTGGAAGTTGGTCATGATGTAGTAGAAGCCGTCGTTCTCCTCGCCGAGCAGGTTGCGCTGGGGGATGCGGCAGTCCTCGAAGCTGAGCTCGGCGGTGTCGGAGGCGTGGTTGCCCACCTTGTGGATCTTCTTGGCGACCTTGAAGCCCTTGACGTCCGTCGGAAAGAGCATGAGCGAGATGCCGCCGTAGCCTTCGGCGCCGGTGCGCACCGCCAGCGTGATGAAGTCGGCGCGCGTGCCGTTGGTGATCCAGCACTTTGCGCCGTTGATGACGTAGTCGTCGCCGACCTTGCGCGCGGTGGTGCGAATCGATGCCACGTCGCTGCCGCAGTTGGGCTCCGAGACGCCGAGCGCCGCGATCTTGTCGCCCGCGCAGCGCCGGCACCAGGAACTCGTCCTTCTGCTCGCGCGTGCCGATCTCGTTGATGATCGGCGTCGCCATCGTCGACTGCACCACCAGCGCCATGTTGACGCCGGCGCAGCCGGAGCGCACCAGCTCCTCGCCCCACACGGTGGTGTACCACCAGTCGCCGCCGGAGCCGCCCACGTCCTCGGGGTACGAGGCGCCGAGGAAGCCCATCTCGCCCGCCTTCTTGAAGATCTCGCGCGGGAAGAGCTCCGCCTTCTCCCACTCGGCGACGTGGGGGGCGAGCTCCTTTTGCACCCAGTCGCGCAGCGTCTTGCGGAAGATCTCGTGCTCTTCGCGGAAGAAAGTAGTTAGCATGCTAAATATTTCGCACACTAACTAATCAAGATCAACAGTGAGATTGGATCTGCGCCGTGTCGAGCCACCTCGGCCCACCGCTCTTGCAGTGTGGTATGACGAGGCCGCGTGTGGATCCTCGGCGTGTCGGCCTTCTACCACGACGCCGCCGCCTGCCTGGTGCAGGACGGGCGCATCGTCGCCGCGGCGCAGGAGGAGCGCTTCACGCGCCAGCGCCACGACCACCGCTGGCCCGCCCAGGCGATCGCCTTCTGCCTGCGCCACGCCGGCATCGCGCCGCGCGACCTCGACGTCGTCGCCTTCTATGACAAGCCGCTGCTCAAGTTCGAGCGCCTCTTGTCGACCTACGCCGCCTCGGCGCCGTGGGGGCTGCGCTCGTTCTGGCGCGCCATGCCGCTGTGGCTGAAGCAGAAGCTCTGGATCCCCGATCTGATCCGCAAGGAGCTGCCGGGCTTCGACAAGAAGATCCTGTTTCCCGAGCACCACGAATCGCACGCCGCCAGCGCCTTCTACCCCTCGCCGTTCGAGGAGGCGGCCATCCTCACCGTCGACGGCGTGGGTGAATGGACGACCACCTCGCTCGGCGTCGGCCGCGGCAATCGCCTCGAGCTGCGGCAGGAGATCCAATTTCCCCACTCGCTCGGGCTCCTGTATTCGGCGTTCACCTACTACACGGGATTCAAGGTCAACAGCGGCGAATACAAGGTCATGGGGCTGGCGCCCTACGGCGAGCCGAGGTACGCCGAGATCATCTACGACAAGCTGATCGATCTGCGTGACGACGGCTCGTTCCGCCTCGACCTGGACTACTTCGACTACTGTGCCGGGCTGACCATGACCAACCGGCGCTTCGACAAGCTCTTCGGCGCGCCGCCGCGCGCGCCCGAGTCGCCGCTGTCGCAGCGCGAGATGGACCTGGCGGCGTCGGTGCAGGCGGTGTGCGAGGAGGTGATGGTGCGCCTGGCGCGCCACGCGCACGCGACGACCGGCCTGAAGAACCTGTGCCTGGCCGGCGGCGTGGCGCTGAACTGCGTCGCCAACGGGCGCCTGCTGCGCGAAGGGCCCTTCGAGCGCCTGTGGGTGCAGCCCGCGGCCGGCGACGCCGGCGGCGCCGTCGGTGCCGCGCTGCTCGCCTGGTACGACGGGCTGCAACAGCCGCGCGATCCGGGCGGTCGCGACGCGATGTCGGCCGCCTATCTCGGCCCCGAGTTCGCCGACGACGACGTCGAGGCGTTCCTACAGGCCGAGGGCGTGCCCTACCACCCGCTCGACGATCGCGCGCGCGCCACCGCCGGCCTGCTCGCCGCCGGCGGCGTCGTGGGCTGGTTCCAGGGACGCATGGAGTTCGGGCCGCGAGCGCTCGGCGCGCGCAGCATCCTCGGCGATGCGCGCTCGCCGAGTCGATGCAGTCGCGGATGAACCTCAAGATCAAGTTCCGCGAGTCGTTCCGCCCGTTCGCCCCCAGCGTCCTGCGCGAGCGCGTCGCCGACTACTTCGAGCTCGACGCCGACTCGCCCTACATGCTGCTCACCGCGCCGGTGCGCCCGTCGTTGCGCCGCGCCGAGAGCGACGCCGACCGCGCCAAGTGGGGCATCGAGCGCCTCAACGTGCCGCGCTCGACCATCCCCGCCGTCACGCACGTCGACTACTCGGCGCGGGTGCAGACGGTGACGCGCGACAACGGCGCCTACCACGACCTCCTGCGCGCGTTCGACGATCAGACCGGCTGCGCGGTGCTGGTCAACACCTCGTTCAACGTGCGCGGCGAGCCGATCGTCTGCACGCCCGCCGACGCCTACAAGTGCTTCATGCGCACCGAGATGGATCACCTGGTCCTGGGCCGCTTCCATCTCGACAAACGCGAGCAGCCCGCCCTCGGCGACGACGAGGACTGGCGCGCGCGCCACGAGCTCGACTGAGATGGACCGGCAAAAGCTGCGAAAGTTCGGTTTCACCGTCGGCGGCATCTTCAGCGTCCTGGCGCTCCTCTACGTCTGGCGCGGCAAGCAGCACCTGCCGTTCTACGCCTCGGCCGTCCTGGGCCCGGCGCTGCTCGTGGGCGCGCTGGTCTGGCCGCGCGCGCTCGCCCCCGTCGAGCGCGGCTGGTCGCTGCTGGCGCACGTGCTCGGCTGGGTCAACACCCGTATCCTGCTAGCGGTCGTCTTCTTCTTCGTGTTGGCGCCGATCGCGCTCATCATGCGCGCCGTCGGCAAGGATCCGCTCGAGCGCCGGCGCGATCGCCGCCGCCCGACCTACTGGCGCACGCGCGAGCCGGCCGAGGCCGATCGCCTGACGCGCCCCTACTGAGGCATCGATGTCGAAGCTCGAGAGCATCGGCGGTATCTTTCGCGCGCTCGGCCGGAGAAAGCGCTTCTGGCTCCTGCCCGCGATCGCCATCCTGCTGGTCCTGGGCACGGTCATCGTGCTCGTCGAGGGCTCGGTGATCGCGCCGTTCATCTACACGCTGTTCTGATGGCGGCCGTCTTCGCGATCGCGCTCGTCGCCTCGGTCGGGCTCATCGTGCAGCTCCACGGCAACCGCGATCACTGGCCCGCGCTCGGTGCCTGGGCCCACCCGCTCGAGCTGCTCTCGATCCTCTCCTGCGTGATGCTGGCGGTGGCCATCTGGCGCCGCCGGCGTGGCGCCGAGCACGCCGCGCGCCCCGGGCGCCTCGCCTTCTACGTACTGTCGCTGACCTGGTCGAGCGCGCTCCTCCACGACTACGAGCAGGGCGGCAGCTACTACTCGTTCATCATCGGCTTCGGCGTCCTGGCCACGCTCGACGCGTTCGGCCCCGCGCTCGCTCGCCGCCTCGGCGCGCGCGCCGTCGCCGTCGTCGACCTTCTGTGCATGAACGGGTGCGTCCTGTTCGTCGGCCTCGAGCTGGGGCTGCGCCTGGTGGCCGCGTTCGCCCATTCGCCGCTGTTCGCGCAGGACTCCACCGACGCCCGCGGCTGGCTGGCCGCCAACAAGCTCGCGCCGGGCGTCCCGATCATGGGCTCTTTCACCAACACGCGCGGCTTCAACGACGACGAGTTCGAAAGGCGGCGCGGCTGCCTGGTCACCGCCATCGGTGACTCGTTCACCGTCGGCATCGTGCCGCACGAGTTCCACTTCACCACCGTGGCCGAGCGGGCGCTCGGCTGCCCCATCGACGCCATCGGCGTGTACGCCGTTGGCCCCGAGGAGTACGCGCTGCTCCTGCGCGACGAGGCGCTGCCGCTCGATCCCGACGTCGTCGTCATCGATCTGTTCGTCGGCAATGACATCGTCGACAACCTGCGCGGACGCGATCACTTTCGCGGCCTCATGCGCCGCTGGCTCGACCGTCACAACATGCTCGTCTACGAGCTGCCGCGACGGCTGCTCATCGTCGCCCGCGAGCGGCGCCGGCGCGCCGGCGCGCGCCCACCGGCGCCGATCGTGCCGCTGCGCGGGGCGCGGCTCAGCCGGGCCGAGCTCGCGCGCGCGTTTCCCTGGCTGACCGATCCCTCGCGCGAGCCGCCATCGATGTCACACGACGCCTACCTCGCGCTCGAGACCCGCCACGCGCGCGAGATCTGCGGCGGTGGTGACGAGCCCTACTACCGCCGCTTCTGGGAGATCCTCGACCAGATGCGCGCCGCCGCCGCCCCGCGCAAGCTGGCGGTGCTGCTGATCCCCGATGAGCTCCAGGTCGAGCAGCCGCTGTGGCGGGAAGTTTCTGCGCGGTCCGGTCTGCCGCTCGATCGCGACCGCGCGCAGCGCATCCTGGCGACGACGCTGAAGGCCAAGGGAATCCCATACCTCGACCTCTTGCCCATCCTGCGCGCCGAGCCCGCCGGCCCCGACGGCATGCGACACCTGTTCCACTGCGACGACTCGCACCTCAACGCACGTGGCAACGCCGTCGTCGGGGCCGCGCTCGCGGCCTTCTTGCGCCCCCTGCTCCCTGCGCGTTAAACTTTAGTGTCATGCCCCCAGCTCCGCGCGTCCTGATCGTGGACGACGACCCGTGGATTCTCCGCATGGTTTCGACGCTGCTGGAGAAGCGCGGCTACGCGATCGCCACCGCCAGCGACGGCGAAGAGGGCTTGATGCGCGCCGATCAGCTCAAGCCCGATCTCATCATCACCGACGTGATGATGCCCAAGCTCGACGGCTGGTCGCTGGTGCGCGCGCTGCGCTCGCGCCCCGAGCTGACCCTGGTGCCGGTGATCTTTTTGACCGCGCTCGGCGGCGAGGAGGACCGCATCAGGGGGTTTCGCCTCGGCGCCGACGACTACCTGCCCAAGCCCTTTCGCTTCGAGGAGCTCGACCTGCGCGTGGCCAACGCGCTCAAGAAGGCGAAGGCCACCCAGGCGAAGGCCGAAGAGGTGAGGAAAGCTCCCGTCGAGCCGCCGCCGATTCCGGGCTCGGCGAAGAAGCCGGCCGGCATCCACGGCACGCTGGAGCAGCTCGGCCTGTCATCGCTGCTCGTGATGATCGAGATGGAGCGCAAGAGCGGCATCCTGCGGCTGGAGAAGATGGGCGTGACCGGCCGCATCTTCTGCCGCGGCGGGCGCGTCATCGCCGCGCGGCTCGACGGCGATCGCGCGCCGGCCAACTCGCGCAAGGGCGCCGAGTCGGTCTACCACATGCTCACCTGGGCCGACGGTCGCTTCGACTTCGGCGCTGTCGACGTGGACATGGAGGACGAGGTCAACTCGAGCACCACGCACCTGCTCATGGAAGGCGCGCGCCTCATCGACGAAGGCAAGCGCTAGCCTAGCGATCGTTCCGCCGAGCTGCGGTACAAAGGCGACGCCCTCATGTTACGGTGCCCCCATGGCACGCTTGCTCCTCGGCGCTGTCGCTGCGCTGATCATCGGCTTCGCCGTCTGGGCGGCGCTCCCAGCGACCCCGCCGCTCGCGCCACCGGGGACGAATCCCTCGCCGCCCGCGGCCGCACCGGCGGCGCCGGAGCGTAAGGCCGTGCGCCCGGTGGCGACCACCGAGCCCGCCGTCGATCTGGACGCGGCGATCGCCGGCTGCATCGGCGCGCAGCATCTGGTCGCCGCGGCGCGGGCCACGCGCGGCGGCCCGGCGCCTGCCGGCCAGCCGAGCGACGCCGCCGTCGTGGCCCGCGGTTGTGCGCCGCTCTATCACCAGGCCGCCTGCCGCGACGCCATGATGCGCTTCGACGATCCGCCGCCCGCGCAGCGCTCGATCGCGGTGCTGCAGGCGTGCGCGCGTGCCTACTGCGGCCTGCTGCCCGCGCCGAAGCCGTCGGTCTGCGCGCACCCCGACGCCGTCCCCGAGGACGAGCAGCAGTACGCCGCGTGGAACGAGCTGCGCACCGCCATCCTGACGCACGACATCGGCGCCTCGGCCGCGCAGCTCGTGCTCTCGCCGCCCGAGCGCCGCCGCTAGCCCGCTTTTTCTAGGGACGGCGTAGCTCGAAGCGGATCGTGTCCGGCTCGTCGCCGTCGCCGACGTGCGACAGGCCGTTCTTCTCGAGCACGCGGATCGACGCCGCCAGGTGCCGATAGGTGTGGGCGCGGATGCGCCGCACCTCCTCGTGGCAGAAGGCCCAATCGATGAGCCCGCCCATCGCCTCCGTCGCGTAGCCCTTGCGCTGGAACTTGCCGACCAGCGAGTAGCCGCACTCGACCACGCCCTCGGCATCGGGGCGCCCGGCGAAGCCGATGCTGCCGACGAGCACCGCCGGCGTCACCTGCACGATGTACCAGGCGCTCCAGCCGGCGAGCTCCGGGTCGGTCTCGAGCTGCGCGGCCCAGGCCTCCTGATGATCGCGCATGAGCTCGGGCGGCCAGCCCGGTGGCACCTCGCACTCGAGCAGCTTCGCCAGCGCCTGCGACGAGGTCGCCGCCGCCCGCGCCAGCGACGGCGTAGCGGCGATCAGCTCGAGGCGGCCGGTGAACAGGCGCGGCGCATCGTCATCCATCATCGCTCGCTACGAATGTAGCAGATGCGGCGGCTTCGGCTCGCGCGCGCAGCCCGAGCGCGCGCACCCGCCGCGCGTCGCGCGTGACCAGCCAGATGCCGGCGCCGATGAGGGCGCCGCCGACGAAGGTGGATGCCGACGGTCGCTCGCCCAGCGCCGCCGCCGCCATCAGCGCGCCCACCACGGGCTGCACGTAGATGTAGATGGCGACCAGCGACGCCGGCGCCTTCTTGAGCGCGAACATGTTCAAGAAGTAGGTCCCCACCGTCGGGAAGATGACGATGTAGGCGACGCATAGCCAGACGCGCCCCGACAGGTGCGGCGCCGCGGCGACGAGCGCGCGCGCCCCGAACGGCAGCACCCCGAGCGCGCCGAACACGAAGGTCCACGACACCACCGTCACCGGCGAGTAGGTGGCGAGCAGCCGCCGCGAGATGACGAGGTAGATCGAGAACGACAGCGAGTTACCCACGATGAGTAGGTTGCCGACCAGGCGCCCGCCGCCGGCCTCGAAGCGCCCGGCGCCGACGATGACCATGGCGCCGATGCAGGCCACCGCCAGCCCGAGCACCTTGGTCAGCGTCGCCGCCTCCTTGCGCAGCGCCACCGCCACGCCGACGGTGAACACGGGGATGGTGGCGCCGATGACGATGGCGTTGGTGGCGGTGGTGCGCGACAGCCCCGCGATGAACAGGAGCATGTTCGCCGTGACGCCGAACAGCGCGTAGACGGCCAGCTCCGGCAGATCGCGCGCCGCCACGCGCTCGCGCGAACGCCAGAGCAGGCGCGCCGCGACCAGCACCAGCGTCGCCGCCGTCACCCGCGCGCAGATGAGCGCGAACGGCGCCAGCTCGCGCAGCGCCAGCTTCGCCGCGATCGACAGCGAGGCGAACATGAGCTGCACCGCGACCAGCGCCAGGTGCACGCTGCCGGGAATGCGCTGGTGGCTCGCGGTCACGGCCGTTGGATGCGCGACGTCAGACGATCGTGTCGGCGTCTTCGTCGTCGATCTCGTCGTCGACGCCGCCTTCGATGTCGTACTTCTTCATCAGCTTGCGGAAGTACTTGCGATCGATGTCGGCCTCGCGCGCGGCGTGCGAGATGTTGCCGTTGTTCTTCTTGAGCAGCGTCACGATGTAGTCGCGCTCGAACGTCGAGACCCAGCGCTCCTTGGCGTCCTTGAACGTCGCGTCGACGTCGGCCGCGCCGCGTCGGCGATCGGCCGCCGACGGCACCGCGGGCCGCGCGCGGCGCCGCGCTCCTCGCCGCGCACGCGTCTCGGGCAGGTCGCGCGGCTCGATCAGCTCGCCCTCGGCGAACGAGACCGCGCGCTCGATGATGTTGACCAGCTCGCGCACGTTGCCCGGCCACTGGTAGGCTGGTCAGGAGGTCCATCGCCGCGCGCGACACGCCGGTCACCTTCTGCGACGCCGTCGCGGCTTGCGGTTGTAGGGTGCCTCGGCGAGGAAGTGCTTGATCGAGCAGCGGGATGTCGTCGACGCGCTCGCGCAGCGGCGGCAGGATGCACGCGCACCACGCTCAGGCGGTAGAAGAGATCCTGGCGGAAGCGCCCGGCGCGCACCTCGTCCTCGAGGTTGCGGTTGGTCGCGGCGATGATGCGCACGTCGACCTTGATCGGCTTGTTGGAGCCGACGCGGCGGATCTCGCGCTGCTCGAGCGCGCGCAGCAGCTTCGGCTGCAGGTCGAGCGGCAGCTCGCCGAGCTCGTCGAGGAACAGGGTGCCGCCGTGGGCCATCTCGAACAGGCCCTGGCGCGTCATGATGGCGCCGGTGAACGAGCCCTTCTCGTGGCCGAACAGCTCGCTCTCGATCAGGTTGTCGGGCACCGCGCCGCAGTCGAACACCATGATCGGCCCCGCGCGCGCGCGGCGACAGCTCGTGGATGGTCTGCGCGACCACCTCCTTGCCGGTGCCGGTCTCGCCCTCGATCACGACCGTGGTGGCGGTCGGCGCGATCTTCTCGATGATGGCGTAGAGCTCGCGCATCTTGACGTGGCGCCCGATCAGGTCGCCGCAGCGCTCCTTGCGCGACGGCACGATCTCGACCTTCTCGTCGGCGGCGTGGAACTTCAGCTCGGTGTTGCCGAGCCCGATGGTGCAGCCGGGCTTGAGGTAGCGCCTCGCGGATGCGCACGCGGTTGATGAAGGTGCCGTTGGTCGAGCCGAGGTCGACGAGCAGGTAGCTCGGTGTCCTCCTGCACGATCTTGCAGTGGTAGCGCGACACCGTGTCGTCGCTGACGACGAGGTCGTTGTCCTCCATCGCGCCGATGGTGATGCTCGCCCTTGTCGAAGGTGTGCTCGCGCGCGCGGCCGCCGACCTGGCGTGACCAGCTTGCACTTGCGCAGGTGCAGCGTCGCCGGCTTCTGGCCGTCGTAGTGCACCTTGGTCGGCGGCACGTAGTCGGGGAATTTCTTGGCGCCTGGGGGCGCGCCGCCGAAATTCGGGTCCGGTGGGGTCATCCGACCCTAAGTGTCAACGCAAAGGCTTGATGAGTCAAGCAAACCGGGGTCTCCCGTTCCCCAATTCGGGTAATTCCGCACCCTGGTTGAAACCTATATAATCGAGACCGCTTGAGCCCTGCCGTTCAAAAACTAGACAGCCTCAGAGCCCAGCTCGACGCACTTCCACCGGGCGATCCGCGCGCGAAGGTGGAAGCGGACATCGCCGAGCTGCTCATCGATGCGGGCGACTATGGACAGGCGCTGGTGCACCTCGGCGGTGCGCGTCGCATCTCTTCGGAGCCGAAGCTGCGCGAGCGCGTCGATCTCCTCACCGGCGTGGCCCTGCTCCGCCGCGGTGAGATCGAGCGCGCCGAGCCGCACCTGGAGCGCCACCTCGAGGCAGGGCGCAGCCGCCGCGACCTCGCCGCCGAGGCGCGGGCGCTCATGCACCTCGGCGAGATCTACCGGCGCCGCGGTGAGGCGGCCCGCGCCACCCGCGCGCTCGAGCGCGCGCGCAGCTACTTCGAGTCGCATCCCGACGGCCAGGCGCTGGCGACCATCTACACCAGCCTCGCCGAGCTGGCCATCACCGCCGCCGATCTGGATGGTGCCGAGACGCTCATCAAGCGCGCGGTCGAGCTGGCGCAAGGGACCCAGGCCGCGGGCGCCGAGGCGGCCGCGCTCCTGGTGATCGGGAGCCTGCGCCTGCGCGGCGACGACGTACAGGCGGCCGAGGCCGCGCTCAGCCGGGCCATCGATCTCGTCGCCACCGACAACCTGCCGCGCGAGCTCGCCGAGGCCTACTTCGCCTACGGCAACCTCGTGGGCAGCGCCAAGGGGCGCATCGAGGGCGAGCAGGCCGGCTCGGCCGCGACCTGGTTCGCGCGCGCGCAGGAGCTGTTTCGCGAGCACGGCGCGCTCGCCGATCTCGAGCGGGTGCGCGAGGCGTTCCGCCAGTTCGGCCGCCGCGCGACCGACCAGGTGGCGGCGCACGAGATCAAGGAGCTGACCGACGACCTGCGTGCCGCACGCCTGGGCGTCGCGCGCGAGGTGCACCGGCTCATCGACGCCGTCGAGCAGGGCATCGGCCGCGCCGAGGCCGAGCTGCCGCCGCCGGTGCGCGCCAAGCTGCACACGATCAACGCCGCCGCCGTCGAGGCCGAGCGCGCGGTCACCACCGGCGTCGAAGCGCTCTCCAACGCCGAGGGGCGCATGCTCGGCGCGGTGCAGTCGATGATGGTCGAGCGCGAGAACATCCGCACCCTGCTCGACCTGTGCCGCTCCCTCAACGCGCTCGGCGACTACGGCCGGCTGGTCAGCGAGATCTGCAAGATGGCGGCGCAGCTCACCGGCGCCGATCGCTGCGTGGTGGCGATGCTCGACGGCGGCCAGCTGGCCGTGCGCGCGTCGCTGCGCATGCCCGACGTGGCCAACGAGCGCGCCTGGCGCGAGGCGATGGACAGCGTGGTCAAGGGCGCCGGCCCGACGCTGATGCAGCCGGCCAATCGCCACTCGGGCGCACCCGAGCGCGGCGACGACATCCGCCTCGGCCACGCGCTGACCACGCCGCTGCGTCAGGCCGACAAGCTCTTCGGCGCCATCTACGTCGACAAGGAGCTGTGCGGCGGCGTCTTCACGCCGAACGATCTCGACCTGCTGACCATCTTCAGCGCCCAGGCGGCGACGATGCTGGAGAACGCGCGCGTGGCCGAGGAGCTGCGCCTGGCCTTCCGCTCGCGCGCCGCCACGCTCGAGGCCATCTCCGACGGCGTGCTCTCGCTCGACAGGCACGGCAAGATCACCTCCATCAACGCCGTCGCCGCGCGCATCCTCGGCACCACGATCGCGGGCGCGCTCAAGGATCTGCACGACCTCGGGTTCTTGCGGCTGACGCTGGAGCAGGGCGAAGAGCTCGACGGCCGCGTCACCCGCATCGGCACCGGCGAGTACCTGGTCAACGCGCGCGTCATCCGCAGCGACACCCAGGGCGTCGTCGGCGCCGTGGTCACGCTCACCGAGATGAAGCGCGCCCAGCAGGTGGCGCAGCGCATCGTGGGCTCGCCGGCGCGCTACTCGTTTGGCGATCTGATCGGCCAGGCGCCCTCGTTGCGGCGCCGCCTGCAGCTCGCCGAGGCGGCGGCCCGCTCGGACTCGAGCGTGCTCGTCACCGGCGAGAGCGGCACCGGCAAGGAGGTGCTGGCGCAAGCGATCCACAACGCCTCGCCGCGCGCCCCCGGGCCCTTCGTCGGCATCAACTGCTCGGCCATCCCGCGCGAGCTGCTGGAGTCGGAGCTGTTCGGCTACGAAGGTGGCGCCTTCACCGGCGCCAAGCGCGGCGGCCACCCCGGCAAGTTCGAGCTCGCCGAAGGCGGCACCATCCTGCTCGATGAGATCGGCGACATGCCCATCGAGATGCAGGCCAAGCTCCTGCGCGTCTTGCAGGAGAAGCGCGTGCACCGTATCGGCGGCACGCGCGAGGTCGAGCTCAACGCGCGCGTCATCGCCACCACCAACCGCGATCTCGACGAGGAGTCGGAGAAGGGGCGCTTTCGCCGCGATCTGCTGTTCCGCTTGAAGGTCATCCACATCCAGCTGCCGTCGCTGAGCGAGCGCACCAGCGACATTCCGCTGTTGGTGTCGCACTACCTGGGGCTGTTCGCGGTGCGGCTGGGCAAGAGCGTGCGCGCGCTGGCGCCGCACGTCATGGAGTCGTTCCTGCGCTACCACTGGCCGGGCAACATCCGTGAGCTGGAGAACGTGCTCGAGGCCGAGGTCAACCTGGCAACCGAGGAGCAGACCGTGCTCGATCAGGTCCCCGAGGGCATCCGCCCCCGCGCCGGGGCGCAGGAGACCGTCGCCGAGACGATCACGCGCGGCTCGCCGCGCACGCTCGAGCAGTCGGAGCGCGAGATGCTGGTGCAGGCGCTGGCGCAGAGCGGCGGCTCGATCCCGGAGGTGGCGCGCCAGCTCGGCATCTCCCGCGGCACCGTCTACAACAAGCTGCGGCGCTTCGATCTCAATCCCGACCAATATCGCATCAAGCGCGCCTGAGCCGGGCGGCGACGGTCGCGGGACGTGCTAGACCTACGGCGGTGAGCGGGCGGGCGCAAACCATCGAGCACGAGTTCGTCGTCGAGGGCGAGTGCGGCGGCTGGCGGCTCGATCGCTTTTTGCGCAAGAAGATCCCGCGATTGTCGCGCACGCGCGTGCAGCGGGTGATTCGCGGCGAGTGCTGGATCGACGGGCGGCCGTGCAAGCCGTCGTCGGTGGTGTCGGCGGGGCAGCGCGTGACCTTCCGCCGGCCAGCGCCGGCCGAGCCGGAGGCGCCGCGCGAGCTGCCGCTGCTCTACGAGGACGAGGCGTTCTACGCGCTCGACAAGCCGGCAGGGATCGCCATGCACCCGACGGCCAAGTGGCACTTCTCGACGGTGACCGCGGTGCTGCGCGAGAAGTTCCCCCAGGAGCAGTTGCAGATCACGCACCGCCTCGATCTGGAGACGTCGGGCGTGCTCCTGATCGCGCGCACCTACGAGGCGGCGGTGGCGCTCAAGGGCGCGTTCGCCCGGCGGCGCGTGCACAAGAAGTACGTGGCGCTGGTGCACGGCGCGCTCGAAGGCGAGGGCGTCATCGACGCGCCGCTCGGGCTCGCCGGCGGGCTGGTGCGCGTGAAGATGGCGGTGCGTGACGACGGGCTGCCGTCGCGGACGCGCTGGCAGGCGCGGGCGCGGCACGGCGCCTATACGCTGGTCGACTGCTGGCCGGAGACGGGGAGGCAGCACCAGATCCGGGCGCACCTCGATCACATCGGCCACCCCATCGTCGGGGACAAGCTCTATCCCGACGAGCGCCTGTTCGCGGACTACCAGGATCACGGCTGGGAGGCGGTGGCGGGCAAGCTGCCGCTGCCGCGGCAGGCGCTGCACGCGGCCGAGCTGCGCTTCCCCCATCCGACGACGGGCGCCGAGGTGGTGGTCGGAAGCGCGCTGCCGGCCGATCTGTGCGCGTTCGTCAGTCGTCGCTGACGAGGTCGAAGTCGAGGCGCGCCTGCGGCACGCTGGGCTCGAGCAAAAGGGAGCCGGGCAGGCCGCGCAGCGCCGGCGCCAGGATGCGGGAGAGGACGTCGTCGCTGGGCCGGGCGGCGCCGGCGCTCTCGCTGCCGCCGCCGATGCCGAGGAGCGCCAGCAGCTGGCCGAGCAGCGTCGGCTCGTTGGGCGTCGCCTGCAGGGTGACGCGCTCGTCCACGCCCAGGCCGGCGCGCCGCTTGGCTTCGGCGATCGCGTCGGTGAGGCCGCCGAACTCGTCGATGAGGCCGCGGGCCAGCGCCGCGTCGCCCGACCAGATGTGGCCCCGTCCGATGGCGTCGACGTCGCCAGGCTTCAGGTGGCGGCCGCGCGCCACCTGATCGACAAAGCGGCCGTAGAAGTAGCGCAGCTTCTCCAGGATGAGGGCGCGCTCCTCGTCGGTGTAGGAGCGGTAGAGCGAGTCGATGCTGGCGTGCACGCCGCGCTCGTAGTGCTCGAGCGTGACGCCGAGCTTGGCGGCCAGGCCGGAGACGTCGAACTTGCCGGTGAAGATGCCGATCGAGCCCGTCAGCGTCGACGGCGCCGCGTAGATGCGCGAGCAGGCCGAGGCGATGAAGTAGCCGCCCGAGGCGGCCACGTCGCCCAGCGAGCAGATGACCGGCTTGACCTGCGCCGTGCGCTCGAGCTCGCGGGCGATCACGTCGGAGGCGAGCGCGGAGCCGCCGGGCGAGTCGATGCGCACCACGATGGCGCGCACCCGGGCGTCGTCGCGCGCGCGCTGGATGGCGGCCATCAGCGTCTGCATGCCGACGAACTTCATGCCCAACAGCGGAATCGTCGCCGACTTGCCGTCGATGATGTCGCCGTCGACGAAGAGCACGGCCACCGCCGGGCGCTCCCAGTCGTTGTCGCGCTCGGGCGCCTGAGGCGGGCTCTTGATCGGCAGCGGGCGGCCCAGCCGCTCGTCGATGGCGCCCTCGACCTCGTCGCCGTGGCGCAGCTCGTCGACCAGGCCGGCCGACTTCGCCTCCTCGGCGGTGTAGGGGCCGCGCTCGATCCAGGTGCGCGCGGTGTCGACGGAGACGTGGCGGGCGGCGGCGATGCCGGCGGTGAGGTGCGCCCACACGTCGCCGACGTAGGCCTCGCGCTCGGCGTGCGCCGGCGGCGTCGAGCCGGTGCGGGTGTACTGCTCGGGGGCGCTCTTGTACTCGGCGATCTTGACGAAGTCGGCGCGCACGCCGAGCAGATCGCCGAGGCCGCGGAAGAACAGCAGCGTCGAGGAGAGCCCGAGCAGGCGCACGCCGCCGGCCGGATCCTGATAGATGCGCTCGGCGGCGGAGGCGACGTAGTAGCCGCGCGTGTCGGTCTCGGCCACGTAGACGTAGACGTGCCTGCCGGCGCGGCGCAGGCGGAACAGGGCGGCGCGCAGCTCCTCGGCGGTGGCCCAGCTCCCCTGCAGGTTGCCCAGGACCAGGACGACGCCGGCGACGTCGGGCTCATGCTCGGCGCGGCGCATCCAGGCCACCAGCCGCGCCAGCTTGCGCTCGTCGATGCTGGCCAGATCGATGCGCACCAGGTGGCGCGGACCGTTCCACACCGCCGGGTAGCGATCGCCGGAGATGCGCGCCGCGAGCGTGAAGCCGTGGCCGCGGGCGACGCCCGAGTCGGTGCCGAACAGGCCGAAGCCCTGGACGCCGATGTGCTCGAGATCGATGGCGACCCCCAGGGCGACGCGGATGTCGTTCTCGGGGTTGCCGTCGAGGTTGACGTCACGCTTCCACTCGACGTCCGCCTTGATGGTGAAGCCGGGCGTCGGCACCAGCCAGAGGCGGAAGTGCGGATCGACGTCGCCGCGCCGCTCGCCGAAGCGGGCGCCGGCGGCGATCTCCACCAGCGACGTCTGCCACGGGCGCACCGCGATCTCGGGATCCCACACGCGCTGCAGCGGGAAGCCCTGCACCGCCGGCGACGGCAGATCGTGAACCACCAGCGCGGCGGCGAGCCAGCGCGACGGGCGCAGCGCCAGCGCCACGTCCAGGGTGTCGAGGCCCGAGGCGACGGGCCCCTGCGCGGCCCACAGGTGGGCGTAGGTCAATCCGAGCGCGATGCCGGGGTGCACGCGCACGGCGAGCGCGAGCGAAAACTTCTGCTCGTTGGGGAACGGAAAGATCGACGGCGGGCGGAGCAGCTGCACGCCGGCGCCGAGCGAGATCGCCGACAGGTAGGGCAGCGGGGAGGCGACGAAGAAGCCGTCGCCGCGGCCGCCGACGGTGCCGTCGGGGTCGAGCTCGGAGTGCAGATAGACGCCCGACCACGACGGCAGAAAGCCCAGCGACGCGGGGTTCTTCTCCACCGAGCTGGCGTCGGCGTCACCGGCCAGGCCGATGGTCGGGTTGTAGACGCCCGGGGTGGGCGGCTCACCGACGGGGATGGGGCGTATCGTCTGCGCGTGGGCGGCGGCGGCGAAGAGCGCGGAGGCGAGGGCGACCAGCGAGGCTTTACGCATTCGGCGCGCAGTATATGATCGTGGGCATGGCCGTGACCAACGCCGAGCTCCTCCAGCAGCATCCGTTGCTCGCGCGGCTGTCGCTCGAGCAGGTCCTGCGCTTCGCGCAAGCGGGCGAGCTCGAGCTGTTCCACGCCGGCGAAGAGATCGTCGTCGAAGGATCGCTCGGAGACGCGCTCTATCTCATACTGTCGGGCGCGGCGACGGTGCACATCGGCGCCGCGGAGACGCATCCGCTGGCCACGCTCAAGCCGGGCGAGTTCTTCGGCGAGATGTCGCTGGTGGAGCCGGCGGTGCGCTCGGCGACGGTGCGCGCCACCGACGTGACCGAAGTGTTCCGCGTGCCGCACTACGCGCTGGCGAACCTGCTGGAGGACGATCCGGTGGTGCTGCACCTCGTCCTGGTGACCATCATCCGCGTCCTGTCCAAGCGACTGCGCGACACCAATTCGCTGGTCGGCTCCGTCGAGAAGCTGTCGGAGTGGCTGGCCTCGTCGCTGGTCTGACGAGCAGCAGCGCATCGTTGGCGCGCGCGCCAGGGCGCCACGTCCGGCCCCGCGCGATCTGCCCCGCTGGGCTCAAACAGTCCTCGCAAGCGGACCGCTGTGCTCGATTAGACCCCTAGCCGGTGCTGCGGAGCTCGCCCAGCGGGGCAGATCGCGCGGGGCCTCTGTGCTGCTGGCCAGGCGGAATCGCCGCTAGCAGGGTGTTGAAGAACTCCGGACCGAGCCGCGCGCAGTGGATTTTCGCGAAGCGCGAGGCGCGACGAGGGAAGCTCCCTGTCGGGAACTGACCGAGGAGCAACGAAGCGATTCGCGAAAAGACCAAGCGCGGCGACGCGGAGCGAGTTTTTCAACACGCTGCTAGACTAGAGCGCGGCGGGATCGAGCGTGGCTGGCGCGCGGGGGAGGCGGTCGAGTTGGAAGCCGTCGACCAGATCACGCGGCGTCAGCGCGGCGCCGGCGGCGCAGAGGCCGAGCGTCGAGGCGAGCAGGCCCACCACCTCGGCCGCCGAGCGGCCGCGCTCGCGCAGCGCGCGGACGCCGACCGCGCCATGGCGCTTCGACAGTCGCGCGCCGTCAGGACCGAGGATCAGCGGCACGTGCGCGAAGCGCGGCGGCGTGGCACCGAGCGCCCGGTAGAGCAGGAGCTGGCGCGCGGTCGAGCCGATGAGATCGTCGCCGCGCACGACGTCGCTGATGCCCATGGCCGCGTCGTCGACGACGACGGCGAGCTGATAGGCGGGGATACCATCGGCGCGCCGGATGACGAAGTCGCCGATCCGGGCCGCGACGTCTTCGCTGCACGGGCCGTGGACGCCGTCGACGAACCCGATCTCTTCGGGATCCACGCGCAGGCGCACCGACGGGCGGCGGTCCCGGGGCGGGCGCGTGGTGCGCGCGCGGCAGGTGCCGGGGTAGCGCGGGCCGTCGTCGGCGGGGCCGTGCGGCGCGGCGGCGGCGCGGGCGACCTCGGCGCGCGAGCACCAGCAGCGGAAGGCGTGCCCGTCGGCGAGCAGCCGTTCGACGGCGGCGTCGTAGCGGGCCAGCCGCAGCGACTGGCGGTAGGGCGCGTGCGGGCCGCCGACCTCGGGGCCTTCGTCCCACTCGAGGCCGAGCCACACGAGATCCTCCAGGATGCGCGTCTCGGCGCCGGGCACGACCCGCGGTCCGTCGAGATCCTCGACGCGCACGAGGTAGGAGCCGCCGGCCGCGCGTGCGGCGAGCCAGGCCACGAGCGCCGTGCGGGCGCCGCCGAGGTGCAGGTCGCCCGTCGGGGAGGGGGCGAATCGCCCGCGATAGCCGCTCATGCCTCTACCGCTCGCGCGGGCGGCGCCGCGAGCCGGCTCGCCGGAACGGCCGTCCCGACCCGATCTCCTCGATCCTGCGCGCGCGCGCTCATTGGGCTGCTAGCATATCCGCGTGTTCGACTGGATGGGCGCCTTCGTCATCGTCGCCGTCGCCGGCGCCGCCTGGCGGTTCGGCGCCGCGCGCACCTCGCGCTGGGCGAGCATCGCCGCGCGCCTGCCGGCGACGCGCGTTGCCGAGCTCGCCGAGGGCAAACAAGTCAAGGTGGTCGGCGTCGTCGAGGAGAGGGAGACCATCCCGGCGCCGCTGACCCAGCGGCCATGTGTCGGCTGGACCATCCGCGCCGTGGCTGCCGACGGCGGCTGGGTGCTCGATCGCATCGCCCGCTCGGGCGCCTGTGACTTCTGGCTGCGCGACGAAGACGGCGGGCGGGTGCTGGTGCACGGCGGGCGCGCGGCGCTGGTCGTCGCCAGCGGCGGCGCGGTGTCGGCGGCGCGCGAGGGCGGCGTGGTGCAGCGAGAGGCGCTCTTCGTGCCCGGCGATCGCCTCGCCATCATCGGCATGGTGCGCCGCGAGCTCGATCCAGGCGGCGTGTCGCTGTACCGCGACGCGCCGACCCGGTTGGTGCTCGACGGCATCCCTCTGTGGCTCTTGCCGGCGGGGTAGAAGGCGCCGGGAGAGGGCGCGCGGCGGCCGCCGCGCTTCGGTTGGACGGGGCGCGGTCGCGTGGACACCGATGGTGGCTCAGAGCGTCGCGGGATCGTCGCTGAGGAAGAGCGGGAGGGACTCGGAGGCCTGGAGGACCAGGCGCTTGGGGGTCTCGCGGTAATTGCCGCCGGCGGCGTCGGGATCCGGCATCCAGCGCGCCAGGCCGCCCACGGCGACGCGCTCGCCCGCCTCGAGCACGCCCTCGTAGGCGCGCAGGTTCTTGCGGAAGAACCTGCCCTCGACGGCGCGGCCGCGCGCGCCCAGGAAGCGCTCGAGGTCGGCGTCGCTGCGGATGAGCGGCGAGGTGCGCGCCTTGCGATCGTAGACCAGCGCCGGCAGGTCCTTGCCGTCGCTGGCAACGCGAACGAGCGCCACGCCGCTGGCGTCCCGCAGGTAGAAGTCGATCCCGTTCTCCTCGCGCACGATCTCGTGCCAGCGGCCGCCGCGGCCCCGTCGCTGGAACTCCTCGACGACGATCGAGTAGTACGCGCAGGCGCGCTGCGACAGCGGAGACGGGATCGGGCGACCCGCGTAGACCAGCTCGCCGACCAGCTTGACCGCCTTGCCGTCGCGCGCCTCGCGGATCAGCGTCGGCCGGACGCGCCGGAGCGCGCGCTTGATCCGCCGTTCGCGCGTGAACGCGAAGCGCGCCACCACGGCGAACGCGGCGCCCGCGCCGATGCTCGCGAAGAAGGCGAGGCCGGCGTCGATCACGTCAGACGTTGAAGCGGAAGTGCGCAGCGTCGCCGTCGCGCATGACGTAGTCCTTGCCCTCGACGTGCAGCTTGGCCGCCGCCGCGGCAGGCCGCCTCCGAGCCGAGCTTCACCAGATCCTCCCACCAGATGATCTCGGCCTTGATGAAGCCGCGCTCGAAGTCGGTGTGGATGACGCCCGCCGCCTGCGGCGCCTTGGTGCCCTTGACGATGGTCCAGGCGCGGCACCTCGGTCTCGCCGGCCGTGAAGAAGGTGATGAGGCCGAGCAGATCGTAGCCGGTGCGCACCACGCGCGTGCAGGCCCGGCTCGTCGAGCCCGAGCGACGCCAGGAACTCCGGCGCTCCTCCTTGGGTCGAGCGTCGACGATCTCGGCCTCGGCGGCGGCGCAGATGACGACCACCGGCGCGCCCTCCTTGGCGGCGCACCTTGCGCAGCGCCTCGACGTGCGCGTCCTGGCCCGCCATGGCCGCCGCCAGCTGCTTCTCGGCGACGTTGGCCACGTAGAAGACCTTCTTCGAGGTCAGGAGCTGCAGCTCGCGCAGCAGCGGCCGCTCCTCCTCGCCGATCGGCAATGCGCGCGCACCGGCATGCCGTCGTCGAGCCCCTTGATGAGCTTGGTGCACAGGTCGAACATCGGCTTCTCGGTCTTGGCCTCGGGGCCCTTCATCGCCTTCTGCGCGCGCGCGATGCGCTTGTCGACGGTCTCCAGATCCTTGAGGCCCAGCTCGGTGTCGATGGTGGCGACGTCGCTGGCGGGATCGATGCGCCCCTCGACGTGGACGACGTTGTCGTCCTCGAAGCAGCGCACCACGTGGGCGATGGCGTCGACCTCGCGGATGTTGGCGAGGAACTGGTTGCCCAGCCCTTCGCCCTTGGAGGCGCCGCGCACCAGGCCGGCGATGTCGACGAACTCCATCGTCGTCGGCACGACCTTCTTCGGCTTGACGACGGCGACGAGCGCGTCCATGCGCGGGTCGGCGACGCCGCACGACGCCGACGTTCGGCTCGATGGTGCAGAACGGATAGTTGGCGGCCTCCGCCTGCTGCGTGGCGGAGAGCGCGTTGAACAGCGTCGACTTGCCGACGTTGGGCAGGCCGACGATTCCACATGCAAAACCCATGGCGGCGAAGTCTAAAGCAGAAGTTGAAAGTACAAAGTGCAAAGTTTAAGGTCCAACCATGCGTAGGGGGCTCGTCGTCGCCGCGGCTCTGGTTCTGGTGGCCTGTGCGCACAAATCGCCGCCGCCGCCCCCGCCGGCGGCTCCGCCCCCGCCGCCCAAGGGCGACCTGTTGCGCTTCTCGGCCAAGGCGGGCACCTTGTCGCGCAGCAAGGTCTCGCTCACCGTCGAGCAGGAGCAGGCGGCGGCGCAGGGCGACAAGCGCGGCGCCACCAAGCCGGTGACCCTGACCTTCACCTTCGGCGAAGAGGAGACGGTCGACAGCGTCGCGCCCGACCACTCGATGATCATCTCGTCGCGGCTCGTCGACACCGTCGGTCAGGGGTCGGCCGGCACCAATCAGGACACGGTCGACGACATGGCCCGCGCCTTCGACGAGCTGAAGATCCAGTTCAAGCGGCAGGACCGCGGCGACGTGGTGGCCATCGCCGTGTCGGGGCTGCGCAAGCCGCTCGACGAGTCGCTGGCGCGCGCGGTGCTCAACGCGATCTACGGCGCCCAACGGGGACCGCTCTTCCCGGAAAAGCCCATCGACGTCGGCGGCACCTGGAAGACGACGATGCCCATCCCCTCGACGGCGGGCTTCGAGGGCGAGGTGCACTACGACTACACCTACGCCCGCAAGAACGGCGGGGTCGCCGTCGTCGGCTGCGAAGGGCGCTTCGAGGGCAAGCGGCCGCAAGGCGCGGCGATGCAGAAGCTGTCGGGCACGAGCTCGGCCGAGTATCGGTTCGACGTCGCGGCGGGGCGCATGGTCGGCTCCAACGTCGATCAGATGACCCAGGTCGAAGGGGCGATCAGCGGCCAGCAGGCGCTGCAGCTCGGCGTGCGCCAGCACATCCGCGTCGAGTGGACCCTCGACACCAGCAACGCCAAGGACTCCCCGTAACAGGAGCAGCCCATGCGAGCGGTGCAACCATGACGAACATCAGCGCCAACCGTCCGCCGCGGGACATTACGCCCGCGCGCTTCTTCACCGATTGGCTGCCGCGCGAGTTCACGAGCGAGTTCGGGGCGGGCAAGCGCGCCGCGTCGGACATCACCGTCGCCGTCGATCTCGACGGCGAGGGCGGCGGGCGCTGGGTGCTCGACGTGCGCGGCGGCAGCTTGAGCGTGCGCGCGGAGGGCGACGCGGGGCCGGCGCCGATGGTGCAGCTCTGGCAGTCGGTGCAGGATTGGCGCGCCCTCGCCGTCGGCGAGGATGGCGCGAACGTGGATCTGGCGCCGCCGCAGGCCTCGGCCCTGGACGTGCTGTTCGTCGACCCGGCGTCGCGGCAGATCCTGTCGGCCGTCAAGGGCACGGTGCGGTTCGAGGTCACCGGCTACAACGGGCGCACCTGGGGGATGCTGGTGAAGTTCGGGACGCAGCCGGGCCGGGCCGACTCGGACGCCACCATCACCGTCGACGCGGCGACCTACGCGGCGATCCTGGCGCGCAAGATGGCGCCGCCGGAGGCCTACTTCAGCGGCAAGATCTCGCTGCGCGGCGACACCTCGCTGGCGATGCAGCTGGCGATGGCCATGCTTCCGCGCTTCACGCAGAAGTAGTCAGGCGAGCACGATCACCGTGACCCCGTCGCCGCCCTCGGCGGGGGTGGCGGGGCGGACCGCGGACACGCCGGGGAAGCTGGTGAGCTGCTTGCGCAGCGACTCGCGCAGGGCGCCGGTGCCGTGGCCGTGGATCACGAAGACCGCTTCGGAGCCGCTGCGCAGCGCGTCGTCGAGGAACTTCTCCGCCAGGCCGATGGCCGCGTCGACCCGCTCGCCGCGCACGTCGAGCGTGTTGTAGCCGCTGCGCACCAGGGTCTTGGGCGGCGGCGGCACCTCGAACGCGTTGTGCCCGCGCCGCGCCCGCGCCGACTTCTGCCGCGCCTCGGCCTCGACGATCGTCAACTCCTCGACGGCGACGTTGACCTTGAGCGGCCCCGCCTGCACCGCCACCTGCTTGCCCTTGGGCGCCGCCGACACCGTCGCCCGCGCGCCCAGCTTGGGCACCCACACCTCGACGCCGGGCCGCAGCTCCGCCGCCGTCGCCGGCCGCCCGGGCGGCGCCTCGGGCACCGGCGCGTGCGCGTGCACCTCCTTGGCCGCCGCCTCGATCTGCCGCTTCGACTCCTGCACGCTCGCCGGCGTCACCTTGCCGTCGCCGACATGGCGCCGCAGCACCGTCGCCGTGCGATCGAGCTCGGCCCGGGCGCGCCGCAGCGTCTCCACCGCTTCGTCGTGCGCCCCGCGCCGCGCCGCCTCCAGGCGCTCCTTGGCCTGCGCCGCGCGCGCCTCCGCCTCGGCGTGCTTGCGCTCGGCCTCGACCCGCTCCGCCTCCGTCGCCGCGCGCTCGGCGGCGATGCGCTTGCGCTCGACCTCGAGATCGAGCAGCAGCTGCTCGAGCGACGCCTGCCCGGCCCCGGCCAGCTCGCTGGCGCGCGTGCAGATGGAATCGGCGAAGCCGAGCCGCCGGGCCACGCGGATCGCGCCCGAGGCTCCGGGCACGCCGAGGTGCAGCTCGTAGGTGGGCAAGAGGCGCTCGAGATCGAAGCCGACCGAAGCGTTCAAGAAGCGCTCGTCCGTCGTCGGCAGCGCCTTCAGGCGATCGTAGTGCGTGGTCACGATCGTGGTCGCGCCGCCGTCGGCGAGCGCCTCCAGCACCGCCTGCGCCAGCGCCGCCCCCTCGGTCGGATCGGTCCCGACCGCGACTTCGTCGAGCAGCACGAGCACGCCGCGCGCCGCCACGCGCAGGAACGACTGCAGCGCCAGCACGTGCGCCGAGAAGGTCGACAGGTCGCGCTCGATGCTCTGGTCGTCGCCGATGTCCGACAGCACCGCCCCGAACCAGGGCACCCGGGAGCCCTCCTGCGCCGGGATGTGCAGGCCCGCGCGCGCCATCAGCACGAGGAGGCCCGCCAGCTTGAGCGCCACCGTCTTGCCGCCCGCGTTCGGCCCCGAGACCACCAGCGTCTCCCCGACGTCGACGAGGATGTCGTTGGGCACGATCGTTCGCGGCTCACGACGTATAGGGCCTACGGCCCCCCCGGCCTCCGGGCGGGGGCCCAGTGCCGCCTCGGCCAGCACCATCAGCGGATGGCGGGCGCGCCGCAGGTCGAGCGTGGCCGGGCCCTCGAGCGGCATCAGCTCCGGCGGGGTCGCACGCAGCTCGATGGCCAGGCGCGCCTTGGCGTCGATGAGGTCGAGCTCGGCCAGCACCTCCAAGTTGGTGACGATGCGCGGCAGCTGATCTTCGACCAGCCGCGACAGCTCGGCCAGGATCCGCCGCTCCTCCTCCGAGACCTCGAGCTCCGCCAGCTTCAAGCGGTTGTTGAGATCGACCAGGTCCTCGGGCTCCACGAATACCGTCTGCCCCGACTGCGAGGTGCCGTGCACGATGCCGCGCACCTGCGAGCGCGCGTCGACGCGGATCGGCACCACGTAGCGCTCCTCCCGCTGCGTGAAGAAGCGATCCTGCAGGTGCGGCGCCAGGTGCGTGGCCTCGAGCAGCCGCTCCAGCTTGCGCTCCAGCTCCTCGCGGATGCGTTGGGCGTTGCGCCGCAGGCCCCCCAGCGCCGGCGACGCGCGATCGCGCAGCCGCACCGTGCCCTGGCCCTCTTCGAAGCTGTCGAGGATGGCGCCCGACACGTCGTCGAGGTCGCTGATGAGCGCCGCCCGGCCGAGCAGGCGCGGCGCCTGCCGGTATTCGACCAGGTGGCGCCGCACGCGCGCGCCCGCCGCCAGCGTCAGCGCCACGTCGCGCAGCGCCTGCGGATCGAGCGCGCCCGACTTGCCCGAGCGCTGCAGCGCCTCGTCGACGTGGCGCACGCCCCAGTCGGGCCCGAACAGCGGCAGCGGCTCGCCGATGTCGCGCAGCGCGCGCGCCTCGGTGACCTCGTCGTGGCGGGCGCGGGCCGCGTCGAGCTGGTCGTACAGCGGCAGCGCTCGCGCCAGCGCCTGCCCGCGCACCGTCTGCGCGCGCCGGGTCAGCTCGTCGAGGAGTCGCTGCCAGCCGAGGTCGGCGACCGTCTTGTCCGAAAGCATCGCGCGCAGTCTAGATCAGATCTAGCGGCCGCGACGGCGCTTGACCGTCTTGGGCTTGGCGGTCGCGCGGGCGAGGCCGAGCTTGGCGTGCACGTCCTGCGGCTTGATGTCGAGCACGCGCTGATACTCCGCCGCCGCCAGCTCGCGCTTGCCCATCGACAGGTGCACGTCGCCGAGCGTGAGCTGGATGGCGGTGTCCTCGGGCGCGTACTCCAGCGCCGCCGTCGCGTCGGCCTGCGCCGCCTGCAGCTTGTTCTTGCCGAGCGAGCGCTGCGCGCGCAGCGTCAGCGCGCGCGCCAGCCGCCCCTTGGACCAGTCGTCGTCGGGCCGGAGCCCCACCAGCGCGTCGAAGGTCTCGGCCGCCTCGTCGAGCCGCCCCTTCTTGAGCGCCAGCGTTCCCTTGCGCCCCAGCATCGTGGTCGTCTTGCGCTTGAGCGCCTCGGCCTGCACGTTGCCGGGGTCGGCCCGGTCGATGCGGTCGAGCAGCTCCTTCAGGTTGTCGCCCGGCGGCGACAAGATCCGTCCGCCCTCGGCGGTGCGCCGCGCCCACTCGAGCATGCGGTCGATCTCCGCCGGCGACATCTTGTCGTCGTCCTTCGCCTTGACCTTGTGGCCCGGCTTCGCCACCGGCGGCGCCGGCGTCGGCGTCGGCGCGGGGGCCGGCATCGTCATCGTCGTGGGTGTCGTCGGCTGCTTCTCCTGCAGCTTGTAGTACGCCGCCAGCCCCGCGACCCCCAAAAAGGCCACGCCCCCGATGAACCCGAGCCGCTTCTGCCACCGGCTCTGCTGCCGCGCCGCCCGCAGGTCGGCGTTGCGCCGCTCCTCCACCGTCAGCGTCTCGGCGAAGGCGTCGCGCGAGGGCACGCGCGAGGTGTTGACCCGGATCTTGTCCTCGTCCGCCGACAGCGGCAGCGCGCCGGTGGTGCCGGTGCGCTGGACCGGAATCGACGGCAGCGACGCGCGCCGCCCCTGAATCTGCCCGGTCTCGAACAGCCGCGGCTTGGACGACTCCTCGCCCCACGTCGACGACATCACGTCGTCCGACGGCTTGAGCCCGAGCACCGCGGCGACGGCAGAGCCGCGCCCCTTCATCGACTTGGTCAGCTCGTACTCGAGCGCGCCCATCGTCTGCGGCCGCCGATCGGGATCGCGCTCCAGGCAGCGCATCACCACCTCTTCGAGCTGCTCCGGCACGTCCGGGTTGAGCTCGCGCGGCGGCGTCGGCGACTCGGTCGCCTTCTTGGCCAGGATCTCCATCACGTTGGCGCCGTGATGCGGCGGATCGGCCGTCAACATCTCGTACAAGATCGCGCCCACCGAGTAGATATCGACGCGCCCGTCGATCGCCTTGCCCGCCGCCTGCTCGGGCGCCATGTACTCGGGCGTGCCCATGGCGATGCCCGGCGTGGTCAACCGGCGCGGCGAGTTCTGGTTGCCCATGTCCTGCTTGGCGATGCCGAAGTCGAGCACCTTGACGAAGTCGGGCACGCCCTCGCGCGACACGAGGAAGATGTTCTCCGGCTTCAGATCGCGGTGGATGATGCCGGCCGCGTGCGCCGCCGACAGCGCGCGGCACACCTGCGTGCCGATGGCGACGACCCGATCGGGCGCGATGCGCCGCTCGTGACGCAGCACCTCGCCGAGGTCGAGCCCGTCGAGGCGCTCCATGACGAAGTAGACGTCGCCCTGGGGCGTCGATCCCGAGTCGGTGACGTCGACGATGTTGGGATGGCCCACCTTGGACGCTGCGCGCGCCTCGCGGCGAAAGCGCGCCACCAGATCGGCCTGCCGCGAGAACTGCGGATGCAGGACCTTGAGCGCGACCTTCTTGCCGATCTCGACGTGCTCGGCCTCGTACACGGCGCCCATGCCGCCGGTGCCGAGCACGCGCTCGATGCGATAGCGCCCGTCGACGATGGTGCCGACGAGCTGCTCCGGCGCCGGCACTTCGGCGGACTCCCGGCGCACCGGTGCCGGCGCCGGCGCCCGCGCGGGCGCCGCGCTGCGCGCCGGGCCAGCGGGGGTGAACACCACGCCGCGCGGCGGATGGGTCACGGTGAGCTCGTCGTCGTCGACCTCGGCGTCGACGTTGCGCAGCATCGAGCGGATCGGCGGCGGCGACGGCGGACGATTCCCCGCCTGCGGCGGCGGGGTCGGACGCATGCCGGGCAGCGGTCGCGCGCCACCGTTGGCCGGGCGCACGCCGGGCAGCGGCGGCGGCACGGCCTTGGCGGGCTGGATCAGCGCGGGCGCGCGGTGCACCCGCCGCGTCGCCGGATCCTCGTCGAGCGAGTCGTTGATGTCGAGCGTCGCCGCCGGGTCGCGCATCAGGGCCGGGATCGCCGGCCGCGTCGGTGGGTCGTCGCTCGCCGGCCGTTCGCTCTGGCGATTCTCGGAGCGCTCCGGCAGCCGCTGCAACACCCGCTCGGTGCCCGAGCGCGACGCGCGCAGCTTGGGCAGCTCCTCGCGCAGCAGGCGCTCGCGCTCGGCCGCTTCCCGCTTGGCCTCGTCGCCGAACAGGTCCTTCAAGAAGGCGGCTACCCGCGAGGAGTCGGTGCCCGGCGCGATGCGCGCCAGCTCGTCGGCGATCGCCTTGCGGAACTCTTCGGCCGTCTGGTAGCGCTGCTCGCGCTCGGTCGCCAGCGCCTTGAGCGACACGGCGTCGATCGACGACGGCAGCCCGCGCGTCAGGTGCGACGGCGACTCGACGCGCGGATGGCGCGCCTGGTCGAGGTTCTTGACGGCGTCGTCGCCGGTGTCGTGCAGCGGGCGGCCGGTCAACAGCTCCCACAGGATCACGCCGGTGGCGAAGATGTCGGTGCGCGCGTCGGCCTGCTCGCCGCGC
This sequence comes from uncultured delta proteobacterium, assembly GCA_963816965.1. Classification (GTDB taxonomy): domain Bacteria; phylum Myxococcota_A; class Polyangia; order Palsa-1104; family Palsa-1104; genus JAQBQH01. Next base: position 2,255,832 of record CAWFMP010000002.1, read on the forward strand.
GCCTGCTCGGGCGCCAGATAGGCGATGCGCCCGTAGACGATGCCGGGCGCGGTGCGCTCGTTCTTCAGGATCGAGCGGGCCAGGCCGAAGTCGGTGACCTTGACCTCGCCGTGGAAGCTGATGAGGATGTTCGGCGGCGCGATGTCGCGGTGCACCAGGCCGAGGCCGCCGTAGTTGTGCGCGTAGTCGAGGCCGCGCGCGATCTCGCGCACCACGTACAGCGCGACGTCGAGGGGGATGCGCGAGCGCCGCTCGGCGGTGCGGTTCCACACGGCGCGCAGATCGCGCCCCTCGATCAGCTCCATGGCGACGTAGAGCTCGTCGTCGACGCGGCCGGCGTCGAACACCTGGACCACGTTGGTGTGGTTGAGGCGGACCGCCACCTTGGCCTCGTCGAGCAGACGCGCCGTCAGCCCGGGCGCGTCGCGATCCTCGGGCACCTTCTTGACGAGGCAGAGCTTCTCCGCGCCGCCCAGGTCACCATGCGCCGCCAGGTAGATCTCCCCCATGCCGCCGCGCGCAAACGGACGCAGCAGCGCGTACTTGCCGAACATACGAGGGAAACGCTGGTTGCTCATGGCAAGGGCGTCCGAAAATTGTACCACGTATTGGGGGCAGCGCCCGTCGAATCGGAGGGGGCCTCAGTCGGTCGTGGAGACGAGATCGCGCGGCATCGACATGTCGAGCGGGACCGCGGCGTCGGAGAAGGCGCAGGCGGCGGTGGAGCCGGAGAGGTGGCAGTAGCCGTCGGTGCGGCACTCGTAGTCCTCGGGGCACGCCGGCGTCGTATCGCTGCACGCGTACGAGCAGACCGGGCGATCGACCTTGAAGCAGCCGGAGAAGCTGGCAGCGGCGAGGGTGAGCGCGGCGAGGGCGACCAGGCGGCGTGACCGGGGCCCGAAGAGCGCGAAGCGCGGGGCGGGGGAGAGGCCGAAGCGTGACCAGGCCATTAGAACGAACCTCCGAGCGCGAAGCCGCCGACGTTCTTGCCGACGACCGGTGCCACCCGCCAGGCGTGCTTGGCAGGCTTGCCGCGCTTGGCGTCGACGACGAACATGGTCACCGTGGCCACGGCGGAGACGGCGGCCACGGAGTAGAAGCCGATGGCCAGGCCGTTGTAGAGGTTGCCGTCGTCCGTGAGCCCCTGCAGATCGCTCTGGGCGCTCTGGTCGAACTTGTGCGGCTGGTTGTTGGTGTCGACGAACGACAGCCGGCGGTTGATCTCGTCGGCGCGCGACTCGGCGGAGAGGCCGAAGATGGCGCCCGCGGTGAGCACCGCCAGCGTCGCGGCGACGCCGATCCACGCGGCCACGCGCAGCTTGGTCGTCGGGCCCTCGTCGAGGAGGCCGGGCGGCGGCATCGTCGACTGGGGCACTGTGGCCGGCGCGGGTGCGGGCGGCGTGCTGGTGGCGCTCTCGGGCGCCGGCGTGGTCGCGGGCGGCGCGGTCATGGGCGTGGTCTCGCTCGTCGTCGGCGCCGTCGACTGCGGCGCCGGCGGTGGGGGCGTCGCGGGCGGCGACGGCGCGGGCGTCGGCGTCGACGGCGTGGTGGTCATCGCGCCGGGCTCCTTGAGCGGCGGCGGCGCCGCCGGCGTGGTCGGCGGGGGCGTCGCGGGCGCGGTGGTGGGCGGCGGCGGCGTCGCCGGCGCCGTGTTCGTCGCCGCAGTCGGGGGCGTGTCGCCTGGCGCCGACTGATCGACCAGCTTGTAGCCCTTCTGCTCGATCGCGCGGATGCGCTTTTGCACCTCGGCCCGGTCCTGCGCCGTCGGCTGCGCCTTCAAGTAGGCCTTGTAGTTGGCGACGGCCTGGTGCCCGTCGCCGGCCTTCTCCCAGGACTCGCCGACGTTGTACAGGAGCACCGGATCCTTGGTGATCGAGTACGCCGCCTCGAATTCGCTGGCTGCCGTCTTGAAGTGCTTGGCGCCGAACGCCTCTTGCGCGGCGGAGAAGTGCCTGCCCGCGGCCTCGAAGTCCTGTGCCCAAACCGTCGCTGTCAGCCCCAGGGTGACCGCGACCACGTATGCGAGTCTAGTCATCGGACGCATATCATACTAAAACTCCCCGGCTCATGGCAAAGGCATCGAAGCTCGACAAAGTTCGCAACCTCGGCGTCGTCGCGCACATCGACGCCGGCAAGACCACGGTCACCGAGCGCTTCCTCTTCTACAGCGGGCGCATCCACAAGATCGGCGAGGTCCACGACGGCGAGACGCAGATGGACTGGATGCCGCAGGAGCGCGAGCGCGGCATCACCATCACCGCCGCGGCCACCACCTTCAGCTGGAAGGGCCACGAGCTGCACCTCATCGACACGCCGGGCCACGTCGACTTCACCATCGAGGTCGAGCGCTCGCTGCGCGTGCTCGACGGCGCGGTGGTGGTGTTCTGCGGCGTCGACGGCGTCGAGCCGCAGTCGGAGACGGTGTGGCACCAGGCCGACAAGTTCCACGTGCCGCGCGTCGTCGTTCATCAACAAGATGGATCGCATCGGCGCCGACTTGGCGCGTCGTCGAGCAGATGCAAGACGCGGCTGGGCGCGCGCCCGGCGCCGCTCCAGCTGCCGATCGGCGCCGAGGATACGTTTCGCGGCGTCGTCGATCTGATCGCGATGAAGCGCGCTCAACTTCTCGGGACAGGAGGAGGAGGCGCCCGACCCGGAGGACGATCGCCGCGGCGCTGCCGACGAGGCCGCGGCGGCGCGCGAGAAGCTGATCGAGACCGTCGCCGACGTCGACGACACCATCGCCGAGCAGTACCTGGCCGGCGAGGCCATCGACGCCGACGACGCTGCGGGCGGCGCTGCGCGCGGCGCGCCTGCGTGGCGGCAGAAGATCGTGCCCGTGCTGATCGGCACCGCCCTGCGCAACAAGGGCGTGCAGCCGCTGCTCGACGCCGTCGTCGACTACCTGCCGTCGCCGCTCGAGGTGCCGCCGGTCAAGGGCGTGCGCCCGGGCTCGGAGGAGATCGATCGAGCGGCCGCCCGACGACAAGCCGCCGCTCGCCGCGCTGGCCTTCAAGGTGGCGATGGACGAAGGGCGCAAGACCGTCTTCCTGCGCATCTACTCGGGCACGCTCTCGGCCGGCGACGACGTGCTACAACGCGCGCACTGACGCAAGGTCGAGAAGGTCGCGCGCCTGTTCCCGGTGCACGCCAACCGGCGCGAGCGCATCGAGCGCGCCGGCGCCGGCAGCATCGTCGTCGCCATGGGCCTCAAGGACGCGGCGACCGGCGACACGCTGTCGCTCGCCGAAGGCGCCAGCATCGTGCTCGAGCGCATCGACACCTACGAGCCGGTCATCTCCGCGCGCCATCGAGCCGCAAGACCAGGCCGACAAGGAGAAGCTCGACTTCGGCGCTGGCCAAGCTGGTCGACGAGGATCCGACCTTCCGCGTGCGCGAGGACGACGAGACCGGCCAGACCATCATCCGCGGCATGGGCGAGCTGCACCTCGACATCATGCGCGACCGCATCGGCGCGAGTACGGCGTGCCGACGCGCATGGGCCGGCCGCAGGTCGTGTACCGCGAGACCGTCCTCGGCGAGGGCGTCGGCGAAGGGCGCATCGAGCGCACCAATCCCGAGGACGAGTCCGATCTCATCTTCGGCGCGGCCACGGTGCGGGTGCGGGCGCTGCCGCGCGGCTCCGGCGTCAAGGTCAAGCAGGAGCTGCCGCCGCTACCGCCCGATCTGCCCAAGCCGTTGGCGGTCAAGATGCCGCTGGCCATCGCGGCGGCGATGGCGGGGGTCACCGAGGGCGTGGTCACCGGGCCCGAGGGCTATCCCGTCGAGGACCTGGAGGCGACGGTGATCGGCGTCGAGCCGCGCGAGAACGTCAAGTCCGACGTCGGCTGGCGCATCGCCGCGCAGACGGCGCTCCGGCGCGCCATCCAGGCGGCGGGACCGGCGATGCTCGAGCCGATCATGGACGTCGAGGTGGTGGTGCCCGAGGAGTTCCTCGGCGCCGTCGTCGGCGACCTGTCGGCGCGGCGGGCGCAGATCGAGGACGTCGGCTTCCGCGGCCAGCTGCGCACGGTCAACGCCAAGCTGCCGCTCAAGGCGCTCTTCGGCTACTCGACGGCGGTGCGCTCGGCGTCGCAGGGGCGCGCCACCTTCACGATGCGCTTCGCCAAGTTCGACGCCTGGAGCTGATACACTCGACCGGTGCGCTTCGTCTGGCTGATCGCGGGCTGGCTGCAGACAGCAGCGGGCGCGGCGGTGGGCGCGTGGGGCTACATCAACTGGCACGCGCCGCCGCCCAACTTCAGCGGCGAGCACGCCGAGGCGTTCGTGCACGGTGCGGCGAGCTTCTGGTACTCTCTCGTCGCCACGCCCGTCGGCTGGCTGGCGCTGTGGCTGTTCGTCGAGGGGCTGCTGCGTGTCTTGTCGGCGGCGATGAACCAGCCTTTTTCGACGGCACCCGTGGTGCTGGTCGGCACCGCCTTGCGCAGCTGGCGCCGGCCACCCCCGCTGCCCGACGATGAGGTGACCCGCGGCGACGGCGGCATCGTCATCGACAGCGCCCGTGACTACGACTGGCACCCGCTCACCACCGTCGAGGTCGACGGTGCGCTCTACGCGGTCGCGCGGCAGCCGGGCCCGCCCGAGCGGCCGCACCGCTTTCGCCTGACGCCGATCGCCCACGACCACGTCGTGCGCGCGGTGACGCGCTACCCGATCGGCGTGCCCGACGAATCGCGTCGATCGGCGGGCAGCAAGCCGTAGACGAGCGTGTCGCGGAACTCGCGCCCGTCGAAGTACGACTGGCGCAGCAGACCCTCGCGCTGGAAGCCGACGCGCTCGAGCGTGCGCCGCGAGCCGGTGTTCGCGGCGTCGAGCTGCGCCTCGATGCTGTGCAGCTCCAGCCGGCGGAAACCCCAGTCGACGACGGCGCCGAGCGCCTCGGCGCCGAGCCCCTGCCCCCACAGGTCGCGTCGCAGGATGAAGCCGACCTCGGAGCGCGAGTGCGTGCGCTGCCAGCGCCAGTGGCCGATCTTGCCCACGGCGGTGTCGTCGCCGGCGCGGGTGATCGCCCACTCGATGCCGTCGCCGGCCATGAACGCGATCTGCGCCCGCTCGATCACCTCGGCGGTCAAAAGCGGCGAGCCGTGCGGCGGCGACGACCAGAAGCGCATCGCCTGCGCGTCGCAGAACACCAGGAACAGCCCCTCGGCGTCGTCGCGCCGCATCGGGCGCAGCCGCAGCCGCGCTGTCGCGATCGTCAGCTTGTCGTCGGTGACGAGGGTGGTCGGATCGATCACGACGCCGGCTTGGCCGCCTTGGCGCCGTTGCCCTTCTGCACTTCGGCCTGCACTTCCTTGAGCGCGCGCTCGAGCGTGCGGATGGTGTCCTTCAGGTCGCGCACCTCTTCCCGCGTCGCCAACTTGAGCGTCTTGGCCAGCGACTGTACGCGCTGGTCGATCGACGCCTGCGCCTTGCCGCGCAGCTGGAAGCCCTTCATCACTACGTTCATCACCTTCGGATTCGACATCAGCTTCATGACGCGCGGATCACTCATCAGCTTCATACCGCGCTCGATCACCATCTTCTTGAGGTTCATCTGCCGGGGCCTCCAGCGCGCTTCATAGACCGGGTGGCGCGCCGTGTCAACGCGCGCTAGGGCTGCGCTAGGGCATGACGACGGTGCCGGTGCCGTCGGTCTTTTCGCACTCGACACTCTCGAGTGCGAGCATGGGCGCGCCGCTGGCGTCGAGCGCCTCGACGAAGTGCATCGTCTGCCGGAGCAGCGGCATCTGGGCCGTGCAATAGCCGCCGAGCTCGTAGGGCGCCGTCGAGCGCACGCTGCCGTCGGCGTTGAGCGTGGCCACGGTGCCGTGCACGCTCGACGCCGCGCTCACCGATGGGAAACCCTGCGAGTAGATGCCGCCGGTGGCGGCCAGCGGCTGCTTGCCGTCGACCAGCGCCGAGGCCGCCTGGGGTGCGTTGACGCCGATGTCGAGCTCGAATTGGTTGCCGCCCTGACTGCCGCACGCGGCGGCGGCCACCAATGATAGGAGGAGGATGGCGCGCATGTGCCGCGCATGTTACATGGCCAGGGGATGGCTGTCGCCGATCACAAACAGCACGCGCCTGCCCAGGTGCGCGTGTTCGTGGTGACCGTATCCGATTCGCGCACCGAGGCGACGGACAGCTCGGGGCGCGCCGCGCGCGAGCTCGTCGAGGCGGCGGGGCACGTCGTGGCCGGCTATCGGCTGCTGAAGGACGAGCCAGCCCAGGTGGCGGCGCTCATCCGCAGCATCGCCGAGACGCGCGCGGCCGACGTGGTGGTGACCTCGGGCGGCACCGGCATCACCGCGCGCGACTCGACGTACGAGGCGGTCACCTCGCTGCTCGACAAGCGGCTCGACGGGTTCGGCGAGCTGTTCCGCATGCTCTCGTACGGCGAGATCGGCGCGGCGGCGATGATGTCGCGCGCCGTCGCCGGCCTGCACCGCGGCGTGGCCGTCTTCGCCACCCCCGGCTCGACGGCGGCGGTGAAGCTGGCGCTGGAGAAGCTGATCATCCCCGAGCTCGGGCACCTGGTGTTCGAGGCGCAGCGATGAGCGAGCGTCAGATTTGCGGCTCACGGCGCACCTGTCAGGTGAACCGATGAGCACCGCCGGGCGCCCGTTGCCGGTGCTGCGTGACTCGTTTTCGCGCACCGTCAGCTACCTGCGCGTGTCGCTGACCGACCGCTGCAACTATCGCTGCCTGTACTGCATGCCGGAGGAGGGCGTCGAGCTCGTGCCCAAGGCCGACGTGCTCACGTTCGAAGAGGTCGAGCGCCTGGTGCGCGTCATGATGCGCTTCGGCGTGCGCCGCGTGCGCCTGACCGGCGGCGAGCCGACCGTGCGCAAGGACGTCGTCGAGCTCGTGGCCCGCCTGGCCGCGCTCGGGCTCGACGATCTGGCCATGACCACCAACGGTGAGCGCCTCGTCGAGCTGGCGGCGCCGCTGCGCACCGCGGGCCTGGGGCGCCTCAACGTCAGCATCGACACGCTCGACGCCGCGAAGTTCCACGCCATCACGCGCCGCGGAAATCTCGAGCGCGTGCTCGCCGGCGTCGAGCGGGCGAGCGCCGTCGGCTTCGTCGGCACCAAGATCAACGCCGTCGTCATGGGCGGCGTCAACGACGACGACGTGCCGGCGCTGTGCGCCTGGGCGTGGTCGCGCGCCTTGGTGCCGCGCTTCATCGAGTCGATGCCGATGTCCGACGGCGCGCTGTTCGTCCCCGGCGCGTTCGTCCCCGCGGCGGCGATCCGCGCGCGCATCGAGGCGGCGTTCGGCCCGCTCGTGGCCGAGGACGAGGGGGCGGACGCGGGCGGCATCAAGGGCGTCGGGCCCGCGCGTTACCAGCGCGTCGCCGGCGGCGATCATCAGGGCCATCGCGTCGGCATCATCTCCGCGGTGACCGAGCCGTTCTGCGCCACCTGTAACCGCGTGCGCCTCACCGCCACCGGACAGCTGCACACCTGCCTCGCGCTCGACGACGATGCCGATCTGCGCACTCCGCTGCGCTGCGGCGCGAGCGACGACGAGCTGGCACGGAAGGTGCTGGTCGCTGTGACGGCAAAGAAGGAGGGCCACACGTTCAGCGCATGCGGTACGGGGGGCCCGCGAAAACACATGGTGGCGATCGGGGGCTAATCCCCCCACACTTGAGGTAAAATGGCCCCAACCTGGGGCCTACCCAGCAGCGAGGCCGCATGTCCCGCCCGAAAAGAAAGATCATCTCCGGTGTCGTCACGCTCGCACTGCTCGTCGGTGGCGTCGCCTATCTGTTCGCGTCGTCGGCCGGCCAGGCGTTCGAGTACTACAAGCATGTCGACGAGATCATGGCGCAGCCGGCGCACTGGGAGCACAAGCATCTGCAGATGCACGGCTTCGTCGTACCCGGCTCGATCATGAAGCGCCTGGACAAGGAGCATCAACAGATCGAGTACAAGTTCCAGGCGGTGAACTGCGGCAAGCAGATGGAGGTGCGCTACTCCGGCACCGTGCCCGATACCTTCAAGGACCGGGCGGAGATCGTGTGCAAGGGCACCTACGCCGACGGCAAATTCGAGGCGCGCGAGATCAGCGCCAAGTGTCCGTCCAAGTACCAAGTGAAGGCGGACGGCCCGGCCGCCACGCTGTGCACCCGCGGCGACCAGAACGTGGAGACCGCGCAAGCGGCGCCGAAGTAGATGACGCCGCACAACACGATCGCATCCCTCGGTGACGCCGGCCTGCTGCTGGCGCTGGTGGGCTGCGCCTATGTCATCGGCGCCAGTGTCGCCGGCGCCCGCCGCAAGAATCCGCGCCTGGTGCGCTCGGCGCTCTACGCCGCCTACGCCTCGACGGGCCTCATCACCTTCTCGTCGCTGGTGATGTGGTTTGCGCTCCTGTCGAACGACTACTCGATCAAGTACGTGCAGCAGCACTCCGACGCCTCGATGCCGTGGATCTACAAGTTCACCGTCGTTCTGGGGCGGCCTCGACGGCTCGATCGTCTGGTGGGTGCTGCTGCTGGCGATCTTCGCGGCGCTGGCGATCTTCGTCAACCGCGAGCGGCACAAGGAGCTCATCCCCTACGTCGCCGCGATCCTCTATGTCGTCATCGGCTTCTTCCTCTTCCTCATCATCTTCGAGAAGCGGCCCTTCGACATCTACCTCACCGAGACGCCCGACCGTCGGCAAGGGCCTCAATCCGCTCCTGCAGAACCCGTACATGGCGACGCATCCGCCGTCGCTCTACCTCGGGTTCGTGTCGGCGACGGTGCCGTTCGCCTTCGGCCTGGCGGCGCTCATCACCGGCAACCTCGACGACTCGTGGCTGCAGTCGACGCGCCGCTGGATGATCGTCAGCTGGTACTTCCTGTCGCAGGGCCTGATCCTCGGCATGCTGTGGGCCTACGAGGAGCTGGGCTGGGGCGGCTACTGGGGCTGGGATCCCGTCGAGAACGCCGGCTTCCTGCCCTGGCTGACGGCGACCGCGTTCCTGCACTCGATCATGATCCAGGAACGGCGCGGCATGATGAAGGTGTGGAACGTCAGCCTCGTCATCATGACGTTCCTCCTGACCATGTTCGGCACCTTCATGACCCGCTCGGGCATCGTGCAGTCGGTGCACGCGTTCGGGCAGGACACCGACGCTGGCGTGGCTGTTCTCGGTCTTCATCGCGCTGATCGCCGTCTTCTCGCTTCGGCTACGTCATCTACCGCCTGCCGCTCTTGCGCTCGCGCAACGAGCTCGACTCGTGGCTGTCGCGCGAGTACGCCTTCCTGCTCAACAACTGGATCCTCCTCGGCGCGGCGCTGTTCATCCTGATCGCGACGCTGTTCCCGACGCTGTCGGAGTGGATCGCGCACGACCGCATCACCGTCGGGCCGCCGTTCTTCAACAAGTGCGATGGCGCCGATCGGGCTGACGCTGCTGTTCTTGACCGGCGTCGGCCCGCTGATCGCGTGGCGCAAGGCGTCGGTGGAGAACCTCAAGACCCAGTTCGCGCTGCCCACCGCGGCGATGGTGCTGACCGCGCTCGTCTTGGGCGGCCTGACGTCGCTGCACGGCTGGTCCGAGTGGACCGTGCACGGCGTGGCGCTCAAGTTCCCGCTGACCGCGTCGGTCATGTGCTTCTCGCTGTGCGCGCTTCGTCACCACGACGATCGCCCAGGAGTTCTACCGCGGCACGCGCGTCCGCCAGGCGCACACCAAGCTCGACTTCTTCACCTCGCTCATCGGCCTGGTCGCGCGCGGCAAGCGGCGCTACGGCGGCTACCTGGTGCACATCGCCATCGTGCTCATGTTCGTCGGCTTCGCCGGCGACGCGTACAAGAAGGAGAAGGACTTCACCGTCGAGAAGGGGCAGCAGGTCTCGCTCGGCCACTACAGCCTGACCTACCGGGGCATCACCGAGTCGTCGGCCCCCGACAAGGACATGATGACCGGCACCGTCGAGGTCAAGCGCGACGGCAAGCCGTACGTGACGATGTACCCGGCCAAGTGGTCCTACCGGCATCACGAGGACGAGATGCCGACCACCGAGGTCGCGCTGCACCGCACGCTGCGGCGAGGATCTGTACATCGTGCTCAACGGCTTCGACCGCCAGCAGGGCATCGCGAACATGAAGGTCGTGATCAACCCGCTGGTCGACTGGATCTGGTGCGGCTTCCTCATGCTCATCTTCGGCACGGTGATCGCGTTCTTGCCCGATCGCGCGTACGCGCTCGCCGGCGCGGCCGCCAAGTCGGACAAGACCAAGGCGGCGGCGAGCATCACGGCGCTTCTGTTCATGCTGCTCGCCGGCGGCAACGTGCACGCCCAGTCGATGCAGCGCGCGGGCGGCGAGCTGCACATGCCGCGCAGCGATCACGAGCGCGTGCTCATGAGCAAGTTCAAGTGCATGTGCGGCTGCCCGCACGGGCTGCAGGAGTGCGGCGACGAGTGCGGCTTCGCGCCCGAGCGGCGCTACGAGGTGCAGCAGCTCCTCGACGCCGGCAAGAGCGACAAGGAGATCACGGCGTTCGAGCTGGGCAAATATGGTGAAGAGGTCATGCGGATCCCGCTCGACACCGGCTTTCGCCGCCTGGTGTGGGTGCTTCCGGTCGCGGCGCTGTTCGGTGCCGCCGGCCTCCTGGTAGCGGTGGCGCGCCGCTCCTCGGCCAAGACGCGCACACCCAGTCCGACCTCGGCGCCCGCGCCGACCGTCGCCCCCGATGACGAGTACCAATCCCGCCTCGACGATGAGCTGGATGATCTCGAGTAAGAAGGCGGCTCATCTATCCCGCGGTCGTGCTCGCCGTGGCCGCCGCCGTCGGTGGCGCGGCGGCGTGGTCGGGCGGTCGCGAGTCGGTGGCCTTCCTCGTGGGCGCGACGCTGGCCCTCGGCTGGGTGGTGTGGCTCGCCTTTTCGGCGGCGCAGGCGCTGGTCAAGGACGGCCCGGTCGTCGAGGCCGGCGCGGTCGTCACCGGCAAGCGGCGCAAGGAGCTCGAGCGCGAGAAGCAGTCGCTGCTCAAGGCGCTCAAGGAGCTCGACTTCGATCACCAGATGGGCAAGGTGTCGGACAAGGACTTCGCCGACATCAGCGGCACCTATCGTGCGCGCGCCATCCGCGTCATGCGGCAGCTCGACGACGCCGGGCGCGACTACGAGACGATGATCGCCAAGGAGGTCGCAGAGCGGCTGCGCGGGCCGGCGCCCGCCGGCAGCAGCGCGCCGGCGGCCGCCACCGACAAGTGCGCCAAGTGCGGCACGCGCAACGACGCCGACGCGGAGTTCTGCAAGAAGTGCGGATCGAAGCTGGTCAAGGAGGCGTCGTGAAGCGGGCATCGTTCCTGTTGGCGCTGCTCGCCTCGTCGGTGGCGTTGGCGCAGCCGATGATGATCGATCCGTCGCGGATGTCGGGCATCCCGCGGCCCGACCCGCAGGTGCCGCCCGGGACGATCACCGTGCGCCTGATCCGCGGCGAGCTGTCCAACCGCATGACCGGCGTCGAGGTCGGGCTCGGCGGCCCCGACGGCAAGATCGTCACCGCCAAGACCGACGACCAGGGGCGCGCCACCTTCTCCGGCTTGTCGGCGCCCGGCCCGTACCAGGCGCGCGCCACCGACGGCAACGAGGAGCTGACCTCGCAGTCGATCGAGCTGCAGAGCGACATGGGCTCGCGCGTGATGCTCGTGTTCCAACCCAAGGGCGGCGCTGCCGACGGCGTGGCCCGGCCCGACAAGACGCTACCCGGCGGCACCGTCATCGTGCGCGCGGCCGGCGAGGGCGGCGAGCCGGTGGTGGGCGTCGACATCGTGCTCGGCCACGCGCGCGCGGGCCAGCGGGCGGTGACGGAGCTCAAGGGCAAGACCGACGACCAGGGCGAGGCGAAGTTCACCGGGCTCGACGCCAAGCCGGAGTCGGGCTACCTCGCCGAGGCGCTCAAGGACGGCCAGCGCTTCGCGGGCAAGCCGTTCAAGCTCACCGAGAACGTGGGCGTGCGCGTCACCGTCGACGTGCGGCCGGTGTCGAAGGATGTCGCCGCGCTCCACATCGGTCCCGGCTCGCACTTCATCTTCGACGTGACCGACGACGTCGTGCAGGTGGCCGAGGTGTGGCGCCTGATGAACACCTCGTCGATGGCGGTCGATCCCGGCCCCAACGGGCTGCACGTGCCGCTGGCCGAGCACTCGCTGTCGGCGCAGGGCGGGCCGCAGAATCCGCCGAACGTCACGGTCGTGGGGCACGAGGTCGTGATCCGCGGGCCGATCAAGCCCGGCGACACCGAGATCCAGGTCGTGTTCGCGCTCACCTACGGCGCCGACGGCGCGCTCGACTTCGCGCAGCACACGCCGCTCGCCTACGACGACGTGGCGATGGTGACGGAGAAGATCCCCAGCCTCACCGTAGACGGGGATCGGCTGCAGGCCGAGGATCGCGAGCTCGGCGGGCGCAAGCTGGTGCTCTATCGCGGGCCGGGCACCCAGCCGGGCGGCACCATCGAGCTGCACCTGCACGGGCTGCCGCACAACGACCCGACCTGGCGCTACCTGGCGTCGGCGGTCGCGCTCGCTGCTGCTGGCGGCGTTCGGCATCTACGCCGTGCGGGGCAAGGGAGCAGCCGTGACGCGCGAGCGGCTCGAGCAGCAGCGCGAGCACCTCATCGGTGAGCTGGCGGCGCTCGAGAAGAGCGACGGCGGAGACAAGCGGGAGCGCAAGAAGCAGGAGCTCACGGCGCGGCTGGTGCGCATCTACCGCGAGCTCGACGAGATGCGATGAGCGCGCCCGCGCTCGATGAAGCGATGACCTTCGACACCGTCGACGCGCGCGGCCTGACCAAGGTGTACGGGCGTCAGCGCGCGCTCGCCGGCGTCGACCTCACGCTCGCACGCCGGCGAGGCCACGGCGCTGCTCGGCCCCAACGGCGCCGGCAAGTCGACGCTGGTCGGCATCCTGGCGACGCTGGTCTCGCCGTCGAGCGGCGAGGTACGCTACGGCGGCAGCGAGCCCGGCGACGACGCGCTGCGCGGCACCATCGGCGTCATCGCTCACGAGTCGCACTGCTACGGCGATTTGACCGGCCACGAGAACCTGGTCTTCTTCGCCCGCCTCTACGGCGTGCCCGACGCCCGCGCCGTCGCCGACGCGCTGCTCGCCCGCGTCGGCCTGCGCGACGCCGCCCGGCGCCCGGCGCGCACCTACTCGCGCGGCATGCTGCAGCGGCTCTCGGTCGCGCGCGCGCTGGTGCACCGGCCCCGGCTCCTGCTCGCCGACGAGCCGTTCACCGGCCTCGACCGCGCCGGCGTGGCGCTGCTCGCCGAGCTGTTGGCCGAGGAGCGGGCGCGGGGCTGCATCATGGTCGTGGTCACCCACGACTTCGACGCGGTGGCGCCGCTCGTCGATCGCGTCGTCGTGCTCGCGCGCGGCCGCGTCGCCTGACGACGCCGCGGCGCGCTCCCGGCGCGCACGACGGCGGCGCTGGCCGACGTCTACCGGCGCGGCGGTACACTCCTAGGATGCGCGCCGTCGGCGCTCCTCTTGTGGAAGGACGTGGTGGTCGAGCTGCGCGCCAAGGAGCTGGTCTACGCCACCATCTTCTTCGCCGCCGTCGTGCTGCTGGTCTTCTGCTTCGCGTTCCTCGGCGGCCCGCAGCCCACCGTCGACGTCGCCGCCGGCGTCCTGTGGGTGTCGATGGCGCTGGCCGGCACGCGTCGGCATCTCGCGCGCCTTCGAGCGCGAGCGCGAGGGCGACACGTTGCGCGCGCTCCTGCTGGCGCCGGTGCCGCGCGCCGCGCTCTACCTGTCGAAGCTCATCGCCATCTCGCTGTTGATGCTGGTGGTCGAGGCCGTTGCGCTGGCGATGGTGTCGCTGCTGTTCGGCGTCTCGGCTCGGCGACGGCCTGGGCATGCTGGTCGCGCTCCTCTTCCTGGGCACCATCGGCTTCGCCGCCGTCGCAGCGCTGTTCGGCGCCTCGCTCGGCCGGGCCCGCTCGCGCGACGTGCTGCTGCCGCTCCTGGTCTATCCCATCGTCGTGCCCGTGCTCATCGCCGGCACGCGCGGCACGGTCGCCCTTCTGATCGGCGCCGAGCCGGCGGTGGCGCTCTTCTGGCTCAAGTTCCTGTTGGTGTTCGACGCCGTGTTCGTCTCGCTCGGCGTTTGGGTGTTCGAACCGCTCGTCGCAGGTGACGCATGAAGCTCCGACCCGTATTTCCTCGTCGTGGTCGCGCTGTCCGCGCTCGGCCTCCTGGTGGCGCCGCAGCTCATCTTGTCCGCGCCGCGCGAAGCCACAATGGGCTTCGTGCAGAAGATTTTCTACTATCACGTGCCCTCGGCGATGACGACCTTCCTGGCCGCCTTCGTCTGCGCCTGGGGATCGGTGGCTCTATCTCTTCAAGGGCTCCGAGCGCGGCGACCAGCTGGCCGTGAGCGCCGCCGAGCTCACCGTGCTGTTCGGCCTGTGCACGCTGGTGACCGGCCCGCTGTGGGCGCGCAAGGCGTGGGGTCTGTGGTGGACCTGGGACGTGCGCCTGACCACGACGGTGCTCCTGTGGTTCATCTTCATCGCCTACCTGTTCGCTCGTCGCTACGGCGGCCCCGGCTCGCGCAAGCTCGCCGCCGGCCTGGCGCTGTTCGGCGCCGCCGACGTGCCGCTCATCTACTTCTCGGTCAGCATCTGGCGCACCATCCACCCCAAGACGACGGTGATCAAGACGCTGTCGCGCGGCATGGGCATCCCGTTCTTCATTTGCTGGCTGACCTTCACAATCCTGTTCCTCGCGTTGTTGGAGATGCGCGTCTCGCTCGAGCGGGCGCGCGCGCGTGTCGACGAGCTGCACCTCGAGGCCGAAGACGCCGGATTGGAAAACTGAGATGAAACGAATCATTCAAATCGTGCTTTTCGCGACAATTCTGTTCGGTCTGGGCGGTCTGGTGCTCGCACAGGGGCAGCCCAAGAAGGACAGCGAGGGCTTCGAGCCGGTCAACGGCGACATGATGCAGCCGGGCGAGTCGATCCCCGCCGCGCGGCTCGTCGGTGGCGCCTACGGCTTCATCTGCGCCGCCGTGGTGGTGTGGGTGGCCTCGGTAGCGCGGCGCGCGCGCCGCCTCGAGGACGAGGTCGAAGAGCTGAAGAAGAAGCTGCAGGCGCGTGGCTGACGATGCCCACGACCGCGCACTTCATCTACATCCCGGCCGTCCTCGTCATCGGCATCGTCATCGGCTTCATCCTGGGCGGGCGCGCCGCCCGCGACGCCTTCGCCGCGCAGAAGCAAAAAGAGGAGGCGCGCGCCGCCCGCCGCGCCGCCCGCAAGCCGGGCGACGCTCGCCGAGCTGCCAATGCCGTTCACTTTCGGCGGGTCATACGGCCGGCTGGGGCCGCGGAGGTCGTGAGGCGCCATCCCGGCGTCGGAATCCGGCGCCGGCAGCGCCCCTTCACCTCCGCGGCAAGCCGGCCCGCTACTACCGGCAGTCGAACGGCTTGGAGCCAGGTCAGCGCACCGTAAACTGAGCGGCATGTGCTCGCCCGGTGCCAGCGCGGGCACGTGAAGCTTTCGCATCGAGTGTCCGGGTCGCTGCACCGTGACCACGTGCTCGACGCCGGGCTGCACGTTCACCGTGACGCTGTCGCCCATCGGCTGCGCCTGGCCGTCGACGGCGATGGTGGCCGGCGCGTCCACCCGGATGAGCAGCGTGGCAAACGTCGCCTTGCCCGCCTCCCGCCGTATTCGTCGTCGCCGTGGGCGTGGCCGTCGTCGCGGCCGGGCTCACGGCCGTCGTCGGCTTCGCCGGCCAGAACGCGATCGTCAGCGCCACCGCCGCCACCAGCGCCGCCGCCGATCCCGCCACCAGCACGCGCTGCAGCGGCGTCGGCGCGCCGCCGCCGAGGAGCGCGCGCCGCCGTCCGGTCGCCTGCTCGCTGCCGAACATCGGCGTCGCCTTGTCGCCGCCGAAGATCGGCATGGGCGCGGTCGTGGACAACAGCGGGTTCTGCGACGCCGGCAGATTCATCGAAGGGGTATCGCTCGACGCCGGCGCCTCCGGCGCCACCACGCCCATCGTCGCCGCCGTGGGGGTCGCCTTGAGCGGCGAGGGCGACGGAATGATCACCCCGCCGACGTCGACGGCGCCGGATCGCCGCCCCGGAGGGTCGTGGCGATCGGGCTCGAGCGCGCGATGGCGTCGCCGGCCCGCTCTGCGTCGAGCTTCAGCGCCGGCTGCGGCCCCGATACCGGCCGCGACGGCGGCAGCCCCGTCGACGGCGTCTTCTTCTCGCCGTCCGCCGGCGGCACCATCCAGCTGATCGACGTCTTCTCCTCGACAGTGAGCAGGTAGTCCTCGAGCGACGCCAACCCCGCCGCCGCCACGTCGGCCGCCTGCGCGCGCAGCTTGCCGGCGAACAGCTCGCGCATGTACGTCGACAGCGCCAGCCGGTCGGACTCCCAGCCGCTGGTGCGAATGAGGCCCTCGAGCGCCGCGCGCAGCTCCTGCGCGCGAGGCGAAGCGATCGTCCGGCTCGCGCGCCAGCGCCTTCATGATCAAGCGATCGAGCTCGGGCGGCAGCGACGGCTCGATGGTGCCGTGGCGACCGCACCGGCTCCTCGGCCACCGCCATCAGCGTCGACATCTCCGTGGGCCGCTTGAACAGCCGCTGCCACGTCGCCAGCTCCCACAAGAGCACGCCGACGCAGAAGACGTCGGCGCGCGCATCGACCGGCTGCCCGCGCGCCTGCTCGGGCGACATGTACGCGTACTTGCCCTTGAGCAGCCCCGCCTGCGTCTGCGCCGCGTTGACTGCGCGGGTCGCCTTGGCGATGCCGAAGTCGACCAGCTTGACCGCGCCCTCGTAGGTGACCAGCACGTTCTGCGGCGAGACGTCGCGGTGCACGAGGCCGAGCGGCTTGCCGTCGGCGCCGACGCGCGTGTGCGCGTAGTGCAGGCCGCCCAGCATGTCGGCGATGATGCGGCAGCACCAGCGCCCAGCGGCGGCCGCTTGTCGGCGTCGGTCGGCCTCGCGGATGACCCCGCGCAGGTCCTCGCCGTGCACGTACTCCATGGCGATGAAGTACTGATCGCCCAGCTTGCCCAGGTCGAAGATCTGCACCACGTTCGGGTGGTTGAGCCGCGCCGCGACCCGCGCCTCGTTGAGGAACATCTTGACGAACGAGTCGTCGCTGCAAAGCTGCGGCAGGATGCGCTTGACCACCACCAGCTTCTCGAAGCCCTCCATGCCGGTCTGCTTGGCCAGGAAGACCTCGGCCATGCCGCCCTCGGCGAGCTTGCGCTGGAGGACGTACTTGCCGAACTGCTGCGTGGAGCTGCTATTCAAGGATGCACCTTGGAGGCGCACCGCGAGCGGCAGGCGATTCGCGGGCCCTATCGGCCTCGCGCAGGTTCGCTCGGCGGCGCTCGCTCACGATGACCCCAACGATATCGTAGCACTCCTTGACATCGCGCCGCAAAATGAATGACCATTCAGTCCCTCTGGAGGCCCCATGTTCGATCTCACGCTCACCGACGAGCAGAACGCGCTGATCGAGACCGCGCGCGACTTCGCGCGCAGAGGAGATCATCCCCGTCGCCGGCCACCTCGACGAGGACGGCAAGTTCCCCGCCGAGATCTGCAAGAAGGCGTGCGAGACCGGCCTCATGAACTTCGAGATCCCCGAGGCCTACGGCGGCCTCGGGCTGTCGTGCCTGACGCACTGCCTCATCCTCGAGGAGATCTCCTACGGCTGCGCCGGCGTCAACACCACGCTGGCCGGCCAACATGCTGGGCGCGATGCCGCTCATCATCGCCGGCACCGACGAGCAGAAGAAGAAGTACCTCGGCCGCCTCACCGCTGGCGACGGCGAGCCGATCTTCGCCGCCTACGCCTGCTCGCGAGCCCGACGCCGGCTCGCGACGTCGCCGGCATGCGCACGCGCGTCGAGAAGGACGGCGACGACTACGTCCTCAACGGCCAGAAGCGCTGGATCACCAACGGCGGCGTCGCCAGCTTCTACACCATGTTCGCCACGCTCGACCCGAAGCTCAAGCACAAGGGCATCACCTGCTTCGTCGTCGACGCGAACACGCCCGGGCGTCAAGGTCGGCAAGAAGGAGAACAAGATGGGCCAGCGCTGCGTCGCAACACCACCGACGTCATCTTCGAGGACGTGCAAGCGTCCCGAAGAGCGCGCTCGTCGGCGAGGAGGGCGAGCGGCTTCAAGGTGGCGATGAAGACCTTCGACCGCTCGCGGCCGTGGATCGCCGCCGGCGCCGCCGGCATCATCCGCCGCGCGCTCGACGAGAGCCGCGCCTACGCGCTCGAGCGCAAGACCTTCGGCGTGCCGATCGCGCAGCACCAGGCGGTGCAGTTCATGCTCGCCGAGATGGCGATCGCCTACGAGACGACGCGCCTGCTCTGCCACAAGGCGCGTGGATGGTCGACCGCGGCAAGCTCGACCGCATCGTCTCGAGCGTACGCCAAGGCCTACGGCGCCGACGCGGCGATGCGCGTCGCGACCGACGCGGTGCAGATCTTCGGCGGCTACGGCTACACCAAGGAGTACCCGGTCGAGAAGCTGATGCGCGACGCCAAGCTGCTGCAGATCTACGAAGGCACCAGTCGCAGATCCAGCGCATGGTCATCGCGCGCAACCTGCTCGCCGGCGACAAGTAGCGGCTAGAGTGCATCTCGCAAATACTCCCGTCGCCTGATCGCCGCTCCGCGGCGCATCGCTTCGTTGCTCCTCCCTTGAATACCGTCGAGGTCTCATGATTCATCACATCTCCGCATTTGATTGAGCAAACGGCGTCGCGGCGAGAGCGCGCCCAAACGCCATCCTTGGCGGCAGGGTCGCCGCGCCGAGGGGCCGCGGGAGGTCGTCGGAGCCGTCTTGCCGGGACGGGCCCGCTACGCCGGCGGCCTTACCGGCCGGCGGCACGTCCGGGCCCTCGGCTCGTCGCTGGCAACCGCCCTGCGGGCGGAGCGCTCCTCGACGCCCGGCAAGACGGCTCCGACGACCTCCCGCTCTATGGGCTCGTGGGAACCTTCAGCCAAGCACGATTGCCGAAGCTCGTGGGTCGTCGAGAGCAGCCGTTGCACTCGCTACGACCGCTCTGGGTTTTGGGGACGAGCACAGAGGCTCCGCGCGCACTGCCCCGCTGGGCGAGTTCCGCAGCACAGGCAAGGGGTATAGTCGAGCACAGCGGTCCGGTGGCGAGGACTGTTTGAGCCCAGCGGGGCAGTGCGCGCGGAGCCGGACGTGGCGCTCTGGCGCGCTCTCTAGGCGGCGCGGGTTTGAAAGCGGAACCTTTCGAGAGCTCGCACCGAGATGTGATGAATCATGAGCCGTCGAGGTATTCGCGGTCGTCGCGCCTCGCGCTGCTTGCGGCCCGGCCCTCACGCTCGGTCCGCATGTACGAGATGCACTCTAGCTCAGTTTCCCTGCAAGCAGCCGTTCTGCCCCGACGTGTTGCGGTGGCCGCTGTTCGCCGTATAAGCCGCGTTCGACCACTCCATCTGCACCTTCCACTGCTGCCCGCCGATGGTCGCCGGGGCGAAGAAGCTCCACGCGCACTTGTCCCCGTTCTCCGCGCCGCTGCTGTCGTACCAGGCGTTGAGCGCCGGATCGGTGATTTGCCTCCGACCACTCGTGCGACGTCACGTTGGCCAGCGCCGCCAGCTCCCATGGACGTTGATGTTTTTGGCTATTTGACGAGCTTGAGGTGCGAAGGGCGGGGCTTCTTGCCTGGATCGGGCTCGGGCGGCTCGGTGGGGTTCGGAGTCGCGCTGGGCGGCGCGCCGCCCGCGTCCTGCTCGATCTTCAGATCGCTCGGGATGTCTTCCTGCCAGACGGCGCCGTTGCCGTCGAAGTCGGCGACGAGGTACACCGCCGACCATGGAATGAACGTGGCGAACGGAACGCGATTGAACGACAGCGTGGCGGCGATGCCTTCGTCGTCGATCACCAGATCGGGAATCGGCGGCGTGAAGCCGTAGCCGTAGTCGAGGCGCAAGTGCGCCTGTCCGAGGAAGCGCGCCGGCAGCCGCACGCCCGGCCGGCGCGCGTCGAGGTGCACGCGCGCCTCCGCGCGCTCGAGGAGCGCGAGCATCACCTCACGTTTGGACGGCGGTGGCGGCGTCGGCGTCGGTGCCACACGACGATCATTAGCACAGGATCAGCGCCGGTAGTCGCGAGGCGCGCGGCCGCGTGCCGGGAAGAGCGCGTCCCAGATTTCGCGCGCCGCGACGTCGAACTCGCGCGCGAGCTCGGCGAAGACGACGACGTTGAGCCGGCCGTGTCGCGGTCGTTTCACCGCGCGCAAAAAGGCGTCGTCGACGAGCGGGCGGGCCTCGTCACCGGCCGGCCCGTCGCCGCGGCGGATCGCCAGCGCCGCGCGCATCAGCTCGTGATAGCGCAGGCTCCACGCCATCCACGGCTCGACCTCGCCGGCGGCGCAGGCCCGCGCGCGCCGCTCGATCTCGTCGGTGGCCAGCGTGTCCAGCTCCTTGAGCGCGCCCGGCCACGCGGCGGCGAACGCGCGCAAGGCCGCGCGCGCGTCGGCATCGTCGCCGACCGCGCTCGCTCGCAGCTCGCGCATGCGCTGGTACTTCGGAAGCAGCGCCGCCGCTACTCGCCGGCGGCGACCTTGCTGCACTCTTTGATCACTTCTTCGGCGCTGCCGGGCAGCCGGTCCCAGCTGGCGGTGCGCTCCGAGCGCGCCCAGTCCACGGGCGGCGCCGTCGGCGTCACATTCGATGCCACCGCCGGCGGCGCCACGCGCGCCAGCTCGATGAAGCCCTTCGACTTGCCGCGCCAGCTGTACTGGACCTTGCAAGCGACTTCCGGAGCGCCGTTGGGCGGCATCTCGCCCTTGCCCAGCACCTCGGTGACCATCATGCGCCACACCTTGTCGTGCCAGTTCTTCGACATCTCGTCGGGCTTGCCGCTCTTCGGGTTGACCAGCTTGGCCGCGAACGGGTTCTCCGCCGGCGGCGCCGACAGCGTGCGCGTCTTGCCGCCCGCCGAGATGGTGACGCTGTCGAAGTCGCCGGGCTTGAACGCGTGCAGCCCCCGGTCGACGAGTCGCACGCCCGCCGACGCGAGGTCGTTGATGACGCCGCCGCCGAGCACATAGACGCGCCCGTCCTGGGTGTCCTTCACGTACGGATCGGAGACGCCGAACGGCGAGGATCCGACCTCGAACGTGTGCTTGACGCCGCGCGCCGTCAGCTCGAGCTTCTTCTTCGGCGCGTCCAGCCCCAGCTCCTTGAGCTTGTCCGGCTTGAGCGTGCCCAGCGCCCGCGTGGCCCGCAGCGGCGCGAACTTCTCCCACAGCCGCTCGGCGCCCTCGTTGCCCGGCACCTCGCGGGCGGGCTTCTTCATCTTGGCGTCCGCCGACAGCTTGAGCCATACGCGCGGCTCCTCGTCGCGCGCCTCCTGGCGTCGATCGAGCTCGACCCACTTGCCGTCGCCCTCGTCGAGCCGCACCCGCTCCACGTCGCCCTTGTTGACGTCGACGACCACGACCTCCCCCGGCGCGCGCTCGGGCTCACGCTGCCAGGTCGTGTAGGCGACGACCAGGCCGAGCGCCGCCAGACTGCTCTGTACTACCGCCCCGCGCACGTTCATGACTGCTTCTCCGTGGTTGCCCGGCGCGCCGCGCGACCGCGCCGGCGGCCCACGACGAAAAAGCCGATGCAGAGCACCAGCGCCGGCGCGAAGAACGACGAACCGTAGAACCACACCTGGTCCTGCTTCTTGGTGTGCACGATGGGCACGTCGTTCTCGTTCGTCACCTCGCCGGTGATGCCCTCGTCGCCGACCAGCCACTTGGCGCCGTCGAGCACGAACAGCGGGTTGCCATAGGCGCCGATGACGCCGTCGGAGAGGAAGTCGCTGTCACCGACGACGATGATGCGCCCCTCGTCCTTCTTGTCCTTGTCCTTGCCCTTGTGCGTGATGGCCATCGCCAGCTCGTAGGCCTTACGCTTCTCCACCGGCGCGTCGAACTGGAAGTTGCTGTTCAGATCGTCCCACGTCGCCGGATGCGAGCGTACGGTGACGTCGATGATCTCGTCCTTCGGCTTGTCCTTCAGCTCCTCGAAGTGGCCGGCGCCGATCATGATGAGCGGCGCCCGCCCGCCGTAGCGGCCGAGCGTCGTCACCGACGGGTGCGACGAGTAGGTCGCGGTCACGATGTTCTGGCGGTCGGTGATCTGGTTGGCCTTGCGCGCCATGGCGACATCGTTGCACAGCACCGTCGTGTCGTACTTGACGCCGAGCGGCGCCAGCAGCTCGTGCGCGTCCCCCGACTCGGGATCGAGGGCGATGAAGATGCGCCCGCCGCGATCGAAGTAACGCTGCAGCGCCGCCACCTCCTCGGGCATGAGCGGCTTCTGCGGTCCGACGATCACGACCATGGTCGCGTCCTGCGGCACGTCCTGCGCCAGGCCTTCGGCGGCGCCGAGCTGGCGCACGGTGTAGCCCTGCTGCTGCATGATCTCGCGCATGTCGCGCACGGTGGCGCGCTTGTCGGTGTCACCGACGGGATCGAAGGTGCGCTCGCCGTGTCCGCTGACGAAGTAGACGTTGCGCGGCGGGCGGGCGACCTTGAGCAGGCGCGTCTGCACGTCGCGATCGAGGTTGCGCAGCTGCGCGCGCGCGCCTTCGAGCTCCAGGCCCACCGACATCTGCTCGCGGTGCCCGCCGCGAGCGATGACCACGATCCCGTTGCCGGTGACGCCCAGCTCCTTGGCCTTGTGCGGATCGACGTCGCGATCGTAGCTCTGCACCTCGAGCAGCTTCGACTCCTTGCCCAGGTCGTCGAAGTAGCCGGCCACCTCTTCCCGCACCTCGTTCGCGGGCGGGAAGAAGAGCGAGACCTGGATCGGCTGGTCCATGGTCCGCACGATCTTGCGCGTCGACTCGCCCGGCTTGGCGGTGCGGAAGTAGCTGAGGTCGACCTTCTTGTCCCGCTCGGCGCCGACGTAGCAGAGCGCGAAGGCGAACACCACGGCGCCGGCGAGGCCGACGCCCGACCACACCGCGTCGCGGATGCGCGCGATCTCCAGGCGCGGCGAGCGCGCCACGGCGGCGTAGCTGAACTCGCCCATGATGATCGGCAGCGCCGAGAAGATCCAGACCACCGGCCACACCGCCGCCAGGGTGGTGGCCAGCTTGGGCCAGTCGCGCTCCAGCGGCTTGCCCAGGACGGTGGACGACAGATCGGACTGTGCCAGGTAGAGCGCGACGGCAAAGGCGCCCACGGCGTAGAGGGCTACCAGCATGCGCTCGGCGCGCCAACGGTCGCTCGAGGCGGACGACTTTGCTCTTTGGGCCCGCGCCGCGCGCACCGCGATGGCGACGCCGATCATCAGCACGCCGACGCCGGTGAGCGCGCGCGCCGTGCCGGCGCCGACGATGCGCTCGCCGATGAATGCGAGCAACATGCCGCCGAAGTAGACCAGGCTCCAGACGTAGCTTGCGGCGTTCATGACTGTCGCTCCGCTCGGTCGTTCCTTCGCTCGCTCATCGCCACCTCCGTGCTTCGAGCACGCGCACCGAAGCAAACAGCGCGACGTAGCTGAGGGCGACGTAGTAAACGACGTCGCGCAGGTGAATCATTCCCGCCTGGAACGGTGGGAAGTGCAGGTTCCAAAGGGCGAGGTTCTCGAACACCTCGGACAGCGGCCGATCGGTCACCCGTCCCACCCACCACATCACCAAGAGGCCCACGACCATCACCGCCGACAAGATGACGGCCAGGATCTGCGAGCGGGTGACGGCGGAGCCGAAGGTGCCGACGGCGAGCGACGCTGCGCCGAGGAGCAACAGCCCGAAGTAGCCCGCCAGGACGTGGCCCCAGCTGATCTTGCCCGCCACCAGCACCATGGCCGGCATGTACAGCGACGCCCCGAGCAGGATGGCGAGGAAGCCGAGCGCCGCCAGATACTTGCCGAGGACGATCTCGAAGTCGCGCACCGGCGACGAGTAGAGCAGGTTGACCGTGCCGCTCTCGCGCTCGGCGGCCAGAAGGCGCATCGAGATGAACACCGACGCCGCGATGGTCACGCCGCTGGAGAAGAAGAAGAACTGCGAGATGACCTCGGACGACTTGCGGTCCATCCCGCTGCCGAGCGCGAAGGCGTTGAAGAGCAGGCCCTCGAGCACCAGCACCGCGGCGATGATGATGTAGCCGAGCCAGGTGCGGAAGTAGCCCGCCAGCTCGCGGCGGGCGATGAGCATGATCGCGTTCATGCGTTCCTCGTGTGCGTGAGTTGCATGAAGATCGACTCCAGCTGCGACGCCGCTCGGTCGACGCGCAAGACGTCGACGCCGGCGCCCACCAGCGCGCGTACGATCGCCGGCCGCAGCTCGGCCGCCGCCTGCGCCCGGAGCGACATCACTCCGTCCGCCGATTTGACGACGTCGACCCCGCGGACGCCGTCGACGCCCAGGAGCGCCGTCTTGGCCTTGTCGGCGCTGGCGCCGGGGCTGGCCACGACCTCGACGTCGACGGCGGCCCCCGAGCCCTTCGACAGCTCGGCCTCGGTGCCCTGCGCCACCAGCTTGCCCTCGTCGATCACCAGCAGCCGATCGCAGGTCTGCGAGATCTCCGACAGGATGTGGCTCGACAGCAGCACCGTGTGCTCGCCGCGCAGGTTGCGGATGAGCTTGCGCATCTCGACGATCTGCACCGGGTCGAGGCCCGACGTCGGCTCGTCGAGGATGAGCAGCGCCGGCTTGTGCACCAGCGCCTGCGCCACGCCGACGCGCTGGCGATAGCCGTGCGACAGCGTGCCGATGACCTCGTCGTGCATCTCGGTGAGGGCGGTCTTCGTTTCCGCTTCGCGCACGCGCGCCGCGATGTCGCCCACTGTCACGCCGCGCAGCTGCGCGACGAACGCCAGGTAGGCGCCGACCGTCATCTCGTTGTAGAGCGGCGGCACATCGGGCAGAAAGCCGATGCGCTTGCGCACCTCGTGCGGCTCGCTGGCGAGATCGAGCCCGTCGATCTTCACCCGCCCGGCCGTCGGCAGCAGCACCGCACCGAGCACGCGCAGCGTCGTCGACTTGCCCGCGCCGTTGAGCCCGAGGAAGCCGATGACCTCGCCTTTTTGGATCGTGAAAGAGAGGTCGCGAATCGCCGCGTGCTCGCCGTAGTACTTTGTCAGACCTTCGACTTCGATCATTTGTCGATTCCCATCGCGCGAAAACGTATGGCCATTGCCGGGGGCTCAGTCAAGAGGTATTGTCCGCGAGCAATGTCGACCGCCTTGACGCGTGGCATCCGTGTCACCGTGCGTGCGCAATACTTGCCCGAACGATCGTCACCCAAAGGGGGCCAATACGCCTTCGCGTACACGGTCCGCATCGCCAACGAAGGCGAGGCGACGGCGCAGCTGCGCACGCGCCATTGGGTCATCACCGATGGGGAAGGCAAAGTGCAAGAAGTGCGCGGGGAGGGCGTCGTCGGAGAAAAGCCGATCCTCAAGCCCGGGCAGGCGTTCGAGTACACGAGCTGGTGCATGCTGGCGACGCCGCACGGCTCGATGTGCGGCACCTATCGCATGTTCGTCGACGACGGCTCGGAGTTCGACGCCCAGGTCGCCCCCTTCACCCTCGCCCTGCCGTACTCGCTGAACTAACAGTCGACGAGCGTCTTCTTCGTCGACGCTCGGGACGCGTACGACGCTCCACACGCGCTCGCCTCGTGCATGTCGCAGCAGCATCGCCAGCAGCTTCGCCGCGTCGAGCCGGTCGGTCTTGCGCCTGCGCGACCGTCGCTGAACCTCGATGCTCGCCGAATCGACGACGATATTCTCGATTCCGACGCTGAGCAGATGCCGATGCAGCCAGAATCCATCGCGGCCAGCTTCGAAGCAGCTTCGCACAGGCGCATCGTCGTCGAGACCAAGCTTGGCCTTGCTGCATGCGATGCAGTCGGCGAGCGCGTCGGTGTCGCCGGCTCGGCAGGTCACGATTCGAACGCTGCTTTCGCATGTGCTCATCGCCAGCTTCCACGTGCTTGCGCTCCGCTCGAACGCCACGAACAAGGTGCTACCCTTCTCCTGCGGGACCGGTTGGGACATGTTTGCCTCCTGTCTGCCGACTTCGAGGCTACCAACTGGTCCCGCATAGCATCTCGCCACCGTCGCGCCGTGCTCGATTCCGGCCCTTGCCTGTGCGGCGGAACTCGCCCACCAGGGCAGATCGCACGGGGCCTCTGTGCTCGGGCGGTCGGCTCCGGCGGTCGCGCTGGCACGGGCCGGCGTTCTGGATCGCCGTGACGAGACTACGCGGCGCGGAGCTTGATGCGGGTGATCTCGGCTGGGGCGCCGAGGCGCATCGGCGGGCCCCAGTAGCCGGTGCCGCAGCTGACGTAGAGCTGGGTGTCGTTGTCGACGCGCGCCAGCCCGGCGACGTAGGGCTGCTGCAGCCGCACCGCCAGGTTCCAGGGCCAGATCTGCCCGCCGTGCGTGTGCCCCGAGAGCTGCAGGCCGACGCCGTGCGCCGCCGCCTCGTGGATGGCGCGCGGCTGGTGCGCGAGCAGGACCAGCTCGCGCGCCCTGTCGCGCCCGGCGAGCGCGCGCGGCAGGTCGGGGCCGTGGCCGGGGAAGCCACGCGCGCTCCAGTCGTCGACGCCGGCGAGGTCGAACGTGTGCGTGCCGTCGCCGACGGCGACCCGCTCGTTGCGCAGGACGCGCAGCCCGAGCGTCGGCAGGTGCGCCATCCAGTCGTCGACGCCCGGAGTAGTACTCGTGGTTGCCGGTGACGAAGAAGACGCCGTGGCGCGCGCGCAGCTGCGCCAGCGGCGCCACCTGGTCGCGCAGCTCGTCGACGCTGCCGTCGACGAGATCGCCGGTGATGGCGATGACGTCGGGCGAGAGCGCCGTTGGTCGTCGCCACCATCTCCTCGATGAAGTGGCGATGGATCGTCTGCCCGCCGACGTGGATGTCGGTGAGCTGCACGATGGTGAAGCCGTCGAGCGCCTTGGGCAGCCGCGGCAGCGTCACCTCGAGCTCGCGCACGCGCGACGCGGCGCGTGCCTTCGCGCAGCGCCAGCGCGCCCAGCCCCGCCGACAGCGTCGCCGCCGCGGCGCCGAGCGCGCGCTGCAAGCACGAGTCGCCGCTCCGGATCGCGCGCGCCGCCGCCGACGTGGACGAGCAGGCGCACCACGTCGGCGCCGAGGATCACGACGGCGAGGATGATGCAGCATCCCCATCCAGACGAACGCCGGCCAGGCCAGCACGTCGCGCAGCGGGTGGTGCGAGCGCCACAAGATCATCGTCGACCGGCATCGACAGCCCGAGCACCCACAGCGCGCCCGTTGCGATCTGCCGCCACGGCGCCGGCAGCGCGGTGTCGCGCACCAGCCGCGCCCAGAAGTAATAGTGGAGCCCGCCGATCAGCGAGAGCGCGATGACGAGAAAGACGATGAGTCCAGCGGCGCGCGACATCTTCCCAAAGAGTACGATGCGCGGCGCCGCCAGAACAGTGTCAACGCCACGACCAGTAGGGCGACGCCCGTCGCCGGCGCGCCGCCGCCGGCCCCGCCGACACTGCAGCCGCCGTGCGTGCCCATCGGCGTATCGGTCGTCGGGGTCGCGCCGCCTTCGGTCGAATCGGCGGGATCGCCGCCCGGCACCGCCGCCGGCGAGATCATGACGTCGACGCTGATCGAAGCCGTATCCGGGAACCAGGCCACCGACTCCTGCACCAGGCCGAAGTGCTCGGTCAGCGCCTCGGCCGACGTCACGACCGGACCGCGCAGCGTGAAGGTGAAGCGGCCCGTCTCGCCCGGCTTGGTCTCGGCGTCCACGGTGGCGGCGCGGTTCGCCGAGATCCAGTCGGGCGCCGAGAGGACGCTGTCGCGATCCTGCGGATCGGTGGTGCCGAGGTTCGTCGTGCCCGGCTCCCACGTCGCGGTGCCGTCGTTCTTGAACTCGACCCACGCCGGCGCCAGCTCGCCCGCGCCCAGCGCCTGCGGCATCGACTGCGCCGTGAGCGTGGCGGCGAACTGCGGGTCGTTCGGCGCCGGCGGCGGCGTCGACTTGGGCGCGCAGGTCGTTCCCTTGGCGAAGCCGGTCGCCGGGGAGGCCGCGATCTTCGAGGCCGTGATCGGCCCGTAGGCGCCGTCCTCGGCGATCTTGGCGTCGGGTTGTTCAGGTTCCACAGCTTCTGAAACGCCAGCACGCTCTCGGAGCGCAGGTCGATCGTGCCGCCGGCGGTGTAGTCGAAGTGCACCGGGTCCGACGAGGGATAGCTGTGCGTCCAGCCGTGGTTGCTCATGTGCCCGATCACCGACGCGTAGTTGCCGAGGTCGACGGCGATGCCGGTCTCGTGGTTCGAGTTGCCCGGCACCGCGGCCAGCGAGATGCCACACTGCCCGTTCTGGTACCAGCGGTAGAGCAGGTACTGCTGCGCGATGGTGCGGAACGCCGAGGTCACGCTCAGCGTCGCCGAGGCGCCGGCTGCCTCGAGGCCGGTGGCCGCCTTCGGCTCCAGGTACGGGTAGACGTTGCTGCCGATCGAGATGCCCTTCTTGCCGGCGAAGCTGGTGAGCGCGTTGGCGCGGATGCAGTTCTGCTCGGCGATGAGCTGCTTGGACAGCCCGTCGACGATGAAGGTCGAGCAGCCGCCGGCGCCGCCGACCGAGAGCCCTTCGTAGATCTCGCCGATGGGACCTTCTTCCCAGACGGCGTTCGGCACCGCAGCCCGCGGCCAGGACAAGGATCGCGACCCATCCGACTGTGCGCATGGGGCGCGGCCATTGCCAGCGCCGTGCCGCCTATTGAAGGTTTGAAATTGTTGACGAATCTCGATCGCCGCCTGGGGTGGTGCGCACTTCCGTGTGCGCTGCCCGGTGCGCGACCGGCGGTCCGGTGATGAGTCGCGCGCCGCGCGGAAGGTCAGGTACTGCCAGGCCCACTCGATGAGCACGAGCACGCGGTTGCGGAAGCCGATGAGGAAGAGGATGTGGATGAAGAGCCAGGCCAGCCAGGCGACGAAGCCCGAGAGGTGGACGCGCCCCGGCAGATCGGCGACCGCCTTCTTGCGGCCGATGGTGGCCAGCGAGCCCTTGTCGAGGTACTCGAACGGGTGGCCGAAGATCGGCTTGTCGTGCGCGAGGTCGACGATCGCCTGCGCGACGTAGCTGCCCTCCTGCATCGCCGCCGGCGCCACGCCGGGGACGGGCTGCGCCGTCGCGGTCTTGACCGCGGCCAGATCGCCGATGACGAAGACGCTGCGGCAGCCCGGGCGCGTTGAGGTCGGCGTCGACCAGGACGCGGCCGGCCTTGTCGAGCGGCACGCCGAGCGAGCGCGCCAGCGGCGAGGCCGCGACGCCCGCGCCCCACAGGACGGTGCGCGCGGCGATGCGCTCCTCGCCCGACCGGAAGTGCACGGTGACGCCGTGGTCGTCGATGCCGGTGACCGCGCGCGTCGACGTGCGACCTCCACGCCGAGCTGCGCCAGCTGCTTGCGCGCCCTGTCTTGCAGCACCTCGGGATACGACGACGAGGACGTGCGGCGCGCCCTCGAGCAGGAGGACGCGCGCCTGGCGCGGATCGATGCGGCGGAAGTCGCGGGTCAGCGCGTGGAGGGCGATCTCGCTGAGGGCGCCGGCGAGCTCCACGCCGGTGGCGCCGCCGCCGACGACGACGAAGGTGAGCCACTGCCGCTGCGTGACCGCGGTCGCGCTCGCGCTCGGCCTCCTCGAACGCCGAGAGGATGCGCTGGCGAATCTCGAGCGCGTCCTCGATGGTCTTGAGGCCGGGGGCGAGCTGCTCGCCACTCGTCGTGGCCGAAGTAGGAGTGGGTGGCGCCGGTGGCGACGACGAGGTAGTCGAAGGCGATGGCGTCGCCGTCGTCGAGGAGGACGCGCCGGCCGGGCGCGTCGATGGCCGGTGGCCTCGGCGAGCAGCACCTCGCAGTTGGACTGCTTGCGCAGGATGGCGCGGATCGGCTGCGCGATGTCGGCGGCGTTGAGCGCCGCGGTGGCCACCTGGTAGAGCAGCGGCTGGAACAGGTGGTGGTTGCGCCGATCGAGGAGCGTGATGCGCACCGGCGCGTCGGCGAGCGCGCGCGCGCAGTAGAGCCCGCCGAAGCCGCCGCCGATGATGACCACGTGCGGCCGGTCGCCGTTGAGCCCCATGCTCCGTTTATAACGCGGCGAGACGGACTAACCAGAGCAGATCTTGGCGCAGAAGGCGGCCTGGTCGCCGTCCGGGCAGTGCACGGTCGCCTCCGCCGACGACTTGGCCAGCGGGGCGCCGTCCATCGTCGTCAGCGTGACCTGGAAGACGATGCGCTCGTCGATGACGTTGATGCCGATCGGCGTCGGACACATGAAGGAGGGCAGCGCCGTGGGCAGCTCCCACCAGCCGTCGTCGCCGGGCGTGCCCACGTCCTGGGTGCCGTCGGCGAGCAGGACCAGCGCGTCGTCCGACACGCGGCGCGACTCGCGGTGCACGTGCACCGTCTCGGGCGCCATGCCGTCGACGCGGTACTTGAGCCAGATGTGAAAGCCGCCCTGCGCGCCCGGCACCAGCGTCTGGTCGCCGCCGAGCGCCACGAAGCCCGAGCCGTCGGCCGAGGCGGCGCCGCCGAGCGCCAGCATGGCGTCACCCGGCGGCGGCTGCGTGCCGCCCCCGCCGCAGCCGACGAGCGCGCAGGCCATGGCGATGAGGGCGCCGGCAGCGACGAAGAATACGGCCGCGCGCATCAGCTCGCCCGACGCCGCCGTCCGAGAGCATCAGGCCGGCGATGGCGATCAGGCCGAAGCAGCCGCCACGTACTGGCGCGAGGCGCGCCCGCCGATGGTCACGCCGCAGCCGCCGCCGCCGAGCGCGTTCGAGATGCTCGACGTGTTGTCGACGATGACGTCGGGGTTGCCCTGCTCGCGCAGGATCTCGATCCGCTGCGACGACGGCCCGCCCGGCGGCGCGAAGCCGCCGTTGTTGGTGACGCCGGTGCCGTTGGGATAGTCGATCACCCAGCCGAGCTCGGTGCGCAGCGTGGCCGCCGTGTTGGCGATGCCCCGATCGCCGAAGAAGCCGCAGTGGTAGGTCAAGCGTGCCGTTGTGCACGTTCGACCAATCCTTGAGGCCCGGGTTGAAGCTGAACACCGGATCCTTGTTCATGTCCTCGGGCGACAGCGTCGTGTACAGGCGCGTCAGGTACGGGAACTGCGATCGAACATCGCGCCCGCGGCCAGCGTCGGCGTGACCACGCGATCCTGGAGATCCTGCGCCATCTGCACCGGCTGGAAGTTCTCGGTCCAGCCGACGAACTCGATCCGGGTTCTGCTGGCGGTACGAGCCGAGCCAGTAGCCGAGGTTCGAGTAGAACTGCGGCGGCTGAATCTGGTTCTGACTCTGCAGCGAGCGGCGGAATCGGGATGTACTTCTGCAGCACGGCGACCGTCTGCGACGTGAAGGGGAACTGGTGCGACAGCATGTAGTTGACGAAGTCGACGTCGGTGGCCGGCGCGGCGAGCTCGGACTGCACGCCGAAGCGGCCCGGCGGGTTGAGCACGTTCTGCATCGGCGTCACGCGCGCCCGCGTACTCGGTCACGAACGAGTGCTTGTCCGGCGCCTCCGCGGTCGCGGCGATGATGACGTCGTTGTAGTTCTGCGAGCCGTTGAGCCAGTCGAGCTTCGCGTCGTTGATGACCGTGTGATAGTAGTTGCGCGGAATGGCGCGGCCGGCGCCGAGCATCCACACCTGGATGCCCATGTGCGGGTTGGCCGCCGACCGAGGTGAGCACGAGCGGAATCATCGGCAGGTCGCTCGCGTAGTTCACGACCACCGGCTGGAGGTCGCCGACGTCGTTGCCGCTCTTGAGCTTGAGCGCGAGGAAGTAGGCGCCCGGGTGGATGTACGGGCCGACGGCGTCGTCGGTGCCGGTGGGGACGAAGTAGTGGTTGTCGGCGAGCCACTGCAGCATCGCGTCCTTGGTGTCGGCCTTGAGCACCGCGTAGTCGTAGGGGCCGATCGAGTCCTGGATAGACCAGCGGCGTGCCGGCGTCGCCGCCGCCGGCCGCCGCCGGCGCCGCCGGCGCCGTTCGCCGTCGGTGTGCCGCCGCACGCCGATGCCGCCGCCGCGCGACGGATCGAACGAGCAGTTGCCCTCGTAGACGCGGTTGACCTTGTACTGCGGCTGCGTCGTGGCGATGAGCTGCGTGAACAGCTCGTCGGTGCCGAGCTCGAGCGTCGGCACCGAGGGCAGCGGCAGGAGCCAGCCGAAGTCGGCGGCCGTGCCCTGGTACTGGATCTGGATGTGCGCGGTCACCTGCCGTCGTTCATGGCGAACGCGATGCGCTCGCCCGCCTGCACGATCGGGCACGCTCGGATCGGGCGGCGTGAAGCAGCCGCAGGCGCCGGCGTCCGTGGTGTAGCCGAGGGCGAGACCGAGAAGGACGAAGGGCGTGAGGGTGCGCATGGCGGGGCGACGTTGCGACGCCCGTGCCAGCCGCGCGGCTAAAGAATTTCGGCGGGTTGGCGGTGTAATGACGCAGAAAACCTGACGTCGAGCCAGCTGAACGGCTCGAAAAACTGAGAGGGACTAGGGATTCAGGCGTTGAACGCGGATGGCTCCGTTGATCACGGTCGAGACGACGGGCCGCCCGAGGCCGTCGATTGCCAGGTCAACCTCAGATGGCGTGTATTGCATTCCGCCCAAAGACTGGACCTGACCAATCGATAGCCAGGACGAAGTTCCGTCCCATTTGTAAAGATAGATCGAGTGGTCGGTCCCGGCGACCTCGGATACGGCGAGACGAAGATTGCCGCTCGCATCACTGCGCAGAATCGAATACGGCTGCGTTTGCCCGGCGACGGGGTTGAGCGCGGCGCCATCGTCGCGGCTGCGAGGTTTCAGCGGGTTGGGCGGGCGCGGACCGAGAAATCCGCCGTTCGTGTCGCGGCCGCCTCGGAAATCTGAGATTCCGCTCCGGGTTACGGCGTCAGGAGGTTGCTGACGCCGGGGTCGGCGACTTGGTGTACTTCTCGTCCACCGACTGGTTGTTCGTGTCGCTGCCGTCGGGGGAGCGGATGAGCGAGGCGTCGGTCTGGGTGGGGCCGGACGGGCCCACGTTGGCGTCGGTGAAGCCGTGGCGACGGGGGTGCCTTCGACGAAGCTGAGCGTGCCGATGACGGTGACCGTTGCCGCCGGCAGACCGCCGGCCCAGCCGAACGCGTCGACGATGGTATTGGTCGACTTGTCGAGGATGCCGACGGCACCCGGGGTCGTGTTGAAGAACCAATCGTTGTTCATCGAGGCCAGACCTTCATCGCCGTCGATGGCACGGTGGCCAGGAGCGTCGGGTTGGCGGCGACGAGGATAGGCGCCCGACTGCAGCGGGCCCGCCGGCGTCGGCGGTCGACAGCGGCACGTCGAGGTGTCGGGCCGCCCGGGCTCGCCGACTGGTCTTACGCACGAAGACGACGTGCAGGCCGTCGATCGACGTCGACACCGCAGGGGTTGTAGAGCTCGACGAACTCGTTCGGGTCGATGCGTCGCGTGCGGGATGTCGTAGTCGACCTCGTTGATGACCGGGTAGAGCGTCGACCGACAGCATCGACTGCTTGCTGCCGCGCCATAGCGTCGCCGTGACCGTGTCCGTCAGGCTCGCGACATCGCCAGTCTGCGTGACCGTGATCGTGGCCGTACAGCGTGTCCGGCCCGATGGTCGGCGTGGTGGCCGAGGTTAGCGTCCAGCCCGCGGTGTCCATGAGCGTGACGGTCGGCGCCGGTCGCCGGCGGTGCCGGCAGATCGAGCGTCGCCGTCAGCGTCGCGTCGCCGCCGATGTTGGCGATCTTCGCCGTTCGGCGGCGTCAGCGACAACAGCGTCGGAACGTCGTTGACGACGCCGTCGCCGAGGACGCGTACGTTGCCGGTGCGGACTGACGCCGTTGGCCGTCGCGGTGATGGTGACGGGCGTCGTGTTGCGAGCCACGCCGGTGACCTTGATCGGGACGTCCTGGTCGCCCCGGGTTCGAGCGGTCACCGGCGAATCGACGGTGAGCGTCGTCGGTGTCGCCCGAGGTCAGCGTCACCGTCGTCGTCGCCGTCGCCGGCGGCGGAGAGGTGGATCACCATCGGCGTCGCCGCCGGGATGGTGTGCTGCTGGTCGGCGGCGCCGGCGCGCACGAACCCGTCGGGGCCGAGCGCCGCCAGGTGCGGCGGGCCGAGGGCCACGTCGGCGCTCGAGCGGGGGCCGATCTTGGTGTTGGCGTTGCGGAACGCGAGCACGCCGGTCAGGGTCGTGAAGCTGTCGTCGAGCCCGGGCATGGCGTAGGGCAGCGCGTTGGCTCCGAAGTCGTCGATGCGCAGCCCGCCGGTGACGGCGAACTCGTTGGTCGGCGCCGTGTCGCCGCCCGCCGGCGCCGGCGCCGGGTCGGTCACCGTCACGTTGGCGATCTGGACGAGCACGCCCTCGAGCGTGGTGGCCTGGGCGCCGCCGGTCGCGATCTGGTCGGGCGTGACCACGATCGGCGCCGGTCCCGCCTCGGGCGCGCCGGGGTTGTCGACGATCGCCGTGCCGCCGGTGAGCTCGATCTCGCCGTGGAAGTTGGTCACCTGGCTCGGATTGAGGTCGACGCGGCTGCCGACGACGAGGCCGGTCGGCGGCGTACCGAAGACGAACACGCCCGAGTTGTCGGCGCTGACGTAGCCGCTGTCGCCTTCCTTGATCTGGAGGAAGTAGCCCTGCGGCTTGCGCGCCGAGCCGGTGCCCGAGTAGGCGAGCGAGGTGACGATCGCGTTTTGCACACCGACGAGCTGCCCCTGGAGCGCCGTCTTGGTCTTGATGTCGTAGATCGACGTCCAGCACGCCTGTCCGCCCGGATTGGCGACCGCTGGGCAGGCGTCGCAGGCGTCGCCCTTGCGGTCGAGGTCGCCGTCGGCCTGGTCGGGGTTGGCCACGGTCGGGCAGTTGTCCTCGACGTTCGACACGCCGTCGCCGTCGACGTCGTCGGGGTCGACCACCGCGCAGGTCATCGCCGCCTTGTCGAGCGGGCAGGGATCGCAGGCGTCGCCGACGCCGTCGCCGTCGGCGTCGGCCTGCGCGCCGTTGTCGACGGGGCGGATGGGGTTGAAGACGGTCGGGCAGTTGTCGGCGCTGTTGGGGATGCCGTCGCCGTCCATGTCGTCGGGCGTGCTGGCGCCGGTGTAGATCGTCGAGCCGTTGACCGACGTGGGGCGCTTGGGGGTACAGGTCGGCTCGTCGGGCGGCGCGCCGTTGCAGAAGAAGGGCGCGTAGCTGGACATGTTCGCCGTCTGCAGCGCGTCGAAGGTCTTGCCGGTCTCGCTCATCGCGCAGATCGACTTCGAAGCGCCGCAGACGCTGAGCGCGTCGCAGCCGGTGGCCAGGGCGTTGACCACGTCGGCGTCGCCGTACAGCGCCTTGCCGCTGCGCTCGACCAGCACCACGGTCTCCGGCGCGCCTTCGATGACCGCGCGATGGTCCTTCTTGGTCGTGCCGTCGAAGATGGCGATGTCGGCGAAGGCGCCGGGCCGGAGCTCGCCCAGCACGTCCTCGTAGTTGACCGAGGCCGCGGCGTTGCGCGTGACCATCAGCCACAGCTGCTCGTCGGTGAAGTGGTTGGCGTAGTAGCTCTTGTTGAGCGAGTCGGCGCAGGCGAGCTCGCGCAAGAGGTTGATCGATCCCGACGGCGTCCAGTCGGTGCCGAGCGCGATCTCGACGCCCAGCCGGTCCGCGACGATGACCTGGGCGGTGTCGCCGTACAGGCGCACGTTGGAGCGCGGCGACCAGATGAGCGAGGTGCGCGTCTGCGCCATCTTCTGGTAGTCCGCGGGCAAGAGGCCGACCGCGTGCACGAACGACGAGCGCGGCGCGGTGATGTCGACGCCGCCCATGGCGCCCGAGAGGCAGAGGAACTCGTTGCGCGCCTCGGCGTCGATGCCTTCGGACACGTGCGCTTGATAGGCGAGGTCGCGTCGAGAGCGTGATCAGCGACGGAAAGGCGGTGTAGCCGCAGCCCATCGAAATCTGGCTCGACGAGTCGAGCGGGAAGGTGTCGTTGTCGACGGCCGGCTTGTTGACCAGCCCCTCCTGGTCGGCGACGACGTCGAGGTTGCGCAGAAAGCCGGGCGTCGAGCCGGAGCCGATCTCGGAGGTGGCGCCGCCGAGCAGGAAGCGCAGCTCGTTCCAATGGAGCGCGTCGGCCGAGGACTTCGCCGTCGACGGGATCTTGGTGTGGCCGCGCAGGCCGAGACGCCAGTCGTTGCGCTGCTCGTAGCGCTCGCCGGTGTCGGCGGCGGGCGCTCTCCTGATCGTAGGTGACGTGGTCGTGCGGGTTGATGAGGCCGGGCGAGACGACGCCGGTCGGGCAGGCGATGGTGGTCGCGCCCGTCGCTGCGGCGTTGGCCGTGCAGTCGCAGTCGACGCACTGGATGACGCCCGCGCCGTCGACCAGCACCTGGCCGCCGTGCAGCACCTTGCCCGGGACGAGCACGCTGCCGCCGGTGATGAGCTGCGCCGTGGTGCCGGCGGTGACCTGGCAGACGCCGCTCGCCAGCGGCGGATCCATCGCGTGCGGACACTCGACCACGATCGGGCCGCCGTTGCCGCCGGTGGCCGGCGTGAGCGTGCAGTCGGCCTCGCAGCCGTCGCCGGCGACGCTATTGCCGTCGTCGCACTGCTCGGGCGGTTGCACGATTCCGTCGCCGCAGCGCGGCGGCTTGGTGGGGTTGCCCTTACCGCAACCGAAGGCGGTCAAAGCGAGAGCGGCGAGAAAACCGAGGTGCAGTGAAAAACGCATCGGCGCACTTGAGCACGACGCCCATCGCCGGCGCAAGTGACGGGTTGGCGAAATGGCGCGGTTTTATCGCGACGCCGCGCGTCAGCGCTTCTGCCTCGGCCGCGGCGACGGGGCGGGCCGGGGCGGCCCGATGGTCGGCGGCGGCGGCGGACGCGGCGCGCCGATGCTCGACGGCGGCGGCGCCGCCGAAGCCGCCGCGCCGGTAGACGACGCGCCCGCCGACCATCGTCAGGAGCACGTCGATGGCGCCGATCTTGTCGGGCGCGACCGCGGTCGGATCGGCCGACAGCACCACCAGGTCGGCGAACATCCCCGGCGCCAGCGTGCCCTTCTTCGCCCTCCATGCCCTCGGCGGCGGCGCTGCCGACCGTATACGCCTCGAGCGCCTGCGCCGAATCGATGCGCTCGGCGGTGCCGAAGCCGCCGTGGGTGACGGCGAGCTGGATCGACTCGAGCGGCGACAGCGAGCGCGGCGGCGTATGGCGCCCGAGCCAGTCGGTGCCGATGCAGGTGCGCACGCCGGCGGCGGCGAGCGTGTGCATGGGGAAGGCCTGCTCGCTGCGCCACTCCGGCAGCATCGATGGGTTGGAGCAGACGATGATGCCGAGGCGCGCCAGGCGATCGGCCTCGGCCTTGGGCACCTCGTCGGCGTGGTCGACGCGGAACAGGCGCGCCTTGTCCGGCTGCGGCGCGCGACATGCGCTCGATGGCGTCGAGCAGGCTGGTCAGCGCGCGGCGCGACAGGACGTGCACGACGACGCGGCGGTTGGCCTTGGAGACCTCGTCGTAGATGAGCTGCAGCTCGTAGCGCGACATGCGCGCCCAGTCGTCGTGGAAGTACTTGACGCCGTCGACGCGCACCCAATCGGGCGCGCCGCCCTCGCCAGTCGGAGTGGTAGATCGGGTTGTCGAAGCGGAAGCCGAACGGGACGAAGCGGACGCGCGCGGTGAGCTCGCCGCTCAGCGCGCAGGCGCTCGAACAGGTCGGGCAGCTCGTCGGAAATGAGCTGCGCCGAGGTGATGCCGAGGCGCGCCAGCTCGGCGAGGAAGTCGCGCGCGCCGTCGGCGAGGACGCGCTCGGGCTGCGCCTTGATGGCGCGGTCGAGGCCGGCGTAGACCTCGCGGCCGTTGATGAAGCCTTGCGGCGCCTCTCGGTTGGTCAGCTTGCACAGCGCCATGGCGCGGTGGTTGACCAGCGCGCCGCGCTTGGTGACGATGAACACGGGACGGCCGAGGAAGTCGAGATCGGCGGCGCGCGCGACGCCGTCGGGCAGGTAGGGCGTGGTGACGAACAGCCAGTCGCCGGCGGGGCGGCCGCGCGCGCCCGCGCTGACGGCGGCGAGCCAGGCGTGCTGCGGCAGCTCGGGCACGTCGATGCCGCGGCGCGCCGCCGAGCGGTGATCGAGAGGCCGAAGTGCACGTGCGCGTCGTTGAAGCCGGGGACGATGGTGCGTCCGCCGACGTCGAGGATCCCGGCGCCGGCGCCGGCGGCGCGGCGGGCGGCGGCTTCGTCGTCGCCGGCGTAGGCCATCTTGCCGTCGACGATGGCGAGCGTCGAGGCCACCGGCTTGTCCGGCGACAGCGTGAGCGCGTGGGCGTGGGTGATGACCACGGCCAGGACGGCGGCGAGCATGGACGCCAAAGTGTAGCGCGAAATCTCAGCGCCAGCGGAAGAGCTTGAGCGCCAGCGCGAACGAGGCGACGCCCCAGGCGCACACGATCGGCCATCGGCCGCGCCACGGCGTGCAGCCCGGCGCCGTCGATCATGACGCCGCGCAGCGCGTCGTTGAGCGCGGTCAGCGGCAGCGCGCGGATGATCGGCTGCAGCACCGTCGGGGAAGCGCTCCGACGAGAAGAAGACGCCCGAGAGCAGGAACATCGGCATCTGCACCAGGTTCATGAGCCCGCTGACCGTCTGCGTGTTCTGCGGCGCGCGACGCGATCAGAAGGCCCGAGCCCGGCGAAGGCGAGCGCGCCGAGCGTCGCGCACGCGAGCAGCAGCGGCAGCGAGCCGCGCACGCCGACGTCGAACGCCAGCCAGCGCGAAGCCGAGGAGCAGCGGCAGCTCGCCGACGAGGAACAGCCCGCGCATGGCGCCGAACGGCGAGCAGGAAGTCGCGCTGCTGCATCGGCGTGGCGAGCAGGCGCTTGAGGAGCTTGCGCGTGCGCATCTCGACGATGACGTAGCCGATGCCCCACATGCCCCGCGACATGAGGTTCATGCCGATCAGGCCGGGCACGAGGAAGTCGATGTAGCGCGAGCCCGGGCTCGGTCACGCGCGCGTCGGCGACCGGCGCGTCGGATCCGTGCGGCCGTCGGCGCGCTGCAGGACGTCGTCGACGACGGCGCGCGCCAGGCGGCTCTCGGGCCGCGTCGGGTCGTACTCGGTAGGTGCGCGGTCGCGCCGGGCACGACGACGATCGCGACCTTGCCCGTGCGCAGCGCCTCGCGCGCGCGCGTCGGCGTCGAGGAGCTCGACGCTGCACCTCCTTGCGACGCCTGCAGCGCGTGCGAACACCGCGTCGGCGCCGTCGCCCGCCTGCACCGCGGCCCACACCGGCTCGGGCGGCCGGTTGCGGAAGGCGACGCCGAGCGCGATCGCCGAGCAGGATCGGGAAGCACGAAGGCCCAGAAGATCGTCGCGGCTCGCGGATAGAAGCTGCGCCAGCGCGCCAGCGTCAGCTCGCCACGAGCGGCGACTGTCGCGCGGCTCACTCACGCAGCTGCCTCCCGGTGAGCGAGACGAACACGTCCTCGAGGGTCGCGTGGTGCGTCGACAGCCGCGTCGAGCGGCGCGCCCAGCGTGCGCGCAGGTGCTCGAGCAGCGCCGGGATCGCCACGTGCACCTCGTCGACGGTCAGCGCGCAGCGCGTCGGCGACGCGCCGCACGCGCGCGCACGCCGGGCAGCTGCGCGCAGCCCGCGCCTCGTCGAGCGCGCCGCGGTCGCTGGCGAACTCGACGACCTGCTGGCCGCCGAGCGACGCGATGAGCTCGCGCGGCGTGCCGAGCGCGATGATCTTGCCGTGGTCGACGACGGCGACGCGGTCGCAGAGCCGCTCGGCCTCGTCCATGTAGTGCGTGGTCAGCAGCACCGTGCGCCGCCTCGGCGCGCAAGCCCGTTGACGACGTCCCACAGCTGGCGGCGCGACTGCGGATCGAGCCCGGTCGTCGGCTCGTCGAGGAACAGCAGCTCGGGATCGCCGACGAGCGCGCAGGCGACGGCGAGGCGCTGCTTCTGCCCGCCCGAGAGCTTGTCGAACCAGGCGTCGCGCTTCTCCTCGAGCGACACCAGCGCCAGGACCTCCTCGAGCGTCGCGCCCGTGCTCGTAGAAGCGACGGAAGAGGCGCAGCGATCTCGCCGACCGTCAGCTTCTCGGGCAGGTGCGTCTCCTGCAGCGAGATGCCGAGGCGCTCGCGCAGCCGCGCGCTCGTCGCTGCGCCCAGCGGCGGCCCGAGCACCTCGACGTCGCCGGCCGTCGGGTCGAGGAGCCCCTCGAGGATCTCGACGGTGGTGGTCTTGCCGGCGCCGTTCGGGCCGAGCAGGCCGAAGCACTCGCCGCGCCGCACGTCGAGGTCGAGCCCGTCGACGGCGGTGACGTCGCCGTAGCGCTTGACGAGCGCCGTGCACCTCGATGGCGTTGTCGCTCACGCGCGTCGTTTGTAACGAAGCGCGAAGCCGAGCGCCAGTAGGGCGAGCACGCCAAGCAGCGCATCATTAATCAGGCGCGCCGGCCGAGGTCGCAGCCGCAGCCGCCCGGGCCGCGCGGTCGGGGCCGCGTTCTGCGCCATGTCGCCGCCGCTGCCGCCATTCGGTGGATGCCGCTCTCGCCCAGACACTCGGAGGTGTGCGTCGGTCCGTGCTCGTGCTGCAGTCGGTGGGCGAGGCGCAGTCGGCTCGGGCAGGTCCGGCACCGTCGCGCCGGTCGCCGGCAGGTCGGCGCGATCGGGATAGGCGACGGCCAGCGGCGTCCAGTGCGCCGCCGACGGCGGGTGCTCCATCCAGCCGAAGATCTTCTCCTGATAGGGCGCCGTGCAGCCGACGTTCGGATCGCACATGCCGCGCGTCGACGAGTAGTTGGGGTTGTTCGGGTTGTTGACGAACGCCAGCCCGTTGTAGGCCCAGGTCGGCGACGTACCAATCCTCGACGGTGCGCGGCTGGTTGTCGCCGACGCAGTTGGTGGCGCGCCACTTGTCGGCGAGGATCAGCGTGCCGGTCGCGAGGTTGTAGGTGGCGTCGTCGGCCACGCGCGCGCGATCGAACGCGGGCGTCTCGCCTTTGTGCATGCCGCTCGTGACCTGGCCGACGCCGTAGCCGCAGTCGAAGCTGATGATGGTGCGCGAGGCGCCGCCGACTTGATCGGCGGGCGTGTCGGGCACGCAGAACTGGCGCCAGCCCGACTCCTGCATCGCGATGGCGTTCAGCAGCTCGCACGGGAAGATCGGCGGCACGTCGTGCAGCGGCTCGGGCTTGCCGCAGCCCTGCCCGATGTCGGCGACGGTCGGGCCTGGCGCGCCCCACGCCGCCGGCCCGCCGGCGACGAGCTGGAAGATCGGCTGCCAGTCGGCCGTCGACGGATTGGCGCCCGGCGCCGCTTCGACGCCGCAGTTGCGTGTTGCTCGACGACGACAGCGTGTACGACGGGCAGAACGCGCCGCCGCGCCGGCGCGACGACGACGGCGGCGACGAGCGCGACCGCGAGCGCGAGGCGCCTCACCGCGTCTCCAGGCGCGGTGCGCGATTGCCGCTGGCCAGATCGATGCGCTCGAGCGTCTCGAGCGTGGCCGCACGTCGTCGCGGTTGCGCAGCGACGAGCGCGCCGCCGTCGACGCGGAAGTCGTGCGCGTACGGCGGCAGCGACGCGCAGGATCGACGCGCTCGCGCCCCGATGCGCCAGTCGATCGGCGCGCAGCGAGGCGACGCCCGGCTGCACCAGGTAGACGATGATCTCGTCGCCGGCGAGCGCCGCCAGGTGCGCCTCGAAGCCGGTGGTCGCGTAGAGGGTGCGCGTCGCGCCGCGTGCGCGGATCGACGGCGTCGATGGTCAGCTCGTCGACGCGCACGCGCCCCGCGATCGCCGGCGCCGGCCACGCCGCGCTCGACGGCCACCTCGCCCGACGGCAACGGCAGCGGCTGCGACGCGTAGAACACGCGATCGCACAGCTCCAGCCGCGCGCCCGCGCCGCCCGCAGGGTAGAGCAGCGACGAGCCCCACGAGCGATCGAGCGCCCGCCGCGCCCGATCGGCGACCGCGACCAGGCGCCCGTCGCAGCCGCGCCGTCTTCGATGGCGCGCCGCCCGGAACGTACGCGCCGGCGAAGCGCGAGCGCCTCGTTCGAGCGCCGCCGCCCAGCGCAGCGACGGCAGACCGCGATCGCGAGCCGCTCCGCATGCGCCGGCCAGGATACTGCAATAACTTGACGGAAACTGATATGCTGCATCGAGTACATGGACAACAACGCGACCCGCCGTCTGTCGGCGAACCTCCTGCGCGTCGTCGCCAAAGGCGGCGCGGAAGTCCGCCTCATCCAGACCTGCGCGTCGAGATCCTGAGCGGCCCCGACGTCGGCAAGAGCGCCAAGATGGACAAGCCGCTCTACCGCATCGGCTCGCACGAGTCGAACGATCTCGTGCTGAGCGACGACTCGGTCTCCAAGCACCACCTGGAGATCGCGGTCGGCCCCGACGGCTACCGCATCGTCGATCTGTCGTCGTCGAACGGCACGTTCATGGGCGGCGTCAAGGTGGGCGAGGTCACCGTCGTCGAGCCGGTCACGCTCACCATCGGCACCACCATCGCTGCGCGTCGTCGCCGGCTGACGTCGAGGCCGAGGTGCCGGCGTCGACGCGCACCAGCTTCGGCTCGGTGCTCGGCCGCTCGGTGGCGATGCGCGAGCTGTTCGAGCAGCTCGACGCCGTCGCCAAGAGCGACTGCTCGGTGCTGATCGAG
The DNA here is from genome assembly GCA_963816965.1 of uncultured delta proteobacterium. Classification (GTDB taxonomy): domain Bacteria; phylum Myxococcota_A; class Polyangia; order Palsa-1104; family Palsa-1104; genus JAQBQH01. The sequence goes on from CAWFMP010000002.1 coordinate 2,298,528, forward strand.
GGCGACACCGGCACCGGCAAGGAGCAGGTGGCCGAGAGCATCCACAACGAGTCGCGCGCGCAAGGACGGGCCCTTCGTGCGTCGTCGACTGCGGCGCGCTCTCCGGCGAGCTGCATGGAGTCGGAGCTGTTCGGCCACGCCAAGGGCGCCTTCACCGGCGCCGATCAGGAGCGCAAGGGCCTTCTGCAGATGGCCGACGGCGGCACCGTCTTTTTCGACGAGATCGGCGAGATGCCGCTGCCGCTGCAGGCCAAGCTCCTCGGCGTCATCGAGCGCCGCAAGGTCACGCCGCTCGGCACCTCGACCTCGCGCCCGATCGACGTGCGCGTCATCGCCGCCACCAACCGCAACCTGGCGCGCGAGGTCAACGAGGGGCGCTTCCGCAGCGACCTGTTCTTCCGGCTCGCCGTGGTGCGCCTGCGCGTGCCGCCCCTGCGCGAGCGGCTCGACGACATCCCCATGCTCGTCGAGGCCTTCTCTGGTCAACCTGCGCGATCGCGAGGGCGCCCACATCCCGGCGCAGCTGTCGCCGATCGAGCTGGCGCGCCTGTCGGCCCAGCCGTGGGTGGGCAACGTGCGCGAGCTGCGCAACGCGGTCGAGCGCGCGGCGCTGCGGATCGGCCTGCCCAACGCGCCCGCGGAGCCGATCCCGGGCGGCCCGAGGCGTTCATCAAGGCGCGCGACCGCTTCGTGGGCGAGTTCGAGCGCCGCTACTTGACCGACATCCTCGAGCGCTCCGATCTCAACGTCTCGGAGGCGGCTCGCCAGGCCGGGGTCGACCGCCGCAACTTCCAGCGCCTGTTGCGGCGGCACCAGATCAATCCGCGGGAGATGAAACGGAAATGACGATCGTCGGCGGGGAAGGGGGCCGGCGCGTCATGCGCCGCTGCCCGCATTGTCGCTTGCTGTTCGAAGCGCTCGAAGAGGCCGCGGCGTGCGTCGTGTGCGGCGCCGCCGTCGATGGGCTGGCGCTCCCGATCAGCGCTGACGGCGTGCCCAACGAGTTCGTCGAGCGCGAGCCGACCTCCCGGCTGAGTTTCCCGCGCGGCACCAACTCAGTACCTCGCCACAGTGGTCTTGACCGGTCTGCGCCGGTCCTCGACGCCCAAGGCTTCGTTGCTCCTCCTCGAAATACAGCCAGTATTCCTTCGTCGTCGCGCCTCGCCCTGCGCGCCGAATCCTCGGCGGATACCAATCAAAACCACTGCGGCGAGGTACTAGGGGGGGTCGGACAGCCCTGGCCGCACCCTGGCCGGATCCTCCAAGGCGCGGTTCGGCGCCGGCCCGCCCGTAGGATTAGCTCGGCTTCTTGTCGTCGTCGTCGTCGGGCGCAGGCTCGGTCGTGATGGTGCCGCTCACCGGCGCGGTCGCCTGACCGGTCTCGATCTTCTGCGCGTACTTGCCGAACGCCTCGGCCAGCGCCTGCCCGAGGCCGATGCCCAGCCCCTTGACCACCGCCGCCGTCTTGGCGCGCGACGCCTCGTCGCTGCCGCCGACGCGCACCACGCCGTCGGGATCGGCGACGTCGGCCAGCTCCTTGGCGATCGCCGCCATCACCGGCTTGAGGAACTCCGCGCCGTTCAAGTTGATCGTCTTGTCGAGCTCGATCTTCTTCTCGAACGTCTTCTCGAAGACGACCTCTTCACGCCCGACCTGCTGCTCGGCCTTCTTGCGCGCGTCATCCAGCGACACAACGTCGCCGCCCGGCTCCTTCGGCTCTTTTCCGTCGCTCATGCCGGAAGTCTAAGCCTAGCGGCCCAGCGTGTCGATGCGGTCGAGCATCCCCTTCTTGAGGTCGGCCGAGATCGGCTTGCGCCCGAGCCAGATGTCCCAGATGTCATGCGCCAGTCGCGCGTTCGTCGGGCCCACCTTCGTCTGCCCGCGCGCCTCGACGATGATCTGCCCGATCCCCCGGGTGCGGATGGTCAGATTCTCGCCGTCCTTGATGTCGTCGAACATGGCGAGGAACGCCTCGGCGTCGCGCTTGAGGCTGGGCGAGGCGTCCTTGCTCACGTCGTCGCCGAGCGCCTCGCGGTAGGCGTCGCGCGTGTCCTTGCCGCTGACGTTGCGGACGAAGTGCAGCAGCGCCGCCTTGCCGAAGTCGCCGAGCACCACGAACTCGTGCGCCAGGTCGCCCCGCGCCAGCGAGTCGTGATCGCTGCCACCGGCGCGCGCCGCCAGCTCGGGGAAGGCTTTGCGCGCCGGCTCGTCCTCTAGATAGAGCCCCATCGCATAGACCTTGAAGCCGTAGACCTTGCGGGCGCCGGCGCCGATGAGCGTATAGGGCACGCCGTCGAGCTTGATCCAGGTCTGGTAGGTGTACTTGGTGACCGGCTCGACGAACGGCAGCGGCGGCGGGAGGTTTCGCTTCGACTGCTCGGCGGAGTGCGCCGCGGCCGCCTTGGCCGCCGCCAGCTCCTTGACCTCGCGATCGAGCACGTCGGCGCGCGCCCGCGCCGACGCGACGTCGGGCGAGCCGGGCATCAGGGCCACGTATTTCCTATAGTTTTCAACGGCTTTGGCGCCTTCTCCCGCTTTGTCGTACGACGATGCGATGTTGTACAGCAGCGCCGGCTTGGGCTGCTCGCGATAGGCGCGCTCGAACTCGCGGGCCGCATCGTGGAACTCGCCCCGGTCGTAGAGCAGGGTGCCGCTCTCGTAGAAGCGCTTGGCCGCGGTCGTCTTCTCGTCGTCGGCCGCGTGGGCCGCCCCCGCGCACATCACCACCGTCGCTGCTACGACAAGGATTCGCATGGTCACGAGCGTAGGAGGATACGAAAAAGCGGGCAAGTCGGATCAGCCGCGGGCGCGTCGGCCGCCGCGTCGCATCGCCTGGCGCCGCTCCTTCGGGTCGTTCGGCTCGACGACGTAGTTGCGCCGCCGCTCGCGCGCCCGCCGGCGCTCGCGCCGGAGCAGCTCCCGCAGCTCCTCGAGCGAGCGGGGCCGTGGCCGCGCCTTGTCGGCGATGAAGCCGCAGTTCTGGCAGGTCACCGCCCGCGCCGCGCCGACCTGGGTCCAGCGCAAGACGATTCGCCGCCGCTCGTGGCAGATCACGCACGCCGCCCGTTCGGGCAGGGCGGTGCCGCGCCACTGGCGCAGATAGCAGGCGCGGCACATCCCGCGGCGAAGGCCTACGCCGCACGCGTCGGCCGGTTTGCGGCAAACCGCGCACAGCTTCGCCGCCGGCGAGGCCCGCTTGCGCTTCGCCGGGGGCGAAGCCGGCTCGAGCTTCGCCGGGGGCGAAGTCAGCGCGATCGACCGCGGTAGGGTAGGTGCCGGCATCACCTCCACATTCGCTGCGCGGAAACCGTCGCGCCAATTTTTTCGCGAGGGGCTGTCCACAGACCCCCCCGATCGGGGAAACCGCTCCCATCTAAAAAGAAGAAAGTGCGCGCCGCTACAGACGCACGTGTTCGGCGCGTGGTTTGCTCAAGGTGAGGCCACCATGAGCAAGATCGCCGCTTCACTCGGTCTGGGCGCGCTACTGCTTAGCGCCGCGCCCGCGTCTGCCTGCCCCACCGAACGGGCCCCCTTTGCCGAAGCCACGCCGGTGCGCTTCGCCGCCTGGACGATCCCCGTCGCCATCGACGACGACGACGACGTGCTGGCGGCGGACACCATCGCCTCCGCCGACGACGACGCCGCGACGCAAGCGGCCTACCTCGCCGAGCAGCAGTCGACGGCGCAGGCGATGCGCCTATGGATGCAGTCGCTCGCCTCGGGCCTCATCGCGCTGCTCACCATCGCGCTGGCCGCCGTCGGCCTGGCGCGGCTGGGCAACGCGCGCCGTCCCCTGGCGACCACGGTGCTGGCGCGCCGCCCGGTGCCGGCGGCGGTGGTGCTGAGCCTGCTGTCCCCGGTGGTGCCGCCGCTGGTGCTGATGCACGCCGAGCGCGAGATCCTGCCGTCGCCGGTGCTGCTGATGGCGTCGGCCTGCGCGGCGTTGGCGCTGTCGATGCTCCTGGGACGGCGTCGCCTGGCCGCGCGCCTGCGCTGGGCGGTGATGGGCCCGTTCGCCGGCAACGCCGACGGTACCCTGGTCCTGGCCGAGGTCGAGCCGAAGAAGCTGGTCGCCCCGCCCGGCGCGCGCGGCCGCGTGCCCTGGTTCGTCGCCGATCTGGCGGTCGCCGCTGAAGGCGAGAACGCGCGCATCGCGCTGGCCCAGGCCGACGTCGACGATCGCGCGGCGCGGATCCTGTCGCGCCTGGCCAACGGTGGGTCGATCGCCGGCGAGACGCTGACCGTCCTGGGCGCCGCGCAGCGCGTCCCCGCCGACGCCGCCTCCGCCGATCCGCTGTGCCGCGAGGCGCCGATGATGGCGCGTATCGGCCGCTCGCCCTCCGCGCGCGCGGTCATCTCCGCCGGCACTCCCACCGACCTGTTGCGCCGGCTGCAGCTCGAGTGCGTCCTGTGCGCCACCCTCTTTGGCGTCTGCCTCGGCTCCGCGGCGCTCGCCTTCTTCAACTAATCCTCTAAAGTCTTCGGCGTGGACATCCTCCGCGTCGTCACCCTGAACATTTGGAACAACCAGGGCCCCTGGCCCGAGCGGCTGCGCCTGATTCGCCGTGAGCTGCCGACGCTGGACGCGCACCTCGTCGGCCTGCAGGAGGTCCTGCACCTCGACGCCGGCGGCACGCCCGACCAGGCGCAGGCGATCGCGGACGGGCTCGGCTACTACACCGCCTTCGCCTCGGCGTGGCACATCGGCGGCGGGCTGCAGCTCGGCAACGCGCTGCTGTCGCGCTTCCCCATCGTCGCCGCGCAGGCGTTCATGCTGCCGTGCGAGGAGGGCGACGAGACGCGCGCGCTGCTCTATTGTAGCGTCGACGCCCCGTGCGGCCGCGATCCCGGTCTTCGTGACCCATCTATCGTGGAAGCTGCACCAGTCGGACATGCGGCAACAGCAGGTCGCGTTCATCGCCGCGCGCGTCAAGGAGCTCGCGCCCGTCGATCAGCAGGGCTTCCCGCCGGTCCTGCTGGGCGACTTCAACGCCGAGCCCGAGTCGGACGAGATCCGCTACCTGCGCGGCTACACCTCGCGACTGGGCCGCAGCATCTACTTCGCCGACTGCTTCGCCGCCGCCGGCGACGGCTCGCCCGGCTACACCTACGCGCGCGAGAACCCGTTTGCGCTGCGGTCCCATGAGCCCAATCGTCGCCTCGATTATATCTTCGTGCGCGGACCGGATCGGGCACTGCGGGGCGAGCCGCTGACCTCCCGGCGCTGCTTCACCGCGCCCGAGAGCGGAGTGTTTCCCTCGGATCATTATGGGGTTTTCGCCGAGATTCAGGCCGCGCCGCGCAAGCACGATCCGCTCTAGCGCGCCTGGGGCCTGTCGCCCCACTGCTAAGATTGATGCTCAGCCGACATGGGAAATCGCTGCTCTGGGTCCGTTTGACCCCAGCACAGCCGACCTCAGTCGTCCCCTCTGTGGGGTGTCTGCCCCCAGGGTGTCAACTTGCGACGCAGGTGCGGTTTCCTGCAAGTTACCGCAAATATTGACGTTATAAAACTCATACATTTTTGAAGGCGCGGCACGCCCCTCGCAAAGGGGGACATCTGTCATGACCTTTCGTGCCTTCACTCTGCTCGCGCTCACGACCACGGCGGCCTCCGGCTGCCTCGGCTCGGCGCTCACAGGTGGCGATGGCGGCGCCGGCAACGGCGGCACGGGGGGCGGCGGGGCCGCGGTCGACATGGCGCCGGACGTTGCGGGCCAGTTCTACTCTGACGTCGCGCCGATTGTGACCCCGGCCTGCGCCGGCTGCCACGGCGTCACCGGCACCACGGCGCCGGCCTTCATGGTCGCGCAGCCCGATCTCCTGCAGAACCTCCTGGCGTATCCGGGCATCATCGGCTCGTCGCCGGAGAAGTCGCGCCTCTATATGAAGGGGCTGCACGAAGGTCCGGCCTTCACGCCCGACCAGGCGAAGGTGGTCGGCGACTGGATCAACTTCTTCAACGCCAACCGCACGGTCGGCGACGGCGGCGATGCCAAGCCGACGATCGCGCCGTTCACGCCGTCGATGACCGCTGCCAACTCGATCGATCTGGCGCCCCTCGACCCGACCATCAGCGGCGTCAAGCTCACCTTCAACGCGCAGATGGTCGGCACTTCGATCGAGCTCACCAACATCAAGGTGACGACCCCCGCCGCGACCGGCGTGCACGTCGTCCACCCGGTCTTCGTGATCTGGGATCAGAACCTGACGCCGATGCCGGATCCGATCGACAGCTTCTCCAACCTCGACGAGACGGTCTTCTCCGGGTCGTCGGCCGCGCTCGGCCCGGGCACCCTGTTGATGCCGAACTTCGCGGCGGGCGACCTCATCAGCGTCGCCTTCACGCTCGCCGAGCCCAAGAGCGGCTCGGCCGACGGCGGCACGGTGTCGGGCTGCAAGAACCTGGCGATGTTCGTGGCCAACGTCAAGCCGCTGCTCTCGGGCAACGGCTGCTCGGGGAGCTGCCACGTCGGCGCCAACCCGACGGCGGGCCTCAAGTGGGACGCGACGCCGGACGCGACGCTCTGTCAGAACGCCCTGAGCGAGATCAACACGACCACCCCGGCGATGTCGCAGCTGCTCTTGCAACCGGACCCGGCACAGAACAACGGCCATCCGCAGAAGGTGAATCCCTTCACCACCTGGCAGACGACCGTCACGAACTTGGATCAACGCGGAAAAGTAAACGGAGCGAGGACCGACCATGCGCAAGAACATCATCTCGAAGTTGGTCGCGTTCGCGGGAGCCGTCGCGCTGAGCGGCTGCCTCGGCGGCGCGCCCACCGGCGGCACGGGCACTGGCACGGGCACCGGGACGGGCGACGGCTCCGGCTCGGGAACCGGCACCGGCACCGGCACCGGAACCGGCACGGGGAACGGCGCCACGGCGCCCGCGCCCGACCCGAACCTGACGGCGCGTCAGATCGACTACGGTCAGGCGCTCCGCACCGCGGCCGTGAAGTTGGTCGGCGCGCTGCCGACGCTCGACGAGCAGGCGTCGGTCACCGACGCGACCTCGTACGCGGCGCAGATCGACAAGTACCTCGCCGATCCGCGCTTCGCGCTGCAGGTCAAGTCGTACTACAGCGACATGATGAAGATGGGCGGCACGCTCAAGGCGGTGGTCGGCAACAACACCGTCAACGTCAGCCTCGACACGGCGCCGACCTTCGCCGCCGAGCTGGTGGTGCAGGATCAGCCGATCACCAACCTGTTCACGGCGAGCACCAACACCTGCCCGACGCTGTCGGCCGACGGCAAGACCTTCACCGACGCGGTCTGCGCGACGGCCAACGGCCTCAAGACCGCCGGCGTGCTCACCGACCCGGGCGCGATGGCGCAGTTCTACTCGAACATGTCGTTCCGGCGCGTGCGCTGGATCCAGGAGACGTTCGTCTGCACCAAGTTCCCGGCGGAGTACTCGGCCAGCCCGGTGGCGATGGGCAACGGCCAGTACACCTCGCCGTGGCCGTTCGACTCGATCACGGGCGGCGCCAGCGCTCCCATCAACTTCCAGGATACCTCGTCGGTCATCTGCGCGAACTGCCACACGACGATGAACCACTTCGCGCCGCTGTTCGCCAACTTCGATCGCGGCGGGCGCGTACCAGACGTCGATCCAGGTGCACACGCCGACGTCGGCCAATCCGATCTCGGTGCTGACCGACTGGCTGCCGGCGGGCCAGAAGTTCTACTGGCGCTTCGGCGGGACGCAGGTCACCGACATCGCGTCGCTCGGCGCGCAGATCGCCGCCGATCCGGCGGTGCAGAAGTGCCAGGTGCAGCGCGCCTGGAACTGGGCGATGTCGAAGACGGACATCGTGAACGACCTGGCGGTGGTGCCCGACTCGACGATCACCGACATCATGTCGGTGTTCACGTCGAACGGCATGAAGATGAAGCCGGTGTTCAAGGCCATCTTCACCGCTCCTGACTTCGTGATGTTCTAGGCCAAGGGACGAAGGAGAACGATCATGTTGCGCAAATTGAACATCTCGATGGTGATCGCCGCCTTCTCCCTGGCGGGCTGCCTCGGTGGCGGCTCCGGGTCAGGAACCGGAACCGGCACCGGGACCGGGGACGGCACCGGCCAGACGACGACGCCGGGCGGAAGCCTCGGCCTCGGCGGCGGGCTGACCTCCGGCGGCGACGGGAACACGTTCGACCACGACAACGGCGCCGACTCCGATCCATTCGCCGTCCTGCAGCGCATCCAGACCGAAGGTCCGCCCGAGATCTCGACGAGGATGCACTCGTGCGAGAAGATGAAGTATGCGACCGTCGGCAACGTGCTCGCGCAGCTGGGCGTGAACATGGCCGCCACCGGCGCGACCTCGGCGGCGGTGCTCTACAAGGGCGGCAACCAGGCGATGGGCGCGCCGAACTACGGGGCGCGCGTGCCCGAGGCGATCGAGCTGACGACGGCCGGCGCGACCAAGCTGTTCGACATCCTCGTGCAGGCGGCGCCGGAAGTGATCGCGGCCATCCCGACGGTGGCGACCAAGGGCGGGGCGCCGATCCAGATGTTCGACGCCAACGGCAAGTGCACCGCCGACGGCATCGCCTTCCTGCAGGGCGCCCCGGCGACGCAGGCGCAGATCGACTTGTGCAACAATATCCTCGGGTCGGCCTCGACTGCGCAGATTGGTCAGACGTTGGCGGTGGCGACGCTGCTTGCAGCGGCGCACACCTGCGAATAACCAGGGACGAAGGAGAGAACCATGGCAACGCGACGTCGATACATTGATATCCCGGACCACGCGCGCCGGGACTTCATCAAGTGGACGATCGGCCTCGGCGCTGCGCTCGGCTTGCGCCCCTGGAAGGTCTTCGAGGTCCAGGAGAGCGTGGTCGGGCCGGCGGTGGCGGGGGCGGCATCGTGCGCCTCGGTGAACCGCTTCGTCGGGTTCATTCACGGCAACGGCGCCCTCTCGTGGTGCACGCAGCTGTGGCCGCATCCGAACCAGGCGACCAAGGCGGGCGCGGCGTTCTACGCCACCGGGCAGGCGACGCCCCAGGCGATGACCGGCCCCGGCGATCACGCCATGCTGGTGGGACCCGATGCGCCGAAGTTCTCCGCCAAGCGGATGTCGGCCTTCATCTGCGGCAGCAACAACACGCACACCACCACCGGCATCCAGACGGGCATCGTCGGCACCGGCATCTCGATGTTCGCGGCGGCGGCGGCGCTGCAGACGGCCGCGCCGACGCTGGTGCCGGCCATCGCCGTCAGCCAGCTGCCCTACGGCGCCGCGGCGGGCGCGCCGCCGGTGGCGTCGGTGCCGAACCCGGCGGGCATGGTCGACCTGTTCAACTCGGCGTCGTCGCTCGCGGGCGGCGCGCTGGCGAACGCGTCGGACGCGGCGCTGTTCGAGGCCTACTACAAGGCCAACCTGTCGCTGCACGCGGCGGCGGCGCGGCCGACGATGACCTCGGGCCTGCTCACCGGTAAGGTGGCGGCGAACCTGCTCGGCAAGAACCTGGCATCGCAGCTGCGGCCGAGTGCGGCCGACCTGGCGCGCTACGGCATCACCGCCAACACGGCCGCCAAGCTGTCGTCCATCGGCAACACGCTCATCACGACGGCCAAGGCGTTCGCGCTCAACCTGACGTCGCACATCATGATGCCGGCGTTCCTCGACGATCCGCACGGAGCGTTCCAGGACATGGCGACGCTGACGGCGACGGTGCAGGCGTACGGCAAGATGCTCGACGCCTTCATGGCCGACGTCATGGCCATCGACGATCCGATGTGCGCCGGCCGCAAGATCGGCGACAACCTGGTCATGGCGTGGGTCGGAGACACCACCAAGGATCCGTTCACGCCGAACGGTTGGCCGGATGGTACGCGGAACAACTCGAACGTCATGTACGTGATGTCGAACGGCTTCACGAAGGCAGGCTGGTTCGGTCAGGACACCGGCGCTGCGCTGACGACCTGGGATCCGTCGACGGGCGCCGACATGGCGACCGGCGGCATGACCTCGGCGGCGCTGGCGGCGCCGGCCTCGGCGGCGGTGCTGTTCGCCGTGGCCAAGGGCGACATGCGGCGCGTCTCGGACTTCTATCGCGGCGTCGACATCGGCGGCGTCGTCAACGTGAACGTCACCGGCTCGTAGCAACGAAACGATAGCGCTGAAGTAGTGGCGCGGGCTTTGCGGCTGATTCCCCCCCTCTGCCGCAAAGCCCGCGTTTTTTTTATAGTGCGGGGATGCGCGCCGCCGTCATTCGCGAAGTGGGATCGATCGAGCTCGTGGACGACTGGGCGGCGCCGACGGCGGGGCCGGGGCAGGTGGTCGTGCGCGTCGCCGGGTGCGGCGTGTGCCATCGCGATCTCATCGATCGCGACGGGAAGTACCCGTTTCTGCGGCGCCCCGTGGTGACCGGGCACGAGGTCGCCGGCACCATCGAGGTGGTGGGCGACGGCGTGCGCGGGTTTGCGGCCGGTGAGCGGGTGGCGGCGGTGCACCGCGCGCCGTGCGGAGCGTGCGCCGCGTGCGCGGCCGGCGAGGAGACGCACTGCCTCGCCTCGCCGGTCATGTACGGCGTCACTGTCGATGGTGGCTATGCCGAGCGGGTGGCGCTCTGGGAGTCGTCGCTGGTGCGCGTGCCCGACGGGGTCGACCTGGCGGAGGCGGCGGTGCTGCACTGCACGGCGGCGGTGGCGCTGCGGGCGCTGCGCGGGCACGCGCGGCTCGCTGTCGGCGAGTCGGTGCTGATGACCGGCGCGTCGGGCGGCGTCGGCGTACACGCCCTGCAGGTCGCGCGCATCCTGGGGGCGCGTGTGATCGCGGTGACCTCGTCGGCGGCCAAGGCGGAGGCGCTGCGCGAGCGCTTCGGGTTCGGCGCCGAAGACGTGGTGATCGCCCGCGACGCGCACTGGCACAAGGAGGTCATGGTGCGGACCGGCGGTGGCGCCGACGTGGCGCTGGAGCTCGTCGGGGCGCCGACGTTCAACGGCGCGCTGCGCTCGCTGCGCCTCGGCGGGCGGCTGGTGCTCGTCGGCAACGTGACCACCGAGCGGGTGGAGGTCAATCCGGGCTATCTGATCGCGCGTGAGATCAGCGTCACCGGATCGGCGTCGGCGACGCGCGCGGAGCTGGCCGAGGTGCTCGGGTGGGCCGCCCAGAAGAAGCTGCGCCCGATCATCGCCGCGCGGCGCCCGCTCGGCGAGGCGCGCCAGGCGCAGGCGGCGCTCGCCGACAAGCTCGTGGTCGGCCGCCAGCTGCTCGTGCCCTGACCGCAGCGGCGGCTCAGCCGGCGACCAGGAGCGCCCAATCGCGCCACGGCACCGACGACAGCGGCGCGCCGGCATGCACCCGCAACAGGTGCTGCAGCACCGCCGGTCGGCGCGCGAGCGCGGCGATGACCCGGCGTGCGAGCCACGGATGGCGCGCGAGCAGGAGGACCAGCTCGGTCAGGCGATCGCCGTCGCGCACGATGGCGGCGTGGGCGCGGGCATAGGGCGCGAGCGCCCGGGCGGGCAGCGGTGCTCGCGACCGCTTGCCGGCGACGGCGACGGCGGCGGCGATGGCGGCGCCGGCGGCGATGCCCTGGCGCAGCGCCGCGCCGATGCCTTCGCCAGTGATGGCGTCGATGTAGCCGGCGGCATCACCGACGAGCAGCGCACCGCCGGTGAGGACGGCGGCGACGCGCTGGCGGAACGGGCCGGCGCCGAGCGGACGATCGAGCAGCTCGGCGCCGGCGAAGCACGGGCCGAGGCGCGGATGCGCGCGCAGGTGATCGGCGAAGCTGGCGGCAGAGAGCGCGCTGTGCACGAAGGCGGCGCGCGGGCCCAGCACCGCCAGCTGCAGCTCGCTCGGCGAGAGCGGCGTGACGTAGTATTCGAGCGCGCGGCCAATGAGGACGTGGACGCGCCGGTCGAAGGGCAGCGCGGCGACGCGCAGGTGCGCGCGCAGCCCGATGCGTCCCTCGCGCTCGTCGCCGTGTCGCCGCGGGCGCGACAGGCCGAGCTGATCGCGCAGCCGCGAGCGCAGGCCATCGGCGGCGACGACCACGCGCGCGTCGATCGGACCGACGTCGGTCGCCAGGCCGGTGACGCAGCCGTCTTCGCTGCGCAAGGGGCCGTTGGCGCCGACGCCGGTCAGGACGGTCGCGGTGGGCTGCGCGCGCACGGCGTCCACGAGGAGCGCGTCGAAGGCGAGGCGGCGCACACCGAGGCCGTACGACGGGTACTGCTCGTCGGGGAAGTCGGCGAGGGCGACGGGCCCGTCGTCGTCGTCGACCGCGAAGCTGATGCCCGCGAGGCGCAACGCCATGCGGCGCACCGAGGTCAAGAGCCCGAGCTCCCAGAGCGCGTCGATCGCCGACGGCAAGAGCCCCTCGCCACAGGCCTTGTCACGCGGGAAGCGCGCGCGATCGAGGAGCAGCACCTCCAGCCCACGGCGCGCGCAGGCGAGCGCCGTGGCGCAGCCGGCCGGGCCGGCGCCGGCGATCACGACATCGACGCGGGCGCTCATGCGCGACCGAACCTCGGCAGCAAGCGCGGGCGCGGCCGCACCACCCGGCGCCAGGTCGGATCGCGGGCGAGCTCCCGCTCCTCGAGCGGGATCCGCTGCGCCAACACCAGCGCGTCGAGCGCGGAGGCCGCGACTGCGGTGACGATCGCGCCACCGGCCAGCGGCAGCGCCGCGAGCTCGAGGATGACCGCGAGGTAGTTGGGATGGCGGATGTAACGATAGGGTCCGCCGGTGGCGACGCGGCGGCCGCCGCGGGCGAAGCGGGTCACCCGCGTCGACCAACTGTCGCCGAGCGTGCGCAAGGTCCAGATGCGCAGCGCGGTGGCTGCGGCGAGGCCGGCCAGCCCGAGCAGCCGCAGGGCCCGGGGGGGCGCCGAGAGGCGTCGGCTTGCCTCTATCGGGGCCGCGATCGAGCGTCCCGGCATGCAGCGCGACCATCGCCGCGTACCACGGCTCGCGCACCACGGCGCCGCCGCGGCGGGCCAGGCGCCGCTCGTGCGCGCGCGACCAGGCGAGCTCGGCCAGCCGTTCGCCGGCGACGGCAGCCGTGAGGAGGAGAAACCAGCGCGTCGACCGAGCCATGCCAGAAGAGCTTGCAAGCGGCGAACCCGCGCACACGCTTTCGGTGTCACCGGTAGCAGCGCTTGCGAAAACTTTGCGCGACATACCTCCTTGCCGCGGTGCGCCGAAGTTTGTTACTGTAACGGGCGGCCTCGCCTGTCGCGAAAGCCGCTGGGGGGATCGTAAAGGAGTCGCACGCTGATGTCAGACGATGGCCGTCCGGACGACGGGGCCGCGGGCGCAGACCGCTCGCTCGCATCGGGGCGAAAGCCCCTGCTCGTCCTCGTCGTCGACGATGACGATGACATCGCCGCGTCCATCGCTGACGTGCTGCGCCGGGGCGGCTACGCCGTCCAGCAGGCGGGCGACGGTCACGCGGCGCTGGCGGCGGCGACGCGCGCGCGACCGGCGCTGGTGCTGCTCGACTGGCGGCTGCCGAACGAGCCGGCCGGCAGCGCGCTGGTGCGCAAGCTGCGCGACGCCTGCGGGCACGTGCCGATCGTGGTGCTTTCGGCCGATCCGCAGTCGCTGCAGGAGGCGCGCGCGGCGGCGGTGAGCGACTATCTGCCCAAGCCGTTCGACGTCAACGATCTACTGGCCCTCGTCGACGAACACTGCGACTGACGACAGCGCGCGACGCGCGCGGTCGAGGTCGCCGCTGCGCACGAGCAGGTAGTCGGTGTCGAACGTGGAGAGCACGAAGACGCTGACGGCCGCCTCGGCCAGCGCCCCCGTCAGCGAAGCCAGCAGGCCGACGACGCCGAAGTCGATCGTGCCGAGCACGCGCACGGCGGCGAAGTCGCGGGCGGCGTCGACCTCGCTCGGCACGGCTTCGTCGGCGCACACGATCGACAGCTCCTCGGCGGTGCGCGTGATCGACGTCAGGGCGCCTGTGGCCCACGATGGGATCGGCGCGTCGGCGGCGAGGCGCGCCACCGCGAAGCGGCCGGGGATGCGGGCGAGCGTCACACCAGATCGCGGAGCGCGCCGAGCAGGCGTTCGATGTCCTCGGCGTCGTTGAACAGGTGCGCCGAGGCGCGCAGCGTGCCGTCGAGCTGCACGCGGTGGTGCAGGATGTGCGCGCAGTGGAAGCCGCCGGAGACGAGGATGGCGTGCGAGTCGGCGAGCAGGCGCGCGAGGTTCGCCTGCGTCATCGACGGCACCGGCACCGACACGGTGCACAGCGCGATGCGCGACGCTCGACGGCACGTGGGCGCCGAGCACCTTGGCGCCCGGCAGCGCGCTCAGCCCGTCGACCAGCTGCTCGCCGAGCGCGCGCGAGTGCGCGGCGATCTCGTCCAGCCTGGCGGCTGCGCACGTAGTCGATCGCCGCGCCGAGGCCGATGGCGCCTTCGATGTTGGGCGTGCCCGCCTCGTAGCGGAAGGGCGCCTCGCGCACCTCGAAGCGATCTTCGCCGTGGTAGTTGACCATGCCGCCGCCGACGTTCCACAGCTGCAGCTTCTCGAAGCGATCCTTGCGCACGTAGAGCACGCCGACGCCCGAGGGGCCGAAGATCTTGTGCGACGAGAAGGCCAGGAAGTCGCAGTCGAGCTTCTTGACGTCGATCGGCAGGTGCGACGATCGACTGCGACGCGTCGACCATGACCGGGACGCCGGCCGCGTGCGCGGTCGCGATCCACTCCTCGACGGGCGCGACCACGCCGGTGACGTTGGACACGTGCGCCAGCGTGACCAGCCGGGTGCGCGGCGAGAGGCGCTCCTTGAGCTGCTGGTAGCGCGGCACCGCCTCGTCGTCGATGTCGACGAGCACGGTCTTGGCCTTGAGCCGCCACGGCATGTAGTTCGAGTGGTGCTCGGACGCGGGGAAGACGACCTCGTCGTCGCTGTCGAGGCCCGAGGCCCTGCGCGACCAGGTTGAACGACTCGGTGGCGTTGCGCGTGAAGACGATCTCGCGCGGCGAGGCGCCGATGAGCGACGCCACGGCGTGGCGCGCGCGCTCGTACGCCTGCGTCGACGCCTCGCCGAGCGGGTGGACGCCGCGGTGCACGTTGGCGCCCATCTCGGTGTAGTAGCGCGTGACCGCGTCGATGACGGCGCGCGGCTTGGGCGTGGTCGACGCCAGTCGAGGTAGGTGATCGGGCATGCCGTCGACATCGCGTTCGACAGCAGCGGGAAGTCGGCTTTGTGCTTGTTGGGCAGTCAGCCTTGCGGGCGGACCATACGATATTTGCCCGCTCGCTTCGGGCAGGATCGTGGTCGGTGGCGCGCGGCTCGACCGGCGTGCCGAGCATGTCGGCCAGCGCGGCGGCCGCCGCGGTTCCGTCGCTGCCGACGACGTGCAGGATCCAGCCGTGCCGGGCTGCCGGCCGCGGCCGAGCTGCCACTGCGCGATCGCCGGCTCGGCGCCGTCGACGAGGTCGTCGAGCATCGGCCGGCGTGAAGAGCCCGCTCGCGGCGCGTCGATGGCGTCGTTGCTGCGCCCCTCGATGCGCCGAAGGATGTAGCCCTCGTCCTCGCGGCCGCAGCTGCACGCCGTCGGCGACGCGCACCAGGTCGCCGATGTCGTAGCGCAGACAGCGGCATCCAGGTGCGGCCGAGCGTGGTGACCACGACCCGCGACGAGCCCGCCGCCCGACGTCGACGAGCTCGATGTGCGAGTGGCGCTCGTTGTGGTGCAGCCGGCCGTGCGGTGCACTCCATGAACAGCACGCCGGCTTCGGTGGCGCCGTAGAGCTGGAACGGCGTCGTCGACGGCAGCGCCGCCGTCGATCGCGCGCAGGCTGGCGCGCGTGGTCTGCTCGTAGGTGAGCGTGACGAAGGCCGGCGCGTGCAGCTGGACGCCGCTGGCGCTGCGCGTGCGCGGCACAGCGCGGCCAGATACTGCGGATCGGCCTCGACGCCGTCGGGGCGCAGATCGTTCCACTCGGCCAGCATGCGCCCGAGCTCGCCGTCGTTCCACAGCGTCGGATCGGCTACCTGGTTCAAGAAGAGCATGCCGTCGACGGTGCGCTCCTCGCGCGTCAGGGTGCCGACGTGGCAGGTGGCGCCGCCGCACACCGGCGTCGTCAGCACCGCCTCGCGGAAGCCGCTCGCGCATCGGCTCGCGGCGACGCGGGCGTTGAGACGCATCGCCTCGCGCTCCTGCGGATCCCACCACGACCACTCCCACAACACCTGCAGCCGATTCTCCGTGGTGCCCGAGGTGGCGATGATCTCGACCAGCCCCTTGTGCATCGCCTCCTTGAGGTCGCACGACCGGCGCACCAGCGACTTGGGGAAGCCGCGGCGCAGATCGCGCTTGGCGATGGTCGGCAGCGACGCGAGCCAGCCCGCGACGGCCTCGGCGTCGTCACCGGCCGGCGGCGCGGGGCGGGCGCCCTGATACGGCTGGTAGAGCGGGACCTCGTCGATCAGGCGCGCCACCTCGTCGCGCAGGCGCGCCCAGTGCTCGCGCGGGTGCTTCGGCGGCGGCAACATCTTCGCTGTGGCGGCGGTGGAAATCATCGAAGGGAGTCTAGTATGTCGAGGATGGGTCCTGCCATCCTGATCGCCCACGGCGTGCCCGGCGACCGCCTGCACGATCGCGTCTTCGAGCTGGCGGGCGCCCGCCCGCTCGTCGCCTGGATCGGCGCTGCCAACGGCGACGAGCCCGCCTGGTACGAGCGGGTGGCCAAGGTGCTGCGCGCGCGCTACGGGGCCGAGGTGGAGCTGGCGCGCACCGTCGGAGAATTCGATGCCGACGCGACGCGCCGGCTGGTCGACGCGGCCACGGTTCTGTACCTCGGCGGCGGTGACGTCGCGCTGCTCGCCGAGCGGGCCGCGCGCGCTCGGGCTCGACGAGCAGATCCGCCGCCGCCATCGCGAAGGGGCGCTGGTCGTCGGCGTGTCGGCGGGCGCCATCGGGCTGACGCGCTTCTGGGTCCGCTTCCCCGAGGACGACGAGGCGCTCGCCGAGCCGACGCGCTTCGCCTGCATCGGCGCGCTCGACGTGGCCGTCGATTGTCACGACGAACAGAGCGACTGGGAGGAGCTGCGGGCGCTGCTCGCGGCCTGGGCGCGACAGGAGCCGGAGGCGGTGGTCGAGGCCTACGGCATCCCGCTCGGCGGCGCCCTCGAGCTGGCGCCGTCGGGTGCGGTCACCCACCTCGGCCCCGCGCCCAGACGGCTGCGCCTCGACCGCGGCCGCATCGTCGAGTAAGGTCCGGGGATGCCGATCCCCGTCATCGTCGACGCGCTGCGCACCCCCATCGGCCGCTTCCGCGGCGCGCTCGCCGGCGTGCGGCCCGACGATCTCGCCGGCCTCGTCATCGCGCGCTCGTCGAGCGCAACCGCGCTGCCCGCCGACGAGCTCGACGACGTCGTCTTCGGCTGCGCCAACCAGGCCGGCGAGGACAACCGCAACGTCGCGCGCATGGGCGCTGCTGCTGGCCGGCCTGCCGCAGTCGGTGCCGGGGCTGACGGTGAACCGTCTGTGCGGCTCGGGGCTCGAGGCGATCCTGACCTGCGCCGCGCGCCATCCGCGCCGGCGAGGGCGAGCTGTTCATCGCCGGCGGCGTCGAGTCGATGACGCGCGCGCCGTTCGTCATGCCCAAGTCGCCGTCGCCGTGGCCGAACGGCAACGTCACCGTGTTCGACACCTCGCTCGGCTGGCGCTTCCCCAACGAGCGCATGAAGAAGCTGTTCCCGCTCGAGGCGATGGGCGAGACCGCCGAGAACCTGGTCGAGAAGTACGGCATCGCGCGCGCCGAGCAGGACCAGTTCGCGCTCGAGTCGCACCAAAAGGCGCGTCGCCGCCGCAGGCCGCCGGCCGGTTCGCCGACGAGCTGATCGCCGTCGACGTTCCCGGCGCGAAGAAGGGCCGGTGGCGCGCGTCGATCAGCGACGAAGGGCCGCGCGCCGACACCACGCTCGAGAAGCTCGGCGCGGCTGGAGCCGGCGTTCCGCGCCGGCGGCAGCGTCACCGCGGGCAACTCGTCGACGCTCAACGACGGCGCCGCGGCGCTCATCGTCTGCTCCGAGGAGCGCGCGCGCCAGCATGGGCTGGAAGCCGCTGGCGCGCGTCGTCGCCGGCGCGGCCGCGGGCGTCGATCCGCGCTACATGGGCATCGGCCCGGTGCCGGCGACCGCACAAGGCGCTGGCGCGCGCCGGCTGGTCACCGTCGGCGACGTCGAGCTCGCCGAGCTCAACGAGGCCTTCGCCGCCCAGGTGCTCGCCGTGCTTGCGCGAGCTGCCGCTCGCGCGCGAGCGCGTCAACGTCAACGGCGGCGCGATCGCGCTCGGCCATCCGCTCGGCTGCTCGGGCGCGCGCATCGCCGGCACCCTCATCCACGAGATGCGCCGCCGCGGCACGCCGCGCGGGCCTGGCGACCATGTGCATCGGCGTGGGCCAGGGCATCGCGGGACTCTTCGAATTGGTATAGAATCACGCGACATGGCTACGACTCGCCCGACCGGCCGCCTCAAGGGCCGCTTCGAGATCATGGAGCAGATCGGCGAGGGCGGTTTTGCGACGGTCTATCCGCGCCAAGGAGACGACCACCGGCAAGATCGTGGCGCTCAAGCTGCTCAAGGACGCCTACCTCAAGGACGCCGAAGTGGTCGAGCGCTTCCGCCGCGAGGTGTTCGCGGTGGCTTCCATCAGCTCGCCCTACGTCGTCAAGATGCACGACTTCGGCATCTCCGGCGACGAGGTGTTCATCGCCATGGAGTACGTCGAGGGGCCGACCCTGCGCGAGGTGGTGCACGCGCGCGCCTGGCAGCCGGGCGATATCCACGTCGTCGTGGGACAGATCGCGCAGGCGCTGGCCGCCGCGCACCGGCAGAACATCGTCCACCGCGATCTCAAGCCGGAGAACGTCATCCTCGTCGGTGATGGCGGCAAGTCGGGGCCGCGCCAGGTCAAGGTGCTCGACTTCGGCCTGGCCAAGCTGGCCGAGCTCGAGCGCAAGCTGGAGCTCGAGCCGCTGACGCGCGCCGGGATGTGCTTCGGCACGCCGCAATACATGTCGCCCGAGCAGATCCAGGGCAAGCCGATCGACGGCTCGGCCGACGTCTACGCGCTCGGGGTCATCGCCTACGAGATGATCGCGGGCCTCTTGCCGTGGGACGGCGCCGACTCGCGCGAGATCTTGCTGTCGGTGATCAAGTCGCCGCCGCCGAAGATCGTGCGGGCGCGCTCGCCGGAGGTGAAGCGGCTCGACGAGCTCAACAAGTTCATGGTGCGGGCGCTGGCCAAGGACAAGAAGGATCGGCCCAAGGACGCGGCCGAGTTCTTCAAGGAGTTCGAGCTGGCGCTGCTCGGCGAGCGCAAGCCGGTGCCGCGGACCAAGCAGAAGGTCGACGCCAAGGACGAGGTGTTCGCATCGGTCTTCGCGGCGTCGATCGAGCTGCCCGTGATGCCGGCGCCGGCGCCGGGCGACGACTTCGGCGACACGCGCGTGGAGACGCTGCCGGGCGAGTTCCCCATCGAGCCGACGTTCGGCGGATCGCTGACCGGCACGCTCACCGGCGTGCGCCGGCGGCGGCGGCTGCGCTCGGCGTGGATGATGAGCATCGGCATGGAGTCGCCCGATGGCACCGGCGTCTCGGGGGTGCGCGACGATCCGTCGGGGCCGTTCGCGACGGCGCCGACGCGGCCGCACCACTCGCCGCGGCGCAACGCGATCCCGTCGGAGGCGATGCCGCTGCCGCCGCTCGACTTTGCCAAGCCGCCCGGGCGCAAGGACTCGATCACCGACACGGTGCCGCCGCTGCAGCGGCGTGAGCCGCGCGGCGGCGTGCCGGCGTGGGTGGTGGCGCTGATGCTGGCGCTGGTGGTGGTGGCGGCGGGGCTCGGCTTCTGGTTCGGCCGCCATCCGCGCTGAGGAGACGGCGCGCTACAGCTCGCCGCGGTGGCGGTGCAGCGCCTTGATGAGGAGCGAGAGGTAGTCGGGCGCGTCGACGGCGGCGTAGCACTGGGTGCCGTCGAGCACGGCCTCGCGAACCGAGCCTGCTACCGTCGCCGGCGCGCGGTTGAGGATGGTCTTCAGATCCGGTGACAGCACGACGCTGCGCAGGAAGAAGCCCTTGGAGAAGGGGTCGATCACTTTGTTGTCGACGTCGACTTTGGCGTTCACCAGCACGTCGGGGACGAAGGGCAGGCGTGGCAGCGGGGTGGTGCGCACGTTGATCCAGACCGGCACGAACTCGGCGTTGACCAGGTCGATCACCTGCTGATTCGCGAGCGCTCCCGACCGGAGCGCGTCACCGCCGTATCAACAGAGGCCGTCGCGCTCGCCCGCGGCCATGACCGCGAGCAGCGGCTTTCCCGTCGCGGCGGCGACGCGGGCGGCGGCGTCGAAGGTCGGCTCCCAGTGGATCTTGAGGTGCGTCGTCGAGCGCGGCGGCAGGTGCGTGATGCAGGCGGTGAGGGCCAGGAGCGTCAGCGGCGCCAGGTCGGAGATTCGCATCGCGCGCGACGTGTGCAGCGCGCGTGCCACTCGTAACTGCCCGGGGAGGCGTGGTGGCGAGAGCGAACGTGAACGATGGTTCGCAAACGCACGGGGTACGGTCGAACGCGGCCGGCCGTTGCGCAGGGCGCGCCTTCTACGCGAGGACGCGGACCGGCTTGTCGGCCATCTCGACGCGCAGCCGGGCACGCTTGCCGTCCTGCAGGTCACCGCCGACCTGGACCGGCACCGGGCGCTCCATGCGGATCTCGACGGCCGTGCACAGAAAGTCGATCAGCGACGGCGAGCGGTACTCGCCCTTGAACACCGCCGGCAGGTTGCGCAGCGTCTCGTACGCCGACGCCGTCGCGCAACGCAGCTGGAAGCGCCCCTCGCGCGCGTCGGCCCAGGGGAACATCTTCATGCCGAGCCCGAAGTTCGGGATCGTCGAGCAGCTCGCCAGCGAGGCGCGCCCGCGCCAGATGACCGCGCC
This sequence comes from uncultured delta proteobacterium, assembly GCA_963816965.1. Lineage (GTDB taxonomy): Bacteria > Myxococcota_A > Polyangia > Palsa-1104 > Palsa-1104 > JAQBQH01. The sequence continues at coordinate 2,319,455 of CAWFMP010000002.1, forward strand.
GGTGGCGATCGGCTCATCTTCCATGATGCGTCCGTTGCGCCAATAGATGGGGTACACCGGCTCGCCGCTGTTGATCACCTCGATCTCCGGCAGCTGCTTGAGCATGAAGCGCGGGGTCGAGCGCAGGCCGACCGTCAGCGCGTAGCGCGGCCCGGCGCCGAGCGCGGGGGCGAGCGGGCCGGCGAAGCGGTCGATCACCTTACCGAGGCGGTGGAAGTCGTCGAGGATCTGGGCGTCGAGGCCACAGCCGGCGAACGGCGTCAGCTTGCCGTCGACCTCGAGCAGCTGCAGGTGCTTCGCGCGTCCCGGGCGGCGCGCGCGGCCAAGGTCGTGCTCGAGGCCGCGCAGCGTCGGACGCGAGGCGCCCAGGCAGTCGGCGAGCGCGTTGCCGGTGCCGAGCCGCAGCACGCCGACCGACGGCAGCGCCTGATCGCGGCGGCGCGCCTCGGCGGCCACGTCGCTCAGGCACTGCACGAAGGTGCCGTCGCCGCCGCCGAAGAGGACCGTGTCGTAGGCGCGCTCGACCACCTTGGCGGCGATCTGCCGGCTGTGGTCGAGATTGCTCGACACATAAAGATCGTGTGGCGCCACCAGGCCGCTCAGGTCGTCGATCACGCGCCGCCCGACGCCGCGGGCGTTCTCGTTGACGATGACGGCGACACGTTGGCGAGCACCGGCTTGCAGCAGCATGCGAGCTCCTCGAGACCCCCGCGGGCGTGGGTTGCACGAGCTGCACCAGGTAGTCACTCAAGTGTTTCCTAATACTTACATCGACGCATGACGCGTTGCGCTGCGTCGCCAGGGTTACACTGCGAAGACGGTTACGCAGCTTACATTGACTCCCTGCGTCGCCCGCTTCTCGCAACCTTGAGTCCCCACCGGCGCGGGATATGATGCGGCGTGCCCGTTCGCCATCGGCCAGCGCTACAAGGACCGCTACGAAGTGGTCGCGCACATCGGCGAGGGCGCCTTTGCACACGTCTTCCGCGCGCGCGAGCTCGGCTCGGGTCGCGACGTCGCGCTCAAGGTGCTCAAGGAGGAGTACTCGGACACGCGTGACGTCGTCGAGCGCTTCCAGCGCGAGGTCTTCGCCATCGCGTCGATCAGCTCGCCGCACGTCGTGACCATGCTCGACTTCGGCATCGCCGACGCCGAGCACGAGTTCTTCATGGTCATGGAGCTGGTGCAGGGGCCGACCTTGCGCGAGCTTCTGGGCGCGCACGAGCCCTGGGCGCCCGAGGACGTGCTGGTCGTCATCGGGCAGGTGGCGCACGCGCTCATGGCCGCGCACAAGCGCGAGATCATCCATCGCGACCTCAAGCCCGAGAACGTGGTGCTCGTCGAGCGCGGCGGCAGCTTCGTCGCCAAGGTGCTCGACTTCGGCTTCGCCAAGCTGGCGGAGCTCGAGCGCACGCTCGAGCTGCGGCCGATCACCCGCGTCGGCTTCTGCTTCGGCACGCCGCAGTACCTGTCGCCGGAGCAGATCCGCGGGCGCCCCATCGACGGCGGCGCCGATCTGTTCGCGCTCGGGGTCATCGCCTACGAGATGCTGGCGGGGCGGCGGCCGTGGGACGGGCGCGATCCGCGCGACGTGATGACGGCGGTGCTCAAGACGCTGCCGCCGCCGATCTTGAAGCTGCACCCGGCGCTGATGCCGCGCATGGAGGAGGTCAATCGCTTCCTGCTGCGCGTGCTCGAAAAGGAGCGCTCCGAGCGGCCGCGCGACGCCGTCGCCTTCTTCGACGAGCTGCAGGACGCGCTGTTCGGCGATGCGGCCGCGGCGCGCGACGCGCTGGCCGGCGCGCGGCCGGTGCAGCCGCTCGAGGACGTGACCTCCCGGTCGATCGTCATCCGCCCCGGGGCGTCGCCGAAGCAGCGCTTCGACGAGACCGAGATCGATCCGGCCCGGGCCGAGCAGCCCAACAGCAGCGATACGGTGCGCGAGACGGCGATCGACAGCGGGTCGATCCCGATCTTCGTGGCCGAGCGGCTCGATTCGCAGTACCTGCCCCCGCTCGAGGTCGAAGATTCGCTGCGCGATGACGAGTCGGGCAAGTCGACGCTGCCGCGGGGCACGGCGCAGATCCCCAAGACCGCGTTCCCGCCGCGGCCGCGGCCGCGGCCGCGCCGCTCGTACGCGAGCCTGGTGGCGACCACGCTGATCGTGCTGATCCTGCTGACGGCCGCGTTTCTCGCCGGCCGCTATCTCAAGTTTTAGCGTCCACCGCCACGCCCATCGCGTGGTAGCCCTTGTCGACGTAGACGGTGGTGCCGGTGATGCCCGTCGCCGAGCGGGCTGACAGCAGGAACGCCGCGGTCGCGCCGACCTCGCGCGGCCGTCGAGCGCCTCGGGCAGCGGCGAGTTGCGCTTGCAGTAGTCGATCATCTGCTCGATGAAGCCGATCGCGCTCGCCGCGCGCGACGCGAACGGCCCGGCGGAGATGACGTTGACGCGATGGCCCCACTTGCGCCCGGCCTCGAACGCGAGCGTGCGCGTGTCGCTCTCGAGCGCCGCCTTCGCCGACGACATGCCGCCGCCGTAGCCCGGGCACCACGCGCTCGGCCGCCATGTACGTCAGCGACAGGAACGCTGCCGCCCGGGCGCATCAGCGGGCCCGAGCCGCTGCACCATCGAGACGATCGAGTAGGCGCTGACGCCGACCGCGGCGAGGTAGCCCTGCGGCGAGGTCTCGAGCAGCGGCTTCTTCACCTCGGGGCCGTTCGCGAGGGAGTGCACGACGATGTCGAGCGCACGGCTCGCCGAAGTCGGCGATCAGGCGCGCGGCGCAGGCCCTCGATGCGTGAAGTCGCCGTGCTCGCGGTAGCGCTTCGTTCTCGCGCAGCTCGGCCGGCACGTCGTCGAGCGTGTCGAAGTCGGCGTCGAGCGGGTAGATGCGCTCGAACGCGAGCTTGCGCGCCGTCGGACAGTCGCAGCGACTGCGTCGAACTTGCCGCGCTCGAGCATCGTCTTGAAGATGCCGAGCGCCGGCGGCCAGGTGCCGACGCACGACGGAGGCGCCGGCCTCGGCGAGCGCCTTGGCGATCGCGAAGCCGAAGCCGCCGTCGTCGGCGACGCCGGCGACGAGCGCGCGCTTGCCGCGGAGATCGATGGTGAGCATGGCGCGCACGATCGACCGTGCGCGGGCGACTGTCAAGACGAACGGTTAGATGGGCGCGGCCTCGATGACGTCGGCGGGGCCGCAGGGCACGACGCGGGTCAGGCGAAAGCCGGCGCCGGCGAGGAGCGCGGCGTACTCGGCCTCGGTGCGCTCGCGGCCGCCGGTCATGACCAGCATGTTGATGTCGAGGAACTTCACCGGCGACGGCGCGTTGCCGGGCGGCACCACCGACTCGATCACGCAGACGCGTCCGCCGGGGGCGATCGACGTGCGCAGCGTGCGCAGGATGGCGCGCGACTTGTCGTCGTCCCAATCGTGCAGGATCATCTTGAGCGTGTAGCAGTCGGCCGCCGGCACCGACGAGAAGAAGTCGCCGCCGACGGCGTCGGCGCGGCCGCCGAGGCCGTTGCTGTCGATCGTCGCCCGCGCCCGCTCGGTCACGTGCGGCAGGTCGAAGGTGACGCCGCGCGGGTGCGGGAACTTGCCGAGGATGGCGGAGAGCAGCGCGCCCGAGCCGCCGCCGACGTCGACGATCTTGTCGAACTTGCCGAAGTCGTAGGTGGCGACGACCGCCCTGGCCATGGCCGTGGTGTAGCCGGCCATGGCCGCGTCGAAAGCGCGCGCCGCTTCAGGGTCGGCGGCCAGATGCGCGAAGACCTCGCATCCGAAGACCCTGGAGAACGCGGTCTCGCCGGTGCGCAGGCTGTGCAGGAGCTCCGGCCACGCGTGCAGGTGCATGAGGCTCGTCATCGTCGCCGCGCCGTGCATCGAGCCGGGCACGTCCTTCTGCAGCGCCTGCGACAGCGGGGTGTGCTCGAAGCTGCGCTCCCGCCCCTCGCGGAAGATGCCGAGCGAGGCCAGCGCCCGCATGAGTCGATAGAGCGCCCCGGCGTCGGCGCCGACGCGTTCGGCGAGGCGTGCGATTGGCGCCGTGCCCTCGTCGAGCGCATCGGCGACACCCAGGCGCACGGCGGCGATGATCGAATAGCTGGCCCAGTAGCCGTTGATGAGCTGCCCCAGCACCGCCTGCGGTGGCGGCGCCGGCCGGTTGCCCTCCGCTTCATCCATGGTAGTCCCTCCCTCTGGACGGTACGGCGAAGCCGGTCGGGCGGATTGCCGCTTTTTCTTGTTTCTCGTCGGGCCGATCAGTGCTTGGTGTCCTCGTCGCCGACCGCTTGCAGACGTGCGATCGGATCGAACGATTCGTCACCTGCTTCCCAGCGGATGTGGTTCTCATGGCGCGACAGGAGCTGGTTGAGCCGGCGCAGCCGCTCCAGCGCGCGCTCGATCCTCCGCATCTCGACGTCGCTCTCCGGATGGTGCAGCCGCGTCAGCGCCGTGGCGCTCTCGATCGTCTGCAGCGGAGTGTTGGCGAAGTCGCGCACGGCCAACAGCGCCCGCGCCAGCTGCTCGAGGGAGGCCGCCTCCTGCTCCTTTTGCGCCAGGCGCCGCACGAGCGCGATGCGCCGCGTCGCCATGATGAGCAGCGCGACGCCGAAGGCGGCGAAGATGCAGGTCACCAGGGGCTCGCCGCGGGCCAGGTGCGCGCGCACCGCCGGCGTCAAGAGCGCCCATTGCACCACCGCCGGCAGCGCGTAGGCGAGGATGCTGACGATGCCGACCGCGAGCTCCGGCGTGAGCAGCCCGACGGTGAGCGCGCCCAGCTTGTTCGCTTGAAAAGGCGCCCAGCGCGTCCCCAGCAGCGCCCAATGGCGGTTGTCGATGGACAGCATGATGGCGATGGACGCGGTGTTGACGAGGAACGCCGCCGCGGCGAAGGCGCGGGTCGGCCGATGGCGCCGCAGCGTGAGCAGCACCAGCAGCGTCAAGCCGGTCCCGGCGGCGAGGAGCGGAGTCCAGTGCGGTATGCCGGGCACGTCGCGTCCCAACACCAGCTCCAGCGGCGAGCCGAAGGCATTGAGCGCCGCGGCAAAGAGTGCCGCGCGCCAGGCGACGTGCGCGCGGACGTCGACGAGCTCGCTCACGGCGAGGCTCGCCGCGTGGTCAGCCCCAAAAGCCGGCGCAGCTCGGTCATGCCGATCGGCTTCTGATACACGGCGGCGCGGTCGAGCGCGCAGGCGCGGGCAACCAGCGGATGGCTGCGCGCGTGGCCGGTGAGGAAGGCGATGCGCCCGGTGAAGCCCTGCTGCTTGAGCCATTCGTAGGCGTCGAGGCCGCTGTGCCGCCCGGAGCCGAGGTTGATGTCCAGGATCGCCAGCTCGCAGCCGAGCGCCTCGGCGCGGCGCTGGACCAGATCGCCGAAGCTGCGCACGGCCAGGCACGACCGGTCGGTCAGCCGCTGAACGAGCTCACCGAGCGTATCGAGCAGGTCCTCGTCGTCTTCGAGCAGCAACACCCCACCATCCGTCATGCGTCCCCTGGCCCATTGTTGCAGCAAGGATGCCAGCGATCAACGTGCTAGACGACCCTCAGATTCGTTCCAGGATGACCACGCCGCGAGCGGCGAACGCACGCAAAAGGCCGCGCAACCGCCGCTGCTCGCCCGTCGAGCGATAGAGGAATTGCAGGCCGAAGGCGCTGTCGTGCTTGCGCGCGCGGCTGTGGCGCACCTCGCCGGTGACGACGAGATCCTGCTGTGGCGTGCGCAGGCGGATGGCGACGTGCTCGCCCACGGGCGGTGCCGCAGAGCGGGTGGTGATGAGCAGCCCGCCCGCCGACAGGTCGGCGGCGAGCCCTTCGATCATCGTGACGCTGCCAAAGGGGCGCCACGACAGCGGCAGGCGCACGCAGTATCGCCGGTGGCGCCGCAGGTGATAGTGAAGAGCGTCGCCGCGCGCGAGGTGCACCAGAAAGTCGCGCGCCGCCGTCTCGTCGGGATGCAGCCGCGCCACCACGCCCAGGCGCCGCCGCGAGACGCGGGCGCGCACGAACACGGGATTGGGCAGCCCGGGCCACTGCACCTCGATCACCAGCTCGGCGCGGGTGCGCGGGCGGGCGCGCGTCACCAGCGCCAGCTCGCCGGCGGGGCCGTCGTCGCTGTAGTGATCGAGGAACTCGGCGCCCGACGCGAACGAGGCGACGATGATGGGCGTGCCCTCGAGGCGATCGGCGGGATCGATCGGATCCTGGAGCGAGATGCGCCCCTTGAGGCTCGAGGATGCCGACGAGGAGGGCATGCTCGATCGTACGCACCGCGAGCAAAAAGCTTCAATGCGTAAGACGTGTAGCGCTGCTGACGAGGATTACGCGATGGGCGGGGCGATGTCCGTGCGCTTCTTGCCCTTTCTCGGCAAGTCCGCCTCGAGCGCGGCGAGGTAGTCGATCGGCTGCTCGAGCGGCATCGCCAGCGACGGCACGTCGCCGAGCTGGCGTACGCGCGCGGCGAACGAGATGAGCAGCTCGCGCGCCGAGGGCAGCGCGCCGAGCTGCGGCACCTTGTCGTCGGTGAGCTCGTCGGCGAGCGTGCGCGCGGTGGCGCGGAGCAGCCGGCCGCGGCGCAGCAGATCCTGCAGCGAGTTGCGCAGGGCGTCGATGGTGTAGCCGAAGCGATCGACCATCTCGAGCGCGACGCGCACCACCGCCGGCGCCGAGAGCTGCCCGTCCTCGAACAGCACCAGCGCCGCCTGGAAGTAGTTGAAGACCGGCACCAGGCGCGGCGCCGTAGCGGTCGAAGCGCGACGGCGGCGAGCGCCGATCGAGGTGGATGAAGATGCGCGCGCACCGCCTCGGCGGTCGGCAGCGCCTCGGCGAGCGTGACCGCGCGCTGCGCGTCGTCGTCGTAGGCGCCGGCGCGCTCGAGGATCTCCTCGAGCAGGCGCGCGCTCGACGCGGCCGGCGATGATGTCGGCGTAGAGCGAGTAGATGAAGGCGTCGGCCTCGGCGTCGTCGCCGAAGCAGGTCTCGCGGGTCTCGGGCGGCAGCCCGGCGCGCCCGGCGAGCAGCGCCGGCAGCTTGTAGCCGACCTGCTCGCGCAGGGCGCGGAAGCGGCCGCGCAGCATGTTGCGCAGGTTGTGCTTGAGGATGAACTCGTCGAACTCGACGCCGTCGAGCGCGAGCTTCTCGGCGAGCACGCGGCGCATCTGCCGCGGCGAGCCGGAGATGATGCAGATGCGCGCGCCGCCGCCGGCGCGCAGCTCGCGCAGCAGCGCCGACGCGCCCGGGATCGCCTGCTTGTCCTCGGCGCCCTCGAGCGCCGAGCGCACCAGCGCCTGAGCGTGTCGAACTCGGTCTGGAGGTAGGTCTTGTCGAGATCCCAGCGATAGACGTGGCGCGGCGGCGGCGCCAGCGACGGCGGCGCGTGCGCCGCCAGCAGCGACGGACCGCCCGGCGCCACCGGGTTGCGCCGCTCCTTGTCCTTGCGTCGGTCTTCGTCGTCGCGCGCCGCCACTCAGCTCCTCGGGCGCCGCATTGTCTCATGCCGCGCGGCGGGCGGCGAAGCTGCGTAGCGCCGACTCGATGTCGCCGGTGAGCCCGGCCTGCACCGCCTTGGCGGCGACCTTGGCGGCGTTGGTGATGGCGCGCGCGCTGCGAGCGGCCGTGCGCCTTGATGAACAGTCGGTCGAAGCCGAGCAGCGGCGCGCCGCCGTACTGCTCCCAGTCGGTGACCTCCTTGAGCCGCGCGATGCCGCCCGAGAGCAGCGCCAGGCCGGCGCGCCACAGGAGCCGCTCCTTGTAGGCGTAGCGGCGCGAGGCGCACGACGGTCTCGGACACGCCCTCGAGCATCTTGAGCACCACGTTGCCGACGAAGCCGGAGCAGACGACGACGTCGGCGGTGCCGCGCGGGATGTCGACGCCCTCGACGTTGCCGATGAAGTTGAGCTCGGTCGCCTCTTGCAGGAGCTGCGTGCGCCTCGACGATCTCGCGGCGGGCCCTTGCCCGCCTCGGTGCCGTTCGACAGCAGCGCCACGCGCGGGCGCGGGTTCTTCGAGACGCGCGCCGCGTAGGCCGAGCCCATGACGGCGAAGGTGACGAGATCGTCGGCGGTGACGTCGAGGGTCGCGCCGACGTCGAGGATGAGCGAGAACGGATCGTCCTTCTCGCCGCGGCGGAGCTCGGTCGGGTAGACGCGGCGAGCGCGGCGCGGCCGCACGCCGGGGATGCGCTTCCAGGTGCGCGCGCACGCGAGCACCGACGCGCCGGTGTTGCCCGCCGAGACCAGCGCGTCGGCCTCGCCGTCGGCGACCAGCTGCGCGGCGACGAGCGATCGACGCGTCCGGGATGCTGCGGCCGAGCGCCTCGGCCGGCTTCTCGCCACATCGCCGACCGCCTCGGGCGCGTGGTGCACCGCGATGCGCTCGGGATCGTGGCGCTCCTCGGCCAGCAGCGCGCCGATGCGCTCGCCGTCGCCGACGAGGAGCGTCTGGATGTGCGGCGCCTCGAGCGAGAGCTGCGCCACGCCCGCGCACGATCTCGTCGGGCGCGTGATCGCCGCCCATCGCGTCGACGGCAACGGTGACCGATCTGGTGCCGACGGGAGCGCGCGGATCCATTCCGACCGACGAAATTAGCAGATGGCCGGGGTCTACTGCATCAGCTGCGCGAGATCGGGCGGCAGCAGCTCGAGCACCTGCTCGATCTCCACCATCGGCTCGAGCGCCTCGCGGATGACCGCGAGCACCGCCTGCGCGCCGGCTTCGGCGTCGTCGTCGTCGAGATCGAGGCGCGAGGCCAGGTCCTCGATGAGCTCGTCGCGGCGCAAGTCACCGTCGCCGTGGGCACGCGCGAGCACGTCGCCGAGCTCGTCGGGCAGCTCGGCGCCGAGCTCGACCGCCTCGTCGGGCGTGAGCCGCTCGGCCAGCGCGGCCAGGAGCTCGTGGGTGATGGTCCGGCCATCGACCTCGATGGCCTCGGGCAGACGTGCTTCGACGCGTCGGTAGAGGTCGTGGGCCGTTCATCTTCATGCAACATAAGCCAGCGGACGTCGATCGGAAGTCAGTCCCGGCTGGCACACGTGCTGCAGCGGGTCGGGTTCGCGCAAGGTGGACAAAAGGAGCGGCGGGATGGCTTGCGAATTCTTCGACGACGGACGATTGGCGCGCTGCACGGCGGTAGACGGCCTGTTGATTCCGAGCCATCACGAGCGCGAGCGCTACTGCCGCACCGACGGCAGCGAGAGCTGTCCGACGTTCAAGCTGTATCAGCTCGGCGGCGTGCCGCTGGCGCAGGAGGCGTACTACGCGCTCTGGGTGCCGCCGGCGCCGGCGCCGCGCGCAGCGGCGCTCACCGAGCCGTCACTTTCCGTCGCCGTGTAACCGATCTGTACACGCGGCCGGCGCTGCCCGCGGCGGGTGGGCAAATCCTGCCTTGCACGATCTGTCGGGTCAGCGCACGAAGGTGCCGAGCGGGGCCGATGCCAGCACCTTGTGCCCGGCGGTCGGCGCCGTGTCGACCAGCTGCAGCTCGACGTCCCAGCGCCCGCGCGGCAGCTCGATGCGGTCGAGGTAGAGGTGGCCCTTCTTCCAGCGCCCGGGCAGGGGCACGCTCAGCGATGGGGAGATCGAGCGCGCCCACCTTGCCGTCGCGCGACAGCTGATAGCGCAGCTCGCCGTGCTCGGCGCCGCCGGGGGCCAGGGCGACCTCGAAGCTGGCCGGCGCGCATGCCGGCGGCGACGATGCGCGCGCTGGCCGAGCGGGCGATCGAGCGGCGGTCAGCGGCTTGACGCAGCTCGCTCGGCCACGCGGCGCGCGCGCTACGTCCTGCCCGCGATCGACCAGGAGGTCGTGGTAGCAGGGCAGCAGGCGCGCGTCGGCCGGCTCGTCGAGCTGCTCGTCGGTGGCGACGGGGACGCCGAGCGTGAGCGCTTCGCACTCGCCGGGCAGATAGGCGCGCTCGCACCAGCGCCAGCGGCGGATACTTGTGCGAGATGAACCAGCGATAGGACGTGGCTCATCGGCCGCGGCTCGAACGCGTAGGACTGCGCGCGCGGCGTCGACGAGCGCAGATCGACCATCGTGAAGTTCTCGAAGAAGGTGACCGGGTGCGCCTCGATCAGACGGCTCGTAGATCGGCGCGATCGGCCGACGGAGAGCAGCCGCTCGTCGAGGATGAGCACCGACTTGCCGCAGCGTCGCCTTGAGCCTGTCCGAGCTGCTGCAGCGATCTGGATCTCGTCGTAGTTGCGATCGATGTAGTACCAGAACTCCTTGCGCGCGCCGAGGTGCGGGTAGTGGATGATGACGCGCTCGTCGCGCGACGTGCGCGCGTGCACCTCGGCGGCGAAGCGCAGCTTCTGCTGCTCGGGGTGTAGTGCGGCTCGCCGAACGTGCCCATGAGCACGCGGCTCTCGAGCAGGTTGTGCCAGGCGTGCGGCACCTCGGCCACGAAGTAGGCCGGCGAGCAGCGCCGCGGCGGCGGCGGCCGGAAGCCACGCCGGCGCGCGGCCGGAACAGCCGGTGCGCGGCGGCGTAGGCGTCGCTGGCGAGATCGGCGATGGCGAGCGTGAAGAACGACGAGTAGAAGAACACGCGGTACAGGTGCACCGACGAGCCCTCGGCGAACATGTAGATGTAGATCGTGTTGACGTAGAGGAAGGTGAGCGGCGCGAGGTCGCGGCGGCGCGCGCGGCCGAGGGCGAGCGCGCGCCAGCCAGACCACGAACCAGATGGCGCCGACGACCACCGGCGGGCGGCCGTAGAGGATGTCGACCCACTGCAAGTGGCGGTCGATGACGTATTGCGCCGACGGCGGCGAGTGGCGGATGCCGATAGCTGTCGAGGAAGTCCTCCCAGGCGCCGGCGTGGTGGGTGAGCCAGATGTGGAACCCCATCATCAGCACGCAGGCGGCGCCGGTGACCAGCATGTGCGCGTAGAGCGCGCTGAAACGGCCGAAGCGAAGTCGATCGTGAGCGTCTTGCCGCGCGCGGTCCAGGCGTAGAAGATCGCGTGGGCGGCGATGAAGGGGCCGATGAAGTAGACCTCCCACATGATGAAGCCGCCGAGCGCGTAGGCGAAGAAGGCGTGCCAGAGGGCGCGCTTCGTCGGGCGTTCGAGCAGCGAGAGGTAGGCCCACAGCGACCAGAGCACGCAGGCCATCTCCAGCAGCATCGGGTCGGACAGCACGCTGAACGAGGTCACCACCGGCAGGGCGACGTAGACGGCGACGGCGACGAGGCCAGCTTCGCGCGACCAGAAGCGCGCGCACGAGCGCGTACAGCGCCCACAGCGCCACCAGGCCGCCGGCGGCGGCGACGCCGCGCGCCAGCCACTCGTGGTCGCCGAAGATGGGGATCGAGCAGCGTCAAGAGGTGGTGGTAGCCGATCGGATGATGGAAGTAGAGCGCGGCCAGCGGCGGCTTCTCGAAGCCGCCCCACGTCGCCGGCGAGAGCATGTGCAGGCGCAGCGACATGCGCGCGCGCAGCATGTAGGTGGCGCCGTGGTAGCCGTGGTGGCCCCACCAGAACGGCGCGGCGATGCCGAACGACGAGTAGAGGCAGTAGATGAAGGTGACGACAGCGAGGCCGGCGCGCACGGGCCACAGCGGCTTGTCGACGGGGTTGCGAGTCACCGTTTGGCTCCGATGCAGTAGGCGGAGGTGCCGAAGGGCAGCGGGTGGCGCTTCAAGATCGGCAGCTCGGCGCGGAACAGGCGAGGTCAAGACGCCGTTGAAGGGCGAGGGGCGCGTGGCGTGCTCCATGCCGTTGGTCAGCCTGGGCGCCGCGCGTTGCAGCAGGCGCGCCGCCAGCGTGGGCAGGAAGAGGACCGCGTTGAAGTAGCCCGATTCGCGGATCTGCAGCTGCGCGCCCGCGAGCAGCGACGCCAGCTCCGATTTCACGTAGCGCCGTTTGTGGTGCGAATATTCGTCGTTATATCCCCACAGGATCGGGTACGCAGGCACGTAGGCGATGACGTGGCCGCCCGGCTTGCACACGCGCCCGAGCTCGCGCGCGGCGGCGGCGTCGTCGTCGAGGTGCTCGAGGATGTCGAGGGCGCAGACGACGTCGAAGCTGCCGTCGGCGAACGGCAGCGGCGCGGCGGCGCTGGCGACCACGCGGTGCGTATACGGGCGATCGCGGGCGATGGCGAACGAGCCGGGCGAGCGGTCGAGCGCGACGGCGCGACCGTGGCGCGCCAGCGTCAGCGCCGCGCCGCCGGTGCCGCAGCCGACGTCGAGGATGCGGGCGCGCGTGCGGATCGAGCGCGAGGCGCTGCAGCTGCTGATCGAGGATGTCGCGGCGCACGCGGTACCACCAGTGCCAGTCCTCGACCTCCTTCTCGAAGGCGTGGAAGGTGGCGTCCATCGACCGGTCGCGGCGGGCGAGCAGCACGGTCGGTGTAGGGCGCCCAGCCGAGCGGCAAGGAGCGCATCAGCGCCCGGCAGCGCCGCGTGGCGCTCGACGGAGAACCAGGGCGCCGCGGCGTCGACGACGTCGGCGATGTCGGAGAAGTGATGGTCCTCGATGCCGGAGAAGCCGATGGTGGCGAAGGCCGCGTTCATCAGCCGGTGCACGGCCGGGCAGCCGACGAGAAGGCGACCGCCGGGCGCGAGCACGCGCGCGACCTCGCCCAGCGCGGGGCCGAGCTCGGCGGCGCGCAGGTGCTCGAAGATCGAGAAGGCGACGACGGCGTCGAAGCGGCCGTCGGCAAACGGCATCGCCTGCGCGTTCGGCCTGCACGAGCGCGCGCGGGTGTACGCCGAGGCGGGCCAGGCGCTCGCGCAGCCCTGCCGGCTCGCGCTCGAGATCGACGCCGTAGAGCTCGTCGCACGCCGTGGCCAGCGTCGGCATGAGCAGGCCCGAGCCGTAGCCGATCTCGAGCAGGCGCGGATAGTGCCGGTCGAGCAGGCGCAGGCCGCAGTTGAGCCGCGCCGCGAACAGCTTGCCCACCAGCGGCCGATAATAGAAAGGCAGGGGGTCGACCGCGTTGTTCGGCACCAGCACGCCGGGCGGCGGCAGCTTCAGCGTCAGCGTCTTGGCCATCGTCGATCAATACTGGCCCTTGAACTTGCCGGAACGCCTTCCACGTCATGCGGGCCAGGATCGCGCCTTCGCGGAAGCGGCGAGATCTTGGTCTCGCCGTAGGTGCGGGCGCGGTAGCGGATCGGCAGCTCGACGATCTTGAGGTTCTGCTTGGCGGCGCCGAAGAGCAGGTCGAAGTCGCCGAACGGATCGAAGTCGCCGAAGAAGCCGCGGTTGGCGGCGATGCGCTCGTAGTCGCGGCGGAACAGCACCTTGGTGCCGCACAGCGTGTCCTTGAGCGCGCTGCTCGAGGATCGCCGAGAGCGCCAGGCCGAAGAACTTGTTGCCGAGCAGGTTGAGGAAGCGCATCGCCTCGCCCTCCATCGGGTAGACGAGGCGCGAGCCGTTGACGAACTCGGCCTTGCCCTCGGCGAGGGCGGCGTAGAACTTCGGCAGATCCTCGGGCGGCACGGTCAGGTCGGCGTCGAGGATGAAGAGCACGTCGCCGGTGGCGGCGGCGAAGCCCTTGCGCACGGCGTCGCCCTTGCCCTTGCCGTCGCCCTGGTGGATGAGGCGCATGTTCGGGCGCGTGCCGGCGGTCGATGTGCTTCTCGATCGCCTCGACGGTGCCGTCGTTCGAGTTGCCGTCGACGAAGATGAGCTCGGTGCCCTTGCCCATCTCGGGCGTGCGCGCGACGATGTCGTCGATGTTGCCGCGCTCGTTCTTGCACGGGACGACGACGGTGCAGCGAGTAGTCGCGCGTCGGGATCGGGCCGCCGCCGGCCGGCGAGCTTGCACACGAAGTACTGCGTGAGCGCCAGGTGGCGCAGCCCGGGCAGCTGCGCGAGGTAGCGGTTGGCCAGCGGCGCCAGCGACCGGCACGTCGACGGGGACGAGCTGCGCCGTGCCCGAGCGGATGACCTCGAAGTGGTTGAGCTCGAGCAGGTTGCTCGAGGTCGTCCATGCCGAGCCAGTTCTGCTGCGGCGATGGGCATCTTCTGCCCGAGGCGCTCGCCGAGCTTGAGGAGCGGCTCCCACACGAAGTTGTAGTAGGTGACGACGACGCGCGTGCGCGGATTGCAGACGCGGCGCAGCGCGCGGAACGCGCTCCACACGTCGTAGAGCGAGCCGACGACGTCGGACAGCACGACGTAGTCGAAGGTGCGGCCCTGCGAGCTCGGGCGCCTCCAGCGTCTCGGCGTCGGCGACGACGAAGTCGAGCGCGGGTGCTTGCGCCGCGCCTCGTCGACCAGGCGCGGCGAGATGTCGACGCCGACGCCGCCCTTGCGGCTTGAGCGCGGCGAGCAGGTCGCCGGTGCCGCAGCCGATCTCGAGCACGCTGCGCGCCCGCGGGCACGACGAAGCGCACCAGCCGCTCGATGGCGCGATAGTAGGCGCCGTTCTTGGCGCGCCAGCGGTCGCGCTCCGCCGCGTAGCGGTCGTGCTCGGCGACGCGCCGCTGCCGCTCGACCGCCTCGCGGGCGTCGAAGTCGTTCTTACGCCGAGTGTCGTTCGCCATCGCCCCGCCGATCTCCATGTTCGCGGATGTCCTTCAGGTCGGCGTCGACCATCATCGCGACCAGCTCGTCGAACTTCACCTTGGGCTCCCAGCCGAGGAGCCGCCTGGCCTTGGTCACGTCGCCGCGCAGGTCGTCGACCTCGGCGGGCCGGAAGTAGCGCGGGTCGATCTCGACGTAGCTTCTTCCAGTCGAGGCCGAGCGTGGCCGAACGCCACGTCGAGGAACTCGCGCACCGAGTGCGCTCTCGCCGGTGGCGATGACGTAGTCGTCGGGCTTGTCCTGCTGCAGCATCAGCCACATGGCCTCGACGTAGTCGCCGGCGAAGCCCCAGTCGCGCTTGGCGTCGAGGTTGCCGAGGAAGAGCTTCTCCTGCAGGCCGAGCTTGATGCGCGCGGCGGCGCGCGTGATCTTGCGCGTGACGAAGGTCTCGCCGCGGCGCGGCGATCTCGTGGTTGAAGAGGATGCCGTTGCACGGCGAACATGCCGTAGGCCTCGCGGTAGTTCACGCGTGATCCAGTAGGCGTAGACCTTGGCGCACGGCGTAGGGGCTGCGCGGGTGGAACGGCGTCGTCTCGGTCTGCGGCGGCGGCGACGCTGCCGAACATCTCGCGACGACGAGGCCTGGTAGAAGCGGCGGCTTGATGCCCGGTCTCGCGGATCGCCTCGAGCAGGCGCACCGTGCCCAGGCCCGGTGACCTCGCCGGTGTACTCGGGCACGTCGAAGCGAGACGCGCACGTGGCTCTGCGCGCCGAGGTTGTAGATCTCGTCGGGCTGCACCGTGCGCAGGATGCGGTTGAGCGAGCGAGGCGTCGTTGAGATCGCCGTAGATGCAGGCGCAGGCGGTAGTCGCGGCTCGTGCGGGTCCTGGTAGATGTGGTCGATGCGCTCGGTGTTGAACGAGCTGACGAGCGGCGGACGATGCCGTGGACCTCGTAGCCCTTCGCGAGCAGCAGCTCGGCGAGGTACGAGCCGTCCTGGCCGGTGATGCCGGTGATGAGCGCGCGCTTCTTCATGTCGATCTCCTTTCTGCGTTGCCTCGTACCAGGCGATCGGTGCTGCGCAGGCCCTCTTCGAACGACGTCTTGGCGCGCGAAGCCGAAGCGCTCGCTCGGCGCGCGTCGACGTCGAGCGGCGGCGCGGCTGGCCGTTGGGCTTGCGTGGTGTCCCAGACGAAGCGGCCCTCGGAAGCCGGTGAGCCGCGGCGATCAGCTGCGGCCAGCTCGCGGATCGAGATCTCCTCGCCGCTGCCCAGGTTGACCGGCTCGCTGCCGTCGTAGCGCTCGGCCGCGAGCGACGATGCCCTCGGCGGCGTCCTCGACGTAGAGGAACTCGCGCGTCGGCGTGCCGTCGCCCCACAGCACGACCTCGCCGTCGCCCGCGCTGCGCGCGCCTCGACGCACTTGCGGATCAGCGCCGGGATGACGTGCGACGATTCGCAGGTCGAAGTTGTCGCGCGGGCCGTAGAGGTTGACCGGGAAGAGCACGACGCGAGTTGAAGCCGTACTGCTCGCGGTAGGCCTGCGACTGCACCAGCAGCATCTTCTTGGCGAGGCCGTAGGGCGCGTTGGTCTCCTCGGGGTAGCCGTTCCAGAGGTCGTCCTCGCGGAACGGCACCGGCGCGAACTTGGGGTAGGCGCAGATGGTGCCCGAGCGCGACCAGCTTCTGCACGCCGCGCCTGGCGCGCCCTCCTCGATGAGCTGCACGCCCATCATCAGGTTGTCGTAGAAGAACTTGCCCGGGTTGTCGCGGTTGGCGCCGATGCCGCCGACCTGCGCGGCGAGGTGGATGACCAGGTCGGGCCGCGCGTCGTCGTAGAGCCGGCGCACCGCCGCCATCTCGACGAGGTCGTAGTCGCGCGAGCGCGGCACGACGATCTCGCCCGCGCCGCGCGCGCGCAGCTCCTCGACCACGAACGAGCCGAGGAAGCCGGCGCCGCCGGTGACGACGATGCGCTTGCCAGTGAAGTAGTCGCTCATGGTTCGCACCGTGGGGACCGTGGCCTCGAAGACGAGATACATCCAGGCGCGCTCGGGCAGGAGGCGCCGCACGAGCGCGTCGGCGGCGGCGAGCGCGCGCGCCACCAGCGGTTGCGCGCCGAGCGACGGCAGCCCGAAGCTCGGGTGCAGGAGCACGCGCTCGATGGGGAACGGCTGATCGTGCGAGCGCCCGGTGACGCGGAAGCCGGCGCGGGTCGAGCGTCGCCTCGAGCGCCGCCGCGGTCGAGCGCAGGACGCCGCGCTCGGCCGGGATCAGCGCCGCCTGCAAGAGGATGAACGGCGAGGCGCGATTGGGCTCGAGCAGCGTCAGCCGGCCGCCGGGGCGCAGCACGCGCCGCGCCTCGGCGAGCACGCCGTCGACGTCGCCGATGTGGTGCAGCACGTCGCGGATGAGCAGCGCATCGAAGGCGCCGTCGGCGAACGGCAGGCGCGTGGCGTCGGCGGTGACCGTGTGGGCATCGGTGGCGCGGCGCGCGAAGGCGGTCTTGGCGCCCGAGTAGTCGACCCCGAAGCGCAGCCCGCCCGCTTGCCGCAGGTGGTGCAGGTTGGCGCCTTCGCCGCAGCCGATCTCGAGCAGCCGCTCGCCCGCTACCAGGACCACGCGACGCGCCAGCTCCGCCTCGCGCACGGCCAGGACCGGGTTGCGCGTCTGCCAGGCATAGCGCGTCTCGTCCGCCGACCGCCAATACGATCGCTGGAGCCTCTCGAATGCGCGGCCGACCATCGGCGTATTGCTAGCATGATTCCGGTGTGACGTCGGCCTCTTGTCACACCGCGTTGCGGTTGGTAGATTGCGGCGAATAGACTACGCCCGGAAAATGGGGGACAACGCAGTGACCGCGCCCGCTTTGCAAATGCCGACCTCTTCGCCTGCAGCCTCGACTCTCCGCCTCTCCGTCGTGATCCCGGCGTACAACGAAGCGACCCGCATCGAGCGCACCCTCGAGCGTACGGTCGGCTACCTGGACGGGCGGGGCGAGGGCTGGGAGATCGTGGTCGCCGACGACGGCTCGCGCGACGAGACGCCAGCGATCGTGCAGCGCTACATCCGCTCGCACGGCGACGCTGCGGTGCGCCTGGTAGCGCTGCCGCGCAACCGCGGCAAGGGCGCGGCGCTGCGCGCCGGCGTGGCGGCGACGCGCGGCGCGCGCGTGCTGCTGATGGACGCGGATCTGGCGACGCCGATCGAGGAGCTGGAGTCGCTCGCGCGCGCGCTCGACGAAGGCTACAAGGTCGCCACCGGCTCGCGCGCCGTGGCGACGTCGAACGTGACGCGCCCGCAGTCGGCTTTGCGGGTGCTGCTCGGCCGCGCCGGCAACCTGTGGATCCGCTCGCTGGCGGTGCCCGGCGTCCACGACACGCAGTGCGGCTTCAAGCTGTTCGACGGCGAGGTGGCGCGCGGCGCTGTTCGCGCGCTGCCGCGAGGAGCGCTTCGGCATCGACATCGAGGTCCTGTGCCTGGCGCGCCGCAAGCTCGGCCTCGACATCGCCGAGGTCGGCGTGCGCTGGGAGCACCAGGAAGGCTCGAAGGTGCGCTGGAAGGACTATGTCGACGTGTTCGTGAAGGTGCCGCGCATCGTCTGGTCCGTGCTCCGGAGCTGATTCGTGGCAGGTCGCGCTTTCCTTGGGCGACCGCGCGCGTTATCTTCACTGCCCCCGATGGATTTCGTTCAGCGCCTCCGACGATGGGTGGTCGAGACCGGCGGTCTCCCGCTCATCTGGGTTGCGCTGACGATCTTCGCGCTGGTTCCGGTCTGGAACCAGCGGCTGCTGCCGCAGCTCGACACGCCGAACCACCTGGCGCTGGTCCGCGGCTGGCATAACTTCCACGACCCCAGCTGGCGCATCGCCGAGTGGTACACGCTGCGCGTGCGGCCGGTGCCGTACTTCCTCTTCTATCTGGTCATCCACCTGCTTTTGTACGTCTGCCAGATCGAGGTGGCCAACAAGCTGTTCCTGTCGGCCTACCTCGTCCTGTTTCCCCTGTCGGTGCTGGCGCTGGCCCGTGCGCTCAAGCGGAGCCCGTGGCTGGCGCTCGGCGGCTTCGTCCTCGCGTTCAACCAGAACTGGATCTACGGCTTCTCGTCGTACCTCATGGGTACGTGCTTCATGTTCTTCTCGCTGGCCGCGCTCTTCCGTTGGCTCGACGGAGCGGGGCCCTGGGCGCTGGTGGCCCTCGGGCTGTCGACCATCCTGGCCTACTTCGGCCACGTCATGCCGTGGTTCTGCTTCGGGCTGTGCGCCACTGCGCTTCTGGTGCTGCACGCGCGGCACTGGCGCCGCGGGCTGTGGGCCGGGCTGGCGATGTTCCCGTCGGTGGCCTTTGCGTTGGCGGCGTATGTCGAGGAGCAGCACGCGCACTCGTACTTCAAGAACGGCGAAGGCCTGTCGGCGCTGGCCGGCACGTGGCACGACTTTCCGACGCTGGTGAAGGCGTTTCCGCGGCGGGTGCTGGAGCTCTTCCCGGGCAACGTCGATCGCGACATCTTCATCGTGCTGACGGTGACCATCGTCGCGCTCGCCGTCTGGCTGGGCGTGCGTCGCCGCGACGAGACCCCGGCGCAGTCGCAGCGGCTCAAGCTGATGCTGATCGTGCTCGGCGTGACCTACTGCATGCTGCCGTACCAGATCACGCGCCCGATGTCCTGGTGGTACGTGTCGCCGCGAGTTCCGTCGATGATGGCGGTGCTGCTGTTGTTGCTGCCCGCCGCGAAGCCTCGACGGCTGGCGCCGGCTCGCGATGCTGCCGGTGATCGCCTGCGCCGTCGTGTTGCCGCTGACGCTGTCGCGCCTCTACCGCGACTTCAGCCGGCGCAACATGCCGTTCATGCGGCTGGTCGCCGAAACGCCGCGCGGCTCGAACGTGCTGGTGGTCGTGCGCGACATGATGCGTGGCCCGGGCTCTGAGGAGCTGAGCGGCGATCCGGCCACCAGCGGACCGGTCTACTGGCACTTCTCGTCCTGGCCCATGGCGCTGCACGGCGGCTACGACCCCTACATCTTCGACCAGGGCATTCCGATCGTGCCCAAGGCGAAGCTGAAGGTGCCGGGGTGGACCAGCACCGATTCGTTCGAGCTGCGCCAGGCGCCCGACTTCCAGTACTACATCGTCCGCAGCCCGGCGGACGACATGGAGCGCGAGCCGTCGCTAAAGGTGGAGCAGCGGATCGGCGACTGGGTCCTGTTCAAGCGCATCCACAAGATGACCGACGAGCCGTAGGCCTAGCCGGAATGGTCGTCGGGCTCGTTCGCTTCCGGCTCGGGCGCCATCGCCTCGCGCAAGCCGCTGATCGTCAGCCAGCCCAGGATGGCGACGACTCCAGTGACGAACAGAACGAAGTAGACGCCGGCCCATGGATACTTGAGCGCGGGCGTCTTGAGCTGACTGAAGCGGTCGACGCTCTCGGCGAACGAAACCAACTGGCGTCGGGTCTCTTCCCAGCCGGAGAAGCACCAGCCAACGAAGACCAGCGCCACCCACAACTGGCCGACGAGCGCCAAGCCACCCCACCGCAGGCCGGCGCGCTGTAGTCGCTCAGGTTCCATAGTGATACCGGAAGATGAAGAGGATCGCGCCGACGTGCAGCGCCGCCGCCGTGGTGGCGAGGGCCGCGGCGCTCAAGGTGCGAAAGCGTGCCGGCACCAGGGCGCCGTAGCTGGCCGCGGCGACAATGGCGAGCGCCGGCAGCCCGAACAGCATGTTTCGTCCCTGGATGACCCCGAACAGGCCGAGGAGCTGGAAGCGATATTCGGCGAAGAGGATGAATGCGATGATGAATGCAGCGGTGCAGCCCGAGAAGAGGAATCCCTCGATCGACAGCCAGCTCCATCCGGGCAAGCGGGCGATCCTGATGACGAGGGCCGCCACGACGCCGCACTTGATGAGGCTCCAGACCGCGCCGAGGCCGAGGAACCAATTGCCGGGCAGGGAGTATTCGAGCCATCCAAATTGACCGAAGAACGAGCGAATCAGATACAGCTCGTAGTTTTCTGTGAGCCCATCGAGGAAGCTCAAATAACTGGGCGATGTGCCGGGGCGTACCGCTGCTGCCGCAGCGCCTGACGGCGACGCGAGCAGGGCCGTCTGGCCGGTGCGCTGCATGTGCACCAGAGCGCCGAGCAGAAAGACGCTCGCGCAGGCGGCGGTGACCGCCGCGAAGATCCAGGCGCGACGCGCACGCAGGTTCTTGGCCACGACCCAGGCACAGGCGAAGCCGCAGCCCGGGAGCATGGCGAAGCCGTGCGGCTTGGTGAAGACGATGCAACCGGCCAGGACCGCCATCAAGACGCCCCAGCGCAACTCGGGAATCTCGGGCGCCCGGACGATGAACCGAATTTGCAAATAGAAGAGGACGGCCGCCAATCCGATGACGCCAGCGTCGTTGTTGACCGCCGCAGTCATCTGCGACTCCATCGGCTGTAGCATCACCAACATCGCGGCAGCGACGGCGAGGGCTCGCGAGCTCATGATCAGCCGTGCCGCGAAGAAGGTCGCGACGACCGCCATGATGCCGAACATCAGCGACACGCAGCGCACCGCGGCGATGCGCGTCAGGACGCTGGTGCGTTTGAATACTTCGTAGATGGGGACGGCGGTATCGTAGTAGAAGCCGGGATAATCGGCCGAGGTCATTCGCGCGCTCCCGCGCCGGGTGGAGTCGTTTTGCGCCATCTCGCGAAGCACCTGCTCCTCGTGAACCGATCGCACTCCGCTCACGTATCGATTGCGAAAGAGCTGGTTGCTGCGCTGCCAGACGAGGCGCACATCGGCCGGCGATCCATTGTGAATCGTGGTGCCGAGCGGCTCATTGCCTACGAAATGGGGAGTCTCGAGGTACTCTCCGCGGTACTGTACGTTCTCGTAGTGGGACGGCTCGTCCGCGATCTTGAAGGCGGGCATCAACGCGATCCAGAACAGACCCTTGACCAGCGTCGCCGCCGCCAGTATTCCCGCCAAACGTCGATCGCTCATGCGAGCTCGCATTGGCTGAGAAAGCATCGACTGCGCAAGGGTTGACTACGCGTCGTGGATTGTCAATGGGCCGCTGCGACGACGCCATTATCATGGGCCCGCCATCAGGAGACGATGAGGTGTCATGTTGCCCGGGATCTTGAGTCGAATTCAACGAAGGCTGGAGCAGGGCTCGAAGCTGCCGCTGATCGGTCTGCGCGTACGGCTCCACGTCGAGCGGAGCGCTGGCGCCAAGTCGGCGGAGCACGAAGTGTTTCGCAACGTCCTACGGCGGCTGATCGCTCTTTTCCCGGAGCTCGCTCGCTTTGCACACGCGTCGGCGGAAAGCGACGTCGCGACGTGCACTGCCACGCTCGCGTTCATGCACGATTATCTGCCGCTGTTCCACGCTCCCGCGCGCGAGACCCAGCTCCGCCGCCTCTTGACTCAGCTGCGGAGCCAGGTCCCCGATGAAGGCTATCGACAGCAGTTGACTCTGGAGATCGCCAGGAGCGATCTGCGGAGCGGCATACCGGAGCGGGCCACTGTCCTCTTGCGTGAGCGGGCGACGACACCCGAAGAGCGCGAGCTCGTTCGAACGCTCGAAGAGGAGATCGCGCGGTTCGAGCGACATTACGGTGCGCGCGCTGGCTTGATTCCGAACCTGGAGGTCTGGCGCAGCATCCCCGGTGATGTACGCGGGCAGTCGCTGGTGGCCTACTTCGAGGCGAACCGCGCGCTTGTGGCCGGCAAGAGCATCCTGCATGTTGCGCCGGAGGAGGCGCTACGTTCCTGGTTCGAGCGAGAAGCGCCGGCGAGCGGCGTGCGGTACGCGACGCTCGACCCTTTCTTGTCGAGCGTCGACTTGCGCGAGGATCTCACTGCGCTGCGGCTCGGCGACGCCAGCTTCGACCTGGTGATCTGTCATCGCGTGCTCGAGCACGTGCTCGACGACGCTGCCGCGCTCGGTGAGATGTATCGGGTGCTCAAGCCGGGCGGCGTGCTTAACTTGAGCGTGCCGCAAAGCGTGAACCGCGACACGACCAATGAGTGGGTCATTCCCGACTACTCGCACGATCATCACGTGCGCCAGTATGGGAACGATCTCGAGGAGCGCCTGCACCGTGCCGGCTTTCGCGAGGTCGTCGTCGAGCGATTCCTGCTCGATCGTACGCGCGAGCAGCACGTGGCAGAAGGGACCTATCCGTTACGAATACTCCTCTGCAGCAAGCCGCGCTAGCTCGGCGCGCAGCATCATCTTGGCCTGCTCGCGGGTCGCGCCGTGGAAGAAGCTATCCGCGAAGGCTGGCTGCCGGGCGACGTAGCGCGCATAGAACGCGTCATCTTCGCACAGCCTGATGATGGCCTCCTCGGCGTCAGCCCAGCTCCCCGCCTCCACGCCGACGCCCGCTTCAGCGAGGCTGGGGACGAACTGACGCAGCACATTCGGGTTGACGGCGACCGGTACCACGCCGGACGCGACGCACTCGAAGAGCGTCGTCGAAAAGAGGGAGACGCCGACGCGCGAGCGCGCCAGTTGCTCGTGCAGCGAGCTGCGGGCTGGATCCACCAGCTCGATGTTTGCGACGGACCCCAAATCGGCGCGCGTTGCCTGGTCGAGCGGACAGCTCGGATGCTCGCGCACGAGCACAGGGAGTGCCGGGCAGCGTGCCGCGACGCGACGCACGAGCTCGAGGAAGCCGCTCCATACGGCGTCGTCGATGAGCGGCGACTTGCCCTGCAGGAAGAAGCTGATCGCATTGCACCTTGCGGCGCTGGTGGGTTCCGCCGGTCCGATCACATGACTGCCCGTCGGGACGAAGCGCTGCCGGGGGCTGTGCGTAGCGAGCAGCCGAGCGAACGCTTCGCCCCAGACGAACATGGTGGTGAACGAGAATTGGCGGAAGGCGGCGTGGATGATTGGCGACCAACCCTGTTGGATGCATGCGCATGGGATCCCCACGAGCTTGCACGCCTGGTTGATCACCTCGTCCGACGGTGAGTTACCCTCGACTACGACGACGGCGCGCGGGCGCGAGACATCGAGGAACGCCAGGTGGGCGTCGAGTTCCTGTTGCAGCCCGAACTGCTGCAGATATGGCTGGCGCGCGTCGAATAGCCGGCGCCACGCGCTTACCGCCGGCGCCACCGTCACGTCGATGCCGGCGCGCGCCAATTCCACTTGCAGCGTGTCGAGCATTCCACAGTAGAAAGCGGTGGCGTCGTGGTCGAGACCGATTGCCTGCACATAGCGGACGAACTTGGCGTGGATGACGGCGAATACCAGCATGCCCGTCCGGCCGCGCGGCGTGGCGTTGCGCTGCCGTCGTAGGCGCCGGCTCTGCAAAGCGGTGTGCGCGAATCGTGGGAACACGAGCGCAGCCGAGGTGACGCGCGCGCGGAACGTCCGGCGGAGTAGGCGGGCGAGCCAGCCGGGGCCGGGCCGCTCGGCCCACCAGCCGCGCTGGCAGCGCTCGTCGTTGACGAAGCGAAAGTAGAGCGCTCGTTGCAGTGCGTGGCGCAGATCGGCGCGCCGATAGGTAGTGGCGGCGGGCGGCAGCGCTGCCGTGAACCGTTCGATCTCGTCGGTCAGCGCTTGCACGAAGTCCGAGGAGAACGAGGCTTCGGGCACTGTCGTAGCTCGCAGCGATTGTCACACGGGTGCGGACGGGCCGCAAATCTGTCGCGTTGACTCCGTGCGGTCCAAGCCGTAGCGTTTGCTGCCGATGGGAGCCCGCTCCGCGCTCATGTCGTTCTTGGCGACGACCGCACAACGGCTGAACCGGGTGATGCCGGTACGCGGAATCAACATCGGTGGCGGATCCTGGGTTCGGCTCGGCTGGCACAACGTCGATGCTCGTCACAGCCTCGATGCCGGGGCCAAGGCGCCGCTGGACGCGACTTCGCGCTTCCCCTTCGCCGATGGCTCCGTCGCACTCGTGTTCTCCAGCCACTTCTTCGAGCACGTCGACGACGACACTGCCGCCAACCTGTTTCGCGAGGCGTTCCGGGTGCTCGGGCCGGGAGGCGTGCTGCGCATCGCGGTGCCCGATTTCGAGCTGGCGCTCCGACGCTACATCGCCGGCGATGACCGCTTCTTCGACCAGGGCGATGTTGGGCTGGCGCCGCGATATGAAAACTGGCGCGCGCACGGCGTGAGCCTGACCCTCGAGAACAAGCTGTCGTTCCTCTTTTGCGGCTACAGCAACAAGGACGACAACGGGAATTGGCCGCCTTGGCGCTTCGACGCCTCTTACTACTGTGGGCCGGTGATGGCTGACAGGGAGAAGATCGCCGCATTCGCGCGCAGTGGCGACGTCAGTGGGCTGAGCCGCTACCTCGTCGCCCTTGCGCCCAAGGACGCGTTCGACCTGGGGCATATCAACTGGTGGACCGAAGGGAAGGTCCGCTCGATGCTGGAGGCGGCCGGCTTTCGTCGCGTCGAGCGTTCAGCCTACCGGCGCTCGACGGTGCGCGAGCTACGGGCCACAGCGTTCGACAACCGGCCGGAGCTGACTCTGTTCGTCGAAGCGGTCAAGTGATGCGACGAGCGGGGCCGTTGCGCTGCTGCGATTCGATGGTCCAGGCGCGGATGTGCTCGGGGGCTCTCTGGTTGAACCAGAGATAGGTCGTGATGGCGTAGCGCTCCCCGGCTAGGATCGGAACACCGCGGTGCAGGCCGCGTGAGTCGAACAAGATGGCCGTGCCGGCCGGCGCCGAAAGCACGCGCGAACGCGATGGCTCGGCGGCGAGCAGCGCCTCGATCTGTATATCGCTGAAGCGAAACTGATTGACGTCAAAGCCATAGCGGGCGGCGCAGCGCACGACATCGAGCGGGCGGTGGCTGCCGGCGATGTACTGAAATGGTCCGGTGTTTCGGTCGACATCGGTGAGGTAGACCATGCACTTGGTCTGCTTGTACGCCGCCGAGTCGCGATGCCATCCTTGGCCTGAGCCTTTGTTACCCGGGGTCGCGGTGAGGCGCGCGGACAGGGCAAACCCTTCGTAGACCGTCGCACGCTCGTAACGCTTGAGGACCGCGACGGCGAACGGGTCGAACGCGGCGCGCCTGATCTCGTCGTCGACGGCGTCGAGGCCGAACAGGCGATGGTCGGAGCTAGCGAGGTCGAGCTGTACGAATGGCTCATACTTGGCAAGTCCGGTGTCGATACGCGCGATCAGCGCCGCGCAGCGCTCGCGGCTCATGAAACTGGGCAGGACGACGTAGCCGACGCGCCGCATCTCGCGGAGCACGCCATCGATCGATTGCGTCGAGTCACTCGGCTGCCGCGCCGCCAATAGCGGCGATAGCGCGCGGTGCAGTGCCTGGCGGCATTCGCTCACGATCTGGCCGGCGGCGTTCTTGAGACCCTGCATGATCACCAAGCCGAACGGCCGCCGTCCATCGTGAGGACCCCGCCATTCATGTACGAGCTGGCGTCGCTGGCGAGAAAGACGATGGCCGCCTTGTACTCGTCGAGGTGGGCCATGCGGCCCATCGGGATGAGGTTGCTCAGTCGGGCGACGAACGACTCCTCGTGCTGATTGAAGACGCCGCCTGGAGCGAAGGCGTTGCAGCGCACGCCTTGTCGCGGCCAGTACGTGGCGAGGTACTTGGTGAGACCGATGAGGCCGTGCTTGATGACCGAGTAGGTGACGGGCTTGACCCTCTGCTCGTCATCGGCGACGCCGTCGCGGCGGTAGATGCGTTGGTCGGGAGCGATCACCCCTAGATCGGAGGCGACGTTGATGATCACGCCGCTGCCGAGCCTGGCCATCTCGCTGCCGAAGATCTTGCTGCACAAGAAGCTTCCGGTCAGGCCGACGGCGATCTCGAGGTTCCATTGCGCGAGGCTGAAGCCTTCGAGCCGGCTCGGATCGCCGCCACCAGCGGCGCGCTCGAACTTGGGATCGATGGCCGCGTTGTTGACGAGAACATGACCGCTATGACCGCGAGTGTGGGCGATCTCGCTGCGCGCGGCGACGACGCTCGCTTCGTCGGTGATGTCGGTGACGATGGTCTGGAGCTCGGCGCCGTAGGTATCCTTGAAGTGGCGCTCCATGGTAGCGGCCGCCTCACGGCGCGAGTCGAGCACGACCGGGATGCCGCCGGCCTCGAACACCGCTTCGGCATGGCGGCGGCCCAGTAGCCCGGCGCCACCGGTAATGACGACGACTTTGCCGTCCAACCGATACTGATCGAGGACTCCGCTCGCTTTCACAGGAACCCGCGCGTCTGTCCGCCGTCGACGATGAGGTTGTGGCCGGTCATGAAGCTCGCGTTTAGCACGAAGGCGACCGCTTCGCCCACGTCGCGCGGCTCGCCGAAGCGGTCGAGTGGAACGTTGGTGGCGACGTAGTTTTGAACCGCCGGCGCGTCGCGCCGCAGCCGCTCGTCCCAACTGCCGCCCGGAAAGAGGATATTTCCCGGTGAGACAGCGTTGACGCGGATTCCCTGCGGCGCTAGCAGGAGCGACAGCGACTTCATGTAGCTCAACAGGGCTGCCTTGGCCGCGCCGTAGGCGAGTGGCGCGCCCAGCGCTTCACATCCTGCGATTGAGCCGATGAAAACGATGTCGCTCTTTGGCTGTAGGTGTGGCAGCGCATGGTTGCACAGCGCGACGGCGGAGAAGAAATTGAGGTCGAAGACCCTCCGCACCTCATCGAGCGGCACGGCGGCGCCGAGGCTGGATCGTCCGCTGCCGAGATTGGCCACGACGGTGTCGAGGCGCCCGCAGGTGCGTACGACTTCGCCGACGCAGCGGGCGATCGCGTCCTCGTCCGTGAGGTCGAAGACGAAGGCATCGCCGCCGAGCTCGCTGGCGGTGGCGATCACGTCTTCGGCGGTTCGCCCTGTCACCGCGACACGATAGCCACGGCCCGAGAGGGCGGTCGCGATGCCCTTGCCGATTCCCCGGCTCGAGCCCGAAACGAGCGCCACACGCGGGGGGACCGTCACGTCCGCCCTCGGTTCTCGAGATGGCGCGCCACGAGCGTGCGGGTCGTTTCTAGCTGCTCGGCGACCCGCCCGAGGTCGTCGAGGTAACGCTCCGCACGCGACGCCTGCATGATGATTGTACCCGCGTAGCCGAGCTGGCCCAGGAGGCCGAAAACCCTGTCGAGCTGTGCGTTCCCCGTCCCCAGCTTGACCGACGAGCCGCCGAGCAGGCGATCCTTGACGTGCACGTCGGTGATCTTTGTGCCGTATGCTTCCAGCTCTTCAACGGGATCGAACCCCAGCGAAGCAGAGTTACCGATATCGTAGTTCACGGTAACATTCGGCGCATCGAGGCTGCGCAGGAGCTCGGCGAACCGCCCCGGCGGCAGGTCGGTCTCGAGCGCGAGGTTCACGCCCGCCTTCTCCGCGAGCGGTAGCGCCGAGGTTAGCGAGGTGGAGAGTCGACGCGCGTCCTCGGCCGACTTCAAGCTCGATTGATCGACGCAGGGGATGACTACGTCCCTGACGCCGAGTTCCGCCGCCGCCGACAGCAGACGCTCGAGGATCAGTTCGCTCTGGCGCTGGTGCTCGGAATGGAAGGGAGCGATCATGAAATAGTCGGCGCAGATCGATTGCACCGTGACGCCGGTCCGCTCCGTCGCGACTTGAATGAGGCGACGGCCTTCATGGCTGAATAGCGGATTTGCCTGCGCCGCCTCGAAGTCGAGGATGAACTCGATGCTCGCCAGGCCCAGCTCGCGGGCGATATCGAACTCTGCTTGCCAATAGTCGCGGGGAAACGCCTGGTAGTGCCCGGCAAGCCGCGGCACGAGCCGTCCTTGCATGATGCCGATGTCGCGCATGCCTCCAGTTCGCCTCAAACCCGGTTCAGATGGAAGTCCACCCGCCGTCCACGCCGATGACCTGTCCCGTGATGTACGACGACTCCTCGCTCAGCAGCAAGCGGATGATACCGAACAGGTCGCGCGGATGTCCGACGCGACCGAGGGCAGTCTTACGCACGAGGCGCGCCAGGAACTCCTCGTCCCTGGGCGCGTTGTACGAGTCGGTCTCGACGTTGGGGAAGCTGCCCGGCGCGACCGAG
Organism: uncultured delta proteobacterium; assembly: GCA_963816965.1. GTDB lineage: Bacteria > Myxococcota_A > Polyangia > Palsa-1104 > Palsa-1104 > JAQBQH01. Next base: position 2,347,946 of record CAWFMP010000002.1, read on the forward strand.
TTGCAGCGGATGCCGTGCTCGGCCCAGAAGGACGCCAGATAGCGCGTCATCGCGTTCAAGCCTGCCTTTGCGATGCCGTAGGTGATCGGGTTGAACGTGCTCTTGCCCTCGTACAGCCGCCGATCGGGCGCGACCGAGCCGTACATCGACGAGATATTGACGATGCTCCCCCCCGTCCCGTCGGCGATCATCTTGCGGCCGACGGCCTGCGTCAACGCGAGCTGCGCCAGGAGGCCGCTCTCAAGCCCGGCGCGCATGGCGTCGATCGGCATGTCCTCGAAGCGACCGGCAGGAGTGTTGAATCCCGTCTTCTCGCTAAAGTCGTAGGCGTTGTTGATGAGCCCGTGGACGGGAACATCGCGGCAGGATGCGACGACCTGGGGCCCGAGGTGCTCGGTGTCGTAGAGATCGGCGACGACAGGGCGCGCATCCAGGTCGCGGCACAGCTCGTCGAGCTTGCGGGCGTTGCGCGCGACGGCGATGACGTGGTATTCGGACGCGAGGTCTTGAACGAGGTGGCGTCCGAAGAAACCGGTGGCGCCGGTGATGACGACGGTGCGCTTCATTGCAGTTGCTTCCGCAGCAGATACTCGCAGAGCTCGAGGTCCTCGGGGTCGTCGATCTGCTGCGAGCGCTTCCAATCCATCTCGTAGACGGCGATGCGACCGCCGAGGCGGTTGTTGCCGGCCTGGAGGACCTCTGGTTTGAAGACGTAGATCGACCCGTTTTCCAGGTACGTCGGCGGTAGGTCCTGTCGGCGCTTGCGGTGCCGGTAGTCGAAGTTTGTCGGCGCGCAGCCGTCATCGCGCCGCTCCCAGATGAAGTAGTCACGGAGCGGGCGTACCGACAGCAGGCTGTCGGCCTCTTCGCTGCGCAAGCGGTCGACAGCGCGATCGATGTCGTCGGGGGCGCGCACTGGCGACGTCGGTTGCAGGAAGACCACCAGCTCGACTGGACGGTTGCGGCCGGCGCGGATGGTGGCGAGCGCGTGCACCAAAGCCGCCTCCGACGAGGAGTGGTCGGTCGCCAACTCCGGCGGCCGCACGATGGCATGCGCGCCGCAGCCGCGTGCCACGTCGAGGATTTCGTCGTTGTCGGAGGAGACGTAGACCTCCCCACCGACGTGGCGCGAGGCGAGCCCGTGCTCGACGCTCCAGGCGACGAGCGGCTTGCCCGCCAACATGATCAGGTTCTTCTGCGGGATGCCTTTGGACCCGCCGCGGGCGGGGATGATGCAAACGGCGCTCGACTCTGGCATCGTCGCGGCCTAGCGCGAGCCGACCAGGGTGGCTTCGACCAACTCGCAGATCACGTGGCCAATGGTGATGTGCGCCTCCTGAATGCGCGGCACCGACGACGACGGCACCGCGATGCACAGATCAGACAGGTCGCGGAGGCGACCGCCGCCCTCGCCGGTGAGGCCGATGCAGAACAGACCGTGCTCGCGGGCGATGGTGGCAGCCTCGAGGACATTCCGCGAGTTGCCGCTGGTCGTGATGCCCCAGAACACGTCGCCCTCTTCGCCGAACGCCTCCACCTGACGGGCGAAGATGCGCTCGTACCCGTAGTCGTTGCCGATGGCGGTGAGGCTCGAGGTATTGGTCGTCAGTGCGTGGCAGGGAAGCGGTTTGCGCTCGTGCAGGTACCGGCCGACGAACTCGGCGGCAATGTGCTGCGCGTCAGCCGCGCTGCCGCCGTTGCCGCAGATGAGCAGCTTGCGGCTGCGCTGGAACGCCGCACCGATGATCTCCGCCGCGCGCTCGATGTCGGCGCTGTTCTGCTCGCACACCTTGACGAGCGTGTCCGCGGACTGCTTGATGAGTGCAACAGCTCGCGGCAACGGTTCCTCCCCTGCCAAGACACTCCTATTATGTCCGCATTTCGCAAGAATCGAGTCTTTTTCGGCGGGTTGCGTCAGTCGTGCAGGATGTGCTCGACCGCTTCGGCGAGCGAGCCAGCGACGAGATCGGGCGTCGACGTCTGGGTGGCGTCGCTAGCGCTGCGCAAGAGGATGGTCTTGGTGCCGGCGCGCTTGCCAGCCTCGACGTCGCGCCACGAATCGCCGATGATGAACGAGGCCCTGAGATTGATGTCGTAGCGGGCTGAGGCCTCGTGGAGCATCCCGGGCCCCGGCTTGCGACAGCCGCACGCGATCTTGAGCGCCGCGTTCTCGCCGGGAAAACCGCCGTCGGGATGGTGCGGGCAGAGAAAGAGGTCGTCGAGGCGGGCGCCGGCGTCGCCGAGCTGCGTCTCCAGCTCCTTGTGGATCTCGTCCATGTCCTGCCCCGTGCATAGGTTGCGGGCGAGCTGCGGCTGGTTGGTGACGACGATGGCGAGGTACGCGCTCTCGTTGAGGCGACGGATCGCGTCGGCGGCGCCGGCGACGAGCTCGAGGTCGGCGGGCGAGGTTATGTAGCCCTTGTGCACGTTGAGGACCCCGTCGCGATCGAGGAACACCGCCCTCTGCCGGCGGCGCAGCGATCGGGCCTCGACGAGGCCGGCTTCCAGGTCGGCGCAAGCGCGCCGCCAGCGTTCGGGGGTCCCGATGTCCTTGATGTACTCGGGTGTTCGATAGGCCCAGATGTTCTCGACGCGGGCGAAGATGTCGCGCTCGAGGTTCAGCTCCGTGTCGTCGGGAATCACCTCCCAGACGTGTGGTTCGAGCACGGCCAGCGATGCGTTGACGAGGTTGCGATAGCGCAGCTGGGGAGGATGCGGGCGCAGGAGCAGCCCGGTGACGCGCCCATCGTCCGACGCAGCCACCAGATCGCTGTCGCGTGGATGGTTGTTGGGATGGACTGCGAGCGTGACCTCGGCGGCGTGGCGCCGGTGAAAGGCGATCAGCCTGCCGAGGTCGACGTCGAAGACGAGGTCGCCGCTGACGACGAGCGTCGCTCCGGTGATGTGGTCGCGCACCAAGGAGAGGCAGCCGCCGCTGCCGAGCGGTCGCCCCTCGATGATGACTTCCACGCGCGCCCCGAAGTCTGCGGCCAGCCGCTCGCGCAGGAGCTCGCCCTTGTATCCCCCGATGACGAATACCCGCTCGCACCCGCCGGCCAGCAAACTGTCGATCTGGCGATGGATGACGGGTCGTCCGCCCACTTGCACGAGCGGCTTGGGAACCGAGTCATCGACACCCCGGAGGCGCGTGCCTTTGCCGCCCGCCAGGATCACTGCCTGTATGCGCGCGTCCGTCAGAGCAGCCCTTCGAGGTGGTTGAGGGCGATCCAGAAGCCCTCGCCGTCGTTCTTGTGCCCCTGCCAGATCTCGGGGATGAACCATGCGCCTGGGCACAGTCGATTAAAGGCGGAGGTCATCATCGGAAAGTCCATCTCGCCGTCCCCGATCTGCAAGCCCTCGCCGTCGACTCCGCGGCTGTCGCCGAGGTGCAGGTGGGCGGCGTGCGGCGCCACCTGCTCGTAGAAGCTCGCGGGGTCGAGGTGGAGCTGGTTGCAAGCGAGGTGCGAGTGCGAAACGTCGAGGCAGACTCGATATCCGAACTCGCGGCAAAACCAGGCGATCTCTTCGGGCAGGAGGAGCAGGTTCTGATACTGCTGGCCTCCCATGTGCCAAGGAAACGGCGCCGTTGTCTGCGGCAGGATCTCGACGCCGGGATGCTCGAGCGTGCGCAGATTGCGCGCCAGCTCCTGGTAGAGCGGCGCGCGCTCTTCTCGCGTAAGCGGCCGCGTGGTAGTGAAGCCGCCGACGGTGGCGATGATGAAAGGGCGCATCGTCGACGGGAAGTACTGCTTGAGCTCGAGCGCAATGTCGATGACCCGGCGCATGTTGTCCATCGAACGCTGCAGATAGACGGGATCGCGCGAGCACAGGTCGAGCAGGTGGTCGCCTTCGAACAGCTCGGGCGCGTGGACCGTGAACCCGACGGGGTAGGTGGCACGTCTCAAAAACCGACCGGGCTTTTCGCTCATGTCGCCGTAGCTGAGGTGGAATTCGATGAAGTCAGGCGTCGCCAGCCCGAGGAAGCGCTCGGCGTCGTGATAGCGCACCGGAATGCCCCACGGGCGCTTGAACCGATAAGGGCGCGGGCGCACGCGCTCCTCAGCGGGGAGATCGCTCTTGAACATCACCTCGCCCGCGGCCAGGTCGCGTTTGGCGACGACGCCGTCGAGCTTGGGCAGCATATACGGCGGCAGTCCCTGGCCTGGGCTGCGCACGTCGAGCATCTCGGCCCGGATCGTCTCACCCGCCTTGAGCGCGCGCGTGATGACCACGCTCTTGCCCAGGTTCTCCCGGTTCATGAGCTCGCCCTGGCTGAGCGTGCGGCCTGGTTCGTCGCTTCCCATGGCCGTCTCCAGCTCGCGGATGCAGCGCACCATCTCGGCCAGTTCGTGCGGTAGCAGGCTGACGCGGTGGTCGACGCCCTCCATGTTCTTGTCGAGCGTGAAGTGCTTCTCGATGACCTTTGCGCCGAGCGCGACGGCTGCGATCGGGATGTGGATGCCGCGCTCGTGGCCGGAGTAGCCGACGATCGCGGTCAGCTCCTGCAGGCGGCCAAGGTAACGCAGGTGCACGTCCTTGAAGGGCGCCGGGTAGGTGGAGTTGCAATGCAACAGGGCGTATTGGGCTCCGCACCCGTCGAGGACTGCTATGGCATCCTTGATCTCGTTCTCGGTCGACATGCCGGAGGAGCAGATCATCGGCTTGCCGGTGCCGGCGATGCGACGCAGGAGCTGATGGTTGGTCAGGTCCGCCGAGGCGGTCTTGTACAGCGCCAGGCCATAAGCTTCGAGGACCTCCACGCTCCTTATGTCCCACGGCGTGCAGAAGGCGAGGATCCCGCGTTCGCGGCAGTAGTCGAACAGCGCCAGCATCTCGGCGTTGCTGAGCTGGTACTTCTCGAGCAGATCGAGCGTGTACTGCGCGCCGAGGTCGACGCTCGACTTGCCGCTGCGATGCGCCTGGCCGTAGAGCGAGTCCATGTCGCGCATCTGGAACTTGACGGCGTCGACACCGGCGGCGATGCACGCGTCGACCATCTGGCGCGCCAACGCGGCGCTGCCGTTGTGGTTGTTGCCGATCTCGGCGATGAGAAAGGCCGGCTGTCCGTCGCCGATGAGCCTCTCGCCAACGGCAAAACATCTGGTCTGGGAGTTCGGGGTCACGTAGTTCTCCTACCGAGTCGGGCAGTCAGTTGCGCACGACCCACGACTGCAACCCGTGGGTCACGAAGTGCACGTCGCGGACGTCGAAGCCGCGCTCCTTGAGCGCCTTGGCCAGCGCGTGGCGGCGGTGGCGTTGCGCGATGAAGAAGAAGAATCCGCCGCCGCCGGCGCCGAGCAGCTTGCCGCCGGCGGCGCCGTTGGCGCACGCGAAGTCGTAGATTTCGTCGATGACTGGATCGCTGATGCCGACGGCGAAGGTCTTTTTCAGGGTCCAGGCTTCGTGCACGAGCGCGCCGAGGCGGTCGAGGTGGCCGCGCAGCAGGTCCGACTTCTGCTCGTAGGCGATGTCGCGCATGCGCTTGGCGAACTCGGTCACCTCTTTTGTAGCGAGCATGCGGTTCTTCTGGTCATCGTGGATCTTCCGGGTCGGGTGAGGCTGTCCGGAGTAGCAGAGCAAGAGGCGGTCCTCGAGCTCGTTGATGACAGCCTCGGTCAAGCGCAGCGAGTTGATCTCGTTGCGCTCCGAACGGAACTCCATGAAGTTGAAGCCTCCGAAGACGGAGGCGTATTGATCCTGCCAGCCCCCCGAGCAGTTGAGCTCGATCCGCTCGGCCTGAAACGCGAGCTCGGCGATGTCGTAGGGGTCGAGCTTGTCGGCGCGGAGTTGGTTGAAGCAGCCGATCACCGCGGCCAGGACCACCGAGGAGCCACCGAGCCCGGAGCTGGGGGGAAAGTCGCTGGCGATCTCTAGCTCGAAGCCGAATGGCGGCTTGAGCAGCTTGATGGCTGCCTTGATGAGGTCGAGTTTGCCGTCGTAGACTAGGCTGTCGGCGTCGGCGGCCTCGATGACGAGGTCATAGTCGAGCGAGCGGATCAGGACTGCCGGGATCGACCGCTTGCGCAGCCAGCAGCGCGCGTAGAGGTTGAGCGTGGCGTTGAGAACAGCGCCGCCGTGCTCGGCGAAGAACTCGGTCAGATCTGTGCCTCCGCCGCCGAGGCTGATGCGCGCCGGCGCGCGCGCCTTGACGGTGACGTCGCCAGTGTCCAAATAGTGCAGATCGTCCGCGGTGAGGACGTCGATGATGCGACCGGTGCCGTCGACGACAGGCACGAAGCGGGTGCGCGCGTCGAGCAGCTTGAGCACCTGCTCGCGGGCAGTGCCCAGGGCGACGCGGCGGAAGGTGCGGTTGGCCAGCGGCGCGGCCGGCGCTTCGATGCGGGTGCCTGAGATGAGGAGACGACGGATATCGCCGTCGGTGAGCAGGCCGATGGCCCCCCCGTCGACGTCGGTGACGAAGACGAAGCCGCGCGTGTTGGCGTCGATTTGGGCCATGCAGTCGCGCAAGGTCAGACCGGCATGGTCGACGACGAGGAGTTTGGCCAGCTTGCTCATCTACTGCGGCACCGTCATTCGCCGGGAGTCTAGCAAAGAACCGATCGTCTGCCGACTCGTCCTCAGGCGAGTTGCCCCATGGCCTCGAACAGCGCGCCCCATGGGAGGCGCGAGACGCGGAGGCGGCGCTGCGCGGTGCGGAGGCTGGTCCCTTCGGCGCGAGAGCTGTAGCGGACAAGGTTGTCGAAGCCGGCGAGGCGTCGCTCCAGATCGTCGTGCGGCCAGTCCGGAAAGACGACGAGATGCTCCGGCGACGAATAGCGCGCGAAGTCGAACGCGGCCGACGAGGATACAGTGTACTCGACCTGAACACCTGTGTGGAAGGCCTGGGCCGTTTGTACCGTCGGCAGATCCTTGTCGTAGGCGATGAACCGCGAGAAACCGGCGCAGCGGGCGACGAGGAGGTCGAAGCCGAACGGCCCCACCTCCGGAAGGACGACGATGCGGTCGCCGGCGGAGCGCCGGCGCGCGAGCGCTGCGAAGAGCAGGGCCTTGTAGCTGGCGTCGTAGTGGTAGGAGAAGGCGCTCGCCGTCAACACGTCGACAGCGCCGAGCTTGAGCCTGCCGACGGCCGACTCCGTCAGGCGTGATCGATGCAGCGCGCGTTTGAGCAGGAGGTCCTCGACGAGCCGAATGGACCAGCTCTTGACGTTCCACTCTGGCGAGGGGTAGCGCGCGTGGTGAGCGGCCGGGTGGCCGGCGCTGTCGGTCATCGGTGCCGCGATGACGTAGTCACGGAGCCGATCGAGAATCACGCTCCCTCCTCTCGGCGGCTGCGCCCATGTCGATGATCTCGTCCGCGTGCTTTACCAGGCCCAGCTTGTGCGAGACGATGATGGTGGTGGTCGTGCCCTTGAGTGAACGAATCGAGGTTGCGATTGCCTCCTCGGTCGAGTCGTCGAGGTTGGCTGAGGCCTCGTCGAGAACGAGGAGCGCCGGCTGCGGCAACAGCGCGCGCGCGAGCGCCAGCCGCTGCCGCTGGCCCATCGACAGCGCTACGTCGTGGTGGCGCAGCGGGGTGTCGAGGCCGGCCGGCAGCGCGCGGATCACATCGGCGAGAGCGGCCTGGGACAGCGCTCGCCACAACTGCTCGTCGCTGTATGTGGCGTGGCTGCCGAACAGGACGTTGTCGCGCACGCTCCCCGTAATGATGTAGGGATCGGGGCCAACGTAGCCGATATACTCGGCGAATTGCGCGCAGTAGCGCTCGGGCGCCGTGCCGTCGATGTCGATGCTGCCCGACAGCGGCTTGGCAAAACCCAAGATGAGCGCCAGGAGCGTGCTCTTTCCACACCCGCTTGGGCCGATGATCGCCAGTTGGCTGCCGTTTGCGACCTCCGCATCGAGCTGGCGGATGATGAAGGGGCCGCTCTCGTCGTACCGGAACGAGACGCCGCGCAGGGTGACGCGAGGGCTGCGCAGCGTCGCCGGGCGGTCGACGAGCCTCAGCTCGGGCGACGCCGTCGTCACCGGCGGCAGCGCGCGCGGGCGGCCCCACGGCGAGACGGCGCGGTCCGCGTTCTCGCCGAACGCGGGATCTCCGAGCGGGAGCGTACCGATGAGCGCGCGCAGCCGCTCGAGATACGGCTTGAACTCGACGAGCCCGCTGGCGCCGCGCGCGCACTCGCCAAGCCCCTGGGCGAAGCGCAGAAAGACATAGAGGAACGAGAGAAAGACCGCCGGAGGCGTGTGGGTGACGCGCGCGCGGGTGTTGGCCAGCACCGCGAGGATCAGGACAGCGAGAAAGCTCACGACAGCTGGGCTCACCTCGGTCAGCCGGCGCATGCGGAACCCGATGGCTTGCACGTCGGCGTTCAGCCGATTGAGCCGATTGCGCTCCACATCGTGGAGGTGCTTGATCCGGATGTAGAACCAGTTGCGCCCGGCGCTCTCGAGCGCGGCTACGCTCTCGGTCCAGATCTCGGGGTTGCGCTTGGCGACGTTCCCGATGTGCACGTTGAGGCGGAGGAGCACGACGCTGGACAGGAGGAGTAGGCCCGCGGCCAGCACGCAGTCAAACCAGGACAGGTAGAGCATGGCGACGCCAAGCACCATCGTTTGCAGGACCGCGGCGAGAAGCTTGACCACGTTGGAGAGATACATCGCCGCTTTGGCGCTGATTTCGGAATAGATGAAGAACGCCTCGTTGGCGGCGACGCGCGACCGGTCGTCGCGTGGCAGGATGCGCAGGATCGCCGCGGCACGTACGCGCGATGAAGCTTGCTCTTGCGCCACGCCGGATCCGTAGCCTTGCAGGAACACAAAGAGCGCGCGCAGCGCTCCCAGACCGAGCAGGAGCGCGCCGACGACCATCGGCTGGTCCGCACCCGGGAGCGCCAACGGTGGCTTCCATGCCTGCAGAAGCCCCATCGAAAACAGAAAGAGCTGGATGACGACCGCGAACCAGTAGTCGACAACGCCACCGAAGACAGCGCCGAAGAACGAGAGGGAAGAGAAGACGACGAACCGCTTGCCGAGGAAACGAAGCAAGAGGCGGTTGTCCGCCGATCTGGACGGCGGCATAGCTAGGGGGCCGCTTCGGTTGAGCTAGGATTCATCGCGTAGATACATTTTATCTTTCTTGGTCGCGTGTCATGCTGTAAATGCACAGGGCACGTTTCGGGCGCCATGGCTTGCATCCTCAAGTTGCCTTCCAGCGAGCACCAGGGCGTGATTACCTTCACGACGCAAGAGCGCGACCGCTTCATCGTCGGCGCCGGTCGAGTCGAAGCGGCTGTGGGCGAGCTGCGGTCGAAGTGGCTCGTCGGCTTGCACCACAATTGGCACGACTTCGCCTTTCGCTACAATCCGTTGTTCGATTTCAGCATGGCGGGTGAGAGCGATCTCGTCGAGCGGGACGGTCGCCCGTTTTCGCTGCTGCCGCTGGACGCCTGCAATTTTTCGCCACCCGACTTTCACGCGCCGGCGGTCGGCGGTGAGAAGCTGTGGGACGTGTTGACCGTCGGGCGTCCAGTGTTCTTCAAGCGGCTGCCTCTTTTCCTGGAGACGGTCCGCCGCCTGTACGACCGGGGACAGCACCTGCGCGTCCTGTGCCTCTGTCCGCTGCCGCCGTATCGACGCTCTGACCGCAGCACCGTCTTCTACGAGCTCGAGCAGCGCTACACCGAGATGTTCACGCCTGAGGAGCGGAAGCTCTTCAACCTCTGGGTGCCGCGACATGACTATCCGTTTCCCCTCGATCTGAGCACGCTCGCGTTCTTGTACCGCTCCTCGCGCGTCTTCGTTCACACCGCCAACGACGAGCGGCGCTGCCGTGTCGCTGCCTATGCGTGGTGTACCGGGTTGCCCGTGATCGCGATGGATGCGGTCGCCTCGCTGCTACCGGCCGAGCTGCGGCGGCGGCCCTATTGGTTCAAGGTCGACACCGATGACGGCTACGCCGCCGCCATCGTCGACGCATTGGAAGCGACGCGCGGAGCGGTCGACTTCGCAGCCGTGCGCGACGTGATGTCCGACGAAGGCGCACGTCCAAGGCTGGTCAGCCGGCTCAAGGCGCTGCTCGCGCACTCGCATCCGGCCGCGACGAACCTGACTGCGAGCGACTTCTCGCTCGACCGGCTCGATATCCGCCTCGGGCGTCACTTCGAGTACCAGTCCACGACGAACGCGCTGCGACTTCCGCTGGAGCTCTTCGTCGCCAATCTCGCCTCCGGCCGGCTCGACGACAGGTTGACGGCGGCCGCGCGCCTACCGGACCCTGAGCGTGCGCTCGAGGAGGCGCTGCGCGCCGAATACGACTCCGGGCGTCTATCGCGACTGGCACGCGCGCATCAGCTCAGTCAACTCCGGCAGCGCGCCGAGCGCGTGGCGCACGACCTGCAGAAGCGCGCGCGGACGCTCTTCGGGCGGGCCTGACGGTTCAGCGGAGCGGGGCGAACGGGCCCCGCGGGCGCCCGCGAAAGGTGCCAACCGCCGTCGACAGCCGCTGCAAGAAGGATCGATCCGCCCGCGAGTTGCGCACGAGCGCCGAGGTCAAATGCCGCTGGTCGCTCGCCGGCACGATCGCGCCAAAGCGCTCGAGCAGATGCAGGGCGTAGTTGCGGAAGCCGAACAGCTCGGCGATGGCCATGTGCACGACGAAGTCGTCCGCGGACCCGAAGGAGCTCTCGTCGAGCAGATCGATGCGGCGACAGAACAAGAGCTCGAGCCCGGTCAACACCGGCCGTCCGTAGAGCGGCTCGTCGCGATCCGCGTGGGTCCTGTAGTGCCAAGCGGCGGCGATGTCACTGTCGATGAGCTGAAAGCCGAGGTCCCACATCGTCGCGGCGACGGCGTGAAACGGTGGGGCGTCGCGATAGATGCCCATGGTCCAGGTCTCGGCGCTGAGGAACATCGCGCGCTTTTGCAGGGTCGCCGCGCCGCCCCTGATGATCTCGTATTCGGCGCCCTGCGTGTCGATCTTGACGTAGTGCGGGAGATCCTGTGGCTCGAGCACATCATCGAGGGGAACGCACTCGACCTCGACCGTCTTGACCAGATCGCGACCGACGACGTGCTTGTCGTCGAACAGGCGGCCGAGCTCCTCGTCGCAGGGATAGAGCGACGAGGTCGAAGGCACGCGGTTGAGATAGAGCGTGCGACGCCCGCGCTTCGACCACAGCGCGAACGGATAGTAGCGCCGGTCGGGATAGACGCGGCGCAGTCGCTCGAACTCCTCCGGATCGGGCTCGAATCCGATCACGCGAAGGTTGGAGGGGGCGACGAATTTCCAAGGCGACAGTAGATCCTCGCGCGCGCCGACGTCGAGATAGCGAACCGGGAATCGGCGCTCGCGAAACCAGTCGGAGAAGATGATCTTGTTGTGCTGCAACCGAGCTTTCATGGGAGCAGCCCTCTTGTCGCGCCACCCTCGATTGCGCTCCCCTTGCGGAACGCGAGGAGCGTGAACCAGTTCTCGCGCCACGCGCCGAACTTGTCCTCAGGGACTAGATCATTGGCTTCGCCGCTGCCCTGCCAATCGTTGCGCCGCCCTGCAAGATCGTATCCACAGACGAGCACCTCGATCGGCCCCGCATCCTCGAACAGGCTGCGCAGACCGGCGTGCGTGTACCGATAGTAATCTTCCGGGGCCTGGTGATAGCGGACTGCGAAGGGCGCCACGACAATCCCGATGCCGCCCGGCTTGACGAGGCGCATGATGTTGGCCGCCGCCAGCCACGGGCGGCGCAGATGCTCGAAGACGTTGTTGCTGTAGACTACGTCGAAGAAGTCGACGAACCCGGCATGCTCGGCGACGTAGCTGGGCGAGCAAATATCACCGACGAGCACATTGGCGCCCGGGCTGCCCGTCAGGTCCATTCCGTAATAGTGGTACTGTGCGCGGAACCGGCCCAGGTTGGTCTGATAGGTCTCCTCAGAATAGTCGAGGTTACGCGACATGCCGAGGAGGTAGGTGAGCGCGCCGTCGCGGGCACCCACATCGAGGAAGTTGAGGTCGCGTCCCGGATGCTCGAAGACCAGCGAGCGGCACGTCTCCTCCTTCGACCTGGCCAGGATCGGCAGCCGCTCGGGGGAGCGGCCGAAGGTCCCCAGCCGCTTCTCGAAATCGAGGATGACCCGGAGGTGTCGAATCCGTGCTAGCAGAGCCAGCATGACCCTCCCGTGCCGAACCGGGATCCGCGATTTCCTTTGATCGACGCTCTCACCCACATGTACTTATTTCCGACAGTCTACTCATCTCCGGGCCTGTTGTTCCGGAAAGGTTGAGAACGGATGACACGCCTCGATGAAGTGTTGCAGCGATCGGAGTTCTCCGACAGGCCGCCGGTCCTGGTGGACATCGGCGCGTCTGGACGCATCCACGACGCGTGGAAGCGCGTGGCCCGGTACTCGATCTGTATCGCCTTCGACGCCGACGATCGGGACTTCAGTGCCGCGGTGGCCCGCGAACATCCGTATCGAGTGCTGCATCTGCACAACAATATCGTCACCAACACCGACCAGCGGGAGCTCGACTTCTATCTGACGAAGTCGCCCTACTGCTCGAGCGCGCTGGCGCCCGACGGCGCGAAGCTGTCCTCGTGGATCTTTGCCGACCTGTTCGACGTCGTGCAGAAGACCAGGCTGCGCGCGCGCACCCTCCGCGAGATTCTCGCCGAGCACGATCTCTGCTACGTCGATTGGTTCAAGACCGACTCGCAAGGCACCGACCTGCGGCTCTTCTTGAGCCTGAGCGACGCGATCGTCCGCCGCGTGTTGGTCGCCAGCTTCGAGCCTGGCCTGATCGACGCTTACGTCGGGGAAGACAAGCTGCACACCCTGTTGGCGAAGATGGATCAGCTTCCGTTCTGGATGCACGACATCGTCGTTCGCGGCTCGCAACGGTTGTCGCGCAAACTGTGGGAGGAGCGCGTGAAGCCCTTGGCGAAAGGGTGGCCGCCGCTCGGGCTCAAGAGCTCACCGGGGTGGGCCGAGGTGTCGTACTTGAATACGCTGCAGCCGAGCGATGGCTTCGACAAGCGGGATCATCTGCTGGCCTGGGTCATCGCGACGCTGCATCGACAATTCGGGTTTGCGCTCGAGGTCGCGGTGCAAGGCCAGGAGCGGTTCGGCGATTCCATCTTCGCCGAGCTGGCCAGGGAGTCTCTGGAGTCGACAATCGGGGTCGCTGACCGCCTCCTACCGACGGTGGCGAAACGAGCCATCGGCGTGCTCAGGACAATGCGCTCGCGCTTGTTGGCGACGAACGTGCGCTAGGTAGGACTCGACAGACGGTCTTCGCGGCGTTTATCGGATCGCTTCACGGAGGGTGGCGCACACGCGATCGGCGTCGGCCAACGTCAGCTGCGCATACATGGGAAGGCTGAAGATCTCGTCGCCGATTCTCTCCGTCACCGCAAGGCCGCCGATGCTGTGAATCCTTCCACGATACGCGGGCTGCAGATGAACGGGCTTGGGATAGTGGATCGCTGTTGCGATTCCCGCCCGCTCCAGCACCCGCCGCACCGTCTCGCGTTGGGGGCTGCGCACGACGTACTGATGGTACGCGTGCTCGACAGCCGGTCCGACGCGAGGGCGAACGACACTCTCCATGGGCGGACCCTGGTCGTAGCGGCGAGCGATGGCCCGCCGTCGCTCGTTGTCGCCGCCGAGGTACCGGAGCTTGACGCGCAGGATGGCGGCCTGCACCTCATCGAGCCGACTGTTCAGCCCTACCAGGTGGCTGATGTAACGCTCCTTCCAGCCGTATTCGCGAATCCAGCGCACCCGGTCGGCGAGCGCGGCATCGCCAGTGACCACTGCTCCAGCGTCGCCGAGCGCGCCCAGGTTCTTGGTGGGGTAGAAGCTGAAGGCGCCAATGTCGCCGAAGGTCCCGGTCATGCGCGCGCCAATCTTGGCGCCGTGGGACTGTGCGCAGTCTTCGATGACGCGCAGCCCGTGCTGCTCCGCAATGCTCAGGATGGCCGGCATGTTCGCCGGATGCCCGTAGAGGTGTACCGCGATAATCGCCCGGAGTCGGCCGCCCTTGGCCAACGCATCGGCCGCCTGGGCGAGACGGTCGACCGACATGGTGTAGCTTGCCTCGTCGATGTCGACGAGCACCGGCTCTGCCCCTGATAGCTCGATGGCGGCCACGGTGGCGACGGCCGTGTGCGATACCGTCAGCACCTGGTCGCCATGACCAATGTCGAGCGCGCGCAACGCAAGATGTAGAGCGTCGGTCCCACTGGCCACACCGACGGCATGCGCTGCGCCGACGAACTGTGCGAACTCGGTCTCGAACGACGATACCTGCTGCCCGTTGATGTACCAGCCTGCCGCCAGCGTCTGCCCAATCGATGCGTCGATCTCGGCCTTGTGCTCGAGGTAGCCGGCCAGGGGATCGGTCTGGCGAATCGTCATCGCGGTAAGCCTCTCAGACATAGTGGGCCAGTTGCTCACGGTAGAAGGAGAGCGTCGCGGAGAAGCCCGACTTCAGATCGACTCTGGGTTCCCACCCGAGCTCCTGCCGAATCATGCTGAAGTCGGAGTAGTAGTCGCCGATGTCGATCTTCTTCCGCTCTTCGGGGAATGGACGAATGACGCATTCTCCGCCGCCGTTGGCCGCGATCAGCACCTCGGCCAGTTGCTTCAGGCTCACGATCTCGCTGCCGCCAAGGTTGAAAACCCTGCCGCGCGCGCGATCGGCGGAGGCCGCTAGCAGGAGGGCCTCGACGCAGTCGTCGACGTGGGTGAAGTCACGTAGCTGCTCGCCACCCCATACCTCGAACGGCTTTCGCTCAATGAGCGCGCGGATCCAGACGCCAACGAAGGTCTGCCGGGCGTCCCTGATGCGCATGCGGGGACCGTAGGTGTTGGTGAGGCGAAGGACGCTGGCACCGATGCCGTAGACCGATTGGTAGAGCAGATGGAACCATTCGCCCGCCATCTTGTTGACGCCGTTGACGTCGACGGGGCGAATCGGATGCTTCTCATCGACGGGCAAATAGTCGGGCCTGCCGTAGACCTGGCGCGTTCCGGCGAAGACGATGCGGATGTTCGGATTGTTGTGTCGACACGCCTCGAGGATGTTGAGCTGCGCGCGGCAGTTGATGTCGAGGTCGGTAAGGGGATCGTTCATTGAATCCAGATGGCTGGTTTGGCCGGCAAGGTTGAAGAGGAAGTCGTGGCCCTGAACCAGATAGCGCATGCTGTGGGGATCGCGCACGTCTGCGACGTTGAGTTTCACCTCCTCGCGGATCTCGGCGATGTTGAACAGGTTGCCGCCGTACTCGGGGACCAGGCTGTCGACAAGCATGACTTCCGCGCCTAGATCGACGAGCCTCCGCGCGAGGTTCGATCCGATGAACCCACAGCCGCCGGTGATGAGGGCACGTGCGCCCGCGAAGGACGACTGCGGCAGGGAGGTCGGTGGTTCGGGTGCATTCATGCGTCAGCCGCCTTTCCGCTCCAGAATGAACCCACGATACCGTGCTCGCATCCGACCCACCCGAATATCCTGTCCGATATGTGAATCGAAAGCAGCGACAGTTGCAAAATCGTGTGCCAGCGCGTCAGTGATCGCCGCCTCGCTGAAGATCCAGCACGGATATCGGGCCGTATAGATCGTTGGTGGAACGGTTTGCACGGTCAGTCGATCGCGAGGACCTCCGTGGACGGGCGTGAGATCGACGATGACGGACGGGAAGCGGTCACGCACGCCGTGGAGGAGCTCGTAGGGCCGCTCCAGGTACTGCAAAACCGACGAGAGCAACAGCACTTGCGGCTTACGCTCCGCCAGGCAAGCTTCGATGTTGTCGTAGAAGCGCAGCCGTTCGTCGGCAAAGTCGCGCTTGCCGCACGCGACGAACGACGGCTGCTCGACAATGCTCCAGTGCACTTCCGGCAGACGCTCGAGGAACCTGTGATTCTGATAGTAGGAGCTGCCGAGCGCGCCACCGAAGTCGAGTACGCTCAGGCGGCCGCCATTGCGCGCTGCAATCCACAAAAGCGCGGTCAAGACGGGCCAGGAGTATTCGACCTCGCCGAAGAGCACCGAATCGCGTTCGTAGGCGGCTTCGCCGTGCTTCACTTTCAAGGCCGCATCCCGAACCCGTTGCAGAATTCCGAGGGCGTCGTATCCGGATGAGTGGGCTGTGGCTGCGGCCCAGGAGTCGTACGCGCCCGACCATCCTGCGCCGTGGGCGCGAAGGTGGCCAGCCAGCTCGACGGCGATTGGGGGCAAGAGCCGTTTGGCGAGGATCCGTATGCGATCGTCGACCTTCACCTCAACGACCGCGCAGGTGCCGCGCGAGGATGCCGGCAAGCTCGTGCATGCGACGTTCGTACGTATGATCTTTGAGGGTGCGCGCTTGCCCCGCGCGGGCGATGGTGTCGCGCTCCGTGGGATGCTCGTTGTAGTAGCGGATCTTCTCGGCCGCGTCCTCGACGCTGTCGTAGGCGACGACCTCGCTCCCGACGGCGAAGAGCTCGTGCAGGTTCGACTTCGCATCGGTCAGCAGCATCGCGCCCATGCCGGTTGCTTCGTAAAGACGCATGTTGTTAGCGTAGTTCTCGGCGACGTCGACGTGTCGATTCAAGGTGATGTGGCTTTGGGCCAGCGCGCGATACATGTCGAAGGCCCAGGCCGGTCCATGATGACGGGCACGAATCGCCGAATGTTTGGGAAGCGTCTCCGCTCCGTAGCCCAAGAAGTCGACCGATGCACGCTTCGCAGCATACTCGAGAAAAGCGGTGCCTCGCGCGTGGTCGGCGCTGACCCCTCCCACGAAGGTGCAGGGATAGCGCTTCACTTGGGGGCCCACGCGCTCGAGGACGCTCGACTCGAAGCCCAGCCGAAAGTACTCCGCGGTGGTTCCGGCGTCGCGCAGTCGCGAGACATAGTGGGGAAACGAGGTCAGCACAAGGTCGTAGGGCTCGAGGAATTGGCGGGGCGGAAGCGGCGAAGCGATTCGTCCCACCACGAGCTTGACGACGCTTCTGAGCGAACGAAGCAGTCCCGGCGGAATCAGGTTTAGATCCTGAAGGTATAGGACATCAGGTCTGGCGCGGCGCACCTGCTCGGCGACGACGAGCAAGTGAGCGCGTGTCATCGTCAGCAGCCGCGCTGCCAGTTGCGTCTCGGCCAAGCGCGCCGGCAGACGGGACCAGAGGGGCCGGTAGTTCTCGCGCGCCCATTGCAGTTGCAGTGGCGCGCAATTGGCAACGATCTCCTCGGCCGCGACTCCGTTGGCGGCGAGATGGCGCGAATAGTAGTCGGCAACACCGAAGCCGGCGCCGAGCAGCCGACGTCGCTGTTCGGCGTAGGGCAGCGCGGCGAGATCGTTCTGCCGATAATGGCTGGCGAGAAACCTCGGATAATAAGTGTCGACGATCAGAACCTTCACGTTCTGAACCGACCTGCGCGCGGGCTGGTGAGATAGGTTCCCGAGAGCAGTAGCCGCGCAACCGTGACGAGACTCGTCGCTCGTTGCACGAGCCCTCGCAACCCAGTTTGAACCTGGCGCTGGCTCCGGGCGTGGCCGGTCGTCACCTTCGCGCGGACCAACTCGCCCTCGTAATGCGTGAGCTCGCGCAGATAGGGCTCGAACACGTTGCGCCGCAGGAACGGATCGAGCTTCATCTGATATGCACGCATACCCGACTCGTAGAGTGGGCCCACGACGTGCTTCAACCCCTGAAAGTGAAAGCAGATCAGGACATCGCGCTCGATGTGCAACTCCGAGCCCTCACGATGTACGCGTCGGGTTCCCACGTTCCAGGGAGCGACGTTGACTCCGTTGTGTTGCAAGATCACGAGATTGTCGAACATCTCCGGCCAACGATCGAGATACTTCTGGTCGCCGAATTTGTCGCCTTCCACGCGATCGAAGCACCATTCGATGCAGCGTTCTCGCCACCACTCCACACAGGCCAACCCCTGGGAGTCACGACGAAAGCTGAGCCAGCCGACATTGAAGCGACCAAATGGCTCCAAGTGCCGAAGGTGCGGTGGATATCGGTGCTCGACCACGGCAATCGATTCCTTGCCTAGCTCCTCGAACAGCGGCTCGGTGGAGGAGAAGAAGCGGAAATCCGCGTCGACGTAGGTCAGAAGATCGACTTCGGGAAAACGGGAAAGAACGAACCGCAACCAAGGCGCGGTGGCCGTGAAGTAGTACTCGACGAGCGAGCGACTAGACCGCGTGGCGGCAAACGCGGGGTCGAAGGCCTCGAGCTCGGTATGCGCAATCGGGACGAGACCGGGCAGCGCCTGACTTGTTAGGTAGGCGTGCGTTTGATCGTCGAAGCAGCAGACGTAGAGCCGGAACGAAGGATGATGCGCCCGCAGCGAGTGGTAGAGCACCAAGCCGCGTGACAAGTAGTACTTGTCGAAGTAGCAGCAGAAATGGCGGCTCGTGGTCATGGGACCGGCTCGCTCTTCGTGATGTTGCGGTACAACGTCCAGCTGCCGGCGTCGCGGACGACTACGGCGCCGTCGGCGGGCATGGCGTCGCGGGCCTCCTCGGGGACGATGAAGTAGTCCCAGCCGCGCATCATCGTCGCCGGGTTGAAGCGCGCCTCCTCGGGCGAGAACATCGTCTCGGCCGCGCGCGGCACCTTGGGCGCCGGCAGCGCAGCGATGCGGCGGATGGGGAAGCCGTCGTCGTAGAGGTAGGGATCGAAGCCGCCGCGATAGACGAGCGGGTAGTTGTACAGCTCGCGCCAGATGGTCATCTGCGGCGCCAGCGCCGGATCCTCGAACGAGCGCCCGGGCTCGTGCAGCACCAGCGTGTTCGAGCCGAGCGGCGTGGCCCGGATCAGCGTGATGAGCGGCCACGCGCGCCGCGAAAAATCGCGGTACTGGCGCACCAGCTCGCGCGGCAAGAGCGCCATCAGCAGCACCGCCGCGGCGATGAGCCCCATTCGGCCGCCGCGGATCGGGCCCCGGGGGAAGAAGACGGCTACGCAGGCCGCGGGGAGCAAGAAGCGCTGGTTGATCATCCACCAGTTGAACGGGTGCTTGACCCAGAACGGAGTAGCGAAGGCCATCGCCAAAAAGGCGACGAAGGCGAGCGGAACCCGTACGCGGCGGCGCCACGGATCCGCGGCGGCCTGCGGATCGGTACGCTCGCCGCCGTCGCTGACGACGAGCAGGATCAGGATCAACATGACGCCGATCGCGATCCACTCGTCGGTGTTCTCCGACTGGAACCAGTTGATCATGTTGGCCGCGCGCGACAGCAGCTTGCCCGGCGAATCGACGACCGCTTCGTAGCGGCCGCGGCCGAGGTAGCCGATGTCACGCGCCTGGTGCAGGCCGACGGCGAGCATGGCCAAAGACGGCGCCATCGCGGCGGCGGCGTAGAGCGGGCCCCGCCAGCGGCGGCACCCGAGCTCGACGGCGCCGACGAGGATGGCGTAGGCGCCGAAGGCCGCCCACGGCACGATCTGGAACAGGTAGAGCGTGGCGGTCCACAGCCCCACGGCGACGGCGCCGCGCACCGTCGGGGCGTCGAGCAGCCGATAGAGCGCGGCCAGGGCCGGCAGCATCAGCATGACGCCGCAGCAAAAGCCGATGAAGCCCCACTGGAAGTAGATCGATACGGCGAGCGGCAACAGCAGCAGCGCCAGCCACGGCGAGCGGCCGGTCGCGCGCGCGAACGCGAAGCCGCACAGCGGCGTCAGCATGATGTACGCGGTCATGAACAGCAGGTTGGCCACGGTGACCGAGCGCGTGACGTAGGTGAGGAGGTGCACCAGATAGAAGTGCGCGAAGTAGGGCACCAGCTGGAGCGAGCGCTCGTAGTAGGGGGCGAGGTTCCAGCGCGGGTCGCCGAGGTAGTGCAGCGCGGTGATGCGCGCCAGGTGATTGGGCAGATCGTGCAGCGGCAGGACGCGCGCCGACCACAACGGATAGGCGAACCAGGCCGCCAGCGGCAGCCATACTGCGAGCCAAAAGCGATGGCGCTTCAGGAAGTCGAGGACCGCGCGCGGCGCTTGCACCACGCCGGTTATGCCATAGAGATGTGGTAGGCTGCCACGCCGATGGCGGAGCCGCTCGTACGCAGGATCCAGGCCGGTTGGTCACGAGCCGTCGCTGGCGCGCGGGCGGGAATCCGGCGCGACCCCCTCTTCGTCGGTGCGTTCGTGGCGCTGTGGATCTGCGCGCTGGTGCCGCTGTGGGCCCCGCGCTTCCTGCCGCTGCTCGACATGCCCGACCACCTCGACGCCATCGCCATTTGGCATCGATATCACAACGCCTCGTGGGGATATTCGAAATACTACGAGTTGAATCTGATTCCGCTGCCGTATTGGGGATATTTCCTCCCCGTTCACCTGCTCTCGTATCTGATGCCGATCGAGATCGCCAACAAGGTCTATCTGTCGGCGTACGCGCTCGGGCTGCCGCTGTCGACAGCGATGTTGGCGCGGCAGATGGGGCGCAGCCATTGGCTCTCGTTCTTCTCGTTCCCGCTCGTCTTCAACATGAATTTCTCGTACGGCTTCATCACCTTCTGCGCGGGCGTCGTGGTGCTGTCGTTCGCGCTGGTGGTGCTCGACCGCTTCCTCGCCGAGCCGTCGCCGCGGCGCGCCTGGGCCCTGGCGCTGCTGTCGATCCTGCTCTATCTGACCCACATCCTGCCCTGGATGTTCTTCGGCGTGGCCTCGGTGGTGCTGGTCTTCTGCCACGGCTGGCATCCGCGTCGGATCCTGGCCGCGTGCGCGCTCGAGCTGCCGTCGCTGGCGCTGGCGCTCTACGGGTTTCATCGCTCGGCCAACGGCAGCACCGCGGTGCAGGCGGGGCCGCTGGCGTACGAGGCCAAGGGCGAGGAGCTCTTGAGCTCGCTGCAGGAGATCCCGCAGCGCGTGATCGCCGGCTGGCCGGCCAATACGGCCTACTGGGTCGTGATCGGGCTGGCGCTGGTCTGGCTCGCGATCCTGCTCACCGCCCGCACCGACCGCGAGGACGCCGAGGCGCGCCGCCACGGCTGGCCCTATCGGCTCGAGCTGGTGGCGCTGCTCGCCGGCGCCGGCTACCTGTTCCTGCCGATGCACCTGTTCAAGCCGGTCGACCTGTGGATGATCGGCGGACGGTTCCTCACGCTGGTCGCGCTCTTCGGCGCGATCTTGCCCCACGGCCCGCTGTCGGGGAGGCGGCGCCTGCTGGTGGTCCCGGTGCTCTTGCTCTCCGCCTACTATCCGCTCGCGCTCGCCCGCAGATGGGTGCAGTTCGATCGCCGCGCCGCCAGCTTCCGCCGGATCATGCGCCACGTGGAGCGCGGCTCCTCGACGCTGACGCTGGTCATGGGCGACGGCGGTGATTCATCGGTGGACCCACAAGCGCTCCCGTACTTGCAGTTCCACGCCTACGCGCAATTCCTCGCCGGAGGATTCGACCCGTGGGCGCTCGATACCGGTTTCCCGTATACGCGGAGACCGGACACCGGATTGCCCGCGCCGCGCTGGAAGCATCCGGAGACCTTCACGTTCGATCAGTACGGCATCCACTACAACTACATCCTCACCAAAGGCGAGTGGACCGATCACGCCATCTTCGGTCCTGACGACAGCGGCCGCGCACCGCTCGTCGCGCCAGGACGGCGACTGGCGGCTCTACGCGGTCGGCCACCGGTGACCCCAAGCCGCCTCCGCGACGATGGTTGGCTCGTCGCGGCGCTGGTCGTCTCGGCGCTGGCGACGGTGATGCCGATCTGGATCGCGAAGTACCTGCCGCTGCTCGATCTGCCGAATCACCTGACCGCCATCGCCGTGTGGCACTACCACGACGACCCGAAGTGGGACTTCGCCCGCTTCTACGATCTCAACCTGGTGCCGCTGCCCTATTGGGCGCACTACTACACGGTCCACCTTCTCACCTACGTCACGCGCTCGGTCGAGACGGCCAACAAGATCTTCCTGACCGCCTACGCGCTGGCGCTGCCCGCCGGTGCGCTGGCGCTGGCGCGCCGGTTCGGCCGCAGCCCGTGGCTGGCGCTGTTCGCGTTTCCGCTGGTGTGGAACTTCAACCTCGGCGACGGCTTCATCGCCTACTGCGCCGGCTTCGCCGCGGTGCCGCCGGCGCTGGTCCTCGTCGACCGCCACGCGGTCGAGCCGACCTGGCGGCGCGCGCTCGCGGTCGCGGCCGTGGGCACGCTGACCTATTTCTTCCACCTGCTCGCCTACGCGCTGTTTCTGGTGTGCGCGGGGCTGGTAGTGCTCGCGCAGCGGCGGCCGTTCGCGCCCAGGCTCCTGGCGGCGCGCGCGCTGCCGGTGTTGTCGTGCGCCGGCATCGGCCTGTGGGCGCTGCGGCGCGCCAACGAGATGAACTTCCACCGCGTCACCGGGGTCGGGCGGCTGCTCATCTACGATCCGGTCGTCGATCGGCTGGCGCAGATCCCCGATCGGCTGATCAACTTCCTGCCCGGCCACGTCGACGAGCTGGTGCTGATCGTCGCCGTCGCCTGCTGGCTGGCGCTCGCCGTGACCGCGGCGCGCGGGCGCTGCGACGGTGACGACGACGACGACGAGCGGGCGCGGCCGCCGCACGTGTGGGGCCTCGAGCTCTGCTTCCTCGGCGCGCTGGCGCTCTACCTCCTGACGCCGCGCTCGATGCAGCGCCCGTTCTATTGGCACATGATCAACGGGCGCTTCGTCGTCGCCATCGCGCTGTTCGCGGCGCTGATGCTGCGCGGACCGATCGCCGGCTGGCGCCGACTCCTAATCGCCCCCGTCGTCGTGGGGACGGTGATCTACTGTATCGCGCTCGGCGGCGCGTTCCGCGAGTTCAACCGTCACGCCGCCGGCTTCGACGAGGTCGTAGCGCAGATCCCGCGGCAGAAGCAGGTGCTCACGCTCATCCTGCGGCCGATGGGCGACACGACGGTGAACGTCAGCGCCTTCAACCAGTGGCCCTCCTACGTGCAGCTCCGCCACGGCGGCTACAACTTCTACAACTTCGCCGAGGGCTTCCCACTGCAATACCGCATGCACCTGCCGGCGCCGCCGTGGTCGCACGCGGAGCAGTTCAACTGGGAGATGCACTCCGGGCCGTACGACTACTTTTTGACCTTCCGCGAGGGCTGGGAGTATTCGCCGATGAAGGGGCCGCTCGCCGATGGCAAGGTGCGCCTGGTCGCGCACGCGGGCGAGTGGCGGCTGTACCAGAAGATCGCACCGCCGCCGCCGTGAGGCGTCAGCCGACGAGCGGCTCGGGATGGGCGACGAGGCTGGGCCAGGTCTTGGGCGGCACGAACACGCCGGTCGGCGCCGGGCCGTCGACGACGACGCGCAGGGCGGCGACGTCGCTCGAGGGCAAGAGCGGGCGGCCGCTGGTGGCGAGGGCCCGATGGATCATACGGATCGCGCCCTCGCCGTAGCCCATCGCGCGCGCGCAGGCGACGTCGACCAGCGCGGGGTCGCGCCCGGCGATGAGCAGGCCCGCATGGCGCGGCGTCGACGCCAGCGGCCCTTCGCCTTCGCCGGCGATGATGCCGTCGACCAGGGCGAGATAGCGCCGCTGCGGCCGATCGGTCATGCCGCCCCGCGCGGTC
Source organism: uncultured delta proteobacterium (assembly GCA_963816965.1). Lineage (GTDB taxonomy): Bacteria > Myxococcota_A > Polyangia > Palsa-1104 > Palsa-1104 > JAQBQH01. The sequence continues at coordinate 2,371,456 of CAWFMP010000002.1, forward strand.
GGCGTAGAAGAGCATCTGGTTGAGATCGAGCACCGTGCGCCAGATGGTGTCGTTGCCCTCCCAGCTGCCCTCCATGATGAAGCCGTGCAGAAAGCCGTTCTGCGAGCGCCCCTCGGCGCTCCGCGGGGCGCGCGCGATCAGCGAGTGATCGAACGGGAGCGGAAAGCGCTGTAGCTGGTTCTCGATGCGCACCCGCAGCGGCGGGACGAACGGGAACTCGTCGCCGTGCTCGGCCGGCGTGCCGCTGGTGTAGTGCGGCAGCCAGTACTTCTCGTTGGTCAGGCCGATGCACGACTTGAGCGCCAGCGTCACGCCCGACTTCTTGTGCGTCTTGAGCTTGGGGATGTTGATGACCACGTCGGCGTCGAGCACCGTGCGCGGGATCGAATATTCGTGGCGACCGCGCCCGTGGTGCGGCACCGGCGTGTGCTTGTGTGAGCGGTGGAAGCAGAACTGCGGCGCCCGTTCGCCCACCTCCTCGAAGAACGAGCGCTCACCCACGTCGACCACGGTGTAGCCGAGCGGATCGCCGGGCAGCCGCTCGCGCAGAAGGACGCCGAGGTTGAACGAGCGCCCGCAGCCGCTTGACGTCGTCGAGCGCCAGGTGGGGCACGACGCGGAAGTGGCGCAGGTCGATGAGATCGATGCGCGTGCCGCGCGCGGCGTAGAAGTCGAGCAGCGCGCGCACGCCCAGCCCGTCGACCACCTCGTCGAGGTTGCAGCCTTCGACCGGCGTGTCGACGATGGTGACCTTGCCCCGCGGGCCGGCGGCGCGCAGCGCGTAGTCGCACAGCGGGCGCAGCACCGAGCCGTGGGTCGAGCTGCAGGCGAGCTTCTCGCCGCGCAGGTGCTCCTCGAAGTTCTTCGAGGTCACGAAGTTGGGCTTGATGAGCACGCGATCGCCGGGCTGGATCAGGTCGCCGAGCGGGTTCCAGTCGGGTGTGCCGGCGCGGGCGGCGTCGAGCCCGAGGCCGCGCAGCGTCGCCTCGACCATTTCGTACACCGGGTTGGGCGGATCGAACGGGGCCTCGAGCACGTAGCGGATCCCCGGCCGCGACACCACGACGACGGGGGAGGCTTCGGTCGGCTGCACGCGCGAAAATCTATCACGTGCTAGTGTGCGGCGCGATGTCGACGGAGCGCCCGCGTGATCGCCGCGCGTTCACCGCGTGGAACGAGGAGATGGTGCGGCGCTTCGACCCCGACGCCTATCATACCCGCTCGTCGCTGCCGATCCGCGCCATCGAGCGGCTGCGCGTGCGCGCCATCCGTCGCCTGCTGGCGGCGGCGCCGGCGTCGCGGGTGCTGGAGGTGGGCGTGGGCGGTGGCAACGTGCTCGAGCGCGTGCCCGGGCGGCGCGTGGGCCTCGATCTGTCGCCGTTCATCCTGCAAAAGGCGCACGCGCGACTCGGTGCGGCGGCGACGCTGGTGCGCGGCGACGCGATGGCGCTGCCCTTCGCCGACGCGACGTTCGATCGCGTCTTCTGCTCGGAGGTGCTGGAGCACGTCCTCGAGCCCGAGAGCGTGGTGCGCGAGATGCGCCGCGTGCTCGCGCCTGTCGGGCTTCGCGGTGGTGTCGGTGCCGAACGAAGCGCTCATCAACCGCGTCAAGGGCCTCGTCTTTCGCGTGCCGCTCGGGCGGCGCCTCGTCGGTGGCGGCGGCGCGGGCGACTATCGGGTGGCGGAGAAGATGGACGACGAGTGGCACCTGCACGAGTTCGATCGCGCGCGCCTGGAGCGGGCGGTGGCGGGGCGCTTCACCATCGACGCGCTGGTGGGGGTGCCCTCGCGCGTGCTGCCGCTCAGGCTGGTGGCGCGTCTGCGGCCGCGCTGAGCCGGCCGCGGCGCCACATGAGGGCGCCCAAGAGCGCCAGCAGGAGCGGCCAGGGCAGCCAATTGGCCGTCACGTACCAGCGCAGCGTGGCGGCGCTCGCGGCGTGGTTGTTCTTCTCGTACATGTTGATGCTGAGCAGCCAGGCCACGAAGAGCACGAGCGCCGTGCCCGCGCCGATCCACTGAAGCCGCGCCCGGCCGGGCTGACGCCACACCGCGAACAGCGCCACGGCGAGCGGGAACAGCAGGGTGGCGTCGTAGTGCTCCCAGGCCACCGGGTTGAGCCAGACCGAGGCGACGCTGAAGAGGGCGAAGGGAAGGTCGACGCCTTCGTCGATGCCGGCGAAACGCGCCGGGCGCGCCATCGGTCTGCGCGCGCCCCAGACCATGACCGCCGCGATCGCGATCGACAACAGCGACGCCACCAACATGGCGCGTGGAATCCAGGGGCCGTGCAACCAGGCGACGGGCCAGGCGCGCACGACGATGCCCTGCAGGCTGGCGTTGTGCGGGCTGCCCACGACCTGCTGCTGCGTCGCGCGCAGCATCGGTAGATACTCGCGCCAGCAGGCCCAGCCGAATCTCCAGGTGGCGGCGACGACGAATCCCAGATAGACGGCGCAGGCGGCGATCACGCCCCGCCAGCGCCGGCCGACCAGCAAAAGGAGCACCACCAGGCCGGCGTAGAGCTTCATGCTGCAGGCGAGGCCGAGCAGGATCCCGGCGGCCACGTCGTGGTCGCGGCGCAAGCAGAGCCAGGCGAGCACGTAGAGGAACGCGATCGGCTCCGAGAGCTGCAGCATGGTGACGTGGTAGACCCACCACTGCGTGTCCATGACGAGCGCATAGGCCAACAGCGCGCTCACCAGCGGCATCGGCGCGCGCAACTCGGCGGCGACGAGCACCAGGTGAATGAAGAGCATGAGCAGCAGCAGGTGCCCGTAGATCTGCGTGAGATCGAAGATGTCGTAGGGGGTGAAGGGCAGGTACCACAGCGGCGTCGTCGGCGGATGGCCGAACACCGACAGGCCCGCCCACTTCAGTCCGGCCGGGCTGAAGATGTCGAGGTGCATGCGCCAGGCGCGAGCGCCGAGCCAGTTGATGACGCAGTCGCCACCGCCCGACTTGAGCGCGCCGACCAGACGCGGCACGAACGCGTCACGCAAGAACCAGATGCTGGCAGCGACTGCGGCGCAGGCGTAGGCGAAGGAGGCGGCGAACCTGGTACGCGGCGTCATCGTTGGCCGTGCAGGGTAGCTTAGCGACGGCGCGCTTGCTAGAGTCCGACGGTGATCGGCGCTGCAGCGAGACGGCCGAGCTTGTCCTTCGTCATTCCGACGCGGAACCAGGCGCGCTTTGTTCGCCGCTGCATCGACAGCTGCCTGACCCAGGGCATCGACGGCGCCGAGATCATCGTGCGTGACGGCGGCTCTACCGACGGCACGGCGGAGATCCTGGCCAGCTATGGCAGCGCCGTTCGCTGGGTCTCCCAGCGCGATCGCGGGCAGTCGGACGCGATCAATCAGGGGGTCGGCGTCGCGCAAGGCGAGGTCATCGCCTGGATCAACTCCGATGACTATTACCCCGACGGCGCCGTGCTTGCGCGTGTGCTCGATCGCTTCGCCGGCGACGACCGGCTCGACATCGTCCACGGCGATGGCCTGCTCGTCGACGTCGCCGAGCGGCCGTTTCGCCGCTATCGCAGCCGGGCCGTCGACCACGGCCGGGCGCTGTGGGCCCATCCGACGGCGATCGTGCAGCCTTCGCTCTTCTTCCGCCGCGAGCTCTTTCTGGCAGTCGGCGGCCTCCGGGAGGATCTGCACTGGGCGATGGACTTCGACCTGTGGCTACGGATGTTTCCCGCCGCCCGCCAGGTCGACTACCTGCCGGAGATCTTGTCGTGCGTCCGCCTTCACGCCGACGCCAAGACCTATCACGGGATGCTGGATCAGATCCGGGAGGTCGGCCGCTTGAAGCGGCAGCACGCGGCGCGGCTGCATCCCGATCTGCGACAGCGCCTCGGATCCATTTGTGCCGACGTGCTGCTGTACGTCTATTGGGCCGCGGTGCGCCTCGGCTTGCGCCGAGCGGCGTGACCGCGATGCGCCAACTCCACGTCATTCCCTATTACGAGCCGGCCGTGGAGTTCGGCGGGGTGCAGACCGTATGCCGCCATCTGGCCGAGGGGATGGTGCGCCGCGGGCACCAGGTGACCGTGCTGACCACCGACGCGGCCTCGCGCACGACCCGCCTTGCCTCCCTGCATGAGTCGGTCCGCGGCGTCGAGGTGATCCGCGTGCGCAATGCGTCGCAGCGGCTGGTTGCGGCGAACCTGTATACGCCCCGAGGGTTCGCCGCCGCGTTGGCGCCGCTGCTGCGCACGCACGACCTCCTGCACGTGCACGACCTCTTCAACTGGCTCACCTATCGCGCGTTGGTGGGGGCCGAGCGGGCCAGGCTCCCGACGGTGCTCTCGACCGACAACTTGCTCAACTTCCGTGGCCGCCCCGAACGGGTGCTGGCGCGGCGCATCCTGTACCGGCTCTTCGGCGCGGCGTCCGTCCGGCGCGCCACCCTGGTGCACGCCATTCGTGAAGGCGAGCTCGATCCCGACGCGGTCGGCGTGCCGCGCGCAAAGCTGCGCTACATCGCCAACGGCGTCACCTATCCGCCCGCGCCCGGAGACGGCGCGCGCTTTCGTCGGCGCTACGAGCTCGGCGACCGGACAATCGTGCTCTTCGTCGGCCAGCTGCTCGCCAACAAGGGCGCGCCGCTCTTGGTCCGGGTCGCCGAGCGGCTCGCCGAGCGCGACGACGTGTTGTTCGTGTTGGTCGGCTACCGCGACCCGCAGGTGGACCTGGGCCACGTTCCGCCGAGCGTCCGCTTCACCGGATTCCTGACGGGCGCGGACCTCGCCGATGCGTACGCGGCGGGATCGATGTTCACGTTGCCCTCGTTCACCGACATCATGCCCAACGCGGCGCTCGACGCGCTGGCCTACGGTCTGCCGTCCGTGCTGTCGCGGAATTGCGGCCTCGGCGAGGTGGAGGCGGCCGGCGCCGGCGTCCTCGTCGACACGACGGTCGACGATCTCGAGCGTGGGATCCGGGCGATGCTGGCGCGCCGTGACGATTGGCCCGCGATGGGCACGGCCGCGCGGGCGATCGTCAGCGAGTCGTTGACTTTCGCACGGGTCCACGATCGCTACGAAGCGCTCTATCGCGAGCTGCTCGGCGAGGGGACAGTGGCGGAGGGGCGGCACGCTTGATAGATTTCGGCGGGTGCTGCGCGCCGGCGTCTTCGACAAGCCCAGGATCATGGTGCACGTCGTCGCCTACAACGCGGCGGCGACGCTGGCGCGGACCCTCGACCGCATTCCGCGCGACGTACGCTCGCAGCTGGCCGAGGTCTGCGTCTTCGACGACGCCTCGCAGGACAACACCTTTCTCGTCGGCGAGGGCTACAAGGCGACCTCCTCGGCCGAGTGGCCGGTGCCGCTCGAGATCATCCGCAATCCCAAGAATCGCGGTTACGGCGGTAACCAGAAGCTGGGATATCGGCGCGCCATCGACCACGGCTACGACGTCGTCGTGCTCCTCCACGCCGACGGGCAGTACGCGCCCGAGGAGATGGCCCGCCTGATCCAGCCCGTGCTCGACGGCGAAGCCGACGCCGTCTTCGGCTCGCGCATGATCAACAAGCGCGACGCGCTGCGCGGCGGCATGCCGCTGTACAAGTGGCTCGGCAACCAGGTGCTCACGCGCTTCGAGAACGCGGCGCTCGGCATGAGCCTCACCGAGTTCCACTCCGGCTACCGCGCGTATTCGGTCAAGATGCTGTCGCAGATCCCGTTCGAGGCCAACAGCGACGACTTCCACTTCGACACGCAGATCATCATCCAGGCCAGGGCGGGCGGCTTCCGCATCAAGGAGGTGCCGATCCCGACCTACTACGGCGACGAGATCTGCCTACGTCAACGGCTTCAAGTACGCCAAGGACGTGGTCAAGAGCGTGCTCGAGTTCCGGCGCCACGAGGCCGGGCTCGAGCACCGCCCCGAGTACGCGCATTCGGCGCTGGCCAGGTACGGCGAGAAGCACTCGCCGTTCTCGTCGCACCATCGCCTCGTCGAGGCGGTGCGCGCCGGCTCGCGGGTGCTCGACGTCGGCTGCGCCGGCGGCTACCTCGGGCGGGCGCTGCGCGAGCGCGGCTGTTTCGTCGTGGGGGTCGACGGTCGCGAGGACGCCGCCGCGCGCGCCGCCTGCGATCGCTTCTACGTCGCCGAGCTCGACGGCGGCGCCTGGGCGCCGGACGAGCGCGGCTTCGACTACATCCTGTTCGGCGACGTGCTGGAGCACCTGCGCGACACGTCGATCCTGGCCCGCTGCAAGCCGTGGCTGGCGCCGGGCGGCCGCGTCATCGCCTCGACCGGCAACGTCGCTCTGTGGTTCATGCGGCTGTCGCTGCTGGCCGGCCGCTTCCGCTACGCCCCCCGCGGCATCCTCGACCAGACCCACGTGCGCCTGTATACGCGCGCCACCTTCCGCCGGCTCGTCGAGGACGCGGGCCTGCGCGTCGTCGACGAGGACGCGACGGTCATCCCGCTGGAGCAGCTGTTCGCGCGCGCCGAGCAGGGCGGCGTCGGCGGCCTGCTCGAGCAGCTCGAATATTCGCTGGCTCGGATCTGGCCCTCGCTGTTCGCCTATCAGATCATCCTGCAGGCGGAGGCGGCGGCGTAGGCGAGGAGGCCGGCTGTTCGTCGTTCACGCGCTCGCGTGGCCGCGCTCAGCGCTAGTTGACGAACGAGCTTGGTGACGTCGCGCTCGACCACCTGCAGCCGCGATAGGAGGCGATAGACGGCGTAGAGCAGGCCGGTGATGGCGATGAACGTCAGGGCGTTGAAGCCGTTCGACACGCCCAACCAGCGGGCGAACTGGTCGGTCTCTGCGGGATGATGACGACGACGCCGAGGCCGGAGAAGACGAACATCCACAAGATGAACTCGAACGTGCAGTCCGCCGCGGCGGCGATAGCGGGCCACCACGCGGCGCAACGCAATCAGAGCGAACAGCGACCGCGAGGATCTTGATGGCCACGTCTCAGTCTTCCATCAGGCGGTGTAGCACGAGGCGGATGAGGATGTTGAAGGCGTTGAGGTTGCGCTGCCCCTTGGCGAGCGAGTAGTCGCTGTAGATGGCGCGGATGGGCACTTCGGCGAACGCAGCCGGCAGCGACGGATCTCCTCGATGAACTCGGAGGAGACTTCCATCCGGTCCATGCGGACTTCGATCTGTGTCGCGCGACCTTGGAAAAGCCACGCATGCCGCTCTGCGAGTCCGTCAGGTCCACATGCCGAAGACGACGTAGGTGAAGAGGTTGCAGCCCCCAGTTCCCGAAGACCCGGTACCACGGCATGCCCGCCGGGTTGATGAGCCGGCTGCCGATGACCGCGTCGGCCTTCCCTTCAGTCAACGGGCCCAGGATGACGTCAATGTCTTCGGGCGCGTGTTGTCCGTCGGCGTCGTAGGTGATGAATAGTCGGCGCCGCTTTGGCGCGCGTATTCGAGCCCGGTGCCGAGCGCGCCGCCGAGGCCGCGGTTGATCGCGTGCCGCAAGAGGACCACGCGCGGATCGCCGCAGCGCAGTACCGCTTCGGCGGTATCGTCGGTGGGCCGTCATCCACGCCACGATCTGCGTCTGGTCGACGCCGGCGATCGACGCGCGACAGGGCCGCAGCGGCGACCATGATGCGCCCTTCGTTGAAGGCCGGAATGACGAGGTAGAGCGAGGACATACGTCACCGAAACATTGGCATTATCCAACATCGAAGGTATACGACAGCGGTGCGCGTCGCAATCCTGATCGTGACCTTCAACGGCCGTCGCTACCTCGACGACCTGTTCGCGAGCCTGCGCGCCCACACGCCGCTCGCCGAGACGGCCATCGTGGTTGTCGACAATGGGTCGACCGACCGGCACGCTCGAGGCGCTGGCCGTCGAGGCGCGGCGGACACCGAACATGACGCTGTTGCCGCAGCCCGAGAACAGGGGCTTCACCGGCGGCAACAACATCGGCCTGAACGAGGCGCGGCGCCTGGGCGTCGAGTTCGCGCTCTTGCTCAACCACGATACGGTCGTGACGCCGGGATGGCTGGAGCCGCTGGTGGCAGATCATGGAGGAGCGCCCTGGTGTCGCAGCCGCGCAGCCGCTCCTCGTGCTTCACGACCACCCGGAGCTCGTCAACACGGCGGGCAACCAGCTGCAGTTCTGCTGTTTCGGCTTCTGCGGGGACTACCGCCGACCCGTGAGCGAGCTCGGCCTCGACGGCACGGCGCGGTCCGTGCCGTACGCGACGGGCGCGGCGCTGCTCCTGCGAATGTCCGCCCTCGACCGCGTCGGCGACTTCGACGAGCGCCTGTTCCTGTACCACGAGGACCTCGAGCTGCAGGTGCGCCTGCGGCAGGCCGGTTACGACTGTGTGCTCGTCCCGACCTCGGTCGTGCGCCACAAGTACACCGAGTCCTTCTCGACCGCGAAGTACGTCTTCATCGAGCGCAACCGGATGATGGTGCTGATCAAGGACTGGCCGCTCAAGCTGCTCGCCCTATCGGCGCCGCCGTTGATCGCTGCGCAGCTCGGGGTCATCGCCTTCGCCGCTCAGGGCGGCTGGCTCGGGCCGCTGGCACGCGGCTACGCGGAGGTCGCGCGCAACATCGGTGCGCTGCTCGCCGAGCGCCGACGCGTGCAGGCAGCGCGTAGCCCCGACGCGACCGACGTGGCACACCTGTCGGCCGCGATCCACTTCGAGGGTTTCGATCACCCGCTGCTCACCCGCGTGGCCAACCCGCTGCTCGAGGTCTACTGGCGGATCGTTCGGCCTTTGGTTGGCTAGCTGGCCTTGGTGTTCTGAAAGTCGATCCCGAGCTTCGACACCGTCGCCAGCCGCTTGCCGGTGCGCACCATCTCGATGTTGTCGACGAAGTCGACGTCGATCTGCATGTCCTCGCCGAGGAACTGGTGGAGGACGCGCAGCACCTCGGCCAGCGTCTCGTCGCTGAAGCGCTTGCCCTTGACCACCTTGAAGGTGATGGCGCCGCGCTCGTTCTGCACGATCTGGAACTGCCGGATCGCGTGGTCGTAGTCCTTGAGCAGGTGTGCGAAGAAGGTGCCCGGCACGTACTGCCCGTTCGAGCCGATGATGATCGACTGCACGCGCCCCTCGATGCTGCCCGATGCGCGGCAGCCCGCGGCCGCACGCGCACGGCTCGGTCGGATCGATCGCCTCGGCCAGATCGCCGATGCGGTAGCGGATGAACGGCAGGCAGTAGTTGTTGAGGTCGGTGATCACGACCTCGCCGATCTCGCCCGGCGCCGCCGGCCGCCCGTCCTTGAGGACCTCGACGATGTAGCCCTCGGCGACGACGTGGTGCCCGGCGTGCGCCTCGCACTCGTAGGCGATGCCGGAGAACTCGCGGGTGCCGTACTTGTCGAACACCTTGCAGCCGAAGGCCTCCTCGATGAGCTTGCGCGGCCCTCCGGCAGCGTCTGCGCCGACGAGATGATCCCCTTGGGGCGGATCTTCAGTCGGCCCGTGCTCCTGCAGGTAGTGGGCGAGGAAGTTGAACGACTCGGCGTAGCCGTCGAGCAGCACCGGCTCGAACTCCTCGATGGCGCCGATGAACCTGCGCAGCGTCTCGTCGGACATCTCGAAGGCCGGGATGAACTTGCGCCGCGATAGGAGCGCGTCGGCGAGCTCGCGCACCACCTGCGTCTTCGACATGCCGAGCGTCTGGTGCCACAGCCGCAGCTGCCGGTCGCCGAAGCGGTAGCCGGTCCACTCCATCGAGCGCAGCGTCGCCGCCCAGCGGAACTCGAGCTGCGCGCGATCGACGAAGCAGACGAACGGCTCGCCGGTCGAGCCGGAGGTGGTGACCTTGAGGATCTCCGCCTTGTCGTGGTTGTCGCTCATGATGTCGAAGTAGAGGTGCTTGCGCACGTCGTCCTTCGTCAGGAACGGCAGCTTCGACAGATCGTCGAGCGAGCGGATGTCGTCGGGCGTGATGCCGAGCTCGCGCATGCGCTCGCGGTAGTACGGCACGTGGCGGTAGGCGTGCAGCACCATCTGGCGCAGCTTGCCCTCCTGCAGCTCGCGCATCTTGTCCGGCGACAGCCACTGCGACTCGCTTGAGGTCCTCGAGCTGCCGCCCGACCTCCCTGGTCATCATCCAGTGGGTGGCGCCGAACAGCGACAGGTAGCCGCTCCAATACAGCCGGCGCCACATCGGCTCCGGCGCGTCGCGCACCAGCGGCCGCTCGCGGTCGAGGAAGGTGCGCAGCGTCGACGGCGATTGCGGGCGCAGGCGGTACTCGAAGAGCGCCCGCCCGATGTCGACGAAGCTCTTGGCCACCGCCTTCATCTGCGCGTTGTCGAGGAACGACTTGCCGGCGCGGCGGTTCTCGAAGAGCGTCTCGATCTGCTTGTAGGTGTAGCCCTTGCGGTGCGCGGCCACCATGATGAACGACTGCCAGTAGTAGTAGCGGCCGCGATAGGAGAGCAGGTCCTCGATCACCTCGCGCGCGCACAGGATGAAGCCGGACTTGTTGTCCTTCAGGTCCATCCCGAAGGCGGCGTTGAGCATCGCGTTGAGCCCGCGCGAGTAGTAGTAGCGGGGCCCCTTGTCGCGCCCGACGGGCGAGCGCCAGCCCTGCACGATGTCGACGTTCGACACCTCCATCTCGCGACGCAGCCGCAGGATGTCCTCGGGCTGGTACTGCAGATCGGCGTCGAGGATGGCGACCAGGCGCCCGCGCGCCGCGGCCACGCCGGTCTTCCAGCCGGCGGCGATGCCGTGGTTCTGGGCGTGGCGCCGCCCGACCACGAACGGCTGCTCGCGGCCGGCGGCCTCGATCGCTGCCCAGGTGCCGTCGGACGAGCCGTCGTCGACGAGGATGAGCTCGCCGTCGATGCCGCCCACCGAGAAGACGTCACCGAGGCGGGAGACCAGCTCTGGGACGTTCGCCTCTTCGTTCAGGCACGGGACGATGACCGACAACTCCATGGCGCCGAACAGGCTACCACGGCTACAGGCGGTGCAAGTCGATGACCGCGATCGGGCCGCTCTTGAACACCACCGCCTTTTCGGGCGGGCGCGCGAAGAGCATCTGGTCGCGTGGCCCGGCGGCGATGAGCGAGCGCGCCAGCCCCGTCCACATCAGGTACTCGGCGCGCTTCACCGCCTGGGGGCCGAAGTCGCGCGCGTCGACGACCAGGTAGTCGACGTGGTCGGTGGCCATCATCGCCTGCACCGGCGCGAGGGTGCGCGCGTAGTAGGCCAGGTAGTACTCGCGGATGCGCCGCTCGAGCTCGAGCGCGATCGGGTAGTGGATGGGGGTATTGAGGATCGAGCTGAACAGCACCTGGCGGCGCGCGAACGTCTGGATCGAGGACGAGGTGTCGAACGAGGCCGCCACCATCACGTCCTTGGGCAGCGTGGCGATGAAGCGCACGGTGGCGTCGTCGCGGCTGCGCCAGTTGTGCACGTTGACGTCGCGCACCAGGCCGTTGCCGTAGAGGCCGAGCTCGAGCCCGCACACGAGCAGCGCCGCCAGCACGCCGGCCCACCTCGGCGTCAGCGTGTCGAACGCGAGGTAGGCGAGGAACAGAAAGCCGAAGATGAAGAAGGGCGGCCACGCGTACTGCAACATCCGCTCGGGGATGTAGAGCCGATAGGGAAAGAGCTGCGCGACGGTGAACGCGACCACCGAGCCGACGAACATCGCCGGCAAGACGATCGGCACCCGCCCGAGCGTGCGCCAGCGGCGCAGCACCAGGAGCGCCAGCGCCGCCGCCACCACGGCCAGGATGGTGCCGTTCTGCCGCGCCGGCGACTTCTCCAGCCAATGGATGACGCCGTAGTCGTCGTGCAAGCTGGTGCGCACCGCCTGCAGCATGACCCCGCTGGCCGCCGGCAGCGGCCAGGTGCCGACGATGCCGCGCTGCTGCAGCCCCGCCAGCTCCGACAGCAGGATCGGATGGCCGATGCGCGCGTCGACGCGCAGCGCGGTCAGCGCCAGCACCGCCATCCCCGCGGCCGTGACCAAGAGGAAGCGCAGCCAGCGGCGGTCGAGCCGCCACGGCCACAGAAGCGTGGCCCCGTACGCCGGCGCGCAGATGAGGAAGGTCGAGGGATAGAAGAAGGTCTGGGCGAGCAGGATCCCCAGCACCGCCCGCTCGCGCTTCTCCACGGTGTAGCGGAGGAACGAGATCACCAGCGGAAAGCCGAACGCGCGCGCGTCGAGCCCGACGATGCGCCCCCATACGAAGAGGCAGTGGAGCAGCAGCACCACCCCGGCCGCGCCGATCACGCGTCCGCCGAGCGCGCGCCCGAGGCAGTAGGTCTGCCACACGACCACGCCCCCGAGGAGGAACGGGACCACCTTGGAGACCCAGTGCGGGTTGGCGAACAGCGTGCCTACCCAGTAGACGAGCTTGACGCCGGGCGGGTAGTAGACGGCCGCGAAGTCGACCAGCAGATCGTGCGGGAACAGGCCGGTGCCGTGATAGCGCCACGCCGACAGCGTGTGCGCGCGCGCGTCCCACTCGAGAAAGTGTGGGTCGGTGAGCCCCGGAAGCTGCAGGTAAAAGAACCAGAGCGTCCACGCGGCCGCGGCGGCGAGCAACGCCGGTTCGATCCAGCGCTCGAGTCGCACAAGCCAGCCGCGCATCGCGATGGACGATAGCAGATTCGCCGCGCGCGGAACGGCCCTGGCGCGTGGTAGCGTCGCCACCGGGTCATGAAGCAGCTCGAGCGGCGGCACATCGGCTTATGGGCGGTCGTCGCGGCGGGGATCCTCTCGCGTCTGTGGTATCGCTCGCGCGGCGTCCGCTTCAGCGCCGACCCGCTCAACTACTACATCCAATTCCTCGATCCGCAGCTGTTGCGCCACGACCTCCTGCGCAGCCTCTTCTACATGCGCGACCAGCCGCCCCTGTTCAACGGCTTCCTCGGCCTGGTGCTCAAGCTCTTCCCGACGCACTACGCCGCTGCCTACGGCGCCATCTACTTCGCCGGCGGGCTCGTCCTCGGGGTGACGCTCTACCTCCTCATGGCGCGACTCGGCGTCCGGCCGTGGGTGGCCGCGGTGGTCACCATCCTGTTCGTCGACAGCCCGATCACGATGCTCTACGAGAACTGGCTGTTCTACACGTTCCCCCTGGCGGTCCTGTCGTGCGCCAGCGCGCTGTTTCTGCACCGCTACCTGACCTCGCGCCGCCTCGCCGACGCCACCGTCTTCTTCTGGCTCCTGGCGACCTTGGTGCTGGCGCGCAACCTGTTCCACCCGCTGTGGATGCTGGTCGTCGCCGGCGCGCTGCTCGCCGTCGAGCGCGGCCGGCGCCGGACGGTGGCGCTGGCCGCGCTCGGCCCGGCGCTCGTCGTCCTTGTGCTGCTCGTCAAGCACGTCATCGTCTTCCACGCGATCTTTCAGGGGCGCCCGATCCAGCAGATGAACCTGGCGGTGCTGACGTCGATGCGGCTGCCCGCGGCCGAGCGGGCGCAGCTCATCCGCGCGCACACGCTCGTCATCAGCGACACGCCGATCACCGCCGGCCCCAGCGTCTTTCGCCGCTTCGTCGCGGCGCCGCCCAAGACCGGCATTCCCGTGCTCGACGACGAGTACAAGGCGGCCAGCGGCTACCCCAACTGGAACAGCAGCATCTTCGTCCCCGTCGGCGAGCTCTACGGCGCCGACGCCCGCTGGGCGCTGCTGCACCGCCCGCGCGTCTACTTCGAAGCGGTGGGCGAGAACCTGTGGCGCTACGTGCTCCCGAGCGATCAGAGCGATCCATTCAACACCCGCTCGTACAAGAACCGCCTGGCGCTCCAGCCCATCCTCACGCCGTGGAACCGGCTGTTCGCCTGGCAGCGCGCGCCGGGACGCACGCCGCTGTTGCACTGCCTCGGCTTCCCGCTGCTGCTGCTGTTCGCGCTCGCCATCGTGGTGCGCGGGTTCCGTCGCGATCGCTTCGCCGGCGACAGGCCCGATCGCGCCGCCGAGCTCACCGTCGCCTTCGCCCTCTACACGACGCTGTGGATCTCGGCGGCGACGGTGCTGCTGTCGTACGGCGATCACAACCGCTACCGCTTCACGATCTCGGCCTTCTACTGCCTCTTCTTCGCGCTGGCGGTGGAGTGGGCCTGGCGGGTGGTCAGAGATAGGCAGGATCGCGGTGCTCGCCCCACACCTGGCGGAACACGTCCGACACCTCGCCGATGGTGACGTCCTTCTTGATCGCGTCGAGCACGGCCGTGACCAGGTTGGCGTCGCCCGCCGCGGCGCGCTTGACCTCGTCGAGGGCGCGCTCCGCCGCCGCGCGGTCGCGCGCCGCCTTGAGCTTCTTGATGCGCTCCGTCTGCGAGCGCTCGACCTCGTGGTCGATCTTGAGCGTCGGGATCTTGTCGCCCTCGCTCGCCGGTCACGTACTTGTTGACGCCGACGATCGGCGCGCTCGCCGCGTGTCGACCTGCCGCTGGAACTCGATAGGCGGCGCGGCGATCTCGCGCTGCGGGTAGCCCTCCTCGACGGCGCGCACGATGCCGCCCATCTCGTCGATCTTCTCGATGTAGGCCACGCGCGGCCTCTTCCATCTGATCGGTCAGCGTCTCGACGAAGTAGCTGCCGCCGAGCGGATCGGCGACCGTCGGCCACGCCCGATCTCCTCGGCGATGACCTGCTGCGTGCGCAGCGCGAGCGTCGCCGCCTCCTCGGTCGGCAGCGCGTAGGTCTCGTCGTAGCGAGTTGGTGTGCAGCGACTGCGTGCCGCCGAGCACCGCCGCCAGCGCCTGCATCGTCGTGCGCACCACGTTGTTGAGCGGCTGCTGCGCCATCAGCGACACGCCCGCCGTCTGCGCGTGCGTGCGCAGCAGCCACGAGCGCGGGTTCTTGGCGCCGAAGCGCTCGCGCATGATGCCGCGCCCACATGCGGCGCGCCGCGCGGAACTTGGCGATCTCCTCGAAGAAGTCGTTGTGGACGTCCCAGAAGAACGACAGCCGCGGCGCGAACTCGTCGACGTCGAGGCCGGCCTCGATGCCCGAGCTGCGACGTAGCCGATGCCGTCGGCGAGCGTGAACGCGAGCTCCTGCACCGCCGTCGCCCCCGCCTCGCGGATGTGATAGCCGCTGATCGAGATCGTGTTCCAGAGCGGCATCGTCGCGCGTGCAGTAGACGAGCATGTCGCGGATGATCCGCATGCGGCGCGCGGACGGCGCAGATCCACTCCTTCTGCGCGATGAACTCCTTGAGCATGTCGTTCTGCAGCGTGCCGCGCAGCTTGTCCGGCGGCGACGCCCTGCTGCTCGGCGACCGCGACGTAGAGCGCGAGCAGCATCGACCGCCGGCGCGTTGATCGTCATCGACGTCGTCACCTCGGTCGAGCGGGATGTCGCCGAACAGCCGCGTCCATGTCGTCGAGCGACGCGACCGACACGCCCTCGCGGCCGACCTCGCCGAGCGAGCGCGGGTGGTCGGGGTCGTAGCCCATCAGCGTCGGCATGTCGAACGCGGTCGACAGCCCGGTCTGCCCGCTGCTCGAGCAGGAACTTGAAGCGCTGGTTGGTGTCCTCGGGCGTGCCGAAGCCGGCGAACATGCGCATCGTCCACGGCTTGCCGCGGTACATCGTCGCGTGCGGGCCGCGCGTGTACGGATACTGGCCCGGATCGCCGAGCTCTCGGCGTACGCCGCGCACGTCGTCCGGCTCGTAGACGGGCTTGAGCGGAATGCCGCTCATCGTCGCGTACTGCTTTTCCGGCTTTTCCTTGGGACTCATGGGTTCCATATATCATATGCCCCGTGTACGACCTGTGCATCTTCGATCTGGACGGCACGCTCATCGACTCCGTCGGTGACATCGCCGACGCGCTCAACAAGACGCTCGGCGCCTCGTTCACCGACGAGCAGGTGGCCGGGTGGGTCGGCTCCGGCGTCCGCGCCCTCGTCGAGCGCGCCGGCGTCGCTGCCGCCGAGCTCGACGGCGCGGTGGAGACGTTTCGCGCCCACTACGCGGCGCAGCCCGCCAAACACACGCGCCTCTATCTCGGTGTCAAGGAGACGCTGCGCGCGCTCGGGCAGCACGACATCATCCGGGCGGTGGCCACCAACAAGCCGGGCGCCCTGGCCCGCGCCATCGCCTCCCGCCTCGCCCTCAACGCGCAGCTCGACATCCTGCCCATCGGTGAAGACGACGTCGGCGCGCGCAAGCCCGATCCGCTGATGGTCGACATCATCCGCGGCAAGGCGGGCGTCACCCGGGAGCGCACGCTCTACGTCGGCGACAGCCTCGTCGATCCGGCCACCGCCCAGGCGGCCGCCATCGACTGCTGCCTCGTGACCTACGGCTACGCCGACCCGGAGGCGATTCGCGCTGCCCCGGCGGACTACTGCATCGATCGCTTCGACGAGCTGATCCCGATCCTGGCGCCGAAGTAGGCTTCGAGCGCGGTGTCGTCGTACGCCTGCGCGCGGGCGGCGACGTACTGATCGGGGCGCACCAGCACCCAGCCGTCGCCGCTGATGCCATAGCGCCGCCGCGCGGTCGCGTCGCCGACGACGACGCCGTCGAGGTGCGGCGCCCAGCGCGCCGTCGCCGCGCGCAGAAAGTCGGCGCCGTCGCCGAACACGAGCAGGTGATGCAGCGGCGAGGCGAACGCGTCCACCAGGTGCTTGCCGCCGTCGAGGATCGCATCGGGCGCGCGCAGGCCGCAGCCGGGTGCGTCGCCCGAAAGCGAGCTGCCGCTGTAGCGGATGCCCAGCTGCGACACGAAGCGAAAGGCGATCTTGCGCCGCGCCGCCGTCGCCATCAGGCGCGGCGCGAACACGGGCACCAGCCGGTTGCGCGCCCAGATGACGAGCGGATTGGACGACGTCGCCGCCGAGAACAGCCGATCGGTGAACTGCAAGAGGCGCTTCCCGACGGGCCGCCGCTCCTCGTCGTAGCTGTCGAGCAGCGTCGCCGGCGCCTGGTCGCGCGCCACCAGCGCCAGCTTCCAGCCGAGGTTGCAGGCGTCCTGGATGCCGGTGTTCATCCCCTGCCCGCCGGCGGGGCTGTGGATGTGCGCGGCGTCGCCGGCGACGAAGAGCCGCCCGGCGCGATAGCGCGACACGCCGCGATGATGCAGCCGGAAGCGCGCCTTCCACTGCACCCGTCCGAGCGACAGCGCAAACGGACAGACCTCGCGCAGCAGCGCCTCCAGCTCCTCGAGCGAAGGCTCGTCGGCGGCGCCCTCGGCCGGCGGCGCGCCCGACAGGCCGATGATCCGCTTGAGGCCCCCCGCGAGCGGGAAGACGACCGCGTTCTTGCCCTTGCCGAGGAAGAAGTAGAGGCGCTCGGGCGCGTCCCACGCGATCTCCAGATCGGCGAGCACGAAGTCCTCGGCGTAGGCGCCACCGGCGAACTCCAGCCCGGCGGCGTGGCGCACCGCCGAGTGCGCGCCGTCGCAGCCGACGACCCAATCGAAGCGCGCCGTCTCCAGGCGCGCCCCGTCGTGGCGCAAGCCGACCGTGACGCCGTCGCCGTCGTCGCGGGCCGACTCGAGCTCGACCCCACGCTCGATGCGTCCGCCAAGCCGCGCCAGCGCCTCGTCGCACAGCCGCTCGGTCTCCGCCTGCGAGGCGAACAGGAGGTGCGGATAGGGCGTGTCGTCGACGCCGATGTCGCCGAAATCGACCTGGGCCGACGGCTTCTTCTCCACGAAGAACTGCGCCGCCAGCACCTTGCGCCCGCAGGCCACCAGCTCGTCGGCGACGCCCCAGGGCCGCATCAGCTCGAGCGAGCGCGCCTGCACCGCCAGCGCGCGCGACTTGTCCGAGCGCGCCGTCGCCTTGTCGACGAGGCGAAAGGCGACGCCCCGGCGCCCGAGCTCGATCGCGAGCGACAGTCCCGTCGGTCCCGCGCCGACGACCAGGATCACTGGGCCAGCTCCTTGACGACGTGGCGGAGAAAGGCGTAGCCGAGCGGAAACGACGACGCCGGCGCCGCCTCGTCGGGCCCGTGCGCGTTGCGCGTCAGCTCGTCGGGCTTGGCCATGACGCCGAGGCCGTAGGCGAGGATCCCCACCCGGCGCAAAAAGCGCGAGTCGGACGCGCCGAGCCCCATGCGCGCCACCACCGTCACCCCGGGACCGTAGACCGCGCGGGTCGCCTTCTCGACGGCCTGGCGCACCGGGCCGCCGTTCGGCACCTCCGGCCCGACGCCGACGTCGGGCACGATCTCGACGTCGGCCAGGCCGGCCACCAGCTTTCTGAGCGTGCCCTGCACGTACTCGACGCTGTCGACCGGCATGATGCGGCAGTTGACCGTGGCCCGCGCTTCGACCGGCAGCGCGTTGTCGCGCGTGCCGCCCGTGGTCATGGTGGCCACGCAGGTGGTGCGGGTCAGCGCGCGCACCAGCGGGTGCGAGTCCATCGCCGCCAGCAGCTCGGGCGGGAGCTCGGCGCCCTTGAACTCGGCGGCGGCGCGCATCGCCCGGGCGCGCGCCTCGGGCTGGGTCACCGAGGTGGCGCGTAGGCTGTCGCGCACCGCCGGCGTCAGCCGCGTAGGAAACTTGAAGGCCGCCAGCTTGGCGAGCGCGCCCGCCAGGCGATAGATGGCGTTTTCGTCGTTGGGCACCGACGAGTGGCCGCCGACGCCGTGCGCGACGAGCGTGAAGTTCTGGAAGGTCTTCTCGGCGGTGCCGAGGCTGACCAGGCGCGGCTTGCCCTTTTCGTCGAGCAGCACGCCGCCGCCTTCGTTGAGCGCGAATTCGGCGTCGCCGATGAGCGGCTTCCGATGCTCGAGGACGTAGCGGATGCCGGCGCCACCCGACTCCTCGTCGCCGGTGAGCGCCAGGATGACGTCGCGGTGCAGCGGCGCGCGCGACCGGTGCAGCTCGATGAGCAGCGCCGTCGCCATCGCCACCCACGATTTGTCGTCGGTGACGCCGCGGCCGTAGAGCCAGCCGTCCTTCTCGGTCACGGCGAACGGCGGCGTCGTCCACCGCTGCCCGGCGGCGCCGACGACGTCGAGGTGCGCCAGCAGCAGGAGCGGCCGCTTGCTGCCGTCGCCCTTGAGGCGCGCCACCAGGTTGCTGCGCCCCGGCGCGAACGGCACCAGCACCGGCTCGATGCCCGCCGCGCGCAGCCGGGCCGCGACGAGGCGCGCCGCCTTGTCCTCGTTGCCGGGCGGATTGGAGGTGTCGACCGCGACCAGCTCGTCGAGGAGCCGGCGCGCGGAGGTCGTGGCCTCGTCGGAGTGGGCGACGCCGCCAAGCGTCGCCAGGATCAAGACCGCTCGCATGAGCGGCAACGTACTATGCGGCGAGCGCCGCTTCCACCTATGCGGCGAGCGCCGCTTCCAGCTCGCGCCGCAGGTGGGCGCGCGCGCGATAGGCGCGGGTCTTGACCGTGGCCACATTGAGCGAGAGCTTGCGCGCGATCTCCGACTCCGAGTAGCCCTCGACGAAGCGCATGGAGAAGATCCGGCCGTACTTGTCGCCCAGCTCGGCGAGCCGATCGCCGGCGATGGCCACCGCCTCCGACGAAGCCCAGCGGTCTTCAGGCGTAGCCGCCTCGTCGCGCGGCTCCTCGGCCGCTGCGGCGCTGTCGTCGTTCGCGGGCGCGCCGTCGATCGAAGTCATCAACGGCAAGCGACGATCTTTGCGCAGATGCATCAAAGCAGTGGTGGCCGCGATGCGATACAGCCAGGTGGTGAAGCGCGAGTCGCCGCGAAAGCTCTGGCGATGCCGGTAGGCGAGCAGCAGCGCGTCCTGGGTGACGTCGTGCGCCTTCTCCTCGTCCTTCATGTACTTCATGGCGACGCCGTAGACGAACTCGCGCTCCTTCGCCGTGAATCGAATCGTGTCCATGGGCTTCACCCCTTGTGTAATTTTCTTTAGCAGGGTCGATGCCACCTTTGAATTCTAATAAAATCAATAGATTGAACTATGATTGGCCGAGGCTCTGTCCAGCGATTTGGACAGATCGGCGTCTTGGTGGACGGACCCCCCGGCGCCGTGGTACCCCGATCTCATGGCGCCGGTAGTCTACGTCGTCGACGACGACACGCTGGTGACCGAGAGCCTGTCTCGCGCGTTGGCGCTCGAGACCGACTGGACGGTGCTCCCGTTCAATGACGGCGGTCGGGCGCTCGCCGCCATGCCGCCGTGCCCGCCCGACGCCGTGCTGTCGGACTTCAAGATGCCGGGCATGGACGGCCTCGCCTTCCTCGGCCGGGTGCGCGCGCAGCACCCCGACGCGGTGCTCATGTTGTTGACCGGCTACGCCGACAAGGAGAGCGCGATCCGCGCCATCAACGACGTCGGCATCTGGCAGTACGTCGAGAAGCCGTGGGACCTCGGCGATCTGATCCTCAAGATCAAGCAGGGGCTGGAGCGGCGCGCGCTCGTCGGTGAGCTGCGGGAAAAGAACCGCACGCTCGAGGCACGGCTCGACGAGCTCGAGCGCGCCCACGACGAGCTGGTGCGCGCCGAGCGGCTGGCCGCGGTGGGGCGGGTCGCCTCGGGGCTGGCGCACGAGATCGGCAATCAGCTGGCGCTGGTCGGCTACGCGGAGGCGATCCGCGATCGCGTGGTCGACCCCGAGGTGGCCGGCTTCGCCGACGTCATCGTCGCCGCGCAGCGGCGGCTGGCCGCGCTGGTCGACGAGATCAAGGACTTCGCGCGTGGCGCCGCCGCCGGCTATGCGCGCGAGCCCTCCGACGTCGCCGCCGCCGTGGAGGAGGCGACCGGCATCCTGCGCTTCGACGGCGACGTCAAGGCGCGGCGCGTGAACCTGCAGCTCAACCGGCGGCCGGTGGGCGTCATCCACCGGGGCAAGATCACGCAGGTGGTGGTCAACCTGGTGCGCAACGCGGCGCAGGCGTCGCCGCCCGGCGGCGAGGTCGACGTGGTCGTCGACGCCGACGTCGCCGGCGGCGCGATCATCCGGGTCGTCGACCGCGGCGCCGGCATGCCCGCCGACGTGGTGGCGCGCCTGGGCGAGCCGTTCTTCACGACCAAGGAGCGCGGCTCGGGCCTGGGGCTCGGCATCAGCCGCCGCGTCGTCGACGAGCACGGCGGCACGCTCGCCATCCGCTCGACGCCGGGCGAGGGCACCGAGGTGGTCGTGACGCTTCCGCCTTTGTCGGCATCCAAGCTGGAATCATGAGCCGACTCCTCGTCGTAGACGACGAGCCGGGCTTCGCCAAGCTGGTGCAGGCGCTGCTCGGCGGCGATCACGTCATCGACGAGGTCTCCTCGGCGGAGGCGGCGCTGGCGTCGCTCGAGGAGGTCGCCTACGACGTCGTGCTCACCGACCTGCACATGCCGCCCGGCCCGACGGGGATCGAGCTGATGCGGCGCGCGCGCGAGCGCGACGTGGACATCCCGTTCATCGTGCTCACCGGCCACGCCACCGTCGAGAGCGCGGTCGACGCCATGCGCGAAGGCGCGTTCGACTACCTGCGCAAGGCGGCCACCGGCGACGAGCTGCGCACCTCGGTGCAGCGCGCGCTCGGCCACGGCCGCATGCTGCGCGAGGTGCGGCGGCTGCGCGGCGAGGTCGCCGAAGCGCGCGGTCTCGGCGATCGCCCGGTGGGCAACTCGGCGCGCATCCGCGAGGTGATGGCGCTGGTCGAGCGCGTGGCGGCGTCGGACGCCAGCGTCATGATCTACGGCGAGTCGGGCACCGGCAAGGAGCTGCTCGCGCGCGTCATCCATCGCAGCTCGGCGCGGCGCGACGGGCCGTTCGTCGCCTTCGACTGCTCGGCGCTGGCGCCGTCCCTGGTCGAGTCGGAGCTGTTCGGGCACGAGAAGGGCGCGTTCACCGGCGCGCAGCGGGCGCGGCGGGGGCTGTTCCGCGAGGCCTCGGGCGGCACGCTGTTCCTCGACGAGATCGGCGACGTCGCGCCCGAGGTGCAGAACAAGCTGTTGCGCGTGATCCAGGAGCGCGAGATCAAGCCCGTCGGCGGCGACGTCTTCGTCAAGATCGACGTGCGCATCCTGGCCGCCACCAACAAGAACCTGCGCCAGCTCATCCGCGACGGGAAGTTTCGCGAGGACCTCTACTATCGGCTCGCGGTGGTGCCGATCGAGCTGCCGCCGCTGCGCGAGCGCAAGGAGGACATCCCGCAGCTGGTCGCCTACTTCCTGGCGCGCCGGCGCGGCGCCGGGCCGCGCCCGCACCGCATGTCGCCGGCGGCGCTGATGCGCCTGGACGCCTACCAGTGGCCGGGCAACATCCGCGAGCTCGAGAACGTCATCGAGCGCGCCGCCATCCTCTCGGATGGGCAGGAGATCCAGGCCAAGGACCTGCCGCCGCTCGACCTGGCGCACGTGCCCGAAGCCGCGCTCGACGTCACCCGGCCGCTCAAGGAGCGGGTCGGCGAGGCGGTGCGCGTCGTCGAGCGGCAGGCGATCCTCGAGGCGCTGCAAGCCGAGCAGGGCTCCCCCACGCGCGCCGCCAAGCGCCTCGGCATCAGCCGCGCCTCGTTCTACAACAAGCTCAAGGACCACGACATCCGCATCTGACCGCGGCTCGTGGGCGATTCGCCGCGCGGCCCGTGCCAGCGCGAACGCCGCGGCCGCAGCGAGTGCCTCCCGGGGCTCGAACAGTCCTCGCCACCGTCGCGTGCTCGATTCGATCCCTTGCCGGTGCTGCGGAGCTCGCCCCGGGACGCACTCGCTGCGACCGCGCCCTCTTCAACAGGCGCGCATCGGCACAGAGGCCCCGCGCGCTCTGCCCCGCTGGGCGAGTTCCGCAGCACAGGCAAGGGGCCGAATCGAGCAAAGCGGTCCGGTGGCGAGGACTGTTTGAGCCCAGCGGGGCAGAGCGCGCGGGGCCGGACGTGCCCCCTTCGGCGCGCCCTCCTGGCTACGGGGTCAGCCGTCAGCCGTCAGCCGGCGGTGGCGGGGATGCCGAGCTCGACGCGGAGCTTGGCGACGATGCGGAAGTAGTCGGAGCGGGAGTACTTCTTGTTGAGGATCTGGAAGTCCTTCTTGACGAGGCCGACGCAGCCGAAGCAGTAGTCGCACTCGTAACAGTAGCTGCACGACACTAGGTAGTTCGAGTCGCCGCAGTGCTCGCACCTCTGGCAGTAGGCCAGCGAGCGGCACTCGCGACAGGCCTCGCAGTGGGTGAGCAGCAGCGACTCGGAGCAGCCGACGGAGTAGCGCGAGCGATAGCAGCGCACGCAGTCGCGGCAGAAGACGCAGTCGGTGCAGCCGACGCAGCCGGTGCATTCGACGCACCCCACATTCTCACCGCTCTCCCGGTGCTCACTGACGAGGCGCGCATATTCGGCGAGGAACTCTTCCTTGGTCACATGGACTCCCTTCACGTTTTCAATTGACACAATTCGACTCGGCGCGCGAAAATTGGAAGTCCAAAGGGGCTATCTATGAGCACGGGCAACCCGGGTCTGATCGGCAAAGCCATTCGCATCAAGGGCGAGCTGCACGGGGAGGAGGATCTCATCATCGAGGGCAAGGTCGAAGGGACCATCGCTCTCAAGAAGAACCATCTCACGCTCGAGCGCTCGGCCGTGATCACCGCCCACGTCGAGGTGGAGAACATCACCATCAAGGGCGAGATGAACGGCAACACCAGCGCATCGAACCGCGTCGAGATCACCGCCGATGCCAAGGTCGTCGGTGACATCAAGGCGCCGCGCGTCGTCATGGCCGAAGGGGCGCGATTCCGCGGGTCGGTCGACATGGACGTCAAGCTGCCCGCCGGCCTGTAAAGCAACTCGTTTCGCACATACCCGGAGAGGAACGACGATGGACGGCGACAAGACCGCGACTGTACTCGGCCCGACGGTGGAGATAGAAGGCGAGATCGAAGGCGAAGAGGATCTCGTCATTCAAGGGCGCATCCAGGGCAAGATCGTATCGCGCAAGGACTTGACGGTCGATAGCTCCGGGAAGGTCGAAGCCAGCATCTCGACCAAGAACCTGGCGGTGAGCGGCATGCTCGTCGGCAACGTCACCGCCACCGAGCGCGTCGAAGTGCGCAAGGAAGGCAAGATGGTCGGCGACATCAAGGCACCGCGTGTCGTCATTGCCGATGGGGCCAAGTTCAAGGGCAACATCGAGATGGGTGTCGACTGATGGCCAAGGGCGAGAACGGCAACGGGCAGGCCAAGACGGTGACGACGACGGCGATCGGGCCGACCATCATCATCAAGGGCAAGCTCAAGAGTGACGAGGACCTGATCGTCCGTGGGCGCATCGAGGCGGAGATCTCTTCGTCCAAGGCGCTGCTGGTGGAGAACTCGGGCATCATCAAGGCCAACGTGCGCGTCAAGTCCGCGCGCATCTCCGGCGTGCTCGTCGGCAACATCACCGCCGAGGAGCGGGTGGAGATCGCGCCCGACGGCCGCATGGTCGGCGACCTGACGGCGCCGAAGATCATCATCAACGACGGCGCCGCCTTCCGTGGACGCATCGACATGCAGAACTTCGACGAGGGGCGCGAGGCGCGCTCGCCGGAGCACAAGCCCGAGCCGGCGCCGGCGCCGGCCAAGGTGCCGCCGGCGGGCGGGGATCACCCTTCCGTCGTCGCCGCGAAGTAGCGCGAGGGCCGCGGGCTCGCGGAGATGACGTTCGCCCCGCAAGCGCCGGCCGGCCCGCCCGTCGACAAACCCAAGAGCGAACAGCCACACTTCGAGATCCAGATCGGTGATGGGCGCGGCCTGCTGCTGCTGCGGCCGCGTACGTTCGCCGGCTGGCTGCGCGTCGAGAGCCTGCAGCTCGCCATCCCCGAGGTGACCTTTCCGCTCGACATCACCGGCGGCATGGCGCAGTTCCAGCGCCAGCGCTGTCCGATGCTGGAGGCGACCTTTCAGGTCGATCGGGCGCACCTGGCCGATCTGGTGCAGCGACGGGCGCACCTGCTCGCGGCGGCCGGGTTCGAGGAGGTGGGCATCGTGCTCGCCGGGCAGGCGATCGAGCTGACGGCGCGGGCGCGGCTGCGCGAGTGGGCGGCCGATCTGCTGGTGCGCGTGGCGGTGGAGCCCGATGGACGGACGCTGCGCCTGCGCGTCGTCGACGCCACGACGTTCGGCTACATCCGGCGGCCGGCGCCGCTGTTGGCGCACGACCTATTGTGCGTGCTCACCGGCGCGTCGGCGACCGTGGCCACGGCCGCGGCGGCGGCGGATGCGTCGGTGGAGCCGGCGGTGGCGCGCGGGCTTGGCGTCCTGCAGCTCGAGGCGCTCGACTGGTTCGCGCTGAGCGTGCTGGCGCCGGCCGGCTGGCGCCTGCCCGAGCTCGAGGGCGTGCGCGTCGCCGAGGTGGCCCTCGGCGACGCCGGCGCGCGGGTGCGCTGGACCTGGCCCACCGACGGGACGAACGCGGCCGTGCCGGCGCCAGCGCGCGGGCCCTCGACGCGGGTCGATGCGCTGGCGGCGCGCGCCATCGACGATGCGCTGTTGCGCAACGATCTGGCCGGCGCGGCGACGGCCTGCCGCCTGGAGATCACGCGCCGGCCGGCCGAGGCGGCGGCGCTGACCGATCGGCTCCTCGGCATCCTGTGCACACGCGAGGCGGCGCTGCGTGAAGCCGAGGGCGTGGCCGCAACGGCGCTGTCACGCTGGCCCGACGCGGTGGGCGCGCACCTGGCGCTGGCGGCGGTGCGCACCGCGCGCGGCGAGGCGGCCGCGGCGGCGTCGCACTTCGCCGAGGCGGCGCGGTTGGCCGAGACGCGGGGCGACCTGCCGGTGGCGGTGCGTGCGGCGGCGGCGGCGGCACGCCAGCTCTCGGCGAGCGAGCCGGCGCGCGCGGTGACGCTCTACGAACGCGTGCTCTTGCATCGACCCGGCGATCGCGAGGCCACCGATGCGCTGGCCGACCTCTACGCGGCCAACGGCCGCTGGAGCGAGCTGCGGCGCCTGCTGCAGGGCGGCCTGGCCAGCGCGCGCGACGACGGCGAGCGGATGGAGGCGCGGCTGCGCGCGGCCGAGCTGTCGTTCACGCGCCTGCACGACCCGGCGGCGGCGCGCGTCGACCTGGAGGCCGCCACCGAGCTGGCGCCGAACGATCGCCGCGTCTGGGAGCTGATGGCGCAGGTGTGCGCGGCCGCCGGGCAGCGCGAGGACTCGATCCACGCGCTCGAGCGGCTGGCCCAGGTGCTGGCCGCCGCCGGCGACGGGCTGGCCGAGGCGCGGGCGCTGTTGCGGCTGGCCGATCTCTACGAGGGGCTCGGCGACGCCGCGGCGGCGCTGCAGAAGTATCAGCAGGCGCTGGCGCTCGTGCCCGACGACGCGGCGGCGCTCGAGCGCTACGCCGCCGTCGCTGCGCGGCAGGGGGACGCGGCCGACGCCATCGCCGCCTATCGACGACTGCTCGGGCGCAGCGACGGCGCGCTCGATCGGCGGCGACGCTCGGAGCAGCAGCTGCTGCAGCTTCTGGTCATCGTCGGCGATCGCGACGAGGCGCGCCGGCTCCTGCCCACCGTCAGCGACGAGCCGGCGCCCGACCTCTTGATGGGCCTGGCCCGCCTCGACGAGGCCTTTGACGATCTGGGCGCCGCGGCCGACCTGTGGGCGCGCGCCGCCGCCCAGCTCGACGGACAGCACGCCGCCGCCGCCGAGCTGGAGCGGGCGCGCATCTGCCGCGCCGCCGGCCGCGGTGGCGACGAGCAGACAGCGCTGGCGCGCGCGTTCCAGCTGGCGCCGACGGGCCACGAGGGGCTGACCGCGGCCTCCGGCCTCATCCGCCTGGCGCGCGAGGCCGGCGACCGCGCCGCCGAGGGGGCGTGGCTCGACTGCATCCTCTCCTGCCAGCCCGCGCCGCCCCACCACAGCGAGCTGGCGCTCCGGCGCGCGCAGCTGTTTCTCGACGGTGGCGATGCCGACGGTGCGGCGCGGGTGCTCGACGCGCTGGAGGCGACCGGCCAGGCCGGCGCGGCGGTGCGGCGCCTCGGCGCCGACGTCAAGGGTGCGCGCGGCGACGCCGCCGGTCGCGCTGCGGCGCTCGAGGAGCTCGCCGCCCAGAGCGATGACGACGAGCGCGCGCGGCTGTTGGTGCAGGCCGCCGACAGCCGCCTCGCCGCCGGCGAGCTCGAGGCCGCGGCCGCCGACGCGCGCGCCGCCGAGACGCTGGCCCCGGAGGAGCTGGCGGTGCGTACCGTCGTCGCGGAGGTGGCGTGGCGCCGCCGCGCCTGGGAGGACGTGGTCGTCTGCTCGAGCGAGCTCATCGTCGATAGCGAGGGCGAGCCGCGCGTCGAATGGCGGCGGCGGCTGGCGTTGGCCAACGATCGTCTCGGTCGCGCGACCGAGGCGCTGGCCGCGCTCGAAGAGGCGGTGGCGCAGGCGGACGCCGCCGGCGAGGCGCTGGGGCGCGCCTGGCGCGATCTGGGCCAGCTGCACGAGCGCGCCGGCGATCACGCGGCCGCAGTCGACTGCTATCGTCGCGGCGGCGCCGATGCGCGCCTGTCACCGCTCGCCGCCCGCGTCGAGCTGTGGCGCACCGCGGCCGAGATCCTGCACCGGCGCCTCGGTAGCAGCGACGAGGCGGCGGCTGCGTTGAACGAGGCGCTGGCGCTCGACGCGGGCGGCCTGGCCACGCTCGACGCGCTCGACGCCCTGCACTCCGAGGTCGGTGACGACGTCAAGCTGACCGCGACGCTGGCGGCCAAGCTGGCGCTACCCGATGCGCCGCGCGCGCAGCGGCAACAGTGGCTCTGGCGCTACGGCGAGCTGGCGGCGGCGCGCGGCGCCGACGATGATGCCCGCCGCGCCTTCGAGGAGCTGGCGGCGAACGACGGCGCGCACGTGGGCGCGCTGCGCTGGCTCGCCGGCGACGCCGCCGCGCGCGGCGACGACGCCGCGTCCGATCGCTACGACGCTCCGCTCGCGGCGAGCGCCGACGTGCCCGCGCCGAGCAGCGGGCGGCGCGCCTCAGGCTGGCGAGCCGGGCGCGGCGGCAGGCGCGGCTCGGCGACGCGGAGACGCACCTGTGGGCCGCCGTCGAGCTGTCCAGCGGGCCCGACCAGCTGCCGCTCCTCGTGGCGCTGGAGGAGGTCTACGCCGAGGCGCAGCGCTGGGCCGATTTGGTCGTCGTGCTCAACCACCACATCGCCACCGTGCAGGACGACGAGAGCCGCCTCGAGCTCGAGCGGCGGCGCATCTCGATCCTGCTGCACGAGCTGGCCACGCCCAACCTCGCCGTCGAGGCGGCGCAGGCGGCGATCGAGCGCTACGGCGGCTCGCCGCCGCTGTGGACCGCGCTGGCCGAAGGGCTGGCGCGTGTCGCCGCCGCCACCGCCGACCGCGACGAGGCGGTGGGGCACTGGCGCCAGGTCGCCGCGGTGCGCGGCAAGCTCGACGACTTCCCCGGCACCGCCGAGGCGCTGCTGGCGGCGCTCGCGCAAAAGCCCGCGGACGTGGCGCTCGTCGCCGAGCTGGAGACGCTGCTCGGCGATCTGGGCAACCGGGCCGGGCTGCGCCGGGCGCTCGAGCTGCACCTCGAGGCGCTCGACGGTGAGGCGCGACTGCCGCTGCTCCACAAGCTGGTGCGCCTGGCCGAGGAGCTCGGCGACGACGAGGCCGCGCAGCGCCACCTCGCCGAGGCGCGCCGGCTGGAGCCGGAGGCGGCGGCGCGGGTCAACGTCCACACGCTGGTGCGCACGATTGCGCCCGGACAGGTCGTCGGCGAAGATGCGCGGCGCGCTGCCATCGAGATGGCCGAGGCGCAGCTGGCGGCGACGGCGGCCGACGATGTGGTGTTGCTGCGCGCGCTGCATCGTCGCCTCGGCGAGCTCTACCGCGACGCCGGACGTCTCGGCGATGCGTTCGCCGCTCTGTCGCTGGTGCTGGCCGAGGAGCCGAGCAACGTCGAAGTGCTGCGCGCGCTCGTCGACGTCGCCGAAGCGGACGGTCGCTGGCTCGATGCCGCGCAGCTGATCGAGCGCTTGTCGCAGCTCTTGGTGGGGGCGCCCGAGCGGGCCAAGCTCCTGTACCACGCGGGCGAGCTCTATCTCTCGCGGCTCGGTGACCGCGACGAGGCCAGCGACTGCTTTCTGAAGTCGGTCGACATCGATCCGACGTACGCGCCGACGCTGCGCCGGCTCATCGATTACTTCTGGAGCCAGAAGGACGTGGAGAGCGCGGCCGAGATGGCGCGCGCGCTCGACGAGCAGGCGACGTTCGCCGTGCCCGAGACCTCCGCCGGCACGCGCGCCCGCGGCGCGCTGGCTGCGGCCCTCGCCGACGACCTCAGGGCCGCCGTGCGCCTGGGAGCGGCGCTCGACGAGGGCGTCGGCGCGGTTGCGCTGGCGCGCGCGGCCATCGAGCGGCTGTCGGGGGGCGACGAAGGCGCGGTGGCCGCCGCAGTGCGGGCGGTGTGTGGAACCGCGAGCGGCAAGCTGGCCGCGGTGCGCGCCGGAATCGTCGAGCGCGGCGTCGGCGATGCGCGCGCTGCGGCGCTGGCGGCGCGGCTGGGCGGATAAGGGGGCGGACGGACCGCAGCACGGCCGGCCCCGCGGGCGCTGGCCCGCTGGGCTCAAACAGTCCCGCCAGCGGACCGCTTGCGCTCGATTCCGCCCCGTGCCTGTGCTGCGGAACTCGCCCCGCGGGGCAGCGCCCGCGGGGCCGGCCGTGCTGCGACGGTGGGGGAAGGGAGCGGCGGTGGTGCTGTCCGACGGTGGATTGCGGGTTAGAGCTTGGTGAGGGCGGCTTCGAAGGCTTTGCGGGTGGTGGCGTCGAGATCCTGGAACTGCACGCCGACCTCGAACTCGGTCGAGCCGTCGCGACGCGCCACGTGGCGCACCTCGGACTGCAGCGTCACCTTGCCGCCGTCGGGCAGCGTCAGCGTCAGGTCGACCGCCGCGGGGATCGACGCCGGTGAGGCGAGGGTGAACAACATCCCGCCCTTGCTGATGTTGGTGGTGTAGACGCTGCGAACCTGCTCCCAATTGGCGAGCGGCACCTCGACCTGCAGGCGCGCCGGCACGCGCTCGGCGCTGCGGCGGTCGTCGCCACCTTCCGACAGGCGGCTCTTGAGCTCGCGCTCGCTGACTTCGTGCACCTTGCCTTTTTGCATGTCGCCTCCCTTGCGCATCATACGTCAGCGGCGCTCGGCTGCGCGCGTCGAACGTGTGCGCAACCGCGTCAGCGCTTCGGCCAGCTCCGCAGGCGGATCGAGCCCTTCGGCGGAGTAGCTGTCGGCGGCCGATTCGAAGCAGCCGAGCGCCTCGTCGAACGCGGCCAGCTGGTCGCGGCAGATGACGCCGGCGCGATAAAGCTCGAGCCCGCGCTGCTCCCCCTGGCGATCGAGCTCGGCCAGCCGCCGGTGCGCTTCGACGGCGCGCGCCCAGCGCTCGAAGCGGACCGCTTCGGCTGCCAGCTCGCGATAGATCGCCAGCTGCTCGTCGCGATCGGTGGCCAGCTCGGCGCGGCGCGCCAGCACGTCGAGCAGCGCCGACTGCCCGCTCTTGCGGTAGATGCGCTCGAGCCGCTCGAGCGCGGCTGTGTGGCCGGGCTCGACGGTGAGCAGCGCCCGGTAGGCCTCGATCGCGGCCGGGACCTGCGCTGCCGCCTCGAGCACGCCGCCGAGCTCGAGGTAGGCGTCACCGCGCTCGCCGGACGCGGCGGCGGCGGCGCGGCGCTGCAGCGTCGCCGCCAGCAGCGGCCAGCCGTCGACCGCGCCGGCGAGGCGGCGCAGGTCGTCGCCGCGGGTGTCGAAGCGTCCGTCGGCCTCGAGCGCCTCGAGCAGCGTGGCGAAGGCGGCGGCGCGGTCGCCCAGCTGCTCCTCCTCGATGGCGCTGACCTCCGCCAACAGCTCGGCGCGCCCGGTGGCGGCGCGATGGCGGGCGAGCAGCCGCAACAGCGCCGCCAGCGCCGGCCAATCGGCGCGCTCGCGATGGTGCGCCGCCAGGTAGAGGTGGGCTGCCTCGTGCGTCGGCTCGACGTCCAGGATCGCACTGGTACGCCCGCGCCGCCGCGGTGGCGTCTCCGTCGACGGCGGCGGCCGCCGCCGCTTCGGCGGCGAGCGCGACTGCGTCGCTGCGCCGCTCCGCCAGCGCCAGCTCGGCGCGTCGGTCGAGCACGCGCCGTCGCTCGTCGGGGCGGCCGCTGCGCGCCCACAGCGCGGCCAGCGCGGCCAGCGCCTCGTCGTTGCGCGGGTCGATGGCGAGCACGCCCCGCCAGGCGGCGATGGCGCGCTCGGGCCGCTCGAGCACGCCGGTCTCGAGACGCGCCAGCTGTGCCGCCGTCGCCGCGTTGTCCTTGTCGAGCGCGACCAACTGCTCGAGCACCGCGGCCAGCTCCTGCCAGCGCTCGGCGCCGCTCAAGATGCGCGCCAGCGCGCGCAGCGGGTCGGTCGCCTCGGGCCGCAGCGTCGCCAGCCGCCGCCACGCCGCCTCGGCGCGCGCGCCCTCTGCCAGCCGGGTCCAGACCAGCGCCAGCTGCTCGACGAGCACCGCGTCGTCGCCCGCGGCGGACAGCTGCTGCTCGAGCACCGCGGCCAGCTCGCGCCAGCGCTCGTGGCGCTCGTAGAGCGCCGCCAGCGTGGCCAGCGCCTCGGCGTCCTCGGGCGCCACCGCGCACAGCCGCTGCCACAGTCCGGTCGCCGCCTCGTCGTCGGCCAGCCGCGCCGAGCGCGCGCAACACCCGCGGATCGTCGCCGAGCGCCAGCGCCCCCTCGAGCGTGGCCCGGGCCGCGGCGACGTCCCCGATGGCGGCGCCGGCCTGCAGCTCCGCCAGCGTCAACAAGAGCCCGACCCGCAGCGCCGGCTCCTCCAGCGCCGCGCGCCGCGTCAGCGTGGCGATGCGATCGGCCGGCCGCGGCCGCGCCGCCAGGAGCGCGTCGAGGGCGCGCAGCACCGCCAGCTCTTCGCCGTCGCCATCGAGGAGCTGGCGCAGGATCGCCTCCGCCGCCCGGTCGTCGCCGCGCGCCCGCTCGACCTCGGCCAGCGCCAGCCGCAGCGACGGGTGCGCCGGCTGCGCCGCCACCAGCGTCGCGCGCAGCGTCTCCAGCTGCCCCGCCTCGCGCGCCAGCTGCAGCAGCTCGTCTATGGGCTGTCCGGTAGGCGCCTCCACCAGCGCCGCCGCCCAGACGCGCACCAGGTCCTGCGCCCGCCCGCGCGCCCGGTAGTGCGGCATCAGAAGCGCCGCCACCCGCTGCCGCTCGACGCCGGCCGCGAACAGCCGCTCGAGGCCCGCCAGCGCCGCCGCGCACGTGCCGTCGCCGTCGAGGATGGTGGCGTAGGCCGCCAGCGCCGCCGCGCCGTCGCCGAGGTCGCGCTCATACAGCGCCGCCAGCCGCAGCGCCCGCGCCTGCGCGCCCGGACCCGCGGGACGGCGCTCCAGCGCCAGCTGCAGCCGCTCGGCCAGCTCGCGGTGCCGCCCGAGCAATGCCAACAGCCCGTCGACGGCGCCGTCGGCCGCTTCGTTGTCGGGCTGCAGATCGAGCACCCGCGAGAAGGTGGCCAGCGCGCGCTCCGGGGCGCCGAGGCGATCGCGGTACAGCGCGCCCAGGCGGCCGCGCACCTCCACGTGCTCGGGGATGCTGAGCGGCTGCGCGGCCACCTCCTTGTACAGCGCCGCCAGGAGCTCGCCGTCGCCCTCGCCGGACATCATCTTCTCCAGCGCGTCGTAGGTCGGCTGGTGCGACGGCTCCCGGCGCAGCGCCGACGCCAGCGTCGCGAACGCATCCTGGCGCCGGCCGAGCTCGGTCTGCTCGATCCAGGCCAGCTCGTGCAGCAGCGCCACCGCGTCGGCGCTCTGGGCGTGCTCGACGCGGATCCGCAGCACGTCGACCAGCTGCGCCATGGCCCCTCTGGCGCGCAGGATCGGCTCCAACAGCAGCGCCGCCTCCAGGCGGTGCGTCGGCCCGGTGGTGATGGCCTCCAGCGCCGCCCGCGCCCCCTCGTGGTTGGGCTGGGCCTCGAGCACTTCGCCCAACAGCACGATCGCCTCGGCGATGCGGTCGCGCCGGCGGCGCGTCTCGGCCAGGCGGAAGGTGAGCGCCGATCGCTTGGCCCGATTGGCCGGCAGCGCCAACCGCTCGGTGAGCACGCCCTCGACCTCGGCCAGCGCCCCGGCGCGCTCGTAGAGCCGTTCGAGCGCTTCGAGCGTCACGTCGTCGGGGCCGAGCTCCTCGATGAGCCGGCGGTAGGCGGACATGGCGCGCGCGTCGTCGCCCTGGCGCTCGGCGAGCGCCGCCATGGCGATGACGATCGGCCGCCGCGCATCGGCGTCGTTGCCCACCAGCGCCAGCTTGTGCGCGTAGATGTCATGGAGCTCGCGCCACGCCTGCCGCGCCTCGTAGAGGCGCACCAGCGCGTCGATGGCCGCCGGCACCGCCGGCTCCAGCGCCGCCAGCCGCTGCCAGGCGGCGAGCGCGCCGTCGACATCGCCGAGCGCGCGCTCGCGCTCCGCCGCCGCCACCGACAGGAGCGCCACCCGGTCGACGTCGGCGCGGGCGGCGCAGGTCGCCTCGTAGCGCTCGATGACCACCGCCCAGCTGTTGGTGCGCGCCGCCAGTCGCTCCAGCTCGCGGCGCAGCTCACCATCGAGGGGATCGATCTCGAAGGCGGCGAGCTGCCAGCGGAAGGCGCCGGCGGCGTCGCGCAGCTCGCGCCCGTGTAGCTCGGCCAGCGCCAGCAGGCGCGCCTTCTTCGTCGCCGCGTCGGGCGAGTGATCGAGCTGCAGCGCCAGCACGCCCGCCAGCTTCTTGGAGTCGCCGACCTCGGCGTACAGCGCCGCCAGCGCGTCGATCGCCTCCCCGTGGTGCTCGTCGAGCGCCAGCGCCCGCTCGAACGCGCGCTGCGCCAGCTCGCGCCGCCCGACCGCGTCGCGCCACAGCCGCGCCGCGCGCAGCCACAGCTCCACCTGCGCGGCGCCCTCGACCTCGGTGGCGTGGCGCTCGAACAGGCGCGCGCATTCGTCGAGCCGCCGCTCGTCGGCGAAGAGCGCCTGCAGCGGATCCCAGGCCTTCTCCGCCAGGTACAGGCGTCGCAGCATCTCCAGCGCGCGTCCGTGGCCCGGTGCCAGCCGCAGCACCGCCTGCCAGCTGCCGATGGCGCGCGCCGGATCGGGCAGCTCCGACATGTAGAGCTGCCCGAGCCTGGTCAGATAGGTCAGGCGGACGGCGCCGTCGCTCGGCTCTTCGGCGCGCCGCGCGTAGATCTCGGCCAGCTGCGCGTGCGCATCGCTCGCTGCGTACAGGCGCTCGAGCGCGGCCAACGCCGCCTCGTGGCGCGGCTCCAGCGCCAGCACCGCGCTCCACGCCGCGATGGCCAGCGCCGGCTTCTTCAGCTTGTCGCCGGCGAGCTGCGCCAGCTCCAGCTGCGCCGCCAGCTGCTCGTCGGCGCGCTCGAGCGTCGCCGCCAGCTGTTGCTTCAGGGCGAACAGCTTGTCCCACTCGCGCCGCTTGCCGTAGACGCGCTCGAGGCGCTGGGCCAGATCGCCGCGCGCCCGGTCGAGCGCGAAGGCGCCCTCGAGCGCCTTGACCGCCTCCGCCTCGTTGCCCAGCCGATCCTGCCAGATCTCGGCGATGCGCTCGAACAGGTGGCCGCGCTCGACCGGATCTTCGACGTGCCCGAGCTTGCGTGTGAGCGTGGCGACCGCGTCGGGCCAGCGGCGCATCTCCTCGAACGCGCCGGCCAGCTGATCGAGCGCCGCCAGGTTTCCCGGCGACAGCTCGACGATGCGCTGCAGCGTCGCCGTCGCCAGCACGTCCTGTCGCAGCCGATCGCGATAGAGGGCGGCGAGCTGGAACAGCAGAGCGATGCGCTCGCCGTCGTCACTGCAGGCGTGCGCCTCCTCGTCCCGAAGCGCGTCGGCGAGCGTACGCCAGCGCTCGGTGCGGTACAGGACGCGGGCGAGCGCGCGCCGCGGCGCCCGCTTGGTCGGGTCGGCGGAGATCGCCCGCTTCCAGGCGTCGATGACCCGATCGGTCAGGCCGGCCTTGCCCGCCTGCCGCGCCGCCTCCATGAGCGCGCGCTGCTCGTCGCCGATGACCTCGGGGTTGCGCTGATCGGCGATGTAGTCGTCGAAGTCGATGACCAGCAGGCTGTCGACGGCGACGCGGCGCACGCGGTCGAAGTAGTGCGCGGCGCGCGTCAGATCGCGCTTGGCCTTCCAGGCGATGGTGCCGCCGAGCAGCGCCGTGTGCACGTCGGCGTCGTCGTCGAGCGGCGTGGCCAAAAGGGCGTCGATCGCCTCCAGCAGCCGGTCCCAGTCGCGCCGCGCGGCGTAGATGCCGCGCAGCATCGTCAAGGCGGCGATGGGGTAGACCAGCCGCCCCAGCTCGATCGCCCGCCAGCACCAGTCGGCGGCGCGGTCGTGCTGCCCGCGCGCGATCCAGCTGCACGAGAAGCGCTGGCACAGCGCGGCCTGCTCGTCGCTGCCGGGGAACGCCAGCACCAGGCGATCCTGCAGCGCCTCCAGCTCGTCCCAGCGCCCGGCGGCGGCGTAGAAGACGTCGAGCAGAAGGTGCGCGCTCTCGTCGTAGGGGTCGTAGTCGAGCACGCGCTGCAAGAGGCGCTCGTACTGCGCGTCCTCGGGCGCCTCCATGCGCAGGATGCGCGCCGCCCGCAGCGACACGCGGGCGCCGTTCTCCGCGTCGGCGTCGAGCCCGATGTCGATGAGACGCTCGAGCTCGGCGCGCCAGTCATCGTCGTAGCTGATGGTGCCGAGCGCGTCCTGGATGGCGAGCGACGCCGGGAACTGGCCGGCGGCGCCGACGAGGAAGGCGGCAGCGCGCTGCCGGTCGCCGCGGTTGAGCAGCGCCTCGCCGATGAGCGCCGTCAGGTGCTCGCGCCGCTCGTCGTCGGTCTCGTGGTCGAGCTCGATCTGCGTCAACTGCGCGAACTCGTCCAGCTGGCCCAGCTCGAGGCAGACCATGCGGGCACGGTCGATGGCCTCGCCGTTGGTGGGATCGAGCTCCACCGCGCGCGCGTAGAGCTGCAGCGCCCGCTGGCGCTCGGGCACGAGCATCTCGCAGGCGACGCCCAGCTCGAGGAACCAGCGCGACCTGGCGCCGTCGGGGGGCAGCGCCTCGCCGATGCGCTCCAGCTCTTCGCACAGGGCACGCCCATCGCGTCCGTCGCGCAGGCGGCGCCGCATTTCGGCATGAAGATCCAGACGTTTATTATATCATCCTGGACTCGCTCCGGCGCTGCGCCATACAGGAGCCGTGCCACGAGACCATGGGAGGTGAGGGGTCATGAAAAAGCAGAAGGTGGGGATTCTCGGAACCGGAGATGTGGGCAAGGCGCTCGGTCGCGGCTTTGCGTCGCGCGGCTGCGAGGTGAAGATCGGATCCCGCGAGAAGAAAGGGGAGTTCGTGACGTTCGAGGAGGCGGCGAAGCACGGCGAGCTCATCGCGCTGTGCACCCGCTGGGACGGCACCGAGAACGCGCTCAAGCTCGCCGGCGCCAAGAACTTCGCGGGCAAGATCGTCATCGACGCCACCAATCCGCTCAAGCACGTCAACGGTCAGCCGGTCGGCCTCGAGCGCGGCTTCACCGACTCCGGCGGCGAGCAGGTGCAGCGCTGGCTGCCCGAGGCCAAGGTGGTCAAGGCGTTCAACATCGTCGGCAACGCGCTGATGGTGGATCCGCAGCTGCCGGGCGGACCGCCGACCATGTTCATCGGCGGCAACGACGACGGCGCCAAGAAGGCGGTGACCGAGATCCTCTCCGAGTTCGGCTGGGAGACCATCGACCTCGGCGGCATCGAGGCCTCGCGCATGCTCGAGCCGATGTGCTGGGCGTGGGTGATGTCGGCGATGAAGAGCGGCAAGTGGATGCAGGCGTTCAAGATGCTGCGCGTATGAGCCGAGCCGTCACGCTCATCCGCGGCGACGGCATCGGGCCCGAGATCAGCGCCGCCACGCTCGAGATCTTGAAGTGTGCCGGCGCCGATCTGGCGTTCGACGAGCAGATCGCGGGGCTCACCGCCGTCGGCAAGGAGAAGGATCCGCTGCCGCAGCGGACCATCGATTCGATCGAGCGCACGCGCCTGGCCCTCAAGGGCCCGCTGGCGACGCCCAAGGGCGAAGGCTATCGATCGGTCAACGTCGCCTTGCGGCAGCACTTCGATCTGTTCGCCAACGTACGGCCGGTGCGCACCATCGCCGGCGTGCCCAGCCGCTACGACCACGTCGACCTCATCGTCGTGCGCGAGAACACCGAGGACATCTACTCGGGGATCGAGCACTACGTGGGGCCGGGGCGCATGGCGGCGGAGTCGATCGCGGTCATCACGCGCCACGGCTCCGAGCGCATCGTGCGCTACGCGTTCGAGCTGGCCCGACGGCAGCAGCGCAAGCGGGTGACGCTGGTGCACAAGGCCAACATCCTGAAGTACTCCAACGGCCTGTTTCTCGACGTCGGGCGCGAGGTCGCCAGGGAGTACCCCGACGTGCCCTTCGACGACATGATCGTCGACGCCTGCGCCATGAACCTCGTCAAGGCGCCCGAAAAGCTCGACGTCATCGTGACGATGAACCTGTTCGGCGACATCCTGAGCGACCTGTGCGCCGGCCTCGTCGGCGGGCTCGGCGTCGCGCCTGGCGCCAACCTCGGCAAGGACCTGGCCATCTTCGAGGCGGTCCACGGCACGGCGCCCGACATCGCGGGCAAGGGCCTGGCCAACCCGACGGCGTTGACGCTCGCCGCCGTCATGCTGCTCGAGCACATCGGCGCGCACGAGCCGGCGGCGCGCATCCGGCGGGCGCTCGATGGCGCCCTCGGCAACTCCGCCGAGCGCACCCGCGACCTCGGGGGGCAGGCCGACACCGCGACGTTCACGCGCGCGGTGTGCAAGCGGATCGAGACTTCCGTCTGATGGAGACTTTTCTTCCTCGATAGAGAGGCGCCTCCGCCAGACGGCACCTCCCGCGTTTGGCATCGGGAATGCTCCTTCCCAAGGCGTGAGCGCCACCAATCGCATCCCAGGATTCGCCATCTGTGCTCGCTGCGCCGTTCGCCGCCAGCTCGAAGCGTGCCGCTCGTGCGGGCTGCTCGTCTGCCGCGACTGTCGCGGCGTGCGCGAGTGCGCCGTTTGCCACGCCGAGCGCATGGCGTGGACGCGCCGCGCGCAGCGGCGCGCACACCTCAAGGAGGTCGGGCGGCGGGTAGCCGTCGTCGCGCTGGTCACGGCGTCGGGAGCCACCGGCCTCGGCGCCGCCTTCCTGCCCGACGGGCCGCTCTACGCCCCCAGCTACATGCCCGCGCCGGTCGAGCTGCGCATGCTCTCGCCGCCCGCGCCGCCGGTGACGCCGGACACCGCGGAGAAGGCGTGGCAGCAGCCGCTCACGTTCCACTGCTTCAACGCCGGGCGCGGCGTCACCTGCTGCGTCATTGCCCCCGCAGATTAGCCGAGACGGCGGACCCGCGCGGCGCGGCGCTGGCGGCGCAGCTCGCGACGGCGGTCGCGCTTGCGCCAGGGATCGTTGCCGGGCGGCGCGGTGATGCCGGGGGTGCAGCGGACCGACAGTCGGGGCAGCGGCGGCAGCGCCGCCAGCAGCTCGGGGTGGTTCAGGCCCGGCTCGGCGAGGTCGTCGATGCGCGCGGCGCGCACGAACGCGTCCTCGGCCGCGGCCGAGAAGTCGCCGGCGTCGAAGTAGTCGTAGCCGAGGTTGCACAGCTCGGTCACACGCCGCTCGCTGCAGGCGTAGAAGTCCCAGAAGCGGAAGACGTCGTTGTCGAAGTAGCGCGGCCGCAGCGACGGGTCGCGCTGCTTGAGCTCGGAGTTGCGCTTGGCGATGGGCAGCGCCACCAAGAGGCCGAAGTGGCGAAAGCTGCGCACCCAGCCGGACCAGGTCGTGCCGTCGGGCGCGTCGCCGTAGGCGCCGCGATAGGCGTCGCGCATGAAGCCCACGATCGGCGCCTCGACGCGCGCGCGCAGGAGCGAGCCCTGCTTGACGATCTGGGTGTACTGGCGGAACTCGGGCGTGCCGATCGGATCGCGCCCGACGCGATCGAGGTGGAAGAAGAGCGCGTGGTACTTCTCGGTCAGCCGGTGGTGTACCGACTCGTGGCCGCCGTGCAGCTGGGTGTCGCGGCGCGCGCAATAATTGACCAGCGGATGCAGCGTCAGATCGAGCGCGCAGTGCGACAACAGTCCGGCCATCAGCGCCAGCCGCTCGTCGCGCGATAGCGGCCCGGGCGTGGTCGCCGCCGCGCGCACGAACGAGGCGACGAACCGCTCCGGCTTGACCGAGTGCATGCGATAGGCCCACGGCTCGTCGAGCGCGGGCGAGCCGAGGCCGTAGCGCACCGCCTCGGCGAGCATGTTCCCGTAATAGGGCAGGTCGTGGAAGATGGCGCCGAGGCGCGTGTAGATGGGCTCGGATGCGCAGGCATTGCGCAGCGCCGGGCGGATCCCGGGCTGATCCTTGACCATCATGCCGAACGTGAGGTGGAGCTGCGGCGCAGGCATGACCGCAGCATGTAACACAAAATCGGGATTTATGCGCTGATCTGCGGCTCCGGCGGCGGCGGGGCCGGGGGCGGGGGCGCCGCGGGCACGGCGATCTCGGTCTCGAGCGCTGCGTCCATCGTCTCCGCCACCTTCTTGACGAGGACGATCTCCATCGACTGCTTGACCTCGTCGGGCAGCTCGATCAGGTCCTTGGCGTTGCGCTCGGGCAGGATGACGCGCTTGATGCCCGGCGCGGTGCGCGGCCAGCACCTTCTCCTTGATGCCGCCGACCGGCAGCACGTTGCCGCGCAGCGTGATCTCGCCGGTCATGGCGACGTCGCCGCGCACGCGCCGCCCGGTCAGGAGCGACACCAGCGCCGACGATGATGGCGACGCCCGCCGACGGTCCGTCCTTGGGCACCGCGCCGGCCGGCACGTGCAGGTGCATGTCGCTCTTCTCGGAAGTCGGCCGGTGATGCCCGAGCTCGTCGGCGTGCGCGCGCACGTACGACAGCGCCGCCTGCGCCGACTCCTTCATGACGTCGCCGAGCTGCCCGGTGAGCACGAGGCTGCCCCTTGCCGGCCATGCGCGTCGCCTCGATGAAGAGGATGTCGCCGCCCGTCGGCGTCCAGGCCAGGCCGGTGGCCACGCCCGGCACTGCTCCGTGCGCTCGGCGACCTCGCGAGTAGAACTTCGGCGGCCCCAGGTAGTCGGCGATCTGGTCGTGCCCGATCAGTCGGCGACGTAGGTCTCGGCTCGCCGCCACCTTGACGGCGATGCCGCGGATGACGTTGGCGATCTCGCGCTCGAGGTTGCGCACGCCCGCCTCGCGCGTGTACTGCTCGATGATCGTCGTCGAGCGCCGTCGTCGGAGAGCGCGATCGTGCTCGTCGGTGAGGCCGTGCTCGGCGAGCTGCTTCGGCACCAGGTGCCGCTTGGCGA
This sequence comes from uncultured delta proteobacterium, assembly GCA_963816965.1. Taxonomy (GTDB): domain Bacteria; phylum Myxococcota_A; class Polyangia; order Palsa-1104; family Palsa-1104; genus JAQBQH01. The sequence continues at coordinate 2,411,637 of CAWFMP010000002.1, forward strand.
TCTCGCAGCTTCTCCTCGCGCGTGTAGCCGGGCAGCTCGAGGACCTCCATGCGGTCGAGCAGCGCCGGCGGGATCGGCGTCGAGCGTGTTGGCCGTGGCGATGAAGATGACCTCCGACAGATCGAAGTGCACCTCGAGGTAGTGATCGCGAGAAGGTGTTGTTCTGCTCGGGGTCGAGCACCTCGAGCAGCGCCGCCGACGGATCGCCGCGGAAGTCGGCGCCCAGCTTGTCGATCTCGTCGAGCATGAAGACCGGGTTGTTGCGTGCCCGCGCGCTTGCATGCCCTGGATGATGCGGCCGGGCAGCGCGCCGATGTAGGTGCGCCGGTGGCCGCGGATCTCGGCCTCGTCGCGCACGCCGCCCAGCGAGACGCGGATGAACTCGCGGCCGAGCGCGCGCGCGATCGACTTGCCGAGCGAGGTCTTGCCGACGCCGGGCGGCCCGACCAGGCACAGGATCGGGCCCTTCTTGTCGCGGCGCCAGCTTGCGCACCGCCAGGTACTCGAGGATGCGCTTCTTGACCTTCTGCGAGGTCGTAGTGATCGGCGTCGAGGATGTTGCGCGCCTCGGCCGAGGTCGAGGCGGTCCTCGGTGCGCTTGGACCAGGGCAGCTCGACGAGCCACTCGAGGTAGGTGCGCGTGACCGTGTACTCGGCCGACGACTGCGGCATCTGCTTGAGCCGCTCGAGCTGCTTGCGCGCGACCTTCTCCGACCTCCTCGGGCATGCCGGCGGCCTTGATCTTCTCGTCGAAGCGTCGAGGTCGCTCGCCGTCCTCGCCCTCGCCCAGCTCGTCCTGGATCGCCTTGAGCTTCTGGCGCAGCACCGCCTCGCGCTGGTGCTTGCGAGAACTCCTCGCGCACCTGCGTGTCGATCTTCTCCTTGACCTTGATGAGCTCGCACCTGCGCTGCAGCAGCACGAGCAGCCGGCGCAGGCGCTCGCGGCACGTCGAGCTCGACGAGCAGCGCCACGCGCTCCTCGGTCGACAGATCCAGGTTCGCCGCGACGATGTCGGCCAGGCGCGACGGATCGCTGGACGGCGTCGAGGATCTGCGCCGGTCTCGTCGGGGATGTCGGGCGAGATCGCGATGACGCTGCTTGGCGGCGTCGCGCACCGCCATCGCCAGGCCGTCGGCCTCGGGCGACTGCGCGCCCACTTCGACGACGGGACGCACATCGGCGAGGAGGTAGGGCGCCACCTGCGAGAAGACGCCGAGCCGCCGCCGCTCGAGCCCGCGGATGACCACGGTGACGCGCGTGTCCGAGAGCTTGACGACCTTGAGCACCTCGGCCTCGACGCCGATGGCGTGCAGGTCTTCGGGCGCCGGATCCTCGACCTGGGCGTCCTTCTGCGTCGCGATCATCATGCGCGCCGGCTGGCGCTTGACCACGTCGTCGATCAGCTTGAGCGAGCCGGCGCGACCGACGTCGACGGGCAGCACCACGCCGGGAAACAGGACCAGGTTGCGCAGCGGCAGCACGGGCAACGTCTGCACGGCCGTTTTGGTGATGTCGCTCATAGTCAATAGGTAAGCCCCGAAAAGCGGGGCCGCAACGGTAAGGGGGGCGAACGCGTCGGTGGCGGCTACTTTTTCGTGAGCTTTGCGAACTCTTCCATCAGCTCCCGCGCCTTGGGCGGAATCTCCGACGGGACCTGGACGCTGACCACGGCGTAGAGGTCGCCGCGCGGCTTGCCGCCCGCCTGCATCGCCCCCTTCTCCTTGAGACGCAGCTTGCGCCCCGACGAGCTGCCGGGCGGGATCGACAGCGTGACCGTCGTGCCTTCGAGCGTCTGCACCTGCGCCTTGCCGCCCAGCACCGCGATGTCGACGGGGACCGGGACGTCGACCTCGATGTCGGCCGGGTGGTCGGCGCGGCGGCGGAACCGCGGATGCGGCCTTTCGTGCAGCTCGATGAGCAGATCGCCCGGCTGCCCGCCGCGCGGCGCCGGCTCGCCCTGGCCCGCCAGGCGGATGGTCTTGCCGCTGCCGACGCCGGGCGGGATCTTGATCTTGAGCTGCTTGCCGTCGACGGTGACGCTCTTTTCCGCGCCCAGCGCAGCGTCGGTGAGCTCGATGTCGAGCTTGGCGACGACGTCCTGGCCACGCCGCGGCTGCTGACGCGCGCGCGCGCCGGCGGCCTGCTGGCCGCGAAACATCTCGAAGATGTCGCCGCAGCCCGCCGACGTCGGGACCTTCCGCCCCGCCCCCGGGCGGGTAGGTGTAGACGCGCCCACCCGCGCCGCGGCCGCCGAACTGCGAGAACAGATCGTTGATGTCGAACCCCTGCGCACCCCCGGGGAAGCCGCCGGCCCCCGGCTGCCCACCGCCGGGCATGCCGCCGGCAAACGGGTTGGAGCGCAGCTCGTCGTACTGCGGCGCGCTTCTTCTCGTCGCCGAGCATCTCGTAGGCCTCGGAGATCTCCTTGAACTTCGGCCTCCTTGGCCTTGTCGCCGCCGGTGACGTCGGGGTGATACTGCTTGGCGAGCTTGCGATACGCCTTCTTGATCTCGTCGGCGCTCGCCTTCTCGGTGACCCCGAGCGTCTTGTAGTAGTCCTTGGCTGCCATCGTGGTCGAATCTTACGCTGCCTCGTGCTTGCTGGCGCTCCACGTGACCTTGCCGAAGACGATCTGGTCGCCCTGCGCGCTCGCCGCGGATGTGGTCGCCCGGGTGCGAAGTCGCCGGCGATGATGCGCTTGGCCAGCGGATCCTGCACGTAGCGCTGGATCGCGCGCTTGAGCGGGCGCGCGCCGTAGGCCGGATCGTAGCCGCGCTCGCACAGAAGCGCGATCGCCTCCGGCGGTCAGCTCGAGCGTGAGCTGGCGCTCGGCGAGCAGCTTCTCGAAGCGCGCCGAGCTGGACGTCGACGATCGAGCCGCAGCTCCGCCTCGCCCAGCTGGTGGAAGACGATGATCTCGTCGACGCGGTTCAGGAACTCGGGCTTGAACGTCGCCCGCAGCGCCGTCATCGATCTGCTCCTTCACATCGGGCGCGGTTGACGTCGTCGACGTCGCGGATGAACTGCGAGCCGACGTTCGAGGTCATGATGACGACCGTGTTCTTGAAGTCGACCGTGCGGCCCTGCCCGTCGGTGAGCCGGCCGTCGTCGAGCACCTGCAAGCAGCGATGTTGAAGACGTCGGGGTGCGCCTTCTCGATCTCGTCGAGCAGGACGACCGAGTAGGGGCGGCGGCGCACCGCCTCGGTGAGCTGGCCGCCCTCGTCGTAGCCGACGTAGCCCGGAGGCGCGCCGACCAGGCGCGACACCGTGTGCTTCTCCATGTACTCGCACATGTCGATGCCGGACCATGTGGGTCTCGTCGTCGAACAGGAACTCGGCGAGCGCGCGCGCGAGCTCGGTCTTGCCGACGCCCGTCGGGCCCGAGGAAGAGGAACGAGCCGATCGGCCGGTTCGGATCCTGCAGCCCGGCGCGCGCGCGGCGCACGGCGTTGGCGACCGCCTCGACCGCCTGCTCCTGGCCGACCACGCGCTGGTGCAGCCGCGTCCTCCATCTCGTTGAGGCGCTCGACATCTCGCCCTCGAGCATCTTCTCGACGGGGATGCCGGTCCACTTGGCGACGACGGCGGCGATGTCCTCCTCGGTGACCTCCTCGCGCAGGAAGCGATGCCGCCCGTCCTTGCGGCGCCGCCTCGAGCCTCGCGCGGTCGTTGGCCTCGGCGAGCTGCTTCTCGAGCGTCGGGCAGCGACGCCGTACCGCAGCTCGGCGGCGCGGTCGAGGTCGCCGCGCCGCTGCGCCAGCTCGGCCTCGGTCTTGGCCTGCTCGATCTCCTCCTTGGCTTTGCGCGAGGCTCGGCGATGAGCTCCTTCTCGCGCTGCCACTGCGCCTTCATCGCGTCGACCTGCTCGCTCAGCTCGGCGATCTCGCGCTCGACCTCCGCCAGCCGCGCCTTGCGACTGCTTGTCGTTCTCCTTGGCCAGCGCCTGCCGCTCGATCTCGAGCGACACGATCTTGCGCTGCAGGTCGTCGATCGGCGTCGGCAGCGAGTCGATCTCCATCTTGAGGCGCGACGCGGCCTCGTCGATCGAGATCGATCGCCTTGTCGGGCAGGAAGCGATCCGGGATGTAGCGGTGCGACAGCCGCGCCGCGGCGACCAGCGCGGCGTCGCGGATGCGGATGCCGTGGTGGACCTCGTACTTCTCCTTGAGGCCGCGCAGGATCGCGATCGTGTCCTGCGACCGACGGCTCGCCGACGAAGACCGGCTGGAAGCGGCGCTCGAGCGCCTTGTCCTTCTCGATGTGCTTGCGGTACTCGTCGAGCGTCGTCGCGCCGATGCAGCGCAGCTCGCCGCGCGCGAGCGCCGGCTTGAGCATGTTGGCCGCGTCCTGCGCGCCCTCGGCGGCGCCGGCGCCGACCAGCGTGTGCAGCTCGTCGATGAACAGGATGACCGTGCCGTCGGCGGCTCTCGATCTCCTTGAGCACGCGCCTTCAGGCGCTCCTCGAACTCGCCGCGATACTTGGTGCCGGCGACCAGCGCGCCGAGGTCGAGCGCGAGCACGCGCTTGTCCTTGAGCGACTCGGGCACGTCGCCCTGCGGCGATGCGCTGGGCGATGCCCTCGACGATCGCGGTCTTGCCGACGCCGGGCTCGCCGATGAGCACCGGGTTGTTCTTGGTGCGGCGCGACAGGACCTGGATGGCGCGGCGGATCTCCTCGTCGCGGCCGATGACCGGATCGAGCTTGCCCTTGCGCGCGAGCTCGCGTGAGGTCGCGCGTGTAGCTCTCGAGCGCCTGGTACTTGCCCTCGGGATTCTCGTCGGTGACGCGCTGGATGCCGCGCACCTCGACCAGCGCCTTCAGGAGCGCGTCGTAGGTCACGCCCGGCGCTTGCCAGCGCCCGCGAGGCGGCGCCGAAGTCCCGGTGCGACGAGCGCGAGCAGCAGGTGCTCGGTCGAGATGTACTCGTCCTTGAACTTGCTCCGCCTCGCGCTCGGCGGCCTCGATGAGGTCGCGCGCCCGGCGGGAGAAGCCGACCTCGAGGCCGCCCTGCTGCTTCGGCAGCCGGTCGAGCTCGGCCGACACCTCCTGGGCGATGCGCTGCGGATCGGCCCCGACCTTCTTGAGCAGCGGGGCGACCAGGCCGCCCTCCTGCTGGGCGAGCGCGAGGAAGACATGCTCGGGCAGCATTTCCGGCTGCCCGGTCCGGGCCGCCAGGTCCTGCGCAGCGACGAGCGCTTCGCGTGTCTTGATGGTCAGTTTGTCGAGTCTCATGGTTGCTTCGGAAGGTAACCATCCCTACGAAACGGTCAAGACGCCGACCGTGCATCCGGGTGACGACCGCGCACGACCCTCGTCGCGGTCAGCGCATTGTCGTGGCGGAACGTAAGCGGCATACTGCGCCGCATGCGCACCATCCTCGCCCTGTCTCTCCTGGCGCTGGCGACGCCGGCCTTGGCCGAAGATCAGTTCCTGCGCGAGCTCGCGGTCACGCGCAGCTACAACCTCGGGCGCCCGACGCACGCCGAGCCCACGCCCGACGGCAAGACGGTGCTGTTCCTGCGCACCGAGCCGCGCTCGCCGGTCAGCTCGCTCTACGCCTTCGACGTGGCGACGGGGCGGACGCGCGTGCTTCTGACGCCCGCGCAGATCTTGAAGGGCGCCCAGGAGAAGCTGAGCCGGGCCGAGCGGGCGCAGCGCGAGCGGCAGCGCATCTCGACGCGCGGCTTCACCCACTACGCGCTCAGCGACGACGGCAAGCTCATCCTGGTCACCATGTCGGGCAAGCTCTACGTCGTGCGTGGCGCCGACTCGGGCGCCGAGCCCGACGTCAGCGAGCTTGCGACCGGAGCCCAGCCCGCGCTCAACCCGACCTGGTCGCCCGACGCGACCAAGCTGGCCTACGTGCACGATCGCGATCTCTACGTCTACGATCTGAAGCAGAAGCGGGAGCGGCGGCTGACCCGCTCCACCGATCCGGCGATCTCCAACGGCCTGGCCGAGTTCGTGGCGCAGGAGGAGATGGCCCGCGTGCGCGGCTTCTGGTGGTCGCCCGACTCGCAGAAGCTCGCCTACGAGGAGGCGGACAACCGCGGCGTCGAGCAGTTCGTCATCCCCGACGTCGCCCATCCCGAGCAGGCGCCCGAGCCCACCTACTACCCGCGCCCCGGCAAGGCGAACGCCAAGGTGCGGCTGGGCCTCATCGCCGCCGGTGGCGGCGCGACCACCTGGGTCAACTGGGACCGCGACAAGCTCCCGTACCTGGCGCGCGTGGTCTGGCGCGATCGGGCGCCGCTGACGCTGGTGGTGCAGTCGCGCGACGAGAAGTCGCTGGCGCTCCTCGCCGCCGACAAGGCCGGCCGCACCCGCACGCTCCTCGACGAGCACGACGACGCGTGGATCGATCTCGACCACGCCCTGCCGAGCTGGCTGCCCGACGGCTCGGCGTTCCTCTGGTCGACCGACGCGGCGGGCTGGCCGACGCTGCAGCTGCGCGCCGCCGACGGGCACCTCGAGCGCGCGCTGTCGACCGACAAAGAGAACTATCGCAAGCTGGCGCACGTGGACGCCGCGCGCCGCGTCGCCTGGTTCGTGGGCGCGCCGGCGGCGCCGGAGGCGCAGGTCTACCGCGTGTCGCTCGACGGCGGGGCGCCGGTGCGCGTGACCCGGGAGCCGGGCGTGCACTCCGCCGACTTCGGGGACAAGGGCGATGGCGTGTGGGTCGAAGAGGTGGCGACGCCGACGGCGATGAGGCGGGCGCTGGTGCACGTCGCCGACGGCGCGGGCGGCGATCGCGTCGCCGGCGAGCTGCCGTCGGTGGCGGTGAAGCCGCCGTTCATGTCCAACGACGAGCGGGCGCGCGTGGGCGAGCTCGGCTTCTGGACCTCGCTGGTGCGGCCGCGCAACTTCGATCCCAAGCGGAAGTATCCGGTCGTCGTCGACGTCTACGCCGGCCCCGGCTACCAGCAGGTGCTGGCGACGCCGATGCTGATGCGGCAGTGGATGGCCGATCACGGTGTCATCGTCGTGGCCATCGACGGGCGCGGCACGCCGGGGCGCGGGCACGATTGGGAGCGCTACATCGCCGGCGACTTCTCGCGGACGATCGGCGACCAGGTGGCCGGCCTGCAGGCGCTGGCGGCGAAGCATCCCCAGATGGATCTGTCGCGCGTCGGCATCACCGGCTGGTCGTTCGGCGGCTACGTGTCGGCGCTGGCGGTGCTCGATCGCGGCGACGTCTTCCACGTCGCGGTGGCCGGGGCGCCGGTCGTCGATTGGCGCGACTACGACACGCACTACACCGAGCACTACCTCGGCCTTCTGCCGGCCAACCAGGCCGCCTACGAGGCGTCGTCGCTCCTGACCTACGTCCACCGCCTGCAGCGCCCGCTCCTCATCATCCACGGCACCAGCGACGACAACGTCTACTTCTTCCACACCCTCAAGCTGGCGGAGGCGCTGTTCCGCGCCGGCAAGCAGTTCTCGCTCTTGCCGCTGGCCGGCTTCACACACATGGTGCCGGATCCGGTCGTGCGCGAGCAGCTCGAGACGCGGATCATGAAGTTTTTGACCGACGTGATCGAGGCGCCGACTGCGCCCCGGCCCCTGCCTAAGGTGACGGCGAGCCGCTGAGCTGCAGCGCCACCGACCCGGCCGAGGCCGGCGTATCGGCGGCGACGACGAGGTAGTAGCGGCCCGACGGTACCGCGCTCCACTGCGTGGAGCCGACCGCCGCCCCTGCCGACGGGTTGCAGGAGATGATCGGCCCGGCGTCGCACGGCAGGAGCGAGCCCGCCTGCGTGTAGAGCGCGAAGTCGTGGTTGCCCAGCTGGTTCCAGGTCAGGCTCAGGTTCGCCTTGGCGGTCAGCCGCAGCGCCACCACCGCCGTCGGCCCGCCCGGCGTCGACTCGCACGCCGGCTGCGCCTGCGCCGCGGCGCCGGAGGTCTGCACCAGCTTGGACACCGTCGAGCCGTCGAGCGGCATGGGATCGATGGTGGCGTCGGCGCGGCACTGCGACGTGGCGCACGAGGGCGAGGTCACGCACTTCGGATCCTGGCAGTCGATGAGCCCGTTGCCGTCGTCGTCGATGCCGTTGTTGCAGATCTCGAGCTGGCGATCGTCGATCACCGACAGCGTCAGGTTGACCGTACCCTCGGTGCCGGCCTGGAACCCCTGGACGACGACGTTATAGGTGCCCGGCTGCAGGTTCGGCACCTCGTAGCCGCAGCCGAAGGGCAGCGTGCTCGGATCGGCGCAGACCAGCTCGTTGACGTCGCACTGGTCGCGCGGTCCGCCGGCGGCGAAGAGGTCGAGCACCTGGTCGCCCGACTGCGTGCAGTCGAAGCCGAGGCCGAAGCCGCCGTTGGTCCCGCCGGTCGGCACGGTGAGCTGCACGACCATGCCCTTGCCGCCGCCCTTGGCGCAGGAGCAGTTGTAGCCGTTGATGCCGTTCTGCGCGACGTTGAGGTTGACCGTGCGCGCCTCGCCGACCGACATGCTGCCGAGCTGCTGGTCGGGCATGCAGTAGGGGCTGGCGCAGCCGGCCACGCCGATGCACGCCGGATCGGCGCAGTCGATGAGCCCGTTGCCGTCGTCGTCGATGCCGTTGTGGCAGAGCTCGACCGGGCGCGTGCGATAGGCGGAGATATGGGCGTCGATGTGCCCTTCGGAGCCCGGCTTGAGCGCCTTGAAGATGAACTCGTAGTCGCCGGCCGGCTTCTCCTGCCAGGCGACCGAGTCCTGCGTGCGGCCCGAGGGATCGTAACAATCGATCGGATCGGCGTCGCACTGATCGCCGGGCGCCGGCGTGCGGTTGAAGCCGACCACGTGGTCGCCCGTCTGATCCCAGCGCAACAGGATGCCGGCCGGCTCGTCGAGGACGAAGCGCACCACCACGTCCTTGCCGCCGGGCGCCCCTTCGCAGGTGACGTTGTTCTCCACGTCGGCGGCGCTGGTGTCGAAGCTGACCGACTTGGCGGGGCCGTTGACCACCAGCGCCCCGACGTTGAAGTCCGGCTTGCACTCCTGGTTGACGCAGTTGGGATCGTTGACGCAGTCGGCGTCGGCGCAGTCGATGAGGCCGTTGCCGTTGTCGTCGATGCCGTTGTTGCAGATCTCCTTCATCGACGGCGTCGACAGCGTGACGGTGACCGGGCCCTGGCCCTTCTGCTCGTACGCCTGGGTGATGACGTAGTAGTGGCCCGCCGCCAGCGCCGGGAAGGCGTGCTGGCCGCTGGTCGCGCCCTTGGGATCGATGCAGCCGAGCGGATTGGCGCCGCAGGCCTGATTGATGCCGGCCTGGAACAGGCCGAAGACGTTGTCTTCGCCCTTTTGCTGCTGCCAGGCGAGCGTGAGGTCGGCGGCGCCGGTGAGCGTGAACTCGCCGACGACCATGCCGCCGCCGCCGGGGGCGCAGGGCGTGACGGCGACGTCCATGGTACCGGTAGTGTCCTCCATCTTCGTCGACGAGGAGCCCATCGGCGTGAGCGTGCCGAAGTCGACGCTGGGACGGCACTTCAGGTTCTGGCACTTCGGGTTGTCGACGCACATCGGATCGGTGCAGTCGGGGTTGATGGGATCGCACATGTGCGGCTGGCAGCCGGGGAAGGTGGCGCAGTCGGGATCGGCGCAGTCGATGAGGCCGTCCGCGTCGTCGTCGATGCCGTTGTTGCAGATCTCGGTGCCGGGCTTGTGGCAGCGCGGGTCGCCGACGCACTCGGGCTTGCTGCAGTTGTTGGGGTCGGCGCACGGATCGTCGCCCATGTCGCCCATGTCGCCGTGCGGGCAGCTCTTGCCGACACAGGACAGGTCGCCCGAGCGGCTCATGTCGAGGTTCTCGACGCCGCCCGTGCCCATCAGGCTGGAGCGGCCGCAGCCGGCGACGGCGAGAACGAAAACGGCCGCACGCCAGCGCATGGATGAATCCTATCACACGGGCAATTTGGTGTTTGTGATCAGGAGCAAGTGCTCGCGGCGGGTGTCACCGCCGGCGTGGCGGTAGAAGTTCGGGCGGTCCTCGGCCGCGTTGGCGACGACGTGCATGCCGGCGCGCTCGGCGGCGGCGCGGATGGCGCTGTCGCCGGCGATGGCGCGGGTGCCGACGGCGGAGTCGCCGATGGCGACGAAGGCGAGCCCGCCCTTTTTGAGGACGCGCGCGAACTCGGCCACGAAGGCGTCGACGTCGCGCTGCCAGGCGGCGAGCGCGCCCGCGGGGTCGCTGCGCGTGCCGCGGCGGGCGCCGATCTCGGTCTCGGTGAAGGGGCGCGGATCGAGGCCGAGCCAGCCGAAGCGGCGCGCGTGCTGCGCGGCGTAGTCGTAGGTGCCGAGGTACGGAGGTGACGTGAGGATGACGTCGACGCTGCGATCGGCGATGTGCACGAGCTTGCGCGCGTCGCCCAGGCGCACGTCCGGCGGCGGGGTGCCGGGCGGCACCGCGGCAGCGAAGGCGGCCATGCCGCGCGCCAGCTCCTCGGTCTTGCGCTGAAACAGGCGCGACGGCATGCCCTTGCCGAGGGAGCGCTCGACCGTATCTTTGGGGGCGCGGCCGCTGGTGTCGCCCTTGTCGCGCGAGACCTTGACCACGATCGACGACAGGACGAGCAGGAGCGCGCCGCGGATCGGCTCCGCCTCGCCTTCGATCTCTTCGCGCAGGCCCACCAGCTCGCGAAAGATGTGGGGCATGTAGCGCGACGAATCGTCGTATTCGCCGCCGTGGGTCTTGGTCCGTGCGCGCTTCTTGACCCGATCGAGCGAGCGCGCGGCGACGTCGGCGGCGCGCGCGACCAGCAGCGCGCGCGCCGCGGCCGGCACCGGCGTGGCCTTGAGCGCGGCGAGATCGACGGCCAGCGGGTTGGCGTCGACGCCGCGGCCGGCGGCGCCGCGCAGCGCGGCCTCGACGAGCGAGGTGCCGGAGCCGACGAACGGATCGAGCACGACGGTGCCGGCGCGCGCACACTCGGCGAGCAGGCGCCGGCACAAGAGCGGATGGAAGCGGGCGGGATAGCTGTGGAAGCCGTGCGTCAGCTCGCGCGCGTCGGCGTCGTCGGGGATTGCGAGCGCCTCGGTCAGCAGGCGGCGCCAGCGCGCGTCACCCGACGACACGACGCGGCCGCCGCGCGACGAGAGCGAGCGGCGCGGGCGCGGGGGCTTGGGCGGCATCGGGCGCAGTAGAGCACATCGTGCTGTTCACGCACCAAGTTCGTGCTATAGGAGCGCTGCGCGGTTTTGCCGCGCGGGGAAGGGCAGCGCCGGAGTCGAGGCGCTGCGTGCTCGAGGAAGACATGGTGAAGGTGAAGAAGCCGGCGGCCGTAGCAAAGAAGAAGCAGGTGGCGGCGCCGAAGAAGAAGGCGCCGGCGAACCAGGCGAAGAAGCCGCTGGCGAAGAAGGCGGCGCCGAAAAAAGCGGCGCCCAGGGCGGCGGCGCCGAAGAAAGGCCGCGCCGCCGGCGAAGGCCGCGACGTCGGCGAAGCGGCCGGCGAAGGCCGCGGCGTCGGCGAAGGCCGCGACGTCGGCGAAGGCCGCGGCGTCGGCGAAGGCCGCGACGTCGGCGAAGGCCGCGACGTCGGCGAAGGCCGCGACGTCGGCGAAGGCCGCGACGTCGGCGAAGGCCGCGGCGAGGCCGAAGCGGACCAGAAGCGGCAGGGCCGCCGAGCTCGCGCGACCGGAGACGCCACCTGCGGCCGGGGCGGAGACAGCGACGACCGCCGTCGCAACGACGGATACCGGCGTCGCAACGACGGATACCGCCGCTGTCCGGCCGACCGCGGTTGTCGGGGAGACGGCTGAGACCGCGGAGCCGGGTGGCGAGACCTCGTTGACCGGAGCGCCGCTGTTGCCGCGCGAGCGTTCGGCCAATCCGCTGCGCCGCAAGTCGTCGCCGCGCCCGACGGCTCCGGCAGAGACGGCGCCCGCAGAAACGCCGGCCGGGGCGACGGCGCCCGCAGCGACGCCACCGGCGCCACCGACGCAGGATCCGACGTGGGGCGCCGTGCCGCAGCCCCGGTCGCAGCCGAGCAATGGCGAGTTCGCCGATTTCTGGAGCTCCGAGCCGCAAACGCACGCGCAGCCGCACGCAGAGCCGCGGGCGCAGCCGGCCGCGCACACGCAGGGTTGGCAGCCGCAGCCGCCGCAGCCGCCGCGGCCGCAGCATTCACATTCGCAGCCGCATCCGCAATCACAGCCGGGCCAGCCGGGCCTGCCCGGCGAAGGGCGCCGCCGCCGTCGCCGTCGCCGTCGCCGCGGCGGGCGCGAGTTCGAGCTCGGTCCGGACGGCCAGCAGGTCCAGCTCGATCCGATCGTCCGCCGTCTGCGCCGCCAGTTCAACCTGCGTGACTTCCGTCCCGGCCAGGAGCAGGTCATCCGCGACCTCCTCGCCGGCAAGGACGTGCTGGCCATCATGCCGACGGGCGCCGGCAAGTCGCTGACCTATCAGCTCACCGCGTTCGAGCTGCCCGGCGTCACCGTCGTCGTCTCGCCGCTGTTGGCGCTCATGTCCGATCAGCTGCAGAAGCTGCGGCGCACCGGCGCCGTCGCCGCGCGGCTCGACTCGACCGAGGGCGTGCAAGCGCCAAGCGCGAGACGCTCGAGCGCATCGACGAGGGCAAGCACAAGATCATCTACGTCACGCCCGAGCGCGCCGCCTCCGGCGCGCCTGGTCAAGGAGCTGGGCGGACAGAAGGTCGCGCTCTTCGTCGTCGACGAGGCGCACTGCGTGTCGGAGTGGGGCCACGACTTCCGCCCCGCGTATCTGGCGCTCAAGACGGTCAAGGAGTCGCTGCCGTCGGCCTATCCCGATCGCCGCCCGCCGGTGCTGGCGCTGACGGCGACGGCGACGCCGCAGGTGGCCGAGGACATCAAGAAGCAGCTCGACCTGAAGGAGCCGGACGTCGTGCACACCGGCTTCAACCGCCCGTCGCTGACGTTCGAGGTGCGCTTCGCCCAGGATCTGCGGCAGCAGGTCAGGCGCCTGCTGCGGCTCATTCGCCGCATCAAGGGGCCGGGCATCGTCTACTGCTCGACGGTGCGCGACGTCGAGGCGCTGCACGGCGCCCTGCCGCGCCTCGGCCTGCGCGTCGGCATGTACCACGGCCGCATGACGCAAGTCCGAGCGCGAGGAGTCGCAGAAGGCGTTCATGCGCAACAACCCGCGCATCATGATCGCCACCAACGCCTTCGGCCTCGGCGTCGACAAGCCGGACATCCGCTTCGTCATCCACTACAACGTGCCCGGCTCGATCGAGCAGTACTACCAGGAGGCGGGGCGCGCCGGCCGCGACGGCAAGCCGTCGCGCTGCATCCTTCTGTACAACCCGAACGACGAGGCGGTGCAGGAGTTCTTCGTCGGTGACAAGTACCCGACCAAGCAGCAGTTCAAGAACGTCGCCTTCGCGCTGTCCAACGGCGCCTCTGGGCTCAAGGAGATCGCCATCGCCGGCGAGACCTCGCAGCAGAAGGCGCGCGTGGTGTTGGGCGTGCTCAAGGAGCACAACTGCGCCGTCGAGGAAGAGGGCAGCTGGCGCGAGATCGCCGAGATCGACGATCTCACGCTCGGGCGCGCGGCCGAGGAGTATCGCAAGCGGCGCGAGGCCGACCACGGCAAGCTCGAGGCGATGCTCCGCTATGCCCGCTCGACGCGCTGCCGGGTCAAGATCCTGCTCGACTACTTCGGCGAGAAGAACGTGCCGCTGTGCGGGCGCTGCGACAACTGCAAGAAGTACGGTGCGGAAGCGGATAAGGAGCGGCTGGTCGACATCGGCGCGCCGCTCGGCGAGCTGGAGATGGCGGACGAGGAGGGCGAGGATCGCGAGCCCCTGCCGCAGATCCCCGAGGCGCCGCCGCCGCCGCGCAAGGACCCCACCCACCACTTCTGATGAGCGAGCCCAAGCCGATGACACCGCCCACGATCAAAGAGGACGGGACGCGCTGGGTCGTGGAGAACGCGCGGCCGCTCGTCATGCGCATCGGCATCGGCTTCGTGGCGCCGATCGCGCTGGTGCTGGTCGCGTTCACCATGCTCAACGACGTGCGCGAGGCGCGCTGGGGGATGCTGCTGGTGCGCATCGTGTTCGCCGCCATCGTGGTGCTGTCGGCGGTGTTCTCGCTGTTCGGCGCCGAGTCGCTCAGCATCGAGGGCGGCGAGCTGGTGTGGCGGCGCGGCCGGTCGCAGCAGCGGCGGGCAAAGCTGGGCGACGTCGAGAAGTTGGAGCGCGAGGGCAACCACCTGCGCGTGCACGTGCGCGGTGAAGAGCGGCCGATCGTCGTCGGCGCGGGCCTGCGTCAGCAGCCGGCGGCGATGAAGTGGCTGCTCGCCCGCCTCGACGCCGAGATTACTGCAGCGCGAACGGGTAGGTGACCACGTTGGCGCCTCCCGACGAGGGGAAGCGCAAGCCGGTGACGATGGGCCGCACGCAGCCGGTGAAGCCGCGGCGCATGAGCAGCTGCGGCGCCGTGATGCGCACCTTGTGTACCGCGCCCGAGCGCTCGACCCGGAAGGCGACCTCGATCCGGCCCGACTCGAGCGGATAGTCGCCCACCGCCTCGGTGATGCAGCGCGTGATCGCCGACTGCGCGGGGCGGAAGACGGCGTCGAGGTCCTCCTGGCCGAGCTCGCGCCCGTCGTCGCCGCCCTGGGTGAGATCGACGTGCTCGGCCCGGCCGAGCGAATCGCCGGCGGTGGCGATGCGCTCGTCGCCCGGCTCGAGCTTGAGCTCCGGCTGCGCCGGGCTGTAGCTGCTGCCGCCGCCGCTGTGGCGCTTGCGCCGATGCTGCGTCGGCGCGCTGGCCACCGTGGTAGGCGGCGCCGCGGCGATGCAGCGCCCGTTGAAGCAGCGCGTGCCGTCGCCGCAGCGGCCGAGGCAGTCCTTGCCCTGCCGGAGGTACAACCACCCGCCGCCCGCGGCGAGCGCCACGCCGACGACGATACCGAGGAACGTTCGGATCACGAAGGAAAGCTATCACGCGGGAACGAAGGCGGCCTCTTCCTCGTCCGCCGGCAGCCCGACGTGCTCGACCACCACCTCCACGTCTTCGCACAGCTGCGCCGAGGCCGGCTGGGCGTCGACGGCCAGGCCGAGCCCCGCGGGCGTCAGCGGCCCTTCGAGCACCACCGGGCGGCTGCGCCAGGGCGGATGCGCGATCTGCACGCACAGCGTCCGCCCGACCGGGAGCTGCGCGTACCCGCGGTAGCGTTCGCACGCGAAGTGCTCGAGGGTGCCCGCCACGAGCGTCGTGGCGCCAGCGGCGCCGACCAGGCCGCGCGCGCGCAGCCCGCGCGCGCGCAGCTCCACGGAGGCGGCGCGCACCTCGTAGGCCAGCTGGCGGTCGAGGTGGTACGGCATGCCCGCCAGCCGCGCACCGAGCGCCCAGGTCACGCGATCGATCCGCGTCTCCAGGAGGGTCAGCCCCGGACCCTCGGGCCCTTCGACGTAGGTGCGCAGGTTGAGCTGGCGATAGCGGAACAGGTGCGCCACCGGCGTCTGCAGCAGCGCGCGCGGCGCCGGGCCCTCGACGTCGATCGCGGACAGGCTGGCGACGGCGTGGCCGCGCCACCGATCGAGGGTCACCCCGCGCGGCAGCCGCGGCGTCAGGGTGTCGGCGGGCACGAGCCAGTGCACGAAGAAGGTCTGGCGCCAGCGCATCGCCCCATAAGTCATGAGCGGTACGAGATTCACGCCGCGTGCCACCTTCACCGATCGCGGCCCTCGCTCTATAATGCCGCCATGGCGCGCGTGCTGATGCCGCTGCCGGATCGCGACTTCGACCCCACCGAGACCGCGGTCCCGTGGCGCATGCTGACCCACGAGGGGCACGAGGTCGTCTTCGCCACCGAGGCCGGCGGCGTGGCGCCGGCCGGCGACCCGCTGCTGCTCGGCGGCACGCTCGGCAACCTCGGCCCCGCCGCCGAGCCGCGCGCCTTCTACGACGAGATGGCCCGGGCGCCCGCGTTCAACCGGCCGATGTCGTGGAGCGCCATCAACCCCGACGAATTCGACGGCATGATCCTCCCCGGCGGACACGCGCCGGGGATGCGCCAGTACCTCGGCTCGTCGCTGCTGCAGGAAAAGGTGAGCGCCTTCTGGCGGACCGGCCGGCCGGTCGGCGCCATCTGTCACGGCGTGCTCGTGCTCGCGCGCGCCAAGGATCCGTCGACGGGGCGCAGCGTCCTGCACGGCGCGCGCACCACGTGCCTGCCGAAGTACATGGAGCGCGGCGCCTACCTCATGACCTTCTGGAAGCTCGGGCGCTACTACCGCACCTACGACGCCTACGTCGAGGACGAGGTGCGCGGTGCGCTCGGCGCGCCCAAGGAGCAGTTCGAGCGGGGGCCGATCATCGTCAAGAAGCGCGGCACCGGCGAGGACGACGTCGGCGCCTTCATCGTCGAGGACGGCCGCTATGTCTCGGCCCGCTGGCCCGGCGACGCGTACCTATTCGCGCGCCGCTTCGCCGCCCGCCTCTAGGAGCCGGGCCACGACCACCAGGTCGGCGACGAAGGCGGCCAGCTCGCGCTGGCGGGTCGCCGCGTCGGGCGCGCGCAGGATCGCCGACGGGTGCACCGTCGCCAGCGCGTGCGGCGCCAGCGCCGTCGGCAGCAGCCGGCCGCGCTGGCGGGTCACCCGGAAGCTGCGGCCGAACAGCGCCTGCGCCGCCGTGGCGCCCAGGCAGACGAGCACGTCCGGCCGCACCGCCGCCAGCTCGGCATCGAGCCAGGGGCGGCAGGCGGCGAGCTCGCGCGCGTTCGGCTTTTCGTGGAGGCGACGCTTGCCGCGCGCCTGCCACTTGAAGTGCTTGACCGCGTTCGTCACGTAGACGTCACCGCGCTCGATGCCGGCGGCGGCGAGCGCCCGATCGAGCAGCCGCCCCGCGGGGCCGACGAAGGGGCGCCCGCTCCGGTCCTCCTGATCGCCGGGCTGCTCGCCGACGAGCATGACGCGCGCGCGCGCGCTCCCCTCGCCGAACACGGTCTGCGTGGCGCGCCGGTAGAGGTCGCAGCGGGTGCAGCAGGCCGCCTCCCGGCGCAGCGCTTCGAGGCCCGGCGCCATCCATTCCCGTTATAAGCACGCACTTTTTTCTGGCCATTTGTCGCGGCATTGGGCAGACAAGCGATATGGCTCCGCCCGACGTCGATACGCCGGGGAGCGACGAAACCTTCGTCGCCTCCGAGCTTCAGGATGCGTGGCACATCCTGTCGGGCGAGGAGCGCGTGGAGGGCTTCCGCCTCTTGCCGCGCGCCGACGCCGAGGAGCTCTTCTTCACCCTCGCTGCGCGTGATCACTACGATCTCATCATGGGCCTGCCGCCGGGCGATCGCCGCTCGTGGCTGCGCCTGCTCCCGCCCGACGACGCCGCCGACGTGGTCCAGGAGGCGTCCGAGGACGAGCGGGGTGGCCTGCTCGCGCTGCTCGACGAGCAGACGCGCAAGGAGGTGACGGCGCTGCTCGCCTACGCCGAGGACGACGCCGGCGGCCTCATGAACCCGCGCTACGTGCGCGTGCGCCCCGACATGACCGTCGACGAGGCGATCCGCTATCTGCGCAAGCAGGCGCGCGAGCGGATCGAGACGTTGGCCTACGCCTACGTCGCCGACGCCGAGCAGCGCCTGCTCGGCGTGGTCTCGTTCCGCGATCTGTTCGCCGCGCAGCAGGGCAAGCTGGTGCGCGACGTCATGAAGACCGACCTCATCACCGTCCTCGACACCGACGATCAGGAGGCGGTGTCGCGGCTGTTCGCGCAGCACGACTTCGTCGCCCTGCCGGTCATCGACGAAGACGGGCGGATGAAGGGCGTCGTCACCGTCGACGACATCGTCGACGTCGTGCAGGAGGAGGCGACCGAGGACGCGCAGAAGTTCGGCGGTATGGAGGCCCTCGACGCGCCCTACCTCGACGTCACCGTCCTGCAGATGCTCAAGAAGCGCGGCGGCTGGCTGTCGGCGCTGTTCGTGGGCGAGATGCTGACGGCGACGGCGATGGCCTACTTCGAGCACGAGCTCGAGCGCGCCGTCGTGCTCAGCCTGTTCATCCCGCTCATCATCAGCTCGGGCGGCAACTCGGGATCGCAGGCGTCGACGCTGATCGTGCGCGCGCTCGCCGTCGGCGACGTCAAGCTGCGCGACTGGTTCCGCGTGTTCCGGCGCGAGGTCGTCGTCGGGCTGCTCCTCGGCGTGCTGCTCGGCTGCATCGGCATCTGCCGCATCCTGGTGTGGCCGCACCGCGAGGTCATCTACACGGTGCACTACAAGATCGTGGCGCTGACCATCGCCTGCTCGCTCGTCGGCGTCGTGCTGTTCGGCTCCCTCGCCGGCTCGATGCTGCCGTTCATCCTGCGCAAGCTCAAGTTCGACCCGGCGTCGGCGTCGGCGCCGTTCGTGGCCACGCTGGTCGACGTCACGGGCCTGGTCATCTACTTCACGGTGGCCAGCATCATCCTGCGCGGCGTGCTGCTCTAGACTAGCGCGAGGCAGAGCGCGCGGGGCCAGACGTGGCGCTTTGGCGCGCTCTCGATGCGACGCTGCTCAGGGATGAGGATTGGTGGGAGCTCGCTCTGATTCGGACTGTGATGAATCATGAGAGCGCTGCTCTGGCGCGCGCCGATTTCAGCGCAACAGCTTCGCCAGACGATCGAGCTCCTCGCGCGGCGGCGTCGGCAGACGGTTGAAGTCGAAGTGGGCTTCGCCGTCGGCGACATAGACCCAGCGCGCCGAGGCGATGTCGAGCGGATCGTGCTGCGGCACGATGATGAGGTGAGCGTGCGCGACCCCGAAGCCGTGCACGACCCAGCCGACCCGCTGGGGCTGCAGCCGCTGGCGCAGGTTGCGCGACAGCCGCTGCGCCACGACGGTCAGGTGTGAGGTCAGCGCGTCGTCGAGATCGCAGAAGTGATCGATGTGCGCCTTCGGGATGATCAGGTGCTCGCCGGGCCGCGTCGGATTGAGGGTCATGAAGGCCATGACCCGATCGTCGTCGTAGACGACGCTGGCCGGCGCGCGGCCGGCGACGATCTCGCAGAAGATGCAGGCGTCGGACACTAGTACCTCGCCACAGTGGTTTTGATTGGTATCCGCCGAGGATTCGGCGCGCAGGGCGAGGCGCGACGACGAAGGAATACTCTCTGTATTTCGAGGAGGAGCAACGAAGCCATGGGCGTCGAGGACCGGCGCAGACCGGTCGAAATCACTGTGGCGAGGTACTAGGCGGCGTCGAGGGCGGTGCGCAGCGGCAGCGGCGCCAGCGCGTGATCGGTCGAGCCGGCGCGCTCGCACTCGCGGGCCCACAGGTAGAAGCAGGTCGCGTAGGCGATCTTCATCCAGCCGCTGACCGCCCAATACAGGTTGACCACGAGCATCGCCAGCAGCATGCCGACCGCCGGATGGACGTGTGCGCCCGCGCGCATGAGCACGTAGGCGAGCGGGAAGCAGACGGCGGCGATGAGGTACGAGGTGATCGACATGGCCACGACGCCGGCGCCGACGCCGGTGGGATCCTTGTCCATCAGCGACTTCGAGCGCTTGAGCGCGTCGCCGAACGACACCCCCTCGATCACCAGGGCCGGCATGATGACGTAGGTCGCCGTGCTCCAGATGGCGCGCAGCACGCGCAGGAGGATCTTCGACACCAGGTCGTTGCGCTCGCGCGCCCAGGTCACCGCCAGGTCGAGCAGCGCGGAAACGGCGGCGAAGGTGAGCACCCCCGGCAGCGCCTTTCTCACGCGCGGGATCGCCGTCTGCATCGACGCGTCGCCGGTGGTCGCGTAGTCGTACATGAGCGACGCGGTGATCGAGTTGCACGCGTAGTCGACGAAGTAGAGCAGGAAGGCCTCGATGCCCATGATCGCGTACTGACCGCCCCGCGAGTGCACGAAGAATTCGAGCACGGTGAACGCGGCCATGATCGGTGTCGTGAACGCCACGTCCCACACGAGCGGCTTGAGCAGCGCCTTGTGCTGGCCGGCGAGCGCGAAGATCTGCCGCATGAACGCCAGCGCCCGCGAGAGCGAGCCGAACGAGCCCTTGGCCGGCGGGCTGTACGGCTGCTGCGGCGCGCTCGACGGCCCCGGTCCCGTCGCCACCGGCGTCGGCTGCGGAGCCGGCGCCAGCGGTGGCCACGGCGCAGCGACGGGGAGCACCGGCGCCTCCTGCAGCGGCGCCGTCTTCATCGCGGGCGCGGCCGGCTTCGGCGGCGGCGGCGGCGGCGACGGTTGCGGCGCCGGCGGCGTCGGCGCCAACGGCGAGACCACCGGCCGCGGCGCCCCCATCATCGTCGGCGCCGTCGGCGCGATCGGCGGCGGCGAGGGTGCGGGCGCGGCCGGGGCCGTCGCCGGCAGACGCGGCGCCGGCAGCTCCGCCGTCACCAGGTACCCGACGTTGTGCGGCGTCGGCGCTTGCAGCGGCGGCGGCGGCGCCTGCAGCGGCGGCGGTGCGGGCTGCAGCGGCGGCGTCGCCGCCCGCGGCTTGGGCAGCAGCGGCGGCGCCATGCCCATCATCGTCTTCTTCGGCGGCGCCATCACCGCTGGCGGCGTCGGTGGGACGGCCGGCGGTGGCGGCGCCTTCGCCGGCGCTGGCTTGGTGATCGGCGGCAGCGTCGCCGGATCGATCCCCAGCGCCGCCAGGTCGGCCGGGGCCATCTGCACGGTGCGGAAGTTGTCCGGCTCCGGCTCGGGGGTGCCGACGATGACGCCCGCCGGCGCCTCCTCGACCGGTGGCGGGGGGATGGGAGCCGCCGGCTGCACCACCGCCTGCTGCTGCTGCTGCTGCTGCTGCTGCTGCTGCCGCGCCGCCAGCGCCGCGCGCACCTCGGGCGGCAGCTCCGTCGGCATGCGCGTGCGCTCCTCTGCGCTCGCGCGCAGCGGCGCCGTCGCCGGCGGCGCCACCGCGGTCACGGGCGCCGCGGCGCGAAACACCAGCGCCAGCCCGCCGATCACGATCTTGTCGCCCTCGGCGAGCTTCTGCTGCCCGTACACGAAGTCACCGTTGCGCAGCGTGCCCGCGTGGGTGTCGAGGTCCTGGATGAAGACGTTGCCGGTGCCGTCCATGGTCACGCGCACGTGCTGCTCGGCGGCTTCGGCCGCGTCGAGCCGCAGTGCGCAGGCCATGCCGCGACCGATATACAGCTCGGAGCGGTCGATGAGGAAAGGCTCTCGCTGCCCCTCCAGGAACTCCAGCACTGGCGCCATGGCCCGATGCTAGCTTAACGGGCACGTGCCGAGAAGCTCCCCTCTAGGCGCGCAGGGCGGCGGCGATGCGGCGCACGCCCTCGGCGAGCTCGGCCTCGCCGAGCGCGGCAAAACCGAGGCGCAGCGACGGGCAGGGCCGTCCGTCGAAGGCAAAGCGCGCGCCGGTGTAGAACTGGACGCCGCGGGCGAGCGCGCGCGCGGCCCAGGCGTCGACGTCGAGCCGGTCGTCGGCGTAGGCCCATATCGCCATGCCGCCGGCAGGCACCTCGAAACGGAGGGCGCCGCCGAGCCGCTGCCGCAGCTGCGGCGACCAGGGCGTCGCGGCGCGCCTGGTAGATGCGACGCATGCGCCGCACGTGGCGCTGCAGCTCGCCGTCCTCGATCAGCTCGGCCACGGCGCACTCGACCACCTGGTCGCCCTGGCGGTCGATGCTGAGGCGCAGCTCGGCGAGCCGCTCGGTCAGCACCGGCGGCGCGACGATGAAGCCGAGCCGCAAGGCGGGCGCCAGGATCTTCGAGAGCGTGCCGATGTAGACGACGACCGCGTGGCGATCGGTGGCGGCCAGCGGCAGCACCGGGCGGCCTTCGTAGTGGAACTCGAAGTCGTAGTCGTCCTCGATGACCGCGATGCGGTGCGTGCGCGCCAGCTCGAGCAGGCGCAGGCGCCGCCCGGCGTCGAGCATCACCGTCGTCGGATACTGATGGTGCGGCGTGACGTAGACGGCGCGCAGGCGTTGCCGCGCCGCCAGCCCCGCCAGCGCGTCGACGTCGAGGCCGTGCTCGTCGACGGGCACCGGGACCAGGCGCGCGCCGGTGGCGGCGAACGCGCTCCACGCCGGGCGGTAGCCGAGCGCCTCGACGGCGACGACGTCACCGGGCCCACAGCAGGGCGCGTGCCACCAGATCGAGCGCGAGCTGGCTGCCGCGCGTGACCATGAGCGACTCGTCGTCCGCGGGGACGCCCCGCAGCGCCGAGAGCATGCCGGCGAGCGCGGTCGCGCAGCCGGGCGTGGCCGCGCGCGTCGCCGTAGCCGAGCAGCGCCGGTCCGTGTCGCTTGAGCGCACGCCGATAGGCGCGGGCCAGCGGCGCCGTCGGCAGCAGGCGTACGTCGGGGATGCCGCCCGACATCGCCAGCAGGCGCGCCGGCTGCTTTTCCTCGCGGCGCGCCTCGCGGGCGTCTCCCCGATCGCCGGCCGGGCCCAGGTCGAAGCCGAGCGCGGCCGTCTGCCGCCGCCGGCGGCCGCGGCCTCGACGTCGGGCAGCGCATGCGACACGAAGGTGCGTGCGGCCGCCTCGGCGCTGATCCAGCCCTCGGCGGCGAGCTCGGCGTACGCCGCCAGCACCGTGTTGCGGTGAACGCCGAGCGCGCGCGCCAGCGTGCGGCTGCCCGGCAGAGCGTCGCCGGGCTTGAGCCGGCCCCGCCGTACGTCGTCACTGATGGCGCGCGCCAGCCGAATGAAGATCGGCTGCTCGCCGCCGTCGCGCAGATCGAGCGCCAGCTGCCAGCTCGCCATGGTCCAGTGGATATCACGAAACTGGACCTTTTGGGGGTACCAGCTCCGGGCTATCGATCGGTCGATGCGCAGGGAGCGGTTCTTTCGCATGGCCCGCGGCGAGGCGCTGGCGCTGCTCGCCGAAGCCCCCGTCGTCCATCTGGCGACCACCACGCCCGCCGGCGCGCCGGTGATCCGCACGCTGCACGCCGGTGATCCTCGACGGCGACGTCTACTTCCACGCCGCCGCCGTGGGCGAAAAGGCGGACTGCCTCGGGCGCGCCGCCGTGCTCTCGGCCGAGGAGCTGGTCGCCTCCATCCCCAGCTACTTCGTCGACGCCGAGCGCGCCTGCCCGGCGACGACGCTCTACCGGAGCGTGCAGGTCCGGGGCACGCTCGAGGTCGTCGATGACGCGGGGGAGAAGGCGCGCGTGCTCGCGGGCCTGATGTCGAAGTACCAGCCCGAGGGCGGCCACGCGCCGATCGACCCCGCGCATGCACGGTATCGCGCGCTCTACGACAAGCAGGTGGCGTCGATCCTCATCCTGCGCGTGCGCACCGCCGACCTCGACGGCAAGGCCAAGCTCCTGCAGAACCGCTCGCCCGAGGAGCGGGTGCACATCCTCGAGCGGATGTGGCAGCGCGGCCACGACGGCGATCCGCGCGCCATCGAGCTCGTTCGCGCCGCCAACCCCGACACGCCCACTCCCGCGTTCCTCCGGTTCGCGCCAAAGCTGGACGATTCGAACGGCGGTTCGAAGGCTCGAACCATGGTTCCAGCCACGCTGCACTGCGCGCTCGACCCGCGCGACGTCGACGCCGCGGTGGCGCTGCTCGCGCCCGAATATTGGAACGACCAGCATCCGCCGGAGCGCATCGCCGGCGCCGTCGCCGGCTCGTCGCTGTTCGTGGGCGCACGCGTCGACGGCAAGCTCGTCGCCTGCGCGCGCGCCATCAGCGACGGACACAAGTACGCCTGGGTCTACGACGTGGTGGTGGCGCCGCCGTGGCGCGGCTGTGGCCTGGGCGAGGCGGTGATGCGCTTGTGCCTCGACCACCCGCGCGTGCGCGGCGCCGCGCGGGTGCTGCTGCAGACGCGCGACGCGCAGCCGCTCTACCGCAAGCTCGGCTTCATCGAGGAGGCCGAAGCGCCTCCCCGATCTTATCGCAGCACGAGTATGCTGCGCATCCAGAGGTGACTCATGGCGCTCACGCTCTACATCGACAGCTTCAGCATCAGCCCCTACGCCTTCTCCGTCTATGTCGCGCTGGAGGAGAAAGGGGTGCCGTACGTCTGGAAGACGGTGTCGCTGCCGGACAAGGCGCACCACCGGGCCGAGTATCGCGACGCGTCGATCACCGGGCGCATCCCGGCCATCGACCACGACGGCTTCTGGCTCGCCGAATCGGCCGCCATCGTCAACTATCTCGACGAAGTCTTCACCGCGCCGCAATACCGTCGCGCGCTGCCCGAGGGGGTCAAGGAGCGGGCGCGGGCGCGCATGGTGATGGATTGGATCCGCTCGGATCTCGATGGCCATCCGCGAGGAGCGGCCGACGCACACGATGTTCTACAAGCGCGCCGAAAAGCCGCTGACGGCGGACGGGCAGGCGGCGGTGACGCGGCTCATCGAGACCGCGTCCCGCCTCATCCCCGACGGGGCGACGTCGCTGTTCGGCGCCTGGTCGCAGGCCGACAGCGACCTGGCGTTCATGCTGCAACGCCTGGTCCTCAACGGCCACGACGTGCCGTCCAGGCTGCGCGGCTTCGTCGAGACGCAATGGGCGCGCCCGTCGGTGCAAAAGTGGGTCGCCCACGACCGCCCACCCTACGTCCCGTACTGATATGGTTGGTCCCGTCAATCGTTGATCTTTCCGACGGTCAGCACGACGGGCGACTTCGAGTAGGTAGCGACGGCGGATCAGACTGATATTCGCGGGTTGGTTACCGCATGACCTGGATCCGTCGGGGGCTGCCTCTCTCTAGCGGCGGGCGTCCAGCCCTCGCGGGCCGTTCCCATAGTACGTGCGAGGATTCCCCTTTAGGCCGGTCTCTCCGTCGCTCGTCGTGTTCACCGTCGGAGCGGCGTTCGACTACGCCGTCAGCACCTCCTGCTGGCCAATCGACCACACGAAGCCCGCCAGCTCGCGAGCGATGGCGGTGACGGTGCGCTGCTTGTTTTTGCCCCGCGCCGTCAGCTTGCGATAGCGGCTGCACAGTCGCTGCTGCGCCTTCCAGGCGATCTGTTTGACCTCTGGTGACACGCCCTTGCTTCGCTGCCGGATTTGCTCACTCACCGATGGTCGAAAGCGATAAGCCCATGCCGCCTCGACGAGGATGCGGCGAACGTGTCCATTACCGGTCTTGGTGATGCGGCCTCGTCGTTTCGACTCGCCGCTCGAGTACTCCGAAGGTACCAGGCCGACGAAGCCCATCAGCTGCGTCGGTTTCGCGAAGCGCTTCAGCTCGCCGAGCTCGGCCGCGATCACGACGGCGCTGACGAGGCGGATGCCGCGCAGCGCCTGCAGCGCCCTGACGAGCGGCGCCAGAGACCACTCGTCGACGAGCTCCTCGATCGATTTCGTCAGCGACGCGACGCGTGCTGTCGTGTCCTCGACTGCTTTGAGGTGATCGACGAGCACGCGGTTTTGCGCCTCATGCTCGAAGTGCTGCATACGGATCCAGTTGAGGTGTATCCGCGTCCACGGCGTCTTGCCCGGGTAGCGTCGACCGTGCCGCAAGAGAAACTTGCCCATCTGGTGTCGCGCGACGCGCTCGGCGCGCTTGGCGGCATCACGCGCACGTTCGAGATCACGCATCGCCTCCGTCGCTGGCTCGGGAACGTGGACCACGGTCAGGTCACCCGACCGAAGAAATCGCGCCAGCTTGATCGCGTCTCGCCGATCCGTCTTCACACGGTCGCTCGCGTGCTGCGGCACCAGCGACGGCGCGACCACGACGCACTCGATGCCGTTCGCGGTCAGCTCACGCTGCAGCCCGAATCCCGTCGGTCCGGCCTCGTAGCAGCACTTCACGCGGCCGAGCTTTCGTAGCTGCTTGAGCAGCACGCGTGTGTCGTTCGGGATTGTGCTCAGCGACGCCGGCTCACCGCCGCGTCCCTCGGCGACGGCGATGGCGATGCTCTCCTTGTGGACATCCAGCCCGACGAATCGTAGTTTTTCCATGGTTGGTCCCGCCTCCCGCTTGTGGCTCTGCGCCGGTTTGCGTCACAGCTGACGGGTGTAACCCACGCCTGCGTGACCGCGGGACCAACCATTCTGTCTAGCTCCCGCTACCCGCGCGACCGCAGCGGCCCTGGGTGCTCGCGCGACCGCAGCGGGCACAGAGAGCGCATCACCCGAGCACAGAGGCCCCGCGCGCGCTGCCCCGCTGGGCGAGCCCCGCAGCACCGAAAAGGGGTCAAATCGAGCACAAGCGCTCCGGTGGCGAGGACTGTTTGAGTCTTGCCGGGACGGGCCCGCTACGCCGGCGGCCTTACAGGCCGGCGGCACGCCCGGGCCCTCTGCTCGTCGCTGGCGTCCGCCCTTCGGGCGGAGCGCTCCTCGACGCCCGGCAAGACGGCTCCGACGACCGCCCGCTCCATGGGCTTACGGGAAAACGGCGTCCAGGGTTGCTCTCGGTTTTTGGACGAGCACAGAGGCCGCGCGCACACTGCCCCGCTGGGCGAGTTCCGCAGCACAGGCAAGGGGCAGAATCGAGCACCTGCGGTCCGGTGGCGAGGACTGTTTCAGCCCAGCGGGGCAGTTTGCGTGGGGCCGGACGTGCCCCCCCCAGCGCCTTCCGATGACTTCACACGATCAGGTTGGCGTCGCCGAACTCGTGCCCCAGGTAGCCGCCGCGCTCCGCGTGCGCGTAGGCGGCCTCGAGCTGCGTGCGCGTGGCAAACGCCTGCAACAGCGCGAAATGGCTCGCCGTCGGCTCGTGCAACCCGGTGAACAGCCCGTCGACGGCGCGCGGGCGGTAGCCGGGCCCGATGAAGAGATCGGTGTCGCCGCTGGCCGCCCGCAGCGGGCCGCTCGCCGCCGCGCTCTCGAGCGCGCGCACTACGCTGGTGCCGACGGCGATGACCCGTCCGCCCCGCGCCCGCGTCTCGCCGATCGCGGCCACCGTCGCCGCCGGCACCTCGAAGCGCTCGGGCAGCGGCAGCGCCGCATCCAGCGCCGCCTCGCCCGTCGACGACAGCCCGGCGCCCTCGGTGATCGTGGCCAGGCCGACGCCGCGCGCCCGCAGGGCGGAGAGCAGCGACCAGTCGAGCGGCACGCCGGCCGACGGCGCCTCGGCCGCCCACGGTCGCGCCGCGTACGCCGTCTGCACCGACCACAGCGCCAGCGGCGCCGGCACGTGGGCATATTGGATCGGCCGGCCGCGGCCGTAGATCGCCGCCCACACCGCGTCGACGTCGGCTTCGAACCGCAGCTCGAACAGTCGCGCCGAGGTTCGGGAGACCCCGGTCACCGTCGCTGCCACGCCGGCGACCTCGAGGCGCGTCCCCACTGCCAGCGGCTCGGGCGGCGCCCGACGCTCGGTCGGCGTACGCCAGTCGCCGGCCCCGAACAGCACCGCCTGCCAGCGCCGCCCCGGGTCGCGCGCGCGCACCAGGCGCACCTCGCCCGCCGCGCCCGAGGGCAGGAGCGCCGGCAGCGACGCCGGCAGCGTGGCCGCGTCGTTGACGACGAAGAGATCGCCGGCGCGCGCCAGGGAGGGCAGATCGTCGAGCTGCGCGTCACCCACGGCCCCGGTCGCGCGATCGAGCAGCAGCAGCCGCCGCTCTCCGCGCGCCCGCGGCGCGCCGCGGCTCTCACGACGAGCCTCCAAGGGCGATGCGCGCGCCGTTCTCCCAGCGCCGTTCACCGCCAGCGGCGAACAGCTGCCCGACGATCTGCCGGGCCACGTCGGCCGGCCGGGCCAGCGTCGCCCGATCGGCGTCGGGCATGGCGTCGGCGTGCATCGCCGTGTCCATCTCGCCCGGGTCGATGACCAGCGAGCGCACGCCGAGCTCGCCCAGCTCCGCGGCGAAGGTGCGCGCCAGGTGATCGAGCGCCGCCTTCGAGACTCCGTACGCCCCCCAGCGCGCATAGGCGTTGACGGCCGCGTCGGACGAGATGTGCACGATGGTGCCGCGCCCGCGCAGCGCCATGCCGCCCGCGATCGCCTTCGACAGGCGGAACGGGCCGACCAGGTTCACCTGGAGCACCCGCTCGAAGTCCTCGCACTCGGTGTCGAGCAAGAGGCCGAGCGGCGTCGGGCCGAGCGCGCTGGCGTTGTGCACCAGGAGATCGATGGGCCCGACCAGCGCCGCTGCGGCGCCGGCGATGGCGTGGATCGCCTCCTTGTCGCCGACGTCGGCGGCGACGGCGTGCGCCTTGCCGCCGGCGGCGCGAATCCCGGCGACGGCAGCGTGCAGATCCTCCGATTCGCGCGCGACCAGGACCACCTTGGCCCCGGTGCGCGCCAGCTCGACGGCGAGCGCGCGGCCGAGGCCGCGGCTGGCGCCGGTGACGATGGCATTGAGTGACATGGTTCCCTCCACGCCCAGAGCTTAGATCGCGCCCGCCGAGGGATTGGCGAAACTGCCAATCTATTGGCAGAATGCCAATCCATGAGCACGCCCGCCCACGACCCCCTCGGCGACGCATCGGCGCCAACATCCGCGAGCTGCGCGCCGCACGCGGCCTGACCCAGCAGCAGATGGCCAAGCTCGCCGGCCTGCCGCGCGCCACCTGGCAGCACCTCGAATCGGGCGCCGCCAACCCGACGGTGTCGGTGCTGCACAAGGTGGCGCTGGCGCTGCAGGTCTCAGTCGAGGAGCTGATCTCGACCCCGCGCGCCGCCTGCCGCTTCTATGCCGCCGGCTCGCTGCCGGTCAAGACGCGGGGCCTGGTCACCATCGCCCACCTGTTGCCCGACCACATCCCCGGCGTGGTCATCGATCGCCTCGAGCTGCCGCCGCGGAGCGCCATGGCCGGCGTCCCGCACACCGACGGCACGCGCGAGTACCTGACCTGCGAGGCGGGCGACCTCGGGCTCACCGTCGCCGGCGAGAAGTGGACGCTGCGCCGCGGCGACGTCGTCGTCTTCCGCGGCGATCAAAAGCATGGCTATTCGAACGCCGGTTCGAAGACGGCGGTGGGCTACTCGGTGGTCCTCTTGGCGAGCGGAACGTAGGCGGCGAGCGGGGGGCTACAGCTTCTTCGAGGCCTCGATGAGGTCGCGCACCGCGGCGGCCGACTTGTCGAGCATCGCCTTCTCGTCGTCGGTGAGCTCGATGCTGACGATCTTCTCGACGCCGCCGCCGCCGATGACGACCGGCACGCCCATGTAGAGGTCCTTGTAGCCGTACTCGCCGTCGAGGTACGCGGCGCACGGCGAGGAGGCGCTTCTGGTCGTGGAGGTAGGCCTCGGCCATCGCGATCGCCGCCGACGCCGGCGCGTAGTAGGCGCTCGTGCCCATCAGCTTGACGATCTCGCCGCCGCCCTTGCGCGTGCGCGTCGACGATCGCGTCGAGCTTGTCCTTGGCGATGAGCGTCGTCGACGGGCACGCCGTTGATCGTGTCAGTCGAGAGCACCGGCACCATGTCGTCGCCGTGGCCGCCGAGCACCATGGCGCGCACGTCCTTGACGCGGACGCCCGGCCTCGCGCGCGAGGAACAGCTGGAAGCGCGCGCTGTCGAGCACGCCGGCCATGCCGACGACCTGCTCTTGCGGCAGCGCCGGTGACGCGCTTGTACTCGTAGACCATCGCGTCGAGCGGGTTGGAGATGACGATGACGAAGGCGTCCGGGCAGTGCTTCTTCGCGTTGTCGCGCGACGTCGCGGATGATCGGGCAGGTTGGTCGCCGACGAGGTCGTCGCGCGACTGCCCGGGCTTGCGCGGGATGCCGGCGGTGACGATGAGGACGTCGGCGCCGGCGCAGTCGTCCCAGTTCGACGGTGCCGCGTGATGTTCGCGTCGTAGCCGAGGACGGCGCCGTTCTGCTCGAGGTCGAGCGCCTTGCCCTTGGCGAAGTTCTCCTTCGCGGGGATGTCGAAGAGGACGACGTCGCCGAGCTCCTCGCGCGCGCAGAGGCGCGGCGAGCTCGCCGCCGATGTTGCCGGCGCCGATGAGTGCGATCTTGTTCCTGCGGGGCATCGCGTCCTCCTGTGTGGACGCGCAATCTATAACGCCCGGCGGGCGTCGCGCAATGCTGGACGCGGTTTCTACGGTGTGGCGGCGAGCGCGGGCGCCGCGGTGAGGGTGGCGCCGGCGATGCTGACCGGCGCCTGCCAGCCGCCCGCGGTCAGCTGCGCGTGGCGCGCGGCACCGTCGCCGGCGCGCACGTAGACGACGTCGGCGAGGCTGCCGTCGACCCCGCGGCGCGATCGCCGGCGCCAGCGTCGTCGTGTCGCTGCCCGAGATCCCCGTCGCCGCGCCCCACTGCGAGCCGCTCAGGCGGGAGGCGTAGAGCTTGCCGTCGGTGCCGTGGAAGAGCGCGACCGCGTTGCCGTCGCTGCCAAAGGCGATCGCCGGGGCCGCGTCGGTGACGATGAAGCAGCCCGCCGGCTGTCCGTCGCACAGGTCGTGCACCGTCGCCGGCGCCGAGGCGACGAACCAATAGATGTGCTGGTTCAT
Source organism: uncultured delta proteobacterium (assembly GCA_963816965.1). Lineage (GTDB taxonomy): Bacteria > Myxococcota_A > Polyangia > Palsa-1104 > Palsa-1104 > JAQBQH01. The sequence continues at coordinate 2,441,893 of CAWFMP010000002.1, forward strand.
CCCGGTGTACAGGACGTGCACGGCGCCGTCCGGCGCCACTGCTGCGGCCGGCGCCAGCGCGCTGGTGTTGCCGGTGAGCTGCGTCGCGGCCCCGCCGCCCGACGCCTGCACCACGCCGTCCCACAAGTTGCCGTCGGTGCCGGCGAAGATGGCGTGCACGCTGCCTCCGGCGCGCACGGCTGTCGGCGCCAGCGTCGAGAGGAAGTTGCCCTGGGTGGCGATGGCGCCCCACGCCGTGCCGTCGAAGTGCGCCCAGTAGTAGCGCTGGTCGCCGTTGACCGCGCCGCGGAAGACGACGTCGCCGCTGCTGCCGCCGACCAGCGCCGGTCGTGCCGCCGTCGACGCCGCGGTGGCGATGGCCGCCAACGCCGACAAGGTGCCGCTGCAGCTGTCGTATCTCGCCGCCACCAGCGTGTTGTCGTGCAGCCGCGCCGCCACCAGCGGCCGGCCCGCGACGGCGGCCAGCGCCACGTCGTCGACGGCGCCGCTCGGCGCCGCCAACGTCGTCCAGGCGCCGCTGCGCCAGCGGGCGGCGAACAGCCCGCCCGCGGTCGGCGCCGCCAGCCACAACGACGGCGCCACGCCCCCGTCGCCGTCGTCGCCGCCGACGCAGGCGTGCGCCAGATCGGCCGCGCGCGCCAGATCGGCCCCGTGCGCGAGATCGGCCGCGACTCCCAGATCGACGGCGCCGGCCAGATCGCGCACCGCCATGTCGGCCGGCTCGCCGTTGCCGCCGGTGCCGCTCCCGAGATCGACTGCGTCGACGGAAAAGTCGCGCGGCGGCGGCGGATCGGTCGGCGCGTACGTGGACGCGCAGCCGCCGCAAACGAACAGGCTCACCGTCGAGAAGATCGCGATCGCGAAGCCGAGGCGAAGGCTCGCCATGACCGGACGCTACGCCTGTCCGAACAGAAACTCAAGTCTGAGTTACGCTCGTGAAACCAAACGTGCGTACAATGCCGCGGTGCAGCGTGTCGGCGCCGTGGGGATCCTGCTCGTCGTCTCTGAGCTTCTAATCGTTGGTCGCCCGCACGCCGCCGAGTGCCGGGTCATCGTCGGTGGCTCGCCCGCCCTCGGCGCCATCGACGCCGAGACGCGCCTGCGCTGGCTCGACCGGCACCTCCGGGCCGACGCCGCGCGCGCGCGCATCTGGGCCTGGACCTGGCGCGCCGCCTACTCCGGCGTCACGGTGGTCCAGGTGGTCCGCGCGGGGCTCGCGACCGACAGCGGCGATCAGGCGGCCGACATCGTCGGCGCCGCCTCCGCCTTCATCGGCGTGGCCGCCAACGTCATCCTGCCGCTCAAGGTGATGGGCGATCAGCGCTGGTGGTCCAAGCACTACGCGCACGCCGCCGGCGACGATCCGTGCGCCCTGCTCAACACCGCCGAGCTCCTCTTCATCCGCGACGCCGAGTCGGAGGCGTTCGGCGTCGGCCCGCTGACCCACGTCGGCAACTTCATCATCAACATCGCCGGCGGCCTGGTGCTCGGCCTCGGGTACGGGCGCTGGTCGGCGTTCGCCTATACCAGCCTCGTCGGCATCGCCGTCGGCGAGGTGCAGGCGGCGACGCAGCCGACCGACGTCATCGAGGATCTGCGGCTCTATCGCGCCGGTCAGCTCGGCGGCGGGCTCAACCCACCGCGGCTCGGCGTGGCGATGGCGCCCATCCTCCTGCGCGACGGTGGCGGCCTGGCGCTCACGCTCCGCTGGTGACGGCGGCGGCGGTCAGTCTTGCGGGTTGCTGCACAAGTTGGTGGGCGTGCAGCCGCTCTGCCCGCCGCCCTCGTTGCAGCAGACGTAGCCGGTGCGGCAGGGGTCGGGCGGACACGACGACGCGCAGTACTTCCCGAAGCTGAAGGTGGTGCAGAAGCTGCCCGCCGGACAGGCGGCCTTGCTGCAATCGAGGGTGCAGTAGCCGCCGGGGATGGTGATGGTCCCCAGTCCGACGCCGAAGCTCTTGGCGCAGATGAGGCCCGGGTCGCACTGCGCGTTGTTGCTGCAAGCCAGGCCGACGCGCTGCTGCGCCATGTCGGGCGGCGCGGGCGTGGTCGGCGGCGGCGGCGGCGGGGGCGTCGGCGCCGGCATCGTCGGCGGAGTCGTCGCGCCCAGATCGGGGGTGTTGGGCACCGACTGCGTGGGCGACGGCAGCGTCGGCCCGCTGGCGCCGGGGTCGTCGACGCTGGTGCCGCGCACCTCGAACGAGCAGCCCGCCAGCATCACTCCCAATAAGCAGAGGGCGCGCATGTCGTTCGGTTGTGCAATCGTGATACCGGAAGAAATCGATAGCGTTTTCGTAGGAAGCATCGCGAAAAGGCGGGGCGCCTACACCCCAGCGCAAACGTTCGATTGTCATTCGGCTCCACCGGTTTCGCGCGCTACGACCCTTACGATTGCAACCGGGACCGGATAGCGCAGTGGTCAGGTCAGCCGTTCCCGTAGCCACCCCGGGTCCTCTGCCAACTGCGCGCCGGCGTAGCAGATCGGCGGCGGCACGGATGCTGCTAGGTCGGCGCGCCGATGCGTATCCAAACGGCACTCGTCCTCGGCGCGTTGGCCACGGCGTCGACCGCGCACGCGCTCAATCAGTCGAAGCACTTCGACATCACCGTGCAGTCGTGCACCGACGCCGGCCTGCCGAACGCGTTCTGCCAGCGGGTGGGCGTCGAGGTCTACAACGTCGACGCCCGCGAGTTCAACGACCTCTCGGCGCACTCGCAGATCCCCGAGGGCTCGACGGCGTGCGACGCGGCGAATGCCAGCTTGTGGCGCGTCTTCTGGCTCGGCGGCCAGGTGCGCGCGGCGACGATCGCCGTCGGCTACAGGTCGTCGCTGCGGGGCAACGACGCGCTCGCCCAGGATCTCGGACGCGCGCTGCACACGGTGCAGGACAACTGCGCGCACAGCGGCATGCCCAATCCCCAGCACGCTTGGCACTCCTTGTCCGACGTCTGCAACGGCACCACCGAGAGCCCCGACGTCAACCCGGCGGCGTTTGCGTGCGCGAGCAACGAGACCGACGCCATCTTCTCCGCGTTCATCGACGTGCTGCACGACAACGGCGGCGACTTCGCGTCGCTCGGCAACATCAGCACCGACAACGACAAGCACTGGCCCGCCTACTCGGACGTCTGCGCCTTTTTGGGCTCGGCGAGCGACTGGAGCGGCCAGGACCGTCGCTGGGATAACAGCGTCATGCGGCCGGCGCTCACCGACCGGCTGGTGCGTGGCCTCTACGGCGCCGACGCGACGCAGTTCACGCGCGTGTGCAGCGGCAACGACGACGACGTGCTGCCCGCCTACAGCGACAGCGATCGCGATACGTCGGGCGGCGCGCAGAGCTGCATCAAGATCCACACCTTCTGCCTCGGCAAGGCGGACGGCGCCGCCGCGGACGCGGAGCCGCCGCCCTACGAGCCGGTGCCGGCGGCGCCGACAACGGCCGTGAGCGGCGGCTGCAGCGTCGGCGGCGAGGGCTCGCCCTCGGCCGCCGCGCCGCTGCTCTTGATGCTGGTCGCGCTGCTCGTCCGCCGTCGCCGGCAGGCGATCTGATCGCGACCGGCGCCAGGCCCCTACCCCGACAGCAGACCAGGTCGCGCGCTCCCGGCCAGCGCGCCGAGATGGTATCGTTTTCGTCATGCTTCGAGGGACCGCGATCGTTCCCCTGGCAGCGCTGCTGGCGGTCGTGTCGACGCTGGCGCGGGCCGACGAGCCCGAGACCGAGTACACGCTGCGCATGGCCTCGATCGTGCCGCCCGGCACCGCCTGGGCGCGCGAGATGGAGGCGTTCTCGCGCGACGTCGCCCTCCTGACCGGAGGTCACGTCCACGTCAAATGGTACCTCGGCGGCATCGCCGGCGACGACCTGACGGCGGGCAAGCGCGTCGAGCGCGACCAGCTCGATGGCGTCGGCGCCGGGGCCTGGCAGTGCGAGCGTTGGGCGCCCTCGATCAAGGTGACGCGGCTGCCCGGCCTCTTCCGAGACCGCGCCGAGTCGAGGTACGTGGCCTCACGGCTGCGCCCCGTGTTCGAGGAGGAGTTCCGGCGCGCCGGCTTCATCTACCTCGGGGACAGCCAGGTGGGTCCCAGCCTCGTGTTCACGCGCGTGCCGGTTCGCTCAATGGACCAGCTGCGGCACGTGAAGCTCTGGACGCTCGACAACGACCTCACCAAGACGCACCTGATGACCGCTCTCGGTCTGTCGCTGGTGCCGCTGTCGTTCGACCAGTCGAGGCGCGCCTACGACGATGGCCGCGTCGATGGTTTCCTCGCGCCACCGACGGGCGCGCTGGCCTTCCAGTGGTCGACCCAGGCGCACGATCTCCTCGACCTTCCGACCGACTACATCCTCGGGTGCATCGTCGTCGCCGCGCGCGCCTTCGACCGCTTGCCCTTCGAGGATCAACGCGCCGTACGCGCCGCCGGCGCGAAGTTCATGTCGCGTTTCGATGACGCCGGCGAGCACGCCGACGAGGAGCTGCTGGGTGGGCTGTTCGAGCGTCAGGGGTTGACGATCATTCGGCCGGACAGCCGCTTTCGGGCCGACTTCCAGACCGCGGCGCGCGCGGCGTGGGAGCGGCTGGACGAGAAGACCGTGCCGCACGCGTTGCTGCAGCAGGTGCTCGCGATCCTCACCGCCTACCGCGCGTCGAACCCGACTCGCTGACCGTGGCTCGCTACATGTTCTTGATGATGACGTCGCCGAACTCGGAGCACTTGACCTCGCGTCGCGCCCTCCATCAGGCGGGCGAAGTCGTAGGTGACGCGTCTTGCTGGCGATGCGCCGTCTCGAGCGCCCTTGACGATCAGGTCGGCCGCCTCGCTCCAGCCCAGGTGCTCGAGCATCATCTCGCCCGAGAGGATCACCGAGCCCGGGTTCACCTTGTCCTGGTCGGCGTACTTCGGCGCGGTGCCGTGCGTGGCCTCGAAGATGGCGTGCCGGTGACGTAGTTGATGTTGCCGCCCGGCGCGATGCCGATGCCGCCGACCTGCGCCGCCAGCGCGTCGGACAGGTAGTCGCCGTTCAGGTTCAGCGTGGCGATGACGTCGAACTCGTCCGGGCGCGTGAGCACCTGCTGCAGCGTGATGTCGGCGATCGCGTCCTTGACCACGACCTGCCCGCGCGGCGGCTTGCCGTCGCAGTCGGCCCAGCCGTCGATCTCGACGCCGCCGAACTCGCGCTTGGCGAGCTCGTAGCCCCAGTCGCGGAAGGCGCCCTCGGTGAACTTCATGATGTTGCCCTTGTGCACCAGCGTCACGCTCTTGCGCTTGTGGCGCGATCGCGTAGTCGATCGCCGCGCGCACCAGCCGCTCGGTGCCCTCGCGCGAGACCGGCTTGATGCCGATGCCGCTGACGTCTCCGGGAAGCGGATCTTCTTGACGCCCATCTCCGTTCTGCAGGAAGTCGATGACCTTCTTCGCCTCCGGCGATCTCGGCGGCCCACTCGATGCCGGCGTAGATGTCCTCGGTGTTCTCGCGGAAGATCACCATGTCGACCTTCTCGGGCTGCTTGACCGGCGACGGCACGCCCGGTGAAGTAGCGCACCGGCCGCAGGCAGACGTAGAGGTCGAGCATCTGGCGCAGCGCGACGTTGAGCGAGCGGATGCCGCCGCCGACCGGCGTGGTGAGCGGCCCCTTGATGCCGACCAGGTACTCGCGGAAGGCCTCGACGCGTCTCGTCGGGCAGCCAGCTGTCGGTCTGCTTGAACGCCTTCTCGCCGGCGAGCACCTCCATCCACGCGATCTTCCGCTTGCCGCCGTAGGCCTTCGCGACCGCGGCGTCGAACACGCGCACGCTGGCGCGCCAGATGTCGCGGCCGGTGCCGTCGCCCTCGATGAACGGGATGATGGGGCGGGGCGGGGTCTTCACGGTGCCATCGGCGGCGACTTCGATCGTATCCATTGCGGCGACTCCTTTTGCTTGGGCGGGAGTCGCATCCTACTGCGGGGCGGGTCGTGATTTCTAGTGTGAGCTGTTCACCACGAGCGTGATCGAGCCGGCGTTGCTGTCATTGCAAACGACGATGTCCGGCAGGCCATCGCCCGTGAAATCGCCGACCACGAGCCCGCTGGCGTTGGGCAGCCCGGTGGTCTGGATCGCGGTGCCCAACGTGCCGTCGCCGACGCCGAGCAGCACGTCGATCGAGTTCGTGATCGTGTCGGTGGTGACGATGTCCATGATCCCGTCGCCATCGAAGTCGGCGGTCGCCACCTGCTCCGGAGTTGGATGCGTCGAGTAGGCGGGCGGGGTGTTGGGGAAGCTGCCGGTCCCGGTCTTGCTGTTGAGGAACACGTCGAGTTGATCATTGCTCTCGTCGGCGGCGACGATGTCGAGCGTGCCGTCGTGATCGAGGTCCACGAGCACGCCGTCGCCCGAGTAGCCCCCGGTGGCGTGGCTCATTGCGGCTCCCAGGCCTCCGGTCGTCGCTTGCAGCAGCACGTTGATGGTGAAGTCGCCGTAGTTGAAGGCGACGAGGTCGTCGCGGCCGTCGCCGTTGACGTCGCCAGTGGCGAGCCCATACGGTCCGGTGCCGGCCGCCAGCATCGTCGCCGCGCCGAAGGTGCCGTCGCCGTTGCCGCCCGCGATCCAGACGTTGTTGCCGGAATAGCTGCTGACGGCGAAGTCGAGCTTGCCGTCCGTGTCGAAGTCGCCCACGGTGATGCCCTCGAACGAGGCGCTCGCCGTCGTCGACAGAACCGATAGGGGCGTGAAGGTCCGCCCGGTCGAGCCCTTGATGAAGTAGACGCTGTTGGCGTTGTTCTGATCGGTGCAGGTGACTACGACGTCGTCGGTCTGATCGCCGTCGAAGCGGCCGGCGGCGATGGCGTACGGTGAGCAGCCGTTGCCGGTGCCCGACGGCGGCACGGTGATGTTGATGACCGGGGTGAAGGTGGTGCCGTTGCCGAACGCGAACGAGACGCTGTTGCCGTTGGCGTTGGCCGACGCCACGTCGAGGTGGCCGTCGTGGTCGAAGTCGCCGGCGACCAGCGCGTAGGGCGCGGCGCCGACGGTGATGGGGGTCGACTTCGTGAAGGAGAGGGTCAGCTTGTGCCCCATGTCGCCGCCGCCGGTGCCACCGCCGCCGCCGCCCGCCATGTCACCGCCGCCGGTGCCGCCACCGCCGCCACCGCCGGCCATGTCGCCGAGGCCCATGTCGCCGCCACCCCTGCCGTGGAGGTCCTTGCCGTCGAAGAGCAGCGAGCAGCCGCCAAAGGTCAGCGCGGCTGCGACAGCGATGCCGAGGGCGCGCATCAGAAGGTCACCCCGTTGCCGATGAAGGCCACGTGCGTGCCGGCATCGGCGTGCGCGCGTCCGTGCCTGCTCTCGAGGACGGCGAAGACCACGGTCGCCACCGCGGCCGCGGCCGCGACGCCGATGAGCACGTCGGTCGCCACCGCCGTCGACTTGAGCCCGCTGACCTGCGCCGGCGTGCAGCCCGCGACGCTGTCGCCGCAGCTGTTCTTCAGATCCGAGTGGTGCGCGACCGTGTAGGCACCGACGCCGATGGCCGCCGCGCCCACCACGGCCGTGGCCCCCAGCATCACCCACGTGTACTTGAGGTGGTGCCGCGGCGCCGTCGGGGCCGGCGTAATCGCGGTCGCGGTCGCGGCCGGCGGCACCTCCGGCTGCGGCTTCACCGTCGCGGGCTCGGTCATCTTCTTGAGCTGCGAGTCGCGCGCGTCGAGCGACTTGATGCGCTGCTCGACGTTGTCGCGGTCGTCCGCGGTCGGCTTTTCGATGAGGTACTGGCGCAAAAGCAGCGACGCCGACTGGTAGTGCTCGAGGTGCTCCTCGCAGGCGGCCATGTTGAAGTAGAGCGCCGGGCTTTGCGACAGCGCGTGCGCGTTCTGGAACTCGCGCAGCGCCACCTCGTACTTGCCCTGATCGTACGCGTCGACGCCCGCGCTGAAGTAGGCCTTGGCCCTCTCCAGCTTCTCGTCCGCCGCCGCCGATGACACGGCCGCCAGCACCAGCAGTCCCCCCACGATCGCACGCATGATCACCCCTCGCACAATTTCGCGTCGCCGTATCTTACCGCTTCTCCTTGTTACGCGTCCATTGGCTGCACCCATCCGGCTGCGGCTGGGCGACCCCATATTCGCCCCACCGGGGTCACTGCACCCTAGCGTCCGCCCCGGGTGCCCTAGTGGATTCGCAGGGTTGGCCGCCGGAAAACGGGCACGCTTCTCGCTTCATGACGCGACATGCCCGCGGCCGGCGTCGTCTCGATGCGCGATCGGCTCGACCGCTATACGCTGGTCGAGCGCATCGGTCGGGGCGGCATGGCCGAGGTCTTTCGCGCGCGCGTGCAGTCGCTCGGCGGCTTCGAGCGCGATGTGGCGGTCAAGGTGCTGCTGCCGCAGTTCGCCTCCGAGCCCGAGTTCGTCGACATGCTGCTGGACGAGGCGCGCATCGCCGGCGCCATCGTCCATCCGTGCGTCGTCCAGGTCCTCGACGTCGGCCGCCAGGGCGACATCTTCTATCTCGTCATGGAGTACGTGCGTGGGCCCGACCTCCGGTCTGTAGCGCGCAGCCTGAGCGGCGCCAAGCTGCCGCTGCCGATGGCGCTCTACATCATCGGCGAGGTGTTGCGCGGCCTGCACGCCGTCCACCTCGCGGTCGATGATCGCGGCCAGCCGCGCAACATCGTGCACCGCGACGTCTCGCCGGCCAACGTGCTCGTCGACGAGAATGGCGCGGTGAAGCTGGGCGACTTCGGCATCGCCCACGCCTCGGGGCGACTGACGCGCACGCGCACCGGATCGGTCAAGGGCAAGTCGCGCTACATGGCCCCCGAGCAGCTGATGGCGCAGCCGGTCGATCATCGCGCCGATCTCTACGCCGTCGGCGTGTCGCTCTTCGAGGCGCTGCTGGGTGACGTGGCGCGCGAGTCGAGCTACGCGACGCCATACGGCCCGATGTTCACCTGGCCGCGGCGCGTGCCGCCGGAGCTGGTGCCGCCCGACGTCGCCGAGCTCCTGCGCCGCGCGGTGGTCGACGATCCGCGGGCGCGTTTCGCCGACGCGGCGCAGTTCCGCAGCGCGGTGGTGGCGTCGCTCGGGCACCACGCGCCCGGCTACGATGCCGAGACGCTGGCGCGCGAGCTCAAGCGGATCCGTGGCGTGCCCGGCGACTTCGCCACCGACCTCGGCGAGACGACCGACGCGGCGACCGCGCTGAGGCGCGAGCGCCCGCGGTTGGCGCTGGTCGATCGCACGCCGACGCCGCCGGGGGCGGTAACGACGCTGCCGGCGGCGGTGAGGACGCTGCCGGCGGGCGCGGTGACGACGCTGCCGGCGGGGGCGGTGACGACGCTGCCGGCGGGCGCGGTGACGACGCTGCCCAGCTGGGCGATGGCGGCGCCGGGCCGTTCGACCGGGCCGGTGCCGATCGGCTCGCGCACGCTGCCGTCGCCCGAGCCGCTCTATGCGGAGGGCGACCTGCTGGGGCCGCGGCCGTCGCGCGGGCTCCTGTTGGCCATCGCCGCCGCGGCGGGGGCGGCGCTGCTCATCGCCATCATCCTGGCCATCGCGTCGGGCGGCTCGGCGCGCGTCGTGCCCGCGCCACCCGCTGCGCAGGTGGTGCCGCGGGTGACATCGCTGGCGCCGCCGCACGCCACGGTCGGTATCCTGGAGGTGTCGGGGCCGGCGGGGGCGCGGCCGTCGATTGGCGCGGTGGTCTATCCGCCGGCGCCGTGCACCGTCGAGCTGCCGCCGGGCGACTACGACGTCCGGCTGCGCTCGCGCCGCCACGTCGTCACCCGCCACGTCAGCATCACCGCCGGACACACGACGTCGCTCTAGTACCACCTGGTCATTTCCCGGACCGAGCGTCGACGAGCGAGGAGCCCGGGATGCGAGGAGCGAAGAGCGAAGCTATCCGGAGATAACTGAGCGAGGAGCGACGACGCAGACCGGGCCCGCAGCCGTCGGCGCGACGGGAGGGAAGTGACCAGGTGGTACTAGCAGGGTGTTGAAGAACTCCGGACCGAGCCGCGCGCCGTGGATTTTCGCGAAGCGCGAGGCGCGACGAGGGAAGCTCCCCGTCGGGAACTGACCGGGGAGCAACGAAGCGATTCGCGAAAAGACCAAGCGCGGCGACGCGGAGCGAGTTTTTCAACACCCTGCCAGGCCGTGGCCGCGGCCGGGGACGAGCGCGTCAGTCGCTCCAGCCGAGGTGCTCCGAGACCGTCGGTGTGCGCGTCAGGTTGACCGGCGGATCGACCAGGTCGGTGCGCACCAGGTCGGTGACACCGTCGGCGCCGCCGACCTCGTACACGATGGCGCCGCCGACGACCACGAGCGCGCGCACGCCGGTGATGCCGGTGGTGCGGGCGACGCCGCTGCGATCGAGCACGAACAGCTCGCCCACGGCGGTGTCGGTGGAGTCACGCGGATCGGTGCGGACGAAGACGACGCGCCCGTCGGGTAGGCGCGCCGGCGCGTGCGCCAGGTAGGGCGCGTCGAGCGTGGCGAGCACCTCGCGCCCGCCGCTGCCGGTGACGTCGAGGATCTCGACGGTGACCTGGCCGCGCGCCGCGCGCACCGCCAGCACGGCGCCGTCGTCCCACGGCGCCGGCTCGCTCACCAGGCCGTCGGGCTCGGTGGCGACGGTACGCGTGGCGCCGGCGGGATCGGCACGCATGAGCGTGGCGCTGCCACCGCCGAACGGCGTCACGGTGTAGACGAGGGCGGCGGTGCCGCCGACGGTGGCGCCGCACAGCCCGTCGTGCAGCGTGACGTTGGTGGGGCCGACGGTGTGGCTGGCCGCGCCGTCGAGCACGTAGGGATAGATGGCGCCGGTGTCGTCGGCGAGCAGCGCCAGCCGGCCGTCGGCGAGCCGGCGCGGAAAGCCGGTGCGATAGCCGTCGTCGCCGACCGTGGCCAGGCGCGCGGCGCCGCTGCCGTCGAGGCCGATGCGCCACAGCTCGTTGTGCACCAGGTACACGATCTCGCCGGCGGCGGCGCCACCATCGGGGGGCGTCGCCGCGGCCCGACCGCAGCCGGCGAGCACGGCCAGAGAGGCGAGCGCGAGCGCGCGCATGCCCGGATCGTAAGCAGCTACGGTGCGGCGGGGAAGATGCGCCGGGAGAGTCGGCCGGCGAAGAAGGCCAGCCCGACGGCGAGCAGCGCCGAGATCACCAGGCCCGCCTGCTCGCCCTCGAGCGTGCCGACGAGCACCGCGGGCACGACCAGGATCGCCAGCACCGCCATCGCCATCTCGAGGCGCGGCCCGCGCTCTCCCACCGGCGTGCGCGCCAGGCGCGCGACCACGGCGCCGGCGACCAGGCAGGCGATCGTCACCGCGGGCAGAAGGTGCACGCCGACGGTGAAGCTCTCGTCGGCGTCGACGGTGAGCTTGCGGTGGGTGAGCAGCTGGAAGACGACGCGCAGGTGCCCCGGTCCGCAGAACACCGCCGCGAGCACGATGATCGTGGCGGCGAGCGCGCCGGCGCCGGCAGCGACGAGCTGCCAGCGCACCGGCTGCCCGCCGCGCGAGCGCGCCAGAAGGCCGAGCACGACGGCGGCGAGCAGGCACAAGCCGCCGAACCACTCGCCGAGCGTGGCGTAGACCTTGAACGGCTGCATCACGGCGACGTCGTTGATGAGGCCCACCGGCTTGACGTCGGGCGTCTCGTCGGGATCGACCGACGGCGACTTGTCGTAGACCCGGCCGGTGGCGTCGACGTAGGCGCTGACGCCGGTGTTGACCGCGCGCACCAGATCGAGCCGCGACTCGACGGAGCGATAGACCGCCAGCGCCAGGTGCTCGTACGGCTCGGAGGTGCGCCCGAACCAGGCGTCGTTGGTGATGTTGATGAGGATGTTCGGATCGCGCTTGACCAGGCGCCGCGCGAACGACGGGAAGATGTCCTCGTAGCAGATCATCGGCCCGAGGCGCACCACGCCCTTGTCGGTCGCCAGCGGAAAGACGCTGACGTCGGTGCCGCGCGCCCAGTTCGAGGTCTCGGGGATCCAGCTTCTTGATGAACTTGAGCTGCTCGTAGATAGGGGATGTACTCGCCGAACACCATCAGGATGTTCTTGTCGAAGATGCCGCGGACGTCGCCGTCCTTGTCGAGCAGCAGCGCCGAGTTGAACGGGTAGGGGCTGTGCGGTGTCGGCGGTGAGCGTGCCGAACAGCAGCGGCGTCGAAAAGCCGCGTTGCGCCCGGCGCGCGTCGTAGATCGGGCCAGTCCTGCGACTGGTCGCGCCCGAAGTAGAAGGGGTACGACGACTCGGGCCACAGGATCAGCTCGCGCGCCCTTCTGCTCCAGCTCGCGCGAGACCTGCTGGTGCACCGCCAGCTGCCCCTGCGCCAGCGACGGGTGCCACTTTTCCTGGATGCCGATGTTCGCCTGCACCAGGCCGACCTTGATCTTGGGCGCGGCGGCGCGCGCGCGCGACACCTGATCGATGCGCACCAGGCCATAGCCGAGCGAGGCGGCGAGGATCCCCACCGCGAAGGCGAGGCGCGGCAGCGGCAGCCGTGTCCTGCCGCGCCAGGCGGCCCAGGCGTCGTAGAGGGCGCCGTTGCACAGGACGATGAGGAACGAGACGCCGAGCGGGCCCGTCAGATCGGCGATCTGGATGACCGGGCGCACCCACGCCTGCGTGATCGCCAGGTACCAGGGGAAGACGTAGGGCACCACCATCTCGCAGGCGACGTAGACGACCGGCGCGATGAAGGTGACGCCGACCTGGAAGCGGTCGGAGATTCGGCGCACCGCCCAGGCGAAGACCGCGAAGGTGATCGCCTGATACGAAACCAGGAGCAGGAAGATCGGGATCGCGGCGATGAGCGGCAGATGTCCGAAGCGCTGGAGAAACGGAACGATCCAGTAGAAGCCGCCGCCGTTGGCGAACAGCCCGGTGATGAAGCCGTAGATGGCCGGTTTGCGCGTCGACGGGTGCAGCGCGACGGCGAGCAGCGGCACCACCCCGAACCAGGCGAGCGGCCAGATGTCGAAGGTGGCGCAGCTCAGGAACAGCAGGGTGCCGGCGAGCGCCGAGACGCCGGCCTTGATCAGGCGCGGCCGGGTCAACAGCTGCGGGCGCGGCGCGCGCTCCTTCTGCTTCTTGCGCTCCTTGAGATCGATGACGCCCCCGTCACCGCGCTTCTTCTTGCTCACGCCTTGGCTCTGACCTGCAAAGCGCCGGCGAGCAACTCGAACGTGGCCGGCAGGCGGCCGGGCGCCTCGCCGTCGACGTCGAGCAGCACCTCGGCGGCGCCGTCGACCGGCGTGGCCTCGACCCTGCGCGCGCGGTGCACGGTGACCTTCGGGTTGCGCAGGTGCTTGCCGCTGTAGATGTCGAGGCCGCGCAACAGCAGGTCCGAGAAGCCGAAGTCGCCCAGCGTGATGACGTCGAACCAGCCGTCGTCGAGCGCGGCGTCGGGGGCGACCTTCATGCCGCCGCCGAAGTAGCGGCCGTTGGCCACGGCGACGTTGTAGATCTTGCCCTCCTTGGCCGGACCGCCGTCGAGGACGAGGCGCACGCGTGGCGTTCTTGTACCTGGCGCCCGCCTTGAGCGTGGCGACGGCGAAGGAGACCTTGCCGCCGAACGTCTTGGACGATTGATTGACGTAGCGATCGACGAGGCCGCCGATGCCGAAGCTGGCGATGTTGATGAAGTGGCGCACGGCGGGCGTGCCGTCGTCGCGCGACGTAGCGCAGGCGGCCCACGTCGATGGCGCGGGGCGCCGACTTCAGGTTGGCGGCGGCGGCGAAGGTCTCTTTGGGGATGCCGAGCGTCTTGATGAAGTCGCCGCCGGTGCCGGCGGGCACGATGCCGAACGACGCGTTCGGAGCGACGGCCGTATCTCCGTCGAAGAAGCCGTTGACCACCTCGTTGATGGTGCCGTCGCCGCCGACGGCGACGACGAGCTCGGCGCCGGCGCGCAGCGCCTCGCGGGTCATGGCGGTGGCGTCGCCGGCGGCGCGCGTGAAGCGCTCGTCGAACGCGCCGTAGGCCTCTTGGATGGTGGCGCGCAGCTCGGGCCAGCGGCGCTCGGTCTTGCCGCCCGCGGACTGCGGGTTGACGACGAGGACGGTGCCGGACATGGCGCGACTATACACGAGCGCGCCCGGTCAATGGTCAGCGCGCGGTCGCCTCGGCGAGCAGCTCGATGAGGTCCATCGCGCGCACGTCGTCGCGCCCGAGCTGCCGCCGGCAGGTGGGGCAGGCGGTGACCACGGTCGAGATCCGGGCCTCGCGCACCTCGGTCAGGCGATGCTCGGCGATGGCCCGCGCCGTCGCCGGCATGGTCGTGGGCAGAAGGCCGCCGCCGCCGGTGCACTCGGCCTGGTTGCGGGCGCGCGAGAACTCGCGCACCTCGTCGACGGCCTTTTTGGCGAGGCGGCGCGGCGATTCGTAAACGCCGAGCCATCGACCGAGGTAGCACGGGTCTTGATAGAAGGCGGCGGCGCGCCGCTTGGCGATGGGCAGCCGCTCGATGTAGCCCTCGAGGAACTCGCTCGAGTGCTCGATGGCGGGGGCGAGCGGCACGCCGAACTCGCGGTACTGCGTGCGCATCGCCCAGACGCAGGCCGGGCAGTTGACGACCACGCGCGCGTAGCCGGCGAGCTGGCGCGCCATGCGCTCGGCGTGCATGCGGAAGGCGTCGTGCTGGCCGGCGGCGAGCAGCGGATAGCCGGCGCAGCCGTGCTCGCCGTCGGCGACGGAGACGTACTCGGCGCCGATGCGCTCGCACAGCGCGAGCATCGGCGGCACCAGCTCGGGCGCGTCGCAGCCGGGGAAGAAGGCGATCTGCGCCGACTCGGCGGCGCTTGGCCTCGGGCGCGCTGGCGCGCACCTTGGCGGCGGCGCCGGTGCGAGTGGGCGGCGAAGCGCGCGGCGAAGTCGTGCAGCGCGGGATGGCCGCGCCCGTCGCGCTCGGCTTCGGCGCGGCCTCGGAAGAGCACCTGCGCCGGCTCGACCTTGTGCAGGCAGAAGTCGGTGCAGGCGCCGCAGCCGGTGCAGCCGTAGAGCGGCTCGGTCTGCTCGACGGTGCGCTGGCACCTCGGCGCGCCCGAGCAGGCGCATCGTCGCCATCTTGTCGCGCGGCGTGAGCGTCTCCTTCGCCTCGGCGTTGGACACCGGGCAGGTGTGCCGGCACAGCTTGGGGCAGTAGGTGCAGTACGAGAGCGACGTCTCGAGGTTGGGCGGCGACGGCATCTTAGTCGGTGGGCCTCTCGGGCCAGGCGACCAGGCGGTCGTGCGGATCGAGCCGCCGTTTGAGCGCGGCATAGAACGGCGACGGCGACGGCGGTAGCGCCGGCGCGCGCGCGGTATCGATGACGCACGCGCCGCCCACGTGCCAGCCGACGACGCGCACGGCGTCGCCCACGAGCTCGGGCGCCAGAACCTGGGTATCGACCGACTCGAGCGGCACGGCCCGCTCGTGCGGACGCGAGGTGATGCGTGGCGGCGGCGTGTGCGGCACCGGCTCGCCGCCGAGCGCGCGTGCCGTGCGCTCGGCGAGCAGCAGCTCGGCGGCGACCAGCGGCTCCGGCCCGTCGACCTGGAGCGCCAGCACGCCCCTGGCGGCCACCGAGAGCTCGACGCGGGCGTCCGCCGCGCACCAGCAGCGCGCGCGCCGCCGCCAGCGCCGCCGGCAGCGTCGGCAGCGCGAACGCCGCCGCGCGCCGCACGTCCTGCCGCCGCTGCACGCGCAGGGTCGCCGCGGTGACCAGCCCGAGCGTGCCGCGCGCGCCGACGATGACGTGCATGAGGTCGGGCCCGGTCGCCTTGCGCGGCGCCAGTCGGGTGGCGATCTCGGTGCCGTCCGGCAGCAGCGCCTGGATGCCCACGCACGACTGCACGAAGCGGCCCACCCGCGGCGAGGCCTCCGACGGGCGCGGCGCGCCGAGCAGGGCACCGAGCGTGCGCATGCGCGACCAGGCCGGCAGCTGCGCCCAGCGTCAGGCCGCGCTCGCCCAGCTGCCGCTCGAGCACCTCGAAGGTGATGCCCGCCTGCGCCGACACCAGGAGCGAGGTCTCGTCGAGGTGCAGGACGTTGCACATGCGCGACAGGTCGACGTCGATGCCGTCGTGGTTGCCGGCACCGAGGCCGACGCCGACACGCACACCCAGCTCGCCGGCGATGCGCACCACGTCGCACAGCTCGGCGGGCGCGCCCGGCCGCACCAGCGCGCGGCCCGACTGCGACAGCACGTGCTGGGCGCCGACGGCGTGCGCCAGCCGATCGGCCCAGAACGGCGCCTCTTCGCTCACTGCCGCACCTTGCAGGTGCACCAGGAGCAACAAGTCGATCCGCGGGCCCCACGGGCCTGGCTCACGTTCGCTCGCTCACGCTCGCTCACAGCCCCATCTTCCCCGGGTTCATGACGCCGTGCGGATCGAGGACGTCCTTGAGCGCGCGATAGATCTCCATCGCCGCGCCGTGCTCTTCGGGCATGAAGGGCGCCTTCGACAGCCCGACGCCGTGATGGTGCGAGATGGTCGCGCCCGCCCTGGTGACCGCGCTCGAGACCGGCGCGCCAGATGTCGTCGTACTTGCGCTCGGCGTCGGCGGCGCCGTTGCCGCGGGCGGCGAAGGTGAAGTAGATCGAGCAGCCGTCGGCGTAGGCGTGGGAGAAGTGCGCCATGATGAACGCCAGCGGCGACACCGCCTCGCGCACCGCGCGATAGAGCTCGAGCAGCTTGTCCCACGAGGTCGCGACCTCCATGGTGTCGACGAAGGCGCCGGCGTCGAACACCTTCTGCATGCGGAAGCTGACGGCGTAGCGGTGCTCGAGCCAGCGCAGCCCGGGCCCTTCGCCGAGATCGCGCCCGCCGGCGCGCTCGAGCTCGATGGTGGCCGCGCGCGCCTCGGCCTCGGTCAGCGCGCCCTCGCCTTCGAAGCCGACGACCAACAGGCAGCCGTTCTGCGCGTAGGGGAGCAGCGTCGACGCCAGCTTGTTGACCAGCTCGGGCCGCGTCAGCGCCAGGGCGACGGCGCGCTTCTTCCACTCGCCGATGACGCTCTTTCCCGTGGGGGTGAGGAGCGACAGGTAGGTGCTCGAGCGCAGACGACTCGGGCGAGCCGCCGCCCTCGCGATCTTTTTCGCCGCGATGGAGGAACGAGTCGAGCTCGTCGTAGAGCCGCACGCACGCGGGCTTGAGGTTGCGCTGGAGCAGGCGCCGGATCGCCTCGCAGCCGGCGGCGACGCGCGGGAAGGCCCAGCCACGATACAGCCGCGACTCCGGCTGCGGGCGCACCGTCACCGTCGCGCGCGTGATGATGCCGAGCGTGCCTTCGGAGCCGACGATCCACTGCGCGACATCGGGCGTCGCCCCGGCGTCGACGGTGTGCACCTCGCCCCGCCCGTCGACGAAGGTGAGCCGTCGGACCATGTCTTCGATCTTCCCGTACTTCGTCGAGAACTGCCCGGCGGAGCGCGCCGCCAGCCAGCCGCCGAACGTCGAGCACATGATCGAGGACGGGAAGTGGCCGAGCGTGAAGCCGCGGCGCTCGAGCTCGTGCTCGAGGTGCTCGCCCAGGATGCCGGCCTCGACGGTGGCGGCGCCGGCGTGCGCGTCGAGCTCGACGATCGAGCGCATGCGCTTGAGATCGACGACCACGCCGCCGCGCACCGGCAGCGTACCGCCGCACACTCCGGAGCCGGCGCCGAACGGCACCAGCGGCGTGCCGGTGCGCACCGCCGCGCGCACGATCGCCGCCACCTCCTCGGTGGAGGTCGGGCCAGGCGACGGCGTCGGGCGGATGCGGGGCCGGCGAGCCGCCCGAGAGCGTGATGAGCCCGCGCGGCCACAAGTCGCGGGCGTAGGCGACCCGGTCGGGCGGCGTCGTCGACACCCGCCCCGGCATCATGCGCTCCAGCTCGTCGACGAGCTCATGGGTGCGCGTGGCCACGGGCGTCATGGGAGGCGCAGCATAGCACCGGGGCTACGGTCGTGCGTGACGGTCGTAGGACGGAATGGCGGCGCGCGCCTACGGTGCCGGCTTGATGTTCTGGTTGACGTGGAACAGGTTGGCCGGATCGTACTTGCGCCTTGATCTGCGCCAGCCGCGCGTAGTTGTCGCGGTAGGCCGCCTTCACGCTTGTCCTCGCCCTCGTCCATCATCATGTTGACGTAGCCGCCGCCCGCCGAGTAGGGGTGCAGCGCCAGCCAGTAGTCCCTGGCCCACTGGATCATGCGCTCGTTGTTCGCCGGGTCGGGGTCGACGCCGACGATCACCTCCGCGAAGTTGGCGTCGCGGAAGCTGAAGGCCGTGTCGCCCTTCCCCACCCGCTGCGCGGCGCCGTTGATCGGATAGAGGTGCATGGTCGAGTGCATGGCTCGGCAGCCGCTCGCCGTACTTCACGTGCAGGTCGATCGCCTCGTCGCTGAGCTCGCTGGAAGAAGTCGGCCTTCCAGTACCACTGCAGGCCCGCGCGGGTAGAGCCCGTCGAACAGGCTCTGCAGCGCCGGGGAACGGGATCGGGCCCGCGAAGTCCATCGAGCGGCGGCGAGAACGGCGCGGATCGGCTTGAAGGCCTCCTCGGCCTGTCGCAGCGGTCGCCGTGTAGCACCAGACGATGGCGCACATCTTCTTCATGTGGTGCTCGGCTCGGGAACAGCGGCACCGGCGGCACGGTGACGAAGCGCGAACCAGCCGTTGATGTCCTCGGGCGCCTTCAGGATGAAGTCGCGCCAGAAGCGGCAGCACCTCGGCGGCCTTCTCCATCGGCCAGAAGATCGGCCCGCCGTAGACGGTGCTGACCGGGTGCAGCCGGAACAGGAACGAGGTGACGACGCCGAAGTTGCCGCCGCCGCCGCGCACCGCCCAGAAGAGATCCGCGTTCTCGTCGGCGCTGGCCGTGACGAAGCCGGCCGTCGGCCAGCACCATGTCCACCGCCGAGCAGGTTGTCGATGGTCAGGCCGTAGGTGCGCGCAGGTAGCCGATGCCGCCGCCCAGCGTCAGGCCGCCCACGCCGGTGGTCGAGACGAAGCCGCTCGGCATCGCCAGGCCGAAGGGTGGGTGGCGTGGTCCACGTCGCCCCAGAGGCACGCCGCCCTCGACCCGCACGGTGCGCGCCGCCGGATCGACCCGGATGCCCTTCATGCCGCGACAGGTCGATCACCAGCCCGTCGTCGCAGATGCCGAGGCCCGGGCCGTTGTGCCCGCCGCCGCGCACCGCGAGCGAGCAGCTTCTGCTCGCGGGCGAAGTTGACGCCGCGCGATCACGTCGGCCACGTCCGACGCAGCGCGCGATCAGCGCCGGGCGCTTGTCGATCATGCCGTTGTAGACCTTGCGAGCCGCGTCGTAGCCGGCGTCGCCCGGTCGGATCAGCTCGCCGCGCAGGTGCGATGCGAGCCCCTGAACCGCCGCGTCAACCACTCCGGTCTCGCGCATCATGGTCTCCTCTCCGGTTTCGAGACGCCCCTGCCGGTGAGAGGTAAGCATGTGTGGCGGTTGGGGAAGCCCTTGGCACGGCAGAGACGCTGCGAGCCGTGGCCGGAAATCCTGCTCGCTCGTGCTCGCGCGTCTAGAAGCAGGTGCTCGCGGGCAGCACGTAATCGCAGATCGAGGTCGGGTTCAGAAGACTGTTGAGGACGGGGCAGTCACCGAAGTTCGGCCCGATATCGACTTGTGTTCCGTCGCGGCAGGTGAAGATCCCGGTCTGCCGGTCGTAGCGCACGCCGCTGTTCGGCACGGAGCCGGCGTCGGTCGGCTCCGACGTGCATGGTTCATTCAGGGAGCAGAGTTGCTCGATCTTTTGCCCCGAGTCTGCGAAGTAGGTGATCCACGTCAGGCAGGGCGTTCCGCCCATCCCGTACAGGTGTGCCTGCGGCGGTGCCGATACGGCTGGGCCGTGGTACGTGGCTCCGTTCTCCCAACAGGCTTCGTCCCCGGTGTTGTGCAGGTAGCCGCCACAGTGGCCGGCCGGCTGGAAGCAGGCGACGAAGGGCTCGAAGAACTGCTCGGCGCAGGTTCCCGCCAGCTTCGTGCCGGCGCAGGCGCTCCACGCCAGATCATAGTTTTTCAGCGATACGGCGAGGTCGGGCGGCTGCGCGAGGTCGAGCGGTTGCGCGAGGTCGTCGGCTGTCGCCGACAGGTCGACCAGTCCAAGGTCGGTGCGATCGCCGTCGTCGCCACAGCCGGCGGCGGCCAGCAGAACGCCGACAACGAGCACGCGCGCGAGGGTCGAATCGTAAACCAAAATGCACCCGGTAGTTTCGAATGGCACGATACCACCGCGGCGCGCGCCAGCGACAGCATTTCCCTCCAACCCTGCGGCGAAATACATCCGCCTGTAGCGGGGCGGAGATGTGCAACGGAATCAATCGGCTCGGTCGCGGCGGCCTGGTACCTCGCCACAGTGATTTTGATTGGTATCCGCCGAGGATTCGGCGCCCAGGGCGAGGCGCGACGATGAGGGAATACTGTCTGTATTCGAGGAGGAGCAACGAAGCCATGGGCGTCGAGGACCGGCGCAGACCGGTCGAAATCACTGTGGCGAGGTACTAGCCGCGAAAGCGCCGCGTGCCGGCGACGACACCGCGGTAGTGCTCGATCTCGCGCCGCGTGCGCGCCTCGTCCCAGCCGAGCCGCGTCGCCATCCGCCCGGCCACGCGCTCGGTGCAGCCGAGCCCTTGATCGCGCGCGCGCAACAGCAGCTGCAGGCGCCGCCCGAGCACGTCCTCTACGGTCAGCGCCTGCTCCTCGTCGACCGCCACGTCCACCTGCGCCATCACGTGGGCCAGCTCGGGGTCGAGCCGCTCGCCGAGCGCCGGCTCCGCCGCGACCCGCGCCACCACCGAGGGCGCGCGCGCGCCATAGCTGTTGGCGAGATGCTTGGCCACCGCCGCGTCGACGATGCCATCGGCGGCCAGCTGATCCTGGAGCCGCGTGACGCCGGCGTAGCCCGCGGAGAAGATCGGCTCCGCCGCGCCCGGCAGCGGCCGCTCCTCGGTGCCGCACGGCCGCAAGGTCCCGAGCTGCTTGCCGGCGTGCTCGACGACCTCCGCCGCCATGCGCCGATAGGTGGTGAGCTTGCCGCCGGCGATGGTGACCAGCCCCGGTCGCTCGAGGATGTGGTGCTCGCGCGAGACGTCCGACGCCGTCGCCACGTCGCTGTCCGGCTTGATGAGCGGCCGCACGCCCGCCCAGGTGGCCAGCACGTCCGCGGGCGTGAGCCGGGCCTCGGGAAAGTAGTGGTTCGCCAGGTCGAGCAGGTAGGCCACGTCCTCGGCGTCGGTGTGCACGTCCTCGGGCGGGGCGTCCCAGAACGTGTCGGTGGTGCCGATGACCGTGCGGTCCTGCCCCCACGGGATGCAGAAGACGATGCGCTTCTTCTGCTTCATCACCACCGCGTGGCGCGGGCTGAGCCGCTTGGCGTCGACGACCAGGTGCACGCCCTTGGACGCGTGCAGGATGCTGTTTTCGCCGGCGAGCCGGCGCACGTCGTCGGTCCAGGGGCCGGTGGCGTTGATGGTCACCTTGGCGCGTACCGCCAGGGTCGCGCCGCCGTCTTTGGCCCCGGCGCCGCCGAAGTCGACCGGCTGCACCTCGGCGCCGACGACGCGATCGCCCTCGCGCAAGAGCTTCACGGCGCGTGTGTAGTTGGCGATGGTGGCGCCGAGCGCGCGCGCGTCGATGATGTTCTCCAGCGTCAGCCGCGCGTCGTCGGTGGCGCAGTCGTAGTAGAGCAGGCCGCCGTCGAGCCCTTCGCGCTTGAGCCCCGGCTCGAGCTTGCCCAGCCGCGGCGCGCGCACGGTGCGGTGCAGCTTGGGCGACGAGAACTTCGACAGCCCGTCGTAGATCCACAGGCCGACGTCGAGCACGAACAGCCCCGGCTTGTCGTGCTTGTACACCGGCAGCAGGAACTCGAGCGGCCGCACCAGGTGCGGCGCGACGCTGCATGAGCAGCGCGCGCTCGTTGGTGCCCTCGAACACGAGGCGGAACTGCGCGTGCTCGAGGTAGCGAAGGCCGCCGTGCACCAGCTTCGACGACTTGGACGAGGTGCCGGCGGCGAAGTCGGTCTTCTCGACCAGCGCCACCTTGAGCCCGCGCAGCGCCGCGTCGCGCGCGATGCCGGCGCCGGTGACGCCGCCGCCGATGACCAGAAGGTCGAACGTCTCCGACGCGAGCTTGCGCAGCGTCGCCGCGCGCTCCGTTTGCGCCGTGGTCACGGCTACTCGCCGCTTTGGCTCGCCGGCTTGACCGTGGGCGCCAGCCGCACGTGCAGCTCCTCGAGCTGCGCGTCGGAGACCGGCGTGGGCGCGTCGGTCATGAGGTCGGTGCCCTTCTGCGTCTTGGGGAACGCGATGACGTCGCGCAGCGACTCGGCGCCGCACAGGAGCATCGCCAGGCGGTCCACGCCGAACGGCGATGCCGCCGTGCGGCGGCGCGCCGTACTTGAACGCGTCGAGCAGGAAGCCGAACTTGGCCCGGACGTCCTCCTCGCTGAGGCCCGAGCGCGCGGAACACCTTGGCCTGCACGTCGCGCTGGTGGATGCGGATGCGAGCCGCCGCCGATCTCGAAGCCGTTGAGCACGAGGTCGTAGCGCGCGGCCGCGCACCTTGCCCGGATCGCTGTCGAGCAGCGCGCACGTCCTCGGCGCGCGGGCGCGGTGAACGGGTGGTGCGCGGCGACCCAGGCCTTGCCGTCCTCGTCGTACTCGAAGAGCGGGAAGTTCATGACCCAGCAGGAAGTTCCACTGCGCGCCTGTCCTTCCGGGATGAGCCCGAGCTTCTTGCCCAGGTGCAGGCGCAGCTCGCCGAGCACGGCGTTGACCAGCTTGGCCGCGCCGAACTGGAAGAAGAGGAAGTCGCCCGTCTGCGCGCCGACGGCCGCGTTGATCGCCGGCGCGCGCTCGGGCGTGATCGTCTTGGCCAGCGGGCGACTGCGTCCACTCGCCGCCCTCGCCGACCTTGGCGCGCGCCAGGCCCGCGGCGCCCATGCCCTTGACGAACTCCTCGAGCTTGTCGACCTCGGTGCGCGACAGCGTGCCCGCGTGCTCGGCGGGCAGGCGCCAGCGCCTTGACGATGCCCCTCGGCTGCTCGAGCGCCGCCGTGCGAACAGCGGCACGCCGCCGCCGTCGTGCCTGCGCAGCGACCTCGGTCAGGTCGGTCAGCGGCAGGCCGAAGCGCAGGTCGGGCTTGTCGTTGCCGTAGCTGCGCCATCGACTCGTCGTAGGTGCAGGCGCGGGAAACGGCGTGCGGGAGGCTCGACGCCGAGCACCTCCTTCCAGATGCGCGGCCATCAGCCCTTCGATGACGCGGAAGACGTCGTCCTCGGCGACGAAGGACATCTCGACGTCGATCTGGGTGAACTCGGGCTGGCGGTCGAGGCGCAGGTCCTCGTCGCGGAAGCAGCGCACGATCTGGAAGTAGCGGTCGAAGCCCGCGACCATGAAGAGCTGCTTGAAGAGCTGCGGCGACTCGGCCAGCGCGTAGAACTTGCCGGGGTTGAGCCGCGACGGCACGAGGAAGTTGCGCGCGCCGCCGGGCGTGTACTTGACCATGAACGGCGTCTCGAGCTCGAGGAAGCCGTTGTCGTCGAAGTAGCTCGCGCGTCGCCTGCGTCAGCTGTGCGCGGACGATGAAGTTGTTCTGCAGCGCGGGCGCGCCGCAGATCGAGGTAGCGGTACTTGAGGCGGACTTCCTCGCCGGCGTCGATGTCGTCGCTGATCTCGAAGGGCGGCGTCTCGGCGCGGGAGAAGATGTGCAGCCGCGTCGCCTCCACCTCGATCTCGCCGGTCGGCAGCTTGGGGTTGCGTTGTCGCCGCGCGCGATGACCCGCGCCGGCGACGCCGATGCAGAACTCCGAGCGCAGCTCGCTGGCGAGCGCGTGCGCCTCCGGCGTCGACGTCGCGGCCCGAAGACGACCTGCGTGATGCCCGGCGCGGTCGCGCAGATCGATGAAGACGCAGCCGCCGTGGTCGCGGCGCGTGGCCACCCAGCCGAAGAGGACGACACCGCGTCGCCGATGTCGGCGGCGCGCAGCTCGCCGCAGCGATGGGTGCGCTTGAGCTCGACGAGAAACTGCTTTGCGGCCGTCGAAGACGGCGCCAACGACGAAGGCGACATGCGGCGCAATATAACGCACCTCGCCATTCAAGCAATGCGCGCGTGGTAAGCGCGGATCCATTGACTACCTGATGAATGAGCCTGTACGATGACCGAGCATGCGGATTGTCCCGGCGACCTGCCCGGTCTGCTCTTCAGAGTATGATCCGCTGCGCGCGCGCGCCACGCTCGTCATCGACGGCAAGGTGCGTGCCTACTGCTCCAACGCCTGCAAGGAGAAGGCTTCGCTGCCGCCGCCCGAGCTGCCGATCGCGGAGGTCGGCGGCGACGAGGATAGCTCGCCGCTGCCGATGCTGCCGTCGGTGTGGGCACGCATGTCGTGGCGCGGCGCCGCCCTGGTCGGCGCGTGCGGCCTGGCGGTGGTGCTGTTCGGCGGCAAGCTCATCGGCTCGGCGCCGCTGGCGTCGGCGTCGATCGCCCCCATGCCCCGGCCCAGGCCGCAGCCGCTGCCGACGGCGGCCGACGCGATGGCGATGCTCGCCCCGGCGCCGGGCGTGTCGGCCGAAAACGACGTCTGGTACCACCCGCTGCCCGGCCCCAAGCGCTACCTGCCGATCCGCGACACGCGCCGCTTCGGCGCCGCGCGCGAAGGCATGCGCCCCGAGGAGTGCGAAGGCGGCCACTGCGGCGTCGACATCGGCACCGAGAAGGGCATGCTGGTCATGGCCGCGCACGACGGCGTCGTCGAGCGGGTCGAGCGCGATCCCGAGGTCGGCGGCCGTCGCGGCAACGAGGGTCGCTTCATCATGATCATCCACAAGGGCGGCACGGTGACCACCTCGTACATCCACCTGGACGCGATCCGCGAGGACCTGCGCCCGGGCATTCCGGTCAAGGCCGGCGAGGCCATCGGCACCGTCGGTGACACCGGGGTGGAGCACTCGGGGCCGCACCTGCACTTCGCCATCAGCGTGCGCCCGTCGCCCGACGGGCCCGAGCTCTACATCAACCCCGAGCCGCTCCTGCTCCTGTGGCCGCTCGCCCGGCGCCCGGTGGCGACGCTGCACGCCATGACCAGCGCGATCGTTCCGCATCCCAAGACCGCACGCGCCGACGGCCCCTCCGACCTCTGATGGAACTGCGCATAATATATTGTAACTAAAGTATTATTTTGATTCTACGCAAAATCGGTCGGAAATGCGTAGAATACGTCCATGGCCAAGGGGTTCGCGCTCTGGTTCACGGGGCTTTCCGGCGCGGGCAAGTCCACGCTCTCGCAGCCGGTCGCCGATCGCTTGCGGGCGCTCGGCCATCGTGTCGAGGTCCTCGACGGCGATCTGGTGCGCACGAACCTCTCCAAGGGGCTCGGCTTCACCAAGGAGGATCGCGACATCAACGTCCGGCGCATCGGCTTCGTCGCCAATCTGCTGGCGCGCAACGGCGTCGCTGCGGTCACCGCGGCCATCTCGCCCTATCGCGCCGTGCGCGACGAGGTGCGCGCGATGATGACGGCCGACGGCGCCGGCTTCGTCGAGGTCTACGTGCACTGCCCGATCGAGGTGCTCGCCGCGCGCGACGTCAAGGGGCTGTACCGAAAGGCGCTCGCGGGCGAGATCGAGAACTTCACCGGCGTCTCCGATCCGTACGAGCCGCCGCTTCTGCCCGAGGTGATCGTCGACTCGTCGCAGGAGACCGTCGCCGACAGCATCGAGAAGGTCATCGCCAAGCTGCGCGAGCTCGGCTACGTCCACGCCGCCAAAGAGGCGCGGGTCGCGTGAGCCCGGCCGCGGCGGCGCAGCCGGGGAGCGCTCTCGATCTGGAGGCGGCACGGCGCGCGCTCGACGGCAAGTCGCCGCAGGCGGTGCTCGAATGGGCGTTCGCCGCGTTTCCGCGCATCGCCATCTCCACCGCGTTCGGCCCCGAAGGTTGCGCCCTGGTGGCCATGGCGGTCGCGGTGAAGCCCGAGGTCAAGGTGTTCACCGTCGATACCGATTTCCTGTTCGCGGAGTCGATCGAGCTGCGCGGCAGGTTCGCGCGCAAGTACGGCGTGCAGATCGAGGTCCTGCGCGGCGAAGTATCGATCGACGAGCAGAACCGGCGGCACGGCCTGAACCTGTGGCAGCGCGACACCGATCTGTGCTGCGCGCTGCGCAAGGTGGAGCCGACCGAGCGGGCGCTCCGCGGGCTCGACGCGTGGGTCGCGGGGCTGCGTCGCGATCAATCGAAGACGCGCGCCGACATCGACGTCGTGGAGCACTACGAGCGGCCGGAAGGTCCGCTGTACAAGATCAATCCGCTTTTGCACTGGACGCGCAAGGACACCTGGGACTATCTGACGAAGCACGAGGTCCCGTACAACCCGCTTTTCGACCAGGGCTACAAGTCGATCGGCTGCTGGCCCTGCACCCGGCCGGTGGGCGCCGACGCCGACGAGCGCGCCGGCCGCTGGGGCGGGCAGAAGGCCGAGTGCGGCATCCACACCTTCATGGCGCGCAAAGGCTGACCAGCCTATAGTTTGGGCTGTGAGCGAGCGCAGCGAGCGAAGGAGATCGGCGCGTGCTGGCGGCCCGTGGGGCTGCAAGCCTATTGGGCACGGCCGATGAAGCTGGCGCACTTCTCCGACGTTCACGCGCTCTCGCTCGACGGTGCGCGGCCGTGGCAGTTCTTGAACAAGCGCGTCGCCGGCTATCTCAACCTGCGGCTCAACCGGCGGGAGAAACATCCGGTGGCGCTGTTCCGCGCCATCGTCGACGATCTGAACTCCCGTCCGGTCGACCACGTCGTCGTCACCGGCGACCTGACCAACCTGTCGCTGCGTCCCGAGTTCGAGCTGGCGCGCCAGATCCTCGACGGGCTGGCGCTGGGACCGGAGCACGTGACGGTGATCCCGGGAAACCACGACGTCTACACGCTGGGCGCGCTGCAGCAGAAGCTGTTTCGCCGGCTCCTGCAGCCGTACGCCACCGCCGACGGCAAGGCGAGCGTCGAGTTTCCGCTGGTGCGCGTGCGCGGGGAGGTCGCCGTGGTCGGCTTGTCGACGGCGCTGCCGTCGCCGCCGCCGCTCGCCGACGGTTGGCTCGGCGCCGAGCAGATCGACGCCGTCGACCGGGCGCTGGCGGCGCTGGAGGGCAAGTTCCGCGTGCTGCTCCTGCACCATCCGCCCTACCGCAACCGCCACGCGGTGCTGCGCGGGCTGCGCGATCGGCGGTCGCTGCAGAAGGTGCTGGCGCAGCGCGGCTGCGAGCTGGTGCTGCACGGCCACGAGCACCGCGATCTGCGCGTGACGCTGCCCGGGCCGCGCGGGCCGATCCCGGTCATCGGCGTCGGCAGCGGCACCTATGACGACGCGCGCGCCGATCGCCGCGCGCGCTACAACGTCTACACCATCGAGGGCGGGCGCCTCATCGGCGTCGAGACGCGGGTGCACGATGCGACGGCGGGCGGTTTCTTGACGGACGCCACGCCGCCCACAGACCCACAGCAAGCAGCGCCAGCGCAACCGTAATCACGAGCACCCCCCAGGCGAGGTAGTGGCCGCCGACGGCGTCGGCGATCGCCGCCACGTCCGACTTGCGCTCGTGCCCGCCGACGGTGGCGCTCGACGACAGGGCGTAGCCGACCAGGCGCCCGACGGTGTCGAGCGCCAGCGTGATGGCGAGGAACTGCGCCAGCAGCAGGCGGCGCGCCGGTTGCCAGCGCCAGGCCGCCCAGCCGAGCAGCGCCGCGCACGCGGGCACCGCGATGAAGCCGGCCGGCGAGCGCACCCACAGCGCGAGCGTCAGGAGCAGCAGCGCCGCCAGCACCGCCAGCGCCGCGCGCGCGCGCCGGGGACCGCGGGCGACGGCGAGCAGGACCGCGCCCACCAGCGGCGGCGCCCACAGGCCGCCCAGGCACATGATCGCCGTCGCCGTCGGTGACGCGACGCGTGTCTCGGCCAGCCCCGAGGCGTCGGCGAAGATGAGCAGGCGCAAAAACTGCCCGCCGGTGGCGAGCGCGGCGAGGCCGTGGCCGGTCTCGTGCACCCACGTCGCCAGAAGGGTGAACGGATAGAGCACCAGCCGGCCGAACGGCACCACGTGCTCGAGCAGCCAGGCGATGGCGACGGCGAAGACGAGCGTGCGGCGCGAGCTCATGATCGATGATATGTCAGTCGACCGCGATTCCTGCGTAGCCGACGACGCGATCGGTGTCGCCGAAGGCGTCAGCGGAGGTGCCGTAGGCGATGAGCGTGCCGGCGGTGGCGCCGCGGGCGCGGGCGTAGCTGAGCGTCGCCGTCACCGGGAGCACGCCGCACATGCTGATGTCCTGCCGCTCGACGACGTCGAAGAGGCGGGCCGCGTCGCACGCGAGCATCGGCTCGATGGCGCGCTCATCGATCTGTCGCGTGACGTCGTCTGGAAGGTAGTGGCTCATGTCGCTGGAGGCGACTACCAGCACCTCCTCGCCGAGGGCGGCGACGATCTCGGCCAGCGTGCGCCCGAGCGCGAGGCACTCGGGCCCATCGAGCCCGCCCAGGATCACCGGCGTCACGATCGCCTCCGGATTGCGCGCGCGCACAAAGGGCAGCTCGACCTCGAGCGCGTGCTCGAAGCGGTGCGCCTCGCGATCGGCGACGAAGCCGGCGCCCGCCTCGAGCAGGCGCGCCGCCAGCTCCTCGTCGACGGGGACCTCGTCACCCGGCAGCGCGAAGGCGCCGCGCGGCCACACCGCGGCACGCGCGCCGCGCCCGGTGTGGTTGGGCGCCAGCACGATCACGCGCCGGGGCACCGCGGTGTCGGCGAAGACCTTGCCGGCGATCGGCCCCGAGTAGACGTAGCCGGCGTGCGGCGCGACGACGGCCACGTGGTGCTTACCGGCACCGGGCGCGCCGAGGAGCTTTCTGACCTCGGCCCCGAGCTCGTCGGCGCCCGCCGGGTAGAAGCGCCCCGACACTGCCGGTTGTCTGACGTCGAGCCTCGCACCCGCCATCCCCGTCGTCTCCATGCCCGATATTCTAGGGCGTGCCGCTGTCCTCGAAATGCTAGGGAGTGCCGCTGTCCTCGAAGGTCCAGCCGCCGGGGCCGCACACCGCCGTCGTCGGCGACGAGACGCACGCGATGCGCAGCCCGTGATTGCCGTCGTCGGTGCCGCAGGTGCGCCAGTGGTCACCGTCGCAGACCTCGGTGTCGCTGTCGTGGCCGGTGACGGCGCAGACGTCGCTCTTACCGCATGGCGCGGCGCAGGCGGCGGCGACGAGGGTCGCCGCGACCAGGGCCGGCAAGACGAGGCGCTGCATCCTGCGACTGTCGCCCATGCCCGAGCCCGGCGCAAGGCCGAGCCCCTCGTCGGGCGATGGCACATCGAATGCTTCGTTCAGGTCGTGTCGGTGCCCGTCGCACCGGATGGCCCCGGAGTTGCCGTTGCCACGGAAAGGCGCGGCCGAAGGCGAACCAAGAGGAAGGCAGGAGAGCGAGCGAGGTGCTAAGGATTGGCGTCATATCGGCGTACGCGCACGACGACTGGCACGCACGCCGGATTGCCGAAGCGGCAGCGCGCGCGCATCGCGTCGACATTTTGTCGCCGACCGAGTTCGCCGCCGAGATCGATGGCGAGCGGACGCGGGTGACGGTGCGTGGTCGCGAGGCCGCGGCGTGGAACCTGTTCCTCACGCCGCGCGCGCTCGGCGACGAAGGTGACGCCGACGTGCAGGTCGAGCTCTACCAGGCGCTGGCGCGATCCGGGGTGCGCCTGGTCAACGACGTCGGCGCGCTGCTCGTCGCCATCGACAAGTTCCGCACCAGCTGGGAGCTGGCGCGCGCCGGCCTGGCGACCCCGGCGGCCCGCGTGGTGCAAACGCGGGCGCAGGCGCACGAGGCGCTGGCCGCGCTCGGCGAGACGGTGGTGGTGAAGCCGGTCTACGGCTCGCTCGGGCTCGGCGTCGAGCGCGTCGGCGCCGCGGACGCGGCGCGCCTCGACGAGCTCCTGGAGGCGCGCGGCGCCTTGTATCTGCAGCGCTTCGTCGCGGGCGCGCGGCTCGACGTGCGCGCCTTCGTCGTCGGCGACCGCGTGGAGGCGGCGACGGCGCGGCAGCCGCGCGCCGGAGACTTCCGGGGCAACGCGCATCAGGGCGGGCGCGCGCGCCCCGTTACGCTCGACGGCGCCACCGCCCTGTTGGCGCTGGCCGCCACGCGGGCGGTCGGGCTCGACTACGCGGGCGTCGATCTGCTCGTCGGCGAGCGCGGCGCCCAGGTCGTCGAGGTCAACGGCACGCCGTCGTTTCGCGCCATCTACGAAGCGACCGGGCGCGACATGGCGCCCTTGATTGTCGAGCATGCAACGAACCCGTTCTACCGATGGAGACACGGCTCCGCGTACGAGCAACAGGCGGAGTAACCCAAAAGAAGGAGCGAACGATGGCCGAGGAGAAGAAGAGTGGTGGCGGGATGACGGTGCGCGAGGCCGGTCGCAAGGGCGGCCAGAAGGTCCGCGACGAGCGCGGCCACGCGTTCTACGAAGAGATCGGCCGCAAGGGCGGCGAGACGGTGCGCGATCAGCGTGGCCACGAGTTCTACGAAGAGATCGGCCACAAAGGCGGCCAGAAGGTGAAGGAGCTGATCGAGGCGGGCAAGCGGCGCGCCTCGGAGGCGGCGAAGGACGTGGAGAAGAAGAACGAGTAGCCGTCAGGCGGCGGCGGCCTTGCGCCCGAGGTGAGCGGCGAGCCGCGCCAGCGGCTCCTCCACCTCGGCGCATAACGCTTCGGGAACGATCCGATTGGCGCGCGCCTGCGCCATCAGCTCCATCAAGCGATTGATGGTGCTCGACAGGCTCGCCAGGCGCTTTTCAGTCTGCTCTTCGGAGTCGAGGGGGAAGATCGCCTCGCGATAGATGCGAGAAATTTTCGGCAGGGGCGTGCCCTCTTCGAGCACGTGGCGGCGCAGCTCGCTGAGCGTCTCCTCGGGCGCCTCCGATTCCTCTTCGGCGCGGCGCAGAAAATCGACCGCCTGGTAGGTCGGGATGGGCGCGTCGCGGCCGTCGCGGCGCAGCACCTCGGGCGCGCGGGTGCGCAGAAACGCGAACGAGCCCGTCAGCTTGTCCGCGGTTTCGCGCTTGAGGTGCAGCTCCTTCTTGCAGTAATCCTCGAACGCCGCATGTCCCCATTTCTTGTAACCTTCCGAACGCTTGATCTCGGTCAGCGCCTCGCCGAGCTCGAACCACGAGGCCTTGAAGCGGCGGACCCGCGCAATCAGCTCGGCGCGCTCGGGGTCGTGTGCGTAATGAATTTCGGAGGCGGCGAGCTCGTCATCGGTCTTGGTTCGCGGCATGGCGCGGCACTTTACACGAGTGTGCGCCGTATCACGTAGAAGCGTTTACAAGATGCCGATGATACGCCATAATTTGGAGCTGACGTGGCTGCTGATCCGAAGCCTGTAGCGATGGTCTGCCCGGCGTGCAACTCGCGCTACGACGAAGGCGGTGCCTTCTGCTCGCGCGACGGCACGCCGCTGGTCAAGGATCCGCAGTCGATGAAGACCGACCTCGTCGGTCAGATCCTGGCCGAGCGCTATCGCGTGGTGCGCCTCATCGGCGAAGGCGGCATGGGGCAGGTCTACGAGGCGCAGCACGTCAACATCAACAAGCGCTTCGCGCTCAAGCTGCTGCGGCCCGAGATCGTGTCCAACGCCGAGGCGGTGGCGCGCTTCCGGCAGGAGGCGTGGTCGGCGTCGTCGATCGGCCACGAGAACATCATCGAGATCGAAGATTTCGCCACGCTGCCGTCGGGCGCGGTGTATCTGGCGATGGAGTATCTCGACGGGCTGGCGCTGGCCGACCGGATGCGCCAGGAGCCCGCGCTCGGCTTCGGCGAGGCGCTCGACATCATGCTGCAGGTGGCCTCGGGGCTGGCCGCCGCGCACGACAAGAGCATCGTCCACCGCGACATGAAGCCGGAGAACATCTTCCTGGCGCAGAAGTACGGCCGCCCGCTGGTGAAGATCCTCGACTTCGGCATCGCCAAGGTCTCGGGCGCCGAGGGCAACCGCTCGCTGACGCGCACGGGGACCATCTTCGGAACGCCGCACTACATGTCGCCGGAGCAGGCGCTGGGCAAGCCGCTCGATCTGCGCGCCGACATCTACTCGGTCGGCGTCATCATGTACGAGCTGTTCACCGGCAAGGTGCCGTTCGAAGCGGAGAGCTTCATGGGCATCTTGACCAAGCACATCACGACCCAGCCGACGCCGCCCCGGCAGGCGGCGCCGGAGCGCGACATCCCGGTCGAGGTCGAGGCGGTGATCCTGCGCGCGCTGGCCAAGGAGGCCGAGGATCGCTATCAGTCGATGGCGGATCTGGCCGCCGAGCTGGCGGCGATCGCGGCACAGCTGGCCCCGGAGGTGCTGCAGCCGCGCCCGTCGTCGCAGGCGCTGGCGCAGATCGGCAAGCCGCTGTCGACGCCGATGCCGGCGCGCCCGGCGACGCCGCGGCCGACGCCGATGCCGCGGCCGCCGTCGGGGGCGCAGGCGCTGCCGGCGGACGATGCGGCGCCAGCGGGGAGGAAGCGATCGGCGGGGCCGTTCATCGCCGTCGTCGTGGTGCTGGTGGCCGCGGCGGCGGGGGCGGTGGTGTGGAGCACGCGCTCGCACGCGCAGTCGGAAACGGCGGCGCCGACGCAAACGCAGGCGCCGGCGCAGGCCGCGACGCCGTCGGTGGCGCCGCCCACGCAGCCGGAGTCGCCGACGCCGCCGGCGGTCGAGGAGGTCATCGTCGACTCGCTGCCTCCGGGCGCGAAGATCCTGGTCGACGGCGCGCCGCTCGGCGACACGCCCGAGGCGGTCAAGATCGAGAAGGGCAAGACCAAGGTCGTCCTCTTGCAGAAGGACGGCTTCGTCGATCAACAGCAGACGATCGATCCGGCCAAGACGCACAAGCTGCTGGTGCGGCTGGAGCGGGTCAAGCGCGCCGCGGCGACGCCCAAGGGAAAGCGGCCGCCGGCGAAGCTGCCGACGCCGCCGCCGGCCACGCTCGATGCGCCGTCCAAGGCGCCGCCGGTGGTGGCGCAGCCGAAGCAGGCGCAGCCGAAGAGGCACAAGCAGGTCGATCCGTACGAGCGCGTCGACGAGAGTCCGCCGAAGAAGTCGAACGACGTGTTGAACCCTTACTAGTAGATTTAGGAGGCGTCCATGCGCGGAAGGTCCCTGGTTGCGTCGGTGACATTGCTCGCGTTCACGGCGCTGATCGTGTGGCCGCGCGGCGCGTGGGCGCAGGGTGCGGCGACGCCGGCGACGCCGCCGCCCGCCGCCACGCCCCCGCCGCCCGCCGCAGCACCGCCGCCTGCCCCGGCGCCGGCGGCCGCGACCGGGGATGCGGCGATGGCGGAGGCCAAGCAGCACTTCGAGACCGGACGCAACGCGTACAACGCGGGCGACTACGTGACCGCGATCCACGAGTTCAAGGCGGCCGAGCAGCTGCGGCCGTCGCCGATCCTTTCCTACAACATCGGCCTCGCCAACGAGAAGCTCGGCAAGCGGCGCGTCGCCGTCAAGTACTACAAGCGCTACCTCGAGCAGCAGCCCAACGCGGCCAACAAGGCCGAGGTCGAGGGCAAGGTGTCGACCTTGGAAGCGGAGATCGCCGCGGAGCCTTCGGCGGCGGCGAGCGCCCAGCCGGGCGGCACCGCGCCGCAGCCGAACGCGCAGGTCGAGCAGCCGGGCGACATGCCGCCGCCGGACCAGAACGCGACGGCCGCGGCGCAGCCGGGCTACGATCCGTACTCTTCGCAGGCGCCCGCGGGGCAGCCGGTGGCGGCGAAGCCGGCCAAGAAGCGCAGCCACTGGTGGATCGGGCTCATCATCGGCGGCGCGGTGACGCTGACCGTCATCATCGCCGTGGTCATCTACTTCTACGCCGTCGACACGACCTATTACGTGGCCGATCACGGGCTGACGACGGGGCCGCTGTCGGGCAGCACGCGGATCGATCGCCACGACCTCGGCGGCGTCACGGTGCTCCGCTTCTAGCCCGTTTGTTGTAGGCTCTCGCGCATGTCGAATGCGCAAACGACGCTCGAGAGCGTCAAGGCCTACTACGGACGGATCCTGCAAACGAACAAGGATCTGCAGACCAGCGCCTGCTGCACCGCCGCGGCGCTGCCGGCGCACCTCGTCGCCCTGGCGGCGGAGATCCACGAGGAGGTGCAGGAGAAGTTCTACGGCTGCGGCTCGCCGATCCCGCATGTCCTGGAAGGGGCGACGGTGCTCGATCTCGGCTGCGGCTCGGGGCGCGACACCTTCATGCTCTCCAAGCTCGTCGGTGCGCGCGGGCGGGTCATCGGCGTCGACATGACCGCCGAGCAGCTCGCCGTCGCCGAGCGCCACCGGCAGTGGCACGCGCAGAAGTTCGGCTACGCCAGCTCGAACGTGCAGCTCTTGCCGGGCTACATCGAGGATCTGGAGTCGCTCGGCATCGCCTCCGGCTCGGTCGACCTGGTGGTCTCCAACTGCGTCATCAATCTGTCGCCCGACAAGCGGCGCGTGTTCGCCGAGATCTTCCGCGTCCTCAAGCCGGGCGGCGAGCTCTACTTCTCCGACGTGTTCGCCGGCCGGCGCGTGCCCGCCGAGCTGGCGCGGGACAGCGTGCTCGTCGGCGAGTGCCTGGGCGGCGCGCTCTACATCGAAGACTTCCGGCGCCTGTTGCGCTCGGTCGGCTGCCTCGACGCGCGGGTGGTGTCCAAGCGCCGCATCGAGCTCGGCAGCCCCGACATCGAAAAGCGCGCCGGGATGATCGACTTCCACTCCATGACCATCCGCGCGTTCAAGCTCGACCTCGAGGATCTGTGCGAGGACTACGGTCAGGTCGCCTGCTACGACGGCGGCATCGCCGAGTCGCCGCACCGCTTCGTGCTCGACGATCACCACGTCTTTGAGACCGGCCGGCCGATGCTGGTGTGCGGCAACACCGCCTCGATGGTGGGCGAGACGCGCTATCGCGCGCACTTCCGCGTCACCGGGGAGCGCGCGGTGCACTACGGCCCCTTCGACTGCAAGCCGGCGGCGGCGGTGACGGGCGCGACCGCGAGCGTTGGCTGCTGCTGAGGTGGTTGCTTCTCCCCGTCCGTCGCGGTAAGAACGCGCAATCCATACTGGAGGACCAACGGATGTACCGTTCCCTGGCGTACGTGGTGGCGGCGGTTTCTCTCGTCGGTTGTGTCGAGCAGCAGAACGACATGCCGAGCGAGGAGGACATCAAGGCAGCGCACGAGCACGTGCTCGCGCAGCCGCCGGCGACGATCCAGCACCCGAACGACGGGCAGCTCGAGGACAAGCTCCAGTACCTCGGCGTCGACGTCGACACCGACACGGTCACGCCGGGCAAGGCGTTCACGCTGACGCACTACTGGAAGGTGCTCAATCCGGTCGGTGACGACTGGAAGATCTTCGTGCACCTCGAGACGCCCGATTCGAAGAAGAACCACCTCAACGCCGACCACGTGCCGATCGGCGGCAAGTATCCGGTGAGCCTGTGGAAGAAGGGCGAGATCATCCGCGACATCCATCGCGTGTCGGTGCCGCAGTCGTGGCCGGGCAACGAGGTCGACATCTACGTCGGCGCGTGGAAGGGCCCGCTGCGCCTCAAGGTCGGAGAAGGGCAACGCACGACAGCGAGAACCGCATCCTCGCCGTCAAGCTGCCGGTGCAGTCGGCGGCGGGGCCGGTGGAGAAGAAGCGCGTCGTCGCCAAGAAGGTGAAGAACGGCGTCATCAAGCTCGACGGCAAGCTCGACGAGAAGGAGTGGGAGGAGGCGCCGTCGACGGGCGACTTCGTGCGCACGATGGACGGGCAGCCGGCCGAGCAGAAGACGCAGGCCAAGCTGCTGTGGGACGACAAGAACCTCTACGTCGCGTTCATCAACGAGGACCAGCGACATCTGGACCACGCTCGACAAGCACGACGACAAGCTGTGGACGCAGGAGGCGGACGAGATGTTCATCGACGCCGACGGCGACGGCAAGACCTACGTCGAGCTGCAGGTCAACGCCAAGGGCACCACCTTCGACTCGTACCTGCCGACCTATCGGCAGAACCAGAACGATTGGGACGCGGGGCTCAAGACCGGCGTGCACAGTCGACGGCACGCTCAACAAGCGCGACGACCAGGACAAGCGCTGGACCGTCGAGCTGGCGATCCCGCTCGAGGCGGCGCGCGGCAAGGAGAAGGAGATGAAGAACGTGCCGCCCAAGGTGGGGACGGAGTGGCGCGTGAACTTCTTCCGCATGGATCAGCCGAACGGCCGCCCGCAGTCGGGCACCGGCTGGTCGCCGCCGATGGTCGGTGACTT
This sequence comes from uncultured delta proteobacterium, assembly GCA_963816965.1. GTDB lineage: Bacteria > Myxococcota_A > Polyangia > Palsa-1104 > Palsa-1104 > JAQBQH01. Next base: position 2,478,191 of record CAWFMP010000002.1, read on the forward strand.
CCACGCGCTCGACAAGTTCGGCGTGCTCGTGTTCGGCGACGACAAGGGCCACGCGCCCAACGCCGCCGCGGCGCCGACGGAGAAGAAGGGCGAGGCGCCGGTGAAGAAGGTGGAGGCGCCGGCCAAGAAGGGCGAAGCGCCGAAGGCCGAGGTGGCGGAGAAGAACGAAGAGACGCCCGGCAAGAAGATCAAGAAGGTGCGCAACCAGGCCTTCAATCCCCCGCAGTAGTCGCAGCTCCACCGACCTACGCCGTCCGCCATGGACGAGCTCCTCGATTTCCTGCTCCATCCGGCGCGCTGGGCCGTCGGCGCCTCCGAGCTCCGTTCGTCGACACGCATCTCGCTGGCGCTGTTCATCCTCGGCGTGACCGTGGCGGCGGCGTTCGCGGCCGGCGTGCTCAGCTCGTGGTGGGCGCACCGCCGCACCGCCGAGGCGACCAGCGAGAGCAACGAGCGCACCATCGTCCGCCTGCGGCGCAGCTTCGTGGCGCTGGTCATCTTCGTCGGCGCCTATCTCGCCATCGAGATGGCGCCGCTGCCGTCGCGGCTGTCCGAGTGGCTCGCGGGCGCGGCCTTCATTCTGGGCGCGCTGGCGTGCGCGCGGCTGATGACGCGCGTCGTGGCGATCCTCATCTCGTCGTCGGTGACGCACATCGGCGGCCAGGAGCGCGCCCGGCTCGAGCGCGAATACGTGCCGCTGGCGGAGAAGGCGACCTCGCTCGCCGTCTTCTTCATCCTCGTCATCGTCGTCGCCAAGCACTTCGGCAAGGACGTCACCTCGCTGGTGGCGGCGCTCGGCGTCGGCTCGCTGGCCGTGGGCCTGGCTGCGCAGACGACGCTCGGCAACATGATCGCCGGCTTCGTGCTGCTCGTCGATCGCCCGTTCCGCCCCGGCGACCGCGTGCGCCTGTCCACGAACGAGGTGGGCGAGGTGCAGATCATCGGCGTGCGCTCGACGCGTATCGGGCTCCTCGACGGCAACGTGCTCACCGTGCCCAACGCCGAGCTCGCCAACTCGCGCGTCGTCACCTACCGGGTCTTGACCGCGCGCTCGGAGGTCAAGCTCATCATCAAGCTGGGCAGCGACGTCGATCGCGCCACCGCGCTGCTCGGCGCCGTCGCCGCCGAGGACGCGCGCGTGCGCTCCTCGTCGGTGCGCGTGACCAACGTGACCCCGCAAGGGATCGAGCTGACGGTCGCCTTCGAGACCGCGAACGGGGCGGAGGCGCTCGCCGCCGAGCACGAGCTGCGCCGCCAGGCGCTGTTACGAATCGAGGCGGAGGGGATCGGGCTGGCCGACCTCTACAAGTCGTCGCAGGGCGTACCCAAGGGCTCGCCGGTATAAACGCCGAGGTCGGTGTAGATCATGATGTGATTGTCGGCGGGATCGAGGAAGACCAGCTTGGTCTTCTTCTCGTGCTGCATCCAGGTGGTCTCGTGCTTGTCGAGGATGAGGCGGAGCGAGCCCGAGCGGGTGGAGAAGATGTCGCCCTCGGAGTCGCTGACCACGTTGGTCATCTTCTGCAGCCTCATGGCGCCCTTCATCCCCGCCCACAGGCGGAAGTTCTTGGAGTGCTCGGGCTCGCGCACGTTGTCGACGTAGTAGTAGCGGCCGGTGTTGTCGCGCGCGAGCGAGTAGGCGTAGTGGTTCCAGCGCGCCTTGTAGAACTTGGCGCCGTCGACGAGCGCCTTGGCTTCGGCCGCAGGGAGCTGCGTGAGCTTGGTCTTGCGATCGCTGCACTGGACCGCCATCTCGGCGGCGCCCTTGTCGTCCTTCTGGTAGTCGAAGCCGGCCTTGTAGGGGGCGTCGACGCGCGGCTCCCAGTAGACGCGGTCCAGCTTCTTCAAGTGGGCGTCGTCGCCCTCGGAGCCGCCGCCGAAGATGCGCAGCGTGTAGAAGGCCTTGCCGTCGGCGGACCAGAAGACCGGCTTGTCGGAGTCGGTGGTGAGCTGGAGCGCCAGGTAGTGCTTCTTGCCGTCGGTCCAGACGGTGAGCTTGTCCTTCACGTCGCTGATGTCGGCCGGCGTCGGCGCCTCCTTGGCGGGCGGCGCCGCGAGCGCCGCGCTGCACCCGGCCCACAGCAGCATGACACAAGGGAGGGTTCGTCTCATGGTCTCGGAGTATAGTACGGGAGACGATGTCTGAAGCTTCTGAGATCGGCGCCGGCACGGTGCTCGGCGAGACCTACGAGATCACCGAGCTGCTCGGCCAGGGCGGCATGGGCGCGGTGTGGACCGCCAAGCATCTGCGGCTGCCGGGCAAGCGCGTCGCGATCAAGGTGCTGCACGGCCTGGCGGCGAGCGATCGCGAGTCGTTCGCGCGCTTCCGGCGCGAGGCGGAGATCGCCTCGCGCATCGGGCATCCCAACATCGTCACGGTGCACGACTTCAACGTCCTGCCGTCGGGGCACGCCCTATCTCGTGCTCGAGTATCTCGAGGGCGAGGATCTGGCGCATCGCCTGGTGCGCGGCAAGATCCCGCTGCCGGCGGCGCTCGCCATCGCGCGCCAGATCGGCTCGGCGCTGCACGCGGCGCACAAGGCCGACGTCGTGCACCGCGATCTCAAGCCGGACAACGTCTTCCTGGTGCCGACCGAGATCGGCGGCGAGCTCGTCGATCAGGTCAAGGTGCTCGACTTCGGCATCTCGAAGATCCGCGGCTCGCAGACGGTGCAGACGCAGGACTCGGTGCTGCTCGGCACGCCGCAGTACATGGCGCCCGAGCAGGCGCTCGGCAAGAACACCGAGATCGACGCGCGCACCGACGTGTTCGCGCTCGGCGCCATCGTCTACGAGATGCTCTCGGGCCGCCCGGCGTTCTGGGCGACGACGCTCGCCGAGGTGGTGTTCAAGGTCGTCTACGAGCAAGCAGCCGCCGCTCGCCGAGCTGGCGCCGGAGCTGCCCGAAGAACGTCGTGGACGCCGTCGAGCAGGCGCTGGCGAAGGATCCCAACGCAGCGCTTCTCCGACGTGGCGGCGTTCATCAACGCGCTGACCGGGCGGCCGCTGCAGACGCTCGATCGGGCGCGCGCGCACAATCCGGCGCCCGAGGCGTTCGCCTCGACGCAGGCGGCGGTGGCGCCGACGCCGACGACGGGCGCGCGCGGCGAGCTGACACCGGCGATCCCGCCGACGACGGCGGCGAAGGGATCGGACGGCAAGAAGGCGGCGTTCATCGCCGGCGCCATCCTGGCCGCGATCGGAGGCACGGTCGGCGTCATGAAGCTGACCGCCAAGCCGCCGGCGGAGGCGCCGCCGGTCGTGGCCACGCTGCCGCCAAAGGTGGAGACGCCGGTCGCGCCGCCGAACGTGGAGACGGCCGTCGTGCCGCCCAAGGTCGTGGCGCCGCCGCCGTCGGCGACCGGCGCCACGGTCGCCCCCAAGGTGGTGCTGCAGTCGGCCAAGCTGGTGGCGCCGTCGAAGAAGGAGGCGCTGCCGCCGGAGGTGGCGGCCGAGCTCGACGCCGCCGAAACGGTGATCGACAGCCAGCCGGCGGAGGCGGTCCGCCAGGCGCGGCACACGCTGTCGGCGGTGAAATCGAGCCGCGCCTTTTCCATCATCGCCCGCGCCTACTGTAAGCAGGGCGATCTGGGCGACGCCAAGGCGGCGCTGCACTCGGTCGGCAGCACCGATCGCTCGCGCGTGCTCAGATACTGCAAGGCGGCGGGTACAGACCTTCAATGATGGGGCGGGCGCGGAGCAGAGGAGTCGTCGCGGCCCCACAGGGCGAGCGCAGCGGACCCTCGATCTTCGCCCTGGCCCCGCCGAAGCGCAGCGCGCGCCCGCTGCGAACGTGAAGCTCGCCGCCTTCGTCCTGCTGTTGCCCGCCGTCGCCTGGGCGCAGGCGGTGCGCTACAACGATCCGCCGCCGTCGTCGTCGCGCACGCCGCTGGCCGCGCGCATCGACGAGCTGGTCGCGCGCGTGGCGAAACAGGAGCGGCGCGGCGAGCCGCGGCCCGACGCGCGCCTCGACGCCGCGGCCACCGACATCGTGCGCGTCGTGCCCGACAGCGGGCCGCCGGCGAACGAGCTGGTGCAGGGCGCGCTGTGGGTGCACGGGATCGTCGAGCCGCCGCCGCATCTGATCCTGGCGATGATGGGCGCGGGCGGCGACGGGGAGCTCTTGCACGAGCTGGGCGCGGACCTGCCCGCGGTGCTGGCCGAAGGGCGCTACACGCGCGTCGGCGTCGGCCTGGCCCCCGCCCGCGACGGTGAGACGCGCGTGCTGGTGGCGCTGCAGGAGTCGTTCGTCGAGCTCGATCCGATCGGGCGCGGGCAGCCGCTCGGCGGCAACGTGCTGGTGCGCGGGCGGCTGCACGACGGCTTCGCGCGGCCGGAGGCGTTCGTCACCACGCCGGACGGCAAGGTGCTGAGCCGCATCCTCATCGGCGGCGGTTCGGTGCGCTTCGGCGGCACGTTTCGCTGCGGGCCGCAAAGGGGGCGCTATCAGATCGAGGTGACCGGCGAGGATCGCTTCGGCGCCACCGTGGTCGCCAACTTCCCGATCTGGTGCGGCGCGGCCGCGGCGATGACGGCGGCGGCGGCGGCGCCCGCCGGCGCCAAGGACCAGGGCTTCACCACGACGGCGGCGGCCGAGCAGTCGGTGTGGCGGCTGCTCAACGCCGATCGCGCGCACGCCGGGCTGCCGCCGCTGGCGTGGGACGCCAAGCTCGCGGCCGTCGCCCGCGGCCACTCGGCCGACATGCAGGCGCACGGCTTCTTCGGCCACGTCTCGCCGACCACCGGCACCGCCGCCGATCGCACGCGCAAGGCCGGCATCGACGCCATGCTCATCCTGGAGAATGTGGCGCGCGCCTTCAACGCCGGCGAAGCCGAGCGCGGCCTGATGAACTCGCCGGGCCATCGCGCCAACATCCTCAACCAGGAGGCCAAGCGCGTCGGCGTCGGCGTCGTCTTCGATCCGGCGTCCCGCGAAATCCTGGTCACCCAGCTCTTCTCCCGGCCGCCCGAGAAATTCGACGCCCACACGGTCGACGAGCTGCGCCTCGACCTCGCCGAGTTCCGGCGCGCCCGCAAGCTGCGGCCGTTCGAGCGTGACGCGCTGCTCGACCAGCTGGCGCAGGCGAGCGCGCGCGAGCAGGCGCACGCGCGGCCTGTCGGCGGCGCAGGCGGGCAAGCGTATCGAGATCGGCCTGGCCGCCGCTCCCGGGCGCTGGAGCGCGGTGCGCAGCCTGTTCGCCGTCGCCGCCGGCGTGTCGCAGGTGGTCGGATTCGATCAAGGAGGCGCTCGCCGATCCGAGCGTCACCCACGTCGGCCTGGGCATCGAGCCGGGCCGGCGCAAGGACGGCGGCAGCGGCTTGTACGTGGTGATCGTGCTGGCCACGCGCCGGTAACTGCTGACGAAATTCGCCGGGGAGATGCCGGGCGCGCAAGCGTACATTGAAATTGAGCGCGACCCACTTTAGCCTTAGAGAATCGGGAGGATTCGCACAATGGCCGGACAGTTCGTGGTCACCCGCGGTGGACGCGACACCTTCTGCAGCGATGAGGAGCTGAAGTCGCTGGCGAAAAAGGGCCAGCTCTTGCCGGGCGACCTCGTGTATCACCCGACGCTCGGGCGCTGGCTGTATGCGCGCGAGGTCGAGGAGGTGCGCGAGCTCGTCGCCGCCGCGGCGACGCTCGGCATGCCGCCCGGGCCGGTGCAGGTGCTGCCGTCGAACGGCGAGGCGATCGCCGGCTTCATCTTCGGCATCCTCGGCTACGTGCCGCTGCTCGGCTTCGTCTGCTGCCTGCTCGGCATCTACTTCTCGTCGAAGGGGCTGAAGCGGGCCCAGGTGCTCGACAACAGCGGGCACGGCCTGGCGGTGGCGGGCATGGTGCTCTCGATCGTCTTTTTGGTGCCGGCGACGGCGTGCGGCGCCATCTTCCTGTCCGGCGTGCTCGGCCACTAGAGTGCATCTCGCAAAAACTCCCGTCGCGTGAGGGCCGCTCCGCGGCGCACCGCTTCGTTGCTCCTCCCTTAAATACCGTCGAGGTATTCGCGGTCGTCGCGCCTCGCGCTGCTTGCGGCCCGGCCCTCACGCTCGGTCCGCATTTACGAGATGCGCTCCAGGTCGCGCAGCTCGCGCGCCTCCTCCTCGACACTGATTCCCGACGGGCGGCGACCTGCGGTCAAGAGCGCCGGTCCGTGATCCTCGAAGACGATCGATTGTGCGACCGAGCCGTGCGTGATGCCGGCGGCGTGCAGCGGCGCCAGCGCGCGCAAGAGGAGCTGGTACTCGCGCGGCGTCAAACGCGGCGGGCGCGGCGTCCGGCCGGTGAGCGCCTCGTAGACTACGCGCACCGAGCCGTCGCCGGCCGGCTCGAGGCGCAGGACGCGCTGCAGGCGCGGGCCGCCGAGTCGCGCGATCGCCCGCAGCCAGGGCAGGTGCGGGGCGTCGGAGGGCAAGAGCTCGATCACCACTTCGCGGCCGAGCTTGGTGTCGGTCGCCTGCACGAGGCCGTCGCCGAGCTCGGCGGTGACCACGTAGCGCTCGGTGGGCGGGGCGGTCGCGGGCTGCGCCTCGGTCGCGGATGGTTGCGCTCCGGCCGGCAGCGGCTCGACTGGGATCGCGACCAGGGCGTTGCGCAGCTCCTCGAGAGAGGCGAAGCGCTCGGACGGCGACTTCTCGAGCGCCCGGAGGACGATCGGGTCCCACGAGGGGTGCAGGTCGGGGCGGATGCTCGACGGCGGCGGGGCGGCCTCGCCCAGGTGTTGCCCGACGAAGTCGGGGCCGCGGAAGGGGAGGCGGCCGGTCAGCGCCTGGAAGAGCGTGACGCCGAGCGAGTAGATGTCGGCGGCGAAGCTGAGGCGCGCGCCGGAGATCTGCTCGGGCGACATGTACGCGAGCGTGCCGATGAAGCCCGCCGTCTGCGTGGCGCCGAGGTCGACGAGGTGGGCGACGCCGAAGTCGCCGAGCTTGGCCTCGCCCGACCCGGCGAAGAAGATGTTGGCCGGCTTGAGGTCGCGGTGGATGACGCCATGGGCGTGCGCGGCTTCGAGGCCGGCCAGCACCTCGAGCGCCCAGGCCCGTACCAGCGACGGGGATTGTGGGGCGCCCAGGCGATCGGCGAGCGTGCCGCCGGCCATGAACTCCATGGCGAGCAGGCCGAGCTCTTCATGCGCGGCGACCACGGCGACGATGTTCGCGTGGTGTAGCGACGACACCACCTCCGCTTCGCGCAGAAAGCGGCGATACCCCTCGGCGCTGCGCACGTCGACGGGCGCGGCGACGACCTTGACCGCGACGTCGCGCCCGCTGAACTCGTCGCGCGCCAGGTAGACGCGGCCCATGCCCCCCGAGCCGAGCAGGCGGGCGACGCGGTAGCGGCCGCCCAGGCGCACGTTGGCCTCGTCGTCGGCGGCGCGGCGCTCGGCGGCGATGAGCGCGTCGATCGGGGGCAGGCGCGGATCGGCCTCGCGCATCGGATCGAGGACGGCGCGGGCGGCCTCGCGATAGCCGAGCGCCGCCAGCTCGACGATGAGCAGGCGGCGCGCCCGCGCCAGGGTCGGCGGATCGATCGGCGCCAGCGCAGGCGGCGCGCCCTCCGACGGGGGCCCGGGCGCGAAGCGCTCGGTCTTGGCGATGGCGCGCTGCAGGTGGCGCACCGCCTCCTCGTGGCGGCCGAAGCCGGCGAGGATGCGCCCGAGCGCCAGGTGCGCCCGGGCCGCGTCGGGGGCTTCGGGCTCGTCGGTCAAGAAGCGCTCGTAGGCGATGCCGGCCTGGCGCACGCGGCCGGCCGCTTCGTCGAGGCGCGCCGCTTCCAGCGGCTGCTGCGCCTTCTTGTACAGCTCGCGCGCCCGCTCGAGCTCGCCCAGCCGCTCGCGCAGCGCCGCCGCCTCCGACCACATGCGCCGGCGCTCGTAGACGTCGGCGGCGCGCTCCTGCTCGGGGACGGCGGCGTGATGCAACGTCTCGCCCAGGCGGGCCGCTTCGGCGAAGTCGCGCCCGTCGAGCAGCAGGCGCAACAGCTCGGCCTTGTCGCCGCGCTCACGCGCGACGTCGGCGGCGTTTCGCCAGTCCCAGATGCGCTCGTAGAGCTGCTGCGCGCGGCCGAGATCGCCGTGCCGGCGCGCCTCGGCGGCGGCCTCGCCGTACTTGCCGAGCGCGATCAGGGTCTCGATGTCCATCCGCGGGGAAATATGATACGCAAACCGGCGCTAGAGTGAGCGATCGAAGGCGCGAGATTTTGCGGGAGCGAGCGGAACGACGATGAAGACGATCGGCGTGATTGGCGGCTCCGGCCTGTACGAGATCGAAGGGGCTGACGCAGATCGAGCGCGTCAAGCTGTCGACGCCGTTCGGCGAGCCGTCGGACGAGTATGTGGTCGGACGCCTCGGCGACGCCCAGGTGGTGTTCCTGCCGCGCCACGGCCGCGGTCACCGCATCCTGCCGCACGAGATCAACTTCCGCGCCAACGTCTGCGGCATGAAGAAGCTCGGCGTCGAGTGGATCCTGTCGGTGTCGGCGGTGGGCTCGATGAAAGAGGAGATCCGCCCCGGGCGACATCGTCATCGTCGATCAGTTCATCGATCGCACCAAGGCGCGCGTCAGTCGTCCTTCTTCGGCGACGGCGTGGCGGGCCACGTCGGCTTCGCCGATCCGGTCTGCGGCGACGCTGGCCGCGCACGTGTACGCCGCGGCCAAGCGCGGCGGGCGCGCGCGTGCACCAGGGCGGCACCTACGTCGTCATCGACGGGCCGCTGTTCTCGACGCGCGCCGAGTCGAACGTCTACCGCAGCTGGGGCGCCGAGCGTCATCGGCATGACCAACCTGCCCGAGGCGAAGCTCGCGCGCGAGGCCGAGATCTGCTACTCGACGATCGCGCTGTCGACCGACTACGACTGCTGGCACGAGACGGAGGCGGACGTCACCGTCGAGGCGGTGATGGCGATCATCCGGCAGAACGTGTCGCTGGCCAAGCAGATCGTCAAAGGCAGCGTCGAGCGCATCCCCGAGGCGCGCAGCTGCGGCTGCACGCTCGGCGGCGGCGAACGCGGTCATGACGGCGCCCGACGCGATCCCGCCGGCGGCGCGCGAACGGCTCGGCATCATCATGAACAAATATTGGGAGCAGAAATGAGCGAGCGAGCGGTGCAACCATGAGCAACGGATTGGTCGTCGTCGGCTCGGTGGCGCTCGACTCGGTCGAGGCCAACGGGACCGTCCACGACGACGTGCTCGGCGGCTCGGCGTCCTTCTTCGCCACCGCAGCGTCCTACTTCGCGCCCGTCAAGCTGGTCGCCGTCGTGGGCGAGGACTTGCCGGAGCAGCATCTGTCGTTCCTGGCGGCGCGCGGCGTCGACCTGGCGGGGCTCGAGCGCGCCTCGCGGCAAGACCTTCCGCTGGAAGGGGCGCTACTCGAGCGACCTCGGCAGCCGCACGACGCTCGACACGCAGCTCAACGTGTTCGCCGACTTCAAGCCGCGCCTGCCCGAGGCCTGGCGCGACGCCGAGCTCGTCTTCCTCGGCAACATCCATCCGACGCTGCAGCTCGACGTGCTCGAGCAGGTCAAGCGGCCGCGCCTGGTGGCGATGGACACGATGAACTTCTGGATCGAGGGCAAGCCGCAGGCGCTGGCGCAGCGTGCTCGAGCGGGTCGACCTGCTGGTCATCAACGACGAGGAGGCGCGCCTCCTGTCGAAGGAGCACAACCTGCCGCGGGCGGCGCGGGCGATTCGCGCGATGGGGCCCAAGACGGTCATCGTCAAGCGCGGCGAGTCGGGCGCGCTCCTGTTCCACGAGCACGGCGTCTTCGCCGCGCCCGCCTATCCGCTCGAGCAGGTGGTCGATCCGACCGGCGCCGGCGACACGTTCGCCGGCGGCTTCATGGGCTACCTGGCGCGCGGTGCGCGACGTGGGGCCGCAGGCGGTGCGGCGCGCCATGTTCTACGGCAGCGTCATGGCCAGCTTCTGCGTCGAGGACTTCTCGCTCGACCGGCTGCGCTCGCTCAGCGACGGCGAGATCGAAGGCCGCTACCGCGCCTTCCGCGACCTCACGCACTTCGAAGACGTCCGGCTGTAGCCGCGCGGCATCTGCCGGGCTCGAACGTCAGCGGAGGCGCGCGATGATCTTTTGCGCCAGGCCGTCGACCGCCGGCGAGTAGTCGGTCTCGCACGAGGAGGACCGCTGCGACGTATACGCTGCGTCGACCACGGCCGACAGGCGCACCGCCGGATCGCCGAAGAACAGGGGATTGGCGGGAGCGACGCAGGAGTGGTTCAGGATCGGGCATTGCGGTGTGTTGACCTGATCGACGCACGGCGACGTAATCGTCCAGCCGAACGGCGCGGGCGGCGCCGCGATCGACGCCAGGATGACGTCGGACGGGTCGGCCTTCACGCCGCCCGGTCGCGCGAAGAAGTCGATGTATCGCTGCACGTCGAAGAGCTTGCCGCCCTCGGCCTGGGTCAACGGCCGGCAGTCGTCGCGCCCTGACATCGGCGTCGCCGCTGCCAGCGGCATTGGCGGGTCGCCGCAAGTGATGCCGAACTAGGTGCAGCGGAACGAGTGTAGCGGGCCGTAGTTGGCGACGCCGTCCGGCGACGGATCGAAGAGATCGTCGTCCGGCGGCCCCGAGCAGTCGTCCTCGTCGGTGAGGAAGAAGACGACGAGCAGGGCGTCGTCGCGCAGAAAGCCGGCGTTCTCCGGGGGCGGATCGTGCAGCGCGCGATACACCGATTCGAGCTGGTGCTCGAAGCCGCACCCGGCGTCGCCCACGGCCGAGATGCAACTGAACGCAGTCGGCACGTCGAGCCCGCCTGCGATGTTGGTGGTGCCGTCGATCTGGTCGTAGTCGATGAAGCGCACGCCGCCCGAGAGGCTGAAGCCCTGGCACGTCGCGGGCACGCCCCCGCCGCCCACGGCGGGCGCGATCTGCAGCTCGCCCCCGTCACCGTCGGGGTGGCACTGCCCCTGGTTGAGCGTGTAGGGCCCGGCGCCGAGGTCGGCCGTGACGACGCCGAAATGATACGAGGCCGGATGATGCGTCGCGGCCGCGTTTTCCAGCGCCTTGACGAGCTGGGGAAACCTGGCCCGCAGCTCGTTCCGTATCGGTGCCGTGCCCGAGCTGTCGATCATGAACAGGATGTCGACCTTGTCGTGCGCGGCGAAGGCGCCCACGAAGGCCATGTCGGCGCCGGCGTCGTGTCCGCCGCTGTCGTGGCCGCAGCCGCCGAGCACGAGCAGCGCCGCCACGAGCAGTCGGTTCATCGGCAAGAGTGTATCAGACGATGCGGGAGGCCGACGACGCGGGGCGCCGACCCGGTCACGGAACGCGTCGCACGCTCCCCCCTATGCCCGGGCGACGCGCGCGGCGGCGGTCAGCGTGGTCATCGTGATCGCCACGCGGGCAATGACGGCCACAAGGCGCAGGATCGTCAGCAGCAAGAGGGCGCCCAGGTGTCCGGCGAGCAGCCAATAGACGACGCCGACGGCGAGCCAGGCCGCCATCGAGAAGGCGACGAGCTGCAGCGACGCCGTTCGGCGCTGGAACAGCAGCTTCACGCCGCGCGCCACCAGGCGCCAGGACCGCGTCTTGGGATCGTCGAGCGACAGGCCGCGCGCGTAGTCGATGGCCACCGACACCGCCGTCCACGCCAGCGCCGCCGCGACCAGCGCCAGCATCGCCGTCGTCAGGTCGGGCTGGAACGTGCGCCCCTTGATGAGCAGGTGCGCGACGGCGTAGGCGAGCGCGCCAAGGCCGAGCGGGATCACCCGCAAGACCAGGCCCAGAAGGCCGATCTTGACCATGCGCCCGGCGCGCCGCGCCGACTCCCGCAGGACCTCGCCGCCGCCCCGCGCGCGCCGGTCGCCGTCGAGCGCCAGCGCCGCCAGCACGCCACCATCGAGCACCCAGGAGAACAGGCCGTAGAGGATCACGCCCCACATCAGCGCCACCGTCGCGATCACCGCCACGTCGACGTGCTGGGTGAGGAACTCGAACCAGAGCCCGTCGTCGCCCGCCGCCATGGCGGCGGCGGCCGGACGATGGTCGAGCAGCGTCGACAGCGTCGCCGACAGCGGGGTGCTGAGCAGCAGCGCCAGGCCGATGTTGGTCAGCGCCAGCGCCGCCAGCAGCCACGGGCGCGCCCACACCCGACGAAACGCCTCGCTGATGTTCGCCCCGCCCATCAACGTGCTCATTAGAAACCCACCGATGAGAAGAGGACCGACAGGAGGTTATCGAACCAGCCGACGATCTGCCGCCGCGGGGCGCCGTCCGCCTCGATGCGCTGACCGTTGTTGAAGCGCATGGCGTCGAGCGGCACCTTGCCGTCGGGATCGATCTCGGCCCATGCCACCGGCTTCGCCGTCTGGTACACGAAGCGCTTCCAGCGCGGCTCGCCCGCCTTGCCGCCGTCCCAGGTCTCGCGCTTCTCGGTGCCGTCCTCGAACACGACCTTGAGCTCGACGGGGAACACCATCTCGCCCTTGCGATGCACCACCACCTCGGAGATCCAGGGCGCGTTCTTGTCGGGCCGCTTCGGCGCCTCCTTCTCCACCCGCTTGCCGTGCTCGTCGAAGAGCCCCACCGGCGCGGGCTTGCGCCGCTTTTCGATGTCGAGGATCTGATAGTCGAGCGTGTCGGTGCCCCACAGCGCCGGCTTCCAGAACCAGGTCAGATCCTGCCCCGCGCCCTCGTCGAAGAGGCGCACGAAGTCCTCGCCGCGGGGATGGGTGAAGCGCGCCTTCTCGTAGTAGTGGCGCATCGCCGCCTCGAACTTTTCGTGGCCGAGGTAGGCCTCCATCGTGCGCAAGACCAGCGTCGTCTTGGCGTAGGTGGTGGATCCGTAGTCGCGGTTCGACTCGTAGTCGAACGCGCGCGTCTCCAGCGGGTCGACGCTGGGGTTCGTCTCGTAGCTCACCTGCTCGAGCTCGGTGATCGAGAGGTGGTGACCAAGGTAATCCCAGCCGCCGCCCTGCCGCCCGAACATGCGCGTCACGCCCCAGTCGCTCATCGTCTCGGTGAAGCCTTCGTCGAGCCATGCCTCCTCGACCTCGTCGCTGCCGACGAGCCCGTAGAAGTATTGATGCGACAGCTCGTGCATCGTGACGTACTCGGGGAAGTGCACGCCGGGCGGCGCGGCCATGTCTTCGGTGAAGAAGAGCGTCGGATACTCCATGCCGCCCGCGCCCTCGGCGCCCTCGGGCACGTCGACCACGGTGATCTGCGAATAGGGATAGGGTCCGAAGCGGCGCTCGAGCTCGGCGAGGCCGTCGCGCGTCGCCTTTATGTGGCGGGGCACGTTGGCGTCCCGCCCCGGCTGCGACAGCATGACGATGCGGACCTCGCCGCCGGCGTCGGTGAACTTGTCCTCGGTGACCTTGAACTTCGGCGAGGTCGTCCACACGAAGTCGTGCACGTCTTCGGCGTGATAGGTGAGCGTCTTGCGCGCGCCGTGCTCTTTTTCGGACACCAGCACGCCGGTGGCGCCGACGGTCCAGGCCTTGGGCACCTCGACGTCGACGTCGTAGACGCCGTAGTCGGCGAAGAACTCCGAGTTGAGGTGATGTTGGTGCGCGCGCCAACGGCACGTCGCCGGATGATCGTGCGGCCCCGCGGCGCAGTCCCACACGCCGATCTTCGGGAACCACTGTGCGACCTCGAAGAAGTCGTCGTGGTAGCCGGTCCGCGCGAACACCTTGGGCATCTTGGTCGTGAACTCGACGTCGACGTCGACCTCGCCGCCGGGGGCGACCGGCGTCGGCAGCTTGACGGTGCCGAGCGTATCATCGACCACGAGCTGCTTGGTCAGGTCGACGCCGCCGACGACCAGCTTGGTGACGTCGATGGCGCCCCAGCCCTCCTTCGCCTGCTTGTTGCCGCGGTGCACGCCCTTCGATTCCTTCATGAACGTCGATTGGTCGTTCTTGAACGCGTTCATATAGAGATGGAAGACCATCGTGTCGGTGGCGCCGCTGGCGATGTTCTTCCAGTGCAGCCGCTCCTTGCCCGTGACGACCTTGGCCTTCTCGTCGAGCGAAGCGTGGATCGCGTAGCTCGCGTTGCGTGGCGACAAGGGGCCCGGTACGCGCAAGGCCGTCAGGGTCACGAGCGGCAGGAGGAGGTGCATGCGCGGAACTTAACATGCTCGCCGGCCGAATGATTCCAGCCGTGATAAGCTGGCCGCGTGGAGCGTCTGCGAGAGGTCCTTGGGCGTCTGCCAACGCTCTTCGATCGCGGCGCTTTCGCCGCGGCGGCCCACGAGATCCGCAGCGTGGTGCCCATCGATCAGCTCGGCATCGTCCACATCAGCGCCGACGGATCGCACTTTCGGCTCTACGTCGGTTGGACCGCGTCCGACCTCGGCGTCCCCAACGTCGAGTGGGCGCAGCGCTTCGACGCCTCGCGCGAGCAGCTGCGCATGGTGTATCCCGACGACGCGCCCCGCATCTGCCGCGACACGCGCAAGGCCAGCGGGCCGGTGGAGCCGAAGTTCGGCGAGGCGGGCGTCCTGTGCACCCTGTCGGTGCCGATCGGCGATCCGCTGCAGGGGGTGGTCGGCTTCGGCTTTCGCAGCGCCGACATGCTGCGCGACGAGCACCTGCCGCTGTTGCGCACCATCGCTGCGGCGCTGCTCGATCGGCTCGACCGGTCGCTGCTCTCCGCTCACGCCGCGCGCCTCGCCACCATCACCGAGGCCATGCCGATGGGCGCGATCATGCTGGCGCGCGACGGCTCGGTGGAGGAGATCAACCCGGCCGCGGCGCGCCTGATCGGCCGGGCGCCCTCGGAGCTGATCGGCCGCTCCATCCGCGAGCTGGTCTGCGCGCCCGACGGCGGCCTGCTCGGCTGGCGCATCGACGGGGCGAACGGCCCGGCACCGGCGCGGGTGCGCACCGCCGGCGGCGACCTGCGGCCGGTGGTGGCTCAGCTCGCCCCCGTCTCCGGCGGGACGCTGCGCAACCTCTACGGCCCCCTGTTCCTCATCGACACCAGCGCCGAGGCGGCGGCGGCGGCGGCGCTGGAGCAGCGCACCGAGGAGCTGCACCGCCTCGAGCGCGAGCACCGCCGGCTCGTCGACGATCTGCCCGTGATCGTCTACGCTGCCGACGCCACCGGCCGTTGCACCTACGTCTCGCGCGCCATCGAGCGACTGCTCGGCTACACGCCCGAGGAGATCTACGCGATGCCGGACTTCAGCGCGCTCAACGTCGACGAGGTGCCGCGCGACTACGGCAGCCGCGCCGCCGGCTTCGAGCGCGACTTCCGCCAGCGGCGCAAGGACGGGCGCGAGGTGGTCATGCGCTACACGGGGCGCGTGCTGGCCGACGCCGCCGGGCGCGTCATCGGCTCCGAAGGGTTCGGTGTCGACGTCAGCGTCGAGCGCGACGCCCAGCACAAGCTGCTGCTCGCCGATCGCCTGGCCGCGCTCGGCATGCTCGTCGCCGGCATCGGCCACGAGATCAACAACCCTGCCGCCTACGTCTCGCTCGGCGTGCAGCAGATCGCGCGCCACCTGCGCGGCGCCAGCCTGAAGTCACCCGAGGAGCAGCGCGCCTCTTTCGATCGCGTCCTGCCCATCCTCGACGACGTCGCCGCCGGCGTGCACCGCATCGCCGAGATCGTCAGCGAGCTCAAGCTGTTCTCGCGCAATCCCGACGTCGAGGCGCCCGGCCCCGTCGATCTGAATGGCCTGGTGCGCTCGGCAGCGGCGCTGGTCCAGGCGGAGCTGCGCTCGCGCGCGCGCCTGCGCCTCGAGCTCGGTGCGTTGCCGCCGGCGCCGGGCTCGTGGGCGCGGCTGTCGCAAGTGGCACTCAACCTCTTGATCAACGCAGCCCAGGCGATAGCGCCCGGGGCGTCCGGGGACAACGAGGTGGTCGTCAACACGCGCTGCGTCGATTCCGAGGTGCGCATCGAGGTGCGCGACACCGGCTGCGGCATCGCGGCGCCGGCGCTGCAGCGCATCTTCGATCCGTTCTACACGACCAAGCCGGTGGGCGAGGGTACCGGTCTCGGTCTCGCCATCAGCTACGACATCGTGCGCCGCCTGGGGGGCACGCTCTCCGTGGAGAGCGAGGTCGGGCGCGGCAGCCGCTTCATCATCGCCCTGCCGCACGTCGCCGCCGCCGTCTTGGCGCCGGCCAGCGCCACGGTCGCGCCGGCTGGGCCGACCGGCAGCGTGCTGGTCGTCGATGACGAGCGCCCCCTGGCGTCGGCGATCGCGCGCGAGCTCGGCGGGCAGATGCAGGTCGAGTTGGTGCACTCGGGCGGCGAGGCGCTGCGCGCGCTCGGCCGCACCTACTTCGACGCCGTCCTGTGCGACCTGCGCATGCCCGACCTGTCGGGCGCCGAGGTTTACCGGCGGACGCACGCCCGCGATCGCGGGCAGGCGGAGCGCTTCGTCTTTCTCACCGGAGCCGCCGGCGCCGTCGGCGAGGCGGAGTTCCTGCAGCAGGTGGGGCGCCCGGTGCTGGAGAAGCCGTTCGCCATGGCCGAGCTGTGGCGCGCCGTCGGGGCCGTGATCGGCGAGGGCGCGAGCGTCCGGTGAGCGAGGGGCGCGGGTGAGCGTGGTCTGCGAGAGCCACTCGCACGCCGAGACCCAGCGGCTCGGCGAGCGGCTCGGACGCGCGCTCGTCGCCGGCGACGTCGTGGCCATGGTCGGCGATCTCGGCGCCGGCAAGACCGCCTTCGTGCAGGGATTGGCGCGTGGGCTCGGCATCGTCGAGCGCGTGGCCAGCCCCAGCTTCACCATCGTCAACGAGCACGCCGCGCCCGTGCCGCTCTTCCACGTCGACTTCTACCGGCTGGAGGATGCCGGCGAGCTGGAGCACATCGGCTTCGACGACTACTTCGGGCGCGGCGGTGTGGTGGTGGTCGAGTGGGCCGATCGCTTCCCCGCCGCGCTGCCCGCCGAGCGCCTCGACGTGCGCATCGAGATCACCGGCGCAAACGAGCGGCGCCTGTCCTTCGCCGGCCCCAGCGCCGCCCGCCTCGCTCGTGCGCTACAGTAGGGCACATGCGCATCCTCTACGGCGTCGTCGGTGAAGGCATGGGGCACGCGACGCGCAGCTGCGTCATCCTGCGCCACCTGGTGCAGGCGCACGAGGTGCAGATCGTCGTCAGCGGGCGCGCGCACGCGTTTCTGCGCCAGACCTTCCCGCAGCTCGACGTGCACGAGATCGCCGGGCTCAACATGGTGTACGAGGACAACGAGGTACGGCGGCGGCGCACCGCGCTCGACTTCGTCAAGAAGCTGCCCGGCTTCGCCGAAAACTTCGAGACCATGACGCGGCTCGCGGAGGGCTTCCGGCCCGAGCTCGTCATCAGCGACTTCGAGTCGTTCGCCTACCTGTACGCCAAGAAGCACGACCTGCCGGTGCTCAGCATCGACAACATGCAGATCATCAACCGCTGCACGCTCGACGTCGACATCCCGCCCGAGGAGCAGGCGAGCTGGCAGATGGCCAAGGCGATCGTCAAGGCCAAGCTGCCGCACTGCGATCACTACCTCATCACCACCTTCTTCTTCCCGCCGGTGCGCAAGGAGCGGACCAGCCTGTTTCCGCCCATCCTGCGCGACGCCGTGCTCGACGCCGAGCGCTCCTCGGCGAGCACGTGCTGGTCTACCAGACCTCGGACACGTTCCACGACCTGGTGCCGACGCTGCAGCGGCTGCCGGGGACCTTCTTCGTCTACGGGCTCAAGCGCGACGAGGTGCTGGGCAACGTCACGCTCAAGGGCTTCTCCGAGGCCGGCTTCGTGCGCGATCTGGCGTCGGCGCGCGCGGTGCTCGCGGGCGGCGGCTTCTCGCTCATGGGCGAGGCGGTCTACCTCGGCAAGCCCATGCTCTCGGTGCCGCTCAAGGGGCAGTTCGAGCAGACGCTCAACGCGCTCTACCTGCAGAAGCTCGGCTACGGCGAGTATCACCGCGAGCTGTCGGAGCGCGCCATCGCGCAGTTCCTCGAGCGGTCACCGGAGTACGCGCGCAACGTCGCCGCGCACCGCCAGGATCGCAACCACGCCATCTTGGCGAAGCTCGACTCGCTGATCGGCGAGATCAAGGTCAAGGGGCGCCTGGTGTCACGCGGCGCCGAGCCGCGGTCGGACGAGATCGACGATTGATTCAGTGATAGAGGTGCGCGTCGATCGTGGTCGTCCCGGCGACGACGCCGGTGAGCACGACGTCGATGAGGTCGCGGGCGGGGGCGGCCTCGAAGCGGCGCACCTCGACGGTGCCCGCAGCCCCGCTCTCGCTCGCGCAGTAGACGTGATTGCCGGCGGTGGCGCTGACGACGACGAAGTCGCTGGTGCCCGGCACCGAGAGATCGTAGACGGTGCCTTCGACCGGCGAGCGCAGGAAGAAGGCGGTGACCGCGGCTCCGGAGGTGGCGGCGCGCACGCCGATGCCGAGCTCGGCCGGGCAGTCGCTGCTGGAGCGGATCACCGTGGTGGCGGCGGTGCCGGTGATGGTGCTCGTCGGCGTCACGACGCTGATGTCGCTCGCCGGCGGGACCGGCAGCGGCTCGAGCACCGCGCCGCTGCCGCAGCCGGCGACCCCGGCGATCAGAAGTGCGATCGCGTAACGCACGCTCAACCTCCGAACTGCGCCTTGAGCTTGTCGTCCCACTCGTCGGCGACGCGGGCGACGGTGTCGAGCATGTCGACAAACTCGTCGAAGTCGAGCGACTCGAGCGAGCGCAGCGCGCGCAGGTAGACGCGCCCGGACTCGCGGTCGACCGCGAAGGCGCCGTCCTCGGTGGCGAGGTAGTTGAGCTCGAGCAGCCGCCGATAGAGCTCCTCGCGGCTGCGCGTCGGTACCTCCATGATCGGCGCCAGGAACAGGATGAAGCCCTTCTGCTCGACGACGTTGATGCCGACCGTCGCCGAGCCGCGCGCGACCTGGGTGAAGCCGTCCTTGTCGAGCGGATCGATGGGGACGCCGATCAGCTCGGAAAATCGCTGGATGTACTCCGCCACGCGCTTGACGTCGGCCATCGTACCCTCCAAACCGACATCATACCCCGCCCCGCTCCGTCCGTCGCTGACGATCGTGATGGCGCGCCTTGACGGGGCGCCTCTCCCCGGGCGGCGTCAGCTGCAGGCCGGCCAGGTCGCTGCCGAGGTGCAGGGCGTGCGGCACGAGCCGAAGCTGCGGCACCACCGGCGGCGTCGCGCTCGCGGCCACAGGGGCCGGGCCGCCCGTCGCTGCGGTGAGCGCCCGATTGGCGCGCTGCGAGTGGTAGCCGAACAGCAGGCCACCCGCCGACAACAGTAGCGCCAAAAGAGGCCCGATGAAGCGCAAGGGCGGCATGCGCGGCGGCGGCAGGTGCAGCTGCATCGCGATCTGCGGAATCCAGCGCTCCGGGCGCAGCGGCGACAGCCGCGGCTCCGCCGGCGCGTCGGGCGGTGGCAGCGTCAGCCCGGCGGCGGTCGCCTCCGACGGGGCGCTGATGGCGGCGAGCCGGCGCGCGGCGGCGTCGCTGCCGAAGAGCGTGGCCATCGTCTGCCCCAGCCGCGCCTTGGACGGCGTCTCGCCGGCGGCGGCGAGCCACGCCAACAGCGCGGCCGCCAGGTCGGCGGCGGTGGCCCAGCGATCCTCGGGGTCGGGCTGGAGCGCCTTGCCGATGGCCGCCGCCAGCGCCGGCGGCACGTCGGGGCGCACCGTCGCCAGCGGCGGCACGTCGCACATCTGCACGGCGCGCAGCATGTCGAGCTCGTTGCGGCGATGAAACAGCCGCCTGCCGGTCACCAGCTCCCAGGCGACGACGCCCAGCGAGAACAGGTCGCTCCGGCGGTCGAGCGGCTGCGCGCGCGCCTGCTCGGGCGACATGTACGGCACCTTGCCTTTGAGCGTGCCGGCGTTGGTCTGCGCGCGCGAGGCGACCGTCTGCGACTTGGCGATGCCGAAGTCGGCCAGCTTGACCACGCCGTCGTACGAGACCAGGAGGTTGGCCGGCGTGACGTCGCGGTGCACGATGCCCTTTTCGTGCGCGTGGTGGAGCGCCTCGCAGGCGGCGACGAGGATGGTGGCGACATCGGCGTGGCGCAGGCGCGCGCCGAGCTCGTCCGCCCGGCGCCACAACGCCGACAGATCCTCGCCGCAGACGTATTCCATGGCGAGGTAATAGGCGTCGCCGTCCTTGCCGAAGTCGTGGATGTGGACGACGTGCGCATGGTCCAACCCGGCGGCCAGCTTCGCCTCGTTCAGGAACATGGCCACGAAGTCGGCCTGCCGGGCCAGGTGCGGCAGGATGCGCTTGAGCGCCACCCGCTTGGCGAACCCTTCCGGCCCCGGCCGCCGAGCGAGGAAGACCTCGGCCATCCCCCCGACGGCGAGGCGCTGAACCAGCTCGTATCCACCGATGGTCGCCGGCACGGACGGAGTGTAGCCGGCAAGCCACAGCACGCTACCCAGAACTTGGCGACCCCGGTCACCGTGCTCCCACAGGATCCGCTCGTACGGAGCGAGGCTGCGTCGCGGCGGGTGACCGCACATTCATTTTTTCGCGTGCGCGCAGGCGAAGCGCCGCATCCCCGCGCCTACAGCATCAAGCGCAGCCGAGCACACCCGAGAAAATGAATGTGCTGCCAGGACCCGCCGCCGACCGCACCCGAGCGACTCACCGCACCCGAGCGACGCGTCTCAATCGTCGCTATCAGCGATCCCGTACTTCTTGATCAGCCGATGCAGATACACCCGATCCAACCCACCCTCACGCGCCGCCTTCGACACATTGCCCCCCGCGCGCCGCAACAGCTGCGTGACATAGTCCCGCTCCCACGACGCGATCAGCCGCTCCTTCGCCTCGCGGAACCCTTCGTTGCCGGGCGACGGCCACTGCGCCTGCGCGTCGCTGCCGCCCGTCACCGTGCCCGGCGTGGCCTCGAGGCCGAGCAGCGACGGCTCGAGCACGCGGCGCTGCCCCATCAGCGACAGCCCGCGGTCGATGACGTTCTTGAGCTCGCGGACGTTGCCCGGCCAGTCGTACTCGGTGAACAGCCCCATCGTCTCCGGCGGCACCTCGACCTCCTTGCCGGCCAGAAAGTGCTGCACCAGCGCCGCCACGTCCTCCTTGCGCTCGCGCAGCGGCGGCAAGGTGACCCGCACGACCGCGAGGCGATGGTAGAGGTCGTCACGAAAGCGCCCCGCCTTGACCTCCTCGCGCAGGTCGCGGTTGGTGGCGGCGATGACGCGCACGTCGACGTCCCGGTAGTGCGCCGCGCCGACCGGCTTGACCTTGCGCGACTCGAGCGCGCGCAAGAGGCGGGGCTGCATGTCGAGCTCGAGCTCGCCGATCTCGTCGATGAAGATGGTGCCGCCGTGCGCCTGCTGGAACGCGCCCTCGCGATCCCGATCGGCGCCGGTGAACGCGCCGCGCACGTGGCCGAACAGCTCCGACTCGATGAGCGAGCGCGACACGCCCGCCAGATCGCAGACGACGAACGGCTCCTTGGCGCGCGGCCCGCCGGCGCGGATCGCCTCGGCGCACAGCTCCTTGCCGGTGCCGGTCTCGCCCTCGATCAAGACGGCGACGTCCGACTGCGCGACCAGCTCGAGCACGGCGAACACCTCGCGCATCTTGAGCGACTGCCCGTAGAGCGCGCCGAAGCGCTCGCTCGCCGACGGCAGGATCGGGTGCGAGCGCTCGGCCGTCGCCAGCTTGAGCTCGGTTGCGCCGATGGTGACGACCGCGCCCGGCCCCACCGTCACCTCGGAGAAGCGCGCGCCGCCGAAGAAGCTGCCGTTGGTCGATCCCAGGTCCCGCACGAGCACGCCGGCGGCGGTGACCTGCAGCTCGAGGTGCTGGCGCGATACGGCGCCGTCGCTCAGCACCAGGTTGCAGCCGGGCGCTTTGCCGACGAGGTAGCTGCCGCGCTCGAGCTGGAGCTGCTTGCCCTGGTCGGGTCCGCTCAGCACGAGCAGGCGCTGCTTGTCCGGCGCCGGCACCTTGATGGCGCGATCGGCGATGTCGGTGCGCGGCACCTGGCCGGTATCCAATTCGTCGACGGGCACTCGCTCTTAAGCTAGCACGCGTACGGCGAACGGCTATGCCAATGGCGCGGGCTACGCCTTGATGTGCAGCGGCAAGTGTCGCTCCATCGCCGCCGCTCCGCCGGTCGAGAACAGCTTCCACGCCGAGCGGAGCTGCTGCGCGAGGATCTTCTGGTCGTCGTCGTACGACTCCTCGTCCTCGGCCTCCTCTTCCTCGTCGTCGAGCTCGTCCTTG
This sequence comes from uncultured delta proteobacterium, assembly GCA_963816965.1. Taxonomy (GTDB): domain Bacteria; phylum Myxococcota_A; class Polyangia; order Palsa-1104; family Palsa-1104; genus JAQBQH01. The sequence continues at coordinate 2,500,370 of CAWFMP010000002.1, forward strand.
AGCTCGTCGAGGATCTCGAGCAGCAGCGGCAGCGAGCCGACGCGCAGCTCGGCGACCTCGACGATGCCCTCGAACTCCACCGGCAGGTAGATGTCGGCGGCGATGTCGTGCCCCTCCAGCCGATCCATGAACTCGGACAGCGCATTGTCGTCCATGCCGTCGCCGAGCGTCGCCTGATGTCCTTCATCGCCGCGCGGGAGCTGCGGCGCGCCCACTTTTTCCAGCTGCGCCGCCAGCTCGGCGATCTCCTCGTCGGTCAATCGGTCGGTGAGCGGTCCGATTTCAATCTCGGCCATGACGATCTCGGTAGCGATTCTCGGCGCGCTTGTCAACGACGTCGAGACGCTTTTGCAACCGACCTGGGCTAGACTACCGATCATGCGCCGCCGCGATCCCTGGGAGCGAAGCGAATGAACGTCGCTGCCACGCTGCCTCCGCTCGCCGGCCGCGCCCGCAACGAGCAGGCGGACGCCTGCCGTGCCTTTCTCACCGCCGAGCACGCGCGCATCCGCGAGGCCCACTTCGCCGGCGCGCCCGGCGACGTCACCACGCTGAAGTGGGCGCAGGCCGCGGACGAGGTGGTGCGCGCGCTCTTCCGCGCCGCCGCCGCCCAGCACGCCGGGCTGGAGCTGGCGCTGGTCGCGGTCGGCGGCTACGGCCGCGGCGAGCTCTGCCCCTACAGCGACCTCGACATCTGGCTCCTGGTGCCGCGGGGCAAGACCGCCGATCCACGCGCGCAGGCGATCGCGGAGGCGATCCTGTATCCGCTCTGGGACCTGCGCGTAGAGGTCGGCCACGCCGTGCGCACCGTCGAGGACTCGATCGAGCTGGCGCGCGAGGATCTCACCGCCTGCACGGCGCTGCTCGACGCCCGCTTTCTCGACGGCGATCGCGCCCTGTGGGACAAGCTCACGCGCGAGGTGCCGCGGCTGTTCGATCGCGACGTCAACGCGATGGTGCGCCGCCTGTCGCAGGAGAAGGACGAGCGCCACGCCCGCTTCGGCGACACCGTGTACCTGCTCGAGCCGAACGTGAAGAACGGGCAGGGCGGCTACCGCGATCTGCTGGTCGGCCTGTGGGCGGCCAAGGCGCGCTTCCGCGTGCGCGACTTCGCCGATCTGGTGACCGCCGGGCAGGCCAGCCCGCGGCAGGTGCAGGCGCTCACCGAGGCGCGCCGCTTCTACCTCGAGATCCGCACGGCGGCGCACTTCGCGGCCGAGCGCAAGCAGGACCGGCTGACCTTCGAGACGCAGGAGGCGATCGCGCCCCGCCTGTTTCCCCATCCGCGGCCCTCGCATCACGAAGGCGTGGAGAGCGCCGTCGAGCCGTCGGTGGAGGCGCTGATGCAGCAGTACTTCCTGCACGCCAAGGCGGTCACGCGGGAGACCGATCGGCTGCTCGTGCGCTGCGCCGTCGAGCCCCAGAAAAAGCCGTCGGTGCGCCCGATCGACTCCTCGTTCACGCTGTTCAACGGCAAGCTGTCGCTGCACGATCCCGAGGTCTTTCGCCGCCGCCCGTCGGAGATGCTGCGCATCTTCAACGTCGCGCTCGAGATCGGCGCCGAGATCTACGGGCACACCAAGGATCTCATCGCCGAGCGCGTCGCCGCCGACAACGGGGCGCTGACCGCGGACCCGCTGGCCGGGCGCGAGTTCATGCGCCTTCTGTGCGACGACCGCGACACCCGCAATCCGTCGCTTCTGGAGCAGGCGCACGACCTCGGCCTTCTGGCCGCGGTGATGCCGGAGTTCGCGCCCTGCACCGGGCGCGTGCAGCACGACCTCTATCACGTCTTCACCGTCGACCAGCACCAGCTCTACGCCGTCGGCCGGCTCAAGGCGCTGGCGCGCGGCGAGCTCGCTGCCGAGCTGTCGACCGCGACGCAGGCGATGCGCGAGGTGCGCCGGCGCGATCCGCTCTACCTGGGGACGCTCCTGCACGACGTCGGCAAGCCGCTCGGCAAGGGGCACTCCGAGACCGGCGCCAAGCTGGCCATCGCCATCGCCACCCGCTTCGGACTCTCGGCCGAGGACGTGTCGCAGACCGAGTTCCTGGTGCGCAAGCACCTGGTCATGTCGCACCTGTCGCAGCGGCGCGATCTCAACGACGTCGCCATGCTCGCCAACCTGGCGGCCGAGCTCAACGACGAGGAGACGCTCCGCGAGCTCTATCTGCTCACCGTCGCCGACATGTCGATGGTCGCGCCCGGCAACCTGACCGGGTGGAAGGAGCAGCTCCTGCGCGAGCTCTACGTGCGCACGATGGCCTTCTACCGCCGCGGCGCCGATCTCGGCGGCGACCATGAGGGCGACCAGACGGTCGTCGTCGCCCGGCGCCGCAAGCGCGTGAGCGAGCTCCTCGGCGAGCCGGCAGAGAAGCTGATCGACTGGTTCGCCTCTCTGCCCGATCGCTACGTGATCCTGACGCCGCCGCGGGCGATGGTGCGCGATCTGCAGCTCTCGCGCCGTCGCAAGGGGCCGGTGGCCGTCGAGGTGGTGCACCGCGCGCGCAAGGGGGTCAGCGACGTCACCATCTCGGCCGACGACGCGCCCGGCCTGCTGTCCAAGATCGCCGGCGTGCTCTTGGCCCACCGCATCGACGTCCTGGGCGCGCACATCAACACGCGCGTCGTCGGGGGTCGGGTCGTCGAAGCGCTCGACACCTTCACCACGCGCGATCGCTACGGCCGTCCCATCACCGACGCCGCCCGCTGGAAGCGCGTCGAGGACGATCTGGCGCGCGTGCTCGGCGGCAGCGCCACCGTCGAGGAGGTGATCGAGGAGCGGCGCGACAAGTCGTCGCTCCCCGAGCGCGTCGTGCCCAAGGTGCGCACCGAGGTCAACGTCGACAACGACGTGTCGAGCGACTTCAGCGTCATCGACGTCTACACGCAGGATCGCCTGGGCGTCCTGTACACCATCACGCACACGCTCGCCGACCTGGAGCTCGACATCCACCTGTCGAAGGTCGCCACCGAAGCGCACCGCGTCGCCGACGTCTTCTACGTGCGCGAGCGCTCGGGCCAGAAGCTCGACGACCACCGCGTCGACGAGGTGCGCCTCGCCCTCGGCGAAGCGCTCGGCCGCCTGCAAGCGCGCGCCGCCGCTACCGACGCATGACGCGCCAGCTCCGCCCGTCGCCCGTGTGCCTCAACTGCGGCCACGCCGCAGGGACGCGCTTCTGCCCCGAGTGCGGGCAGGAGAACACCGACTACCGCGTCTCCCTCCGCCGCCTCGTCGGCGATCTCTTCGACGAGCTGTTTCAGCTCGAGTCGCGCCTGTGGCGCACGCTGTGGACGCTGTTCCGCCGCCCCGGCCTGCTCACCCTCGAGTACAACGCCGGGCGCCGCGTGCGCTACACGACGCCGCTGCGCCTCTATCTCCTCGCCAGCGTCACCTACTTCTTTGTCAGCAGCATCGTGCCCTCCCGCGGCGAGGTCCAGGTCGACCTCGGCAAGCCGGGCGAGCTCGAGAGCGCGATCCAGGTGCCGGCGAGCGGTTGGCGACACACGCTCCTCGAGCGGCTGAGGCCGCTGCGCGACGATCCCGCAAAGGCGATCCAGCGCACGCGGCAGCTGCTCGCACAGTGGGTGCCGCGCGTGATGGCGGTAACGGTGCCCTCGTTCGCGCTGTTGACGATGCTGTTCTTCCGCAGGCCCCAGCGCTTCTACGTCGAGCATCTGGTGTTCGCGCTGCACCTGCACGCCGCCGCGTTCTTCCTGCTGACGATCACGGCGTTGGTGCGCGGCACCGGCGCCGTGGTCAGTCTCGCGCTCATCGTCGTCTACGCGGCATCGGCGCGGCGCGTCTTTGCGCAGTCGTGGTGGCGGCTCGCGTGGAAGCTGCCGATCGTGAGCCAGCTCTACTCGATCCTGCTCGGCGTGGCGCTCGCCGTCGTGCTCGTCTTCGGTCTGTTGTTCGCTAGCTGACGAGCGCGCGCTTGAGCTCGGCGGCGTCGTTGAAGCGTTTGCCGGGATCCTTCTCCAGCGCCTGCAAGATGGCCTTCTCGATGCTCTCGGGCAGATCGGGGCGCAGCGCGCGCGGCGGGCGCGGCAGCTCCGAGACGTGCGCGAAGCCGATGGCGATCGGCGTCTCGCCGGAGAACGGCGGCCGCCCGACGAAGACGTGATAGGCGAGCGCGCCGAGCGCGTAGACGTCGGTGCGCGCGTCCTGCGGCAGCCCCTTGCACCTGCTCGGGCGCCATGTACTCGGGCGTGCCGACGATGAGCCCGGTGGCGGTCATGCCCGCCATGAAGGTCGCCTTGGCCAGGCCGAAGTCGATCACCTTGACGCGCTTCTCGTGATCGAGCAGGACGTTGACCGGCTTGAGATCGCGGTGCACGATGCCGGCGGTGTGCGCCGCCGCCACGCCGTCGCACACCTGGCCGACGATGTGGCGCGCCTCGTCGACGCGCAGCGCGCCGACGCGCCCGAGGTACTGCGCCAGCGTCATGCCCTCGACGTACTCCATCGACAAGAGCACCATGCCGCCGTCCTCGACCAGGTCGTGGATGCGGATGACGTTCGGGTGCGTCACCTTGCGCGCGGCGGCGACCTCGCGGCGGAAGCGATCGATCGCGCGCCGGATCGCCGAAGCCGGCGTTGATGATCTTGAGCGCCACGCGCTCGGCCAGCTTGCCGTCGGCGGCCAGGTAGACCGCGCCCATGCCGCCGGCGCCGAGCTCGCGCTCGATGGTGTAGCGATCGGCGATCTTCTGCCCCGGCGACAGCGCCATCGCCAAAAGCGATCCCATCGGCCGCGGCGAGGCCACCGTCGGACCGAGCGCCTTCGGGTCTTGCGGCGCGGGCAGGGCGCCCACGGCCGACTGCGCGGCGAGCATGCGGTTGAGCCGCGCGTTGAGCTCGAGGTCGACCGAGCAGACGATGCTCTCCAGGTTCTGCACGCGCGCCTCGAGCTGCTTGCGCTCCTCGCGCTCCTTCTCGAGCTGCTTCGGGTCCTCCTGCTGCTTGGCCCGCAGCTGCTGCATCTTGTACTTGAAGTACTGCGTGATGCCCACGATGGCGACGGGCATTCCGAAGACGATCATTACGACGCTGGCGCCATCGTCCATTGGATGCGTGATACCGTAGCCGCGCATGCTCAAGCAAGCGCTGCTCCTCGGCATGCTTCTGCTGCTCCCCGACGACGGGCTCATCGACGACGGCTCGCACAAGCTGCAAGCCGGCGACGCCGACGGCGCCATCGCCGTCTTCGACAAGGCCAAGAAGCAGTCGCCCAGGGATCCGCGGCCGCACTACCTGACGGCGGTGGCGCTGCAGAAGAAGGGCGACGCCGCCGGCGCGGAGAAGGAGCTGCGCGCAGGCGCTGACGCTCGACCCCAAGCTGGCCGAGGTGCGCAACGAGCTGGGCGCGCTGCTCATCGAGCGCCGCCGCTTCGCCGACGCCGAGGTCGAGCTCAAGCGCGCCGTCGCCGACAAGCCGGACCTCGCCGAGGCGTGGTTCAACCTCGGGCAGGCGGCGGCGATGCAGAAGGACTGCGCGACCGCGCTCGCCGCCTACGCGCGCGCCACCCGGCTGTCGCCGACCGACGCCGACGGCTTCATCAACCAGTCGGTGGCGGCGCGCAAGTGCGGCAGGCTGCCCGAGGCGACGGCGGCGGCCCGGCAGGCGGTCAAGCTGGCGGCCGCGCTCCGCGCCGGCCCACCTCAACCTCGGCATCGCGCTCGAGGCGTCCAGCAAGCTCGACGACGCCGCCAAGGAGTACGAGCGTGGCGACGCGCATCAAGCCCAACTACGCGACCGCCTGGTGGAGCCTCGGGCTCGTCGAGCGGCAAGCTGGGCAAGCGCGACGCGGCCATCGCCGCGCTCGACCGGGCGCGCACGCTGTCACCGACGGCGGCGCGCATCGCCGACCTCGGGGTCGCCTGGCGCGACAAGGGCGATCTGGCCAAGGCGACGTCGCTGTTTCGCGAGGCGTTGGCCAAGGATCCGCGGTATACGCCGGCGCGCTGGCACCTGGCGCAGATGCTGTCGGCGCAGCACCAGTGCGGCGAGCTGAAGAAGGAGCTGGCGGCGCTGCCGCCGGCGGAGGCCCGTCCGGAGGCCGCACAAAAACTGCGCGCTGGTCTGTAGGTAAACCTGCTAGAGTCACGCAGTAACACAATGCCCCCGCGCAAGGACCTGGGCTCGATCCTCGTCGACGAGGACGTGCTGGACGCCAAGGACCTGGAGCGAGTTGCGCGCGGCAAGGAAGGGGCGCGGCGGCCGTTGTGGGCGCTGCTCGTCGAGTCCGAGCTGGCGACGCCGGAGCAGATCTTCCGCGCGATGTCGGCGCGCTTCGGCGTGCCGGTGGTCTCCGACGACCGGATGGCCGAGGTGGCGCCGCCCGAGCCGCTCCAGCGCGCCATCTCGCGCGCCGAGGCGCTCGCCGCCGGGCTGCTTCCCATCGATCTCTCCGCCGACGGGCAGCGGGCGACGGTGGTGATGGTCGATCCGTCGGACGAGCAGACGCTGGCCGACTTTCTGACGCGGGCGCAGGTGCCCGAGGGGCGCGCGCTGTTGGCCCGGCGCGAGGCGATCATGCGCGCCATCGAGCGCGTCTGGGGCGAGACGACGGCGCTGGTGACGCCGCTGCCGCCGTCCAAGCGCAAGTCGGCGGCGGAGCGCGAGCGCCCCGCAGGTGGTCAAGCCGTTCAACGACGACGACGTCACCGGCACGGTCACGATCGAGCCGGCGCTGCAGGCGGAGATCTCGCGCCTGCCGCCGCGGCTGACGCAGGCCGACGCGCTCACCCCGCTGCCGCAGCGGCGGCCGCGCCGGCCGACGCCGCAGCGACCCCGTCGCCCCGCCGCAGCGGCCGGAGCCGCCCGAAGGGGAGCGAGACGCCGTCGCGAGGCGCTGCGCGCCGAGGAGCGGCTGTCGCGCGCGCTCATCGAGACGGTGGAGGCGCTGGCGCGGAGCTGGAGGCGCGCGTCGTCGGCGGTCGGGGCGGCGGCGCGGAGATGGCGCGGCTGTCGCGTCGCGTGGCGCGCCAGCTCGGCCTGCGGCCGGCGCGTCGCCGACGAGATCGGCGTGGCCGCGCAGCTGTTCGCGCTCGATCGGGCGATGCGGCAGATCGAAGGCGCCGACTCGGCCGACGTGTTCGCCGAGCTCGGCTGGTCGGCGGCGGGCGACGACGGCCTCTTGCCGATCCTGCGCGCGCTCACCGCCGCGTCGTCGGGCTTCGGCCGGGTGGCGCCGGGGGCGCAGCCGCCGTCGATTCCGGTGGGCGCGCGCATCATCGGCGCCGTCGCCGACTACCAGGAGCTCGGCGCAGCGGCCACGGCCGGGCCCGATCTCGACACCGTGTCGCAGCTTTTGCGCGCCTCGCCGGCCGGGGCGCAGGTGGTCGACGCGCTGCTTGCGCGTGCTCGAGAGCGATCGCGGTGACAAGACCCCGGCTACGCCGACGACGCTGCCGGCGACCAGCATGCTCAAGGAGAAGGCGCCGGCGCCGGCGCCGACCCCGGCGCCGCGCACCCAGCCGGCGGGCGACGACGACGACGAGCAGCCGACGCCGCCGCCGACGCTCGGCGACCCGCGCGCGCGCGCCGAGCGCAGCGACAACGACAAGACCCAGCGCAAGCCCTATCCCCGCAAAGAAGGCTCCAAGGCAGGAGAGTGAGAGACGATGCTCGGTGACGAACCACTCAAGGAAGCGCTGACCTTCGACGACGTGCTGCTGGTCCCCGCCGAGAGCGAGGTGCTGCCGCGCGACGTCGACGTGCGCACCCGGCTCACCGCGCGCATCTCGCTGCAGCATGCCGCTGGTGTCCTCGGCGATGGACACCGTCACCGAGGCCGCCACCGCCATCTGCATGGCGCGCGAGGGCGGCATCGGCATCATCCACAAGAACCTGACCATCGCCGAGCAGGCGCTGCGAGGTGCACCAAGGTCAAGAAGGCCGAGAGCGGCGATGGTCGTCGATCCGGTCACCATCGGCCCCGACCAGAAGCTGGCGCGCGGCGCTCGAGCTCATGCGCGCGGCACGAGATCTCGCGGCCTGCCGGTGGTCGGCGCGACGGCCGGCCGGTCGGCATCCTCACCAACCGCGACGTGCGCTTCGAGCGCAACCTCGACCAGCCGGTGCGCGACGTGATGACCAAGAAGCTCATCACCGTCGCCCGAGGGGATCAGCGCTCGAGAGCGCCAAGGAGCTGCTGCACAAGAACCGCATCGAGAAGCTGCTGGTCGTCGACGGCGCGCGGCAAGCTGCAAGGGCCTCATCACCATCAAGGACATCGAGAAGGCGCAGCAGCACCCGCACGCGGCCAAGGACGAGCTCGGCCGCCTGCGCGTCGGCGCGGCGGTCGGCGTCGGCGCCGATCGCGAGGAGCGCGTCGACGGCGCTGCTCGACGCCGGCTGCGACGTCATCTGCATCGACACCGCGCACGGCCACTCGCGCGGCGTGCTCGAGGCGGTGCGCCGACATCCGCAAGAACTTCCCCAAGGCGCAGATCATCGCCGGCAACGTCGCCACCGCCGAGGGCGACGCTGGCGCTGGCCAAGGCCGGCGCCGACGCGGTCAAGGTCGGCATCGGCCCCGGCTCGATCTGCACCACGCGCGTGGTGGCCGGCGTCGGCGTGCCGCAGATCACCGCCATCGCCGACTGCGCGCAGGCGCGCCGCCAGACGCGACGTGCACGCGATCATCGCCGACGGCGGCATCAAGTACTCGGGCGACGTCGCCAAGGCGCATCGCCGCCGGCGCGCACACCGTCATGATCGGCTGCGCTCTTCGCCGGCACCGACGAGGCGCCGGGCGAGATCATCCTGTACCAGGGGCGCAGCTACAAGGTGTACCGCGGCATGGGCTCGATCGGCGCCATGCGCGCCGGCAGCAAGGATCGCTACTTCCAGGCCGACGTCGACCGAGCGACGCCAAGCTGGTGCCCGAGGGCATCGAGGGCCGCGTGCCCTACCAGGGGCCGCTGTCGCAGTCGATCTACCAGCTGATCGGCGGGCTGCGCGCCGGCATGGGCTACTCCGGCTGCCGCGACCATCGAGGAGCTGCGCACCAAGGCGCGCTTCGTCAAGATCACCGCGGCGGGCCTGCGCGAGTCGCACGTGCACGACGTCATCATCACCAAGGAAGCGCCGAACTATCGGCAGGAGCGCGAATGATCCATGGCCGTGGCGTGACCGTGGCAGCGCTCTTGGTCGGCTGCGCCGGCGGGGTGGCGTTTCGCGAGGTGGTCTTCCCCGCGCACGCCGCCGCCGGAGCGAGCTATGCCTACAAGATCGTGTCCTCTTTGGATCTGATCGGTTCGGTCCAAGCGAAGAATCCGCAGCTCAAGGATGCCGATGCGCGGCAGGCATTGGAGGAGGGCATGCGCGGCTTCGGCGCCGGCGGCTGGCGTTACGTGGGCTGCTTGCCGGCGTACGCAATGAACAAGTGGGGCGCCGGGGTCTGCGACCACCTGGTGTTCGAGCTGGCCAACGGCGCTGCCACGGCGCCGCCGGCGCGCGCGACGCTGCCGGAGCCACCGAGTGGGCCCGCGGCCGGAAGCTCGACCCATCCATGAGCAAGCCCGACTACACGGTCGACGACGACGCGCGCGCCGCGGCGCGCGACGTGGTCGAGCGCGCGCGCAAGTGGCGGGAGGGGCGCGGCGTCGACACCAGCGGGCTGGCGCGGCTGCACGCGTGGCTGCGCTACGCGGTGGTCTACCACTCGAACGCGCTCGAAGGCGGCGGGCTCACCGAGACCGAGACCAAGGCCGTGCTCGTCGACGGGATCACCGTCGGCAAGCCGCTGCGCGATCACCTGTGGGCGGTGAACCTCGCCGTCGCCTCCGAGCGCGTGGACGGCTGGGCGCACGATCCAGCCCCGATCACCGAAGCGCAGATCCTCGAGCTCAACGCGGTGCTGTTGCGCAGCATCGACGAGCTCGGCGCCGGCGCCTACCGCAAGGTGGCGGTCTACCTCACCGGCGCGTCGTTCGAGCCCCCGCCGCCCGAGGCGGTGCCTTCCTTGATGAGCGAATTTTCGGCCTGGATCGGCGCGGCCGGCGACACCGATCCGATCGTCTTCGCCGCCGAAATGCACGCCTGGTTCGAGACCATCCATCCCTTTGTCGACGGCAATGGCCGGGCCGGCCGCCTGCTCGTCGATCTCGCGCTCCTCAAGCGCGGCCTTTTGCGCGCGCTCGTGCGCGCCGACGAGCGCGATCGCTATCGCGACGCGCTCCGGCGCGCGCAATCGGTGGGCGAGCTGACGCCGCTGGTGCGCCTGCTCTCCGACTGCGTGGGCAAGATGCTCGCCGAGCACGAGCGCGCCAGCCAACCGAGGTGATCCGTGTCCGTGAATCGCGAGCTGGTCCTCATCCTCGACTTCGGCTCGCAGTACACGCAGCTCATCGCGCGCCGCGTCCGCGAGCAGCAAGGTCTACTCGCGAGATCCATCCGTTCAACCTGCCGCTCGAGCGCATCCGCGCGATGCGCCCGCCGGCGATCATCCTCTCGGGCGGCCCGTCGTCGGTGTACGACGCGGGCGCGCCGACGGTCGTCGCCGGAGCTCTTCGACCTCGGCGTGCCGATCCTCGGCATCTGCTACGGCGTGCAGCTCACCGGCCAGCTGCTCGGCGGCAAGGTCGTCGCCGGCCGACACAGCGCGAGTACGGCCGCGCCCACGTGCAGCGTCGACGCAGCCGGCGTCGGCGCTGTTCCACGGCTTCACCGCGGGCGAGGAGCTCGCGGTCTGGATGTCGCCACGGCGATCGCGTCGAGGCGCTGCCGCACGGGCTTCGCGCTGGTCGGCGAGAGCGCCGAACTGCGCCCGTCGCCGCGGTCGCCGACGCGAGCGGCGCAAGTTCTACGGCGTGCAGTTCCACCCCGAGGTCGCGCACACGCCGCGCGGCGGCGAGATCCTGGCGCAACTTCCTGTTCCGCATCTGCGGCTGCCAGCCGAGCTGGACCATGGCCAGCTTCGTCGACGAGGCGGTGGCGCACGATCCGCGCGCAGGTCGGCGCGAGCGGGCGCGTCGATCTGCGGCCTGTCGGGCGGCGTCGACTCGTCGGTGGCGGCGGCGCTGGTCCACCGCGCGATCGGCGACCGGCTGACCTGCATCTTCGTCGACAACGGCCTGCTGCGCGCAGGGCGAGCGCGGCGCAGGTCGAGGCGCTCTTTCGCGGCGCCTTCAAGGCCGACCTGCGCGTGGTCGACGCCGAGCGAGCGCTTCCTGGCCAAGCTGGCCGGCGTCACCGATCCCGAGCAGAAGCGCAAGATCATCGGCCGCGAGTTCATCGCCGTGTTCGAGGAGGAGGCGCAAGCGCATCGGCGGCGCCGAGTTCCTGGCGCAGGGCACGCTCTACCCCGACGTCATCGAGAGCGTCTCGCTGCAAGGGCCCGTCGGCGCACGATCAAGACGCCACCACAACGTGGGCGGCCTGCCCGAGCGCATGAAGCTCAAGCTGGTCGAGCCGCTGCGCGAGCTGTTCAAGGACGAGGTGCGCGCGCTCGGCGCCGAGCTGCGGCCTGCCCGCGCCACGTGCTGTGGCGGCAGCCGTTCCCCGGGCCCGGGCCTGGCGGTGCGCGTGCCTCGGCGAGGTGCACCAAGCGCGCGCTGCGACGTCCTGCGCGCCGCCGACGCCATCATCGACGAGGAGATCCGCGCCGCCGGCCTCTACGAGTCGATCTGGCAGTCGTTCGGCGTGCTCCTGCCGGTGCGCATCGGTCGGCGTCATGGGCGACGAGCGCACCTACGCCGAGACGTGCTCGCGCTGCGCGCCGTGCACTCGCGCGACGGCATGACCGCCGACTGGGTGCCGCTGCCGTACGAGCTGCTCGGCGACGCATCTCGCCGCGCATCGTCAACGAGGTGCGCGGCATCAACCGCGTGGTCTACGACATCACGTCGAAGCCGCCGGCGACGATCGAGTGGGAGTGAGGAGCCGAGGGCGCGCGTGGGCCTAGCCGCGCTGCTGTTGGTCGCGCTGTTCGCGGCGCCGGCGGCGGTGGGGCGCACCGGCGCGACGTTCGACGCCCAGGCCAAGGCGCTGAGCGCCAAGGGCGTTGCGGCGGCGGATCTGCGGGCGCCGACGGCGGCGATCGCGCGCGTCAAGGCCGAGCGGCAGGCGCGCGCGATGGCGGAGAAGAAGATCGTCGCCGCGCTGGTAGCGCTGGGCGACGCGAGCGAGCCCGACGAGCTCGACAAGCAGGTCGCCGATGCCAAGATCTCCGATGAGCACTACGGCTCAGACGGCTCCGTCGAGCTGACGCTGACGCTGTCGACCGAGGAGCTGCCGCTCAAGCCGCGGCACAAAAAGAGGCCGAAGCCTACAGATCGAGATCGGTGATGGGGTGGCAGACCATCTCCGCGCCGTCCTTGACGCAGCGCTGATCCTCGGGACACTTGGTGCTCGCCGCGCACACCAGCTCGCAGGTCGACTTGCCGCTGCGATGCTTCACGCACTGCAGCTCGCCGTCGCAGCGATGGTGCGCGTCGCACGCGCGCCCTTGCGCCGCCGGTGGCTTGGCGAAGGTCGCCGGGGCCAGGCCGAGCACGAGCAACATCGCCAACAGCTTCATCACGCGCATGGGAGCCTCCTTCACGCCTTGACGCAGTTGCGGCCGGCGGCCTTGGCTTCGTAGAGCTTGTCGTCGGCCTTCTTGATGAGCGCCGCCGCGTCCGCGGCGTCGTCGCAGGTGGCGACGCCGATCGACACGGTCACCGGGATCTTCGCGTCCTCGAACTTGAACTCGGCGCCTTCTCGACGAGCTTGCGGATCTTCTCGGCGAACTGCAGCGCGTTGTCGCCGTCGATCTCGGGCAGCACGATCGCGAACTCCTCGCCGCCGTAGCGCGCGAGGACGTCCTCGCGCCGGATCCGCGCCTTGATCACCGTCGCGCAGGTGCTTGAGCACGTGGTCGCCGGCGAGGTGGCCGTAGCTGTCGTTGACGCCCTTGAAGCGATCGATGTCGAACATGATCAGCGACAGCTCGCGGCGGTAGCGCATGCGCGCGCGCCGATCTCGCGCTCGAGCGTGCTCGAGGAAGTAGCGCCGGTTGAACATCTGCGTGAGGCCGTCGACGGTGGTGAGCCGATAGATCTCCTCGTGGTAGGCGTTCTCGATGTTGTCGCCGCGTGAGGAACTTGAAGATGCGTGCGGCCGATCTTGATGAAGTCGCCGTCGCGCAGCACGTACTCGTCGATCAGCTCGTCGTTGACGTAGGTGCCGTTGGTCGAGCCGATGTCGCGCAGCATGATCGCCTTGCCGGTGTTGATGATCTTGCAGTGGTTGCGCGAGACCGACTCCTGATCGATCTGGATGTCGGACTTCGACGAGCGGCCGATGATGATGTTGGCGCTGCTCGAGGTTGTACTTCTTGCCGAGCTCGAGGCCGTAGATGACGACCAGGCAGGCCTCTTTGCCGACCGGCCGCTCGCTGATCTTCGAGATCGACGGTGACGACGGTCTTGGACCGCGCTCCACTGGAGGACATCGGCCCTCCATCATAGCGCGCAACGCGCGCAATCGAACAAATCGAATGCAAAAATTTGCGACATTACACCTACATGTCTTACCGTGGCCTACACCACCTAGCAAGAGGCCGAAATGCTTCGTCAATTGAAGGTCCGCCGCCACGTTGCCTCGATGCTCTGCCTGTTGACCGTCGTCGGCCTGGTGGCGACACGCGCGCTGCACGATCGGCGCGCCGAGGCGCACCCGCCGGCGCTCATCGCCGGCGCCGCGCCATTTCGCGCCCGCGTTCGAGAACGCGCAGCATCGCTGGCAGTGGTCGCATGTGCGCAAGGACGGCGGCGGTTACGTCGACGTGCGCGCGGACGGCAGCCGCGCCGAGCTCACGCTCGATCCGACGCTGCAGGCGCACGTGGACAAGCTCCTCGCGCGTGCATCCGGCGCCGTACGCCGCGGTGGTGGTGCTCTCGGTCGAGGACGGGCGCGTGCTGGCGCTGGCCGGACGCTCGACCCGCGAGCCGGACAAGAGCGTCGCCGATCTGACGATGAAGCCGTGGGCCCCGGCGGCGTCGATCTTCAAGCTGGTCACCGCGACCGCTCTCATCGAGCGCGGCGTCTCGCCCGACGCGCGCGTCTGCTACCACGACGGCGTGCACTCGGTGGAGGCGTCGAACCTGCGCTCGTACCCGCGGCTCGACGGCGCCTGCAACAGCTTCGCCTTCGCCATCGCCAAGTCGCAGAACGCGATCATCGCGCGGCTGGCCCACGATCACCTGAACGCCAACCTGCTCGAGTCGGCGGCGCGCGCGCTCGGCTTCGGCGCGCCGCTGCCGTTCGCCATGCCGGTGGAGCCGTCCGAGGCGCACGTGCCCGACGGTGGCCTGCCGTTCGCGCGCACGGCGGCGGGCTTCTGGAACACGACGCTGTCGCCGCTGCACGGCGCCTACCTGGCGGCGACGCTGGCGCGCGGCGGGGTGACGCCGCCCCTGCGCCTCATCGATCGCATCGTCGATCGCGACGGCAACACGGTGCGCCCGGTGGCGGCGCCCGAGCATCGTGTCGTCGCCGAGGCGGCGGCGCGCGCCGTCGGCCGCATGATGGTGGGCACGACCGAGTTCGGCACGGCGCGGCTCGGCTTCCACGATCGGCGGACGAATCGGCCGCTGCTGCCCGGCATCGCGGTTGCCGGCAAGACCGGCTCGCTCGATCGCAAGGATCCCTATCTGTCGTACTCGTGGTTCATCGGCTATGCGCCGGCGGAGCGGCCGGAGGTGGCGGTGGCGGTGCTGCTGGGCAACGGCGTCGACTGGCACGTCAAGGCGCACCAGGTGGCACGCGAGGTGCTCGGCGCCTACTTCGAGGGCGAGCCGCGGACCAATCCGCGCATGGCTTCGCGGTAACCTCAGCGCCGCATGTCGCGCTCGCGGTAACCTCAGCGCGGGGCATGCCGCGCATCAGGGACATCGTCGGGCCGGAGCTGCGGGCGCTGTTCGTCGGCATCAACCCCGGGCTGCGCTCGGCTGCGCTCGGGCACAACTTTGCCGGCCCCGGCAATCCGTTCTGGCGCCTCTTGCACGCGGCCGGGCTCATCGATCGGCCGCTCACGTTCGCCGAAGAGCGGGAGCTGCTCGGGTATGGCCTGGGCATCACCAACGTGTGCGCGCGGCCGTCGCGGAGCGCGGCCGAGCTGACGCGCGAGGAGCTGGCGGCCGGCGCGCGCGCGCTCGAGCGGCGGGTGCGCCGATGGCAGCCTGGCGCCGTCGTCTTCGTCGGGCTCACCATCTACCGGCAGATCTTCGGGCGCGCGGCGACACCCGGCGCGGGCGAAAAGCCGCAGACCTTCGGCGGCGCGCCCGTCTTCGTGGTGCCCAACCCGAGCGGCCTCAACGCCAGCTTTCCCGGCTTTCGGCACAAGCTCGAGTGGTTCGTCGCGCTCCGCCGCTGGCTCGACGATCGCTAGGGGCTCGCTAGGGGCTCGCTCTCATGATTCATCACATCGCGGTTCGAGCTCTCTACAGGTTCCTCAAACAGTCCTCGCCACCGGACCGCTGTGCTCGATTCTGCCCCTTGCCGGTGCTGCGGAACGCAGTGTGCGTGGGGCCTCTGTGCTCGTCCAAAACCGAGAGCGACCCGCCGCCGCAGCTTCGTCCGCTTTTACTGGACGCCGTTTTCCCATGAGCCAATAGAGCGGGCGGTCGTCGGAGCTGTCTTGCCGGGCGTCGAGGAGCGCTCCGCCCGAAGGGCGGACGCCAGCGACGAGCCGAGGGCCCGGACGTGCCGCCGGCCTGTAAGGCCGCCGGCGTAGCGGGCCCGTCCCGGCAAGACGGCTCCGACGACCGCCCGCGGCCCCGCGGCGCCAACCGGCGACACCGCCACCAAGGATGGCGCTTGGGCACGCTCTCGCTGCGATGCCGTTCGCTCAATCAAATGCGGAGATGTGATGAATCATGAGAGGAGCTCGCTAGGAGTCTTCGCCAGGCCGTCAGAGCGGGCTGGCGGTGTCGCCGGGCAACAGGACCTTGCGGAGGAAGATCGGCGACGGCGATCCGTGCCGTAGAAACGCGTCGTGGAAGGCGCCGATGGGCGCGCCCACGTGCGCCGCCAGCCAGTCGTTACGCAGCTTGACGATGGCGATGCGGCCCAGCCCGTCGGCGAGCACCATCGGATCGATCGCCGCCCGCTCCGCCTCCCGCCGCGCCGGCAGATCTTCCAGCCCCGCCTCGTCGGTGAAGACCTTGACCGCGTCGTCGAGCTTGGCGCCGAGCGCGTGCAGGCGCACCGCCGCCACCAGGCGCGCCGCCCGCAACAGCGTCGCCCGCGCCACCGCGATGCGCACGCGCGCGTCGTCGGGCATCCAGCCCTCGGCGAGCATCATCTCCTCGACGTACCCCGCCCAGCCCTCGACGAACAGCGGCGACAGCGCCACCTTCTGCATGGTCGTCGGCGCCTGGCGGTCGAGCACGGCCTGCACGTAGTGGCCGAGCGCCTCGTGCAGCATGGTGCGCGCCATCATCGGCCGATTGAAGGTGCGCAGGTGCTCCTGCTTGCGCCGGTCGGGCCAGCTCTTCTCGACCGGGTCGACGTACAGGAAGCCGTCGTGCGCGTGCGGCTCCAGCGGTCCCGGCATCGACAGGTTCATGTAGCCCCACAGCGCCGGCGGCATCTCGATCACCTTGGGCCGCTCGGGCTGGGGCGCCGCCCACAGGTGCTGCGTGCGCGCGAACTCGACGGCGCTCTCCAGCATCTGCTGCGCCGAGGTCAACAGCTCCTCGGGCTTGCCGTGGTCCTCTTCGAGCAGCTTGTTGATGTCGACGCCGGTCTTGCCGGCCGCCGCGCGCGTGGCGTCGTCGAGGCGGCGGCGGGCGTCCTTGACCTCGCGCTCACCGAGCGACACCAGGAGCTCGGGCGTAACATCGACCCCTTCGCCGCGGCGCAGCGTCTCCATCAGGCGATCGCGCCCGAGCGCGAAGTCGCCATGGGCGTGGGGCAAGAGGTCGCGCGTCAGCCAGGTGGCGAACTCGTCGAGCGCGCGCGAGGCGTCGCCCGTCGCGTTGCGCAGCTCGTCGAGCAGCTTGGGGTCGGGGACGCCCTGCATGGCCCTGGGCAGCGTCTCTGCGAGGAAGCCCTTGGTCGCCTGCGCCACCTCGATGGCGCGCCGCACCGCCAGCTCCGGCGCGCTCGGCCTGAGGTTGCGGCGCGCCTCGTCGAGCAGGCCGCGGATCTTCCACAGGCGGGCGTTGATCGCGCGCAGCCGATCTTTGGGCGCCAGGAACTCGTCGGTGATGAGCTCGTAGATCGCCGACTGCGCCAGGTCGCAGTAGAGCATGGGGTTGCGCTCGAGCGGGCGCAGCTCGGTGAGCGTATAGAGCGCATGATCGGCGTGATGCTCGAGCAGCAGGCGATCGAAGGCGTGGGCGCTGTCGAGCTTCTTGTCGTCGATCGCGCGCAGCCGCTCGAGCAGCAGGCGCAGCCGCACCGCTTCGTGGCCTTGCGCTTCGGGGCGGACATCGTCGATCTCGCCGTCCCACGCGTGCACGCCGAGCCAGGTGGCGGTGATCGGCTGCTCGACCAGCTCGGCGTCCAGGTTTTCGCGGACCAGCTCGTCCACCTCGTCGTTGGGCGACTTCGCTGCGCCGCCGGCGCCGGGCTGCCGCTGCGCGTCGGTGGAGCGCCCGCTGGCGCCCGCGCTCGACGGTGCGCTGCGCTCGCTGCAGCTGAGCGACAACAGCGCGGCGAAGGCGACGGCGGCGCGGCTCTTGCGCATGTACCGCTTCATACCGTAAGCTACGGCCCGTCGGAAGAGGATGACGTTGCTGTACAAGTGGCTCACAGAAGCGACTCGCGCGCAGGGCAGCGCCAAGGCGCTCGTGTATCGTGACACATATCTGTCCTGGCGCGGGCTCTCGCACCGTGTCGATCGTCGCGTGCAGGAGTTCAGCGCGATGGGGATCAAAAAGGGCGACTGGGTCGGGCTGATGCTCGGCAACGTGCCCGACTTCGCCATCCTGGCGCTGGCGCTGTCCAAGGTCGGCGCGACGGTGGTGCCGCTCGATCCGACGACCGGCACGCGCGACCTCGGCCTCATCATGGACACCGCACCCTTGCGCGCGCTCATCACGCGGCCGCGCGGCGGCGTCGAGACGCAGCAGCCGGCGCCGCCGTCGGCGACGGGGCGGCTGGAGAACCTCGAGTCGCGTCGGCGCCTGCAGGGCACGCTCCTGACCTGCTCGATCTACAAGAAGTCGCCGATCAGCGCCGAGACGGCGGCGCTGGTGCTCTACACCAACGACTCCTCGGGAAATCCCAAGGGCGTCCTGCGCACCGACGAGAACCTGGAAGCGGCGGCGGTGCAGACCGCCAAGGCGCTCGAGGTCACCGCCGACGATCGCATCCTGACGACGGTGCCGCTCTACCATAGCTACGGCTTCGACTGCGGCCTGGCGCTGGCGCTGCGCTTCGGCGCGACGCTCTACCTCGAGGACGAGGTGGCGCCCAAGCGCATCGTGAAGCTCTTGCGCGAGCAGGAGATCAACGTCCTGCCGGGAACGCCGGGGCTCTACGCCGGCCTGGCCAAGCTGCCGACGGCCAAGGCGCTCAAGGTCAGAAAGCCGCGCTACCTGTCGGCAGGGTCGCTCCTGTCCGAGGCGACGGCGGACGCGTTCAAGGAGCGTTGGGGCGTCCGCATCGTGCCCCTCTATCACACCACGGAGACCTCGACGATCGCGTGCGACAAGAAGGAGCCGCGCCCCGGCTCCGTCGGCAAGGTGGTCGAAGGCGTCGACGTGCGCGTCGGCGACGCCAAGGAGAGCCGGAACGGCAACGCCGAGGCCGGCGGGCCCATCTGGGTCAAATCCAAGGCGGTGGCGCGCCGCTCGATGCCGCAGACGCGCGGCCGCGGCGAGACGGTTCCCGTCGGCGGCGTCGACGACAAGGGGTGGCTGCGCACCGGCGACGTCGGCCACTTCGACAAGACCGGCCGCATCTATCTCACCGGGCGCGAGGACCAGCTGGTCAAGGTCGACGGCAAGCGCGTCGCGCTCGGCGAGGTGCAGGAGTGCCTCGAGTCGTTCGCCAAGGTGCAGCAGGCGATGGTCCGCGTCATCACCGATCCGCTCGGCGGGCCGATGGTCGTCGCCAGCGTCGTGGTGATGGGCAAGAGCGGACCGGGCGTGGCCGAGGAGATCATCGACCACTGCGCGAAGAACCTGGCGCCCTACAAGGTGCCGCGACGCATCGAGTTCTGCGAAACGCTCCCAATCGCCTGATTCAGGCGTATAATGATCGAATGCGTCGTGTCGGCCTGGCGCTGGTCATGGTTGCGTTGCCTGCGTGTGGGCTGTTGTCGCCACAGGGATCGGGCGGCGGCGGCGGCGGGGGAGCGGGCGGCTCCGGCGGCGGTGGCGGCGGCACGACCGCCGACGCGCACGCACAGCACAACCTCGACACCTTGAACATGTACCGCGCGCAAGCCGGCGTCGGTGCGCTGGTGATCGACGATCAGCTCTCGACCTTCTCGACCACCGCCTCGACCGAGCTCGAAGCGACCGGGCAGGCGCACGGCTACTTCATGCAGCAGGGCAGCTCGGGCGCGCTGTGGCAGCAGGGCTTCTGCAGCTCGGCCGCCGAGAACCAGGCGCCGGGCTGGCCGGTCAACGGCGACGAGGACGCCACCATCGACGCCATCTTGAAGGCGATGATGGACGAGGGGCCCGGCGGTGGGCACCACGACAACATCCTGGCCGCGTCATCGACGCGCGTCGGCATCGGCCTCGTCGTCGACGCCCAGCAGCAGCTCTGGTTCACCAACGACTTCTCCGCCCCCTGCCCCTGAGAAGTTCGCATCTGCTAAAGTAGTCATTGGCATGACACTGGGGGGGCAGCCGATCCGGCTGCTGGTTGTCGAGGACGACCCGCGCGTGCGTCGGGTGATCAGGGAGCTCCTCGAAGGGGGACTGTTCGCCAGCGAGCTCGTCGGTAGCGCCAAGGTGGCGCTGGCGCGGCTCGAGTCGGTGAACCCGCAGCTCGTGCTCGTCGACCTGGGGCTTCCGGATTCTCGATGGCGTCGAGCTGATCGCGGAGATCGTCGCGCGCCGCCCAGACACTCCGTGCCTCGTGCTCACGGTGGCTTCGACCGAGCAGCGGATCCGTGCCGCGCTCCGCGCCGGCGCGCGCGGCTATCTGTTCAAGGAGGACCTCGGGCGGCGCCTGGTCGTCGCGATCGAGGAGGCGCTCCAGGGCGGCATTCCCATGTCGACGGCCGTGGCCGAGCTGCTGCTGGCGCAGCTGCGGGTGGGCGGCGGTGAAGCGATCTCTGCGCAGGACGCGGCGAGCGGGCCGCTCACGACGCGCGAGCATCAGGTGCTGCAGCGGCTGGCGCGCAGCCTCACCTACGACGAGACCGCGGCCGACCTCGGCGTCTCCATCAACACGGTTCGCAGCTACGTGCGCACGATCTACGACAAGCTCGACGTTTCGACGCGCACCGAGGCAGTGCTCGCGGCGCTCGAGCGCGGCTTTCTGCCCCGCAGCTGAGCTGCTGTTCGTCGCCGCGCATCGCATGGTCATGCGATGCCGCCGCGCCCTCGTCTCCCCTATCGTCGAGCGCGGGAATTCCCCCAAGCGGAGGTTCCATGCAGATGCAGAGGAATGCGATGATTGCGCTGGTCGTACTGTCGTCGGTCGGTTGTGGCGGCGGTGGCCACTACTTGCGCTGGAACGGCACGGCGGCGATGCCGGCCGCAGGCGGCAGCAAGGTGGCGATCGCGGTGACCGACAAGCGCGAAGAGAAGAAGGGCGGACTGCATCCCAACGAGGTCGGCCTGCAGACGGGCAGCTTCGGAATTCCGCAAGCGATCCGCCTCAAGGGCAGCGATAGCGTTTCGGGCAGCATCCAGGATCTGGTTGCGCAGGCCGCCGCGGCCTCGGGGCTCGGCGTAGCGGCGCCGGGGCAGGAAGCCAGCGCGACGGGAAAGATCGCCATCGAGGTGCAGACGCTGTGGTGCACCGGATACAGCCCGGCCTACAAGGCTGACATCACCGCGAGCGTCATGATCGTCGATCCGGCTACCGGCGCGGTGCGCGTTCCGGCGCAGCCGCTGACCGCCTCGGGCGGCGGCATGGTCTGCCAGTCGATCTATCGTAAGCTCTTGAGCGACATCTACCAGCAGGCCGTGACGCTGCTGTCGCAGTCGAACGTCAAGCAGGCGGCGCTCAGCGCCCCCGCCGCGGCGAGCGCCGCCCCCGCGCAGTAGCACCCTGGATACTGCCGCTGGAATTACGCGGCGCTACGACGAGGCCATCGGCAGGACGAGGCGCACCCGGGTACCGCCACCGGGTGCGCTGTCAATCTCGCACCGGCCCCCGAGCTCCGCCGCGCGGCCACGCATCCCCGGCAATCCGCGACCGACCTCGATCTGCGACTCGACAAAGCCGCGGCCATCGTCGGCCATGTCGAGGTGGAGCGTCGAGCCGTCGACGCGCAGCCGGGCGCGCACCGTCTTCGCCGCGCCGTGCTTGATGGCGTTGGTCAGCGCCTCCTGGAAGATGCGCACGACGGCCAGGCGCGACGCCCCGTCGAGGAGCGTCGCGGCGCCGCTCTCCAGCTCGATGACGACGCCGATCTCGGCCGCCTGCGCCATGCGATCGGCGATGTCGCGCAAGCTGCCGTGCAGCGCGGTGGCGTCTACGCGTACCGGCGAGATTGCGTCGAGCAGCCCGCGCAGGTCCTGCAGACCCTGGCTGGTCGCTTCGCGTTGGCTCCGGGCGACGCGCTCGAGCGCGATCGGGTCGTTGGCGTGTCGTTCGATCAGGTCGGAGGAGAGCCCGGCGATCGACAGCGCCGACCCCACCGAGTCATGGAGGTCGCGCGCCAGCCGATCGCGCTCCGCCTGCGACGTCTTGCGGCGCAGCTCGTCGATGGTCCGCTGCTGCTCGTCGCGCAGCGCGCGCGCAGAGGCGCCGTACCCGGCCAGGATGTGATAGCCGATGCCGGCGAGGGCGGCGTTCACCGCGGGCCCGACGAGCGACCAGGTCGGGTCGGCTCCGCGCGCCCGAAAGAAGGGGACGGTCGCGAACGGCGCCACCAGGAAGACGGCGAGGAACGCCCAGCTTGGCGCGAGATCCTGGTAGCCGCCCATGATGCACGCCACCAGGGTGACGCCGGCCCAGATCGGCGACTTCGGATCGCCGCTGGCGATCACCAGCGCCAGCGGCGTCGATACCTTCATGACCACCAGGTCGAAGACGATCTGTATGCGAAACCAGCGCGCGCTGCGCCGTCCGCGCGGCCCCAGCCAGAAGTTGTCGACGGCGGTCCCGACCGCGCACAGCCCCATGATCAAGAGGGTGAGCCGCCAGGGAATCCCCGTCGCGCGGGCGACGATGGGGATGCAGAGCACCGCGGCAAACACGACCTCGCCGATCAGCGCGACGGCGAAGGGTCGCTTGCCGTCGAGCTCGCCGAGCGGCTTGCGCAGCTCGGGCCAGGCTCCGTACATATGGATCAGCTTGTGGATACGGTCCCGCTCATTCGCCGGTGAACTTCGGATCGCGCTTCTGGAAGAAGGCGGCGATGCCCTCGAGGAAGTCCTTCGAACGCAACAGCTGCATCTGCCCGCGCACTTCGTTCTCCAGGGCCGCGTCGAGGTCGGTGGCCTGCGCGGCGTAGACCGCGCGCTTGATCCACGCGTGCACCAGCGGCGGGCCGGCGGCGAGCCGCTTGGCCAGCTCCCAGGTCTGCTGCTCCGCCTCCGCCGATGGGATCACGCGGCTCACCAGGCCAATGCGATGCGCTTCGTCCGCGCCGACGAGGTCGCCGGTGAACATGAGCTCGAGCGCCTTGCCGACGCCGACCAGGCGCGGCAGCGACCAGGTGCCGCCGCCGTCGGGCATCAGGCCGCGCTTGACGAAGACCTCGCCGAAGCGGGTGCGCTCGGTGCCGATGCGCAGATCGCAGGCGAGCGCCAGATCGCAGCCGTACCCGACCGCCGCCCCGTCGACGAGCGCGACCACCGGCTTCTCGACGCGCCGGACGGCGCGGATGAGCCCATGGAAGTACTTGCGCATGTGCTCTTCGACGTTGTCGAAGCCGCCCATGCCGCCCGAGGCCATCGCCTTCAGGTCCAGCCCGGAGCAGAAGTTGCCGCCCTTGCCGGCGACGACCACGCAGCGAATCGCCTTGTCGGCGGCGGCGCCGTCGAGCGCTTCGATGAGCGCGGCGTTGACCGCGTCGGTGAGCCCGTTCTTCGACTCGGGACGGTTGAGCGCGATCCAGCGCACCCCGGCTTCGTTGGTTACTTCTACGTCGCTCATCTTGCCTCCGTGCCTCCAGCGGTCAGCTTAACACCGCCCCTCAGCGCTTGGATGCCCGAGGCCACGTATTGGACGCCGCTGACGATGGTGCAGGCGGCACACATGATGCCCAGCGCGCCGACGAACGGACGCAGCTTCTCGTAGCCGGTCATCGAGTGGAGCAGCGCCAGGCCGATGGTGCCGACGGCATAGAAGGTGGCGTACTTGCCGATGCGCGAGGGGCGCCAGCGCTCGGGTCCGAGCTTGCCCCGGAAGACGAAGGCGAACAGCGCGCCGCCGGTGGCCAGGATGACGTCGCGGCCGATGACCAGCGCCGCCAGCCACCAGGGCACCGCCCCCGTCGCCGCGGCGACGAGGAAGGTGACCAGCACCATGATCTTGTCGGCCGCCGGATTGAGGAACTGACCGAGCCTGCTCCGTTGATCGAGCAGCGCGCGCGGCCAGCCCGTCGAGGAAGTCGCTGGCCGAGGCCACGGCGAAGGTGGCGATGGCGAGCTCGTACCAGTGGCGCCACCAGAAGTAGCCGAACAGGGGCGTGAGCACGATGCGCCCCAGCGTGAGCGCGTTGGGTACCGTCAGCCATTCGGGGCGGCGGGGCATCGGCGGCTATTCCGCCGGCTCGGTCTCGGGCACGCGGCGCAGGGCGAGGTCGACGGTGGCGCGGCCGGCGTGCGGCACGACGACGTCGCGGTAGGCGGTGAACCAGCCGTCGGCGCGCACCTCGACGCGCCGCGCGCCCGACGGTACCAAGAGCGCGCCGTGGGCCAGCTCGATGGCGCGGCCGCGGAAGACGTCGTCGACGTAGACGCGCGCCTCGGGCACGTTGCAGGCGATCGCGAGCTGGGCATCGGCGCGCACCACCCGGGCTGTCGGCGCGCAGGCGGCGCTCATCAGCACGGCGGCGAGGACGTATCTCATCCGCGCTCTTCCGCTTCACCGGCGACGTCGATTTCGACCGCGTCACCGGCGGTACGGACGCCGACCCGCACTCCCGCGGGCGGCACGCGCATGAGGTGGCCGGCGAGCTGCGACGCCGCCGACGCCGTGTGCACGACGAGATCGATCTCGCCGCGTACGAAGCGGCGCGGCTCGACGCCCGCCACGCCCGGCAGCGACGCCAGCGCTCGCGTCAGCGCCTGATACTCGGCCCAGCGCTCGACCCCGTGCACGCGCACGGTCACGCCGCCCGACGGGCCGCTGGTACCGGACCAGCGCTGCGCCAGCGCCGGATCGATCGTTCGTGCCGCCTCGACCACGGCGGCGCGCGCCGCCGCCGTCGCCGCATCGCCGGCCGACGGCGCGTAGCCGCTGCGCTCGGCGTCGCCCGAGGCCGAGACGCGCCCATCGGGCTCGATCAGCTTGACCGTCGCGCGAGCGCCGGCGCCGACGAAGGTGGTGCCGCGGATGTCGCCGCCCGGGGTCACCTGGACCTCGGCGGTGAGCGCCGCTTGCGACGTGCCGCTGCGCATGACGCTCGCCACCGACTGCGGATCGCACGGCTGCGGCCCCGGCATCGGCTCGACGTTGCGCGCGGCGACGATCTCGCGCAGCGCCTTCTCCGCCGCGGCGGGGGCGTCGACGCCGTCCCCCTGCACCTGGGCGCACACGACCGCGCGCGCTCGTCGCGACATCACCGGCGTGGTCCCGCCGACCGTCGTCGACAGATCGCGCGCCAGCCGCGCCGTCGCCACCGCCGCCGACAGATGCACCTGGAAGGTGCCCGGCGCCTCTTCGCCTTCGTCGAGGATTCGATAAGTGGTTATGTAGGACTTGGCCTTCGGATAGATGCGCAGCTTGAGGTCGGCGGCGCGCGCGACCAGATCGCTCGGCTCGAGCACGGTCGCCGTGGCCTGCTCGACCGCCTGGCGCAGGGCCTCCTCGAGCGCCCGATCGCGCGCGCGCACGCGGTCGCCCGCGACGATGGGCGCCTGCCCCAGCGCCTCGAACATCGGCTCCTGGGCCGCCGCCACGTGCGACGTCGCCGCCATCAACAACGCAATCGCCAAGGGACGCATGGTGCTCATCTTAGTACGTCGGCGCGCCGTCGCTGAGATCCTGGCTTCCACCAGTAATAGCTTGTTGTTGCTGTCGTCGACGATCTTGAGGCCGGCGCGCGAGCCCACCGGCAACAGGCCGCGCACCTGCTCCAGGCGGTGCCGCTCGACGAGGATGAAGATGCGCGTCCCCTTGTGCCGCTGGAACCAGGTCTGTGACGACATGTTGTTGGGCTCGACCCAGGCCCACTTCTCCGACGGCTCGGCCTGCGAATAGACCTCGTTGCGCGTGTAGAAGTTCTCGCCGCGCCAATAGAGGTTGTAGACGATGAGCGGCTCGTCGGGCCCACTGCGGTTCGCGTAGTAGGCGGCGATGACGTGCTTCTGGCTCCAGTGCGGCCCCAGCTCCGGCAGGTAGCGATCGACGAGGAAGGCGCCGTAGACGATGCCGGCCAGGGCGACCGGCAGAAGCGCGCCGAAGCGCACCGAGCGCGCCACCAGGCCCAGCGCCACCAGCATGGGGACGGCGCGGGATCAGCCATAGCCAGGGCGACAGCGTCGGCGCCGGACCGGTGGTCGACGGGCCGACGGCGACCGCGACGACGAGCGCGACGGCGAACGCGGCGGCGAGCGCGTAGACCCGCGCGGCGCGGCGCGGCGCGGGCGCCTCCTCGCCGGCGGCGGCGACGGCGCGGCGACGCGCCGTGGCGACGGTGAAGGCGATGACGGCGAGCACGCCGAGCATACCGAGCAGCCACAGAAGCGGGCCGTACTCGTAGCGTGTGCCGTACATCGCCGTCGTCGGCCACGGGCGGCCGGTGCCGGGGACGAGCACGTAGTCGTAGTCGAACATCCACAGAAAGCGCGGCGGATAGGCGGCCAGATCGCGCGCGCAGGCGAAGGTGATCGGCACGGCCACGAGCCCGAGCGCGATCGCGTGCCAGCGCTGGGGCGAAGTCAGGACGTCATCGATGAACAGCGCGGCGAGGATCGCGATCGCGGGCAGCGCCGGCAGCGAGTAGTGGTGGAACTTGGTGTTGACCAGCGTGATGGTGCCGACGTCGACCGCCACCCAGACGAGCGCGAAGCGGGCGAGCGCGCCACGCACCGACTTCGGCTCGAGGAACGCGGCCACGCGTGCCGACGGCGGCCAGGCCCGACCAGGGGAACATGCCGTAGCCGATCCACTCCAGGTAGTACTCGAAGGTGCCGCGGTCGCCGTTGCGGCCGGCGGCGCGGTTGACGTAGTTGTCGCCGATGAGCTCGTTCCAGAAGGCGCGGCCGTGGCGGATGAGCATCGCGTGCCACCAGGGCAGACCGCAGGCGACGAAGACGAGCGCGCCGCGCACCAGCTCGAGGCGGAAGATGTCACGCCAGCGGCCGGCGCAGACCAGGTAGAGCGCGAGCGTCAGATCGCCGGCAGCGCCAGGCCGGCGGGGCCCTTGGCCAGCGACGCCAGCGCGCACAGCAGCCAGGCCGTCAGGAGGTAGAGCTCGCGGCGCGTGGTGGCGCGCGCCGACCACCACAGCGCCGACGAGGAAGCAGCCGATGTAGGGCAGCATCGCCACCACGCCGGGCAGGATCAGGCGTGCCGGCGACGCGCCAGACGCAGCTGAACGCTATCGATTAGGAGCTGCGTGGCCGTGGTGGCGACGAACAGCGCGACGAAGCCGTAGAACGCGCGGCGCGTGCGGCCACGACAGCCCGCGCCACTGGCGGCGCGGCAAGGGCGATCTCGTCGGGCGTCGAGCAGCGCCAGCGCGCCGAGGCAGAGCGCGATGGTCATCGGCGCGACGAAGGGCATGTCGGTCATCGCCTGGCGCGCGATCAGCAGCCACTCGGGCGACGAGACGCAGGATGACCGCGGCGATGGCGGCGGCGCGGCGGCTCGGCCAGGCGGCGCACCGTCGCGAACACGGCGGCGATCGACGCCATCGCCAACAGCAACGACGGCATGCGCAGCGCCCACTCGGCGCGCCACGAGGTCGACCAGCTCGTCGGGCGCGCGCGCCGGCCCACTGCAGTGCCGGCGAGCTTGAGCGACATCGCCTCGAGCCAGAACGTGAGCACCGGCTTGGACCAGAACTCGCCGCGCGGCGCGTGGTCGAGCGGCGATCCGGGCCACCACAGGCTGATGAAGTCGTTGCGCGCGAGCATCTGCCGCGCGACCTCGCCGTAGTGCGTCTCCCACGGATCCCACAGCGCCGTAGTTGCCGGCGAACGGCAGGAGCACGAAGACCACCAGTGCCGCGACCGCGAGCGCGGTGCGGCGCGCCGGCGTGGCGACGAGAGCCGAGAGGGCGCGCTGCATTTTCCCGCGGAGGTTACAATGAAGCATGCGCCTCGCGCTCGTACTTTTGTTGGCGTTGGCAGGGTGTGGTCGCGCCGGCCTGCCGAGCGGTGGTGACATGCGCGGTGGTGGCGGCGGTGGCGGCGCCGGCAGCGGCGGTGTGGGCGGTGGCGGTGGCGGTGGCGCTGGGCGCGACATGGCCGGCGCGCGCGACTGCACGGCCTCGTGCAACCGCTGTCAGAACGGGCCGTGCTGCGGCAGCGCCTGCTGCGGCGCGGGGGAGTATTGCGATCCGCTCACGGTCACGTGCAGGTGCGGCGACGGCGCCGGCTGCAGCGGCGGAGACTTCTGCGCCAGCGGCGGCCCGCCGTCGCCGGACCCGAGCGCGTGCGGCGCGCTCTGCTGCGGCGCGACCTCGCCCTGCCCGCTGTGAGCCGTCGCCGGCTGCGCGCGAACGGCGTTGGAGCTAGCGGCGGCCGCCGGGGATGACCTTGAACGCGCGCCGCATGCGCTCGCGACGCAGCGGCTCGAGGCCGGCCTTGAGCAGCGACGACTCCGGGCAGCGCTTGAGCCCCGCCTCGAACGTGGCCATCGCCTCCTCGGCGCGATCGAGCGCGTCGAGGATGGCCGCCTTCTCGTAATACAGATCCTCGAGCAGCCAGTCGTCGTCCGCGCCCATGTGGCGGAACGCGCGCTCGACCGCCTTCAACGCCTCGACGTAGCGCTCGAGATCGGCGAGCACGGCGGCGCGCACGTAGTGCGCCTCGGACGAGCGCGGCAGCCGCTTGACCGCCATCTCGGAGGCCGCCAGCGCCGCCAGGTCATCGTCGAGCGACGACAAGATCTGCGACTTCAGGATCCACGCTTCCGGCTCGAGCGGCCGGCAGCGGAGCGCGCGGTTGACGTGATCGTTGGCTTCCCACAGATCACCGGCGCCCTCGTAGCCGCCAAGGAGCGCGCGGGCCATCTCCATGCAGTCATCGAACTCGTCGTTCCGCATCGCTAGCCAAGCGTACCACTCGTGTTATCACTGCACCAGATGAACGCGCGCCGCGTGATCTTCGCCGCCTTGACAGTTTGTGGATTCGTGTTCTGGGGACGTGCGCCGCAGACGCCGCCGAGCGGCATCTGGTGCGCCGCGGCTTCCAGGCGATGGGCACCGATGTCTCCTTCGCCGTCCTCAGTGACGACGAGGTGGGCGCCGAGCGGGCCATCAACGCCGCCTTCGACGAGATCAAGCGCATCGAAGATCTGATGACGACGTGGCACGACTCCGATGTCTCCCGCATCAACGCCAACGCCGGCGTCGCGCCGGTCAAGGTCTCGCCCGAGACGCTCGAGGTGATCGAGATGGCGCAGAAGACCTCCAAGATGTCGGGCGGCGTCTTCGACATCTCGTATTACGCGATGCACGGCATTTGGAAGTTCGATCAGGATCTGGAGGCGAAGGTCCCTTCGCCCGCCGAGATCAAGAAGCACCTCGCCTTCGTCGACTACCGCAAGATCGTCGTCGATTACGCCAAGTCGACCGTGTTCCTCGAGAAGAAGGGGATGGGGATCAGCCTGGGTGGCATCGCCAAGGGCTACGCGGTCGATCGCGCGGTCGCCATCCTGCGGCGGGCCGGCTTTCCCGACGCCATCGTGCAGGCGGGCGGCGACCTCATGTGCTCGGGCAGCAAGAACGGCGCGCCGTGGGTGGCGGGCATCCGCGATCCGCGCGGGGGCCGCGGCGAGGTGTTCGCCAAGATGATGCTGATCAACCACGCCTTCTCGACGGCGGGCGACTACGAGCGCTACTTCATCCTGGGCGGCAAGCGCTACCACCACATCATCGATCCGCGGACCGGATACCCGGCGACCCGGTCGCGCTCGGTCACCATCTACGCGCCCAACGCCTTTCTCGCCGACGCCGTCGACGACGCGATCTTCATCCTCGGCTGGCAGAAGGGCTTCGAGATGATCGACAAGATCGATGACGTCGGCGCTGTGGTGGTCGACGACAAGGGCAAGGTCCACCTCTCCAAGCGCGTCGTCGATCGGGTGCAGATCGACTACCAGCCCAAAGACGCCCTGTGAACATCGGCGCGCTCTTCGTCTATCCGATCAAGTCGTGCGCCGGCATCGCGGTCAGCGGGGCGCGCGTGACGGCGCGCGGGCTGGAGCACGATCGGCGCTGGATGGTCACCGACGCCGCCGGCGCCTTTCTCACGCAGCGCACGCTGCCCGAGATGGCGCTCGTACGCCTAGCGCTCGCCGGCGACGGTCTGGTCGTGACCCACAAAGGGCAGGCCCCGCTGACGCTGCCATGGCTGCACGCCGACGGCGCGCGGGTCGACGCCGAGGTCTGGCGCGACCACGTCGCCGCTGTGCGCCACGACGCCGGCAGCGCCTGGTTCTCGCGCGCGCTCGGCCGCCCGGCGCAGCTCGTGTGCATGCCGGACGACGTGCGCCGCCCCGTCGATCCCGCATTCGCGCGTGCGGGCGACGTCGTCAGCTTCGCGGACGGCTATCCGCTGCTGGTCGTGAACCGCGCCTCGGTCGAGGCGCTCGCCGCTGCCAGCGGCGCCGCCGTCGACCTGCGCCGCTTCCGCCCCAACCTGGTGGTCGACGGCGCGGCGGCGTGGGCCGAGGACGACTGGCGCGCGCTCGCCGCCGGCCCGGTGACGCTGCGGACGCCCAAGCCGTGCGCGCGTTGCACCATCCCCGGCGTCGATCCCGACACGGCGGCGATCACCAGGGAGCCGCTGCGCACGCTCGCCCGCCTGCGCACGCGCGACCACGAGGCGTGGTTCGGCGTCAACGCCATCCCCGACGGTGAAGGCATCGTCCGCGTCGGCGATTCCGTGCAGCTGCTTGACATGTAGTAATCCGATATATAGGATTACTACATATGCAGGGCCAAGCGCTGAAGGGACATCTCGACGTGCTGCTGCTCACCGCGCTCGAGCGCGGGCCGCGTCACGGCTACGCCGTCATCGAATGGCTGCAGCAGCGCTCGGACGGTGAGCTCAAGCTGGCCGCGGGCACGCTCTACCCGGCGCTGCACCGGCTCGAGGAGGACGGCCTCGTGCGCGGGCAGTGGCACGAGCCGGCGGGCGAGCGGCGCCGGCGCGTCTACTCCCTGACCAAGAAGGGCGAGCGCGCACTGGTCGCGCGGCAGCACGACTGGATCGCATTCAGCCGCGTGATGAACGCGGTCCTTGGAGGTGCCCATGGATGACATCGACGTGATCGAGGCCTACGTGCGTGAGCTCGAGGAGGCGCTGCGTCGGGCCGGGCGGCCGACGTCGCCGCTGGTCGAAGAGGCACGGGCGCACCTGTTCGAGGACGCCGCAGACATCGCGCGCGCAGAAGGGTGTGGCGATGAAGAGGCGGCGCGCCGCGCGCTGACCCGCTTCGGCGCCGTCGCCGAGGTGGTGGCGGCGTCGCGCCAGCACGCGCACGTGGCGGCGGCGCGCGTGGCGCGCTGGGCGTCGGTCGTGATGCTGGCGGCGATGGCGCTGGTCACGATCAACGACTTCACCCCGTATGACGGCGGGATGGGTTGGCCGCTCTTGGGCGACTGGACCTTCGCGCCCGTGTGGCTTGCGCTCGTCACCGAGCTCGGCTTCGTGACCTGGGCGCTGTGGCGCGCGCTGGCGGGCGGCGCGGCGCCGCGCTGGTTGACGACGGCGCTCCGGCTCAATGGCGCGTTCGCCGGGGCGCTGCTCGTCGCCTATGTCATCCTTGGCCTGCGCCGGCTGTCGTCATTCCCGCACTTCGGCGTATGGCACGTCCTGGCCCTGGCGCCGCCCCTGTGGGTGCTGATGTGCCTGCAGAGCTTCGCCGGCCTGAGCGCCCTCGGCCGCCGCACGCGAACCGAAACCGCGTCCGGCTGATTCCTTTTTTCCAACAGTCGGCGCCGCGGCGGCAGAGGATGGGGTAGATGGCCGAGGACGCCGACGATCTCGCCGCGGCGCTGCTGAGCGAAGCGGGCTGGGTGCGCCGCGTCGCCGCCCGCCTGGTGCGGGACGGCAGCGCCGAGGACGTCGCGCAGGACGCGTGGGTGCAGGCGCTCCGGCAGCGGCCCGACGCCTCGACGACGCTGCGCGGCTGGCTGACCGAGGTGATGCGGCGGTTGGCGCACACCCGCGCGCGCGCCGAGGCGCGCCGCCGCGCGCGGGAGCTCGCCGATACACCGGCCGAGACGCCCGCCGCCGATCGCCTGCTGGAGAAGGCCGAGCTCCTGCACCGCATCGGCGTGATGGTCGGCGAGCTCGACGAGCCGTATCGTTCGACCGTGCTCCTGCGCTACTTCGAGAGCGTGTCGTCCGCCGAGATCGCGCGGCGCCACAACGTTCCGCCGGGCACGGTGCGCTGGCGGCTCAAAGCCGCGCTCGATCAGCTGCGCGCGCGCCTGTCGCGCGAGGTCGATCGCGATCGCGCCTTGCGCGCGCTCGCCCCGATGGTTGGAGGCGGCGGGCTCATGGTCCCCGCGTTCAAGCTCGCCGCGGTCGCGGTCGCGGTCGTGGTCGCCGGCGGCGCTGCCGTCGGCGTCGGGCACCATCGCCACGCGGTCGGGCCCGGCGCCGCGGCCGGATCCGGCGTCGCGGCCGGATCCGGCGTCGCGGCCGGACCCGGCGTCGCGGCCGGACCCGGCGCCGTCGGGCCCGCCGCTTCCCTCGCCCCGCCCGCGCCGCCGCGCGCGAACGACCCCGGCGGCGGCGACGTGCTCCAGCGCGCGCAGGACGCCTACGTGCACGGCCGCTACGAAGAGGCGATCGAGCTCGGCCGCCAGGGCCTGGCGCAGGATCCCACCAAGGCCTGGCACGTCATCGGGGCCGCCAGCTGCTTTGAGCACGACGCCGGCGGCGCCAGCGCTGCCTGGAACGCGCTCGACGACCCCGGCAAGCGGTTCATCGAATATGTCTGCCGCCGCAACGACGTCACGCTGCCCGACGGCAAGCCAGTCATGTGAGGGTCAGCCGAACAGGATCGATTTGCGGGTCTTCAGAAGGCCGTCGATCATCTCCTGGATCCTGACGCGCACCTGCTCCGCCAGCTTGTTGACCAGGATCCGATCGTTCGCCCCGTCGGCGCCATACTCGGCGTTGAAGTAGAGCGGCTCGCCAAACGCGATGAACCACTTGGTCGGGAGCGGCAAGAGGCCCACCGGCCCGAGGAACGGGAAGGTCGGCGTCACCGGCAGATACGGGATCCCGAACGACTTGGCCAGCCAGGTCACCTTGGTGACCATCGGGTGGATCTCCTCGGCGCCGACCACCGCCGTCGGGATGATCGGCGCGTCGCACTTGAGCGCCAGCTTGACGAACCCGCCCCGCCCGAAGCGCTGCAGCTGATAGCGCTCCTTGTACAGCTTGCCGATGCCCTTGATGCCCTCGGGAAAGACGGCGACGAGCTGATCCTGCGTCAGCAGCCGCTCGGCGTTCTCCGGGCACGCGCGCACCCCGCCGATGCGGTTCATCAGCGTCCCCAGGTACGGGAAGTGGAACACGAAGTCCTCGACCAGCGGCCGCACCGCGCGCTTGGCGCGGTGCTCCTGCTTCACCGCGTGCATGATCATCGCGCCGTCGTACGGCAGCGTCCCCGAGTGATTGGCGACGATGAGCGCGCGCCCCTCGTCCGGGATGTGGCCGAGCCCGCGCGTCTCGACGCGGAAATAGGTCCGATACAGAAAATCGAGCAGCGGATCGACCCGCGCGGCGACGTTCGGGTCGCGCCCGAACTCGTCCACCACGTCGCTGCGATCGCGCATCGCCAGCTTGCGCCAGCGTTGCCACAGGAACTCCAGCGGCAGCTTGTGTCGCTCCTCGGGCCGCTCCTCGGCACGCACCGGCAGCAGCCGATCGCGCACGCTCTTCTCGAGGTGCCGCACCTCCTCGACGATGCCGTGGCGATGCCCGCTCGGCGGCGGCGCGTCGATCGACGGTCCATACTCCGACGGCGGCGCCGTCTCGACGGGCGAATAGGTCTCCGCCGCCGGGGCCGCGTCGCTGGCGGCGGCGACCTTCTCTTTTTCTTTCTTTGCCGTCGCCGGCGCTACCGGCGGTGCTACGGGTGGCGGAGGCGGCTCCGGCTCTCCCGTCGCGAACGGATCGTCGCCAAGGA
Organism: uncultured delta proteobacterium; assembly: GCA_963816965.1. Lineage (GTDB taxonomy): Bacteria > Myxococcota_A > Polyangia > Palsa-1104 > Palsa-1104 > JAQBQH01. Next base: position 2,533,997 of record CAWFMP010000002.1, read on the forward strand.
TCTGCTTGCTCGCCATCACGCGCCTCCCGTCACCGGTTGCTGCAACCTGCCGCCGCCCCCATCCACCACCGCCGCCCCGACGCCGAGGAAGTCGTGGATCGTCGCCTTGATGTCGTAGACGGGCGTAAAGCCCATCACGCGCTTCGCCTTGCCGCCGTCGGCGACACAGAGGAAGCGCAGAAAGTCGAGGAAGTTGGGCGGCGAGTCGAAGACCTGCGTCGCCCACAGCGCGCGGCTGAGCGGCCGCGCCAAGAAGTGCGGCAGCGGCAGCGGCACCTTGCCCATCATCGCCAGGATGGTCGAGTAGGGCAGCACGCCCTCGCCGACGATGTTGAACTCGCCGGGGAAGTCGTTGTCGACGGCGCGGCTGAACGCCTCGATCACGTCGCGCTCGTGCACCAGCTGCATGAGCGGGTCATAGCCCATCAGCATCGGCGCCAGCGGCCGCGCGAAGAAGCGGGTGGCGAAGTTGCGGATGCGCGGGCCCAGCGTCGCCGCCGTACGCAGCGTCGTCACGATGGTGTCGGGGTGCTCGCTGCGGAAGCGCCGCACCTGTCGCTCGACCTCGGCCTTGTCCCGGACGAAGCGCGAGCGCGAACCGAGCCCGCGCAGCTCGTGCTCCTCGGACAAAAAGTTGGGGTTGAGCGGGTGCGCGCCGTACACCACCGTCTGCGACCAGACGACGAGCTTGCGCACCGCGGTCTCGGCGCAAGCGTTGAGCACGTGCATGGTGCCGATGCTCTCGAGCTCGTGGGCCCAGGCGTTGGCATGCGTCGGCGTCGACAAGAACGCCGCATGTACGACGGTGTCCACGCCCTCCCGCTTGCACACCGCGGCCAGGTCGGCGTCGGCCGTCGGCATCGTCAGGTCGATCTTGTGGAACTGCGTCTTCGACATCGGGAACGTCGGCTTGCGGATGTCGATGGCGAGCACCTTGTAGTAGCGGCGATCGCGCTCGAGGCGCTTGATCAGCTCGGCGCCGAGGAAGCTGTAGGCGCCGGTGACGGCGACCACGCGCTGCTCGGGATCGTAGGGGGGTCGTGGCACGAGCGCCTTCTTCTTGGGGACGCGCTTTCGATCGGCCGGCATGGCGCGCAGCGTAGTGCATTGGCCCGACCGGTTCAACCCGGATGACGGCCGATGCGCGCCGCCGCCGGTTACTGTTGGCCCAGCTTGACGAGCTGCTTGACCAGCGACGGCTTGACGTACGGGTTGTGCCCGTCGCCGCCGACCCAGGTGGGCTCGTCGTCCGCGCCGGCGTCGTGGATGACCCAGAGGAACGGCGGCACCGTCAGGCGATCCGCGCCCGCCGACGCGTCGTCGACGAACTCGCCGCCGAGGATCTGCGCCGTACGATCGGACGCCGGCTTATCGAGCTCCAGGACCGCCACCATGCGCGTCTCGCGCGACGACTCCAGGCCCGAGACCAGCTCGCTGTTCGGCCCGCGCTCCGACACCCAGTGCAGCGTCAGGTCGACGAGCGCGAACGCTTTGGCCGCCGGGTTGTACGGGTAGCTGGTGGCGTCGCCGGTCATGGTGCCGTGCACGACCAGGTTCGCCGCCTCGGCGGCCGTCAGCGACTGATAGCGATTGACCGTGTAGCGGTAGGCGGGCTGGTTCCAGATCTGATCGGTGTTGTAGTCGTTCTGCGCGTCGATGGCGAAGGGCAGGTGCTGCTTCTTCATGCGCGCCGCGGCGACGATGAGCAGCGTGCCCGGGTTGACGCCGCCGCAGCCGGGGGTGGTGATGCGGCCGTTGGCGTCGCGCTTGACCGAGGTGGCCGCGGTGTCGCAGCGCGCGCCGATGAACGACGAGTCGCCGTCGACGTAGATCTCGGCCATGAGCGCGTTGATGTCGCCGATCTCGAACTTGGTGCAGCCGGCCGCGCCGGCGGTGCACGCGGCGAGGCCGCCGTTGCCGTCGGCCTTGGCCCAGGCCGCGTGCGTGATGGGTGCGTTGGCCATCGCCGCGCCGGTCCAACCCGGGCAGTGGCCCCACCAGCCGCCGACGCCGGGGACGCCGTTGCCGTGGTTGTTGTGCTCCCAATCCTTCGCCGCCTTGAGGTTCGACGCGTCGGCGAGCTTCATCAGCTTTTCCAGCGGCGAGTCGCCGCCGTTCCACGCCGCGTCGACGCCCTCGTCGGTGAACGGCCAGTAGGTGTCGGGATAGGGCACGTGGGCGTCGTCGGTGCCGAAGGTCTTGCCGACGTCGGCGCCGACGATGTTCGACGCCAGCCGGCGCGACGCGCCGGGCACCAGCGTCTCGGGCGCTTCGAAGCCGCCGATGGCGTCCTGTTTGCCGTCGTCGTTCTGCACGACGCCGCCGCTGTCGTCGGCAGCCGGGGTGGCCTGGCCGCCGCACGCCGCCAGGATGCTGCTCGCCGCGACCATCGTGAACATCCGCCTGCACCAACGGTTCATCGTCATGGCTCCAGTGTCGGTTTATGTACGATGTGTCCGTACAGCAACCCACGTGCCGACTGGAATCGTCAATGGTTTCGAGGATCGGGTAGCCGGAATCCGGAGACCCTCGATTCGGTCGCCGGCTACTCGATCTTCCGTGATAGACGTTTTTCGTGGCCCCGCGCATCCGCGTGTTGCCTTCGGAGCTGGCCGATCAGATCGCCGCCGGCGAGGTGGTCGAGCGGCCGGCGTCGGTGGTCAAGGAGCTGGTGGAGAACGCGCTCGACGCCGGCGCGCGACGCATCGAGGTCGAGGTCGAGCGCGGCGGTCTCGGGCTCATCGCCGTCAGCGACGACGGCGCCGGGATGACGCCGGAGGAGGCGCACCTCGCGCTCAAGCGCCACGCCACCTCGAAGCTGTCGGCGATCGACGATCTGTTCACGCTGTCGTCGATGGGATTTCGCGGCGAGGCGCTGCCCTCGATCGCAGCGGTCTCCAAGCTGACGCTGACCACCCGCGCCCGCGAGGCGGCCGACGGCGACGGCGCGTACGAGCTGATGGTCGAGGGCGGCCTGGCCGGGCAGGGGCGCCAGGTGGGCGGGCCGGTGGGCACGCGGGTCGAGGTGCGCGATCTTCTCGCCAACGTGCCGGCGCGGCTCAAGTTCATGCGCGGCGAGGCGACCGAGTCGGCGCACGTGGCGGAGACGGTCCTGCGGCTGGCGCTGGCGTTTCCATCGGTGCACTTTCGCCTGCGCTCCGACGGACGGCAGACGCACGATCTGCCGCCGCACGCCTCGGGCCTGGAGCGCGCGCGCGTGGCGCTCGGCCGCGGCAGGACGCCGGCGAAGCTGCACGAGGCGCGCGGCGAAGAGAGCGGCGTCGCCGTCGAGGCGTACCTCGGATCGCCGGCCGACAGCGCCAACAGCTCGCGCGGCACCTACCTGTTCGTCAATCGGCGCTTCGTGCGCGACCGGAGCCTCTTGCACTCGGTGGTGATGGGCTATGGCGAGACGCTCGAGCGCGGCCGCTATCCGCTCGCGGTGGTGCACGTGACCATGCCGGGCAGCGCCGTCGACGTCAACGTGCACCCGCAGAAGCTCGAGGTCCGCTTTGCCCGCGCGCAGGAGGTCTACGCTTCGGTGCGCCATGCGCTCGGGCGCGGCGTCGGCGACGCGCCCTGGCTCGGCGACGGGCCCGGCTCGTCGGTGGCGGCGGGGCGGGGCGTGGTCAATGTGCTGACGCTGCCGCCGGAGAGCCGGCTGTTCGCGCGCGAGCCGCAGCTCGGTTATGCCGAGCGGCGGCGGCGGGCGGAGGAGGCGATGCGGCTGTTCGCGCCGCCCACCGAGCCGCTGTTTCGCGCGGCGGCGCCGCCGCTGCCGGCGAGCATCGCCGATTCGGTGCCGGCGTTCGCCGACGAGCGCGGCTTCTTCTCGTCGCTGGTGTATCTGGGGCAGCTCCATCGCACCTATCTCGTGTGTCAGGCGCCGGGCGAGCTGGTGCTGATCGATCAACACGCGGCCCACGAGCGCGTCGCCTTCGAGCGGCTGCGCGAGGCGCACGGACACAAGGCGGTGCCGTCGCAGCGCCTGCTCCTGCCGGCGACGGTCGAGCTCGAGCCGGCGCTGGCCGCCGCCGTCGCCGATCACGCGCCGCTCTTGCAGGCGCTCGGCTTCGAGCTGGAGCGCTTCGGCGATCACACCGTCGCCGTGCGGGCGCTGCCCGATCTCATGGCCGCCGCCGATCCCGCCGAGATCTTGACCGAGGTGCTCGGCGAGCTGGCGGCGCGCGACTCCACCGAGCTCGTCGCCGACGCGCTCGATCACGTGCTGGCGACGATGGCGTGCCACTCGGTGGTGCGCGCCGGCGACGTGCTCGGGCCGCACGAGGTGCGCGCGCTGCTCGAGTCGATGGACGGCATCGACTACCGGGCGCACTGCCCGCACGGCCGCCCGGTCCTGTTGCGCCTGTCGGTCGGCGAGATCGAGCGCCGCTTCGGCCGCACCTGACCGGGCCGCTACTTGACCAGCGGCGCGCTCTCCCAGAAGTCGGAGTAGCGGCCGCGGTCGACGTCGAAGTAGACCTCGGCATTGCAGTCGCCGCACTCGTGCAGCTTGATGAGCGTGTAGCGCTCGCTGCCCTTCTCGTAGAACGGATTGTCGACGGAGAACAGATTGATCCAGATGACGCGGTGGCCGTTGCGCATGACGCCGACGTACTGCCGTCCGAAGTCGTGCAGCCGCCGCCACAAAGGCCCGTGGCCGTAGTCGTGCACCTGCCCGTCGAGCGATCGCACGTAGCGGCGCAGCCCGTGCTCGGCGCGCGCCACCTCCGCCGGCGTCGGCGTCCACGCCGCGGCGGTGCCGCCGATCGGCCGGTCCGCGGGAACGATGTAGGTGGGCCCCGTCGCCGCGCAGCCGCCGACGGTGGCGATGAGCATCGCGAACACCACGAAAACAGCCCCCCGATCGCGCTCGCGCTTCACGTCAGCTCCGCGGCATGTGAGGTGACCAGGATAGATCATCCGACAGGCATTGCCTTGCCCTTGTCCTGCTGCTTGCCCTCCTCCTCGGGGAACGCCTGCTGTGCATCTTTCGCAGCGTCCTCCTTGATGCCCGGCACGGCCGCGTCCGTCGCGCACTCGGCTGTCTTGCCGCTCTTGCCCGTGCGGCACGCCTCGATGAAGGCGTCGATGTTCAGCTTCTCCACGAGCTGCTGAAAGATCCGTGCGCCGGCGTCCGGCTTCGGGATGGCGATGCCGAAGCCGGCGAGGGTGGCCTTGACGGCCGACTTCTTCTCCGGCGTCTCCTTCGCCGAAGCATAGGCGTTTCGGACATCCCACTTGTGCTCTTCGCTGCGTCTCAAGATGCCCTCCCAGATCTGCGCGCGCGCTGGTGCGTCGGGCATCGGTAGCTCGACCTTGTAGAGCAGTCGTCGCTTGAATGCGTCGTCGATCGCCGTCTCGATGTTCGTCGCCAGCACAACGATGCCGTCATGGCGCTCCAAGGCTTGCAGGAGGTAGTTGGTCTCGAGGTTGGCAAAGCGATCGTTGCTGCTCTCCATCTTCGCAACGCGCTTGGCAAACAGAGCATCGGCCTCGTCGAAGAACAGCACGGCGCCGTGCAGCACTGCATCCTCCAGCGCGGTCTTGAGGTTCTTTTGCGTTTCGCCCACCCACTTCGAAACGACCTTGCTTCCGTCGATACGCGCGAGCGGGCGCTCGAGCTCGGACGCGATGATCTCCGTGGCGATGGTCTTGCCGGTCCCGGGCCTCCCTGAAAGCAGCACCGTGAGCCCGACTCCCGAGCCGACGGCACGCCTGACCCGCCAGACGTCGAGAACCCTCGATCGCACCCTGCCAGCGTCGATCACTTCCTGCAGCTGCGCGCGCACTTCGGGCGGAACCACCAGGTCGGCGAGCCTCGACGTCGGGCGTTCGACATCGAATTGCGACTCTGAAAGCGAGGTGCTCACAGCAAATCCTTGCGTAAGGTTATCGGTCGAGCGGCGGAAAAGTTGCGTTTCAGCATGATACCGTACGCCGCCGTGTCGCAAACGATCTTCGCCATCGTCGGACCGACCGCGTCGGGCAAGACCGACGTGGCCCTGCGCATCGCCGAGCGCATCGGCGCCGAGATCGTCTCCTGCGACTCGATGCAGCTCTACCGCGAGTTCGACATCGGCACCGCCAAGCCCTCGGCCGAGGAGCGCGGCCGCGTGCGCCACCACCTGGTCGACCTGCTCTCGCCCGACGAGGCCTACTCGGCGGCGCGCTACGCCGAAGACGCAGATCGTGCCATCGCCGACATCGTCGGGCGCGGGCGGCGCGTGCTCGTGGTCGGCGGCACCGGGCTCTACCTGCGCGCGCTGCGCTTCGGCCTGTTCGCCGCGCCGCCGCGCGACGACGCTTTGCGCCGCCAGCTCCTCGACGAGGAGGCGCGCAAGGGCGGCATCCTGCACTGCAAGCTGCGCGCGGTCGATCCGCGGGCCGCCGAGCGCATCGCGCCCGCCGACCTGGTGCGGCTGGTGCGCGCGCTCGAGGTGCACACGCTGACCGGCGTGCCGCTGTCGGAGCACCACGCCCGCCACCGCCCGGTGCCGCGCCACCCGATCGAGGTGATGCTGCTCGATCCGCCGCGCGATCGCCTCGAGCTGCGCATCGCCGCCCGCGTCGACGTCATGCTCGCCGGCGGGCTGGTCGACGAGACGCGCCGCATTCGCCAGCGCTGGGGCAGCGAGGTCGCCGGCCTGTCGTCGGTCGGCTACGCCGAGGTGGCCCAGCTCCTCGACGGCGCGCTGGCGGCGAGCGCGCTGTCCGACGCCATCTTCCGCGCCACGCGCCGCTACGCCCGCCGGCAGCGCACCTGGTTCAGCCGCGAGCCCGGCGCCCGCCGCTTCGGCAGTCCCGACGAGCTCGGTCGTGCTATAGACGCGGGGTGCCGCCCGTGATCGACACCCGCCAGGCGCTCGACTTCGAGCGCCCGATCGTCGAGCTGGAGAACAAGATCGCCGAGCTCAAGCAGCTCGGCGGCCCGCAGCTCGATCTCGAGATCCGCCGGCTGGAGCGCAAGATGCGCCAGCTGCAGCGCGAGGTCTTCTCGGAGCTGTCGGCGTGGCAGAAGGTGCTCCTGTCGCGCCATCCGCTGCGCCCGTTCACGCTCGACTACGTGGGCCGCCTGGTCGAGGACTTCGTGGAGCTGCACGGCGATCGCGCCTTCCGCGACGACGAGTCGATCGTCGGCGGCGTGGGGCGGTTCGTCGCCCACGGCGTCGATCGCCCGGTCATGATCCTGGGGCACCAAAAGGGGCGCGGCACCAAGGAGAACCTGCGTCGCAACTTCGGCATGACGCGGCCCGAGGGCTATCGCAAGGCGCTGCGCCTCATGGAGACGGCGTCGCGCCTCGGCCTGCCGATCCTCACGTTCATCGACACCCCCGGCGCCTACCCCGGCATCGACGCCGAGGAGCGCGGCCAGGCGGAGGCGATCGCCAAGAACCTGGAGGTGATGGCGCGCCTGCCGGTGCCGATCATCGCCACCGTGATCGGCGAAGGCGGCTCGGGGGGCGCGCTGGCGCTCGGCGTCGCCGATCGCATCCTCATGCTCGAGTACGCGGTCTACAGCGTCATCTCGCCCGAGGGCTGCGCATCGATCTTGTGGAAGGACCAGAAGAAGGTCGAGACGGCGGCGCGGGAGATGAAGATGACCGCCTCCGATCTCCTCGAGCTCGGCATCGCCGACTCGATCATCCAGGAGCCGGCCGGCGGCGCGCACCGCGATCCCGACGCCGCCGCCGACGCCGTCGGCGAGGCGGTCGCGCGCGAGCTGGCGACGGTGGCCGCGCTCACGCCGCAAAAGCGGCTGGACGCGCGCTACGGCAAGTTCCGCCGCATGGGCTCGTTCCTGGAGAGCGGACCCGGAGCGTAGGTGGGCGCCGAGGTCTGGATCCTGCTCGCCGCCTCGGCGCTGGCGCTGCAGATTGTCAGCGCCGTCATGCGGCGCGAGCACAAGTCGGAGCTGCCCTATCTGGCGCTGGTGGTCGTCGATCTGGGTGTGCTGGTGTTCGTGACCGCGACGCACCGGGAGTCGTCGCTCGCCGGCAAGGTGGCCGCGTCGCTGGCCGCGGTGATGGTGCTGGCGCCGCGCTTTTTGGAGCGAATGGAGCGGGGCGCGTTCGCGCGCGACGATCTGTCGGCGGCGTTGCGCGCGGCCAAGCTGCGCGAGCTGGTCGTGCCCGGCCTGGGCTCGACGCGCCGCCGGCGGCAGATCGCCAACCTGATCGAAGCGCGCGACGGCGGCGCCGCGCAGGTCCTGCGCCGGCTCGACGACGAGCTGGCCGGCACGCGCGACCAGGACGATCTGACGACGCTGGTGCTGGAGCGCGCGACCGTGCTCTTCATGGCCGGCCGCTACCGCGAGTGCATCGACGCGGCGGCCAAGCTCGGCAACGACCGGCTGGCGGAGCATCCGGTGCTCGGCGTCTACCTGGTGCGCGCGCACGCCGAGCTCGGCGAGCACGCCGAGGCCATCGCGGTGCTCGAGGCCGTCGAGCGCGGGCCGGCCAGCCGCGATCCGGGCGCGCTCGGCCTCTTGACGCAGGCGCGGCTGACGCTGCTCGCCTTCGCCGGGCGGCAGGCGGACGTCGACCGCCTGCTCGCCGGCGAAGCGCGCCAGCTCTTGTCGGCGCGCGCCCACCAGTTCCTGCACGACGTCGCGCGCGATCACGCCGGCGTCGCGCTCGCTCCCGCCCTGGGCCCGGCGCTCGACGGCGTGGCGGCGCGCGCCGCGGAGTCGGCGCGGCCGCTGGTGCGCCCGCGTGGCAGCGCCCGCGTCACCATCGGCCTGTGCGCCCTGGTCGGCGCCGTCGCGGTGCTGGTGCAGCACGCGGGCGCAGACGGCTTCCTCGCCGATCCGCAGGGCTCGACGCTCGTCCGCTGGGGCGCCCTGTGGCGGCCGGCCGTGGCCGCCGGCGAGTGGTGGCGCTTTGTTACCGCCATGTTTCTGCACGGCGGCTGGGAGCACCTGCTGGTCAACACCTACGCGCTGTTCATGCTCGGCCGCTTCTGCGAGGAGGTCTTCGGGCCGCTGCGCTACTTCGTCACCTACGTCGGTGGCGGCCTGGCCGGTGCCGCCGCGTCCACGCTCAACACGCAGCAGACCGGGCTGTCGGTCGGCGCCTCGGGGGCGATCATGGGCCTTTTGGGCGCGCTCATCGTCGTGCTCGTCCTGCGCCGCGGTACCTGGCCCGAGGCGTGGCGCCGCGCCCTTCTGTGGAACCTCCTGCTCCTCGGCGCCATCCAGATCTTCATCGGCTTCCAGCTCCCCATGGTCGACAACGCCGCGCACGTCGGCGGCATGCTCGGCGGTGCCGCGATGGCGCTGGTGGTGGCGCCCGGGGGACTCCTCGGCCGCTCGCTGGCGGCGCGCGCCTTCCTGGTCGTGCTCGCCCTGGTCTTCGTAGGCGGCTTCGGCTGGGCAGCGGTGCAGACCGCGCGCACGCCGCTGGAAAAGACGATGCTCGAGCGCATCCCGCAAAAGCTCGCCAACGCCGGCGATCGCATCTGGCGCGTGCCCGCCTACTGGGAGCGCGACGAAGAGCACGACATTCTCTACGATCCCTATTTCGCCGAGGACGGGCTGGTGCTGCCGACGCACGCGCCGCCCCGGGATCCGCAGCTGGCGCGCATCCTGGATCTGATTGCCAAGAACGCGCCTTCGCCTTAAACAAGAAATCGTGATCGTCAAGGAGCAGCACGTCGCCGCCGTCGTCAAAGAGGTCTCGGCCGGCGCCGACGACCCGCAGCACGTCGCCTCGCTCGTGGGCGCGTTCATGCAGATCCAGCCGACCGTGGGCCACTACGTCTCGGCGCACTCGAACGAGCTCGGCCTCGAGGGCGTGGTCCTGACGCTGCTCCACGCTTCGGTGATGGCGCGCGCCGTCGAGCTCGCCGTCGGGCGCCGGCTGCGCCCCATCCGCTTCGAGGACCTCGACGGCGCCGCCCGCACGATGAGCGACGGCGAGCCCGCGCTCGCCAAGGACGAGCCGGAGCTCGCCGGCTACCTCGAGGGCAACCTCGACGCCAAGGATCCGACGCTCGCTGGCGGCAAGCGCGACGTGGCGCTGCGCCTGCTGGCGCTGATCGCGCGGACCTATCTGCGGCAGCGCTAGCGGCAATGCGGTTCACTTTCGGCGAGTCGTAGCGGGCCAAAGTGAACGGCATTGGGCGCTAGCGGCTCGGTGCCCCGTCGTAGGCGATCAGGACAGCCAGCGCGGGACCCGGCCGCGCAGCGCCGCGTCGAGCCCGAGCGCGCGGCCCGGGCTCGTCAGCATCAGCGTCAACAGCATCACCACCCACGGCGCCGTGTTGTTGGCGCCGATGCCGTCACCGCGTCCGAGGAGGAAGTTGAGCGTGAGCAGGACGCCGCCCGCGGCGGCGGCGCGGGTGAACAGCCCCGCGAGCAGCGCGGTGCCGACCAGCAGCTCGCCGAACGACACCAACAGCGAGAACAGGTGGGCATGCGGCAGGACCACGCCGCGCAGAAATGGCGCATAGAAGCCGTACGGCTTGCCGTCGCGCAGCCAGCCGGCGATGGTGTTGGCCAGCTCGGGACCCGACAGCCAGCCGTCGCTGACCTTCTTCAGGCCGGTGTTGAGGAGCGTCCAGCCGCAGAAGAGGCGCAGCGGCAACAAGAACGCGACACGTGTCAGCTCGCCCATGCGGCCCGACCATACCGCAAGAACTTGCGCGCTGCTTCGGGTGCCTCCATAAACGTTGACGTCGCGGCAAAGGCAGTACGGGACTCACGGGGGGATGCGGAGGGAGAGAGACGATGGCGACCAAACCAGTGAAGACTTCGATCGTGAAATCCAAGGTGGCAGCGGGCACGACCGCGCCGAAAGTTGCGCGCGCGCGCACCAGTGACACGAAGGCGGAGACGACAGCGCAGACGATGCGCGACGTCATCGCGCTGCGCGCCTACGAGCGCTTCGTCGCGCGCGGCTGCCAGCACGGCTACGACGTCGAGGATTGGCTCGGCGCCGAGCGCGAGCTGACGCAGCGAACGTAGGCCGCGTCACAAAAGACGCATTGCGGTGCTGGCACGCGCCGTGCTCTACGACGGGGCGTGATCGACGTTCGCAAGCTCGCTGGCGCGCTCGACCTGTGGCTCTGCATGTGGGAGCCGGAGGAGCAGGAGCGCTTCGAAACGGCCGTGGTGCGCGCCATGACCGACGCCAATCCGCACGCGACCCGCTTGCAGGCGCTGTCGCTGTGTCGGATCGTCGGCACGCCGCGCCTGGTCGCGGCGGCGCAGCGGCTCGCCGACGCCGGGGTCCTTCCGGAGATGGACGCGCAGGCGATCGAGATCGCGGCGTCGCCGTTCCGCGCGCTCCTCGACGCGGGGCGACGGCTGCGCGGCAACGTGCTCGGCATCGAGCTGCTGCTGGCCCGCTACCTCGCCAACCACGACGATCGTCAGGCCGACGCGACGCTCGACTGGGTCGACGTCCGCGATCTCGTCGCCGTCGCCCGCACCACGGTCGACCCGCGCCTGTTCGGCGAGATCGAGCGGCGCATCGCGGGGCGCGGCAAGTACCAGCGCGGGCGGGCGGCGAACCTGCTCGGCTTCAGCGTGCGCTTGCGAACCGCGGCGCAGAGCGGGGAGCCGGCCGGGTCTCCGATTTTCGGAGGGTAGGAACGGCAGGAGCCACCGGCGTGGAACGGCGTTTCCCTCAGCCGAGCCCGGCGGTCGTGCCGTCGTGCCAGTCTTTGGTCAGGTCGAGCCACATGGCCAGGCCGGCGAAGTGGCCGAAAGGCCGGTAGCGGCGCCGCGCGAAGGCGTCCACGTCGCGGATGCGCGGATAGAGCCGCTTGAGCTTGCCGCGGCACCAGGAGTCGAGGCCGAGGTAGCCGTAGTGGCCGCACAGACGCAACAGGTTGTCGGCGGCGTAGGGGCCGATGCCGGGCAGCGCCAGCAGCTGCTCGCGCAGCGCCTCGTCGTCGACGCTGGGCGAGCGCCACGCTTCCGGGTCGAGGCGTCCGGAGGCGACGTCGCGCGCGATCTTGCCCAGGTGCGGCGCGCGATAGCCGGCGCGCACGACGTCGCGATAGAACTTCTCGTTCTTGCCCGCCATCGCCTCCGGCGTGGGGAAGGCGGCCGCGCCCGACGGTGCCTTGGCGCCGAGCGACTCGACCAGGCGCCCCACCATCACCCGCGTCAGCGACCACGAGCAGTTGGTGGTCAGGAGCATCTTGATGACGTCTTCGTAGGCGGTCGGCGCGCGCAGCATGCGGCCGACGCCGTGCGCGCGCGCGTAGGCGAGCCGGGCGTCACCGTCGGTGAGCGCGTACAGCGGCGCCAGATCCTCGTCGAGCCGCAGCATCGCGGTCACGGTCGCGGCCAGCGCGCGCCGATCGGCCGCGCGCGTCGCCGACGTGGTCACCGTGAGCGCGTCGCCCGTCTGCGCGATCGCGAGGTCGTGCACGCCGCCGCCGGTGTGGGCGACGGCCGAGAGCCGCGCACCGTCCCACGAAAACGGCGGTAGATCGTACCAACCGTGGCTGCGCGCCACGCGCTCGAGACGAAAGCTCCTCGGGACGGCGACGGTGAAGCGCACTACTGGCAGACGTAGCCGATGATCTTGCCGCTGGCCGGATCGTCGACGCGGGTGCAGGTGCCGGAGGCGCAGGTCGCGCCCGGGCCGTCGCACTGGGTGGCGCAGGTGCCGGCACAGAGCTGGCCGGTCTTGCACACGTCGCTGGCGGTGCAGGCCTGTCCCAGATCCTTGTTGCCGTTCGGACCCGAGTTGTAGGCGCACACGTTGCCGATGACGTTGCCCATCGAGTCCATGAGCGGCTGGCAGGTGGTCTGGGCCGGGCAGTCGGCCTGCGAGCCGCATTTGTAGTTGCAGTAGTGGAACTGCTGCGCGGCGTCGGCGTTGACGCAAATCGCGAGCTGGCCGCAGAAGACGTTGCCGAAGGGCGCCATGGTCGTGGGGTCGTGCCCACAGCGCTCGCCCGGCTGATTACCCGGCAGACAGGCGGCGCCGGCGCTGGCGTCGTCGAGCCGGAGCGGATCGCACAAACGGTTGCACGAGCACTCGGTGTCGGTCGTGCACTTGTCGAAGCACTTGCAGGTGCCGCCGAGGTTGACGCCGATGGTGCCCGCGGGGCAGCCGCCGGGCGCGGCGCACGAGGTGCCATCGTTCATCGGATCGGTCGGGCTGCACGCCGTCGGCGGCGTCATGTCGCCGCCGCTCATGTCGGGCACCGACATATCCGGGGACCCGTTCCCCGGTTGCGTGTCATCGCTGCCGCAGCCGGCGACGGCAAACCCAGCGAGAAGCGCGGTGCAGAGCCAGGTCGAGCGCATGGCGCGAGCGTACTACAAAAGCGGCGGCCAGCGGCCGCGGGGCGCTACATCGACGAGTTGGCGTCCGCAGCCGCGGTCGACTTCCACTTGCGCTCGGTGAGCCACTGCGCGGTGCGGTGGAAGTCGGCGAAGCGGGTCATCTTGCCGACGGCGCCGAGGAAGACCATGGCGACGTCGTGCGGCTGCGCCGCGGCCATGTGCACGGCGATGGCCAGGCAGTAGAGCGCGAGATCGGTGTAGCCGGTCTTGCCGGTCAGCACGCTGAACTTGCCCGAGCGGGCGATCAGATCGGTGTTGGCGTAGTCGATGGTCCAGCCGGGATGGCCCACGGGGTGCGCGACGTACTTGGCCTTCTGCGTGATCTCGGCGATCAGCGGCTGATGGATCGCGGCCTTGAGCATGCGCACCAGATCGCGCGGCGTCGACCGGTTGCCGGGGTTGAGCCCGACCGGATCTTCGAAGTGCGTCGACTTCATGCCGAGCTCCTGGGCCTTGGCGTTCATCGCCGCGACCAGCTCGTGCGGGTTCAGGCCGACGGCGCGTCCGAGCGCGGGCACGGCGCGGTTGTCCGAGGCCATCAGCGCCGCGTGCAACAGATCGCGGTTGGTGAACGACATCCCCACGGGCAGGCGCGAGCGCGCGCCGCCGAACGCGATCTGCCGATCGCTGTCGATCATGGTCGTCGGCGCGTCGAGATCGAGGTGGCGCGCAGGATCGGTCACCACCAGCATCGCCATCAGTTTCGAGATCGACGCGATCGGCCGCACCGCGTCCGGATTCTTGGTGTACAGCTCTTCGCCCGTGGTCAGGTCGATGGCCACCGCCGCCTGCGCTTGAACGTTCGGCAGGCCGCCGTGTGTGTAGGTCGCGATCGGCCGCCCGCCTCCCTTGGCCAGCGCCAGCGTCGGAAAAAGCGTGATCGCGATCAAGGAAGCCAGGGAGCGCTTCATCGTATCTTCAATAGTGGCTGGCTTGACCGGCAAACGCAATTCTTGCATTCTGCCCCGACCGAAAAGGGACAATCGGCACGTAAGATGAAGATTTATCTCATATCGCCGACGCACTACACGCCCGACGGCAACCTCGTCAAGTCGGTCCAATATTGGACCTCGGCGATCACGCTTCCGTATCTCAAGGCGCTGACGCCTGCGCGCCATCAAGTGACGTTCGTCGACGAGCTGTTCGACGACGTCGACGTCAACACCGACGCCGACCTCATCGGCCTGACCGCCATGGGCCCGCAGATCGCGCGCGCCTACGATCTGGCCGACTACTTCCGCTCGCGCGGCAAGAAGGTCGTGATGGGCGGCTCCTGGGTCTCGCTCAATCCGACCGAGGCCTTGCTCCACTGCGACGCGGTCGTCAAAGGCGAAGCCGAGCTGGTCTGGGAGCAGCTCCTCGACGAGGTCGCGTCGGGGGTGGACATTCAGGGCAAGATCTACTCGTCGCAAAAGTGGCACTCGATGGTCGGGCTGCCCAAGTTCGACTACACGACGCTGCCGCTGTTCCTGCCGGAGCGGTTCAAGCGCTCGCCGTTCTACCGCATGTACTTCCACTGGCCGATCCTGGCCTCGCGCGGCTGTCCGCACCCCTGCGAGTACTGCTCGGTGCAGACCTACTACAACCGCACCTTCCGCTCGCGCCCCGTCGAGGAGGTGATCGAGGACATCAAGACGGTCAAGGCGCTCGGCGGCAAGCGCCTCCTGTTCCTCGACGACAACCCGATCGGCAACGTGCGCTACGCCAAAGAGCTGTTCAAGGCGATGATCCCGCTCAAGATGGAGTGGGTCGCGCAGATCACCATCAACGTCGCGCGCAACGACGAGCTGCTCGACCTGGCGGCGCGCTCGGGCGCGCGCTCGTTCTCGATCGGGCTGGAGTCGGTGACGCAGGAGAACCTCGAGGAGATCGACAAGGGGTTCAACAAGGCGCCGCGCTTCGAGGAGGACCTGGCGAAGATCCGCAACAAGGGGATCCAGGTCATCGCGCTCATGATGGTCGGGCTCGACGGCGACGACACCCAGAGCTTCGGCAAGACGCTCGACTTCCTGGTGAAGAACAAGGTCAGCTTCTTGAAGCTGTTCACGCCCTGCCCCTATCCGGGGACCAAGTACTACGAGGACATGGAGAAGGCGGGGCGCATCCTCACCAAGGAGTGGAACCGCTACGACTACGGCTCGCCGCTGGTGCAGCCGACGCACATGACGCCGTCGGAGATGATGGACGGCTTCAACCACGTCTACAACTCGTTCTACAGCCTGCCCAACATCATGCGGCGGATGACGCCGCCGCCCAGGGGCAACTACCTCGAGGCGCTCTTCTACTTCGTCGCGAACCTGAAGATTAACAAGTACATGCGCACGCACAAGAACGCCTGGGGCACGATCTCGTAGCCGCCGCGCGCAACTTTCTGGGCGCCTCGCCGATAACAATGATGGTGATAAGATCACCCGCTCGAGGAGTGTGGGGATGCCGGCCGATCTGAAGAAGGCGTACACGGGCGGACGCTTTGCGTTCGAGTTCGACGACAAGCAGTCGTCGGGGTTCGTCAACGGCATCGACGGCGGGCAGTTCAAGGCCGACCCGGTCGTCTATCAGCAGGGCTCCGACTTCTTCGTCGCCAAGTACGCGGGGCGCGCCAAGTATGACGACATCACCATCACCGTCGGCGCGGCGATGTCGCCGCCGTTCTGGAAGTGGGTGTCGTCGAGCCTCGATGGCAAGCCGCAGCGGCGCAACGGCGCGCTCGTCGGCTACGACTTCGACTTCTGCGAGCGCTCGCGCCGCGAGTTCTACAGCGGGCTCATCGCCGAGATCGGCTTCCCCGCGCTCGATGCGGCCTCGAAGAACGCGGCGGCGCTGTCGGTCAAGATCACGCCCGAGTACCTCGCGTACAAGGCCGGCGACGGGCACAAGCTCACCGGCGGGCAGGCGCAGGATCAGTTGACCAAGCAGAAGCGCTGGCTGACTTCGAACTTCCGCTTCACGCTCGACCGCTTCAAGGGCAGCGACACCATGCGCAGCGTCAAGGTCGAGGCGTTCACCGTCAAGCAGAACATCATCGACAACCCCGTCGGCTCGGAGAAGCACTCGCGCAAGGAGGTGGGGCGGCTCGAGCTGCCGCAGCTCGTGGTCACGTTCCCCGAGAGTCAGCTGGGCGATTGGATGAAGTGGTGGGACGATTCGGTAGGCAAGGGCGATCGCAAGGACCAGTACACCACCGGCGTCATCACCTACCTGGCGTCGGATCAGTCGACCGAGCTGATGCGCATCGAGTTCTCGGGCGTATCGCTGCTGTCGGTCGAGCTCGACAAGTACGAGGCGCACAAAGAGGGCATCGCGACGGCGAAGGCGACCCTGAACCTCGAGATGTTGAAGCTGACGGCCGGTAAGGGGACGATCTAACCCCAGGGTTCGCTTCGGTTGAGCCAGCGAGGGCGAGCCGCGTGAGGCGGATCGTGGATGCGACCCGGAGCGACCGACCGAGGAATACCCGTCGGTATTTCGACCGAGGGAGCGAGGACGTAGTCCTCGAGGCGACAGTGATTTTGATTGGTATCCGCCGAGGATTCGGTGCCCAGGGCGAGGCGCGACGACGAGGGAATCTAGCGTCGAGGACCGGCGCAGACCGGTCGAAGTCACTGTGGCGAGGTACTAGCGCAACAGAGCGCGCACGGCGCAGTAGAGCGCGCGCGGCGACGGGGGGATGTCGATACGGCCGACAATGGCGTCGGCCGGCAGCGGCGGATCGCAGCCGTCGGCGTCGTCGCCCCGGGTGACGACGCTGCCGGCGGCGGCGTAGACGAGGCGGTGGCACAAGAGCCGGCCGCCGAGATCGACGATGACGACGTCGCCGGGGCGGACGTCGGAGGCGGCGGCGGGGCGCACGCGCAGGGTGTCACCGGGCGCGAACAGCGGCCGCATGCTGCCGCCGCCGAGGGGGAGCTCGACGGTATGGCCGGCGCGCAGGAGCTCGGCCGCGATGAGCGGGCGCAGGGCCGGACGCGCCATCAAGCGGCGCCGCCGAGGCGCGCGAGCAGCTGCTCGGCGGCCTCCGGTCCTTTTCGGTTGCGATAGAGGAACGCGGGCAGCTCGCGCACCAGGCGCTCGAGGTTGCTGACGGTGCGCTCGCGCGCGATCGGATCCCAGAGCGGCAGGAAGTGGCAGCGGTAGAGCATGGCCAGCGCCCGCGCGGGGGAGATCGGAGTCAGCTCGTCGCGATCGGACTGCTCGAGCAGGATGAGCGCGCGTAGCGGCACCGAGCGCTCCTCGGCGAAGCCGCCGTCGCCCGGCCACGGCGTGCCGCCGACGAGCCAGCCGCCGCCCGGCGCCGGGCGCACGACGGAGCGCTCGTCGGAGAGCACGAGCGCGCCCAGGGGAGCGGCGGCCAGTGACATCGTCGTCTTGCCGGCGCCCGACGGGCCGGCGACCAGGAACGCGCCGTCGCGACCGGCGATCGACGCCGCGTGCATGAGCGCGCCGCCGGCTACGCCGAGCGCGTGGATGACGAGGAGCTGGTCGAGCGGATACTGGAGCAGGTAGGGCCAATCGTCGTCGTAGAGATAGCGACCCTCGAGCCCGTCGCGCGACAGCTCGACGCGCACCACCTCGGGCGCCGCGCGGTTGGTGTCCTTGACGCAGATCTGAAGCGTGTCGCCGTCGAGAAACGCGACCCAGCTATCGGTCTCCACCGCCGGGCGTCCGGCAGGGCGCAGCGGCGAGGAGGTGCGCGCGGCGACGAGGCGGATGGTGATGTCCGCAGGAGCGTCGGAGCGAGCGGTCAGGTGACGGAGAGGGTCGGGGAGCGCGAGCTCGCCGGCGACGGCGACGCCGATGCCAGCGATGACGTGGTTCACGACGAGGTAATCTGCCTGCAGGTCCCTCTGACCCCGATGCAGTTGAAGTTGGGTTGGGTGGCACCACTATGCTTCGGTCCCTTGCAGCCGGCCAGGACCTGCTCGTCGAGGCGAAACGGGACGTCCTCGACCGTCGGCGGCTCGTACGGCTCGCGCGTTTTGTCGTTATCCATGTTCTCCTCGAAGGCGAAGTCTGACCAGGCCGTTCGGCGACGGTCGGTCGGCACCGAAGAGGCGCTCGCCGCGCGCGTCGGTGACCTGGCAGAAATACGGATCGCCGATATCGGTCGAGCGCCCTTCCAGCTCCGCCATGCCGACACAGTTGGAGCAGGCGCTGCTGGTCGAGCACGACCCGCAGCCGCTCGTGTCCTCGAGGCGCTCCTCGCGCAGCGCGGGAAACGCCTGCTGGAACCCAGCGGACAGGCCGTCGCGCAGGACATCCCAACCCGGACGGCGCGAGAGCTGGCACACGTGCATCTTGCCGTAGGGGTCGACGATGATGGTGTCCAGCCCGGCGCCGCACTGGTACTTGCGATCGTCGAGCGGCGGCTCGCCGACCATGGTGCCGCAATACTGCGCGAAGTCGTCGGCGCGTCGCTTGTCGATCCACTCGATGGCGGCCACCTCGGCGGGCGTGAGGCGCTGCGCCAGCGGCTTTCTGCCGCCGTCGATGCGCGGGCTGATGATGGCGTCGTAGCGGAAGTCGAGCCCCTCGGCATCGGCGAAGTCGCGGATGGCCGCCAGCTCGTGGGCGCTGGCGCGCAGGGCGACCGCCTTGAGCGTGACCGAGATGCCGGCCCCGCGCAGCCGGCGCAGGCCCCGCTGGAAGCGATCGTATTGCGGGCCGGAGTCGGTGACCTTGTCGTAGGTCTCGCGGGTCCAGCCGTATTGGGTGATCTCGATGCAGCGCGGGGGGCGCTGGAGCCACAGCTCGACGTGCCGCTCGGTGATGATCGTGGCGTTCGTGTAGACGCTGATGACCATGCCCTTGTCGTGCGCGTACTCGTAGATCTCGCAGAAGTCGGGGCGCAGCAGCGGCTCACCGCCGGTGAGCGTCAGCCACAGGACGCCGGCGTCGGCGCACTGATCGAGGACGCGGTACCATTCTTCGGTCGTCAGCTCGCGCGCCTTGGCCTCGCGATCGGCGGCGGGCAGGTTGACATAACAGTGAAGGCACGCCAGGTTGCAGCGGAACGTCAGCTCGAGACCAGCGGCGATGGGAATCCGAGCGTCGCCGGCGCGCTCATGGAGCGCCTTCGACAGCGGACCGAGCTTGCGCGGCAGGGCGACCGCGATGTCATTGCTCATGCCGCCACCAGCCCGCGGTTGGCGAGCTCGGCGAGGAAGGCGTCGACGTCTTTGCCGACGTCGATGTCGGGCAACACGTCGTAGTGCTCGCGCACCAGGCGGCACAGCTCGTCCCGATTGCGCGTGCCGTCGATGAGCGGCCAGAGGAAGGCGCCGACGCGCGACAGGATGAAGATGCGGTCGAAGTTGGCGACGTCGGCGCGGGTCGGCACCAGGACCGTCTCGCCACCGACGTTGCGAGCGACGACACCCGGAGCCGTGCGCGCGGCGCTCATCATCATGGTTGGTGGTATCACACGGTCCCGGCGTTCACAAGGTGGGGCGCCGCGTCATCCCGCTGGGGAATCAGTGGTTTGCGGCGCCCGGCGTGGCCGTGTTGGTGGTCGCGAAGTCGTGGCTGTTGTCGTCGCTGTCGGCGCCGTTGGGGAGGCGCTCGATGGAGCCGCCGGGCGAGGCCAGCGTCGGCGGCAGCGGGGCGGCGGCGCCTTCGATGAAGGTGTTTCCGGCGACCGAGCCGTAGGCGACGGTGTCGACGAGCGTGCCGGCGGCGTCGCGGATGCCGACGGCGCCCGAGGCGGCGATGCCCGACGCGAGCGCCCCGTCCTTGGTCCCCAAGAAGCCGGTGCCGCCGAGCACGCGGTAGCCGCCGGCGGGGATGCTGCCGGCGAAGGTGTAGAGCGTGCTGCTGTCGGCGCCCGTGCGCGGGTTGGTGTTGCTCGCCGCGCGGTAGACGAGCTTGAAGCTGTCGACGGTGACGGCGCTGGTGCACGGGTTGTAGATCTCGACGAACTCTTCGGTCAGGGTCTGCGTGGTGCCGGTCTGGACCTCGTTGATGACGAGGTGGCAGCTGGTGGCGACGGCGAAATCGCGCGGCAGGGCCAGATCGCGCGGCAGGGCCAGATCGTGCGGCAGGGCCAGATCGTGCGGTGGCAGGGCCAGATCGTGCGCTCCCGAGGGCGTCGCCAGGTCGGGCGCGGGCGTGGCCAGGTCCGTGGCGTCTGCCAGGTCGGGCGGCTCCCCCGGCACGCCGAGGTCGACCTCGCTGCCCGAGCCGCCGCTGCCGTTGCCGCCCAGGTTGTCGGAGAGCGGCGAAGACACGCGGGCACAGCCGCAAGCCGCGGCGACAGCGAAAAGGAAGGCAAAACCACGATTCATCGGCGGCACGCTACGCGAGGCTGGACCCGCGTTTCAAGCGTCAGCCGCGCAAATCCTCTATGTCGTCAGCGCGACGGATCCTTCAAAGGGCCAGCGCGGCACGGCTGAAAGAGTCAGCGCGGGACGGCTGAAAGGGTCAGCGCGGGACGGCTGAAAGGGTCAGCGCGGGACGGCTGAAAGGGTCAGCGCGGGACGGCTGAAAGGGTCAGCGCGGGGCGGCTGAAAGGGTCAGCGTGGGGCGACTTTGAGGGCGGTAGCGGGCCGGGCCCGCAGGGCGCCGGCGACCTCGTCCGAGAGGTTCACCCGGGCCAGGGCGAGCGCCAGATCGGCCGGCTTCTGCCCAAGGAGGGTCGCGGCTTGCGCGACCAGCGTCTTGACCGTCGCTACCTCGGTGCGAGGGCGCTCCTGCGCGAACGCGGGAGCAGCGACGAGCATCACCATCAACGCGGCGGACTTCAGCATGCCCGAAGGGTAGCAGGCACGTGCTCGCGCGCAAGGTGATCGCCGGGGAGATCAGCGGCGCCGCGGATGGGCGACCCCGAGCCGGGTCGTATCGTAGAGCAGCGTGACCAGGAGCGTGAAGAAGCGGCGCGCTGTCGCGTGGTCGGGGGCGAGCGGGCCGAGCAGGCCGAGGACCGCCTCGCCGGCCTCGTCGTGCGTGATGCGCTTGGCGATGTCGAGCGCCTCGAGGCGCGGCGAGTTGGGCGACGCCACCAGCTTGCCCATCTCGACGATGGTCTCGATGTATTCGCTCATGAGCGGACGCAGCACCTCGAGCGGCAGCTCATGGTGCGAGACCAGGCGCCCGTCGTCGGCGCGGACGTCGAAGTGGACCCGGGTCGGCGCCAGCGTGACGATCGCGCGACCCGAGGAGACGCTCTTCGGGAGTTGGAAGCGCCCTTCGGTCAAGATCTCGTTGATCGCCAGGCGCCACTCGTGCCGCCGCGCCGTCGATCCCGAGGACCAGGTGGCATCGTCGATGAGAAGCTCCGTCAAGCGGTCCTCTGGCATCAAACCTACGTTAGCATGTTAGGATGTCCCGACTCGCGTTCGATGTGATAGGAGCATCTGTATGGCTAAGGATAGTCTGACCGTTACCGACAACCGAACCGGCAAGAGCTACGAGCTGGCCATCAAGGACGGCACCATCCGCGCGCTCGATCTGCGCGAGATCAAGACCGGCCCCGAGGACTTTGGCCTTCTGTCGTATGATCCCGCCTACCTGAACACCGCGTCCTGTCGCTCGGCCATCACCTATATCGACGGTGACAAGGGCATCCTGCGCTATCGCGGCTACGACGTCGCCGACCTGGCCGAGAAGTCGACCTATCTCGAGGTGGCGTACCTCGTGCTTTACGGCGAGCTGCCGACCAAGGAGCAGCTCCAGGGGTTCTCGAGCGAGATCACGGTCCACACTTTCCTGCACGAGAACGCGCGCCGCTTCATCGACGGCTTTCGCTACGACGCGCACCCGATGGGCATGCTAATCGCCACGGTGGCGGCGCTGTCGACGTTCTATCCCGAGGCCAAGAACATCCGCGACGAGAAGCAGCGCCGGCAGCAGATCGTGCGGCTGATGGCGAAGGTGCCGACGATCGCGGCCTGGTCGTACCGCCACTCGCTCGGCTATCCGCTCGTCTATCCCGACAACCATCTGTCGTATCCGGCGAACCTTTTGTCGATGATGAAGCGGATGGCGGAGCCGAAGTTCGAGCCGCAATCCGGTCATCGAGCACGCGCTCGACGTCCTCTTCATCCTGCACGCCGATCACGAGCAGAACTGCTCGACCTCGGCGGTGCGCACGGTCGGCTCGTCGCAGGTCGATCCGTACTCGGCGGTGGCGGCGGCGGCAGCGGCGCTCTACGGACCGCTGCACGGCGGCGCCAACGAAGCGGTGCTGCGCATGCTGATGCAGATCGCCGACGTCAAGAACGTGCCGGCGTTCATCAAGCAGGTGAAGGAGGGCCACGGCGAGTCGCGCCTGATGGGCTTCGGTCACCGCGTCTACAAGAACTACGATCCGCGCGCGCGCGTCATCAAGAAGCTGGCCGACGAGGTGTTCGAGGTGACCGGGCGCTCGCCGCTGCTCGACATCGCGCTCGAGCTCGAGCGCATCGCGCTGCAGGACGAGTACTTCATCAAGCGCAAGCTGTACCCGAACGTCGACTTCTACTCCGGCCTCATCTACCAGGCGATCGGATTCCCGCTCGACATGTTCCCGGTGCTGTTTGCCATCCCGCGCACGGCGGGCTGGCTGGCGCAGTGGGAGGAGATGCTGCGCGATCCGGAGCAGAAGATCGCGCGGCCGCGGCAGATCTACATCGGTGCGGGCGAGCGGCGCTACACGCCGATGGAGCAGCGGAAGGCGAAGTGAACGCGGCGAAGCGAGCGCGCGGGTGCGAGCCCGGTAGGGATCGCAGATCGACCGCCGGCTCGCGGGGCGCCGGCAAGGTGCCCCGATGACGCGACGCCGCAGCTTGGCGACCGGAGTTGGCGGGCTGGTCGATGCCGCCATCCTGGGCGCCATGCGGCTCGGGTTCGATCGCAAGGTGCCGGCGCCCGTCGAGGATCGGCGGGCGGCGCTGCACGACATCATCGCGTTCTACCGGCAGCACGGCGAGGCGCTCTTTGCCGAGCCGCCTGCGGCGGCGGTGCAACGGGAGAAGCGCGGGAAGTTGCCCGACGGCGGCGTCATCGTCGACGTGGCCTGGCCGTCGACCTACGAGCCGGCGCTGCCGGCGATCCGCTCGCACTATCTCGGCTACGAAGCGAACCGGCGCGCCTGCGCGCGCCTCTTTTTGCACGACGCGAGCGCGGCGCGCAATACGATCGTCCTCATCCACGGGTATCGCAGCGGCTCGTTCTTCGTCGAGGAGCGCGCGTTTCCGGTGCGCTGGTTGTACAAGCTCGGGCTCGACGTCGTGCTCTTCACGCTGCCGTTTCACGCGCTGCGCGGCAATGCCGGGACGCCGCCGTGGCCGTCGGCGAATCCGGCGCGCTCGAACGAAGGGTTCGGGCAGGCGATCCATGATCTGCGCGCGCTCAGAAAGCAGCTGGCGCCGCCCCGGCTGGCGATGGCCGGCATGAGCCTCGGCGGGTACACGACGGCGCTCTACGCGACGGTCGAGCCGCTCGATTTTGCGTGCCCGATGATTCCGGTGGCCAGCTTCCCCGACCTCTATTGGCACCACGGCGACGGACGGCCCGAGCGGCTGCGCGCCGAGCGGGAGGGGATCACGCTGCCGATGATGAAGGAGGCGATGGCGATCCACACGCCGCTTCTGCGGGCGCCCAGGATTGGCGGCGAGCAGATGCTGGTGGTCGCGGCCGAGGGCGATCGCATCGCGCCGCCCGAGCACGCCGAGAGGCTGGCGGCGCACTTCGGCAGCGAGCTGCTGCGCTTCGCGGGCGGGCACGTCCTGCAGGTCGGGCGCGGCGATGCATTCCGCGCGCTGGCGCGGAGACTTGCCGGTGCCGGGTTGATCGAGCGGCGCTGACCGCCCGAGCTGGCTGTCGGTCGTCGATTCGGGCACGGCGCCGCCGACGAACATAGGCGGCGCCGCCGACGAACACAGGCGACGCCGCCGACGAACATAGGCGGCGCCGCCGTGTTCGCGTGTGCGGACGGCGAGGGAGGCGGGCGGAGCGAGCCGCGCCTCGTTGTGGGCTCGAAGGGGTGTGATACGATCGGGGCGTGGGGGCTCCTGAGAGCAAGGGCAGCGGCTTTTCCAGCGCGGTGGCGACGCTGCGCAAGATGCTGCCGGGCGACGTGCTCGAACGCATCATCGCCACGCTGTCGGAGGAGACCGCGGAGCTGGTGCGACGTCCGCCGCTGCCGGTGGCGTGGGTCTCGATGCACCACTTCCCCGAGCTGGTGCGGGCGGTGCGCACGCTCGCCTTCGGCGGCGACGAGCGCAAGTTCGAGGAGTGGGGGCGGATGGCGATGCTCGCCGACCTGCGGACGATCTACAAGATGTTCATCCGCTTCTTGTCGCCGCAGTTCGTGATCGAGCGCGGCACCAAGCTGTGGGAGACCTACGCGCGCAACCAGGGCCACGTGCGTGCGGTGGCCGACGGGCCGAGCTCTGCGCTGGTCACCTATGAGGGGTTGCCGGTGGACCTGGTGTCGCCGGAGTTCTGGGCGTATCAGCGCGGTGTGCTGCTCGGAATCATGGAGGCGACGGGGATGAAGCAGACGGCCGTCGAGACCCTGGACGGCGGTGCGACGACACCCAACGCGCGGTTCCGCGTCAGCTGGCGGTAGCCGCGCGCGCCGGTCAGCCGAGGAAACGGCGCGCGGCGTCATAGCCGTCGTCGATCGCGCGGGCGATGGCGTCGGGCGTGAAGTCCCAACTGCCGATGGCGAGCGGCTTGCGCGGATGGATGACGTGGACGCGCGCGCCGCTGCGCGGGTCGACTTGCGGGCGCCAGCGCTTGGCAAAGGGTGTCTTGAGCGCGGTGCCGTCGGCGCGCGTGGTGATGGCCAGGATCTCCCGCGCGCCGCGGGCGACCAGCACCTCGAGCGGCAAATTGTCGACGAGGCCGCCGTCGACGAGGAGTTGGCCGCGGACGCGGATGGGGCGGCCGTAGAGGATGGGAAAGAAGCACGAGCCGAGCAGCGGCGGCAGCATGTCGGGCTCTTCGCGCGTCGAGAAGACGATGCGGCGCAGGTCGCGGAGGCGGGTGGCGGTGATGAGGGCCTCGACGCGGTGGGCGCGCAGATCGGCAATCGGGCCGCCGAGCGTGGTTTCGAGGGTGCTGCGCACCAGGTGGCTCATGTCGAAGGGCGAGCGGTTGTGCAGGAGGCGGCGCAGGGAGAGGATGCGGCGGCCGGACAGCGCGCGCCAGATCGCAGGGAGTTGAGCGCCGCGGTCGGCCGCGAGCCCGACCGCGATGAGGGAGCCGGAGGAGGCGCCGCCGGTGAGCGCGATGGGGAGGGTGCGTTCGGCGAGGGCGGCGGCGACGCCGGCGTGAAAGGCGGCGCGGCAGGCGCAGCCCTCGAAGGCAATGGCGAGCATGCGGGCGAATCGTAGGCTCGCGGGATGGCGAAAGCACGCTCCGACGACCTGACCCAGTCGCTGGCCGATTCCGTGCCCCGTTTCGTCGACTCTCGCGCGCGCGGCAGAAAAATGAGCGTAGTCAGTTTCGCGAAATGAGCGTAGTCAGTTTCGCGAAATGAGCGCACTCAGTTTTCGGGGGCCGGGGCGTCCGGGCCCGCGACCAGGGCGACGGGGAAGTCGTGGAGCAGCGACGTCAGGGTCAGCGAGCGGGCGCGGGCATCGTGGCGGCGCCCAGTCACGACGTCGGTGAGCGCGCCGTGCAGGCCGTCGGGCAGCGCGACCTGGGCGTCGAGCGCGAGTCGGCCGTTGCCGCGATCGAGCAGCGTCAGCGTCAGGCGCGGCGCCACGCAGACTACGTGCTCGCCGCCCCGACGACGGGCAAACGCGACGACGTGCCCGGCGTCGGCCCCAGCGACGGCGAGCGGCACGTACTCGCCCTCGAGGAAGAGCGGTCCGTGCGCGCGGCGGAAGCGGAGCGCCTGGCGCAAGAGCAGCAGCTTGGCGCGCCCATCGACGAGCGCCGCCGGCTGCGAGAGCTCGCGAGCGAGCTGCAGGCGCGCCGCCGCGCCCTCGTTCGTGCGACGCGCCAGCGCCGCGAGCATTTGGTGGCGCAGCTCATAGTCGACGGGCCGTCGGTTGTCAGGATCGACCAGCGACAGATCCCACAGCTCGCAACCCTGGTACACGTCGGGCACACCGGGCGAGGACACCTTCAGCGCGACCTGCGCCAGCGACGAGACGCGCGCCGCCGCCGCTACTCGCCGCGTGAACGGGACGAAGTCCGCGAGGAACGGTTGCGATGACAACAGCGCGCCGGCAAAATCGCGCGTGGCCTTCTCATAGGCCTCGTCGGGGTTGGTCCACGACGAGTGCACCTTGGCCTCCTTGAGCGCCTTGTCGAGATAGCCGGCGATGCGCGCCCGATAGGCGTCGGTGACGCGCCCGTCGTCGGGGAAGGTGCCGACCAGGGTCTGATAGACGAGCAGCTCGACGTTGGCGTCGGGCACGAGCGCCCCATCCTCGGTGGTCTTGAAGGCGGCGCCCAGCCCCGCCCAGCGCTGGAGGCGCTGCTCCCACTCGGCGGGGATCTCCGAGAGCGCGTCGATGCGGAGCCGCACGTCCTCGCCGCGCTTGGTGTCGTGCGTGGCGGTGGTGTTGAGCGAGCCGGGCCAATCGGCGAGCCGCTCGGCGTTGGCGCGGTGGAGCTCCTCGACGGTGACGCCGAAGCGTTGCGGATCGCCGCCGACCTCGTTGAGCGAGACCAGGCGGTTGTAGATGTAGAAGGCCGTGTCCTCGATCGCCTTGGCCGTCACCGGGCCGGTCACCTGCTGCAGCTTGCGCACGAACTCGCGCGGACTCGTCGGTCGGGATTCTCGAGCAGCAGGATCGAGCGCAAGAAGTCGTAGATCGTCGCGGTTCAGCTCGCGCGATGCGCGCTTGGCGGCGCGCACGGTCGCCTCGATGTACTGGCGATCGCGCTGCTCGATCGTCGCCGCGTCGTCGCCCTCGACGTAGGTGCGGTAGATCGGGCAGCCGGGCCACGTAGTCGACCAGCGCACCGCTTGAGCGCGTTGAGCGTGAAGTCGCGCGTGCGCCGGTTGCTCTCGGAGAGGCGGTTGAGCCGGTGCGACAGCATGTTGATCTCGGAGGCCATCGACGAGCGCATGAGCATGCGCTTCTTCTCGTAGACCAGCGTCGCGCCACTTCTGCCGGATGCCGGTGAAGCGCGCGATAGAGCTCGCTGAAGGCGCCGCTCTGGCGCCCGTCGACGAACAGACCGTTGACCGCGTTGAGCAACTCGTAGCCGGTGGTGCCGTCGACCCGCCACGACGTCGGCATGCTTCTCGTGGCCCTCGAGGATCTTCTCGACGACGACGTAGAGCCCTTCGTGCGCCGCGCTGCAGTCGACGGAAGTAGGCCGACGGCGCGTAGAGGCCGTCGGGGTGATCGATGCGCAGCCCGGCGATCTTGCCCTCCGCGATGAGGCGGAAGACCAGCTGGTGCGTGTCGTCGAACACGCGCGGGTCCTCCATGCGGATGGCGGCCAGCGTGTTGATGTCGAAGAAGCGGCGGTAGTTGATCTCCTCGCCGGCGACGCGCCAGTACGCCAGCCGGTACGCCTGGTGCTCGAGCAGCTCGTCGAGCAGGTCGAAGCTGCGCGGATCGCCCGGCGTGCCGTTGTAGATGCGCACGTTCTCGTCGACGAACGCGCCGATGCGCGGGCTCGCTTCGAAGAGCGCGGCCAGGCGGCGCTTGGCCACCTCCTTCTCGCGGGCGCGCTCGGCGACCGTGTCGGGCGAGACCTCGGCGCGCGGCGCCAGCTTCTCCAGCGCCGTGAGGATGCTCTCGAGCTCTTGCAGCGTGACGTCGCCGGCGCCGAGCTCGGCGCGCAGCGCCTCGAGGCGATGGCCGAGCAGGCGCGGCACCTGCCGCGGCGTCACCGGGAACGAGTGCTCCCAGTACTTGACGAAGAAGGCGCCGCCCTCGCGCACCAGCTTCAGCTCGCCGCGCTCGAGCACCTCGCCGTATTGGTCGCCGAGCACCGGCACCAGCACCTTGCGCACCAGCTCCTGCTTGATCGGGTTCCAGTCGACGTCGAAGTACGGGCGCGTACGCCGACGATGGCCCGTTCTCCAGCACGTCGAGCCACCACGGGTTGTCCGGGCCGATGCCCATGTGGTTGGGCACGAAGTCGACCAGCTGGCCCATGCCGGCGGCGGCGATCGCCGCGCACAGCTGCATCGTAGCCCGCCTCGCCGCCGAGCTCGTCGCGTAGGACGTTGTGGTCGACGACGTCGTAGCCGTGGGTCGAGCCCGGGGCCGCTGCGAACGGCGGCGAGATGTAGAGGTCGGTGACGCCGAGCTCGGCCAGATAGGGCACCAAGCGCGGCGGCGTCGCGCAAAGCCGAACGCAGGCGTCAGCTGCACGCGATAGGTGGAGAGCGGTCGACGCGGCACTCCCAGATCCTAAGCACCGCCCAGCCGCGGTTCAGCCGGAGGCCGTCACCCTAGCAACGAGCTGCGCCAGCGGCGCCGGGATGGCCGTGCCACCGGGTTGTGACGGGGGTGCCCTACCAGCGGAGGTGCAGATCGAGGGCGGCGAGGCCCGGGCCGAGCGACGGCACGAGCGCGAGACGCGACGGCGACTTCCACGCGCGATACGCGAGCAGGGCGGCGGCGACGCCGAACAGCGGCGCGCCGACGGCGCCGAGCACGATGCCGGGTATGCCGTTGTAGCGCGTCGGGCAGCGCTCGCCCGCCGGGAAGCTGGCGTCGCAGTTGCTCTTGCCGTGGTAGGCCGCGGACACCGCGAGGGTGACGACGCTGGCGACGAAGAGCGCGCCCGAGGTGGCGGCCAGGCCGACGTACAGCTTCTTGTGCGACGGCGCCGCTTCACCCGCGGCCGGCGTTCCCGGTGTCGGCGCGCCGGGGGGCGGCTCGGCGCCCGGCGGCGGCTCGAGCTGCATCTTGAGCGCGGCGGCGGCGTTCGACAGGCCGTCGTTCACCTCTTTCATGTTGCAGGCGGTGCAGTCGTCGCTGGCGGTGGCGATGCTCTTGCCTTCGCCGAGGTCGACCAACTCGAGCGACGTCGTGAAGTGCGAGGTGCCGATGACCTCGATCGTCGCCTTGACCACGCGTCGCACCATGACGAGCTCGCCGATACTGCGTAGGCAGGTGATCGTGTCGCAGCCGGCGACGCCCAGCTGCGCGATCGCATGCTCCACGTCCGCGTCGGGCACGACGTCGAAGCCGGCGGCGAGCCCGCCGCGGAGGCTGGTGTGGAGCTTGGCCCGCTGCTCCTCGGCGATGGGCTCGCCGGTGACGTTGAAGACCGCGATGGCGATGCGCTCGCGGCCGGCGGCGTGGGCGGCGCGACCGGCGCCTCCGAGGACGAACGCAGCCGCGAGGAGGAGCGGAAGAGCGAGACGGGTGCGCATCGCAGCGACGATACCGTCGCCGCCCGCGCCGGTCAATTTAGCGACCAACCTGGATCGGGGGACGCTGCCCGGGCGGCTCCCACAGCTCGAGGCGGTTGCCGTCGGGATCGAGGGCCCAGCCGAAACGTCCGTACTCGGACTCTTCGATCTTGTCGTCGACGCGCACGCCCGCGGCGCGCAGCTGCGCCAGCATGGCGTCGAGATCGCGGACCCGGAAGTTGATCATGAACGGGGCGGCGCCCGGCTCGAAGTACTTCGTGTCCGACGGAAAGGGCGCGAGCACGGTCTGACCCTTCCTCGCCGGATGCGCCGGATCCTCCCACTCGAACATGAGCGAGCCGTCGGCCTGCGCGGGCACCCCGAGGCGCTCCGCGTACCATGCTTGCAGCGCCTTCGGATCGTCCGACTTGAAGAAGACCCCCCCGATGCCGGTCACTCGTTCCATCGCCGCACCATCGCGCAGGCGCGCGCTCAGCGCAACAGCAGGTTGGTCTCGACGGTGAGGCTGAGGCCGTAGGCGCCGAGATAGGGCGCGTAGGGAGAGACGTAGAGCTGATGGAATCGTTGGCTCCGGTCGGCGTCGGGTCGCGCGTAGTGCGGGCTGAGCACGTCGCGCATCCATCCCTGGACGCGGCCGTAGGCGGCGAGCTCGAGCGGCGCGTGGGCTGGAGCGGCGGCCGTCACCGTCAGCTCCGGCATCGGGCGGCGAAGCGCGCACGCGCGCGGGCCACGCATGGCCGCGACGGCGAGCTGGTTCCAGTCGAGCGCCAGCGAGAGGGAAAAGCGCGGGCCGAAGAGCGGAACGCGGGCGTGCGCCACTCCGCCGAGGCCCAGGGTCGCCAGCAGGAAGGCGGGGATGGCGGAAGGCGCTCGCATCGCTACCCAGCAGCCGCTGCACCGCGCGTGCCGATTGCAACCGTGCGACGCCAGGAGCTGCCACCTCGCGGCGCGCGGCCTATACACACCTACGATGGTTGGTTTGACACGACGCCGGCGCGACGAAGAGCAACCGCTTACGCGCCGGGACCGTGAGCCCAGTCCGCTGCTGACGCTCGCGGTCGGGCTCATCTATGTCTTTCGCACTTCGCCGGGAGGGCGCATCTTGCGCGAGCTCGAGGCCGCGGTGCGCAGGTACGCGGCCGATCCGCAAGCGCTGTGGAAGCTGGTGCGCGACGGCGAGCGCGGCGACGTCATCGACGCGCCGACGACGGAGGCGCCGCCTCCCAAGGAGCTCGCCGAGAAGAAATAGTGGTGCGGTCGCGTACCATGAACATGGGCGCGCTCGTTCTGCTCGTCGCCTACGCCTGGCCGCACGCGGCGTCGGCCGAGGCGCTCGAGGCGCGCTTCTCGCCGCCCGCCGGGGCCACGCGCGTCGCCGTTGCCGACGGCAGCTTCGGCGACTTCTTGCGCCGCCTGCCGCTCAAGCCGCGCGGCGCCGTCGTGCACCTGTATGACGGTAGCCCAAAGGCGCGGCAGGACGTGCAGGCGGCGGTCGTCGACCTCGACGTACCGCCGCGCGATCTGCAGCAATGCGCCGACGCGGTGATGCGCCTGTGGGCCGAGTATCGCTACGCGCGCCGCGAGATCGTCGCCTTCCATCCCGATCCGGGCAAGCCGCGCGCGCTCACCTTCGACGCGCGCCGCGGCTCGCGGCGCGCCTTCGACAAGTGGATGATCCGGGTCTTCGCCGACGCCGGCTCGGCGTCCCTGCAAGCCGAGCTGCGCCCCGTCGCCGGCGCGCTGCAGCCGGGCGATGTCCTCATCCAGGGCGGCTACCCGGGGCACGCGGTTCTGGTGCTCGACGTCGCCCAGGGCGGGGACGGGCGGCGTTGGCTGCTGCTCGGGCAGAGCTACATGCCGGCGCAGGAGTTCCACGTGCTTGCCAACCCCAGGTCCCCTTCGCCCTGGTACGACGCCGCGACGCTGGCGACGGCGGCAGGCCTGGTCACGCCCGAGTGGCGCCCTTTCCACCTACGCGACGCGCGCCGCTTCTGATAGACATCTGATGAGGATCACCTTTGTCCGGCGCCGCGTCGGGCACGCGGGTCGCGCCTGCCACGGCACGACGAACTGGTACGCGTGCCATCAGTATTCGGCGGCTCCGGTCGAGGCGCTCCTGCGCGTGGTGGGCGGGACGACGAGCTACTGGAACCAGTACGCGGGCGTCGCCTTCGCCCCGGCGGCGCCGCCGACGTGAGCTACTCGCCGAGCGTCGCCCATGCGCCCGACTTCATGCTCAGGCTGAATCCGGCGACGGCGGCCTGCGGCGCCGCGTCGACGGGAAATCTGCAGTGGAGCGTGACGACGGTGACCTCCATCTTCGGGCTGCAGCCGCAAAACAGCTGCGCGAGCGGCTCGCCGTTCATCTTCATCGGCGCGGCCGGCGCCAACACCAATGGCTGCCGGGGCGCGAACCAGCTTCCGCCAGAGGTCGGCTTCCGGTGCGGCGGATACGGCAACTACGACGCTCATATGGAGCTGTGGGCACGCTGAGCTGCCGCTCGCGCCGGGGCCGCGGCGGTACGAGACGTGTAAGCGCTGTTCGACGATGCGCATACGCTTGTTGCTCGCCGTCGTCACCGCTACGGGATGTACCGTCGAAGTGGGCGCGGGAACGATCGCTCCGGTCGCCGTCGATGAGCCGGTCGACGCCACGGATGAGAGCCCTCCGCTTTCGTTGCCGATGGAAATCGAGTTCCTCTCCGCCGACCAGTCGGCCGCGATCGCCGATCAGTACGGCAGCGAGCTCGGCAACGTCACCGCCATCGATCTCGATGTGCAAGAGCTCGGAGTCACCGACGGCGACGGTGCGCCCGTGCCGGGGGGCGCGCTCGTGGTCACGTTCGATGGCGTGACGATCGCGCACGCCGGCGATCGCGTAACACTGCCCGACGACGTCAAGAAGAGCGTGCTGGCGGCGATCGCGCAACGTGCCGCGCTCGACGTGTCGCTGCGCGCGACCGTCGATTGGGCGCCGCCGCCGCCGCCGTCGATGGACGCGCACGCGCTGCTGCAGCCGATCGTCATCGTCAACCCGCTCTAGTACCACCTGGTCACTTCCCTCCCGTCGCGTCGACGGCTGCGGGCCCGGTCTGCGTCGTCGCTCCTCGCTCAGTTATCTCCGGATAGCTTCGCTCGTCGCTCCTCGCATCCCGGGCTCCTCGCTCATCGACGCTCGGTCCGGGAAGTGACCAGGTGGTATCTAGCAGGGTGTTGAAGAACTCCGGACCGAGCCGCGCGACGTGGATTTTCGCGAAGCGCGAGGCGCGACGAGGGAAGCTCCCCGTCGGGAAGTGACCGAGGAGCAACGAAGCGATTCGCGAAAAGACCAAGCGCGGCGACGCGGAGCGAGTCTTTCAACACCCTGCTAGTCGAGCGCTCTCACGATTCATCACATCTGATTGAGCGAACAGCGTCGCATCGAGAGCGCGCCCAAACGCCACGCGATCAGGAGCGTCTCGCCGGTTGGCGCCGAGGGACCGCGGGCGGTCGTCGGCGCCGTCCTGGCGGGACGGGCCCGCTACGCCGGCGGCCTTACAGGCCGGCGGCACGTCCGGCCCCTCGCACTCGTCGCTGGCATCATCGCTTCGCGACGAGCGCGTGTGCGTGGGGCCGCGCCGGAGGCAGCGTCTTGGCGCGCTCTCGCTGCGACGCGGTTTGAAAGCGGAGCCCTTCGAGAGCTCGAACGGAGATGCGATGAATCGTGAGAGTCGAGCGCTAGTCGTCGGAGTCGTCGGTGCCGGGATCGATGCGCGGGATCGGCATCGTCGATTCGTTGCGCTGGGGCTCGAACGCGGCCAGCTCGCGCTCGGCGCGATCGCTGTGCCGCTCGTCGGCGACGTCCTGCGGCGCTCCCGGCTCGCCCGGCGCCCGCCCGTACTCCTCGAGCTTGCGGTAGAGCGTCTTGCGATCGAGGCCGAGCCGCTGCGCCGCGCGCGTCTTGTTGCCGCCCTCGGCCTGCAAGCACGCGATTGATGTACTCGCGCTCCAGCTCGGCCAGCGTCAGACCGCGCGCCAGCGCGCCGGCGAGCACGTCGGCCGAGCGGCGCTCGCGCACCTGCGACGGCAGATCGTCGGGACCGATCTGATCGCCCTCGGCCAGCGCCACCGCGCGCTCGACGACGTTCTCCAGCTCGCGCACGTTGCCGGGCCAGGGATAGGCGAGCAGGATCTTCAGCGCCGCCTGCGTGAACGCGATGATGCGCTTGCCCGAGCGCGCCGCCGCCTCGACGAGGAAGTGCTCGGACAGCGGCAGGACGTCCTCGGCGCGATCGCGCAGCGGCGGCAGCATCACCTCGATGACGTTGAGGCGGTAGAAGAGATCCTCGCGGAACGCGCCCTCGCTCATGCGCTGCGCCAGATCGCGGTTGGTCGCCGACAAGACGCGCACGTCGACCTTCTCCGCGCCGCGCCGCGCCGAGCGGGCGCACCTCGCGCTCCTGCAGCACGCGCAACAGCTTCGCCTGCAGCTGCGGCGTCAGCTCGCCGATCTCGTCGAGGAAGATGGTGCCGCCGTCGGCCTCGACGAACAGCCCTGGCGGTCGGAGCGCGCGTCGGTGAAGGCGCCCCGCTTGTGGCCGAACAGCTCGCGTCTCGAGCAGCGTGTCGGGGATGGCGGCGCAGTTGACCGCGACGAACGGCCTTCTTGGCGCGCGGCGAGTTGAAGTGCAGCGCGCGCGCCACCAGCTCCTTGCCGGTGCCGCTCTCGCCGGTGATGAGCACGTTGGCCGAGCTGCCCGCGAGGCGGCGGATGAGCGCGAACACGTCCTGCATCGGCGCCGACTTGCCGATGATGTTCTCGAAGCGGTACGGGCGCGCGACCTCCTTGCGCAGGCGCGCGACCTCGCGGCGCAGCGTGCGCTCGTCGAGCGCCTTCTCCACGGCGACGAGGAGCTCGTCGATCTCGAAGGGCTTGGTGATGTAGTCGTAGGCGCCGAGCTTCACCGCGCGCTTGGCCGTCTCGATCGAGCCGAAGGCGGTGATGACCACGACGTGCGGCGGGTTGACGTCGCCCCCGGCGGGGGCGCGGATCTCGGCCAGCATGTCGAGCCCGTCCATGTCGGGCATCTTGACGTCGGTGACGACGAGGTCGACTCCGCCCGCGCGCACCCGCTCGATGCCGGCGCGGCCGCCGGCGGCGACGTCGACGCGGTAGCCTTCGTCCATCAGCGACTCCGAGAGGAAGTCGCGCATCGCGGCGTCGTCGTCGACGACGAGGAGCTGGGTGCGAGAGCGTTCGGCCCGATCCATGAGGAGTCGGGCTATGTCATAGCACGCTCGGACGATGCTGGCGACGGCGGAGCTGCAGGGTGCCTCAGACCGCGGCGGCGGCGCGCAGCTCCGCGGTCTCGGACGCGGGCAGAAAGACGCGGAAGACGGTTCCCCCGCCGGGGCGGCTGTCGATCTCCATCCAGCCGTCGTGGTCCTTGACGATACCGACGGAGACGGCGAGGCCGAGGCCGGTGCCGCCCTCCTTGGAATCGCCCTGCTTGGTCGAGTAGAAGGGCTCGAAGATGCGGTCGCGATCGGCCACGGGGATGCCGACCCCGGTGTCGGAGACCTCGAGCACGACGTAGCGGCCGGGGTCGGCGGCGTCGAGGCCGGGGCGGCGGCGGACCAGCGCGCGCGTCGCCAGCTCGAGCGCGCCGCCCGACGGCATGGCCTGGATCGCGTTGACGCACAGGTTGATGCAGACCTGTTGCAGCTGATCGGCGTCGCCCTGCACGATCGGGTGCTCGGGAGGCAGGAGCGCGACGGCGCTGCCGTCGGTGCGCGTGGAGTCGATGGTGAACGGGCGCAGCTTGGCCTCGACGCGCGAGGTGGCCAGCTGGTGCTCGAGGAAGTCGAGGCAGTCCTTGGCCACGGAGTGCAGGTCGACCAGCGTGCGCGTCGACGCCGGGCGGCGGGCGAAGTCGAGGAGCTGCTGGATGATCTTGGTGATGCGCTGGGTCTGGGTGGCGATGATGCCGGCGTTCTTGGCCACCTCGCCAGGAGTCAGAGTGGCATCGACCGACTTCTTCTCGAGCGTTCGCGCGCGCCCGCCGATGACGTTGAGCGGAGTGCCCACCTCGTGAGCGATGCCGGCGGCGAGCTGGCCGATGGTCGCCAGCTTCTCCGAGTGGCGCAGGCGCGCCTCCAGCGCCAGCTTGGCGTCGACGCCGTGCAAGGATCTCCTCGCGCGCCTCGCGCAGGGAGCCGGTCATGTCGTTGAAGCGGTCGGCGAGATCGCCGACCTCGTCGTCGCGCTCGCGCAGGATGACGCGCCCCAGGTCGCCGTGGGTGACGTCGTCGATGGCCTCGACCAGGCGCTTGAGCGGGTTGGAGATCGACGCCCGCGTCGACAGCCACACCAGCCACGCCAGCAGCATCGACAGTGCGATCAGCGCCCAGACCACGGTGCGGCGCGATTCGACGAGCGCGCGCGTGGCGTCGTCTTCGTCGCGCAACAGCTCCATCGCCGAGACGACGCGGTCCTGGTTGTCGCACACCGGTTCGATGATCGCGTAGGCCGCCCTGCCGTCGACGACGATGTGCTCGCCGTAGGGCGCCTTGTTGACGATGGCGATCTGCAGGCGCTGCGCGCGCGTCGGATCGGGAGGCGGAGGTAGGTAGACGTACTCGTCGTCGGGGCTGAGCGGCGTGCCTTGCGGGCTGGCGACGGCGCCGGGCGGCAGCTTGCCGTCGTGGGAGACGGCGGCCCGGTTGGCGACGACGAAGGCGGCGGTCTGCATGCCCCGGCGCGCGTGGCGGACGTCGAAGTAGGTGAAGCGGATGTTGGGCTCGGCGTCCTGCCAGCGCGCGATCAGCTTGCTCGTGTCGTCGAAGAGGCCGTCCTTCTCGGCGGCGTCGAGGGCGACGCGCACCGAGGCGCCGACGAGCTCCATCTGGCGCTCGAGGTCCTGGTTGAGCTCGGCCCGGCGCGTGCGCAGGCTGACCCAGCCGTAGAGGCCGAGGGTCAGGAGCACGAGCGTCACCGTAGTGAGCGTGATGCGTGTGCCAATCTTCATGCGCTGACGGGACCAGGGTAGCACAGACGACGGGCTCGGCACCTCGGCGCTGGGATCGCCGCCGTGGCACCCCGGGCCGTCAGGGCGCGGAGAAGCCGAAGCGGCGCAGGAAGCGCACCCGTTCCGCTCGTGGCTTGAAGCGCCAGGTCTTGAGGGTGGCCACGACCGATTCGTCGCCGCCGGGGATGGAGGTGATGACGTCGACCCGGGGTGCGCTGCCGTCGAGATCGACGTAGACGACGTACTGGCCGACCTTCACGGTGGCGTCCCGCGAGCGCGCCGCCTCCGGCAAGTGGGGTGTCGGCGCCGAGACGATCGACGGAGCGATCAGCTCCGGCGGGACGGCGCGAAACCGTGGAGGCTCGCCGGCTGGCTCCGGTGCGGCCGTCACCGTCGCCGCTGGGGGAAAGACGAGCTCCACACGCTGCCGGAAGCGCAGTGGCGGTCTGTCGGGCATCGCATGGAGCATCGAGGTGAAATAGCGCCTGACGAAGTCGTCACACTGCGGAATGGACGCGATGGCCTCGACGCGTGACAGCTCGAAGGGCTTGTCGACGTACAGCATGTATTCGCCGGCGACGTGCTGACCGGCGTAGTGGCGCTTGACCTCGTCCGCGAGCGAATGGTCGCTCGAAGCGACTGGGATCGACCACGATCCGGGCGACTCGGCGTCTCGATAATGGAGCGTTCCGGCACAGCCGACGCCGACAGCCGCGGCAGCGACGAGCGCGAGCGCGAGCGCGAGGCCGCTTTTCATGCGTTCCCACTCATCGCCGGACCGTAGCACGCCCCCGCCCGCGCACAGATGGCACGGCGGTGACGCGGCTCACGTCAGCGGCAGAGCTGGGCGGTCAGCTGCGGCCACTCCGGCGTCCACTGCGCGCCGCAACAGGCGAACGGGGCGCGTCGCGAGTAGAAGGCCGGTCCGCTCTGCATCCCGAGGACCGGCACGCAGTGCGGTGGCGACGCCTCCTGCCCGCGCACCCATTGGCGCGCGTCGAAGTACGGCGTCTCGCGAACGCACAGCGCCACGTCGGCCCGCTTGGCTTCGGCGAGCCAGGCGCGCAGCGCGAACGGGGCCAGCCCGACGAGCGCCACGAGCGCGATCCATCGGGGTCGAATGCGCAGCTGCGCCAGCGCCACCGGGACGAGCACGAACAGCGGGGCGAAGTAGCGGGGGAAGCCGTCACCGCGCCAGGCGATCGCGACGTAGCAGCAGAAGACGATCGTCGAGGCGAAGAGCGGCGCCAGCAGCCGCCGGCGCTGCGCCCGGTCGACGGCGAATGCCAGTAGACCAATGGGGATGGCGACGTAGAGCGGCCAGAGCAGCTCGGCGTTCGCGGGCAGGTAGGCCTTGATGCGAAGGCCAAGGGGGATCCGCTCCTGGATCCCCGAGAAGCGGCGCATGACGTCGAATCCGCCGACCAGGTTGCCGCGATCGACGGCGTAGCAGAGGGCGACGGCGGCCAGCGCCCCGAGGGCGAATGCGAGCGCGGCGCGTGGGCGTCGGTCCCAGGTCGCGACGACGGTCATCGTCGCCAGGGCGACGCCGAGGTACTCCAGCTTGCCGAGCGCGATGACGAACCCGCCCGCGGCCAACAGCCAGGGCCGCACCTGCGCGCCGTCGAGGCCGCGGGTGATGGCCAGGATCGCCGCCGCCAGCAGCAGCGTCGAAACGGCGCCGTCGTACTGGACCTGCAGTGAGCCGAGCAGCGGCAGCGGGAACAGCGAGAACAGCGCGAGCAGCAGGCCGCCGATGAGGCGTCGCTCGCGCGGGATCGCCGCCAGCGCGGCCAGCAGCGCCAGGGCGTAGAGCGCGAGGAACGCCAGCCGCAGCGCGATCGCGGCGTGCGTTCGCTGCGTCACGGTCGAAAAACCGGTGAAGCGGAGGGCCGGCGCGCTCACCAGGCCCGGCAGCACGTAGCCGCCGAGGTTGTGTCCGGGGGGCGTCGAATACTCGCGGCCGGCCAGGTCGCGCGCGACGATGAGCGCCGGCCGCTTCGCCTGCAAGACGCCGATGGCGGCGCGCCCGAAATTGCCCTCCTCGCCACACAGCACCATGGTCGCGAAGGGCGCGCGTGCGGCCAGCGCGGCGAGCACGAGCAGGACGCCGCCGTACGCGCGCAGCCAGCCGGCGACTCCCCCGGTCGCGCGGATCACGCCGGCGGGGCCGGCGGGGTGGGCCGGTACTTGTGCATGATCTCGGCGACGCGGTCGAGCGGCAGCGCGGGGGCGAAGTTGCCTCCCTGCCCGGTCATGTCGTCCGCCATGCACAGCGCGTTCAGGATCGCCTCCTCGGTGGCTTCGATGACCGCCTCGTACAGGGGGCCGATGGCGCGGTCGAGCAGGATCTCGATCTTGTGGGTCATCCCCTCCGCCACGCGCGGCACCTTGTTCGCCGTCGAGAAGGCGAGGATGATCTCGCCCGAGCCGTGGGCCGCGTAGCTGCCGCAGCGCCCGATGCCGAGCGCCGCCCGCTTGCACAAGCGCCCCAGCTGCGACGACAACAGCGGGGCGTCGGTGCCGATGATGGCGATGATCGATCCGTAGTTCGATATCCGCTTGCCGAGGCTCGAGTATTCGGGCGCCAGCAGCTCGCCCACGGCGACGCCGTCGACGCGCAGGTTGGTCATGACGCCGAAGTTGGTCAGCACCAGCACGCCGACGGTGTAGAGCCCGATGTCGGCCTCGATGGTGCGCGACGAGGTGCCGATGCCCGCCTTGAAGTCGCACGTCATCATGCCGGTGCCGGCGCCGACCGAGCCCTCGGCCACGAGCCCGGGCGTCGCCTTGTCGATCGCGTTGTACACGTGCTCGGTGCGGATGTGGCGCCCGACGGCGTCGTTCAAGAACGAGTCGTCACACTCGCCGACGACGGGGATGATGACGTCCTCTTCGCTGCCGATGAGCGGGATGCTTCTTCGACATCCACTTGACCGCTGCGTCCGCCACCTTGCCGACGCTGAGCGTGTTGGTCAAAAGGATCGGCGTCTCGATCAGGCCCCACTCGGAGACCTGCGTCAGCCCCGAGACCTCGCCGGCGCCGTTGAGCACGAAGGTGCCGCCGATGAGGCGCTCGCGATAGACGTCGAGGTGCGGCATCACGCAGCTGACGCCGGTGCGCACCGGGCCCTTGCCTTTTTCGAGCTTGCCCTCGCCGCTGATGATGCGTGGTGTGCCCGACGCGCACGCCGCCGACGTCGGTGATGGCGTTGAGCGGCCCGGTCGGATAGCGGCCGATCGATACGCCGAGCTCGCGCAGTCGTTTGCGCGACATGCGTCAGGTCGACGCCTTCGGGCTTGGGCGCGTCGATCTTCTCGACGCGGTCGGTCCGCTCGCGCTTGTCGTCGGTCGCCTTGGGGACCGCCTCGCGCCGCTTCTCGCGCAGGCGCTTGAGCCCGCCGGCGAGGATCTCGGCGATCAGGGTGCGATAGTCGATGCCCGCCGCCTTCGAGATCAGGACCAGGTCGGAGTAGTCGGGCGTCAATCCGGGCAGCGGGTTCACCTCGAGCACGTAGACCTGGCCGTCCTTGCTCATGCGCAGGTCGATGCGCGCCACGTCGCGGCAGTCGAGCGCGATGAAGGTCTCGCGCGCCGCCCGCTCGACGGCGCGCAGCTCCGCCGGCGACAGCCTGGCCGGGCATTCGTAGGAGACGTGCTTCTCCCACTCCTGCTTGATCTCGAAGTCGTAGACGGGGCGCGGTTTGGTCGTGTCCTTGAAGCAGATCTCCATGGGCGGCAGGATGCGCGGCCGCTTGTCGCCCAGCAGCCCCACCGTGAACTCGCGCCCGGTGATGTACTCCTCGCACAGCGCCGGCTGCCGGTACTTCTCGACGATGGCCGTCACCGCCGCCCGCAGCGCCGCCTCGTCGTCGACGACGCCGGAGCCGGTGATGCCCTTGGACGAGCCCTCGGCGTTGGGCTTGACGATGAGCGGGAACTTCTGCGCCAGCCACGGATGCAGCTTCTCCCGCCCGCTCGAGAAGACCTGGAACTCGGGCGTCAGGATCCCGTGCTGCCGCAGGATCCGCTTGGCCAGCGCCTTGTCGAGCGCCAGCGCCAGCGTCGCCGAATCGGAGCCGGTATAGGGGATGCCGATCAGCTCGCACAGCGCCGGCACCTGCGAC
Organism: uncultured delta proteobacterium; assembly: GCA_963816965.1. Classification (GTDB taxonomy): domain Bacteria; phylum Myxococcota_A; class Polyangia; order Palsa-1104; family Palsa-1104; genus JAQBQH01. Next base: position 2,574,720 of record CAWFMP010000002.1, read on the forward strand.
TCGCGGTTGCGCCCCGACAGCCCCTCGGCGATGTTGAAGACCAGATCGACCTTGGCGTCGGCGAGCCGCTGCGGCAGCTCGCTGGTGGCCTCGAGGGGAACGACCTCGTACCCGAGCGACTCGATCGCGGTGCGAATCGCGTCGATGGTCTCGGGCGGATCGTATTCGGCCTCGGCGTCGTTCCCGGCTTTGGAATCGACGCGCTTCATGTTGTAGGTGAATCCGATTCGCAGCTTGTCCGACTGCTTCTTCTTCGACGGCGCGCTCGGCCGGGTGCAATCCCCAGCGCACGCCCGCCGACTTGACCACCTGCGCGATCGTCAGCTCGTACGACAGCCCCTCCTCGCGCTTGGAGGCGGCGAAGATCGACGCGCCCGGCTCCAGCGACGGCAGCGCGTTGACCTCCAGGAAGTAGATGCGCCCGTCCTCGCCCAGGCGGAAGTCGATGCGCCCGACGTCGCGCATGCCGAGCACGCGCACCGCCGTCTTGGAGATCGTGCGCAGCCGCGCCAGCACGTCGCGCGGCAGCTCCGCCGGGCAGCGCACGTTCACCTTCTCCGCGGCGGTGTTCTTCAACCGATAGTCGTAGATGTTGAACTTCGAGCGGGCGGCGGGGTCGATGACGTACTCGACCGGCATCATCACGCCCTCGTCGCCCAGCCCCTCGACGAACGGCACCGTGACGTCGACGCCGGGGATGAACTCCTCGACGAGCACGCCGGCCGGGTACTGCTTGACCATCTTCTCGACGAGCGCGCGCAGCGAGCGCCAGTCGCGCACCACCGAGTCGTCGCCGATGCCCTTGGACGACCCTTCGTAGTTGGGCTTGACGATCGCCGGCACCGGCACGCCGAGCGAGCCCTCGATCTTGTCCAGCAGCGGCAGATCGCGCGCCGTCACCAGGCGCGCCCGCGGCGTGTCGACCCCCTGTTCGCGCAGCACGCACTTGGTCAGCCACTTGTCGAGCGTCACCGTCAGCACGTAGGCGTCAGAGCCGGTGTACGGGTAGTTGAGCTCCTCGAACAGCGCCGGGTAGAACGCCTCGCGCGCGCGCCCGCGCCGCCCCTCGGCGGTGTTGAAGATGAGGTCGGGCGCGAACGCCTCGATGCGCGCAGCCAGGTGCGACGCCGGCCCCGACACCTCGATCTTCTCCACCTCGTGCCCGCCGGCCGCGAGCGCCGTCGCGATCGCCTCGACCGTCTCGACGGTGTCGAACTCGGCCTCTTCTTCGGCTTCGGTGAGCTTGAGGTTGTGCGTGAACGCGATCTTCATCGGCGTATGCCGAGCATAACATTCAATGGTTGGACAAGGCGCCCCGTTCGCGGGTACAACCGCGGCGGAAGCGCGTCCCAGGCTGGTGCCGGGCCCGGTCTTCAAAACCGGTGGGCCGCAGTTCTGCTGCGTTCGGCGGGTTCGATTCCCGTGCGCTTCCGCCAATAACCTACCGCGGCGTGATGCTCAGGCTCGACCTGGCACGCGGCGGAATCGGCGCTTCAGCGCCGATGCTTCGCCAGCCATGCATCGACCTCGGCGAGGTCCTGCTTGCTCTTGTCGCCCGCGCTCACGTACCCCGCGCGCGCTTGCGCGGCGAGACTGAGCGCGCTCTGTTCGCCCTGGTGCGCGTCCCACAGCGCGCGCGCCAGGCCGAACTGCTCGTCCGAGACCTCGGTGATCTCTCCGTGGTTGAGCGCGTTGATGGCGAGCGCGCGCCGCAGCGGCGGGATCGCGCGCGCGGGCTGGCGCCGATCGAGCTCGGCCAGGCCGATCAGCTTGAGCGCGATCGCCTGGTAGCGCGGTCCGCTGCCTGTCTTCTGGAAGATGGCCAGCGCCTGCTGATACTCGACGATCGCGTCCGCGTACTTGCCGTCCGTTCGCAGCATCTCGCCCAGGTTGAGCCGCACCGCCGCCACCTCCGGATGTACGGGACCGTAAGCCTTCTCGCCGATGGCCAGCGCGCGGTGCATGTAGGCGAGCGCCTCTTCGCGCTTGCCCTGGCCGCCGAGGATGCCGCCGATGTTGCTCAGCGGCACCACGAGCTGCGGATGCTCCGGCCCGCGCGTCTTCTCCTGGATCGACACGCAGCGCTTGTAGGCGGCCAGCGCCTCGTCGTGGCGCCCCTGGCCCTCGAGCGCGTGCGCGAGCGAATACAGCGCGTCGGCGACGATGGGATGCACCGGCCCGTACAGCTTCTCGCTGATGGCGAGGGCGCGCCGCGCCTGCTGCTCCGACTCCTTGTAGTGGCCCAGGTCGGCGGCGCTCACCGCCAGCACCACCAGCGTCGAGGCGACCTGGGAGCTCTCGGGGCCGTACGTCCGTTCGCGAATGGCCAGGGCGCGGCGCAGGCTCTCGATCTCCTCGGCATCGTGCCCCTGCTCGCCGAAGACGGCGCCGTTCATGAACAGCAGCATCGACAGCGGCTGCTCACCGCTGTTGCCGGCCGCTTCCGCCGAGGCGAAGCCATATCGCGCCCACTCGTGCGCCTGGTCGTAGTGCGCCTCGTTGCGCCCGAGGCGCACCAGCGCCGCCCAGGAAAAGGTCTCCTGAACGGCGTCGCGCCCGGCGCGCGCGGCGAGCGCCGACTCCTCGAGCGTCTTCGCCGCCTGGTGCTCGCGGACCTCGGTCTGCATGGCCCCGAGCCAGTACAGCGCGCGCGCCTCGAGCGGCCGATAGGCGAGCGCCCGGGCGTCGGCGGCGACGGGACCGGCCAATTGCAGCGCCTCTTTGAACTTGCCCGCGGAGGCGAGCGTGCGGACCCGCGTGACCCGCATGCCGATCTCGTCGGCGCGCGCCCGCGTCGCGGTGTCGCGCGGTGGCCGTACCGGCGCGCGCAGCGCCGCGACGTCGTTGCAGCCGTCGATGCTCGACATCGAGGAGGCCATCTGCACCGCCCGCTCGACGATTTTGGCGTCGGCGCCGGCGAACGAATCGCTCTCCGCCTTGAGCTCCTGCAGCCGCTGACCGAGGCACTCCATGCGCAGGTCGAGGACCTCCTCCGACTGCTCGCGGCGCACCCGCGTCGCTTCGCACGCCTCGGTGTGGACCGACGTCCAGCTGTGCGCGTAGGTGTCGAGCATGCGGGCCACGACCCCGAACGCGTGCTCCGCATACGGCGCGCCGGTGGCGGCGAACGCCCGGTGCACGGCGTTCTTGCGCGCGTCGTCCCAGACGCCGGCGAGCTTGCCCTCGGCACCGCGGCACACCTGGCTCTGCTGCCGCTGCAGGCCGCGGTAGCCGACGGCGAGGGCGATCGCGGCGGCGATGGCGCTGCCGCCGACGAGCCAGCGCTTTCGCACCCTCGCCGGATCGCGTTCGAGCGCGGCCAGCAGCGCATCCATCGACGGCCAGCGCTGCTCGACCTGCGTCGCCAGGCCGCGCATCACGACGTCGCGGACCCACCGCGGCACGCGACTGTCGTTGGGCGGAGGCCGCACGCGTCCGGCCAGCACCTCGGGGCCAATCGTCGCCAGGTCCTCGCCGGCGAACGGACGCTCGCCCCACAGCGCCCGGTACAGCGCGACGCAGAAGCTGAACTGATCGCTCTTGGCGTTGGCCGGCTGGCTGGCGAACTGCTCGGGCGACATATAGGTCGGCGTACCGAGGAGCGCGCCGGCGCGGGTGATGGTGTCGTGCAGCAACGGCGGCGAGGCGGGGGACGTCATCTCGGGCGTCGTCTCCGCCGGATCGTCGCCGGCGACCGAGCGCGCCAGGCCGAAGTCGGCGACCCGTACGCGACCGTCGCTGCCGACGAGCACGTTGGCGGGCTTGAAGTCGCGGTGCACGAGGCCGGCGGCGTGCGCGGCGGCCAGGCCCCGTCCCGCCTGAACGAAGGCGTCGAGCACCTGCCGCCACGGGTGCCGCGTCCCCTCGAGCCAGCTCGCCAGCGTCGTGCCCTCGACCAGCTCCATCGTGATGAAGGCGCGGCCGTCGCACGTGCCGACGTCGTAGACGGCGATGACGTTGGCGTGTTGCAAGCGCGCGATGGCGCGCGCTTCGCGCAACAGGCGCGACTGTTGGCCGAGCGCCTCGGGCCGCAGGATCTTGACGGCGACCTTGCGATCGAGATCCGGATCGTACGCCGAATAGACGACGCCCATGCCGCCGCTGCCGAGACGGTCGAGGACGAGGTAACGGCCGAAGGCGGCGCCGCGCTCGAGGGTCGCGGAGGGCGTGAGCGGATCGGACCCTGGCGTCCCGGTGAGCGTGTTGCTCGGAACGTCGGGGTCCTGTCCCGGAGGCGACATCGCCCCACTCTTAGCATGGATGGTCGCGCAGCGATGAATCGGGAGGTTCCGAAGTTGGCCGAAGATCCTGCGGCCTGATCCTCTTGCCGGAGCCGCAAGAGCTCGCGCCGTAGCTCCGGACTTCCGAGCGTCGTGCCCACGCGGCGAAGACCGTGGTGGCGTGAGCCAGCAATCCAGGCCAACGAGGATCGCCGCGCAGCGCCTCGAGCTCGGAACCGGTCTCCAGCTCGTCGAGCGCAAGCGCCAGGGCCGACAGCGCCAGGCCCAGCATGGCAAAGGCAGTCTCACACATGGCAGCGCTCATTCGAGGCGAGGGCATCACGGACCAACGTCCCGTCGCTTCGGCCCCGCCCGGCGGCGCGCTCATCGCCTTTGATGATCGAGGAAGAAGCGGACGATCTCCGCGGAGCCCTCGGCGACGGCAGCCTCGTTGCTGCGGGCGATGCAGAACCCGTCGCCCAGCCAGGTGTGGCCGCCGCGATGAACCAGCAGCTGCGCGGTCGCGTCGCCCGGGCCGCGCCAGACCTCGTAGCGTCGGCCTCCGAGTCTCTTGACCTGCGGGGCGGGCGCCCCGGTGCGGCCGGCAAAACGGAGCAGGCTCTGGCGAGCGCTGCGGGTCCAGCCGAAGCCGCCGATCAGGCTGGCGATGCGAAAGGGCCGCTCCTGATAGGGCAGGAGCCCGTCCTTGATGCCGTGCACGTGAAACACCCCGATGCGCTGCGCGGGAATCGGCTCGTCCGTCAGATCGACCGCCGCCACGGGGGCGATGGCCGCGAACCGTCCCGGAAGCACATGAGCCAGTCGGTAGGCGAGCATTCCGCCGTTCGACATCCCGGTGGCGAACCAATCACGAATCGGAAGAATCGACGAGAGCTGCTCCATCATGACCGCGACGAAGCCGACATCGTCGGTGGCCCGCTCCATGGCGCCCGCGAAGAACTTGCCGGCGTTCCACGCTCGATAACCCAAGAGGCCGTGAACCGCCTGCGGATGAATGACCGCGAAGCCGTGTCGAGCGGCAATCCGATTCATCTGCGTGTACTCGGCTTGCTCCTGCGCATCGCTGGTGAATCCGTGGAAATTGAAGATGAGCGGGAGGGCGTTCAGCGAGTGGAAGTTGGCCGGCAGATGAACCAGCGCCTCGCGCTCGTCGCCTCCATGACGAGTGACCAGCACGAAGTCACGAGGGATCTGCCGAGGAGCGAGGCGCATGACGGATCGCAAGTCGTGTCGCGGCAGCGCGCAGTCGCGCGAGCGCCGCATATCGAACACCCGGGGAGGCATGGCGAATTGCGAGCCTCCGATGATTCCCAGGATCGCTTCGTCGGGGCGTCTGACCAGCGCCGATGCCCAGACCCCAGCAAGCGCACGCGCTCCGCGTAGGGAAGAACGAAGGGGTAGATTCGTCATTCGCCGCTCCAACCTGGAATGGGCCATACAGAAGCATAGCGCCTTGGCATCCGGTACATCATGGCGGCATCCCACGGTCGCCCTACATTAATTTGCTCAAACCTTCGGAGTCGTCGTCATGACGTCTGCGCGATCAATCGATGCTCTTGGCGGGCGGAGGTTCGTGCTCCGCGGGGCCTTCCTGCTCATCATCGGCGGGTTCGCGCTCACCAACGTGGCCTCTCTGTTGGAGATGCAGTCCGGGCACGCCAAGAACGATCTGGTCGTCGACAACATGCTCACCAGCATCGAGCTGGTGTCGCGAATCGCCCGCGACATCGACCAGAAGCGGCTGCTCCTCGACGCCCATATCCTGGAGAGCGGAACCCCGAGCATGCAGGCCGTCGAGGCGAGGCTCGCCAAGCTGGACGGCGACTACTCCGCAGCCGCCGCCGCGTACGAGCCGCTGGCGACCCTGACCGGCGAGGCGGCGGTGTGGCAGCGCCTCCAGGACAATGTCGCCGCCATCGCGCAGCCGGTGAACACGGTGCTCGGGCTCTCCCGCCAGAACCACGACGGCGAAGCCCGGGCACAGCTGGCCCTTGTCGAAGGTCGGTTCGATGCCATCTCCCGAACGGCCGACGCGCTCATCAAGATCAACCACGATGGGGCAGAGCAGGCGGTGGCGCAGATCCTCGCGCAGCAGCGGGAGGTCACTCTGTTTCTCGGGGCCGTCACGATCGGGGGCACGGCGCTCGCTCTGCTCGTCGCCGGCTGGGTGAGCCGGACGCTGGCGCAGCGGGACCGCGAGATCAGGCGCGCCACGTCGCAGTTGGAGGAGCGAAATCGGGAGCTCGACGCCTTTGCCGGACGGGTGGCGCACGATCTCCGCGGCCCGTTGACGACCGTCAGCCTCTCCGCATCGCGGCTCTCCGAGCACCTGCCCAAAGAGGAAGGCGCCCTTTCGGTCCTTCGCCGGGGCGTCGGGCGAATGGAGAGCCTCATCCAAGACCTGCTGGCGCTGTCGCGCATCGACGTGCAGCTGCCGGGCAGCCTCTCCGCGATCGCGACGGTCGTCGCCGGCGTCGAAACCGATCTGCGTCCAAAGGTGGAGGGCGCCGGTGGGCTCCTGCGCGTCGACGTCGCCGCGGCGACGGTGTGTGGCAAAGATGGGCTGTTGCATCAGGTGCTCTGGAACCTGGGCGAGAACGCCGTGAAGTACCGCCGTCTGGACGTCCCGGTGGAGGTCACCCTCCAGGGACGCCCCAAGGGACAGGGCTACGAGCTCCGGGTGTCGGACAACGGCGCCGGCATGCCGCCGGATGAAGCCCGCCGGGCTTTCGAGCCCTTCTTCCGGGGCGAAGAGGCACGATTGGCGACCCCCGGGACGGGGCTCGGGCTGGCCATCGTCAAGCGCATCGTCGAAGCCAGTGGCGGAACCGTGTCGGTGGAGTCTCAGGTTGGACGAGGGACGACCTTCCTTGTCCGCCTGCAGCTGGCGGAGAGGGAGCAGCAGCCACCCGCCGCCGGGCGTGACTGAAACGGCCGGCGACGAGCAAGACCTCGGGCCCGCTCGAGGGGGCAAGCGTCGAGGATTGGAACGGTTCCTGCTCGAACGGTACACCAGAAAGGAAGGTGCACCGTGGAGCCTGAACAAGAGTCTCCCAGCCGCGGCGGCAACTCACCGCTCGATCGGCGGGACGCGACCGCACGCTTGTCCGATTACCTAATGCGGCAAAGGGGCGTGTCGAGCGACGAGGCCGATCGTCGTGCCGACGAGATCGTGGGGATTCTCGGTGGCGGCGTTGGGCTCGCGGCGCTGGCGCCGGTCGGGGCGCTGGCCACCAACTGGTGGCTGTTCGCCCTGCGCGGGCTGCTCGCCATCCTCTTCGGTATCCTGGCGCTCGCGCAGCCACATGCCGCGCTGGCCGTGTTCGTGCTGGTGTTCGGCGTCTGGGCGTTCATCGACGGCATCAGCGCGCTGGCGCTGGCGCTGACCGGTTGGCGCTCGTGGCAGCTGGTGCTGGCGGGCCTGGTCGGTATCGCCGTCGGCCTGTTCACCTTCTTCCGCCCCGGCATCACGGCCATGGGCCTCTACGCCGCCATCGCCGCCTGGTCGATCGCGCGCGGCATCCTCGAGATCGTCGTCGCCGTCGAGCTGCGCCGCAGGGTCCAGCGCGAGCTGTGGCTCGCTCTGGGCGGCGTCGCGTCGATCCTCTTCGGCGTGCTCATGATCCTGTTGCCGGAAGCGGGCGTGCTGGCGCTCGCCTGGCTCATCGGCGCCTATGCGCTGCTGTTCGGGATCCTCATGTTCGGGCTGGCGCTCCGGTTGCGGCGTATCGTCCACGAGCCGCCGCGCGAGGCGACCAGGCCGCTGGCCGGGCAGACGCCGCAACCCGCCTAAGGTTGGAGCCAATGCGCCTAATCTCCGTTGCCCCCGGCTCGCGCTGCTCTTCGATCTCACGGCGGCGCTGATCGGGTTCATCCGATCGTCGCATCGAGAGAGTGAGCGCCTGCTGCGGCCAAGGGGCGGTCAGGGCTCGTCGGTCATGGGCGCGATCCGCTGGTAGAGCGTCCAGCTGCCAATCCTGCTCGTCTCGCGCACGCTGCGATCCGGCCGCAGCACATCGCTCGACTCGTGGACGAGGTAGTAGTCGAACTGCGGTGCGCTGCGCAGGTCGAGCGCGTCGGTCCGGGCGACGTTGAATGACGGCAGCGCGGGGCGCGGCTGGACGGGGATGCCCTGGTCGAACAGGTAGGGAGAGAAGCCGCCGTGGAGCGCCATCGGCCACGACATGAAGTGCCAGTAGACCGGCGCGCTCGACGACGGATCGCCGCTCGACTCGGGATCGCCGGCGATGAGGCCGCGCGCGAGCACCATCGTCTTTCCGCCGCGCGGCAGTCGATCGACGAGCCGGAGAAAGCCGATGTTGCGCCGATTGAAGTCGCCGTAGAGGCGCGTCAGCTTCACCGGCAGGACGAAGCAGGCGGCGACCATCGGCAGCATCACCAGGCGGCGCCAGCCGCCCGGCAGCCCGGCAGGCGCCAGCAGCAGCAGCGGCGTCATGAGCGCAGGCAGTCGCGGCGCCACGTACCACCACGACATCGGCTGCTTGATCGAATAGGGCAGGGCGAGATAGGCGACGGCGAGAAGCACGAGCAGCCAGGTGAGCCGGCGCGTCGCCCGCGGCGCGTCCGCCGGTCGCGGCAGGCGCGGCCAGAGGGCGACGATCACGACCGTGATGGCGACGACGGCGAGGGTCCACTGGTCGAGCGATCCGGGGAACAGCTCCATCGCGCGCTTGGGAAACTCCTGCACCGACGTCGGCACGTCGCGCCACACGGCCGAGAAGCGGGCCTCCCGGTTGATATAGGCGTGCTCGCGGCGCTCCTGCAAAAAAGCCGCGATCGCCAGCAGCAGCGACGGCGCCATCGCCGCCGCGGCCAGGGCCACGCGGCGCAGCTGACGCCACTCGAGCGCCAACAGCGCGATCGCGCCCGCGCCGAGCAGCGCCCAGGCCATGACGTGGCTCAGGTAGGCCAGCGTCGTGGTGGCCGCCAGACCCCAGAGCGCCCCCGGTCGGCCGCGGTCGAGATAGCGAATGAGCGCCGCCCAGCCGAAGAAGAGGAAGCAGGTCCCGAGCAGGTAGGAGGAGAAGCCGTAGATCCAACCGGGATTGAAGGCGAGCGCGAAGGCGCCCAGGGCCAGCCAGGGGCTGCGCTGAAGGGCGCGCGCGAGCGAGAGGACGGACAGCGGAAACAGGATCAGGTAGGCCGAGAGGACCAGCTTGTTCGCGATCTCGATGGGCGCGACGTAGAGCAAAAGGTGGATGAGGAAGTAGAAGAGGAAGTAGGGGACGAGCCGGACGCGCAGCGTGTAGTACTCGGCGATGCGGTAGGAGGGATCGTGATAGCTGTGCCAGGCGCGCGCGAGCGCCAGATGGTCGGGCGTGTCGAGCATCGGCAACATGCGCTGATGCCAGACCGGAATCAGGGCGACGATCGTGAGCGCGCACCACAGCGCGACGAACGCGACGCCGGCTGGATGGGAACGCAACGCCTGACGGAGGCTCACCGGGTCCCGGATGTAGCACAGACCCCGCCCTCGGCCGACCGCTACATGAAGTTCGGCGTGTGCAGCTCGGACAGGAGCTGCGCCTCGGCCGCGGAGAAGCCGGCGTGGCAGAGGCGCTTGAGGCGCCCCTCGTGCATCTCGGCCAGCAGCTCCTGGAACGCCAGCTGGCCGCGCGCCACCGCCGCCGGCTCGTCGCTGCCGGCGGCGAGGATGACCAGGGCGTCCTGGATCGGCGCCGGCACGCCGCCTACGCCGTGCAGCGTGGCCGAGCGCCGCCGCACCGCCGCCTCCAGGCGCCGCGCCAGCGTCGGGTCGGCCCCGAGCGCGTGGCGCACGTGGGCCACGCCGAAGTGCACGTGGCGCGCCTCGTCGGCGCGCGTGCGCCGCGCCAGCTCGGCCGTCGCTTCGTCGGGAGCGTAGCGCTCGACGTAGCGCAGCAGGTCGAGGAAGGTGCCCTCGCCCAGCACCGAGAGCAGGAACGCGGCTTCGGTGAAATCCTCGAGCTCGAGCAGCGAGAGCAGCGAGCGCGAGGTGGTGACGCTGGAGATGCCGGGCCGGCCGCCGCCGGCGCGAGCCCGGCGCAGAAAGACGTCGATGTGGCGCGACTCGTCGACCATCTGCGTCGCCAGGAACATCGCCACCTCGGCGTACGCCGGGTGCAGCCGGGCCACGAAGCGCGACGGCACATAGAGCGCCGACAGCTCGTTCTCGGCCAGAAAGGTCATCACCTGCCCGACGGCGCGCTCGAGCGGAGGTGCCAGCGGTCGTACGCTCCGCCAGGGGATGTCGCGCGCGGCGTCCCACTGCGCACAGGTCGCCTGCTCGTAGAGCTGCCGCACCTCGGGGGCGGCGACGCGGTCGCGCCGGTCGAGCGGGAACGGATAGCGCGGGCCGCCCGGCTCGACGCGCGCTCCGCGGGGCGCGAAGCCGGTGTGTCGGATCGGCCGCCTCGGGCGGATCGTCGGCCGTCGGGCGGGGTACGCCGGTGGCGCTGCGCCGGACGAGGTGCCGGTCGCGCCCCTCCGCCGACGGCTCACAGCCGAGGTACTCGTGGCGCTCGACGCGGCACCAGGCGGGCAGATCCTGCCGCACGCCGGCGCTCGAGGAGCACAGCGCGACGACTCCGCCCGCCTCCACCGCGTCGAGCGCCGGCCGCAGCAGCGCCAGCAGCCCGCCGCCGAGCGGCAGGTCGCCGCCGTCGATCGCGATGGCCGCCGCCCGGCTCACCAGCCCTGCGTCTGGTCGAGCGCGCGGCGCAGGCTCTCGTAGCCCTCCTCGCGCGGCGGCAGCCATTGGCGCAGCCCCTCCAGCTCGAGCAGCCGCCGGTGCGACGGCTCCTCCCAGCTCATGGCGAACAGCGCATGCTGAAACGCGCGGCCGTCGCCCTCCGACAGCGCCGGCATCGCGTCGAACATGCAGTGGTCGAAGCCGGGCGTCGTCCAGAGCACCTCGAGCTGGCGCGGCGTCGATCCGGCCGGCGGCCTGCTCGTTGATCCAGACCAGATCGCCGACCGTGCCCGCCTGCGCCCGCCCGTCGCTGAGCGCGCGCAGCACGTCGAGCTCGCTGGCGCCGGTGTCGCCGTGCTTGCCCAGATCGGTGTCGAACGGCAACAGCTGCACCTTGGCCGAGGTCGACGCCCTCGGCGGCGAGGAAGTGCAGCGGCAGGATGCGCGCCTGCGTCGAGTCGCGGCTGCCGACCGCCAGCGTCTTGCCGGCCAGGTCGGCGAGCGAGCGGATGCCGGCGTCGCGCCGCACCACGACCTTGGCGTGGAAGTCGCGATCGCTGTCGCGCATGCCGAGCGAGCGCGAGCGCCCCTCCGGTGCGCCGCTGCACGCGCACGTGGCCGAGCGGCGTGTTCCAGGCGATGTCGATGTGCCCGGCGAGCAGCATCTCGACCTGCCGCTCGTAGTTGGAGAAGAGCGCGAAGTCGAGGGGCACGCCGGCGCCGCGGAAGTAGTCGCGGATGCCCTCCCAGATGGTCACCACCTTCGGATCGTAGGCGACGGCGCCGAGGAGAATCGTGTTGGCCATGGGCTCTCCTTAGAACAGCGGCAGGCCGGTGAGCGCCTTGCCGATGAAGTCGTCGAGGTGATCGACGGTCGGCGCCATCACCCAGCCGGCGCGCGCGTCGCGGAAGAGCCGCTCGACGGAGACGCCGCGGGTCTGGCGGGAGAAGGCGGCGCCGCCGCAGGCCTTCATCGCCAGGTCGGTCACGTCGACGGCCGCCTCCAGCGCCGACTTGCGCGCCGACAGCACGTAGAGCGGCGCCTCGGCCGAGCCGCTTTCCATCTCGCCCAGGGTGCGCTCGAGCAGCGCGCGGGACGGCCTCGGTGCGCACGCTCATCTGCGCCAGCCGCGCGCGCAAGGTCGGCAGGTCGCGCAGCGCCGTGCCGGTGTGCTCGAACGTCGTCGACGACAGGTGATGCGCCGTGGCGGCCACGGCGGCGCGGCAGAGGCCGTGCGCCATCGCCGCGGTGCCGACGGCGAACCAGGGCAGGATCACCTGCAGCATCGTGTCGGCGCCGTCGCCCGGCTCGCTCACCAGATCGCGCCGGGCGACGGCGAGGTCCTCGATGCTCACCGGCGCCGAGTCGTTGCCGCGCAGGCCGAGCCCGTCGAAGCCCGGCTGCGGGCGGATCCCGGCCGCGTCGGTGCGCGCCAGGTAGAGCGTCGACTCCAGCGGCGACTGCGCGCCCGGCTTCTGCGCGCTGGAGACGTAGGAGTCGGCGAAGTTGGCCGAGGTCACCCACGACTTGGCGGCGCTGGTGACGAAGCCGTCACCCTTGGCGACGAGCTGCGAGACCGGCGCCCAGAACTGCGAGCGCGAGCCCTTCTCCGAGAGCGCCAGCGTCGTCAGGTGCTGGCCGGCGGCGATCTGCCGCAGCAGAGCGTCGCGGTCGCCGAGCCCCTTGGCCGCGGCGATCGCCTGCGTGGCGGTGATGTGCATGACGTAGATCATCGCCGTCGAGGCGCAGCTGCGCGCGAGCTCCTCGACGACGGCGCAGAAGGTGCGCGGCCCCTGGGCGAGCCCGCCGAGCTCGCTCGGGACGCCGAGACCGTAGAGGCCCGCGGCGGCGATCGCCGCCAGGCTCTCCTCGGGAAAGCGGGCGTTCTTGTCGACGTCCGCGGCGTGGCGCGCGAGCGCGCCGTCGGCGAGCGCGACGGTCTTGGCGTAGAGCTGGGACGAGTTGTGATCGAGGCCGTACGGGTGACGCATGGGATGCTCCTTCGCCCCGCGGGGCGCGGAGCGGTTAGTCGTTGCAGGTCGGAAGGCCGGGGCAAATCGACACGCGACTCGAGGAGCCGCGTCAACTGAAGCCGGGGCGCTGCACCGAACGGATCACCGGCAGAACCTTAGTCGACGGCCGCGCCGCTCGCAAGCGAACGCGTGACGGAGGCGGTGACCGTTGTGTACAATCGTTCCATGAAGATCAGCCTGCCCCTCACGCTCGCGTTGCTGTCGATGGTCCTCACCGGGTGCGGCAACAGCAGCCCGGCGCTCACCTGTCAGACGACGAGCTGCTCGTCGGGCGCGCAGACCTATCAGGTCTGCTCGCACGCCGACGGCTCGGTCAGCTACAACTTCGGCGGCATGAGCTGCACCTGCAATGCCGGCAACACCAGCCAGTGCCAGTCGTGCGCGATGGAGGTCGCCAACTACTGCGGTGGCGGCGGCGGCGGTGCTGGTGGCGGCGGCGGCGGCGGTGCTGGTGGTGGCGGCGGCGGTGGTGGCGGCGGAGTGAGCTGCACCTACACCGTCAGCGGCGCCGCGACCGCCTCCGGCGACTGCACCGTTCAGGCGGCCTACCAGGCGAGCAACAGCGAGGTCGACGTCACGCTCACGGGCAGCGGCGGGCAGCCGACCTTCGGCGCCGCGCTCGTCGGCAAGTCGACGCTCGCCACCGGCACCTACACGCTCGCCGACGCGCCCGCAGCGGGCGGGACGTATCTGATGGGCACGACCTCGCTGTGGGCGATGTGCAACAACAACATGTGCACCGACGGCCAGGGCAACCAGGTCGCCAACCAGGGCACCTTCACGCTCATGATCAGCGATCCCGGCCCGGCGACGAACGGCATCCTCTGGACGTCGTCGCACGGCAGCCTGGTGATGACGCTGCCGGCCGATCCGAACACGACCGCCTCGGGGACGGCGACGGTGATGGCGACGTTCTGACGAGCGGCGCTGCGCGCTCAGCGTGCGCGGCCGGCCAGGAGCGTTCGCGCCTGGGCCGCCGCCCGGTCCCATTCGACGAGACCTCCGTCGCTGTCGCTGACCAGGAGCCGATGCGCCGCCGGCGGCGCGATGATGCCCCGCTGCGGCTCGAGGAGGCGCAAGCGCGGATCGAGCGCGCGCGCCGTGCCGTCGTCGGCGTCGACCAGCCAGAGCTGCTGGTGCTCCTGCTGTGGGCTCGGCCGCGGGTCGACCGCGACCAAAAGTGCGCTGCCGTCGACGACGCACGAGACCTCGCCCCGGCCGAGGTCGACCGTGCGCTCGAGCTGGCCGTCGGGCGAGTAGACGTGAATGCGTGCCGCTCCCAGCAACTCGAGCGAGCCCTGCGCCGCGCCGAAGCCGACCACGATGCGGCCGTCCGGCAAGAAACCGCCGCACGTGTGTCTCGACGGCAGCGTCTCGAGCGCGCGCCCGACACCGCCGGCGACCGACCAGAGGCGCACCACCCCGTCGGACTCCTGCGCCAAGATGCGGTCTCCGCCGGGTGACGCGTCGAGCTCGAACAGTACCCCCGTCATGTCGACGTGTCCGATCGGCTCGGCGTTGCGCGTGTCGGCCCGAAAGGTCGACGACGTCGGCGCCGCGGTCGTCGCCGGCCAGCAGGCGCAGCCGCGTCGGCGAGATGAAGCGCGCGCACGTCCAGGTCGTTCTCGCGGGCGCGACGGGTCTGCGCGACCAGGTGAAGCGTCACCGCGTCGCGCAGCTCGGCGTCGCGCTCGCCGACGATGGCGAGTCGCCGGCCGTCCGGCGACCAGCCGACGCCGACGAAGTCATCGACGGTGACGTCGGTGCGCGCCTCGGTGCCGCGGTCGAGCTCGCGCACGACCAGCGTCCCTTCGGTCTCGGCGACCACCCCCGTCCCGACAAAGTCGTAGAGGAACTTCGCCTCGATCCACGCCGCGAATGCTGCCGTCGGCCGAGAAGACCGGGTTCGAGATCCGCCAGGCCGAGCCGCTCGCTCTGTGCCGGTGGCGGGGTTGAACAGGAAGTCGGGCTCCCAGCCGTAGCGCATGCCGGCGAGCGCGCCGGAGACGAAGAGCCAGTCGCCGCGCGGCGCGGCGGTGGCGGCGTGGACCGATACGACGTCGGCGAGCCGTGGCCGCAACAGGCGGCGCGACGCGCCGAACGCGACCGATCCCACCGGCACCAGCGCCAGCGCGGCGACGACGGTCAGGCGCGATGAGCGCGCAGCGGGTCGGTGCGCCCGTAGACGACGGCGGCGGCAGCGGCGACCAACAGCGCCGCAGCGACGCCCGCGGCGGTGCCACCGACGAGCGCCAGCCCGACGGGGGCCGAGAGCCAGCCGAGCCACATCACCAGAAGCCCCTTTGGACAGGAGAAAGGCGACCAGCGCCATGAGCGCGATCGCGACGGCGAGGTCGGCGAGCAGCCAGCGCGAGCGGCAGCGCGCAGCCACGCCGGCGACGAGGCCGAGCGCGAGCAACAGCGGCGTCCCGAGCGCGAGAAGCCCGGCGAACCGCAGCGTCTCGGCGAGGAAGCGATGCTCCAAGATCGCCGTCGGCAGCCAGACCAGGAGCTGCGCCCCGTAGGTGAGGAGCGCCGCGGCCAAGAGCTTGCCGGCGAAGATCGCGCCGCCCGACAGCGGGCGCGCGAAGTAGAACGACAGCCGCCGCTCCGACAGCTCTCCGCCGATCATGTTGCCGCACACGCCGAAGGCGAGAAATGCGCTCAACAGGATCGCGAACAGCGCGGCCGCGGCCGGCCCCGAGTCGTTCGTGAACACCAGCGGCGCCGCCGGCGCCAGCAGCCCCAGCGCCAGCGCCGCGCCCCATAAGATGCGCCGCCCGTGCAGCTCGCGTCGCGTGACCTCGATCCAACCGCTCATGCGTCACCTCCCGTTGGCTGTTCCTGGACCAGGGCTGCGAAGATGTCCGCGAGGCTGAGCGGCAGCGCCTCGGCCTCGACGATGCCGGTGCTGCAGCGGAAGCGATCGAACGCCGACGGCTCGTAGCGGCCCACGACCGCGTCGAAGCCGGTGCGATCGGCGCGCACCGCCAGCGGCTCGAATGGCGCCAGCGCCGCCTCCAGATCGGTCGGGCCGTGCGCGCAGCGGATCTGCCGGATGCGCCCCTTGAGTCGATCGAGCGGCTCGTCGACCACCAGGCGGCTGTCGCGCAGGATGCCCACGTGCGTGGCGATGCCCTCGACCTCGCTGAGCTCGTGCGTCGTCAGGAGCACGGTGGTGCCGCGATCGGCGAGCTCGCCGATGAGCTCGCCGTAGAGCTCGCGCCGCGCCACCAGGTCGAGGCCCAACGTCGGATCGTCGAGGATGAGCAGCTCCGGCCCGGAGGCGAGCGCCAGCGCCAGCGCCACCTGCGTCTTCTGTCCCTTGGACAGGCGGCGGAACGGCAGCTCGAGCGGCACCGCGAACCGGCGCAAGCGAGCGGCGAGCGCCGCGTCGTCCCAGCGCTGATACAGGCGCCGGCAGAAGGCAGCCAGCTCGGCGACGGTCATGTTCGGCGGAGCGTCCGGCTCCTCGGGCACGACGCCGAGGCGCGCCATCACGCTCGCGCGCGCCTCCCAGACGTCGTCGCCGAAGACACGGACCCGGCCGCCGCTGGGGCGCTGCTGCCCGAGGATGCAGCGGATGGCCGACGACTTGCCGGCGCCGTTGCGTCCGAGCAGCACGTAGACGGCGCCGCGCGGCACTACGAAGCGCACGTCGTCGAGTGCGCAGGCGTCGCCGTAGCGGACGGTCAGCCCGTCGCAGGCCACGAGGTCCGTCTCGGTGTCGTCATCGGGTAGCGGGCGAAGCAGGCTCATCGGTTCCCTCCAGCCGCTCGTTGGTAGCCGTCGAAGATCGCGCGCACGGCATCGATCGCCTCATCCGGTGACGCACCGAGCGTGGCCGCGACGCCGGCATAGCGCCCGGCGGCTTCGCGCAGGATGCGGCCCAGCTCCGCCTTGCCCAGCGCCGGCGGCCGCTCGGCCACGAAGGTGCCTTCGCCACGCCGCACCACCACGACGCCGGCGTCGGCCAGTCGCTGATACGCCTTGGCGACCGTGGCCGGGTTGACGACGAGCTCCTTGGCCAGCTCCCGCACCGAGGGGAGCGCCGCCCCGGAATCGAGCGCGCCGCTCGCTACCAGGCGCCGGATGCCGTCCTCGATCTGTCGCCAGATGGGGGTCGGATCGGCGGGAACAATCTTGAGTAGTCTCCTCATCGGTCACGTTGTCGTAGTGTACTGCTGTTATAATACACCAGCACGACGGCCGTCAAGCACGATTGAAATCCGGGCGCGCCGTCCGTCGGGAGCGACGGCCCCGTCAGCCGCTCGGCAAATGCGCTACGCTGCGCCCAATGGGACTGCTCGACGAGCCGGGTCTGGAACGTCTGGTCGGCGCCGGCTGCGCCGGGTGCGGATCGAAGAAGCTCACCTTTCGCACCTTCGTCGACGGACTGGTGCCGATGCTGGCGGCGGAGCCGGTGGGCCGCATCACCTGGGTCTACGACGGCGAGAAGTTCGTCGACGGCGTCTTCGAGGTCAGCTGCGCCGACTGCAAGCAGCCGCTGTTCTCCGCCGCGGTCTGCCCCCGCTGCCACGCGCCCGGCGGTCGCGACCTCGCGCTCGGTAGCCCCAACCGCTGGCCGGTGCCCGCGCACTGTCCCCGCTGTGACGGCGAGGAGCTGCGCTACATCGCTCTGATGCCGGCCCGGGTCGCCTACGAGGGCAAGCGCGCGGAACGGGCGCGCACGTCGACCGAGCCGCACGACGACGGCTTTCACGGCTACCGGGTCGACTGCCGTGACTGCGGCACCGTGGCGGAGCGGACCGATGCCTGCCCGCTGTGCGAAGCGCCCGCGCCGCTGCGCCCGCGGCCCGGATAGCCTTCTGGCGGAAGGGTTCGCCACGATCTGCGTTCC
Organism: uncultured delta proteobacterium; assembly: GCA_963816965.1. Classification (GTDB taxonomy): domain Bacteria; phylum Myxococcota_A; class Polyangia; order Palsa-1104; family Palsa-1104; genus JAQBQH01. The sequence continues at coordinate 2,592,547 of CAWFMP010000002.1, forward strand.
CTGAGGCGCCGGCCCGTCCGCTGGATCCGCGCTACACTGAGCGCGTGATCGAGCTCGGCGTCGTCGCGCTTCTCCTGGGCGGGCTGGTCGCGGTGCCGGCGCTGTTCGCGGCGGTGCCGTGGGAGGTCACCTTCGGGCTCGGCGTCTCGCTGGTCGCGCTCGGCATGGCCATCGGCGTGCCGGCGGGCGCGCTCTACCACCTGCAGCTGTTCCGGGCGGTGCGCCCGACCGATGCGCGCTGGTGGCTGCACCCGACCGGGCTGCACGATCGGCTGCCCGACGGCGCGCGGGGGCCGGTCCTGCGCTGGTTCCGCATCGGCGCCGTCGGCTTCGTCGTCGCCATCGTCGGCTGCGCCATGGTGGCGGTCGGGGCGCTGCGCAGCTGAAGCCGAATGCGCGCTGCGGATCGAGAGGGCGACAAAGGGGGGGCATGTCCGGCGCCAAGCGCACTGCCCCGCTGGGCTCAAACAGTCCTCGCCAGCGGGACGCTGTGCTCGATTCAGCCCCTTGCCTGTGCTGCGGAACTCGCCCAGCGGGGCAGTGCGCGCGGCGCCGGACGTGCTCGAGCGCTACGGCCGCGGTGAGTGCGGGCTCAGCGGGGGGCGCGGCGCATCGGGGTGACGACGGCGTCGCCGAAGCGGAGCTCGCCGGTGGCGACGAAGCCGTGGCGGCGGTAGAAGGAGAGGTTCGCCGGGTTCGACGACTCGAGGTACGCCGGCACCTTCTCGTCGTCGCAGCGGGCGAGCATCGGCGCGAGCAGCGCGCTGCCGACGCCGCGCCCCTGGTGCGTCGGATCGGCGCCGATGGCGAAGAGGTAGTAGTGCGGCTCGCGCAGGTGGACGCGCTCGACGCCCATCAAAAGGCGGAGCAGGCGCACCGTTCCCGTGGCGCCGAAGGCGGCGACGACGCCGGGAGCGACGCGCGCCTCGTCGCCGAGTGTAAAGCGCCATTTACCGGGCGGCATCCACACCGCCGCGCCGGCGAAGTCACCGGCGGCGAAGATGAGCTCCTGCCGCGCGTGCACCTTGCGCGCGACCACGTCGAAGAAGCGGCCCAGACGCGCGCGCCGCTCGTCGACGTCGTCGCGTCCGAGCGCCCAGCGCCACATCGGATCTTCCTGAAAGGCGCGCGCCAGCACGGTCGTGACGCGGTCGAGCTCGCCGGCCGTCGTGCGCCGCGTCTCCCACCTCGTAGTCGTCATGCCGCCAGTGTACGACGGTGTCGTTGCGGTTGAAACGATCTGTGGGGTAGCCCCACGAATTAACAATCCACTCCGCGCGACAATCACCCCGTGGGCCTGTGTCCTGGGCATCGAGGTCGCGCGCGATGAGCGCGGTCGAATCGCCGCAGCCGACGCCGCTGTCGCGTGGCCTCTCCAAGCTGGAGGCGCTGCCCGAAGGCTTCGCCGAGTCGATGCGCCGGCAGGTCGATGTCGGCGACATCGTGGGCGAGCGCTATCGCGTCGTGCGCCCGATCGGACACGGCGCCATGGGCACGGTGTTCCTCGCCGAGAACCAGGCGATCGGCCTGCGCGTCGCCATCAAGCTGCTCAAGCCGGAGCTGCTCGCCAATCCCGACTTCCGCCTGCGCTTCAAGCACGAGGCGGAGGCGGTGGCCGCCATCCAGCATCCGAACGTCGCGCACTTCTTGGACCTCATCGTCGGCGATCCGACCTTCCTCGTCATGGAGTACGTCGACGGCCCGACGCTGCATCAGCTGATCCGCAAGGAGGGCAAGCTCGCGCCCCGCCGCGCCGCCGACATCGCCATCCGGCTGGCGTGGGGCCTTCACGCCGCGCACAAAGCCGGCGTCATCCACCGCGACCTGAAGCCGTCGAACATCCTGCTCTCGCCAGACGAGGAGACCGGCGAGATGCCCAAGATCATCGACTTCGGTCTCGCCAAGACCGTCGGCTCGCCGACCGCGGCCCTGACCCGTGCGGGGCAGATCGTCGGCACGCCGCAGTACATGGCGCCCGAGCAGATCGCGCGCAAGGAGGTCGACGCGCGCACCGATGTCTACGCCCTCGGCTCGGTGCTCTACGCCATGCTGTGTGGGCGGCCGCCGTTCACCGACAACAACGACGACGTTCAGCTCCTGTACAAGCAGGTGCACGAGCCGGTGGAGCCGGTGCGCATGCACGCGCCCCACGTCTCGGCCGAGCTCGAGGCGGTGGTGATGCGCGCCTTGGCCAAGTCGCCCAGCGAGCGCTTTCAGTCGGCGCGCGACCTGGCGCGGGCGCTCGTGCCGGCCGTGGAGAAGCGCGCGCCGCGGTCGTCGGCGCCTGCGGAGGTGACGGAGGTGATCGAGCGGCCGCGCCCGCCGCGCTCGCCCGCATGGTGGGTGGCGCTGGCGGTGGCGCTGGCGCTGTTCGGTCTCGCCTCGGGGATGTGGATCGCGCGGCGCGCACCTTCGGGCGGGATGCTGATCCTGATTTCGGATTCCGCCCGGCGCCGAGGTCGTCGTCGACGGCAATCCGAGCGGCGATCGCACGCCGGCGGCGTTGCGCGGTCTTCCGCCCGGCGAGCACGTGATCAGGCTGCGCCACCCGCGCTTCAACGAGGTCGAGCGGGTCGTACGCATCGACGACGGCGGCCGGCAGCTCGTCGACGTGCACCTCTTGCCGCGCACGCACGCGGTCGAGCTGGAGACGGTGCCCGCGGGGGCCATCGTCTTCGTCGACGGCGCGCTCGTCGCCGGCAAGACGCCGGTCTCCTTCGAGCTCACCAGCGGTGAGTACCACGCGGTGCGCATCGAGAAGCCGGGCTACGAGACGGTCACGAAGAAGATCAAGCCTGAGGACTCCGGCGCCCTGCGCGAGGTCGTGCTCGAGGTGGAGACGCAGCCGCGCGGTATCGTCTACGTCGACGCCGCGGGGCCGGAGGCGGTGTGGATCGACGGGCAGTACTCGGGCTTCATGACTCCGACCCCCGGGGTCATCGTCACCGCGGGCGACCACACCGTGCAGCTTCGGGACGCCAGCGGCGCGGTGCTCGATCAGCAGCGCGTGCACGTGGAAAAGGGCGGGACGGCGCGCGTGGTGCTGCAGCTGCGGGCGCGGAAGCGAGCGGCGCGATGAGGGGTGCGCTGGGCGCGGTGATGGTCGTGGCGCTGGCGGCCGGGGCGGCGCGGGCGGAGCCGATCGTCATGCGCATGGCATCGGTCGCGCCCGAGGGCAGCGCCTGGGCCAACCTGCTGCAGGATTGGGCACGCGAGCTGGCCGCGGTCTCGGGTGGCGCGATCAAGCCCAAGTGGTACTTCTCCGGCATCACCGGCGACGAGCTGGAGACCTTCGACGGCATTCAGAAGGGGGACCTCGACGGCATCGCCTCCGGCGGCATGATCTGCGAGCGCCTGGCGCCGTCGATGAAGATCCAGGGGCTGCCCGGCGTCTTCCAGAGCCGCGAGGAGGCGGCATATGTAGTCGAGCGCCTGCGTCCGACGATGGAGGAGGAGACGCGGCGCGCCGGCTTCGAGTTGCTCATCGCCACCGGCCTCGGACCCGAGGTGCTGTTCACGCGCACGCCGGTGCGCTCGATGGCCGACCTGCGCCAGCTCAAGATGTGGCGCTGGGCGGCCGACGAGCCGGGCATCACCATGTCGCACGAGATGGGCCTGCAGGTGGTGCCCACCGATCTCGACGTCGCCGGCAAGGCGTACGACGACAAGCGCGTCGACGGCTTCGTCGCCATTCCGACGGCGGCGCTGGCGTTCCAGTGGTCGGCGCAGGCGCGCTACATCACCGATCTGCGCGTGGGCTACCTGACCGGCTGCGTGCTGGTCGCGCACCGCGCGCTCGATCGGCTGACCGCCGAGCAGCAGAAGACCTTCCGCAGCCTGTTCGCCAAGTACGATGCGCTGTTTCAAGAGATGGGGCGGCGGCAGGACGAGGCGCTGCTCGGCGGCCTGTTCCAGAAGCAGGGGCTCAAGCCGATCCCCCCGTCGGAGTTCTTCCGCTCGGAGTTCTTCGAGGCGGCGCGGGCGGCGCGCGAGCGTGCAGCGACGCGGTTCGTGCCGCGGGCGACGATCGATCGCGTGCTCAGACTGCTGGCCGACTATCGCGCCGAGCACTCCGAGGTCGTGAGCCACTGAAGGCAACATGCGGAGCCTCGTCATTTCGCTGGGAATCGCCGTCGCTGGTTGCAGCTTCCAGGTCTCCGGCGTTCGCGGCAACCAGGACGGTGGTGGCAACGGCGACGATCTGGCGACCAGCGGCGACGATCTCGGTGGCGCCGGGGGCTCGGGCGGCGCCGATCTGGCGACGGGCAACGACATCGCCGGGCTGCCGATCGTCTGCACCGCGGGCGCCGCGTCGTGCAGCGGCAGCACGCTCACCACCTGCCCCGACGGCACCGCCGAGGTGATGACGACCTGCCCGCTCGGCTGCAGCAGCAGCGGCGGCGCGCACTGTAACGCCCTGTATCCGCGCGCGCCCATCACCCGCGCCGACTTCAACACCGCCAGCCTGACGCCCGTGACCTTCAGCGTCGGGGGCGGCATCAGCACCGACAGCGGCCTCATCGGCTCCAGCGCGACGCCGCTGCGCCATCAAAACAGCGATCCCAACAGCTACGAGGTGCACGACGGCATCGGCTTCCACGCCGTCGCCATCCCGGGGCGGACGACCAAGGTCGGCATCTACACCTTCAAGTCGATGACGCTCGACCAGATGCAGGCGCTCAACGCCTACGGCACCAACGCGCTGGCGCTGGTGTCGGCGGGAGACATGACGATCGACGGCACCATCGACGTCACCTGCGCCGGCAATGTGTTCGTCTCGGGCCTGGGCGGACCGGGCACCGCGAAGGTCTATTTGAGCGGGCCGGGCGGCGGCGCGGGCGGGCAGCCCGGCGCCTCCAACAGCGGGGTGGGTGCGCAGACCGGCGGCGGCGGCACCGGCGCCGACAACGCCCACCAGGCCGGCGGCGGCGGCGGCGCCTACGCCGACATTGGCGGGACCGGCGGCTCCGAGGGGGCCAATCCGGGCGGCGCCGGCGGCTCGGCCAACGGCGACCCGGGGCTCACGGTGCTGGCCGGTGGCTCGGGCGGTGGCGCCGGCGGGCAGGGCAACAGCGCCAACGGATCGTTCGGCGGCGGTGGCGGCGGCCTGGTGCTGCTGGTGGCGCAGGGCACACTCACCGTCGGCGCCGGGACGACGCTCGGCGGCATCAACGCCGGCGGCTGTGGCGGTACGGCCGATAACATGGTCGGTGGCGGCGGCGGCGGCTCGGGCGGCGCCATCCTGCTGCAGGCGTTGAGCGTGAATGTCGCTGCCATGGGCGCGGTCGCGGCCAACGGCGGCGGCGGCTCGGCGGCGAACGCCCTGGCGGGGACGAGCAGCAACGGCAAGAGCGGCGACTTGTCGACCGGGGCCGCGGCCGGTGGCAGCGGCGGTAGCGCCAGCGGCGGGGCGGGGGCGCGGCGAGCACGGTCGCCGGGCAGACGGGCGGCAGCTCGGGCAACTCCGGCGCCGGCGCCGGCGGCAGTGCCGGCCGCGTTCGCATCGAGACGCAGGCGGGCGCGGCGACCATCGGGGGCGTCCAGAGCCCGGCCGCCTCGCAAGCTGTCGTCGACATTCACTGACCCATCGACGGCGCGCGAGGCTGCCGCTACACTTGTTGCGCATGGCCTTCGCGCCCTCGATTTTTCGCCAGGTGGCCGTCATCAAGGTACGCGGCACGAGCAAGACGCGCGAGGTGCGCGGCTGGCTGGTGGCCCCGCTGAGCGTCGGCGGGCGACTGGTGGTGCGGCAGGACGACGATCGGCAGCTCACGTCGACCGCGATCCGGCGCATGCTGGTCGAGGACCAGGTGGCGCAGATCGTCTTCGTGGAGACGCAGAACAGCGCCTACCGCGTCCGCTTCATGGGCGGCGAGGACGAGCTGGCGCCACCGGCCAAGGCGGTGCGCGTGCAGTTCGATGACAACAGCCGCGAGATCACGCTCGTGGAGGAGCTGGCCGGCGAGCCCGGCACGCAGCCCAAGCGCCGCTGAGGCGCGTTCTACTTCTGGATGTCGATCGACGGATTGGCGCCGGCGGGGACCGGGTAGTACTGCCCGTCGAAGATGCACATCTCGTTGGTCATCGCCGATTCGCCGAAGGTGAGCGTGCTGTCGGTCATGTTGTCGATGGTGCACGACCACTGGATGACTGTACCCGCCGGGAGCGAGATCGCTCCGGGCGCATAGGCCTGCAGCGGCGAGTTGTCCCACGAGTCGGTCGTGTACAGCATGGTGTTGCCGTACATCGCCGTCAGGTTCGTCGAGTGCTGGTGCATGTGCGCGACGGCGTAGAGGATGTTCATCGGGATCGTCGTGGTGTAGGACGCGGTGATGGTCTGCGTCGTGTGCGGCGCGATGCCCGGGAAGAGGCCCTTGACGTTGTTGAGGAAGTAGACGCCGGCGTGTTGGGTGACGCTGCCGTCGGGCGCCTTGTGCAGGATGACCTGCACGTGCGCGGTGATGTCGTTCTGGGTGGCGTTCAGGTAGTGCGCGACGACGTTGAAGCCCTGGGTCGCCTTGATGGTGGCGCCGATGCCGGCGGGGTAGGTGATCGACGAGTCGGGCTCCTGCGCGCCGTACGGCATGGGGCCGAAGGTGAGGCCGCTGCAGGGCGTGAGCGCGCCGTCGGTGGCGTTGTCCTGGAACAGGAGCAGCATGTGATGCGAGCCGGTCGTCATGTGCGACTCGAACTCGCTCACGTCGACGTCGACGCCCCACGGATTGGCGAAGGTCTGGCACATGAACACCTCGCCGCCCGCGGCGACGGGGAACGAGCTCATCGTGATGGTGACGCTGTCGCCGGTCACGGTGACGCCGCCGTCGCTGGGGGCGGTGCCGCCGCCGCCAGTGCCGCCGGTGCCGCCACCACCGGTGCCGCCGCTACCGCCGCCCCCAACCATCCCGCCGCCGTGAGAGCTGCAACCGGTGATCGCGAACATCGCGACCACGAGCGCGAGAGGAACATGACGCATGGGGACCTCCTTACAACGGAGCCACTATACCCTAATACACGTAGGTCAAGGCAGCGCGTGCCAGAACGCCCGGGGAGCTGGCCAGCTGCACGGCGCCGCCGGCGGTGATGAGCAGGCGATCCTTGTGCAGAGACAGCGCGAGGTCGGGTCCCGCGTACTGCCGGGCACCGCCCTCGGCGTCGTCGTCCCCGTCGGCGGTCAACGCTTCGAGATCCTGGGCCACGTATTCGACGCCGAGGCGCAGGATGCGGATGACGCGCACCGACACGCCGGCGACCGCGTACAGGTCGATGGGATCGCGGGTACCGGCGAAGATGTGCTCGCCGTGCATGGAGGCGCCGAAGCGCACGCGGCCGAGATCGTAGGTCGCGGTGAGCTCGCCGAACATTCCCAGGTCGGCGCCGAACTCGCGCAAGAAGGCGCCGGTGACCATGAGGCGGAAGCGCTGCCAGCTGGGCGGCGTCAACAGCAGGCGCGCGCCCACCTGCAGCGCCACGGCGTTGACCTCGGTGGCGCCGATCGACTCGGCGATCATCGTCTGGCCGTAGAGGCGCAGGCGATCGAGCACGCCGACCTCGAGCGAGAGCGTGTGCACGACGCCCTCGCTGTCGAAGTTGCCGGGGATGGGGCGGATGGCGCCGGCGCTCGAGGAGAACGCCAGGGCGTAGCCGGCCAGCACCTGGCGCGGGGCGGGGCCGTGCGGGTCGACCATGTAGAGGAACGGCTGCTCGACGGGAGCGCTCGCCGCCGCCGTCGCTGCCGGCTGATCTTCGACCGCTCGCGCCGTCGCTGCCTGCGCGACCAGGGCGAGCGCGGCGAGCACGGCGTGGACGGCGGGGCGATGCACGCTCGGATCCTGCCCTAAACGCGGGCGCTGCGGAAGTCGCGTTCGTAGATGCGCAACATCGCCAGCAGGAAGGCGAACACCAGCGGGCCGAGGACCAGGCCGATGAGCCCGAACATCTCGAGCCCGCCGAGCAGCGCCAGAAAGACGATGCCGGTGTGCATCTCCTGCTGGCCGCCGAGGACATAGCGCAAGAGGATGGGCTTGCCGACGTGCTCGGCGCCGACGACGAAGACGAGGCACCAGACGGTCAGCAGCACCGCGTCGCCGTGGGCTCCGGCGATCCAGAGAAAGGCGACGGCGGGGAGCCAGATGATGAGCGTGCCCACGACGGGGATGAAGGAGGCCACCAGCGTGCCCAGGCCGAAGAAGACCGCGTGGGGCACGCCGGTGATGACGTAGCCGATGGTGGCGGCGAGCCCCTGGAAGAGCGCGGCGACGGTGGTGCCGAGGATCGACGCGCGCGAGACGGCGCGGAACTCGTCGAGGAGGTCGCGGGTCTGGCGCGCCTCCAGCGGCGAGACGCGCCGCAGAAAGTCGACGATGCGGCTGCCCTCCACGAGGAAGAAGTAGAAGGCGATGAGCATGATCGCGGTGTGGAAGGTGGCGCGGCCCGACGAGGCGACGATGCGGGAGACGCCGCCTTCGGCGACGGAGGAGGCCTGGTGCGCGATGTCGGCCAGCTGGGTGCGCGAGAGGTGCAGGACGTCGAGCAGGCGATCGAGCAGCTCCTGGCCGCGCGGCGGAAGCTCGCCGTGGCGCAGCTGGGCCACGTTCTCGATGCCGAGCTCGTCACGCACGAAGGCGAGGCCCTTGATGATCTGGCTGGTGGCAAAGGCGATGATGGCGGCCAGGGGGCCGATGATGACGACGAAGAGCGTCACCGTCGTCGCGGCGCCGGCGACGGCGCGGCGGCCGCGCACCAGCCGTGTCAAGGCGCGAAACGGACGCTGCAGCACGCTGGCGAGCACGGCGGCGAGGATGAGCGGGGCGCGGAACGGCCAGATGACGTAGAGGGCGAGGGCGACGGCGAGCAGGAACAACAGGGCGAAGGTGATGCGCATGCGGCGCACCGGCTGCTGTGCGTCGGGCGGCAGCAGCGACGGTGGGGGCGGCGTCGGGATCCATTCAGTGCGTCGCGATCACGGCCGCGAAGGCGAGCGCGGCGGGCAGCGCCTGCAGCCACAGGATGGAGCGCTTGACCGTGGCGGCGCCGACGACGCCGGCGAGGACGACGCAGCCGAGGACGAAGAGGACGACGTCGGCTTCGCCGCGCAGGGCGCCGAGGGTCAGCCCGGCGGCGAGGAAGGCGTTGTACACGCCCTGGTTCGCCATCATCGGCGCCGTCGAGGCGGCGAACTCGGGCGTGGTGGCGAAGGTGCGCCGGCCGAACGGCGTGTTCCACAAGAAGCACTCGAGGACGCAGAAGTAGAAGTGCTCGAGCGCGACCAGCGACACGAGGATGCGGGCGATCCACAGCATGGGGCGGAGCATACTCCGGTTGCGGCGGAAGTTTTCGCGCGGCCCGGGGCGCTGCTGGCGGGGCCGGGGCTGTCACGATTCTTCACAGCAGCTGGCCACGACTCCCCGACCGCGAGCCGGTGCCAGCGCGAGCGCCGCGGACGCAGCGAGTGCATCCCGGGGCTCAAGCGAGTGCATCCCGGGGCTCAACAGTCCTGGCCACCGCACCGCCGCGCTGACCCTGCCCCTTGCCTGTGCTGTGGAGCTCGCCCCGGGATGCAGGCGCTGCGTCCGCTCCCTGTTCCAGAGCACGCAGGCCCCCGCGATCGACAGCGCAGAGGCCCCGCGCGGTCTGCCCCGCTGGGCGAGTTCCGCAGCACAGGCGAGGGGTGGAATCGAGAAGAGCGGTCCGCTGGCGAGGACTGCTTGAGCCCAGCGGGGCAGATCGCGCGGGGCCGGAGGTGGCGCTTTAGCGCGCTCTCGGTGCGACGCTGCTCAGGGAAGAGGATTGGCGGGAGCTCGCTCCGATTCGCAGATGCGATCAATCGTGAGAGGCCGGGGCTACGGACGCGGTCGCCGGCCACTGCTGACGAGGTAGACCAGCGGCATCACGATCGCGAAGACCACGAGCGCCAGGATGATCCAGGACAGGCTGTGGACCGGAGGCTGAGCCGCGGCGGCGAACGGGTTCCCGAAGCTCTCGCCAGGAAGCATGACCGACAAGGTAGGGCTGCAGGCGACGGTGACAACGGCCCGAGGGCGGCGCCTCGTTGCGAAGGGCCAGGCGGGGTCAGCGGCGAACGCCGGCGGAGCGGGCGTAGGCGCCGGGCGCGACGCCCGTGGCGCGGCGGAAGTGGCGGGTCAGGTGGCTCTGGTCGGTGAAGCCGCAGCGCGAGGCGACGTCGGCCAGCGGCATGCCCGAGGCGACGAGCACGCGCGCGCGATCGAGCCGCAACGCCAGCTGGAACGCGTGCGGCGGCATGCCGACCTCGGCGCGGAAGCGGCGCACGAGGTAGAACCGGCTGAGGCCGACTTCGGCTTCGAGGTGCTCCAGGCGCACGTCGTCGGCGAGGCGATCTTCGATGAACTTCCGCGCCCGCGCCACCGGGGGAGTCACCGGCGTCGCCGCCAGCGCCTGGCCGCTTTCATCGCTGGCCGCCTCGAGGAACGCTGCCAGCAGGCCCTCCTGCTCGAGGCCCTGCTCGCCGACCACCACCGCTTCCCAGAAGGCATCGAACGCCTGCGCCGCGCTCGGGCCGAGAAGGCCGCGGCGCAGCTTGACGCCACCGCCGGGGAAGGCGGTGTCGACGAAGCGCGCTGCGAACTCCGGCTCGACGAGCAGCGAGCGAAATCGGGACTCTGCGGTGCGATGCCGCAGCGGAGTAATGCAATCGCCCGGCTCGAGGGCCAGAAGGCAGCCCGCCTGCAGGTGCACCTCGGTGCGTGCGATGGCGGCCTCGCCGTCTCCGACGTCGGTGCGGGAGAAGGTCCAACGGCGGTCGATGGTCGACGGCGGCATCGAGCCGTAAAAGGTCGCCGCCACCAGCATCACACCCGGCAGCGCCGGAGCGCTGAGGTAGCTCACCTCCGGTGGCTGGGCGGCCAGCGGGGTCTCGTCGTTGTCGGGCATCCGCTTGTTCAGGCTCGTTCGCGGTCGCTGTTGTCGAAGATCAGGAAGTGCGTCGTGAGCTCGTGAGCGATCGCTTCGCATCGCGCTTCGATATATCGCGCATTCATTATACGCATTATATCATGTGCGCATTATATACGGGTTCAGGCGGTTCGCTGCTGAAGCCCGGTGAGCTCGGCCGCCAGCTCGCGCAGCGCCTTGACCAGCTCGCCGACCTCGCCGCCGCACAGCTGATGGTCGATGGCCCCCAGCACCTTGACGACCAGGCGCTGCGCTTCGTGCACCCGCTTTGCGGTCGGTGAATCGATCGCCGCGTATCCGAGGGCCAGGGCGCGCCGCGCTGCCAGCTGCAGCTCGTCGCCGCGTACGTGGGTCATGGCTACCTCCTTTGGTCCACGCCTGCGGGGTTAGCTGACGGGCTCGGAAGGGGAGGTCTCCCGGCGCTTGCGCGCTTTGCCCCTACTCCTCGGTTCCCCCGCTCCGCCGGGATCGACGGATTCGGCGCCGGCGCAGATGATTGGTCCGGAGTGCGGCGATGTCAATCAGAACTGCTACGATTGTCCACGTGCTCATCGACGCGCTGCGACGAAGACTGGGAGATCCCGATGCGCAGTCGTTTCAGCTGCTCGGCGAGGAGCTGATCGCGCTCACCGGCGAGGACCTGGCCGAGGCGGCGCGCGCGTGGCAGGCGGCGCTCGAGCGTGTGCCGTCGGCGCAGCGGGCGCGCGTCGGCGAGGAGCTGACCGCGCTGCAGCGGGATGCGCACGGCTTTCTCGCCCGGTACAACCGCAGCGTGCACGCTCGGCTGGCCGGCTATATCGAGATCGGGCGGCGCTGCCGCTTCGCCTATCCCTGGCCGGTGGTGGCGATCCTCGGCATCGAGCAGGTGATGGAGGGCATGCGGCAGAACCGCCTCTTCGGCCTCGTCGGTGACGCGGCGCGCCGCCTCGGCTGGCGCGCGCTCGCCCAGCTCACCGACGGGAGCGAAGATGTCCTGCGGCGCACCAACCGCGGCATCTTCGCCGACTCGCTGCCCACCGTGCTGTTGGCGTTGCGCGCCGACGAGCGCAGGCGCGGCGGCGAGGTGGCGGTGGCCGAGGCGCTGCTGAACGGGCCGCTGCCCCCGACGTTCGACGAGGAGTGCCGCGCCCTGGCGCGCGCGCTGTACGACGGGTTGGCCATCGCCGATCCGCGGGCGCGCTTCGCGGCGCTGGCGCAGCTGACCACGCGCCACTTTGCGCGCGAGCAGGCGATCTTGACCTATCAGATCGGGCCGCCGTCGCGGCGCCCGCAGCCGGCGGTGCTGCGGCGCCTGCTCGCGATCCGCGCGGTGCCGGCGCCCGTGGTCGTCGACGGGCGGGTGACGCTGGCGCCGTTTCCGCTACCGGCGGGCTTCGACCTGCGCGATCACGCCGCGCGCGTCTCGCTCTTCGGGCGCGCGTTCGTCGACTCGGTGACGCGCAGCGTCGACGACTATCGGGCGGCGGCGGCGCACGTGGTCGGACGCTGGGGCCGGCCCGGCGAGCGGGCGACCATCGACTACTGAAGGGGCTGCGCGGCCGTGCTCGCCGCGGATCGGCATGCGACAAATTGCCGCACCGGGTGCCTCTGCGTCACGAAAGGGGGCTCAGCCCCAGTACTTCTTGTAGAGGTCGGTGGTGCGATATTCGGCGCGGAGCTTGTCCATCAGCGCAGGCAGCTTGCGCATCAGGCGGCGCGGCTCGCGCGGCTTGCAGCGCGCGGTGACGTAGGCGGCCAAAAGCGGCAGCGCGATCGTCGAGTCGACGTAGGCCACGACCGTGTCCGGCAGCTTCTCCGGATCGATCTTGCCCCACGACACGGCCTCGGCCGGCGTGGCGCCGGAGAGGCCGCCGGTGTCGGGGCGCGCGTCGGTGATCTGGACGAAGAAGTCGTGGCCCTTCTCGGCGACGCCCAGGATCTCCTGCAGCTGCGGCTCGGTCTGCAGGAGGAAGTTCTTGGGGGCGCCGCCGCCCAGGATGAGCACGCCCGACAGGCCGCCTTCGCCCGCCGCGCCGCGCTCGTTGGGCGCGCGCTTGGCGTCGAGCACGAGGGCGGACATCTCGGTGACGTCGATGGCGGGATCGACGTGCGGGCCGCGGTCGGGATCGGCCGTGAAGATGGCGCTGAAGTTCAGCCCGATGGTCGAGTCGCCCGGCGACGGCGAATAGACGGGCAGGTCGAGCTCGTGCGCGGTGGCCAGGATCGACGGCTTCTTGCTGCCGGTCTTGGCGGCGGTCTCGAGCGCGTACTTGCCGATCTTGTGGTGCAGCTCGGCGGTGCCCATGCGCTTGTGAAACTCCTGCGCCATCATGACCCGGTAGACCCACTCGTCCGTCTTGTAGAGGACGTCGGCGGGGAACAGGACGTCGTAGACGCGGATGATGCCGTCCTTGCGCAGCTGGACGTCGACGGCGCCGGTGGCGACGTCGGCGGTGCCGCGGTAGAGCGGCAGGCCGAGATCGAAGTGCAGGTCGTGGTAGAGGTTCGCGCCCGTCGACGAGATGTAGTCGATGAAGCCCTTGCGCATCAGCGGCGTCAGCACCGACGACAGGCCGGCCGGCGTGAGCGCGCCCGACAGGCTGACGCCGATGGTGGCGCCGGCGTCGATCATGCGCGCGAACAGCTGGCAGGACTCGCGCAGGCGGGCGGCGTTGTAGGCGTTGAAATAGGTGTCGATGAAGCGCGCGATCTCGTCGGAGGCGTGATCGAGCGGCGGCGGTTGCAGGCGTCGTTTCTCGTGCAGCATGGCGTCGGTTTTTATCATAGGATGCGCGGCAAATGGCGTACTGGCTGCTCAAGACCGAGCCTTCGACCTACAGCTTCTCCGATCTCGTGCAGGCGAAAGAGACGCGCTGGGACGGCATCGAGAACCCGGCGGCGCTCAAGCTGATGAAGACGGCGACGGTGGGCGACCGCGCGCTCGTCTATCACACGGGCGACGAGAAGTCGGCGATCGGCGAGTGCGTGATCGTCAAGGCCGCGTATCCCGATCCGAAGAGCGAGCGGCTCGTGGTCCTCGACGTGCGCGCGGGCAAGCCGCTGCCCAAGCCCGTGTCGCTGGCGATCATCAAGCGCGATCCGCTGTTCGCCGACAGCCCGTTGGTGCGGCAGGGCCGCTTGTCGTTCGTGCCCTTGACCGACGCGCAGTGGCGCAGGATCCACGAGCTGGCGGCGCTCTAACCGCAGGGCGAGGCGCGACGACGAAGGAATACTGGCTGTATTTCGAGGAGGAGCAACGAAGCCATGGGCGTCGAGGACCGGCGCAGACCGGTCAAAACCACTGTGGCGAGGTACTAGCATCAGACGCCGCTCTCGACCTGCTCCAGCGCGATCTCGGCGAAGACGCCGAAGTGGTCGCTGGGGAACACGTGATCGCGGCCCGGCAGATCGAGGACGACGCGCGCATGCAGCACCGCGCCGGGGCCGTCATCCTTCATGGGGCCGACGAAGACGTAGTCGACGCGGCGATTGCGCTCCACCGAGCGGGCGACGTAGGGGTTGCGCGCGCTCCAGGTGAAGCCGTCCGAGTGCGGGTGGCGCCGCTGGAAGCAGTCGCGCCAGTAGGTCCCGTGGCCGGCGAGCGAGGCGCGCCCGGTCAGGAACTGGTGGACCAGCGAGTCGGGCGTGCAGTTGAAGTCGCCGGTCAAAAGGGTCGGAATCGGGCCCGGGTTGGCGCGCGCGAACTGGTCGAGCACGCTCACCTGCGCTTCGCGATGATGCGGACCGTCGAGCTCCCAGGTCAGGTGCGTGGTCACGACCGACAGGCGCCCGCGCGCGGTCTCCAGCTCGCAGCGCAGGGCGCCGCGCAGATCACCGTGCGGCGCCGGGAGCATGAGGCGCGACTCGCCGCCGATCGGCAGCGTCGACACGATGGCGTTGCCGATCGGCCCGTCGGCCGCCGATTCGTCGACGACGCCGAAGCGGTAGTCGGCGCGCAAGGCGTCGGCGATCCGCTGCGCCTGCACGAGGCCGCGCGGGTTCTGCAGCACCTCCTGCAGCGTGACCACTTGTGGCTGCAACGCCAGAAGCTGCGGCAGCAGCACCTCCATGCGCCGCTCGGCCGCGCCCTGGCCGTTCCACAGGTTGAGCGTGACGATGCGAAGGGTGCCCACGCATCGTCAAGATAGGTCAGTCCGGGCGGCGGACGAGCTTGACCAGCTCGCCGCCGACCAGCGGCACGAGCGACATTCCGAAGACCCAGAGGAGATCGTGGCCGCCAAGCGGCGCGGTCTTGAAGATCGGGCGCAGCGGCGGCACGTAGATCGTCACCGCCTGCAAGATGATGCCGGTGACGACCGCCCCCCACAGCGCGCGGTTGCTGAAGACGCCGATGGCGAACAGCGAGCGGCGCTCCGAGCGGCAGTTGAACGCGTGCAGCAGCGGCCCCACGCTCAGGATGGCGAAGACGATCGCCCGCGCGTGCGCCAGCTCCTCGGGGGAGGAGGCGTGGTGCGGATCGACCATGAAGTGACGGAAGGCGATGAGCGCGGTGACGCCCATGACCGCGCCGATGCCGAGGATCTGTAGATACTCGCGCCCCGATAGGATGGCACCGCCTGGCTCGCGCGGCGGCTGTGTCATCTGCAGCGGATCGCGGCCGTCGACGCCGAGCGCCAGCGCCGGCAGCCCGTTGGTGATGAGGTTGATCCACAAGATCTGAATCGGCGCCAGCGGCTGCTCCCAGCCGAACAGCGACGTGGTCAAGCACGAAGAGCACGGCGCCGGCGTTCGACGAGAGGAGGAAGAAGATGAACTTGCGGATGTTGGCGTAGATTGCCCGCCCTTCCTCGACGGCGGCGACGATGGTGGCGTAGTTGTCGTCGGCGAGCACGAGCGCCGCCGCCTCCTTGGTGACGTCGGTGCCGGTCTTGCCCATGGCGACGCCGATCGACGCCGCCTTGACCGCGGGCGCGTCGTTGACGCCGTCGCCGGTCATGGCGCAGATGAAGCCGCGCGCCTTGAGCGCGTCGACGATGCGCAGCTTGTGCTCGGCGGTGGCGCGGGCCACGACGCGCACCTTGTCGATGCGCTCCTCGAGCTTCTGCTGGTCGAGGTGGTCGAGCTCGCCGCCGGTGAGGATCTCGTCGCCCTCTTCCCACAAGTGCGATCTCTTCGGCGATGGCGCGCGCGGTGGCGGGGTGATCGCCGGTGATCATGATGGTGCGGATGCCGGCCTTGCGCGCCTCGTCGATGGCGGCGGCGACCTCGGGGCGCGGCGGATCGACGATGCCGACCAGCGCCGATGAAGGTCAGCCCCGCCTCCCACTCGGCCGACGGCTTCACCGGGCCGAGCGGCACCGGCAGCCCCTCGCGCATCGCCAGGGCGATGACGCGCATCGAGCGCCCGGCCCACTTGGCCGCCTCGCCGGTGATGGCGTCGCGGTCGGCGTCGCCGAGCGGCTCGGAGCGGCCGTCGCGCAGGATGGTGGTCGCGCGCTCCAGCAGCACCTCGGGCGCGCCGCGCACGTAGGAGCGGATCGCCTGGTCGCCGCCGACGAGCACCGAGGCCATGCGCCGCTGCGAGGTGAAGGGCTGCTCGCCGAGGATGCGGGTGTGCTCGCACTTGACGTCGAGGCGGTGGCTCAAGATGAGCAGCGCCGCGTCGGTGGGATCGCCCTGGATCTCGACGCGCTTGCCGTCGAGCAGCGTGAGGTGGGCGCCGCGTGCGTGGGCGGCGGCATCGAGCGCGGTCTGCAGGTCGATGCTCTCGGCCGGGCCTTCGCCGGCGGATGGCCGGATGCCGCCGTCGATGACGCGCGGGCCGCCGTCGACGTCGTAGCGCACGCCGCCGACCCACAGCTTGCGCGCGGTCATGGCGTTCTGCGTGAGCGTGCCGGTCTTGTCGGTGCAGATGACCTGCGCGCAGCCGAGCGTCTCGACGGCGGGCAGGCGGCGCACCAGCGCGTGGCGCCGCGCCATGCGCGTGGTGCCGAGCGCCAGCACGATGGTGGTCACCGCCGGCAGCCCCTCGGGGATGGCGGCGACGGCGAGCGCGACCGCGACCAGGAACAGCTCGCGCGGCGGCGACTTCGAGAGAAAGAACCCGGCGGCGAAGACCACCGCCGAGATGGCGATGCAGCCGAGCACGACGCGCTGGCCGAAGCGCTCGAGATCCTGCTCGAGCGGCGTCTCTTCGGGCTCGACGCGCGCGAGCATGCCGGCGATGGCGCCGAGCTCGGTGTAGACGCCGGTGTTGGCGACGATGCCGCGGGCGCGGCCGCGGGAGACGCGGGTGCCCATGAACGCCATGGTGCGGCGGTCGGCCAGCGGCGTGTCGGCGTCGATGGCGGCCTTGGCGATCCTTGACCACCGGGAGGCTCTCGCCGGTGAGCGGCGCCTCGTCGACCTCGAGGTCGTGCGCCTCGATCAGGCGCATGTCGGCGACGATGCGGTCGCCGTCCTCGAGCAGGACGAGGTCGCCGGCGACCAGCTCCTCCGACGGGACGTCGATGGTGCTGGCCGTCGCGCACCACGCGCGCGGTCGGCGCCGTCATCTGCCGGAGCGCGTGCAGCGCCCGCTCCGCCTTGCGCTCCTGCAGCAGGCCCAGGTGGCGTTGACCAGCGACGATCGCCAGGATGGCCAGCGAGTCGCCGAAGCGCTCCATGAACGAGGCCTCCGGCGCGGAGGCGAACAGGCCCAGCCCGGCCGCGATCGCCGCCGCGCCGAGGAGCGCCAGCACCGTGAAGTCGGAGACCTGGGCCACGACCTTGCGCCACCATGGCTCCGGCGGCTCCTCGGGCAGGCGGTTGCGCCCGATGCGAACCAGGCGATCGCGCGCCTCCTCGGGCAGGAGGCCGCGCCTCAGATCCGAGTGCCAGTAGGCGGCGACCTCGTCGGCGCCGGCATGGTGCCATGCCAGGCGCGGCGGTACCGGCGACGGTCCGGGTACGGGCGCACGCTCTGCGGCCACGCCGTGTTCTAACACGGGTTGCCGGCGAGGGCACATTGGTTGCACCATCGGAGGGCATGGCGACCAGCGTGCCCGCGCCCGGCCCGCACGTGACGGTCAAGGAGTTCGTGCGCCAGCTGTGGGAGTCGCTCGGCCGCAACCAGCCGTTCCAGCTCGCCGCCCAGCTGGCCTACTTCGCGATCCTCTCCATCTTCCCCTTCGCGATGTTCGTGCTCACCGTCGTCGGCTACATCCCGCTGCACGGCCTCGACGAGCGCATCATCCGCGCCATGTATACCGTCATGCCGTCCCAGGTGGCCCAGCTGTGCGAGGCGACGCTGCGCGAGATCGTCGGCCGGCAGCGCGGCTGGCTGCTCGTGACGACGCTGCTGTTCGCGCTCTGGTCGGCGTCGGGCGGCACCAGCGGGCTCATCAGCTCGCTCAACCGCGCCTACGACGTCGCGGAGACGCGGTCCGTCTGGCGGGTCAAGCTGCTGGCGCTCGCGGTGACGCTCGGCGGCGTCGTCGCCGTCATCGTCGCCACGACGGCGATGCTGATCGGTCCCGAGATCGTGCGCCACCTCCTCGGCTTCTTCGGCTTCGGGGGCGCCTTCGATCGGCTGTGGGCGCTGCTGCGCTGGCCGGTGGCGGCGCTGACCATGATGACCATGGTCTCGTTCACCTACTACTTCCTGCCGAACGTGCGGCAGAAGTGGCGGTTCATCACGCCTGGCTCGACGGTGGCGGTGCTGGCGTGGATCCTGGGGTCGCTCGGCTTCCGCCTCTACGTGTCGCATATTTCGTCGTACGCCCGGACCTACGGCGCGCTCGCCACCGTCGTCGTTCTTCTGGTGTGGCTGTATCTGTCGGGGGTGATCCTCATTCTCGGGGGCGAGATCAACGCCATCCTCGATCGCGTGCACAAGGGCATCGTGCACACCGAGAAGGAGCCGGGGCAGTCGACCATCCACGACCCGCGCCCCGTCGAGCCGGACAATCGGCCGCGCCCGCCGCGCCGCGGCGTCAAGCCGGTCTGAGCGCGGCCGGCGGGCCTCAGCTCGGCAGCGGCAGCGGCACCGGCAGCGGCTCGACTCCGGCCACCTGGCGCGCCAGGTCGACCAGGTGGGCGTGGCAGGTCAGCATCAGCACCTGCGAGCGCTTGGCGAAGTCGGCCAGCACCGCCAGCGTGGCGCGCGCGCGCGCGGCGTCGAAGTTGACCAGCGGATCGTCGAGGATGAGCGGGAGCGGCTCGGACGCGTCGCAGTACTGGCGCACATAGGCCAGGCGCACCGCCAGCCACAGCTGCTCGCGTGTGCCTGTGGATAGGGCGGCGGGGGTGACCTCGACGCCGTCGGCGCGTACGGCGACGAAGGTGCCCTCGTCGTCGTAGCGCGGGTAGACGCGTGTGTAGCGCCCTTCGGTGAGCGCGGCAAACAGGGACGACAGCTCCTCCAGCATGCGCGGCTGATGGCGCTCCTGGAAGCGCGCGACCTGGCGCTCGAGCAGGGCGCGCGACAGCGTCACCACCGCGTACTGCTCGACCAGGCCGCGCAGCTCGGCGCGGCGCGACTCGACCCCGGCGCCGAGCTCGGCCGCGCGCGCGCCGCCGTCGAGCTGCGCCAGCGTAGCCTCGGCGGCGCCGACGCGCTCCGAGGCGGCACGGAAGTCGGCGTCGACGGCGTCGAGGCGGGCGCGCAGCTCGCCCAGCTCGCTGTCGACGACGGCGCGCTCGGCGGTCTCGAGGGCGGCGTCGAACGCGCCCGCGGGCATGGCGCCGCGCGCCTCGGCCAGCGCGCGCCGGAGCTGGGCGATCTCGCGATCGAGGGCGTGGCCGCGGCGCGCGGCGGCGGCGGCCTGCAGAAAGGCGCCGTCGTCTGCGGCGACGGCGCGGGCGCGCCAGGCGGCGAGCGCGGCGTCGACGTCGCGCTGCTGGCGCGCACACTCCTGCCGCTCGTCGCCGAGCTCCTGCTCGAGCGTGGCGAGCTGGGCGCGCAGGCCGCGCGCCTTCTCCGCTGCTGCCAGCCGCTCGGCGAGCGCGCGCATCGCGGCGGCGGCGTCTTGTGCCCCCAACGTCGCCAGCGGCGCGGCGGCCTCTGCACACAGCCGCTTGACGTCGCTGCGCCAGGTGGCGACGTTGGCCGAAAGCTTGCGCGCGCGCTCCTCGTCGCGACGCAGCTCCTCGAGGTCGCCGCGTACGGCCAGCACGGTGTCGACGATGCGCCGGGCCAGCGGCAGCTCGATGCGCGTGTCGAAGTCGAGCGTCTCCAGGATGGCGCCCAGCCGGCGGCCGTAGTCGTCCTGGGCCGCCTGCAGCGTGCCGGCTGCGGCGCCAACGCGCTCGCGCTCGGCGTCGAGCTTGCGCAGCTCGGCGTGCTCGGCCAGCCACTCGAGCATCGTCTCCGGCGACTGCGGCACAAAGCCGCAGCGTGCCCACAGCTCACGCCACGCCGCCTCCGCCGCCGCCCGCTCCTCGTGCGCCAGCGCGAGCGCGGTCGCGCGATCGGCGCGCGCTCGCGTCACGTCACCCAGCCGTAGCTCGAGCTCCGCACGCTTGGCGACGTCGTCGGAGCGGCGGCGCAGCTCGTCGGCGTGCGCATCGGCGGCGCGCAGCGCGCCCTCGAAGGCGTCGGCGAGCGCGGCGCGCTCGGCCGCGCCGGTGCGCGTGGCGCCACCGGCCGCCGTGACCGCGCGCCGCAGCTCGGCCCACCGGGCGTCGCGCGCCTCCCGCAGCCGCCACAGCTCTTCCGTCGACGGCACGGCGCCGCCCGCGTCGAGGCGCGACAGCTGGCTCTCGATGTCGCGCCGCTCCTTGAGCAGTCGATCGTCGTCGCGCCGCACCTCGGCGAGCGCCCGCTCCTTGAGCGCGAGGGCGTCGCGGTGGCGCTTCAGCTCCTCGGCGCGTGGCACCGGCAGAAAGGCGCGCTCGTCGTCGAGCGGCCAGGGCGGATCGAGCCGGCGCCGCAGCGTCGCGCGCCGCGCCTCCAGCTCCAGGCGCGTCGCCTGCAGGCGCCCGAGCTCGACGGCGCGCTGTTGATGCCCGGACCAGCCTTCGCGCAGCCGCTCGAGGCTGCTGGTAAACAGCGGATGCGGCAGCACGTCGAGATCGTCGAGCGCCCAGCCCGGCCTGAGCTCGGCGAGCTGCCGGCCGAGCTCGATGCGGCGCGTGCGCAGCGCGGCGCCGAGCTCTTCGGCCTGACGCGACTCCTCCGCGTGGCGGCCGAGCCCCTCGGCGAGCGGGCGGATGCGCGGCGCCGCGGCCAGGAGCGCCTCGTCGACGGTGAGCGCCTCCGCCTCGCGCTCCGTGCGCGCCAGCTTGGCGTCGAGCTCGCCGGCGCGTTGGCCCAGGCGGGCGCGCTCTTCGAGGGCGCGCTGGTAGTCATCACCGGCGTCGGGCGGCAAGGTCGATGGCGCCAGCTGATTGCGCTCGGCGAGCGCCCCGCGGAGCTCGTCACGGCGGGGCAGGGCCCGCACCAGCGCCTCGCGCTCGCCGATCTGCGCCAGCAGCTCGGCCCGCCGGCGCCCGAGCGATCCGGCCTCGACCCGGGCGGCGTCGCGCGCCTGGACGCGCGCCTGATAGTCCTCACCGCGCGCCTCGGCTCGGCGGCGCTCCTGCTCGCGCTCCTTGATGTCGGCGAGCGTGGCGTTGATCAGCTTGCCCGCGCGCCCTTTGACGGTGAACAGCGCCTCCGCCTTGTCGCGCAGCTCCTTGATCACCGCCTGCGGGCTGCGCGCCGCGCCCAGGCCGGCGCCGGCGATGGCCGCGCGCAGCCCTTCGTCGCGCAGCGCCTCGCCGCCCCGGGCTAGATCCTCGAGCGAGAAGGCGAACACGGTCGAGAACATCTCTGCCGACGGCCGGCCGAGCCGCGCGCGCAAGAGCTCGTCGGTGAGCGCGACGTCGTCCAAGCCGTCCGGGGGCATCGCCCCGGCGTCGGAGCGGGGGCCGCGGAGCTTGCCCTTGAGCCCGCGCTTCTTCTCGCGCCGCAGCTCGGCGACGGCGCCGTCGGAGAAGGCGAGCGTGCCGCCCACGGCCAGCGTGTCGGCCGGCCAGCGGAAGTCCCAGGCCGCGCCGCGCGGAAAGCCGAAGAGGAACGCGCGCAGCGCCGCCAGCAGCGTCGACTTGCCCGCCTCGTTGGGGCCGTACAGGATCGTCAGGCCACTCGGGCGATCGGCGCCCGGATCGAGCGGCAGCGTGACGTCGGCGAAGTGTCCGAAGCGCTCGAGCCGCAGCTCGCCGATCTTCACGGCGCGACGAGCGCGGACACCAGGTGCGCCTCCACCTCGTCGAGCAGCGCCGCCACGTCGACGTCGCCGGGAAGCTCGTCCCCCAGCTTGTCGACCAGCGGCTGCAGCTGGGCGCGCAGCTCCGCGGCCAGCGCCGGATCGTGCCGCGCCTCGGCGACCGCGCGCAACAGCTCGCCGACGAACCCTTCGGAGGCGCGCAGCTCGTCGAGCGCCACCGCCGGTCGCGTGCGCAGCTCGATCTTCTCCAGCCACAGCGTGTCACCGAAGTCGAGCGCGCGCGCCCGCAGCTCGGCGACCACGCGGTCGCGCCCGGCGGCGACGTCGGCGTGCGCGCGCGTGGCGCCGTCGACCACCAGGCGCGCCGCCAACAGGCGCCCGTCGGCTTCGTCGCGGGCGCGGCTCAGGCGCTCCCGGGCCTTGTCGTAGAGCTCGTCGACGCCGTCGTCCCCGTCGAGCGTGAGCCCGACCTCGCGCCAGCGCACGACGTCGAGCGGCGCGTGGCGCACGCTGGTGACCGCGCCGCCGCCGACCGAGACGACGACCGCGCCCTTGGGCCCGGTCTCGCGGATGTGCCGCCCTTGCGTGTTGCCGGGGAACACCACCCACGGCGCCTCGTGCAGGACCTCGTGCGCGTGTACGTGGCCGAGCGCCCAGTAGTCGTAGCCCTTGCGCAGAAGCTCGTCGAGCCGGCAGGGCGCATAGCTGGCGTGCCCCGGCCGCCCCTCGGCGCTGGTGTGCAGGACCCCGACGTTGAGCGCGCCGGCGACGGGCGCGGGATAGAGCGGAAGCAGCGTGTCCTTCACTTCGCGCCGCGGGTAGCTCAGGCCGTGCAGCGCCACGCCGAGCTCGTCGAGCACCAGGGTCTCGGCGCGATCGTCGGCGAACACGTGCACGTGATCGGGCCAGGTGAGCGAGCGCGTGACCTCGCTGGCGGCGTCGTGGTTGCCGCGTACGAGAAAGACCCGCGTACCGGCGTCGCGCAGGCGATTGAGCTCGCGCAGGAAGAACAGGCCGGTGTTGAAGTCCCGCCACTCGCCGTCGAAGACGTCGCCGGCCAGCACCAGGAAGGCCGCCCGCTCGTCGAGGCAGAGCTGCACGAGGTTGGTGAGCGCGCGCCGCGTCGCCTCGCGCACCCGCTCGACCGGGGCGCCGTCGTAGGCGCCGAGGCCGCGCAGCGGGCTGTCGATGTGCAGGTCGGCGGCGTGGACGAACTTCACGCGGTGATCATAGGACCGAACAAGTGTTCAGTAAACGCTTTTCGGCATCAGCCACTGCGGTTTTTCCAGGTTCGCGACGAACGCGCGCCACTCGGAGCCGCGCGTCACCATGCCGGCGAACGCGTGGCGCACGAACGGGCCGCGCTGCCGGTTGCACAGCAGATCGAACGTGGCGGCGTTGAGCCCGTCGAGCATCAGGACGCACTGGCGCCATAGCTCGCGCGTCGCCCTCGGCGCCGAGTGCGAGAAGTAGTTGACGGCCAGCTCGCGCTCGCGCGCCGCGTGCCGCTCGAGCTCGGGGACGGCGAAGCGCGCGGCGGCGTGGCGCGAGTAGTGCTGCTGCTGCACCTCGTTCAGCCCCGCGCACAGCTGCCAGCGGGCGCGCGCGTCGTCGACGGCGAGCGCGTCGACGAAGAGGCGGAACTCGTCGGGGAACTTGAAGGGCGGCGTCCAGCCGTCGGGGATGTGCTCGTGGCGGCGCTCCAGCCACGGGAACTCCGTGGCCAGCGCCTGCTGCGTGCGCGTCGACAGCTTCATGCGGAACTTCTCGCCCGCGCGCAGGACCGCGCGCACCGTGGCTAAAAAGGCGAGGCCGTTGGCGCGCGCCGGCGCCCACTTCGCGCGATCGTAGAACCGGGTCAGCGGGCCGAGGTTGGCGCGGGTCGG
Organism: uncultured delta proteobacterium; assembly: GCA_963816965.1. GTDB lineage: Bacteria > Myxococcota_A > Polyangia > Palsa-1104 > Palsa-1104 > JAQBQH01. Next base: position 2,616,491 of record CAWFMP010000002.1, read on the forward strand.
CTGCGCGACGGCACACCACTCGTCGCACAGCCGCTCGAAGTCGCCGTCGCGATAGGCCGCATACGAGCGGTCGATCTCTTCATCGGTGGCGAGACGAAAGAAGGGGATCGCGGCGAGGCGCGGCAACAGGCCGACCTCGAAGGTGCGCTCGCCGTCAGCCGGCCGATTCACGTTGGCTTCGGGCGGCCCCGTCCGCCTTGCGCGCGCGCTGCCCGGGCAGAAAACGCGTCCAATCGGTCGCCGCGGCCATCCAGCCCAGCCCGTCGGGGAAGAGCGCATGGCGCTGCGCCAACCGTTCGGCGAAGCCCCAGGCGCGCGTGAGGATGAAGAAGTAGGGCCGCGCGTGCGGCAGCTTCCACAGGGGCCAGGTGGCGCGGTAGACGCGCTTGCCCGGCAGGAGCGCTTTTTTGAGGAGCGGGCCGCCGGCGAGATCGCGGTCGCCGTCGCGCAGCGCCTCGCGCTGGAAGCGCTCGAGGCTGGCCAGGCGCGCCTGGGTTCCCCACTGCAAGCGGAAGTGGCGCTGCTGCGTCGCCTCCTGCCAGCGACGGGGATCCTGCAAGTGATAGAGCTCGGCGATCTCGCCCAGCTCGTAGAGCGCCGTCTGCATGACCACGTGCGGGCGGTGCCAGCCCTCCTTGTACTTGAAGCGGTTGAGCGCCAGCACCGCCTTCTGCGTGTAGGCGAACTCCTCGTTGAGGCGGGCGACGCTCTCTTCGCAGACGACGCCGCCGCGGGCGTCGGCGATCGACGATCGGCGCCAGCATGGCGAGCTGGCGGCAGGCGGTCTCGATGCCGATCGAGTAGAGCGCGTCGGTGAACCAGGCCGCGTCGCCGATGAGCGCGTAGCGCTGCGTCGACAGCCAGTGGTCGGAGTTGTAGGGCAGGTGGGCGTAGTATTGGTACGGCTCGAGCGGCGTGGCGCCGCGCAGCGCCGTCGGCCAGGGGCGGGAACTTGGCGACCATCTCCGCAGAAGCCGTGGTCGTCGCTCTTGACGTTGGGCTGGTGCTGCTCTTTGTCGAACGAGACGCCGACCGAGGTGAGGTTGTCGCGCTGGTGGATCCACCAGAACCAGAAGCCTTCGCCGCAAAAATGGATCGTGTGGCGGCGGCGATCGACGCCGTGGAAGGTGCGCCAGAAGGCGGGGTCGTCGTTGACGCCGCTGAAGCGATTCCACACGGCGGCGGTGTCGAGCGACTTGACCGCGTGCGTGATGCCGAGCTGCCGCCCGAGCACGGTGCGGCGGCCGCTGCAGTCGAGCACCCAGCGTGCGTGCAGCTCCGCGGGCGCGCCGTCGTGCGCGTAGTGCACCACGTGCGGCGACGAAGCCTCGCCGAGCTCGACCTGCTCGACGCTGGCGCCGTCGAGATAGTCGACGCCGGCGGCCCGGGCCAGCTCGGCGACGTGGCGGTTCATGGCCGTGCGCTCGACGTGATAGGTCGGGATCAACTTGGGGAACGCGCTCGGGTTCTTCTCCAGCGGCGTCAGCGACAGGAGCAGCTCGTGGCAGTCGGCCATCGTCTGGGGCGGCTCGGCGTTGCGCGGCCGCACCAGAAAGTCGAAGCCGAACTTGCGATACGCGTGGTCGCTTGAGCCAGTCGCCGAGGCCAATCTCGTGGCGCAAGAAGACGCTCGCGCCCTCGGTGAGCGCCTCGCCGACGACGATCTTCTGCTCCTTGCCCGCACGGTCGCGACTCGAGGACCACGCACGACAGCCCGCGTCGCTGCAGCATCACCGCGGCCATCGAGCCCACCAGCCCGCCGCCCAGAATCGCCACGTCTGGAATGACTTCATGCCGTCTCTTCTTCTAGCGCGAGCCTGGTCGCGATGCGAGCGGAGAGCGCCACCATCGGCAGGCCGGCGCCGGGATGGACGCTGCCGCCGCAGAAGTAGAGGCCGCCGATGCCGGGCAGCGTGTTGGCCGGCCGCTTGAACGCGGCCATGCGCGAGTTCGAGGCCAGCCCGTAGATGGCACCGCGGCTCGACGGGAAGCGGGCGGCGAAGTCGGGCGGCGCGATCTCGTGCGTCGCCGTCGGCGGTCAGCGTCCAGCCGTGGCGCGCGAGCACCCGCTCGATGCGCGCGCGGCAGCGCGACGTCTCGATCGACCAGTCGATGCGCGCGCCTCGTTCGTCGAGCGGCGGCGCGTTGGTCAGGATGAAGTGGCGCTCGGGCGCCTCGGCGCACACGTAGACCGTCGGCTCCTCGGGCGGGCGCCGCTCGGCGATCAGCTCCTCGAACTCGCGCTTGTAGTCGCGGCTAGAAGAAGACGTTGTGGTGCAGAAGCTCCATCGGCGCGCGGCGCGCCGACGGCGAGCAGCACGTAGGCCGACAGCGACAGCTCCTCCGCCTCGTACTTGCGCCGCGGCTTGCGTCGCCGCGCCGGCCGAGGAGGCGGCCGTAGGCGTCGGCGACGTCGCAGTTGGCGATGACGCAGTCGGCCCACTGGACCGCACCGTCGACGCGCACGCCGCGCGCGCGCAGCGAGGTCGCCAGCGGGCCGCCCGTCGGCTCGACCACGATCTCGTCGACGTCGGCGTTGCAGGCGATGACGACGCCGAGCTCCTCGGCGCGCCGGCGCAGCGCCTCGGCCAGGCGCACGATGCCGCCCTCGACGGCGAAGATGCCGTAGGCGTTCTCCACGTGCGCGATCACCGCCAGCGTCGCCGGCGCGTGATAGGGCGAGCTGCCGTTGTAGGTGGCGTAGCGCCCGAACAGCTGGCGCAGCCGCGGGTCGACGAAGAACTCCTCGAGCGCGCGCCACAAGCTGCGCATGCCGTCGATCTGCGTCATCTGCCACAGCGCGCGCGGCGACATGAAGTCGAACAGCGACGGCACCGCGTTCTCCATGAACGGCCCGCGCACGACCTCGAAGATCTTGGCCGCGTGCTTGCGATACTTGAGGTAGCCATCGGCGTCGCGCTTGCCGGCGAAGCGCCTCGATGGCGGCGCGCGAGCGCGCCTCGTCGGTGAACAGATCGAGCTGGCGAGCCGTCGGCGAAGAAGTGGCGGCACAGCGGATCGACCGGACGCGAGCGTCACGTAGTCGGCGAGCTTGCCGTCGAACAGCTCGTCGAAGATCCAGCGCATCGTGAACACCGACGGGCCGGCCAGCACCGCCTGCCCGCCGACGTCGACCTCGCGCAGCTTGCCGCCCACGGTCGGCGCCGCGCTCGTACAGGCGGACCTTTACGCCGGCGCGCGCCATATTAATAGATGCGGCCAGCCCGCCGACGCCGGCGCCGATGACGATCGCGGTCTTCACGCGCCTTTATGTATCTCCGTTGCCTTGGGACCTTGAAACCTGTTCGTATGTTCAGTATATTGATCCCGATGGCCGCGAGCGCAAGTCGGATTGCGGAAGTGCTCGCCGGGATGCGTGCGGAGTCGGCGCGTCTGGTGTCGGCGGCTGCGCAGCCGCCGCCGGCGCGGCTGTCCGCGGGATCGCCGGCGCTCGACGCGCTCACCGGCGGCGGGCTGCCGCGCGGGCGCATCGTCGAGCTGTCGGGGCCGCGCAGCTCGGGGCGCATGTCGGCGGTGCTGGCGATGACGGCGGCGGTGCAGGCGGCGGGCGAGCTCTGCGCCCTCGTCGACGTCGCCGACGCGCTCGATCCGCGCTCGGCGGCGCGCGCGGGCGTGCTGCTGCCGCGGCTGTTGTGGGTGCGGCCGACCTCGGTGCTCGACGGGCTGCGCGCGGCCGATTGGGTGCTCGACGCCGGCGGCTTCGGGCTGGTCGTCTTGTACGTCGCCGGCGCGCGCGTCGCCGAGCCGGCGACGCCCTGGCGGCGGCCCGGCGGCGTGGTGCGCGGCGAGGGGCCGTGGATCCGGCTGGCGCGGCGCGCCGAGCGCGCCAAGGCGGCGCTGGTGGTGGTCGGCGATCGGCCGCTCGTCGGCACCGTCGCCGTGGTGTCGCTGGCGGCCGAGCGCGGGCGCGTGCGCTGGCTCGGCGGCGTGCGCGGACAGCCGCGCCTGCTCGACGGCGTGCGCGGCCGCATCGCGGTAGCGCGCAGCAAGCTCGGTCCGCCGGCGGCGACGGCGGACCTGCCGCTCGACGTCGCACCCGCGCACGTCGCCGCCCGGCGGTGACGCGGTGTCGCGCGTGGCTTGCGTGCTGCTGCCGCACCTCGACGTGCAGTCGCTCGAGCGCGGCGATCCCGAGCTCGCCGGCGCGCCGCTGGTGGTGTGCGAAGGGCGCGACGTGGTCGATCTCGCCCCCGCCGCGCGCGCGCTCGGCCTGCGCCCGGGGATGACCATCTTCCAGGCGCGCGCCGCCGCCCCCGACGCGCTCTTTCGCGCCCGCTCGCCCGAGCTGGTGCGCTCGGCGGAGGCGGCGCTCGTCGATCTCGGCCACTCGTTCTCGCCGCGCGTCGAGGCCTCGGCGGGCGCCGTCGCCGTCGACGTCTCCGCGCTCGGGCGTCTCTTCGAGAACGAAGCGCAGATCGGCAACGCGCTCTTCGTCGGCGCGCGCAAGCTCGGGCTGGCGGTGCGCGTCGGCATCGCCGCCGACAAGACGACCGCGCGCGTCGCCGCCCACGCCGGACTGGGCCCCCGCCCGGAGGCCGGGGCAGCGAGCGGAGCGAGCTCTGAGGTCACCGTCGTCGCGCCCGGTCGCGAGCCGCCGTTCCTCGCGCCGCTGCCCGTCGAGCTGCTCGAGCCGTCGGCCGACACGCTGGCGACGCTGCGCCGCTGGGGCGTGCGCACCATCGGCGAGCTGGAGGCGCTGCCTGCCGGCGGCGTCGCCGTGCGCCTCGGCGCCGAGGGCGCGCTCATGGCCCGCGTCGCGCGCGGCCAGGCCGATACACCGCTGGCGCCCCGTCGCCGAGCCGCTGGTCTTCGAGGAGGGGCATCGACTTCGACTGGCCGGTCGAGAACGTCGAGCCGCTGCTGTTCGTGCTCCGGCGCCTCGTCGAGAACCTGACGGCGCGCCTCGGCTGCCGCGCGCCTCGGCTCGGGCGACCTCGGCCTGACGATGAAGCTCTCGCCGCGCGGCCGCGACGTGCGCACCGTGCCGGTGGCGGCGCCGACGCGCGATGTGGGCACGCTGTTGGCGCTGGTGCGCCTGGCGCTGGAGACGGCGCCGCCGGCGAACGCCGTCGAGGGCATCGTCGTGCGCACGACGCCGGCGCGGACGCGGGCGGCGCAGCTGAGCTTCTTCGAGCCGGCCGGCCCGTCGCCCGACAAGCTGGCGTCGACGATCGCGCGGCTTGCAGGCGCTGGTCGGCGAGACGCGCGTCGGCGCGCCGGTGGTGCTCGATCGCCACCTGCCCGACGCGTTCACGATGCAGCCGTTCGACGCGCCGCGGGTGCAGCCCGTTGGCCGGCAGCCGGATCAGCCCTGGGCGCGAGAAGACGCGAGGGCGTTGGCGCTGCACGCGCTGCGGCCGCCGGTCGACGCCGAGGCGCGGCTCGATCGCGGCGAGCTGCGCTATCTGGCGGGGCAGGGGATCGGCGGGCAGGTGCTGGCCGCGGCGGGCCCGTTTCGCGTGCGCGACGGCTGGTGGCAGCTCCCGGTGACGCGCGACTATTACGACGTCCAATTGTCCGACGGCGCCATCTATCGCGTCTTCCACGATTTGTCGCGCGATAGCTGGCATATCGACGGCTGTTACGAATGAGCGGCGCGCGAGCGACGGTTAATCGTCATGCCGTATTGCGATTACGTGGAGTTGCGCGCGGCGAGCGCCTTTTCGTTCTTGCGCGGCTCGTCCTTGCCCGAGGATCTCGTCGATCGCGCCGCCGAGCTCGGCTACACGGCCATGGCGCTCGTCGACCGCGACGGCGTCTACGGCGCGCCGCGCTTTTACGGCCGGGCCAAGAAGCACAAGCTGCACGCCATGGTCGGCGCGGATTTGACCCTCGAAGGCGGCGACCGGATATCGGTTTTGGTGCAGAGCCGCGACGGCTACAAGAACCTTTGTAAGTTGATAACGAATGGGAAAGCGGGGCGTCCAAAAGGCGAAACGCTGATATCGCTCGAACGATCTCGAGGTACACGCCGCGGGCCTCATCGCGCTCGCCGACGGCGGAGATGCGCTCGATCGGCTGGCCGGCATCTTCCCCGGCGCGCTCTACCTCGAGGTCGGCCGCCACCTCGACGCCGCCGAGGAGCGGCGCAACCGCGCGCGCGTGGCGCTGGCCGCGCAACAAGCGGTTGCCGCTCGTCGCCACCAATGACGTCCGCTACGCGCGGCCCGCACGGCGTCGACCTGTGCGACGTGCTCACCTGCATCCGCGGCAAGACCACGCTCGACGAGGCCGGCACGCCGCTCTGCTGCCGAACGCCGAGCGCCACCTCAAGTCGCCGGCCGAGATGCGCATGCTCTTCCGCGATCTGCCCGACGCCGTCGACAACACGCTCGCCATCGCCGAGCGCTGCGGCTTCACGCTCGCCGATCTCGGCTATCGCTTCCCGCACTATCCGGTGCCCGGCGGCGAGCACCGAGCCGAGCTACCTCGACGCACCTCGTGCACGAAGGCGCGCGCCGCCGCTATCGCCCGATGACCGCGCGCGCCGCGGCCGCAGCTCGCGCGCGAGCTGGCGCTCATCGCGCAAGCTGGAGCTGGCCGGCTACTTCCTCATCGTCTGGGACATCGTCGACTACGCACGCCGGCGGCGGCATCCTGGTCGCAGGGGCGCGGCTCGGCGGCCAACTCGGCGGTCTGCTACGCGCTCGGCATCACCGCCGTCGATCCGGTGCGGCATGGAGCTGCTGTTCGAGCGCTTCCTGTCGGAGGAGCGGTCGCGCCGCAACGTGCCGACCTGCCGACATCGATCTCGATCTGCCGTCGGGCGACCGGCGCGAGGAGGTCATCCAGTACGTCTACAAGAAGTACGGCGCAGCGCGGCGCCGCCATGACCGCCAACGTGATCACCTATCGCCCGCGCTGGCGGTGCGCGACGTCGGCAAGGCGCTCGGGCTTCTCCGAGCGAGCGAGCTCGATCGCGCTCGCCAAGCGCATCGGCCCGCTACGAGTTCCAGCCCGCCGACGAGCACGCTCGCCGAGCACCTCGCGACGGCGCGGCCTGTCGCTCGACCGACGGACGCACCCGCCAGCTGCTCGCGGCTCACCGGCGAGCTGCTGAACCTGCCGCGCCACCTCGGCCAGCACTCGGGCGGCATGGTCATCTGCGCCGGCCGCCTCGACGAGGTGGTGCCGCTCGAGCCGGCGGCGATGCCGGGCCGCGTGGTCGTGCAGTGGGACAAGGACGACTGCGCCGACCTGGGCATCGTCAAGGTCGATCTGCTGGGCCTGGGCATGATGGCGGTGCTGGCGGACGCGGTGCCCGCTGATCGCAGCGCCACGAGGGCGTCGACATCGACTACGCGCACCTGCCGCCCGACGATCCGAAAGACTACGCGATGCTGCGCGCCGCCGACACCGTCGGCGTCTTCCAGGTCGAGTCGCGCGCGCAGATGGCGACGCTGCCGCGCATGAAGCCGGAGCGCTTCTACGATCTGGTGGTCGAGGTCGCGATCATCCGCCCCGGGCCCGATCGTCGGGCAAGATGGTGCAACCCGTACCTCGAAGCGGCGCGCCGGACGCGAGCCGGTCACCTACGCCGCACCCGTCGCTGGAGCCGATCCTGAAGCGCACGCTCGGGCGTGCCGCTGTTTCAGGAGCAGCTCATCCGCATGGCCATGGTGGCGGCCGGCTTCACGGGCGGGCAGGCCGAGGAGCTGCGGCGCGCGATGGGCTTCAAGCGCTCGCTCGAGCGCATGAACGCGCATCGAGATGGAGCTGCGCGCGGGCATGACCGACGAACGGGATCGCCGGCGACGGCGCAGGACGAGATCGTGCCAGGGGATCAAGTCGTTCGCGCTCTATGGTTTCCCCGAGATCGCACGCGGCCTCGTTCGCGCTGTTCGCCTACGCGTCGGCGCTACCTGAAGGCGCACCACCCGGCGGCGTTCTGCGCGGCGCTGCTCGAACAACTGGCCGATGGGCTTCTATCACCCGGCGACGCTGGTCACCGACGCCGTCCGCCACGGCGTCGAGCTGCTGCCCGATCGACGTCACGCGCTCGGACTGGCTGTGCACGATCTGAGCAGACGGCGGGCGCGCGGTGCGGCTCGGCCTGCGCTACGTCGCCGGGCCTGCAGCGAGGAGGTCGGCGCGGCGCATCGGGCGGCGCGCGCGCGCGAGCGCCGTTCGCCTCGCTGGCCGACTTCGCGCAGCGCGCGCGGCGCCGACGCCGCGGAGATGACGACGCCTGGCCGCGATCGGCGCGCTCAACGCCGTCGGCGGCGGGGCGGCACGCGGCGCGCGCGCGCTGTGGCAGGTCGACGGCGCTCGGCCAGAGCGGCGACGCGCTGTTCGGCGGCGTCGTCCGACGAGAGCGCGGCCATCGCCGCTCGCCGAGATGACCGCTCGAGGAGCGCATCGCCGCCGACTTCGCCGGCACCGGCATGACGCATCGGCCCGCATCCGGTGTCGCTCGTGCGCGCCGCGCTCGACGCGGCGCGGCATCGTGCGCGCCGCCGAGCTCGCGGCGCTGCCGCGACGGCGCGCCGCGTGCGCGCGGCCGGCATGGTGATCGTGCGCCAGCGCCCGGGCACGGCCAAGGGCTTCGTCTTCGTCACGCTCGAGGACGAGACCGGCTTCGCCAACGCCATCGTCACGCCGCAGCGCTTCGCCGCCGAGCGCACGCTCTTGACCACCGCGGCGGCGCTGATCGTCGGCGGCATCCTGCAGAACCAGGACGGCGTGGTCAGCATCAAGGCCGATCGCTTCGCGCCCCTCGACGAGATCAGCACCGCCGCCCCCTCCCACGACTTCCACTGACCGCCCCCTGCCGAGCGAGACGCAATCGCCGCGACCGCCGCCGCCCCCCCCGCGCCAGCCGAGGTAAGCTTGCCGCAGGTTCGCCATGACCCTCACGCTCCTCACGAAAGCGCCACTCCTCTTGCTCGTCGCCGCGCTCCTCGGCGCCGTCGCCTGCCGCGACGACGGTGTCGCGCTCGACGCCGGCATGGACCTGCCACGCGACGGCTACGTCGACGACGCCAGCGACGGCCCGCCCCTGCCCTCGTGCGCGGCCGTTCCCGACTGCTCGAGTTGCTGCACCGGCGAGTTCGAGTCCGGCGCCCTCGATTTCACCGCCGCCCTCCAGACGTGCGCCTGCCAGCCGCAGGTCTGTGCCAGCGCCTGCGCGAACACGCTCTGCGGCAGCGGCCTGATCATCGACGCGCCCTGCCGCGCCTGCCTCGACGGCGCCCGCGCCCAAGGTGGCGCCTGCCACCAGGCCGATGTCGACTGCATGTCCACCCAGGGCGCCTGCGGCATCTTCGAAGACTGCCTCAATCACTGCCCGCGCTGAGCCCCCCACACCGCCCGCGCTGAGCTCCCCGCCGCGGAGGAACGCGTGATGCACCCCGCAAGCGTATGCGGATGCGAATCCTATTTCTCGCGGTTGCGGTCGGCACCGTCGCCGGCGGGTGCGCCAGCATCAGCAGCGCGGGCGGCGCCGGTGGCGCCCAGGTGGTCTCGGGCGAAGCCAAGACCGAGGCCTCCGAGACCGGGGCCACTACCAACCAGGTCGCCACCAACGGCAGCGACAACAGCGACACCAGCGGCACCCCCGTCCCGCGCTGACGCTGCTACTCGCCCATGGCCTTCATGACGAGGCGCTTGGGCCGCCGGCCGTCGAACTCGTAGTAGAAGATCTGCTGCCACGGCCCGAGGTCGAGCTTGCCGGCGGTGATGGGCACGATCACCTGGTGCCCGATGAGCAGGTTTTTGAGGTGGGCGTCACCGTTGTCTTCGCCCGAGTGATGGTGGTGATAGTCGGGCCCGGCCGTGCGGTCGTCGGCCGCCGGGCCCGGCGCCAGTTTCTGCACCCACTCCTCGATGTCCTGGTGCAGCCCCGATTCGTCGTCGTTGATGAAGACGCCGGCGGTGATGTGCATGGCGCTGATGAGGAGCATGCCCTCCTGGATGCCGCTCTGCCGGCAGCAGTCCGCGGCCTCGTCGGTGATGCGCACCAGCGCCCGGCGCTGCGGCGTGTTGAACGTGAAGTACTTGGTGTGGGCTTTCATCGGTCGATACTATTGCGTGATCGGCGTGCGCGTGCAGTTCTGTTGGTGAAAGTCGATGCGCGTGCCGCCGTCGATCATCTCGAAGTCCATCGGCTGCATCGAGGCCAGCGCCGTCGGCGCGATGACGCTGTCGATGTCGTCGGTCGCGGAGATGTAGGGGTTGCCGCCGTCGGCCAGGAACATCCCGTACTTCTTGAGCGCTTGCGCCACCACGCGGGCGGCGTCGCTCGGTAGCGTGCTCTCGTCGAACGACGCCTTGAGCCGCAGGCGCGCCCCGTAGGGCAGCGTCGTCGCGCCGCCCGACGGTCCGCCCAGATGCGTCGCCGGATGCACGTAGACGTTGGCGCGGATCTCGGTGTTGGGCAGCGTGAAGCGCATGGCGTGGTTGACGACACCGGCCTGGATCTCCTCGGTCTTGAGGATGAGCGGCGCCATCGGCAGGTCGCCCGCGTCGGCGCCGTTGCAGCCGTCGCCGCGCGAGAAGCCCGCCCCGACCGTCGCCGGATTGGCCCAGTAGTCCTTCGTCAGATCCCACACGACCAGGCAGTTGCCGCTGAAAGTGCCGCCGGTGGCCATGCCGCCGGTGATGTCGCCCTGGTAGAGCTCGTAGAGCCGCTCGGCCTGATAGACCAACAGGTGGCAGTCGCCGCCCGAGCATGCGTAGTCGCTCACGCCCTCGATGCGCCCGCCGGGCGGCACCGGGATGGGCGCGGTGTCGCAGTCGACCTGCTGGCTCGTCGGGGTGAACGGCCGCGGTGTGACGCTGGCGTCGGCGTGGAGCACGGCGAACGAGACGTCGATGCGCATGTTGCCGGGCCAACCGCCCGACTGCAGCGCGCCCATGATCGCGGCCGATTCGCTGTCGACCGCGGCGCCCGAGATGTCCTGGTAGAACACCGACGTCGACGGGAAGTCCTGCGGGCCGCCGCCGCCCGAGCCGCCGCCGCCGCCCGAGCCGCCGCCGCCGCCCGAGCCGCCGCCGCCGCCGCCGCCCGAGCCGCCATTGCCGCACCCGACGACCAGCAGACCCCCCAGGATCACTACAAGCAGCCTCTGCATTCAGCGCTATCTTATAATGATTCCGTGTTCTCGTCGCGGCTTCCAGCCTCCCTCGCGCACAACCGCATCAGCATCGCCGTCGACGCCGCGCGTGCGCGCGCGCAGCTCATCGACCTGACCGAGTCGAACCCGACCGTGGTCGGCCTTCGCTATCCCGCGGACGCCATCCGCGCCGCGCTCGCCGCGCCGGCCGCGCTGACCTACGAGCCGACGCCCAAGGGCCTGCCAGCGGCGCGCGCCGCCGTCGCCGCCTACTATGCGCGCCACGAGCTCGCCGTCGGCACCGAGCGCATCACGCTGACCGCGTCGACGCGCGAGGCCTACGGCTGGCTCTTCAAGCTCCTCTGCGATCCCGGCGACGACGTCCTGGTCCCCTCGCCGAGCTACCCGCTCTTCGACTACCTGGCCGCGCTCGAGAGCGTGCGCCCGGTGCCCTATCCGCTGCGCTACCACGGCGGCTGGTTCGTCGACGTCGACGAGGTGCGCCGCGCGCTGACTCCACGCACGCGCGCCATCCTCGTCGTCAACCCCAACAACCCGACCGGCTCGTTCCTCAAGCGCGACGAAGCGGGCGCGCTCGCCGCGCTCGCCGCCGAGCGCGATCTGGCCCTCATCAGCGACGAGGTCTTCGCCGACTACGGCTTCGCCCCCGACCCCGCCCGCGTCACCACCCTCGCCGGCGAATCGCGCCGCGCTCACGTTCTGCCTCAGCGGCCTGTCGAAGCTCGTCGGCCTGCCGCAGCTCAAGCTCGGCTGGATCGTCGTCGGCGGACCGGCCGCGCGCCGCGCCGAGGCCGAGGCGCGCCTCGAGCTCATCGCCGACACCTACCTCTCGGTCGCCGCACCGGTGCAGCATGCCGCGCCGGCCCTGCTCGCCGCTCGTCGACGACGTGGGCGCGCAGATCCGCGCCCGCGTGCGCGACAACCGCGCCCTGCTCGTCGCCGCCCTCGCCGGCTCGTCGGCGCAGCTCCTCGACGCCGAAGGTGGCTGGTCGGCGATCGTGCGCCTGCCGGCGACCTCGAGCGAGGAGGAGTGGACCCTGGCGCCTCCTCGACGACGGGGTGCTGGTCCACCCCGGCTTCTTCTTCGACCTGCCCCCGACCACCATCGTCATCAGTCTTTTGGTCGCGCCGGCGGCGCTCGCGGCCGCCGTTCCCGCTATACTGCGCCGATGCATGCACTGACGCTCCTGGCCGTGGTCATCAAGATCGCCACGCTCGCGCCCGACGGCTCGGCGTGGATGAACCTGTTCCACAAGTGGCAGGCGCGCGTCGAGCAGCGCACCGAGGGGCGGGTGAAGATCAAGTTCTACGCCGGCGGCGTGCAGGGCGACGAGCGCGACGTCATCCGCAAGATGCGCGTCGGCCAGCTCTCGGGCGCGGCCATCACCGGCATCGGCCTGGCCATGATCAACCCCGAGGTGCGCGCGCTCGAAGCCGCGCGCACCTACCCGGAGCTCGACCACGCGCGCGAGCGGCTCGATCCGCTACTGCGCAAGAAGTTCGACGAGAAGGGCTACCTGCTCATGGGCTGGGGCGACGTCGGCCCGGTGCACATCTTCTCGCAGCGGCCGATCCGCTCGCTCGACGATCTGCGGCTCACCAAGCTGTGGATGTTCGGGCGACGATCCGATGACCAAGCAGACCTTCGCGGCGCTCGGGCTGCACGGCGTGCCGATGGGCGTGCCCGAGGTGCTGCCCGTCCCTGGCGACCGGCGCCATCGACGCCTTCTTCGGCTCGCCGCTGTCGACGCGTGGCGCTGCAGTGGTCGGCGCACGCCACGCTACGTCAGCTCGGCGGTCATCGGCATGGCCACCGGCGCCACCGTGATGACGAAGAAGGCGTGGGACGAGCTCGAGCCGCGCGATCAGAAGGTCCTGCTCGAAGAGGCGCAAGACGATGGAGTCCGAGGTGACCAAGCAGGTCCGCGAGGACAACGACAAGGCGTTCGAGCAGCTGCAGAAGAAGAACGGCCTGCAGGTGGTGCCGACCCCGGTCGAGATGCAGCGCGACGTGGCCAAGCGCGTGCTGGCGATCGCCGACAAGGCGAACGCGCAGTTCTCGAAAGAATTTCAGGTCGAGGTGAACAAGCTGCTCGAGGAGTATCGCCAGGCCCACCCGGGCGAGCTGCCCGGCAAGTAGACGACGTCGTTAGGCGGCGCGCTCGCGATGCACGACGACCGGCTCATCCGGCTCGATTCCGTCGTCTTCTAGCTCCAGCGCCGGGAGCCGTTCGGTGACCATGCCGACGTCCCACGGATCGGGGTCGCTGATCACGTTGATGCCGGTGACGATGACTTTGTCGCTCATTGCCCGATCCCTCCGGCTCGCCCCTATTGCACGGGCGGTGCCGACTCGCGGAGCCGCAATCGACGCGGTCTTGCGTCGCCTCCGGTTGTCAAACGGGGTGAGATGACCCCGGAGCCGACACGAGGGATGGTGCCGATTTCCCCTGGGGCGGCGCTCTCCACGCCGGTGGCCTATAGACCTCAGGTAAGACACCGTCAGACTAGTGGTTTTTCGCCTCTGCGGAAAAATGCAACGAGGCTGACCAAGAGGAGGAAGGGAACGTGAGACCCCCGTCGGCTGACCCCGCGGCCAGCCCGCAGCGGTTTCGATGTCGCCCGGCGAGACGCGCACCGTGACGCTGATGGCTCACAACGCGGGCGGTAGGCAGCGCAGTTTCGCGCCATCTCGTTGGCAGAGCGCGCGCCCAGCCACGGAGTGCGCAATGTCGCATAGTTGCGGCATGCGCGATGGTTTTTGAACGTGGGTACTGCGAACGCGCGTGCGCAATGTCCGTGCTAAGGTGACGATCATGAAAATCGGACCTCGCGTCAAGATCGGCCTGGGCATCTTCGCCATCGTGGCGCTTTTGGCGGGGTGGCAGGGGCTCCGCTTCTGGTGGTACCACGGCTACTCGACGGGAGAGCGCACCGGCGTCGTGCGCAAGCTGTCGGTCAAGGGCACGCCGCTGTGCAAATACGCCGAGGGCGAGCTGGCGCTGGCCGGAACCAATCCGGGGCAGAACGTCGAGATCTTCACCTTCAGCGTCGACAATCGCGCGGACTCCAATCCGATCATGAAGCAGCTGCGCGAGGTCGAGCGCTCGGGCGCGCGCGTCACCCTGCACTACCGGCAGGATCTGCAGTCCTGGTGGCGCTGCACGCCGGACGAATACTTCATCACTGGGGTGGAGAAGTAGGCGGCGGCGGCGGGGTCGGATCGCGCGGCAGGCGGATCGGCACCCGGAAGATGCCGACCGTGTCGGCGTCGGGCCTGGCGCTGAAGTCGTAGCGCTCGAACTGCGGGCGCGGGTCGTGCGCCAGCTCGTCGCCCAGCGTCGACGACGGCGCGGCCAAGAGCACGGTGCCCGAGGGCAGGCGCAGCTGATACGACAGGTGCCGGTGGCCGTTGAGCACCGCGCGCACGCCCCAGCGGATGCAGAACTTGACCAGCGGGCGCGAGTCGCCGAGCACGGTGAACTTGGCGAACAGGCGCGTGACGAAGCCCGCCGACTGCTCCTCGCCGCGTCGCACGAGGTGGTGGTGCACCGCGACGAGCTTGAGCCGTTGCGGCAGCTGGCGCGCCAGCCAATCGAGCCGCTTGTACTGCGCGCGACCGATGCGACCGATGGCGTTGAGCGCGGGATGGCGCGAGACGCGCGACGACCGAGTTGAGCACGAAGATCACCGCGTCGCGCTCGGGCAGCGGGACGGCCACCGGGAAGAGCTCGAGGAGCCGGGCGCGCGCGGCCTCGATCTTGTCGACGTAGTCGAAGAAGGCGTGGCGCTCGCGCCACCAGTGCGCGCAGCGTCAGCGGCGGCACCGGCGTCGTCGGCAGCGCGGCCACCAGCGGGCGCACCGCCTTCTCCGCGTCCGACCAGGCGTCGAGGAACGAGCGCGGCGCGCCGTCGATGAAGCAGACCCCGCGCTGGCCGCCCAGCGTCTCGGCGAAGGCCTCGGCGAACTTGAGCAGGTTGCCGAGCTGCACGATGGCGAAGCGATCGAGCCGGAGCGCGCGCCGGCGCACGATGTGATCGACGAAGGCGATGTCGTGGTTGCCGGGCACCAGGATCATGCGTGCCGCCAGATCGCGCTCGTCGACGGCGTCGAGGAAGGAGCGCCACGACGCCGCGGTGCCGCGATCTGTGACGTCGCCGGTCACGAGGATCACGTCGGCGTCGCCGAGCGGTGGAGCGTCGAGCAGGCGGTCGAGCTGGCGGTTGCCGCCCGGGTGCGCGCGCTCGACCATGCGCACGGTGGCGCCTTCGTTGACGTGGAGGTCGGAGAGGTGGGCGATGCGCAGGCCGCCGGCGGGCGGGCCGTCGAGCCAGACCGGCGGGCGGCCGCCCAGGCGATGCAGGCGGCCGTAGTCGGTCAGCATGACGCCGATGAGGGCGACGCCGCCCAGGCGGCGCCAGACGTAGACGAAGATGGTCGCGGTGATCAGGCAGACCAGGAGCCACATCGCAATCAACAGGGCGAAGGCGAAGCCGTGCTGCTCGGTGGCGCCGAGCTTGCGCGCTTCGTGCACCGCCTTGACGGCGCCGAACAGCAGCGCGGAGGAGACGGCGAACAGCGCCAGCTCCTTGCCCAGGTCGGGCAGCGACGACGACCAGCCGTCGGCGGGCGGCTGCTCCCACGGATTGCGCGCGGGCAGGTCGTCGGAGGGAGGCGGTGCAGCGCTCACGCGACAAAAGCTATCACGCGCGTGCTAGATTCGCCGCCTCTGACGGAGGAGGCGACGATGGGCAACATTCGTACGGAAGAGATCAAGCTCACGGTCGACGGATCGGAGATGCCGGCGTTCGTCGCGCTGCCCGAGGCGGCCGGGCCCCGGCCGGCGATCCTGGTGTTCGAGGAGATCTTCGGCGTCAACGCTCACATGCGCGACGTGGCGCAGCGACTGGCGCGCGAAGGCTGGGTGGCGATCGCGCCCGACTATCACCATCGCGCCTGGCCGTTGGGAACGCAGCTCGCCTACACCGAAGCCGACATGAAGCGCGGCATGGAGGTCATCCCCAAGCTGACCGTTGACGGGCTCACCGCCGACATCGAGGCGACCATCGCCTACGTCAAGACGCGCCAGGAAGTGAACCCGGCCAAGCTCGGCGCCATCGGCTTCTGCATCGGCGGCCACGCCGCCTACTTCGCCGCGGCGACGCAGCCAATCGCGGCGACCGCCTCGTTCTACGGCGGCGGCATCGCCACCTTCGGGCTCGGCGGCGCCAAGAAGACCGTCGAGCGCACGCCCGCCATCAAGGGAAAGATCCTGTGCCTGTTCGGCAAGAAGGATCCGATGATCTCGGAGGATCAGGTGGCCACCATCCGCCGCGCGCTCGACGAGAACAAGATCCGCCACGAGCTGGTCGTATACGACGAGGCGTCGCACGCCTTCTTCTGCGACATCGCGACGCGCGGCTCCTACCACGAGCGCTCGGCCAAGGACGCATGGGAGCGGGTCAAGCGGCTGTTCCAAGAGGAGCTGGGATGAGCGCGACCGTCGTCGGCCTGGCGCTGTTTCGCGCGTTCGTGGGCGGGTTGGTGGCGGCGGTGCCGTGGATCTTCGGCAACGGGCTCGACCCCTACGGCGCGACGCAACGTGGGCTGCGGCGTGGCGATCATCGCCGCGGCGACGCAGATGCACCGGGCGCCGTGGCTGCGCTGGGTGCAGGCGGCGCTGGCGGTGGCGGTGCTCTTCTTTCCCTTCCTCTTCGGCGAAGCGGTCGGTGACCGCCAGATCTACGCCGCGGCGCTGCTCGGCATGATGCTGTTGATCTCGTCGATCGTGACGCCGGCGGTGTTCGGTCAGGGGACGAGCGAGCGCACCAGCGCCAGCGACTCTTCGAGATCGACCGGATCGAAGACCTCGAGCGTCAACACTCCACTGAACTGATAGGCGACGAGCGCGCGCAGCAGCCACTCGACCTCGGGCCGGGGCGCCCAGCGCAGCGACTTGTGGTCGCGACCGTCGGGGCGCGTCCCGTGGAGCTGCAGGATGCGCGCGCGCGGCAACCAGTCGGCGACCAGCCGACGCATGTCGGCGCCGTCGCGAAGCAGGTGGCCGACGTCGAGCGTGACCGAGAGGTCGAGCGCCTCCACGACCGGGGCGATGAGCCCAAAGTCGTAGTCGATGCACTCGACGCACAGGTCGCGCGAGGGGAGGTCGGCGAGGATGGCCTCGAGCGAACGCCGGGCGCGGGCCCGCCAGGCGGGCAGATCGGTTGGCGGCGCGGCGTCGTGCTCGCCTTCGCCCAGGTAGACGTGCACGGTGTAGCCGAGCGGGGCGAGCGGGCGGGCCCAGTCGATGGCGCGCCGTACCTTGTCGACGCCGGCCAGACGGCGCGCTTCGTCGGCGGAGGCGAGGCTGGCGTCGAGCGGCGTGTGCACCGTATAGCTGAGCGCGTGCGTGCGCGCGAGCTCGGCCATGCGGGCGACGTCGCCCGGCGGCGGCACGTCACGCTCGATCTCGAACAGCAGCAGCTCGACGTCGTCGACGCGGCCGGCCAGGCGCTCCACGTTGGGCAGCATGTAGTCGTGCTCGATGCACGACGTGGTGCCGATCCTCATTTGCGCGGGTCGATGCTCGGCGTCGCGCGCCACCGACGCGATCGGCGGGCGCTTCCTGGCGATGTCGACGCCGCGCACCAGGTTGGCGGGGATGATGTAGTCGTCGCGGCGCGCGTTGTGCTCGCACATCGAGACCGCACCGTCGGGCGTGGCCACGTAGAAGCTGCAGTGCTTGATGCGCGCCGGATCGAGGGCGGTGGCGTCCTGGAAGTTCTGCACGAAGAAGCTGAGCTTGCCCACCCGCGCCGAGCGCGTGCGCACCATGGCGCGCGCGATCTTGGCCACGAGCCGCGCGGCGAAGGCGCCGCCGAAGGTGAGCCAGGCCGGCTTCGAGGTGAAGATGTGGCGCGCCACCGCCAGCGCCGAGCGGGGGACGTCCGAGCGGTCGAGGGGCACGGTGGCGAAGTCGGCCAGGAAGCGCTCGACGATGCGCGGGTCGTCGAACAGGTCGATCACCTCGCTGCCGCCGACGACCAGCGCGTAGCCGATGTCGTGGCAGTCGGGGTGGCCGATGAGCACGTGCTCCCAACCGAGCGGGGCGCCGCACGCCTCGTCGATGAGCGCGCGCATGTGCTGCTTGGTGAGCGCCTGGCCGCGGCGGCGCAGGATGCCGCGGCCGGTGTCGGCCTGCATCTGGAACGAGCACATGCCGAGCTCACCGGCCTTGGCCACGAAGAAGCGCACCAGCTCGGGGAGCTCGTCGAGGTTGGCGTCGCAGACGGTGGTGTTGAAGATGACCGCCAGGCCGAGGCCGCGCGCGCGATCGAGATACTCCTGCCGGATCGCGTTCAGCTGCCGCTCGCTGGTGTAGCCCTTGCGCTCCTGGGTGACGTCGACGTGGAAGGCGACGTCGACGAGCCCGACCGAGCGTAGCTCGGCCAATAGATCGCGCGTGCACTTGATGCCGTTGGTGAAGAGCGCGGGGACGAGGCCGATCGACGCCACGTAGCCGACGATGTCCACCAGCTCGTCGCGCGCGCGCAGCGTCGGGTCGCCGCCGGTGATCTGGACGTTGGTGCCGACGCCGAAGAGGCGCTTGATGTTGTCGGCCCGCCGTCGCAGCTCGGCCAGCGGCGGATCGGGGACGCTCTCGGAGTAGTCGCTCAGGTAGCAGAGCGTGCAGTCGAGGTTGCAGCGCTGGGTCACCTCGAGCGCGACGCAGCCGGCGGTGGAGCGGCGGCCCAGGACCTGGCGCGGCGTGCGGTAGGGCGGCGCGAAGCTCTCGAGCTTGCCATCGAGCAGGCGGGCGAGCTCGGCGTCCTCCGCCGGCGACGGGCGGTAGGGATCAACGCGCATGGGCGTACCAGCGGGCGAGTAGTCGCGGGCTCACGCCGAGATGATATCCGAGCCGCAGCGTCCACATGAGCGCAATCGTGCGCGTGACGCCGTGGGCATGCCAGCGACGGGCGCTGGTGGCCACTTCGCCGTCGGCGAGGACGAAACGCCCGTGGCGGCGGAGGCGGGCCACCAGGTCGAGATCTTCGCACAGCGCCAGCTCCCGATAGCCGCCGAGGCGATCGAAGAGGTCGCGGCGGACGAAGATCGCCTGGTCGCCGCTGGCCGACGGCAGGAGGCGGCTGCGCAGGTTGATGATGTGCGCGGCGAGCGCGAGCCGCGGATCGCGCGAGTCGATGCGCAGGCGGAAGCAGCCGCCGGCGGCGCCAGCGTCGATCGCGGCGGCGACGGCGGCCAGCGCACCATCGGGCAGGCGGGTGTCGGCGTGAAGGAAGAGCAGGATGGGCGCGCGGGTGGCGCGTGCGCCGGCGTTCATCTGCTGGGCGCGGCCGCGCGGCGCGTCGACGACGGCGACGCCGAGCGCGGTGAGCGCCTCGCGCGTGCCGTCCGACGAGCCGCCGTCGACGACCGCGATCTCGGCGTCGGCGGCGAGGCGGCGCAGCTGGACGGCGAGCGCCGGCAGTTGGCGCAGCTCGTCGAGCACCGGCACGATGATCGCGAAGCGCGCCATCGGCCCATTGTACGCGTCAGCGCTGGCCGCGGATCAGGCTGCGCGCGCTGCGCTGCGCTGCGGCGTTCTCCGGCGCCGCTTCGGCGAGGGCGTTGGGATCGGCGGCGATCACCTCGCCGAGGAGCCGCCGGTATAGGACGTCGTCACGCACGCGCGCGGCGTACTCCTCGGCGTAGGCGACGCGCGTCGGCAGGTAGGCCGGCGCAGCGGCGACGGCGGCCTCGAAGCGGTCGCGCGCGTCGCTCAGGTGCTGACGGGCCTCGGGCAGCTCGCAGTCGAGGATGGCGAGCACGCGGTCGGGCGCGCCCCAGCCCACGGACGGTTGCAGCGCGCGCGCGCGCCGCGCCGCGGCGGCGATCCATTCGCGGTAGCGCATCACCGTGGGCGTGCCGTGGACCCGGCTCCAGTCGAGCAGCGCCTCGGCGTAGAGGGCGAGCGCGGCGGCGTCGGCGGGCTCGGCGTTTGCGAAGACCTCGATGGGCGGCTTGGAGGCGCGCGCCGCATCGAGGAGCTTGCCGTTGCGCGCCGACAGCGCGCGCTCGGCCAACGATGTCGCTTCGTCGAGCCGGGCCGAGGCGCCGGCGCCGGCGCTCGGCGTGCGCGCGACGAAGCGCGACGCGTGCCAGCTGCACCAGCACCCGGGCGTCCGCCGGGCTGTAGCGCAGCGTCGCCCCGTAGGCGCGGGCCGCCGCGTCGAGTTGGCCCGGCTCGGCGCGACGCTGCCAGGCGTAGTCGCCGGCGCTGGCGAGGTCGCTGACGATCTGCTGCGACACATCCCCGAACGGCAGCGGCGGCGTGGCCCACGCCGCTGTGCGCCTGGCGACGCAGCCCGACGCCACGAGGAGCGCGGCGCCGGCGAAGACGACCGCGCGCGCGCTCATGTCGCCGCGAGCGCGAAGGCGATGAGCTCCGACAGCGGCGGCGTTGCCAGCGCGGCGGCGCGCGCTTCGGGCGTGGCGGCGTCGGTGGGTGCGAGCGCGATCAGCGCGGCGCGCAGATCCCCCGTGGCCGCCAGCGCGACGCGATCGGCGGAGAGGCGTTCGGCGCGCGTGTAGTCGGCGGCGCCGGCGGCGGCCTGCGAATCGACGGCGGCAGCGGCGGCCAGCACCACCTCGAGGTGCGCGCGCTCGGCTTCACCGAGGCGCTCGACCCAGGCGGACTCGGCGGCCACGGCCGACAGCTCCTGTTGCCACGCGCGCACGAACGCCGCGAAGGCGACGCCGCGGTCGGGCGCACGCAGATCGGGCAGGAACAGCGCGGCGGCGGCGCGCAACAGCGCGGCCACGTCGTCGGCGCCCCGACCCTCGACGAGCGCGACGCCGGCGGCGAGCGCGTGCATGGCGCGTACGGCGGCGAAGCGGGCGACCGCCTCGTCGGCGAGCATGCGCCGGGGCAGGAGGAGGCGCGGCGGACGCGTCGGCTCGGCCCACGACGGCCCGTGAAGAGCGCCCGGCAGCTCGACCACCACCTGGGCCCCAAAGTCGCGAATGCCGGTGGCCCGCTCGACCACGGCGCGCAGCTTGTCGGTCCACGCCGGCGCCGGATCGGCGTCGATCTCCGACGGCGACAGCCCGAGCACGTGCGGCGCCAGCGCCACCAGTGCGTCGCGCAAGGGACCGATGGCGCGCGGGTGGACCAGCTCCTCGCGCGCCACCGACCACGGCTCGGGCGGGCCGAGATCCTTCCACCGGGCCGCCGCCAGGCCGGTGGGCTCGATGAAGCTGCCGATGGCGTAGTGCACGCGCGCGCGCGCGGTGTCGCCGGCGGCGTCGTGCAGGCGACCCAGGGCGAGCCGGGCGCCGGCGGCGACCGGCGCCGTCGGCTCCGCGCACAGTACTTCGAGCGCCGCCTGCAGGGTCGCGCGCCCGTCGGCGCCGAGGGCGCGGGCCGAGGCGCGCAGCGCCGGATCGAGCTGCGGCAGCGTCAACAGCCGCGCCTCCGCCAGCAGCTCGGCGAGCCGCGCCGCCGTCGGCTTGGCCACCGCTACCACGACGGTGCCGCGGGCCTCGTCGCCCCCGAGCGCGAGACCCAGGCCCGCCTCCAGCGCCGCCTCCGCCAGCGGCTGCCCGAGCGACTCGAGCTCGCGTGCGACCTCCTTGAGGGCGATGAAGTCGCCTTCGTCGTAGTAGTAGGAGATCAGCCGCCGCAGCGTCGGTACGTGCGTGGGATGCAGGTCGGCTGCTTTCAGGTACGAGTCGTTCGCGCTCTCCAGGTCGCCGATGCCGAGCCGCAGGACCTCGCCGCGGCGGAAGAGCAGCTCGGCGCGCTCGGCCGGCTCGCGCACCAGGCGGGACAAGCGGCCGAGCGCGTCGGCCGCCTCGGGCCAGGCCTGCTCGCCGATGTAGATGCGCCCCAACAGCTCGAGCGCGCGCGCCTCCATCGGCAGCTGCGAGACGACCAGCTCGAGGTAATGGCGGGCCGCCTCGCGGTCACCGAGCTTGAAGGCGAGCTCGCCCAGGTGGCTGCGCAGCTCGGTGATGCGCTCGACGGCGTCGAGCGGCAAGAGGTCGAGCACCTCGCGCAAGGATTGATAGCCTTGCAGGTCATCGCCGCGGCCGAGCGCCAGCCGGGCCAGCGCCTGGTGCACCGACAGGTTCGACTGGTTCTGCGCCACCGCCTGCCCGTAGGCGGCACGCGCCTCCTCGAAGTCGCCGGCCTCCTCGGCGAGCTCGCCGCGGCGGCGCCACACCTCGTCGCTGCCGAGCGAGGACGCCGAAGGGTGCTCGGCGAGCTGCGCGTACAGCGAGCGCGCGCGCGACAGGTGGCGGGTGCGATACGAGAGATCGGCGAGCGCGTCCAGCGCGGCGATGTGCTCGGGATCGGCGCCGAGCGCCGCCTCGTAGTCGCCGGCGGCGGCGGCGACGTCATAGAGCTCGGTCTCGGCGAGGCGACCCGCTTCGAAGCGGCGCTCGGCGCGCTCGGCCGCGTCGTCGACGGCGGCGGCACGCGCGCGCAACAGCTGCACCAGCCCCACCCAGTCGCTGCGCCCGGTCAGGACGTGCTTGCGCTGCACGAAGGCTTCGGCGTCGTCGGGCGCGCGGGCCAGGATCTCCTGACTGCGCGTATCGACCTGGGCGAGATCGCCGACCCGCGCAGCGACGACCAGCAGGCGGCGCAATAGCTCCAGGCGCGCTTCGCCCTCGGGCTCGACGGCGAGCCGCTCTTCGATGCGGCGGCGCAGCTCGACGGGATCGCCATCGTCCTCCGCCAGGCGCAAGAGGCTGTCGTCCGCCTTGCGCCCGGCTTCGCCGCCGATGGCAGCCGCCTCGGCGAGCCGCTGGCGGGCGCGCTCGTGATCGCCGGCGCGCTCGTGCAGCTCTCCGGCGCGCCGGAGAGCCTCGGCCCGGGCCGACTGCTGATCGGGCGCGCCCGGGACGCCGGTCAGCGTGGCCGCCAGGCGCTCGGCGGCGAGCGCCGCGTCGCGCCAACGCTGCGCCTCGCTGTAGAGGCGCACCAGCTCCCCCCACGGCGCCACGAAGCTCTCGGGCCTCTGGGCGGACCGGGCCTCGCCGGCGTCGAGCGCCAGCTCGGCCGCCTGCTCGAAGTTGCGCAGCGCCGCGGCGCCGTCGAGGAGCTTGTTCTCGAGCAGTTGGGCCAACTCGACGTGCAGCCGCGCGCGCTCGACGGCGTCGGTGGTCAACGCCAGCTCACGATAGCGCTGCTCGGCGGCGAGCGCCCACTCGCCGCGCGTCTCGGCCATCTCGCGCAGGGCGCGTGCCGCCTCCCGCAGATTGGGATCGCAGGCGACCGCCTCCTTGAACGCGCGGTAGGCGTCGAGGTCGCGCTTGAGCTCCGTCTGGAACAGCCGTGCCCGTTGGAGCGCCAGCCGCGCGCGCTCGCGGCGATCGGCGGTGAGCGCGGCGGCGCGGCCGAGCAGGTCGGCGTGACGCTCGTGATCGCCGCGCGCCCCGGCGAGCCGCGCCAGCGCGTCGACCGGGCGGCGATCGGCCGGATCGAGCGCCGCCGCCAGCTGGTACAGGCGCTCCGCGGTCGCCGAGTCACCCTCGACGAGGAGCACGTCGGCGGCGTCGACCGCGCAGGCGGCCGCGCGCATCGGCTCCAGATCGGGCGCGTCGGCGGCGGCGATGAGGTGCTCGAGCGCGCCGGCCAGGTCGTTGCGCTTCTTGTAGACGTCGGCGAGCGCGGCGTGCGCGCGGCCGATGCGCGGCGTCGTGATGAGCGCGTGCAGGAACTCCGCCTCCGCCTCGGCGTCGGCGCCCGCTTGCAAGAGGAGCTCGCCGCGCACGATCTTGAGCTGCGCGAGCTCGGCTTGTGCCTGCGGCGTGCTCGATGGATCGGCGACCAGCTTGAGCTCGCGGTCGAGGATGGCGAGGGCGTAGATGGGCTCGTTGGCGGCGCTGTAGGCCAGGCGCGCGCGTGTGGCCAGCTCGCGCCGCTCGGGCTGCCGATCGAAGAGCGTGGCGTAGCGCCGCGCAGCGTCACCGGCGTGGCCGAGGTCGCGCTCGAGCGTCTCGGCGGCCTCCAGCTCGAGCCTCTCCCGCTCGATGGGTTCGCGCGCTTCGGTCGCAGCCGCGTCGAGCGCGACGACGACGTCGAGGAAGCGCCGCTCGGCGCGCAAGAGCTGACGGAAGGCCGCGGGGTCCAGCGGCAGCGGCTGCCCGGCCGCGCGCGCCCGCTCCACGAACGCCAACGCCCGACCCGGATCGGCTCCCGGCGCCAGATAGGCCTCGCCGGCCAGGCGCAAGAGCTCGCCGCGCTCGGCGACCTCGAGGCGTGGGTCCTCGAGCGCCGCCTCGAACAGCGCCGCCGTTTCGGCGCGCCGGCCGCCCCGCCCGTAGAGCTCCCACAACGCGCGCGCTGCCTCCAACGAGGGCAGGGTCGCCAGCGCCGTCGTCCACGCCCCCTCGGCGCGCGCGTCGTCGCCCAGGCGCTGCGCCAGCCGACCGAGCTCACGCGCGTAGATCGCCTGCCGCTCCGCAGACGCGCGCGGGATCTCGCGCTCGAGGCGCTCGAGCAGCGCCGCCGCGTCCCCACTGGCGCGCAGGCGCGACAGCATGCGATCGCGCGCCGCCTCGTCGCTCGGATCGAGCAGGAGGATCTGCTCGTCGAGCCGGGCGGCCTCGTCGGCCCCGAGGTGCGGCACCGCCTCGCGCAGCAGCATGGCGCGCTCGAGACCGGTGGCCTGCTCCGCCTGCTTGAGCAGCACCGCCGCCAGCTTGGCGCCGTCGCCGCGCGCGCGGTGCAGCTCGGCCAACAGCGGCAACGCCTGATCGGCGCCGAGGGCGAGGGCCTGCGTCAGCGCCTGCTCCTCGTCCCCGGAATCGCCGACCGCGTGCGCGATCTGCGCCAGGCGCAGGTGCACGCGCGCCGCTTCGTCGGCGGGCACGGCGAAGCGCGCCAGCGCCTCGCGGTAGTAGTCGGAGGCGGGCGCCGCCTCGCCCGCGTCGAAGTGGAAGTCGGCGAGTGGCACCAGCAGCTCGGAGCGATCGCGGTCGGCGGCGTACGCGCGCGCCAGACAACGCGCGCCGCGATCGGGATCGGCGAGCGGGCCCAGGTACAGGTGGCCCAGGCGCGCCCACACCTCGGCGTCGGCGGGCCCGAGCGGCAGGGCGCGTTCGAGCAGGAGCGCGGCGCGCGCCGGATCGGCGAGGCGCTCCGCGGCGAGCTGGGCGGCCCGCAGGTAGAGCGCGCGCGCCTCCAATCCCGGCTTGCGCGCGGCCTGATCGCCGAGGCGGGTCGTCAGCTCGTCGATGCGACCGGTCGCTTCCAGCGCTCGCTCCAAGGTCTCTGACGAGCCGGGCAGCGGCGCTAGCAGCGCGACGACCGCTTCGTGCTCGCCGCGCTCGGCATAGAGCTCGGCCAGGTGGCGCAGGTCGTCCGGGCCGGCGCCGCCTTCATCGCGCAGCCGCTCGAGCGCCGCTTCGGCGGCGCGCGCTTCGCCCGCCGCGCGCGCCAGCGCCGCCTGCGAGCGCAGCAGCTCGGCGCGCAGCGGCGCCAGCTCGGCGAACGGCGCCGCCTCGGCGAGCGCCCGCTCGATCGCCTGCCGCGCGCCCTCGCTGTCGCCGAGTCGATCGCGCAAGAGCAGGGCGCGGGCGGCCGACAATCGCGCACGCTGCTGCTCGTCGCCATTGGCGTCCCACGCCGTCTGCAGCGCGCGCGCCGCGGCGTAGGGATCGCCGTGCCGGGCCAGCCCGAGCGCCGCTGCCACCGAGCCCGAGTCGAGCGCCAGCGCCGACTCGTAGCGCGCCGCCGCCGCCGCCCCCTGCAGCCGATCTCCGAGTGCGACCAGCACGTCCGCCGTCGGCGACAGCGCTGCGGCGCGCTCGAGCGCCATGCGCTCCTCGTCGGTGCCCTCGCCGAGCTCGGGCGCCAGCGTCGCGTAGAGCCAGGCGGCGTCGACGGCGCCGAGCCGCGGTACCAGCTCGTCCGCTACCGCCAGCGTCGCCGCCGGCGACAGGCCGTGGGTCGCCCAGCGCAAGAGCTCGTGATCGCGCGGCTCGGTCGCCAACGCTTCGATCGCCGCCCCGCGGGCATCACTGATGCGCCCGGTGCGGAAGGCCACTTCGGCGCGCTTGCGCGGCGGAGCCGCGGCGCCCGCGCGCTGGTAGGCGGCCGCCGCGCGCTCGCGGTCGCCGGCCGCTTCCTGGGCGTCCCCGAGAAGGACCCAGCCGGCGCCGTCGAGCGCCTGGAGCTCGCCCGCCCGTGCCAGCGAGCGCGCCGCCTCCGCGGCCTGTCCACCAGCGAGAAGGAGCGCGCCGTACGCGCGGTGCGCAGCGCCCGCTTCGGGCGCGACCTCCAGCACCTCGCGCAGTCGCGCCAGCGCGCCGGAGACGTCACCAGCGCGCGCCAGCACGTCGGCGCTCTCGATGCCGAGCTCGGCTTCGCGCTCCGGACCTTCGAAGGTGCGCCGCGCGATGCGCAGCAGGCGCTCGAGCGCGGCCAGCTGCGCCGTCGCGTTGCCGCGCGCCCGCTCCAGCTCGTAGAGCAGCGTCGCCGCCTCGCGATCATTTGGATCGAGCTCCAGCGCCCGGCGCGCCAGCTCCTCCGACGCGCCCGAGCGCTGCGCGGCGGCCACGCGCAGCAGGCGTCGAATCGCCCAACGCTCGCTCGCTTCGTCGCGCGAGGCGGCGGCGCGCGCGCGCAGCTCCTCGAGCGCCGCAGCCGCGTCGGAGAGCGACTCGCGCGCCTCGTCGATCTCGACGCGCAGCTTGAGCGCCGCGTCGGGCGAAGTGGTCGGCGGCAGCTCGCGCAAGAGCGCCAGCGCGCCGTCGAGATCGCCGCGGGCGTGGCGGGCGCGCGCCTGCTCGGCCACCGCCAGCGCCCGGCCGGCGCCATCATCAGCCAGCTCGCTGAGCCGGCCCAGCAGCTGATCCTCCTCGGCGGCGTCGCCGCGGCCGCGGGCCAGGGCGAGCAGGCTGGTCAGCGCCACCTTGCTGCGCGGCTCCACCTCCAGCGCTTTGTGCAGCACGGCGCGGGCGCGCTCGGAATCGCCCAGCCGATCGTGCGCCAGGTGCGCGATCTCGACGTAGAGCGCCTCCGCCTCGCCGCGCCGGCCGTCGGCCGCGTGGCGCTCGCCCAGGCGGGTCAGGAGCTGCGCCAGCTGCGGCCACTCGCCGGCCTCACGCAGCAGCGCCGCCAGCCGGTTCCACGCCGCCGCCGACGAGGGTCGAAGCGCGATCAGCTGCTCGTACGCCTGCATCGCCGCGTGGACCTCGCCCAGCCCCTCGAGCAGCGCGGCGCGGCGGAACAGCAGCTCGACGATGACGTCGAAGTCGGTCTCGACTTCCGCCCGCACCGCCAACAGCTCGCCCAGCTCGCGCGAGGGCGGCCGGGCCGACAGGACGCGGTCGAGCACCGCCAGCGCCGTCGGGTGGCGCGGCATCAGCGCCAGGGAGCGCCGGGCCGCCCGCTCGGCGTCGTCGCTGCGACCGGCATCGGCGTGCAGCTCGCCCAGCCGCGCCAGCGTCGGCGCCATCGCCTCGGGCTCGACCGGATTGGCCGGCAGCGCGCACAGCCGCTCGAGCAGCGCCAACTCCTCGTCGGCGGAGCCGCGCGCGCGCGCGTCCGAGGCCATCCACGCCAGCGCCGGGCGGAAGCTGCCGTCGAGCTCCAGCGCGCGCCCGTAGGCGGCCCGGGCGGCGTCGGGCCGGCCGAGGTGCGCCTGCAGCGCCGCCAGCCGCCCGAGGATGGCGCGCTGCTCGGCCGGGCGCTTCGACGTCGCCGCCACCTTGCGGCCGAGCACCTGGGCCACGCGCTCGATGTCGCCCACTTCGGTCGCCAGCGCCTCGAGCGCGTCCAGCGCCACGATCTGCAAGGGATCGAGCCCGAGCGCGCGCTCGTAGCAGGCGATCGCCTCCTCGCGCGGCCCGCCACGCTTCCGCATCACGTCGGCGGCGGCAACCAGGCGGCCGGCGCGCACCGTCTCCGGCTCCTGCGTGCTCGGGTCGTCGGCGGCGCGCAGCAGGGCCTCGGCCTGGCGCGCCTCGTCCCCGCGCGCGCGAAAGATGCCGACGAGCGCGTTGTGTGCGCGCACGGCATCGGCGGCGTGTGCGCCGGCCTGGAGTGCCGCCTCGTAGAACGGCACCGCCTCGTCGGGGCGCCCCTGCCGCTCGGCGATCTCGCCCAGGCGTAGCGCGCGCTCGATCCGCGGCGCCACCCCGCGCGTGTAGAGCGGCTCGAGCGCGGCGCGCGCCTCGTCCCAGCGTTTGAGGGCGAACGCCGCCTCGCCCAGACCGACGCGCGCCTGCACGTCGTCGTCGGCGGGCGCCACCGCCAGCGCCGCGCGATAGCTCTCGAGCGCGTCGCCGAGTCGCCCCAGTCGGGCGCGGGAGGCGCCTTGCGCCGCCAGGGCGCGGGCGCGTCCGGCATCGTCGTCGCGCAGCGCCGCCAGCCGGCCGAGGGCCACCTCCAGGGCGGCGTCGTCGCCCTGGCGCATGAGCACGTCGCTCAAGAGCTCGACGGCGCGCCGCTCGTCGTCGGGCTCGAGCAGCGCCCCGCGCAGCGCCTCGTCGAGCAGCGCGCGCGCCCCGTCCAGGTCGCCGTCGCTCGAACGCAGCTCGGCGAGATGGATGCGCGCCGCCGGCTCGCCACCCGCCCCGGCCAGCTGCTCCAGCGCCGCGCGCAGCTCCCCGGCCCGTCCCAGCGCCGCATAGGCGCGCGCCAACAGCGCATAGGCGCGCGCCGGGAAGGCCGTGGCCACCTGCTGGGCGGCGTTGGCCGCCTCCTGCCAGCGATCGAGGTCGGCCAGCACCTCGGCGTGCTTGAGGCGTGCCGCGCGATCGCCGCCTTCTGCGAGCTGCCCGAGCGCGCGCTCGAGATCGTCGAGCCGACCGTCCTCCTCGGCCAGCTCCGCCGCCAGCTCCAGCGCTTGCAGCGAAGGCGACAGCGCTAGCGCCCGCTCGACGTAGGCGCGGGCGCCGTGGTGGTCGCCCAGCGACTCGCGCGCCAGCTTGGCCAGCGCCACCAGCAGGCCGGCGCGCACGCCGTCGTCGTGCGCCTCCTCGGCGCGATCGATCGCGTCCTGGTAGGCGGCGACGGCCTCGTCGAGCCGGCCGAGCGCGGCCAGGAGCGACGCCAGCTTCGGCAGCGCCGTCGGGTGCATCGGCGACGCCGCCAGTGCCCGCTGGGCGTGTGCCAAGGCCCCCTGCGCGATCGCCGGCCGCTTCGGCCAGCGCCGCGCCGCGCAGCTCGAGCTCCGCGCGCGCCGCGCCGTCGAGCGCCGCCGCCGCGCGCCCGAGCGCCTCCCGCGCCTTGCTGGCGTCGCCGGTCGCTTCGAGCGCGCGCGCGTACAGCTCCCACAGCATCGGGTCGTCGGCGCGATCGGAGTCGCGCGCACGCAGCACCCGCTCGAGCTCGTCCCGGGCGCGCACCGGATCGCCGAGGTGGAGCAGCCAAACGCGCGCGATGCGCCCGCGCACCTCGGCCTGCTGCGCCGGGTCGTCGGTCTGCGTCAGCCGCCAGCGCTCGAGGCGCAACAGATCCTGCCAGCGCCCGTCGGCGGCGTAGGCGTCGCACAGGAGCGTCGCCGTCTCCACGTCGTCGCGCGACGCTGCCAGCGTCTTCTCCAGCCACGGGATCGCTTCGCGTGGCGAGACGCGCATGAGCAGCTCGCCCGCCCGCAGCGCCGCCAGCCGTGCGTCGTCGCGCTCGCCGGACGCTTCGGCCAGCTCGGCGAGCCTCACGTAGCGCGCCGCGGCGGTCGCCCACAGGCCCCGCTCGGACTCGATCGCCGCCAGCGCGCACAGCGGCTGCGGGCGCTCCGGATGCGCGGCGACCAGCCGCGCGCCGATCGTCTCCGCCTCGGACCAGCGCGCGGGCAGCGCCGCCAGCACCGCGAGCTGGCGCTCGGCCGCGTCGAGGTCGCCGCTCTCGCGCGCCAGCGCCGCATAGGCCTCGGCCGCGCCGGAGAGGTCGCCGCGCGCCAACAGCGCCTCGGCGGCGCGCGCCTCGTCGTCCGGCTCGCGTGGCGGCGGCGCTACCGCCTGCGCGTCGACGCCGTAGCGCAAGACGATGGCGCCCTCGTCGACGCGCGCCTCGGCCAGCACCGCGTGGCGATAGCGTGGCAGCCGCCAGCCGGCGGGCGGCAGCGCGCGCCACAACAGCAGCTCGAGCGGGTTGAACGAGATCTCGCCGGTGCCGCGCAGCGCCAGCGCGTGACTCCTGGCGTCCGGCTCGGCGCCGAGCCCGACCGCGATGCCGAGCCCGATGAGCGGCGCCGGCGCCGGCAAAAAGCCGTAGAGCCGCACGTCGCCCAGGCGGGCGACGAGGCGCTGCCCGCCCCCCGGCTCCAGCGTCACCCGCGCCGTCACCGCCGCCTGGTTGTCCCCGATGCGCACCCGCGCCGACAGCTCGATGCGCCCGGCGACGAGCTGGGCGCGCAGCTGCGAAATCCCCAGCCGGCCCAGGCGCGAGCGCCCGTCGAGCCAGGTCTGCAGCCGCGCACCTTCGACCCGCAGCTCGGCCGCGTCGAAGTCGCAGCGACGGCTCTGAAACCGCGTCGCGTCGCCCGAGGCGTCGAACGGGAAGCGCAAATTGGGCACGCGCAGCTCGAGGCGGTCCACGCCCACCAGGCCGAACAGCGTCTCGCCGCTGCCGAAGCCGAGCACGCCCTTGCCGTCGACGAAGCGAAGCGAGAAGGGCAGCGGTGGCGCCTCCATCATTGCCCCTCGATGTCGCGATGCTCGGCGCGATAATCGGCGAGCAGCGTCAGGACGCGCCCGAGGAGCGCCTCGGGCACCAGCCGGCCCGCCATCTTGTCGCGCAGGGCGCGTGTCTCGGAGAAGAACTGCGCGCTGGTGCCGGCCAACAGCGGCAGCGTCGTCAACCCCTGCTTGGCGAACAGGCCTCCGAGCAGCTGTTCGTCCTGCTCGCGGCCGAACTCTTCGCAGTGGTTGAGCGCGTGCGCGGCGGCGTCGCGAATGACCGTCTTGTAGTCCTCCGGCAGCGGATCGAACGCCCGGTTGGCGATGATGACGCAGGCATCGAGCGAGGCCAGCCGCAGCGGCAGGAGGTACTTGGTGCGCGCCGACCATTGAAAGGCGAGCGCCGCCGCCGGGGCGGCGATGAAGCCGTCGATCTTGCCGTCGTCGTACAGACGGCCAGCCTCCGGCAGATCGGCGCGCACGGTGTCGAAGCCGAGACCGTCGAGGCCGGGGCCGAGCGTGTTGTCGCTGCCCCAGGTCCACAGCCGGGTCGCCTTGACGTCGGCGAGCGTGCGCAGCGGCTTGCGCGAGAAGATCAACTCGGGGCCGATGCCGACGAGGCCGAGGTTGACGAAGCCGGAGCGGCGAAACTCGTCGTCGATGGTCGATTTGAGCCGGCCGAGCACGTAGTTGAGCTCACCGCGGCCCTGGAACAGGCCGAGCACGCGCATCACGCGCATCGACGGCGCCGCCCGCATGCACAGCATGCCGCCGGAGAAGGCGCCGTCGAGCTGCTCGCGGCGGATGCGCTGGCCGACCTGCAGCTCGTCGCCGGCGATGCCGCCGAAGTAGATCTTGACGTGGACCCTGCCGTCGGTGCCCTTGTCGACCTCGTTCTGGAAGGTGCGGATCTCGCGCCACCAGGCGGTGCCCTCGGGCACCGCCGTGGCCATGCGAATCACCGTCTGCGCGTGGGCTGAAGCGGCGAATCCGAGGGCAGCAGCGACGATGGCGAGCGAAGCGCGCACAGGCGCAACAATTTACCACGAACCCTCAGCGTTTTTCTTTTTCGTCGACGGCGCGATGCTCCGCGCGGTAATCGGCCAGGAGCGTGAGCACCCGCTGCAACAGATCGGGCCGAACCAGCTTGCCCGCCTGAGCGATCTGATCCCGTGCGGCGCGCGCCTGGGCGAAGAAGTCGGCGCGGAAGGTCTCGGAGGCGGGCACCGTCTTGAGGCCCTGCTTGGCGAACAGCCCCCCGAGCAGCTGCTCGTCCTGCTCGCGCCCTCTGTCCTCGAGCAGACGCATGCCTCGAGCGCTCGACGCGAGCAGCGCGTTGCGCGCCTCGAGCGGCAGCGGATCGAACGCCCGCGTCGAGATGAGGATGCAGGCACGCAGGAACGAGACGTGCAGGTCGGCCACGTACCGCGCCTCCGTCGACCACTGGAAGCCGAGCGCCGCCGTCGGCACGGCCAAAAAGCCGTCGATGCGCTGGCTCTCGTAGGCGCGGTACGCTTGATCGATCGGCAGCGGTACGATGTGCAGCCCGAGCATCGGCCAGGTGGCGACGAAGACCTCGTCGAGGTCCCAGGTCCACAGCCGGGCGCGCCGCAGCTCCTCCATGTTGTGGATCGGCTGGCGCGAGAAGATGAGATCGGGCCCGATGCCGACGTCGCCGAGGTTGACGAAGCCCTGCTTGCGGAAGTCCTCGTCGAAGAGCGACTTCAAGCGCCCGGCGACGTAGCCCGATTCGTCGCGCGTCTGGAACAGGCCGACCATGCGCAGCACCCGCATCGACGGCGACAGCCGCTCGCACAACATGCCGGCGGACACGATGCCGTCGAGCTGGTCCTTGCGCACGCGCGCGAGCATCTGCACCTCGTCGCCGGCGATGCCGCCGAAGTACCATTTGCTCACCACCTGCCCGCGCGTCGCCGTCGCCAGGTCGACGCCGGTCTGCTTGGCGATGCGCGCCCATGCCGTGCCGTCCGGCGCGACGGTGCCGAAGCGCAAGACGATCGGCTCGGCGCGCGCGCTGCCGGCGGCGCCGAGGACGAGGACGAGGACGAGGAGCAGGGTGGCGAGCGGTCGCATCACCGGCATCGGCTCAGCGCTTTTCGTTCCGGTGCGTGCTCCGATATTCGGTGAGCCACAAAAGGACGCGCTCGAGCGTCTCGGCAGGCACCAGCTTCTCCACCTGCTTCTCCGCGACGCGCGCCGCACCGTCGAACTCCGACTGCAGCGAGGGCGCCACCGGCAGCGCTTGCAGCCCTTGCCGGGCGAACAGCCCGCTCAGCAGCTCCTCGTCCATGCGCCGCGTCGTCTCCTGGATGCGCACTTGCAGCTTGGCGGCGGCGCTCTGGACCAGCTGCTGATCGTCGTGCGACAGCGCGTCGAACGCGCGGCGCGACAGCAGCATGCAGCCGGTCAGATAGCCCACGCGCAGGTCGATCACGTAGCGCGCCTGCGTCGACCACTGGAACGCCAGCGCCGCCGACGGCAGCCCGACGAAGCTGTCGACCTTGCCGTCGTCGAAGGCGCGCGCCGACCCCTCGACGGGCAGCGGCACCACGTTGAGCCCCATCGTCCTGAGCTCGGTGTTGAGCACGTCGTCGAGGCTCCACAGCCAGGGGCGGAGCTTCTTCAGGTCGCTCATCGAGCGCACCGGCTGGCGCGAGAAGACTACCGAGAAGCCCATGCCCGCGGTGGCGACGTCGACGTAGCCGGCCTTGGCGAACTCGGCGTCGATCGTCGGCTTGAGGCGTCCCATGATGTAGTGCGCCTCATTGCGGTTGCGGAACTCGGCGACCATGCCGGCGGCGCGCATCGACGGCGCCAGCCGCTGGCAGAGCATGCCGCCCGAGAGGATGCCGTCGAGCTGATCGCGCTGCACGCGCGTGTTCGATTGCAGCTCGTCGCCGGCGATGCCGGAGAAGTACCACTTGACCCGCACGTTGTCGTGCGTCGACGCGGCGATTTCCCGGCCGAACGCCTTGAGCTCGCGCGCCCAGGCAGTGCCGTCGGGGGCCACGGTCGCCAACCGCAGCGTCACCGGGTCCGCATGAGCGGCAGTCGCCAGCACCAAGGTCGAGAGCAGACACGCGCGAGACCCCCGGCGCACGCTCGGCGCCGCGTCTCCTACCGGGCGCGAGCTCATCGCGTGGCGGCCTCCGGGCGGCGCCCCGCGCGATACTCCACCAGGAGCTCCTCGACCTTGGTGAGCAGAGCGGGAGCGATCAGCGCCGCGCCCAGCTTGTCGCGCGCGGCCTTGGCGGCGGCTTCGAACTGCGCGCGCATTTGCGGCGACAGCGGCGTCTTGACGAGCCCCTGCCGCTCGAAGAGCCCGCCCATCAGCGCCTCGTTGAGGTGGGCCGAGATCTCGTTGAAGCGGTTCATGAACTTCGCCGCCGACGTCACCAGCACCTGGCGCAGCTCCAGCGGCAGCGGGTCCATCGCGCTGTTCGATACCACCAGGCAGGCCGGCAGCACCGTCGCCGGCAGGTCGACCAGGTAGCCCACCTCCGTCGACCACTGATAGGCGAGCGCCGCCGCCGGCACCGTGAAGAACGCGTCGTACTGATGGCGCCGCCACGCCGGCGAGTGCTCCTCGATCGTGCTCACGATCGTGCTGAAGCCCATCTCGTCTGCGGTCTGGCGCCACATCGGATCGAGGTTCCACACCCACAGCCGCGTCGCCTTGAGCTCGGCGAAGGTGCGGATCGGCTTGCGCGAGAATAGGACGTCGGAGCCGAACACCGACTCGCCGAGGTTGGCGAAGCCGGACTTGCGGAACTCCTCGTCCAGCGACCGGCTTGAGGCGGCCCATGACGTAGCTCGAACTCTTCGTGCGACCGATACATCGCCGGCAGGCGCGCCACTCGCAGCGACGGGGCCAGCCGTTGGCAGAAGATCGCGCCCGCCTCGCCGTCGAGCTGCCCGTGCTTGACGCGCTCGAGCGCGGTCAGCTCGTCGCCGGCGATGCCGCCGAGGTACCACTTCATGCGCAGCTCGCCGTTGGATTGGCTGTCGACGTCGCGCGCGAACGCCTTGAGCGCGCGCGCCCACTCGGTGCCCTCGGGGGCGATCGCCGCCATCCGCAGCGTGATGGGTTCCGCGTGCGCGACAGCGGCGGCCAGCAGCGTCGACAACAAGCAGCTCGCCGACCAGAAGCTATGTCGGCGGCTCACCGTCCACCGCCGGGCGACAGCAGCAGGCGAATCGTCTGCCCTTGCGTCAGCGTCACCTTCGACGACGCCTTGTGCCCGGCGCCGTCGCGGACCTCGACGACGTGCTCGCCCAGCGGCTCGTGGATGCCGAGCGTCGGCGTGGTGTAGCCGGTGTCGATGCCGTCGATGAACACCTCGGCGGCGGTGTTGGCGTCGACGAGCAGCGTGCCGCGCGGCTGCCGCTCGGGCGCCAGCGCCAGCGACAAGATCGGATCGTGATCGTCGGGCGTGAGCGCGCGCGTCGCCACCTCGTAGCCGGTCTTCTCGACGCGCAGCTCGTGGAACTCGTCGTCGGTGACCTCGATCGTCGTCGGCGTCTCGCCGACAGCGACCCGCTGGTCGAGGTACACGGTCGCGCCCTCGGGCACCGATCGCACCTCGACCTTGTGGCTCGCCGGCGGCAGCACCACGTTGACGACCGCGTGCTCGCCCGACTGGAGCGTCACCTGTCGCTCGAC
This sequence comes from uncultured delta proteobacterium, assembly GCA_963816965.1. Classification (GTDB taxonomy): domain Bacteria; phylum Myxococcota_A; class Polyangia; order Palsa-1104; family Palsa-1104; genus JAQBQH01. Next base: position 2,651,910 of record CAWFMP010000002.1, read on the forward strand.
GACGCCGAGGTTGCCCTTCTTCAGCTTCACCGTGTGCACGCCGGCGGGGAGCCGGGTCACCATCGTCGGCGACGGCTCGGCGAACGTCTTGCCGTCGATCTCGATCAGCGCGCCCGACGGACGCGTCACGACGATGATGGCGCCGCCTTCGATCTTGGCCGCCGGCGCCTTGCTCATGCGCGAGAAGGCGAAGCGCAGCGCCGGCGCCGACGATGGCGATGAGCGCGATGACGGCGGGCCAGCTCACGCGCGTGGACCAGCCGGTCTGCTGCATCATCCGATGCGTTCCCGAGTGGCGCGGCCCATCGCCGACCGCCTCACCGGTGACGCTGCGGTAGACCTTGCGCCGCCCGCGCGCGATCGCCTCGGCCATCTCGCGCATCGACTGAAAGCGCGCGTTGGGATCCTTGGCCAGCGCCTTGCCGAGCAGCTTGTCGATCTCCGGCGGCGCGTCGGGCACGTGGTCCTCGACGCGATCGGGCTTGACCTGCAGCTGCTGATAGAGCACCTGCACGTCGTCGCCGCCGGTGAACGGCGGCCGCCCGACGCACATCTCGAACACCAGGCAGCCGAGCGAGTAGACGTCCGAGCGTGCGTCGACTTCTTTGTTCGCGATCTGCTCGGGCGACATGTAATCGGGCGTGCCGACGATCTGCCCGGTGCGCGTCAGCCCCTTCTCCGATGAGACCGCCGCCACCTTGGCCAGGCCGAAGTCGATCAGCTTGGGCTCAATCTCGTTCTCGGTGTCGGGGCAGAGGATGACGTTCGACGGCTTGATGTCGCGATGCACGACGCCGCGCTGATGCGCCGCCTCGAGCGCCCAGCAGAGCCGCTCGGCGATGTACATGGCGTCGATCGCCGGCAGCCGCTTCTTGTCGCGGATGACCTGCGCCAGCGTCGGCCCGCGCACGTACTCCATGACGATGAAGGTCGGATCGCCGACGACCAGGTCGAGGAAGCGCGCGACGTTGCGATGCTCGACCGCGGCGATCGCTTCGGCCTCCTGCTGAAAGCGCATGCGGAAGGTGGCGTCGGCCAACAGCTCCTGCTTGAGCACCTTGAGCGCGACCTTCTGGCCGATCGCCAGGTTCTCGGCCACGAACACCTGACCCATGGCGCCGTCGCCGAGCGTCTCCAGCAGCTTGTAGCGACCGGCGATGACGTCGCCGACGAACAGCGGCCGTGACTGGAGCAGCTTGACCAGCGCCTCCGGCAGCGTGTCGACGCGCGAAACGGCTCCCCGCGGCGGCTCCGGAAGCGGCGCACCCCCCGATGACTGCGCCGGATCTCCCGCCGGTTTGAGCTCGATTCTGTCGCTATCGGATTGCTTGGACAGGGCGCAACCCCTCCACGAAGAATGGGGGAGTCCTTACTATACCAGATCAATCGGAAAACGGGGAGGCCCATACGCAGCCGTCCGCAGTCCGCCAGTGCGCTAGTAAGGGCCCTTCTGACTGCACGGCTGATAGGGGACGGTGGATTTGCCGCCGACTTCGTACTCGAGGACTTCGCCGTTGATCTTGATGCGACCGTCGTCGCGCACCTCGGCACACTTCTGCTTCGACCAGGTGTCGACGAGCTCCGCCCACTTGGTCCGCTCGTACTCGCGGATGATGTCGCTCTTGCGCTTCTCGAAGTCCGCCATGTCGGGATCGTGGTGCTCCTTGACCCGCACCACCACCCACGCCGAGCCGGCGTCGAACGGTCCGGCCACCTCGCCGCTCTTGAGCTCGAAGGCGCGCTTGGCCAGCTCCTTCGAGATGCCGATGTCCTGCACCATGTCGCCCCGGCGCGAGAACAGCCCGGTCTCCTGCAGGTGCACCGGCTCCGACGGCTTGCGCAGGAGCGCCTTGACCTGGCGCTCCTCGGCCGTCTCGCTGGGATCGTTCTCTTCCTTGGGCAGGATTGTCTCCAGCTTCTCGCCCTTCTTCACGCGATCGATGACCGCTTGCGCCGCGGCCTTGGCCATCGCCTTGGCCTTCTCCTTGCGCACCTCGTCGGTGGCCATCTCCTTCTCCGCCTCCGCGAGCGGGACGTCGCCCTCGCGGAAACCCTCGACCTGCACCAGCTCGAAGCCGCGCTCGGTGCGATCGGGGCCGACCAGGTCGCCGACCTTGGCCGCGAAGATCTTCTTCTCGATGGCGTCGCCGAAGCCGGTGAACCCGGTCTTGCGCCAGCCCATCTCGCCGCCGCGATCCTTGGTGCGCTCGTCGGTGGAGACCTCCTTGGCGACGGTGGCGAACGGCGTGCCCGCCTTGATCTTGGCCAGCGCGTTGTTGATCCTGGTGCGCGCCGCCTCCGCCTGGTCCTGCGGGATCTGCTTGGGCGCGTCGACGACGATGTGGCGCAGCCGCGCCTGCTTGGGCAGGTTCTTGTAGAGAAAGGCGCGCTCGTCGTACTGCTTCTTCAGCTCCGCCGCGTGCGCCTTGACGTAGGCGTCGAGCTCGGCCGGCGTCGGATCGCCGATCTCGTCCTCGTAGCGCCGCTCGGGAAAGCGCCCGTACTCGAGGTTCACCTGCAGCCCGCGCGACTCGAACTCCTGCTTGACGTCGCTCGGCGCGACCTTGGACGAGACGCGCATCGCCTCGCGCACCTTGTCGGCCAGCATCTCGCGCTTCTGGATCTCGATGAAGTGCTGCACCGTCACGCCGAGCTGGTTCTGCGACACCATCTTGAAGCGGTCGTAGTCGAACTTGCCGTCCTTGTAGACGTAGCTGTCGACGCGGCGGGGGACGCCCATGACGATCATCTTGCCCGCGTAGATCTGATCCTCGGCCTCCTTGTTCGAGACGTTGTAGCCGAGGCGCTCCGCCTCCTCGGCGAACAGCTCGCGCTCGATGAGCCGATCCATGACGAACTCTTTGAGCCGGCGCTCGCGCGCGACCTGGGGCGGATACTGCGTGCCGCCGAGCGCGACGTAGGCGAAGTGGAAGTCCTGCTCCGACACCGTCGAGCCGGCGACCTTGGCCGCGTACGCCGACGAGACGCCGGAGTAGCCGAAGCCGCGCGAGCCGGGGCCGAAGCTGATGACGAAGGCGGCGATGAGGATGCCGAACAAGACATAGATGATCGCGTGGCGCGAATTGCGCCGCATGGCCTGCAACATTTTTGCTCCGTTCCCTCACTGCGGTGCGGCGCGCCAGGTCGGCTTGCTGCACTCGCCTCCAGGGCGCGAAAATCCGCGCCTACGTTCGCTCACTCGTGGCGCGTACCCTAGCGCAAGGATTGCCCCTGCGAAAGGGCTATCATCCTGGCGACATGCGATTGGACTTGCAGCTCGCCGAAGCGCTCGCCCCCTATGGATACAACGGCTTTGGCGTGATCGCGCGCGCGCGCTTCGACGCCGCCGCGCCGCCGCCCTTTCGCTGCGACGTGGTGCATCCGCCGACGCGCTCGGTGATCGTCGTCGCCAGCGGCGGGCGGGCCCACTGGGACGCCTTCGTCGACTACGTCGCCGCCGATCCGCGGATTCGCCTGGCGCGGCAGGCGCATCCGCTCGACGCGTTCAGCGCGGCGCTGTTCGCGCGCCTCCCGCTTGGGGGGGCTCGCGTCGTCTTCCCGACGTTCAACGCGCCGCTGGTGCTCGACTTCGTCAAGATGGCTCAGCTCGCCGGCCTCGGCCGCCCGAGCGAGCTCCCCGTCCTCGTGGGCGAGCGCTTCGGTCCGTGGTTCGGGCTGCGCGCCGCGATCTTCACGCCCGAGGAGCTGCCCGACGGCGCCGTCGCTGCCCGCCTGTGCGACGGCTGCGCGGCGCCATGCCGCATCCCCACCGACCCGCTGGCGCGGCGGCTGGCCTGCGTCGTCGCCCCCGACGAGGCGTACGACCCGCTGCAGCGCATCTATCATTACGATCGCCCGCGCGGCCGGCGCCTGTTGTGCGAGCGATTCGGTGTGCGCGACGAGCTTATTCCGGAAGCGCTACCTTGAAGTGGATGCCGGTGACCTCTTCGGTCGACTCGATCTGGTCGTCGGTGATCTCTTCGAACTCGGCTTCCATCTCGACCACCACCTCATCGAGGTACATCGGATGCTCGGCGCGCCGCCGCTCGCCATCGCGGCGCTCGAACTTCGAGTCGCGCGTGCTGGCGCGCCCGACCGCCTCGGCGCGGCGATCGCCCCAGCGCCGCTCGCGTGCCAGCCGCATCTTCAGGCCGTCGAGGCTGCGCGGGGCCGGCTCCATCTTCTCGGCGGCGCCGACGCAGTTGTGGCACAGGACGATCCAACGGCCGCCGGGCGCGTTGCCGCGCACGCCGAGCTCGAAGTAGCGCAGGTGCTCGAGGCGGCGGTCCTCGCACGCGGCGCAGGTGGCCCCCATGCCGACGGGGCGCGCCTTGCACCACGCCTGGTAGCATCGGTCGCAGCGGCCGCGTCGCAGCGGCGCGTCGACGGGTGGTTCACCACAGCCGCCGCAGCGGACAAGCGTTTCCATTCTTCAGCGGTAAACCCGTTCCGCGGAGCGAGCAAATTTTCGGACGGACCGCGGGCCTTCGCCCGGCCCGCCGCTTGCTGGGACAAGGCGCGTGCGCGCGTGGGTTGCGATGGTCGCGATCGTCGCCGGCTGCGGCAAAGCGGGGCCGGGCGCCGCGCCGGTGACGCCGAGCGACGATCCGCTGGCGCAGCCCGAAGCCGCGCTCGCCGTCGAGACGCTGCCCGGTCAGCTCGACGGCGCGTGGCCGCTGCCGGTGGCGCGGGGCGCGGGCGGGTGGCTGTTGCCCTGGTGCGACGGCGGCGCCGTGCACGCCCGCCTGGTCGGCGACGACGGCACGCGCGACGATCGCCTGGTCGACGGCGGCACGCTCGTCGGTGCCGCCGCCGCAGCCGACGGCTTCGTGGTCGCCGTCGCCTCCGGCGGCGAGGTGCGTGTCCACTTCCTCGGCAGCGACGGCGGCGACACCGTGGTTCACGCCGCCATCGACGGCGATGCCGTGCCCGGCCTGGCCGGCGACGGCACGCACGTGCTGTTCGCAATCGCGCGCGGCGGGCAGATCGCCGCTGGCGATCCGCGCCCGCTCACCGCGACGCTGGCGCTGGTCGGCCGCAGCGGCGTCGACGAGATCGCGCTCGGCCCCGTCGCTGCCGCGCCGGCGGCGTGGGGCGACGCGCGCGGCTTCATCGTCTCCGGATCGCTCCTCGTCGACGGCAGTGGCGCGACCGCGCCGGCGCCGGGCCATCAGGTGCGCGACGCCCGCGTCTTCCGCATGCCCATCGCCTCCGGCACGCTGCCGACCAGCGACACCATCTCGCTCGACGGCAGCGCCTGGCTTTCGCTGGGCGGGCTGGTCGGCTGGGCCGGACGCGACGACGCGCTGACGCGGCTCGAAGTCGTCACTGGAGCCGAGCGCGCCCTGGTCGAGGTGGGAGACGACCTCACATTGCGCACGCGCCGGCCGCTGCCTGCCACCACCCTTGGGGACGGCGGCCAATCGTGGATCGCGGCCGTCTGGGGAAGCCATGTCGTGTGGGGCGCGACCGTCGAGAATGATCCAGTCTTCGCGATCTTGGACGCCACGGCGATGCGCGCCACCGGAGGCTTCCTGCGGATCCGCGACGCGACCTCGCGGACGACCATCGTGTCGCCGGGTGCGAGCTCGTTGCTGCTCGCCTGGACCGTGGGCCGCGGCGCCGTGCGCTACGCGGTCACCGACTGGTGACTTCGCGCGGTGACGGACGCAGCGTAAGCTAGCTTGCGAGCGACGTAATTCTTGAACCCACCCCTTGGGCGTGGTAACTCACAATGCAAAGAGCAACGCGTGCGATCGCACCATTTGGTGAGCGTACGCGATGAGATAGATGGGGAGCATTCATGCTGTTCGACTGGGTCTACGGGCTGTTCTCGAACGATCTCGCCATCGATCTCGGCACGGCGACGACGCTGACCTTCGTCAAGGGCAAGGGCATCGTCTCGAACGAGCCGTCGGTGGTCGCGGTGCAGCGCGCCGGCAACGGCGCGAAGAAGGTCCTCGCCGTCGGCAAGGAGGCGAAGGAGATGCTCGGCCGCACGCCGGGCAACATCGTCGCCATCCGCCCGATGAAGGACGGCGTCATCGCCGACTTCGAGGTCACCGAGGCGATGCTGCGCTACTTCATCACGCGCGCGCACAACCGCCGCACGCTGGTGCAGCCGCGCATCATCATCTGCGTCCCGTCGGGCATCACCGAGGTCGAGAAGCGCGCGGTGCGCGACTCGGCGCTCGCCGCCGGCGCGCGCGAGGTCTACCTGATCGAGGAGCCGATGGCGGCGGCGATCGGCGCCGGGCCTGCCGATCACCGAGCCGTCCGGCAACATGATCGTCGACATCGGCGGCGGCACCACCGAGGTCGCGGTCATCTCGCTCGCCGGCATCGTCATGTCGAAGTCGATCCGCGTCGGCGGCGACAAGATGGACGAGGCGATCGTCCAGCTACATCAAGCGCAAGTACAACCTGCTCATCGGCGAGCGCACCGCCGAGGAGATCAAGAAGCAGATCGGCACCGCCTACCCGCTCGACGAGGTCCTGACCATCGAGGTCAAGGGCCGCGACCTGGTCGCCGGCGTGCCCAAGACGCTCGATCATCAACACCGACGAGATCCGCGAGGCGCTGGCCGAGCCGGTCAACGCGATCGTCGAGGCGGTGCGCGTCGGTGCTCGAGCGCACGCCGCCCGAGCTGTCGGCCGACATCGTCGACCGCGGCATCGTGCTGACCGGCGGCGGCTCGCAGCTGCGCAACCTCGACGTGCTGCTGCGCGAGGAGACCGGCCTGCCGGTCATGGTGTCGCGAGAACCCGCAGCTGCGCGGTCGTGCTCGGCACCGGCAAGGCGCTCGACGAGCTGAAGCTGCTCAAGGAAGTCACGATCCACTAGCCGAGCCGCGAGCGAAGCGAGGCACCTCCTCCGAGGCTGTGCCGACGAGGATGCTGGTCAAGAACAGGAGGTGGCGTCGGTGACGCTGACGCGCAGAGCACGAGAGCTCGTCATCGTCGCGACGCTGCTGGCGGTTCCCGTTCTGTTCCTGCGCGCCAACCTCGCTGCCACGGACCACCTCAACGTCGTCGATCGCGCCATCCTGCGCGTCTCGGCGCCGCTGCAAGCGGCCGTGACCGGAGCGGTGCGCGCCGTCGGCAACACCTGGACCCGCTATATCGCATTGGTGCACTCGAAGGCAGACAACGCCCGGCTCTCCGACGAGAACGCGAAGCTGCGCGCCGAGCTGGTCGCGGCCAACAACGCCGCTGCGCGCGCCGGCGACCTGGAGAAGCTGCTGGCGCTGCGCGCCTCGTTGCAGTTCGACACACTCTCGGCGCGCGTCGTCGCCGTCGAGACCTCGGCCTTCTTCCGCGTCGTGCGCGTGACGCTCGATCGCGGCGGCGAGGAGGTCAAGCCGGGGATGGCGGTGATCGCCTCGGCTGGCGTGGTCGGGCGGGTGCAGCGCGTCTTCGGCGGCTGGTGCGACGTGCTGCTCGCCGCCGATCCGAAGTCCTCGATCGACGTCGTGGTCGCGCGCACCGGAGGGCGCGGCGTCGTCAAGGGGATCGCCGGCAGCGATCGCTACCGCACGCGCATCGAGTATCTCGAGCGCAAGGACGAAGCCGCCGAGGGCGACCTGGTGGTGACGAGCGGCCTCGGCGCCTTCTTCCCGCGCGACCTGCCGGTGGGCAAGATCGTCAAGGTCGATCGGCACGGCTTCGGCTTGTACCAGGAGGCCGAGGTGCAGCCGGTGGTCGACTTCGGCAAGCTGCGCGACGTGCTCATCGTCGTGCCGCGCGAGCAGCAGCCGGCCGGCCCGTCGCCGGAGCCGCTGAAATGAGCGGGCGGAGGCAGCGGTGAGCGCGCAGCGCGCGATCGTGATGATCCTGACCGTGTGGGTCGGGCTCATCGTCACCTCGTCGCTGCAAGCGCTGTCGCCGTGGCGCGTGCCGACACCGGAGGTGGCGCTTCTGGTCGTCCTCTACCTCGGGCTCGGCGGCGGCGGCACCGCGCCGGGACACGTCGGCGTCGCGCTGGTCATCGGCTATCTGGCCGATCTGTTCGCCGGCTCGCCCAAGGGGCTCGAGTCGCTGACGCTGGGCGTGGCGATGGTGCTGGCCGCGCGCCGCCTCCTCGCGGCTCGACGTGGCTACGCCGTGGCACACGGTGGTCATCGCGCTGGTGGCGGCGCTGGCGCACGGCCTGTTCGCGCTCGCCATCTCGTCCTCGCTCTACGGCGGTGACGCGGCGACGGCGCTGCGCCTGGTGCCCACCACGGCGGTGACGACCGCGCTGGTGGCGCCGCTGGCGTTCCACTGGCTTGGGCGCCTCGACCGGCGGCTGGCGCCCGATCCGGCGCGCCTGAGGATGTCGTGACCGAGCGCTCGCGCCTCACGCCGCGCGCCAAGGGCACGCACGCGCCGCCGCGCCGCTTCGCCTGGGCGCAGGTGGTGGTCGCCGGCGCGTTCCTGCTGCTGGTCGGGCGCCTGTATCAGCTCCAGGTCATCGACGGCGAGCACTACATGCGCAAGAGCGCCGACAACTTCGTCAAGGAGCTCGAGCTGCCGGCGACGCGGGGGCAGATCCGCGATCGCAAGGGGCGCGTGCTCGTCGACAATCGACCCGCCTACAACGTCTACATCACCCCGCGATTCTTCAACACCGACGCGTTCACCAAGCTGCGCAAGTATCTCTCGCTCTCCGACGACCAGGCGACCGCGCTCGAGGTCAAGGTCACCGCGAAGCGGGGGCTGCGACCGCTTCCGCCAGTTCGTCGCGTTCGAGGACATCACGCGCGATCAACTGGCATTGTTGGAATCGGAGAAGAACGAATTGCCGGGCATCGCCGTGCAGGCGGTGGCGCACCGCAACTATCCGCTACGGCTCGCTGGCCGCGCACGTGCTCGGCTACATGAACCAGATCACGCCGGAGGAGCTGGCCGACCGGCGGCAGCGCGCCGACTCGCTCAACTATCACCTCGGCGACTACGTCGGGCGCGCCGGGCTCGAGCGGCAGTGGGAGTCGTTCTTGCGCGGCAAGGACGGGATCGAGCGCATCGTCGTCGACGCCAAAGGGCAGCGCAAGGACGGCGCCGAGCTGGAGGCGCTCGACAGCCTGCTCGGCGGGCCGCAGCGCACCGAGCCGGAGCCGGGCGACGACCTGGTGACGTCGATCGATCTCGATCTGCAGAAGACCGTCGAGGCCGCGCTGGCCAAGCACAAGTCGGGCGCCGCCGCAGTGGTCGGAGGTCGACACCGGCCGCGTGCTGGCGCTGGCGTCGTGGCCCGAGCCCGATCCGAACGTGCTCACCGGGCGGCTGACGCGCGCCGAGGCCGACCGCGCTCAACGACGATCCGTTGCGCCCGATGATGGACAAGGCGCTGCGGGAGAACTACTTCCCCGGGCTCGACCTTCAAGGTCGTGCCCGACCATCGCCGCGCTCGAGGATCATTTGGTCGATCCGGAGGCGATCGTGACCTGCCACGGCGGCATGCGCTTCGGCAAGCGCATGTTCCACTGCGCCGAGACGCACGGAAAGATCAACCTGCGCATGGCGCTCGCCCAGTCGTGCGACGTCTACTTCTACCAGCTCGGCGAGACGCTGGGGCTCGATCGCATGGCGCGCGTGGCCGAGGACCTCGGCTTCGGCGAGCCGACCGGGCTCGGGCTCAACGGCGAGGTCCCCGGGCTGGTGCCGTCGATGGCCTACTACAAGCGGCTGCCCGGCGGGTTCCAGAAGGGCTTCCTCGCTCAACACCGCGATCGGGCAGGGCGACACCAAGGCGACGGTGCTGCAGGTGGCGATGGCCTACGCGGCGATCGCCAACGGCGGCAAGCTGTTCGTGCCGCAGATCGTCGAGCAGGTGGAGACCGCCGACGGGCAGACGGTGCAGGAGTTCGCGCCCCGCCTGCGCCGCCAGATCGCCGCCTCGGCCGACACGCTGCAGAAGGTGCGCGCGGCGCTCTACGACGCGGTCAATCATCCCAAGGGCACCAGCTACGCGGCGCGCGTGCCCGGCCTCGAGGTCGCGGGCAAGACCGGCACGGCGCAGACCGGCAAGAACCACAAGGAGGGCGCCGAGGGCGACGAGAACAACAGCCACTCGTGGTTCGCCAGCTTCGCCCCCTATCAGAAGCCGGAGATCGCGGTCGTCGTGCTCATCGAGCACGGCGGCTTCGGCGCCAAGGTGTCGACGCCGACGGCGATGGAGATCTACCAGGGCTACTTCGGCAAGGCGCACGAAGAGCCGCAAAAGACGCGGCAGGCGCGCCGGTTGCCCTAGGCCCGAGATGGCGGTCACCGCGTTTCGCAAGCTGCGCACCAAGTTCGATTGGCCCCTGTTCGGGGCCATCGTCGCCATCGCCGCCATCGGGCTGGTGAACCTCTACTCGGCCACGCGGGTGGCGCCCAAGGGGCTGTACCAGAATCAGCTGATGTGGTTTGCCGTCGGTGGCGTCATCTTCATGGTGACCGCGGCCAGCGACTATCGGCTGTTCGAGCGCCTGGCCTACGCCATCTACGGCGTCGGACTGGTCCTTCTGATCGCGGTCTTGATCGGCGGCAAGACGGTCAAGGGATCGTCGCGCTGGCTCGGCTTCGGGCCGTTCGGCATTCAGCCGTCGGAGCTGGCGAAGATCGCGGTGATCATCGCACTGGCCAAGCTGTTCGCCGGCGATCCGATGGATCTGGCGCTGCGGCCATGGCGCTACCTCATGTCCGCGCTGGCGCTGATGGGCCTGCCGATGCTGCTCATCATGAAGCAGCCCGATCTCGGCACCGCGCTCATCCTGTATCTCATCGCCACCACGATCTTGATGGTGGTGGCGCTGCAGCTGCACGTGAAGCTGTTGACCCTCGGCGCCGAATTTCTCGTCGGCACCGTGTTCTTCTTGTTCAAGCTGCACGACTACCAGAAGAAGCGTCTGTTGACGTTCATCGATCCGTCGCTCGATCCGTCGGGCGCAGGCTGGCACGCGCGGCAGGCCATCTTCGCGGTCGGATCGGGCAAGTGGACGGGCAAGGGCTTGCTGCACGGCACCCAGAATCAGCTCCAGTTCCTGCCCGAGCACTGGACCGACTTCCCGTTCGCGGTGTGGGCCGAGGAGTGGGGCTTCCTCGGCTGCGCGGTCCTGCTCGGCTGCTATCTGTTCCTGATCTTGTGGGCGCTGAACCTGGCCGCCGAGGCGCGCGATCGCTTCGCCGAGACCCTGTGCGTCGGCTGCGCGGCGCTCTTGTTCTGGCACGTCTTCTTCAACATCGGCATGGTGGCGGGGATCCTGCCCGTGGTCGGCGTGACGCTGCCGCTCATCAGCTACGGCGGCTCTTCGCTCCTGACGGTGATGGTGTGCCTGGGCCTCATCATGAACGTCTCGATCCGCCGCTACTCGTACTGATATGGTTGGTCCCGTCAATCGTTGATCTTTCCGACGGTCAGCACGACGGGCGACTTCGAGTAGGTAGCGACGGCGGATCAGACTGATATTCGCGGGTTGGTTACCGCATGACCTGGATCCGTCGGGGGCTGCCTCTCTCTAGCGGCGGGCGTCCAGCCCTCGCGGGCCGTTCCCATAGTACGTGCGAGGATTCCCCTTTAGGCCGGTCTCTCCGTCGCTCGTCGTGTTCACCGTCGGAGCGGCGTTCGACTACGCCGTCAGCACCTCCTGCTGGCCAATCGACCACACGAAGCCCGCCAGCTCGCGAGCGATGGCGGTGACGGTGACGGTGCGCTGCTTGTTTTTGCCCCGCGCCGTCAGCTTGCGATAGCGGCTGCACAGTCGCTGCTGCGCCTTCCAGGCGATCTGTTTGACCTCTGGTGACACGCCCTTGCTTCGCTGCCGGATTTGCTCACTCACCGATGGTCGAAAGCGATAAGCCCATGCCGCCTCGACGAGGATGCGGCGAACGTGTCCATTACCGGTCTTGGTGATGCGGCCTCGTCGTTTCGACTCGCCGCTCGAGTACTCCGAAGGTACCAGGCCGACGAAGCCCATCAGCTGCGTCGGTTTCGCGAAGCGCTTCAGCTCGCCGAGCTCGGCCGCGATCACGACGGCGCTGACGAGGCGGATGCCGCGCAGCGCCTGCAGCGCCCTGACGAGCGGCGCCAGAGACCACTCGTCGACGAGCTCCTCGATCGATTTCGTCAGCGACGCGACGCGTGCTGTCGTGTCCTCGACTGCTTTGAGGTGATCGACGAGCACGCGGTTTTGCGCCTCATGCTCGAAGTGCTGCATACGGATCCAGTTGAGGTGTATCCGCGTCCACGGCGTCTTGCCCGGGTAGCGTCGACCGTGCCGCAAGAGAAACTTGCCCATCTGGTGTCGCGCGACGCGCTCGGCGCGCTTGGCGGCATCACGCGCACGTTCGAGATCACGCATCGCCTCCGTCGCTGGCTCGGGAACGTGGACCACGGTCAGGTCACCCGACCGAAGAAATCGCGCCAGCTTGATCGCGTCTCGCCGATCCGTCTTCACACGGTCGCTCGCGTGCTGCGGCACCAGCGACGGCGCGACCACGACGCACTCGATGCCGTTCGCGGTCAGCTCACGCTGCAGCCCGAATCCCGTCGGTCCGGCCTCGTAGCAGCACTTCACGCGGCCGAGCTTTCGTAGCTGCTTGAGCAGCACGCGTGTGTCGTTCGGGATTGTGCTCAGCGACGCCGGCTCACCGCCGCGTCCCTCGGCGACGGCGATGGCGATGCTCTCCTTGTGGACATCCAGCCCGACGAATCGTAGTTTTTCCATGGTTGGTCCCGCCTCTCGCTTGTGGCTCTGCGCCGGTTTGCGTCACAGCTGACGGGTGTAACCCACGCCTGCGTGACCGCGGGACCAACCATTCTGTCTAGCGGCGGAACTTTTTCGCCCGAGCGGCGGAGTAAGCAGGGTAGGAGGCAGGAAGATGCGAACCGCCCTCGTTGCCGCGTTGGTTCTGGGTTTCGGGATCGCCCACGCCGAGGAGCCCAAGTGGCCGAGCGACGAGGCACGTCGCTGGGGCGAAGCGGCCGCGGCGCTGCAAAAGCAGGCGTACAAGGAGAAGAGCGAGAAGAAGTACGAAGAGGCGCACGCGCTGTACCAGAAGTACCTGGCGAAATATCCCGACCGGAGCGACGGCGAGCTCAGCTACTTCGACGCGGAGCTGCTGTTCAACCTGCAGCGCTACGACGAGGCGGCGAAGATGTACCAGCGCGTCCTCGACATCGCGCCCAAGGGGAAGCACGCCGACGAGGCCGCGTACGCGTACGTGGTCTCCACGAAGAACGCCGTGCACACGACCGCTCCGGCCGGCGGCAAGCCGCCCTGCGCCGACATGAAGCCGTGCCCGATCCCGGCCGACCTGCAGCGGCTCATCGCCGCGTTCGATCGCTATCTCGCCGTCGTCTCGGCGAGCGACGACAACACGCGGGCGACGATGGAGTATCGCCGCGCCCGCGTCTGGTACGAGTATCAACACTTCGCCGAGGCGGCGCCGCTGTTCGACCACGTCTTCGCCGCCTATCCGAATCACGAGCTCGCCACCTACTCGGCGAATCTGGAGATGGACTGCCTCGCCATCCTCAAACGCTACGACGAGCTGCGCGCGCTGGTCGAGCGCATCAAGAAGAGCCCGGTGATGCGCGACCAGGTCGTGCAGCAGCAGGTGCAGGAGATGGACGCGGGCCTCAAGAAGCGCGGCAAGTGAAGCTCGCCGAGCTCGACGCCGAGACGCTCGCCCGGGCGCAGCTCGGCGATCGCGACGCGTTCCGTGCCCTCTACGAGCGCTATGCAGACGTCGTCTACGCCTTCGTCCGCCGCATGCTCGGCGAGGATGCCGCCGCGGAGGACGCGCTGCAGGACACCTTTCTGCGCGTGGCGCGCTCGCTGCCCTCTTTCGCCACCGGCGGCCCGGCCACCCTCTCGACCTGGATCCTGAGCATCGCGCGCCGCGCCGCGCTCACGCCCCGCCGCCCGCCGCCGGTCGCGACGCTGCGGCACGAGCCGGAGGTGGCGCCGGCGCCCGTCGAGCTGGGGGCGGTGCGGCGCCGCCTCGAGGACGCGCTGGGCGCGCTGTCGCCCGACCAGCGGGCGGTATTCGTGCTGCGCGAGCTCAGCCAACTGTCGTATGAAGAGATCGCCGTCGCCGTCGGGATCGACGTGGGCACGGTACGCTCGCGGCTGCACCGCGCGCGCGCCGCGCTGCAGGCGTCGCTGGCCGATCTGCTGGACCGCTCAAGCGAGGATGGACGTGGACGAAAAATTGGACGCTGAGGCCGAGGCGCTGCTGTCGGCGCTGGAAGCGGGCGAGCTCGACGGCACGGCACGCGCCGAGGCCGAGGCGCTGCTGGCGCGCTCGCCGGCGGCGCGGGCGACGCTGGAGCGCCTGCGGCAGCTGAGCGCGCTGACCGCGGGGCTGCCCGATCCGCTGCTGCCCTCGGCGGCGCGGCGGCGGGTCGGCGATGCGGTGCTGGCGGCGTTCGACGCCGGTCGACGGCGGCGTGCGTGGACCGTCGCGGCGGCGACGGTGACGCTGGCCGCGGCGGTGCTGTTGCTGGCGCTGGCGCCCTGGCGGCATGGGCCGCCGCCGGCACCGGCCGAGAGCGAGGTACGCACCGGCCCCGGCGAGCATCGCCTGCTCCAGATCGGCGATCGCGCGACCGCGTTCGTCGGCGAGCGCGCCGTGGTGCGCGTGGCGCGTCCGGGCGATCGGGGCGCGCCGCTGCGCATCTTGAGCGGCCGCGTGCGCCTGGTGGTCAAGCCGGACAGGGAGCACCCGTTCGTCGTCGCCAGCGCCGCCGCCGACGCCGCCGTCTACGGCACCGAGTTCGACGTCGACGTCAGCGGCGAGACCACCGAGGTGCGGGTGGCGCGCGGCGAGGTCGAGGTGCGCAACGCGCTCGGTGCGCGGCGGCTGTGGGCCGGCGAGGTCGCGCGCGCGCGGGTGGGCGCGGCGCCGCGCCGCATCGAGCGCATCGTCCCCATCGTCCTCGAAGGCGACCCCGAGATCCAGCAGCAGCAGCAGCAGCGGCAGCGGCGGCGGCCGCGGCGGCGCTGAGCTGTGGGGATTCTGCTCGAGCGGCGTTGGCGAGGCGCTACGTCCGGCCCCGCGCGCGCTGCCCCGCTGGGCTCAAACAGTCCTCGCCAGCGGACCGCTGTGCTCGATTCAGCCCCTTGCCTGTGCTGCGGAACTCGCCCAGCGGGGCAGCGCGCACGGGGCCTGTGTGCTTCGGGGGCGGTCGCGGTGGCACGCGGGGCGCCCCGGCAGCGGCGGCGGCAGCGGCAGCGGCAGCGGCAGCGGCAGCGGCAGCGGCGGCGGCAGCGGCGGCGGCAGCGGCGGCGGCAGCGGCAGCGGCGGCGCTGAGAGCGGCGTTGGCGGCTTCGCGCGCGCTGCCCCGCTGGGCTCGAACAGTCCTCGCCAGCGGACCGCTGTGCTCGATTCAGCCCCTTGCCTGTGCTGCCAGCTCGCCCAGCGGGGCAGCGCGCACGGGGCCTGTGTGCTTCGGGGTGCGGTCGCGGGCGGCCTCGGCGGCGCGGGTGACGCTGAGGAGCTCCTGGTTTAGCGCGAGTGCTGGGCGAGCCAGGCGCGGAGGGTGGCGAAGAAGTCGTCGTGGGCGTGGCGCTCGCGCCAGGGGTAGTGGCCGCAGCGTTCCCACTGGCGATACTCGAGCTGCGGGAGCAAAGGCGCCAGGCCGTCGCGGATGCGGGGGCCCGGATGCGGATCGTAGGCGCCGTGCAGCATCAGCACCGGGGCGTGGATGGCGGCGAACGCCTCCGGATAGACGCCCGCGGCCTGCAGGCGAAGCATGTCGTCCCAGGTCTCTTGATTCGCGCGGGCGTCGAACCCCCGGTCGCTGAGCGGGGCATCGTCGATCGGGTCGAAGGTGTAGCGGGCGTCGAAGTCGAGCGCCCGCCGCTCGTCGAGGATGGCGTGCAGGCGCGCCCGCGCCGCCGGATCGAACGTGCCCGAGCCGACCACCACGATCGCGCTCGCCGCCTCCGGATGCGCCGCCGCATAGGCCAGCGCCAGCATGCCGCCCCACGACGATCCGACGAGCCCCGGGCGCGCGCCCTCCCCGAGGGATCCGACCACCTCGTGCAGATCCTCGATGTGCCGCGCCACCGTCAGCGGCGCCCCGCCCGAGGGCCGCTGCAGCGGCTCGAGCACCACGAACGCGTCGGCGAGCGCGCGCGCCACCGGTGCCATGTAGCCGGGCATACCGGGTCCGCCGTGGAGCACGAGGACCGGCGGCCCCGCGGCGCCGTAACGCCGAACCTCGATCACTACCGGAACCCGGCCAGGTTCTTGATCGCCTCCTTGATTGCCGCGTCGCCAGCCCGGGGCGGCTGGGCCAACGCGACGACGGGAAACAGCGCCATGGCGAGCGTCACTGTTCGCATGGCGCGCATCCTATCGTATGCTTGGCGCGTGCGGATCGAGACCGAGCGCCTCGTCCTCGTACCGATCACGCTGCCGATGGTCGAGGCCGTCTTCGCCAACGATCGCGTGCGCGCCGAGGCGCTCGCCGGCGCGCGGCTGCCCGAGGCGTGGCCGGGCAAGGCGCTCGTCGAGCGCGCGTTCTCCGCCGATCTCGAGCTCATCCGCGCCGATCCCGAGCGCCGCCTGTGGGGCGATCGCCTCATGATCGCGCTCGGTGAAAAGGAGCCGCGCATCGTCGGTAGCGTCATCTTCCACGGCCAGCCCGACGAGGGCGGCATCGCCGAGGTCGGCTACGGCGTCGAGCTCGAGTCGCAAGGGCGCGGCTTCGCCACCGAGGCGACGCGCGCCTGCGTCGCCTGGGCGCTGGAGCAGCCGGGGTGCGTCGCCGTGACCGCGACGACCTACCCGTGGCACCGCGCGTCGCTGCGCGTGATCGAGAAGATCGGCATGACCCTCGCCGGCACGCGCGAGCACGATCTCTTCGGCGAGCTGCTCGTCTTCGAGAAGCGCCGCTGATGGCCATCCGCTGGCGGGTGCTCGTGCGCGACCTGGCCCGCGAGATCCGCGAGGACCACATCGGCCAGGGCGCCGCTTCGCTGGCCTTCTACTGGATGCTCGCGCTCTTCCCGGCCGCCATCTTCCTGCTGACGCTGCTCGCCTATTTGCCGCTGCCGCACCTCGAGCGCGCGCTCATGCACATCACGCGCACGGCGCTGCCCGACGACGCCGGCGCGCTGCTGTCCAGCTTCGTCGACAACGTGCTGAAGCGGCGGCGCGGCGGCCTGCTCTCGTTCGGCGCCGTCTTGACCATCTGGTCCGCCTCGAGCGGCATCGACGCGCTCATGCACCAGCTCAACGTCGCCTGGGACGTCCCCGAGCGGCGTCCCCTGTGGAAGCGGCGCGCCGTCGCGCTCATCATCGCGTTCTCGTTCGTGCTGCTGGTGATCGCCGCCTTCGGCCTCATCGTCTTCGGGCACTCACTGCACCTGCGCCTGCTGCGCTGGGTGATCGTCTGCATCGCGCTGCTCGCGGGCATCGCCATCATCTATCACTACGGGCCGAGCGTGCAGCGCAAGCTCCGCCTGGTCACGCCCGGCAGCCTGCTGGCGCTGGCGATGCTGATCCTGGCGTCGGTGGGCTTCCAGATCTTCGTCTCACACGTGGCCCGGTTCACGCTGACCTACGGCAGCCTCGGCGCCGCCATCACGCTGATGCTGTGGCTCTACCTGGCGGGCTGGGCGATCCTGCTCGGCGCCGAGCTCGACGCCACGCTGGCGTCGTACGGTCGGCCCCGCCGCTGAACCGTGGCTAGTTCGTCGGCGCACCGCTGTCGAGTGTCGGGACCGTCGTGGTGTAGGCCGACCCGTACTTCTCGACGTACTGGTACTGGATGTAGCCGTAGCCGGCGCCGTTCGGGTTGTTGACGCCGAAGCGCGAGGTGCCCCAGCTGTTCTTGAAGATGTAGAACCCCTTCTGCATGACCGGATTACCCTGCGCGTCCTTGACCGGCTGGCCGTCCTTGTCGATGGCCGGGAACTCGATCGCGTCGTCCCAGCCGACGACGAGGATGCCGTGCCCCGCGCGCTGCTTGTGGCTGGCGGTCACGTCATCGGCATTGGGCATGCGCACGACGCCCATCCGCAGATCGTCCTCGGAGATGGGCAGCGTCGACAGCCCGTGGTTCCACGCCTGGTAGAAGAAGTCGAGCCCGAGCACCACCGCGGTGTGCTCCATCGTGATGTGCTGCTTGATCGACCGGGTGGACAGCCACGAGCCGGGCGGCAGCTTGTACTTCGTCGCCGTCGCGGCGGCGGCGGGCGGCTCGCCCTGGGTCCAGCACTTGGTGGGCAGCGACTGCGTCTCCGAGCCGTCGGGCTTGCAGTCGGCGTCGTCGGTCGGGCCCCACTCGTTGCCGTTGTACGGCCACACGGCCTCTTCGACGCCGCCGAACTGGGCCAGCGCCTCGACGTTGTCCTGGTTGTCCGAGCCTTCGGAATCGGCGAACGCGCCCAGCTGCTTCTTGACCGACCACTGCAGGTACTGCTCGGAGAAGTCGGGGTTGGCCATGCCCGCCTTCAGGTACAGGTGCTCCATCAACGCCGTCGTCGAGAAGATGGTGCAGACTCCGCGACGCGCCTGGTTGCGCACCGGCGACTGATACTGCAGCAGCTCGGTCGATCGGGCCGCGATCTGGTCGGCCTTGAGGTCGATCACCGGCAGCGAGTCGTTCGCCGGCGCGCCCTGGAACACCGACTCGTACGACGACAGCGGCATGTCGTCCTCACCGACGTTGTCGAGGCCGTGCGATGCCGAGCCGGCGCAGCCGACGAGCAGCGCCGAGCCGAAAATGGGGAGCCAAAGAGGTTTGCGCATGGCCGCCGCCCTCATCACGAAGCGTGCCGCGCGCCGGCGCGCAACCGGTCTTGACACCGTGCCGAGATAGCGGGCAAAGGCTGAATCAGCTTACGAATGATTCAGTGTAGGCCTGGCGCCTACAGCCGGCGGCTGCGCCAGGCTGTCACGGCTTGCGCCAGCGGCGCGGACGACGGCCAGAAGCGCCTCAGTGAAGTGACGGAGGCCAGCGCCCGCCGCCACCAGCGCGTCACGCGGCGGCCGAACGACCACAGCCACTCGCGCCGCAGGTCGGCGACGAGATCGCGCGCCGGATCGAGCCCGCGCAGCACCCCGTCGAGCAGCGCCAGCGCGCGGATGAGCGCCAGCAGCGACGGCTGCAGGCGCAGCCGGTGCGTGCGGCCGAGGGCGACCATCTGCCCGAGGACGCGCGCGCCGTCGGCCTGGCCGCCGGCGTCGGCCACCAGCTGCGCAAGCTCGCGCTCGAGCCGCGCCCGATCGATGGCCACGCTGGCGCCGTCGGGCGACAGCGCCAGCACCGCGTCGGCGAGCGCGCGCTTGCGGCCGAGCGCGAGCGCGCGCACCAGCCGGCCCAGGCTCGCGCGCAGCCGCGGGTCGACGCGCTCGACGGCGCCGAGATCGATCAGCACCAGGCGCCCGTCGGCCTCGACGAGCACGTTGCCCGGATGCGGGTCGGCGTGGAAGACGCCGTGATCGAGGATCTGCCGCGAGAACGCGCGCAACAGCGCCGCGCGCGCCGCCTTCTGCTGCGGCTCCGCGAGCGCGCTCAAGCGGCGGCCGTGCACCTCCTCCATCACCAGCAGCGTCGGCCGCGTCAGCGAGGTGACGATGCGCGGCAGCCGCACCTCGGGCGCGCCGTCGAGCAGGGCCGACAGCCGGGCCGCGTTCGCCGCCTCGCGCGTGAAGTCGAGCTCGGAGGTGATCGATCGTTCGAAGGCGTCGAGCAGCGCGATCGGCTCCATCGCCGCCAGCTCCGGGATCGCCTGCCCGAGCAGGCCGGCGAAGAAACGCATGAGCGCCAGATCGGCGGCCACCATGCGCCGCAGGCCCGGCCGCTGAATCTTGACGACCACGTGCTCGCCGGAGCGCAGCACGGCGCGATGCACCTGGCCGATCGATGCCGCCGCCAGCGGCGCCGGATCGACCGACGCGAACGCGCGGGCGAAGTCGTCGCCGAGCGCGCGCCGGAGCTGACGCTCGACGGTGCGCGGCTTCATCGGCGGCACGCCCGAGTGCAGGCCGGCGAGCGCCCGCGTCACCTCGGGCGGAAACAGATCCTCGCGCGTCGCCAGGAGCTGCCCCAGCTTGATGAAGGTGGGCCCGAGATCGGCGAACAGGCGCGCCAACCGCGGCCCGATGCCGGCCGGCGACGGCTTGCGGCGCTCGAGGATCTCGCCGAACCCATGGCGCGCCAGGATCAGCCCCACGCGCTGCATGCGCATCGCGGGCGCCAATACGCCCATCCTCCGATTTTCGGAGAGCGGCGCCTCGCCCTTCCAAGAATCGGAGTCCGAATCGCTCGTGATGTCGCGGGAGCTCATGTTCTGGGTCTTTCGGCGAGCAAGCGACGTGCCGTTTGCATCGTGCTAGGATGCCGCGATTTTCTTAACTCCCGTGTAAACAGACGATGAAACTTTCGATCATCATTCCCGTCTTCAACGAAGCCGCCACCGTCGGCGCCATCATCGAAAAAGTGCGCAGCCTCGACCTCGGCCCCGAGGTCGACAAGGAGATCATCGTCGTCAACGACGGCTCCTCCGACGGCACGCGCGAGGCGCTCGCGCCCTACGAGAACACTGCCGGCGTGCGCGTGCACCACTCGCCGGTGAACCTGGGCAAGGGCTCGTCGGTGCGCATCGGCTTCTCGTTCGCGTCCGGCGACATCATCACCATCCAGGACGCCGACCTCGAGCTCGATCCCGCCGAGTACGAGCACCTCATCAAGCCGATCCTCGACGGCTCGGCCGACGTGGTCTACGGCTCGCGCTTCGTCGGCAAGGGCAAGCAGGGCAAGCTCACCTTCTGGCTCGCGAACAAGGCGCTGGCGACGCTGACCAACACGCTGTTCCACGCCTCTCTGACCGACATCGAGACCTGCTACAAGGTCTTCCGCGCCGACGTCATCCCGCAGCTCAAGCTCAAGGCGGCGCGCTTCGAGATCGAGCCCGAGCTGACCGCGCAGCTGCTCAAGCGCGGCTTCCGCATCAAGGAGCTGCCGATCGGCTACGCGCCGCGCACGCACGACGAGGGCAAGAAGATCAACTGGAAGGACGGATTCGGCGCGATCTGGATGCTGGTGACCCAGCGGCTCGACAACAAGTAGCGGGACGAAGCGGGGAGCTAGAGCGCCTTCTTGACCAGCTCTTCGATCTTCGGCTTCGGCACCGCGCCTACGATCTGGCCCACCACCTTGCCGTCCTTGAACATCAACAGCGTCGGGATCGAGCGCACGTCATACTGCGTGGGCGTCTTCGGGTTCTCGTCGATGTTGACCTTGACGACCTTGACCTTGCCTTCGTATTCCCCGGCGAGCTGCTCGACCACCGGCGCGATCGCGCGGCACGGGCCGCACCAGGTCGCCCAGAAGTCGATGAGCACCGGCTGGCTCGACTTGAGCACGTCGGTCTCGAAGCTGGCGTCGGTCACGTTCGTAATCTTGTCTGATGCCATGACCTCTCCTTATCACATGGTACGATGCCCGGGCTCATGAAAACGTCGCGTTGGGCGTGCATCCTCGTGCTCGTCATCGGCGTTTTCGTCCTACATCGCGAAGTCCTGTTGCGGGGGATGGTCTACCACAACGAGGACGCCGCCGACGGCTACTATCCGTCGCACGTCGCCATCTTGCGCGCGCTCGGGCACGGCGAGCTGCCGACCTGGGAGCGCGGCTCGTGGGCCGGCTGGCCGCTCGCCGTCGATCCCTACTACGGCTTGTACTACCCGGGCAGCGCGCTGTTCGCCGCGTTCGGCGCGGTACGCGGGCTCGGCGTGACGATCGCGCTGCACGCCTTGGGCGCCGGCCTGGCGATGCTGTGGCTGATGCGGCGGCGCAAGCTCGCCTGGGGGCCGGCGCTGTTCGCTGCGGTGTCGCTGGCGTTCGGGTCGTTCATGGTCGAGCGCATCCGTCACATCATCTTCGCCGAGCTGATGGCCTGGCTGCCGCTCATCGTGGTCGGCGTGGAGGGCTACCTCGCCGAGCGGCGCGCGCGCTGGCTCGTGCTGGCGGCGACGGCGACGGGGATGGCGCTGGTGTGCGGAGCGCTGCCGCTGGCGCCGTTCGTGGTCCTCGTGGTCGGCGCCTACGTCGTGCCCCGCTTGTGGACCGTCGACCGCGTGGCGCGGCCGCGCGTCGGCGCCTGGCTGGTCGCTGCCGCTGTCGTCGGCGGGCTCCTGGCCGCCGCGCAGATCGTGCCCACCGTGGCGCACCTGCCCTATTCACCGCGCTCGCTCGGGGTCGACTACAAGTTCGCCTCGTCGTACGCGTGGCCCGACGCCAGCTACCTGGGCCTCCTGGTCGCGCCCGGCCTCTTCGGCGGCGCCGAGCGCGGGCAGTGGTTCGGCGCGTTCAACCACTGGGAGATGGCGGGCTGGTACGCCGGCGCGCTCACCGTGCTGCTGGCGCCGCTCGGCCTTCTGCGCCGGCGGCCGGAGCTGTGGGCGCTCGGCGGCGTGGCGCTCCTGGGCATCCTGCTCGCGTTCGGCGACGGCACGCCGGTGCACCGCTTCTTCTTTCACTACGTCCCGCTCTACGGCGCGCTGCGCTGTCCGACCCGCGCGCTGGTGATGGATCTGTTCGCGCTGCCGATCCTCGCTGCCGAGGGGATCGCCTGGCTGTCGGCGCGCGCCGGCAGCCGCCGCGCGTCCGGGGCCGCGGTGGCGCTGGCGCTCCTGGTCGCGGGGGTCGCGGTCGCGATCGTGCTTTCGCGCGCCGGCCACTTCGCGCCGCCGGTGGTCGCGGCGCGCGCCGCCTTCGCGCACCTTGCGCTCGTCGCCGGCGCCGGCGGGGCGCTGGTGGCGCTGCTGCTCGGTGGCGTCGTGCCGGCGCCGGTCGCGACGGCCGCGCTGGCGCTGGTGTCGCTCGTCGATCTGGTCGCGGTCGGCCGCGGCCTGGTGCAGCCCAAGCCGGGCGACTGGGCGGCCGGCACCGAGCGCTTCGCCGCGGTCGACTGGCTGCTTGCGCAGCATCCGAGCGATCGCTTCATCCCCGACTGGCGCGGTCCGTTTCGCCTGCACAACCTCGGCATGACCTACGGCATCGAGGGCGCCGGCGGCTACGAGTCGTTCACCGTGTGGCGCTACGCCAACTTCCTGTACACGCTCGACAACGGGCAGCCCTATCCCTATGCCGAAGCTGCGGCAGGATCTGGCGGCCGGTGACATCAAGCGCTTCGACACGCCGCTGGTCGATCTGTTGAACGTGCGCTGGTACATCGGCATGAGCGCGCCGGCGCCGCAGTGGATCGAGCGCTTCCACCCGCGGCCGGGCGACAAGCCGCACGCGGTGCACGAGCCGGCGTGGGACACACAGCTCGGCGTCTGGGAGAACCCGCACGTGCTGCCGCGCGCCTACATCGTGCACCACGCGACCGTGCTCGCCAGCGACGCGGCGCAGGCGGGCGCGCTCGTCCACCTCGATCCGCGCAGCGACGTCATCCTCGACGCCGCGCCGGTGCCGGCGCCGGCGGGGAGCGGCCTGGAGCCGGCGCGCGTCACCGCGCTCGAGCGCAAGCGCGTGGTGGTCGAGGCCGACCTTCCGACCGCGGGCGTGCTCGTGCTCTCGGACGCCTGGTACCCCGGCTGGCGCGCCACCATCGATGGGGCGCCGACGCCGCTTCTGCGCGCCGACTACGCGCTGCGCGGCGTGGCGCTGCCGCCCGGTCACCACGTGGTCGAATTCACCTTCCGCTCCCGCCCCGCCCAGCTCGGCCTCGGGCTTTCGGCGGTCGGCGTCCTGGGCCTGCTGGCGTTCGCGGCGATTGGGCGTAAGCGCGCGACGCTGCTATAATTCGCGCATGGCGCGCCTCTTCATCTCCGCCGATCAGATGGATCGTTGGTCGGCAGAGGGCAAAGTGACCCTGCAGGACGACATCATGTCCCTGCCGGCGATGAACCGCTCGTTCAAGCTGTGCACCGCGGTGCGCTTCCTCTCGGTCATCGAAGGCGCCGACGCGCATGGCCTCATCGGCCGTGTCAAGACCGACGAGCAGCTGGCCGAGATGAGCGGGGAGCATTACGGCGCCAGCGTCATCATGGGCGACGTCGGCTACGAGTGCGAAGAGGGCTTCATCGGCCTGCCCATCGACGGCGGCGGCTCTGGGCTCTTGAAGCTGGGCGGGCCCTAGCCATGCCGCCTCTGTTTCCCGCCACGCTCGCGCTCTACGGCGTCGCCTGCGCGCTGTACCTGGCGCACCTGATGGCCGGATCGCAAGGGCTGGCGCGCGCCGGCCGGGGCGCGCTGGCGGCGGCGTTCGCCTCGCAGGCGCTCGACATCGGCTGGCTGTGCATGCACGGGATGCACCCGGCGGTGAACGCGCGCGAGGCGATGTCGTTCGCCGCGTGGCTCATCTGCGGCGCCTATCTTCTGGCGTCGGTGCGGGTGCGCATCCCCGTAGTCGGCGCGCTGGTCGTTCCCGTCACCATGGTGCTCGACGTGGCCGCCCGCTTGTCGCCCTCACACGAGGTCGCCCACGGCGTCTCGACGTTGGGCGCGGTGCACATCACGCTCGCCACCGCCGGGCATCGCGCTGTTCGCCGTCGCCGCCGGGGGCGCGGTCATCTACCTCATCGAGGAGCGCGCGCTCAAGGCGCACCGCGCCGGCCGGCTGTTCAAGCGCGGCGCCTCGCTCGAGACGCTCGACACGCTCAACCGCCGCTGCATCATCTTCGGCTTTCCGCTGTTCACGGTCGCCGTCATCACCGGCGCGGTGTGGGGCGTGCAGCTCCACGACCAGCTGTTCACGCCGCAGTACTCGATCGCGGTGGCGGCGTGGATCATGTACGCGGTCCTGCTGGTCGCGCGCGTGACCGCGGGCTGGCGCGGGCGGCGCGCGGCGATCATGACGCTCGGCGGCTTCGTCACGTCGCTGACGGTGCTGCTGATCTACTTCGTGCGCGGCTTCGGAGGCGCGACGCTGTAGCCATGGCGCGGCAGTTGGGTATCGTCGGCCTGTCGCACAAGACCGCGCCCATCGAGGTGCGCGAGCAGGTCGCCTTCGCCGGGGACGCGCTCGCGGTCTCTTTGCGGCGCCTGGTGACCATGGCCGGCATCGGCGAGGCGATGATCGTGTCGACCTGCAATCGCGTCGAGCTCTACGCCGGCGTCGACGACGCGGGCGCGCTGGAGGCGCTGCAGCGCTTCCTCATCGACGATCGCGAGCTGCCGTCGAGCCTGCGCGACACACCTGTACGCGCACGACGGCAACGACGCCTTGCGCCACCTGTTCCGCGTCGCCGCCTCGCTCGACTCGATGGTCGTCGGCGAGTCGCAGATCCTCGGGCCAGGTCAAAGAGGCGTACGCCGCCGCGCTCGACGCGGGCACGCTGGGGCCGGTCCTGCAGCGCGCCGTGCCGCGCGCCTTCGCGCTGGCCAAGCGGGTGCGCACCGAGACGGACGTCGCGCGCAGCTCGGCGTCGATCGCCTCGGCCGCGGTCGATCTGGCGGCGCAGATCTTCGGCGAGCTCGACGGGCGGCACGTGCTGGTCGTCGGCGCGGGCAAGATGGGCGATCTGTCGGCGCGCCACCTGAAGGCCGCCGGCATCGGCGAGCTCAGCGTCGTCAACCGCACGCCGGCGCGGGCGGTGGAGCTGGCGGAGAAGCTGGGCGGCAAGGCGGCGCCGTGGGACGATCTCGATCGCCTGCTGACCAAGGTCGACATCGTCTTGTGCTCGACGGGCGCGAGCGAGCCGATCTTGCGCAAGGATCGCGTGGCCAAGGCGATGCGCGCGCGCAAGGGGCGCTGGCTCTTCTTCATCGACATCGCCGTGCCGCGCGACGTCGATCCCGACGGTCGGCTCCATCGAGAACGTCTATCTCTACGACGTCGACGCGCTCGAGCGCGTGGTGGCGCAGAACCGGGCCGCAGCGGGCGGGCGAGGCCGCCGAGGCGGAGGCGATGGTCGATGCCGAGCTGCAGCGCTATCAGCAGCACGAGCTGTCGCTGGGCGCGGTGCCGACGATCAAGCTCTTGCGGGCGCGCTTCCTCGAGGTGGCGCTGGCCGAGGTCGAGCGCACGCGCGGCGCGGGTCGGCGGCGGCGCCGACCGCGCGGCGCTGCAGGCGATGGCCGAGGCCATCGTCAACAAGCTGCTGCACGTGCCGCTGACCAAGCTGAAGAAGGACGCGGCCGACCACCCCGACAGCGAGCTGCCGGCGGTGGTGCGGGCGCTGTTCGACCTGCACACCGGGCACACCGAGGAGCTGCACGTCGACCTCGTCGGACGAGCCGGTCGAGAAGAAGGCGGTGAAGGGAGTGACCATCCGGATCGCGACGCGCGGCTCGGCGCTGGCGCTGTGGCAGGCCAACTGGGTGCGCGATCGCTTGATGGCCGACGATCCCGCACCTCGCCGTCGAGCTCCTGGTGCTCAAGACGCGCGGCGACAAGATCCTCGATCGCGCGCTCTCGGAGGTCGGCGGCAAGGGGCTCTTCGTCAAGGAGATCGAAGAGGCGCTGCTCGACGGGCGCGCCGACGTCGCGGTGCACTCGATGAAGGATCTGCCGGCCGAGATCCCGGTGGGCCTCAGGCTCGGCGCGGTGCCCGCGCGCGAGGATCCGCGCGACGCGCTGCTGGTCGCGCCGGGCCTGGCGGCGCGCGACGTCGCCTCGCTGCCCGGCGGCGCGCGCGTCGGCACGTCGAGCCTGCGGCGCGTCTGTCAGCTCAAGGCGCGCCGTCCCGATCTCGAGCTCGTGCCCTTGCGCGGCAACGTCGACACGCGGGTGCGCAAGGTCGACGCCGGCGAGCTCGACGCCATCGTGCTGGCCTGCGCGGGCCTCAAGCGCCTCGGCCACGGCGCGCGCATCACCGCCGCGCTGTCGACGGCGGAGTCGCTGCCGGCCATCGGCCAGGGCGCGCTCGCCATCGAGTGCCGCGTCGACGATCCGGAGACCCTGGCGCGGCTGCACAAGCTCGACGATCGCGCCACCGCGCAGGCCGTCACCGCCGAGCGCGCGTTTCTGCGCCGGCTACAGGGCGACTGCAAGACGCCGCTGGCCGCCCACGCCATCGTCGACGGGGCGCGCCTGACCATCGAAGGGCTGGTCGGCGCGCCCGACGGCTCGAGGCTGCTGCGTCACGCGCTCGAGGGCACCGCCGAGGACGGCGAGGCGGTCGGTCTGCGCGCTCGCCGAGGAGCTGCTGGCGCGCGGCGCCGATCGCCTGCTCGCGTTCACCACCAGCGAGGTCGTGGGCGGCGAGTAGCGCTCGCGGTCACCAGCGGCCGATGGCGACGAACGCCGCCAGGCCGCCGAGCACGAAGTTGGTGGCGACACCGGACCACTCGCGGCGCCGGATGTGGAGCCCCGCCGCCAGCAGCATCACCACCACCAGCGCCGCGGCCGCGATCGGCGTCAGCAGCCGCGCGATCCCGGTCGCCCACGGCAGGATGACGCCCAGCCCGCCCAGGAGCTCGCAGAAGCCGATGAAGCGCACCGTCGCCGGCGAGAGCGCCGTGACCCACTTCATCTGCGTGGCGAGCTGGTCGATGGGTCGGGTCGACTTGAGGATGCCGGCCATCAGGAAGGCGGCGCCGACGAGGATCTGGACGATCCATAGCCCCAGGTTCATATTGGTCTCCTTGTTACGAAGCGTAGGGTGGTTACCATTAGTAAGCAGGTACAACATGATGACCAGGACGGCCGCGCGCAAGGAGGCACATTGAAGTCACCAGGCCACAAGCTCGTGCGCGCCGAGGACGGCTGCCTGGCGCGCGAGATCCTCGATCGCGTGGGCGACAAGTGGAGCGTCTACATCGTCGCCATGCTCGGGCGCGGACCGACCCGCTTCTCCGCGCTCAAGCGCGCCGTCGACGGCATCTCGCAACGGATGCTGACCTTGACGCTGCGCGGGCTGGAGCGTGACGGGCTGGTGAAGCGCACCGTGCATCCGACGGTGCCGCCCAGCGTCGAGTACGCGCTGACCGCGCTCGGGCGGACGCTGCTCGACCCGGTGATGGGCCTGGTGGCGTGGGCCGAGAAGAACCAGATGCGCATCCAGCTGGCGCGCCAGCGGTTCGACCACCGCTGACTCGAAAATCAGGTTGCACCGCTGGCGGCGCGGGTGTATCTGCCGGCCAACGGAGGAGGTGCACCATGGCGAAGGCGGTTCCCGAGGGGATGCACACCATTACGCCGCAGCTGGCGATCGACGGCTGCGACAAGGCGATCGAGTGGTTCCAAAAGGCGTTCGGCGCCGAGCTGATATCGCGCGCGCCCGACCCGAGCGGCAAGAAGGTCTGGCACGCGGCGTTGCGCATCGGCAGCTCGATGCTTCTTCGCCAACGACGTGTTCCCCGACATGGGCGGCGGCACGCAGACCGCGTCGCTGTGGATCTACACCGACAACGTCGACCAGGCGTGGAAGCGCGCGCTCGAGGCGGGCGGCAAGCAGACGATGCCGATCGCGGACATGTTCTGGGGCGATCGCATGGGCTCGCTCCAGGATCCGTTCGGCAACCGCTGGACGATCGCGCAGCACATGAAGGACATGTCGCCCGAAGAGATGAAGAAGGCGCAGGACGCGTTCGTCGCGTCGATGCCGAAGAAGTAGCCGGCTGCTCGTTTCCCGCTACAGCAGCTTCTGCAAGTAGATCACGTCGAGCCAGCGCTCGAACTTGAACCCCACCTGATGCAGGTAGGCGGCTTCCACGAAGCCGGCCGCCCGATGCAGCGCCACCGAAGCCGTCTGCTCGGCGGAGATGCTGGCGATCACCGTCTTGTGCCCGATGGCGCGCGCTCGCGCCAGCAGATCGTCGAGGAGCGCGCGGCCGATGCCGAGCCGGTGCGCGTCGTGCCGGACGTAGACGGTGTTCTCGACGGTGAAGCGATAGCCCATGCGGCCGTGGAAGCGCGACAGCGCCCCCCAGCCCAGCACCACGCCGTCGCGCTCGGCGACGGTGACCGGGTGCACCTGGGCGGCGTGATCGGCGAGCCAGGCCCGCCGCTCGTCGGGCGTCGTCGGCTCGTACTGGAACGTGCAGGTCGAGGTGGCGACGTAGTGGTTGTAGATGTCGTCGATGGCCGCGAGATCGCCGGCGCCGGCGATGCGGATGCCGAGCGCGCCCATGGCTCGATCCTACGCGCGGCGCGTTTCCGCCGCGTTTCCGACGCCGACGAGCGCGGCGGTCACGTCCCACAGCTGCCGCTGCGTCGCCTCGTCGAGCGCCCGCGCCGATGGCCGCTTCTCGCGGCACTTGGCGAAGTACTTGCCGGTGACGCCGGCGACCTCGGGCGAGGAGGCGAGCCAGATCTGCGTGCGCGCGCCCTTTTGCGGCGTGAGCATGAACGGGCCGGCGAGGGCGAACAGCGCGCCCATCACCCCGCGGTTGCTGCGCCCGAAGTTGGTGGCGACGGGTCCCGGGTGCGCGGCGTTGGCGGTGAGACCGCGCGCCTGGACCCGGCGCGCCAGCTCGAACGTGAAGCAGAGGTTCATCAGCTTCGACACGCAGTAGGCGCCGAAGGCGGTGTAGCGGCGCTCGAGCTGCAGATCGTCGAAGTCGATCCGCGCCGGGCGGTGCGCGTCCGACGAGACGTTGACGATGCGCCCGCCCGCCGGCAAGCGATCGAGCAAGAGGTGCGTCAATAGGAAGTAGCTCAGGTGATTGAGCGCGAAGGTGCGCTCGAACCCTTCGGCCGTGAGCGCGCGGGACGAGAAGATGGCGCCGGCGTTGTTGACCAGGACGTCGATGCGATCGAACCGGGCGCGCACCTCGTCGGCGAGCGTGCGCACCGACGACATCAGCGAAAGATCGGCCAACAGTGCGTGGGCCGGCGGGGCGCCGGCGTCGCGCAGCTCGGCCAGCGTCGCCTCGGCCTTTTGCCGATCGCGCGCGATCAGCACCACCTCGGCGCCGGCGCGCCCCAGCTCGACGGCGGTGACACGGCCGATGCCGGTGGTGGCGCCGGTGACCAGCACGCGCTTGCCGCGCATCATCGGCTGAACGCCAGCTTGGCGTCGAGCTTGAGGCCGTCGTCGACCTTGACGAACATCAAGCTCGGCCGCTCGACCTTGAAGTGGTCGAGGCTGATGACGAAGGTCGCGCTGGCGTCCACCTTGGCGGCCGACTGCCAGGTCAGCTCGACGGGGAGGTCGAAGACCTCCTGGATGCCGTGGAACGTGAGCTGCGCCTTGAACGTCTTGTGCTGCGTCGCCGGGAAGGTCGCCGGCGGCGCCACGCCCTCGCCGAGCGCCTTGAGCTCGACCCACGGATACTTGGCCGCGTCGACCGCCTCCTTCATGTGGGCGTCGCGGTTGACGTTGCCCGAATCGAACGACTGGGACGGCGCGCGCACCATCACCTGCGCCTTGCCGTCGGGCAGAAGGCGCGCCTTGCCCTCGACCTGGTGCGAGACGCCGTCGACTTTGTGCATCTTGTGAACGAGGTGGTAGGTGATCGCCGATTCGGCGGGGACGACGCTGAGCTCGGTGGCCGGCGACTGCGCTCGCGCCGCGCCGGCGGTGGCGGCGACGACGACGACAGTGACTAGAGCGAGGGTGCGCATGCGCATGCGCGAAAAACTAGCATGCCGGCCAATCGCTGGGGCGCGGGATCTCGATGAGGCCCGCCTCGCGCTCGAGCCGCCGCACCAGCGCGTCGGCCTCGTCCTCGAGGCCGTCGCCGATGATCCACTCGATCTCGCCCCGCCGGGCGTCAGGCGCGCGCACCACCGCCAGGCCGTCATAGCCCTCGACGATGGCGCGCACGTACCCGATCTCGGGCAACGCGACGCGGAAGAAACGGCTCGAGCCCACCGACGGGCACAATAGCGGTTTTTTGCGCCCGTCAAAACAGCCCGGTACACTTTTACGCTGGGAACATGTCCAAGCTGGGCCGCATTTTCGTGTCAGGCGCCCTCGGCGCGTCACTTCTGGCCGGTTGCGCCGACACGGCGACACAGGCGCAGATCGCCGATCTGCAAAAGCGCCTCGACGTCGAGCAGCGCCGCTCGGCGGCCGCCGAGCACAAGATCGACGAGATCGAGAACCGCGTCTTCCTCTTGACCGATCAGGTGGAGAGCCAGAAGGTCGCTGCCCTCCATCGCGCCCGGCAGCCGCTGCCCATCGTCACGCTCAAGCCCGAGGCGGCCGAGACGCCGGCCGCCGACGACGGCGGCGACGACATCGTCTTCGAGGGCGCGGCCCGCTCGAGCGATCCCGAGCACGCCCGCCCCGTCTTGCGCATCGACGGCACGCGCGTCGTCTCCCGCCGCACCTCCTCGCCGGCGCCGGCGAGCGAGCCGATCGCCGCGCCGGCGCCGGCCGACAACCTCGGCGCCGCGCCGGCGCCGGCCGACAACCTCGGCGTCGCGCCGGTGCCGCCGATCCGCGCCAGCGCTCCCACCGAGCACGCCGCGCCCGCCGCCGAGCCGCTCGCGCTCTACAAGAGCGCCTACGACGATCTGCGCGCCGGCCGCCACGAGGCCGCCGAGCGCGGCTTCCGCGAGTTCGTGCGCCGCTACCCGCACCACGACTACGCGGATAACGCGCAGTACTGGCTGGGCGAGTGCTTCTACGACCAGCGCCTCTACGAACGGGCGGCGCCGGAGTTCCGCGCGGTCCTGCAGCGCTGGCCCACCGGCAACAAGGCCCCCGACGCCATGCTCAAGCTCGGCTACACGCTGCTCGCGCTCGGCGACGTCGACAAGGGTCGCCGCGCGCTGCGCGAGGTGCCGGCGACCTACCCGCGCACCGAAGCGGCGCGGCTGGCGTCCGAGCGCCTGGCGCAGCTCACACCGACGGAGGGACCGAAGTGAAACGGCTGCTGGTGATCGCCGGCCTGGTCGTGACCTGCGCCGACGCGCGGGCGCAGAACGCGTCGGACCTGCCGTCGACGACGGAGGAGAGCTCGTCGCAAGCAGGGCTGCCGACGACGCACACGCAAGAGGAGCCCGCGCCGGGCAGCCCGCAGGGCTACACCCCGGGGATGCCCGCGCCCAAGCCGGCGCCCCCCGCCGAGGAGGCCAAGCCTGCCGCCAAGGAGGCCCCGAGCGGCATCATCCTGCGGCGGCGAGGGCAGCCCGGGCGACTACGGCGAAGAGGTCTCGGTCGCGCCCGGCGGTCCGCCCGCCGAGGTGCCCGACACCCACGTCGTGCAAAAGGGCGACACGCTGTGGGACCTCTCGGCCCGCTACTACGGCAACGCCTGGGGCTGGCCCAAGATGTGGTCGTACAACCCGCAGATCACCAATCCACACTGGATCTATCCGGGCGATCTCATCCGCCTGCTGCCGCCCGGCGGTGGTCCGGCGCCGGCGAAGGCGCCCACCGAGGCGACGCCGACCGCGCGGATCCTCGGTGGCGTCAAGCGACCGAACGGCATCTTCCTGCGCCAGACCGGCTTCGTCGAGCCGCGTGAGATGGCACAGTCGGGCAAGATCGTGGGCAGCAAAGAAGAGAAGCTCATGCTCGGCACGCTCGACGAGGCCTACGTCCAGTTCACCAAGGAAAGGCCGTTCCACGTCGGCGAGCGCTACACCATCTATCTGCCGACGGACGAGGTGCGCCACCCCATCACCGGAAAGCTGCTCGGGCGCATGGTCGAGATCTACGGCGAAGGCGAGGTCCGCGCCGTCACCGACGGAAAGATCGCGCGCGTCGCGCTCATCGACACCATCAATCCGATCGAGCGCGGCTTCCTCGTCGGTCCGCTCAAGCGGCAGTTCAAGATCGTGCAGCCGGTGGCCAACAAGGCGAGCCAGCAAGGGGTCGTGGTCACCACGCTGCTTCCCCACGAGCTCGTCGGCGACGACGACCTGGTCTTCATCGACCGCGGCAAGGACGACGGCGTCCAGATCGGCAACCGCTTTCTCGTCACCCGCCGCGGCGACGGCTATCTGCCGATCCTCGCCAGCGGGCCGATGGACGATCGCCGCTTTCCGCGCGAGACCATCGGCCAGATCTTGATCGTCGATCTGCGCGATCATCTCGCCACCGGCATCGTCATCGACTCGAGCGTGGAGGCGCGCGTCGGCGACCGCGTCGAGGCGCACCGCGGCTTCTAGTTTTCAGCCCCTGCTTGTGGTAAGATGGCTTACGGAGGCTAGAGTCATGCGCCGTAGCCAGACGCTCCTCGTCGCCGCGCTTCTGATGGTCGCCCCGCGCGCGTTCGCGCAGCAACCGATGCCGCCGTACGGCGACGAGCCGGCGGGGCCGCCGGTGGCGGCGCCCATCCAGCCGGCGCCGGCGATGCCGCCGATGCCGCCGATGCCGCCGCCGCCGCCCCCCGCCGTGCCGCCGCCGCTGGTGGTGCCGCCGCCGGGCGGCTACTACCAGCAGCCGTACCCGCAGCAGCCCTACTACTATCAGCAGCCGGCGTACGCGCAGGCGCCGCGCCTGTTCCACGAGGAGATTCAGCCGAACTACGGCCTGATGGTGGCCGGCCTGGTCATCTTCGGCGCGTCCTGGTCGATCAACGCCGCGAGCGCCTATCTCGCCGACGAATGGAAGCTGGCGGTCCCGGTCGTCGGTCCGTTCATGGAGACGCAGAACATCTACACGGGGGCGGGCTACGACGCGAACCGCCTGCTCGTCGGGCTCTTGGTGTTCGACGGACTCATCGAGACGGCGGGCGCGATCATGCTCATTGCCGGCGCCGTCACGCACCACAAGGTGCGGGTCTACGATCGGGCGCGGGTGTCAGTGGTGCCGACCGCCGGGCCCGCCGGTGGTGGGCTCGCCGCGTTCGGTCGCTTCTGACACCAGACTTCCACGCCCGAGCTAATCGATTTCCAACAAGCTCCAGCGCGAAAGCGGGCGCGCGAACACCACCCGCTTCGCCGTCGTCAGGACGAAGTAGACCCGTGACTTTCCACAGGTCGGGCACCGCGTGGGTGGTGGTTGCGCGCCATCGGGCGAGAAGCCGCAGCCGGTACAGCACCAATGGCTCGTAGCGCCCATACCCAATAGTGTGTGCAAGGCTCCGGCCATGTGCAAAGTCGCGGACTTCGGCAAATCGCCTTGACGGGTCGATGGACTGTGACTATCCGTTATGTCCCTGTGCGGTCAGGTGCCGCACCATTAATATGGACGCGAGAGCCATTCATCGAAGCGAAGCGGGCTATCCGGCGCGGTTACACGCGCTCGGCGAGCCGCCAACTCCGCTTTGGATCCGGGGGGACTGGACCCCGGCCCGGAGGGCCGTCGCCCTGGTCGGGGCCCGTGCGGCCACGGCGCACGGCCTCGAGGCGGCGCGCGAGCTCGGGGCCCGGCTGGCGTCGGCCGGGGTGGACGTCATCTCGGGCGGCGCCCTCGGCGTCGACGCGGCGGCGCATCGCGGGGCGCTCGACGTGGCCGGTGGCATCGGCGTCGGGCACACCGTCGCGGTGCTCGGCACCGGCATCGACGTCGCGTATCCGGAGCGCAACGCCGGCCATGTTCGAGCGAGATCGTCGGCGTCGGGAGGCGCGCTCGTCACGCAGTTCGCGCCCGGCGTGCTGCCGCGCACGGCAGTCGTTTCCGGTGCGCAACGCGGTGATCGCCGGGCTGGCCGATCTCGTCGTGGTGGTCGAGGCGCAGCCGGCGTCGGGCACGACGCACACGGTGCGGGCGATGCAGTCGCTGCGCGCGCCCGGTCGCGGCGCTGCCCGGATCGCACGGCACCGACGGGCTCATCCTGTCGGGCGCGATCGCCGGTCAGCGGCGCCGACGACGTGCTGGCGCGTGCTCGACGGACGGCGGCCGGCGCCGCCGCGCGCTCGCCGGAAGATCCGCTCGCGGCCAAGATCTACGCCGCGCTCGACGATGTTCCGCGCGACGTCGGTGAGCTCGCGTTTCGCGCCGGCCTGGCGGTCGGCACCTGCGCGGCGATGGTGGTGGACCTGGAGCTTGGTGGACTGGCCGCGCGGGCGGCCGGCGGACGTTATCTTCGGTTGAGGTAAATGGGAGCCGTCAAAGCGACAAAGAAGAAGGCGGCGGCGAAGACGCCGGCGACGAAGCGCCGGCAAAGACGCCGGCGAAGGCGCCGTCGACGAAGGCGGCGGGGAGAAGGCGCTCGTCGTCGTCGAGTCGCCGGCCAAGGCGAAGACGATCAAGAAGTACCTCGGCCGCGGCTTCACGCGTGAAGGCCTCGGTCGGCCACGTCAAGGACCTGCCCGAAGTCGAAGATGGGCGTCGACATCGAGCACGGCTTCGAGCCCGAGTACGTGGTCATCCGACGGCAAGAAGAAGGTCCTCGCGGAGATCAAGAAGGCCGCGCGAAGACGGTCGACGTCGTCTACCTCGCGCCCGACCCCGATCGCGAGGGCGAGGCGATCGCCTGGCACATCGCCGAGGAGATCACGGCCGTCGAACACGCAACATCAAGCGCGTCCTGTTCAACGAGATCACCAAGAAGGGCGTCACCGAGGCGCATCGCGCACCCGCGCGAGCTCGACGCGCAACAAGTTCGACGCGCAGCAGGCGCGCCGCATCCTCGACCGCCTCGTCGGCTACGAGATCAGCCCGCTCCTGTGGAACAAGGTGCAGCGCGGGCTGTCGGCCGGGCGCGTGCAGTCGGTCGCGGTGCGCCTGGTCGTGCGAGCGCGAGCGCGGAGATCGAGGCCTTCAAGCCCGAGGAGTACTGGACCGTCGACGCCGACGTCGAGGGGCACGAGCCGCCGCCGTTCCGCGCCACGGCTGGTCAAGCTCGACGGCAAGAAGGCCGAGCTCGACCAACGGCGACGAGGCGCGACGCGATCGTCGCCGAGCTCGAGCGCGGCCACGCTTCGTCGTCGCGACGGTCGAGCGCAAGGAGCGCGCGCAAGAACCCGCCGGCGCCGTTCATCACCTCGCAAGCTGCAGCAGGAGGCGGCGCGCAAGCTGCGCTTCTCCGCCAAGCGGACGATGGCGCTCGCGCAGCGGCTCTACGAAGGCGTCGAGCTCGGCGACGAGGGCCCGGTCGGTCTCATCACGTACATGCGTACCGACTCGACGCGCCTCTCCGACGACGCGGTCGACCGAGGTGCGCGCGTACATCGCCGAGACGCTACGGCACGGAGTACCTGCCCGCCGAGCCGAACGTCTACAAGACGCAAGAAGGGCGGCGCAGGACGCGCACGAGGCGATCCGCCCGACGCTCGCTGCGAGTACGACCCGGAGACGGTGCGCGCGCCTGCTGGCCGAGCGGCAGCGGCGGCGGTCGCGACGAGCGCGAGACGCGAGGATCTGCGTCAAGCTCTACACGCTGATCTGGAACCGCTTCGTCGCCTGCCAGATGATGCCGGCGGTCTACGACCAGACCACCGATCGACATCGACCGCGGGCCGCGTCGACGCTGCGCGCCACCGGCCAGGTCCTGAAGTTCGCCGGCTTCCCCGCAGGTCTACGACGAGTCGCCGAGACGACGACGCGAAGGCCGAGGCCGCCGAGGACGCGGACGACGCACGCTGCCGCCGCTCGACGAGGGCGAGACGCTCACGCTCGCTCGAGATCGATCCCGAGCAGCACTTCACGCAGCCGCCGCCGCGCTTCTCCGAGGCGTCGCTGGTCAAGGAGCTCGAGGAGAAGGGCATCGGCCGCCCGTCGACCTACGCGGCGATCCTGTCGACGATCCAGGATCGCGGCTACGTCGAGAAGAAGGAGGGGCGCTTCCACCCGACCGAGCTCGGCATCCTGGTCAACGGCCTGCTCGTCGAGCGCTTCCCCGACATCGTCGACGTCGACTTCACCGCGCAGATGGAGGAGCAGCTCGACCAGGTCGAGGAGGGCACCGCCGACTGGGTCAAGCTGCTCGGCGACTTCTACACGCCGTTCAAGATCGACCTCGAGAAGGCCAAGATCGAGATGCGCGACGTCAAGCGCGAGGAGATCGCCGACCGACGTCAAGTGTGCGAGAAGTGCGGCAAGCCGATGGTCATCAAGTGGGGCCGCAACGGCGAGTTCCTGGCCTGCCAGCGGCTACCCCGAGTGCCGCAACACCAAGGAGTTCGCGCGCAAGGACCGACGGCACGATCGGAGATCGTGCCCGACGCCGACCACCGACGAGATGTGCGAGACCTGCGGCGCGCCGATGATGGTCAAGCGCGGCCGCTTCGGCGAGTTCCTCGCCTGCTCGCGCTACCCCGAGTGCAAGACGACCAGGCCGATCTCGCTCGGCGTCGACCTGCCCGCGGCCGGGCTGCGGCGGCTACCTCACCGAGAAGCGCTCGCGGCGCGGCAAGGTGTTCTTCGGCTGCTCGAACTACGCGAAGACGCAGTGCGACTTCGTCTCGTGGGACCGGCCGGTGCCGCAGCCGTGCCCGCAGTGCGGCGCGCCGTTCCTGGTCAAGCGGGAGAACCGACGCGGCGGCGGGCGCACCCGCTGCATCGCCGACGGCTGCGGCTACACCGAGAATCCGCCCGAGGAGCAGGGCGGCGCCGCCGGCGAGAGCTCGACGCGGCGACGCGGCGTGACGATCGACGATTCTCTCGATGTTCCAGCCGATGTGATCGTGATCGGCGGCGGGCTCGCCGGCTGCGAGGCGGCGTGGCAGCTCGCGCGAGCGCGGCCTGCGCGTGTCGCTCGTCGAGCAGAAGCCGGCGCGCATGTCGCCGGCGCACACGCACGCCGCTGCTCGCCGAGCTGGTCTGCTCGAACTCGCTGCGCTCGCGACGACGCCGACGACGCCGGCGGGGCTGCTCAAGGAGGAGCTGCGCCGCGCCGGCTCGCTCATCCTCGCGTGCGCCGACGCGCACGCGCGTGCCGGCCGGCGACGCGCTCGCGGTCGATCGCGACGCCTTCTCGCGCGCTGGTCACGCACGCGGCTCGCGCTCGACCCGCAGCGTCCGCATCGAGCGGCGCGCCGGCTCGACGATCTGCCCGAGCGGGCGCCGGTCATCGTCGCCGCCGGGCCGCTCGTCGGCGGCGGCCTGGCGCGCGCGCATCGCGCGCGCTGTGCGGCGATCGCTCTACTTCTACGACGCGATCGCGCCCATCGTCGAGGCCGACTCGATCGACTGGGCGCACGCCTTCCGCGGCTCGCGCTGGGGCACGCGGCGAGCGACGACGGCGGCGACTACGTCAACTGCCCGCTGACGAGCGACGAGTACCGACGCGTTCGTCGACGGCGGTGCGCGCGGGCGCAGAAGGTGCGCGCCGCACGCCTTCGAGGAGCCGCGCTACTTCGAGGGCTGCCTGCCCATCGAGGTGATGGCCGAGCGCGGCGACGAGGCGCTCGCCTTCGGCCCGATGAAGCCGGTCGGGCCTCGATCCGCGCACCGGACGCGCCGTACGCGGTCGTGCAGCTGCGCGCCGAGAACCGCTGCGGCGACCAGCTACAACCTGGTCGGCTTCCAGACGCGGCTCGACCTACCCCGAGCAGAAGCGCATCTTCGCGCATGATCCCGGCGCTCGCGCAGCGCCGAGTTCCTGCGCTTCGGCTCGATCCATCGCAACACGTACGTCGACTCGCCGGCGCCTGCTCGGCCAGCGAGCTCGAGCTGCGCGCGCTGCCGCACGTGCGCCTCGCCGGGCAGATCACCGGCGTCGAGGGCTACATCGAGTCGACGGCGATGGGCCTTGCTGGCGGCGCTGTTCACGCACGGCGCGGCTCAGCGGCAAGCCGGTCGCCGCCGCCGCCGCCGACGACCGCGTTCGGCGCGCTCTATCACCACCTCATGCGGCCGCGCGCGCCGGGCGAGCCGTTCTCGCCGACCAACATCAACTACGGCCTGTTGCCGCCGCTCGAGGGGCGGGCGCGCAAGCGCGAGCGGCGGGCGCTCCACGCGGAGCGGGCGCGGGCGGCCCTCGGGCCGTGGCTGTCGGCGGTCGCCTGACCGCGCGCGCTCCCGCGCCTG
The DNA here is from genome assembly GCA_963816965.1 of uncultured delta proteobacterium. GTDB lineage: Bacteria > Myxococcota_A > Polyangia > Palsa-1104 > Palsa-1104 > JAQBQH01. Next base: position 2,690,601 of record CAWFMP010000002.1, read on the forward strand.
GACGACGGCCCAGAGCGCCCGCCGGCCGCCGGTGCGCACGGCGGTCGGCAGCGGGGGCGCGCGCCCCAGATGCAGCGCACCCCGAGGCGGTGTATCCTTCGCGGTAGATGCGCTGGATTCCGCTCGTCGCGCTCGCTGGAATTGCCGCCGTCGGTTGCGGCAATCCGAACGACTGCGCGCAGTCGGCGGACATCCAGGTCACGGTCGCGCCCAACGCGGACGTCGCCATCGTCGAGATCGCGCGACTGCACGTGATGCTCTCGGTCGCCGACGGGCCGGTGCGGGTGCTCGACATCGTGCCGCCGCACACCATCGCCACCAACGGCTCGGCCTTCATCCTGCGGCCCGATCCGGCGCCATCGGACAAGTACGACGTCTCGATGACGGTGCAGGCGTTCGACGCCGCCGGCAACCTGATCGCGATCGGCTCCGAGTCGATGCAGGCCGTGACCAAGGGCTGCAATCGGCTGACCGTGCACCTGGCGGCGCTGCCGGTGAATCAGGGGCCGGTCGACATGGCGATTCCACCCGGCGGTCCGTACGACCTGTCCGGTGTGGTGCCGCCCGATCTGGCGGGCTGCATCGGCGGCACGCCGGACGAGGATCAGGACGGCCGCGCCAACTCGTGCGACGCGTGCCCCGCAGATTCCGATCCCTCGCCCATCGACAGCGACGGTGACGGCCTGCCCGACGCCTGCGATCCCGATCCGGCCACCAAGTCGAACACGCTCGTCTACTTCGAGCCGTTCGACGCCACCAGCGCGCACTGGTCGGGAGACAATCCGGTTCAGCAGAGCTACATGATCGTCGACTCCAACGGCCCCGGCGCGTCGACGTCGAACAACGCCACCGACATGCTGCCGCTCAACGTGCGCGTGCAGACGTACATGTTCCCGTATGGCTACTACAGCACCAGCGGCGACATCGACGGCGGCATCTTCGTCGGCACCAACGCCAACCCGAGCTCGCCGAACAGCGACGGTGCGCTCTGCGTCATCAGCACCAGCGCGCAGCAGCTCCAGCTCTACCCGGTGCACAGCGGCGTGCGCGGCGCCGCTTCCCCCATCAACATTCCGATGGTCATGGGAACACTCTACCGGCTTCGCTTGACGCATCGCGCCGGCACATGGACCTGCGAGATGGCCGTCGGCAACAGCACACCGGTCTCGGTCACGGCGACGCAGACGGTGGTGGCGCCGCTGTTCATGTCGCTGCGCGCCGAAAGCAGCCGGGTGAACTTTCACTCAGTGGTCGCAGAAACGAAGCTTTGATAGTACTATGGGCGTAAGTGGCCGCCCAGGCTTCACCGACGGCCGTCGGCTCACTGCTGAACGGCACCTACCGCCTCGATCGGATCATCGCCGAGGGCGGGATGGGAGTGGTGTTCGAAGCGCAGCACGTGCGCTTGCCGCGCCGCTTTGCCGTGAAGATCCTCGGCAAGCCGGTCGACTCTGATACGACGATCACGACGCTCGCAAGGTTCCGGCGTGAGGCGGAGATCGCCTCCACGCTGGCCCATCCGCACATCGTCGAGGTCTTCGATTACCAGGTCGCCGAGTCGGGCGCGCCCTACCTCGTCATGGAGCTGCTCGAGGGCGAGGACCTGGCCGATCGCCTCAAGCGCGGGCGCGTCGGCATCGTCGCTGCGCTGCGCATCATCGCCGAGATGGCCGAGGCGCTCGACGTCGCCCACACCGCTGGGGTCGTCCATCGCGATCTGAAGCCGGCGAACATCTTTCTCTGCAAGCGCGGCCCACGCGAAGACTTCGTCAAGGTGCTCGACTTCGGCGTGTCCAAGCTGATCGACTCGGCGACGCTGACGCAAGAGAAGGCGATGGTCGGCACGCCGCTGTACATGTCGCCCGAGCAGGCCATCGGCACGCAGGAGCTGACGCCGGAGAGCGACATCTTCTCGCTGGGCGCCATCTCCTGGGAGATGCTGACCGGCAAGCGCGCATTCGCGGCCTCTTCGATTCCGTCGATCCTGTACCAGATCGTCCACGGGCCCACGCCCAAGCTGGCGGGCAAGGCGCCCGGCTTGTCGACGGCGGCGGACGAGGTGTTCGCGCGCGTCCTGTGCAAGCGCAAGGAGGAGCGCTACCGGCGGGCGACGCAGTTCGCCGAGGATCTGCGGGTCGCGCTCGGGCGCGAGGAGCCGGGGGATCTGGCGGCGCGCACCATCGCCTTCGACGGCGACGGGCTGGAGGCGCTGGCGCTGGCGCCGGAGTCGCCGAGCGACGTCATCCGCAACGCCGCGATGGTCGACGGCGCCGACGAGACCGAGCTCGATTCGTCGACCAAGGCGGAAGAGGCGCTGGTGGCGGTGTCGCCGCTGGGCGCGCCGGTGAGCCAGGCGCACACCAAGGTGGAGAAGGGTCCGCGCACCACGCCCTCGGTGGTGGTGGCGCTGGAGCAGGCGGCCGACGCGGCGTTCGAGCGCTCGTACACCGATCAGCTGCGGCCGGGCCACAAGTGGACCTGGCGCCTGCTCGCCGCCGTCATCATCCTGGGCGGGATCGGCGGCGTGGCGGCGCTGGTGTCGTCGTCGGGCGTGCCGGCGGCCAAGGTCGACGTGGTCGCGCCGCCGCCGCGCCCGCAGCCGATGCCGCGGGTGACCCCGCTCGAGCCGGCCAAGGCGGCCAAGCTGGCAGCCGCGCCCGTCGACGACGAGGCCAAGGACAGCATTTCGGCCAACGGCGGCGACAAGGACGTGGGCAAGAGCGACGCGCCGACGCAGTTCGATCCGGAGCCGATCAGCAAGCGTCCGCCGGTGCAGTTCGTCTTCCATGTCTGGCCGCGCGGCGCCGAGGTCCTGGTCGACGACAAGAAGGTCGAAGGCAACAAGCTGACGCTGCCGTATCAGTCGCGCTCGCACCACGTCCTGGTGCGCGCGGCCGGCTATCACACCATCACGACGAGCGCGCCGTCGACGGCGAATCGCACGTTCGAGCTGCGCATGGATCGGATCGTGGTGCGGCCCAAGCAGAAGCCGCAGGCGCCGCCGGCGCCGTCCAAGCCCGCGCACGACGCGGCACCCGTTCAGGACCTGTGATGCTGCGCTGGCTGGCCGTTGCTGCCGTCGTGCTCGCCGCGGCGGGCGCGCGTGCCGAGGAGGATTCGCCCGAGAAGCAGCAGGCGCGCGTCCTTCTGGCGCAGGGCAATCAGCTGTTCGAGAAGGGCGACCTGCGGGCGGCGCTCGCCGATTTTCGCGCCGCCTACGCGCTCTATCCCAGCCCCAAGCTGCTGGTGAACGCGGCGGCGGCGGCGCGCGAGCTCGGCGACCTGCCGGGCGCGGCCACCGACCTGCGCCATTTTCTCGACGACGCGACGGAGGAGGACTCGTCGCTGGTCGACAAGGCGCGCTCCGATCTGCGGGCGCTGGAGAAGAAGTGCGGGCGCATCGAGCTCAAGGGTTGGCCGGCGCGCACGACGCTGGAGATCGACGGGCGCGCGGCGCGCGACCCGACCTACGTCAAGCCGGGCGCGCACGCGCTCAAGGTGCGTTCGCCGTCGGGCATCGAGCTCGACAAGGACGCCGACGTCGCCGCCGGTGGGGTCGCGGAGGTGGTGATGCCGGCCGGCGCCGAGCTGGCGGTCACCGCGACGCCGGCGCACCCGCGCGTGATCAAGCAGAAGAGGCGGCCGGGCTGGGTCATCCCGGTGGTGGTCATGAGCGCGCTGGTCATCGCCGGTGGCGTGACGGCGGGCGTCCTGCTCGGCACGCAGTCGACGGGCGCGATGCCCCTGTCGGGCGACCTCGGGACCTTCACGTTCTCACAGTTCCACTGACGGAGGTGGCTGACAGCGACGGCCACTGACGGAGGTGGCTGACAGCGACGGCCACTGACGGAGGTGGCCGACAGCGACGCCGGGCGGCCGGCGACCTCCGCGCTGTCGGACCGCAGGGGGCGGCGCTTGATCCAGGTCACGCGTTCACCGTAGCCGATTTTCGCGCGCGTCGTCCCGGCGGCGTACGATGCGAGCATGCAGGAGCTGGTCGAGCGTTTCCGCCGCCATCTCGAGACGGAGAAGCGGGCCTCGCCGCACACGGTGCGCAACTACCTTTTGAACGTGGAGCAGTTGGTGGCGTTCATGCGCGATCGGCGGCGCTCGCCCAAGGTGACAATCGGCCCACGCGACGTTGACATCCCCCTGTTGCGTTCTTACCTTGCGTCGTTATTCGGTGAGAACGAGCCGTCGACGATCGCGCGCAAGCTGTCGGCGGTGCGCGCCTTCCTACGCTTTCTTCGGCGCGAACGGGTGATCGAGGAGAACGTGGCGATGCTGCTCCGGCCACCGAAGGCCAAGAAGTCGCTGCCGTCGTTTCTGACGGTGGAGCAGGCCGGCGTGCTGGTCGAGGCGCCGAACGCCGACCGCCAAGCTGCGCGGACGCGGCGCTCTTCGAGGTGCTCTACGGCTGCGGGCTGCGCGTCTCGGAGTGCGTCGGGCTCGACCTCGGCGACGTCGAAGCGCGACGTGGTGCGCGTGCGCGCGGGCAAGGGCGACAAGGATCGCGTGGTGCCGCTCGGCGACAAGGCGCGGCGGGCGATCGACGCTGGCTGCCCGAGCGCGGCAAGCTCGCGGCCCGTCGACGACGCGCTCTTCGTCAACGCGCGCGGGCGGCGGCTGACGGCGCGCTCGGTGCGGCGCTTCCTCGACGCGCCACGCGCAGGCGGCGTCGCTGCCCAAGACCCACCCGCACGCGCTGCGCCACTCGCTACGCGACGCACCTGCTCGGCGTCGGGCGCCGACCTGCGCGCGATCCAGGAGCTGCTCGGCCACGCGTCGCTCAAGACGACGGCGCGCTACGCGCACGTCGACTTCGAGTACCTGATGACGCGCCTACGCAACAGCCATCCGCACGCGGGCGCCGGTTCAAGACGGAGAAAAAGTGAAGATCAGGATCGCACGACGATCCTGTCCGTGCGCCGCGACGGCAAGGTCGTCGTCGCCGGCGACGGCCAGGTCACGCTCGGCAACACGGTGATGAAGGCCAACGCCGCGCAAGGTGCGCCGCCTGCACGACGGCAAGATCGTCGCCGGCTTCGCCGGCTCGGCGGCCGACGGCATCACGCTGTTCGAGCAGCTCGAGGGCAAGCTCAAGGAGGCGAGCGGCAACCTGACGCGCGCCGCCGTCGAGCTGGCCAAGGACTGGCGCACCGACCGCGTGCTGCGCCGGCTCGAGGCGCTGCTGCTCGTCGCCGACCGCGAGCAGACGCTTCCTGCTCTCCGGCACCGGCGACGTCATCGAGCCCGACGACGGCGTCGTCGCGATCGGCTCGGGCGGGCCGCTACGCGCTGGCCGCGGCGCGCGCGCTGCGTCGAGCACACCACGCTCGGCGCGCGCGAGATCGCCGAGCGGGCGCTGCACGATCGCCGGCGACATCTGCATCTACACCAACGACCAACCTCGTCGTTCGAGGAGCTGTAGCCATGACCGGCCGCGCCAGGAGTCCCGCGCGCGACGGCGCTCACCCCGCGCGCGATCGTCGCGGAGCTCGACCGCTACATCGTCGGCCAGACGCGCGGCCAAGCGCGCGGTCGCGATCGCGCTGCGCAACCGCTGGCGCCGGCAGCAGGTGCCGCGCGCCGACTGCGCGACGAGATCGCGCCCAAGAACATCATCATGATCGGGCCGACCGGCGTCGGGCAAGACCGAGATCGCGCGCCGCCTGGCCAAGCTGGCCGCGCGCGCCGTTCGTCAAGGTCGAGGCGTCGAAGTTCACCGAGGTCGGCTACGTCGGGCGCGACGTCGACTCGATGGTGCGCGATCTGGTCGAGATCGCGGTCAAGCTGCGTCAAGGACGAGGAGCAGGCCAAGGTGCGCGCCGCGCGCGCGCGAGGCCGCCGAGGAGCGGCTGCTCGACCTGCTGCTGCCGCGCCGCCGCGCGCCGCCGCGCACGGCGGCGGGCGGCCGATCCAGCTGCCGGCGCGTCGCATCGGCCGACGCCGCCGCCCGACGAGCGCGCGACGCGCGAGAAGCTGCGCGAGCTGCTGCGCGACGGGCAAGCTCGACGATCGCGAGGTCGAGATCGAGCGTCACCGAGCGACGCGAGCCCGTTCGTCGAGGTCTTCTCGGGCACCGGGCATCGAGGAGATGGGCTTCGACGACCTGCAGCGACATGCTCGGCGCGTGCGGCGCGCAAGCACCAAGCGGCGCACGGCTGAAGGTGCCCGAGGCGCTGGAGCTGCTCACCGAGCGAGGAGGTCGAGCAAGCTGATCGACATGGACAAGGTCACCACGGAGGCGGTCCGCCGCGCCGAGAAGCGCGGCATCATCTTCATCGACGAGATCGACAAGATCGCCGGCGCGCGAGGCGCGGCGGCCACGGCCCCGACGTCTCGCGCGAGGGCGTGCAGCGCGACCTGCTGCCCATCGTCGAGGGCTCGACGGTGACGACCAAGTACGGCGCCGGTGAAGACCGACCACGTGCTGTTCATCGCCGCCGGCGCGTTCCACGTCGCCAAGCCGCAGGACCTCATCCCCGAGCTGCAGGGGCGCTTCCCGATCCGCGTCGAGCTCGAGCCGCTGACCGACGCACGACTTCGTGCGCATCCTGACCGAGCCGGAGAACGCGCTGACCAAGCAGTACACGGCGCTGCTCGCCACCGAGGGCGTGCGCGTCGAGTGGCAGCGCCGACGCCGTCGCCGAGATCGCGCGCATCGCCGCCGCTGGTCAACGACGCGCATGGAGAACATCGGCGCGCGCCGGCTGCACACGATCATGGAGCGCCTGCTCGACGAGCTGTCCTTCGAGGCGCCCGAGCTGGGCGGGACAGACGATGCCGATCACCGCCGCCTACGTGCGCGAGCGGCTGGCCGAGGTGCTCGAGGACGAGGATCTGTCGCAGTACATCCTCTAGCAGGGTGTTGAAGAACTCGCTCCGCGTCGCCGCGCTTGGTCTTTTCGCGAATCGCTTCGTTGCTCCTCGGTCAGTTCCCGACGGGAGCTTCCCTCGTCGCGCCTCGCGCTTCGCGAAAATCCACGTCGCGCGGCTCGGTCCGGAGTTCTTCAACACCCTGCTAAGGGCCCCTCTCATGATTCATCACCTCTCCGCGTTTGATTGAGCAAGCAGCGTCAGTGTCGCCGGTAGGCGCCGCGGGGCCGCGGGCGGTTGTCGGAGCCGTCTTGGCGGGACGGCCCGCTACGCCGGCGGCCTTACCGGCCGGCGGCACGTCCGGGCCCTCGGCTCGTCGCTGGCATCGTCGCTTCGCGACGAGCGCTCCTCGACGCCCGCCAAGACGGCTCCGACGACCGCCCGCTCTATGGGCTCGTGGGAACCCTTAGCCAAGCACGATTGCCGAAGCTCATGCGTCGTCGAGAGCAGCCTCTCCACCCGCTGCGACCGTCCGGTTTTTGGACGAGCACAGAGGCTCCGCGCGCACTGCCCCGCTGGGCGAGTTCCGCAGCACAGGCAAGGGGGCTAATCGAGCACAGCGGTCCGGTAGCGAGGACTGTTTGAGCCCAGCGGGGCAGTGCGCGCGGAGCCGGACGTGGCGCTCTGTCGCGCTCTCGATGCGACGCGGGTTTGAAAGCGGAACCTTTCGAGAGCTCGCACCGAGATGTGATGAATCATGAGAGGGGCCCCAATCGTCGCTCCCTCTCGCCTCACCGGCGACGAGCGCGCGCCCCGGCTCGGACAGATATGTCGCGATCGGCGACGGAGGCGCGATCTGAATCCCTGAAACACCAGTGATTTCGCGGGCACGCGGCTTGAAGTGGGGCGCGGGCCGTGAGGTTACTGTGCGCCACGATTCTCGTCGTCGCGGTCGGCTGCGCGCCGCCGCCTCCGGCGACGGACGACCACGACCGATCGCCGCGCCGTCCCCGACGCCGGCCGCGCTCGCGGTGGTCGGGCTGGCCGACGGGCAGGACGTGCCGCTGGTGGCGGGGGCGCAGGGCGGCTTCCACGTGTGGATGCAGTACGCGGTCGCGCGACCTGCCCGCGGGCACGGTCGCGCTCGAGCGCACGCGCGCACCGCGCCTCCGACGGCGCCGTCGTGCTCGTCTACCGCGGCGACGTCGACGTCGGCGCGCCCGCCGCCGACGGCTGGTGGAGCGCGCCGGCGCCGATCCCGATGTTCATGTGCCCGACGCCGATCGGGATCGCCGATCGTCGACGTCCCCATCGACTTCCAGCTGCGCCTGCTCGGCGCCGGCGACGTCGAGCTCGGGCGCACCGCCATCACGCTCGTACCGCGCTGCCCCGACGACGCCAGCGCGACTTCTGCACGCGCATCTGCACCGGATGAGGAGGAGCCCATGCTTCGTCGATTCGCCGTCACCGCCGCCGTCGCCGCCGCCGTCGCCGCCTACGCCACCGACGCGTCGCGCCTGCGGCTGCTTCGCCATGCCGAGCGCGGCCACGCCGGTGGTGCAGGCCGGCGAGCGCATCCTGTTCGCGCACGAGGGCGATCAGGTGATCGCGTACATCCAGATCAAGTACCAGGGCGCCGCCGACGACTTCGGCTGGCTCGTGCCGCTGCCGTCGGTGCCGACGCTCGAGCTCGGCACCGACGAGCTGTTCACCATGCTCGACCGGTCGACGCTGCCGCAGTACCTCTTGACGCGCACGCAAGAGTACTGCGGCGGCGGCGTGTCGAGCAGCAGCGACAGCGGCGGCTGCGCCAGCTTCGGCTTCGGCGGCGACGACACGGCCAGCGGCACGCTACGCCAGCGACATGGGCGTCGCCGCCTTGTCCGACATGGCCGCCGGCGGCGTCGTCGTCGAGCAGGCGAGCATCGGCCCCTACGACTACGCCGTGCTCAAGGCCGACGACGAGAGCGGCGATGCTGCAGTGGCTCTCCGACAATCGCTACTTCGTCCCCGCGGCACCATGGACGCGGCCAAACCCTACATCCACCCGGGCGGCTACTTCCTGGCGCTCAAGCTGCGCGGCGGTCGAGTCGAGCGGCGACGTCTCGCCCATCGTGCTGCACTACACGTCCGACCTGCCGATGATCCCGATTACGCTGACCCAGGTCGGCGCCGTCGACAACATGGGCATCCTGGTCTGGGTCGTCGGCGAGGCGCGCGCCATCCCGCGCAACTACTACCAGGTGGTGCTCGACGATCTGCCGGTCTGGTTCTCCAACTTCAGGAGCTACAACGCGCAGCTCATCGACGCCGTGCACGAGGCGCCGGGCAAGCACGGCTTCATCACGCAGTACGCGGGCACCAGCAAGCTGGTGTGGGACAAGCTCGACTATCCGGGGCGCTTCGGCGACCTCGACACGCTGCGAACCCTAACCTCGCCGTTGGACTACCTGCACTATCTCGAGAGCAATGGCTTCTCGTTCGACGGCACGCTGCTGACGATCCTGGCCCGCTATCTGCCCGAGCCGCAGCCGCTCGTGGACGCCGGTGTCCCGCTGCTGCAGTTCTACCTCGGCTTCGACCAGTATGGCGCCTACGTGCCGGGCCCCGACGCCGACGGGGGCGTGGCGATGCCGTTCGATCCGGCCGCGCTCACCGACGAGATCGCCACGCGCATCGTGACGCCGGCGCGGGACGCCAACGCGCTGCTCTTGCGCCACCTCTACCTGACGCGCATGTACACCGCGCTGTCGCCCAAGGACATGACGATCGATCCGGTCTTCTCGTCGAACCGCGAGCTCGGCGACGTGCCGCTCTTGCACTCGGCCACGATCACCACGCCGTGCGTCGGCCAGCCGTGGCTGGCGACCGATGCCGGCTTCGAGACCCAATACCTCAACGGTCTGCCGCCCAGCGTCGGGCTGCCGGCGGCGCTGCGCGTCGAGCTGGTGCGCGATGCCGGCCAGCCCGAGCTGGTGCAGGACAACACGGAGACGATCCGCGCCGCGCTCGGTCCCGTCGATCACGGGCGGGCGACGAGCGCGTCCGACTCGCCGAGCGGCTGCGGCTGCACCGTCGGCCATGTGCGCGTGCGCTCGAACGTCGTCATGCTGCTCCTGCTGTGCGCGGCGGCGCTGGGCGTGCGCTCGCTCCGCCGGCGACGGAGCTGAGCGGTCCGCAGCTTGCACGTCGACGAGGATCGATGGTGCTGCAAATCCTCGCGGTGACGTTCGGTGTGGCGGTGGCGCAGGCTGATCTGCCGAACGCGAACCTCCCCGGCAACTCGCCGTCGTTGCCCAACAGCAACCTGCCGGGCCCGGTGCCGATCCCCGAGGACCGACCGATCATGCTGCCGAACACCGACACCTCGCGGCAGTGGGAGTACGAGCGCGAGGCGGCGATCGAGCAGTACCAGCAGGCGCAGAGCGCCGCGCAGATGCAGCAGCAGACGCTGCAGCTCTCGGTCAAGGCGCTGGAGGAGTCGCAGAAGGCGCGCGCCGACGCCGCCGCCGCTCAGGAGGCGGCCGACCAGGCCCAAGAGGCCGCCGACCAGGCGCAGCAGCAGCCGTCGACTGCCCCCTTGCCGTCGCAGCAGCCGTAGCCCGCGTGCTAGAGTCCCGGGCGTGAGCGAGAAGCGGCTCGCGCCCGTCGAGAAAGCATCGGTCCTCGTCGAGGCGCTGCCCTACATCCAGAAGTTTCGCGGCAAGTCGATCGTCGTCAAGTACGGCGGCCACGCCATGGACGACGCGCGCCTGCGCGAGAGCTTTTGCCGCGACGTCGTGCTCCTCAAGCTCGTCGGGCTGCACCCGGTCGTCGTGCACGGCGGCGGGCCGCAGATCGCCGAGATGCTCGATCGGCTCGGCGTGCAGTCGCGCTTCGTCGACGGCATGCGCGTCACCGACGACGCCGACCATGCGGGTGGTCGAGATGGTGCTGGCCGGCGGCGTCAACCAGGAGCTCGTCAGCCTCATCAACATCGTGGGCAAGGACGGCGGCCGCGCCGTCGGCCTGTCGGGCCACGACGGCGCCATGGTGCAGGCGCGCCGCCTCGAGGAGCTGGGCCGCGTCGGCGAGGTGGCCGCCGTCGATCCGCGCATCATCGAGCGGCTGTCGGCCGACGGCTTCATCCCGGTGGTGGCGCCGATCGCCGTCGACCTCAGCGACGGGCGCTCGCTCAACGTCAACGCCGATCCGTTCGCCGCCAAGCTCGCCGCCGCGCTGCGCGCCGAGAAGCTGGTGCTGCTCACCGACGTGCCGGGCGTGCAAGGGCGCGGACGGCATGCTGCGCTCGACCCTGACCGCGGCGCGAGGCCAAGGCGCTCATCAAAGAGGGCGTCATCGCCGGCGGCATGATCCCGAAGGTTCAGTTCGGCCTCGACGCGCTCGCCGACGGCGTTAGAAAGGTCCATATCGTCGACGGACGGCAGGATCACGCGGTCCTGCTCGAGATCTTCACCGACACGGGTATCGGAACGGAGCTCGTCCGATGCGAATGATCAGCCAAGCACGAGCAGTGGCTGCTGATCGAAGAGGCGCAGCAGCTGTTCACGCAGAACTACCGGCAGCAGCCGATCGTGCTTGCGCCGCGGCGCCGGCTGCCGAGGTCTGGGACGTCGCCGGCCGCGCGCTACCTCGACATGACCGCCGGCATCGCCGTCTGCGCCGCTCGGCCACGCGCACCTGCGGCCTGGCCGCCGCGCATCACCGAGCAGGCGATGAAGCTCGTGCACGTGTCGAACCTCTACTGGAACGAGCAGCAGATCCTGCTGCGCGCGCCACCTGGCCGAGCGCGCGCACGCGATGGGCCGGTGCGCGTCTTCTTCTGCAACTCGGGCGCCGAGGCCAACGAGGCCGCGCTCAAGCTCGCCCAGCGCTACCAGACGATCGTCGCGGGCCAGCCCGAGCGCATCGAGGTGATCGTCGTTCGAGGGCAGCTTCCACGGCCGCACCATCGCCACCGTCGCGCTCACCGGGCAGGCGAAGTATCGCGCCGGGCTTCGGCCCGCTCATCGAGTGGGCGCGCCAGGTGCCGTATCCCGACCGGCGAGAACGACTTCCGCGCGCTCGCGCCATCACCGACCAGACCTGCGCCGTGATCATCGAGCCGATCCAGGCCGAGGGCGGCATCCACCTGCCGCCGCCCGGCTTCCTGCAAGGCGCTGCGGCAGAACGTGCACCGAGACCGGCACCGTGCTCATCTTCGACGAGGTGCAGACCGGCGTCGGCCGCACCGGCACCTTCTTCGGCTACGAGCAGGAGGGCGTCGTCGCCCGACGTGATGACGCTGGCCAAGGGGCTCGCCGGCGGCGTGCCGATCGGCGCGATGGTGGCCACCGAGGAGCTGGCCAGGGGCTTCGCGCCGCGGCGCGCACGCCTCGACCTTCGGCGGCAACCCGCTCGCCTGCGCCGCCGCGCTCGACGGTGCATCGAGACGATCGAGAAGCGACAAGCTGCTCGAGCGCGTGCATCGAAGCCGGCGGCCACCTGCGGCAAGGCGCTGCAGGCGCTGGTCGACAAGTACCCGGGCAAGGCCAAGGAGGCGCGCGGCCGCGGCCTGCTGCGCGGCCTGGCCGTCGAGGGCGACGCGGCGCCCGTCGTGGCGCGCGCGCGCGAGCAGGGCGTGCTGCTCTCGGTCGCCGGCGGCACCGTGGTGCGCTTCGTGCCCGCCGTTCGTCGTCACCGACGAGCGAGATCGACGAAGGCGTCGGCCGCGCTCGACCAGGCGCTCGGCCGGCTGCATGACGCCCAAGCGCGATCTGCTCTCGCTGTGGGATCTCGGCGCCGACGAGATCCGCTCGCTCATGCGCCGCGCCGGCGAGCTCAAGCGCATGCGCCAGGCCGGCCAGCTCGCACCAGCCGCTCGCCGGGCAAGACGCTCGGGCATGATCTTCGAGAAGGCCTCGACGCGCACCCGCGGTCAGCTTCGAGGTCGGCATGTACGAGCTCGGCGGCCACGCGGTCGTATCTGGCCACGCAGGGCTCGCAGATCGGCCGCGGCGAGCCGCTGCGCGACACCGCGCGCGTGCTGGCCGGCTATTGCCACGGCATCGTGCATCCGCACCTTCGGGCACGACGTCGCCGAGGAGCTGGCGCGCTTCGCGCCGATCCCGGTCATCAACGGGCTCACCGATCTGCCGCACCCGTGCCAGGTGCTGGCCGACCTGTTCACCGTCTGGGAGCGCCTCGGCCCCGGCGCGCTCGACCCCGGCGGCGCCCGCTTCGCCTGGATCGGCGACGGCAACAACATGGCGCACTCGTGGATCGAGGCCGCCGGCATCCTCGGGCTCGACCTCGTCGCTCGCCTGCCCCGAGGGCTACGATCCCGACGCCGCCGTGCTCGGCGCGCGCGCGCCAGCGACGGCGACTGGCGCGCGCACATCGACGTCGTGCGCAACCCGGTCGAGGCGGCGCGCGGCCGCAGCGTCCTGTCGACGGACGTGTGGGCGTCGATGGGCGAGGAGGGCGAGGCCGCGTCGCGACGCAAGCGCGTTCGCCGGCTTCACCGTCGACGACGCGCTGCTTGCCGCTGGCGGCGCCGGACGCGATCGTGCTGCACTGCCTGCCCGCCCACCGCGGCGAGGAGATCACCGAGGAGGTGATCGAGGGGCCGCGTTCGGCCGTCTTCGCGCAGGCGGAGAATCGCCTGCACGTGCAGAAGGCGATCCTGGAACGGCTGCTCTGCTGCCACGATAGACTGCGACGAGCAATGGCGCTCATCGAGGACGGATACGTCGCGGGGCTGGGCCCGCAGACGCTGGTCCCGAAGCTGCGCGGGCGGCGCGCTCACCGGGCTCAAGCTCGGAGCCGAGGAGGGCTTCGTGCTCTCGCGCGTCGACGGTCACACCAACGTGGCGCAGCTCCTGTCTGTTGGTGCCGTTCGACGCCGAGGTCACCGTGCTCATCTTGAAGCAGCTGGTCAAGCAGGGCGCCATCGAGATCCCCGGCGCCAACCTCACGGAGCCGCGGACCACGCTGACTCCGGCAACGGCCCCGGCGGCGGCGGCCCCGGCGGCGGCGGTCCCGGCGGCGGCCGTCCCGGCGGCGGCGGCCTCCGCGACGATCGACGGCCTCGATCTCTCCGTCGAGCAGGCGCGGCGGATCGACGAGTTCTTCTCGACGCTGCCGACGCGCGACGCCTTCGAGCTGCTTGGAGGTCGATCGCGACGCCGACAAGAAGGCGATCAAGCGCGCCTACTTCAAGCTGTCCAAGGAGCTCCACCCGGACCGCTTCTTCGGCAAGAACATCGGCCCGTACCGCGAGCGGCTGTCCAAGATCTTCCAGTCGGTCAAGGCCGCCTACGAGCTGCTCTCCGACGACGCCCGGCGCGCCGCCTATCTCGACAGCGTCAAGTAGATCGGTCGGGAGGAGATCGCGAGCGACTGTGCGCGCGCATGCATGAATTTGCTGGTGCGAAAACTCCGCAAGGCCTAGCGCATACAGCGAAAAGAAGTGCTATCATGACCGGGCGACGCGTATTGGGGGCTCGACGGAGACATGGCAGAGAGAGTCATCGGCATCGACCTCGGGACCACCAACTCCTGCGTCGCCATCGTCGAGGACGGCACGCCCGTCGTGATCCCCAACCGCGGCGGCTACAAGACCACGCCGTCGATGGTCGCGATCGCCGAGAACGGCAAGCGGCTGGTCGGCCACATCGCCAAGCGCCAGGCGATCACCAACGCCGAGAACACGGTCTACGCGGCCAAGCGGCTCATCGGCCGCAAGTGGGGCTCGCCGCCGGTGCAGCAGGTCGCTCGAGATCGTGCCGTACCAGCATCGTCGAGGGTCCGCACGACGACGTGCGCATCGTGCTGCGCGACCAGGTCTTCTCGATCCCCGAGATCTCGCGCGTACGTCCTGCAGGAGATGAAGCTGATCGCCGAGGAGTACCTCGGCGAGGACGGTCGCAGAAGGCGGTGGTCACCGTGCCCGCCTACTTCAACGACGGCCAGCGCCAGGCGACCAAGGACGCCGGCCGCATCGCCGGCCTCGACGTCATCCGCATCATCAACGAGCCGACCGCGGCGGCGCTGGCCTACGGCTTCGGCAAGAACATCGAGCGCAAGGTCGCGGTCTACGACCTCGGCGGCGGCACCTTCGACATCTCGATCCTCGAGATCGGCAACGGCGTGTTCGAGGTCATCTCGACCGCGCGGCGACACCTTCCTCGGCGGCGAGGACTTCGACCGCCGCATCATCGACTGGCTGGTGTTCGGCTTCGCCAAGGAGCACAAGATCGATCTGCGCAAGGACAAGATGGCGCTGCAGCGGCTCAAGGACGTCGCCGAGAAGGCGAAGTGCGAGCTGTCGGCGGTCAAGGAGACCGAGATCAACCTGCCGTTCATCATCTCGACCGGGCGCAACGAGGCGCTGCACCTGCAGACGCACGCTGACGCGCGACAAGCTCGAGGAGCTGACCGCGGATCTCATCGAGCGCACGCGTCGAGATCTGCGCGCAAGACGCTCGCCGAGGCGGACATCGACAAGTCGGCGATCGAGGACGTCATCCTCGTCGGCGGCATGACGCGCATGCCGACGGTCCAGCAGGCGGTGGCGCGAGTTCTTCGGCCTGCGAGCCGTGCAAGGGCGTGCACCCCGACGAGGTCGTGGCGCTCGGCGCCGCGATCCAGGGCGCGGCGCTCACCGACGAGACGAGTCGGACATGCTGCTGCTCGACGTCACGCCGCACTCGCTCGGCATCATGATCGTCGGCGGCTACTTCCACAAGCTCGATCGAGCAGAACACCACGGTGCCGACGCAGGCGTCGCACATCTTCACCACCGTCAAGGACAACCAGACCTCGGTGAAGATCCTCGTGCTCCAGGGCGAGAGCGATCGCGCCGAGGAGAACGAGCTGCTCGGCGAGTTCGTGCTGACCGGCCTGCGGCGCGCGCCGCGCGGCGAGGTCGAGATCGAGGTGCACGTTCGAGATCTCCGCCGACGGCATCGTCGTCGGTCACGGCGCAAGGACCTCGAGACCGGCCTCGAGCAGTCGATCACCGTGACCGCGACCTCGGGCCTGACCGAGGACGAGATCACGCAAGATGGTCGAGCGAGACGAAGGACTACCTGCTCGAGGTCCGAAGGCGTCGGCCAGGAGTTCGAGAAGTGCACGCCAGCAGCGCCGAGAAGCTCATCGACGAGATCGAGGCGCTGTTCCCGCGGTCGAGGCGGCGATCGCCGGCAGCGACTTCGGGCAGGACGCGGTCAAGAAGGCGCGCAGCGTCGATCGATCGCGCGCGCCAGGGCATCGCAGAGCCGCGATCAGCAGGCTGTGAGCGACTCGACCGAGGCGCTGACGCGCACCCTGAACATGTTCAAGGGCGTCGTCTCCAAGACGCGCGTCGGATGACGCGATGGGATCGGTGTCGGGCAAAGGAGATCTGAGGGCCGCAGCCCGGCACCTGGAGCGTGGGATCGCGCGCTGGGGCCTGGGGGACGTGGCCGGAGCCCTCGTGGAGATCGAGGAGGCGCTCAAGCTCTATCCCAGCGCTTCGCGCGGCCCCGAGTTCGCCGAGTGGGTGAAGAAGGTGCACGCGAGCGTCAACTGGGGTGGGCCGCCGGCGCTCGACGAAGAGGCGCTGCGCGCGGTCAACGAGGCGCTCGAGCCTCCCGCGCCACCGCCGCCGACGCCGATGGAGACGGCGGCGACCATGACGTTGCCGCAGCCGCCGGTGGTGACGCCGAGGGTGACGCGCGATCCGGCGGTGGGCGAGTCGCCGTGGGATCCAGTGCCGCTGACCCCGCGCGGGACCGACGCGCCGCCCGAGGTGCGCGAGGCCAAGCGGCGCGTCGATCAGCTGCGGGAGTTCCAGACGCAGGAGACCAAGGCGGCGGCGCCGCCGCCCCTCCCCCCGGCTCCTCCTCGACGATCCTGGGGATGCCGGCCTTGGAGCCGAAGCTGCTGACGCCGCAGAATCGCAAGCGCCAGAAGGTCACCGAGGATCGCCCGGAGTCGGTGACGCGCGAGTTTCGCTCCGCGACCCCGACGGGGCCGAACCTGCGGCCACTCGACGTGCCCGAGCTGACCGACGAGCAGATCCAGAGCTTGCTGGCGCTCGACTCACCGCTGCTTCCCGAGGGGCGCACGGCGCCGCAGATCGAGCTCGAGCGCATCGATGGGATCGAAGAGGCACGCCAGTTCGAGGCGGAGCGGCTCATCGAGATGGAGGCGATGCCGACGCCGCTGCCGCATCCCGCGCCGCAGGGTCTGAAGCCGCTCAAGAACGACACCAATCCGATGGGGGTCGAGAGCTACTCGGGTGAATTCGATCCGTCACAGCTGACGCCGACGGGGATCAAGCCGGGCGCGCTCAAGCCGGTACGCGAGCCGCAGCCGGAGGATGATCCATACTCCGACCTGAACCTGCTACCGCTCGAGGTCGCGCCCGATCTCGTCGGGACCGGACGAGGTGGAGGAGGGCGGGACCAACCCGACCAACCCGTTCATCCGCGGCGCGCAGGCGGCCAAGCTGGTCCAGTACACGTCGTACGGCAGCTCGTCGCCCGAGCCGAAGCTCGAGGACATGCCGCCCTTGCCCAAGCTGCCCGGGACCAAGACGCCGGGCCATCCACTCGGTGCCGCCGAGGCGGCGCTGCAAGCGGGCGATCTCGGCGCCGCCGTCGACGCGTGCGAGGTCGCGCTCGGCGAGTCGGGCGGGCTCGTCGGCAACGTCGCGCGCGACTACCTGCCGCTGGTCGAGCAGATCTACGGCGCCATCCTGGGTGGCGCCGAGCGCGTGCCGGTGCACGGCAACGCGATGGGCGATCTCGATCCGCGCGCGGCCTTCTTGCTGTCGCGGATCGACGGCGCCATGACCGTGGAGGACGTGCTCGACGTCAGCGGCATGCCGCGCCTGGAGGCGCTGCGCGTGATGGCGCTTTTGGTGCGTCGCGGCGCCGTCATCATCAAGTAGCATGCGGCGCTGGCTGGTGTTGCTGGCGGCCGTCGGTTGTGGAGCGCCGTTTGCCGAGGTCGAGCCGAGCGCCCCGCGCGCCGGTGTGGGGCTCGTCTACTGCGGCTCGTCGGCGGTCTCGGCCGAGTCGATCATGAAGGCGATGGAGCCGCCGACGGGCCAGACCGGCGCCGGCGGCATGCCGGAGCAGAAGGAGCTGCGCGTCTGCCTGCGGCTGGAGAATCACGGCGCCGCGGTGGCGCGGCTCACCCGCAGCGATGTCGTGCTGCACTGCCCGCACGAGACCGACTCCGCCGAGCCCGACCACGACGACGACGAGGTGATCGCGCACCCCGGAGAGACCCGCGAGCTGCACGTCACCTTCCGCTACAGCCCGCTGCCGAGCGGCGAGGACGTCACCCTCCGCTTCGACGGCGCGCTCACCGTCGGCGGCAAGCCGCTCAAGCCGGCGCCGCTCGCGCTGCGCAAGCGCTGAGCCCGCTCCGGTCGCGCGGGGGCGGGACGGGGCGCTTTGGCGCACTCCCGCCGAGATGCGGTGTAGTAGTATCCGCGCATGCCGAAGAAAATCGTCCTCGCCTATTCGGGCGGTCTCGACACCTCCGTCATCATGGGCTGGCTCAAGGAGACCTACTCCTGCGAGGTCATCGCCTTCTGCGCCGATGTCGGCCAGGGCGAGGATCTGGAGGCGGTCAAGAAGAAGGCGCTGGCCACCGGCGCCTCGAAGTGCCACGTCGTCGACCTGCGCGAAGAGTTCGTGCGCGACTTCGTCTTCCCGGCGCTGCGCGCGGACGCCGCCTACGAGCAGGACTACCTCATGGGAACGTCGCTGGCGCGCCCCATCATCGCCAAGGCGCAGATGGAGGTGGTCAAGCAGGAGGGCGCCGACGCGGTCGCCCACGGCTCGACCGGCAAGGGCAACGACCAGGTCCGCTTCGAGCTCGGCTACTACCACTTCGACCCGCACATCCAGATCATCGCCCCCTGGCGCATCTGGGAGCTGAAGTCGCGCTCCGATCTGATCCGCTATACCAAGGAGCACTCGATCCCCGTCGAGGCCACGGCGGCGAAGCCCTATTCGATCGACCGAAACCTCTTCCACACGTCCTATGAAGGCGGGATCCTCGAGGACCCGTGGAAGGAGCCGGACGCGGCCATCTTCCAGGTCACCAGGAGCCCGGAGCAGGCGCCCGATACGCCGCGCTACGTGGAGGTCGAGATCGACTCGGGCACGCCCGTGGCCATCGACGGCGAGCGTCTGTCGCCGGCGGCGCTGCTGGGAAAGGCCAACGGGATCGCCGCCGAGCACGGCGTGGGCCGCGTCGACCTCGTCGAGGATCGCTACGTGGGCATGAAGGCGCGCGGCGTGTACGAGACGCCGGGCGGTACGCTGCTCCGCCGCGCCCGCCGCGCCGTCGAGACGCTGACGCTCGACCGCGAGGTCATCCAGCTGCGTGACTCGCTGATGCCGCGCTACGCGCAGCTGGTCTACAACGGCTTCTGGTTCGCGCCCGAGCGTGTGCTGCTGCAGAAGCTGGTCGACGAAGCGGCGCAGCCGGTCAGCGGCACCGCGCGCCTCAAGCTCTACAAGGGCAACTGCATCGTCGCCGGGCGCAAGTCGCCGCGCTCGCTGTATCGGCCCGACTTCGCCACCTTCGAGGCGGAGCAGGTCTACGATCAGAAGGACGCGGGCGGCTTCATCAAGCTCAATGCGCTGCGTCTGCGGATTTCCCGGATGCTGGCGCAGAAGTAGCGCCCGGCGCCGGCTGCGCCTGCGTCTGCATCTGGGTCTCGCCGACCGGCTCCATCTTGGTCTGTGGGAAGGTGCACGCGCCGAGGCCTGCCGCCGACACGATCACCAGCAGTAGCTTCTTCATGGTCGCCTCCTTGTCCGTGGTGAAGGACACGCGGCGCCGGTTTCAGGGAAAAAACGATCAGCGGCTTCTGGACGGCTCGTGGTCGGCGTCGCCCGGCGTGCGCGCCACGACCCGGTGGTCGCCGAGCGGCAGGTCGCGCGGCACTTCGATGGTGGTACGCCAGACCCCGCCGGCGCCCGCGGTGGCGTCGCCGACCTTGAGCGCGCCGCCAGGACCGTCGAGGTAGATCTCGACCGGCAGCCCGCTCGGCTTGCCGTCGTCGGCGGCGACGGTGCCGGAGACCTGCAGGCGATCGCCGCGGAAGGCGTCACGCGCGGCGACGCTCACCGTCACCGTCGTGGGCACGCTCGCCGGCGTGGCGCGCGCGCCCGGCGTGCCCGGCGCCGGCTGCCGATCGAGCTGGTCGAGATCGACGCGCGCCGATCTGCCGCCGGCGGCGCCACCGTGTCCGCCCCCGCCGCCGTGCGACGACGCGCTCGCGCCGTGGCCGGCGGCCGCCGCCTCCGCGAGCGCCTTGGGCAGCGGCGGCTCCGCGTCGTTGCCCTGGGTGAACGCGGGCGGCCGGGGAAAGGGATCGGCGCCCTTGGGCTGGTAGGGCACCTTGCCATCGGCGCCGGCGACCTCCTCGTCGACGAGCGCGCCGCCGAGGTTGATGCGGCGCCAGCCGGCGTGGGGCACGAACACCTCGACGAACACGTGCAGCTCGTTCTCGACGTAGCGCGCCGGGATGCCCAACGCCATCGCGGTGATGACGAACGCATAGGATCGATGGCGGCAGCTCCCCTTCTGCGCCAGCGCCAGATCCTCGTAGGTCGAGTCGGTCGCGCGCGGCGGCTCGCCGGGAGAGAACGCGCGGAACCAGGCCACCAGGCCGTCGACGGCGGCGGCCAGGGGCGCCCCCGGCCGGGCGTCGAGCCCCAGGCGCGCGATCACCCTGGCCGCGTGCCGCCGGACGCTCGCCGGCACGGGTTGCGGCAGCCGCGGCTCGTCGCCCAGCCGCAGCCCGGGCGCGACCTCGCCCGCGAAGTAGCGCTCCGGGGCGTCGGTCAGCCACACCAGCCGATGGCGCCCGCCCGTCGCCGACAGCAGGTACTGGTTGTCGGCGCCGTCGCGGGCGAAGGTCAGGTCGACGGGCGGCTCGACCCGCGCCGCCAGGATGCGCGCGTCCGCCGCCACCGACGGTAGCGGCACCCAGCGCCCGGGCTCGAAGTCGATCACGATCGAGCCCCAGAAGGCGTCGCGCCCGGGCTCGCGCCGGTCGGCGCCGAGCACGCGCAGCCGCGTGCGCGCCGACGAGCGCTCGGCCAGAACCAGCGATTCGTCGGCCTGCACCGCGTCGAGCGCGGTCATGCGCTTGAACGGGAAGACCGCCGGGTTGAACGGCTCGTGATAGCGCCGCTTGCCCGGCGGCTCCGGCCCGGTCGCGCGATCCATCTGCACGCGCTCGCGCCGCTCGAGCGCGCCGCTGGCGGCTGCCTCATCGGCGGTCGCCGAGTGATCGGGCGACGCGCGCTCGGGCGCCGCCGTGTACACCGGCTCGTCCGGCAGCGGCTGCGTGCCCGGCGACGGCGCGGGTACGATCTCGCCGTCGACGACGATGCCGGCGGCACCGTCGGTGGGCCGCCCCCGCTTCCAGCAGACTCCGTTGGCGCACTGGACGCCGCCCACGATGACGCGCTCGTGCAACACCTGGGCGCGCGCGGCGCCGGCCACGAACATGGCGAGCAACAGGGCGCCTGCCCGACGAGCCATCATGCTCATCATACGCTTTGTTGCTATAATCTATCGTCCATGGTGGCCGACCCATCGAAGGCGCACCTCGATCCATCCAAGGCGCACCTCGAGCTCCTCGAAGCCCTCGGGCACGCGGTGCCGCGCTCGCTGGACATCCCGCGTGCCCGGCGCATCTTCGTCAATCGCAACCTGCGCATGGACGAGATCGATCTCATCGGTTTCGACATGGACTACACGCTCGCGCTCTACCACCAGCGCAACCTCGAGGCGCTGTCGATCCAGTGCACGCTCGACAAGCTCATCGCCAAGCGCGGCTATCCGGAGGAGATCCGCGCGCTCGACTTCGATCCCTCGTTCGCCGTGCGCGGCCTGGTCGTCGACCGCCGCTTCGGCAACATCTTCAAGGTCGATCGCTACGGCCACGTCGGCCGCGTCTATCACGGGCGCACCGCCATGTCGCGCGAGGAGCGCCACCGCCTCTATCGGCTGGAGCGCATCCGCCTGTCGTCGACGCGCTACGCCTGGATCGACACGCTTGTTCGCGCTGCCCGAGGCGGTCATGTACTCGGCGATGATCGACTTCTTCGAGCGCCGGGGGGACACGGTCCGCTTCGGCAAGCTCTGGCAGGACATCCGCGAGTGCATCGACGAGGCGCACCGCGACGAGTCGATGAAGCGCATCATCAAGGCAAACCTCGGCGACTACATCGTCCGCGATCCCGAGCTGGCGCCGACGCTGCACAAGTTCCGCTCGTCGGGCAAGCGGCTGTTCCTGCTCACCAACTCGGCCTGGGACTACACCGACGCGGTCATGACCCACCTGCTCGGCGCGGCGCTGCCGGCCTATCCCAACTGGCGCAGCTACTTCGACATCGTCATCGTCGCCGGATCGAAGCCGGCCTTCTTCACCGAGAAGCACCCGTTCCTCGAGATCGACGCCGCCGGCAACGTCAAGGGCCAGCACCAGGGGCCGTTCTCGCGCAACCGCATCTATCAGGGCGGCAACATCCACGACTTCGAGAACGGCGTGGGCGTGCGCGGCGATCACGTGCTCTACATCGGCGACCACATCTACGGCGACATGCTGCGCGCCAAGAAGTCGTCGGTCTGGCGCACGGCGATGATCCTGCAGGAGCTCGAGGCCGAGCTCACCGCCGTCGAGAACAACAAGGATCGGCTGGAGCGCGTCGAGACGTTGGAGCGGCAGCTGGTGCGCCTCGACTCGGAGATCTCGTATCAGCAGCTGCTGCTCAAGTCGCTGCAGAAGCTGGGCGAGGGCCCTGCCAACGGCAAGGACGACGAGCCGCTGGCGCTGGCAGCGCCGACGGTGGACGCGGCCAAGCACGAGGCCAAGCGCCGCCTCGACGAGCTGCGCGCCGCGCTCAAGCAGGCCGCGGACGAGGTATCGGAGAACGACAACGTCATCGATCGCGCGTTCAACCCCTACTGGGGCGCGATCTTCCGCGAGGCGGCGGAGAACTCGCGCTTCGGCCAGCAGGTCGAGGACTACGCCTGCGTCTATACGTCGCGCGTGTCGAACTTCCTCGCCTACTCCCCGCTGCGCTACTTCCGTTCGCCGCGCGATCACATGCCACACGAGCTCGTCTAGAGATGGCGGCACGCGGCGGGCGCGGCCGCCGGGTCGTCTGGATCGTCCTTTTGGCCGCGGTCTACTGGGCGGTCGCAGTGCGCGCGCCGTCGGGCACGCGCTCGCTCGCCACCTTCGATCCCGATCGGCTCGCCGAGCTCGAGGTCGGCATGTGGCAGGCCTACTATGCCAAAGAGAAGTTTCGCCTCTTCCGCCTGCTCGTCGTCATGCTGCGCGAGCAGTACCACTACTCGTGGCAAAAGGCGGTGCACGCCGCGTTCTACCTCGGGCGCGCGGCGGTCACCTTCGGCGACGCCCCCTCCGACTACGAGCGCGTGCTGCCCGACCTCGAGGCCGGCTACACCATCGCGCAAAAGTGGACGAGCGCGTCGTTCGATCCCAAGGCGGTGGCGCGCGCCGAGCTGTCGTGGTGGGTGGCGCGGCGCGATCCGGCGTCGGGCACGGGCGCCGAGAAGAACCGGATCGTGTCCGAGCGCATGACCGATCTGTACGCGCTGTTGTACGACCGCCCGCCCGGGCGCGTGACAGAAGCGGCGCGCCTGCGCGTCGAGGCCGCCGATCTGCGCGATCGCGGTGCCGGCGCCGACGTCGACTGGAAGGGCGTCAGCTTCCTGCTCCACGAGTCGTACCGCTCGCTGCACGACGCTCTCGCCGAGTAGCCGGTCGCCTGGGGGTGGCCGCTCCGATCGCTGAGCCTGGTTCCCAGCAGGAGGCCTCGGTTGATCCCTTGAGTCTAATTCATTCAGTTACTTAGCTGTCGGCGCGAGACTTGCGAGAGCCCGCAGCGTGAGCGCTCGAAGGCAGGTGGTGCGATGATGGACGAAGCGGATCCGACCGACCGGGTGGTGGTGATCGTTCACACGGCGTGCCCGGAGCAGGACGAGCAGCCGACCTCGCCCATCGTGCTCGAAGACCACACCATGCGCCAGCGCTGCGAGTTCGAAGAGGACACCGTCGAAGAGTACCTCTGGCACGCGACCGGCTAGAAATCGCTTTCAGCTGCGGCGCTGACGTATAACGGGGCTGATGTCCGAGTCCTCGACGGCGCGCCGTCTCGGCCTGGCCGCGGCGCTCCTCGTCCTGACGATCTTCCTGTCGCGTGTGCTCGGCTTCGTGCGCGACGCGGTCATCGCCGCCCTGTTCGGCGCCAACGGCCAGACCGACGCGTTCTACGCCGCCTTCACCATTCCGGACTTCCTCATCTACATCGTCGCCGGTGGGACGCTGGCGATCACCTTCATCCCCATCTACACGCGCCACCTCAAGTCCGGCGACGAGGCGGGCGGCAATCGCGTGCTGTCGATCATCGCCACGGTGATGACCGTGGTGGTCGTCGTCGGCATCGTCGTGCTCGAGTGGCTCACGCCCCAGCTCGTCGGCAGGTACCTGCACCGGCTGCGGCCGGACGATCTGACGCTCGCCATCTCGCTGACGCGCATCCTGCTCCCGGCGCAGCTCTTCTTCTACCTGGGCGGCCTGGCCTCGGCGACGCTGTTCTCGCGCCAACGCTTCGTCGCGGTCGCGCTGGCGCCGCTCGTCTACAACCTCGGCATCATCACCGGCGGCGCGCTGTTCAACCGCTGGTACGGGATCTCGTCGCTGGCCTGGGGAGCGCTCGCCGGCGCCATCGTGGGACCGTTCGGCATCGTCGCCGTGGCCGCGTGGCGCGCCGGCATGCGCTATCGCCCCAGCTTCGCCGTCCGCGATCGCGAGTTCCGCGAGTGGCTCCTGGCCAGCCTGCCGCTGATGCTCGCGGTCACGCTCGTCGGCGCCGACGACTGGTTCATCCGCTTCTTCGCCGCCGCCGACCTCGGTGCCATCACCTGCCTCAACTACGCGCGCAAGCTGGTGCAGGTGCCTATCGCGGTGGCGGGCCAGGCCGTGGGGCAGGCGTCGATGCCGTTCTTCGCCCGCCTGTGGGCCGAGGGCAAGCGGGTCGAGCTCGGCGACCTCGTGACGCGATCGGCGCGCGCTTCGGCCGCGGTGGCGGCGCTGGCGGCGTGCGCGCTCATCGCCCTGGCGCAGCCGGCTGTCGAGCTGCTCTTCCACCGCGGGCACTTCCTCGAGTCGCAGGTGGGCCCGACGGCGCGCTACGTGGCGCTGTTCGCGGTGACCATCCCGATGTGGGGCATGCAGGGCATCTGGGCACGCGCCTTCTACGCCGCCGGCGACACGCTGACGCCCGCCGTCGCCGGGACGCTCGTCATGGCGCTCAATGTCCCCATCTACTGGCTGGCGTTCCACCTGTTCGGCCCCATCGGGCTGGTGCTGGCGTCGGACATCGGAATCATCCTGCACACGACGGCGCTGCTCGTCCTGTTGCCCCGCCGCCTCGATACGTCGCGCCGGGGCGAGGTCATCGGGGGCATGCTGCGCGCCTATGCCGTCGGCACGCTGGCGGGCGTGCCGGCGTGGGCTGCGGCGCGTTATCTGCCGCTGGGGCGGCTGCACGGCCACGTTCTGACCCTGGCGCAGCTGGCGGTGGGCGGCCTCCTGTTCCTCGCCATCGCTGCCGTGACCGCCCGGCCGCTCGGCGCCGAGGACATCGCCAGCTTCATCGAGCAGCGCGTCTTGCGGCGGCGCAAACGAGCCCTACCATCGTCGCCATGACCGTCCCCCAGCGCGAGCAGCTCCGCCGCGAGCTCGTCGATCGGTTGACCGTGATCTACCAGGGCGTCCGCGCCGACCTCAGCGCCTACACCATCGATGCCGCCATCGACACCGATCCCAAAGATCAGGCCGAAGAGAGCGCCGTCGACGAGCTGCGCACGCTCGATTCCGACCTCGGCGAGCGCAACCGCCAGCTCGCGCACTCCATCGAGGATGCGCTGCGCCGCATGCGCGGCGACGACTACGGGATTTGCATCGACTGCGGCCGCGAGATCCCGTTCGAGCGGCTGCGCGTGGTCCCGTGGACCCTGCGCTGCGCCGACGACGAAGAGCGCGTCGAGCGCGGCAGCACGCACGCGACGCTGTGACCCCCTAAGGGAACCCTAAGGTTAGAAGCTGCCGCGGATGGCGGCGCCGGCGCCGTAGGGGACGAGCTCGATGCGCTGCCCGCCGGGCTTGTTCTCGAAGCGCTTGGCGCCGGCGATCACCATCGCCAGGCCGCCCATCTGCACCAGCGCGTCGCTGACCAGCATGAAGTCGATCCAGCCGACGATCGGGTCGCCGCCGCTCATGTTCGTCAGCTCGAGCAGCGGGCCGATCAGCGGCACGTCGACAAAGATCTGTCCGGTAGAGATGCCCGCCTGCAGGTTGGCGGCCCAGGCCACCGAGAAGGTGACCATGCCGGCGGTGAACAGGCCCCAGCGCCGCACCCGCGCCGGCGGCCCGTCGACGACCCGGTAGCTCCAGCCTGGCGGCGGCGGCGCCAGCAGCTGCAGCGCCGGGCGCCGTGTCGCCGGCGCCTCCGGCGTCGGCGGCGGAATCGCGGGCGGAGCTTCGGCGTCGTCGGCCTGCTCGACCGCCGGCGCGAGCGGTTCCTGCGCGGTGGCGAGGCTGGCGGCGAGCAGCGTGACGGCGAGGAGGAGCGGTCGCATGCGCTGGCGACAAAGCAGGCGGCGTGCCGAATCACGCGCCGCCGCTTTCGCGGATTTGCGCGCGGTGGCGCGTCCAGAAGCTGGCGCCGATGTCAGGGTTCCCGTCGGGGACGGGTCACGGCTGTAGACGCGGCGGCCACGGCCCGCCGGTCAGCATGGCCTCGCAGTCGGCCTGGAACTCGGGATCGCGAAAGCGGTCGCGCGCGCGCTCGATGGCGGAGCGCACGGTCTCGTCATCGCGCGCCAGCGCGCCGAGCAGCCAGGCCATGCCGCGCGCGGCGATGAAGTCGGTGGTCCCGGGCAGCTCGGCGCACGAGGTGTCGACGAGCAGCTCGCGATCGGCGTCGCCGAGCAGCTGGGCCGGCGCCGCACCGTGCTGCAGCGAGCGGAACGCCGCCTCGGCGACGTCGCCCACGAACGCGCGCAGCGCGGTGACGCCAAGGTTGGGCGCCTCTTTGCGCACGGTCGCCATCCAGGCGGCGAACAGCGCCGGCGCGCCGGCCGGCACGTGCGGCTCGTGCAGATAGGGCTGCGGGCTGGCGTGTGCCAGCACCGCGTCGTCGGCGACGGCGGCAGCGAGCGCCTCGACCCTGTCGGCGACGAGCAGCGCCGCGGCGTGCGCGATGGCGCCGGGCGATCCGCCGAGGCGCTCGGCGAGCGCGTCGAGATCCGCGGCCGCGTCGGCGGCCTGCAGGCGCACCAGCCCGAAGATCGCCTGCAGCGTGCCGACGCCGGGCGCCGGATGGCCGCCGCGCCGCACGATGCGACGCAGGCGCGCGACCGCCGCCGGGCGATCGCCGGCGCGCACGATCGCCTCCAGGGTCGCCAGGCTGCGCGGCGGCCCTTCGGCGTCGAGCTCCGCGCGCAGCTCGGCGACCGAGACCAGCTGCGGGCGGCCGCGCACCATCACGGTGACCGGCTCGAGCTTCACGAGCGCGGCCCTCCAGGCGCAGCGGGCGTGATACGTCCGGGGCGTGGCACTAGCGACCGCCGAGCGCGCGGGCGCGGCGGCGCAACGAATCGGGCGGCCGGCGCGCCAGCTCGTCGAGCGCCTTCTGATCGGCGTCCTTCCTGGCGACGCGCAGGCAGCCGACCAGATCGAGCCGATCGGCGAGCGACAGCTTCTCGTCCAGCGCCAGCGCCCGCAGCCGCTGCCGCGCCGGCGGGCCCAGCCTGCCCGCGCGCAGCTCGGCCGCGCCCGGCCTGCCCGACGACGGCGGGATCACCGGCACGTCGCGGCACAGCGACGCCGCCGCGGCGGCCGCGACCTCGGCCGACGCATCCTTGGCCACCGCATCCTCGAGCGGCTTGTCGCCGGCCGGCACCCCTGCGAGCGCTTCGGCCGCCGCGCGCCGAATCGTCGCATCCGCGTCGGCGAGCAACGCCGCCAGCGCCTTGTCGTCGACGCGCGTGACTCCGCGCAGCGCTGCCACCGCCTCGATCGCGGTCACGCGCACGGTCGGCCTGGCCGACCTCTTCTGGGCGGCGGCGAGCAGCTCCCGCGCCGCGCGCGCCGGCACGTCGCCCGGCATCTCCTCCTGCTCCTTTCGCTCCGGGGTCAGCCCCTCGGCGATCTGCAGCGCGCACTGGGCCGCGCGGCCGGCGATCTCCGGGTCGCTGTCGCCGATGAGCTTGGACAGCTCGGGCAGGACGAACCAGGCGTCCTCGACCAGCGGCAGCGCGCGCAGCGCCGCCAGCCGTTCCGCCGGCTTGCCGTGCTCGGCCCACGCCTCGAGGCGCACCGAGCCGAGCCGCGCCGCGACCCGCTCGATCTCGACATCGTCGTTGTCGCGCACGGCGGCCACCAGCTCCGCCGGCGACGGCAGCTTGATGAGCGCCCCCGGCGGCGTCAGCAGCAACACGACGAGCAGCGCGCTCACGTGCGCACGGGGGCTCGCTTCGAGATCTTCGATCCGCGGGCCATGCCGGCCTCGCTCCTCTGGTCGCGCCGAGGCTCGATCACTTGAGGGTGATCGTCGAGCGTGCGTAGACCTCTTCGTGCCCGCCGATGAGCCGCGTCACCATCACGTTGTACTTGTGGCCGGCCTTGAAGCCCTGGTCGGCGTTGAAGTTCACCGACGAGACCAGGATCTTCGCGCTCGGCTGCGTCTCGATGGGGAAGGCGTTGGTCGGCTCGTGCTTCTTCTCCGCCGTGTCGTAGAAGACGAGATCTACCTCCTTGCTTCCCGCCGCCTTCTTGAGGAACGCGAGGAAGTACAGGGTCCACTGGTCGCCGACCTTGGCCAGCGACGAGACCTGCTTCTTCTTGGCGTTCCTCTCGAAGTCGGCGTCGTCGGTGTCGACCTTTTCGGCCGTGATCACCAAGGTGCCGGGTGACCCCGCGTGGGCGTGAGCTCCCAATCCGAGGACGATCGCGATGAGTGCTATGCGCATGACTGAATCATATGTAACTCGCGAAAAACTTGACGACCGATCAGACGTTCAGTAGGCTGTCATTTGTTCAGGTAGAGGTGCCCATGCAAATTCGCGGGGAAGACGACAAAGAGCCGCTGACCGACCGCCAGAAGGCGGTGCTCGAGTTCATCAGCCAGTCGATCGAGAGCCGCGGCTATCCGCCGACGTTGCGCGAGATCGGCGAGCACATGGGCATTCGTAGCACCAACGGCGTCAACGATCACCTGAAGGCGCTCGAGAAGAAGGGCTACCTCGAGCGCGAGGATCTGAAGTCGCGCGCGCTGCGCCCCATCTCGCTCGACGGCGCGGGCCCGACGGGAAACCTGGTCGAGGTGCCGATCCTCGGGCGCGTGGCGGCGGGCGAGCCGATCCTGGCCGTCGAGGAGGCGGAGGACACGGTCAAGGTCGATCGCTTCTTTCTGGGGCCGTCCAAGGAAGTGTTCGCGCTCAAGGTGCACGGCGACTCGATGATCGAGGCCGGCATCTACCACGGCGACTTCATCTTCGTGAAGAAGCAGCTCACCGCCAACCGCGGCGACATCGTCGTGGCCATGATCAACGACGAGGCGACGGTGAAGTATTTTCACCCCGAGGCCGACCAAATCGTGTTCAAGCCGGCCAACCATCGACTGCAACCGATTGTCGTCAAACGCCGGGATTTCAAGTCGGTGAACCTGATCGGCCTGGTCGTCGGCGTCTACCGCCGCTTGTAGAGCGCCAATTAGTAAGTAGACTAGATCGATGCGGAACGGGCGCTTCGGCTGGCGACGATTCTACGTCGCTGCGGCGATCTCCGTATCCCTGCACGTCTTCTGGATCATCCCCAAGATCATCGGCAAGCTGATCTTGAAGCCGGCGCCGAGCGAGATGGAAGTCACCTGGATTCCCGACGCGGACGAGCCGGCGGTGAAGGACGAGTCGCCGGTGCCCGAGCCGCCGACGCCCGCCGAGGTCAAGCAGAAGATCAAGAAGGAGAAGGAGCGGCAGAAGCTGGCGGCGGCGCCCGAGCCGGCCAAGCTGGAGGAGAAGAAGAAGGAGGCCGAGCTCGAGCTCAAGCCGCCCCCGCCGCAGCCGCCGCCTCCGCCGCCGCAGCCGGTGGTCGACCATCGCATGCAGATGGTCGACCAGGACAAGTTCCCCGACGAGAAGGACAACCTGGACGCGCACTTCCTGGCGCAGAAGAACCACCGCGCGGAGCAGGAGACGCGCGCGAAGAATACGAACCTTCTGCGCGAGGTGCAGTCGCAGCAGACGACCGAGTCGGAGAAGTCGCAGAACAAAGAGCCCGATCCGGGGATGAACAAGGACAAGCTGGCGGAGCTGCAGAATCGCCAGGGCGCGAAGAACGAGATCGTGCGCAACTCGCTGATGCAGGGGCAGGAGGGCAAGCGCGAGGCGCGCGAGCAGACGCCGCCTGGGCCGCTGGCGATGCGCGACCTGACGCCCAAGGCGGCGATCGATCCGGTCGAGGCGATCAAGGAGCGCGAGGGGCTCGACAAGCAGGAGGAGGGCAAGGGCGACCTGCCGATGGCGCGCGTCGGGCGCGACGGGCAGCGCGCGGTGGCGCCGACGATGGGCGGCAAGGTCAACCTCAACCTCAACAACCACATGTACGATCAGATCGAGGGCTTCCAGGCGGCCCAGGCGGAGCGGCGCCAGGCGGCGCTCGCGCAGAAGTCGCACGTCGCGGGGCACTGGGATCGGATGCAGCAGAAGTTCGCGGCCATCCGCTCGTCGATCGAGAACTTCACGCCGGCGGTGCGGCCGGGGAATCAGTCGGAGCTGGGGACGCGCGCCTCGCCGTTCGCCGCCTACATCACGGCGATGCACCGGCAGATCCACAAGCTGTTCACGCTCGGCTTTCTGTCGGACATCGACGCGCGCAACGACTCGGCGTACGCGAACGAGGAGCTGTGGACGCAGCTCGAGATCGTGGTCAAGGGCGACGGCACGGTCGAGCGCGTCGGCATCGTGCGGGGCTCGGGGCTGTTGCCGTTCGACGTGGCGGCGATCGACAGCGTCATGTCGGCGGCGCCGTTTCCGCCGCCGCCCTCGGCGATCAAGAGCGTCAACGGCAAGGTCTACCTCGACTGGCAGTTCCACCGCGACGAGCGCGCGTGCGGCACCTTTGGCGTCGATCCGCACATCCTGACCACGGTGGCGGAGAACACCGAGCACGACACGTCGGAGACCGGCGCGCAGGCCAAGGCAATGGAGCAGGCGGCGCGCGCGCGTGGGGCCAGCGGTGGCGGTGCGGCCAACCTCGGGGGGCCGGTGGCGGGCGAGGGGCCGCGCCGGCTGCAGCGCGAGCCGACGCCGCGGCCGCGCGAAGATGGCGACATCCCCACGGCGAAGCCGCCGGCGCCCCAGGTCGTGGTGCCCGAGGTGACGAGCGAGGTGCGCGCCGCGGCCGAGGGCTGGTTCGCGGCCTACGCGCGCGGCGATGCGGCCTGGCTCGCCGGCTGGAGCGCGACGCCGTTCACCGCCGCGGGCGAGGTGATCGCGCGCGACGCCACGGCGCTCAAGGCGATGTACAAGCAGCTCCTCGGCGAGGCGGTCGGCAAGCGCACGGTCATCGGGCTCGAGGTGCTGACGCCGGCGGGGATGCGCGGCAAGCTGGGCGGCCTGCCGCCTGGTGGCGAGCCGTCGGACATGCTGTTCGCCGTCGGCAAGGCGGGCGGCGGCGACTTCATCCTGCTGCTCAAGAAGTCTTCGCAGGGCTGGCGCGTCAGCGGCATCGACCGCTAGGCACAATGCCGTTCACGTTGGCCGAGTCGTAGCGGGCCGGCGTGGGCCGCGGAGGTAGCAAGGGGCGCTGCCGGCGTCGGAATCCGGCGCTGTCGCCGCCGCTTCGCGGCGGCGTGCGCCTCCATCGGGCGCGTTCATGTCGCGCTGCGCGCGACCGCGCCCTCTACGCCGCCGGCATCTCCCCTTGCTACCTCCGCTCGACGCCTGGTGCGATGTACAGGCACGACTTCGACCAGCAAGCAGCACCAGGCGAATGAGCGGAGGTCGTGAGGCGCCATCCCGGCGGCGTAGAGGGCCGCGTCGCGCGCAGCGCGACGTAAGGCGGCCCGATGGAGGCGCACGCCGCGAAGCAGCGGCGACTGCGCCGGATTCCGACGCCGGGATGGCGCCTCACGACCTCCGCGGCCCAAGCCGGCCCGGTACTACTCCGGCCAAACTGAACGTTGCCGTTTGGGCAACGGCCGCCGCCAAAAGAAAACGCCCGACTCGGGGAGCCGGGCGTCTTCGCGAATGCGTAGGGAGCGGACTACAGCTTCGTGACGTTGGTGGCCTGCAGGCCCTTGGGACCCTCCGTGATCTCGAACTGCACGGCCTGGCCCTCGGCGAGCGAGCGGAACCCGTCACCCGCGATCGCGCTGTAGTGAACGAACACGTCCGGTCCGTCCTCGCGCGCGATGAAGCCGTAGCCCTTGGCGTCGTTGAACCACTTCACGTGACCCTGCGCTAATGACATACGAACCCTCCTTACCCCCGCTCGATCCAGCCCGAGCGTCTTTTGCCGGACCATATCGCGCGACGCGTCAATGTCAATACAGTTTGCGCAGGTGCGAGCCGGCATAGTAGTGACGCAGGATTTCGATGTACGAGCGCCCGGCCCCCGCCATGCCGACGGCGCCGACCTGGCACATCCCGACGCCGTGGCCGTGGCCGCCGCCGGTCGCTGACAGCGAGGTGACATGGCCGCCGCCGTCGCGCGCGAGGTCCAGGAGGAACATGGCCGACTTCAGGTTGCCGAGCGCGCGGCGGATCTCGAGCTCGCCGCGGATCTCCTTGGTGCCGCCGTCGCCGACGACCACGAGGCGCGTGGCGCGACCGGACACGCCGCGCTCGAGCACGCGCAGATCGCGCAGCCTGCCCACGCCCGCGCGCGCCTCGAGGGCGGCGACGTCGATCGCCTTGTGCCAGCGAAAGTTCACCTGCGCCTCTTTGGGGCGGGCGCACCAGGGGCCGTCGGCGCGACGGGCCCATGGCGAGCCACGCGCGCAGCTCCGCCTCGCCGATCTTGGCGAAGGTGGGCAGACGCGCCAGGAGCGCGCCGTCGCCGTCGAGCTGGCCGCGTAGCGACGGATCGGGTGTGCCGCCCCAGACGTGCTCGTTGTTCTCGCCGTGGCCGCCGCACGAGGCCGAGTAGACGGCATCGACGAGGCCGCCGCCCTGGTCGCGCACCAACAGCTCGCCGCGCGTGGCGGCCACGGCGGCGGTGGCGCGCGCGTCCTCCCGGCCGGCGCCGGCGTAGACCTGGCAGTGCTGTGTCGCGCACAGGCGATAGGGATCGGTCAGGTGGCGCGTGCCGATCTTGGCCAGCAGCTCGTTGCGCGCCGCCACCGCCTGCGCCTTGAGCGCCTCGGGCGGCGACGACGCCGACATCTCGGCCGGCACCAGACCCGCCAGCAGCTTGTCCTCGGGCACCGCGTTGACCACCGCGAGCTCGCCTGCGTTGTCGACGGTGACGTAGATGCTTGCCGAAGTACTTGCGCGTCTCCTTGCCGCCGTGCTCGTTGTCGACGTCGCGCAGCTCGACCAGCCCTGCGGGGCCGGGCTCGAACCAGACGATGGCGTCGTTGCGCACGACGGTGCCCCGCTCATCGGTGGCTTCGACCGTCCCGTGCGGGCGCTCGACCAGCTCCGGGTGTACCGTGCCGCCGAGCTCGCGCGCCGCCTGCTTCGCCGCCGCCTCGTCGTCGAAGGCCTGCACGCCGACGAGCACCCGGCGGCTGTCGAGCACCTGCCCCTTGACGGCGAAGAGCGCGCCCACCTCGAAGGTGCGCGGGGTCCGCTTCTGCTGGCGCCACCTGGCCAGCTCCGCTTGCAGCTGGTCGGTCTGCGACGGCGCGAACGACGCGGCGATGACGTGATAGCGCAGCTTGCCCGGCTTGCCGTCGAGGACGCGCACCGTCCAGGTGCTGCCGCCGCGCAGCTCGGGCGCCGCCTTCGCCGTCGGGGAGCACGCGCATGCCGGCGGCGGACAGCGTCACCGAGGGGCGATGCTCCATCACCCGCACGGTGACGATGGGCAGCCCGTCGTGCGTCCAGGAGAACTGGTTCGAGTAGACGACGCGCAGCTTGTCGGCGCCGCTCAGCTCGTCGGCCGACACCGCGGCGGCGACGAGCAGCGCGGCGAGCGCGACCGGCTTCACGCGCGCAGCTCGTGCTTCGCGATGTAATCGAGGTTGAGCAGGTTGATCGTGAAGTGCGCGACGATGGGCGCCCCGAGGTCGCCGATCTTCATGTACATGAGCCCCATGGCTGCGCCCATGATGAACGACATGGCGGTCCACGGCAAAAATCGGCGCTGCAGGCGCAGGTGCATGAGCGCGAACAGGGCGCTCGACGGCCACAGGCCGATCGTCGGCAGCATGGCGCCGCGAAAGAACAGCTCCTCGCCCACCGCCGACGACACGGCGAGCAGGAAGATCTCCTTGGACGACAGCTCGTGTACGACCGCGTGGAACTCGCGGTGCAGCACGCGCGCCCACTCCATCGAGTGCACCGCCAGCCGCGACAGAAAGACCATCGCCAGGCCGAACGCCAACCCGCACAGCGGGCTCAGCAGCCGCCAGGGCAGGGCGCGCTCGCCGTACTCGTAGATGTTGCGATCGCCGCGCCACCAGGCCCAGCCGATCGCGCACAGACCGAGCGTGCTGTAGAGCGCGACGATCACGGTGGCCCGGTTCATACGGGGCGCGCGAGGCGACGGAGCGAGAGGCATCCCAGCGTCCAATATAGCCGGCTACGGTGCGATCTGCACGTGGCGCTTTCGCACCAGCGGGTCGCCGGCGCGCGCCGCCCACTCGAAGTGCGCGCCCTTTTGCGACGTCAGCGTCCGATGCTGGCGGAAGCGCCCGACGAACGGCGAGCGGCGCCACACGGTGACGCGCGCATCCGCGCACTCGGTGTTGTGGCAGTAGGCCGGCTCGCCGTCAGGGTCGACGTACTCGGCCATGATCATGTCCTCGGCGCGGCAGGTCAGCTCGGCCTCGATCTTCCACTGCGCGTCGGCGGCGTGCAGGTGGTAGCGGCCGGTCCCGTAGTCGGAGCGCGCCAGCGGCAGCTTCCAGAAGTCGCGGAAGTGCAGCGCCGGCGGATCGTTGCCGTCGAGGTAGAGCGACAGGAGCGTCAGCTTGGGCAGCACGATGGGGCCGCGGCGCAGGCGCACCGTGAGCGTCTCCAGCGCGGCGCCGCGATCGCCGTCGAAGGCGTTGCAGTGCGCCCAGGCCCAGGAGTAGGCGTGCTTCTTGCCCCACAGGTGCGTCTGGCCCAGCGGATCGCCGTCGAGCTCGTAGCGCTCGCCGTCGACGGTGATGGTGCCCCGCGCGGCCACGTTGAGGTTGGGCGTCTGCACCAGCGTGTCGGCGAACGACGCCTTGTAGACGCTGGCGGGCAGGTGCTGGTGCACCGACTCCGACGGGGACCAGCGCAGCTCCCAGGCCACGTCGTGGCCGTCGCCGGCCAGGTGCCCGCGCGCCGACGACGAGGTCAGCTCGGCGTCACCGATGCGCACGCGGAACGGCTCCGGCTCCTGGCGCAGCTCGCCGATCGAGAACTTGCGGTTGAACCCGAAGGTGCGCGCCGGGTCGTTGCCGTCGAAGCGGGCGAACCAGAGCTGCGCGTAGGGCTCGCCGTGGCCCTCCTCGGGCGCCTCGAGCGTGTAGCGGATCCAGAAGCCGGTGCGCGAAGCGAGGTGCGAGAGCGTGGCGTACCAGACCTCGTAGTGGCCGCGCTGGAAGGTCCAGCGCATCCGGTTGGCTTCGGCGGCGTCCATGACGATTGCATACCATGGGCGCGTGGTAGAGTACGCGGTCGATGGCGCACATCCTTTTGGTGGAGGACGACGCCGAAGTCGTCGGTTACGCGCGCAACCTGCTCGAGAGCAAGGGGTACGTGCTCGAGGTCGCCGGCGACGGCGAGGCGGCGATGGTCGCGTACATGACACGTCGGCCCGATCTGATCCTGCTCGACGTCTTCGTGCCCCGCATCGACGGCGTGCGCTTCGCCCGCCAGCTCCAGGAGCGCTTCCCCGGCGACCGCGTACCGATCATCGTATGGACCGGCGCCTACGAGCCGGAGTCGATCGGCGACCTCATCGACACTCCGCACGTCCTGCGCAAGCCGGCCGCGAGCGAGGAGCTGATCGAGGTGGTGCACCGCGCGCTCGGTCAAGAGACCAGGGCGCGGGGGCTGCGCGTGCTGGTGATCTCGCCCAAGGTGGCGACGCTGCGCGCGCTGGTCGGCGAGCTGCGCGCCGATTTCGACGTCGCCACGGCGTCGCGCTGGGACGAGGCGCTGGTGCTGGTCGAGCTGCGCCCGTACGAGGCGGTGGTGGTGGACGTGTCGGGGGACAGCGGCAGTGACGACGAGCGCGACGGCCTCGGCATCCTGCGCGTGGTGCACGCGCGCCATCGCGACACCGCGCGGGTGGCGGTGATCGCGCCCGGGCAAGACAAGGTGAGCCAGGAGCTGAAGGCGTCGGGCACCGCCGAGGTGGTGCTGGCGCGGCCGTGGGCAGAGGGCGCGCTGGCGAACGAGCTGCACGCGATCGTGGGCTGAGCGGATGGCCGAGCAAGAAGAAGAGCGCGACCTGACCGCCGTTCTGGTGCCCGCGGGGCAGCTCACCGCCGACAAGGTGCACGACCTCGTGCGCGAGAGCGGACGGCACGCCGCGCTGGTGCGCGTGGCGCCGCTGCCCGCGGTGAACCTGACGCAGATCGAGGTGCACGACCTGCGCGGCATGCCGTGCGAGGATCCGGCGCTGGTGCAGCGGTTCTCCGCGGGCGGGCGGGCCACGTTCGTGCACGTCAACCACTCGGCGAAGCAGGCGATGGTGCACGCTTTCGTCGACGGCACCGGCGCGGAGGGGTTCGCCGGCTCCCCCGGCGACGACTTCTCGGCGCGGCTGCAGGCCGAGGCCGGCGCCGACCTGCCCGCCCTGCACGCCGCCGATGACGGCACGCGGCTCGGCATCGGTGTGGCGGCGTCGGGCACGGTGGCGCTCTACAAGCAGCGCGTGCTCGAGGTGCCGCTGGGCACGCCGACCGGGCTGGACTCGTTCCGCTTTCACGATCGGGGCGACGCTGTCGACGACCGTCAGGAGCGCGTCGCCTTCTTCGCGTTCGATTGGAAGGAGACCTTCGCCGTCGAGGCGCGGCAGTGGGCGCAGCGCCTGTCGGGGGCGCCCGCCGGCTGGTTCGGCCCGCTCGAGGGCGCGCGCGAGCAGGTCTTCGCCGAGCTGGAGACGACGCCGCCGGGGCAGAGCATCGCCGAGGCCAAGGTGTCGCCGCGCGCGCTCGAGCTGGTGGCGTTCGGCGCGTCGTTGGCGTGGGCCGGCGGCGACGAGCTCGCCTACTGGGACGAGCGCGTGCTGCCGCTGTTCGCCATCTGCGGCGTCGACACACCGGCGACGCCGGTGCTCGAGCCGTCCGAGGCCCAGGAGCTCGACGACGAGACCGAGTCACTGCTCGAGGCCATGGTCGAGGCGCTGCCGTTCGC
This sequence comes from uncultured delta proteobacterium, assembly GCA_963816965.1. Lineage (GTDB taxonomy): Bacteria > Myxococcota_A > Polyangia > Palsa-1104 > Palsa-1104 > JAQBQH01. The sequence goes on from CAWFMP010000002.1 coordinate 2,728,026, forward strand.
CGCGCCGCCCGATGGGGAAGGGCCGCTGCTGACGCAGCTGTCGCCGGCGGAGCTGCAGCCGCTGGCGCCGTGGGCGCAGGCGGGCGAGGAGCACGCGGGCTCGATCTTCCTCTTGCGCCCCGAGCGCCTGCTGTCGCTGACCCGGGCCATCGATGGGCGGCGCCTCGGCAACGCGGCCGACACGTTCGCGCGCGCCTGGTATCGGGCGCTGCGGCCCGGGCAGCCCGAAGGCGACGCCTACAAGACCTGGCGGCAGGCCAGAGAGGACGAGGGGCAGAAGGAGCTCGACCGCTTCATCGCCGACTGGGCCGAGCTCCGCGCCTGCCTCGAGCTGGCCGCGGCCAACCGGCTCGACGTCGCGCTGATGCTCTACGCATGAGCCGCCCGCCGGCCAGCTTCGGCGGCTACGAGATCGTCGGTGACGAGCGCCTCGGCGAAGGCGGCTTCTTGCGCATCCGGCGCTTGCGGCTGCGGGTGCGCCGTGGCGACGGCTCGCGCTCGGACGAGGGGCTCTACGACTTCGTCGAGCGGCCGATGGGCGCCGACGCCGTCGTGCTCGTCCTGTGGCATCGCGCGCCCGAGGGCGGCCTGCGCGTGCTGTTGCGCCGCGCCCCGCGCGTGCCGCTCTACTTCCGCGACGCCGCGATCGGCGCCGCCCACACCGAGCTCGTCGCCGGTATCCTCGAGTCCGGCGAGGAGGGCTGGGCGGCGATCCGCGAGCGCGCCGCCGCCGAGGCGCACGAGGAGGCGGGCGTGGTCATCGCCCCCGCGGCCGTGGAGGCGCTCGGTCCCCCGAGCTTTCCCACGCCGGGCATGTTCTCCGAGCTGTTCCACTTCGTCGCCGCCGAGGTGATCGATCCGGGCGCCGCGGTGGCGCCGCCGACGGACGGCTCGCCCTTCGAGGAGGGGGCGGCGCTCGAGTGGGTCGGGCTCGACGAGGCGCTGCGCCGCTGCGACGAGGGCGCCATCTGCGACCTCAAGACCGAGTTGGCACTGCGGCGCTTGCGCGCCAAGATGGTCTAGTGGACCCCTATCGCGGCGAGACGACGCAGCCCCAGTTCGTCTGCGTCGTCTGCTACCGCTCGCTGTCGGTGCACGCCGGCGAGTGCCCGCGCTGCGGCGTCGAGCGCTTGTCGCTGTCGGACCCCGAGGTGCGGGCCGAGGTGCGCGCCGAGGCGGAGCGGCGGCTGCAGAAGCGGCACTACGGCGAGTGGTTCTGGTGCTACCTGGTGGCGTTCCTCGCCACCATCCCGGTGCGCTTCTTCGTCCACGACATCGTCGAGGCGTTCGTAGTGGCGCTGGCGGCCACGTTCGCCGTGGGCGCGGCCAACGTGAAGATCTACGAGCGGCTCAACCCGCGCTCGATGCTGCGGCTGTACGCCGATCGGCGGCGGCGGCTGGCGCTGGCGACGGCGGGCACCCCGCAAAAGCTGCTGCCGGCGCGGGCGGACGATCCGGAGGACGCCGAGCTGGCGCATGTGCTCGAGCTTTTGGGGGCGCAGGTGGACGACAAGTCATGACGAGCGCCAGCCGCTACGACGCCATCATCGCCACCTTCGTCGGCGTCCTGGCGCTCGTCGTCTCGGCCTACACGGCGCATATCCAGCGGCAGCAGGTGCGCGCCCAGGTGCTGCCCATCCTCGAGTACGGCACCAGCAACTCGCCGTCGATCCGCGCGATGGTGGCCAACAAGGGCGTCGGGCCGGCGCTCATCGGCGAGGTCGTCGTCACGGTGGACGGGGTCGTCGTCGCGGATTGGGATGCGGCGTTGCAGCGCCTCCTCGGGCCGGGCAAGCACTCCTACGCGCAAAGCGCCATCCACGGTCGCGTGCTCTCGGCGGGTGAGAGCCTCGACATCCTCGATGCGGAGGACGACACGGGCGCGCCGCTGGTCAATGGCGCGCCGGGAACCCTCGGCGATCGCTTCAACCAGGCTCGCTACCGCATCGGCGTCGAGATCTGCTACTGCTCGACGCTCCGCGACTGCTGGACGCTGGTCGCCGGCGGCCAACGCGAGTGGGCGACGACCGAGACGCGCCGCTGCCCGGCGCCGTCGGCGCGCAGCTTCCAGCAGTAGCGCCGCTACTTCGCCAAAAGGTAGGCCACCAGCGCCTCGGCGATCGCGTCCTGCGCCTTGCGCGCCCGTCCCGTCGACGGCTCGGGCAGGTTGTTCATGAAGATGGCGAACGCCAGCGGCGCGTGGCCGGGCGCGCCCGCGTAGCCCGCCAGGCACGACACGCCGGCGAGGGTGCCGGTCTTGGCGCGCACGTAGCGCTCGGCCAGCCCGCCCTCCATCCGGTGCGACACGGTGCCGTCGGCGCCGGCGAGCGCGAGCGAGCCGATGAAGTCGGCCGCGAAGCGAAAGTCCTTGTAGGCCACGCGCAACAGCGTCGTCAGCTGCGCCGGCGAGAACCGGTTCGAGTTGTACAGGCCCGAGCCGTTGGTCATCTTGTAGTCCTTGCGGGCGATGCCGAGCCGCTCCAGAAAGCCGGCGACCGCGTCGACGCCCTTGGCCCAGGTCCCCGGTCGCCCGCCGGTCTCGGCGCCGAGCGTCTTCAGGATTTGCTCGGCCATGAAGTTGTTCGAGTGCTTGTTGACGTCGCGCACCACGACGCCGAGCGGCTGCGAGTAGTGCGCCGACGAGCGCCCGCGCGGTCGGCGGCGTGGCGTCGCGCACGATGTTGCCGGTCACCTTGATCCCGTGGCGCGACAACAGCTCGCGGAATGCACTGGCGGTGTACAGGTCGGGGTGGGCCACGCGCCGCAGCAGCACCTGCCCCAGATCGCCGATGCGAATGCGCCCGGCCACGTGCAGCTCGGTGTGATCCGGCGTCTCCCGCGACTCGACGGTGACCGCGGTGCGTCCGGCGGCGACGGTGCGCGCCTCGTTGACCACGGCGAAGTAGGGCGTCTGCGGATCGACGACGACGCGCGCCGGCGCCGCGTCGCCCGCGCCGGGCAGGACGTGCACGGCGACCGCGTTGTAGTTGAGCGAGAGGGCGCCGTTGGGCGCGCGGAACGGCAGATCCTCCTGCTTCTGATCGAAGCCGGGGCCGACGCGCACGTCGTCGAAGAAGGTGTCGTCGACGACCAGATCGCCCGAGACCTTGCGCAGCCCGCCCGCGTACAGCTCGGCGACGATGCGCCACAGATCCTCGACGACGAGCGACGGATCGCCGTGGCCCTTGATGTAGAGCCGGCCCTTGAGGTCGCCACCCACGATCGGGAGCGTCGGCGTAGACCACGGTCTTCCAGCGATATTCCGGGCCCAGGATCGCCAGCGCCGCCGCCGTGGTGAACAGCTTGACGTTGGAGGCCGGGTTGAACAGGCCGCCGTCGTTGCGCGTGTACAGGGTCTTGCCGCTGTCGACGTCGACCACGTCGACGCCCACCTTGGCCTTGCCGAGCTCGGGATCGCGGAGCGCGAGATCGATCTTCGTCCTGAGCCACTGCTGCCGATCGGCGGGCGAGCCGGTCGGTGACGAGAGGACCACGGTCGGCGGCGGCGCAGGCCGCGGTGGGGCGGGCGGAGGCGCCGGTATCTGCGGCAGCGCCTTGGACGTGGTCGCGGGCAGCGCCTTGGGCGGCGCGGGAAGCGCCTTGGACGGCGCGGGAAGCGCCTTGGACGGCGCGGGAAGCGCCTTGGACGTGGTCGCGGGAAGCGCCTTGGACGACGTGGTCGCGGGCAGCGCGTTGGGCGGCGCGGGCGGCGTCTTGGGCGGCGTGGGCAGCGTCCTGGGCGGCGCGGGCAGCGCCCTGGGCGGCGCGGGCAGCGCCGGCGGCGGCAGGGTCGGCAGGGTGACCTTGCGGGCGCTGCCGGCGTCGGGAACCTCGGCCGGTCGCGGCGCGGTGACCTTCGGCACCGCGCCGGCGCCGCCATCTGGAACTTGCGCCGATGCCACGCCTGCGCTCAGGCTCATGAGCAGCAGCAGCGACGACAACCGTGGCATCGATGAAAAATAGCAGGCGCACGCTCGTGCTGCCACTTCTGGCGCTGGCCGCCGCCGCCTGCAGCGTCGGGCGCGTCCCCGATGATGAGGTGGTGGTGCTCATCGAGCAGCCGCCCGCCTCGATCGATCCGCGCTACTGCATCCAGGCGTCCGACTTCAAGGTCTCGCGCATGGTCTACGCGCCCCTGGTCTCGACGGACACGCAGACGCTCGAAGCCAAGATGGAGGTGGCCGAGGACGTGCACGCCGTCGGCAACGACTGGGAGATCGCGCTGCGCGATGCCCGCTTCTCGGACGGCAAGCCGGTCACCAGCGACGACGTCGCCTACACCTTCGAGGCGATGCTCGATCCCGCCTGCGCCGGTGGCGCCTGCGCGCGCTTCCGTCGCAGCATGCACAACGCCGGCTTCGAGCGCCTCGAGATCCACGACGCCAAGCACCTGACCGCGCATCTTTCGCACGCGCACGCCCCGTTCATCACCGACCTGAACATGGGCCTGCTCGAGCGGCCGCCCGCGGGCACACCCAAGGACGCGATGCCGCGCGGCGCCGGCGCCTATATCTTCGCGCAGCGCCGCGGCGAGACCTGGATCCTCGATCGCAACCCCTACTACTACGGCGGCGCACCCAAGATCCGGCGCCTGGTCTTCAAGACCATCCGCGACGACAACTCGCGCCTGCTCGCGCTCGTCGGCGGCTCGGGCGACCTGACGCAGAACACCATCTCGCAGCTCCTCATCGACGCCGTGGCCGAGCAGCCGCGCCTCAAGGTCCAGTCGGCGCCGTCGAGCGTCTACTCCTACCTCCTGGTCAACAACGACGATCCGATCTTGAAGGACGTGCGCGTGCGCCGCGCCATCGCCTACGCGATCGATCGCGCCACCATCATCCACACCAAGCTGCACGACCGGGCCATCGCCGCCACTGGCATGCTGCCGACCTTTCACTGGGCCTACGAAAGAGACGTGCCGACCTACGGCTTCGATCCCGAGAAGGCCAAGCGCCTCCTCGACGAGGCCGGCTACCCCGACCCCGACGGGGATGGGCCGGCGCCGCGCTTCACCATCGTCTACAGCACGTCGTCGAACAAGCTACGCGTCGCCATCGCCACCGTCATCGCCGAGATGCTGCGAAAGGTCGGCATCGGCATCGACTTGCGCGTCAACGAGTTCGCCACGCTGTTCTCCGATCTGAAGAAGGGCAACTTCCAGCTGTCGCTCATGCAGATCCCCGAGATCTCGGAGCCGGACCTCTACATCAACTTCTTCCACTCCACGCGCGTGCCGACGCGCGACAACCTCGACGCGGGCGGCAACCGCGAGCGCTACCGCAACCCGGAGGTCGATCGACTGATCATCGAGGGGCGGCGCACGCTCGACCGCCCCGGGCGCAAGGCCGTCTACTCGCAGATCCAGAAGATCCTCGCGCGCGACGTTCCGGTCATCAGCCTGTGGCACGAGGACAACATCGCGGCCATGCGCAAGAACGTCGATGGCTTCGTCATGCTGCCGACGGCAGAGCTCTCCGGCCTCGACAAGGTCTACAAGACCAAATCGCGCTGATTCCTGCCGAGGGCGATCGCTGTGGTGGGTGCGCGCTAGTCTAGGCGGCGTGGCGCTGGATCGGCTGGTGCCCGTCGCGGTGGCGGTGCGTGATGCGCAGCGCCAGCGGGATGCCGACGAAGCGCAGCCCCATCCCCGCCCCGTCGAGCCGCACCACCTCGGCGCCAAACTCCCACTGCTCGTACGGCGCCTGTGCGTCCTCGCCGTCCTGGTACGACTCGTCGGTCACGCGCACCACCGTGCGAGCGCCGATCGGCAGCGGCGCCTGGGTCGCCACGTAGATGCCGTCGCCCGAGATGTCACGCGCCTCGCCGCTCCAATCGCCGACCTGCACGACGACCGAGATGGGCGCGCGAATCTGCTCGCGCGAGGCCCACGGCGCGCGGCGGCGGTTGGCGTCCTGCACGAAGAAGCGCTCGAGCTCGTCCAGGCGCGCCCGCTCCAGCTCGCCGAGCGGATACCCGAGCCGGTCGCGCTTGCCCACGAGCACCCGATAGTCTCCGGCGCGCCGAACCCAGTCCATCGAACTCTCCAACCCCATGTTCGTACCCTGTCCCAAGCAACCCCCGTACCGGACGCCAGCGACGGGGCGGGATTTTGCATCTTCACCGGATTCTACGTTGTTGGATGCCCAGTCTCCCCGGCGGGTGGCCTTTCGGGCTGACGGAATGCCAAAAAAGTGACTTTTCGTGCGTGTCAGTGTGGCAGTCGCGTCATGGCGTCGATCGTCACCAGCTGGCGCGCTCGTGCTAGCGTCCCGGGTTACCACGACCTACGTTGTGGAATAGCGGTATCCATGGATTTGTTCCGTCACGCTGCAATCAAGAGCCGCACCGGACAGCCGCTCGCCGAGCGCATGCGGCCGCGCGACCTCGACGAGCTCGTCGGCCAGGCGCACCTCGTCGGCGCCGGGGCGCATCCTCGGCGCACCACGGCCGAGCGCGCGCTGCCGTCGCTGATCTTGTGGGGGCCGCCCGGCACCGGCAAGACCACGCTGGCGCGCCTCCTCGCCGCACGCGCCCGACGCGCGCTTCGTCGCGCTGTCGGCGGTGCAGGCGGGCGTCAAGGAGCTGCGCGAGGCGGTCGCGGAGGCCGAGACGCGCGCCGCATGAGCACGGCGAGCGCACGATCCTGTTCGTCGACGAGATCCATCGCTTCAACAAGGCGCAGCAGGACGCGCTCCTGCCGCACGTCGAGGCCGGCACCATCACGCTCATCGGCGCGACCACCGAGAACCCGTCGTTCGAGGTCAACGCCGCGCTGCTGTCGCGCTGCAAGGTCGTGCGCGCTCGAGGCGCTCGGCGACGCCGGAGCTGCGGGCGCTCGTCGACCGCGCGCTCGCCGACGCGAGCGCGGGGCCTGGGCAAGCTGCAGCTCGACGTCGCCGACGAGGTGCGCGACGCTGATCGCGCGCGACGCCGGCGGCGACGCGCGCCGCGCGCTCTCCACGCTCGAGGTCGCCGCCGAGGTGGCCACGCCGGGCCCTGACGGACGGCGGCGCGTCGATCTGGCGGCGCGTCGAAGAGGCGCTGCAGCGCAAGACGCTGCTCTACGACAAGGCCGGCGACGAGCACTACAACGTCATCTCGGCGTTCATCAAGTCGATGCGCGGCTCCGATCCCGACGCCGCGGTCTACTGGATGACGCGCATGCTCGAGGCCGGCGAGGATCCGCTCTTCATCGTGCGCCGCATGGTCATCTTCGCCTCCGAGGACGTCGGCAACGCCGATCCGCAGGCGCTCGTCGTCGCCGTGGCCGCGCTCGACGCCGTGCGCCTCGTCGGGCTGCCCGAGGGCACGCTGCCGATGACGCAGGCGGCGATCTATCTGGCGACCGCGCCGAAGTCGAACACGCGCGCTGACGACCTACGCGGCGGCGCGCAAGGCGCGTGCGCGGAGCGCGGCGCGCTGCCGGTGCCGCTGCACATCCGCAACGCGCCGACGCCGCTGATGAAGCAGATGGGCTACGGCGCCGGCTACAAGTACCCGCACGACTTCGCCGGCCACTACGTCGCCGCCGACTACCTGCCGACGAGCTGGCGGGCTCGCGCTTCTATGCGCCGTCGGAGTCGGGCTACGAGAAGGAGCTGAAGGAGCGGCTGCGCGCGCTGCGCGTCCAGGCCGGCCTGCCGGTCGACGAGGACCACGGCGGCGACGACGACCAGGGCTAGACTAGGCGCACTGTGGCCGAGTCGTAGCGGGCCGGCTGGGGCCGCGGAGGGAGCAAGGGGCGCTGCCGGCGTCGGAAGCCGGCGCAGTCGCCGCTTCGCGGCGTGCGCCTCCATCGGGCGCGTTCATGTCGCGCTCCGCGCGACCGCGCCCTCTACGCCGCCGGCATCGCCCCTTGCTACCTCCGCTCGACGCCTGGTGCGATGGACAGGCGCGACTTCGACGTAGAACCAGGCGCCCATGAGCGGAGGTCGTGAGGCGCCATCCCGGCGGCGTAGAGGGCCGCGTCGCGCGCAGCGCGACATCAAGCGGCCCGATGGAGGCGCACGCCGCCGCGAAGCGGCGGCGACTGCGCCGGCTTCCGACGCCGGGATGGCGCCTCACGACCTCCGCGGCCCAAGCCGGCCCGCTACGCTACGACTCGGCCGAAGTGAACGGCCTTGGGGCCAGGCTCGCCCACGGCCCCGTGGCGCTGACCGCTCGCAGCGGGCAAGCGTACCGGCCGCCCTACTCGGGAGCAGCTTCTGGGCGCTTGAGGCGGCTGAGCGGGACGAAGGCGCCCGTCGAGCGCGCGGGCGGTGCGGCGCGCGGCGGCTCGAACGCCAGCGCCAGCTCGGCGGCGTCGTCGGCGGCGCGCACGGCGCTCTCGATGGTCGCGGGCAGCCCGGTGCGCACGAAGTCGCCGGCGGCGAACAGGCCGTCGACGGGGCTCTGACAGCGCGGGCGCAGCCCCTCGGTGCCGGCGGTGTGGGCGATGGTCGCCGCGCGCTCCTTCATCAGTCGCGCGTGCAGCACCCGCGCCGGCGCCGCTCGGGGCACCAGGCGGCCCAGCTCGGCGACCAACGACTGCACGATCTCGTCCGCGGGGCGGTCGACGAGCCCGTGCGCCGCCGATACCACCAGCGACAGGTGGCTGCGCGACGGGTCGCGCACGCTCACCAGGCGGTTGCGGTTGAAGATCCAGTGCAGCGGCGAGCCCACGCAGCCGATGATCTCTTCCTCGGTGACGAGGCGATCGAGCCACAGGTGCAAGGAGACGATCGGCGACGACTCCAGCTTGTCGAGGCCGGCCCACCAGGTCTCGCCCTCGCGCAGCTCGGCGTCGACGAGCGCGACCAGCGCCGCCGGTGGACAGGCGGCGATGACCGCGTCCGCGCGCACCAGCTCGCCACCGCGCAGCGTCACGCCGCGGGCCACGCCGCGCTCGACGACCACGCGCTCGACGCCGGCCGCCAGGCGCACCATGGCGCCGCGCGCCTGCAGCCACGCCCGCGCATCGTCGACGTAGAGATCGGACAGGCCGACGCGGGCCATACCGAGGCGCGCGTCGCCGGCGGCGCCCGGGCCTACGAAGAAGGCCTCGCGCAGCACCGCCTCCAGCATCTTGGCCGACGCCGTGCGCGGATCGTCGTTGAGCGTGGCCAGCGCCAGCGGATGGAAGAAGGCGCGCCGCGACGCGTGCGACTGCCCCAGGCGATCGAGCCAGCCGTCGACGGTCTCCCAATCGGTGGCCGGCGGCAGGAGGCGCGAGGGCAGCTGGATGGCGGCGGCGACCTTGAGCATCGCCAGCTTGTCACGCCACGACAGCGACGAGAAGCCGAACAGCCCCCCGAGCAGCGACAGCGACCCGGGCAGGCGCGCCGAGGACAGGCGCGAGCTGTGGCCGCTGGCGCCGTCGACGAAGGCGATGTCGAGTCGCTCCTGCAGGCGCAGCTTGTCGGCGGTGCCGATGCGCTCCAGGAACGCGCGCGTCGCCCGGTAGCAGCCCATGAACAGGTGCTGCCCGTTGTCGACCACGTCGCCGGTCGCCTCGTCGACGACGGAGTAGGCGCGCCCGCCGAGCTGCGTCCGCTTCTCCAGAAGCGTGACCCGCGCGCCGGCTTCGACCAGACGCGTAGCCGCGCTCAAACCCGCGAATCCGCCCCCGATGACGACGACGTGCTTCACGCTGCAGTGCCCCTCACGCGCGCGCTATGAGCTGGTGCCACTGCGCGCGGGCGAAGTTGCCCAGCGCGATGCGCATCTTGTCGCGACGGCGCACCGTGGTCTTGACGCCGAAGACGTCGAACTGCCGCGCCTCGATCTCCTCCAGCAGCGCGTAGTAGATGTCGCCCATGATCTCGGCGATCACCAGCTTGGAGCGCTCGTAGATGGAGATGGCGGCGCGCGCACGTAGATAGTGCGAACGGGCCCGCGAGGCCTGGAACTGCATCATGCGCACGAAGGCCGGCGAACGCTTGCCGCTCACCAGCTCCTCGTCGCCGACGCCGAACGCGCGCAGCTCGTCGGCGGGCAGGTAGATGCGCCCGCGCGCGGCGTCCTCGGCGACGTCGCGCAGGATGTTGGTCAGCTGCAGCGCGATGCCGAGATCGATCGCGTAGCGGCGCACCGCGTCGGCGTGCGCCGGGGTGTAGCCGAAGATCTCGACGCACATCAGGCCCACGGCCGATGCCACCCGGTAGCAGTAGAGGCGCAGCTCGTCCCAGCGTCTCGTAGCGCGTCTTGTCGATGTCCATGGCGCAGCCGTCGATGATCGCCTCCATGTCGGCGCGGCGGATGGCGAAGCGCTGCACGGCGGCGCGCAGCCGCTCGGACACCGGGTGCGTCGGCGCGGCGTCGCCGTAGACGGCGTCGAGCTCGCGGCGCCAGGCGGCGATGCCCTCCAGCTTCTTGGCGATGGGGGCATCCTCGTCGACCACGTCGTCGACGAGCCGGCAGTAGGCGTAGACCGCCTCGAGCGCTTCGCGGCGCTCGCGCGGCAGGAACAGGAACGCGTAATAGAAGTTCGACTTCGACCGCGTCGTCAGCTTCTTGCAGTACGCGGCCGCGCTCTCGATGAACGAGGTGTCAGGCATTCGTCAGCGGGCGGACCACTGGGGCCAACGCTGGGTGGCCGCGCGCGCCACCATGCGCGCCTTGTCGGCGGCGTTGAGCGTCGGGCGCCGCCGGAAGACGTCGTAGCCGACCGCTTCGATCTTGTCGAGGATGGTCATGCCGCCGTTCCAGATCATCGCCAGCTCGAAGCCGAGGTCGCTGCCCACCTTGTCGATGAGCGGACGGCCGCGCTCGAACAGCGCGCGCGCGCGCGCCACTTCGATAGCGCATGAGGTCGCGGAACTGCGGCGTGACGATGCGCGCGTAGAGCGCCTCGTCGCTGACGCCGAAGTGCTTGCGATCCTCCTCGGGCAGGTAGATGCGGTCCTTCTGCAGGTCGACGCCCACGTCCTGCCAGAAGTTGGCCAGCTGCAGCGCGGTGCACAGGTCGTCGGAGTAGCTGTGCAGCGACGGATCGCGGTAGTCGAAGATGTAGAGCACCAGGCGCCCGACCGGGTGCGCCGAGTGCGCGCAGTAGGTGCGCAGCTGCTCGAAGGTGGCGTAGCGGTTCACCGACAGGTCCATGGGGAACGCCGTGAGCATGTCCTTGAGCGGCTGGATCGGGATGTCGCACTTCTCGATGGTCTCGCGCAGCGCGATGAACACCGGGTGCTCGGCCTCGCCGTGGAAGCAGCGGTCGAGCTGGTCGTCCCAGAATCCGAGCGCCTCGGCGCGGCGGCCGTCGTAGCGCGGCTCGTCGGCGAAGTCGTCGGCCGAGCGGGCGAAGGCGTAGACGGCCCACACGTACGGGCGCAGCCGCGCCGGCACGAAGCGCGACGCCACCGGGAAGTTCTCGTAGTGGCCGCGCGCCATGCGCTCGCAGTAGGCGAACGCGCGCTCGAGGGTGTAGGGCTGGCCGTTGTCGTCCTGCGTCTCGTTCAACGAGGGCAGCGGCAGGGCGTTCTGGCGAGGCTCGACGACTCTGCGGATCACGAGGCACCTCCCACCGAAAGCTTGTGTGCGTGGCCGTTGGCGCCTTGCAGGCGCTCCAGGATCTGTTGGCGCGACTTCGGCGCGCACGTCGCCGAGGCGCGACATCTCCTCGGCCACGCGATCGACCAGCTCGCCCGTGGCGCCCACGTGAAGCGCCACCGAGCGCGCGTGCAGCGCCATGTGTCCGCGCTGGATGCCTTCGGTGGCCAGCGCGCGCAGCGCGGCCAGGTTCGAGGCCAGGCCGACGCAGGCCATGATGATGCCGAGGTCGCTCGCGCGCTCGACGCCCAGGATCTTGAGGGCCAGCCGCGCGCCCGGGTGCACGCGCAGCGTGCCGCCGACGGTGCCGAGCGCCATCGGCATCTCGAGGCGGCCCACGAGGTCGCCCGGCCGTCGTCCGCGACGCGCCAGGTGGCCAGCGGCCCGTAGCCGCCCGCTGCGCGCGGCGGCGAAGGCGTGCGCGCCCGCCTCGACGCCGCGCCAGTCGTTGCCGGTGGCGATGACCACGGCGTCGACGCCGTTCATGATGCCCTTGTTGTGCGTGGCGGCGCGGTAGGGATCGAGCTCGGCGAAGCGCGACGCGGCGACGATGCCGTCGCGCACCTCCTGCCCCGCGTGGCCTTCGGTGGCCAGGCAGCGCGCCGGCACGCGGCAGGTGACGCGCACGCAGCGACGGTCGCAGAGGTTCGACAGGATGCGCAGGCCGACGTCGGCGCCGGCGAGCTCGGCCAGGCGCGGCGCCACCGCCTCGGCGATGGTGTTGACCAGGTTGGCGCCCATCGCGTCGCGGCAGTCGACGAGCAGGTGGACGCCGACCATGCCCGGCTCGTGGGCGGTGGAGCGCTTGAGCGTGCGCACCTCGAGGCCCCGCGCCGCCGCCGCGCGCCACCAGCGCCGGATAGGCGGCGTCGGCGATGCGGAGGATCTCGGCCGCGTGGGCGTCGATCGCCTGCGTGGCGGCGAGCGCGTCGTGCACCGCGTCGAGCTGCACCTGCGCGATCATGATCGGGCTCGTCGGCCTCGGCGACGAAGCCGCCGCCCTCGCGCACCATCTTGGCCGCGTTCGACGCCGCGGCGATGACGCTCGGCTCCTCGACGCCCATCGGCACGAGGTAGTCGCTGCCGTTGACCCGGAAGTTGAGCGCGACCCCGAGCGGCAGCCCGTAGACGCCGACCACGTTCTCGACCATGTGGTTGGCGGTGTCCTCATCGAGCAGCGGCGCGAGCAGCTCCGCCGTGTCGACGCCGATTTCGGCGGCGAGCTTGGCGCGGCGCTCGGCCAGCGGCAGCTTGTAGAACCCGGGCATACGAGACGAGCGAGTCATGCATTCTCCAATCGCAAGCCCGGCGCCGGAGCGCCGAGCGAAAGCAGCGTGAGGCCGGCGGCGCGCGCATCTTCGCGCAGCCGCTGGGTGGCGTCGTTGCCGATGGTGAAGGCGACGCCCAGGTCGCCGCCGCCGGCGCCGGACGGCTTGGCCGCGCCGCCGTGACGGCGTGCCAGCGCCGCCAGCTGCGGTGTGCGGGCGGGTGACGATTTCGCAGCCGGCGGCGTCGCCGAGCGCGGCCATCGCCTGGCCGTAGGCATCGGCGGCGCGCACCAGGCCGTCGGCGTCGTTGGCGTTGACGGCGGTGGCGAAGGCGTGCGCGTGCGAGACCAGGCGGCCGATGGCCGCTTCGTGGCGCGACGGCGCGCTCTCGGCCAGGGCCTTGACCCGGCCGATCAGCTCCGCCGTCGAGGCCGGCTGCCCGGCCCAGATGAACGTGAGGCGTACGCCGTCGGGCAGATCGACGACGCGCACGTCCACGTCGCCGTTCTTGCGCACGAAGCGAATGGCGCCGCCATACACGCTGCGGCGACGTCGACGCCGCTGCCGCGCGTGCCCTGCGCCTCGGCGTGGGCCGCGTCGGCGATGGCGAACAGCACGTGCGGCTCGAGGGTGCGCTCGGCCTTGGCCATCGCCAGGCCGACGACGGCGGCGGTGACCGCCGCCGACGAGCCGAGCCCGAGCTTGTCGCCGCCTTCGTAGAGCGGCCGACGAGTCGACGATGACGTCGCCGAGCGCGGCGCCGCCGCTCTCTTCGGCCGCAGGACTTGGCCGCGCGCACGAACGGCGACTCGACGCCCGGCTCGGGCACACCCTGCCGGGCGACGACCTGCCGATCGACGGCGACCGCGATCGCCGGCGCGCCGTCGAGCACGGCGTACTCGCCGGCGAGGATCGCCTTTCCGGGCGCGCGGACGATCACTCGAGCACCTCCGCGCGCGGTCCCGGCTCGCAGATCCAGGTCTCGCCGAGCCGCGCCAGCGCCTCTTCGACCTCGTGCGCGTTGGCCGCGTCGGTGAGCGCCTTGACGTGCGGGCCCGCGTCGCAGGTGAACCAGGCCGGCACGCCGGCGCGGCGCAGCTCCCCGATCGTGCGATAGCCCTCGATGGTGGCGCCGACGAAGTAGACCATCGCCGGTCGCGCCGCCATCGCCGAGGCGTGCATCGACAGGCAGCTGCGCCTCGGTCACCTCGCCGAGCGCCTGCGAGGTCGCGCCGCGCGATCGCCTCGCGCGCGGTCGCCGAGATCGCGCTCCGACATCTTCACCCACGCCTCGTAGTACGGCGACGTCTCCGCCGTGTGGCGCATGCCGTCGGTCGAGAGCGTCGCCTTCGGCCCCTGGGTGGTGACGGCGATGACCAGGCGAACGTCCCAGTCGGCGACGATCGGCTCGGCGAAAGAGTCGGCGCCGTCGGCGCGGCTGCCGCGGTGCATCTCGACGAAGCCGCCGAAGATCGAGCGCGCCGCCGAGCCCGAGCCGCGGCGCGCCAGGATCGACAGCTCGCGATCCTCCAGCGACAGCCCGGCCGCGCGCGTCGCCGCCAGCGCCAGCGCGGCGAACGCCGACGCCGACGAGGCCAGGCCCGCCGCCGTCGGGAAGTCGTTGCTGCTCTCCACCTGGGCGCGCTCGGAGATGCCGGCGCGCGCGCGCACGAGGTCGAGGAGCTTGGAGACGCGACCGGTGGCGCGCGCGTCGGCTTCGCCGCCGTTGAGCACGAGCGTGTCGGCGGCCAGCTTGCCGTCGAAGCGTGACCGTCGTACGCGTCGACAGCCCGTCGAGCGTGAGCGACAGGCTGCCCACCGCCGGCAGGTTGAGCGCGGCGTCGCGCTTGCCCCAGTACTTGACCAGCGCGATGTTGGTGTTGGCGCGCGCGACGGCGCGCATCCTACGCTCGCTCATCGCTCACCATCGCCGTGAAGGTCTCGAAGCCCGCCCGGCGCCACGCCTCGGCCACTGCCGCGTCGCTGCCGACGGCGATGACGCAGCCGCCACCACCGCCGCCGGTGAGCTTGGCGCCGAACGCGCCGGCGTCGCGCGCCACGGCGCACATGCGCTCGATCTCGGCGCAGGAGACGTCGAGCGCCTCGAGGTGCCGCTGGTTCTCGTTCATCGCCGCGCCGAGCTCGCCGTACGACGCCCGCGCCACCGCGTCGGCGCCGCGCGCCACCAGCGCCTCGATCGCCGCGAAGCGGCCGCGCACCTCGTCGCTGCGTTCGGCGAGCAGCTGCGCCACCCGCGCCACGCGCCCCTTGGTGTCGCGCGCCTTGCCGGTGTGCCCGATGGTGAGGCGCAAGGGCGCCGCCGGCAGCGGCTGCAGGCCGCCGGCCCGCGTGTACAGGCCGAAGCCGCCGGCCATCGAGACCGTGTGGTCGAGGCCGCTCGGCTTGCCGTGAATCACCGTCTCCGACGCCATCGCCGCCTCGGCCAGCGCCCCGCCTTCGAGGCCGAGCGCGCGCCCGATGGCGACCGCCATCGCCGCCGAGGAGCCGAGCCCGGCGCCGGTCGGCAGGTTGAACGTCAGCGCCAGGTCGATCGCCGGCTCACCGGCGCGTCGACGCAGCTCCGCGTACGCCCGCGCCAGCGGCGCGTCGATCGCCACCGCCGGATCGATGACCAGCTCCCACGCCGCGATGCGCAAGAGGCCCCGCCCCGGCGTCGCCTCGACGGTGACGCCGTCGGCGAGCGCCCCCGCCAGCGCCGGATGGCCGTAGACCACCGAGTGCTCGCCGAGCAGGATCACCTTGCCGTGCGCGCGGTGTTGCATCAGCGCGCCTGCTCCAGCCAGGCCTTGAGCGTCGAGCCGATCACCTTGGGCGCCGTACGCAGCTCCGACGGCGTGCGGCAGCCGGTCAAGAACGTGGTGGCGCGCACGCCGTTGATGACGTGCTCGAGGAAGGCGATGACGCCGTCGTAGCCGCCGTCGCGGTGCGCGCGCAAGACCGGCGCCGCCAGGCCGCCCGCGGTCGCCCCGAGCGCCAGCGCGTGGGCGACGTCCTGGCCGTTGCGCAGCCCGCCGGTGGCGATGATGTCGAGCCCGAGGTCGGCCAGCAGGCCCACCGAGGCCGCCGTGGGGATGCCCCAGTCCCACAGCTCCTCGCCGAGCCGCTTGGCGTTGCCCTCGGCGCGCTTGGTCTCCACGCCCACCCAGGAGGTGCCGCCGGCGCCCGAGGTGTCGACGGTGCGGATGCCGATCTGCTTGGCCACCATGCCGACGCGCCGCGACAGCCCGGCGCCGGTCTCCTTGACCACGATGGGCAGGCCGAGCTCGCCGTGGAGGCGCGCCAGCGTGTCGCGGCCGCCGCGGAAGTCGCGATCGCCGCCCGGCTGGATCAGCTCCATCGACGTGGCCAGGTGCACGCACAAGGCGTCGACGCCGACCTCCTTGCACAGCTCCTTGATGGCGCCCGTCGACATCTGCCGCGCCTGCACGACGCCGAGGTTGCCCATGACCAGCGCGTTCGGCGCCACGTCGCGCACCCGGTAGGTCCAGCCGAGGTCGGGGGCGACCACCATCGCCCGCTGCGAGCCGAGGCCGAAGCCGAGGCCGAGCGCGTCGGCCGCGCTGGCCAGGTCGCGGTTGATCGCCGCCGCTTCGGGCGTGCCGCCGGTCATGCCGCTGATGACCACCGGCGCCCGCAGCTTCTTGCCGAGCAAGGTGGTGCCGAGGTCGATGTCGTCGAAGTGGCGGTCGGGCAGCGCGTCGTGCACCAGCGCCACTTCGTCGAAGAGCGTGCCCTTGCCGCGGAACTCGACCTCGCCCGAGGCGCACAGGGCCAGGTGGTCGCTCTTGCGCTTCTGGATGCCGGGCGAGTCGTTGTGCGAATGATCAGCCACGTCGGGTCCTTTTGCTCGCCCTTCCATAAGCATGAACCGTGCGAGCGGTTGTCAGGGAGGGCAAGCTAGTTCATTCATATGGTTACGCGACCCATATAAATGGGGACGTGCGGAAACGCCACTAGCCACTGTGCGGATTCGCACACACGCGCACTTGTTGGACTTTCGGCTATAAAGGGCCACATGCCGGGCCGGCCCCTAGGAACCACCCAGATGATCCTGCACGCCGCGGCGCGGGTGCTCGGCTGCGGCTCCGTGCAGATGATGGTGGCCGACCACGAGCGGCAGGCGCTGGTGTTCACCACCTCGATCCAGAACCGCGAGCTCGAGCGGGTGCGCGAGGTCGAGTCGGTGCTCGGCTTCCAGCTCGAAGGGGCGGCGCTGCCGTTCGCCGTCGAGAGCTCGCTTTTGGTGCGCGCGCTTCGGCACGAGCGGCTCATCGTCTCCAACGACATCGCCGAGCTCGCCGGCGGCCTGGTCGACGATCAGTCGCTGGAGCAGATCCGCAGCGCCATCGGGCCGCGCACCTTCGCGGCGGTGCCGTTTGCCGCGCGCTCGGGGATCCTCGGCGTGCTGCTGTTCGAGAAGCCGGGGCGCGTCGGCTTCTCCGCCGAGGATCGCGATCTCCTGGTCGCGTACGCCGATCGCGTGGGCGTCGATCTCGAGTCGCAGGCGCTGTCCGACGACGTGCAGCGGCTCGAGTCGCTCGGCCCCGGCATCGTGCGCGCGCCCGATCTGTACGCCTGCGACCCGACGCTGGTGGTGGCCACCGGGCCGCACGCGGGCGAGCTCTTGTGGGACGCGCTCGGCGTGCCCAAGGAGCCGATCATCGCCATCGTCGGTGCGGCGCGGCAGGGCGTGGCCACCGTGGGGCTGCGCAGCCACGCCGGCCGGATGCTGCGGCTGACGCTGACGGCGGGGCCGGGGACCATCGTCATGGCGGCGGCCGAGGACATCGAGGAGATCGATGGGCTCAAGCGCGAGGCGCGGCGCGCGCGCGAGCACCTGGCCAAGGTGCTGCGCTCGGTGGCCGACGCGATCTTGACGCTCACGGTCGACGGCCGCATCTCGTCGGGCAACGACGCGGTCGAGCGCGCGCTCGGCTGGCCGCCGTCTTCGCTGCGCGACACCGCCTTCGAGGAGCTGTGCGCCGACGATCGCTCGCGGCGGCGGGCGGCGCAGCTGCGCGAGGAGGTCTTGCGCTCGGGCTTCGCCGAGCGCGAGCTCAGGCTGCGCAAGAAGGACGGACGCGCGCTCGTCGCCGACGTCTCGGCGCTGCTGCTCGCCGACGACGAGGAGCGGCCGGCGGGGATGATCTGGCGGGTGCACGATCTGACCGAGCGGCGCAGCGGCGACGCCGAGCGCAAGCGGCTGCAGGCGCGCCTGCTGCACACCGAGCGCTTGTCGGCGCTGGGCGAGATGGCGGCACGCATCGCGCACGAGGTGCGCAATCCGCTGGTGTCGATCGGCGCCGCGGCGCAGGTCGTCGCCGAAGAGCTGGGCGCGGCCAGCCCGGTGGCCGGCGAGGTGGGCGCGATCGCCCGCGAGGTCAAGCGGCTCGACTCGATCGTCAGCGACTTTCTCAAGTTCGCGCGGCCGCGGCGCGCCGAGCTGCGCCAGTGTGATCTGGCCGGCGTCGTCGACGAGACGGCGGCGCTGGTGCGGGCCAAGGCGCCGGAGACCGAGCTGCTCCTGAACCTCGAGCGGCCGCTGTTTGCCCGCTGCGATCCCGACGCGATCAAGCAGGTGCTGCTCAACGTGCTGCTCAATGCCGTCGAGGCGGCGCCCCGGTCGCCGATCGATTGTGACGCGCAGACCGTGGGCACGCAGCTGATGCTGTCGGTCGCCGACCGCGGGCCGGGGATCCCCGATCCGGTGCGGCGGCGCGTGTTCGATCCGTTCTTCTCCACCAAGACGCGCGGCACCGGCCTCGGGCTCGCCGTGTCGAAGCAGATCGTCGACGAGCATCAAGGGCGAATTCGCCTGTTCAATCGGCGTGGCGGTGGCACCCGCGTTGTCATCGAGCTGCCGGTAGGGTAGTAGAGCGGTTGAGCGCGGAGAGTTGAGGACCGAGAGCTTGGAATTTCGCACGCTGATCGTCGACGACGAGGAGACCTATGCGGCGTCGTTGAAGCGCCTGCTGGCGCGGCGGGGCGTGCGGGCCGACGTGGCCGGCACGTTCGCCGACGGGCTGGCGCTGGTGAAGAAGAATCGCTACGACCTCGTCGTCCTCGACTTCATGCTGCCCGACGGCAACGGGCTCGACCTGATCCCGCCCATCCGGGCGCTGCGCCCGCCGCCGACGGTGCTGATGATGACCGCCTTCGGCACCATCGAGAACGCGGTCGAGGCGATGCGGCGGGGCGCGTACGACTACGTGACCAAGTCGACCGAGCTGCCGGCGATCGTCGAGCGCGTCGTCGACGCGGAGAAGGTGGCGCGCGCGCGCTTCGACAACGAGGCCACGGCGGCGACCGTGGCCGAGGAGGCGGCGAAGTTCTCGGGCCTGCTCGGCGAGTCGGCGTCGATCAAAGAGGCGCTGCGGCGCATCGCCGAGGTGGCCAGGGCGTCCGACACGACGGTGCTGCTCACCGGCGAGTCGGGCACCGGCAAGGGCGTGGCGGCGCGCGCGATCCACGCCCTGTCGCCGCGGGCCAAGGAGCCGTTCGTCGCCATCGACTGCGTGGCGCTGCCGGCGACGCTCGCCGAGTCGGAGCTGTTCGGGCACGAGAAGGGCGCGTTCACCGGCGCCGCCGAGAAGAAGCCGGGCAAGCTCGAGGTGGCCGGGCGCGGCACCGTGCTGCTCGACGAAGTCGGCGACATGGATCCGGCGCTGCAGGGCAAGCTCCTGCGCGTGCTCGAGGAGCGCACCTTCGAGCGCGTCGGCGGCGTCAAGCCCATCGAGATGGGCGCGCGCGTGATCTCGGCCAGCCACCGCGACCTGGGCGCGCTCGTCGAGGAGCACAAGTTTCGCCTCGACCTGTATCACCGCCTGTCGGTGTTCCCGATCGCGATCGCGCCGTTGCGCGCGCGCGGCGAGGACGTGGTCGTGCTGGCCAACCACTTCATCGCCGACTACGCCAAGCGCATGCAGAAGAGCATCGCCAGCATCGCCTACGGCAGCGAGGTGTGCGCGATGATGCTCGCCTACGATTGGCCGGGCAACGTGCGCGAGCTCAAGAACGTCATCGAGCGCGCGGTCATCCTCGCGCTCGACGGAGGTGACGCCCGAGCTTCTGCCCGAGCGCATGCGCGAAGCGCCGCGCGGCGGCGGCACCATCAAGCTCGGGATGCCGGAGTCCAAGGGCGGGCTGATGCTCGAGTTCCGGCCCGGGCAGGACACGCTCGACGATCTGCGAGCGGCGGCTGCTCGAAGAGGCGCTGCGGCTGGCCGGCGGCAAGAAGGCCAAGGCGGCCGAGATCCTCGGCATCAGCCGCTTCGCGCTGCTGCGGCGGGTGGAGAAGTTCGGACTGACGTGAGCGCGGAGCGGGGCCGGGAAATGGCCCAGGCAATTGGACGAAATCCGGGTGCGAAATCGCACGGGAGCACAATGTTCGATCTCGACGGGTACTTGAAGGAGCGCAAGACGATGGTCGAGGTGGCGCTGGCGGCGCACCTCGATCGCTGCGAGGGCGCGCCGGCGACGCTTGCGCGAGGCGATGCGCTATTCGCTTCTGGCCGGCGGCAAGCGGCTGCGTCCGATCCTGGCGCTGGCGGCGTGCGAGGCGGTCGGGGGCAGCCCGAGCGAGGCCATCGACGCCGGCCTGCGCCGTCGAGTTCGTGCACACCTACTCGCTCATCCACGACGATCTGCCGGCCATGGACGACGACGACTTCCGCCGCGGCCGGCCGACGTCGCACAAGAAGTTCGGCGAGGCCGTCGCCATCCTCGCCGGCGACGCGCTGTGCGCCGAGGCGTTTCGCGTCGCCGCGCAGAATCGCGCCGGACGCGCGGAGCGGGTGGCCGACGTGGTCTTCGAGCTGGCGCGCGCCTCGGGCGCCATCGGCATGGTCGGCGGGCAGGTGATCGACATCGAGGCGACCGGCAAGAAGATCACCGCCGAGGAGCTGGAGACGCTGCACCGCGCGAAGACCGGCGAGCTCCTGCTCGTGGCGGTGCGCGCGGGCGCGCGCATGGGCGGCGCCGACCCGGCGGCGATGGAGCGGCTGACCGCCTACGGGCGCGCGCTCGGGCTGGCGTTTCAGATCGTCGACGACGTCCTCGACATCACCGCCGATCTGCAGACGCTCGGCAAGGATCCGGGCAGCGATCGCGATGCGGGCAAGACGACCTTCGTCGATCTGCTCGGCATCGACGGGGCGCGAGCGCGGGCGCGGGCGGTGATGGACGAGGGCATCGCCGCGCTCGAGCCGTTCGGCCCCAGGGCCGAGGCGCTGCGCGCGCTCGGTCGCTACACCGTCGAGCGCGATCGCTAGTCTAGCTAGTCGGCGCCGCCGGGCAGCGCGGCCACGCGGGCATCGACGACGTAGGTCCAGCCGAGCGTGGCCAGCGCGCCGTAGGCGATGACGTGGCCGTCGCGCTCGATGAAGCCGCTTTGGTGCTTGCGCGCGGCGGCGGCGACCTCGGGCCAGGGCAGCGGCGGCAGGCGCATGCTGCCGTCCTCGGCAGCCCCCGCGGCGACGTCCTCTTCGCCGGCGCCGGAGTGCACCACCACGCGCCCCTGATCGTCGACCAGGAAGCTCGAGGCGATGCCGCGGCGATCGCGCGGCGCAAGCAGGCGGTCGATGAGGTAGCGGAAGGTGACGCCGACGCCGGCCACGCCGAGGAAGCGGCCGCGGTCGTCGTAGATCGACGTCGAGCCGGGCAGGAGCGCGCCGGCGCCCAGCGGATCGACGTACGGGCTGCCCCAGCGGATGCCGCGCTGATGGGCGGCGAGCCGGTACTTCGGGCGCGCGCGCCCGTCGTACGTGGCCGGGAAGCCTCCCTGGCCCGGGAAGGACGCGTGGACGCCGCTGTCGAGCGTGACGAAGACCCGGGAGAGCGGGACGGCGCTGCCGGTGAGCAGGGCATCCTCCATGGCGGGCGTGAGCTCGGCGCCGCCGGCGATCGCGGACGAGAGCATGGTGCGGCGAAACGCCGGGCGCAGCAGCGCCAGGCGGCCGATGTCGTTGGCGACGTCGGCGGCGCGCACGCCGGGCGCGATCTGGAAGACCGGCTCGTCGAAGCTGACCGGCCCGCGATAGCGCTGCGCAGCCGACAGCAGCGGCGCGCGCCCGGGATGGTCGAAGTCTGCGGGGGTCAGCACACGCTGCGCCGCCGGCGTGGCGCGCGTGAGCACCTCGGCGGCGCGGCCGGCCAGGGCGTCGATCGCCTCCTCGTAGTCTCCGAACGCGACGTCGAGCGCGTGGCTCTGCCCGGCCACCTGCCCGAGGAAGCGCTGCAGGCGCCGTTCGTGCAGGTGGGCGCGTCCCAGCGCAGTCTGCTCCAGCGCCAGCATGCTGATGATGCCGGCGGCGCCGGCCAGCAGCAGCGCCAGCATCGTCAGCGCGCTGCCGACGCGATGGCGGCCGAGGAAGCGGCCGGCGCGCTGCAGTGGATTGTCGCGGCGCGCGCTCACCGCGTTGCCGGCGATGAAGCGGCGCACGTCGTCGGCGAGCGCGCCCACCGTCTGATAGCGGGCGCCGGGCGCGGGTGCGCACGCCTTTTTGACGATGGCCCGCAGCTCGGGGCCGATGCGCACTCGCGGCTCGAGGTGGGCCATCGGCACGCGCGCGCCCTCGGCGGCGCGGGCGAGCACCGCCATGATCTCGCCCGGCGCGCGCGGCGGGCGCAGCGTCGCC
Organism: uncultured delta proteobacterium; assembly: GCA_963816965.1. Classification (GTDB taxonomy): domain Bacteria; phylum Myxococcota_A; class Polyangia; order Palsa-1104; family Palsa-1104; genus JAQBQH01. The sequence goes on from CAWFMP010000002.1 coordinate 2,750,476, forward strand.
AGCTCCTGCAGGATGAGGCCGAGCGCGAACTGGTCCGAGCGGGCGTCGAGCTCGGGGTTCTTGCCCAGCGCCTGCTCGGGCGACATGTACGCCGGAGTGCCGAGCAGCGCGCCGTACTGCGTCTGCAGGGCGCCGCTTTGGGTCACGCCCGCGTCTTCTTCGTGCGTGCCGATGACGCGGCAGATGCCCCAGTCCATCACGTAGACCTCGTTGTAGCGGCCGACCATGATGTTGTCCGGCTTCAGATCGCGATGCAGCACCCCCTTGGCGTGCGCGTAGGCCATGGCGTCGCAGACGCGGAGAAAGATGTCGAGGCGCGCCAGCATCCGCTCGCGCTCGCGCTTCTTGCCGTCGCGCGCCAGCGCCTGCCGCCCCTCGTCGAGGATCGCCGACAGCGTGCGCCCCTGCACCAGCTTCATCGAGTAGGCGAGCGTGCCGTCGGGCGCGATCTCGAGGTTGTAGATGGGGACGATGTTCGGGTGATCGAGCTGCGCCGTCACCTGGATCTCGGCGAAGAAGCGCGCGGCCAGCGGTTGGCTCTGCGCCACGGCAGGCATCATCCGCTTGAGCGCGACCTTGCGGCGCAGGTCGACGTCGCGCGCGACGTGGACCTCGCCCATGGCGCCGGCGCCGAGGCGCCCCAGGAGCTGATAGCGGGAGCCGTCGGGCGACGGCGTGGGCGGAGCGGTCGAGGCGCGGCCGGCGGCGAGCGTGGCGGCGTCCGGTGCGGCGAAGACGAGCGTGCGATCGGGCTTGATCGAGACCAGGCGCTGCACCTCGATGGCGTCGGCGGCGTGCAGCTCGGTCAAGAGCGCACCGTCGACGAAGTCGCGGGCGCGCAGCCACGAGAGGAAGCGCTCGGCCTCGCCCGCGCCGCCGCCGTCGGTCGCGCGAAACTGCGCGTGCGCGCCGTGAACGTCGATGCGCGGCGCCAGCGCTACGAGGAGATCTTCGAGCCGCACGATTCCTCGTCGTCCTTGATCTTCTCGGCAAGCACTCGGATGTGGAGTCCTTTGTGGCGCAGCGGAGCCCCGAGCGATGGTTGTGCCACATTCCCACGCTGGCGCCAACGGTGGCCCCGGCGCGAAGGCAGGACCGCGCTAGACCAGCGCTCTCATGATTCATCACATCTCCGCATTTGATTGAGCAAACGCGTCGCATCGAGAGCGTGCCCAAAGGCCATCCTTGGCGGCAGTGTCGCCGGTTGGCGCCGCGGGGCCGCGGGCGGTCGTCGGAGCCGTCTTGCCGGGACGGGCCCGCTACGCCGGCGGCCTTACAGGCCGGCGGCACGTCCGGGCCTTCGGCTCGTCGCTGGCATCGTCGCTTCGCGGCGAGCGCTCCTCGACGCCCGGCAAGACGGCTCCGACGACCACCCGCTTTATGGGCTTATGGGAAAACGGCGTCCCGGAACACCGGACGAAGCTGCGGCGGCGGGTCGCTCCCGGTTTTTGGACGAGCACGGAGGCCCAACGCGCACTGCCCCGCTGGGCGAGCTCCGCAGCACAGGCAAGGGGCAGAATCGATCACGGCGGTCCGGTGGCGAGGACTGTTTGAGCCCAGCGGGGCAGTGTGCGTGGGGCCGGAGGTGGCGTTTTGGCGCGCTCTCGATGCGACGCGGTCCAGGAACCTGTCGAGAGCTCGAATCGAGATGTGATGAATCATGAGAGACCAGCGCTAGACCGCGGCGCAACCCTCCTGTTGTTGCGGCTGCGCGGCGCGCGGCAGCTCCGCCCAGAAACAGGAACCCTTGCCGACGACGGAGCTGACGCCGAGCCGGCCGCCCGCGCTCTCGACCAGGTGCTTGACCGTCGCCAGCCCGAGGCCGAGGCCGGTCGACTGCTCTCCTTTGACGTACGGCTCGAACACGTGCTCTTCGAGCTTGGGCGGTAGGCCGGGGCCGGTGTCCGCGACCTCGAAGCGGACGCAATCCGCGGCCTCGACGACGCGCACCACGATCGCCCGCTCGCCGGCGGCGTCGCCGATGTACTTCACCGCGTTCTGGAGCAGGTTCGACAGCACGCTGGCGAGGATGCCGGAGCTGCACGCCACCGCCGTCGTCGGCGCGAACGGCTCGACGTGCAGCGTCGCCTTCGCGGCCTCGGCGGCGGGGCGCAGGTCCTCGACCAGGATGTCGAGCACGGGCGCCACCGGGGTGGCCGATGCGTGGTCGTGCTCGGGCTCGACGCGAGCGACGGCCAAGAGCGCGTCGATCATCTGGCCCATGAGGCGCGAGGTGCGCTGGATCCGCATGAGCGTCCGCGTCGACTGCTCGGGGAACTGGGCGGCGACGCTGGTGCCGAGCATGACCGACGCCAATGGCGCCTTCAGATCGTGGGCCACGCGGGAGGCGAAGTGGTCCAGCTCCTCGGCACGCGCTTCGGCGAGCCGGCGTCGCTCGTCGAGGGCGCGATGGTAGAGGCGGGCTGCACGGACGGCGGCGAGCAGCAGCACGGCGCCGAGCAGCACGCTGACGGCGTCGAGCAGCAGCGCCAGCGCGCTGGTGCGCTGGCGCAGCGCGGCCATCTGCCGGGCGTCGGTCGCCGCCTGGTCGTTGTTGACGGCGATGAGCCGCTCGACCAGGTGGTCGAGCTGCTCGGCGTTGGCGGCGAGCGTACCGAGGACGAGCGTGCGCGCTTCGGGCAGCCGCCCCTGGTCGACGAGCCCGACCGCGCGATCGGCGTCGGCGTAGACCTGCGCCTTGGCGCTCGCGAGCCGCTGCCTGAGCGCGTGTTCGTCGGTGACGTCGGGCAGGCGCTCGTAAGCGCGGAGATGATCGTCGACGGCGGCGCGCCACTGATCGAGCTGCGCGTGGCGGATGGGGATGCCGGCCGTGTGCGCGCCGAGGTAGCGGCCGACGCCAAGCTCGAGGTGGCGCATCTCGGTGCGCGCGGCGGCGAGCTCGGTGATGCTGGGAGCGGCGTTGTCGACGATTTCGGCGGCGTGTCCGTCGATCCGCCGCAGGTTGCTCTCGACCAGGATGGTCGAGCCGACGAAGGTGCCGATCAGCACCACGGCGATGCACACCAACCACGTGACCGGTGACAATCGCGTCATCCCCGCCTCCACCCCCAAACCCCGTCCCTGCTCGACATTCTGCTGTCGGACCAGGGGGGCCGCAACCGAAATTTCCGTGTCAGCGAAAGTAGATGATGAGGGTGATGGCGGCGCCCCAGGCCAGCAGGTTGAGCACGAACGGGGCGTCCTTGAGGATCTCTTCGGTCGGCGACTCGCCCTTGGGCGTCTGCACCAGCACGAAGAAGCGCAACAGGCCGAACGCGGCGAACGGCGCCGTCCAGAGCATGCGCGTGGTGCCGAAGAAGCTCACCGTGTGCTCCGCGCGCGTGTAGAGCACGTACGAGACGAAGGTGGCGGCGGCGGTGGCGTAGAGCGCCGCCCGCAGCACCGACGGGCGATAGGCGCGCAGCACGGCCCGCTGCTCGGCCGCGCGCTCCCCAGCCAGCGCCAGCTCGTGCGCGCGCTTGCCGAAGCCGAGGTAGGTCGCGAGCAGGCCCGTGCAGACAAACAGGTAGGCCGACGCCTGCACGTCGACGGCGAAGGCGCCCGCGGCGACGCGCAGGAGGAAGCCGGCGGCGATCGACAGCACGTCGAGGTAGACGACGCGCTTGATGAGGAGCGAATAGGCGAAGTTGTTGACCAGATAGGCCAGCACGCAAACGGAGAAGCGCCAGTCGACCAGCCAGGAGAGCGCCAGCGCGCCCGTCGCCAGCGTCGCCGAGGCGATGCGCGCGGCGCTCACCGACAGGCGGCCCGACGCGATCGGCCGCTTCTGCTTGAGCGGGTGCGCGCGATCCTTTTCCACGTCGACCAGGTCGTTCCACAGGTAGACGGCGCTCGACAGCGCGCAGAAGATGGCGACGGCGGCGAGCGCGCGCAGCGACGGGCGCGGATCGGTCAGTCGCTTGGCGAACACCAGCGGCGCGGCGACGAACAGGTTCTTGACCCATTGTCGCGGCCGGCAAGCTTCGACGAGCGCTCGCATCGGGGAGGTACTATGTCACGGGACAGCCGGCTGCGTCGCCGCCGGAACCTGCGGCCCACTCGCTTTTGGCACCACCACCAGCTGCGGAATGTACGTGACCAGGCCGAGCGCCAGCGTCATCAGGAGGATGAACGGGATGACCGCGCGGTAGAGCTCGGTGATCGGCCGGTTGAAGCGGAAGGCGGCGATGAACAGGTTGAGGCCCGCCGGCGGCAGCAGATAGCCGATCTCGAGGTTCAACAGGAAGATGACGCCCAGGTGATAGGGGTCGATGTGGAACTGCGCCGCCGCCGGCACGATGAGCGGCACGACCACGACGATGGCGGAGAAGATGTCCATCAGGCAGCCGACCAGCAACAGCAGCACGTTGAGCACGAGCAGGAACGCCCACTGCGAGTGCACGAACTGCGACAGCCACTCGAACAGGCGATCGGGGACGCCGGCGTCGACGAAGAAGGAGGTGAGGATGGTCGCCGCCATGATCTTCATCATGATGGCGCCGACCAGGGTCATCGACTCGCGGGTGACGCCGAACAGATCGCGCCGGATGTCGATGTCGCGGTAGACGAAGACCTCGATGATGAAGACGTAGAGCGCGGTCAGCGCCGCGATCTCCGGCAGCACCGCGAGCCCGCCCAGCAAGAGGCCGAGGATGACGAAGGGGATCGGTACCTCCCACTTGGCGTCCCACAGCGCGTGGAAGAAGGCGCGCAGATCGAGCGGGGTCGTCGGCACCTTGCTGCGCCAGCCCTCGAAGATGCAGTAGATCGAGAGGATGGCGATGAGGAGCAGGCCGGGGACGATGCCGGCGAGGAAGAAGCGCTCGATCGAGAACTCGATGTTGGCCTGGCCGGCGTTGAGCCCAAAGACGATGCCGTAGACGATGAGCGGCAGCGCGGGCGGGAAGAGCAGGCCGACGGCGCCGGAGCCGGTCACCACCTCGATCGAGAAGCGGCGCGAGTAGTTGGAGCGCTCGAGCTCGGGCAAAAGCAGGCCGCCCAGGGCGACGATGGTGACCCCCGAGGCGCCGGTGAAGATGGTGAAGAAGGCGCAGGTCCACACCGTCATCAGCGCCAGGCCGCCCGGGATCCAGCCGAGCAGCGCCTTGGCCATGCGCACCAGGCGCTCGGCGGTCTTGGCGCGCGCCATCAGGTAGCCGGCGAAGGTGAACAGCGGGATCGTCGAGAGCGCGACCGCCTTGCCGCCGGCGAGCGCGTAGACGTCGGCGAGCGCGCCCGCCAGCGGCGTGCCCGAGTGGTGCAGGCCGGTGAGCCCGATGGCGCCGAGGACGCAGAACAGCGGCAGCCCGAGCACCGCCAGCGTGATGATCGCAGAGAGCGGCAGGCTCACGAGCTCTTCTCCGTCTTGCTGCCGGGGTCGCCGTCGCGCGCGACCCCGTCTTCGCGCGCCGCCGCGTCCTCGCGGGCCGCGGTCTCCTTGAGCCCGGCCGGATCGTGCGCCGCGGCCACGGCCGAGTCCTCCGCCGGCAGCTCGGCGCCGTGCGCCGCCTCGGCGATCCACTCCGCGGGCGGCTCCGCCTTCGACACGAGCCAGCCGACGTCGATCAGCGCCTGCACGAAGAAGTGGAAGGCGATGACCGCGTAGCCGACGACGATGATCATCGCGCCGCGCGCCGGCGTGAACAGCTCGCCCGCCTGCGACGCCTCGCCCGTCTCCTGCAACGTGACGCGGTAGAAGCCGTAGGCCGCCTTGGTGAAGACGAGGACGATGCCGATCGCCGCCAGCGTGGTGATCAGGCGCAGCGCCATGCGCTTCTTCGCCTTGACGATGCGGGTGACCGCGTCGATGCGGATGTGCCGCCCGGTGTAGGTGGCGTAGGCGCCGCCGAGGAAGCCGAGCATGAAGACCGAGTGGCGGATGACGCCGTCGGTCCAGGGTGGCACGTGCAGGAACGGGATGTGGTGCTGGGTCAGGTTGCGCTCGATGAACTGCCACGTGGCCAGCCCGACGACCGCCAGCAGGCACAGGCCGATGCCGACGCCCTCGAGCACGGCCAGGAGGCGCGACAGCGCAGCGATGGCCCGCAGCGGCGCTGGCCAGTTGGCGGGAACGTGGTGGTGCGGCTTGACCATCTCTCCCACCGTGTCGAGTCGGACCGAGACGATGGCGCCGCGCTTGGGCAGCCCTCTTGGGGCCTCGTCCGTCACCGGGTCACCTCTCCCAGGACTCGCTACCTCTTGCCCGCGCGGTAGTCGGCCAGGAGCTTCTCCACCTTCATGCGGAAGTCGTGCGTGTAGACGCTCGGCTCGAGCTTGGTGCGGATGGCGACCGCCTCGGTGGTGAACTGCTTGATCATCTCGGGCGGCGACTCGATCACCTGCAGGCCCGCCTGCTTCATCGACACCACCGCCTTGTCGTTCTCGGCGCGCAGCGTCTTGAGCACCTTGACCTCGAACGTGTGCGAGTCGGCCATCAGCGTCTTCTGCGTGGCCGGGTCGAGCTTGTCGTACTCCTTCTTGGTGATGACGGTGGCGCCGATGGCCTGCGAGATGTGCATCGACGTCATGTACTTCACCTTGGTGTACCACTGCAGCGCCAGCGTCGACAGCGGCGACCCGTAGCAGGCGTTGATGAGGCCGGTCTGCAACGAGGGGAGCACGTCGGGCACGCCGAGCGGCACGCCGTTGACGCCGAGCTGGTGGAACAGCTCGCGCACCAGCGCGTCGTCGACCCAGGCCCACAGCTTGAGCTGCGCCAGGTCCGCCTTGCCCCGGATCGGCGTGTTCGAAAAGATGTGCACGGGGCCGACGTCGCCCCAGGCGAGCAGCACGTAGCCCTTGTCTTCGAACTTCTTGCGCAGCTCGGCGTCGAGCTTGTTGCGCACGTAGTCGAGCTCGGCGTAGCTGTTGATCAGCATCGGCAGCTCGAGCACGCGCACTTCGGAGTTGATGAGGCCGAGGCCGATGGCGGTGACGGCGGCGCCGTTGAGCTGGCCGAGGCGCATCTTGCGCACGGCGTCGCGCTCGTCGCCGGCGGTGCCGCCGGCGAAGAACTTCACCCTGATCTTGCCGCCGGTGTGCTCCTCGACGTTCTTGGCCCACTCGTGGAACGCCACCATCCACGCCGAGCCCTCCGGGGCCAGCGTGGCGATCTTCAACGTCGACTGCGCGCGCGCAACGCCGCCGGCGAACAGACTCAAGAGCGCAAAGGCAGAGGCGAGCGCAATCCGCTTCATCAACGTCTCCTTAGAAATAATCGTCTGCGTGAGCGAGATAGCGCGCGGCCCGCCGCTTGGCTAGCTCATTGGGAAGCCGCTGCGCCGGCCAGAGGTCGTGCGGCGCCGCGATCACGTCCTTCAAGGTCTTCTCGAAGAGCGGCCGGTCCTGGGTGATGACGGCGAAGAAGCGCGCGAACATCACGCGCGTCATGAGGAACTTGCCCCCGGTCGTGTTGATCGCCTCTTCGAAGAACTTCTTGCCCAGATCCGGATCGCCGCCGATCGCCTTGCCCTGCGAGCAGTAGATGATGCCGAGGGTCATGGCGGCGCCACCGTTATAGAACGTCGGATCGAGCTCATGGGAGCGCTTGATGAGGGCAATCGCCTTCGGCAGCTCCACGACGCGCGCCAGGTCGTTGCGATTCAAGTTGATCGCCGACGCCAGCGCCAGCCCGGTGAAGAGCAGCCCCGGCGCCTGCTTCTTCTCCAGCTTCTTCGCTTCGGCCTCGGCGCTGGCGACGTCCTTGCGGAACATCTCGCCGAAGTGCTTGTCGTCGAGCTCGAGGAGGCGGATGGCGTAGCCCTGCGCGCGATCGTAGAGGCCAGTGGCGCGGGCGGCGATCGCGTCGCGCTCGTTGGCGTGCTTGGCGTCGTCGGGCAGCGACTCGTAGTCGTCCTCGAGGAAGCCGAAGCTGTACTCGATGAAGCCCTGCGCCAGGATGCTCAAAAGATCCCGGTTCTTCTGTGCCGACTGCCAGAAGCCCTCGACCGTTTTGAGGGAGGCGGGCGCGGCATCGCGCGCCAGCTGCACGTCGCTCTCCTGGGGCAGCGCGTCGGAGGCGGCCTTGAGCACCGGCGCCGTCGTGCTGACGGTGAATTCCTTGAGATCGCAGCCCGCGAGCGCGACTGTGACGAACGAGGCGAGCAAGACTGCGGGCCCCCCGACGCGAAGTCTCATCATGGTCGACCACCGTATCGGACGCAGCGACGGTGGTCAAGAAGCGATCCGGTGCTATGCTCAACCGTCCATGGCAGTTTGCCGACGGCTGAAGGTGGCCCAGGTGGTGCTCGCAGCGGCGCTCGCGGGCGCGGCGACGGCGCACGCCGCCGGCCCCAATGATGACGGCCGCTTCGCGCGCGATCTGCACGCGCGGCAGGAGCGCTTCGCCAAAGAGGGCGCGCGCCCGCAGGCGGTGGTGCCGCTCCTGGGCGCCATCACGGATCTATGGGATGTCCTCGACGATCGCGCGGCGCTGGCCCACTTCCTCGACGCCGCGGCCGCGAGCCGGCGCGCGCGTGCCGACGTGCGCGGCCGCGCCGCCTGGCTGCGCTCCCTCCTATTAGATCGGGAGGGCCAGGCCTCCGAGGCGCAAAAGCAGCGCGCCGCGCTCGGTCTTTTGACGTCGTTCTGGGTGGTGGGGCCTTTCGACAACGAAGGGCGCACCGGCCACGCGACCGTCTACGGGCCGGAGAAGCAGCTCTGGGGGCCGATCGACCCGCACGCGCGCTTCGACGGCAAGGAGCGCGCCGTCGCCTGGCGGCTGATGCCCGCTATCGCCGCTCAGGGGATGGTCTCGCTCGACGCCATGCTGCGGCCGGACACCAACGTCACCGCCTATCTGACGACGATGGTGCACGTGCCGAAGGCGACGCGCGCGGCGGTGCGCGTCGGCTCGGCGGGCGCCGTCAAGGTCTGGGTCGACGGCGTGCTGGCGCTCGATCGCGACGTCTATCGCCCGGTGCGCATCGACCAGGACGCGGCGCCGGTGGCGCTGCGCGCCGGTTGGAACCGCGTCACCGTGAAGCTGTCGACCCTGGACGCGGCGTGGAGCGCGTTCGTGCGGCTGACCGCGCCCGACGGTGGGCCGCTGCCGGAGCTGACGTCGTCGACGGCGCTGGACCACTTCGCCGAATCGCGCCCGGGCCAGCGGGCGCGCTTCGCCGTCGCCGATCTGCGGCGCGACCTCGAGGCCTACGCCAAGGCGCACCCCAAGGACGCGCAGGCGTGGAGCGATCTGGGGCAGTTTCGGCTGCACGTCGCGCCCGACGACCCGGACAAGCGCCTCGCCGCCGAGGCGCTGGGGCGCGCGGCCAAGCTGTCGCCGTCGCCCGAGGCCTATCGCCAGGTCGCGCTCGCCGAGAACGACGCCAACGACAAGCGGCGGGCGCTCGAGCAGGGGCTGGCGCCGGCGGTGACCGGGCGGGCGCCACGCGCCGCCCAGGCGCCGCTGTACGAGATGCTGGGCGAGATCTATCACCGCGCGCGGCGCGAGCGACGCGCCGAGGAGTTGTGGCTCGATGGGCGCGCGGCGGACGCGAGCTACTGGCCGATCACGCTCGACCTGGCGCAGCTGGCCGCCGAACGCGGCGTGCCCTCGCGCGCGGCGGCGATGCTGGCCGGGCTCGAGGCCGAGCACGCGACGCTCAAGGTGCTGCGCGCCGAGGCGCTGCTGGCGGTGCGGCGCGGGCGGCGCGTCGAGGCGCAGAAGCTGTATGCCCGCGTCGCCGACGCCGAGAAGGACGACACCGACGCGCTGCGCGAGCTTTACGGCTTCGCGCGCGCCGAGGGGGCGACGGCCGAGGCGCTGGGGTTCGTCGATCGGATCGCGCGCGCGCGCCCCGACATCTTGCAGACCGCGCTCGATCGCGCCGAGGTGCTCGAGGCCGTGGGCAAGGGCGCCGAGGCGCACGAGGCGCTGAAGGTGGCGCTGGCGGTGGCGCCCGAAGAGGCGCGCCTGCTCGAGCGCGACGGACGGCTCCTGCATCGCCTGGGGCGCGACGGCGAGGCGCTGCCCACGCTGCGGCACGCGCTCGAGCTGCGACCGCAGAATCCGGAGCTGCGCGCGTACCTGTTGGCGCTGGAGCCCAAACAGCGGGCGACCGATCTGGCGCGCGCCTGGGCCATGGACGTGCCCGCCTTGATCAAGAAGTCGGCGGCCGGAGGGCAAAAGGCGGGGGCAGCCGATCGGGCGCGGGTGCTGCTCGACTCGTCGGTGACGCGGGTGCACCCGAACGGGCTGTCGGAGACCTATCAGCAGCGCGTCGTCGAGATCCTCGACGAGCGCGGCGCGCGCGAGGAGTCGGAGGCGGACATCCGCTACACGCCCGACACGCAGTCGGTCGAGATCCGCGCCGCGCGCGTCTACAAGCGCTCGGGGGAGGTGGTGGAGGCGACGTCGACGGCGGAGCGCGACGTGTCGGAGCCGTGGTACGGCCTGTACTACGACGTCAAGGCGGAGCTGATCGAGTTCGACGCGCTCGAGCCGGGCGACGTCATCGACGTCGAGTACGTGGTCAGCGACACCGCGCGGCGCAACATGTTCGCCGACTACTTCGGCGATCTGCACCTGTTGCAGGAAGAGATCCCGCGGCTGGAGACGCGCTACGTGCTGATCGCGCCCAAGGGCAAGACCCTCTATTTCAACAAGCCGCGGCTGGCGAAGGTCGAGCGCACCGAGGAGACTCGCGGCGACGATACGATCTATACGTTCCGCGCCGACGACGTGCCCAAGGTCGACGCCGAGCCGGGCATGCCCGGGTTCACCGACGTCGCCGCCTACGTGCACGTCTCGACCTACAAGAGCTGGCAGGACGTGGCCACCTGGTATCGGGGCCTGGTCGCCGAGCAGCTGCAGTCGAGCCCGCAGATTCACGACGCCGTGATGGACGCGGTCAAGGGGCTGACCGACGAGCGCGCCAAGATCCGCGCCGTCTACGATCTGGTCGTGCGCAAGACCCGATACGTCGGGCTCGAGTTCGGGATCCACGGCTATCAGCCCTACCGCACCACGCAGGTGTTCGCGCGCAAGTTCGGCGACTGCAAGGACAAGGCGTCGCTGCTGGTGGTGATGCTGCGCGAGATCGGCGTCGACGCTTCTATGGTGCTGGCGCGCACGCGGCGCGGCGGCGATCTCGATGCCGAGCCGGCCTCGCTGGCGCCGTTCGATCACGCCATCGTCTATGTGCCGCGCTACGATCTGTTCCTCGACGGCACGGCCGAGTTCTCGGGGGCCGACGAGCTGCCGGCGCAGGACCAGGACATCCCGGTGCTCATCGTCTCCGAGGGCAAGCTGCGGCGCACGCCGGTGCTGTCGGCGGCGCACAATCGCGTGGCTAGCGACGAGCGGGTGACGCTGGACGCCAGCGGCGCGGCGCGCATCGACGAGCACGTCACGGTCGCCGGCGAGGTCGGCGCACGACTGGCGGGCGCACTATCAGTCGCCGGCGGAGCGGCTGGAGCGGTACGGCAAGGCGTGGGCGCAGCAGCCACCCGGGCGCGCGCGTCGAGTCGGTCGACATGCCCGGGCTCGACGATCTCGAGCGGCCGGTGGCGGTGCACGCATCGGTCGACGTGCCCGATTGGGCCCGGCCGGCGACGAGCGGCGAGGCCAGCGAGCTGGTGATGCCGGCGCTGGGGCGCGAGGCGGACCTTTTGCGCTCGTACGCGCGGCTGTCGTCGCGCAAGCACGACCTGGTGCTCGGCTTCCCCTGGCGGCAGGAGGATCGTGTGACGGTGGCGCTGCCGCCTGGCTTCGCGGTCAAGCGGCTGCCGGAGGCCCGGAGCGTGGCGGCGCCGTTCGGCCGCTTCACGCTGACGGCCACCGAAAAGGGCGGCGCCGTCGAGGTGGTGGCGGCGCTGGAGGTCGATCGCCACCGCATCGCCCGTGAGGACTATCCGGCCTTCCGGCGCTTCTGCGCCGACGTCGACGCCGCGATCGGGCAGGAGCTGGTGGTCGGCAAATGAGCGAGCAAGAGCAGGCATGAGGAAGCTCGGCGTCGTATTGCTCCTGTTGGGCGGCTGCGCGACCATGCACGCGCATGGCGGCGCCGTCGTCAGCGACGGTGAGCGCGGGTGGAAGGCGTGGCTGGCGGGTGATTCGGCGGCGGCCGAGCGCGCGTTCGCCACCGCCTCGGACGACGATGCGCGCGCGCTGTACGGCCGCGCGCTGCTGGCGCACGAGCGCGGCGACTGGGACGGCGCCTGGGAGCGCTGGTGGGCCGTGCTCGAGGGGGCGACGCACCACGCCGGCGACGCGTGGTGGAGCGCGCTCGCCGACTCGGCCGCCTACAAGCTCGAGCAGCTGGTCGGCGAGGTGCCGGGCGAGCGCGCGCAGGCCGATCGCCTGGCTACGCTCGACGGTAGCAAGCTGCCGACCGAGGCGCGCCTGCGCCTGTTGGCCATGCGCGCGCACTACGCGCGGCGCCTGGGCCGGGAAGCCGAGGCGCGCGCCTTCGATCGCGCGCGCGGCTGCCCCGACCGTTGGTTCGTCGCCGGCGCCTACGGCGCGCTGCCCCGGCTCGATCTCGCTACGCCCTTTGCCGCCGACGGCGACGGCGATCGCGCGCGGCTGCGCACCGTCGGGATGCGCGGCTGCTCGCTGGCGCTCGAGGCGGAGCACAGCCGCACCGGCGTGCTCTACGGCGTGCAGTGGTTCCACGCGACGCGCGCCACCGACGCGCTCGTCAGCATCGAGACCGACGCGCCCTGGCGCCTCTACGTCGACGGCGGGCTCGCCTTCGACGCGCTCTCGCCGACGCGCGTGCCGCCACGGCTGCGCCGCCTCGTCGTGCCGCTCGCGGCTGGCTGGCACCGCGTGGCGCTCAAGATCGCCGCCGTCGGTGGACGCGCCGACGCCGACGTGGCGGTGTGGGCGCCCACGCCGCTGCCGGCGTGGAGCGGCGACGCCGTGCACGCGCCGCCGACGGAACGGCGGGTGACGACCGCCCGCGCCGTCACGCCGCCGCTGCCCGAGCCGCGCGACACGCCCGATGCGACCGTCGACCGCGCCCTCGTCGATTTCCTGGCCGCGCAGGCGGCGTTCCGCGCCGGCGACGGTGACCGCGGCGACGCGGCGCTGGCGCGCCTGTCCGAGCGCGCGCCCCGGTTCGCCCCCGCGCAGCTGCTCGCGGCGCAGCTGTGGAGCGAGGATTCTTCGCGGCCGACGCGGCTGGCGCGCGACCGCGGCCGCCGCGCGCTCGAGCGGGCGCTGGCGCTCGATCCGACGCTCGATCGCGCACGCTACAACCTCGCGCTCGTCGAGCTCAACAGCGACAGGCCGCGCGAAGCGCTGGCGCGCCTGGACGAGGTCAGAAAGCCGCGCTCGTGGCGCTTCTTCTTTGCCCGCCAGCAGGCACTGCGCCAGCGCGGCTGGCTGCGTGAAGCCGACGAGGCGCTGGCCGAGGCGCGCCGCCGCAATCCCGAAGCGTGCCCGGCGCTCGAGGCCGACGGGCAGCGGCGGCGCGAGCTGCACGATGTTCGTGGGGCACTGGCGCTGGCGCGGCAGGCGAGCGTGTGCGGCGGCGGCTCCGACGACCTCGCCGATCTGTTGCGTACCACCGGAGAGCTCGGCGGCGCCGTCGCCGAGTATCGGCGCCTGCTGGCGCTCGATCCGATGCGCGAGGCGTGGCGCGCCGGGCTGGCGGAGGTGCTGGCCGAATCGGGTGACGAGCGCGGCGCCGCCGGCGAGCTCGGGCAGCTGGTCGCGCGCTATCCGCGCGCTGCGCACTACCGCCGCGAGCTGGCCGACACGCTGTTCGCGCTCGGCCAGGCGGCGCGCGCGCGCAAGGTGATCGAAGAGGGCCTGGGCGAGACGCCCGAGAGCGAAGAGCTGCACCGCGCGCTCGCTGCGCTGTGTGACGAGAGAGAGGGGCGCTGCCCGGGAATCATGGATCCCTTCCGCGTCGACGGGCGCCAGGTGATCGCCGCCTTCGAGCACGACCAGACCAAGCCCAAGTGGGACACGCCCGCGGTCATCGTCCTCGATCGCACCGTCACCCGCGTGTTCCCGACGGGCGCCCGGCTGACGCTGACGCACAACATCATCCGCGTGCAGGACAAGGACGCCATCGACAAGTTCGGCGAGGTGCAGATCCCCGCCGACGCCGACGTGCTCACGCTGCGCGCCATCAAGGCCGACGGCACCACGCGCGAGCCCGAAGAGCTGGTGGAGAAGGACAGCATCTCGGTGCCCGACCTCGAGCCGGGCGACTACGTGGAGTTCGAGTACGTCGATCCCTCGCCGCCGCCGGGCGCGTTCCCGGGCGGCTTCCTCGCCGAGCGCTTCTTCTTCCGCTCCTACGATGCGCCGCTGTACCGCTCCGAGTACGTGATCGCCGCGCCGCCGCAGATGAAGCTGCAGGTCGATCGCCGCGGCGCCGGCGTCCCGGAGCTGCGCGTCGCGGCCGGTCGCGATCTCACCACCTACACCTTCGCCACGACGCTGCAGCCGCAGCTCTTCGCCGAGCCGTCCTCGACGCCGTTCGCCGAGTTCTTGCCGTCGGTGCGCGTGGCGTCGGGCCTCTCGACCCAGGGATGGAAGGACTATCTCCTCGACGGGCAGCTCCTCGCCGGGCGCAAGAACCGCGAGCTGGCCCGGGTCGCCGCCGAGGTCACGCGCGGCGCCGCCACGCCCGCCGACAAGGCGCGCGCCGTCGACGCGTGGGTGCGCAAGCACATCAAGGACGGCGGCGGGGCGCTCGACGAGAGCGCGACGTCGATCCTGGCGCGCGAGGAGGGCAATCGCATCACGCTGGAGGCGGCGCTCGACGCCGCCGCCGGTGTGCCGACCCGGATCTGGCTGGCGCATCCGCCGCGTGACGCGCAGCTCGACGGCGCATTGCCCGATCTGGAAGGGTTCGACGAGCCGCTGTTGGCCGCCGGCGGCCTGTGGATCGATCCCCGCTATCGGCACGCCCCCGCCGGGTTCGTGTCGCCGCCGTTGCGCGGCGGCCAGGCCTTCGCGCTGGCGCCGGGACCGCTGCAAGCGGCGCGCGTGCCCACCAAGAACTTCGACGATCGCCAGATGGACTTCGACGTGCGCCTGGCCGCCGACGGCTCCGCCGACGTGAGCGTGCGCGAGCGGTTGCGCGGCTGGCCGGCGCTGGAGTGGCGCGAGGCGCTGGAGAAGCTGGCGGCCGATCGCGTGCAGCCGGAGTTCGAGCAGCACACGCTCGGCGTCAACTTCCCGGGCGCGTCGCTGCTGTCGCTGTCGTGGCAGGGTAAGGACGACGACGCCGGGGTCTTCACCGTCGCCTACAAGTTCCGCGCGCCCCAGCTGGCGCGGCGCGTCGGCCGGGCGCTGGAGCTGCCGGCGCCGTTCCCGGCGCAGCTCGGCAAGCGCTACATCGGCGTCGCCGCGCGCAAGACCCCGCTGCTCGTCGACTACGCGCCGCCGACGCACGTGCACGAGCGCATCGCCGTGCCCGAGCGGATGGTGGCGTCGCTGCCGCCGCCGGTACGCGCGGAGACGCCGTTCGGTCTGTTCGAGCAGGCGGCGTCGGCGGGCGCGCCGACGACCGTGGAGCTCGATGCGCGCTTTGCCATGTCGGACGCGCGGCTCGCCCCCGGCGACTACCGCGCCATCGTCGATTTCGCGCAGCGGGTGGACCGGGCCGAGGCCAGGGCGCTCGAGATCCGTCCCGCCAAGTAGTGTCGATCACCGACCTGGCGACGGAGCCGTGGCTATGATGCGGCATGCGCATCCTTGCTGCCTGGTCGTTCGTAATGGTGATCGGTGCCACGACCGTGGCGCGCGCCGACTCCACGGTGGGTCCGGGAGAGTGCGGTCAGGCCGACAGCGGCTGCGGCTGCACCCAGACGTTCTGCAACCCGCCCAGCCACGACCTGTCGACGCCTCCGTTGCCCGACCTGTCGGCGCCGCGCGATCTTCAGTCTCCGCCCGACGCCTGCCGTGAGCAGCTGCGTCGCCGCCATCGCGCCCACGGCCGCGGGCTGGTGCTCTTGTCGGGCCTGAGCGCGCTGGCGCTGATCGCGCTCCGCCGCCGCTACAAGACGATGAGGCCGACGCCGGCGGAGAGCGCGTTGGCGGCGAGCGACACCAGGAGCGATTCGTGAAGTGGCAGGCGCCGTCCGAACGCGCGCGCGGCGACGAACAGCAGCGCCCCCTCGGCGACGGTGACGGCGCCTTCGATGGCCAGCCAGGGCAACAGGCGGCCGACGGCGAGCGTCCAGGCCAGCGGGTGGGTGGCGACGTTGACCGCGACGCCGACGGCGAGCGCGCGCCAGGTTCCGCCGAGCGGACGCCGCAGCGCCAGGACATAGACCGGCAGCTCGCACGCGAGCGTCAGGGCGAACCCGAAGAGCCACAGCACGCAGCCATCATAGCGGAGAGCGCATGCTGATGTCGGGCGGCGCGCGCGCCCTCGATCGCGCGCGCGGGCGCGTCTTCGGCGCGGTTGGGCGCTGGCCGGCGGCGCAGGCGCTGGCGCGGCGGCGCGGGCTGCGCCTGTGCGTCGTCGGCTGCGCGGCGATCGCGCTGGCGTTCACCGGCGTGGCGCTGGCGCCGGTCCTGATGCTCGCCGTCACGCCCGTCGTGCTGGGAGTGCCGCACGTCGCGGCCGATCTGCGCTACCTGGTCGTGCGGCGGGCGACGATTCCGCGACGTGCCTGGGCGCCGCTGGGCGTCGCCGCCGCGGTGTGCACCGTCGGCGCCGCGCTCGGCGACGTGCAGCTCATGGTGGTGGGTGGGCTCGGTGGCGTGGCGCTGGCGGCCGCGCTCGCCCACGGCCGGGTGGTGCGCCGGGCGCTGGTGACGGCGGCGGCGTTGCTGCTGCTGGTCGCGGCCGCGTGCGCGCCGCGGGCCGCCGCGCTCGTGATGGCGCAGGGGCACAACTTCGTCGCCGTGGCGCTGGCGCTGTGGCTGGTGCGGGCGCGGATGCGCCTCTCCTGGCTTCCGGCGCTGCTGTTTGCCGGCGGTGTCGGCGCCATCGCCACCGGCGCGCTCGACCTGCCGCTCGCGGCCGCGTTCGGGCACGGCGGGCGCGTCGGCGCGCTCTTCGCCAGCGCGGTCGCGCCTGCCTCGGCGCCGTCGTTCGTCGCGGTGCGGCTCGTCGGTATCTTCGCCTTCGCCCAGGCGGTCCACTATGGCGCCTGGCTACGCCTCGTCCCCGACGGGGAGCGCACCGGCGAGCGCCCCATCGGCTATCGTCGCTCGCTGGCGCTCTTGCGCGCCGACTTCGGCCGCGCCACCAATCTCGTGATCGGGCTGTCGCTGGCGCTGCCGCTGGCGGCCTGCGTCGCCCTGCACGACGTGCGCGGCGCCTACTTCACGCTCGCGGCGTTCCACGGCTACCTCGAGCTCGCGTTCGTCGCCGCCGCCCTCGCACCCTGACCCACACGCATCGTGTCCGTTCGCCCACGCCTGTTGGCAACGCCGCGCGCGGCGCCGGCTTGGCGTCTGGCACGCCCGCTGCTTTAGCGACGGTGCGAACGGCCGCCCGGCCCCGCCGGGGGCCAAAGAGCGCAGCGATCAACCACAAGGAGACGTTCCCATGCGTAGCTACAAGGTCATCGTTCGTGCCTTCATCGGAGCCACCGCGCTCACCACGCTCGTCGCCGCCTGCGAGGAATCGGAGCCACCGAAGAAGGTCGCCACCGTCAGCGCGCCCGCGCCTGCGCCAGCGCCAGCGGAGCTGCCCGTGGCGGCGCCCAAGCCCGCGGTCGCGGTCAACCCCGAGACGGCCAAGCCCACGGTCGCGGTCGACGAGACCCACGACGACGACGGCACCGTCGACCAGCTGCTCGGCAAGGCGCGCGATGCCATCGACCGCGGCGAGCTCGGTCGTGCGCTCAAGCTGGCGCGTCTCGCCACCAAGAAGGCGCCGGGCCGCTCGGGCGCGTTCAACACGCTCGGCCGGGTGCAGCTCAAGCGTGGCGAGCGCAAGGACGCCATCGCCAGCTTCGAAAAGGCGGTCGCGCTCAATCCGTCGTCGAGCTTCGCGCAGAACAACCTCGGCCTGGCGCTCATCTACGACGGCAAGTACGAGGACGCCGTCGACGCGCTCGAGGACGCGACCGCGCTGGAGCCGGTCCAGCCGTACATGTGGAACAACCTGGGGATGGCCTACGAGCACCTCGATCGCCTCGACGAGGCGCGCGACGCCTACAAGCAGGCCGTGGCCGCGGCCGCCGACGACAGCGGCGGCGCCATCGCCAAATCGAACCTGACTCGCCTCGCCGGCGTGAAGTCGATCAAGCCCATGCAGACGGCCAAGGCGGACAACATCGCCTCCGACGTCACCCCTTCGGCCACGAAGCTCGACGCCCCCCAGCTCCCCGCCGACTCCGCCGCCCGCCCCGACGGCGGCACCAACTAGCCGCCATCCCCGGTCCGCGCCCCGCAGCGCCGGCCGCCCCGCAACCGCTCCCCGACAACCCAAGCGCAGAGGCGTAAGTGCTCCCGCAGCGCTGCGCCTCCTGCCTACTGATCGATAGGGATGCCGCTCAGGGTCCCGTCGAACTGGCAGCCGTCCCCGGCGCCGCTGAAGTCCCCATCGAGATGCCCGTTGCCGTCGGGGGTGAGGTGCACCACCGCCGTCGTCGCCGCGCAGCTGCGCGCGCTCAGGTGCACGCTCATCTGCGCGCGCGTCGTCGCGTTGACGGTCATCTGCACGGCGTGCCCCGCGAGCAGCTGCGCCTTGGCCGGCATGCCCGACAGGTCGTCGTCGCCGACGACGAGACCGAACACCAGCGTCGGCGAGGTGCCGTCCACGATCATGGGATCGGCGGTGGCGTCGGCCAGCGCCTTGGTCGTCATGCCCGGCCCGGCGTCGAGCGATGCGGTCACCGCGCCGCCCGGCTCGACGTGCGTCGCCACCAGCTCGCCGACGGGCGAGTAGCAGCCGGCGCAAGTGAGGGCCAGGACGCCGAGCAGGCGCATCTACTAATGGTACTCGCCACCGTGCGTCGGGGCAATTTCTGACGTATGCTCGCCATGGTGCGGTTTGTGCGCGGGATCATCGGTGCGGCCGCTGTCGTCGGGGCTGCGGCCCTGGCTGCCGGCTGCGCGCCGCAGAAGGCGGTCAACGACGCGCCCGTTCTCGTCGGTCGCGGTGCCGACGCCATCGCGCTCGATCCGGCCCGGGTCACCGATGCCGAGTCGTCGGAGGTGACCGAGCAGATCTTCGATCACCTGGTGCGCTACAAGCCCGACTCGGCCGAGATCGAGCCCGCCCTGGCCGAGTCGTGGGACCAGTCGCCCGACGGCCGCGTGTGGACCTTCCACCTGCGCAAGAACGTCCGCTTCCACGACGGCACGCCCTTCGACGCCGCCTCGGTCGTGTTCAGCTTCGATCGCCAGCGCGATCCGCACCATCCGTATCACCAGGACGACTTCACGTACTGGGAGAACACCTTCCGCAACATCCAGTCGGTGGAGGCGGTCGATTCGTCGACGGTGCGCATCACCATCGAGCGCCCCTACGCGCCTTTCTTGTCGAACCTGGCCATGTTTCCGGTGTCGATCGTCTCGCCCTCGGCGGTGCGCAAGTGGGGCCCCGAGTTCGCCCGCCACCCCGTCGGCACCGGGCCCTTCCGCTTCGTCGAGTGGTCGCCGGGAGAGCGCATCATGCTCGCCGCCAATCCGAACTACTGGGGCGGGGCGCCGAAGATCCAGCACCTGGTGTTCGTCGCCATCCGCGACCCGCGCCAGCGTCTGGTGGCGCTCGAGGGCGGCGCCATCGACGTCGCCGAGAACCTGTCGCCCGAGGACCTGCAGTTCGTGGCCCTCCATCCCGAGCTGACGCTGCTGCACGTCGCGGCCAACAACGTCGGCTACCTGGCGATGAACACGCAGCACCCGCCGTTCGACGACGTGCGCGTGCGCCGGGCGGTCAACTACGCCATCAACAAGACGGCCATCGTCAAGCTCATCTACCAGGGGCTCGGCCGCCCCGCGTCGTCGCCGCTGCCGCCGTCGATCTGGGGCCACATCGACGAGGACCTCTATCACTACGATCGCGCGATGGCGATGAAGCTGC
The DNA here is from genome assembly GCA_963816965.1 of uncultured delta proteobacterium. Taxonomy (GTDB): domain Bacteria; phylum Myxococcota_A; class Polyangia; order Palsa-1104; family Palsa-1104; genus JAQBQH01. The sequence goes on from CAWFMP010000002.1 coordinate 2,770,431, forward strand.
TCGCCGAGGCGCACTACACCCAGCCGCAGAAGCGCCTCAAGCTGTACGTCATGGACACGCAGCGCAACTACATGCCGGCGCCGGAGACGATGGCGCGCATCATCCAGCACAACCTGCGCGACGTCGGCATGGACGTCGAGATCGTGGTCAACGACTTCGACACGCACGTGCGCTTGACGCAGAACGGCGAGCACGACTTGTGTCTGCTCGGCTGGTCGGCCGACACGATCGACCCCGACAACTTCCTCTACGTTCTATTCGACCCCGAGAACGCCGAGCCGGGCGTGGCGCGCAACCTCGCCTTCTTCAAGAACGCGGAGCTGCACGGCCTTCTGTCGTGGGCGCAGGAGTCTTCGGATCGCGGCGAGCGCGTGCGCTACTACAAGCAGGCGCAGGATCTGATCGCGCGCGAGGCGCCGTGGGTGCCGATCGCCTACGGCGAGGTCGTGGTGGCCGCGCGCGCCAACCTGGCCGACCTCAAGGTCAACCCGTCGGGCAACGTCTTCTTCCAGCCGGTCTACCGAAAATGAGCGAGGGCGCGGTGCCAAAATGAGCGCGCTCAATCCGACGCCGCGGCGGCGGGCGACGGATCAGGTGCGCGCGCGGCCGGTCGGCTTCTTCGGCTACCTGCGCCTGCGCCACAAGCTGGCGCTCATGCTCACCATCGCGGCGCTCCTGCCCGTGCTCGGCGCGTCGACGGTGGCGATGCGCCTGGTGCTCGCCGGCTTGAAGTCGGGCGTGCGCACGCAGACCGAGCGCACCATGCGCGTGGCGCTCAACCTGGTCCTGTCGAACGTCAAGGAGGTGTTCGAGGAGGCGATCCGTCTGTCGCAGCAGGCGGGCCTGAGCGATCTGTTGCTGCTCGATCCGCAGTCGACCGGCGAGCTGCTCCAGCACAAGGATCTGCAGCTGATGCCGGGGCTCATCGAGATCGCGGACGAGACCGGCAAGGTGGTCGGCCGCCGCGTCGTCGGCGGCGCGCAGGTCGCGGGCGACCTGTCGTCGACCGAGGCGATCCGCGGCGCGCTCAGCTACGAGCGGCGCGTCACCATCGCGCGCGGGCCGTCGCCGGGTGCGCCGCTGATGATCCGCGCCTCGGCGCCGGTCGTCGACGACGCCTATCAGCTGCGCGGCGCGGTGGTGGTCTCGGTGCCGCTCGACGCCGAGTTCGCCGATCGGCTCAAGGCGCAGCTCTCCGCCGACGTCGTCGTCTACCAGGCGGACGCGCCCACCGCGTCTTCGTTCGTCGCCGTCGATGGGCGGCGCGAGGTGGGCTTCGCCGCGCCGGCGGCGGTGTCGGCGGCGGTGCTGGGCGGCGCCACCCGCGTCATCGAGGCCAACGCCTACGGCCGCATGTTCTCGGTCGGCTACGCGCCGCTGCAGGACTACGAAGGGCACCGCCTCGGCATGCTCGCCGTCGCCGCCGACGAGGACGCGCTGGTCGCCGCCAAGCTGTCGGCCTGGCGCAGCCTCGCTCTCGGCGGCGCCTCGGCCGTGCTGTTCGCGCTCGCGCTGGCGGCGCTGCTGTCACGGCGGCTGACCCGCCCGCTCGGCCACCTGCACGCCGGCGCGCTCGCGGTCGCGCGCGGCGATCTCGATCATCAGATCGTCCAGGAGACGGGCGACGAGATCGGCGATCTCGCCGTCGCCTTCGCGCAGATGACGCGCGCCGTGAAGGAGAACCAGGAGCGCCTGGCCGCGCGCATGCGCGAGATCGTGACGCTGCACGAGATCGGCCGCGCCGTCTCGTCGGTCCTCGGGCTCGACGAGGTGTTGCGCAAGATCGTCGACGAGGTGGCGCGGTGCTCAACGCCGAGCGCGGGGCGCTGCTCATCACCCGACCGGACGGCGGGCTGTCGATCGGCGCCGGCGTGCGCCTGCAGGGCGCCGAGCTGTCGCCCGCGCTCGGCGAGGTCCTGCGCGGCGCGGCGGACCGGTGCGCATCGACGACGTGCGCGAGGACGACGAGCTGCGGCTGGCCGCCGAGAACGCGCGCGTCGCCGGCTCGCTGCTGGCGGTGCCGCTCGAGCAGAAGGACCGCATCCTCGGCATGCTGGTGGTCACGCGCCGCCAGGATCATCCGTTCACCGACGGCGACCTGCGCCTGGTCGCCACCTTCGCCAATCAGGCGGCGACCGCCATCTCCAACGCGCGCCTCTACGACGAGGTGCAGAAGTCGTCGGAGGAGCTCGAGATCAAGGTCAAGGAGCGCACCTTCGAGCTGGTCGTCGCCAACCACGAGCTCGGGCAAGACGCTCGACGAGCTGCGCGCGGCGCAGGCGCCGCTGGTGCACTCCGAGCGCATGGCCGGCCTCGGCCAGCTGGTCGCCGGCGTCGCGCACGAGGTCAACTCGCCGGCGGCCGCGATCCAGGGCGCGGTCGACAACCTGTCCGACAACGTGCAGCGGCTCGCCCGGCGCGCGCGCGAGCTCGGCGACGTCCGATTGCCGCCGGAGGAGCGCATGCGCTTCTTCGCGCTGGTCGAGCAGCTGGCGCCGCGGCTGGCGGGCGCGCGCGTCGAGGCGCCGGCCCATGTGCGCCGGCAGGCGCGCGAGCTGGCAACCAATCTGGCGCAGCTCGGAGTCCCAAATGCGGAGGGTGCGTGTCGAACGCTGGTCGAGATTGGCGCGGCCGAGGCGGCCTACAACCTGGCGCAGCTGGCGCAGGCGCCCGGCGGCGACGGTACCCAGGCGAGCATCAAGTCGCTGGACGCGCTGACCGGATACCTGGAGCAGTACGCCTATCTGTTTCGCAACACACACGCGATTCGCACGGCGATCCGCCGTATCACGCGCATCGTCGGCGCGCTCAAGGGCTACTCGCACCTCGACCAGGCCAAGGTGTCGGCTACCGACCTGCATGAGGGGATCGAGAACACGCTCGTGATTCTGCATAGTGAGCTGAAATATGGTATAACCGTCACACGCGATTATGCCGAATTGCCGGCGGTGCCGGTCTACGTGGACGAGCTCAACCAGGTCTGGACCAACCTCATCCACAACGCAGTGCAGGCGCTCGGGGGCAAAGGCGAGATCGTGATCGAGACGCGCGTCGCCCAGGACGACAACGGCGCGAACGTTGCGGTCACCATTCAGGACAATGGCCCGGGAATTCCGCCCGGACGTCATGCCCCGTATCTTCGAGCCATTCTTCACGACGAAGCCCAAGGGCGAGGGCACCGGCCTGGGGCTGGGGATCGTAAAACAGATCGTCGATAAGCACGGCGGCAGGATCGACGTGACGTCGAAGCCCGGCCGCACACGGTTCACGGTTCGCCTCCCCATCGGAGGTCCGCAGCGAACGGCGACGGCGACAGCGGGGACGGCGATGGAAGCGGTACCGAAGGCGACGGTGGGGTGAGGGATTGGAAAACTTGGCCAACGATAATCCGAATCAAAAGAGCACATCGTCTGCGTCGACGACGAGGAGGGCATCCTCACGGCGCTGCGCCAGCAGCTCGGCGCGCGCTTCGGCGACGAGTGCGAGATCGAGGTCGCGCAGTCGGCCAACGACGCGCTCGAGCTGGTCGACGAGCTGCAGCCGCGACGGCGAGCCGCTCGCGGTCGTGATCGCCGACCAGATCATGCCGGGCATGAAGGGCGTCGAGCTGCTCGAGGAGGTGCACAAGCGCTCGCCGGGCACGACCAAGATCCTGCTGACCGGACAGGCCGGCCTCGACGCGGTGGTCGACGCGATCAACCGCGCGGGCCTCAACCAGTACATCCCCAAGCCGTGGGACGAGCCGGATCTGCGGCTCACGGTCGAGAACCTGCTCAAGACCTTCCGCCTGCACCGGCAGAACGAGCTCCTGATCGCGGATCTCAGCGCAAGAACGCGGAGCTCGAGCTGCGCCAAGACCCGCCTCGAGGAGAAGGTCCACGAGCGCACCCACGAGCTCGAGGAGGCGAACACGCGGCTCGCTCAGCTCGCCGTCACCGACGGGCTCACCGGCCTGTACAACCACCGCCACTTCCACGAGCGGCTGCCGCTCGAGGTCGAGCGCTCGCTGCGCTCGGGTCGCCGCTGTCGCTGCTCATGATCGACGTCGATCACTTCAAGAAGTACAACGACCGGCACGGCCACCCGGCCGGCGACGAGGCGCTGCGCCGGTGTCGCGCGATCCTCAGCGACGACCGCCGCGCCAACGACGTGGTCGCGCGCTACGGCGGCGAGGAGTTCGCCATCGTCCTGCTCGACGTGACGCGCGAAGGCAGCGGTCGAGGTCGCCGAGAAGATTCGCGCGCGCGTGGCGGCGGCGCCGATCGCCCACGCCGACAAGCAGCCGCTCGGAAGGCTGACGGTGTCGATCGGCGTCGCGGCCTGCCCGCAGGACGCGCAGACGGCCGAGGCGCTGCTCGAGGCGGCCGACGTCGCGCTCTACCGCGCCAAGAAGAGCGGGCGCGACACCGTCGTCCAGTCCGGCGCGCGCTAGCTGCCACGGCCGGCGCTGCGCGCCGAAGCGCTACAGCCGGCTGCGCGCGCGACAAAGCGCCACGGCCGGCTCCGCGCGCCAACGCGCTACAGCCGGCCCCGCGCGCCAGCCGGCCCCGCGCGCCAACGCGCTACAGCCGGCCCCGCGCGCCAACGCGCTACAGCCGGCCCCGCGCGCCAACGCGCTACAGCCGGCCCCGCGCGCCAGCCGGCCCCGCGCGCCAACGCGCTACAGCCGGCCCCGCGCGCCAAAGCGCCACGGCCGGCCCCGCGCGATCTGCCCCGCTGGGCTCAAACAGTCCTCGCCAGCGGACCGCTCTTCTCGATTCCACCCCTTGCCTGTGCTGCGGAACTCGCCCAGCGGGGCAGATCGCGCGGAGCCTCTGCGCTGTAGATCGCGGGGGCCTGCGTGCTCTGGAACGGGGAGCGGACGCAGCGAGTGCATCCCGTGGCGAGTTCCGCAGCACAGGCAAGGGGCAGAGTCGAGGGTGGCGGTGCGGTGGCGAGGACTGTTTGAGCCACGGGATGCACTCGCTGTGGCCGCGGCGGTCGAGTTGGCACGAGCCGGCGTCGAGCCGGCGTCGATCCGGCGTTGAGCCGGCGGCTAGAGGAGCGCGATGACGCGCGGCTTTTTGCCGCGGGCGGCGACGAAGGCGCGGGCGACGGCGCGGCGGACGGCGGTGGCGAGGTCGAGGCCGCCGGGATCGCGGCGCGCCGCCTCGGCGGCGGCTTCGGCCTCGGCGACGATGGGTGGCAGCGTCGCTTCGGCGGCGATGCCGACGGCGGTGACGCGCAGCTTGCCGCCCACGTCGGCGACGAGCACGACGCCGTCGAAGGCGAGCCGCTTGCGCGCGCGCAGCGTGTCGGCGTCGACATCGCCGAGCTGCGTCCCCTCGAGCGAGACGCGGCCGGCGGGCACGCGCTCGGGCGACAGGCGCGCGCCGTCGTCACCGAGCTCGAGCACGTCGCCGTCGACGAGGACGAAGGAGGGCACGCCCGCTTCCTGGGCGAGATCGGCGTGCGCGAACAGCTGGCGGCGACCGCCGTGGATGGGCAGGAGCGTGCGCGGGCGGGTGAGCTGCATGAGCTCGCGCAGCTCGTCGGCGGCGGCGTGGCCGCTGGCGTGCAGCGCCGGCGCATCGACGACCCGCACGCCGAGCCCGAGGATGCGATCGACGACGCGCGCCACCGCGCGCTCGTTGCCGGGCACGGGACGCGACGAGAGCACGAGCGTATCGCCGCGGCCGAGCGTGAGCAGCGGATGCTCGCCCGAAGCCACGCGGCCGAGCGCGGCCCGCGGCTCCCCCTGGCTGCCGGTGAGCAAAAGCGCCACGCGCCCGGGCGGCAGTGTGGCGGCGACGCTGGCGTCGACGAGGAGGTCGGCGGCCGGTCGCAGCGCGCCCACCGAGAGCGCGGCGGCGATCATCTCGCGTAGGCCGCGGCCTTCGACGCACACCTTGCGACCGACCCGGGCGCAGGCATCGAACACGGTGCCGATGCGCTGCACGCTCGACGAGAAGAAGGTGAAGGCGATGCGTCCGCGCGCCCGCTCGAGCTCGCCGACGAGGGCGCGGGCGACGTCGGTCTCCGAGCCGGAGCGGCCGGGGCGGGTGGCGTTGGTCGAGTCGGCGACCAGCAGATCGACGCCCGCGTCGCCGAGGGAACGTAAACGATCGATGTCGGTGGGAGTGACCGAGGCGCGGTCGAGCTTTAGATCGCCGGTGTGCACGATGCGGCGGCCACCGACGGTGATGACGACGGCGCAGGCGTCGGGGATCGAGTGTGCGACCTCCAGCGCCTCGACGGTGAACGGGCCCAGCTGGCGCACGGCGCCGGGAACGAGCGGGCGCAGCTGCGATTCGTCGACGCTGCCGCGCAAAAGAGCGAGTGTCAGCGGGCGGCCATAGACCGGCGCCGGCGCGACCGCCAGCGCGTGTGGCAGCGCTGCGATGTGATCCTCGTGCGCGTGGGTCAGAAGCCAACCGACGAGCTCGCCGGCGCGCGCCGCCAGATAGGTGAAGTCGGGGATGAAGAGATCGACCCCGGGCGCCTCGTCGTCGGGGATCTGCCCGCCGCAGTCGACGCACAGGAGCGCATCGCCCGCGTCGTACACGGTGAGGTTGCGTCCGAACTCGCCGCAGCCGCCGAGCGGTATGACCCTGACGGTGCTCAACTGCAGTATGATATGCCGCGACAATCGCCGAGGCGAGTGTAGCGAGCGGAGAGGCTCCGACGAGGGCTCCGCCGAGGAGGATGCCGGTGAGAGCGGAGGGCGACATGGAGATCGCGGTCATCGGCGCCGGGAGTTGGGGCACGGCGCTGGCCAAGGTGTTGGCGGACAAGCAGCACGCGGTGACGCTGTGGGCGCGCACGCCCGAGCAGGCGGCCGAGATCCAGGCGCAGCGCATGAACACAAAGTACCTGCCGGGCGTGACGCTCGGGCCGACCTTGACCGTGACCGCCGACCTGCAGGCGGCGGTGCGCGACAAGCGGTTCGTCGTCAGCGTGGTGCCGTCGCATACGGTGCGCGAGGTGCTGGGGCGCGCGGGCAAGGCCATGCGCCCCGACGCCATCGTGATCTCGGCATCCAAGGGGATCGAGAACGACACGCTGGCGACCATGGACGAGGTCCTCAAGGACGTGCTGCCGGGGAAGATTGGCTCGCAGCTCGCCTTTCTGAGCGGTCCCAGCTTCGCCAAGGAGGTGGGCGCGGGTCTACCGACGGCGGTGGTGATGGCGTCGCGCGATCGGCACATCGCCAAGGAGGCCGCGGCGCTGTTCCAGGGCGATCGCTTTCGCGTCTACACGTCGGACGACGTGCCGGGCGTCGAGCTCGGCGGCGCGCTCAAGAACGTCATGGCCATCGCCGCCGGCGTCGCCGACGGGCTGGGGCTGGGGCACAACTCGCGGGCGGCGCTGATCACGCGCGGCCTGGCGGAGATCTCGCGGCTGGCGGTGCGCAAGGCGGCCAATCCGCTGACGCTGGCGGGGCTGGCCGGGCTCGGTGATCTGGTGCTGACCTGCACCGGCGACCTGTCGCGTAATCGGCAGGTGGGCATGGGGCTCGGCCGCGGCCAGACGCTGCGCGAGGTGCTCGCCGGGATGTCGCAGGTGGCCGAGGGCGTCAAGACCACCAAGAGCGCCCACGATCTGGCGGAGCGGCTCGGGGTCGAGATGCCCATCACCGACGCGATGTACCGCATCGTGTACGAGGATCAGCCGGCGCGCGAGGCGGTCAACGCGCTGATGGGCCGCGCGCCCAAGCACGAGCTGGCCTGAACGGAACGCCCGGCGAACGGCTCTCACGATCCTCCCCTCGCTGACCGCCCGCCCGTGCCAGCGCGACCGCTGCGTCCGTTCGCCGTTTCAGGCATCCACAGAGGCCCCGTGCGGGGCATCCACAGAGGCCCCGTGCGCTCTGTCTGGTGGGCGAGCTCCGCAGCACGCCCAGAGGGTGGTCGAGCAGGGCGGTGCGGCGTCATGAATACGAAGGCGGCCGACTGGAGTGCATCTCGCAAATGCTCCCGTCGCGTGAGGGCCGCTCCGCGGCACACCGCTTCGTTGCTCCTCCTCAAATACCGTCGGGGTATTCGCGGTCGTCGCGCCTCGCGCTGCTTGCGGCCCCGCCCTCACGCTCGGTCCGCATTTACGAGATGCACTCTAGTACCACCTGGTCACTTCCCTCCCGTCGCGTCGACGGCTGCGGGCCCGGTCTGCGTCGTCGCTCCTCGCTCAGTTATCTCCGGATAGCTTCGCTCGTCGCTCCTCGCATCCCGGGCTCCTCGCTCATCGACGCTCGGTCCGGGAAGTGACCAGGTGGTACTAGGGATCCCAGCGCTCGAGACCGTCGCCGACCGGGACGGCGTGTCCGGGCGGCAGAAGGGCGCGCGCGCTGTCGCGCGTGATCGCAAAGAGGCGCAGCTCCTTCCAGCCGTTCGGATCGGCGTCGCCGGCAAAGCGGGCCAGGAACAGGCGATGGCCCGCCGCAGCCCGGGCGAGCGCCGACGGTAGCGCCTCTTTGCCGACGGCGCCGGCCCAGTAGACCAGCGGGAACGGGGTCACGCGCGGGCCGGACCAGAAGCCGATGTACTCGTCCCAGCCGTGGCCGGGCCCGACGACGACGTCGCCGTCGGCGAGGTGGCGCGCGGCCGCCTCGGCGCGCGTGCGCAGGGTGGCGTCGCGCGCGACGGGGAGCCAGAGCGCGACGTTGGCGGCGCCCACCCAGGCGGCGACGGCGAGGGCGCGGCGCGGCTGCGCGGCGGCGGCCAGCCAGGCCAGCGGCAGGAGGAACGTCCAGCGCTCGGCGTCGCTGGCGTAGAAGGCCACACCGACGAGCGCGTAGGGCGCGATCCAGGCTGCCGTCGCCGCGCGCGACAGCGGCCGGCGCGCTGCGGCCGCCAGCGCGAGCGCGGCCACGGCTCCCACGGCGAAGCAGCCGACTACGCGCGCCCACGACGCCTCGTACGGATAGGGCGAGTAGACCAGCGCCTTGCAGGCGCCGTAGACGGCGATGAACGGCCGGGTCCAGCGCAGCGGATAGGCCAGCCCGTGCGCGGCGCCGGCGAGCCAGGCCACTCCGTGCGCTGGCAGGACCAGGGCGTACGCGATCGCGACCGGCAGCGCCGCGGCGGCGACTAGGCGCGCGCGCCCGCGCTCGACGACCAGCGCCGCCACCGGCACGAAGACGACGTTCTCGACGTGCAGCAGCACCGCCGCCGCGCACCCAAGGCCGGCGGCGATCGGCCGCTGCCGATCGGCGCACCACAGGGCCAGGACCAGCGCGCCCAGCGCCGGCGCGTACGACTCGACGTCGCTGCCGGCCGACAGGGTGCCCCACGACGCCAACAGCCCGAGCAGCGCCGCCCACGCCGCCGCCTCGCTCGCCCAGCGCCGCCGCGCGATCGACCCCAGCGCGCAGGCCGCCAGCGCCGCCGCCGCCGCGCAGAGGGCGCGCGCCGGCCACAGAAGCTCGACCGGCCGCGTCGCGCCGATCATCCGGCCCACGACGGCGAGCAGCGGCACCCAGGCCAGGTGCCCCGGATAGATCGTGCCCGCCAGGGCCGCTTTGAGGTAGCCGAGGCCGTCGCCGTTGACCACGCGCGGCGCCATCGCGAGGTACGCGACGGCGGCGACGACGGCAACGAGCGCGCGGGCCCACATTTGGACCCAGCAGCGTATGCTATATTGCGGCGCGTGCGCGAGCTAAGCGAGCGCAGTAGATCGGCGTCTCAGCACGGCCTGCGAGGCCGTGCTCGGGATGGGCGCAGCCCATGATGACGGGCCTGTGCACCGACGTGCGCTTCCGCGCGCACCGCGCACCGCGGGAGCACCCCGAGCGTCCCGAGCGGCTCGTCGCCATCGATCGCGCTCTCGCTGCCGCGGGCGTGCCGCCGCGCTGCGTGCCCGTCGCCGCCCGCCCGGCCACGCGTGCCGAGCTCGAGCTGGCGCACGCGCCCGAGTATCTCGACGCGCTCGAGCGTACCGTCGGCCAGGGCGGCCAGGGCTGGCTCGATCCCGACACCTTCTACGGCGAGGGCTCCTGGACCGCGGCGCTCCTGGCCGCCGGGGCCGCCGTCGACCTCGCGCTCGGGGTCGCCGCCGGCGAGCTCGACAACGGCGCCGCCCTCGTGCGCCCGCCCGGCCACCACGCCACGCGTGACCGCGCCATGGGCTTTTGCATCCTCAACAACGTCGCCGTGGCGGCGGCGCGGCTGCGCCAGCTCGGCAAGCGCGTCGCCATCTTCGACTGGGACGTGCACCACGGCAACGGCACCGAGGCCATCTTCGACGAGGAGCCGGACGTCCTGTACTGCTCGACCCACGAGTGGCCGCAGTACCCGGGGACCGGCCTGGCCGACTACGTCGGCCGCGGCCGCGGCGTCGGCGCCACGGTCAACGTGCCCCTGCCGCGCGGCACGCGGCCCGAGGCCTACCTGGCCGCCTACCGCGCGCGCATCCACCCGGCCATCGAGGCGTTCGCCCCTGACGTCATCCTGGTCTCCGCCGGCTTCGACGCGCACATCGACGACCCGCTCGGCGGCCTCAAGCTCGACGACGAGACTTTCGTCACCCTGACGCGAGACATGCTCGCCCTCTGCCCGCGCGTCGCCGTGGTCCTCGAGGGCGGGTACGATCTCGACGCGCTCGCTTCCTGTTCGGTACGCGTGGTACAGACGCTCCTGGGAGACACGTGACGCAACCCCCGAGCGTGACACCCGATTCGATCGAGCGCTACGGCGACTACGACCTCGTCCGCTACCTCACGGCTGGCGGCATGGCCGACCTGTGGCTGGCCAAGAGCCAGCGCTTCGCCGGCGATCTGGTCGTCAAGAAGATCCAGCCCCGCTACATCGAGATGACGCGGGTGGTGAAGATGTTCATCGACGAGGGGCGCATCGCCCAGGCGCTCGATCATCCGAACATCGTCAAGGTCGTCGACGTCGGCCACGACAAGGGGACCTACTTCATCGCCATGGAGTACATCCCGGGGCGCGACCTTCTGGCCATCTGCCGGCGCGGGGTCGAGGTCGGCAACTTCCTGCCCCGGCACCTGGCGGTGGCCATCCTGGCACAGGCGGCGCGCGGCCTGGTCTACGCGCACGAAAAGCAGGACGACGACGGCACGCCCCTGCGCGTCGTCCACTGCGACATCTCGCCCGGCAACATCGTCGTCGGCTGGGGCGGCACCGTGAAGCTGGTCGACTTCGGCATCGCCCGGGCGGCCATCATGCTGCGCGAGAGCGACCACTCGGTGGCCGGCAAGTACAACTACATGGCGCCCGAGCAGATCCGCGGCGAGGCCGTCGACGCGCGCGCCGACCTGTTCGCCCTCGGCATCATCCTGTACGAGCTCACCGTCGGCAAGCGGCTCTTCCGCGGCCGGCCGGAGCAGGTCATCCGCCTGGTGCTCGACGAGCCGATCGCCAAGCCGACCGAGCTGCGCCCCGATTTCCCGGCGTCGCTCGAGCACATCATCCTGCGCGCGCTCGAGCGCGATCCGGCGCGGCGCTATCAGACGGCGCGCGACCTGCGCACCGACCTCATGGCCTGGCTCGCCGAGACCGGGCTGTCGCACGACAAGCGGCGCATCGCCGAGTACCTGCGCGGCATCTTCAGCGGCAAGAAGCAGCGGGACGCCGACGAGTTCTCCGGCGACGGCGGCGAGGACGACGAGCTGGTGCTGGAGAAGACCCTGCCCAAGCCCGAGAGCGAGCTGCAGGTCGATCCCGAGGACCCGCCGGACGAGATCCATATGGTCGCGCCGCCGGCGGTCGGCGAGGTCCGCCCCATCCACGAGGCCTCGACGGCGCCGATCGACACCGAGGCGACGGCCCCCAAGCATCGAATCTCGCTGGCCGAGGTGCGCCGCCTGGATGAGCTGCCCGAGACCGAGCGCCTCCCCGAGCCACCGACGGTACGGCTGCACGCCGACGAGACCGACAAGCGCATCCTGGTGCCGCCGCCCTGGCGGAAGCGGTCGCTATGGAAGCGGCTGCTCGGCCTTTTCCGCAGGCGCTGACCTGTGTTAACATACTCGGCCGGATGCGCCGTCCGACCATGGCCGACAAGCTGAGCGCGTTCGAGGTCTTTCCGGACCGCGAGCTCAAGGTGGGCCACCCGATCGTGGCCCGCCTGGTTGGGCGTAAGTTCGATCAGCTCCTCGAGGCGGGCCCTTACGACAAGCCCTATGACGCGCGCTTCGGCAAGGCGATGGTCAAGACGCTGTCGTACGTGGCCACGACGCTGGGCGCCTCGTTCGGCTTCGCCGAGCGCACCGAGCTGTCGCTGTACGCGCTGGCCAACGGCGGCGACGCGCGGCGGCTGTTGTCGCGCATCGCCGGCGAGTCGTCGGGCAAGCTGTCGCTGCTGATGGGCGAGGTGGCGACGTTCGAGGCGCGGCTGTACGAGTTTCCCTCGAACGAGACGGCGCAGGAGTATTTCCGCTGGCGGCAGGAGGAGGCCAACGTCCTGTCGATCGACCGCTACTGCACGCACGTGCTGTCGCAGTCGGGCGCCGACGCGACCGCGGTGCCGCGCATCCTCGACGGGCTCGGGCCGGACGAGAAGGTCGAGCTGTTGCGGCAGAACGCGCTCGACTTCGGCAGCGTGCCGCCGTGGCAGCGTCACGGCGCCGTGGTCCGCATCCAGCCGGTCGACGCCAATGGCCACTCCACGGGCCGGCTCATCGTCGACCTGAACCTGCCCAACGAAGACGGTTTCGCCGAGTATCTGCGCCAGGCGCTCCCGCACTGAGTTACATTCCGCGGCATGAACGAACGAAGCAGGCCGAGCCGATGAAGGCGGTGCTGTGCAAGGTCTTCGGTCCGCCCGAGACGCTGGTGGTCGCGGAGGTGCCGTCGCCGCCGGTCTCGTCGGGGCAGGCGTTGGTGGACGTCAAGGCGTGCGGGGTGAACTTCCCGGACACGCTCATCATCGAGGGCAAGTACCAGTTCCGCCCCGAGCCGCCGTTCTCGCCGGGCGGTGAGGTCGCCGGCGTCGTCGCTGAGGTGGGCGAGGGCGTCACAGGCGTCGCGCCGGGCGACCGGGTGGTGGCGCTGATGCCCTGGGGCGGTTACGCCGAGCGCGTGGTCACCGACGCTGCACGTCTGGTCCGCATCCCCGATGGCGTCGACTTCGTGCAGGCGGCGGCGACGCTCACGACCTACGGCACCACCTATTATGCGCTCGCCGATCGCGCAGCGATGCGCGCGGGGGAGACGCTGCTCGTTCTCGGCGCCGCCGGCGGTGTCGGGCTCGCCGCCGTACAGCTGGGCAAGCTCATGGGCGCGCGGGTGATCGCGGCGGCGTCATCGCCGGAGAAGCTCGAGACGTGCACGCGCGAAGGCGCCGACCTCACCATCGACTATGCGAAGGAAGACCTGAAGGAGCGCGTCAAGGCGCTCACCGGCGGCGCCGGTGCCGACGTCGTCTACGATCCCGTGGGCGGGAAGTACTCCGAGGCGGCGCTGCGCGCGACCGCGTGGAACGGGCGCCTTTTGGTCATCGGCTTCGCCGCCGGCGAGATCCCCAAGATCCCGCTCAACCTGACGCTGCTCAAGGGGGCCTCGATCATGGGCGTCTTCTGGGGGCAGTTCACCGTGCGCGATCCGGCGCGCGCGCTCGCGCAGTTCACGCAGCTCCTCGAGTGGGTGCGCGACGGCAAGCTCAAGCCGCACGTGCACGCGACGCCGCCGCTGGCGGAGGCCGCCGCGGCCATGCGCACGCTGCTCGACCGCAAGGTGCAAGGCAAGATCGTCCTCGTTCCATAGGCTCGCGATAGGTAGGCTGCGATAGGTAGGCTGCGATAGGTAGGCTGCGATAGATAGGTTCGCGATAGGTAGGTTTCCGATAGATAGGTTTCCGATAGGTAGGTATACGATATATGGTTTCGCTACAGGACATCGAACGCGCCCGCGCGCGCATCAAGGACGACATCTATATGTCGCCCTGCGCGCACTCGGAGACGTTCTCGAAGCTGACGGGCAACAAGGTCTACTTCAAGCTCGAGAACCTGCAGATGACCGGCTCCTTCAAGGAGCGCGGCGCGCTCAACAAGATCCTGACGCTCTCCGACGAAGAGAAGGCGCGGGGCGTGATCGCCGCGTCGGCCGGCAACCACGCGCAGGGCGTCGCCTACCACGCGACGCGCAACGGCGTGCGCTCGACCATCGTGATGCCGGCGGCAGCGCCGCTGGTCAAGGTCACGCGCACCCGGGAGTACGGCGCCGAGGTCGTGCTCCACGGCGCCAACTACGACGAAGCGTTCGACGAGGCGTGGCGCCGCCGCGAAGCGGAGGGCTTCACCTTCATCCACGCCTTCGACGACGACGCGGTGATGGCCGGGCAGGGCACCGTCGGGCTCGAGCTGCTGGAGCAGAACCCGTACCTCGAGGCGGTGATCGTTCCCATCGGCGGCGGCGGGCTCATCGGCGGCATCGCCGTGGCGATGAAGGAGATCAACCCGCGCGTGCGCATCATCGGCGTGCAGACGGCACGCCTGCCCTCGATGGTACGCGCGGTCAGCGACCATGCGCCGGTGGTCCTGCCGGCGGCGGTGACCATCGCCGACGGCATCGCCGTGCGCAAGGCGGGCGCGCGTACGCTGCCGGTCGTCACCAAGTACGTCGACGACATCGTCACCGTCGACGAGGAGGAGATCGCCAACGCCATCCTCCTGCTGCTCGAGCGCGAGAAGACGGTGGCCGAGGGCGCGGGGGCCGCGGCGATGGCGGCGCTGGTGCAAGGGCGCACCAACCTGCACGGCAAGAAGGTCGCGGTGATCATCGGCGGCGGCAACATCGACGTCAACATGCTGTCGCGCATCATCGAGCGCGGCCTGGTCAAGGACGGACGGCTGGTGCGCTTCCGCGTGCGCATCCCCGATCACCCGGGCGGGCTGCACAAGCTCACCGGCGAGGTCGCCTCGGTGCGCGCCAACATCCAGGAGGTCATCCACAACCGCGCTTTTTCGCGCGTGGACCTGGGCGAGACCGCGGTCGACATCACGCTGGAGACGCGCGGCGCCGACCACATCGAGCAGCTCGTTCAGGTGTTCAGGGAGCGTGGCTACGAGCACGAGCGCCTCTTCTGAGCGTGCTATAATGGTCTGCTAACATGCGGTTGCCCGTTTTCGGACAAACTCCGGCGATTGCTCCTCCGCCTGCGACGCCGCTGCGCGTCACGGAGCTCGGCGCTTTCAAGTTCGGCTCCAAGCTGGAGCGGCGCATCGTGCAGAAGATCGGCCAGGCGGTCGCCGACTTTCAGCTCATCGACGAAGGCGACCGCATCATGGTCTGCATCTCGGGCGGCAAGGATTCGTACGCGCTGCTCGACGCGCTGTTGCTGCTCGCGCGCAAGTCGCCGGTGCGCTACGAGCTGGTCGCCGTCAACGTCGACCAGGGGTGGCCCGGGTATCAGACCGACGCCATCGCCAAGCATCTGACGAGCCGCGGCGTCCAATTCCGGATGGTGCGCGCGCACGAGATCGCCGAGGTCGTCGAGCGCGTGCTCCGGCCCGAAGAGACCGGCGCCACGCCGTGCTCGCTCTGCTCACGCCTCCGCCGCGGCGTGCTCTACGGCCTGGCCGCCGAGCTCGGCGCTACCAAGATCGCGCTCGGCCACCACCTCGACGACCTGGCCGAGACGCTGATGATGAACCTGTTCTTCACCGGCTCCCTGCGCTCGATGCCGCCCAGGCTGGTCAGCGACGACGGCAAGAACGTGGTCATCCGCCCCATGGCCTACGTCGAGGAGCGCGATCTCATCGCCTACGCCGACGAGCGCCACTATCCCGTGGTGCGCTGCTCGTGTCCGACGTGCGGGCTGCCCGATCAGCAGCGCCAGGTCGTCAAGCGCATGCTCTCGTCGCTGGAGTCGGAGCACAAGGGCCTCAAGACGCAGATGCTGGCCGCGATGAAGAACGTCAAGGCCGGGCACCTCCTCGACCGCGGACTTTTGGCGAAGCTCGGATGAAGTTCGGCTGCGACAAATGCAACACGCGCTACTCGATCGCCGACGAGCGGGTGCACGGCCGCGTCCTCAAGATCCGCTGCAAGGCGTGCAACAACGTCATCACGGTGCGCGAGGACCATCCGCTGCCGGCGGCCCCCGCGGCCGAATCGATGGAGGACGCCCTCAACAACTTTCAGCGCGACGACGAGCAGACGCGCGTGTCGTCGATGCCGCCGGCCGCGACCGGGCCCACCGACGAGTGGTACGTCTCGTTCGACGGGGAGCAGGAGGGCCCGTTGCCGCTGGCGCGCGCCCTCGATCGCGTGCGCGTGGAGCGGCCGCGGGGCAAGGAGTGCTTCTGCTGGCGCGGCGGCTTTTTCGTCTGGCTGCCAATCGAGGACGTTCCGGAGTTTGCGCCCGCGCTGGTGAAGGCGCCGCCGCCGCTGCCGGCCATACGACCCCGCTCGCCGACGGGGCAGCAGGCGGCGCTGCGCTCGCCCACGGGCTCGCAGCCGGCCGTGCGCTCGCCGACGGGGCAGCAGGCGGCGCTGCGCTCGCCCACCGGCAAGCAGGCGGCGGTGCGCTCGCCGACGGGCTCGGAAGCGGCGATCAAGCCGGCGTTGAAATCGCCGACCGGGAAGCAGGCGGCGCTGGGCTCGTCGACCGGGAAGCAGCCGGCGCTGGGCTCGTCGACCGGGAAGCAGCCGGCGCTGAAATCGCCGACGGGGAAGCAGCCGGCGCTGAGCGGCCAGAAGCCCGACTTCGGCCGGATGAACGCCATGCAGGCGCCGAGCGACCTACCTCCGATGGATTCGGGACCGCTCGGCACGCCCGGCGCGCTGCTGCCGTCGCTCGAGACTAAGCCCGAGCCGCGCTTGATGCGTACGCAGGAGGTGGCGCCGCTTCTACCCACGTCGCTGCCCGACAGCGGACCCTCGACGCTGTCGCCGTTCGCCGCGGCGCTGCAGGTGTCGGGCCCGACGCAGGTCGCGTCCGGTGCGCCCAACCATCCGGCGCCGGAGGCGGCTGTCAAGTCGCTGGACTCGGGGCCGGTGCCGCTGCCGCCACCGCCGGGCGACGACCTGCGAATCGACGAGCCGTCGGGGCTGGTGAACCTCTCGCACGTGGGCAAGTCGGCGCAGTCGCGCAATCACGAGCGGCCGATGGTGGAGACCTTCGGCGGCGTGGCGGTCACGCCGTCGAAGCCGACGCCGGCGCCGCAGCCGATCGTCATCTCGCCCGGCCGTGCAGGGGCGCCGGCCTGGCTCAAGTGGGCGGCGCTCGGCGGCGCCGCGGCGACGGTGTCGCTGCTCGTCGTCGTCGTGGTGCTGATGGGGCGCAAGCCGACGGTGATCGTGGTGCCGCCGGAGCCGACGATCGACGACGGCAAGAAGCTCGCCGACAAGCCGATCACCGTCGAGGATCCGGGCGCCACGACTCCGCCGCCGGCGGGCGCCGCGCAAGCCGAGGTCAAGCGCACGCAGAAGCGCCCTCCATCGTCGGCGCGCGCGGGGTCGGTGCCCAAGCCGGCGAAAGACACGCTCTCGAGCGCGCAGCGCAAGCTCGCGTCGCTCTATCGCGACGACGGCACCGAGCACGGCGCCGTCCGGCCGCCGTCGATGGCCGACAACAGCCACGGTGGCTCGAGCCAGGTGTCGCAGCAGGCGATCATGTCGGTGGTGACCCAGAACCGCCGCTCGCTCAACCTCTGCTACGACCGCGTGCTCAAGCACGACTCGTCGTTGCGCTCGGGGCGCGTCGTCACGCATGTGCGCATCGGCATCTCGGGCAGCGTCACCGGCGTGACCGTGCCCGATCCGCAATACGCGACCTCCGAGATCGGTCAGTGCATCGCGCAGACCATCAAGCACTGGCACTTCCCGTCGGCGGACGCCGAGTACGAGACCGAGTTTCCGATCATCTTGCAAGCGAACTGAGCCCCGCTGATCCCGTGCCCAGGCAGGCAGCGCCGCATCTACCTCGTCGCCGCCGCGCTCGCTGTCGCGTGCGCCAATCCCGACAAGCGGGTTGCCGACCTGGCGGTCGCTCCCGCCGACCTGGCCACCGACCTTTCGGTGCCCGAGCAGTTGGTGCCGCCACCCGCGGTCTGCCCATCCTATCCCCACGGCACGATCCTGGTCGGCAGCGACCGCTACATGGCGAACGGTGCCGCGCGCGAGCATGTGGGGATGGTCGTCAGCTTCGAGCGGACGCCGAGTCTTCCCTGTACCGGCTTCACGGTCGGTTCGTGCGCGGTATCGATCTTCGGGCCGCAGGCAGCCGATGCTGGCTCGGGGCCGACCGGATTCAGCGCCGGCCCGATCACGGTGAGCGGCGGGGCGAGCACGCTCGTGTCGACGCCCATGTCGTCGATCTTCGGCTCGCTGTACCCGAACTACATGTCGTTGCAGGCGCTCTGGAGCGGTGGCGAAGCGATCACTGTCTCGGCGGCGGGCGCCGACGTGCCGGCGTTCTCGACGACGCTGATGGCGCCGCGCGCCGTAGCAGTGACCGCGCCGGTGTGGCCTGACGGCGGACCGATGACCCTGCCGCGTGACCAGGACCTGACTGTGCGCTGGAGCGGTATCAGCGACGGGTGGGTCGAGATCGGGCTCGACGGCGGCAGCTCCCTCAGTCGCGCGGTCAGCATCAGCTGCCGATTCTCACCTTCGTCGGGACAGGGGGTGGTGCCGGCGGCGCTGCTCGCACAACTGCCCTCCGGCGACGGCGGGCTCCTCGTCCGCAGCGTCGATTCCGCGCAACCGACGGCCAGCGGGTGGAACGTCGAGGTCACGCTGGGGACTGTCGCGCTCGACAGTCGAGCGATGTTGGTGAGCTACCAAGGGGTGAGCTTCCCCTGACGCTTGCGACCGGCCTTGTCGGTCGCTCGATAGCGCAGACCGTCGAGTACTGGCGTCCGGCTTCGCGGTGCCGCTGGTCACGCGGTGCGGGCGGACCGCGACGTCACTACGGTTGGCCTCGCGCTTGAACCCGATCGGGGAATGGCACTCCTGCTCATCCTGACCGCGCTGGCGATCGCGACGCTGGCCGTCCTCGAACGATTCGAGCGGGAGCCCGGCGAGGTGCGACGCCTGCGCCGGGAGCCGGCCACGCCGATCGCCTCGGTGAGCGACGGGCAGCGGGTCAAGGTGGTGGGCCGCCTCGAGCTGGCCGGGCCGCCGCTGACCGCGCCGCTCAGTGGACGATCGTGCGCCGCGTACCGTGCCGACATCGAGTATCACGACCAGCACTATCGCGGCCGCGTCGCGCATGAAGCGCGGGCGCGCGAGTTCTTCGTCCGTGATGCCGCGGGGCAGCGAGCGCTGGTGCGGGCGCCGGTCAGGCTCCTGGGCAGCCCACGAACGACCCAGCGGCTGGACGTGCGGCAGCAGAACCTGGGGCGCCGGCTGCGCCGCTTCCTGCGTCGTCATGGCCTCATCGCCTGTCCTTCGCTGGACGGCCCGCTGCATGCCGAGCGCTGCGAGGAGACTGCGCTCCAGGCGGCCGATGACATCGCCGTGGTCGGAGTCGCCCATCGGGAGCCTGATCCGTCGGCGCCCGACGGGCGATCGCCCGAGCTCGGATACCGCGATCCGTGCATGCGCGTGACGTTCGCGGTCGGCACCAGGGCGTTCAGGGTCGGCGTCCTCGCCGCCGCGCTGGCCGCGTCGGCCGTCGCATTTGGCCAGACCAGCGGCACCGGCGCGATCCTGGGCGCGCCGATCTCGGCGTCGGCGACGTCCGCGTCAGGATCCGCGTCCAGCACGAGCGTCGGCATCGCGCCGGCTGCGCCGATGCCGGGCTCGGCGGCCTGGCCGCCCTGGCCGGGAGCACCGAGCGCGACGTTGACGGCTCCGTTCTCCGGGGGAGCGCAGGCGCCGTCCGCCACGTTCAGCGTCACCGCCGGAGGCGCCGGTCCGGCGACGACCGCGGTGCTGCCGCCGGCGAGCCCGACGGCACCGATCGCCGCCACCGCGCCGGCTGCGCCCACCCCGAGCGGCACGCCGACCAACAGCGGCACGACGACGACCGCTCCATTTGCGAGCAGCGCCGCGACCACGAGCAGCATCCCGGCCACGAGCATCGTTCCGGCCGCGAGCAGCGGCGCGGCCGCGAGCGGCGGCGCGGCCGCAAGCGGCGGGCGCGCCACCAGCGCGGCGACCGGGTCGGCGTCGACCGCGTCACCCGGCGGGGCGAGCTCCCCTTGAGCCGCGGGCCGCCCAGTTGCTGACCGTCTGCCGGCGTCTACATCCACAAGAGCATGTACTGCCGCACGGTCGTGGCGAGCCGGGGCTCCCGAATCGCCATGGGCGCGCTGCTGCTGATCGGCGCCGCCGCCTGCCACCCGCGGGGTAGGGCGCCTGACGGCGGCCCCGGGGGCGGCGCGATCCCGGTCGTCGTCGCGACCACCGAGCAGCGCGACGTCCCCATCTATCTCGACGGCCTCGGCACGGTGGTGGCGCTCAAGACGGTGGCGGTGCACACGCTCGTCGACGGCCGGCTGCTCGAAGTGTTCTTCAAGGATGGCCAGGAGGTCCGCCGCGGGCAGCTGCTCGCCCGGATCGATCCCGATCCGTTCCTGGCGCAGCTCCATCAAGCCGAAGGGGCGCTGGCGCGCGACGAGGCCCTGCTGCGCAACAGCCGCATCAACCTGGCCCGCAACATCGAGCTGCGCCGGCAGCACCTGATCGCGCAGCAGAACGTGGACGACCAGCGGGCGCTCGTCGGCCAGTACCTGGGCGCCACGCAGCTCGATCGCGGTCAGATCGAGACCGCCCGGCTCAACCTCCGCTACTCGCGCATCACCTCGCCGGTCGACGGCGTCGTCGGCCTGCAGGCTCATCGATCCGGGAAACGTGGTGCACGCCGCCGACGCCAACGGGATCGTCGTCATCGCGCAGGTCGACCCCATCGCCGTGCTCTTCACGCTGCCGCAGGACGATCTGCAGAGCGTGGCCGAGCCGCTGCGGCGGGGGCCGCTCACCGTCGAGCTGCAGAGCCGCGACGGCGGCATCCACCTCGGGACCGGCGAGGTGACCGCGCTCGACAACCAGATCAATCAGACGACCGCGACCATCCGGCTCAAGGCGGTCGCTCCCAACCCCGAGCGGCGGCTGTGGCCGAACCAGTTCGTCAAGGCCCACCTGCTGGTGACGACGCGCAAGGATGCGCTCGTCGTCCCGTCGACTGCGATCCAGCGCGGCCCCGAGGGCACCTTCGCCTACGTCGTCGCCGCCGACGACACGGTCGCCATGCGCAGCGTGCAGCTCGAGCTGACCGTCAAGGACCTCTCGATCGTGCGCTCCGGCCTCTCGGTCGGCGAAGAGGTCGTCACCGAGGGGCAGGGCGATCTCGGCCCCGGCGCGCACGTGATTGTCCGCTCCTCCGACCGCCGCCAGGCCGCCGCCGGCGCGGGCGTGCCATGAGCATCTCGGAGCCGTTCATCCGCCACCCGGTCGCGACCACGCTCCTGACGGTGGGCCTGCTCCTGGCCGGCATCGTCGGCTATCGCGAGCTGCCGGTCTCGACGCTGCCGCAGGTGGAGTACCCGACCATCCAGGTCACGACGCTGCTCCCCGGCGCCAGCGCGGAGACGATGGCCTCATCGGTGACCACGCCGCTCGAGCGCCAGCTCGGGACAGATGCCGGCGCTGAGCCAGATGTCGTCGGTGTCCAGCTTCGGCACGTCGCTCATCGCGCTGCAGTTCGACCTCGATCGCAACATCGACGCCGCCGAGCAGGATGTGCAGGCGGCGATCAACGCCGCCGCCACCTTCCTGCCGCCGACCCTGCCGACGCCGCCGGTGTACGCCAAGACCAATCCCGCCGATACGCCGATCCTCACCCTCGCCGCCATGTCCAAGACGCTGAGGCTCCCGGAGGTCGACGACGTGGCCGATTCGATCCTGGCCCAGAAGATCGCGCAGGTCCCGGGCGTGGGCCTGGTCAGCATCAACGGCAGCCAGAAGCCGGCGGTGCGCATCCAGGTCGATCCGGCGGCGCTCGCCGGCGTCGGGCTCTCGCTCGAGGACGTGCGCGGCGCGCTGGCGCTGGCGAACGTGAACCAGCCCAAGGGCAACATC
The DNA here is from genome assembly GCA_963816965.1 of uncultured delta proteobacterium. Classification (GTDB taxonomy): domain Bacteria; phylum Myxococcota_A; class Polyangia; order Palsa-1104; family Palsa-1104; genus JAQBQH01. The sequence goes on from CAWFMP010000002.1 coordinate 2,792,396, forward strand.
GACGGGCCGCGCCTCAACTTCACCATCGCCAGCAACGACCAGCTCCTCAAGGCCGCCCGCTTCGCGCCGCTCGTGCTGGCCGTGCGCAACGACGCGCCCGTCCGGCTCTCCGACGTCGGCGTCGCCGTCGACGGCGTGGAGAACGCGCTGTTGGCCGGATGGGCGAACGATCGCCGCGCCATCATCCTCAACGTCTGGCGCCAGCCGGGCGCCAACGTCATCGCCACCGCCGATCGGGTCAAGGCGCTGCTGCCGCGGCTGCGCCAGGCGCTGCCCCGCAGCCTGGAGGTGGCGCTGCTCAACGATCGGACGGGCACGGTGCGGGCGTCGGTGCGCGACGTGCAGGAGACGCTGCTGCTCACGGTCCTCCTCGTGGTGGCGGTCAACTTCCTGTTCCTCGGCAGCCTGCGGGCGATGCTGATCCCGGGCGTCGCGGTGCCGCTGTCGCTGATCGCCACCTTCGGCGTCATGTATCTCGTCGACTACAGCCTCGACAACCTGTCGCTGATGGCGCTGACGATCTCGACCGGCTTCGTGGTCGACGACGCGATCGTGATGGTGGAGAACGTCTCGCGCTACGTCGAAGCGGGCGAGGCGCCGCTCGAGGCCGCGCTCAAGGGCTCCAAGCAGATCGGCTTCACCATCGTGTCGCTGACCATCTCGCTCGTCGCCGTGCTGATCCCACTTTTGTTCATGGGCGGGCTCATCGGGCGGCTGTTTCGCGAGTTCGCCGTGACGCTGAGCATCGCCATCGCCGCCTCGGCGCTCCTCTCCCTGACGCTGACCGCGATGATGAGCGCGCACCTGCTGCACGCCCGGAGCTCGGGCGGACAGGGGCGCTTCGGCCGCTGGTCCGAGTCGCTGGCGAGCCGCCTGACCGGCTTCTATCGACGCACGCTCGAGTGGGTGCTCGCCCACCAGCTGCTCACGTTGCTCACCACCATCGCCACGCTGGGGCTGACGCTGCTGCTGGCGTTCTTCATCCCCAAGGGCTTCTTTCCGCTCGAGGACACCGGGCTCATCCAGGGCGTCTCCGAGGCTTCGCCGCGCACCTCGTTCGCCCGCATGATGACGCTCCAGAGCGCCCTGGCCGAGGTGGTGCGGCGCGATCCCGACGTGGCGAACGTGACGTCGTTCATCGGCGCCGACGGGACCAACGCCACGCCCAACAGCGGGCGGCTCCTGATCGCGCTGGCGCCGCGCAGCCGGCGCAAGGCGAGCGCCGCTCAGATCATCGCCCGGCTGCGGCCGCGGCTGGCCAAGGTCACGGGCATCGCGCTCTCGCTGCAGGCGGTTCAGGATCTCCAGATCGACGCGCGGGTGAGCCGGACCCAGTTCCAGTTCACGCTCGACGACGCCAACGGCGACGAGCTGCGCGCCTGGACGCCGCGCGCGGTGGCCAAGCTGCGCACCCTGCCGGAGCTGCGCGACGTGGCGAGCGACCAGCAGCAAAAGGGGCTGCAGCTCGAGCTGACCGTCGATCGCGACGCCGCCTACCGGCTCGGCCTGAGCGCGCAGGCCATCGACGACACGCTCTACGACGCGTTCGGCCAGCGGATCGTCTCCACGATCTTCACGCAGCTCAATCAGTATCGCGTGATCCTCGAGGTGAAGCCCGAGGATCAGCGCAGCCCGGACGCGCTCTCCCGCATCTTCGTGCGCGGGCCGACGGGGGATCAGGTGCCGCTGTCGGCGTTCGCGCGCTTTCGCGTCGCCGAGGCGCCGATCGCGGTGGAGCACCAGGGGCAATTTCCGGCGGTAACGGTCTCCTTCGATCTGGCGCCGGGCGCCTCGTTCGGGGCCGGCGGTGGCGGCCATCGAGCGCGCCCTGCCCGCGGTCGGCCTGCCGCCCGGCATCCGCACCACCTTCGTCGGCGCGGCGCAGGCCTTCCGCTCGTCGCTGACGAGCGAGCCCTATCTGATCCTGGCGGCGCTGCTCGCCGTCTACATCGTTCTCGGCGTCTTATACGAGAGCTACATCCACCCCATCACGATCCTCTCCACGCTGCCGTCGGCGGGCGTGGGCGCGCTGTTGGCGCTGATGCTCCTGCGCATCGACTTCAGCATCATCGCGCTCATCGGGGTGATCCTCCTCATCGGCATCGTCAAGAAGAACGCGATCATGATGATCGACTTCGCCCTGCAGGCCGAGCGCGGCGAAGGCAAGTCCCCGCGCGAGGCCATCTTCCAGGCCTGCCTGCTACGCCTGCGCCCGATCATGATGACGACCATGGCGGCGCTGCTCGGCGCCGTGCCGCTGGCCTTCAGCCAGGGCACCGGGTCGGAGCTGCGCCGGCCGCTCGGCATCACGATCATCGGCGGCCTGCTCATCTCGCAGCTGCTGACGCTGTACACGACCCCGGTCATCTATCTCTACATGGAGCGGCTCGCTCGCCGGCTGCGGCGCAAGCGGCCGCCGCCGGCGCCGCAGCCGGCCTAGGGGGCGCCGCATGAACATCTCGCGCCCATTCATCCTGCGGCCGATCGCGACCACGCTCCTGGCCGGCGCCGTCTTGATCGCCGGCCTGGTCTCGTTCGGCGAGATCCCGGTGGCGCCGCTGCCGCAGATCGATCTGCCGACGGTCAACGTGCAGGGCCTCCTGCCGGGGGCCAGCCCGGAGACCATGGCCTCGGCGGTCGCGACGCCGCTCGAGCGCCGCTTCGGCCGCATCGCCGGCCTCACCGACATGAGCTCGACCAGCACCCTCGGCTCCACGAACCTGACGCTGCAGTTCGATCTGAGCCGCAGTATCGACGACGCCGCGCGCGACGTGCAGGCCGGCATCAACGCGGCCAGCGGCGACCTGCCGGCGAACCTGCCGGCGCGCCCCATCTACCGCAAGGTCAATCCGTCCGATGCGCCGATCTTGATCCTGGCGCTCACCTCCGAGGCGCTGCCGATCGGGCACCTGTACGACCTGGCCAGCAGCATCCTGGCGCAGCGGATCTCGCAGGTCGACGGCGTGGGCCAGGTGTACGTCGGCGGCGGTCAGGTCCCGGCGGTGCGCGTCCAGGTCGATCCCCAGGCGCTGGCCGGCGCCGGCCTGACGCTGGAGGACGTGCGCGCGACGCTGGCGCGCGCGACCTCGAATCAAGCCAAGGGCGCGCTCGACGGCGCCGCCGAGCTGCACACCATCGGCGCCAACGACCAGCTCCTCTCCGCCGCGCAGTATCCCTCGCTGCTGCTCGCCTATCGCAACGGAGCGCCGCTGCGCCTGGGGGACGTCGCCCGCGTGGTCGAAGACGTCGAGAACAACCGGGTCGCGGCCTGGGTCGACGGGCGCCGCTGCGTCATCATCATCATTCGCCGGCAGCCGGGCGCCAACATCATCGCGGTGATCGAGCGGATCAAGGCGATGCTACCCACCCTCGCGGAATCGATCCCGCGTTCGGTCCACATCGTGGTCGCCTCCGATCGCAGCCAGACCATCCGCGCTTCCATCGCCGACGTCGAGCTGACGCTCTTCATCTCCTTGTGCCTGGTGGTGGCGGTGGTCTTCGGGTTCTTGCGCAGCGGGCGGGCCGCGCTCGTCCCCAGCGCCGCCTTGCCGCTGTCGATCATCGGCACCTTCGTCGCCATGTACTTGCTCGACTTCAGCCTCGACAACCTGTCGCTGATGGCGCTGACCATCTCGACCGGCTTCGTCGTCGACGACGCCATCGTCGTCACCGAGAACATCACCCGCCAGGTCGAGCGCGGCACCCGGCCGTTCGCCGCCGCGCTCATCGGCGCCAAGCAGATCGGCTTCACCATCGTCTCCATCACCGTCTCGTTGCTGGCGGTCTTCATCCCCATCCTGCTCATGGGCGGGGTCCTCGGGCGTCTGTTGCGCGAGTTTGCGGCCACGCTGAGCATCGCCATCGGCATCTCGGCGCTCATCTCGCTGACGCTGACGCCGATGATGTGCTCGCGCCTGCTCGGGCAGCGGCCGCCCGGCGAGCGCGGTCGGCTGTTTCGCGCCTCCGAGCGGCTCTTCGACGCGTTCGCCAAGGGCTACGAGCACGGGCTCGACTGGGCGCTCGCCCACCGCGCCCTCGTCCTCGGGATCACGCTGGCCACCCTGGTGGCGACGGTGCTCTTGTATATCGTGATCCCCAAGGGGCTCTTTCCCCAGCAGGACACGGGGACGCTCATCGGGTTCTCGGACGCGCCGCAGGACATCTCGTTTCCGGCGATGCGCGCTCGACAGGAGGAGCTCAACCGGATCGTCCGGGACGATCCCGCCGTCCATCACGCCGTGTCGTTCATCGGCGTGGGACCGGGGGCGGCGCCGGCAACACCGGCACCATGTTCATCGAGCTGGTCCCGCTCTCGGAGCGCAAAAAGAGCGCCGATCAGGTGATCCGGCGCCTGCGCCGTAAGCTGGCGCGCGTGAGCGGAATCCGCCTGTTCCTGCAGTCGGTGCAGGACCTCCGGGTGGGCGGGCGGTTCGCGCGCACGCAGTACCAGTACACGATCCAGGACGTCGACCTGGCCGAGCTGAACGCCTGGGCGCCCCGGCTGCTGGGGCGGTTTCGGCGCCTGCCGCAGCTGCGGGACGTGGCCAGCGATCAGCAGAGCGCGGGGCTGCAGCTCGATGTCGACGTCGATCGCGACAGCGCGGCCCGCGTCGGCATCGCCGCGCAAGCGGTCGACGACACCATGTACGACGCCTTCGGGCAGCGCCAGGTGGCCACGCTGTTCACCGAGCGCAACGAGTACCACGTGGTGCTCGAGGTCAAGCCCGAGCTGCAGCAGTATCCGGACGCGGTCCAGACCCTCTACGCTCGCGGCGTCAACGGCAACGCCGTGCCGTTGGGCGCGTTGACCCGGCTATCTCAGTCGACCACCTCGCTGTCGGTCAATCATCAGGGCCAGTTTCCGTCGGTGACGCTGTCGTTCAATGTCGCCCCGGGCGCGTCGCTCGGCGAGGCGGTCCAAGCGATGGACCGCGCCGAGCAGCAGCTGGGACTGCCGCCGGGCATCCGCGGCAGCTTCACCGGCACGGCACAGCTGTTCCAGTCCTCGCTCGCGTCGGAGCCGCTCTTGCTGCTGGCGGCGCTGTTCGCGGTCTACATCGTCCTCGGCGTGCTCTACGAGAGCTACATCCACCCCATCACCATCCTGTCGACCCTGCCGTCGGCGGGGATCGGCGCGCTGTTGGCGCTGCTCCTGTTCCACACCGAGTTCAGCGTCATCGCGCTCATCGGCATCGTGCTGCTCATCGGCCTCGTCAAGAAGAACGCGATCATGATGATCGACTTCGCGCTCGACGCCGAGCGGGTGCAGGGGCGCCCGCCGCGCGAGTCGATCTACGAGGCCTGCATCTTACGCTTCCGCCCCATCATGATGACGACGATGGCGGCGCTGCTCGGCGCCGTGCCGCTGGCGCTCAGCCAGGGCGCCGGCTCGGAGCTGCGCCGCCCGCTCGGCATCACCATCATCGGCGGGCTGTTCGTCTCGCAGCTTCTGACGCTGTTCTCGACGCCGGTGATCTACCTGGCGCTCGATGGGGTCGCTCGCCGCCTGCGGCGCAGGCCCCGTTGAGGGGCGGCTCGTCGATCGCGACTCCTCGGCGCTTCAGTGCGCGGGCGCGCACGAGAGCTCGGTGGCGCGCGCGGCGAGCTCGTCGGCCATCGCGGCCACGGCCAGGCGCGACTCGAGCGCTTCGACGACCGCGAGCTTGGCGCGCGTCTCCGGATGCTCGGGGACGAACAGCGAGCAGCAGTCGTCGAACGGCTCGATCGAGGTCTCGTAGGTGCCGATGCGCTGCGCGAGGGCTACGGTCTCCAGCTTGTCGTGGCCCAGACAGGGGCGCAGCACCGGCATCGCCGTGGCGGCGCCGATGACGCCGAGGTTCTCCAGCGTCTGCGACGCCACCTGGGCCAGCGCCTCGCCTGTCGCCAGCGCCTTGGCGCCCGCCTTGTGGGCGATGCGCTCGGCGACGCGCAGCATCATGCGCCGGTAGAGCACGACCGCCAGCCGCCCGTCGCCGGCGGCGTCGCGCAGCGCCTTCTGCGCGTCGGTGAACGGCACCACCGCCAGGCGCAGCGGCTCCAGCTGCCACGCGGCCAACAGCGACGCCAGGCGCGCCACCTTGTCCTGCGTCTTCTCCCCCGTGTAGGGGAACGAGTGGAAGTAGGTGGCGCCGAGGATGCAGCCGCGCTTGAGCATCAGCCAGCCGGCGACGGGCGAGTCGATGCCGCCCGAGAGCAAGAGCTCGACGCGTCCGGTGACCCCGACCGGCAGCCCGCCCGGGCCGGGCACGACCTCGCCGAACACGAAGGCGTGGTCGTAGCCGACCTCGACGCCGACGGTGAACGCGGGCGTGTGCACGTCGACCGGCAGCCCGAGCGCGCCGACGATGGCGCTGCCGACGGTACGCGAGATCTCCATCGAGCCGGTGGGGAAGCGCTTGTCGCTGCGGCGCGACTCGACCTTGAAGGTCGGACGCTCATGCTTGGCCGCCTCGGCCCGCGCCAGCTCGATGGCGACGGCGGAGATGGCGTCGAGCTGCCGCGGCACGACGCGCGCCGGCGACACGTTGGCGATGCCGAAGACCCGCTCGAGCGCGCGGACGGCGCGGCGCGCGCCGCCGTCGCCGGGCCACACCAGGAGGCGCCCGTGCGTGCGCTCGATGCGTGCGCCGGGCGACCGCTCGAGGGCGCGCCGCACGCGATCGACGAGCCCGCGCTCGAAGAAGCTGCGGTTGTCGCCCTTCAAGAAGATCTCGCCCCAGCGGACGAGCACGACCTCGTCGCTCATCGGCGCACCCCCCGCGCTCCCTGTCGTCCCAGGCTCGCTCAAGAGAGCTTCCGCACGCAGCCGATCACTGCGTCGGCGGCGCGCGCGATCTCGTCGTCGGTGGTGAAGCGCGACAGCGACAGGCGGATGACGCCGGTGTCGTCGGGTACGCCGAGCGCGCGCAGGGTCGCCGACGGCTTTTTGTCCTTGGCGTGGCACGCCGAGCCCGCCGACACGTAGACCCCTTCGGCCTCGAGCGCGTGCAAGAGCGGCTCCGCGGGAACGCCGGCGAAGCCGACCGACAGGATGTGCGGGGCCAGATGGGCGGCGTCGCCGTTGCGGCGCGCCAACGGCAGCGCGGCGACGATCGCCTCCCACAGCCGATCGCGCTGCCCCTGCATGCGCAGCGCCGCCTCGGCGCGCGCGCTTTGGGCGAGCTCGCAGGCCAGCCCGAGCGCGACGATGCCCGGCACCCCCTCGGTGCCGGGGCGCAGACCGCGCTCCTGACCGCCGCCGTAGAGGAGCGGCCGCAGGTGCGTGCCCTTCTTCAGCCACAGCGCGCCCGCGCCCTTGGGGCCGTGGATCTTGTGCGCCGAGATCGCCAGCGAGTCGAACGCCGCGTCGGCGACGTCGATGGCCACCTTGCCGAACGCCTGCACCGCGTCGACGTGCACGTGGCAGCGCGGCGCGCGCGCCTTGACCGCGCGGGCGATGGCGTCGACGGGCTGCACGGTACCGATCTCGTTCTGCACCCACATGCACGCGACCAGCGCCGTGTCGGCGCGCAGCGCCGCGGTGAACGCTTCGGGCGCCACGACCCCGCTTGGGGACGGTACGACCGTCGTCACCTCGATGCCGCGCTCGGCGAGCGCCCGGGCGGCGTCGGCCACCGACGGGTGCTCGAAGCCGCTGACGACCACATGCCTGGCGCGCGCCGCCAGGCCGTGGAGCACCAGGGCGTTCGCCTCCGTGCCGCCCGAGGTGAAGGTGATCTCCGCCGCCGCGCCGCCGAGCGCCGCCGCCACCTGCTGCCGGGCCCGCTGCAGGCGTCGCGCCGCCTCGGCACCGGGCTTGTGGGCCGACGAGGGGTTGCCCCAGGCGACGAGCATCGCCTCCATCGCCGCCGCGGCGACGCGCTCGTCGACCCGGGTGGTGGCACCATTATCGAGATAGACTTCTTCGGGCTGCATCGAATGTTTGGCGTTTATATCCATTTTCCCTACTGCCGCAAACGTTGTCCTTATTGCGACTTCGCGGTGCACGCGCGCGCGCGCATCCCGCACGAGCAGTATGCCGCGGCCGTGCGTCGAGAGCTCGTCGATCGCGCGCCCCTGTTCGCGGGGCGGCGCCTGGCCAGCGTCTACTTTGGCGGCGGCACTCCGGGGCTGTGGCGCGCCGACTGCCTGGGCGAGGTGCTCGCCGCCGTGCGCGCGGCCTTCCCCGCCGGCGACGGCGAGGTCGAGGTCACCGTCGAGGCGAACCCCGACGACCTGCCGCGCACCCAGCTCGACGGGCTCTGGGCCGCCGGCGTGACGCGGCTGTCGCTCGGCGTGCAGTCGCTCGAGCCCAAGCACCTGGCGACCCTCGGCCGCACCCACGGCCGCGCCGAGGCGGAACGGGCCGTCGCCGACGCCCGCGCCGCCGGCTTTACGCGCCTCTCGATCGACCTCATGTTCGGCATGCCGTCCCAGACGCTGACCGAGCTCGAGTCCGACCTGGCCGGGGTGCTGGCGCTCGCGCCCGATCACGTCTCGGTCTACAACCTGACCGTCGAAGAGCGCACCGCGTTCGGGGGCCTTCAGCGCGCCGGCCTGCTGTCGGTGCCCGACTCCGGCGTCTGCGCCGAGATGTACGAGCGCATCGACGCTCGCCTGACCGCTGCCGGCCTGCCCCACTACGAGATCTCGAGCTGGGCCCGCCCCGGCCGCCACGCCGTGCACAACACGCTCTACTGGACCGGCGGCGAGTACCTCGGCCTCGGCTGCTCGGCGCACTCCTTCCGCCGCCTGCCCGACGGCGGCGGCGAGCGCTTCAGCGTCGCCCGCTCGGTCGACGAGTGGCTGCGCGCACCGTCGGTGGCGATGAAGGAGACCCTCGACGCCGCCGCGCTCGAGCGCGAGGCGGTGTGGCTCGGCCTCCGCCTGCTCGACGGCATCGACCGCGCCGCGCACGCGCGCCTCTACGGCGTCGACCCCGCGCTCGCGCACGCCGACGAGGTGCGGCGACTGGCCGACGAGGGGCTCCTCCTCGTCACCGACGAGCGGCTGCGGCTGTCGCCGCGCGGCGTCCTGTTCGCCGACGAGGTCGGCGCCCGTTTCGTGTGACCGGATCCCCGCCGCTCGACGGGGGAGCGAGCCCCGGGTGATTGGTCCGACCTCTTTCTGCGTCAGGGCCGGCCGACACCTCCCACCGGGGTCGAGCTCCAGGATGACCGCCTCGATCCTCCTGCGTCCCGGGCCCCTGCGTCCCGGGCCCTCTGCGTCCCGGGCCCCTGCGTCCCGGGCCCCTGCGTCCCGGGCCCGGGCCCTCTGCGTCCCGGGTCCCCTGCGTCCCGGGTCCCCTGCGTCCCCGGGGTTGCGAGGAACCCGCGCTGGATGGCGCCGCCGACGGCGACTCCGCCGTTCAGGGGCCGGAACCAGCTCCGATCGATCAGATTCGGCCGCGCGGCGGTGCTATATACAATGTTGTAGATGTCCGATCTGAACCACCGCGCCCGCAAGATCCTCGGCGCCATCGTCCATGAGTATCTGGCGACGGGCGAGGCGGTCGGTTCGCGTACGGTCACGCGCCGTTACGGCATCGATCTCTCGCCGGCGACCGTGCGCAACGTCATGAGCGACCTCGAGGAGGCGGGCCTGCTCAAGCAGCCGCACACCTCGGCCGGGCGCGTGCCGACCGACCAGGGGCTGCGCTTCTTCGTCGACTCGCTGCTCAAGGTGCGCACGCTCTCGGACAAGGAGCGGCTGGAGCTGGCGCAGCGCTACCAGATCCCGGGCGACGACATCGAGAGCGCGCTGCGCGAGGCGACCCACGTGCTGGCCGAGCTGTCGACGCACACCGCCGTGCTGGTGACGCCCAGCCCGGAGACCGATGTGCTCGAGCACGTCGAGTTCATGCGGCTGCGCGAGGGGCAGCTGTTGGCCGTGCTCGTCGCCAAGAGCGGCCAGGTGTCGAACAAGATCATCTCCACCACGGAGGTGCTCTCCTCGGAGGAGCTGGAGCGGATCCACAACTACCTCAACGAGATCCTGGCCGGCCTGACGCTCGACGAGGTGCGCGCGCGGGTGCAGCGGGAGCTCGCCGACGAGCGCACGCAGTACCAGGCGCTCGAGAAGAAGGCGCTCGAGCTGTCGCAGCGGGCGCTGCCCGACTCGGGCGCCGACGTGATCTTGAGCGGCCAGGCGCGCCTGCTCGAGAACATCGCCGCCGGCGATCCCGCCGAGGTGGAGAAGATGAAGGCGCTGTTCCGCCGCCTGGAGGAGAAGCGCGTGCTCGCCGAGCTGCTCGACCGCACCGAGAAGGCCGAGGGCATCCGCGTCTTCATCGGCGCCGAGACGGCGATCCAGGAGCTCTCGGACTTCACCATCGTGGCCACCACCTACGGCGTCTCCTCGGGCAGCGACCCCGAGGCGCGGCCGCTCGGCACCATCGGCGTGATCGGCCCGACACGCATGAACTATTCGAAGGTGATCACCCTCGTCGATTTTACGGCGCAGCTCGTCTCGGGCCTCATTGCCAAACGCTGACCGGCGGTTTACGTTCTCAAAGCCATGAGTAACGACGGACACGACACCGATGAGGGCGGGCCGGGCGATCGGCCGGCCCGCGAGGCCGGCGCGCCACCGCCGACGCTGGAGCAGCAGCTCCTGCAGGAGATCGATCGCAGCGAGAAGCTGGAGCAGGAAAAACGCGAGCTGCACGACCGGCTGCTGCGCACCGCGGCGGAGTTCGAGAACTTCAAGAAGCGCACGAAGAAGGAAGCGGACGAAGCGTCGACGCGCGGGCGCGAGCAGCTCCTCAAGGAGCTGCTGCCGGCGCTCGACAACCTGGAGCGGGCGCTCAAGCACGCGGCGCCGGGCGATCCGCTCACCGTCGGCCTCCTGCAGACGGAGAAGCAGCTGTTGCAGGCGCTGGAGAAGTTCGGCGTCGTCCGCTTCTCGTCGGTGGGCAAGCCGTTCGATCCGTCGCTGCACGACGCCATCCAGCAGCTGGAGACGGCCGAGCACGCGCCGGGCTCGGTCGCGCAGGAGTTTGCCTCGGGCTATCTCATCGGGCAGCGCCTGCTCCGGCCGGCGATGGTCGCGGTGGCCAAGGCGCCAGCCGGCGACGAGCCGGCCACGCAGTGATATGATTCGCGGCTAGATGGGGCGCGTCGTCGGCATCGACCTCGGCACCACCAACTCGTGCGTCGCCGTCATCGACGGCGACAAGCCCGTGGTCATCCCCAATGCCGAGGGCAGTCGCGCACCACGCCGTCGATCGTCGCCTTCGCCGCGACGGGCGAGCGCCTGGTCGGCCAGATGGCCAAGCGCCAGGCGATGACCAACCCCGAGAACACGGTCACCGCGGTCAAGCGGCTGATCGGCCGCAAGCAGGCCGATCCGGCGATCGCAGCAGCACCTGGCGTCGGTGCCGTACGAGGTCGTCGCCGCCGACAACGGCGACGCGCGCGTGCGGCTGCGCGGCGGCAAGGACTACTCGCCGCCGGAGATCTCGCGCCATGGTGCTGTCGAAGATGAAGGAGATCGCCGAGGACTACCTCGGCGAGGCGGTGACCGAGGCGGTCATCACCGTCCCCGCCTACTTCGACGACGCGCAGCGCCAGGCGACCAAGGACGCGGGCAAGATCGCCGGGCTCGACGTCCTGCGCATCATCAACGAGCCGACGGCGGCGGCGCTCGCCTACGGCGTCGGACCAGCAGAAGGACGAGCGCATCGCGGTCTACGACCTCGGCGGCGGCACCTTCGACATCTCGATCCTCGAGCTGCGCGGCGGCGTCTTCGACGTGCGCTCGACCAACGGCGACACCTTCCTCGGCGGCGAGGACTTCGATCGGCGCATCATCGACTGGCTCGCCGAGCAGTTCCGGCAGGCCCACGGCATCGATCTGCGCAAGGAGAAGATGGCGCTGCAGCGCCTCAAGGAGGCGGCCGAGCGCGCGAAGCACGAGCTGTCGTCGTCGCTGGAGACCGAGATCAACCTGCCGTTCATCGCCGCGACGGCGCGGGGCCGCAGCACCTGCAGGCGCCGGCTGACGCGCGGCAAGCTCGAGACGCTGGTCGAGGCCCTGGTGCAGCGCACGCTCGAGCCGTGCAAGGCGCGCGCTGCGCGACGCCGGCGTGCACGTCCAAGGACATCGATCAGGTGATCCTGGTCGGCGGGCAGACGCGCATGCCGCGCGTGCAGCAGGTGGTCGCGGAGTTCTTCGGCAAGAAGCCGAACAAGCGCGTCAATCCCGACGAGGTCGTCGCGGTCGGCGCGGCGATCCAGGGCGGCGTCCTGACGGGCGAGGTGCAGGAGGTGCTGCTGCTCGACGTCACGCCGCTGTCGCTCGGCGTCGAGACGGCGGGCGGCGTGTTCACGCGCGCTCATCCCGAACAACACGACGATTCCCGACCGCGCGGCCAGAGGTCTTCTCGACGGCGGTCGACAACCAGCCGTTCGTCAACGTGCACGTGCTGCAGGGCGAGCGCGAGATGGCCGACGACAACAAGTCGCTGGCGCGCTTCGAGCTGCTCGGGATTCCGCCGGCGCCGCGCGGCGTGCCGCAGATCGAGGTCGACGTTCGACATCGACGCCAACGGCATCGTCTCGCGTCGCCGCCAAGGATCTCGGCACCGGCAAGGAGCAGTCGGTGCGCGTGGTGCCGACCAGCGGGCTGACCGAGGCGCGAGATCGCGCGGCTCGTCGCCGAGGCCGAGGCGCAGAAGGAGGCCGACGCGCACAAGCGCGAGGTGGCCGAGCTGCGCGCTGACGCTCGAGTCGCTGCTTGTACACCTCCGAGCGCGCGGTCGCCGAGTACGGCCACGTGCTGGCGCAGCAGGATCGCGAGGCGATCACCCACGAGGTCGCGGCGGCCAAGGAGCTCATGGACGGCGTGCCGTCGCCCGACGAGCTGCGCATGATGCAGGGACGCGTCGAGTCGGTGGCGCAGAAGATCGGCGAGGCGATGTACAACCAGGGCGGCGGGGGCGGTGCTGCCGGCGGGGGAGACGAGGACTAGTCTTGCCCAAGCGCGACTACTACGAAGTGCTCGGCGTACCGCGCGACGTCGACGCGGCGCTCTTGAAGAAGCGCGTACCGCGAGCTGGCGCTCAAGTATCACCCCGATCAGAACCCCGACAACCCGGAGGCCGAGGCGCACTTCAAGGAGGTGTCCGAGGCCTACACGGTGCTGTCGGATCCCGACTCGCGCGCCAAGTACGATCGCGGCGGCTTCGGCGGGGTCGGCGGCGGCGTCGGCGTCGACATCGGCGGCTTCACCGATCTCTTCGAGTCGCTGTTCGGCGATCTGTTCGGCAAGAAGAAGGGCGCCGGCCAACGGGGATCGAAGATGCCCGGGCGCGACCTGCGCTACACGCTGGAGCTGTCGTTCGAGGAGGCGGCGCTCGGGGTCGAGAAGACGATCAAGTTTCCCTCCCCCGTCGAGTGCGCGACCTGCAAGGGCACCGGCGCCAAGGGCGGCGAGGCGGGGCTGCGCAGCTGCGGCACCTGCGGCGGCAGGGGCGAGACCAAGGTGCAGCAGGGGTTCTTCTCGCTGTCCAAGCGCTGCCCGACCTGCGGCGGTGGCGGCAAGATCGTCGGCGAGCCTTGCGAGGTGTGCAAGGGCGCCGGCACGGTCGAAAAGGAGCGCGAGTTCACCGTCACGATCCCGGCCGACACCGAGGACGGCGCGACGCGGCGCGTGGCCGGGCAGGGCGAGCCGGGTAAGCGCGGCGGCGCCCCCGGCGACCTGAACGTGATCGTGCGCGTGCGGCCGCATCCGATCTTCAAGCGCGAAAACGGTATCGTCACCTGCGAGGTGCCGGTGTCGATCGTGGAGGCGGCGCTCGGCGCGGTCATCCAGGTGCCGACGCTCGACGGCGCCGTCGACATGCGCGTGCCGGCAGGTACCCAGTCGGGCACGCTGTTTCGCCTGCGCGGCAAGGGTGCGGGCAAGCCGAGCGCACGCGGCGATGCCCACGTTCGGCTGCTCGTGGAAACCCCTTCCGCGCTCGAAGCCAAGCAGCGCGAATTGTTTGAACAATTGAAAACGTCTCTCGGTGAAGCGCAAACGCCATTACAGAAAAGTTTCCTGGCGAAAATGCGCGAATTAGGGGGCGATTAATCGTGGTATGGTCGGCCTTGCATGGCCGATAAGCTGCGCGTGCTGTTCGTCGACGACGATCCCGCTGCTGCCCGGCTATACAAGAGCTACCTCGCGGCGGACGGGCACGAGGTCGTGATCGCGGACTCCGGGATCGAAGCCGTGGAGGCGACGGAGCGCGGGCAGTTCGACGTCGTCGTGATGGACCTGAACATGCCGGGTCTGGACGGCTGGATGTCGATGTCGCTGATCAAGGCGCGGCGGCCCAAGCTGCCGGTGGTGGTGCTCACCGGCGAGGTGGGGAAGGATCTGGAGGCGCGCGCGAAGACGGCGGGCGCGGCCGGCTTCCTCACCAAGCCGTGCCAGCCCGACGTGCTCATTCGCACGCTGAAAAAAGCGACGACGCGCTGAGCCGCGGGCGGGTGGTGCGCTGGTGAGCCGACTGCGCTTTCGCATCGAAGAGGTGTTGGCCGATCGCGGCATCGTCTTCGCGCGTCCGCTCGACACCGGTGAGCTGCGCCTCTCGCCGCACGCGACCTTGGGCCTGGCGCCGGTGCGCCACTTCGATCTGCCGCGCAAGCTGCGCGCGGACGGCACGCCAGACTTCGAGCTGGTCGGGTTCTTCTTGCGCAATCCGGCGGACAGCGCGCGCTTTTCCGCCGGCGCCGTGGTCGTGTACGCCGACGAGTAGATCCTTCGGCGCGCGCCGTGCGTTGGACGGGACATGCGTAACTCATTGTCCCTTGCAGTCGTGACGCTGTTCTCGTCGGTGGCGCTGGCCGCCGGGCACGGCAATCAGCAACACCAGCGCGATCCGCAGCCGCCGATCCAGCAGTCGACCAACGGCGCCAAGAAGGTGGATCTCGTCATCGCGCTCGACACCTCGTCGAGCATGGACGGGCTCATCGACTCGGCGCGGTCCAAGCTGTGGGACGTGGTGAACCTGCTGGCGCACGCCAAGCCGGCGCCGCTGGTGCGCGTGGGCCTCATCAGCTACGGCAACGACGGCTACGACGCGCGCGTCGGTTGGGTGCGCAAGGACGCCGAGCTGACCACGAACCTCGACGACGTTTACGAGAAGCTGTTCGCGCTGCGCACCAACGGCGGCTCGGAGTATGTCGCCCGCGCGGTGCACGACGCGACCACGGAAATGAAGTGGGATCAGGATCAGGGGACGCTTGAAGATCATCTTCGTCGCCGGTAACGAGCCGGCGAATCAGGATCCGCAGATCCCCGTTGCCCGCGCGCTCGGCGAGGCGCGGCAGAAGGGGCATCTTCGTCAACGCCATCTACTGCGGCGGCGACGGCGCGTACGAGGCGGCGGGCTGGCGGCAGGTGGCATCGCTCGGCAGCGGCAAGTACGCGGCGATCGATCAGAACCGCGTGGTGGCGATCAACACGCCGATGGACCACGAGCTGGCGAAGCTGTCGAACGAGCTGAACAAGACCTACGTCGGCTACGGCGTGGTGGCGCAGGAGAAGGCGGCGAATCAGGCGGCGATGGACTCGGCGTCGGGCGCGGCCGGTGCGCCGGTGGCGGCGTCGCGCGCCGCGGCCAAGGCGTCGACGCTCTACCGCAACGACGAGTGGGATCTGGTGGACGCGCGCGCCCACGGCAAGAAGGACGTGACGCACATGAAGGCGGAGGAGCTGCCCGAGCCGATGCGTGGTATGAGCGAGGCCGATCGCGTCCGGTTCCTCGACGGCAAGGCGCGCGAGCGTACCGCGCTGCAGAAGCGCATCGCCGAGCTGTCGCAGAAGCGCGATCAGTTCATCCAGGTCGAGCGCAGAAAGCAGGCGGCCGGACCGAAGACCTTCGACGACGCCGTGACCTCGTCGGTCCGCACCGAAGCCGAATCCGCCGGCTTCGCGTTCTGACCCCAGCGCCCCCGCCTGATATCCCTGCCCGATCGTTCCAGCCGCGGCGACTCTTCCCGACCCGTTCCCGTCCTCCGAATCAGCGCCGACCCACCGCGTCCGTCCCTTTTCAGCGGTGCCGAGCGAACGTCACGATCACTACCCAGATCGCCGCCAGCAGGATCAGCCCCGCAAACATGGTTCCAACGATCTTCAGGATCACCGGCGTCCGCGGCGGCCGCTCCGCCTTCGCTCTGGCGACATAGAGCGTCTGCGCCATCGTCACCGCCCGCTGCAGGCCGCGCTCCGCCTTCTCGTCATCCGCCGCCGCCAGCTTGCGCCGGCGATACTTCGCGGCCGCGACGTCGAGGGCCTCGACCGTCGCGGCCAGCTCGAGGAACCGGGAGTGCGCGCCGTCGTCTTCCCAGGTCTCGCTCCAGCTTCTGCCACGGCTCCACGAGCGCCGGATGCGTCGGCTCTTCGATGGTGAAGCCCTCCCAGCGCGCCACCAGCAGGCCACATCGCGCGCAGGCGTCTTCGCCCGGCAAGCGTTCGCGCTGACACTTGGGACAGACGGTGGGCAGGCGCACCGTCTCCAATCTTCGCACTTTGACTTGGCGAAGCAAGGGCGCCGTGTCACATTGATAACGTTGTCATGATTGCGTCCGCGGATTTGACGGAGATTTGCCAGCAGCTGGTTCGCGACTCCGGCGGTAGGAAGGTCCTCGTCTGTAGCGCGACGGGGAGGTGCTCGCGCACGCCGGCCAGGAGGGCTCGACGGGCACGCTCGACGAGGCCACCGGCGAGGCGCTCGCGCAGCTCATCGCCGACGTCGTCGAAGGGGCCGCCGCCGGCGCGCGCGTGCCGGCCACCAAGGACCTGGTCGCGTCGCTGCCGGGCGGGCTGCCGGGCGGCCTGTCCGCGTGCGCCACGTCGGTAGGCGCCAAGGCGGCGCTGGTCGTCATCTTCGACGGGCGCACCGCTACGCTCGATCGCGTACGTCTCAAGGTGCGCCGCGCCCGCGACCTCCTGGCCAAGTCGCTGCCCCGTCGAGCCGACGGCCGAAAAGCCGTCGAGCCACTGAGCGCGGCGCCCCTTTCTACCGGGCGCGATTTTCGGTTACAATCTGTAGGTTCAACCCCCGACCATGGCTGACCGGAGCCGGGACGTAGAGCGCATGATCTTCCTTCGTCGCGAGGCGGAGAAGATTGTCCGCGAGCTGTTCCAGCCCGAGGGCGGCGCCGCCGCCGCCGGCTCGGTGCGCGTGGTCGCCGATCTGCGGACCGACGGCGACCATTACGTGCTCGAGGTCGAGCTGCCCGGGCGTCGATCCCGCCGACGTCCAGGTCTACGCGCTCGGCGACGCGCTCGTCGTCGAAGGGCAGAAGCGGCCGCGCCTGCCGCCCGACACCCGCCCCGCGTACGATCGCGCCGAGCGCGACTACGGCTCGTTCCGCCGCGTGTTCGATCTGCCCGGGCCGGCCGACCTGTCGCAGGACCGCGGCGTCGCTGCACGGCGGGCCTCTTGTGCATCCGCGTGCCGCGCATCGTCGATCGGCGCGGCCGCGCGCGGCCGATCAAGGTGCAGCTCGACGAGGGCCCGTACGGGAAGGGCGGCTGATGGAATTCCTACCCGACGGCACCATCAAGCAGACGCTCGAGATCCCGCCGACGCTGGCGCTGCTGCCCATCCGCGATCTGGTGGTCTTCCCGTACATGGTCGTGCCGCTGATGGTGTCGCGCGAGATGTCGGTCGCCGCCATCGACGAGGCGCTCGCCACCAAGGATCGCCTGGTGCTGCTGTGCGCGCAGACCGACGAGTCCGAGGACGAGCCGTCGGCCGACGGGCATCCATCGCTTCGGCACCGTCGGCATGATCATGCGCATGCGCAAGCTCTCCGACGGGCGCATCAAGGTGCTGGTGCAGGGCCTGATGCGCGCGCGCATCCGAGAGCTTCGCGCAAGCAGTCGCCGTGCTACACGGTGTCGGTCGAGCGCGTCGACGAGCCGCAGATTGCCGCCGGGCGCGCCGGAGGCCGAGGCGCTCATGCGCTCGGTGCGCGACGATCTCGACGAAGTTCTCGCAGGCGGGCAAGCTGCAGTCGCCCGAGCTGATGCTGGTCGTCTCCGGCGTCGAGGATCCGGGGCGGCTCGCCGATCTGGTCGCGTCGAACGTGACCATGAAGGTCGTCGACGGGGCAGGCGCTGCTCGAGGAGATGGATCCCATCGAGCGGCTGCGCAAGGTCGGCGCCATCCTGCAGAAGGAGGTCGAGATCCTCGAGGTGCAGGCGACGATCCAGTCGCGCGCCAAGGAGGAGATGTCGCAAGGCGCAGCGCGAGTACTTCCTGCGCGAGCAGCTGCGGCAGATCCAGTCGGAGCTGGGCGGCGGCGCCGGCGGCAAGGGCGAGCTCGACGAGCTGCGCGCGCAGATCGAGACGCGCGCGCATGCCGGCCGAGCCGCGCGCCGAGGCCGATCGCCAGCTGCGCCGCCTCGAGCAGGCGAACCCCGACTCCGCCGAGGCGGGCGTGCTGCGCACCTACCTCGAGTGGCTGGTCGAGGTGCCGTGGGTCGATCGCCACCGACGACAAGCTCGATCTGGCCGAGGCGCGCGCGATCCTCGACGAGGATCACTACGGCCTCGAGGACGTCAAGGATCGCATCCTCGAGCACCTCGGCGTGCTCAAGCTCGCGCGAGCGCGGCCGCGTCGAGAAGGGGCCGATCCTGTGCTTCGTCGGGCCGCCCGGCGTGGGCAAGACCTCGCTCGGCCGCTCGATCGCGCGCGCGCTCGGGCGCAAGTTCGTGCGCATGTCGCTCGGCGGCGTGCGCGACGAGGCCGAGATCCGCGGCCACCGCCGCACCTACGTCGGCGCGCATGCCCGGCCGCGTGATCCAGGGGATGAAGCAGGCGGGCACCGTCAACCCGGTCTTCGTGCTCGACGAGATCGACAAGCTGGGCGCCGACTTTCGCGGCGATCCGTCGTCGGCGCTGCTCGAGGTGCTCGATCCCGAGCAGAACCGCACCTTCCGCGATCACTACCTCGGCGTCGCCTACGACCTGTCGAAGGTGCTGTTCATCGCCACCGCGAACGCGGCCGATCCCATCCCGAAGGCGCTGCGCGATCGCATGGAGGTCATCCGCCTGGCCGGCTACTCCGAGGAGGAGAAGCTCGAGATCGCGCGGCGCCACGTGTTGCCGCGCCAGCTCATGGGCGCAGGGCTCGACGACGAGTCGCTCAAGCTGTCGGACGCGGCGCTGCGCCTCATCATCACCGACTACACGCGCGAGGCGGGCCTGCGCGATCTCGAGCGGCAGATCGCGCGCATCGCGCGCAAGGTGGCGCGCCGCAGGTCGAGGACCGCGAGGCGGGCAAGAAGATCGCGCGCGTGACGCGTGACGCCGGCGAGCCTGCGCAAGTTCCTGGGGCCGCCGATGCGCCGCACCTCGATCGCCAGGCGGGCGCCGACGAGGTCGGCGTCGGCGACCGGACTGGCCTGGACGCCGTACGGCGGCGAGGTGCTGCGAGGTCGAGGCGCAGTGGATGCCGCGGCAAGGGCTCGCTCATCCTCACCGGCCAGCTCGGCGACGTCATGAAGGAGTCGGCGAAGACCGCGCTGTCGTACGCGCGCGCGCGCGCCGCTTCGCTCGGGCTCAAGGAGGGGTTCTACGCCGAGCGCGAGATCCACGTCCACGTGCCGGCGGGCGCGGTGCCCAAGGACGGGCCGTCCGCGGGCGTGACGATGGCCAGCGCGCTGGTGTCGCTGCTCACCGGGCAGCCGGTGCGGCGCGACGTGGCGATGACCGGCGAGATCACGCTGCGCGGGCGCGTGCTGCCCGTCGGCGGGCTGAAGGAGAAGCTGCTGGCGGCGGCGCGCGTCGGCATCGTGCAGGTGATCGTGCCCGCCGACAACGCGCGCGACCTCGAGCAGCTGCCGCAAAAGGCGCTGCGCGGGCTGCGCATCGTGTTGGCGCGCACCATGGACGACGTGCTCGCGGCGGCGCTCAAGCCGGTCGAGAGCCGTGAGCTGCGAGTCGAGAGCTAGCGGGGGGATCGAGGATTCAATGGCCCAGGTAGATTTTCAGCATCGAGAGATCGCGATCAAGCTCGTCTATTACGGACCGGCGCTGTCGGGCAAGACGACCAACCTGCAGCAGATCCACGCGCGCATGGATGCCGAAGCGGCGCGGACGCCTGCTCACGCTCGACACCAAGGAGGATCGCACGCTCTACTTCGACCTCCTGCCGCTGGCGTTCAAGTCGACGTCCGGGCGTCACCTGCAAGGTCAAGCTCTTCACCGTCCCCGGCCAGGTCATGCACAACACCACGCGCAAGGTGGTGCTGCAGGGCTGCGACGGCGTGGCCTTCATCGCCGACTCGCAGATCGCCGAGACCAAGAACAACAACGAGTCGTTCGCCAACCTGAAGGCGAACATGAAGGAGAACCGGCTCGATCCGAACGAGATCCCGATCGTCATCCAGTTCAACAAGCGCGACCTGCCGAACGTGCGCACCGACGACGATCTCGAGGCGCATCGCGGCGCGCGGCAGGGAGCCGGTGTTTCCGGCCATCGGCGATTCAGGGCAAGGGCGTGCCCGAGACCTTCCTCGGCCTGGCGGCGGCGACCTGGGAGGCGCTCGAGAAGAAGATGGGACTCGGCTCGAAGCACGGCATCCCGAAGGAAGAGCTCCTGCGGCTCGCTGGCCAAGCAGCTCGGCCGTCGAAGTGCCGCGGCCGAGCAGCTCCTCGGAATCGGCAAGGGTGCATGACGCGGCGATGAGCTGGACGCAGGCATGAGCAGGGGCAAGGCGGCCCTCAACGTCGACGCGCCGGTGACGCTCGACGAGCTCCTCGACCGCAACGCGCGCGAGACGCTCGCGGCGGGTGCGCCAGGATCTCGGCGTCACGCTGGCGGTGATCGATCGCGACGGGCGGCTCCTGCTCGGCGATCCGCCGCCCCAGGCGACGATCGACGCGCGCCCCGACTTCGAGCCGGCCGAGCTCGAGGTCGACGGCGCCGGCTCGGACATCGTGGCGGCATGCTCGCGCACGAGGGCGACGCCATCGGCTGGCTCATCGTGCGCGGCGAGCCGCAAGGCTCGCGCGCAGCACCTGCACCGCGTCGCCGACGCCTTCATCGTCGACGGCATCAAGCGCGCGATGTCGGCGCGCATGCACATGGCCACCGTCGAGGAGGCGAGCCGCGAGCTGACCGAGAAGAACCGCCGCCTGGCGCAGGCGGTCGAGCGGCTGCAGGAGGCCGATCGGGTCAAGTCGAACTTCCTCGCCACCGTGTCGCACGAGCTGCGCACGCCGCTGACGTCGGTCATCGGCTACTCCGAGATGCTGCTCGAGGGCATCGCCGGCGAGCTCAACGACGAGCAGCGCGAGTACGTGCGCACGGTGATGGAGAAGGGCGACCAGCTGCTCGCAGCTCATCACCGGCATCCTCGACATCTCGCGCATGGAGGCGGGCGAGATGAAGATCGACAAGCGCCCCTTCGATCTCGACGAGGTCGTGTCGGTGGCGCTGTCGACGATCGCGCCGCACGCGCGCCGCAAGAAGCTGGTCATGGCGCTGCACGGTGCCGCCGGCGCTGCCGCTGGTGTACGGCGATCGCGACAAGATCCGCCAGGTGCTGCTCAACCTGCTCGGCAACGCGGTGAAGTTCACGCCCGAGGGCGGCAAGATCGAGGTCTCGGCGGCGCTGGCGCCGCTCGTGCCGGCGACCGACTCGGGGCGGGGCGGTGCGCGTCTCGGTGCGCGACTCGGGCATCGGCATGCCGCCCGAGCATCAGAAGCGGGTCTTCGATCCCTTCTTCCAGGTCGACAACAGCTCGACGCGTGAGTACGGCGGCACCGGGCTCGGGTTCTCGATCGTCAAGCGGCTTCGTCGAGGCGCACGGCGGGGCGGTGTGGGTCGAATCCGAGGCGGGCAAGGGCTCGACCTTCTCATTCACGATCCCGTTGGCGCCCGGCCCTGCGAAGTAGCGCGCCATGGCCTCGTTTCTCGTCGGCAGGTTGATCGCGATCGGCGCGCTGCTGCTGACGTCGGCGCTTCTTCGCCGGCTCGGAGACGGCGCTGTTCTCGCTGTCGCGCCTCCAGCGCGAGGCGATGGCGACGCGCGAGGACAAGGTGTCGCGCCGCCTGCTCGGCGATGCTGGCGCACCCGCGGCGGCTCATCGTCACCATCATCGTCTGCAACGAGCTCATCAACATCGCCAACTCGTCGCTGGCGGCGACGGTGATCGCGCAGCTGCTGCCGGGCGTGCGCGAGCTCGGGCAGGTGGTGCTCGCCACCTGCGTGATGCTGCCGCTCATCCTGTTCTTCGGCGAGATGACGCCCAAGTCGCTGGCGCTGCGCCTCGGCGAGCGCTGGGCCCGCGTGGTCGCCTGGCCGCTGTCTGCTGCTGTCGTACGTGATCACGCCGGTGCGCCTGCTGTTGCAGACGATCGCCTCGGCGGTGCTGACGATCGTCGGCGGCGCGGTCGATGACGCGCGAGGAGGGGCTGCGCGAGGAGGAGTTCCGCGCGCTCGTCGACGTCGGCTCCGAGGAGGGCGAGCTGCAGGTCGCCGAGCGGCGGCTCATCCACAACGTCTTCGAGTTCGGCGACACCACCGTCGGCAAGGTGATGACGCCCGGCCGACAAGGTGTTCGCGCTGCCCTACGAGATGCCGCTCGGGCGCATGGTCGAGGCCATCGCCGACGAGCGCTACTCGCGCGTCCCCATCTACAAGACGCCCAAGGCGCGCGGCAGCGACGGCAAGCGGCCGGCGCGCGGCGCCATGGAGGTCGTCGGCATCCTGCTGGCCAAGGATCTCGTCGGCTACTCGTGGGGCGCGCTCGAGGGGCACACGGTGCAGGATCTGTTGCACCCGGTCCTGTTCGTGCCGCGCACCACCAAGTGCGATCGGCTGTTCCGCGAGTTCCAGCGCAAGCGCACGCACGTCGCGCTCGTCGTCGACGAGTACGGGCGGCTGGCCGGCCTGGTGACGATGGAGGACCTGCTCGAGGAGCTGTTCGGCGAGATCGCCGACGAGAAGGAGTCGCGCACGTGATCGACGTGGCGAATTGGCCCCCCTGGCTGCAGGTGATGTGGCCGGCCTTCGTCGTCGCCGGCGTCTGCCTGCTCTTCGAGATGTTCTTCGGCGCCGCCGAGCTGTCGGTGATCTCGGCCGATCGCATCGCGCTGCGCAAGGACGCCGAGGCGCGGCTCGAAGACCGCGCACCTGCTCGAGCGCTTCCTCGAGAACAAGCAGCGCTTCCTCGCCACCACGCTGTTCGGCACGCAGCTGTCGGTCGTCGTCTCGACGGTCACGATGACCTACGCGCTGCACAAGGTGGTGTCGCCGCATCGGGCCGAGCTGTACCTGCTGGCCTGCATGACGCCGCTTCTGGTCATCTTCGGCGAGATCGTGCCCAAGACGATCGGCCAGCAGTCGGCCGATCGCTGGGCGCGGCGGCTGGTCTACCCGCTTGTGGTTCGCCTCCAAGCTGTTCGCGCCGGTGGTGGCGCCGCTGACCCGGCTGTCGACGATGATCATGCGCCGCCTCGGCATCGTCGAGCGCAAGCTGGTGACGCGCGAGGAGCTGGAGGCGCTGCTCAAGACGCCGGGATCGCGCCGCGGCGAGATCACCGAGGGCGAGCGGCGCATGATCTCGCGCATCTTCGACTTCACCGACACCACGGTCGACGACGTGATGGTGCCGCTGTCCGACGTGGTGGCGCTCGGCCGAGACCGCCGACCTGGCGAACGGCGGCGCGGCAGATCGAGGAGACGCAGTACACGCGCTTTCCCGTCTACCGCGAGCGCGTCGATCGCGTCGTCGGCATCGTGCACGCGTTCGACATCTTGAAGGCCGGACGCTCGGACCAGAAGATCGGGATGCTGGCGCGCGCGCCCATCTTCGTGCCGGGGAATCAGCCGGCGGTCGATCTGCTGGTCGAGCTGCAGCGCGCGCGGCAGGGCATGGCCATCGTCGTCGACGAGTACGGCGGCGCGGTCGGCATCGCCACCATCGAGGACATCCTCGAGGAGATCGTCGGCGAGATCGAGGACGAGCACGACGTGGCGGCGCAGAACATCCGCAAGGAGGCCGAGGGCGTGTGGCGCGTCTCGGCGCGCACGCGCGGTGCGCGAGGTCAACCGCCAGCTGCGGCTCGAGCTGCCCGAGGGCGAGGAGTACGAGTCGATGGCCGGGCTGGTGCTCGAGAAGCTGCGGCACATCCCGCGCGAGGGCGAGAGCGTCCGCTTCGGCAGCGTGCTGGTCAAGGTGGTCAAGGCGAACGAGCGCGCGGTGGAGGAGGTGCAGGTGCGCCTGGGCAAGCGCCGCTCCCCGACGCGCGGACCGGGGACGATCCCCGGTTAGCCGGGCCGGCGCGGCGGCGGGCCCTCTGCCGGCGACCGCCAGCGACGCGGCCGGCGACCGCCAGCGACGCGGCCGGCGACCGCCAGCGACGCGGCCGGCGACCGCCAGCGACGCGGCCGGCGACCCGTCGGTCGCAGCCCGCTGTGACGAGCGCGACCCGCGCCGCCGCCGGCGCGCCCGTGTCTTGCAACGCAGCAGCGGTAGGAGGACTTCATGCGACGCAAGACGCCCGTTCGGGCACTGGTCGAAGGCATCATCGCCGGGGCGGTCGGCACCGCGGTGCAGAGCCTGTTCTTTCGCGCCAGCGCGCGGTTCACGCCCAAGCCGGCCCAGGACGCGTTCGCCCCGCCCGAGCCCGAGCAGGCGACCGAGAGCGCGCTGCAGACGGTGGCGCGACGGCTGGTCGAAGGAATGGCGCAGCGCGGGCCGCTCGACGGGCGAGCCAAGGAGCGCGCCGGGCGGGCGGTGCAGTACGGCTTCGGCGCCGCGTGGGGCGGGCTCTACGGGCTGTTGCGCGCGTCGTATCCGCGGCTGTGGAGCGCCAGGGGCGTGGCCGGATTCGCCCTCGGTGTGTGGATGCTGAGCGACAACGTGATCCTGCCCGGCTTCAGGCTCGCGGCGTGGCCGCAGCGCTACCCGCTGCGCGCGCACGGCTACGCGGCCGCGGCGCACCTGGTCTACGGTGCCGGTGTCGCCGGCACCCTCGCCGCCGCCGATCACGTCGAGCTCTTGCCGGCGTTGGCGCTGCTCGCCGTGGCGCGTGGGCGCGTCGCCGGCACGCGGGCGCTCGAGCGCGCGCGCCCGGGCGCGCTCGTACCGCGCGACCTGGTCGAGGCGCCGCGCCATCTCGCTGCAGCGATCGCGCGACGGGCGCGCGATCTGAAGCACTAACCCCAGGGTTCGCTTCGGTTGAGCTGGCGAGGGCCAGCCGCGTGAGGCGGATCGTGGATGCGACCGGAGCGATCGACCGAGGAATACCCGTCGGTATTGCGACCGAGGGAGCGAGGACGTAGTCCTCGAGGTGACCGCGCGGATCGTCCGCAGGACCGCTCTGGGTTTTTGGGGACGAGCCCAGAGGCTCCGCGCGCACTGCCCCGCTGGGCGAGTTCCGCAGCACAGGCAAGGCGTCTAATCGAGCACGGCGGTCCGGTGGCGAGGACTGTTTGAGCCCAGCGGGGCAGTGCGCGCGGAGCCGGACGTGGCGCTTTGGCGCGCTCTCGATGCGACGCGGGTTTGAAAGCGGGGCCTTTCGAGAGCTCGCACCGAGATGTGATGAATCATGAGAGGGGCCCCTAGCCCGGGCGCCGTCGCCGCCGGGCAGGCGATGGTAGCGGCGCATAGCCGGTCGGGGCGCTTTCGACTAAGCTGCGAGGAGCGATGGATCCTACCAAGCTTCGGCAGCTCCTCGAGCGCGTCCGTGCGGGCGAAGCCGGCATCGACGACGCGCTGGGCGAGCTGGCCGATCTGCCGTTCAAGGATCTGGGGTTCGCGCGGGTCGATCACCACCGCCACCTGCGCACCGGCTTCCCCGAGGTGGTGCTCGGGCTCGGCAAGAGCGCCGCGCAGATCGGGCACATCATGGCCGAGCTGGCGCGCACCGGGGCCAACGTGCTGGCGACGCGCGTGGCCGAAGCGGACGTCGGCGCGATCCTGCAGATCGTGCCCTTGGCGCGCCACGAGAAGCTGGCCCGCGCCCTGGTCATCGAGCAGCAGCCGGTGGTGGACATCGGGCGTGGCACCGTGCTCGTCGTCTCGGCGGGGACGAGCGATCTGCCGGTGGCGGAGGAGGCGGCGCTGACCGCGCGGCTGGCGGGCAACCGGGTCGAGCGCCTCGTCGACGTCGGGGTGGCGGGCATCCATCGCCTGCTCGGCAGCCGCGCCGACCTGGAGGCGGCGAGCGTCATCGTCGTCGTCGCCGGCATGGAGGGCGCACTGCCGTCGGTGGTGGCGGGGCTGACGTCGCGGCCGGTGGTGGCGGTGCCGACGTCGATCGGGTACGGCGCCAGCTTTGGTGGGATCGCGGCGCTGCTCGGGATGCTCAACAGCTGCGCGGCGGGCGTCACGGTGGTCAACATCGACAACGGATTTGGCGCCGGGTATGCGGCGGCGCTGATCAATAGGAAGCAATCGTGAGCGAGGATCTGCGCGGCTGTGAGCTGTACTTCGATTGCTTCAGCGGCATCGCCGGCGACATGACGGTGGGCGCGCTGCTGGATCTCGGGGTGCCGGAAGAGGCGGTGCGGGGCGAGCTGGAGAGGCTGCCGCTCAAGGGCTATCGGCTGACGCGGGAGCGGGTGCGGCGAGGGGCGTTGGTGGGGACCAAGATTCACGTGATCATCGACGACCACGGACCCGACCACGACCAGGCGGCCGGGCCCGATCACGGGCATGGGTCCGCTCCCGGTCTCGGGCACGAGCACGAGCGCGGGCACGAGCACGAGCACGAGCGCGGGCACGAGCACGAGCACGAGCACGAGCACGAGCACGGGCAACAGCACGGGCACGGGCAACAGCACGGGCACGGGCAACAGCACGGGCACGGGCACGGGCACGATCCCGGGCACGAGCACGAGCACCGGCCCACGCTCTCGCCCGCGCACGCACCGGAGCCGCGGCATTCGCCCGCGGCTGGGGGCACCCACACCCACACCCACACCCACACCCACGCTCAGGCTCACGCTCACGCTCACGCCCATACCCACTATCGCGACATCAAGTCCATGCTCGAGCAGCACCTCGGCGGCGACGTGCTGCGTCGCTCGCTCGCCATCTTCGATCGCATCGCCGCCGTCGAGGCGCGGCTGCACGGCGTCACCGTCGACGAGGTCGCCTTTCACGAGGTCGGTGCCGTCGACTCGATCGTCGACATCGTCGGCGCCGCCGCCGCACTCGCCTGGCTGGCGCCGTCGCGCATCACCTCGCGCCGCGTGCCGCTCGGCGGTGGCAGTGTCGACACCGCCCACGGCCGCCTGCCCGTGCCCGCCCCGGCGACGCTCGAGCTCCTGGTCGGCGCCGAAGTCGAAGCCGGCGGCGACAGCGAGCTGACGACGCCGACCGGCGCCGCCATCCTCGCCGCCAGCGCCAGCGCCTACGGAGTCATGCCGCCCCTGCGCGTCATTGGCGTCGGTTGGGGCGCGGGCGATCGCGAGCTCGAAGACCGCCCGAACCTCCTCCGCGTCGTCGCCGGCGTGCGCGCCGAGCTGGCCGACGCGGCCAACGACGAGGTCGCCCTCGTCGAGGCCAACATCGACGACATGAACCCCGAGCTGTGCGAGCCGCTGCTCGATGCGCTCTTCGCCGCCGGCGCCGTCGATGCCTGGTTCACCTCGATCGTCATGAAGAAGTCGCGGCCGGCGCTCACCGTCGCGGCCCTCTGTGCGCCGGCGGCGCGCGACGCCGTCGCGGCCGCCATCTTGCGCGAGTCGACGACCATCGGCGTGCGCTTCTCGATGCGGCAGCGGACCATCCTGCCGCGTCACCTCATCGAGGTGGACACGCCGTGGGGCAAGGTGCCGGTCAAGGTCGCCGGCGACGGCGATGCCGCCAACGCCGCCCCCGAGTACGAAGCGTGCCGCAAGCTCGCGGCGTCGGCCGGGGTTCCGGTGAAAAGAGTGTATTTGGCCGCACTGGCTGCATTCTTCCGTCGCTGATACACTGACGCTAGTGCCGGGCCGCGACCGAATCCTCATCGTCGGGGGCGACGAAACAATCCGCAGCAGCCACGTCGACGAGCTGCGCGCCGCCGGCTTCACGGTGGAGGCGCGCGGCGGCGTCATCGAGCACGCCGAAGGCGCCGACCTCGTGCTCGTCGTCGGCGGCGCCGAAGGCTCGCGCCGCGACGGCTTCGGCGCGGTCATGGACGCGGTCACCGCGGCGCGCAAGGCGGCCGGCGCCGCCGCCGTCATCTCGTGCGTCTCCCGCCAGGCCGCCGCCGACCCCGCCTCCGACGTGATCGGGGCGTCGCTCGCCTCGGGGGCCGACGACGTGGTGGTCTGTCCGCCGACGGCCGGCGCCCTGATCGCCCGCGTGCGCGCCGGGCTGCAGATGGCGTCGGCGCGTATGGCGCTCGAGCGCTTCGAGCGCTACGGCGATGCCCTGGGCCACCTCGGCAACGCGATCGGCCTGACGCTGGAGACGTCCGAGGCGCTCTCCGACATCCTGGGGCGCATCTGCGACGCCGTCGGCTGGACGCGCATGGCGCTCATGCTTTGCACCGACGAAACCAACAACGTGCTGCTGGTGTCGGCATCGGACGATCAGTCGTCGATGAAGGTGCCGATCAAGCTCGAGCGCTATCCGGAGCTGCGCGCCGCGTTCGAGTCGCGCGAGCCGGTGCTCGTGGAGGACGCGCGCAGCTCGGCGCTGCTCGGGCCCTGGGCGGAGGTGGCGGCGGAGAAGGGCGGCCGCGCGCTGTTGGCGGTGCCGCTTTTGGTCGAGCGCAAGGTCGTCGGCGCGCTGCTCTTGCGCAACTACGTGGCGCGGCCGCCGCTCGGCCCGCGAGCCATCGACTTTCTCCGCCTGGCCGCGTCGATGCTGGGGCTGGTGCTGAAGTCGGGCCGCGTCTTCGAGGGGCTGCGCGAGCAGACGCGGCGCATGGCGCTGTCGCGCTACAACGAGGAGCGGCGCACGCGCGCGCTCGAGCAGTACAAGGACTTCTTCGAAGCGTCCACCGACGGCATGGTCGTGCTCGACAGCGACGCCGCCATCCTCTACGTCAACCGCGCCGCCGAGCAGATGACCGGCTACGCGCGCGAAGGGCTCAACGGCCGCGACTTCACCGAGCTGGTGTCGCCGGGGCAGCGGCAGAGCCTGGCGAACATCGTCAAGCAGATCGTGGGCGGCACCAACCTCGAGGTCTTCGACGTCGCCTTGTCGACGACCTCGGGCGAGACGCTCACCCTGTCGGTCTCGTCGTCGCCGGTGTTGGCGGAGCACGGCGGCGCGGTGCTCGCGTTCCGCGACGTCACCGAGGCGCGCGCGCTCGAGGGCGAGCTGCGCAAGACGACGGACTTCCTGGAGCGGCTCATCGACTCCACGGTCGACGGCATCATCTGCGCCGACATGCGCGGCAACATCCTCATCTTCAATCAAGGCGCGGCGCGGTTGTACGGCTACTCGCCGGGCGACGTGGTCGGCAAGCTGCCGGTATGGAAGCTGTATCCCGACGGCGTGGCGCGCGCGATCATGACCGAGCTGCGCTCGCCCAGCCACGGCGGCGTCGGGCGCATGGAGCCGACGCGGCGCGAGATCGTCACCAAGGACGGCGAGTTGGTGCCGGTGTCGCTGGCGGCGTCGATCGTCTACGAGGAAGATCGCGAGATCGCCACCGTCGGCATCGTCAGCGACTTGCGCGAGCGCATCAAGATCGAGCAGCGGCTGGCGCAGGCGCAGGAGAAGCTGGTGGTGACCGAGAAGCAGGCGCTCATCGCCGAGCTGGCCGGCACCACCGCGCACGAGCTCAATCAGCCGCTGACTTCGGTCATGGGCTACTCGGAGCTGCTGCAGAAGAAGATGTCGCCCCAGGACGTGCACTACCGCGCGGTCGGGATCATCTTGCGCGAAGCCGAGCGCATGGCCGAGATCGTGCGCAAGATCGGAAAGATCACGCGCTACGAGACCAAGGCGTACGTGGGCTCGACGCAGATCCTCGACCTCGACAAGAGCACCACCGATGGCTGAGCGCGCGCCGGAGAAGACCCGCGCGGCCAAGCGGGTCAAGGCGCCCAAGGCGCCCAAAGCGAAGCCGGCGCGCAAGCCCAAGCTCAAGCCGCCGGCCAAGGAGGCGGTGATGCAGGCCGCCTTCGAGCTGTCGCGGCAGCTCTCGCTCGAGGTGCGCGAAGAGGAGCTCATCGGTACCTTCGCCTCGACGCTGGGCGCGCTCCTGCCCGGACGCTACTTGTGCCTGCGGGTCGTCGATCCCAAGACGTTCGGGCTGACGTCGATGATCTCCGATGGGCCGCTCACCGTCGGCGTAGTGGCGATGCAGGCGGCGCCGCTGGCGGTCAAGCGATCGGCGCTGCGGCGCACGCGCCTGTCGGACACGGCGGCGCGGTCGCAGCGCATCCGCATCGTCGACGGCTACGAGCGCGTCTTCACCGACTCGGCGGGCGGCTTCTCGGTGCCGCTGGTCGCCTCGGGCGAGATGTTCGGCGTGCTCAACGTGGAGTATCCACCGCCCCACGACCTCTCTTCCGACGACGAGCCGGTGACCATCCCGCTCGCCAACCAGCTCTCGGTGGCGCTGCGCAACCTGACGCTCCTCGGCGAGGCGCGCTACTACCGCGACTACCTGCGCAAGACCATCGACGTGGCCAACGCGCTCATCATCGTCATCGATCGCGACGCCAACGTCGCCGTGATGAACAAGGCGATGCAGCGCTATCTCGGCTTCGGGGCCGAGGTCATCGGCATGCCGCTCGAGGAGATCCGCGCCCGCTCGACGGCGCCCGAGCCGCGCCTCTCGACGCTGCTGTTGGCCGGCCTGCGCGGCATCGAGTACAGCGACTGCGAGGTGCCGCTGTGGCGGCGCACCACCGAGACGCTCGGGCGCGGCATGTTCAATACCTCGGTCTTGCGCGCGCCCGACGGCACCATCGACGGCGTCATCGGCATCGGCAACGACGTCGAGCGCATGCGCTCGCTCGAGCGGCAGGTGATCCAGGCGGAGAAGCTGGCGACGCTCGGACAGCTGGCCGCCGGCGTCGTGCACGAGCTGAACAATCCGCTGACGTCGATCAGCGTGTACGGCGATTATCTCGTCCGCCTGCTCGAGCGCGCCAGCGACAAGGGCGACCTGGAAAAGGCCAACAAGATCGTCGAGGGGGCGGCGCGCATCCAGAAGCTGACGCGTGACCTCATGAGCTACGCGCGGCCGTCGGGCGAGTACGAGTGGGTGCTGGTGAACGACATCGTCAAGCAGGCGCTCGTCTTCTGCGAGCACGTGGTGCGGCGCGGCGAGGCCGAGGTGACGCTGGCGCTCGCCGACGAGCTGCCGCGGGTGCGCGCCATCCGGGCGCAGCTCCACCAGGTGCTCATCAACCTCATCACCAACGCGATCCACGCCCTGCCGCCAACGGGCGGGCACGTCACCATCGGCTCCGAGCTCGTGGACGGCGGGGCGGCGGTGCAGGTGCGTGTGGCCGACGGCGGCGCCGGCATCGGGGCGCTCGACCGGGCCCACGTGTTCGAGCCGTTCTTCACGACGAAGAAAGATGGTAAGGGGACCGGTCTCGGGTTATCCATCGTCAAGAACATCGTGGAGGGGCACGGCGGGCAGGTGAGGTTCGAGAGCGAAGTGGGGATGGGGACGACGTTCTTCATCACCCTGCCGATCCACAAGGAGACCATCGCAGTATGAGCAAGATGTGCCGGGGAGTTTGCTCGTGAAGATCGACGAGATCAGTGGAGTTTGCTCGTGAAGATCGACGAGACGTTGGCCGAGCTGGAAGGCTTGGCGGCCAAGAAGAACATCAAGGTCACCTACGAGAACATCGGCGGCGAGCTGGGCGCCGGCGGGCTGTGCAAGGTCAAGGGCGAGCATCGCGTCATCGTCGACAAGCGCGCCACCGACGGCGAGAAGGTCACCGTGCTGGCCCAGGCGCTGTCGCGCTTCCCGCTCGACGACGTATTCATGAGCGAGAGGACGCGCGACCTCATCGAGAAGTCGGCCGCCTTCGTCCGCAAGGCGTAGCCCCGGGGTTCGCGCCCGAGCTGCGGCGTAGCGAGGGCGCGGCCGAGCGCTACGTCCGGCCCCGCGCGATCTGCCCCGCTGGGCTCAAACAGTCCTCGCCACCGGACCGCTCTTCTCGATTCCCACCCTTGCCTGTGCTGCGGAACTCGCCCAGCGGGGCAGATCGCACGGGGCCTCTGCGCTCTGGAACGGGGGCGGACGCAGCGAGTGCATCCCGGGGGCGAGCTCCGCAGCACGGGCAAGGGGCAAAGTCGAGATCAGCGGTGCGGTGGCGAGGACTGGTTGAGCTGCACTCGCTGCGGCCGCTGCGTTCGCGCTGGCATGGGCCGGGGGTCTCGAGCCAACGGGCCGGGGTCTCGAGCTTGTCTAACGGGCCGGGGGTCTCGAGCTGGACTAGTAGACCACGCCGACGCAGAAGTTGGCCGATCCGCAGTCCTTCGGCCGCGGCGCCAGGGTCGCGCCCAGCACCACGCCCGTCACCGCCACGCCCGCCGCCGTCCAGAACCACCAGGTCTTGTAGAACGGCCGCCGCACGAACGGCTTCGGCGGCGGCGCGTCCTTCGACTCCACCAGCTCCGCCTCGTAGCTGACGTTCAGGTAGAGCTGCGACGCCAGCGTCTGCAGCTCCTTCTCCGCGCGGGCGATCGGCACCGTCTTGGTCACGCGCGTCAGCCGCCGCCGCGTGCGCAGGTCGTACAACAAGCAGTCGACCTTGAGCTGCCCCGGGCCGGCCGGCGACGCGCGCAAGAACACCGCGTGATCGATGAACAGCACCTCTTTGAGGTTGTCGGCGCTCGTGTCCAACGTCGCCTGGCCGAGCGACTTCTCCACCGTTGCCAGCGCCTGCTTGACGAGCAGGTACTTCGTCGATCGCTCCATCGGAATGCTGACCAGCTGCTGCATCTTCGACGACACCTGCGCCGGCATGACCGCCTTCTTGAACCCTTCCTTCTTCAGCGTCACCCAGTGCTCGCCGACGATCAGCCCGTCGGCGAAGGTGGGCGTCACGCCGATGTAGCGGCCGTCGACGTAGGCCTGCGACGCCGGCGGATCGGAGCGGATCTCGAGCGAGCCACGCTTCTGCCGCTCGACCTCCTTGCGCACCTCTTCGACGATGGCCAGGATCGCCGGCGGATAGCGGCTCAGGTCGACCTTGTAGTCGGCGCGCCACACCAGCAGCCGCTCGAAGGTGTGCTTGGCCTCCTTCTTGTCGCCGTTCTCGAAGTGCGACGTGCCGAGCGCCATCATCGCGTCGGCCAGCTCCTGCTTCTTGATGTACGGCAGCACCTTCGACAGCTCATCGACCGCCTGCCCGAGCTTCTTGATCGCCACCGGCAGCTCCAGCGCCGTCAGCGACTTCTGCCCCTCCTGCAGCAGCAGGCGCCCCTGGTCGATCTGCTCCTGCGGCACCTCCTGCGCGAAGTCGGCCAGCCGCGTGTCGAGATCCTTCATCTCCAGCCGTGGGTTGCGCCTGAGCCCCTCGTCGAGCGCGCGCATCACCGGCACCAGCGCCTGCTCGCTCAGCCCCGGATGCTCGAGCAGGAACGTGGTGACGCGCACCGGCTGCGGCCCGTTGGTCACCGTCGCCGCCGGCGCCTGCTGCTCCTCTTGCGCCGCCGCTGCCACGCCGAACGCGACCACGCAGGCCAGAAGCGCGCTCTTCATTGCCCCCGCGTCAGCTTGCGGATCTTCGCCGCCAGGAACGGATCGTTGGCCGCGTAGTCGCGCAGCACCTCGCGCAGCTTGGGCTCGAGATCCTTGGGCACCGCGCCACCCATCTGCCGCTGGATGGTGTCCTCGATGAGCAGCTCGAGCGCTTCGTCCGAGCTGATCTCGCCCGCGCGCAGCCGCGCCGCCACCTCGGCGACGGGATCGACGCCGCCGGGGCCGCCCGGCCCGCCGACGCGTGACACCGCACCCGTCTCGGCCGGCGCCGTCTCATCGACGCCGTCGACCGGCGCCGCCTCGTCGACCGCGTCAGGCGGGCGAGGGCCCTCTCCCGGGCCTGGACCCTTGATGCGCATCCGCCTGCGACGATACCACGCAGCCCCTTTTCTTCGCAAAGGCGGGCGTGGCCGCTCCGCTACTTCGGCGAGAAGTGCACGCGCCCGTCGCCGTTCTTCATGAACTCCAGGTTGGCGCTGGTCGCCACGTCGCCTTCACCGAAGGCGAGGTCGAAGGTCTTGTTCTTGCGATACAGCTCCATCTGGTCGCGATAGTGCGGCGACTGCGGGTCCAGGATCTCGCCGCCGGGCAGCACGTTGCGCGCGTGCGGGCCCTTGGGGTCGAGCTCGGCGACGAAGCGGATCGCCGGCCCGTGCGTATAGCTGAAGTCGCCGATGTCGATCGAGTCGCCCGCGGCATCGACGGTGCCGACGTCGCCGTGGCGCGGAAAGCCGTTGGGGTACTGCGGGTCGGTCTTGAGCGGGATCTGCAGCGCGTCCACCGGCGCCAAGAAGCCCAGCGTCAGCGTGTGCACGTTGCCCCAGCGCCAGGTGCCGATGTCCTGCCCGAGCGCGCCCACCAGGTAGTCGAGCGTATCGAGGATGCCGTGCGCCGCCTGCTGCCGCTGGGTCTCCTGCTCGGGTGTGTCCCAGGTGTCGAACAGGATCGGCTCACCAGTGATCGGGTTGAGCTCGGTCTTGAGCAGGTCCGAGTGGTTGCACATGCGCACCAACAGCTTGAGCTGGGCGAACGAGCTCGGCGTGATGCCGAGCTGCGAGTACTCGTCCTCGAACGTGCGATCGGCGAAGCGGCGGATCCACACCTGCACGATCGCCGCCGCCTGCGAGTCGCTCACCTGCTGCGGCGTCGGCTGATCCTCGTCGACGCCCGACTCCGTGGAGAAGCTGGTCCAGCCCTTGACCAGCGACAGCGCCGTGGGCAGGAGCTGCTTCGAGATCGGGCTCGCCTGCTGCGCCAACAGCGACAGATCGGCGTGTGTGCCCGGCGTGGCGATCTCCTCCAGGAGCGCCTGCGCGGCGTCGAGGAAGGTCGGCGTCAGCGCCTGGGCCCACTCCGACACCGCGTCGGCCTGGATCGACTGCATGTCGTCGAGCGTCAGCTTGCCGCCGGCGTCGGTGATGGCCTTGATGCGCTTGGTGATGCGCCCCACCCGGGTGCCCGGATCGTAGTCGGCGCCGAGATAGAGCGGGGCGCCGTCGACCACCGGCTCGTCGAAGAACGGATCGCCGTCGTCGGTGACGCCGATCGGATCGTTGTTCGCGGTGGCGATGAAGCCCTGCGCCGGATCGTAGGCGTGCGGGATGTAGATCGGATCCATGTCGCCGCCCCACTCGGCGCTGCCGTCGCCGGGCAGGATCTTCCACGGCGCCGCCGTCCCGGCCCGGCGCGGCGTGCGCGCGTACTGGGTCCAGCCGAAGTGGCCCTGATCGTCGCCGATCACCCAGTTCTGATTGCCGTAGATGAAGCCGCCGTCGATGGCGGCGAGCGCGTCCTTCATCGATTTGGCGGTGTCGAGGCCGTAGATGACCGCCGCCAGCTTGGGCGCCGGATCGTGCGCGGTGTAGCGGATCGACAGCTCGGTCGATCCGAGCGGCTGAACCGTGTGGTCCGGGTTGACGCGGGGGATGATCGGGCCGTGGTGCGGCACGTCGTAGAGCGTGACGTTCAGCGTGTTGACGATCTGCCCGAAGCGCCCGACGTTGATCGTCTCGGTGCGCGGCACCAGCGGCACCTTGGCGCCGTTGAACAGGACGCACGGGCTGGCGCCGTCGTCGCAGGTCACGACCGTCTCCTGATAGACGTCGGTGACGTCGATGTTGTTGACGGTCGCGCCCCAGGCGACGTGCTCGTTCATGCCGAGGATGATCGCCGGGCAGCCCCGGGAACTGCACGCCCATGGCGTCGAGCTTGCCGCGCGCGACCAGGTGCACGAGGTAGAAGGTCGGCGGGTTCTGCAGCGACAGGTGCGTATCGTTGGCCACCATCACGTGCCCGCGTCGCCGACAGCTGTCGGGCCCACGACCCAGTTGTTGCTGCCCAGGCTGGGGTCGATCTGGTGGTCGTGCCCCATGCCGGCGACGGCGCGGCGCGCATCGGCATAGAGCGCCAGCAGGCCCGGGTCGCTGGGGCTCACCTCGCGCGAGGCGCGCGAGCCATCGCCGCTCATGCCCGTCCAGCCCGACGGCAGGGTGTAGGTGGGATCGACCGGCGCCAGGATGTCGAAGTCGTCGCCGATCCCCTTGCGCGCCGCCAGCGCCGGCACCGTCGAGTCGTCGAACTGCATCTTGGCGGCGGCGTCGAGCTGCGAGCGGAAGATGTCGCTGTCGGCGTCGTAGGACAGCTCGAACACCAGCCGCTGTCCGACGAGGAGCGAGTCGATCTCGGTCCACGGCTTGATGGTCTGCGGGTCGTAGAGGAACACCAGCGCCGGCGGCAGCTCGAACTTCTGCGACTGCAGGTCGGCGATGTAGGCGTTGACGCCGGCGGCGAAGCTGGTGAGCATCTTCGCCGTCGTCTGATCCTGCGGGTCGGTGGACGACGAGAGCGTCTGCCAGGCCTGCGTGCAGGTCTGCGTGAAGTGGTGCGCGCGCATCTGGATGTCGCTGTCGATGAGCGCGGGCGAGAGGTCGCCGAGGAGCTCGGCCAGCGTGCCTGCGGCGGAGTGGCGGGTCAGATCCATTTGCAACAGGCGGTCCTGCGCCGTCACGTAGCCCTGGGCGAAGGCGACGTCGCCCTCGTTGTCGCCGTAGATGTGCGGGATGCCCCACTGGTCGCGCACCACGTCGACGTTGCCCACCAGCGCCGCGTTCTTGACCGTGTCGGTCTGGGGGATGTCGTCGACGGGGTGGCTCGTGCAGCCAAATAGGAATAAAACGGTAGCCAAACAGGTTATGCGCACAGCGGCATGATAGCGCGCTTCTTTCGCGGGATGGGCTACTTCGGGCGCGGCTGGCGCG
This sequence comes from uncultured delta proteobacterium, assembly GCA_963816965.1. Taxonomy (GTDB): domain Bacteria; phylum Myxococcota_A; class Polyangia; order Palsa-1104; family Palsa-1104; genus JAQBQH01. Next base: position 2,829,272 of record CAWFMP010000002.1, read on the forward strand.
TCGCGTTCGGCGCGCGGCCGTTGGTCCCGTTCGTGCTGTTGCCGGCCGGCATCACCGTCGCCGTGGCCGGCGGCGGAACCCTGCTCGCCTATCGCTGGGCCGCCGAGCTGGTGGCGCGCCACGCGGCCGGGCACGGCGCCTTGTGGGGCGCGATCGTCTGGCTCTTCGTGGTCCTGTTCGTGCTGGCGACGGCGTACGTCCTGTACGTGGCGTCGTGCCTTTTGGCGACGGCGCCGTTCGCCGGCATCTTGAGCGAGCGCGCCGAGCAGCTGCACACGGGCGACCAGGTGCCGCCGCAGACCTGGCGGTCCATGCTGGCGCTGGCGGCGCGCGGCCTCGGCCAGACGGTCCTCGGCGTCCTGCTCTATCTGGCCATCGCGGTGCCGCTGTTCATCGTGCAGTGGGTGGTGCCGGTGCTGGCGCCGTTTCTCTGGATCGCCGGAGTCGCCCAGGCGGCGCTCTTCTTCGCGTTCGACGCCTTCAACGAGCCGCTGCACCGCCGCGGCTCGAGCTTCGGCGGCAAATGGCGCTTCATCGGCGCGCACCTGGCGGAGTCGCTCGGTTTCGGCACCGGCGTGGCGCTGTTGATGGTGGTGCCGTTTCTGAGCGTCATCGTCACGCCGGTGGCCATCGTCGGTGGCACGCTGCTCTATCTCGATCTGACGTCCCGTGATAAAATGGCTGCGTGAGGCTTGTCTGGGCGTTGGCGGTGGTGGTGGTGGTCGCGGGCCCCGCGTCCGCGCAGCCGAGCGACACCGATACCGACGCGGCGCGCGCGCTGTTCAAGCGCGGCATGGCCCAGTACGAGCTGGGCCACTATCGCGAGGCGCTGAGCTCGTTCGAGCAGGCCAAGGCGATCAAGCCGCTGCCCGCGTTCGATTACAACCTCGCGCGCTGTCACGAGCAGCTCGCCGAGTGGCAGCAGGCGATCGACGCCTACGAGCGCTACCTCGACGGCACGCCGCCGCCGCCGGACGCGCCCGACGTGCGCGCCCATGTCGGCGAGCTGCGCCGCAAGCTGCCCCCGATGGCGGCGACGCCGGAGGTAGCGCCGCCTCCGCCGCCGTCACCGACGCCGCCGCCAGTCGGGCGCGCGCGGCGTCCGGGGCTGGGCCGCACCATCGCCGGCGGCGTCGTCGGTGGCGTCGGCGTCCTCCTGCTCGGGGGCGGCGTCGCCGCCGGTCTCGACGGCGACAAGCAGGCCGACGCGCTCACCGCCGCCGATCGCGCCAACCGGCCGTTCGATCCCACCGTCGCCGACAAGCTGCAGAGCGATCGCGCCCTCGAGATCGGGCTGCTCGTCGTCGGCGCCGCCGCCACCGCGACCGGCGTCGTGCTGATCGTCCTGGGACGGCGCGCCGATGGCAAGGCGCGCAGCTACGCCTGGAGCCGGCCGTGACCCGCGCGCTCGTCGTCGCGGCGACGCTGCTCGCCGCCGCCGGCTGCAAGGCGCCGAGCTATACCAACGGCGGCCTTCTGTGCTCGGCGGCGGGCCGGTGCCCGTCGGGCTACCACTGCGCGTTCGACGGCACCTGCTGGAAGAACGGCGAAGATCCGGTCGCCGGCGGCGACGATCTGGCCATCGGCGGCGACCTCGGCGGCGGCGACCTCGGCGCCGGCGATCTCGCCGGCGGCGACCTCGCCGGCGGAGTGGTCGTCGACATGTCGCCCGCCTGCGGCTGGAGCGTCGCGCCGACCAACTTCGATCCCTGCGCGCTCGGCAGCGCCACCTCCGACTGGATCTCGATCAACGGCACCTACGACACCGACAGCGCCAGCGGCGCCGGCGCGCCCATCGGCCTCATCGTCTCGCAGCCGGGCGGCGGCATGGCGCGCCTGGTGTACGTCGGCATGTTCTCGGTGCCGCCCGGCATCACGCTGACGGTCGACGGCTCGATGCCGCTCATCATCGTCGCCGACACCGTCAACGTCGACGGCACCATCCTCGTCAACGCCGGCCGCGGCGACCCCGACTGCAGCGTCGTGGTCAACGGCAGCCAGAGCGCCTCCTGCGGCGCCGGGGGCGCCGGCGGCGCGTTCGGCGCCATGGCCGGCAGCGGCGGCGCCTGCCAGGGCTCCGGCAATCCCACCGGCGGCGCGGCCGTGGGCTCGGCGTCGCTGGCGCCGCTGCGCGGCGGCTGCACCGGCGGCCACAGCGGCGCCCCCGGCGGCACCACCGCCGGCGGCTCTGGCCTCGGCGGCGGCGCCCTGCAGATCAGCGCCCGCCTCAACCTCCACGTCACCGGCACGATCAGCGCGCCCGGGCTCGGCGGCGGTGCCGGCACCGCCAACAGCAACGGGTGCGCCGGCGCCGGCTGCGCCGCAGGCGGCGGCGGCGGCGGCTCGGGCGGCGCCATCTTCCTCGAGTCGGTGAGCGTGGCGGTGGCGGCGTCGGGCCGGCTGTGCGCCAACGGCGGCGGCGGCGGCGGCGGGGCGGCCAACGGCGCCGCCAGCGGCTCCACCGGCGGCGACGGCTTGTGCACGGAGATGGCGGCGACGGCCGGCGTCGGCAGCGGTGGCGGCGGCGGCGGCGCCAACGGCGGCTACTCGATGCACCCGACCGGCTACACGGCGGCGAGCATCAGCACCGACGACGGCGGCGGCGGCGGCGGCGGCTCGGTCGGCCGCATCCGCGTGCGCGCGAGCAACGCCACGCCGATCGCCGTCGGCGCCGTGGTCACCCCCGCTCCGTTCACGATGTGATCAGCCGGCGGGCGCCAGCTCGTCCGGCCCGAGCTCGACCTCGTCGACGTAGCACCAGCCCCAGTCCTCGCCCGGTTGGAACGAGCGCATCACCGGGTGCTTGGTGGCGTGGAAGTGGCGCGTCGCGTGCTTGTTCTTCGAGCTGTCGCAGCAGCCGACGTGCCCGCACACCAGGCACTCGCGCAAATGGACCCACGCGTCGCCCGTCTTCAGGCACTCCTCGCAGCCGTCGGCGCTCGGCTCTACATCTTTGATTTGCTTCGTGTGAACGCAGCCCATGGGTAGCTCGCCTCCTTGCCGGCGTATCATAAGCATGCCGTCCCCCCGCCGCTCGGTGATCTTGTCGCTGCCGCCGTTGTGGCTCATCGGCGTCTGTCTGTTCCTGCCGGCGGTGCGCGCGTGCGAGAGGATGGAGTCGCCGGCTTCGCTACTGTGGGGCGGGACGCCCTTCTTCGCGGGCCTGCTGGCGCCGTACCTCGTCGCCCAGCTGGTCGCCGTCCTCGGCATCGTCGCGCTCGCGCGCGGCCGCGTCACGCCGCTGGTCACGCGCGCCACCGCCGCGCTCGTCGTCTTGTCGGGCGCCTCGGCGCTGCTGCTCGCCGTCGTCGGTGGCATCAACGGACACGACGCCGCCGGGCGGGCGTGGAGCGTCTTCGCCGGCGCCGCGTTCGTCGCCGGCGGCGTGGTGCTCCTGCGCGCGCGCGCGCTCGATCCGTGGCCCCGCCTGGCGCGCTTCTACGCCGCGTATGCGATCCTGACGCTGCCGCTCGCCAGCCTGCTCGCCCGCATCCTCGTCGAGGACGGCGTGCACAAGGTCGGCGTCGGCGCCTACCTCTTCCTCGCCGCCGTGGCCGCGCTCGTCGCCGTGCACGCGCGCGCCCTGGCACCCCCGCGCGATCCCGTGTCATCCTCGACCGCGTGACGGCGAGCCTCTTCGACCGCGATCCGGGCGCCTACGAGGCGGCGCGCCCGAGCTATCCCGCGCCCCTCGTCGACGACGTGATCGCGCTGTCGGGCATCGCGCCCGGCGCCCGCATCCTCGAGGTCGGCTGCGGCACCGGGCAGGCGACGCGCCTGTTCGCCGCGCGCGGCTTCGCCGTCACCGCCGTCGAGGCGGGCCCGGCGCTGGCCGCGTTCACGCGCGCCAGGGTGCCCGGCGCCGACGTCCGCGTGGGCCGCTTCGAAGATCTTCCGCTCGCGCCAAGAGTTCCCGCTGATCGTGTCGGCCACCGCGTGGCACTGGATCGATCCCCTCGCCGGCTATGCCCGCGCCCACCAGCTCCTCGTCGCCGGCGGCGCGCTGGCGCTGTTCTGGAACGAGCACGTGCGCGGCGACGACGACGTCGGCTTCTTCGACGCCACGCAGGAGCTCTACGCGCGCGCCGGCATGGCGCGCCATCGCCTCCAGCCCGCCCCGTCGCTGCCCGACCGCACGCCGGCGATCGTCGGCAGCGGCCGCTTCGGCGACGTCGCGCGCCGCCACTACCCGTGGCGCGCCGAGTACGACGCCCGGGGCTACGCGCGCCTGCTCGGCACCTACTCCGATCACCTGCGCCTGCCCGACCAGCTGCGCGCCCAGCTCCTCGACGGCATCGCCGCCCTCATCGACGCCAGCTTCTCCGGCCGCATCGTCAAACACTACGTCGCCGACCTCTACGTCGCGCGTGCTATAAGGCCCGCGTGATCCGCCTCGAGTCCGTCGCCAAGAGCTACGGCGCGCAGCCGGTCCTGCGCGACGTCTCGCTGTCGGTCGAGCCGGGCGAGCTGCTCTCGCTCGTCGGCCGCTCGGGCTCGGGCAAGTCGACGCTGCTGCACATCATGGGCGGCCTCGATCGCCGCTACGCGGGTCGCGCCAGCGTGCTCGGACACGATCTGCACGCGCTCGACGATCGGCGGCTGGCGCGCTTCCGCAACCGTGAGGTCGGCTTCGTCTTCCAGGCGTTCAACCTGCTCGACCACCTGACCGCGCGCGAGAACGTCAAGCTGCCGTCCTACTTCACCGACCGCGACAGCACCGGCGCCGATGCCCGCGCCGTCGACGCGCTGGCCCGGGTCGGCATCGCCGACAAGGCCGAGTCGCGGCCGAGCGCGCTCTCCGGCGGGCAGAAGCAGCGCGTGGCCATCGCCCGCGCGCTCTTCCACACCCCCAAGCTGCTTTTGTGCGACGAGCCGACCGGGAACCTCGACTCCGACACCGGCGCGCAGATCATCGAGCTGTTCCGCGCGCTCAACCGCGAGGGGCTGACGCTGGTCATCGTCACGCACGAGGAGCGCGTCTCGTCGGTGGCCTCGCGCGTGCTGCGCCTCGAGGACGGCGCCTTGAAGTCATGAGCGGCCGGGGGCAACGATGACCACGCGCGCGCTCGTCGCCCTGGTGCGGCAGAATCTGTCGCGGTCGCGCCGCTCCTTCGCGCTGTCGGTGTTCGGCATCTCGGTCGGCATCGCTTCGCTCACCTTCTTTCTCGCGCTCTCGGCCGGGGTGCGCCACGTCGTGCTCGGACAGGTCTTCCCCGTGGGACAGATCGAGGTGGTGCCGTCGAAGTCCTCGCTCGAGGGGCCGCTCGGCATGTTCTCGTCGCTGTCGGGCCCCAAGCCGCTGACCGAGGAGGCGGCGCGGGCGCTCGCCGCGCGCCCCGAGGTGCGCGCGGCCCATCGCCGCGCCAAGCTGGCGTTCCCCGCGCGCGCCTGGGGCGGGGCGGAGATCCTGGGCAAGAACTTCTACACCGAGCTGGTCGCCGAGGGCGTCGACCCGCACGCGATGGCCGGCGAGTCGCTCGGCCCGGAGGCGTTCGCCGACCAGCTGGGCTCGCACGCGCCGTGCAACGCCGACGCCGATTGCAAGGCGCCCGGCGAGTACTGCCCGTGGGACACGCACGCCTGCGAGCCGCCGGTGCCGGCGGTGATCTCGCCGTTCATCGTCGAGCTGTACAACAGCACCCTGGCCGCGCAGACCGGCCTGCCCAAGGTGGGCAAGTTCCTCGCCGGGCGCCTGCGCGGCATCGTCTTCAACATCGAGCTCGGCCGCTCGTTCATCGGCGCCTCCAAGAGCGGCGTGGCGCCGCACCAGCGCAAGGTCATGCTGGTCGGCATCTCGCCGCACGCCGCGCAGCTCGCCCTGACGCTGCCGCTCGGCTACGTGCAGGCGTGGAACGCGCAGTACGCGCCAGGGGCTCCGCCGTTGTCGTCGCTGGTCCTGGAGGCCAAGGACGGCGCCGACGTCACCAGCCTGACCGCCGCCATCCGCGCCGCCGGCTACGACATCGCCGACTCGGGCGCCGAGCGCGCCGGCCTGGCCATCACGCTGGTGACGCTGCTGTTCGCGCTGGTCTCGTTCGCCATGGTGTCGATAGCGGCGATCAACATCGCCCACTCGTTCTTCCGCACCGTCGCCGAGCGGCGGCGCGAGCTCGGTGTCATGCGATCGGTGGGCGCCTCGTCACGCGACGTGCGCACGCTGGTGCTGGCCGAGGCGGCGTGCATCGGGCTGTGCGGCGGCGTGGTCGGCGTGGTGGTGGCACGGGCGCTCGCGCTCGCCATCGACGCCGCCTCGGAGCGCTGGGTGCCCGATTTTCCGTTCAAGCCCGACAGCTACTTCGCGTTCGGTTGGATGCTGCTTGCGGGCGCGCTAGGATGCTCCATCTTGGCCTGCATGCTCGGCGCGTTCTGGCCCGCCCGCGCAGCCGCACGCCTCGAGCCGACCGAAGCGCTGACCTCGTAATCAAGGAGACGCCATGAAGAAGATCCACTTCGAGACGGACAAGGGAGAGATGGTAGCGGAGCTGTACGACGACGACGCGCCGGAGACGGTGGCGAACTTCGTCGGGCTGGCGACGGGGGAGAAGGAGTGGACCGACCCGAAGACGAACGAGAAGCACAAGGGTAAGCCCTACTTCGACGGGCTGCGCTTTCACCGCGTGGTGTCGAACTTCGTCATCCAGGGCGGCGATCCGTTCACCCGCCACGACGACATGAAGGCGCGCTGGGGCACCGGCGGCCCGGGCTTCAAGATCAAGGACGAGCTGTCGGGCAGAAAGCAGGTGCACAAGCGCGGATCGCTGTCGATGGCGCACGCCGGGCCGGGCACCGGCGGCTCGCAGTTCTTCATCTGCCACGCGCCGCAGCCGCACCTGGACAAGAAGCACACGGTGTTCGGGCAGGTCATCTCGGGCGACGAGGTGATCGACAAGATCCAGGCGGGCGACAAGATGATCAAGGTGTGGGTGGAGTAGCAGGGCACTCCGATCTTCGCGGGCGCTCCGATATTCGCGGCCCGGGCTCAAACATCCGCGCGGGCCGCGAATATCTCCGCTTTCGGGCGTACCTCCGCCGACGGTTCAGTGGGAGCTCCGCTTTGGGTTTATGATGAGCGGATGGGTCGGGTGGTGGAGGGCGCTGAGCCTTGTGCCGCGCAGCGGGTGTTCGTGGCCTCGCGGGCGGCGGCGGTCGAGATGTACGGCGACGAGGGGCTGCGGGAGATCGCGGAGCAGCTGCCGCCCGACGTGCGCGGCGCGCTCATCGACTCGGCGCTGATCACCGAGCGCTGGCTGCCGGAGCGCTTCGTCATGGCGTGGCAGGAGGCGGTGTTCGCCGGGCCGGCGCGCGGCAGCGACGAAGAGCTCCGCCGCTACATCAATCGGGTCGTCGACGCCGGCTTCGGGCGCGTGCGGCGCCTGCTGGTCAACCTGGTGACCCCGGCGACGCTGTGCACGCGCGCCGCCGAGCTGTGGCACGACGAGCACACGCACGGCGAGATCAGCGCCGAGCCGTCGGGGCAGGTGGTCCTCATCAAGCTGCGCCGGCACCCCTACGTGTCGCGGCCGATCGCGCGCCTGGTGATGGCCGAGAGCCTGCGCCACGCCGCCAGCTTGACCCGGGTCAAGCGCGTCGATCAGGTTCACCGCGTCGAGGGCGACGCGCTCGAGGTGCGGCTGACCTGGTCGTAGCGGAAGCAGCTCGTGAGGTGGTCGTTGACCAGGCCGCACGCCTGCATCCACGCGTAGACGATGGTCGGCCCGACGAAGCGGAAGCCGTGCTGCGACAGCGCCTTCGACAGCGCCCGGCTCTCGTCGGTGGCGGCGGGGATCCGGGAGCGCGGCCCCAGCCGGTTCTGGCGCGGCTTTCCGCCCACGAACGCCCACGCGAAGCGGGCGAAGCCGCTGCCTTCCTGCAGCGCCAAATAGGCGCGCGCGTTGCCGATGGTGGCTTCGATCTTGGCCCGGTTGCGCACGATGCCGGCGTCGGCCATGAGGCGCGTGACGTCGCGCGCGCCGAAGCGCGCGATCGCCTGCGGATCGAAGCCGACAAAGGCGCGCCGGAAGCTCTCGCGCTTGCGCAGGATGGTGATCCACGACAGCCCGGCCTGGAAGCCGTCGAGGATCAGCTTCTCCCACAGCGCCCGGTCGTCCCACTCGGGCACGCCCCACTCGCGATCGTGGTAGTCGAGATAGAGCGGATCGTCGCTGACCCAGCGGCAGCGCGAGAGCGTGCGCGCCTGGCCCGGCCCGCTCATGCGCGGCGGCGGCGACGGAAGATCGCGATCAGGCCGAGGAGCAGGAGCGCCTCGCCCGCCGCGCTGCCGCCGCCGGCGGCGCTGCAGTCGAGCCCGCGATTGGTCGGCGCCACCACGAACACCTTCGCCGTCGACGAGCCGCCTTGCGGCAGCACCGAGCGCACGTTGCTGCCGTCGCGGTTGGCGATCATCAGCCCGCCGCCCGTGGCCGTGCCGTTGGTCGACGTCTGGGTCCAGGTGATCTGCTTGCCGTCGGCGACCCAGGTGGGCCCGATGTCGTCGAGGCCGGGCGAGGAGCCGATGAAGCGCGACGGCGGCACGCTGCCGTCGACGGGCACGAGGAACAGATCGTGCGCGCCCGAGCCCGGCGCCTCGGAGGCGGCGATGGCCAGCGTCGCGCCGTCGGGCGAGACGGCGAAGTCCCAGGCGAAGCTGCCGGCCGGCTCGTCGGCGAGCACGGTGGCCGTCGTCGTGGAGCAGCTGCTGCCGGCGAGACGATAGAGGATGGTGGCGCCGGGCGGGTTGGCGGTGCGGCTCTTGATGCCGCCGGAGGCGATCCAGGCCCCGCCGACGTTCTCGAACTGGTTGATCACCTGCATCGCGCTGGCGTCGGCCGTCGGGTCGCAGTCGACGACGACGCTGCGACCGGCGCCGTCGCCGGCACCATCGGCGTCTGCCGCCGAGACGATCTGCAAGTGCGGCGTCGAGGTGGTCGACGCGTCCTCGAGCCACGCCAGGTGGGTCTCGTCGATCCACTGCGGCGGCGCCGTCTTCAGCTTCGCCACCGTGCGCACGGTGTGGAGTGCCGAGCCGTCGGCGCTGGCGGCGGTGAACAGCAGCCCGGGGTTGCCGCTGTCGATCCAGGCGACCCGCGCGCCCGACGGCGAGAAGCGGGGCACCAGGTGCTGCGCCGCCGGCGTGGCGTCGAGGCGCACCGGCGGGCGCGAGCTGCAGTCGCCGTCCTCGTCGGTGACGAGGAGCTGGTGCTCGGTGGCGGTGACGTTCTCGAAGACCACGCGCGCCGCCTGATCGGGCACGTACAGGACGCGAGTGCCGAACGCGCCCGGGGTGTCGCCGTAGGTGCCGCGGTTGGCCGCGCCGGCGTCACCGTTGCCCGAGGCATCGGTGATCATCACCGGGCAGCTCAAGTCGTGCGCGCCGGCGCCGTCGGAGCCGACGACGCCGAGGACGAAGCTGTCGTTGGCCGCGGTCAGCGTCGACTGGCGGTAGAACAGCGGGATCGCCGTCGCCGCGGCGCCCGCCTTGGCGAAGTTGCTGTCGCCGCCGGCGACCGAGACGGTGAGCGTGACCTCGTAGGTGCCGGCGGTCGCGGGCGAGAAGGAGAAGCTCGGCCCCGATCCGGTCGAGGGATCGGGCGCGCCCGGAGTCATCGTCACCGCCCACGCGAACGACAGCGAGCGGCCCATCGCATCCGAAGACTGCGAGCCGTCGCAGGTGATGCGCAGGCCGACGATCGCGTCCTGGCAGGTGGCGACCGCCATGATCGCGCCCGAGATCGTCCCGCCGCCGCCGCCGCCCCCCCCGCCGTCATGATTTCCCGTCGAGGAGCTCTTGCAGCCCGCCACACACAGCATCAGGATCAAGCTGTAAAGACGCATGCGCTTGGAATCATTGTATCATCTCGCGCGTCCAAAAAATCTTTTGTCGCGCTGTCGATCTGCCACGGGCCCGTTCGACTACAAGGCAGGAGGGACCCCATGACGTACTTGCTCTTGATCTACGACAACGAGAAGCGCTGGGCGCAGGGCTACGACGACAACGAGATGAAGGAGTACGGCGTATTCGGCCAGGAGTTCGCCAAGGCGATCCAGGGCGGCCACGCGCTCCAGCCGACCCGCGCCGCCACCACCGTGCGCGTGCGCGACGGCAAGCGCGTCACCACCGACGGGCCGTTCGCCGAGACCAAGGAGCAGCTGGGCGGCTACTACCTCGTCGAAGCCAAAGATCTCGACGAGGCGATCACCATCGCCGGCAAGATCCCGGCGGCGCGCTACGGCTCGATCGAGGTGCGGCCGATCATGAAGTTCGACTGATCGATGATCGCCCAGGCGGTCGATCGCCTGTACCGGCAGGAGTGGGGGCGCATCCTGGCGACGCTGATCCGCCTCGTCGGTGACTTCGACGTGGCGGAGGAGGCGGCGCAGGAGGCGTTCGCGCTCGCCGTCGAGCAGTGGGGGCACGCGCCGCCGCGCAATCCGCGCGCGTGGATCGTGCAGACGGCGCGGCACAGGGCGATCGACCGCATGCGCCGGCGCGCGCGCTTCGCCGACAAGGCGGCGCAGCTGGCCGCCGATCTGGAGGCCGAGGGCGGCGCGTCGCTCGACGACGCGGCCGAGGAGGATTCCGTGCCCGGCGTGGGGGACGAGAGGTTGCGCCTCATCTTCACCTGCTGCCATCCGGCGCTCGCCCAGGAGGCGCAGGTGGCGCTGACGCTGCGCACGCTGTGCGCCCTGTCGACCGAGGAGATCGCGCGCGCCTTCCTCGTCCCGGCGACGACGATGGCGCAGCGCCTGGTGCGCGCCAAGGGCAAGATTCGCGAGGCGGCGATCCCGTACCGCGTGCCGGCGCCGGCCGACCTGCCCGAGCGGCTGGAGGCGGTGCTGGCGGTCGTCTACCTCGTCTTCAACGAAGGCTACGCGGCGGCCAAGGGCGACGCTCTGGTGCGGCGCGAGCTGTGCGCCGAGGCGCTGCGCCTGGTGCGGCTCATCCGCGCGCTGCTGCCGGCGCCGGTGGTGGAGGTCGACGGCCTTCTGGCGCTGATGCTGCTCACCGACGCGCGGCGCGAGGCGCGTGTGGACGGGGCCGGCGATCTGGTGCTGCTCGCCGAGCAGGATCGCACGCGTTGGGATCGCGCCGAGATCGACGAAGGGCTGGCGCTGTTGCGCGCGGCGCTGCGGCGGGGGCGCCCCGGGCCGTACGCGCTGCAGGCGGCGATCGCGGCCGTGCACGCCGAGGCGGCGCGCGCCGCCGATACCGACTGGCCGCAGATCGTCGGGCTCTACGGAGCGCTCTGGTCGCTGCATCCTTCGCCGGTGATCGCGCTCAACCGCGCCGTCGCCGTCGCCGAGGTCGAAGGTCCAAAAAGCGGCCTGGAGCTCGTCGAGGCGCTGGGCGAGGCGCTCGACGGCTACCACCTGTTCCACGCGGCGCGCGCCGATCTGTTGCGCCGCCTGGGCCGGCTGGCCGAGGCGGCCCAGGCCTATCGGGCGGCGCTGGCGCGCGCCGAGAACGAGGCCGAGCGCCGCTTCATTTCCCGCCGCTTGGCGGCGGTGTCGGCGACGCCACCGACGGGATGAGCAGGATCTCGATGCGCCGGTTCAGGGCCCGCTCGCTGCCCCGCGGGTGGTACTGCGAGTAGCCGGCCGCGGTCAGCTTCGCCGGCTCGACGCCGACGGTGTCGGCGAGGAAGTGCACGACGTTGACCGCGCGCGCCGTCGACAGCTCCCAGTTAGAGGGAAAGCGCGCCGTGTGGATGGGCTCGTCGTCGGTGTGCCCACCGACGAGGATCTGCTTGTTCTGGAGCGGCTTCAAGACGTCGCCGACGCGCGCCAGCACCTCCTTGCCGCGCTTGGACAGCTCCGCCTCGCCCGAGGGAAACAGGATCTCGCTCTCCAGGTGCACGGTGACGATGCCGCCGCCGGCCGAGACGTCGCCCTCCTTGGCGTCGAGCTTCTGGCGCAGATCGTCCATCAGCTTCTGCTGGTCGAGATCGGCCGCCGCCTTCTCGGCCACGTGCGTGGCGAGCTGCTGCAACGTGGTCGCCTGCGCCGCCCGCTCCTTGTCGACGTCGGCGAGCGTCGCTTGCTCCTTGAAGTAGGCGCCGCGGAACTCCGCCGATTCGTCGCGCGCGCGCGCCAGGTTGTCGCGGTCGCGGCGGCGCTGGTCGCCGATGTGGATGAGCAGCGTCGCGCAGACGACGGCCAGGAGGATGGCGAGCAGCCAGGGCAGCCGCATGCTCGCAATGGTACAATAGGTTGATGGACGACGCGCGCCTGTGGCCGCTCCTCGTCATTGGCGCCGGCGGCGTCCTCGTGGGCCTGTGGCCGCTGTGGTGGATGGTCAAGCGCGCCGGCCGCCGGCTCGGCTCGCGCCCGCAGCCGCCGGTCAGCGCCAGCCGCTACGTGATGGCGCTCGTCGCCAGCATCGTCGGCGTCGCGGTCGGCATCAGCGCGCTGTCGCTGGTGGTGATGCTGCAGGGCTGGCGGGCGTTCACGCACAAGACGCACGTCGCCGAGCTGCAGTGCATCGAGCTCGGGCCGCACAAGCTGCGTGTCTATCTCGTGCCCATCGACGGCGACGGCGCGCGCGGCGCCACCGAGATCTACGACGTCGACGGTGACGAGTGGCAGGTCGGCGGCGACATCCTGCGCTTCCGCCCGTTCATGACCGCGCTCGGCGTGCAGCCGGTGTTCCGCCTCTCGCGCGTCGAGGGGCGCTGGAACGCCGCCGCCGACGCCAACGCGCACAAGGCCACCGCGTTCGATCGGGCGCCGCCGTCGACCGCGTGGCTGGGCCTGTACCGCGGCGCCGACAAGGCGCCGATGAGGTGGATCGTCGACGGCGCGCATGGCCAGGCGGTCTCGCAGCTCCCCGACCGTCGCGCCGTCTACGACATCTACGTCACGCCCAACGGCTACATCGTCGACAAGCGCTCGCTGTAGCGCTCAGCCGGCGGGCGGCGGCAGCGGGCGTCCCACCAGGAACGTGACGGCGCGGCCGGCCTTCTTGATCGTGCCCGCCTCCCAGGCGTAGCTGTCCTCGAGGCCGGCGACGAGCGCGCGCAGCTCCTCGACGCGATAGGTGCGCAGGCACGAGATCAGTCCGTCCCACAGGATCACGAGGGGCAGGATCGGGATCAAGTAGGTCAAGAGCAGCGCCCCCACCCGGGCCGGCCGCAAAAACGGCATCACCAGCAGCACGAACAGGGGGATCAAGATCGAGGCGACCACCACCGGCACCGTGCGCTCGCTCGCCTCGGCGACGAGGATCGGCGCCCGCGCCCGCGCCGCGTCGGCCAACAGCGCCCGGGCGTCGGCGGGGCGGAAGTGGTGCAGCCCGTCGAAGAGCGTGCGCGTGCCCAAAAGCGTCGCCGGCACCGCGCGCGCGTCGACCGGCTGCGGCACGAGCCGCGCCGAGACCTGGCCGCCGGCGACGCGCGTGGCCAGGGCCGGGTTGGGATGCAGGTCGGTGAGCACCAGCTCGGTGCGACGGCCGCGCAGGCCGTCGACGGCGCGCAAGAGCTCGGGATAGGGACCGCCGCCGCCGGCACAGAGGTCGACGATCTGGTCCTGGCCCGAGGCGTCGACCAGCGCCGCCAGCTGCGGCGCCAGCGGCGTGAAGACGCCGGCCTTGGCCACCACGAACGCCAGGTAGTCGGTCTCCGCCCGCCGCAGCACCTCGGGCAGCCAGCGCTGATCGTTGAATTCGAACGACTGCAGCCGCGGGATCATGGGCGGTGCGGGCTTAACGTCAGGCCACCAGGGCCGCCGTGACTTCGCCGTCGATGGCGCCGTCCGTCACCGCCTCGCGCAGCGCCGCCGCCGCCTCGGCGACGCGGCCGAGCGGCACCGCGACGAAGTAGGCGCCCGGCATCGACGCCGGCGCCGGCAGCGCGTGCGACATGCGATCGTGCACGTACGCGTCGATCCCGAGCGGCTCCAGGACCTCATCGATGGCCGCCTGGGCGCCCATCGCGTCCACCGCGCGAAACACCTCCACCAACTCGTCATCGGACATGAAAAAAAGCCTCCAAAATGCCTACTTCGACGAGCGCTTGCTCTCGGAGTATGCTACAGAACGTAGCCAAAGTTGTAGGCGAGGGTTGGGTTGAAGAAGCCGATCCCGTTCGGCAAGTACTACCTCCTCGAGCGCATCAACGTCGGCGGCATGGCCGAGGTTTTCAAGGCGAAGGCCTTCGGCGTCGAGGGCTTCGAGCGCCTGGTCGCGGTCAAGCGCATCCTGCCGAACATCGCCGAGGACGAAGAGTTCATCACGATGTTCATCGACGAGGCGAAGATCGCGGTGCAGCTGCAACCACGCGAACATCGCCCAGATCTTCGACCTCGGCAAGGTCGACGACAGCTACTTCATCGCGCTCGAGTACGTCCACGGCCGCGACCTGCGCGGCGATCTTCGATCGCTGCCGCAGCAGCGGCGAGCCGATGCCGATCGCGCAGGCCTGCTTCGTCATGATGAAGGTCTGCGAGGGCCTCGACTACGCGCACAACAAGCGCGACGCGCAGGGCCGCGAGCTGCACCTCGTGCACCGCGACGTCTCGCCGCAGAACGTGCTCGTCTCGCTACGAGGGCGAGGTCAAGCTCATCGACTTCGGCATCGCCAAGGCGGCGGGCAAGGCGTCGAAGACCCAGGCCGGCATCCTCAAGGGCAAGTTCGGCTACATGTCGCCCGAGCAGGTGCGCGGCCTGCCGATCGACCGCCGCAGCGACATCTTCGCGCGTCGGCATCGTGCTCTACGAGCTGCTCACCGGCGAGCGGCTGTTCGTCGGCGAGAGCGACTTCTCGACGCTGGAGAAGGTGCGCAACGTCGAGATCCTGCCGCCGTCGACCTACAACCGGCAGCATCCCCGACGAGCTCGAGCGCATCGTCCTGAAGGCGCTGGCCAAGGACGTCGAGGATCGCTACCAGAACGCGATCGATCTGCACGACGACCTGCAGGCGTTCGTCTACACCGCCGGCGAGTTCTACTCGCGCAAGGATCTGGCGGCGTGGATGAAGAAGACCTTCGCCAACGAGATCGAGGAGGAGACCGCCAAGCTCGAGCAGTATCGGCACATGCCGGTGCCGCCGGTGGCGCCGATGACGCAGCAGCCGATGCCGGGCGTGGGCAGCGCGCCCGAGCGGGGGCGGCGCAACTCGGGGCCGATGTCGGTGGTGCCGCCGCCGCCGCCGGTGCCGGTGCGCAACTCCGGGCAGCACGCGGTCGTGGCCGCGCCGCCGTCGCCGGCGCCGGCGCCGCCGTCGGGGCGCAACGGCACGCACGCGTCCGGCGAGCTCGCCTGGGACGACGAAGAGCTGGCCACCAACATCTACGACGGCGCCGCCCCCGACGCGGCCGACGACGTCGTCGACGACAAGCCCGATCTGTCGAAGCTCGATCTCAACCCCGATGGCGCGCCGGTGCCGCACCACTCGATCGCGCAGAAGCTGCCGACGGCGCCGTCGAACGACGCGGCACCCATCGTCGGCCTCAAGGTCGTCGAGACGCCCGAGGCGCCGCGCAACGGCGCCGGGTCGCGCCGGCGCAACCCGTTCGACTACGTGCTGCCCGACGCGCCGGGGGCGCTTCAGCCGGTGTCCGTGGCGCCGACGGAGACGCCGGCGCTGGCGCCGCGCCGGCGCGTACGGCCGATCGGGCTGTTGGTCGGCGGCGGCGTGGCGGCGGCGGCGTTGTGTGTCGCCGTGGCGGGCGGCGTGGTCTACTACAACTCGCGGCCGGGGACGCTGTTCATCGCGTCCGACCCGGCGACGAACGTGCAGGTCCTCCTCGACAACAAGCGCCAGGCCGTCGACGGGACTCCGGCGACGCTCAAGCTCGAGCCGGGCTCGTATGTCCTGACGGTGCAGCGCGAAGGCTACGTGCCGTGGAACGAGCAGGTGGAGGTCAAGCCGGGCGACACCACGCGCCGGCGCATCACGCTCGAGCCGCTGGCGTCGGGCACCGGCTTCACGCTCGTCTCCGATCCCGCGGGCGCGCAGGCGCTGCTCGACGGGCGTGCCCTCGAGGGCGTGACGCCGCTCAAGGTGCAGTCGGTGATGGCGGGCAAGCACAAGATCGAGCTCAAGACCGCGACGGGGTCGTGGCAGCAGGAGGTCACGATCGAGGCGGGCAAGATGCTCGACGTGCGCGCGACCATCGGCGGCGCGGCGGCGAAGACGCCGGACAAGGGCGCCAAGGTCGCGGCCAAGGCGCCGGACAAGACGCCGCCGGTCGTCGCCGTGGTGGCGAAGACGCCGGGCAAAGCTCCGGCGCCGTCGGTGGCGGCGAAGGCGAAGGATTCGGAGCCGCCGCGGGAGAAGCCGAAGGCGGCGGCCGCGACGGAGCCGAAGCGGTCGAAGCAGCCGGATCTGACGCTGCCCGACGAGGATAAGCCGGCGCCGAAGAAGGTGGCGGCGGCCGACAGGACGCCCGAGCCGAAGCCGGCCGAGAAGTCGTCGGCGCCGTCGTCGGGCGGCGACGGTTGGCTGCGCCTCGGATCGAAGCCGTGGACCAACATCGTGGTCGACGGCAAGGAGACCGGGCTGCACACGCCGCAGACGCACCTGAAGCTCGGCGCGGGCTCGCACCGCATCACGCTGACCAACGCGCAGTTCAACATCAAAGAGACGTTCTCCGTCGAGATCAAGTCGGGGGAGACGGAGACGGTCATCAAGGACTTGCGTCCGCAGGGCGGCGATTCAGACTAACTAGCTCGGATGCGCCTCGCCGCCGCTTGCGCGTGCCTGCTCCTTGTCGCGTCGTCGACGGCGCGCGCCACGTCCGAGCCGAGCTTCGCGCTCAGCTACCAGCCGCCCGACGGCGCCGGCTGTCCGACGGAGGAGGCGCTGCGCGCGTCGGTCACGGGCGAGCTCGGCTACGATCCGTGGGATCCCGTCGACGATGGCAGCTCGCCCCGCATCGTCGTCGCCATCCGCGGCGAGCGTGACGGCGTCCGCGGGCGCGTCGAGATGCGCGCCACCGACGGCAGGCGGCTCGGCGCCCGCGAGCTCGAGGCGCCCAGCTGCGCTGTGCTCTTGCGCGCGCTGGCGCTGGCGATCGCCGTCGCCATCGATCCGTTGCGTGCCGGCGCGCCGCCGCCGCCCCCGACGCCGGCGACCGCGACCGCGCCGTCGGCGAAGCCGCCGGCGATCGTGCCGCCGCCGTCGCTGGTCGTCGCGCTGCCGCCGCGGCGCCACCGCCTGTCCGACGAGGTGCGGCTGCGCGTCGCCTTCGGCGTGCAGGGCAGCGTCGGCGCCGCGCCCGGCCCCACGGTCGGCTTCATGGGCCGGGTCGGCTTCTCCGTCCGTCGCTGGTCGGCGGCGATCGAGCTGCGCGGCGACCTGCCCGGCTCCGCCGAGGTCGACGGCGGAGGGGTCAGCGCCTCGACGATGGCGGCGTTCCTCGTGCCCTGCGTGGCCCACCGCACGATCGCCTTCTGCCTGCTCGCCGGCGGCGGCGGCCAGGAGGTGGCGGGCTCGGGCTACCTCTTGTCGCGCTCGTCGTGGGTCCCCTACGCGGCCCTCGGGGCGCGGGTCGAGCTCGATCTGCCGGTGAGCGAATCGCTGGCAGTCCTGTTTCGTGTGGACGTTCTTGCGCCGCTGACGCGGACCGAGCTCTACGTCGGAACTGAGCGTCCGCAAAGGGTTTATCGCTCGGCGGCCATCTCCAACAGCTTCGGCGTGGCGCTCTCGACCCGATGAGCGTGACGGATCTGGCGGGCTGTGCCCAATATCATGAGGTGAGCGAACCGGTCGCCATGGCCACGCCGCTCGCGGCCGCCGAGTTCCCGGCGATCTATGCCGCCGAATTCGGCTACGTGTGGAACGCGCTGCGCCGCCTGGGCGTGCAGGAGCGCGACCTCGAGGACCTGTGCCACGATGTCTTCGTGGTGGTCTTTCGCAATTTCGGGGCCTACGACACGCGGCGACCGATCCGCCCCTGGCTGTTCGGTATTTCCTTTCGCGTCGCCAGTGACTATCGCCGCTCGGCGCGCTACCGCCGCGAGATCCCGGGCACGACGCGCGAGCCCACCTGCCCGGCGCCGCGCGCCGACGAGGTGATGCTGCGGCGCGAGCGGCAGCGGCTGGTGGCGCTCGCGCTCGACGGCCTCGATCTCGACCGGCGCGC
This sequence comes from uncultured delta proteobacterium, assembly GCA_963816965.1. Lineage (GTDB taxonomy): Bacteria > Myxococcota_A > Polyangia > Palsa-1104 > Palsa-1104 > JAQBQH01. The sequence continues at coordinate 2,847,351 of CAWFMP010000002.1, forward strand.
CGTGTTCGTCATGCACGAGATCGATGGGCACGTGATGCCCGATATCGCCGCCGCGCTCGGCATCCCGGTCAACACCGCGTACTCACGCTTGCGCCTGGCGCGCGCCGACTTCGCTGCGGCGGTCCAGCGCGTACAAGGGAGCCGAGCATGAACGGCGAGGATGATCGCTTGACGCCCGAGCTGCAGTCGCTGCTCGCTGCCGAGAGGGATGCCGCTGGCCCCGACGCCGGTGCGCGCGAGCGGGTGGCCGGGCGCCTCGGGCGCACGCTCGGGGTGACGCTGGCCGCCGCCGGCGCATCGGCGGCCGCGACGTCGGGCGCGCAGACGGTGCTGCCGAGGGCGCTGGTCGGCAAGTCGCTGGCCGCCAAGCTGCTGGTGGCGGCGCTGGTCGGTGGCATCGGCGCCGGCGCCGTGGTGACCACGGTGGTGCTGGTGCATCGGCACACCGCTGCGCACGCCGCGCCGGTGGCGACGCCGCGGGTCGCGCCGCAACCGGCGCTGCCGGCGCTGGCGCCGAGCCTGTCGGCGCTCCCGACACCGAGTCCGCCGGCGCCGGCGCCGAGCCTACTCGCGGCGCCGGGGACCTCGCTGTCCGCGGTCGAGCCCGCATCGACCGGAGCGCCTCCGTCCCGCAGTGAGACGCACCGCGCGCCCCGTCACACCGATCTCGCCGCCGAGCGGGCGCTGCTCGCCGATGCGCGCGCCGCCATGCAGGCGGCCGACGCCGCGCGCGCGCTCGCCATCCTCGACGATCACGCGCGCCGCTTCGCGCACGGGCAGCTGACCGAGGAGCGCGACGCCATGCGCGTCGGCGCGCTGTGGCTCGCCGGCGATCACGCCGCCGCCCGCCGCCACGCCGCGGAGTTCGTGCGCCGCCACCCCAACAGCCTGTTCCTGCCGTCGGTCGAGCGCGCCGTGACCGATCCGGCCACGCCAGTGCAGTAGTGCCGAGGCGCGCGCTTCCGCTCGTCCTCTTTGTCAGCGTCGCCGCCGGCTGCACCGCCCGCCGCACCATCGGCCAGCCGAACCTCTCGGTCGTCGACGAGACCCTCAACCTGGCGCATCGCGACAAGGTCGACATCCTCTTCATGTTCGACAACTCACCGGGGACCTCGCCGAAACTAGCGGCCTTGCGCCAGGCCTTCCCCGAGCTCCTCTCGCGCATCGAAGATCTCGCCACCGCCGGAGTGCCGGCGTCGTTCCACATCGGCGTGGTCGACAGCGACATGGGCGCCGGCCCATTCACGCTCAACCAGGGGCAGTGCCACCCGGACGGCGACGCCGGCAAGCTGCGCGCCACGCCGAACCCAGACGCAACAGGTGCGCCCGCGGCGTGCAGCGGCCTGTCGCTGCCCGACGCCTTCATCGACTACGACTCGTCGACGGGCACGAGCAACGTCGGGACACTCGACCTCGCCACCGCGTTCAACTGCATCTCGGCGGTGGGGACCGGGGGCTGTGGCTTCGAGGCGCCGCTCGAGTCGGTCTATCGCGCGCTCACCTCCCCGTCGGTGAACCCGGGCTTTCTCCGCGACGATGCGCTCCTCGTCGTGGTCTGGCTCACCGACGAGGACGACTGCTCGGCGCCGCCCGACTCGCCGCTCTTCGATCCCTCGTCGAACGGTGTCGCCACCTATGGGACGCTGCACTCGTTTCGCTGCACCCAGTGGGGCATCGCCTGCGACGGCAAGCCGCTCACGGGCGGCGACTTGCCGCCGACGAGCAACTGCGCTCCTGTCGTCGGTGGGCCGCTCTTCGACGTTTCGCGTTACGCGAGCCTGTTCGCTTCCGGCGGCATCAAGCAGAGCGCCGTCGACGTGCTGCTGGTCGGCATCTTCGCCCCCCCTGCGCCGGTCGCTGTGAGCGTCACCTCTCCCTGCGCCGATCAGGTCAACACGCCGTCCTGCCCGATTCTCGACCACTCATGCGTCTCGTCGAACAATCCGCTCTTCTTCGGCGACCCGGGGGTCCGCCTCGACGCAGTCCTCTCGGCGAGCCCGGGCGCCATTACCGCCTCAATCTGCGACAGCGATTACAGCCCCACGATGGATGCGCTCGTTGACGGACTGGGTGCGCGCATGCGCGCCGGCTGCCTGCCCGGCGCTGTCGTCGACGCCCTCGATCCCGGCTGCACCGTCACCGTCGACGGCATCGACACTTCGCGCTGCGACACCGAGGGGCGCCTGCCTTGCTGGGATCTCGCCGACGATGGAGGCTGCCCGCCGCGGGCCACGCCCGCCGGCAGTACGCAGCAGCTGCGCTTCATCGTCGAGGGCGCCGCACCCCACGCCGTCATCTCCGCCACCTGCCCGCTGTACGAGCCGGCGACGTAGTACACTCGGGCTCTGTCGCCGCGCGCGTTCATTGCCGCCGTCGCCGCCGTCATCGCGCTGACGATCGCTCTCTACGTCCCGACCCTCGGCCACGAGTTCGTCGTCGACGACGCCTACTACATCACCGACAACGACGCGGTCACGCGCGGTGCGCCGCTGGCCGACTACTTCTTCGATCGGCGCACCACCGCCTCGCGCGCCGACTTCACGTGGCAGTCGTACCGCCCCGTGCGCACCGTCGCCTTTGCCGCCATCGTGGCCGCGTTCGGCGCCCGCCCGCTGCCGTTCGGCGTGGTCAACCTCGCGCTCTACGCCGTCGCCATCGCCCTCGTCGCCGGACTGGCCCTGCGGGTCGCCGGCGATCGCGCGGCGGCGCTGGCGGCGACCGCGCTGTGGGCGCTTCTGCCCGTGCACGTCGAGCCGGTGGCGTACGCCTCCGCGCTCGGCGACCACCTGTCGCTCGTCCTGCAGCTCCTGGCGCTGGTGGCCGCGGCGCGCGCGGTCGCGCAGCGCCGGCTCGCCCTGGCCGCCGCCGCCGCGTCGCTGGTCACCGCGGCGCTGGCGATGGGCGCCAAGGAGATGGCGGTGACCGAAGGGCCGCTGCTCGCCGCCGGCGTCGCCTGCGCCTGGCGCACCCTGGCCGCCGATGCGCGCCGTCGCGCCGTCGCCGTCATCGCCGCGCACGCCGCGCTCACCCTCGGTTTCCTCTGGCTGCGCACGCACGTCATCGGCGCGGTGGGGCAGGGCGCGATCACCGCGCTGACCGCGCGCATCGCGCTGCGCGCGGTTCCCATCTACCTGTGGAAGTACCTGGTGGTGATCCTGGCGCCGCTCGGCCACGCCGCCGCCTACGCCGCGGTGCCGCTGTCGCGCGGAGGCGCGGCGCTGGCCTGGATCGGCATCGCCGCCGTGGCCGTCCTTCTGTGGCGCGCGCGCCGCCCGACCTTGACCTTCGCCGCCGCCTGGTACGCGATCTCGCTCTTGCCCGTCCTGCACGTCGTGCCGCTGCTCGCCTACTACGCCGATCGCTTCGCCCTGGTGCCGTCGGTGGGCGTGGTGCTCGCCGTCGCCGTGGCGCTGGCCGCCGCCGGACGCTGGCGCCGCGTCGGCTTCGTCGCCGCCGGCGCGCTCGCCCTCGTCTACGCCGTCGCGGTGCCGCTCGAGGCGCGCGCCTGGCGCAGCGAGCTCCTGCTCTGGCGCCACGCGTCGACGTCGAGCCCGACGCGGCGCTGGCGCAGTCGAACCTGGGCATCGCGCTGCTCGCGCGCGCACGCCTACGCCGACGCGCTCGTACACCTGCGCGCGGCGCAGCGCACTGTCCGGCGGCGGGCCGGCGACGTCGATGCAGATCGCGCTCGCGCTCGAGGGGCTCGGCCGCTACGACGAAGCCGCCGCCGCCGCCCGCCAATCGCTGGCGCAGAAGGACTCGGCCGAGGGGCGCGCCATCCTCGCGCGCATCACGGCCGAGGCGGCGGCGCGCTCTCGTCGGTGACGCCGGCCAGCGGGCTGAGCGCCGCCACGTCCATGCGCAGCGGCCGCGGCGCGCCGATGGCCACGAACAGATCCGGCGGAACGTACGGCAGCGTCGCGTGCCAGGTCGCCTCGAACGCTTTGCGCTCGCGCTCCTCGCGCGCCAGATCGATCTTGGCGTGCAGCGATACGAGCAGGTTGCGCACCTGCGCGCGCGTCCTCTCGTCCTGCGTCGAGACGTAGACCTCCTCGAGGTGCCGCACCGCCGCCTCGTCCCGCCCCTCCTGCCGCATGATGGTGGCGGCGAGCAGCGGCACCCACGACGGCGCGCCGCCGACGATGGCGGCGTGGCGCACCCACTCGCCGCCGATTCGCCGCCACTCGTCGTGCTGCTTCGTCGTCGTTCGTCTTGAGCTCGAACAGGTAGTTGCAGCCGAGCATGAACGGCAGCTCCCAGTCGTTCGGGGAACTGGTGCACGCCGCGCTCGAGGAAGTGGTTCGACATCATCACCGCCCGGTTGGTGATCGGCCGGCCGTTGTACATCGTCGCCACGCCGGCCCAGCGATAGGGCGTCTTCCAGCGCGGATCGAGCGTCGGTGATGGTGTCGAGGTAGTTCTCGAGCCAGCGATACTCGCCCTTCTCCTCCAGCTGCGTGCCGAAGTAGACCAGCCCGCGGATGAACACCAGGTCGGCGGCGAGCTCGTCGTGGCCGAGCGCCAGCGCGTGCAGCGCCGACGGCTGCGGCAGGTAGAGCACGTCCTCGCCGGCGGGAAACTGCGCGCGCCGCCGCTCGGCCGCGTCCTGCGCCGAGACGAGCGCGGCGAGCAAAAGCAAAACGCCCGCCGCGGTCATCCCACGGCGGGCGTTCTGGCTAACCATGATTCAGTGTTATTCGATTTCGTTCTTCGAGTACAGCCCCGAGCCGCCCGACACCGAGCGGTCGCTCATGACCGAGCCCGAGCGCTCGTAGGTCGAGAGGATCGAGTCGCAGTCGAGGTCGCCGAAGGCCCACGCCTGGAAGTTGGCGCCGGTGTCGGTGCCGGCCGAGTTGTACTGGTAGCGGAAGTAGAACGGATCGTCGACCGAGAAGTTGAGCGCCGACCAGGTGCCGCCCGTGTCCTGGAAGTTGGTCGGGTTCGGCGTGCACTTGTCGCCGGCGCCGCCGCAGCAGCTCGCCGCGCGGGGTCAGGCCGACCGTCGTCGGGAACTGCTTGGCCAGCTGGTTGCCGCTCTTGTCGGCGTGCTCGCCTTCGAAGTACGCCACCGACGAGTCGAACAGCTTGCGCACGTTCATCGTCGCCTCGACCGTCTTCGAGCGGCGGATGTACTTCATGAAGGCCGGGATGGCGACTGCCGCCAAGATGCCGATGATGGCCACGACGATCATGAGCTCGATGAGTGTGAAGCCGTTCCTGATCCGTTTGAGCATGTGTCCTCCTCCAATGGTTTCGGTCACTGGTGTTCGTTCTGGGCCGACACCACCGTGGTGTTGTACCCAGTCGTAAACGTGGCGTTCGCTGACGTATTGCCGTCGTTGTCGCAGATGGCGACCGCGTACCACCACGGGCCGGTCTGCGTGGTGCCGATGACCTGCGAGCCGAGCGTGCCGGCGACGGTTTGCGGCGTCGTGGTCGTACCGGCGCCGAAGTTGACGATGTAGCCGCACTGCAGCTCGCGCTTGTTGGCGTTGATGCCGAGGCCGAGCCAGAAGGCCCACGAGCCGGTGTAGGCGGTGACGGCGGCCGGCAGCGCCTTGTAGCAGGGCTCCTTGGTGCCGCCCGTGGAGCAGGTCGTGTTGTCGACGGCGGGCAGCGAGTTCGCCGCCGTCTCGCTGCCGCCCGACCAGCCGGTGTAGACGTTGAACTCGGCGCGGTAGGCCTCTTCCTTGGCGCGGATCTCGCCCAGCATCGCCATCGCCTCGGAGGTGCGGCCCGAGTCCATGTACCGGCGGTAGGCGGTGCCCGCGACCGCCGCCAGCACGGCGATGATCGCGACGACGATCATCAACTCGACGAGCGTGAAGCCTCGGTCGGTGCCGTTGCGAGCCATTCGTGCGGCCTCCCTGTGCACGCTACGTGCCGCCACTGCACACGTTGCGCGGGCCACGATTTTAAGCACTTACGAGAGGAGCTGTCCAGTTCGGATGCGTTCGAGCCGAAAAATGCCGTCGCGGTGACATAAAACGTCACTCCGGGGTGTGGGTCTACGTCGGGGTCTCGTCGTCCCTGTCGCCGTCGCCGGGCGGGTCGAAGCCGAGCTTCGCCAGGCGGTAGCGCAGCGAGCGGAACGAGATGCCGAGCAGCGTGGCCGCCGCTTGCGCACCCCGCGGGCGCGCTCGAGCGCCTTGCCGATGAGCTCGCGCTCGTAGTCGGCCACGAGACGCTCGAGGTCGACGCCCTCGTCGGGAAGCCGATCGAGCGGGGCGACGCCGGCGGCCGGGCGCGTCCGCTTGGCCAGCTCGGGCAGCGAGGCGCGGGTGATGCGCTCGCCGGGCTCGAGCGTGACGGCGCGCTCGATCAGGTTCTCGAGCTCGCGCACGTTGCCGGGGAAGTCGTAGTCGACGCAGCGCGGCGAGCGCGTCCGGGCTCGATGCCGGTGAGCGTGCGGCCGAGCTCGGCGGCGTACTTGCGGACGAAGTGCTCGACGAGCAGCGGGATGTCCTCGCGGCGCTCGCGCAGCGGCGGCAGGTGCAGCTCGATGACGTTGAGGCGGTAGAAGAGGTCGCGCCGGAAGCCGCCGCGCTCGACCTCGGCCTCGAGATCGCGGTTGGTCGCGGCGACGACGCGCACGTCGACCTCCTTCTCGGCGACGCCGCCGACGCGGCTTGACGCGGCGCTCCTGCAGGACGCGCAGCAGCTTGACCTGCATCGGCGGCGAGAGCTCGCCGATCTCGTCGAGGAACAGCGTGCCGCCGTCGGCGGCGGCGAACAGGCCCGGCTTGTCGGCGTGCGCGCCGGTGAACGCGCCCTTGACGTGGCCGAACAGCTCGGACTCGAGCAGCGCCTCGGGGATGGCGCCGCAGTTGACCGCGACGAACGGCCGCTCGGCGCGCGGCGACAGGTGATGCAGCGCGCGCGCGACCAGCTCCTTGCCGGTGCCGCTCTCGCCGGTGATGAGCACCGAGGTGCGGGCCGGGCGCGACTCTGGCGCAGCAGCTCGAAGACCCGCTGCATCGGCGGGCGACTTGCCGACCAGGCGGTCGAGGCGGAAGCGCGCCTGCAGCTCGGCGCGCAGCTCGAGGTTCTCGCGGAGCAGGGCGCGCTTCTCGAGCGCGCGCTCGACGACGACGCCGATCTCGTCGACCTTGAACGGCTTGGTCAGGTAGTCGTAGGCGCCGCGCTTCATCGCCGCGATCGCGGTCTCGGCGGTGGCGAACGCGGTGACCACGATGACCTGCGTGTCCGGGCGCGGCCGCCTTGACGCCGTCGAGCACGTCGAGCCCGCTGCCGCCGGCCATCTTGAGGTCGGTGATGACGACGTCGAAGTCGCGGGCGCTCAGGGCACTTTGCGGCGGCGGCGGGCGACTCGACGACGGTGACCTCGTGGCCGGCGCGCGACAACGCGATGCGCAGGAACTCGCGCATCGAGCGCTCGTCGTCGACGACGAGGATGGATCCGGTAGGCGGCACCCGCCGGCAGTGTAACATCGCCGGCGCGACCACGGCGACTCGCGCGAAGGATCGTGATAAAACGTTCGGCAATGAGCTTGCGTACCTTATTGCCGTTTCTCCTTGGCGCGGCTGTCGGCTGCTCGGCTGGCGTCCCGCTCGATTCGCGCGTGCCCGATCGCGTGCAGAGCGCCACCGACCTCGGTCGCATGGCGCCCGACACCCAGGTCGACTTCGTCGTCGGCCTGTCGCTGCACAACCGCACGGCGCTGCATCGGCTGGTCGCCGAGCGCCCGAGCGGCAGCTTCAACTTCGCGCCCGACGACTTCGCCGACAGCTTCGCGCCGACGGTGCAGCAGTACGCCAGCGTGCTCTCCTGGCTGCGCGCCCACGGCGTCCTCGTCACGCGCACGGCCGCCGGCCGCACCACGGTGAGCGCGCACGGCACCGCCGCCGCCGTCGAGGCGCTGTTCGCCGTCGAGCTGCACGACTACTCCGACGCCAACGGCCGCTTCTTCGCCGCCGCCGGCCCGCTCAACGTCGCCCCCGAGCTCGCCGGCGTCTTGCAGGGCGTGGTCGGCCTCAGCGGCACCGGCGGTTGGAAGCCGCACCTCGCCTGGCCCGACGCCACCGGGGCGGCGATGACGCCGAGCGACCTGCACACGCTCTACGGCTCGACCGCCATCACCAACCCCGGTATGGGCGAGACGGTGGCCATCCTCGGCTCGGGCAACCCGCCCGATCCCACGGCCGACGTGGGCGGCTACCTGACCGCGTTCAAGCCGTACAACCTCTCCTCGGCGCCTGGCTATACGCAGTTCTTCGTCGGTGGTCCCAACCGCGATCCGGCGTCCACCGCTAGCGGCGAGTACATCGAGAACGTGCTCGACGCCGAGATGGTGCTGGCGATGGCGCCGCTGGCCAACGTCGTGCACGTGCTGACCGCGACCAACTCGCCCGGGCTGTTCACCGACGGCATCTCGTACATCGTCAACCAGGTGCCGCAGGCGCACGCCGTCACCGTCAGCTACGGCGGCTGCGAGCGCGGCTCGGCGTCGGAGATGGCGGTGATCGACACGCTGTTCGAGCAGGCGCAGGCCGAAGGGCAGCAGTGGTTCTTCGCCTCGGGTGACACCGGCACCGACGGCTGCCGCGACGGCGCCGGCAACAAGCACATCACCGCCGGCTGGCCGACCTCGAGCCCCTACGTCATCGGCGTCGGCGGCACGATGATCGGAACCGGCGGCGTCGAGGTGACGTGGAACCAGAACAGCGCCGCCAACGGCGAGGCCGCCGGCGGCGGCGGCCCGTCGGAGGTGTTCAGCAAGCCGGCCTATCAGGTCGGCGTCACCCCCGACGACAAGGCGCGCGACACGCCCGACATCTCGGCCATCTCCGGCGGCGCCGGCGTCTGGGTCGCGGTCAAGGGGCAGCACGGCAGCGTCGGCGGCACCAGCGCCGCGGCACCGATCTGCGCCGGCGCCTGGGCGCTCGTCGATCAAGGCAAGGGCGGCATGGGCATCACCGACGCGCTCACCAAGATCTACTCCATCGGCACCTCCGGCGCGTTCAACGACGTGACCGTGGGCGACAACGGCGGCCCCGATGGCCTGTCTGCCGGCTATCCCGCGGGCACCGGTTACGACCTGGCGACGGGGTGGGGCACCCCGAACGTCGCGCAGCTCATCGCCCACATGCCGTGAGGACCAAGATCGTGCGGAAGACTCTATGGATGATGGCGGCGCTGGGCGTGGCCGCGTGCAACAGCAGCAGCAGCCCCACCAACCCGGTCACGCGCGTCAGCCCCGACGGCAAGACGCAAGGGATCGTCACCGACGGGGTCGCGCACGTCGCGTACCTGTTGAACGCGCAGCCGGCCTACGGCTCGACCGGCGACCTGCACGTCGCCACCGCCGACGGCAAGGACGCCAAGGTCGCCACCGGCATCTCCGTCGGCGGCTATCTGCTCTCGTCCGACGGCAAGGGCATGTTGTTCACGCAGGCCAACAGCAACGGCAACGACGCGTCGCTGAGCTGGGTCGATCTCGCCAATCCGAGCGCGGCGCCCACGAGCATCTTCACCGGGGGCCTGCAGCTGCAGCCAATCACCGCCGGCACCACGACGCCGACGTTCACCGTGCCGCTGACGAGCCAGGGCTTCCTGTCGCCCTCGGGGCGCTACTACGTCATGGGCCTGTTGCCGCCGATGGTGGCGGGCAGCCCCGATCTGCACGTCATCGACCTGGACAGCGGCGCCGACGTGTATCAGCGCGACAACGGCGCCTTCGACTATCTCGAGCTGGTGCTGCCCAACGACGTGATGGTCTTCCAGGACTCGGTTGGCGGCAACGGCGGCATCGCCGCCGGCGGCGGCCTGCAGACCCTGTTCTGGGTCGACCTGACGAGCGGCACGCCGACGGCGACGGTGATCGACACCCGCACCGGCGCCTACAGCCCGACGGGCGACAACAAGACGATCGTCTATCAGAACGTCGACACGCGGGAGCTGTTCGTGTGGGACGCCGTCACCCGGCCGGCCGCCGGCACCAAGGTGGCGTCGAACGCGCTCGCCTTTGCCGTGGGCAAGAGCGGTCCCATCGCCTACCTCGGGACCGATCGGTCGATCCACGTCGTCGGGATCGACGGCACCAAGATCCTCGACGTCGCCGCAGCGACGGCCAACGCCGACCTGTTGTCGCCGGTGGTCATCTCCGAGGACGGCGCCGACGTCTACTACTTCCAGACGGTCGACACCCAGGATAGCCGCGGCACGCTGATGCACGTCGCGGCGACGGCGGGGGCGACGCCGGCCATGATCGCCGATTCCGCGTCGCTCTACGATGTCCATCCGGTGGACGGCGCCCTCTTGTTCGTGCAGAACGTCGACGGCACCGGCACCTCGGGCGACGCCGTCCAGAGCGCGCGCGACGGCTCGGGCATGACCTCGATCGGCACCATGGCGCCGATCGGCTTCCTCCAGGTGACGACGCCGACGATGAGCGGCGGCTCGCCGCCGTGGCTGAGCGCGCACCTGGCGATGGCGACGGAGAACAAGAACCAGAAGCTGTCCGACGCCATCCGCGCCATCGTCGGCGGGCTCGAGCTGACGACGCCCAGCGGCAACACGACGATCGATCCGACGGTGCGCATCGGGCAGTTCCAGCTGTCGGACGATCTGGCGTCGCTGGTCTACGTCGGCGGCACCGCCTTCGACTCCACGATCGACAACTACGCGGGCGGGCTCGAGTTCGTGCCGGTGGCCACGCCGTCGATGAAGCCGGCGATGCCGCTTCTGACCGGGGTCAGCGAGGTCGGCCCCGTCGTCAAGCGCGCGCTGTTCGTCAATGCGCCCAAGGCCGACAAGCCGGGCGTCTACTTCGTCAACTTCTAGAGGCTACCCGAAGCCCGGAGGGCGCTCGTGGGCAACGCCGGCGGCGCGCTCGAGCGCCATGCCGACGCGTACCAGCGTGCCCTCGTCGAACAGCCGCCCGACGAGCGTGGTGCCGTGCGGCACGCGCCGCGGCGGCTTGAAGGTGGGCAGCGGGTGCGCCGGATCGGGCGCGAAGTCGTCGCGGGCGCGATCGATCTCGACGAAGCCGGCGCGCACCGTCAGCGACGGGTGGCCGGTGAAGTTGCTGATCACCAGCAGCTCCGAGAACGAGGGCGCCAAAAGGACGTCGACCTTCGTGAACAGGCGCGCCATTTCGAGCGCGACCTTGCGCCGCAGCCGATCGGCCTGCACGAGGTCGACCGCCGACAAGAAGCGCGATTGCCGGAAGGTGTTGGGCCAGGCGTCGGCGACCTGCATCTTCAGCTGATCGACGCCGTGCGACAGCGTCAGCTCCTCGAACGACGCCGCCGACTCGGCGAACAGGATGGGCGTGAGCGAGTCCCAGGGCCAATCGGGCAGCGACACCTCGACCGGCTCGAGGCCCGACGCGCGCAGGTGCTCGAGCGCCGCCGCGTCGACCGGCGTCGCCGCCGCCTCCTTCATCCACCGGGCGACGAAGCCGACGCGCAGCCCGCGCACCGGCGCGTTGCCGTCGAAGTCGAGCTTGCACGGCACGCTCGACGGGTCGGCCGGGTCCGGCCCCGACAGCGCGCGCAGCACCAGCGCCGTGTCCTCGACGCCGCGCGCCATCGGCCCCAGCTTGTCGAGCGACCAGCACAGCGCCATCGCGCCGGCGCGCGGCACGCGCCCGAAGGTGGGCCGCAGGCCGGCGACCCCGCAACGCGTCGACGGCGAGACGATGCTGCCGAGCGTCTCGGAGCCGATCGCGAAGCCGACCAGGCCCGCCGCCGTCGCCGCGCCGGGGCCGGCGCTGGAGCCGGAGGATCCTTCGTCGAGGTTCCATGGGTTGCGGGTGCGCCCGCCGAACCAGACGTCGTTGAGCGCCAGCGCGCCCAGGCTCAGCTTGGCCACGAGCACGGCGCCGGCGTCGCGCAGGCGCCGCACCACCGTCGCGTCCGTCGCCGGCACGCGCCGGCGGTAGGGCTCGGCGCCCCAGGTGGTCGGGATGCCGGCGGTGTCGACCAGATCCTTGGCCCCCCACGGCACGCCATGCAGCGGGCCGCGATACTTGCCGCGCGCGATCTCGGCGTCGGCGCGGCGCGCCTCCGCCAGCGCGTGCTCGCGCGTGATGGTGATGCTGCACAGGAGCTTCGGTTGGTAGCGCTCCAGGCGATCGAGGTACAGCGAGGTCAGCCGCTCCGAGGTGAGCTTGCGCGACTCGAGCCAGCGCGACAGCTGGCTCAGCGGCGCGAACGCGAGCTCCTCGTCGCGCGCCGGCAAGGGCGGCGGCGCGCCGCGGCTGCGCACGAAGCGATCGCGCGCCGGCAGCCGGGCGCCGACGGCGGCGGCAGGATTCCATTGGGTCGCCGGCACGTCGCCGTCGCCGAGCGCGACCTTGCGCGGGCCGAGCCGCCGCTCGAACAGCGGCGCCATCGACTGGCGCCAGTTCGACGCCGCCTGCGCGCGCTCTTTTTCCGACAGCGCCACCTGCGTCAGCTTCTCCGCCTCGGCGAAGGTGGCCGCCGACACCGCCGGCCCCGTCGACGGCGCGCTGCCGAACGCCGGCGGCGCGGTCGGCTCCACCGGCACCGCCAGGTCGGCCGGAGGCTTCGCCGCCGCGCGCCCGCCGACGGCGACTCCGGCCAGCCCGAGCGCGGTGCGGGAGAGGAACTGTCGCCGCGACGGCATCAGTTCCCGTAGTGGATGATGCCGGTGTCGCCGACGACGAACACGTCGTTGCCGGCGAACGCGAACCCGCCGCGCACGACGTTCGGGTTCATCACCGTCGTCAGCGCCGGCCAGGTGGCCAGCTTGTCGTAAGACACCTGCGGCGGCGAGCTGGTCATGAACATGTAGATGGCGCTCTCGTCGGGCGTGATGGCGATCTGGTAGCCCTGGCTGCCCCACACGCCGGTGGTCGGCGACATCCAGGTGACGCCGCTGTTGGTCGAGCTGATGTAGCTGCCCGGATCGTTGCCCAGGGTGGCGATGACCAACCCGCTGATGCCGCGCATGCGCAGGACGCCGAGGTTGGTGACGCCGGTGTTCTGCTGCGTGAACGTCGTGCCGTCGGTCGAGTGGTACACGTTGCCGCTGTCGCCGGCGACCCAGACGTCGGAGCCGAGCGCGAACGTGGTGAACAGCGCGTTGGTGCCGGCCGGTGTGCCGCCGGTGAAGCCGGTGATCGTCACCGGCGCCCAGGTCGCGCCTTGATCGGTGGTGCGATAGACCACACGCGTCAGGTTCGGGTAGGCGCCGTCGGTGCCGACGGCGAAGACGCCGAGCGCGGCCGAGCCCCACACGTCGTTGAAGCTGGTGCTCGCCGGAGGCGCGTTGCTGCCCGCGTACTTGGTGAACGTGGTGCCGTTGGTCGAGTGCACGATGGTGCCGCTGGCGCCGACGGCGTACACGTCGGTGGCCGACGCGCCCCACACGCCGGTCAGCGTGGCCGTGGTCCCCGATGCCGCCGGGATCGCCAGCTTGGCCCAGGTCGCGCCGTCGTTGCTGGTCGTGTAGATGGCGCCGTTGTCGCCGATGGCGAAGACGGTCTGCGGCGCCGGGCCGAACGCCGCGGTGAGGCGATCCTGCGGGCCCGTCTGTTCGGCGGCGAAGCTGGAGCCGCCGTTGGTCGAGCGGAAGATGACGCCCTTGGTGCCGACGAGCGTGAGCGCGGCGCCCGAGCTGTGCGCGCCCGACTCGAGGGTCTGCGTCGTCGCCGGCGGGGTGGTCACGCCCGCCCAGGTGGTGCCGCCGTCGCTGGTGACGAGGACCGCGCCGTTGGCGCCGAAGGCCCAGGCGTGCATCGAGTCGGTCGCCACGCAGCCCTGCAGCGACGCGCCGGCGGTCGCGGTCGAGCCCTGCTGCGCCCACGCCGACGGCGTGTTGCCCGACGCGTGGATGATGACGCTGCCGCCGACGGCCCACCAGCCGTTGGTGGCGCCGGCGCCGAAGCAGACGCCGTAGAGGGCGACGTTCGCCGCCGCGGGCGTGATGTTCGCCGTCGGCACCGCGGTCCAGGCGGCGCCGTCGTTGACCGAGTAGGCGATGGCGGCGCTGGTGCCGCTGACCGAGCCAACGACGACCGAGTACAGGAAGGTCATGGCCACGTCGTAGTAGCTGGCGCTGGCGTTGTTCGTCGCCACCGTTCCCCAGGCGCCGGTCCCGGAGTTGCGCACGTAGACGTTGCCGTTGGAGGCGTTGGCCGGCAGGATGGCCGCCCCGCCGGTGGTGGCGCCGTTGCCGACGAAGCCGGTCGCCGCCCCCGGCAGCGTCTCCTGCGCCCAGGTCAAGCCGCGATCGGGCGAGTGGAACACCAGCGGGATCGTGGTGCCGCCGCTGGACCCGGTGCCGCCGATGAAGATGTCCATCGAGTTGCCGCCGAACGTGAACATCGTGTCGGTCGACGACAGCGTCGCCGCCGCCGGCTTGGCGGCCATCGTCGTCCAGGCGGTCGCGTCGCGGTGCAGAATGGTCCCGTCGACGGTGAGGGCATAGGTGTCGCTGTCGGTGAACGCGACCACCGCCTTGAGGTCGTCGCCCTGCGGCAGCGGTGTCTGCCAGCGCCACACGCACTGCGGCCCCGCCACGCCCTTGGGATCGCAGGGCAGCGCCATCATGTCGGGGCCGGTGCCGGCGAGATCGTCGCCGCCGCCCGTCGCCATGTCGGCGCCGCCGGTGTCGGCGTTCATGAGGGTGCACAGCGCGGTGGCGTGCTGGCCCGGCGTCACCAGTGTGTCGGTGTCGCAGCTGCCGACGAGCGTGGCGGTGAGGAAGCCGTCGACGTGAAGGTCGAGCGAGCCGGCGGTGTTGGCCGGCAGCTTGAGCGCGACCACGATGGGCAGGTTCGCCCTTCCGCCCGACGAGGTCTGGTCGCCGGTGAGCGCGCCCGAGGCGAGGATGTGCAGCGAGTCGACCGTGGCCACCGTGGACGACTGCACCGTCAGCGAGACGCAAGTGCCGGCGACACCCTTGCACGGATTGGTCGCCGCAGCGCCGCAGCCGACGGCGGCGATCGCGAACAAGCCGCAGAGAAGGGCGCGCATCAGAACTGCACCGGGGGATAGACGGTGCTGTTGCTCTTGCTCTGCGACAGCCCGACGCCGAGCCCGATGCCGAGCCCGGCGCCGACCGCGACCACGCCGACCGCGGTCCACAGCCACCACTTCTTGTAGAGCGGCTGCCGATTGCTCGGCGCCGGCGCCGTCGCCGTCAGCGAATTCGTCGCCGGCTCCGTCGCGGCCGGCGGGGTCGTCGCGGCCGGCGGGGTCGTCGCCGGCTCGCCGGTGGCGTGCGAGTCGGGCGGCAGCACCTGGTTGGGCGGCGTCGTCGTCGCCTTGTTCGCCGCCGCCTGCGCCTCCTCGATGGCCGCGATCTTGCGCTCGACCTCGCCGCGATTGGGCGCGTTCGGCGCCCGCCGCAGATAGGTCTTGTACGCGCGCAACGCCTCGGTGTTCTGGTTCAACAGGCGATGGCACTGCGCGATGTTGTAGAGGAAGACCGGATCGTCCTTGAGCCGATAGCCCTCTTTGAAGTCGTTCAACGCCTCGGCATATTCGCCCAGGTCGAAGTGCTTCGAGCCGGAAAGGAAGAACCGTTTCGCAGCGGATGCGTCGTCCGCCGCCGCCACGCCCGAGAGCGCGACGACCAAGGCGACCCCGAGGATTGCTCTAGCAGCCACATGCCCCTCCGTCGCCTACGATAACACGCGGCCGCCGTCTACATATCGGGACGGCCGAACGGCCCGTTCACCACCGGCGGCAGCGTGTGCACGTAGGTGGCGAGGTCGTTCAAGTCGGCGTCGAAGAGCCCGCCCAGCGCGTCGGGTCCGCCTGGCATCGGCGGCAGCAGCATCACGCCCGTGCCCTTCTCAAGGTCGGTCTTCAGCGTCGACACGATCTCCGCGATCGTCCAGCCGGCCAGCCCGGTGGCGTCGGGCGTCAGGTTCGCCGATTTGACGCCGCCGCCGAACGAGCGCCCGCCCGCGTACGCTCGGGTCACGTCGAGCCCCAGCGGCGGCGCTCCTGTCGGCGTGTGGCACGTCAGGCAGCCGAGGTTCGCCAGGTAGCGCCCGCGCTCCGCCGACGCGAACGCCGGATCGCTCGCCGCCAGCGTCGTGTGCGGAATCGGCGTGAAGTCGAACGCCGACCCCGCCTGCGACGGATGAGCGCTGTCGTCCGGCACGGTGTGGCTCTGCGGTGGCAGCGAGCGCAAGTAGAGCGCGATCGACGCCGCGTCCTCGGGCGTGAGGTTGGCGAAGCGCTGATACGGCATCGTCGGCCACAGCGGCATCCCCTGATCGTCGACGCCTACGGTGATGGCGTCGGAGATCTGGCTGTTGCTCCAGCTGCCGAGCCCGGTCGCGTCGTCCGGCGTCAGGTTGGGCGCGTAGACGCTCACGCTGCCCGCGTCGCCGCCGAGCGCCACGGTGAACTGCTTGCCGCCGGCGAGGAAGTCGGCCGGATTCGTCGACGGCATGCCGTTGGCGTCCGGCGTCGTGTGGCAGCTGCCGCACAAGAGCAGGTGCTTCACCAGCTCCTCGCCCCGCGCCACCGTCGCCCCCGACGCCAGATCCGGCACCGCCATGTCACCGACGGCGGTCATGTCGAGCCCGCTCGCCGTGGTGTCGTCGCCGCAGCCCGCGACCAGCAGCAGCCCCACCATCAGTAGTCTCTTCTCCACGCATCCCCCTTCTGTGCACGAGCGCGACCAGGCGATCGGCCCGCTCGCGCCGTGTGCGTCCATCGTGCGACAAGGGCCAATCGCGATCCAGCGTCACGTTGCGCAGCGGCGGCGCTTGCTCACGAAAGTGCGCATGAGCGCAACCTGCCGACGGCGCCGCGCTGCCGCGGCGCGTGCGATCCCGCGTACTTGGTGCGGGCACGCGCATTGCTCTGCGACGCAGCATGAGCTCGTCACGCATCCACTTCGTCGCTGTCGCCGCGCTCCTCGCACTCCCTGCTTGTATGGGCGCGCCGCCCACCGTCGACGTCGCCGACGAGGCGCAGGTGGTCTGCCCCGGCGCCTCCACAGTGCAAGGCATCGACGTCTCCGAGTACCAGGGCACCATCAACTGGGGGGCGGTGAAGATCCTCGGGCCATCGAGTTCGCGTTCACTCGCGTCTCCGACGGCACCTATCAGGATCCCAAGTTCGCCACCAACTGGGCCGGCATCAAGGCCGCCGGCATGCTCCGCGGCGCCTACCAGTTCTTCCGCGCCTCGGACGATCCGGTCACGATCGCCGATCAGTTCCTCGCGCGCATGGGCACGCTCGGCGCCGGCGACCTGCCGCCGACGCTCGACGTCGAGGTCACCGACGGCCAGTCGGCGACGACGATCCGCACGCGCATGGAGACGTGGCTGGCGCACGTCGAGCAGAAGACGGGACGCATCGCCGTTCATCTACGTCTCGCCCGGCTTCTGGCCCAACCTCGGCAGCCCCAACGAATCGCACTATCGCTTGTGGGTCGCCAACTGGGGCGTCACCTGCCCCAGCACGCCCACGGGCTGGTCGAGCTGGCAGATGTGGCAGAACGCCGACAACGGCTCGGTCTCCGGCATCAGCGGCGCCGTCGACACCGACGAGTTCAACGGCACCTCGCAGCAGCTGCAGGGGATCGCCGGCGGCTCGCCGTACGCCGCCCAGTACGTCAGCCAGTCGTGGCCGCTGGCGTCGACGGCGATGCCGATGATCGCCGGGCAGACGGTCGCCGCCAGCATCACGCTCAAGAACACGGGCACCAAGACGTGGGACACCAACACCAAGCTCGGCACCACGCAGCCGCGCGACCGCGCGAGCCCGTTCGCCGACAGCAGCTGGCTGTCGGCGAGCCGCGCGGCCCACGTCACCGGCACCGTGGCGCCGGGCGGCACCTTCAAGTTCAGCTTCAAGTTCCACGCGCCGGCCAAGGCAGGCACCTACAACGAGTACTTCGACCTGGTGCGAGGAGGGCGTGGCCTGGTTCAGCGATCCGGGGCAGGGCGGCCCGCCCGACAATCAGATTCGAGGCGCAGATCGTCGTCAGCGTTGCCGAAGTACTCGGGGCAGTTCGTCGCCCAGTCGTTCCCCGCCGCGGACAAGCCGCCGCTCACGATCGGCGGTCGGGCAGTCGGTCGACGCCTGGATTGATCTGAAGAACGTGGGCAGCGCCACCTGGAAGGCCGGCGTCACCAAGCTGGCGCCGACGCCGCGCGACCAGGCCTCGCCGCTGGCCACCAGCACCTGGCTCTCGCCGACGCGCGCCTCCACCGTCGCCGCCGACGTGGCGCCGGGCCAGGTCGGCCGCTTCCCCATCCCACTCGAAGGCGTGACCGCCGGCGACTACACGCAGACCTTCGGGCTCGTCGACGAAGGCGTGACCTGGTTCTCCGACGCCGGCCAACGGCGGACGGCCGGCCGACAACTTCTTGACCCTGCACGTCGTCGTCGCCGACCAGCCGCAGACCGATCCGGACGGCGGCACGGTCGCCGACATGAGCGGCGACGACGCCGGCTTTACGGGCGGGGACGACGATGCGGGTGACACCACCGGCAGCGGTGGCAATGGCGATAACGGCGACACCGGAGGTACCACGCCGACGACGATGACCAAGTCCGGCTGCTCGATGGCCGGCGGCGGCTCGGCCGCGGGCCTGCTGCCCCTCGCGCTCGTCCTGGCCGCGCTGTTTTTCCGCCGCCGCGCCCTCTGCTAGGCTCGCGCCCATGCGACACACCCTCATCGCGCTCGGCCTCCTGTTCCTCGGCGCTCCGCAAGCCCGCGCCCAGACCAAGTGCAAGGCTCATCAGCACGAGTCCGTCGAGAAGGACGACGACCAGGGCGCCATCGTCAAGCGCTGCGTCTGCGACGAAGGCTGGGACGCGGGCGGCCCCGGCGCGCCCTGCAAGAAGGTCAAGCCGGGCAAGACCAAGCCGGCCAAGTAGCCGGCGGTTCAACCACGACTGGCGGTGGGAAGGGCGCCGTCGGGTGGCGTTGGTGTCGCGTGGCAGTTGGGGCGCGCCATCGGCGCGGCCGCGTCAGCGTCGCGCGTGCAGCGGCTGCGACGCCGCGGCCGCGTCAGCGTCGCGCGTGCAGCGGCTGCGACGCCGCGGCCGCGTCAGCGTCGCGCGTGCAGCGGCTGCGACGGCGCGGCCGCGTCAGCGTCGCGCGTGCAGCGGCTGCGACGCCGCGGCCGCGCCGGCGACGAGGCGCTCGCGCGTCACCCAGACCTCGTCGGTGACGCTGACCCACACCAGCTCGCCGAGCGCCTGGCGCAGCCCTGCCGGATCGAAGGCGCACGCCTCGACCGCCGCCAGCGTGCGCGGCAGATCGCCCGACAGCACCAGCGCCGCGCGCGCGGCCGTCAGGTCCGCGCCCCGCAGCCACTCGGCGGCGACGCGCCCCAGATCGCGCCCCTGATCGCGCAGCCGCCGTCCGATGAGACCCAGCTGATCGAGGGCCAGCGGCGGCAGCGAATGCTTGAGGGCCGCCGTCGTCACCGCCAACTCCGGCGCCGCCGGCTCGTCGCAGGCCACGCTCACCGTCGCCCGCAGAAGCAGCGTCAGCACGTCGGCGTCGGCGACCAACAGGCGCAGCATGCGCTCGGGCCGGAGCAGCGCCATCTGTAGCGTCAGCGGCGGCAACAGCTCGCCGAGCCGGCGGCGATCGCCGAGCAGCGGCAGGCCGATGACCAGCGCCGGGCGCAGCGTGCGGCCGACCCGGCCGTTGACGAAGCGCAGCGGCGCCATCTGGTCGTTGCGGGTGAACAGCTCGGGCGAGAGCACGTCGAGCATGCGCGCGGCCCAGCGCACCGCCTCGGTCAGCCGCGGCGCGCCGTCGCCGCTCGGCGGGACGCCCGGCCGCGTACGCCCGTCGAGCGGAAGGGCCGAGGAGGCGGCGAGCAGCGGCGCCACCAGCACCGAGAGCGCACAGACCGAGCGATCCTCGTCGGGGTGGCGCAGCCGCGACCAGTCGGCCGGCGCCATCGCCCGCATCGGCGGCGGCGTCGGCGGAATGCTGTCGCGCGCGTGCGCCGGATCGCGGGCCGACAACAGGCGCGCCGCCTGCTCGCAGGCCAGGCCGCGCGACGGGGCGCCGGTGTCGTAGTAGAGCTTGGCCAACGTGCGATACGCGGGCACGTGCAGCTTGTCGAGGCGCAACAGCTCGTGCTGGGCGGCGATCGCCTGCTCGCGGGCATCGGCGCCCGCCTCGACATAGATCGTCGCCAGCTTGCGGCGCGCGTCCCAGTGGTTGGCATCGAGGCGCACCACGACCTCGAGCGCGGCGGTGGTGCCGTCGCGATCACCCAGCCCCTCGGCGGCCGCGGCGAGCTCGTTCCACAAGATCGCACGCCGCGCCACGTCGCCGCCCGAGCCCATGCGCTCGAGCGCGCGCGCGCAGTGCGTGGCCAGCGCCGCGAAGTCGCCCTGGGCGCGCAAGAGCGCCGCGATGCGCTCGCTCGAGCGCGGATGATCGGGATCGTCGACGAGCGCCGCCTGATAGTGCACGAGCGCGTCGTGGGCGCGGTCGAGCTCCTCCTCGTAGATGTGGCCGGCCAGATGCCGATAGCGCGCGCGCAGCGACGGATCGTGCTCCAGGCGCACCAGCGCCTCCAGCGCCGCCAGCGCCTCGTGCCAGCGCTTGAGCTCGACGGCATCGTCGAGCAGCGCCCGCTGCGCCGCCCGGTGCGACGGATCGTGCGCCACGGCTTGACGGTAGTGCGCCAGCGCCGCCGCCGCCTGATGTCGCTCATGTGCGCACTGCCCGGCCAGAAAGGCGATGGCCGCGCGCTCGCTCGCCGGCGCCGCAGCGCTGTTGGCCCCGAGCGCGCTCACGCACGCCTCCGCGGCGGCGATGTCGCCGTCGGCGAGCAGGCGCTCGGCCTGCAGCCGCTGGACGTCGCTGCGCTCGGGCGCCAGCGCGACGGCGCGATCGAGCGCCTCGGCGGCGAGGGCGCGGTCCCCGGTGGCGCGCGCCGAGCGCGTGACCAGGAGCCAGCGCTCGATGGCGGTCTCGGCCCGGGCCGCGGGCAGCGCCGCCGCCAGCTCGAGCACGTCGGCGTGATGGCCCAGCGTCTGCCCGATGACACAGGCGCGCCAGCGCGCGTCGACGTGGGTGGGGATGCGCTCGACCAGCGCGCGCAGCTGCGCGAAGGCGCCTTCGAGATCGCCCTGCGCTTCGGCGAGCGCCGCCGCCTGCGCGACGAGCGCCACGTGCGCGCCCGGCGCCGCGACCGAGGCTTCGACGAGCCGCGCTGCCCGCTGCACCTCGCCGCGCTGTCGCAGGTGCGCCACCAGCGCCACCCGCACCGGCACCGACGCGGCGTCGGACTCGAGCGCACGCTCGAGCAGCTCGCTGGTGCGGTCGTTCAGATCGGCGCGCGATGCGCACAGCTCGGCCGCGCGCAACAGCCGGTGCGCGCGCGTGCGCCCGTCGCCGGCGAGGGCCGCCCAGCGCTCGAGGCAGTCGACCGCGCGATCGCAGGCGTCGATCGCCTCGTACAGCGGCACCAGCGCCTGCAGGGCGTCGACGGCCTCGCGCTCGAGCTCGAGCACCTCCTTCCAGCACTTGATCGCCTGCCCCGGGTCGCCGAGGTCGCGCTCGTAGACGGCGGCCAGCTCGCGCCACAGCGCCGCGCGCTGCGACGGCTCGACCGCGCTCACGTGACGCGTGCACTCGTCGGCGAAGGCGGCGAAGCGTCCGGCGCCGCGATAGAGATCGGCGAGCGCGCGCCAGGTCGTCTCGTCCGGCTCGTACTCGAGCAGCCACTCGAGCGACTCGATCGCGCGCTCGCGCTCGCCGAGCTCGGTCCAGGCGGCGGCGAGCGCCCGCTGCAGCGTGGCGCGCTCGCGCACGCTGTCCATGAGCCCGATGAGCGCCTCGAGCACCTCGGTACGATCGCGGACGCGGCCCAGGCGCGCATAGAGCCCGTCGAGGGCGCGCAGCGGCGCCGGATCGCCGGGCATCCGCTCGCGCAAGGCGACCCAGCGCTGCACCGCCGCCGCGGCGCCGTCGACCGCCTCGCTCAGCTCCGCCGCTTCGCGCAGCGCGGACAGATCGTCGGGCGCGAGCGCCGCGCGATCGTCGAGCAGCGCCAGCAGCGTGTGCAGGTCGCCGCGGTCGCGGGCCAGCTTCTCCAGGCGCAGGCGCGCCTGGTGGCGGTCGTCGGCGCTGTCGGCGCTCCGGGCGATGACGCGCAACGCCTGATCGACGTCGCGCCAGCGGCCGAGCTCGCCCAACGCATCGGCCCGCAGCAGCGCGGCCTCGCCGCCCGGCCGCAGCGCCAGCCCCACGTCGAGCGCGAGCAGGGCCAGCTCGGGTGACTGCAAGCGGCGTAGCCGCAGCCGTCCCAGGTCGCACCACGCGGCGGCGCGATCCTCCGCCGGCAGGCTTGGCGTGGTCTCCGCGAGCAGGGCATCGAGCTCGGCCAGCCGCCCGCAGAGCGTGACCAGCCGCTCGAGCGTCGCCCGCTCCTTGGCGCCCGGTCGGAGCCGGTAGGCCGTGGCGCGCACGAGAAACGCCCGATCGTACTCGGCGGTCGCTTCATACAGCGAGGCCGCTTCGATCAACAGGTCGGCCTGTGTGGCACCGTCTCCCGCGTTTTCGGCTCGTCCGAGGATCGCTTCTATAGGTGTAGTCTCGCTCTGGCTCATGGCGTCGCCCCTCTGGGCCGCAATCCCGAGCAAGCGGCCGGCCAAGTCCGGCAGCGGGGCGACCCGGCACACCAGGCCCGAAATCATTGACGATTGATCGTAATGGTCCGAGTCAGGGGTGGGGGAGTTACGGACATAGGTGCGGGGGTAAGCACCACGGTTCCGACTGCTGGTTGCGCAGCCGGGGCGGCAGCGGCCAGAGGGCGAATTGTTGCGCGTGGTTACGGCCGATGCGACGCTCGGCCGCGACGGGGGATGCCTTGATTGCTCGAAGATCCGTGCTGTTCGCCGCTTCGCTGTTGCTGGCCGGTAGCTGCGCCAACCCCACCGACCAGGCAGCGGCCAGGCAGCTCATGCGCACCGCCAAGCTGGTGAGCGACGTGCCCCGGGCGACGCCCGCCTGCACGCTCCAGTCGTACAACCACGAGGTCTGCTGCGACGGCGTCACCGTGGTCACGCCGGAGACGCCGGAGGAGGTGGTGACGCTGGTGCGCGGCGCGATGGCCAGCGGCCGGAAGATCCACGCCGTCGGGCACGCGCACACCGGCAACGAGTCGATCTGCGCCGACCACGGCGGCCTCGAGGTTTCGACCGAGAAGCTCAACGGCACCATCTACCTCGAGCGCCACCACGACTACGAGACCGTCGTCGTCGACACCGGGGTGACGATGATCGAGCTGACCGAGTGGCTGCACGCGCACGGCTACTCGCTCGGCTTCCACGTGCTCGAATTTCGTGACGCCACCATCGGCGGCGTCATCGGCAACGCGGCGCACGGCAGCGCCGTCGATGCGTCGTCCGTGGTCACCGACGCGCTGGAGTCGCTGTGGCTGGTGGCGCCGCGCGATCTGGAGGCGGAGCCCGAGCGCGCGCAGCCCAAGGCGTACGACAAGATGACCTACAAGCACGCCGACGGGCAGTACGACGACGAGTGGCAGGCGCTGGCGACCAACCTGGGCGCGCTCGGCGTGGTCACGCGCGTGCGGCTACGCGTGTGGGAGCAGTTCAACGTGCGGCTCGGCATCAGCTATCACTACGAGAGCGAGCTGCTCGCCGATCACGGTGTGACCGATCTGCTCTCCGACTGCGACTTCGGCCAGCTCAACTGGTTCCCTCGCGCCAACCGCGTGGTCAAGACCTGCGGCGTCTCCACGCACGACTACGCGGCGCCGGGAATGTCCAACAGCCTGCTCAATCCGCAGGCGACGCCGCAATACCTCGACACCTTCAAGTGGTACCTGCGCAACATGGCGGCGATGCGCGGGCGCACCTGCTTCTCCGAGGAGCTGCGCTATTGGCAGCTGTGGTGGAACCCGCCGATCTCCAGCAGCAGCGGCGAGAGCATGACCCGCGTGTCGACCGCGATCGGCCCGTCGCACCAGATGATCTCGAGCGACCTGACCAAGCTCGAGCAGCGGATGCCGCAGATCGATCTCGAGGTCGCGGTGCCGATGAGCCGCGCCACCGAGGTGCTGCGCTTCGTGAACCAGCAGGTGGGCCGGCACCACATGTGCTTCCCGCTGGTCGGCATCTTCCTGCGCTTCAGCAAGACGACGACCAACTCGCTGTTGGCGCACTCGGCGTTCCCCGGCGAGCAGGCGGTGATGTTCGTCGAGCTGGTGATGTTCAAGCCGGGCGACGCGACCGTCTCGCCCGACGACAAGTACTTTCGGCCGTACCTGAGCCTGGCCGAAGATCTCATCCGCAACTACGGCGGGCGCGCGCACTGGGCCAAGAACAACGAGCGGCTGTTCGCCATTCAGGAGCGGGTGAACCCCGACTTCGCGGCGCGGGTGGCGCGCTTCCGGCAGGTGGCCGAACGGCTCGATCCCAAGCACCTGTTCGCCGACGCCTTCACCGACAAGCTCGGCCTCACCAAGTAGCCGCGCCCGGCGGGGCGCTTGTTTGAGCCCAGCGGGTCAGTGCGCGCGGAGCCGGACGTGGCGCTCTGGCGCGGCGAGGCCGGACTGAGGACGGCGCCGCCCCTTCGCGCGGAACCGTCAACCGAGCGTTTCCACCTGGTGCCGCGACACTCACGCGCGTGGCGGCCAAGCTGCGATTCCTTCGAAGAAAGCGCCGGTACAGAGGTTGGTGCGCCGGTTGCGATGGTAGCCGGCATGCGCAACCCAACGAGCCTTTCGAAATCGCCGCGCCGGCTCGCCGCCGCGGCCACGATCTGTCTGACCATCCTCGGCGCCGCCGCCAGCGGCTGCGTCGGATCCGCCGGATCGAACGGGTCCGGCGGCGCGGGCGGGTCCGGCGATTCGGGGGGCGCGGGCGGCAGCGGCGGCGCCGGCGGTGGCGGCGGCACGGGCGGCGGTGGCGGCGGCGACTCCACCGGCGGCGGCGGGTCCGGCGGCTCGACGGGCGGAGGCGGCTCGACCGGCACCCCCGGCGCCTCGTTCGTGTTCAGCCCCTACAAGGACACGAGCATCAACATGAACTGGAACACGAACGTCATCTCGACCGACCGTCTCCGGCTCGGCCGACGCCGCTCGCGAGCGATCTGATCGGCGACCGGCGGCAAGACGATCACGCTCGCCTTCGCGACCGGCGAGTGCGGCAGCGAGAACTGGGGCGGCGTCCAGGGCGCGGCGATGGCGTCGGCGAACGTGTCGCTGCTTCACCCAGGCGGGCGTCAAGTACGTCCTCTCGACCGGCGGCGCCGCCGGCTCGTTCACGTGCGGCTCGGACGCGGGCATGTCCGACGTTCATCGACCGCTGGGCGTCGCCGAACCTCATCGGCGTCGACTTCGACATCGAGGCCGGCCAGTCGCAGAGCGTCATCGCGGACCTCATCCGCGCATCAAGACGGCGCACGGCGAGCTACCCCGGCCTGCGCTTCAGCCTGACGCTCGCGACGCTCGCCAACAACAACGGCGCCAGCACCGCGCAGTCGCTCGGCTCCGGCGCGCAGGACAGCTTCAACGTCGTACGGCGACGAGGTGATGGCCGCCGTGAAGAGCACCCTCGGCTTCTCCGGCGCGGCCGCGAGCTGGCCGAGCTACGTCACGGTCGACCTCATGACGATGGACTACGGCTCGCGCGAGCGCCGGCGTCTGCGTCGTCAGCGGCGGCGCGTGCCAGATGGGACAGTCGGCGATCCAGGCCGCGTACAACCTGCACGACAAGTGGGGCGTGCCCTACTCGAACATCGAGCTGACGCCGATGATCGGCGGCAACGACGTCGCCAGCGAGCAGTTCACGCTCGCCGACGCCGACACGGTGGCGCAGCTTCGCCATCGCGCAGGGCGCTCGCCGGCGTCCACTACTGGTCGTACGACCGCGACATCGACTGCGCCGCGGGCTCGGCCTCGGCGACGTGCAACTCGATGGGGAGCGGCTACGCCGGCGCGCACGGCTACCTGAAGCGGTTCCTCGCCGACGGGCTGAAGTGATGCGATCGCCGGCCATCCTGATCCTGGCGGGCGCGCTCGTCCTGGGGTGCGGCGGCTCGTCCGCGCAGCCCGGCGGCGGGGGCGGGGGCAGCGGAGGATCGGCGTCCGGCGATCTGGCGCTGCTGGCGCCCGGCGACGGCGGGATCGTCGATCCGTCGCTCGACATGGCGAGCGGCGGCACCCCGCCCGGCGGTGGGCTGACCGCGAACCAGAAGGCGGTCGCCGAAGCGATGACCAGCATCTGGGAGAACGACACGCCCAAGCTCGACTACGCCTACTCCGAGAACATCAACGACGGCCGCGGCTACACCTCGGGTCGGGCCGGCTTCTGCACCGGCACCGGCGACGCCATCCAGGTGATCGCCTGCTACGACCAGCTGCGCACCACCGCCAACGGCAACCTCATGGCCAAGTACATGCCGGCGCTGACCACGATCAACAACCAGTACAACTCGACGGGCCAGGACCAGGGCGACACCTCGCTCCTCGACGCCGTCGGCAACTGGATCAACGACTGGGGCGCCAGCTACAACACCAGCGCCACGCAGGCCGACTTCAAGAGCTGCCAGGATCAGATCAGCGACCTGCTCTACTACACGCCGGCGATGCAGGCGGCGACGCAGTACGGCCTGAAGACGGCGCTGACGCGAGCCGCGCTCTACGACATGTGGATCAACCAGGGCGACGACACGCTGGTCAAACAAACCAACAGCGCGCTCGGCGTCAGCGGCATGGTCGGCGTCGGCAACGCGGTCACCGAGGATCAGTGGCTGCAGAAGTTCATCGAGCTGCGCCGCGATCTGTTGGCCGGCGACCCGACGTGGGCGACCTCGGTCGATCGCGTCGCCGGCTACGAGAAGGCGCGCCGGCGCGCCAACTGGGACCTGTCCCAGCCGGTCGACAGCGCGGTCAAGGCGAGCGAGTGCTGGCCGGGCGGCGGCTACAAGGACAGCGGCTACTCGAGCTACGTCATCAACGCCGACGGTAGCTGGGCCGCATCGACGATGGCCAACGGCTGCCAATAGCGTAAGTGGCCGGCGGAGAGCCGACCTGGCGCGGGTGTCGCGATCTCGCAGTCGTTTGGCGCCAGGACGAAGGCGCGCGCTCGACGGAGCGCCGGCGATCGCGATAGGCTGCGCCGATGGCCGTCGACGGGGAGGCTTGGGCGCGATATCGGCGCGCGCTCGCGGGCGAGACGCTGCCGGTGGCGTTCGTCGATCTCGACGCGGTCGACGCCAACGTCGATCGCCTGCTCGCGCCCGCGCGCGCCGCCGGCAAGCGGGTGCGGATCGCGACCAAGTCGCTGCGCTGCCCGGCGCTCGTCGGCCGCGTCGCCGCGCGCGGCGGCGGCGCCATCCACGGGCTCATGACCTACACCGCCGGCGAGACCGCGTTCTTCGCCGGCGACGGCGCCGCGCTCGTCGGCGCCGTCGGGCGCGATCTGGTGCTCGCGTATCCGACGGTGCAGCCGGGCGACGTCGCCCGGCTGGCCGACGCCAACCGCGCACGCGCACGCGGCCGCCGTCGTCGACGACGCGGCGCAGCTGCCGCCGCTGGCCGCCGCCGCGCGAGCCGCGCGGCACGCGCGTCCCCGTGGTCGTCGACGTCGACATGAGCTGGCGCCCGCTCGGCGGCGCTGCACGTCGGCGTGCGCCGCAGCCCGCTGCGCGACGCCGGCGAGTGGTGACGCTGGCGCGCCGGATCGCGGCCGAACCGGCGCTGGCGTTCGACGGCATCATGGGCTACGAGGCGCAGATCGCCGGCGTGCCCGACGCGGCACCGTTCTCCGCCTGGCAGAACCCGCTCAAGCGCGCGCTCAAGCGCGGTCAGCCGGCCCGCGGTCGCGCGCAGCCGCGCCGCCGCGGTCGAGGCGCTGCGCGCCGCCGGGCTGCCGCCGGCGATCGTCAACGGCGGCGGCACCGGCTCCGCCGACTGGTCGTCCGGCGACGCCGCGCTCACCGAGATCACCGTCGGCTCCGGCTTCCTCGTGCGGCCACCTGTTCGATCACTACGCGGGCTTGCCGCTCGACGCCCGCGCTCTTCTTCGCGCTCCAGGCGACGCGCCGGCCCGCGGCGGGGCTGGTCACCTGCCACGGCGGCGGCTGGGTCGCCTCGGGCGCGGCGGGCGCCGATCGCCTGCCCGCGCCGGTCTGGCCGCCCGGCAGCCGGCTCCTGCCGCTCGAAGGCGCCGGCGAGGTGCAGACGCCGGTCGCGCTCCCCGACGGCGCCGACGTCGCGATCGGCGATCCGGTCTTCTTCCGCCCCGCCAAGTCGGGCGAGCTCGCCGAGCACTTCGACGAGTATCTCCTGGTGCGCGGCGATCGCATCGAGGCGCGCGCGCCGACCTATCGCGGCCTCGGCCGCCGGTTCCTCGGATGACGCCCGCCGTCTCCGCCGAAGCGCTCGCGATCTACGGCAGCAGCGACGTCGTCGACCTCCACGTCGACACCTTCATCTGGACGCGCATCTTCGGCTACGACCTGTTGCGCCGGCACGGCCGCGGCCTCTTCGACGCGCGCTTCTACGGTCAGGCCGATCTGCCGCGCCTGCGCGAAGCCGGCGTCGGCGGCGCGATCTGGTCCATCACCACCAATCCGCTGCGCCGCGCCAGCCGCCGGACGGCGGTGTTCCGCAAGAACCTCGATCGTCTCGTCGCCATCTTCGCGCGCGCGCCGGAAAGGGTCGCGCTCTGCCGCGGCGCTGCCGACTACCGCGCCGCCCGCGCCGCCGGCCGCCACGCCGCCTTCATCGGCATCCAGGGCGGCAACGCGCTCGACGGCGACCTCGCGCTCGAGAGCTTCGACCCCAGCCTGCTGGTCAAGGTCACGCTCGTGCACCTGTCGACGTCGAGCCTCGGCACCACCAGCGCGCCGTCGCTGCGCGCCGACGGCGGCCTCACCGATCGCGGCCGCGAGCTGGTGCACGCGCTCAACCGCCACCGCATCTTCGTCGACCTGGCGCACATCAGCCGCAAAGGGTTCTTCGACGCCGTCGCGGTCCACGATCGGACGCAGCCTCTTCTGGTCAGCCACACCGGCATCGCCGGCGTCCACCGCCACTGGCGCAACGTCGACGACGAGCAGCTCCGCGCCGTCGCCGACACCGGCGGCGTGGTCGGCGTCATGTACCAGTCGTCGTTCCTCGGCGAGCCGCTCTTCGGCGGGCGCGCCGACGCCATCGTCGAGCACCTGGAGCACATCGTCGACGTCGTCGGCGAGGATCATGCCGCGCTCGGCAGCGACTGGGACGGCGCCATCGTCACCCCGCGCGACATGGCCACCTGCCTGGAGCTGCCGACCTTGTGTGAGCGGATGCTGCGCCGCGGCTGGTCGTCCGAGCGTGTCCGCAAGATCCTGGGCGGCAACTTTCTGCGCGCGCTCGCGGTGCTGCGTCCATGAGCGCGCGCGTCGCGCTGGTCGTGCTCGCCTGCGCGCTCGGCGGCTGCGCCGCCGACGATACGACCGTCTCGATGTCGTTCGCCCGCGCGACGCTCTACGACGCACCGTTCCCCTCGGACGATCTGCGTCCGCGCCGACGGAACCATCGACGTCTCGAAGGTGCCCAATCCGAACCACGTCGACTTGATGAACCAGGCGCTGGCGCTGCTCGCCCGCGACGCGCGCGGCTTCGCGCTCGCCGGCGGCGTCTTCTTCCGCGCCGGGGCGCCGCTCGATCCCGCGACCCTGCCCGACGTCGCCGGCAGCGTCGCCGCCGACGCCTCGGTGTTCCTCGTCGGCGTCGACGCCGGCCAGCCCGACTTTCTGCACCGGGTCCCGGTCGACGTCGCCTTCACCGCCGACGGCGGCCCCTTCGGCGACCGCAACCTGTTGGCGCTGCTGCCCGTCCAGGGCATCCCGCTGCGCCCGCGTACCCGCTACGCCGCCGTGGTCACCCGCGCCGTGCACGATGCCCGCCAGCGCGCGCTGGTGCCCTCGCCGGCGATGGCCGCGCTCGCCGCCGGCACGCCGCCGCCGTCGCTCGGCGACCCGGCCCTGAGCGAATATCACCAGGCGCTCACCGCGCTGGCGCCGCTCGTCTCCGCCGACGACGTCGCCGCGCTCGCCGTCTTCACCACCGACGATCCGACCGCCGCCGTCGGCGTCGTTCGCGACGACGCCCTCGCGGCCCACCCGCTGGTCCCGCCGCCGGCGCCGCCGCAGCTGGGCGACGTCTTCCCCGACTACTGCGTCTACAACGCCACCATCGAGCTGCCCGACTACCAATCGGGCGCGCCGCCCTACCAGACCAGCGGCGGCGACTGGCTCTTCGACGCCGCCGGCCGTCCGATCTTCGATCACATGGAGACGGCGCGCATCGTCTTCACCATCCCGCGCGCTCCCATGCCCGCGACCGGCTGGCCGACCGTGGTGTTCGTGCGCACCGGCGGCGGCGGCGACCGCCCGCTCGTCGACCGCGGCCCCTCGTCGACGCCCGGCTTCGGCCAGCCCGATGTGCCCGGCACGGGACCGGCGATGCATTTCGCGCAGGTCGGCTTCGCCGGCGTGCAGATCGACGGCCCGCTCGGCGGCCTGCGCAACACCACCAACGGCGACGAGGACTTCCTCATCTTCAACGTCTTCAACGCCTCGGCGCTGCGCGACAACGTCCGCCAGTCGGCGATGGAGCTGTCGCTGTTGGCGCGGACGCTGCCGTCGCTCGCCTTCGCCACGCGCGACTGCCCGGGCGCCACCGCCAACGCCGCCTTCGACGGCACGCACCTCGCGCTCATGGGCCACTCGATGGGCGCGTGGATCGCGCCGCTGACCCTCGCCTTCGAGCCACGCTTTCGCGCCGCGGTCTTGTCCGGCGCCGGCGGCAGCTACATCGCCAACGTGATGGACAAGATCAAGCCGCTCGCAGGTCAGCCCGTACATCGAGATCCTGCTCGATTACGACATGGACCAGCGCTCGGTCGAGGCGCACGATCCGGCGCTGACGCTGTTGCAGTGGGCGGCCGAGCCGTCCGATCCGCAGGTCTACGATCGACGCATCGTGCGCGAGCCCGCCGCCGGCGAGTCCCCGCGCCATGTGCTGATGCTCCAGGGCATCGTCGACCACTACATCCTGCCGAGCATCGCCAACGCGACCAGCCTCGCGCTCGGCCTCGATGACGCCGGCCCGCTCTACGACGCCGACAACGCCGAGGAGCAGTCGCTGGGGCAGATCCCGCTGGCGGCGCGGCTGCCGCTCGCCGGCCTGCACACGCTCGCGCTCCCGGTCGCCGGCAACGCCGATCGCGCGACGGCACGACCGCCACGGCGGTGGTCGTGCAGCACCCCGGCGACGCCATCGAAGACGGCCACGAGGTCGTCTTCCAGACCGAGCCGCCGAAGCACCAGTACCGCTGCTTCCTTCTCAGCTTCGCCAAGGGCCTGCCCAAGGTGCCGCCGGACGACACGGCCGACGCGCCCTGCCCGTAACGCCGGGACCCGACCCCTCAGCCCGGCAGAGCGCGAAGCTGTTGTCGCGCCGCTTCGACGGCGTCGGCAAAGGGACCCGGCGCTGCGCTCGCAGCCGCGGCCTCGAGCGCCGGCAGCGTCCACGCGGCGCCCAGGCGCGCCAGCGCCGCCGGCGCGCGCACATCCTGCCGCTCGAGCGCGACGGCGATGAGCGCCTCGGCCCAGCGTCGATCCGCGCCGCCGACCGTGGCGACCTCGTCGACGGGCAGCTCGACGCTGTCGTCGAAGAGCGCGGGCCCGAGCCCGGCACGCAGCGGCGCGGGCATGCTCCCGGTCCAGGCCAGGCCCGCTTGGGCGGGCGTCTTGCCGGCCTGCAGCTGCCCGATCGCATCGCGCAGCTCGGCCGCGCCGATCTTCGCCAGCGCTTCGAGGTCGCTGCCGAGCAGCAGCTTCATGCGCTCGAGCGGCGTGCGCAGCTCGCGCTCGCCGGTGGCTCCGAGGGTGTACTGCTTCAGCCCGAAGAGCTCCACCAGCGTGTCGCACGCCAGTTGGCGGACGATGGCGTCGCTGTCCTCCAGACTGGCGTCGAGCGCGCCGATGGCCGTCGCGCCGCCGACTCGCCCGAGGTTCATGACGGCCGCCGCGCGCACGGCGCGGCTCGGCCCGCGCGTCGCGTCTTGGGCGATCTCGGCGACGACATCCTGTCCGCGACCCAGGCGCGCCAGCGCCCGGCGCGCGGTCGCCGCCGCCGGCCCTTGAGCCGCCGAGATGCGCAGCAGGGGATCGACCGCCCGGGTGGCGTCGAGCTCGCCGAGCGTCAGGATCGCGCGCGTGTCGCCCTCGTCCGCGTGCGCGAGCAGCCGCGCCACATACTGGTCGCGCTCCTGGGGATCGAGCCCGCTGGCGCGCGCCAGATCGTAGGTCTCCTCGTTCCACGCCAGGCCCGACGAATCGTCGAGCTGCGCCAACAGCGCCTGCAGGTCGCGCTGGGAGGTCATTGCGGTCAAGCTTGGCAGAGTGCCACGGACGAAGGAAAACAAGGCTAGGATGACGGCGGGACATGGCGAGGCGTAAGGCGGTTGCGTCGAAGCGCGCGAGCGGGCCCGAGTTGCCGCGGCGTCGTTGGCTACGGCGCGCGGCGCTCGTGGCCGCCGCCGCCTACCTGGCGTGCATCTGGCTCGACGCCGTCGGCACCGGCATCCCCACGGCGATCCTGCCCGCGCCGCTGCGCTTCTTCGTCCAGGTGGCGCAGCTCTTCCCGCGCGCCGCCGTGGACGCCATCGAGTGGCGCGCCAAAGGCTACCGCTGCCGCGATCGGCGCTTCGAGGAGCTCGATCTCTCGCCCTACTTCCCGATCCACTCCGAGGACAAGGAGGGTCGCTTCGATCGCGCCATGTTCTTCTACTTCGAGGACAAGCGCGTGCTGGCGGCGCTCGACGCGTTCATCGCGGACGCCGAGGCCAAGCGCGGCGATCCGATCGGCGGCGTGATGCTGATGAGCCTGCGCACCCCGATCGCCGACCCCGGCACCGACGAGCCGCCCTATCGGCGCATCCCGGTCAACGAGATGCCGCAGTCGGTGGCGCGCCGCTACTGGCACGTCACCGGCGTGGCCGAGCGTGCGCGCCGCTGCGGAGAGAGCCCGTGAGCGCGCCCGTAGCAGCGAACGGCGGAAGGATCGAGCGCTGGCTGACCGCGCCGCAGCCGATCTGGCGGCTGGCGCTGTTGCGCGTGCTCGTGCCGCTGGTGATCCTCGGCTTTCTCTCGTCGCGGCTGGTGCACGCCGACTACTGGCTCTCGCCGCGCGGCTTCCAGGTCCCCGACCTCGGCGGCAACGACTGGCGGCAGCCGCTGTATCTGCCGCCAATTCCGCCGTGGGCGGCCTGGACCGTCGCCGCCGCGACCGTGGCCTCGGGCCTGCTGCTCGCGGCCGGCCTCTTCACCCGCGCCGCCGGTGTCGTCTTCGCGCTCCTGCTCGCGTATCTGGCGCTCGCCGATCGATTGGAAGCGTTCACCGTCACCAAGCTCGCACCCGCGCTGGTGCTGGCGCTGGTCTACGGGCCGTCGGGCGCCCGCTTCGGGGTCGACGCCTGGCGACGCCATCGGCGGCAGCCGGACACGCCGCTGCCGACGACCGAGACGAGCGGGGCGCTGCGCTTCTTCCAGCTCTTTCTCGTCGTCATGTATTCGGGCTCCGGAATCGCCAAGCTGCGCGGCGACTGGCTCACGAAGCCGGTCTTGTGGTCGCACCTGCACGACAACTACCAGACCGCCGTCTCCTATTTCCTGGTGCACCGGCTGCCTGCGGTCGGCTGGCGCCTCCTGCAGTGGGCGACGCTGGTGTTCGAGGTCGGGGCGCCGCTGTGGTTCGCGCTGCGCCCGACCCGTACGCCGGCCCTGGTCGCCGGGCTGGGCATGCACGCGATGATCGGCCTCATGTTCGGCCCGGTCATCTGGTTCGCGCTCTTGATGGCGTCGCTGCTGGTGGCCAGCTACGCGCCAAGCCGTCGTCCTTGACGCTTCTCGTCCGCGCAGTGAGCGCGACCTACGGGTTACGAAATACCGGCCCCGTGTAATCGGTATTTGACTTCCCCTCGCTGGCGAGGGCACTCAACTGGTCGCGCAAGCCGGAGGCGAAGCTCGGCGACGTCCACTCATTGTCTTTCACCCAGCCGATTCCCGCCTTGACCATGAACCGGGCGGTTTCGCGACCGCTCTGTTGCAGTGTCATCACGTAGTAGCAGTCGTCGGTGCGCTGATCGAAGCTGTCGAATGTCGCCGACCAGGATCGATTCCCGTCGAGAGCGACATCCTTGAATTCCGGCCAAACGAAGTCCATGGGCTGACCTCTGTGCTCGTCAGGATTTCTTTGGTGCCTTCGACGGACCGGCGCCCGCCGTCGGGTCGCCACCCGTCTGCGTGCCCGTGCCGCCGGTGCCGTCACGGCTCGAGCCGGCGGTCGCTTTGTTGCTTCCTTCTGCCGTCGAGGAGCTGCTCGTAGTTGATGCCGCCGACAAGGTCGCGTCAACTTTGTCCGGCGCAACGACTTGTCCAGTCTGTGCGAACAACTTCTGTCTCTTTTCGTTCATCGACTCGGCCATCGCGACCATCGCACCGCGATCGGGTCCGCTCGCCATGACGCCTTCCATACCGCCCTGCACGCAGGTCGGGTCGTGCTTGCTCTTCCCCGGGTCTTTCGGATCGACGGCGACGGCATACCACGTCATCTTCAGCGCTGCCTGCTGCTTCTGATCGAGCATGCTCACGAACTGCGGTTGCTCGACTTTGTTGAAAATGCTCGCCTCGGCGCTCGATCCCTGACCGACGAAACCGCGGAACTCCTTCTGCGTGACGTTCTTCGCTGCTTCGGTTGCGTACGCCCTCGACAACGCGGCCCAGAGTTGTGTGTCCCAGGCGCCATTGATGTTGATGCCGTCGAACAGTCCGCCGAGCGCACTCTTCTCGAGACAGACCTCGGAGTTCTTCTTTGCGACGTCCATTGCGCCCTTGCCTGACCAGAACGCCCAACTCTTCTTGCCCTTGGCCCATTTCTCCATGTAGGGCCGCAACGCGGCCGTGATCGGCTCGAAGTCTTTCATGATCTTCTGGAACGCGTCCGACGTCAGATCCTTCCGTGTTGGTGCTGTCGGTGCCGCCGGAGCGGCCTTGTATGCCGGATCCGTGGACTGAAGCGTCGCGACCACCTGCAGCCAGATCTTCTGCGCCGCGCCCTCGTCGACGGGCATGTTCATGCTCGTCTGAAGCGCTGCAAATCGCATCTTGAAGGTCTTGTACTGCTCGGAGGTCAAGGTGTCGGAGGGCGTCGGCGCGGGAAGGACACCCTTGGTGGTGTCGCCCGTGGGCGGCGACGGGAAAGCACTACCCGCGGGTGCGGCAGCACCTCCAGGTCCGGTGGGCACACGGTAGATCTTTCGACCGATGCCGACGTATTTCGCGGAGATGGTCGCCGGCTTCTCCGACGCCACAGCGGCGCTTGCACCGGCAATCTGCGTGTCGGCGGCGCCGGACTGGGCACCCTGTCGGCTGGAAGGTTCCGGGTGCGAATCGCCGGGAACATCTGCCTTGTCGGCATTCTTTGCGTGGCCGCTTTGGGACTTCTGGTTTTCGCTCTTGTCCTTGCCGCCGTGGAGGTCATCCGACACGTTCTCTGCGACGGCGTCGGCCTCCTTCTCGGCGGGCTCGTCGGGGTGCGAGACTTCGGCCTCCCCGGCGGCTGCCTGCGCATCGTCGTGCTCGGCTTTGCGCTGGATGCCGGAGCGCTGGCCTTGGACGACGTGGGTCAGCTCGTGAGCGATGAGCTTGTCGCCCTCCCTGGTGCCCGGAGCGAATTCGCCGGCGTTGAAGTGGACGTCTTGGCCGACAGTGAACGCGCGGGCACCGAGCGATGTCGCCGCCTCGGCCGATTCGCCACTTGTGTGCATGCGCACCGATGACAAATCGGCGCCGAGGCGCGGCTCCATCTTCGAGCGCACGCCGCCGGGCAGGGGCCCGCCTCCACTCTCGGGAATCGCGGCCGGTGAGGCCTTCCCGTCGGCTTTGCGCATGACCGCGAGGCGATTGCGAAGACTCGCGGCGGCTTCGTTCCGCTCGCCGTTGACCGCGGCCATGCGAGTCGCGCCGAACAGGCCACGTTCGCGAGGCAGTGTCTGGGCGTCGGTAACGTCCGGTGCCTCCTGCGCTTTTTCTTTGCCCGGTCGGTGGATTCGGTCTGTGTCGCTCACTCACTCCTCCAGGATCGACGAGCTGATCATGATTATCGGCGATTCTCGAAAAAAGTTGCTGACAAAGGGAGCTTGCCAAATACCTCGGGTGACAGATGGGCTCAGAAGAGGTCTTGGACGAAGTCGCCACTGCGGACAATCTCGAAGCGCTGCTCCGTCGCTGCGCGGAGAACCTGCCCGGCGACTACAAGCCGGACTCGCAGACCTGGGGCGGCGCCGCCGTCGCGCAGCTCATGGATCGGATCCGCGGCACGCCGCTCGAGGCGGACGCCAACCAGATCTTCGAACGCTTCCTCGATTCCGGGACGCAGGAGGAGGTGCTGCTGGCGGAGAACAGCCTCAATCCCGCGCTCATCTCGGTGGAGGCGCTCGAGGCGGCCCTGGCGCGCACGGAGCTGCCGGCCGAGGTTCAGCGGCAGGTGCGCAGCGGTCTCGGTCGCGCGCTGGCCGCGCAGCCGGCGAAATTCCAGGTGCGGCATCGTGTCCTGTTGTCGCAGCCGGGCGGCGATGCGCTCGTCGGCGCCGCCATCGTCGGCGACCATTCGTGGTTTCTCGCGCACGTGAAGGACGTGCTCGGGGCCGACTCCGACGCAGCCTGCAATCGGCTCTGGTTCGGCCTGCAGGCGCTCCACGGCGCCGAGGCGAAGGCGCTGCGCGCCGAGCTCGACGCCCGCCGGGCGGCGCTCGGCGACGCCTACGCGCAGGCGCTGGTCGAGACCATCGACGGCGAGGACGCCAATACGCAAGCGCGGGGCGGCAGCGTCCGCTGGCCGCCCGTCGCGCTCGCTCCGTAGCGCCCGATCGGCGACCCGCGTCCGCGGTCGACCGACGATAAAATCGATATCACCGAGATTTACTAGCGCCTTTATTCGCGGAGCGGCCGAATCCGCCGCGGGCGTCCGCGCCCGTTTTCCCGTCGAGAAAGGTTGACAAGGAGGGTTGTCAGTTTGTTATGATTAAACGCCCTAATTTGCGCAAAGGACTCTATAGATGAGGCTATATAAGCTCGGCGTCACGACGGCAGTGGGGGTGGCTTGCTGGTTATGGGCGGGTACAGCCTCGGCGCAATTTTTGGGGCCCAAGGAGGCGGGTGTCGAGCACGGCTTCCAGCTCGAGCGATACGAGCCGACGGTCGCCGGCGAATCGACCTTCGGCGTCGAGCGACCGTGGTACTCGTCGACCCGCTGGTTCGCCGCCGACCTGGTGCTCGACTACGGCCACAACCTGGCCTATGTCGGCGTCAACCGCAAAGACGCCAATACGGCCATCGATGATCAGTTGGTCGGCCGCCTGAACCTGGCCGGATCCTTTCTCGATCGCATCCTCATCGGGCTCTCGTTGCCGATGACGCTGTACGAAGATGGCCGCCTGTTGAATGGGGCGGAGCCGCTCGGTCCGAACGGCAGCGTGGGCTTCGGCGATCCGCGGCTCACCGGCATGCTGCGTATCTTCGGCCACTCGGATCGCTCGCCGATCTCGATGCACATCGGCGCGGACGTGTGGATTCCCAGCGTCGGCGATCGCAACCAGCAGGGCCACGACGGCGACGCCAGCGCGCGCGTGGAGCCGAAGCTGGTCCTGGCGGGCCGCTTCGCCCGCACGATCCGGTGGGCGTTCAACTTCGGCTACTACTGGCGCGACGACGCGAAGCTGACGACGCTCGCCACCAGCATCAAGAACATCGTCGGCGACGAGGTCCGCGCCGGCTTCGAGCTCGGCTTCACGTCCAAGGACAATCGCTTCAACATCGGTCCCGAAATGTGGTTCTCCTCGCACGCGCTCAACGGCAAGTTCTTCTATCGGAGCTACACCAGCATCGAGCTCATCGTCAGCGCGCACTACCTCATCGCCGACATGATCCGGCTCGGCCTGGGCATCGGCGGGGCGCCGATGGAGGACATCGGCACGCCGGACCTGCGCGCGCTGTTCCGCATCGCCTACGCGCCGGTGCGCAAGCACGCGCCGCCGCCCCCGCTCGACACGGACAAGGACGGCGTCTCGGACCTCGACGACGCCTGCCCGACCACGCCGGGCGTGCGCACCAACGATCCGAAGACCAACGGCTGTCCGCCGCCGCCGCCCGATCGCGACCACGACGGCGTGGTCGACGCGGACGATCTGTGCCCGGACGAGCCGGTCGGCGATCACCCCGATCCGAAGCGCCCCGGCTGCCCGGCCAAGGACTCCGACGGCGACGGCGTCTACGACTACGAGGACCTGTGCGTCGACACGCCGGCCGGGGCGCACCCGGATCCGGCGAAGAAGGGCTGCCCGGCGATGGACTCGGACGGCGACGGCGTCTTCGACTACGAGGACAAGTGCCCGACGGTCCCGGCGGGCGTGCATCCGGAGACCGATCCGGCCAAGCTCGGCTGTCCCAAGCCCGACCGCGATCACGACACGGTGCCCGACGACGTCGACGCCTGCCCGGACAAGCCGGGCGCGCCGTCACCCGATCCGAAGAAGAACGGCTGCCCCGGCCTCATCGAGGTGCGCAACGGCGTCATCGTCATCTTCCAGCCGGTCTTCTTCGCGACCAACAAGGACACGATCCTGAAGAAGAGCTTCCCGGTGCTGAACGCCGTCGCCGACGCGTTGAAGGCGGAGCCCGAGATCAAGAAGGTCATGATCGAGGGCCACACCGACAACCGCGGCAAGGCGTCCAGGAACATGGAGCTGTCGGATCGCAGAGCGCGCTCGGTCCTGGCCTACCTCGTCAACAAGGGCGTCGCCTCCGAGCGGCTCGACGCGCAGGGCTACGGCGACTCCAAGCCGGTGGCCGACAACAAGACGTCCAAGGGCCGCGCCGCCAACCGCCGCGTCGAGTTCCACATCGTCGATCCGCCGCAGGGCGGCTCGCTCGCGCCGTCGGGCGAGGCGCCGATGGAGACCAGGCCGCCGGTGGAAAAGGCGCCCCTGACGCCGCCCACGCCGCCCACGCCGTAGTCAACCGGCGCGACGGCGCAGATCGCGCCGGTTGCCGCCAGTTCGAGGAGCATCTCATCGAGAGCGCGCTCGGGCGGCACGTCCGGCCCCGCACGCTCTGCCCCGCCAGGCTCAAACAGTCCTCGCCACCGAGACGTCGTGCTCGATTCGGCCCCTTGCCTGTGCTGCGGAACTCGCCCAGCGGGGCAGAGCGCGCGGGGCCTCTGTGCTCGGGTTGGACGGAGGGACACGGTCAGCGATCGCAGGACCAGCGATCGCTCGACGGTGCCGGTAGTCGCCGTGGGCCGCCGACGGAGGCCGATCGCGCCGGTAGTCATCCCGTCGCTGATTGAGTACAGTTGGGTCCGCACCCGATGCGGATTCGACTCGCGCTTCTCCTCGCGCTCCTGGCGAGCACTGCCCGCGCCTCCCCGACGATTCCGCTCGACGACCCGGTCTACGAGGAGCTCGGGGTCTTGCGCGCGCTGGGCCGGCTGCCGCTCTACCTGGGCGGCATCCGGCCGCTGACCGAGTTCGACGCGCAGCGCCTGCTGCTCCAGGCGGGCGCGGCGCCCGATCCGACGCTGCCGCCGCTGTCGCTGCGCGGCTTCTGGTTCAATCCCGCGCGCCGGGTGACGGCGCGCCTGGGCCTCTTCAGCGACGAGGAGCGGCCGTACTCGACGCCGGATCGGCCGCTCGGGCTGATCGGCGGCGTCGAGGTCTCGTGCGAGCACCAGGAGGGGCGCCCGTGCGGGCAGGGCGGCGGCGGCGTCCTCGAGCTCGACACCGCCGTCGGCTACGGCCACTGGATCTCCGCGTTCACGCGTCTGCAGTTCATGGCGGGCTCGAACCAGTGGTCGACCCGCGGCGCGCTCGACCGCGGCTACATCAACGGCCAGATCGGCCCCGTCGCGCTGCTGGTCGGCCGCGACGTGCTGGCGCTCGGCCCCGGCGTGCACACCCAGCTCATCTGGGGCGACAACCCGGCGCCGCTCGATCAGATCCGCATCCAGACCGCGCACCCGCTGAAGATCCCGCGCATCCCGGTCACCGTCAGCGCGCTGTACGCCGTCGGCCGCCTGCGCGACCCGCAGACCTTCCACGGCACGCTGGTGACGCTGGCGCGGCTCGACGTCGTCATCGCCGACCAGCTCGAGCTCGGCGCGCAGCAGCTGCTACAGCTGGGCGGCGACGGCGCCATCCAGTACAGCTTCGGCGACTTCATCGCCGAGCACTTCACGCGCACCGGCAACTACCCCGGCGCCGGCGGCTCCAACCGCCGCGACTCGCTCGACGCGACCTACACGAACAAATGGGCCCGCGGCCTCCGCATCTACTACGAGCTCGCCTTCGAGGACTTCCGCAAGAACCTCGGCGACATGTTCCTCTACGACTGCGACCACCTCGTCGGCCTCGAAATGCCCGCGCTGACCAAGTCCGGCCGCCACGGCTTCGTCCTCGAGCTCCAGCACAACGGCCCGTTCTCCCAGGAGCACTCCTATTTCACGACAGGGCTGACGAATGCCGGCCGGGTTGTCGGGTCGCCGCTTGGCCCCGACTCGTGGTCACTGTACGCGAGCGTTCGAATCGACCTCGCGCGGGTCACCCTTTGGGGATGGGCCGAATGGGTCCGTGCCGCCAGCGACTCGTATGACGCCATCGAGTTCGGCCCGATCAATCGGGTCAGCGTCGGACCCGCCGAGACACGCATCCGCTTCGGACCGCGCGCCCGCCTACCCCTGCTGCGCCAGCTCAGGCTCGAGGCCAACGCATTTTTCGAGTACGTCGACGGCTTCGCATTCATGCCTTCGGTCGACCGGAGCAACGCGGGCGTGCAGGCGATGCTGGTGTGGACACCTACTGCGCTGCTCGGTCGCTAAGGCGTCGAAATAATGAACGTCTCGGGTTGATTCACGCCCTCTTGTTGATTCTCGTAGGTTGTTGACGCAAGATTTCGATCTGAGCTAATCCACGAGTCTGGCTGGCTGTGCTGGCCAATCCACAGTGAGTGAGCCAGTAGTGAAATCCCTACTTACGCGGCGACAGTTTGTTGGCGGAACTGCAGCTACCGTTGCGTCCGGCCTTTCCTTGACGAGGTGGTCGCCCGCCGACGGCGCCTCAGGGGCAAGGTCAGTCGAGAACCGCTACGTCAAGTACGTCATCGGACCGGACGCGTGCAGCGCGCAGTTGATCGACAAGAAATCTGGCCGCAACTACTGCGGCGCGGGCGGCAACTTTCCGATAGCCCGAGTCAAGAAGGCAGGACGTTATTACGATGCCTCATCTGTCGTCTTCGACAATAATACGTTGCGATTAACTTTTTCGGATTCCCGCGTTCAGTCTGTCATTAAGGTGATGGTTCACCCGCAGCATTTCGTTTTAGAGGTCCTGTCTGTTCATGGCGAGGGGATCGAAGAGTTCATTCTCATCGATATCCCTCTCGCGCTGCGTGGAACACTGCAAGAACCCTTGGCCGCTTGCGCCCTAGCACTGAACCTTCGCGCCAACGTACAAGAACTCCCCGGGCCTCACTCCCGACATGGAAACCAGGCCGCCCGTCCAAAAGAGCCCGACGACGCCACCCACACCGCCCTCGCCGTAACGTTCGTCCGGCGCAGCCCTGTTACTTCGCCAGCATCTGGTCGCCACCCGGTGGCGGCGCGCAATTGATGCTTGTGCGGATGCCGAATCTGCGATGAGCTGCGAACAGACTGTGAACGTCCAACGCTCACTCGACACTTCGACGCAAGCGTAGGCACTCCCTTTGCGGAATCGACGCCTTCGGTTGTCAGTCGTCACGAATCATCCGGTGGTCCATCGTGCTGGAAAGAGCTGGTGATCGCGCTCGCGATATATCTGGTCGGTGAGTACCTCTATTTCGGGGCGCTCGACCTGCTCGGCTACGAGACGAACTCCGCGCTAACAGGAGCGTTTTTCACTCTTCTCTGTCTCATCTTCTTGACGACGGTTCTTCGGACGGCAGCGCCGCGACGCGAATCAATTGGTCTGGTCTTTTTCGGCGTCTTTTCTGCGTGGCTACTGATCAATTGGTGCCTGCTCGCTTCCGTTCACGCGGAGGCGATGGAGAAAGTGCGATTCGTGCCCATTTTCATGATCGCGCCGTTTGTGGCCGGTTACTTCTTTGACACGTCGCGCTTTCTTGATCGGCTGATGACATTGATGTTCCGACTCGCGTGCGGTCTGGCGGTCATCACTGCGCTGTTATTGGCCAAGCATGATTTCGAGTTCACAGGCGCGTATGGCAGCCGCGTGACGCCATTCGACACCTGGGATCCGATCTCGCAAGCGAACGTGCTTTCGATCGGAATCCTCATTGCCTCCGTGCGACTGCCCAATGCCAAGCCGCTTGCTCGTCTGGGATACGCGCTTTTCGCCGCGTCGGCGCTGGTCTTGGTCATCCTCTCCGGATCGCGAGGGCCGCTCGCATCGCTGTTGATTTGTGGTGCGGCGTATTTGCTGTTTAGTCGATCCGTCGCGCGGAAACTCACGTTCGTTGTCGTAGCCGGCGTCGTTGCAGCCGCAGTGATCTATGGCAGCGACTCGCTGATGCCCGCATCAGTGCGTTCCCGCTACGATATTGA
Organism: uncultured delta proteobacterium; assembly: GCA_963816965.1. Classification (GTDB taxonomy): domain Bacteria; phylum Myxococcota_A; class Polyangia; order Palsa-1104; family Palsa-1104; genus JAQBQH01. Next base: position 2,889,968 of record CAWFMP010000002.1, read on the forward strand.
CGCAGTAACGTCCGAGGGGAATGCTGACGTCAATTCTTATCTGCAGCGCGCCGATGCATTTCAAACTGCGATTGATCAATTCGTGGAGCACCCCGTCGCCGGAATCGGATTTGGCAACTTCCAGCGCCATAGCGAATTCGGTCTGCAATATGCCCACAATATGCTGCTGGAGGTGTTGTCCGAGCTCGGAATGGTTGGACTCATCCTCGTCCTTCCACTGTGGTGGCGTCCGCTTCGGCGGTGCATTCGCACGATTCGTTCGTTACGACCGACAGACGACGTCGCGGGTCTACTGATCGCCATCATTTTCCTGTACTACTTCTCAGAGGCGATGTTCAGCGGATCGATCGTAACAGATGCTGGTTGCTGGTTCTTCACCGGGATATTGTTGAACGAGGCCCGAGTCGACGTTCCCGCGGCCACTCCGCCGAAGTTCGGGCTAGCCGACGATCCCGAAGCCTTCGCTCAACGTGAAGACGTGGCGCGGGCGCGTTGATGCTGCGGACCGATCCTGCCTTCAGGTTGGATTTTGCCGATGCGGTTTAGGCGCGCGTTCATCGTCACGGTCAGCGTGCAGACGGCGTCGCTGGCCGTGTCCGCGCTCTTCGTGCTCTTGACCTCACGGTGGCTGGGAAGCGCCGGGAAGGGCCTGCAGGCGGTGCTGCAGTCGTCCGCGCAAATCCTGTCGATCGTGCTCGGGCTTGGGCTTCCCATGTCGGTCGTTTTCTTCGTCGCCGGGAATCCGCTGCGGACGCCCGCGATCATCCGCAATCAAGCGCGGCTGACGGTGATGGTGGCCGTCAGCCTAGGCGTCGCCGCGATCCTTAATCGGTGGTTCGCCCTCTATCCACCGCTCTTCTTCTACGAAGGGCTCGTCGGCCTGTTCGTCATCGCGTTGCTGGCGCAGGCGGCATTCTCGGTCTTGTTGCTCGCCCTCGGCCATACCTGGAGCTACAACATCTCGCTGGCCGCTCCGAACGCGCTCGCGCTGGTGTACGTAGCCATCCAGCGAGCGGTGACCGGCACCATCGACGTCGCCAGTGTGGTGCGCGCGCAAGCCGTCGGAACGTTGCTCGCGGTGCTCTTTTCTTTGCTCGTCCTTCGCCGGGACTCGCGCACGACCCCGCATCCTGATCAACGCGAGGTCGGAATGCGCGAGCAGGTACGCGTCGGAATCAAGGGATTCCTGTCGCACATCTTCTCGATGTCGACGTTTCGCGGCGATTTCGTGCTGATCGCGATACTGACGCGCGATCTGCGCGCCGCGGGGATTTACTCGATCGCCGTATTCATCTTGGAATCCGCGCTCAGCGTTCCACGATGGGCTGCGGCGCTTCTGTCGCGGCGGACCGCGGCTGACAGCTCGAACCCCGAAGAGACGATCCATCTATTCTGGTTCAGCATCGCCATTATGATCGTCGAGCTCTGTCCGGTTCTGATTCTCGGGTCGCTCGCGGAACGCTTGCTCGGCGGGATCCTGGGCCGGGGATTCGAAGGGACGTACGCCGTGCTCCTGACGGTCGTGCCGCGCGGAATCATCCACAGTGGAAATTACATTCTCGCCGGCGATCTCGCGGGACGAGGATATACCTGGTTTCACCCGGCGGCCTACCTCGCCGGAATGTTGACGGTGTTCGCGCTCGATCTGCTCCTTGTTCCTCGCTTCGGTCTGGCAGGTGCAGGCGCCGCGAGCTCGGTCGGTGCCGTGGCGACGTTCGTGATTCTGATGCGCGGCTTTTTCTATCACGCGGGTATCGGGGTCCACGATTTTCGCGCTCATTCGTTGACGCTGCCGATGCGGCTGAAGGTGCAGGGGCGCTCCATTGCGCGTAATGATCCTTAATCAATACTATCACCCCGACATTGCTCCGACGGCCCAGCTGGCCGCGGATGTCGCCGAGGAGATGGTCTGCTGCGGCCACGAGGTCACGGTCGTTGCATGCAATCGACGCTACATCGGCGGCGGGCAGCTGCCCAGCTTCGACGTGCATCGCGGCGTCCGCATCATTCGTCTGCCGGCCATGGGCTTCGGCCGCACGAGCAAGCTCCTGCGGATGATCGACTACGGGAGCTATTTCGCGGCCTCTCTCGTCCCGGCGCTGATCTCAAGAAAGCCCGACGTGATCGTGGCGCTCTCGACGCCGCCCTTCATCGCGGTCATCGGCGCCATCGCGCGGCGGCTGCGCGGCTCGAAGCTCCTGTTCTGGGTAATGGACGTATATCCCGAGATCGCGATCGAGCTCGGAACGATCGCACGGACTGGAGCGCTCGGATCGACGCTGCGACTGCTCGCGAAGATCGTCCTTCGCGAGGCGGATTGCGTCGTCGCGCTCGACGAGGCCATGCGCGAGCGCTTGGTATCGGCGGGGGCTTCCTCGTCGCGAATCGAGGTCATCGACAACTGGTGCGACGGCGATCAGATTCGTCCCGTGCCGCGCGAATCGAACCCCTTGCGCCGAAAGCTCGGCCTCGGCGACATGTTTACGATTTCGTACTCTGGCAACATGGGCCTGGGGCACGACTTCGACACCATCACGGCGGCGATGGCGCTCCTGCGGGACGAACCGATCCACTGGCTCTTTATCGGAGACGGCCCCCGGCGCGAACGGCTGCGTGCCGCTGCCGCCGCCAGCGGTGCCTCGTCGGTGACGTTTCTGCCGCATCAAGACAAGGAAGAGCTGCGCACCAGCCTCACGGCCGCGGACGCGTCGCTGGTGACGCTCGAGGCGCAAGTGGCGGGGCTGCTCGTGCCGAGCAAGCTCTACGGCATCCTGGCAGCGGGCGTTCCCGTCATCTATGTCGGGCCGCCGGACGGCCGCGTCGCCGCGGTCGTTCGCGAGGCGGATATCGGCGTCGGCGTGCGCAACGACGACGCCGCCGGGCTCGCGGCCGGAATTCGCGGAATGCTACGCGATCGCGACCGCTGCGTCGCGATGGGTCGACGGGCGCGCGAGCTCTTCCTCGCCCGATACGATCGCCCCGTTGCGCTCGACAAGCACCGTCGGGTGCTCGTCAGAACGGCGGCGGGCGGGGACGCTCCTTCGTAGACGGTCCCACGGCGTCGACGGCGAGCACCTTCAGCCCGAGCCGCGCCGCAGTGGAGCCCGGTTTGAATCGGAAGGCGCCGTCGACCTGTTCGAGCTCTGCGTCGGCGACGTTCGAGGAGAGCTGCACGGCTTCGTTGGCGTCGGAGACCAACCAACTCCCTGCGGTCGCCGCGTTTCGCGTGATGACGTTGTCCCGATAGGCTCCGTTCGGATACGCGTGGCGCGCGGAATCGGGATATCGCGTGGCATAGGGCGGGCGCTCGGCAGCGATCGCGGTCAGCCGCTTCATAAGCACGGTGGCGTCGTTCGTCAGGTCGGCCCGGCTGACCGTGACGGCCGGGCTGCAGCGAATGAACGTATTGTCGGTCACGCGATTGTCGCCGCCGCCGTGAATCAGGATGCACTTGTCGGCGTCGGCGAACAGGTTTCCCGAGATGGTTTCTCCGCCGAGCCCGTCGTCGAGGTAGACGCCGACGACGTGGCGATAGCCGTTGCTGCCGGCAACCGGTGCGAGATCGTGGATGTAGTTGGCGCGGATGATCCATCCGCGTTCCGAGAAGTCGCGGCCGCCATAGATGGCGCCCGAATCCGCGGTTTGCCGACAGACGTGGTGAATCTCGTTCGCTTCGACGAGGTGATCGTTCCCGCGCAGCCAGATCGCCATCTGCGGGCCGTCGTAGATGCGATTGTGAGCCACGCGATTTCCCACGCCGTCGACTTCGATGGCTGGGCGCAGCGTTGAGACCCACTGGCTGTACCGGGAGATGTCGCAATTGGTCACGAAGTTGCCGGCAGCGACGAGCGTCTTTCGGTCGCCGCCGCCGAGGATCACGCCGCCCTCGCCGGTGTCGTGGATCGTGCAGCCGTCGACACCGTTGTCGGATCCGCCGTTGCGGTTCCACAAGGTGTCTTGGTAGAGCCCGCTCGCGTGCTCTTCCGACCGCTCTCCGATTCCGACCGCGTAGGTGCCGAGGTTGCGAAAGACGCCGTGGAGGATCCGGTTGTGCGCGCCGCCGACGATCTCGACGCCCGCTCCGCGGCTGCCCTCGAAGGTGAAGCCGTCGAGCACGACGTTCGAGGCGCCGTTCAATCGCACCAGCGGCGACGACAACATCGAAAACACGATGCGCGCCGGCGGCAGCGGCCCGGGGGGCCAGAAGAACAGGCGTCCCGATTCCCGGTCCAGGTACCACTCGCCGGGTTCATCTAGCTCGGAGACGAGATTGAGGATCTCGAATCGCCGATCGGGCTGCAGGCCATAGGCGATCTGTGACGGTGGGACAGCGATCTCGCGCCGCACCGGATCGATGGCGAGCACCTTCGCGTAGGAATCGGCCCAGTCCCAGGTCCAGAAGCCGTACACCCAGGCGTCGCGCGCACCGATCCAGCGGCTCAGCCGCTCGTCGTCGAAGAGGAAACGCCCGCCGGCGGCACCGGCAGGGACCTTCGTGATGCGCGCCCAACCTTCATTCGGCCAGTGAGCGATCGGCATCCGTTGATCGTCGAAGAACAGCTCGGCGCGGCTGGAGCGGATCTTCTGGGCGCCACCCGCCGGATAGAAAGAGCCGAAATCGGTGATTCCGGACGCGCGAAGATCAGTCGAGACGACATGCGCGCGCGCGTCGACGGTCATCGTCGCGAGGAGCGACGGCTCGGAGACCGGTCGGAAGTCGTGAAGCTCGTGGCCACCGACGAGGGAGACCAGGCCGTCGCACGCCGCGTACGTGGCCGGGGCGGCGACCGTTCCGCCGTCGGCGGCAGTCAGCTCGAAGGTCGCGTGCCGCTCGTAGCGGCCCGGCTCAACGCACACGCGGATGGGAATGTCGGAGGTTCGCTTTCTTTTCTCACGAATCCAATTGCGAGCCGCTTCCAACGTCGCCAGCGGCCCGTCCCTCTCGTGCCGCTCGCGTGTCAACCCGGAGGCGTCGTCACTTCCCGCCGACGAGACGTAGATGGTGATTCCCCGACGAGGTGCTGCGATCGCCGTGCCGACGCCCGTCATCACGTAGAGCGCGAGGGTGAGCCTGCCCATCTTCCGTGTCCGAGGGCTCAGACCGCGACAGAACGGCTGGCGCGTTGCACGGCAGCGTCGGATGCCAACCGGATCGCGGAGGAGAATCGACGAATCATCGCGCTCATCGAAAACTCGGACTGCACGGTCGCGCGCGCGTTCGCGGACATGCGCGCACGTAGCGCCGGGTCTTCGCACACCAATCGAATTTTGTTACAGAGATCGATCGGATCGCCGCGCTTGAAGAGCAGGCCATTTCCCCCGTCTCGCAGTGCCGCAATTTCCGGAGGCTGAAGGCGACGCGCGTCGTGGGTAATCGTCGGCAGGCCATAGCCGAACGCGTGCAACAAGCTGAGCCCGATGGCGCCCGGGTAGACGAAGCAGCGGGCGCTCAAGAACCAAGGGGCGAGATCCCGCTCCGCATATTGGGCGCCCGCCCAGCGCAACAGGTGGTCCACGCCGAGCTGCGCCGAGAGTCTTCGCAGCGGCTCTTCGCCTTCGCCTGATCCGACGATCGCCAGCACGTATTCTTCGCCGCGTTCTTTCGAGTGCGCGAGCGCGCGAATCGCGACATCGAGCTCGGTGCTCGGCTTCAGCCGGAGCCGGCCGCAGAACAGCAACACGTTGCGTCCGACCAGGTCCTTTTCTCGTTCGAAGGTGGCGAGATCCGCCGCGGTCCACGCCGCGGCCGCCGCCGCGAATCGCGTTTCGTCGATGGCGTTGTTGCTGGCTCGCAGCGGGACGCGCCACGGACGCTGCGCCGTCAGCTTCTGCACCTCTTCGTCGGTATAGACGAGAACGATATCCGCCCGCTCCATGTAACGATATCGAATCTGGGCGCGCCAGGCCTTGGAGGTCGGCGACCAGCCGTGGCCCCACGAGACGACGCCTACGCCGCGCCGACGTGCGTCGAGCAGCAGCGGCACGTTGCTCAGGAAGCGCGGATTGCCGTCGATGACCAGGACGTCGCCCGCCTCGAAGGCACGCGGGACCTTCAATCCCCGTTGCCAGTAGAGCTGGTCGCCGATGTGAAATGCGCGGTGGCTCGTGTCGGCCCACGCCGGCGGCGACGCGACCGACTCGGGAAATCCTGCGAGCGTGCGGCTGGCGAGCAGGCGTAGGTCGAATCCGGGAACGCGGCTCAGCCCTTCAAACAGCGGAATCCGATAATGGGCGATGACCGGCTGGATGATGAGCACCCTGATGTGGCGGCTTTCCTCGGACATGCTGGTTACTCGACCGGCGATTCAACGTAGCAAGACGAATCTTCCGTGTCGAGCCCCGGCCATCGACCCATGAATGTGTTATCTAGCTAAGAGACATTTTCGCCGCGTCGATATCCGAACACGTTTTCGACCAGGCACGTGCGAATCGCGATCGTTTCAGGCCATTTTCATCCCAGGTACGGCGGTCCGTGGTCCGTGGTCGACGCGCATGCGCGCGCGCTCGCCCGACATGTCGACGTCACCGTGTTCGGCGTCACGCCGCCCGAGGAGGTCGAGGCCGTCGCGGCGCTGGCGCGGGGCGCCGTGATCTCCAGGTCGGCGTGGCCGGCGCGTTGGTTCCGCGGCGAAGGACTGGGTCGCCTGCTGGCACGAAGGGCACAAGAGTTCGATCTCATCCATGCGCACATGCTCTGGGACCACACGGTGTGGGCGAGCGCGCGCGCCGCGCGGCGTGCCGGCAAGCCGCTCGTGATCACGCCCCACGGATCGATCTCCGATCCCTGGCGCATGCAATCCGCGCACAAGCGGCTCTATCGCACGCTCTTCCTCGACAGAGTTTTCCGCGACATCGGCGCGATTCATTCGCTCAATCATCACGAAGCGGAGTGCTGTCGTGCGTGGGGCATCGAGCGGCGCATCGAGGTGATCCCGAATGGTCTGCCGGCGTCGGATTACGAGCGCGCCTATGATCCGCGGCTGGCGCAGGAACGATGGCCGCGCTTGCAGGAGGGACGGCGGATGTTGTTCACTCGGCCGCTTGTCGAGGGACAAGGGGCTCGAGTTGCTCGTCGAAGCGTGGGCCCGTGCGGCGTTGCCGCGCGATTGGCAGCTCGTGATCGCAGGACCGGACTATCGCGGATTCGAGCAGCGCCTGCGTCGGCGCATTGGCGAGCTCGGGATCGAAGAGCGGGTGTGGTTGACTGGCGCGGTTGCGGGAGAAACGAAGTCCGCGCTATTGGCCTCGGCGGACGTCTTCGTGTTGCCGTCGTATGGCGAGGGCTTCAGCGTCGCGCTGCTCGAGGCGATGGCCGCTGGAGCGCCTGCGCTCTATACGACGGCCTGTCACTTTCCCGAACTGGCCGACGCCGGCGGCGGGTGGATGATCGATCACCGGCTCGAGCTGTTCGTGGACGCGCTGCGATCCGTCGCGGCGGCGTCCGACAGCGAGCGGAAGCGGCGTGGCGAAGCGGGGCGCACGCTCGGCCGCTCGAAGTTCACGATCGAAATCGTCGCCGCGGACATGGCGAAGCTCTATTCGTCGCTGACCAATTCGGCGTAGCGATGCACGCCTCACGGGCGGTCGGCGCTGCGTCGCACCCGTCGCGCGGTCGTGTGCTCGAGCGGCGGCGTCGCGGAGACGGAGGGCTGCTGCTTGACGACGAACGAGCGGAGGGAGCGAATGCCGCGAAGCTGCGCGAACGATATCGCCCCTTCGTAGGGGCGAAGGCGGCTGAGGCGCCCCAGCAGCAGCCCCGAGCCGAGTAGCAACGCGGCCACCACCGCGAATATTGCGGCGGGCTCCTGCGCCACGAAGAGGGTCACCGCGGCCAATCCACACGCGACGGAGAGCGTGTGCAGCGCAATGACGGCCTGTCGATGTGACAGGCCGGAGTCGAGCAACCGGTGATGAATGTGCTCCCGGTCGCCCGTGAAAATCCCACGACGGCGGATCATGCGCCGAACCACCGCGAGCGCCGTATCGGCGATCGGAATCGCCAGCAGGATGATGGGCAGGAGGATGGCGACGGCCGTCGATGCTTTCTGACTGGCGCGGATCGAGGTCGTCGCGACCATGAAGCCCAGGAACATCGAGCCCGAGTCGCCCATGAAAATCGAGGCGGGATTGAAGTTGTAGAGCAGGAACCCCGCGACTGAGCCGCCGAGAGCAGCCGTCACGACCATCATGAACGTCTCGTGGCGAATGGCCGAGATCGCGAATATCGCGGCGAGCGCGATGAATGCGACGCCGCCGGCGAGGCCGTCGAGCCCGTCGATCAGATTGACCGCGTTGGTGACGCCGACGATCCACAACAGCGTAAATGGATACGATAGCGACCCCAGAAAAAACGAGCCGAATGGCGTTGTGACTCGATCTATTCGAAAACCGCTCGCGTAGAGCGCGCTAGCGACGACGAATTGCACGAGAACTTAGTCTTCGCGTCGGCGCCGCGAACGTCGTCGTAGACGCCGAGCGACGCGATGAGAAACCACCGATGAGGACCCACATCGAGCCAGGGCGATCGGCCCTCGGGGTGTCGCCGCTCTGCAGGAACCACGCGATGACGCACGCGAGCGAGACATAGAAGGCGAAGATGATCGCGACTCCGCCAAGACGGGGAATCCGCCCGACGTGGATCTTGCGTTCGCCGGTCGCGTCGTCGAGGAGGTTGCGCCGAAGCGCGAAGTCTCTCACGAGTGGCGTCAGGATCGCCGCGACGATGGCGGCGAGAACGAATGAGCCTATGGCCGCCGTCATTCCCGCTCGCCACCATCCAATGTCAGCACAAACAACCCTCCTCAGCTCACGGACCGCCGGTCGAGAATATGCTTTCGGAGTACGTTCGAAAAGAAAAATGATCGCTTCCGCTATTTTCAGGAAATTGCTACTCGGTCACATGGCCGGTCAATCGGCGACGGAACATACGTGAGATTGCTCACCTCACTGATCTCCCAGTCGCTACGTTGGGTTGACAGCGACGGAAGAACGTCATAAAGTCGCAGGCTCAGATGAGCCTACGTGGTGCCGGTGTACGCCGACGTGTGGCCGTCACCGTTGTCGTGGCGGCGGCGCTCGCGACGACAGGGCGACAGTCTTGGGCGCAGACGAGACCGCTCGGTGTCATCGATCAAGAGCAGCTCCTGCAGCCTCAGCAGCAACCGACGATGGGTGTCGCCGCTCCTTCGCCGATGAGTGTGCGCATGCCCGGCGATACCGAGGTGGTCGCGCCCGGAGCGCGGCGTGATCAGCCCACAGGTCATGACGCCGACGTTTCCGCTCGAGGAGCCGCTCGATCCCAAGAAGTACGTGTGCGGGCGCGGCGACATGTTCGAGCTCAACTTCTGGGGGCAGCAGAACTTTCGGATTCGCGCGACGGTCGATCTCGAAGGGCGAACGTTCATCTCGAAGATCGGATATGTCGACATCGTCGGCAAGACGCTGGCGCAAGCGCGCGAGATCATCACGAAGCTCGTGCATCGTTATTATCCGGGGTTGAGCTTCGATTTGAGCCTGGTCGCGCCGCGGACGTTCATCGTGCACGTGGTCGGTTACGTTCCGCATCCGGGGCGTCGTCGCCAATCCGATCAGCGAGTCAGCACCGTGTCTGAACGCGATGGCGCGAACGCGAGCCGCGGCCTGAACGCCGACGGCGAGCCGACGGAGTGGGGCGAACGCCGGCTGGTCCGATCCGGCGAATCGAGATCGAGCCGCCGGGACGGCACCCGCCTCGACGCGGATCTACTGATGTACGAGCTGACGGGCGATACCAAATTCAACCCATTCGTCATGGATGGCGACGTCATTCGCGTCCCGTTCCCCGGGAGTGACGGTGACGATTGCTGGGCCGGTCAAACGGCCGGGCAACTACGAGCTGATCGGGTCGCAAGGATCTGGCTGAACTCCTGGATCTCGCCGGCGGTTTTCGAGCTCGACGCTGACCACGAGCGCTGCCGGTGCGGGTGATCCACCGCGACGACAAGGAGCACGCCGCGGAGGACGACGCTCGCCGTTCGGGCCCAACGCGTCGTTCCCTCGTACAAGCTGCAGGATCAGGACAGCGTTCACGGTGCCGAGCGTCTCCGAGCTGCAGCGCAGCGTGCTCTTGATTGGACCCGTGGCCGGGAGCGAAGGCCGCCGACGAAGTGACGACGGTGCGAGCGTCTGGCATATTTCGAAGGCGCGACGGTGCGTCAGTTGATCGAAGGCGCCGGGGGCTGGGCGCGTCGGCCGATCTGAAGAACGCGTACATCAAGCGAGGCGATGGAAGATTGAGAAGGTCGATCTCGAGCGGCTGCTGGTGCTGCGCGACTTCTCGGCTGATCGCCCGGTGCGAGATCGGCGATTCGATCGTCATCCCGCAGAAACGCCGCGCGCGTCGTCGTGGAGGGCGCGGTCATGCACCCGGGGCTCGATTCCGTACAACCCACGGTTTCGCGCCTCCGAATACATCGACACCGCGGGCGGGCCGGCCAAGGACGCGCGCGGAACCGGCAGCTATCGCATCATCTCCTCCGACGGCACGGCGAAGAGCCTGACAGACAACGTCGCTGATCGAGCCGGGGGATTCAATCGTCGTCCCGCAGCGCTCGTTTTCCCGCAGCGAGGTCGTGCAGCTGGTGATGGGCGGCGTCGGTCTGTTGATCAGCTCGGCCACGCTGACTGTATCTGGTGGTGAAACCGTAGAGGCGACCGTGGAAGTTACGAGGATATCGAAGCGCTGCGAGGCTGGTTGGCGCAATCTCGCTGATCGGTGGCGCCGCCGGCTGCTCGCGTTCGGTCGCTACGCGTTCTTGGCGCCGAAGTGGTACGAGGCGCAGCTCGCGGTCGTTCCGGGGACGCCTGCCAAGGCGCCGAGCGCGCTGGCCGGCGCGCTGAGCGTCGAGCTTCCCGTAGACATCGGGCTCGGCGGGTCGGACGCCGAGCGCATCCAGGCCGTCATGAAGAGCCGGTCCGTCACCGACGCGGTCATCGAGAAGTTCGGGCTCACCGAGCGATATCGGGCAGAAGTTCATCGAAGGACACGCGACGCGTGTTCTGGAAGCACTGCTCGACGAAGGTCGACAAGAAGCCCAACGTCGTCACGTCACCTGCGAGGACAAGGATCCGAACGGTGGCGCAGGCCATGACGGCCTACTTCGGCGTCGTCGGGAACACGTCCTGCGCCACATCTCGGCGTCGTCGGCGGGCGAGGAGCGGCGCTTTCTCGAGCAGCGCGTGGCCGAAGCCGAAGCGGGACGCCAACGAAGCGTCGCGAGCGGCTGCGCGAGTTCGAGGAGAAGCACAAGATCATCGATCTGCCCGAGCAGAGCAGAGGCGGTGGTCTCGGCGATCGCGACGCTCAGGGCGATCTCCTGTCGAAGCAGCTCGAGCTCGACTATCTGCACGGGTTCTCGTCGTCCGACGAGTCGACGGCGGTGCAGTTGCGCCGTCAGGTCGGCGTCATGCAGTCGAGGATGCGAACGCTCGAGGAGTCGAGTGCCCCCGCGGTCGCGGACGCGCGGCGCCGCGCAGCGCAAGCGGAGCGGCGAAGGGCAGTCCGAGCCCAGGGCATCTTCCCCGTCGCCATGACGGTGCCCAAGCTGCGCTTCGAGCTCGGGGAGCTCTATCGGCAGCAGAAGATCCAGGAGACGCTGTACATGCTCTTGACCCAGCGCTTCGAGTCGGTGCGCGTCGACGAGGCGCGCGACACCTCCGTCTTCCAGATTCTTGACGAGCCGGTGGTGCCGACGCATCACTCGTCGCCGAAGCGGGCACAGTTGGTCGTGCTCGGCCTCCTCCTGGGCCTGCTGGGCGGCGCCGCCTACACGGTGCGGAAGCAGTTCTCGTCGGCCGGAACCGGGAGCCGCGAGGCAGCCTGATGCGGGTGGGGACGGAGAAGCGGTCGGCGTGGGAAACCAGCTGTCCGCCGCGCAAGCTTCTGGCCGCATCGATCGTCGCGTCGACGCCGATGACGCGAATCGTGAAGCTGCTCGAACGGCGTCTGCCGTTCACGCGCGTGATCGTCTATCACGGAACCCCGAAGCGGCTTCGCGATCCGCTCGCCCGCCAGTTCGACTATCTGCTCGAGCGCTATCGCGGTGGTAGCGCCGGCGATCTGGAGACGGTCCTGCGTGACGGACCGGGCGAGAAACCAGCCGTGCTCTTCAGCTTCGACGACGGGCTGGCCAACAACTACGACGTGGCCGCTGAGCTGCTGGAAGAGCGCGGTATTCGCGGGTTCTTTTGTCTACCGGCGGATTTCTTGTCGGTGCCGCGCGGTGAGCAGCCGGAGTGGTTCATCCGCAACGTGCGCGCCGAGAGTGACTACGAGCATTGCACCGACGATGATCGATTGGCGATGACCTGGGAACAGGTTCGCGAGCTGGCAGCACGCGGCCATCGGATCTGCTCGCACTCGCGGACCCATCTTCGAATCACCGCGGATACGCCGGTGTCCGACCTGCAGACCGAGATCGTCCGTTCGCGCGAGGAGATCAATCAGCGTCTCGCCGGCAGTGAGGCGGACGGGTTCTGTTGGCCGGTGGTTCCCGATCAGCTCGCTCGCGCCGCCAAGGAGCTAATGCGCTCGAATTATCGATACGTTCTCGCCGGCGGCTCCGGGCCGCTGTTTCGCGGCCACGATCCATATTCGATCTATCGAACGAACCTGGAGGCGAGCTGGCCTCCCCCGGTCGTCGATTTGCAACTGTCCGGCATCATCGACGTGATGTTTCGCGTGCGCGCGCTGGTCGATCGATTCTCAAGGCGCCGGCTGCACCGCCGCGATGGTTCCTGAAGACCTGACTGAGTGCGCGGAGCTTCTCCGCATGCTCGGACGGCGCCCGCGGCGCGTGCTGCTGCTTTCGCCGAATATCGACCAATATCGCCTGCTGCGCGCGACCCATCCGGAGGCGACGATCTATTCGTCCGATCGGTTTCTCTGGGATCTCTCGAAACCGAAATCCTGGACCTTCGACGTGATCTTCGCGGCGAACGTCATGCACTACTCGCCGGCGCCGCGGGCCTGGTACGACCACGTGCTCGGCGCGTGCGAGCTGTTCGTGGTCCAGGACCTGGTCAACCGGCGTCGTTCCGCTCGGCCGCCGTTCCTGGGCGCCGACGGCGATCGCGTGCGTTACCAGTTTCGCGAGCGCGGCGTGATCTCCGAGCACGCGCACGCGTTCGACCTCGGGCAGTTGCAGGCGCGCTTCTTGCGCTTCTCGACGTATCCCACCTCGACCGGCGCGTTGCACTTCGTCGCGGTGTTGCAGGGCCGGCTGTGCGGTGGCGCCGCGCGCTGGAATCCGCTAGCCACGCCTTCTTACGCGCTCGCTCGACTGGCGACGCTCGCGCTTCTGGCGAGGGCAAAGCTGCGCAGATCCCCGTGACGCTCTAATGGTCCTATGGGGGCTTTCAACTTAGAGCGGACGATCAAAGCCTGTGACCATTACGGCGGATCGCCACGCGATAGGCGATCATGGCGCAGGCGAAATGAACGAGCGCGAGATAGTGCTGCGCGATTGTTTCGCACCGAATGCGGAGTGCTCGGAAATTGTTGTGCCAGCTGTTTGTGCGCTCGACGACGCAGCGACGCGGACGACGCTCTTGCACCGCCGCGCTTCTCGCCGCGCCGACGAAGATGCAGCCGGATACCACGGCGGGTGACCTCGCGCGCGGTATCGTCGTAGTCATAGCCTTTGTCGAGGCAGAGGTTCCGTGGCCGACGCGGACCGCGCGGCGAACGCAGCGGAACAGCGTCGAGTGTTTCGCCCGCGAGCCACTTGTCGTGGATGTTGGCGCCGGTCAGCGTGACTGCGACGGGGACGCCGCGACCGTCGGTGAGGACGTGGCGTTTCGTGCCAAGCTTTCCACGATCTGTAGGATTGGGACCAGCGAGGCGCCCTTTTGGCGCCTTCACCGAGGCGCTGTCGAGAGAACACCAGTTCCAATCGATTCCACGTTTCTCGTCGTAGTACAGCAGCATTTCGACGTGCATCATCTTGAAGACGCCCGCCTTGGTCCACTCGACGAAGCGACGGTAGCAAGTGCTGCGGCTGCCGAACTCCGACGGGATCGCGTCCCACTGGCAGCCGGTGCGAAGGCGATAGAGGATGCCGCTCAACGCGCGCCGATCCGCGATGGGCGGGCGCCCGCCCTTCGCACCACGCCGACGCCTCGGGATCCATGCTTGGATCCGCTCCCACAGCTCGTCTGGAATCTCGGCGAAGCTCGTTTGCATCGCCAGTACAGATCACGCCGAGAAACTCAGCACAACTTTTTCACCAGGTTTTGAGCGCCCATTCTTAGACGAGGGGGGCACGATTCAGCCGTATGCGGGTTCGAGCTCTTTTCAGGATTGAAGTAGCCTTGCCGCCTGCGGAATCCCGAGGCGAAGCTGGCGCGCAAAGGCAAAGGCAAGAAAGCGAAGCTGTCGTACTCGCAGCACGCGCTGATGGAAAATCGCCACGGGCTGCTCGTTGATCTGCGGATCGCCGAGGCCTCCGGCACCGCCGAGCGCGACCTGGCGCTGGAGATGGTCGGCGATCGGCTGCCCGGAACGAAGCGGATTACACTCGGTGGCGACAAGGGCTACGACACCAAAGAATTCGTCGAGGAATGCAGCTGGCGCAACGCTACGCCACATGTCGCACAGAACATCACGGAGCAGCGCGGCTCGGCGATCGACGATCGAACGACGCGCCATCCGGGCTACAGCATCAGCCAGCGGATTCGCAAACGTGTCGAGGAGATCTTCGGCTGGACGAAGACGGTCGCGAACTTCCGCCGCACTCGCTTCAAGGGGCGTGAGCGCTCCGAGCTCGCCTCGTACTTCGTCGGCGCGGCGTACAACCTTCTGCGAATGGGTCGCCTGCTGGAGGTAGCAGCGTGATCCGGCGCGGCGCAACTCGCCGCACCGGCCCGAACTCGGGCTCGCCGCCGCCTTGGCGGGGTGGCTAAGCTGCGCGCTGAGCGCCATTCTTCAACAGCCTGTTAATACTGGGCTGCGGCGTCGCGTAGTTCGTCGCGCAGCTCGTCGAGACGAACGAGAAGGTGATGCAGGCGATGGCATCCGCGTTCGGACAGGTGCATCCGGTCGCGCCGACGAGCGTTGCGGCGGAGCCTGCGGCGGAGCCGCCGCCGGCGAAGGGCTTCGATATGGCGCAGATCGGCGAGATCGCGCAGATGGCGATGGGCATGATGTCGATGATGAAGAAGCCGACGGCTCCCATCGGTGATGGAGGTGGTTCTACGATCGGCACGGGCGCTGCATCCGTCGCTCGACGAAGTGCACCGACAAGCGCGCCGTCGCCGCCGTCCTCCCTTGCTTCGAGCAACAGGCGGCTACTTCGTCCCGTCTCGCCTCGGCTGAAGGTGAACCGAACGTCACCCGCGCCCTCCAGTACATGATGGACTTCCGTGTCGGCGACCTCGCGCCCGGCACGATCGACATGCTCGAACAGAAGGCCGGACACCTCGTGCGGCTCATGGGCGAGGAGCTGCTGCCGCTCGATCGCGCCACCGTCCTGGCGTACGTCAATCGTCGACGCACCGAAGGCGCGCACTCGACGACGATCTACAAGGAGCTCTGCGCGCTGCGGAAGGCGCTCAAGCTCGCCGACGTGCCGCACGATTGCATTCCGAAGATCAAGGCGCGCTACGTGCCGCGCACGCGCTATCTGACGCTCGACGAGCTGCGCGCGCTCGTGGCCGAGCTGCCGGCAAATCGGCAGCTTTGGGTGCTGCTCGCGGTGTTCACCGTAGCGTGTGCGTCGGACGTCGAGGCGATCTGCTGGCCGCACATCGACTGGCAGCAACGCACGGTGTTCCTGCAGGGGACGAAGACGGCGAAGTCGCGGCGCCTGGTGCCGCTGCACAAGGTGCTCGAAGATGCGCTGCTGCCGATTCGCCAGGAATCGGGACCGATCGTCGAGCATTGGGGCAGCGTGCGGCACGTACTCGAGGACGCATGCAAGCGCGCCGGCATCGCCCGCGTGACGCCGAACGATCTGCGACGCACGCTCGCGTCCTGGCTCAAGCAGGCGGGCGTCGACAGCTTCGCGGTGGCGCAGATTCTCGGGCACACGACGAGCCGGATGGTCGAGTTCGTGTACGGACGAATCGACCAGCGGACGCTCGCCACCGCGATGGCGAGGCTCCCAATCCTCGGAGCTTCAGCGAGCCATCCGGACTGTGCAACTGGTGTGCAAGACAGGGGTGCGGCGGGGTCTTTCGTGTCCGAATCGGCCCAACCGCGCGCTTCGGAAGTGACTGAAAGTACTGTCGGTGAGGTGCTCGGGGTCGGAATCGAACCAACTACACGCGGATTTTCAGTCCGCTGCTCTACCAAGTGAGCTACCCGAGCGTGGAGCGGGTGATTTGTTAACCCGGGCGGGGGCGGCGGTCAAGTGTTTGTGCTGGCGGGGCGGCCGGGTACGCCTTAGCTTGGGGGCGGATGGCAGGAGGGCACTCTCGATTTCCCGCGGAGGCGCCGCGCGAGCGGCTGACCGTCGCGCGCGTAAGCAAGCGGACGACCCAGGGAATGGGGCTGACGTGGCGGACCATCAAGATGGTCTGGCGGTCGTCGCCACTGGCCACTGGCGTGCTGGCGGCGCTGACGCTGGTGTCGGCGGTGCTGCCGCTCGGGATCGCCTATGCGGGCAAGGGGATCGTCGACGCCGTCGTGGCCACCTCGGGCAAGGCGACGATGCGCTGGGTCCTCATCGAGCTCGCCATCGTGGCCGGGCAGGCGCTGACGCAGCGCGGGCTCGGCTTCGTGCGGTCGCTCCTGGGCGCGCGGCTGTCGGTCGACATCAACGTCGCCATCCTCGAGAAGGCGCTGACGCTCGAGCTGCGGCACTTCGAGGACGGGCGCTTCTACGACAAGCTGACCAGGGCGCGGCGCGAGGCCTCGTCCCGGCCGGTCTCGGTCGTCACCGAGGGCTTCCAGCTGGTCCAGAACTCGCTGACGCTCGTCGGCTACGTGGCGCTGCTCCTGCGCTTCAGCGCCTGGGCGGCGCTGGCGCTGTTCGTGGCGACGGTGCCGGCGACGCTCGTCGAGATGCGCTTCTCGCGCTCGGCCTTCCGGCTGCGCAACTGGCGCTCGCCGGAGTCGCGGCAGCTCAACTACCTCGAGTACGTGCTGGCCAACGACGAGCACGCCAAGGAGGTGAAGCTGTTCGGCCTCGGGCCCACGCTGCTCGGGCGCTACCGCGCGCTGGCCGAGAAGTTCTATCGCGAGGATCAGCTGCTCGCGGGCAAGCGCGCGGGCTGGGCGCTACGTGCTGTCGCTCGTCGGCACCGGCGCCTTCTACGGCTGCTACGCGGGGATGGCGTTGGCGGCGGCGACGGCGCGCATCACGCTCGGCAACATGACGCTGTACCTGGTCGCGTTCCGGCAGGGGCAGCAGGCGTTCCAGTCGGTGCTCGGCGCGGTCGGCGGCATGTACGAGGACACGCTCTACATGTCGAACCTGTTCGAGTACCTCGCGATCCCGGTGGCGTCGGAGACGCCGAAGGCGGCGCCGGCGTACCCGTCGGCGACGGGCGAGGAGGGCATTCGCTTCGACGACGTCGGCTTCCGGTATCCGGTGGCGCCGGCGGCCCGGCGACCGGCAACGGCAAGCCCCGGCAACGCCGGCGGCAACGGCGCGCCAACGGCAACGGCGCCGCCAACGGCAACGGCAAGCCGGCGGCGGAGGCGAGGAGAGTGGGCGCTGCGCGACGTGAGCTTCTTCATCCCGCGCGGGCAGACGGTGGCGCTGGTCGGCCAGAACGGCGCCGGCAAGACGACGCTCATCAAGCTGCTGACGCGCCTCTACGAGCCGACCGAGGGGCGCGTGCTGCTCGACGGCGCGACCTGCGCGACTGGGACCCGGTCGAGCTGCGCGCCCGCATCGGCGTCATCTTCCAGGACTTCAACGAGTACCAGCTCGACGTGCGCGAGAACGTCGGCTTGGGCCGCCTGCCGCACCTGACCGACGAGGACGCGCATCGCCCGCGCCGTCGAGCGCGGCGGCGCCGACGAGGTGGTCACGGGGCTGGCGGAGGGCTTCGGCACCAAGCTCGGCAAGTGGTCGCACGACGGCGTCGAGCTGTCGGGCGGGCAGTGGCAGAAGATCGCGCTGGCGCGCGCGTTCATGCGCGAGGAGGCCGACATCCTGGTGCTCGACGAGCCGACCGCCGCGCTCGACGCCGAGGCCGAGCACGCCGTCTTCGAGCGCTTCCGCACGCTCGCGGCGGGGCGCACGACCATCCTCATCTCGCACCGGTTCCCGACGGTGCGCATGGCCGACCGCATCCTCGTGCTCGAGGGCGGGCGGATCGTCGAGGACGGATCGCACGAGGAGCTGGTGGCGGCGGGGGCGCGGTACGCGCACCTGTTCGCGCTGCAGGCGCAGGGGTATCTGGGCTGACGGCCCGACGGTGCCACGGATCGCTGGTTGCAGGTTGCTAAACAACTGATAAAATGTTTAGCAACCGATGGCACGCTTCTCCGAGCTATCCGTTGGCGCGGCAACCGCCTACGCCGAGCTTGTGGAGCAGACGCGGGGCTTCGAGCTCTCGAACGCCCTCGCCGGGCTCGTAGGCAGCTTCCAAAAGCTCAGTCGTAAAGGGCGTGCCTATTGGTACTTTGCGTATCGCGATCTCGACTCCAAGGTTCGCATGGTCTATGTCGGCCCAGACGACGAGCGGGTGCGTGTGCTCGTCGAGCGGTTCGACGTCGCACGCCGCACGCGACCGCTCGCGCCTCAGGCGCAGGCGGCGGTCGCCCTCGGCTGCGCCGCGGCAACGCCCAAGCACTTTCGCATCATCAAGCGACTGTCTGAGTATGGATTCTTCCGTGCCGGCGGGATCCTCATCGGTACGCACGCGTTCCTGGCGCTCGGAAACGTCCTCGGTGTGCGCTGGACCGAAGCTGTCTCTACCCTCGATACGGACTTTGCCCATGCCGGTCGCAACGTCTCGCTCGCCCTGCCCGCTGATCTTCGCATCGATGTCCACGGAGCGCTCGAGTCGCTGGAAATGGGGCTGCTTCCGGTTAGCCAATTCGACGGCAAGGCCGGACCGCACTACCGCAATCCGGCGGATCAGGAGCTGCGAATCGACTTCGTCACGACGGCTACACGTCGCCGCGGGCCGGTCGTGATGCCGGATCTCAATCTCGTCCTGCAGCCGCTCAGGTTCATGGAGCTGTCGCTCGAGTCGCCAGTGCAGGCTTGCGTCATCGGACGGGCTGGCTCGTGCATGATCAACGTGCCGGCGCCCGAACGATATGCGATTCACAAGCTGATTGTCGCTGGCGAGCGGCCCCAGGCGGAGAGAACCAAAGCAAGAAAAGATCTGCTGCAGGCGGCGAGCCTCGCGAGCTATTTTCTCGAGACGGACAACGCCAAAGCTTTCAACGTCGCCTGGTGCGATGCGCTCCGACGCGGTGGGGGATGGCGCTCTCGGCTTCTTCGCGGCAAGGCCGCTTTGGTCAGACTGGCGCCCGACGTAGGCGCGGCCGGATTATGGAAGTCGTGATGCATGATGTACCTTCGTTTTCGCTGCAGCAGGTAGCTTGGCTGAGGTTCGGGAGGGGCGACGATGGGCGTGACCAATCAGGTGTACGGCACCCGGATCGACGAGGTGTCCGACGGGATCTATCGCATCCACACGCCGGTGGCGGACGTGCCGGGTGGCTTTTCGTTCAACCAGTACCTGGTGCGTGATGCCGAGCCGCTTCTGTTCCATACCGGGCCGCGGCGGATGTCGCCGCTCGTGATCGAGGCCATCGGCAGCGTCCTGCCCGTTGCCGGGCTGCGGTTCGTCGGCTTCTCGCACTTCGAGTCCGACGAGTGCGGCGGGCTCAACCAGCTTTTGGCGCAGGCGCCCGATGCGCAGCCTCTGTGCGGGCGGGTCAACGCCATGATCAACGGCGACGCGTTCGATCGACCGGCGCGCGTGCTCGGCGACGGCGAGCTTTTGGCGCTGGGGACGCACCGGGTGCGCTGGTTCGACACGCCGCACCTGCCGCACGCCTGGGAGTGCGGCTACCTCTTGGAGGAAGAGACACGCACCTTTCTGTGCGGCGACCTGTTCACGCAGGGCGGCAGCGACGCGCCGGCGGTGACCACGGGCGACATCCTGGGGCCGAGCGAGGCGTTCCGCGCGCAGATGGACTACTACTCGCACACCACCAGGGCGCGGGCGATGCTGGCGCGGCTGGCGGCGGCGGCGCCGACGACGCTGGCCTGCATGCACGGCAGCGCCTGGCAGGGCGACGGGGCCAAGCTGCTCGGCGCGCTCGCCGACGCGCTCGACGCCAACGGATGAGCGCGCGATGGCTCCGATGAGACGGGCGCTGGTCGCCGTGGCGCTGCTCGCCGCCGGCTGCGCACCGCTGGAGTCGATCGATCGCTTCGACGGCGAGTTCGCGGCGGCGCACGGCCAGCGGCGGCTGCTCGCGCTGGTGTCGCCCAGCTGAGGTGTCTGCGTGCGGGGGGCCTCCGCACTCGATCGCTGGCTCGACGGGCACCCCGACGTCGCCGGCTTCGTCGTCTGGGAGCCGGTCCTGGCCGAGGACACCGCGGCGCCGTCGGCGTCCAGGCGGGCGCGGCACGCGCGCAACTACTGGGACGCGGCGCTGGCGCGCTCGACCGCCATGCAGGCCTCGGGCGCCGATCCGAGCTGCCTCGCCCAGGGCGACGCGGAGGCCGGCGTCGTGTGGGACGCGCTGTTCGACTACCCGCCCGGCGCGGCCAGGCCCGCCTCGTGCGGGCGTACGATCCTGCGGACGCTGCCCCGGCTACGCTGACAGCGAAAAGACGCGGGCGGCGTTCTCGCCCAGGAACAGGCGGCGCGCCTCGTCGTCGAGCCCGAGCTCGCCCACCTGCGCCAGGCATTCGGCCGGGCTCACCATCGGGAAGTTGGAGCCGAAGAGCACCTTTTTGCGCCCGTGGCCGCGCAGGTACTCCTCGAGCGCGGGCGGGTAGCGCTTGGGCTTGTAGGCCGAGGTGTCGATGTAGACGTTGGGGTACTTGGTCGCCAGCGCGATCATCTCGTCGGTCCACGGATAGCCGATGTGGCCCCCGACGATGACCAGCTCCGGAAACTCGAGCGCCACCTCGTCGAGATAGGGAATCGGGCGGCCCGGCTCCGACGGGCGCAGCGGGCCGGTGTGGCCCACCTGCAGGCAGAAGGGAATGCCGAGCTCGATGCACTCGGCGTACAGCGGATAGTAGCGGCGGTCGTTGGGCGGCAGGTTCCACAGCCAGGGCAGAAGGCGCAGCGCGCGCATGCCGAGCTGGCGCACCGCGCGCCGCAGCTCGCGCACGCCGTCCATCGGCCGGTGCAGATCGACCGAGGCGACGCCCACCAGAAGGTCGGGACGCTCGGCCACGATCGCCGCCACCTCGTCGTTGCTGATGAGCGCGCCGTCGGGGCCCCACCAGGCCGACACCAGCGCCCGCGCGACGCCGGCGGCCTCCAGGGCGGCGATGGTGAACGAGGGCGGGATGGCGTCGGGCACCTCGGTCAGGCCCATCCAGCGGCGCAGCGACTCGAACATCGGATGGCGCAAGAACGCCGGCGAGGGGTGCTGGATCCAGGCGTCGACGACGAGCGCCATCAGTCGAGCTCCGCGGCGTCGCCGATCTTCGGGTTGTCGACGGCGAGGCCGCCCTTGCGCAACAGCTCGATGAGCGGCGCCTGCTGGCTCGGCTCGCCGTGGATGAGGAAGACGCGGCGCGCGCCCTTGGCGCCCGCGGCGTAGGCGACGAGGTCGTGCTGATCGGCGTGCGCCGAGAAGCCGTTCATGATCACGACGTGGGCGTACAGGTCGCGCTCGACGCCGAGGATCTTGACCCGGGGGCGCCGCTCGACCAGGCGCCGCCCGAGCGTGTGCTGCGCCATGAAGCCGACCACGAGGATGGTGTTGCGATCGTCGGAGACGTTGTTCTTGAGGTGGTGCAGGATGCGCCCCGACTCGCACATGCCCGACGCCGAGACGATGATGCACGGCTCCTTGATGCTGTTGAGCGCGATCGAGTCGTTGCGGTCCTCGATGTAGCGCAGCGTCGAGAAGGTGAAGACCGGGCCGTTGTCCTCGACGAACTCGCGCGTCTCGGCGTCGTAGCACTCGGGGTGGCGCTTGAACACGTCGGTGACGTTCACCGCCAGCGGGCTGTCGACGAAGATCGGCAGGTCGGGGATGCGTCCGGCGAGGAACAGCTTGTGCAGCGCGTAGACGATCTCCTGCGTGCGCCCGACGGCGAAGGCGGGGATGATCACCTTGCCCCGGCGCTTGACCGTGTCGTTGACCACCTGGGCCAGCTGATCGTCCATCTCGTGGATGGGCGCGTGCACGCGGTCGCCGTAGGTCGACTCCATGAACAGGTAGTCGGCGCGATCGAGCGCCGCGGGGTCGCGCAGGATCGGCAGATCCTTGCGGCCGAGGTCGCCGGAGAAGACCAGCCGGCGCGTGGTGGCGCCGTCCGGGACGTCGAGGTGGACCTGGGCAGAGCCGAGGATGTGGCCGGCTTCGACGAGCGTGGCCGCGAGGCCGGGCAGCGGCGCGAACGGCTCGTCGTAGGGAATGGTGACGAAGTGGCGCAAGGCGGCGATGGCGTCGTCCTCGTCGTAGATGGGCTCGATGGCGCGCCAGTCCGGATCTTCTTCGTGCTGGCGGTTGAGGTACTCGGCGTCCGAGACCTGGATGCGCGCGGAGTCGCGCAGCATGTAGGCGCACAGATCGCGCGTGGCCGGGGTGCAGTAGATGCGGCCGGCAAAGCCCGCCTTGACCAGCGTCGGCAGCGCGCCCGAGTGATCGATGTGCGCGTGGGTGAGGATGACCGCGTCGGCGGCGACGGCCTCGGGCGGCAGGTGCGCGTTGCGCGCGCGCGACTCGGCGCGGCGGCCCTGGTACATCCCGCAGTCGATGAGCAGCGTGCCGGCCGGCGTGGACAGATGGTGCATCGAGCCGGTGACCTCTTGCGCGGCGCCGAGGAACCGGACGGAGGTGGGCATCTGTCGAGCGTATTCGATTCACGAGGAGATCAGAAGATCGAGAGGTCTGAGTCTCGAACCGACCGGGATTGGCTGGGCGATAGGCGTCGCGCCGGCGGCTCACTCGTTGGCCGGCTCGATATCGCCGTGCTTTTGCACTACATTGGTAAATGGAGGGTTTTCAGCCAATGGGCGTACTCGACGGGGAGCAATCGCTCCGGCTGCTCGAGGCGCTCGTCGTGCCGACGCTCGCGGTTGGCCGCGAGGGGCGCGTCGGTTGGCTCAATCCTGCGGCCGAGCGGATGCTCTCCTGGCCCAGCCAGCTGCTCGTCGACCAGCCGATCGAGCTGATCGTTCCCGCTCGTTTTCATTCGGTCGGCGGGCAGCCCCTCCATGACTATTTCGTGGAACGCGCGACTCGAACGCCGGAGCGCCCGCTCCGCCTCCCGGCCCTGCGGCGGGATGGCGTCGAGATCGAGAGCGAATGGAGCATCTCCGCGACCGCCGATCGCACCTTGATCATCTCGATCCAGCGTCGGCTGGAGTCGATCGGCAGCGACACCATCGAAGAGGCGCGTACGCCCGGCGAGGCCGCGTCCGGCACGCCCGAGACCCTGGCGCAGCAGCAACGCTACCGCCTGCTGTTCGATCATGCGCCGCTGGGAATCTGGCACTTCGACGAGCGGGGCGTCATCACCGCCTGCAACGATCAGTTCGTCCGCGTGATCGGGTCGTCCCGGCGGGCGCTCGTCGGCTTGAACCAGCTGACGCTGCTCGACTCGTTCGTCGTCGACTGCGTGCGCGGCGCGCTGGCCGGCCGGCGTACGCACTACGAAGGCGAGTACCGCTCCGCCACCGCCGGCAAGGTGACGCCGGTTCGCGCCGACTTCGCCCCCATCCGCGGCGACGACGGCGTGGTCATTGGTGGCGTCGGCATTCTCGAGGACATCACCGAGCGCAAGCGCACCGAAGAGGCGCTGCGCGAGAGCAACGCGACGCTGCGCGCGGTGTTCGATGCCTCGCCGCTGCCGATCGTGGCGATGGACGTCGACACGCGGGTCCGCATGTGGAACCCCGCCGCCGAGCGCCTCTTCGGTTTCAGCGCGCAAGAGGCCCTCGGCCAGCCGTTCCCCTGCGTGCCGGCGGAGCGCGAGCCCGAGTTCCGCGCCAGCTTCGGTAGGGTGGTCGGCGGCGGCGTGCTCACAAGCTTCGAGACCTACTACCGCCGACGCGACGGGAGTCGCCTCGAGGTGAGCGTCTCGGCGGCGCCGCTCTCCCCGCTCGCGGGACAGGCGGCGGGGGTGATCGCCGTCGTGGCCGATATCAGCGAGAGCAAGCGTGTGCGGGCCGAGCGCGCGCGGCTGCTCCAGCAGGAGCAAGCGGCGCGGCGAGCCGCCGAGGTGGCGCAGCGGCGGCTGCAGCTGCTGGCCCGGGCGAGCGCCGAGATCGCCGGCTCGCTCGACGAGCAGGAGACGGTGAAGCGCGCGGCCCACATGGCGATGCCGGACTTCGCCCAGCTCTGCGTCGTCTACCTGTGCGCGGACGACGGCGAGAGTCACCAAGCCGCGGCGGCAAACGCGCGACCGGACGAGCAGGCGAAGATGGGCCCGGCGCTGGCCACGCCGAGCCGCCTCGTGGGCGAGGTGATCCGCAGCCGGCGCTCGCACCTGGCCGTCGAGCCGCCGCTCGGCTGGCCGGCGCTGGAGGCTGTGGGCGGCAGGGGGCTCATTTGCGTGGCGCTTCCGGTGCGCGGCCGCGTGCTCGGCGCGCTCGTGTTGGCGCGCGATTCCGCGGCGGAGCCGTTCACCGCGGAGGACGTGCCGTTCGCCGAGGAGATCGGACGCCGGGCCGGCGTCGCCATCGACAACGCCCAGCTCTTCCGGCGAACCGAGCAGGCGCTGCTCTGGCGCGACGAGTTTCTGTCCGTCGCATCGCACGAGCTGCGCACGCCGGTCACGTCGCTGAGCTTGTCGGCCCAGAACCTGGAGGCGATGGCCGCCGAAGGGACCCTGGCCGGCGCCCCGCACGCCCTTGTCACCCGCGCCGTCTCGACGGTGGTGCGGCAGGCTCGCCACCTCGGCCATCTCATCGAGGAGCTCCTCGACTTGTCGCGGATCCAGGCCGGACACTTCGAGGTGACCCCGAACGAGGAGGTCGATCTGGTCGAGGTCGTGCGCGCAGCGACGGCCCGGCTCGCGCGCCAGCTCGCGATCGCCGGCTGCGCGCTTACGGTCGCGGCTCCCGCGCCGGTCGGCGGCTGCTGGGACCGGTCACGGCTCGAGCAGGTGGTGACCAACCTCGTCACCAACGCGCTGAAGTTCGGCGCCGGCCGGCCCATCGAGGTCCACGTTGCCGAGGACGGAGATCGGGCGAGCCTGGTCGTGATCGACCACGGCATCGGCATCATCCCCGAGCAGCAGACGCAGATCTTCGACCGCTTCCAGCGCGGCGCGGTCTCGGCGCGCCACTACGCCGGGCTGGGGCTCGGCCTATACATCGTCCGACAGATCGTGGAGGCGCATCGGGGCAGCATCTCGGTCGCCAGCGAGCCTGGCCACGGTGCCACGTTCACCGTGACGCTCCCCCGGCGTCGGCCGGGGAAATGATCCTTTCGCGGCTACCAGCGACCGTGCGGAGCGCTGGAGCGCCTGCGCTCGCGGTCTATGGGGCCCACTTTCCGCAGATGACGCAGTTCTCCTTGGCGGAGCCGAAGCCGCAGCAGTTGCCGATGTAGGCCCGCTGGCGGTTCGAGCCGATCCACTTGCCGCAGACGCAGCAGTTCTCCTTCTTGCTGCCGAAGCCGTGGTCGCTGCACAGGCGCGCCGGGATGCGCGTCGAGCCCATCCACTTGCCGCACTTGGCGCAGTTGTCCTTCTTGCTGCCGAAGCCGCAGTCGCCGCACAGCATCGCGGCGTAGTGCTCGGCGTGCGCGACGCTCGGGAAGAGCGCGACGCCCGCGGGAACGGCGACCAGCGCGGTCAGGAACCTGCGGCGGGAAACGGCCTGCGACATGACGACCTCCACCCCGAGCGTACGACATTTCGGGCAGAATCTTCCCCCATGCGCATCGTGTCGCTCATCGCCTCGTCGACCGAGATCGTGTGCGCGCTCGGGCAGGGCGAGTCGCTCGTCGGCCGCTCGCACGAGTGCGACTTCCCGCCCTGGGTCCGGTCGCTGCCCTCGGTGACGGCGCCGAAGTTTCCCACCGATGGCACCAGCTACGAGATCGACCAGCGGGTCAAGGCGATCGTGCAGGAGGGGCTGGCCGTCTATCGCGTCGACGCCGCCGGGCTCGAGGCGCTGCGCCCCGACGTCATCATCACCCAGTCGCAGTGCGAGGTGTGCGCGGTGTCGACCAGGGACGTCGAGGCCGCGGTGTGCCAGATCGTCGGCTCGCGACCGAAGATCGTCTCGCTCGAGCCCAACGCGCTCGACGACATCTGGCGCGACATCGCGCGCGTCGCCGCGGCGCTCGGCGTCGAGGAGCGCGGGCGCGCGCTCACCCAGGAGCTGCAGGGGCGCATGGACGCGGTCGGCGTGCGCGCGCGCACCGCCGCCAGCCGTCCGACGGTGGCGTGCATCGAGTGGGTCGAGCCGCTCATGGCCGCGGGCAATTGGGTGCCGACGCTGGTCGAGCTCGCCGGCGGCACCAACCTCTTCGGCACCGCCGGCAAGCACTCGCCGTGGATGACGTTCGCCGAGCTGGCGGCGCGCGACCCCGAGCTCATCGTCATCCTGCCGTG
The DNA here is from genome assembly GCA_963816965.1 of uncultured delta proteobacterium. Lineage (GTDB taxonomy): Bacteria > Myxococcota_A > Polyangia > Palsa-1104 > Palsa-1104 > JAQBQH01. The sequence continues at coordinate 2,916,679 of CAWFMP010000002.1, forward strand.
CGGCTACGACCTCGCGCGCGCGGCGCAGGATCTGCCGCTGCTCGAACGGCAGCCGGGCTGGCGCTCGCTACGGGCCGTCCGGAGCGGCCGCGTCTTCATCGCCGACGGCAATCAATATTTCAATCGGCCCGGACCGCGCGTCGTCGAGTCGCTCGAGATCCTGGCCGAGCTGATCCATCCCGACCTGTTCCCGGCGCGGCACCCGGGCGCCTACATCGCCGCGGGCACGCAGGTGTAGCCGGCGGCGCGCGTCTTGGCCGGCGCCAGCGCGTCCTGCGCGTGCACGGCCTCGACGTCGACGGCCGGGATCTGCGTGTGCTCGACGGCGTTGATGGCGTCGATGAACTTCTGCGCATAGAGCGCGTAGCCGGTGTCGGTCAGGTGCAGGTCGTCGAGCGAGATCATGCCGCCCCAGTGGCCGACGGTGAGCTGCTCGCCGCCGACGGTGACGCCGCCGCGCACGTCGGCCACGTACTGCTTGAAGTCGACGATGTGCAGGTTGGGGTAGGGCGCCATGGCATCGGTGAGCGCCTGGTTGTAGACGTCGGTGGCGGCGTCGATCTGCGCCACCTTGGCGTCGAAGGCGGTGGTGTCCTTGCCGGCGTCGACGAGCGCCTTGCGCAGCGCCACCACGTGCGGCACGAACGTCAAGGAGGGCATGTTGGCGATGAAGTACTGGCCGTGCAGCTTGCCGAGCCGCTGCATCATCGTCTGCAAAAGGGGCGCGACTTGATCGATGGGCGTGATCAGGGTCGGGTCGAGATCGTTGTCCTGGGTGACGGCTTCGTCGAGATCGTTGCCCAGCAGATCGGTGGTGAAGCCGATGTCGGGGTCGAGCGCCTCGACGCGGTCGATCATCGAGGTGGTCTCCGCCGAGATCGAGTCCGAGTAGTCGATGTCGGGATCGTTGACGATGTGCGCGAGCAGGGCGATGTTGCCGTGCACGCCGTCGAGGATGTCGCTCACCTTGGCGCCGCCGACGGCGACGTTGCGATTCTTCATGGTCCAGTCGAGGCGCGCGTAGCGCAGATCGAAGAAGCCCGTGTAGGGCGACGTGGCCACCGTTTGCAGCGTGTCCGCGCCGGCGCCGGTGCCGGGGATCTGCGTGCAGTCGGGGTAGAAGTCCGAGGTCCGCAACGGCGGGGTCACCTGCGGGTTGAACAGCGGCAGGCCGAGGAAGATGCGGGCCGCCTTGGCGATCTGTCCGCTCACGCCGAAGACCTGCGTGTGCGGGTCGATGCCGTTGGACTCGGTGCCCTGGGTGAAGCTGGCGCCGAACGCCATCCACTTCAGCGGCACGCCCGCCGGCGGCGGATCGTAGGTGAACAGGTTGTGCTGGATGGTCAGGCCGCGGCTGCCGCGGATGACGATGTCGTAGCGGCCGGGGGCGGGCGCGCCTTGCAGGGTCACCGTCACCGAGGTGGGCGTCCAGCGCGGGTTGACCACCTGCACACCGGCGACGGAGAAGTAGCCGACGTCGCCGAGCGACGCCAGGTCGCCGCTGATGGTGACGTCGGTCTGGCCGAACAGCGACGCGTGGTCGGGCGAGACGGTGAGCTTGATGCCGGTGTCGCCGTAGCAGCCGCCCCAGGCGACGACGGCGGCGAGGGACAGCGCGAAGGCACGGGGCGACATGTGATACTGATTACCACGGCACGCGCCCCGGGGGGGATGAGCCGCAGCTCGCGCCCGACGACCGCGCGGCCCGGCGCGAGTAGTTGAATGCTCTTTCGTTGGCCTTGCGCTTGCTGCCCTGGGTTGCATGCGCCGAAGTCGCTGCGTCGCCGTCGCGATTTCGCTCGTCGCGCTCGTCGGCGCGCGCGGCGCCAGCGCGCTGCAGGAGCTCGGTCACAAGACGCTCGGCACGCTTGGGCTCGATGCCGGCTCGCAGCCCGAGTCCGGGCTGTACGCCTCGGACGGCGTCTTGGCGTATGGCGCGCAGAGCCTCTACGATCGTCAGGGAAACCTGATTCCGATCGGCGTCGAGGCCCGCGCCTTCGCCAACTCCTTCGGCATCGGCGGCACCTACGAGCTGCCGCATCTGCACACGTACGTCGGCGCCGCCATCGGCCTGCCGATCGCGCGGGTGGCGATCAGCACCGACAACCCCTTCGCCAGCCTCGATGACTTCGGCCTCGGCGATCTCTACGTGCGGCCGCTCAAGCTCGGCTGGCGCCTCGGCCGTGCCGACCTGGTCACCGGCTACGCCTTCTACGTGCCCACGGGTCAGGTCGAGCCGGGCGGCCTCGGCGGCGTCGGGCGCGGCCACTGGACGCACGAGTTCTCCGCCGGCGGCACCCTCTACCTCGATCACGCGCACAAGGCGCAGCTGACGGCGCTGGCCAGCTACGAGCTCAACCTGCGCAAGCAGACGGTCGACATCACGCGCGGCGACACGGTGCAGATCCAGGGCGGCGTCGGCAACCGGTTCCTCCGCATCATCGACCTCGGGCTCATCGGCTACGCGCTGTGGCAGGTGACCGACGATCGGGGCAGCGCGCTGCCCCACGTGCTCGCCGGCGCCCGCGACGTCGCCTACGGCCTCGGCGCCGAGGTCGACGTCACCGTTCCGGCGCTGCGCACCAAGGTGACGCTGCGCTACACGCACAACCTCTACGCGCGCGCGCGCCCCGGCGGCGACGCGGTCCTCGTCGGCCTCACGATCGCTGTCTGGAAAAGACGATGATAGATTGAACGGCTCATGAAGAGCGCCGACGAGCTGCGCACGCTGCTGCGCCTGGCCGGCCCGCTCGTCCTCGGCTACACCGGCAGCCAGCTCATGAGCATGACCGACGCCGCGATGGTCGGTCGCCTCGGCGCCGGCGCGCTCGCCGGCGTCGGCATCGGCAACGGCGTCTACTTCACGGTCACCTGCTTCGGGCTCGGCTGCGTCGCCGGCATGGAGGCGCCGGTCGCGCAGGCGTTCGGCGCCGGCGAGCGGCTGCGCGCGCGGCGCCTTTTGTGGCAGGGCGTGCGCGTGGCGCTCGGCGTGTCGTTGCCGCTGCTCGCGATCATGTCGATGCTGCCTTCGCTGTTGCCGTCGTTCGGCATCGACGCCGCCACCACGCACCAGGTGGGCGCCTATCTGTGGGCGCGCATGCTCAACGTCGTCCCGTTCCTGGTGTTCAACGCGCAGCGCTCGTACCTGCAGGCGGCGGGGGCGACGCGGCCCATCGTCATCGCCAGCGCCGTCGGCATCGTCGCCAACGCCGCCGCCAATTGGCTCTTCATCTATCGCTTCGGCCTCGGCGTCGCCGGCTCGGGCATCGCCTCCACGCTGGCGTCGACGGCGATGGTGCTGGTGGTGGCGCCGGCCGTGGCCCGGATCGACACGCCCGCCGATCCACATCGCCGCCGCTTTGACGGCGCGCTCGCGCGCACCATCCTGCGCCTGGGCGTGCCCAACGGCCTGCAGATGGTGGCCGAGGTCGGCGTCTTCGCCACCGTCGGCGTGCTCGCCGGACGCATCGGCGCCGCGTCGGCGGCGGCGCACCTCGTCGCCATCACGCTGGCCAGCTTCACCTTCTGCGTCACGCTCGGCATCGGCGCCGCCACCTCGGTGCGCGTCGGCCACCACATCGGCGCCGGAGACGCGGACGGCGCGCGCCGCGCCGGCCTGCTCGGGCTGGGCGCCTCGAGCGCGTTCATGGCCGCTGCCGCGCTCGCCTTCTTCGCCTTCGCACCCGAGTTGGCCGCCGCGCTCACCAACGACGCCAGCGTGCTCGCGGTCGCGGTCCCGCTCATCCACGTGGCCGCCATCTTCCAGATCAGCGACGGGCTGCAGGCGACGGCGGCGGGCGCGCTGCGCGGCGCCGGCGATCCGCACGCGCCCCTGTACGCCAACCTCGTCGGCCATTGGCTCATCGGCCTGCCCGTGGCCGTCGCGCTCGGCTTTGCCGCGCACCGCGGCGCCGCCGGGTTGTGGTGGGGCCTGTCGGTCGGCCTGACCGCGGTCGCTGTCGGGCTCATCGGCCGCTTCCTGTGGCTCTCGGCCCGGCCGATCCAGCGCGTCTAAGGTTGGGAAGTGATCTCATGATTCATCACATCTTCGCATTTGATTGAGCAAACGGCGTCGCAGCGAGAGCGTGCCCAAACGCCAACCTCAGCGGCCGTGTCGCCGGTTGGCGCCGGTGGGCCGCCGAGAGCTCGAACCGAGATGTGATGAATCATCAGAGGACGTGATAGCGTTCGCGCCGTGGAGCGCATTCGCACCTATTGCCGCATCTGCGAAGCCGCTTGCGGCATGGTCGCCGAGGTCGACGGCGGCGAGGTGCAACGCCTCCTGCCCGACGCCGCGCACCCGGTGTCGCGCGGCTATGCCTGCGTCAAGGGGCCGGCGATGGTCGACGTACACCGCGATCCGGCGCGCCTCGATCATCCCGAGCGCCGGGACGCGAGCGACCCGGGCCGCTGGACCCGCGCGACCTGGCCCCAGGCGCTCGGCGACATCGGCCCGCGGCTGCGGCGGATCCGCGAGCAGCACGGCCCCGACGCCGTCGGCGTGTACATCGGCAACCCGACCGCCTTCAACGTCGGCCTCAGCGTCTACGCCGCCGGCTTTTTGGCCGCGCTCGGCACGCGCAACTTCTTCAACGCCGGCTCGCTCGACTGCCAGAACAAGTTCGCGGTCGCCGAGGAGATGTTCGGCCATTACGTCATCCAGCCCATCCCCGATCTCGACCACACCGACTTCTTTTTGTGCCTGGGCTCGAACCCGCTGGTCTCGCAGATGAGCTTCGTGGCCATGCCGCGCGCGCTCGAGCGGCTCAAGGGGATCGCGGCGCGCGGCGGGCGCGTGGTGTTCGTCAATCCGCGGCGCACCGAGACGGCGCAGGCGGTCGGCGAGCAGCAGTTCATCCGCCCGGACACCGACGCTTTTCTGCTGATGGGCATGCTGCGCGTCATCTTCGACGAGGAGCTCGAGGACCGGGCCGCCTGCGCCGGGCTCGCGCACCTCGCCGAGCTGCGCGCGGCGGCGCGCCGCTTTTCGCTCGACGAGGTCGCGGCGGCGACGGGCGTCCCGGTCGACACCATCGCCGAGCTGGCGCGCTCGTTCGCGCGCGCGCCGTCGGCGAACGCCTACTGCTCGACGGGCGTGAACCAGGGCTCGTCGGGCTCGCTGGCTTTTCTCGGCGTGCAGGCGCTCAACGCGGTCACCGGCAACCTCGACCGCGCGGGCGGGGCGCTGGTGCCGTCGCGGGCGCTGCGCTTCGCCAAGCTGGCGCGCCTGCTCGGGCGGCTGCGCCCGCCGCGCCAAAGCCGCATCGGCAACTTCGCGCCGGTGGCCGAGTCGCTGCCGACCGGCATCCTGGCCGACGAGATCCTGACGCCGGGCCACGGGCAGATCCGCGCGCTCATCGTCATCGCCGGCAATCCGCTTTTGTCCGCGCCGGCGGGCACGCGCCTGGGTGAGGCGCTGCGCTCGCTCGAGCTTCTGGTGTCGGTGGATCTCTATCGCAACGAGACGGGCGCGCTCGCCCACTGGACGCTGCCGTCGACCGACTGGCTGGAGCGCGAGGACTTCCCGCTGGTGCAGTCGGGCATGCAGCCCCAGCCGTACGCGCAGCTGTCGCCGGCGCTGGTGGCGCCGCACGCGGAGCGGCGTGGCGAGGCCGAGATCCTGGTCGACCTGGCGCGCGCCGCCGGGCTGCGCATGTTCGCCACGCGCGGGCTGACGGCGCTGTTCGCGCGCGTGGCGCCGGCGCGCGTCTATCCGTGGCTGTCGCGCCTGGTGGGATTGCCGCCCTCGCGCACGCCGATGCTGGTGCCGCCCGACGAGCCGGGCGCGTTCCTCGACGCGGTGCCGACGCCGGACGGCCGCGTCGATGTCGGACCGCACAGGGTGCTCGCCGACGTGCCGCGCGCCGTCGCGCGGTGCCGTCGCGAGGCCGCGGCGCCGCCGGCGCTGCGGCTCATCGGCCGCCGCCAGCGCCGGTCGCACAACTCGTGGATGAACGAAGTGCCCAAGCTGCACAAGTCCGACGACGGCTGCCGCCTCATGATCCACCCCAGCGACGCGGCGCGCCTGGGTGTGTTGGACGGCGCGCGGGTGGCGGTGACCTCGGCGTCGGGGAGCGTCGAGGTGGAGGCGCGGCTGGACGGCGAGCTGATGCCGGGCACGGTGTCGATGCCGCACGGCTGGAAGGTGAACGTGAACCTTCTGGCCGCCGATGGCCCGGCCGCGCTCGAGCCGCTCTCCGGCATGGTGCGCTACAACGGGATCGAAGTGGACGTGAAGGCCCTAAGACCTTAAAGGATCGACATGGCGAACTCGTTCGGAACCGAAGGCACCCTCCAGGTCGGCAGCAGCAAGTACAAGATGCATCGGCTCGCCAGTCTTGCGGGCGGCGCCGGCCTGCCGTTCTCCCTCAAGATCCTGCTCGAGAACCTGCTGCGCTTCGAGGACGATCGCAGCGTCAAGCGCGAGGACGTCGAGGCGCTGCTCAAGTGGGACCCCAAGGGCGAGCCCGATCGCGAGATCGCGTTCCGGCCCGCGCGCGTGCTGCTGCAGGACTTCACGGGGGTGCCGTGCATCGTCGATCTGGCGGCGATGCGCGACGCCATCACCCGCCTGGGCGGCGACGCGCAGCGGATCAATCCGCTGGTGCCGATGGATCTCGTCATCGATCACTCGGTGCAGGTGGACTCGTTCGCCTCCCCGCAGAGCTACGGCCTCAACGTCATGCTCGAGTACGAGCGCAACAAGGAGCGCTACGCGCTTTTGCGCTGGGGGCAGCAGGCGTTCCGGCGCTTCCGCGTCGTGCCGCCGGGGATGGGCATCTGCCATCAGGTGAACCTGGAGTACCTGGCGCAGGTGGTCTTCCGCGGCGACGGCGGCTTCGTCTATCCCGACACGCTCGTCGGCACCGACTCGCACACCACCATGATCAACTCGCTCGGCGTGCTCGGCTGGGGCGTGGGCGGCATCGAGGCCGAGGCGGCGATGCTCGGGCAGCCGGTGTCGATGCTGATCCCGCAGGTGGTCGGCTTCAAGCTCTCCGGCGTGCTGCGCGAAGGCGCCACCGCCACCGACGTGGTCCTCACCGTCACCGAGATGCTGCGCAAAAAGGGCGTGGTCGGTAAGTTCGTCGAGTACTACGGTCCCGGCGTCGCCGCGCTGGCGCTGCCCGATCGCGCGACCATCGCCAACATGGCGCCCGAGTACGGCGCGACCATGGGCTTCTTCCCCGTCGACCAGGAGACGCTCGACTACCTCACGTTTTCGGGGCGCGATCCGGAGCAGGTCAAGCTGGTCGAGGCCTACTGCAAGGAGCAGGGGCTGTTCCACAGCGCGGGCGCCACCGAGCCGCAGTTCTCCGACACGCTCGCGCTCGACCTCGGCACCGTCGAGCCCTCCCTGGCCGGGCCCAAGCGGCCGCAGGATCGCGTGCCGCTGTCCAGGGTGAAGGCGGTCTACGCCAAGTCGCTCGAGGAGACAATCGAGAAGGGGCCGAACCTCGAGGAGCGCAAGCGGCGCACCGTCGAGGTCAAGGTGGGAGACGCCACCTACCCGGTCGGTCACGGCGCGGTGGTGATCGCGGCCATCACCTCGTGCACCAACACGTCGAATCCGGCGGTGATGCTGGGCGCGGGGCTGGTGGCGAAGAACGCGATCGAAAAGGGGCTGGCGACCAAGCCGTGGGTCAAGACCTCGCTGGCGCCGGGCTCGCGCGTGGTCACCGAGTATCTGAAGGAGGCGGGGCTGACGCCGTATCTGGAGCGGCTCGGCTTCAACCTCGTCGGCTACGGCTGCACCACCTGCATCGGCAACTCGGGCCCGCTGCCGGAGCCGATCGCCGAGGCCGTGACCTCCGGCGATCTGGTGGTCGCCGCGGTGCTGTCGGGCAACCGCAACTTCGAGGGGCGCATCAACGCGCTGGTGCGCATGAACTTTCTGGCGTCGCCGATGCTGGTGGTCGCCTACGCCATCGCCGGCAGCGTCGACGCCGACCTGCACAACGAGCCGCTCGGCCACGACAAGGACGGCAAGGCCATCTACCTGCGCGACATCTGGCCCAGCAACGAGCAGATCAAGAGCGCCATCCGCGCCGCGGTCAAGCCCGAGCAGTACAAGCGCGAGTACGGCAAGGTCTTCGACGGCGACGAGTCGTGGAAGCGGCTGCGCGTGCCCGAGGGGCAGACGTTCGCCTGGGACCCGGAGTCCACCTACGTGCGCAATCCGCCGTTCTTCGACGTCGGGGCCAAGCCGCAGCCGGTCACCGACATCGCGGGCGCGCGCTGTCTGGCGCTGCTCGGTGATTCGGTCACGACCGATCACATCTCGCCGGCGGGATCGATCTCGAAGAAGTCGCCGGCGGCGCAGTACCTCATGGAGCACGGCGTCAAGCCCGAGGAGTTCAACTCCTACGGCGCGCGGCGTGGCAACCACGAGGTGATGATGCGCGGCACCTTCGCCAACATCCGCCTGCGCAACCTCATGCTGCCGGGCGTCGAGGGCGGCATGTCGAAGTTCCTCGGCCGCGGCGGCGAGGCGGCGCAGAGCGACGCGCCGGTGCTGTCGATCTACGACGCGGCCATGAAGTACAAGGAGGCGGGCGTGCCGCTCATCGTCGTCGCCGGCGCCGAGTACGGCACCGGATCGTCGCGCGACTGGGCGGCCAAGGGCACGCTGCTGCTTGGCGTGCGCGCGGTCATCGCCCGGTCGTTCGAGCGCATCCATCGCTCGAACCTCGTCGGCATGGGCGTCTTGCCGTTGCAGTTCATGGAGGGCGAGGACGCGCGCACGCTCGGCCTGGGCGGCTTCGAGACGTTCGACATCGCCGGCGTGGCGCAGAACCTGGCGCCGGGGCGGACGCTGGAGGTGGGCGTGCAGGGCGGCAAGTCGTTCAAGGTGCGGCTGCGCATCGACACGCCGAACGAGGTCGACTACTTCAAGCACGGCGGCATCCTCCCGTTCGTGCTCCGGCAGCTCATCGCGTGAGCTCGTCCCCGTCCGACCCGGAGTTCTGGCGCGAGCGCTATCAGCGCGAGTCCCAGGGCTGGGAGATCGGACGCGCGGCGCCGCCGCTGGCGCGCTGGTTCGCGCAACATCCGCCGGCGGGCAAGCGGGTGCTGGTGGTGGGCTGCGGCCGCGGGCACGAGGCGCGCCTTGTCGCCGCGGCGGGCGCCCAGGTGGTGGCGATCGATTTCGCCCAGGAGGCGCTGGCCGAGGCGCGCGCGCTGGCGGCGCGGGATCAGCTGCGCCTGGTCGGCGCATCCGGCGCCACCGGGAGCTGCGGGCGCGGCGGAAGCCTCGATTTTCGCGCGCGCGATCTGTTCGCGCTCGGCCGCGATCCCGAGCGCTACGATCTGGTCGTCGAGCATTGCTGCTTCTGCGCCATCGATCCGGCGCGCCGCGACGAGTACATCGATGTCGTCGCCGAGGTGCTCGCCGACGGCGGCCAGCTGGTGGGTCTGTTTCGCACCCACGGCAAGCCGGGCGGCCCGCCGTTCATGGTCGCCGCCGGCGAGCTGGAGCGGCTGTTCACGCGCCGATTCGTGTTTATGCACAGCAGCGTGCCCGACGACTCGATCGAGAGCCGGCGGGGGGCGGAGCTCCTGGTCAACCTCGAGCGGAGGTGAAGGATGATGGCAGTCCTGTCGATGGTCCTCATGTCGTCGCAGTTCACCGCCGGCGGGGCGATCCCGGCCGAGCACACGTGCGAAGGGGCGGACAGCTCGCCGGCGCTGCACTGGTCGGGCGTGCCGGCGAACGCCAAGAGCCTGGCGCTCATCGTCGACGATCCCGACGCGCCCGATCCCAAGGCGCCCAAGATGACCTGGGTGCACTGGGTGCTCTACAACCTGCCGCCGACGGCGACGTCGCTGCCGGCGGGGGTGACCAAGGCGAAGCTGCCGCCCGGCACGCGCGAGGCCGACAGCGACTTTCACAAGCCGGGCTGGCATGGGCCCTGCCCGCCCATCGGGCGCCACCACTATCACTTCAAGCTGTACGCGCTCGACACTGTGCTGCCGGCCATCGCCGGCGCCGACAAGGCCAAGCTCGAGGCGGCGATGAAGGGGCACGTCGTCGCCGAGGGGCAGCTCATCGGCACCTACGAGAAGAAGGGGAAGTGACGCCGGTCCTGCTCGTCTCGCACGGCGCGCCGACGGTGGCCCTGGAGGCCGAGGCGCCGTTTGCCGTGGCGCTGCGCGCGTTCGGCGCCCGGGTGCGGCCGAGCGCGATAGCGATCGTGTCGGCGCACTGGCAGACGCGCGCGCCCGCGGTGCGCGTGACCGGCGCCGCGCGGCCCGCGCTCATCTACGACTTCGGCGGCTTCCCCGCGAAGATGTACACGCTGAAGTATCCGGCGCCGGGCGCGCCGGCGCTGGCGCGGGAGATCGTCGACCTCGTGGCGGGCGCGCACGCGGTGGACGGCGCGCCCCGCTGGGACGCCGCGGTCGACGAGGCGCGGGGCTGGGATCACGGCGCGTGGACGCCGCTGATGCTGGCATACCCGGCGGCGGACGTGCCGGTGGTGCAGCTGTCGCTGCCGACGGCGTCGCCGGTGGCGCTGCTGGCGCTGGGGCGGGCGCTGGCGGCGTTGCGCGCGCGCGACGTGTTGGTCGTCGGCTCGGGCACCGTGGTGCACAACCTGATGGCCATCGGCGTCGAGGCGCCGTGGGCGCCCGCGTTCGACGCCTGGTTCGCCGACGCCGTGGCCGGCCACGATCTCGACGCGCTCGCCGAGTGGCGCACGCGGGCCCCGGCGGCGCTGCGCGCCCATCCGACCAGCGAGCACTTCGATCCCTTCCTGGTGGCGATGGGCGCCACCGGGGCGGGCGAGAAGGTGACGACGCTCCACGAAGAGCTGGTGTTCGGCTCGCTGTCGATGCGCACGCTGACGATCGGGGAGTAGGCGCGGCGCTTCAGCGGAACAGGAGCGTGCGGTGCAGGACGTCGCTGCCGCCGCGCTCGTCGCGCGCCACGACCCACACGTCGATCGGCGTGTCCGACGGCGGCAGGTGCTTGTCGAGGATGAGCGTGGTGTCCGGCTTGTCGACGCCGGTGACGTCGTTGGTGAAGTGGCCCGCCGTCGTGAACCAGGAGATGCGCACCGTCTCGGTCACGGTGCGCGGCGGGGTCGTGCGCGGATCGCCGTCGAACACGACGTAGGTCTCCTGGCTGTCCGGCGTGACCAGCGCGCGCAGCGAGAGCTGATCGCTGGCGTGCACCACGGGCGGGTTGGTCTCGTCGATCGGCATCTCGTCGCCGGCGCCCGCGTCGGCCGACGGCACGGTGAAGATCCCCGTCAGCGCCGGGTTCTGGTTGGGCGCGTTCGGCGTCAGCGCTCCGAGGAAGATGCGCAGCGAGTAGAAGGCCACCAGCGTGTTGCCGCCGGCGTCGAGGCGCAGGCGCACCGGCAGGTAGAAGCCGTTGGTCTGATCGGGCAGGCCGATCATCGACGGCGACAGCGTCGGCATCGTCGCCGTCACCGACGTGCCCTGACCGAACGGCACCAGCGACGGATCGCCCTCGGGCAGCCCGACGCAGTCCTGGTTCACCCCCTGCCCGGTGGCCGGCGGCGGCGGCAACAGGCAGGCGTCCCAGGTGATGGTGGGCGTGGCGCCGCCGGGGTTGGCCGCGGTCGCGGTCAGAGTCGACATCATGCCGGCCGGCAGGTCGGGCGGCTCGGCCTTGACCGCGAGCAGGCGCAGCTTGTCGACGAACGACGCCGGATCGAAGTTGTTGTTGCAGCCGGCCAGCGCGAGCGCGGCGGCGGCGGCGATGAGGGCGCGGCGCATCAGAAGTCGCCTCGAATGCCGAGCACCGGCAGAAACGGCAGGCCGGAGACGGACGCGAACTGCGTGTAGTCGAAGTTGGGCGCCAGCCCCTCGGGATTGGACGCGCCATAGAGGTTCTGGATGTCGACGTAGAGCGCGAGCGCCCAGCGGTGGAAGGTCCACTTCTTGTCGAAGCGGACGTCGAGCTGGTTGAACGAGCCCAGCCGCTCGGAGTAGAGCGGGCCGTTGACGGGCACGTAGGCGTCGGAGTTGACGTCGTAGTACGAGCCGATGATGGGCGTGTACGGATTGCCGGTGACGTAGCGGAAGCGCACGCCGACCTGGTAGCCGCGCCCGAACTTGTAGCTGGCGATGAGGGTGAGGATGTGGGTCTGGTCGTACTGGAACAGGCGCCACGGATCGTCCGGGTGATCGCGGCGCTCGGAGCGCGACAGCGTGTAGGCGATCCAGCCGAAGAGGCCCTTCCACAGCTCTTGTCGCACCAGCAGCTCGCCGCCGTAGACGCGCCCCTGCCCCAGGTTGGTCAGCGTCGGATCGCCCGGGTTCTCCCCGCGCACGACCAGGTTCTGCAGGTCCTTGTAGAAGCCCTGCGCCTCGATGTGCAGCGTCGAGGTGGGCTCGAACTCGGCGCCGAGGACGTAGTGCCAGCCGTATTGCGGCAGCGCCGCCGGGTTGCCGAACGACTTCAGGAACACCGTCGGGTCGGGCGGCTGATGATAGACGCCGGCCGCGGCCTTGATCGCGGCCCAGCGGGTGATCTGCCAGCGCGCCGAGACGCGCGGCTCGGCCAGGACGTAGGTGTGATCGAACGCGTCGGGCGAGGTCTGGTAGCCGCGGAAGTCGAACACCTCGAGGCGCAGCTGCGGCGTGATGAGCAGGTTCTTGAAGGGCGAGAAGTTGAGCGCGACATAGGGCGCGAACGTGACTTGATCGAGATCCTCCTTGTCGTAGGCGAAGGCGCCGCCGAAGCCGGCGCCGCGATCGCCCTCGCGCGGCATGCCGCGCTGCGGGCCGTTGACCGTGAGGAACCAGCGGTTGCCTTCGAGATCGACGCCGACGTCGAGGCGCAGGTGCGATCCGATCGGCTGGCGCAGGGCGCCGCGCAAGGTGTACTCGAAGGTCTCGGCGTCGACGCCGATGAGGGTGTTGCCGATCTGCGCGTTGAACTGGAAGGGCACGTCGTAGCCGACCGACGGGGTGATCGTGAGCGTCGCGCGCGAGGCGAAGCGGTGCAGCCAGCGGGCCAGGATGCGGTGGTAGTAGGTGTGCGAGTCGAACGCCGCCTGCAGCGCCGGGTCGGACGAGCCCTTGGAGACGACGCTGATGGCGTCGTCGCTGCCGAAGACGAAGAGGTCGACGTCGTCGCGGGCGGGCGCCCGCCAGTGCAGCTTCGCCTGGTAGTCGTAGTAGATGGGCGAGAGCTGGAAGTTGCTGGTGGTGAAGATGGGCAGGAAGGCGTCGATCCAGCTGCGGCGCGCGCCGACGGCGAACGAGAGGTTCTTGGTGATCGGCCCCTCGACCATGAGCGAGCCGTCGATGAGATCGAGCTGCACGAAGCCGTGGTAGCCGTCGGAGCGCGGGTTGCGCGTCTCGATCTCGACGACGCCGCCGAGGCCGCGGCCGTGCTCGACGCTGTAGCCGCCGGGCATGAACTGCAGCGACGAGACCATCTCGCTGTTCACCGTCGAGCGCAGGCCGCCGAAGTGATAGAGCGTGGGGATGTGGACGCCGTCGACGTAGGTGCGCGTGTCTTGCGGCGCCGAGCCCCACACGACCAGGAGCCCGCCGCCGAACGGCGCGCGCGCGACGCCGGGGAGGTTCTGCACCGCCTTGAGCGTGTCGCCCTGCGTGCCGGGGATGTGGCGCAGCTCTTCGCCGGAGAGGGTCTGCTCGACCGCCTCGACGACGACGCGCTGGCCGCGCACCGTCGAGGTGTAGCGCTCGCGGCCGAGCACGTACCAGGTGGTCGTGAGCGACCGGCCGGCGGTGAGCGTGACCTTGAAGTCGCTGCGGGCGATCTCGGGGCCGACGACGTGCAGCGTGTGCTGGCCGGTGGGGACGTCGAGGTGGAAATGGCCGGCGGCGTTGGTGGTGGTCGCCACGTCGCCTTCGTCGACGATGACGCTGAGGCCGCCGAGCGGCTGGCGGTCGCCGGCGCGCAGCACGCGTCCGTCGACGGGCACGGTCGGGATCCGCGGCGTCGTGTCGTTGCGCGGCGCCGGCGGAGGCGGCGGCGGCTTGAAGAAGAACCGGTACTGATAGGTGATCCGCACCGGCACCGGCTTGCCCGCGGCCTCGCCGGGCGCGAACACGAACTGACGCGCCGCCTGCACCGCGGCGTCGTCGAAGTCGGCGCCACCCGAGCGCGCCACGTCGACCTTGACCACCTTGCCCGTCTCGTCGACGTCGATGGTGAGGATGACGTCGACCTGCTTGCGCGCGGCGAGCGTCGGCCGGCGGCTCGGCTTCGACGAAGCGCATCAGCCTGGGCGGCTTGTCGAGCTTCGGCGGGGCGGGCGCCGATGCCGCGGGCGCCGTGCTGGGCGCCGCAGCCGCGGGCGCCGTGGCGGGCGCCGCGGGCGCGGGGGCCGTGGCGCCGGGCGCAGGCTCGCCGGCGAGCGCCGCCGTGGTCGCCGCGAGCACCATCAGTACGGCTGGGAATCTCACGCGCGCGTCAGCTCCCGAGCCATCGCATGTAACGTCGGCGGCAGCGTGCGCAAGAGCTCGGCGCGCGACGGCATCTCCCAGGCGGCGAAGTCGAACGGCGGCGCCACGGTGCAACCGCACCAGGCGTCGCCGTCGCCGGCGCGGGTCGCTTGCCACGCGCCCGGCGGCACCACCGCGATCGGCGCATCGGGTCCAAGCGTGACGACGGTGTGGCGCTCGCCGACGATGGTGTGCAGCTCGACGGGGGCGCCGCCGTAGAAGTGCCACAGCTCGACCCGATCGCGCACCCGATGCAGGGGCGCCAGGCCACGTGCGGGCAGGACGTAGTGGATCGTCGAGAGCGCGGCGTCGCGATAGACCTCGCGGTACCAGCCGCCTTCCGGATGCGCGGCCAGACCCAGCCGCGCAACGACATCCTCTATCGACATCCGTCGCGGTAATATCACAGTCCTTCGATGGGACGCATCGCGGAAGTAGCGGAAAAGTACTGGACCGGCGCCATCTCGGCGCGAGAGCAGCCTCCCTTCACGCCGCTGCTGGCGCTCGAGGAGGTGGCGCCCGGCGTCGCCTTCGTGTCGAGCTTCGCCAACGTGACGGCTGTCGCCGGCGAGCGCGGGCTGACGCTCGTCGACACCGGCTCGGCGCAGCTCGCCGCGCAGGTCCACGACTGCGTGCGCGGCTGGTCGGAGGCGCCGGTGCACACGGCGGTGTACACGCACGGGCACATCGATCACGTCATGGGGATCGAGCGCTTCGACGAGGAGGCGGTGAAGGAGGGGCGGCCGCTGCCGCGCGTGATCGCGCACCAGGCGGTGCTGCAGCGCTTCGATCGCTATCGCCTGACGGCGGGCTACAACAGCTGCATCAACACGCGCCAGTTCTCCCTGCCGGTCGACCTTCCCCGTCGACTTTCGCGAGCCCGACGAGACCTACGCGTCGCAGCTCACGCTCGGACTCGGCGGTCTCGACGCCGAGCTGCACCACGCGCGCGGCGAGACCGACGATCACACCTGGGTGTGGCTGCCTTCTTTGCGCGTGCTCTGCACCGGCGATCTGTTCATCTGGGCCGTGCCCAACGCCGGCAATCCGCAGAAGGTGCAGCGCTACCCGCGGCAGTGGGCGGAGGCGCTGCGCAAGATGGCCGCGCTCGGCGCCGACGCTGCTGCTGCCCGGGCACGGCCTGCCGATCTTCGGCGAGGCGCGCGTGCTGGCGGCGCTGTCGGAGACGGCGGAGCTGCTGGAGACGCTGCACGATCGTGCCCTGGCGATGATGAACGCGGGCGCGCCGCTCGAGGAGATCGTGCGCGCGATCGAGGTGCCGGCGCACCTGGCCGACCGGCCCTACCTGCAGCCGATCTACGACGAACCCGAGTTCATCGTGCGCAACGTGTGGCGCCTGTACGGCGGCTGGTGGGACGGCGATCCGGCGGCGCTCAAGCCGCCGCCGGCGACGGCGCTGGCGCGCGAGGTGGCGGAGCTGGCGGGCGGGGTCGCGGCGCTGGTGGCGCGCGCCGAGGAGCGGGCGGCGGCGGGGGAGCTGGCGCTGGCGTGCCAGCTCGCCGAGTGGGCGGGCCGCGCCGCGCCCGACGACGAGGGCGTCGGCAACGCCCGCCGCAAGATCTTCCTCGCCCGCGCCGACGCGGAGAGCTCGCTCATGGCCCGCGGCATCTTCCGCGACGCCGCCGAGCACAAGAAGTGACCCAACCTCCGATCCAGCCCTGCCAGGGCGCCGCCGCTGCAACCGCTCCGCGCGCCCGGCCGGCCCTGGCGCTTCAGCGCGCGACCGCGGCAGCAGCAGCAGCAGTGCCGGCGGCGGCGAGCGCCTTTTTGCGGGCGGCTTCGAACTCGTCGCCGCGGTGCCACTCGGGCATCTTCGGCGCGTCGGCGATGCGCAACAGCGCCACCACCATGAGCTGCACGTCGTCGACGGCGCCGTCGAGGTTCCAGGTCTCGTCGATCTGATCGCTCGGCTGGTGGTAGCGCTCCCGCTCGTACTTGTCGTGCAGGTCGCGCCCCCATTGCGCATCGTGCCCGGGGTAGCGCACGCCGGCCGTGAGGTAGATCGCGGGCACGCCCAGCTTGGCGAAGTTGAACTGGTCGCTGCGATAGAAGCCGCCCTTGTCGGGGCGTTCGTCGGCGGTCACCTGCCGCCCCTGCGCGCGCGCCACCGCCACCACGACGTCGTCGAGCGTCGACTTGCCAAGGCCGATGTAGCCGATGTCCGAGCTCTTGCCCCAGATGTCGATGCCGTCGATGTTGAGGTTGGCGGCGATGCGCCCAGGCGGCACGGTCGGGTGCTCGCAGAAGTACTGACTGCCGAGCAGACCCGACTCCTCGGCGGCGACGGCGGCGAACACGATCGATCGCTTGGGCCGCGGCGCGACCGCGGTGACCGCTTCGGCGATGTTCAGCATCGCGGCCACGCCGGACGCGTTGTCGTGCGCGCCGTTGTAGATGGTGTCCCCCTTGCCTTCGCGTACGCCGAGGTGATCGTGGTGCGCGGAGACCACGACCACCTGGCTCGCCAGCCTGGGGTCGCTGCCCGGGAGCTTGCCGAGCACGTTCGCCGTGCGCGTGCGCGTCAGCGTCGTCTTGAGCGCCGCGGTCAGCTTGACGCCCAGCGCCACGGGCCGGAAATCGCGCCGCTCGGCCGCGCGGCGCAGCTCGTCGAGGCTCTGGCCCGCGAGCTGTGCGATGCGCCGGCACGCGTCTTCGGTGGCCCACATCTTGAGCGTCAGGCGCGGCTCGCCCGGGGCCGCCGGCAGCTCGAACTGCTGCCCGCTCCAGCTCGACTGCACCACGTGCCAGGGATAGCTGGCCGAGTGCTCGGTGTGGATGATGATGACGCCGGCCGCGCCGTGCCGCGCCGCCTCCTCGTACTTGTAGTCCCAGCGGCCGTAGTAGAAGCGGGTGGTGCCGGCGAAGAGCGCCGGATCGTCCTCGGGATCGTTGTTCATCACGAGGAGCACCTTGCCGCGCACGTCGACGCCCTTGAAGTCGTCCCACTTCTGCTCGGGCGCGGTGATGCCGTAGCCGACGAAGACGAGGTCGGCGTCGCGCACGCCCATCGCCGCTTGCTGCAGGCCGGGCGTGACCACGCTGTCGACCCCGGGGCGCAGGGTCAGCGTCTTGCCGTCGCGGGCAGCGACGGTGATCGGCGTCGTCACCTCGCTCTTCATGCCGACGATGTCGAAGCGCTGCAGCCAGCCGCCGCCGTCGCCGGCCGGCTGCAGGCCGAGCCGCTCGTACTGCGCCGCGATGTAGCGCATCGCCAGCTCGCTGCCGCGTGACGCGGGAGCGCGCCCCTCGAGCAGATCGTCGGCCAAAAAGCGCACGTGGGCGGCGAGCGTCCTTTGGTTGATGTGGCGCGCCGCCGCCTTTTCGCGCGCGCTGAAGGCCGCGGGCAGGGCGGCGCTGCTGGCGAGGATGAGCAGGAGGAGCCGATTCATGCGCGTTTGTTACCACGTTTCGCGCGGCGCGCCGGGGGCGCCGGCTCGTCGGCGAAGAACATGGGCGCCGCGCGCTCGTCGGCGCCGAGCGCGCGCACCAGCAGCTCGAGCCCGTCTGCGAGCTCGCGCTGGCGCCGCGGCGTCAGCCCCGACACCGCGGCGATCATGCTGATCCGGCGCCGCCAGCGGCGCGCGCGCGAGCAGCTGCAGGCCGCGCCGTGTCGGCAGCAGCTCGAGGCGGCGCGCGTCGGAGGCCGCCGGTCGCCGGCGCACCAGCCCGCGCTGAACCAGTCGCGAGACCACCACCGACACCGAGCTCTGGTGCGTCAGCGTGCGCGCCGCCAGCTCGGTCAGCGACAGCGGCTCGGCCGGGTCGAGCTTTTGCAGGACGAACAGCTGCGCCGCCGACAAGCCGACCGTTTCTTCCGAGGCGCGCGATCCCTCTCGCAAATAGCGTACGATGCGACGTATCGAGTCCAGGACGCGCTGCGAAGTAGACATTGATTTTCAGCCCATATAACATCCGCAGCGACGAGTGACCAACCAGGAGGCACATCGATGAGCCGGGCATTTTGCACGTTGTCGCTGGCGGTGGTGATGGTAGGCGGGTGCGCGCACAAGCAGGAGACCAAGGCCGAGGCGCCCACCGCGCCGGCGCCGGCGCCCGCTGCGGCGGCGACTCCGGCTCCCGCATCGGCGGAGAAGACCTGCGCTAGCGATCTCGATTGCGGCGACAAGCAGCTGTGCCTCAACAACCGCTGCGTCGACATCACGGCGGATCTCGCCGAGTGCACCAACGTGCGCGTCCACTTCCCGTTCAACTCGGACGAGATCGACAGCGCCGACAAGCCGCAGCTCGATCGCTCGGCGCGCTGCCTCAAGGCCGATCACGCGCTGCACGTGACCATCGAGGGCAACGCCGACGAGCGCGGCACCGAGGAGTACAACATGGCGCTCGGCGATCGGCGCGCGCGCTCGGTCGCGGGCTACCTACAGTCGCTCGGCGCCTCGCAGCAGCAGGTGGCGACCGTCTCCTACGGCAAGGAGAATCCGGAGTGCAAGGAGCACGACGAGGCCTGCTGGGCGCGCAATCGCCGCGCCGCGATGAAGGCCGGCACCGAGAAGAAGAGCAAGAAGTAACCCTCCCGCTTCCCCAATCAGCCAGCTGATCGGTCGCGGCGCAGCCAGCCGTCGACGAGACGCAACAGCGGCGTGGTCGCGCGCTGCCCTTTGAGCGCGCGATAGTCCTCGAGGGCGTCGAGCGGCGACATCACCGCGATCCTTCCGTCGTGCAGGTACGCCAGGTGCGTGGCCCAGTCCTCCAGCCCTTCGAGGATGTGGGTGGCGTACAGGATGGTGGTGGACTGCGCGCGGAGAAAGGCGAGCAGGTCGCCGCGCGCGATGACGTCGAGATCGGTAGTGACCTCGTCGAGCAGGAGCACGCGGCACGGCCACAAAAGGCCCAACAGCAGCTGCACGCGCCGTCGCTGCCCGTCCGAGACGCGGCACATGCGCCAGCGGCGATCGACGTCGAGCACGCGCACGAGCTGCTCGCGCCGCGCCGCATCGGCGTCGGGCCGGCGCTCGAGGATCTCGTCGACGGTGAGATCGACATCGAGCGGGAACTGCCCGCCGATGAACGAGACGTCGTGCACCAGCGCCGTGTCGCTGAACGCCGGCCGCCCGAGCACGCGCACCGCCCGGTCGGCGGCCAGGTGCTTGCCGGCCACGGTGCTGAGCAGCGTCGTCTTGCCGGAGCCGTTGGCCCCGACGAGCAGGCAGCGCGCCCCCGGCGGCACCGCCAGCGACAACCCGCGCAGCACCGGCGGGCCGCCGGCATAGGCGAAGTCGAGCGCGCGCACTTCGATGGCATCCATTCGTGCTATGTCTACCCGGTGCTGACCGGCAAGCAAAGGCGCTTTCTGCGCGCGCTCGGCCACCATCGCGAGCCGGTGGTGCAGGTGGGCAAAGAGGGGATCTCCGAAGGGCTCGTCGCTGCGCTCGACGTGGCGCTCGATACCCACGAGCTCGTCAAGATCAAGCTCGGCGAATCGGCGGGCGCCGATCGCCGTTCGATGGGCGCGGCCGTGGCCGAGGCGGCCGGCGGCGAGCTCGTGCAGGTCCTCGGGCGTACGGTGCTGGTGTACCGCCGCCGCGCCAAGGATCCCGAGATCGTGCTGCCGCACTGACGCGTCCGGAAATGGCCAGACGCGCTCGTCCACCGGCGCTAGATGTATCCGCGATGGAAGCCGAGACGCTGTATCGCGCGGTAGCCAGCCGCGACCGTCGGTTCGAAGGGCGCTTCGTCGTGGCGGTCACGTCGACCGGGATCTACTGCCGGCCCGGCTGCCCGGCGAAGACGCCGCTGCGCAAGAACGTGCGCTTCTATCGCCATCCCGCGGCCGCCGAGGCGGCCGGCTTCCGCGCCTGCGCGCGCTGCCGGCCCGACGCGGTGGCGTGGAGCGGTACGTCGTCGACGGTGAAGCGGGCGCTCATGCTCATCGACGCCGGCGCGCTCGCCGATGAGAAGGTCGAAGGCCTGGCCGAACGGCTCGGCGTCGGCGACCGGCACTTGCGGCGCCTGTTCGCGTCGCACGTCGGCACCTCGCCGCAAAGGGTGGCGCAGACGCGCCGCGCGCACTTCGCGCGCCAGTTGCTCGACGAGACCGAGCTGCCGCTGGCCGAGGTCGCGTTCGCCGCCGGGTTCGGCTCGGTGCGCCGCTTCAACGCGGCGATGCGCCGCGCCTTCGCCCGCACCCCGTCGCAGCTGCGCGCCCGCGCGCGCCCGGGCGGCGACGGCGACGGCGACGCGACGCTGGCGCTGACGCTGCCGTTTCGCGCGCCCTACGCGTGGGCGCCGCTGGTCGACTTCCTCGCGCAGCGCGCCATCCCCGGCGTCGAGTCGATCGCCGACGGCGTCTATCGCCGCACCACGGCCGACGGCGGCATCGTCGCCGTGCGGGCCCCGGCGGCCGGGGAGGCCCAGGCGCTGCACGTCAGCTTGCGTGTCCCGTCGGTGCGCGGCCTGCGCGACGCGGTGGAGCGGATCCGTCGCCTGTTCGATCTCGGCGCCGATCCGGTCGCCATCGGCGAGGCGCTGGCACGCGATCCCGCGCTGCGCGCGGCGGTGCGCGCCTGCCCCGGCCGCCGCGTCCCTGGCGGGTGGGATGGCCTGGAAGTGGCAATCCGCGCCATCCTGGGGCAGCAGATCGCCGTCGCGCGCGCGACCGTGCTCGCCGGCAGACTGGTCGCGGCCTGGGGCGCGCCGCTGGCAGACGCCGCCGGTCCGCTGACCCACGTCTTTCCCTCGGCGCCCACGCTCGCCGAGGCCGGCGGCGAGGCCATCGCCAGGCAGCGTCGGCATGCCGCGCGCGCGCGGCGAGGCCATCGCCGCGCTGTCCCGGGCGGTGGCCGAGGGCGCGTTGCTGCTCGACGGCTCGCTGCCGCTCGACACCCTCGTCGAGCGCTTGTGCGCGCTGCCCGGGGTCGGCATGTGGACCGCGCAGTATCTGGGCATGCGCCTGGGCGAGCCGGACGCCTTCCCCGCCGGCGACCTGTGGCTGCGCCGCGCCTTCGACACCGACGAGCGCGCCCTGGGGGCCCGCGCCGAGGCCTGGCGTCCGTTCCGCGCCTACGCGGCGATGCATCTCTGGCAGCACACGATGACGAAGCGACTACGATAGAAGTGACTCAGCTTGTCGACGTCCCTGGGACGTCACACGAGGTGCTCCGATGATCACGATCGAGACGGCAACCGTTCGCTCCCCTGTCGGCGAGCTCGGGCTCTACGCCCGCGACGGCGCGCTGTGCGGGCTCAGCTTCACCGATCACGACGAGCGCCTGCGCGCGCACCTGGCGGCGCGCTTCGGCGGCGACGTCGAGTACGTGCGCGCCCGCGATCCCGCCGGCGCCGCCACGCGCCTCCGCCGCTATCTCGACGGCGAGCTCGACGCGCTCGACGACATCGCCGTCGACCTCGGCGGCACCGCGTTTCAGGCGCGCGTGTGGAAGGCGCTGCGCAAGATCCCGGTCGGCGCCACCTGGTCGTACGCGGCGCTGGCGCGCAAGGTCGGCAGCCCCGAGGCGGTGCGCGCCGTCGGCGCCGCCAACGGCCGCAACCCGGTGTCGCTGGTGGTGCCGTGTCACCGCGTCATCGCCGCGGACGGCACGCTGTGCGGCTATGGCGGCGGCATCGAGCGCAAGCGTTGGCTCCTCACCCACGAGCGCGCGCTGCTCGTCTAGCCGCCATCTCGGACGTGACCTTTTTTGTCTGTCGCTGCGCTCCAGGCTTGTGCAGCTTCGAAGGGTGGAGAGGAGACGCTACAGCACGCAGCGTCGATCTCCACGGGAGGAGCGCCGCTGATCCTGTTGGTCACGGACGACCTGGCTACGCCTTAGAACGGGCGCTCGTTCGAGCGCCCGTAGCTAGCTCACGGTCGCGGTCGTGCTCGCCGCCGCTCAGTCCCAGGTGCGGACGTCGTCGGTGGTGCCGATGTCGCCATCGGCGCCCTTGGAGGCCACGTCGGCGGCGTGCCCGCTCTGCCCCGGGCAGACGATCACGTAGGCGCTGCCCCAGGGATCGACGACGCGCTCGACCTCGGTCGCCTTCGGGCAGTGTCCGCTCTTGCGCACGAACGCCTCGGTGGAGGCGCGCAGCCGCGCCATCTGCTGGTGCGCCAGCGCCAGGTGCTCCTTCAGGTGCGGATCGTCCGTCAGCTTGCAGCCGGCGACGAGCATGAAGGCGGCCAGGGGCAGGGTGCGCTTCATCGTCCGGTCAGCTTCTTGTAGGTTTTGAGGTGGCGCAGCGCCGCCGCGCGATCGCCCAGCCGCTCGAACACGCCCGCCAGGTTGTAGTGCGCGTCGGCGGCGGCCGGATCGGCGTCGATGGCGCGCCGATAAGCCGCGGCCGCGTCATCGAGCCGCCCGGTGTCCTCGAGCGCGACGCCGAGGTTGAACGCGGCCAGCGCGTCTTCCGGACGCAGCGACAACACCGTCTCGTAGCATTGCAGCGCCGCCGCCGTGTCACCGCGCTCGTGCAGGAGGCGCCCGAGGTTGAGGTGCGCGTCGAGGTGCCCCGCGTCGGCCTCGAGGGCGCGCCGATAGGCGGCGACGGCGCCGTCGGCGTCGCCCTCGTCTTCGCGGCCGCAGCCGATCTGATACCAATCGTCGCCGGCCGCGGAGGTGGCGTCGGCGGCCGGGGGCTGCCTGGGCTTGAGCTGAGCGATGCCCTCGGCCAGCTCGGCGACGCGGAAGTCGAACAGCACCTGGCCCGACTCCGGATTCCAGCGGGCGCCGCCGTCGCGCACGACGATGCGGTTGCCCTCGGCGCCGATGGCGACGCCGGTCAGCGGGCGCCCCTCGGGCAGCTGCTGCTTGAGCCGCGCCAGCGCCCGCTTGACCCGCGCCGGCGCGATGCGCGCCGCGGTCAGCCCCGCGGCCGTGCGCAACAGGACGACGTCCTGGAAGCTGAAGCGCGGCGTGCCGTCGTCGTCGAGCGCGGGCGCGAGAAAACCGTCGCGCACGTACGATTGCACCTGGCGGACCGACACGCCCAGGAGCTTCGCCACCTCTTGCGCCGAGTAGCCCACGCGCCTTGTGTAGCAGAATCGTGGGCGCGGAACGAGTGGTCTACTTGCTGCCGCGCTTCTTTGCGTGCTTGGCTGCCGCCGGCTCGGCGCGCTTGGCCTTCTTCGGCGCCGGCGGCTCCGGCTGCTTCGCCAGGCTCGCCTTGAGCGCCTCCATCAGGTCGATGATCTGCGCCGGCTTGGCTTCCGTCGGCGATAGCGCGATCTCCTGCCCCTCGACCTTGCGCTGGATCTGCTCCTCGATGCGCTTTTTGACCTCGTCCTCGTAGGCGTCGGGGTTGAACGTCTCGCGCGCGATCTGCTCGACGAGCTGCTTGGCGAGCTTGAGCTCCTGCTCGCGCACCTCCGCGTCACCGACGGGAACCTCGCGGATGTCGCGGACCTCGTCGGCGTAGTGGAGCTGCTGCATGACCAGCTTGTCCTCGATCGGCCGCACCAGCACCAGGTACATCTTGCCGCGCGCCGCGTAGCGCGCCAGCGCCGCGCGCCCGGTCTCGGTCATCGCCCGCGCCAACAGCTTGTACGGCTTGTCGCCGCCCTTGTCGGGGCCGAGGAAATAGGCGCGATCGAAGTAGATCGGATCGACCTTGGCCAGCGGAACGAACTCGGTGATGTCGACCGTCTGCGTCGACGTCTCCTCGAGCTCCTTCAGCTCCTCGGGCGTGAAGATGACGTATTCGCCCTTTTGAAACTCATATCCTTTGACCATTTCCTCGCGCGGAACGATGACCTCTTCCTTGATACAGATGTACTGCTGCTTGAGGCGCGAGCCGCAGGGCGGCCGGTGCAGCAGGTTGAAGGAGATCGAGGCCGACGCCTCCGTCGCGGAGTAGAGCCGCACCGGAATGCTGACCAGCCCGAACGAGATCGTCGCCGACGCCATCGAGCGCATAGCCATGGGCAAATGGTAGCACGCGCCCGATCGTGTATGCCAATTCCCTACATCATGATTCCAATAAGGACATCAATAAGGAGGCGTAGGCCGGGCCTTTGCCCGCGTCCTCGTGCTTGAAATACACGAATGCCTTATCCCAATCTTGCGCGGATATCTTGTTTCTCCAGTCGCGGATATCGGACTCGACATAGTCCTCGCGGCGCAATCGCAGGTAACCCCATTTCGCCGTCGCCACCAGCGGCGTGGACAGCTTCTCGGTGTCGCTGATGCACAGCGCCGCCCCGGCCGCGCGCAGCGCCGCCCAGGTGTCGTCGCCAAACCAGCTCTCGTGGCGGAACTCGAACGCCGCCTGGCAGGTCGGCGGCAGCGTCGCCAGGAACGCCGTCAGGCGCGGCACGTCCTTCTTCAGGTTCGGCGGCAGCTGAAACAGGAGCGGCCCCCGCTTGCCGGCCAGCAGGTCGACGGCGCCGACGAGCGCGGCGACCGCGTCTTGGCACTCCTTGAGCCGCTTGTGGTGCGTGATCCGCTGCGGCGCCTTGATGGCGAAGGCGAAGCTGTCGGGCACCTCGTCGGCCCACGACTGCACCAGCTTGGCCGAGGGCATGCGGTAGAAGGTGTTGTTGATCTCGACGGTGGGAAAGCGCTCGGCGTAGAACGGCAGGAACTTCTTGGCCGGCAGATCCTCAGGATAGAAGTGGCCCTTCCACGCGGGATACGAGTAGCCGCTCGTCCCAACCAGCGTTCGCATCAGTCGACAATATACAGATCCCAGCGCAAGCGGCGCGACACCGCGCTCGAAGACAGGTGCAGGCCGCCGGCGTCGACGTCTGCGGTCGCCTCGACCTGCAGCCGCTGCAGGCGCGGGCCGAGGCGGGTCACGGTGCAGCCCGGGCAGGCGGCCAGGTTGCCGGTGTAGCTGGCGGCGAGGGTGCCGCCGTCGGCGAGGGCGAAGCGCGCTGCGCCCGACGCGGTCGAGAGCAGGCCCACCACGTCGTAGACGTCGGCGACGTCGCCGGGGCCGACCACCGTCGGGTTGGTCTCGTCGGCGACGGTGTCGATGGTCGGATCGAGAAGCGGCAAGAGCGTGCCGTCGACGAGCAGGAGCGGCAGCTTGTCGAGCGCGGCCGGCACCGTGACGCTGACGCCGCCGGCGCCGCCGTCGAGTAGCGTCTGATCGTGCCAGTCGACGAAGAGTCCGGGCGGCAGCGCGATCGTCTTGTCGCTGGCGCCGCGCGCCACCACCGGCGCCGCGTACAGCGACGGGCCCACGTAGAACGCGTCACCCACGGGCGCCAGCTCGCGCCGCTCCGGATGCATCAGCCAGGGGCTGCGCACCACCGGCGCGCCGGTCGCGTGCGCCTCGGCGGCGAGCGCGAGGAAGTAGGGCAGCATGCGCGTGTGCAGCCGCGCATAGGTGCGCCACGCCGTCTGCGCGTCGGGCGAGGTCCAGAGGTTGGCCTTGGGCCCGCTGCCGCCCGAGCAGGCGTCCTCGTCGTGCATGTTCGACGACATGGCGCCGGCCTCGATCCAGCGCGCGACCAGCTCGCCGTCGGCGGCGGCGCTGCCGTCGGCCATGCACTTGAAGCCGCCGATGTCGGAGCCCCAGTGGGCGACGCCCGACATCGACGCGGTGATGCCGGCGCGCATCTGCGCCGGCAGCCCCTCGGCGTCGTCGAACGAGGCGTCGGGATCGCCCGACCAGACCATCGGCGACCACTGCGAGGCGCCGGTGTAGCCCGAGCGCACGAACGTGTACCAGTCGCCGGGCAGCAGCTGCTCCAGCGCGTCGTGCGCCGCCTTCTGATAGAGCACGGGAAAGAGATTGTGAAACTGTTCGCCGGACAATCCGCTCGCGGAGACCACCTGCGGCTTCACGTACTCGCCGAAGTCGTACATCCAGCCCGAGTAGCCGAGGTCGAGCGCGCGCTGGAACATGCCGGTGAACCAGGCGGTGGCCGCGTCGTTGGTGACGTCGACGGTGTAGACGTCGAGCGGCTTGCCGCTGATGAGCCAGACGTCGGAGAGGGTGCCGTCGGCGTTCTTCAGAAGCCAGTCGTTGGATACAGCCTTCTGCACTTCGGCGGCCAGCGGCGAGCTGGGATCGGCCGAGTAGTAGGGATTGTAGTAGGCGACCATCTTGTACCCGAGCGCGGTGCCGCTCTGCACCCAGGCGCGCAGCTCGTCCTCGTGGCCGAGGTCGTTGCCGTCGGGCGCGAAGTGCTCGGTGTCGTCGGCGACGGTGATGGCGAGATCCTGGTCGCGCATGGCCTGCAGCTCGGGGACGCCGTTGATCATCGTGCCGCGGTTGATGCGGCGGCGCGGGCCGAAGCTCCACGCCGGCGGGATCATCGGCCGGCCCGTGGCCGCGGTGAACTGATCGATCGCCTGCAGCGGCCACGGGCGCGCGTCGCCGGGGATGGGCAGGTAGATCTCGAACGCCAGCTCGGGTCCGATGTGCCAGGCGCGCCACGCGTCGGGGCGATCGCTGGCCAGATCGAACTGGTTGCGCCAGGTCGAGTCGAGCCAGAAGCCGTAGCCCGCCGTCGAGAGGAAGAAGGGCACCGGGTAGTAGGTCATCGTCTCGCCGTTGGGCCACGGGTTCATCGGGCCCGCCGGCGTCGCTTCGCCCTTGGCCAGGCCGCCCTCCTCGGGCCAGGAGTAGAGCGACAGCCCGCGCTGGTCGACGCGATTGAAGCGCTCGCCGAAGCCGAGGAACCCCTCGTCGTCGGGCGTGGCGAACGCCGCCTCCCACGCGCGCGGCGCGACGTCGCCGTGGTCGACGCGCGCTTCGACGCGCAGGGCCGAGCCGCGCAGCGTGTGCGTGATGTGGACGCAGCCGCCCGACCGGCCGCCGTCGAGCGTGAGGTCGACCTCGTCGGGGGTGACGCTGGCGGTGGTGACGCGCAGCTCGTCGCGCCACGGATCGAGCGCGGTGTCGAACGAGTAGTAGCCGTCGTCGACGGGAGTGTCGATGAAGATCTTGCCGCTGGTCCAACCGATCGAGCCGTAGCCGTCGCCGCCACCGGCGCCGGCGGTGGCGAGGACGGTGCGGCCGCTCGCGTCCTTGACGGTAAAGCCGTAGGGAGCGGCCTGGATCTCGACGGTGACGGCGCCGTTCGACAGCGTCCAGGACGACGCCGTGGTGCCACCGCCGCAGGGTCCGCCGCAGCCGGCGAAAACGAGGAATGCGAGGAGGATCGAGCGCACGCGCTATGATCGGGGGATGCGACCGGCGCTGCAAGCGTGGCTGCTCCTGGTGCTGGCGCCAAACGCGTTCGCAGACGCGCCACGCACCCTGGTCACCGTGGTGACGGCGGACTGGAAGGCGACCCGGGGCGAGCTGCGCCGCTGGGAGCGTGACGGCCAGCGCTGGCGCCCCGTCGGCACGGCGGTGCCGGTGGTGGTCGGCAAGAGCGGCCTGGCCTGGCCGCGCGACAAGCGCGAAGGGGACGGCGCGTCGCCGGCAGGCCGGCTCGCGCTCGGCGACGCCACCGGCTACGACGCGGCGCCGAGCGGCACCCGGCTGCACTATCGCATCGCCACCGCGGCGCTTCGTTGCGTCGACGACAGCCGCTCTGCGGCCTACAACACGCTCGCCGAGGCGCCGGCATCGGGCGCGCCGCCCTGGTCGACGGACGAGCGGATGCGGCGCGACGACGTGCTCTATCGCTACACCATCTTCGTGCGGCACAACGACGCGCGACTGCCCGGCAAGGGCAGCTGCATCTTCCTGCACGTCTGGCGCGACGCAACGTCACCGACGGTGGGCTGCACCGCGATGGCGCTCGACGCTCTGCGCGCGCTCTTGGCGTGGGCGGACGTTGGCACGATCCTGGTGCAGCTGCCGCGCGGCGAGTATGCGAAGCGTCAGCGTGCGTGGGAGCTGCCGCCGCTCGTGCCGCCCCAGCGGAAGTGATGTGTCACCGGCACCCACGACAATAGATCCATCTCGGCATCGGTGGCCCCGTCGGTCCAGTTGTTGATGACGTTGGGCAGCCCGCTCGGTCCGGCGCTGTCGGAGACGACGCCGAGATGATCGGGTCCGGGCCGCTGGGGGAAGGTGTCGAAGAAGACCACGTCGCCCGGCAGGTACCTGGCGCCGCGCGGCAGCGTTCGCCAATGACGCACGAACCACGGCAGCAGCGTGCGCACGCGCCGGTGGTTGATGCTGGCGTCGACCTTCTCGACCATCGGATAGGCCGCCGGCGCGCGCAGGATGTCCTCGTGCACCTCGCGCTGCAGGTCGAGGCCGGCGTTGCGCAGGGCGCGGATGACCGTGTCGCTGCACACGCCCTCGGAGCGCGGCACGTCGCCGCCGGGATACGGGATGGACACGTAGCGCTCGATGTAGCGGGCGCCGTTGTACAGGAGCTTCTTGGCGCCGAGGAGCACGTCGAGCCGGTCGACGATGCCGTCGCCGTCACGATCCTCGGACCGCGGCGCGGCACCTTCGACGACGCGCAGCCCCTTGGGCAAGGTGGCAGCGCCGAGCGGGAAGAGCGCGATCGGATCGGCGCCCTCGTAGAGCGTCGCCAGCTTGTGCGCGCGATCGATGCGCAGCCAGTCGCGCGCCGCGTCGACCGTGGGCGGCGTGGCCAGCGTCACCCGCGCCAGAAGCTCGGGATAGATGCCGCGGTCGGGCAGCGCGCCTGCCAGCGTCGCCCACACGAGCACGCCAATCATAGTGGGAATACGCGCCCTGTCGGCCGATCCTCCCTCTGATACAATCAGGCTCGTGTTGCCGCACAAGTACTACATCGACACCCACAAGGGGCTCTCCGGACCGTTCACGCTCGGGCTCATCGCCTACTACCACGCCTGGGGCAATGTGCTGGCCTGGGTCTATCTCGGGCTGCACGGCACCTACGGCCTTTTGTGGGTGCTCAAGTCGCGCTACTTCGGCGACAAGAGCTGGGAGCGCCCCGTCAGCGCGTGGGTGGGGATCGGCACCTGGGTCCTGCTGTCGCTGTACTGGGTCTCGCCCTGGCTCATCGTCACGCAGCGCAACCATCCCATCGCGCCCTGGATGATCGGCGCCTGCATCGCCGTCTACGCCTTCGGCGTGTTCCTCCACTTCGCCAGCGACATGCAAAAGCACATGTCGCTCCTGTACCGTCGAGGGACGCTCATGACCGATGGGCTGTGGAGCTTGTCGCGCAACCCGAACTATCTCGGCGAGCTGTGCATCTATCTCGGCTTTTCGCTGCTGCCGATGCACTGGATTCCGCTGACCGGGCTCGCGCTGATCGTCGCCGGCGTGTGGGTCCCCAACATGCGGCGCAAGGATCGCTCGCTGTCGCGCTATCCCGAGTTCGCCGCGTACAAGGCGCAAACCAAGCTGCTGATCCCATTCGTCGTCTGATGTACTGCCCGACCTGCAAAGAGACCTTCCCCAACGGCGCCTTCTGCGCCAAGGACGGGACCGCGCTGGTCGAGCGCGAGCAGAGCAGCCTCGTCGGGCAGGTGCTCGCCGATCGCTATCGCATCGTGCGCCTGCTCGGCGAAGGCGGGATGGGCCAGGTCTACGAGGCGCAGCACCTCAACATCAACAAGCGCTTCGCCATCAAGATGCTTCGCCCCGAGGTCATCGGCTCGGCGCAGTCGCTGCAGCGCTTTCGCCAGGAGGCGTGGGCGGCGTCGTCGATCGGCCACGAGAACATCGTCGAGATCGACGACTTCGCCACGCTGGCATCGGGGCAGGTGTACCTGGCCATGGAGTTCCTCGACGGGCAGTCGCTCGCCGAGCGCATCCGCGACGGCGCGCCGCTGTCGCCCGAGGATGCCGTCGCGGTCGTGATCGCCGTCGGGCAGGGGCTCGCCGCTGCGCACGACAAGGGCATCGTGCATCGCGACATGAAGCCGGAGAACATCTTCCTCGCGCGCAAGAGCGGGCGCGTCGTCGCCAAGATCCTCGACTTCGGCATCGCCAAGATGAGCGGCGGCGACGAGCCGTCGAACCTGACGCGCACCGGCGCCATCTTCGGTACGCCGCTGTACATGTCGCCCGAGCAGGCCAAGGGTAAGCCGGCGGATGCGCGCGCCGATGTCTATGCGCTCGGCGTCATCCTGTACGAGCTTCTGACCGGCAGCGTGCCGTTCGGCGGCGAGTCGTCGGTGGAGATCCTGAGCCAGCACATCGGCGCGGCGCCGGTGCCGCCGTCGGAGGTGGCGCCCGATCGCGCGATCGCGCCCACGCTCGAGGCGCTGGTCTTGCGCGCGCTCGAAAAGGAGCCGGAGGCGCGCCAGTCGTCGATGGCCGAGCTGGTGCGCGAGCTGGAGGCGGTGGCGGCGACGCTGCCCAAGCCTGATCTGGCGGCCCTGGTGACGACGCCGCCGGCGCCCCCGACCGGGTGGAACGCGCAGATCAAGACGCCGGGGGCGACCACGCCGCAGCCGGGGGCGACCACGCCGCGCCCGGGGGCGACCACGCCGCGCCCGGCGGCACGCACGCCGACCGGGCCGACGGCGACGCCGCGCGGTGCCGCGCAGTCGCGGCCGGCGATCTCGCAGCCGCCGTCGGACACCGCATCGCCGCTCGTGCCGCCACGAAAGACGGTGGCGCGCAACGCGATCCTGGCGCTGTTGGCGCTGGCGCTGGCCGGTGGCGGCGCCTGGCTGATGGTACGTGGACGTACCGATATGGTACGCGAGCGTACCGCGACGCCCGGCACTCCGGCGCCGCAGCCGGTGCCGGTCGTGCCCGTCCCGGCGCCGTCGGTGCCGGCGCCCGCGCCGCGCCCAAGCCCGGCGTCGAGGTCATCGTCGACTCGACGCCGACCGGCGCCAAGATCGTGCGCGACGGCGCCGTCGCGGGAGAGACGCCCGAGGCGCTCGAGCTCACCGGACCGGTGACCATCGTGCTCCGCAAGGACTCGTACGCCGACAAGACAGTCGTCCTCGATCCGGCGACGACGCACAAGGTCGTCGTCAAGCTCGAGCGCTCCAAGATCGTGGCATCCAAGACGTCGGGCAAGGCGGACAGGCCGGTGAAGCTGGCGTCGAAGCCGGGGGAGCAGCCGGTCGATCCGTACGCGACTCCGACGCCGCGGGCCGCGACGCCGGCGCCGGCGCCGCGAGTGGCGACCGCGGCCCCCAAGCCCGCCGCACCGCCGCCCAAGTCCCACGACGAGCTGTCGAGCCGCGTCGACCGGCAGGGGGCCTCCTCGATTGCGGGGGGCCACCGGGTGGGTGCGATCTACCGCGGCGCCGCCGCTTCCGAAGGCGGACGCAGCGACTGGTTCGCCCAGCTCGAGGGCGGACACTGCTACACCTTCGTCGGCGAAGGCGGCGACGGCGTGAAGAAGCTCTACCTGTACCTGTGGGGCCCGCGCGGTCACCGCCTGCAGTCGACGCGCGAAGATACGCCGCACCCGCAGATGAGCTACTGCACCGCGTTCCCCGGCACCTACCACTTCCAGGCCAAGGTCGACGACGGTCAGGGCGAGTATCGCCTCGGCATCTTCACCAAGTAGCGCCGGCTGACGAAAGCACCTCCCGGCCTGGCGATGCCGAAAGCACCTCCTGGCCTGGCGATGCCGAAAGCACCTCCTGGCCTGGCGACGCGCCAGGTCGCGCGGCCTTGCGTTGCCCGCTCGATAGGGCTATACGGATGCCATTACTTGGGAGCCCATATAATGGCGCAGGCCGATGGCGTTGCCACCGAGGCGCTGCCGCTGGCGCCGTCGCTGGCACCGACGCTGGCGCTGGCGGAGGCGGGCCCGCCGCCGCCGTCTGTGCTCGTCGATTCGCGCGTCGTGCTCATCTGCGCGCTGTCGCATCCTGCTCGCTGTGTGCGCCGCCGACGATCGCGCAGCTGCTCACGCGCCTCATCGCGCCTGTTCACCAACCTCGTCGTTCTACGGCCGCTTGTCGACCGGCGTTCGCGTCGCCGGCGGGGAACCACCTGGGCGCGGCTGGTCGATCCTCGTCCCCGTCGTCGGCGGCGTGATCGTCGGGCTCATGGCGCGCTACGGCTCGCGCGCCATCCGCGGCCACGGCATCCCCGAGGCGATGGAGCAGGTGCTCACCAACGAGAGCCGCATCCCGGCGCGCGTCACGTTCCTGAAGCCGCTGTCGGCGGCGATCGCGATCGGCACCGGCGGGCCGTTCGGCGCCGAAGGGCCGATCATCGCCACCGGCGGCGCGCTCGGCTCGCTCGTCGGCCAGCTGGCTGCGCGACCAGCGCCGAGGAGCGCAAGACGCTGCTCGCCGCCGGCGCCGCCGCCGGCATGGCCGCGACGTTCGGCAGCCCGGTGTCGCGCCGTGCTGCTCGCCGTCGAGCTGCTGCTCTTCGAGTATCGGCCGCGCTCGCTCATCCCGGTGCGCTCGCCAGCCGCCGCCGCCACCGCGGTGCGCATCGCCTTCGTCGGCTCGCCGCCGATCTTCCCGATGCCCGACCTCGCTGCAGCCCGGCGGCGGCCGCGCTCGCGGTCTACGTCGTGCTCGGCGCCGCTGGTCGGCGTCGCCTCCGTGTCGTCACGCGCGCGGTCTACGCCGTCGAGGACGGCGTTCGACAAGCTGCCGGTGCACTGGATGTGGTGGCCGGCGCTCGGCGCGGTCGTCGTCGGCGTCGTCGGCTGGTTCGCGCCGCAGCACGCTGGGCGTCGGCTACGACAACATCGAGCGCGATCGTCGGCGGATCGCTCGCCGGCGCGGGCGCTCGTGCGTGCTGTGCGGCATGAAGCTCGTCTCGTGGGCGATCTCGCTCGGGCAGCGGCACCTCCGGCGGCACGCTGGCGCCGCTGTTCACCATCGGCGGCGGCCTCGGCGCGCTCGCTCGGCGCCGGGCGTCGCGGCGCTCGCTGCCCGCGGCTCGGCATCGACGCGCGCATCGCCGGCGCTGGTCGGCATGGCCGCGATCTTCGCCGGCGCGTCGCGCGCGCTGCTGGCGTCGGTGGTGTTCGCGTTCGAGACCACGCGCCAGCCGCTCGGCCTGCTGCCGCTGCTCGGCGGCTGCGCGGCGGCCTACCTCGTCTCCTGCCTGGCTGATGCGCAACACGATCATGACCGAGAAGATCGCGCGGCGCGGCGTCACGGGTCCCCGGCGAGTACGTCGCCGACTTCCTGTCTTCGCGCCCGGTGCGAGCGCACATGTCGACGCCGGTCGTCACCCTCGCCGCCGACGACACGCT
The DNA here is from genome assembly GCA_963816965.1 of uncultured delta proteobacterium. Classification (GTDB taxonomy): domain Bacteria; phylum Myxococcota_A; class Polyangia; order Palsa-1104; family Palsa-1104; genus JAQBQH01. Next base: position 2,950,151 of record CAWFMP010000002.1, read on the forward strand.
CGGCCGTGCCCGCACCTTCATCGCCTCGGCGGCGGCAGGCGCGCGCCATCAGGGCTACCCGCTCGTCGACGCCGACGGCGGCGTGGTCGGAGTCTTGACCCGCCGCGACCTGGCCGAGTCCACCCACGGAGACCAGGAGCCGCTGCGCGCGCTGTTGCGCCGCGCGCCGGTAGTGCTGCCCGAAAACGCCAGCCTCCGCGACGCCGTGGACCAGATGGCCCGCGCCGGCGTCGGCCGCCTGCCCGTGGTGGCGCGCGGCGATCGGCGCCTGGTCGGCATCGTTTCGCGCTCCGATGTGCTCGGCGCCGAAGCCGCAGCGGCTGGCCGACGCCGAAGCCCCGCGCCGCCGCCGTTGCTAGTAGAGTAGCGCGATGCACCCGGCCGAGCGGCGACCACGCGTCCCGCTCCTCGTTCAGCTGCTCCTGGCCACGCTGGCGGGCGGCGTCACCGGCGCGCTCGCTCGGCCCGCGCGCCGCCTGGCTGGGGCAGGTGGCGCTCGTCTTCGTCGACGTGCTCAAGCTGCTGGCGACGCCGCTGGTCTTCTTCGCCATCGTCGATACCTTGGTGACGACACGGTTGCCGGCGAGGCGGGCGCTGGTGCTGGTGCCGCTGTCGGCGCTCAACGCCGCGGTCGCCGCCGCCATCGCCATCGGCCTCGGCCACGCGCTGCCGCTGGGCCGCTTCATCGATCTGCCGCGTCTGCGCGCGCTGGTCGTGCCGGTCGCGCGGCCCGCCCGACACCTGCCGTCGGTGAGCCTGTTGTGGGTGATCGGGGCCGCGCTCGTCGGCCGGCCTCCTTCTGCGCGCGACGGCTACCACGACGACGGCGCAGCGGCTCGGGCGCGCGGTCCACGCCGGCTTCGCGGCGCTGATGCGCCTGGTCGGCGTGGTCGTGCGCGTCGTGCCGCTGGCGGCGTTCGGCGTCATGGCCAAGGTCGTCGGCACCAGCGGCCTCGACCTGTTCCCGCTGCTCGGCATCTTCGTGCTGCTGGTAGCGCTCGGCATGGCGCTGCAGGTCTTCGTCTGGTACGGGCTGTTGCTGCGGTGGGTGGCGCGCCGCGCGCCGGGCCGCTTCTTCCGTATGGCCGGCGACGCGCTCGGCACCGCGCTCGCGGCCGGCTCGTCGCTGGCGACGCTGCCGGTCACCTTGCGCACGCTCGAGGAGGGCATGGGCGTATCGAGCGAATCGGCGCGCCTGGCCGCCGTCGTCGGCACCAACCTCAACCACGACGGCATCGTCCTGTACGAAGCCGCCGCCACGCTCTTCGTGGCGCAGCTCTACGGCGTCGTCTTGCCGCTGGCGCAGCAGATCAAGATCGTCGGCCTGGCAGTCGTCGCCGCGGTCGGCATCGCCGGCGTGCCCGAGGCGGGCCTGGTGACGCTCTCGCTCGTGATTGGCGGCGTCGGCCTGCCGCTGGCCGCCGTGCCGCTGCTCCTGCCGGTCGACTGGGTGCTCGGCCGACTGCGCGCCACCGTGAACGTGGCCAGCGACATGGTGGTGGCGACCCTGCTCGGTCGATGGTTCGACCGCTGAGCTCGGTCACCAGCGCGCGACGTGCGCGATCGGATTGAACCACTGCTGGCGCGCCGGCACCGAGACCCACTGGGCGCGCGGCCAGAAGATGCCGGTGAGCTGTCCGCCGTAGACGCAGCCGGTGTCGAGCCCTTTGGCCAGCGGTCGGTCGACCTTGCCGAGCTTGGCCCAGTGGCCGAAGACGACGGTCTCGGGGCCGCGCCAGCGCTCGAACCAGGGCGTGCCGTCGACGGCGCGGATGCGCGTGAGCTCGGCGCGCGTGCACTGCTCGGGGCGCTTGCCCGGCGCGATGCCCGCGTGCACGACGATGAGCGAGAGCGCTTCGAAGCGGAGGAAGAGGGGCCAGGTGCGGATCCAGGCCATCCACGCCTCGAGCTCGTCGCCGAGCTGCACGCGCACCCGCGCCATGGTCTCGCCGGCGAACCCGCTCAGCAGCGCGTCCTCGTGGTTGCCGATGACGACGTGCGCGTCGTGCTGCCGGGCGAGGCGGAGCACGGCGGCGGAGTCGGGGCCGCGGTTGATGAGGTCGCCGACGAACGTCAGGTGGTGGCGCGCCGGATTGAAGCGCGCCGCGTCGAGGAGGTCGACGAGCTCCTGGTGACAGCCCTGGACGTCACCGACGATGAAGAGCTCCTCGTTCATGGTAGGACCACTGTAACCGATTGGTGGAAGAGCGCATCCAATGAGCATGCAGACGGCACACCAACTGGCGAGGTACGACGAGCCGCTGGCGCCGGCGTGGGACGTCGGCAGGCCGCAGCGCGCCGTGTACGAGCTGGCGGTCGCGGGCGAGATCGGGCGCTCGGTGCTCGAGGTCGGCTGCGGAGCGGGCGAGCACGCGCTGTTTCTCGCGGCGCGCGGCCACGCGGCCTGGGGCGTGGATCCGTCGGCGCGGGCGGTGGCGCGGGCGCAGCGACGAGCGAAGCAGCGCGGACTTTCGGCGTCGTTCGTGGTGGAGGAGCTGTTGCGCCTGGGGCGGCTGGGCAGGACCTTCGACTGCGCGCTCGACGCCGGCAGCTTCCACCGCGTCGAGGTCGCGCAGCGCGCCGAGTATGGACGGGCGCTGGCGCGCGTGGTGCACGAGGGCGGCCGGCTGTTCCTGCTCTGCTTCGGCGATCACGAGCGCGGGCGCGGCGGCCCGCGGCGGGTGACCAGGTCGGAGCTGGCCATGGTGGTGGCCGAAGGGTTCCGCGTGGACGCCGTGGAGCCGAGCGTGATCGAGGGCCGGGGCTACCCGGGCGGCGCCAACGCGTGGCTCTTGAAGGCGACGCGGCTCTGAGCCCAGGCTTGGCCCGTCAAGAGGAGCGGCGCGCCCGCTCGACCCAATCACCGAGCCAGGCCCGCGACGTCGCGTTCACCGCCCCCTCCGTCGCCTGCAGCAACGCCGCCAACAGCTCTCCGGCGGTCGCGAAGCGCCCGCGCGGCCCAAACCGCGTCGCCTTGGCGATCACGGCATCGAGCGCTTGCGGCAGCCCGCCACGCACCGTGGACGGCGCCGGCAGCGGCGGCCAGCGCTTGGCGTCCAGGCCCGCCGCCGGCACCTGCATCCGCCGCCCGGTCACGAGCTCGTGCAGGACCACGCCCGCGCCATACACGTCGCTCCTGCGGTCGGGCGTTCGGCCCGCGTACTGCTCGGGCGCGTGGCGGTCGGTCGCCGACGGCGGCGCGCCGAAATCGGCGAGCTTGACGACGTTGTGCCTGCCGACGAGCACGTTCGACGGCTTGACCGCCCCGTGCACCAGCGGGCGTGCAGCATCGAGCGCGCGGCACACCGCCGCCATGATCGCGACCGTCTGCGGCAGCGGCAGCGGCTCGTCGCGCGCGAACAGATCGCGCAGGAGCATCTCGAGCGCGCAGCCTTCGACGTACTCCATGGCCACGTACGCGACCTCGCCTTCGCCGACGTCGAGCACCTGAGCGACGTTGCTGTGGGTGACGCGCATCTGCCGACGCGCCGCTTCGAGAAACGCGCTGCGTGCGCCCGAGTCCTGGAGGTTCATGATCTTGAGCGCGACCGTTCCCGGTGCGCCGGTGACGAACGACTGCGCGAGGTAGACGTCCGACGAGTGGCCGCGGCCGAGCGGTTGCAGCAGCCGATAGCGCCCCGCGAGCTGGTCGCCGCGCGGATCGATCAAGATCGGCACCGACTCGTGCGTGGGTTTGAGCTGCGTGATCGGTGTCGGCATGTCGGCGCTCCACGCCAGCACGAGACGATTGGCATTGCTGCGCGCGACCACGTCGCTGCGCCGCTCCTTGGTGGTGGGCGCAGCTTCGATCGCCATCCCCGGCGCGTTCGCCTGCTTGCGTACGCGTGAGCGCAGGCGCGTGTCGCGGCGCGCGGTCGGTGCATCGTCGAGGGCCGGCATGGCGCGGCGGTAGGCGACGAAGGCCCACAACGCCGCCAGGAGCGCCGCCACCAACAGCGTGCGTCCGGCCCACAGCAGCAGGCCACCGCCGGCGCGCACGCTCGCGCGCAGCGTCAGCCGCGGCGGCGCGGGGTCGTCGGCGCCGCCGGACAGTGGTACCGGCGCCGTCACCGCCTGCGCGCCCTCGGGTGAACGTTCCATCGTCAGCGCCACCGGCTCACCGACGCCGATGAGCTCGGCGGCAACCCCACTTGGCGCCAGCGACGCGGTCAGCGGCGCCAGATCGACGCGAGTCGCCACCGCCACGGCGCCCTTGACCGCGCCGTGCGCGTACAGCGGCTGCGACGGCACGGCGACGGTGACGACCAGCGCGCCGCCGCGTTCGTCGATGCGCGTCTCGCGCGCCTTCTTGATCGCCAACGTCTGCGAGGTCTCGGGCGCGCGCAACAGTGACAGCGGTCGCCGGTGCGGCGTCACCTGGTAGATCTCGACGACCTCGTGGGCCGCCGGCGTGAGCACGAACCCTTGGGTGCGCGCCATGTCGCGCACGGTCGCCACGTCGGTCTCGATCGCAGCCCGCACCAGCGGCGTCGCCGCCAACCCTTCGGCTCGGGCGCGCGCCGTCACGATCGCCGTCGACAACAGCGAGCCGAGCCGCTGCGCCGCCGCCTCCGTCTCCGCGCGGGCGCCATCGACGGTGTAGGTCGCCGACCCACGCGCCCAGGCCGCCAGCAAGAAGCCCGAAAGGGCCAGCGCCGCCGCGACGACGGCCAGTCTCGCGGTGCGGGAGTCGCGCACCATTCGCTCCCTCACAATGTCGACAGAACCTTCAGGTTCGTCGATGGCAACGGCACGCGCGTCGTCATGTCGTCATTTAGAACCGGACAAATTCGTTTGAAAAGCGAAAAGAAAAGCGAATAAAAAAAGGACAAATACGGACATGTGCGCGCACGCAGCGACGGAGATCGCGTTGGTCTGTCGGCTAACCAAAGTTCGATAGTCGCGTTGTTGAAGATGCGATATCGCGCCATCCAGTGGCGGCGCGGCGCACGCGAGATCACCGCGCCGCGCGATCGTTGGCGGAAATACCGAACCGAGCGTCTCGCATGTAATCGCTACCTGCGATTGGCAAGCATCCCGATGCTCCCGTCGGCGCGTGAACGGGCGGCCTCGCCGCCTTACGCCCACCGCGCCGCCGCAGGGCGCGGCGCGCCCGTCGCGCCTCCGCCGCGAACGTGATACAATTGTGGGGCAGTGCGTATCTTGCTCGTCGACGATGATCCAGACTCCACGCGGCTGTATCGCGCCATGCTCGCCAACGACGGCCATGACGTGGTCACCCTCGATTCGGGGGTCGATGCCGTCGAGGCCGCGGCCGATACGCCCTTCGATCTCGTCATCACCGACTTCAACATGCCGGGGATCAAGGGGGACGTGACGCTGTCGCTCTTGCGGGCGCGCCTGCCCGACCTGCCGGTGGTCATCCTGACGAGCGAGCCGAGCCCGACGGTGGAGCGGCGCGCCCGCGATGCCGGCGCGTCGGCGTTCTTGCGCAAGCCGTGCACGGCGGAGGTGCTCTCCCGTGCCATCTCGCGCCTGCGAAAAAAGCCTGCCCCCGCGGCGCCCTGATTAGACCGTCGCGCCCGCCACTGCGCCAACGCCGCACCGCTCGGCGGTCCTTGATCCGGTGTAGGTCCTGCCTAGGATGGAGGCGGCCCGGAGGGCTCGACTGCATGACGTCCCTGTTCCTGGTCGACGATCGCGAGCTGTTCCGTGAAGGCTTCCGCCTGTTGCTCTCGTCGCAGGCCGACTTCGACATCGTCGGCGAAGCGAGCGCGGTGCCGCACGCCTACGAGGCCATCGACACCCACCGCCCCGACGTCACCGTGGTGTCGAGCGATCTCGACGGCCTCGGCGGCACCGCTGTGACGCGCGAGATCGTGCGTCGCCAGCCCGACGCCAAGGTGCTGATGCTGAGCTCGCGCCGCGACGACGACGGTGTGCACCAGGCGCTCGCCGCCGGCGCGCGCGGCTTCGCGCTCAAGCAGCAGCCTTCGCCACAGGTGTTCGATGCCGTGCGCGCGGTCGCGCTCGGCCACGTCTACCTGGCGCCGGCCATCTCGCACCTCGTGTTGCAGGATCACCTGCGCTTGCGTCGCGGCGAGACGACGCAAGCGGGGCCGTGCGACGCGCTGTCGCGGCGCGAGCGCGACGTGTTCGAGCTGCTCGTGCGCGGCCACACCAACCGGCGCATCGCGCGCATGCTCGGCATCAGCCCCAAGACGGTCGAGACCCATCGCGCGCACGTGCTCCGCAAGCTCGGCGTGCACTCGATCGTCGATCTCATCCGCTTCGCCGCGCGGCACCAGCTGCCGCTCGATTAGGGACCGCGCGGGGAGAGAGATCGGTTGCCGCGCTCCCCCCGAAGCGAGTCTCCCCCCGCACTCGCGCGCGGCAACCGAAGATCGGCTTGGACCGGCGCCGTGCGAAAAATGCACGACGGCTTACGGCGATTCTACATATTTTCGCGTGTGTCGTGGGAACTATTTTCGCAGGACGTGCGGCGGCGTGCATGCTTAGATGTCGAGCATGCGCTTTGGCAGCGACGACGACGCCGATAGCTCGCAGATCGAAGATCGGCGCGGCTCGGGCTTCGGCGGACCGATGCTGGTCGGCGGCGGGGGACTCGGAATCGTCGGTGTCATCGCCTACGTGGTCATTCGCCTCCTCGGCGGCAACATCCAGGTCGACACCGGGCCGGGCGCGCCGCCGGCGGTGTCCCCCTCGGTGCCGGAGAACCAGTCGCTCGGCGGGAGCTGCCAGGGCGTGACCTCCCAGAACAACCCAGCCAAGTTCATTTCGTGCGTCGTCAGCAACGTGCAGCGCTTCTGGGCGCGCGCGCTGCCCGCCCGCGGCACGCAGTACGAGCCGGCGCATCTGGTGCTGTTCACCCAGGCGACCCCGTCGGGCTGCGGCACCGCGTCGGCGGCGACGGGTCCGTTCTATTGCCCGCGCGACGGCAAGGTCTACCTCGACCTCGGCTTCTTCCGCGAGCTCTCCCAGCGCTTCGGCGCCCGCGGCGGCGACTTCGCGCAGGCGTACGTCGTCGCGCACGAGTACGGCCACCACATCCAGGATCTGCTCGGCATCGAGCGGCGCACGCACCAGGCAGAGGCGCAGGATCGCAGCCGGGCCAACGCGCTGTCGGTGCGCCTGGAGCTGCAGGCCGACTGCTTCGCCGGCGTGTGGGGGCACGCGGCCTACGAAAAGGGCACCGTCAGCCGCGCGGAGATCGCGCAAGCGCTCGACGCCGCCGCCGCCGTCGGCGACGATCGCATCCAGAAGGAGGTCGAGGGCCGCGTCAACCCCGAGACCTTCACGCACGGCTCGGCGGCCGAGCGGCAGCGTTGGTTCGAGGCCGGCATGACCTCGGGCAGCATCGACGCCTGCGACACCTTCGCCCGCTAGCGTGCCGCTCTTCGTCCTCCTCGTCGCCGTGCGCCTGGGGGCGGCATTCCCCGACGCCTGGTCGCGGCTGTCGCCGAGCTGGGTGGTCGCGGTCGAGGCGGGTGCAACGGTGTGGCGCGATTGGCTGGCCGTCGTCGTCGACGGCGCTTTCACGGCACCGTCGGCGGCAGCCAGCGGCGGCGACGCGACGCTCGCCGACTATCACGCGCGCCTCGACACGCGCGAGGTCATCGTCGGCGTCTCGCTCGTCTATCGCCACGCCATCGGGCGCGTGGTGCCCTACGCCGGGGTGGGACCGCGCCTCTGCCTGTTCGACGCCCATACCAGCGGCACCGCAGGCGGGGCGGCGCTGCCGGCGGAGAGCGAGTTGTCCGTCGGTGGCGGCGGCGGAGGGTTGCTCGGCGTCGGCATCCAGCTGGGACCGGGCGAGCTCTTCGTCGACGCGCGCGCCGACGCCGCGCCGATCCACAACCACCTGAGCGGCGACGTCGTCGCCGGCGCGCTCTTCCTCGCCGGCGGCTACCGCCTCGTTTTCTGATGTCAGCGGCGGTAGGGCTGGCGCTCCGCCCTCAGCGTCGGGCCGAGCGGAGATGCGCGGCCCACGTCGTCAGCGACAACGGGCCGGGGGGAACGTAGGGGAACCAGCGCTCGCCGTTGAGGCGCAGCCAGCCGAGCCACGGATAGAGCAGGTAGGAAGGCGGTCGGTGGCGGCCGCTTTGGCGGGCGATGGCACGCTCGCGCTCGACGAGCGGAAGCCAATCGCCCGTCGCGTCCGTGCGAACGGCGCGCAGCCGCTCGCGCGGATGCAGCGCCTCGACGGCGGCGAGGTCGACGCTGAAGGCGCCGCACCCGGTCTGTCCCCAATCCTCGAGCATGCGGCAGGACCAGGCGGCGTGGCCCTTTTGCGACGCGACGGCGAGCGTGTGAAAGCCGAGCGCGCGCGCGATGCGCAACGAGTAGTACATGTTCTCGTCGGTGTGCAGCGCGTTCGGCTCCAGCCAGATGCGATCGGCCGGCACCCCGAGCGCGACCATGCCCGCCGCCAGCGCGTCCGCCTCGACGTAGCGCGAGTGCACGGCGCCGCCCGAGGCGATGAACGCCCGCGCCCAGCCCCGCCGCCACAGGACCGCGGCCCAGGCGGCGCGGCTCATCTGGCAGGGCGAGAGCGCGCCGTCCTCCTCGCTCGGGCAGCCGGGGATGATGACGGCGTCGAAGCGCGTGGCGGCGGTCGGACGCACCTCGTAATGGGCGGCGCAGCCGGCGGCGAGCGCGAGCGTCAGGAGCAGGGCGCGCACGCCGTCATCGTAGCAGACCCGTCGAGGATTCACCGCCGGGCGAGACTGTGCGCGCCACGGATCGGACGGTTGCGCTCGGCACATCGCTTGCTCGTTCGCGTCGCATGCCGACCGTTGGACATGCGCCGATGTGGGCCGCGCTCGCCTGGCTCGTCGCCGCCGCCGCCCCCTGCCGGGCCGACGCCACCGATGACGCGCGGGCGATGGCACGCGAGGGCAAGATCGTGACCGGCATCGGAATCGGCCTCGAGGGCGGCGGAATCGGTCTCATCGGCGCGGCGTTCGGCACCCCGAGCTGCGCCTTCGTCGTCGGCGCGCCGGAGGAGGGCGATTGCGCGTATGGCCGCACCCACGGTACCGAGCCCGCGGTGCTCTCGCTGCTGGTCGCCGGCATCATCGTCAGCATCGCGGGCGACGCCACGTGGATCGCCGGCGCTACCGAGTGGTCGATCGGCACCCGCCGCACAAAGCGGCTTCAGCGGGCGACGGCGGCGCGCTGAAGGATCGTATCGACCGCCGTCCCGCGCGGCAGCGTGCCGAACGCCAGCCCCCGATCGCCGTCGAGCCGCGAAGCCAGGAAGGCGGAGGCCAGCTCCGGCGGCGCCGTGCGCACCATCAGCGACGCCTGCAGCGTCAACGCCATGCGCTCGACCACGCGCCGCGCCCGCCCTTCGATGTCCTCGATCTCGCCCAGCTCGCGGGCCAGCTCGCCCACGGCGCGCTCGATGCGTCTCTCGCCACGCGCGAGCAGGCACTCGTCGAAGAACAGCTGCACCGACGCCGGATCCTTCTGCATCGCCCGCAGCACGTCGAGGCAGATGACGTTGCCCGAGCCCTCCCAGATGCCGTTGAGCGGCGCCTCGCGATACAGCCGCGCCATCATCGACTCCTCGACGTAGCCGTTGCCGCCGAAGCACTCCAGCGCCTCGGCCGCGTGCGCCGGCGCGCGCTTGCACAGCCAGTACTTGCACACTGCCGTCGCCAGTCGGGCGAAGCGGCGCGCCTCGGCGCTGCTCTGCGCCTCGTCGTAGGCGCGCGCCAGCCGCGCCATCGTCGCCGTCGCCGCCTCCGACTCGAGCGCCAGGTCTGCGAGCACGTTCTGCATGAGCGCATGGTCGACCAGCCGCTTGCCGAAGGTCGCCCGGTGCGAAGCGTGGTGCAGCGCCTGCGCCACGCCGAGGCGCATCCCCGCCGCCGCGCCGATGACGCAGTCGAGCCGCGTGTGGCTGACCATCTCGATGATGGTCGGCACGCCGCGCCCCTCCTCGCCGACGAGCTCGGCGAAGGCGCCGTCGTACTCGATCTCGGACGACGCGTTCGAGCGGTTGCCCAGCTTGTCCTTGAGGCGCTGCAGGTGCATCGCGTTCTTCACGCCGTCGGGTCGCCAGCGCGGCACCAGGAAGCAGGACAGCCCGCGCCCGGTCTGCGCCAGCGTGAGGAAGGCGTCGCACATCGGCGCCGAGCAGAACCACTTGTGCCCCACGAGCTCGTAGTGGTCGCCCTTCTTCGTCGCGCGCGTCGTGTTGGCGCGCACGTCGCTGCCGCCCTGCTTCTCGGTCATCGCCATGCCGCACAGGGCGCCGTGCTTCTCCGCGGCGGGGCGGTTGCGCGGATCGTACTGCAGCGACGTGAAGCGCGGCTCCCACAGCGCCGCCAGCGCGGGCGTCGAGCGCAGCGCAGGCACCGCCGAGTAGGTCATCGAGATCGGGCAGCCGAACCCGGCCTCCGCCTGCGCCAGAACATAGAACCCGGCGGCGCGCGCCACGTGGGCGCCCGGCTTGGGATCGCGCCACGGCGAGGCGTGCAGCCCTTCGCCGACGCCGGCGCGCATGAGCAGGTGCCACGCCGGGTGGTACTCGACCTCGTCGACGCGGTGGCCGTAGCGATCGAAGGCGCGCAGCTCCGGCGTGTACTTGTTGGCCTGCACGCCCCACGCGATCGCTTCGCCGCCGGCGAGCTGCCCGACCGCGTGCAGGCGCTCGAGCGCCCAGGCGGCCCCTTCGCGACGAACGGCGTCACCGAGCGCGCGGTCGGCGGCGAAGACGTCGTAATCGACCAGTGGCGGCGGCTGGTTGAGGACCTCGTGGGTGCGGGTCATGGTGCGACGCTAGCACGAGTCAGGCACCCAGCTATTGCGCGATCGTGAAGCCGGCGCGCAGGCCGCGGGATCGAGCTCGCGCGCGATTTTAGTCGCGGTTGCAACCGATCGCGCGCGATCGCGACATCGAGTCCGCAGTCGCGCCACGCGGGCGGCTGCCGATCCGAACCGTCCGGTGCGCCCGATCGCTGCGACCAAGCGTCAAAAAAAAGCGCCCGCGGATGGGCTCCGCGGGCGCTCGGGCTACGATGCTGCTGCCGGTTCTCTACTTGATGGCGTTGATGAACGCCTTGCCGTTCGGCACGCCGAGGCCGGTGACCGCGTCCCAACCGACGAGCGTCTGGATCGCCTGCGCCGAGTAGTCGAACGGGATCGCCGCGTTGGTGCCGTCGCCCAGCGGCAGTGCGACCGCCTGCGGCGGGTTCAGCGGGGTGATGTCGCGGAACGCGCTCTTGTGCTTGTAGAAGAGCGGGTTGGCGAAGCCGAATTGCCGGTTGGCGTGCTGCTGCGCCACCGCGATCGTCGCGGCGAACAGCGGGCAGGCGAGCGAGGTGCCGCCGATGGCGAACTCCGAGTACGTGCCGAGGTCCGGATCGGTCTGGCCGATGATGAAGCCGGTGAACGGATCGGCGAGCATGCCCACGTCCGGCACCGCGCGGCGCGCCACGCCCGAGACCACCGCGAGCGAATTCGGCACCACGTTCTTCTGCCAGCTCGGCTGCTCGAACACCGTCGAGTAGCCGCCGCCGGCGCCGAACACGAAGAAGCCCGGAGGGGCCGGATCCCACGTCGGCGGCGTCGTCGTGACGCCACCGTCGGTGACCACCGCCGGATCGAGGAAGCTGGCGCCGGTCTCCCAACCGGTCTCGAACAGCAGGTTGCCCGTCTGGCCCAGCGCCAGCGAGGTGCCACCGACCGCGGTCACGAGATCCGACGACGCCGGGAAGTCGGCCGACGGCGGGTAGTAGCCGCCGTACGACTCGTCGCCGTTGTCGCCAGACGAGAAGTAGACGCCGATGCCCTTGAGACCGGCCTGCGTGAGCACGGGCTTCCACGCGAGGAAGTCGACGTAGCCGCCCTGCTCGACCATGCCGTAGGAGTTCGAGATCACCGAGCCGAGCCGCTTCTGGATCACGAGGTTGATGGCGGCGATGAGGTCCTGGTCATACGCGCTCTGCGCGGCGACGGCGACGATCTTGGCGCCCGGCGCCATGGCGTGCGCGGCCTCGACGTCGAGCGTCTGCTCGCCGTACCAGCCGGTGTCCGGCGTCTGCACCTGACCCGGCGCCCACACCATCTTGAGCTGCGAGGTGCGGAGCGGATAGTCGGGATCGTTGTTGGCGGCGTAGGTCTGGGCGTCCGAGAGCAGCGTCGGCGAGAGGAACGCGTCGACGATGGCGATCGACTGGCCCGAGCCGTCGTTGCCCTTGCGGATGATGTCGGTGAAGCCGTAGCCCGAGCGGAGGTGGCCCGGCTTGTAGCCGCACGGCGCGTAGGTGAGCGGGCCGTAGCCCGGGTACGCCGGATCGGTCGTGTCGACCACCTGGCCGAACCACTCCGAGCAGGTGTTCCCACCGGACGTCGCGTCCGGCCCCTGGTGCGGATTCTTCGCCCGCACCATGGCGGCCGCCGACGCGCGCGGCAACGCGCCGCGGTGCACGGCCTTCGGGCCGTACTGGGTCGGCTGGACCAGGCCCATCACCGACGAGATGCGCGACTGCAGCGACGGCGGGATCGAGATGTTGCCGATCGGCGCCCGCTTGACCGCGTCGCCCGCCTTGTACAGGCCGAGCTGCGTCGAGAAGGCCTTCTCGAGCTGCACCGCCGTGCCTTCCGCCGAGAGGAACGCGCGGTTGTCGGGCACGAACTTGACGTTCAGGCCCGCCGCCTCGAGGTGCGACTGCACCGCGGCGACGTCTTCCGCCGTCGGGGCGTACTTGGCGTTGAACTCGTCGTCCGAGAGGTACTGGCCGTAGCGCGCGCTATCCGGATCGCTGATCTCGGCCAGCTCGGCCTCGGCCTGCGCCTGGTTGTGGAGCGCCAGCTGGACCTGGACCGTGATGCGCTCATCGGCGGCGACCCGGCCGACGAGGTTGGCGGGAACGGCCCACGCCGGGCGGGTGCCGTTCGATGCCTGCGCGACCGAGCCGGTCGGGGCCGTGGTCGTGTTGCACGCCGAAATCAGTCCGAAGCCGGAAAGAAGCACTGCGGAAGCGAGCCAGGTTCGTCTCATCATTGTTCGTCCTCGCCAAGGGGTGGCGGACGGACCCTAGTATCTGCTGTCACCAGGTTGCAATCGAAATCTCAAACAGTTTTGATTGGTTGCTATAACTAGTTGGATAACTTACGTTTTCCTACAATGTGGTGTGATGTAAGTCACATTCCGAGAAGTAGTTTTTGCGTTCGGTCAAACTTGTTGGCTGGGCCCCAGGCGCCCGTTCGCGAGACTAGGTAGCGAGCGAATGGGGACGGAGACGCGTGAGGAAGAGACGCCGACGATGCCGCTCATCGTCGTGCGCGTGACCGCGGAGGCGGCAAGCGTCGAAGAATTCGTGGCGCGGTTCGCGCGCTATTTTCGCGACGGCGAGGTGGTCTTCGTGCCGACCGAGGGGGTGCAGCCTCCCGGGCGGCGTGTGCGCTTCGTGTTCGCGCTCGCCGGCGGCGAAGAGGTGGTCACCGGCGAAGGCGTCGTGCTGCGCATGCGCCGCGACTCGGGCGGGGCCCGGCGCCCGCCGGGGATGGAGCTGCGCTACCAGATTCTCGACGACGCGAGCCAGGCGATCGTCGAACGGCTCCTGGCCGCGCGCAAGACGCCGCCGCCGTACGTGTCGATGCGCATCGACGGCGTGGACGATTCGCAGCAGGTGACGCTGCCGCATCCTTACGCCGCCGTGCCGCCACCGCTGCCGCTGCCGCCGTTGGCGGTGCCGCCACTGCTGCCGTCCCGGTCGATGGCCACGTCGTACGCGACGCCGCCGCCGCGAGCGACGCTGCCGCCGCCGCCGCGGGCGACGCTGCCGCCGCCGCGAGCGACGCTGCCGCCGCCGCCGCGGGCGACGCTGCCGCCGCCGCCGTCGACGGGCTCGGCGCTGCCGCCGCCGCCGTCGACGGGCTCGGCGCTGCCGGCGCCGTCGCTGCGCGCGTTTCCGAGCCCGCCACCGTTGGCCGCCGATTCGTCGCTGTCACCGCGCCTGTTGCGCTGGGTGCGCGCGTTCGGCGTCGGCATCGCCACCGCCGCCGCCGTGCTCGCGGTCGCGATCGCGATGGCGATGATGCGCCGGTCGCCGCCGCGGCCGCTGCCGGCACCGACGGTCGCCGTGGGCGGCAACGGCCCCGTCGGCCCCGCGGTCGTGCCCCCCGCGGCGGTCGCGCCGCCACGCGTCGCCGGCCCACATCCGGCAGGCGAGCGGCGACGTGCGCCCGCTCCCTGCGCCGCCGCGCGCGGGCGCCGTTGCCCTGCACGTGACCACCTCGCCGACGGGGTCGACCGTGTTCGTCGACGGCGAGGAGCGCGGATCGTCGCCGCTCACCGTCACCGTCGCCCCGGGCGCGCACGACATCATCGCCGCGCGGCCGCGCTGGGTCCCGGCGCACGCGCGCGTCGACGGCCAGGGGCGAGTGCGACTGACGCTCGCCCGCCCGACGGCGCGGCTGCGCGTGACGTCGACGCCGCCGGGCGCCACCGTGCACCTCGACGGGCGCGAGATCGGCCTCACGCCGCTCGACGTGGATGCCGCCGCCTACGAGCTGCACCATGTGCGGCTCGAGCGCGACGGCCACGTGTGGAAGCGGAAGATCTACCTGCGCCCGCCCGCCGGCGCGGTGCGCGCGGGGCCGCCCGGTCCCTTCAGTCGATCAGCCCCGCCCGGTAGGCGTAGCGGACGATCTCCGCCAGCGAGTGCGCCCCCAGCTTCTCCTTGATCTTGGCCACGTGGTTCGAGACCGTGCCGGCGGTGAGATCGAGCTCGGCGGCGATCTCGGCGCCGGTGCGCCCCTGGATGATCAAGGTAAAGACCTGGTGCTCGCGCGCGGTCAGCGCCGCGTGCGGCGGCTCGTCCTTGGCGCCGTCGGGGCCGGTGAGGAAGCGCTGCGCGATCGTCTCGGTAAAGTAGGTGCCGCCGGCGGCGACGCGGCGGATCGCCTCCAGCAGCTCGGCCGACGGGCGATCCTTGCAAAGATAGGCGGAGGCGCCCGAGCGCAACAGCGCGACCGCGTACTGATCCTCCGGGTACATGGTGAGCACCAGGATGTTCAGGGCCGGGCGCAGCTGCTTGAGCCGCTTGAGCACCTCGGGACCGTTCACCTTGGGCAGCGACAGATCGAGGATGATGACGTCGCACTCGAGCGTGGGAGCGGCGTTGAGCAGCTGTCGCCCGTCGGTGGCTTCGCCCACCACCTTCATGTCGGAGGTCGACGCGATGAGCTCGCGCAGGCCGTGGCGAACGATGGCGTGGTCGTCGGCGATGAAGACGCGGATCACGATTCGGCCTCCTCGATGGGTGCGGAAAACGGCAGCGTCACCGACAAGACGGTTCCACCACCTGCGCGCGCGCGCAGCTCCATTCTACCGGCCCTGGTCGCGACGCGCTCGCGGATACCGATCAAGCCGAAACCGCTGGGCCGGCCGTCCATCGGAAGGCCGATGCCATCGTCGCTGACGGCGAGCTCGAGGGCATCGCCGCGCACGCCCATGCGCACCTCGACCGTCTTGGCGCGCGCGTGGCGGACGACGTTGGTCAACGCCTCCTGCACGATGCGGAAGGCGACGGTGGAGACGTCGGGCGGCAGCTCCGAGAGCGCCTCGGCGGCGAGGGCACAGTGCAGCGCCGAGCGCTGCTCGGTCTGGCGGATCAGCCACTCGATGCCCGCCTGTAGGCCGAGCTCGTCGAGGAGCTGCGGGCGCAGCTCGGTGACCAGGTTGCGCGTGGTCGCCTGCGTGCGCTTGAGCAGCGCCCCCATCTCCTCCAGGTTGCCCGCGATCGACTTGGGATCCTTGGAGAAGCGCTGCGCCGACAGCGCCAGCGCCAGGTGCAGCGCGGTCAGCTCCTGGCCCAGCTGATCGTGCAGCTCGCGCGAGATGCGCGTGCGCTCGTCCTCGCGCGCGCGCTCGAGGTGATCGGTCAGGCGCCGCAGATCGCGCGTCTGCTCGTGCACCCGGCTCTCCAGCGTCTCGTTGAGATCGGCCAGCTCCGACGAGGCGCGCTCGAGCTGCAGCGATTGGTAGAACGACTGGCGCATGATGCGGAACGACAGGTGGCCGACGGCGACGACCAGCGCCACCAGCGAGGCGACGAAGCTGAGCGACAGCGTCGTCAGCGGATCGTGCCAGTACTGCGGGTGCGGCACCAGGAAGCCCGAGCACAGGGCGATCGCCAGGACGCTGACGAGGGCGATGCGCGCGCCGATGCGCACCGGTGCCAGCACGCTGAAGAAGAGCGCGGGGTAGGCGAGGTGGATCCATGGGCGATCGGGGCCGCCGATCTCGCCGAACCCCCAGCCGATGGCGTACATGATGAGCGCGCCGCCGATCCCGAGCAGCAGCGTCGGCCGCTTGGGCCCGAGGCGTGTGCGCATCAGCAGATGGATGAGGACCGCGACACCGATGACGGCGACGCGCAGCCAGTTGATCGTCGTCTGCAGCTCGGGCATGCGGCGGAAGACGATGAGATCGGTCGGCCACAGCGCCGCGGTGAAGCCAGCGACGAAGAGCGCGGCGCCGCGGCCGTTCCGGTAGGCCACGCCGCGTAGGTGCTCGTCAAACTTCTTTGATGCGTCGTTCAAATGTTTCTCGACGGTGGCGCCGTCTTCTGCGCCCGTCAATGCACCCTAGCGAAGCGCGTCGCGCGACGCAAGGACGGCGTTGCTTCGGGGCCCGGATCAGGCGGGGGGGCAGTCGCTGGCGAGCGCCGGCGCCGCCGCGGCCTCGCCGGCGCGGCGGTGTTGCCAGGAGAGCAGCGAGGCGCCGAAGGCGGCGGCGACCAGCGAGCCGGTGAAGATGCCCAGCTTGGCGCGCTCGAGCAGGAGCGGATCGGAGAAGGCCAGGTGCGCGGTGAACATCGACATGGTGAAGCCGATGCCACCGAGCGCGGCGCCGCAGGCGAGCTGCCGCCAGCTGCCGTCGGGTGGCAGCTCGGCGGCGCGCAGCTTCACCGCCACCCACGACGCGCTGAAGATGCCGACCAGCTTGCCGAACACCAGGCCGACGATGATGCCGACGGTCACCGGGTGTGCCGACGCCTCGCCGAGATCGTGCAGCGGCAGCCGCACGCCGGCGTTGGCTAGCGCGAACAGCGGCAGGATGACGAAGCTGACCCAGCGCGCCAGGCCGCGCTCGAGCCGTCCCAGCGGCGAGGTCTCGTCCTCGGCGCCGCCGTCGGGGATGGCCATGCCGACGATGACGCCGGAGATGGTGGCGTGTACCCCCGAGCGCTGCAGCGCCACCCAGAGCGCGGCCCCGACGAGGAGGTAGGGCGGCAGGCGGCGTACGCCGCGGCGGTTGAGCGCGTAGAGGATCGCCGTCAGCCCGCCGGCGACGAGGAGCGCCGGCCACACCAGCCGGCCGGCGTAGAACAGCGCGATGACGATGACCGCGCCGACGTCGTCGGCGATGGCCAGCGCCGTGATGAAGACCTTGACCCAGGTCGGCGCGCGCGGGCCGAGCAAGGCCATCACCCCGACGGCGAACGCGATGTCCGTCGCCGTGGGAATTCCCCAGCCGCGCTGAAACGGGGTGCCGCGCGAGACGACGAGGTAGAAGAGCGCCGGCACCAGCATGCCGCCGAGCGCGGCGAGCATCGGCAGGGCCGCGCGGCGCAGCGACGCCAACTGGCCCGTCGACAGCTCGCGCTTGATGCCGAGCCCGACGTAGAGGAAGAAGATCGCCATCAGCCCGTCATCGATGAAGTCGCGCAGCGACGGCGCCACCGCCACCACGCGCGGCGCGAGCGCCAGCGGCGCCTCCCACAGGCGCGCGAACGGGCCCGCCACCGACGAGTTCGCCAGCGCGACCGCGGTCACCGCCGCCGCCATCAGCACGATCCCCGCCGTCGTCTCGGCCGCGATGAAGCGGCGCAACCAGCTCGTCATGACGCTACAAGCTGCGCCCGCTTCGCGACTCGGTGCGTAAATTCGTCGTTAATAAAATCGATAGTCTTCACAACGAAATGAATCCGAAATCTAGTCGAAATATGCCCGAAACCAGAGCGTCCTAATTTACGACAAAACACGAATGGGTGCGTTCTGCGATACGTTCTTGCGTCGGAGAGATGGCGCGGCGGTGGGCGTCATCGCGCGCGCGTACCTCGTATGGACCGGAAATTCCGTGAATTCTATGCGCGGTTTTAACCGTCATTTCATCTCGCCGAAATATTCCATTAACGCGATGCGGCATATGGTGCGACGCACAAGGAGGTCCTTTATGGTCGACCCATCACTTGCTGATGTCGCCAAACAGCTCACCGACACGCAGACGGCGACTCAACATCGTCTGGACGCTGGTCGCCGGGTTCCTGGTCATGTTCATGCAGGCCGGCTTCGCGCTGGTGGAGACCGGCCTGACGCGCGCCAAGAACGTCGCCCACACGATGGGGATGAACTTCCTCGTCTACGCCGATCGGCATCCTCGGCTTCTGGGCCGTCGGCTTCGCGCTGCAGATGGGCGGCGTGGGCGCCATGTCCACCTTCGGCGGCGACGCCGACGCTCAATCGAGCGAGTTCGTCATCCACCTCGGCCGGCAAGGACTTCGGCCTCTTCGGCATGCAAGGGCTTCTTCCTGCCCGCCGGCGGTCTTCACCGCGCCGGTCGCGGCGCTGTTCCTGTTCCAGATGGTGTTCATGGACACCACCGCCACGATCCCCACCGGCGCCATGGCCGAGCGCTGGAAGTTCACCTCGTTCGTGCTCTTCAGCTTCGTCATCTCGACGTTCATCTACCCGATCTACGCCAACTGGGTCTGGGGCGGCGGCTGGCTGTCGCACGCTCGGGCACGAACTTCGGTCTCGGCCACGGCCACGTCGACTTCGCCGGCAGCTCGGTCGTGCACATGACCGGCGGCGTGATGGCGCTTCGTGCGGCGCCAAGATGATCGGCCCGCGCATCGGCAAGTACGGCACGGACGGCAAGGTCAACGCCATCCCCGGCCACAACATCCCGATGGTCGTGCTCGGGCACCTTCATCCTCGCCTTCGGCTGGTTCGGCTTCAACGCCGGCTCGACGCTGTCGGGCACCGACACGCGCATCGCCATCATCGCCGTCAACACCATGCTGGCCTCGGCGGCGGGCGCCTTCGCCGCCTACCTCGTACATCAAGATCACGCTTCGGCAAGCCCGACGTCTCGCATGATGTGCAACGGCATGCTGGCCGGCCTGGTCGCCATCACCGCGCCCTGCGCCTTCGTCACGCGCGCCGGCCGCGATGCTCATCGGCGCTCGTCGCCGGCGTGCTGGTCATCGTGTCGGCGCTGTTCATCGAGACGCACGCTCAAGATCGACGATCCGGTCGGCGCCATCGTCGGTGCACGGCATCTGCGGCGCCTGGGGCATCGTCTCGCTTGGGCCTGTTCGCCAACGGCACGCTACGGCGACGGGCTGAACGGCGTCGCCGGCAACGGTGCGCGGCCTCTTCTACGGCGACGGCAAGCAGCTCATCGCCTCGATCATCGGCATCGTCGTCAACCTGGTATTCGTCGGCGGCGCCGCCGCGATCGCCTTCAAGATCATCGGCGCCTTCATCCCCAACCGGGCCAGCGCCGACGACGAGATCGCCGGGCTCGACGTCCCGGAGATGGG
Organism: uncultured delta proteobacterium; assembly: GCA_963816965.1. Taxonomy (GTDB): domain Bacteria; phylum Myxococcota_A; class Polyangia; order Palsa-1104; family Palsa-1104; genus JAQBQH01. The sequence continues at coordinate 2,969,701 of CAWFMP010000002.1, forward strand.
TGCGCCCGGCTATGCCGACGCCATGGGGACGACGGTCGAGGAGGCCGAAGCCTCGTCCACCGGCCAGGCGCGCGCGCTGGTGGGAGAGCGCCAGACGACCTGATCGCGACGTCGCCTTCGCCTTCGCCTCGCTTTTAAAAACCCGAGCTTGGAGGATCCATGAAGTCTTACGCATGGGACAGGAGACGTGTGTGCGCGCTGTCCGGCGCTCTTGCGCTCCTGTGTTGTCACGCTGCACTCGCCGACGAAGCGCCGCCGAAGTCGTGGTTCCAGCAGATCACGATCGACGCGTACGCCTCGACGTCGTACACCTGGAACTTCAACAACCCGTCGTCGAACACCAACCAGCTGCGCGCGTTCGACTACGACCACAACTCGATCCGCATCGACGCCGCCGAGCTCGTGGTGCAGAAGGCGGTCGCCAATCCGGGCGACTTCGGCTTTCGCGTCGACATCGCCATGGGCGCTGTCGCCAAGGTGGCGGCGGCGCGGGGTCTGTTTCGCGATCCGGCGACGGGGATCGCGGGCGACTTCGATCTGCAGCAGGTGTTCGCCTCGTACATCGTGCCCATCGGTCACGGCTTGCGCATCGACGCCGGCAAGTTCGTCACCACCGCCGGCGCCGAGTTCATCGACGGCTACGACGGCTACAACGACAACTTCAGCCGCTCGCTGCTGTTCACCTGGGCGATCCCGTTCACCCACACCGGGCTGAAGCTGACCTACCCCTTCTCGGACAAGATCGCGGCGACGGTGATGTTGATCAACGGCTGGGACAACGTCATCGACAACAACTCGGCCAAGTCGTTCGGCGCGTCGCTGGCGATCACGCCGGTGGCGCCGCTCTCGATCTACATCAACTACATCGCCGGGCCCGAGCGCGACAATCAGGACACCGACTTCCGCCACCTCATCGACGTCGGCGTGGTCTACAAGCCGACGCCGCGCTGGTCGTTCACCCTCAACGCCGACTACGGCATGGACACGGACGCCATCGCGCCCGTGACGGCGGTGCCGGGCGCCGCCGCCACCGGGGCGACCAACGCGCAGTGGGCGGGCCTGGCCGCGTACGTCCGCTTCCAGGCGGTGAAGCGCCTGGCGCTGATCGTCCGCGGCGAGGCGTTCTGGGACATCGACGGCTATCGCACGGGGACGCCGCAGCGTCTGGTGGAAGGGACGTTCACGCCCGAGCTTCGCATCACCGACAGCCTGCTGTTGCGCGGCGAGTTCCGCATCGACGACTCGGATCAGAACGTCTTCCAGCGCTCCGACGGGCTTCTCCGTCACTACCAGCCAACCGTGGCGCTCAACGCGATCTACGTGTTCTGAGGAGGCCACCGTGAAAAAGATAGAAGCCATCATCAAGCCGTCCAAGCTCGACGACATCAAGGCGGCGCTGAGCGAGATCGGGGTCAAGGGCATGACCATCAGCGAGGTGCGCGGCTTCGGGCGCACCGGCGGCAAGCAGGAGATCTATCGCGGCTCCGCCTACGTCGTCGACTTCGTGCCCAAGCTCAAGATCGAGATCGTCGCCAGCGACGAGGCGGTGCACCAGATCCTGGAGACGATCCGGGGCGCCGCCAACACCGGGCACATCGGCGACGGCAAGATCTGGGTCACGCCCGTAGACGAGGTGCTGCGCATCCGCACCGGAGAGAAGGGCCCCGACGCCATCTGAAACTGCGCTATCGTCGCGGGTCGAGGAGGCGAGGATGAAGCGACCCGAGGCGCGGCGTGCGCTCGTGACCGGCGCGTCGGCGGGGATCGGCCTGGCGGTGGCCAGGCGGCTGGCGGCGCGCGGTCTCGAAGTGTGGATGGCGGCGCGCGGCCGCGAGAAGCTGCAGGCGGAGGTCGACGCCATCAATCGCGCGGGCGGTAAGGCGCACGCGCTGGTCCTCGACATCGCCGACACCGAGGCGACGGTGGCGAGCCTGGCCGCGCTCGATGCCGAGGTCGGCGGCATCGATCTGGTGGTCGCCAACGCCGGGCTGGCCGGCGCCCGCGGCGCGATTCCCCTGCCCAAGTGCAGCTGGGCCGACGTGCGCGACATCCTGCACACCAACCTCATCGGCGCCGCAGCGACGGTGCACCCCTTCATCGTGCCGATGGTGCAGCGCGGGCACGGCCACCTGGTCGGCATCTCGAGCCTGGGCGCCGACTGCCCGATCGCGCGGGCCGCGCCCTACGGCGCGTCGAAGGCGGGGCTGACCTTCTACCTGGAGTCGGCCGACATCGAGCTGCGCGCCGCCGGCATCGACGTGACCATCATCCACCCCGGGTTCGTGTCGACGCCCGCGGGGGACCAGCTGATCGGCGTGGCGTCGCGGCCGCTGCTGGTGTCGGCCGACAAGATGGCTCGCGTCATCGACCGCGCGATCCGGCGCCGGGCGCGGCTGGTGCGCCATCCCTGGATCATGGGCTTCATCGCGCGGCTGAGCGCGTGGCTGCCGCGCGCGCTGATGCGCCCGCTCATCCGCCGTACGTCGGGTGAGCGTCCGCCGCGATGAGGCCGAGGCGCGCGGCGAAGTGCACCAACTCGGCGGCGGAGTGCACGCCCAGCTTCTCGAAGATGTGCGATCGGTGGGTGTCGGCCGTGCGCGCGCTGATGAAGAGCTGGCGCCCGATCTCGCCGCACGAGTAGCCGCGGATCATCAGGTCGAAGACCTCGCGCTCGCGCAGCGACAAGGGGGCGAGCGGGCCGGAGGCGATGACGCGGGCGCGGCGGTGCGAGAGCAGGCGATCGACGGCGGTACCGTCGACGAGCGGCGACAGCCAGCGGCGACCCGCGATGACGCAGTGAATCGCTTGCAGCAGGTGCGCCTCGTCTTCGAGCTTGACGGCGAAGCCGTCGGCCCCGGCGGCGAGGGCGTCGGCGGCGCGGAAGGCGTCGTCGTACATGGTGAGGACGAGGACGCGGCGCTCGGGCCAACGGCGTCGCGCTTCGGCAATCGCGTACAAGCCGCCGGCCCCGGGCAGGCCGAGATCGCTGATGAGGAGGTCGAAGGGCGCCTCGAGCAGGAAGAGCTCGCGCGCCGAGCCGGCCTCGCCGACGACCATCAGCGTCTTGTCGCGCTCGATGAGCGCCCCGAGCGCGCGGCGCACCACGACGTGATCTTCGAGTAACACGATGCGAGTCTTCATCGCGGAGGTTGTAGCGACTGTCCCCCGCCTTGGCTTGGGCGATCTTGCGATCCCATCCAGTCTGCGGCGTATTGTCGCATAGGACCCCTGCGGCGCCGGAGCGTCGCGCCTACGAACTTCGCATGGCAAATCGATCGGTCGATGTGTCGGTGGTGCCGTCGCCGGACGCGTGGCGCCTGCGTCTCGAGCGTTGGCGGCGGGTGCGGCACCTCCTCGATCGCGCCGAGCTCGGCGCGGGGCGGCTGCGCCAGGAGTGCCTGCAGGCGGCGGCGACGGAGCTGCGGCTGCTCGCCGCCGACGAGGCGCTGTGGAGCCTTCCGGCGCCGGCGCGGGTCGCCGAGCTGTGCCGCGCGCTCGGGGCCACCGAGGTGACCGCGGCGGCGGCGCAGGCGCGCGAGATCGTCGCCAGCCTGGAGCCCACCTAGTCTAACCCCAGGGTTCGCCTCGATTGACCTGCTGCGGACGATCCGCGCGGTCGCCTCGAGGACTACGTCCTCGTTCCCTCGGTCGAAATACCGACGGGTCTCATGATTCATCACATCTCCGCGTTTGATTGAGCGAACAGCGTCGCAGCCAGAGCGTGCGCAAACGCCATCCTTGGTAGCAGTGTCGCCGGTTGGCGCCGCGGGGCCGCGGGGCCGCGGGTGGTCGTCGGAGCTGTCTCGCCGGGACGGGCCCGCTACGCCGGCGGCCTTACAGGCCGGCGGCACGTCCGGGCCCTCGGCTCGTCGCTGGCGTCCGCCCTGCGGGCGGAGCGCTCCTCGACGCCCGGCAAGACAGCTCCGACGACCGCCCGCTCTATGGGCTCGTGGGAACCCTTAGCCACGCACGATTGCCGAAGCTCACGTGTCGGCGAGAGCACCCGCTGCGACCGTCCGGTTCTTGGACGAGCACAGAGGCTCCGCGCGCACTGCCCCGCTGGGCGAGTTCCGCAGCACAGGCAAGGGGGTCTAAGGTTAATCGAGCACGGCGGTGCGGTGGCGAGGACTGTTTGAGCCCAGCGGGGCAGTGCGCGCGGAGCCGGACGTGGCGCTCCGGCGCGCTTTCGATGCGACGCGGTTTGAAGGCGGAACCCTTCGAGGGCTCGCACCGAGCTGTGATGAATCATGAGACCGACGGGTATTGCTCGGTCGGTCGCTCCGGTCGCATCCACGATCCGCCTCACGCGGCTGGCCCTCGCCAGCTCAACCGAAGCGAACCCTGGGGTTAGTACCACCTGGTCACTTCCCTCCCGTCGCGTCGACGGCTGCGGGCCCGGTCTGCGTCGTCGCTCCTCGCTCGGTTATCTCCGGATAGCTTCACTCGTCGCTCCTCGCATCCCGGGCTCCTCGCACATCGACGCTCGGTCCGGGAAGTGACCAGGTGATACTAGCTACGCGAGCGAGTGCAGGACGGCGAGCGACTCGGCGACGTGGTTCTTGACGCGAATCTGCGAGCGGAAGACGTGGCGGACGATCCCTTGTTTGTCGATGATGAAGGTCTCGCGTCCGGGGAGGATGCCGAGCGTCGAGCGCACGCCGTACTCGGCGCGCACCTTGCCGCCGGTGTCGGAGACGAGCTGCATGGGCAGGCGGTGGCGCTCGGCGAAGGAGGCGTGCGCGTCGACCGAGTCGGAGCTGATGCCGATGACCTCGGCGCCGGCCTCGACGAAGTCCTCGTAGGCGTCGCGGAAGGTGCAGGCCTCGATGGTGCAGCCCGGCGATTCGTCGCGCGGGTAGAAGAAGAGGACGACGTTCTTCTTGCCGAGATAATCCGAGAGCGCCACCTCGCCGCCGCGCAGGGCGGGCAGGCGGAAGTCGGGCGCGCGATCGCCGACGGCGATGGGCCCGCTCACGACTCCACCACCAGCGTGACGTCGATGTTGCCGCGCGTGGCGCGCGAGTACGGGCACACCTGGTGTGCGGCGTCGAGCAGCGCGCGCGCCTCCTCGGCCGGGCGGCCGGGCATGCGGCCGCGCAGCTCCACGGCGAGGCGGAAGTTGCCATCGTCTTGCCGGCCGAGCGTGACCGCCGCGGTCACCGTCGCCTCGTCGAGCGGGCGCTTCTGCAGGCGCGCGACCAGGCGCAGCGCACTCTCGAAGCAGGCGGCGTAGCCGGCGGCGAACAGCTGCTCGGGGTTGGTGGCGTCGCCGCCGGGGCCGCCGAGCCCCTTGGGCATCGCCAGCTTGAGGGAGAGCGGCGGCTCGGTGGCGTGGACCTGGCCGTCACGCCCGCCGACGGCGGACACGGTCGCGGTGTACAGGGGTTTCATGACGCTTTCTCCTTGGTGAGTTCGAACAGACGCTGCAATTCGCCGCGCACGCGTGCCAGCTCGGGCAGCGGCATGCCCAGGCGGCACAACAGCGCCTCGGGGACGGCGCGCGCCGCCTGCTTGAGCTTCTTGCCGGCGGCGGTGAGGTGGATGTCGACCACGCGGGCATCGCGGGTGGAGCGCGCCCGGCGCACCAGGCCGGCGGCGGCGAGGCGCGACAACAGCGGGGTGAGCGTGCCCGAGTCGAGGTAGAGCCGCTGGCACAACCGGCGGACCGAAGCGCCGTCCTCTTCCCACAACACGAGCAGCACGAGGTACTGCGGGTAGGTCAGGCCGAGCGGCGCCAGCAGCGGCTGGTAGAGCTGCGTGACCGCTCGGCTGGCGCCGTACAGCAAAAAGCAGACCTGGTTGTCGAGGCGGAGCAGGTCGTCCGGGCCGGGCATGGGAGGTAGGATGCCGCACCCGAATCGATTGTGTCAAATCGAATGGCGACCGTGGTCGCTTTGCAGTAAGGTGCGCGCATGGGATCCACGCGGTCCGTCGTCTTCGTCGCAGTCCTGGTGCTGACCGGCTGCGCGCACACCGCCGCACATCCCACGAGCGGCAACGTGCACGCCGCCACGCACCCCACGAGCGGCGACGTGCGCGCCGGCGCGCTTACCCCGAAGCAGCAGCTCAAGGCGTGCCACGCCCTGCTCGACGCCAAGAAGCTGGACGAGGCGGGCCGCTGCCTCTCGCCGCTGGAGAGCGGGGCCGACGACAAGATCGCCCTCTGGGCGGCCTATGACCACGCCACGGTGCTGCTCTACCAGGGCGACTTCCAGCGGGCGGCGCAGAGTTTCGCAGCGGTGATCGCGCGCGAGCACGCCGGCCGGCGCTTCGACAACGAGGCGATGGGCTACAACGCGATGACCTGGCTGCGCTGGGCCGAGCACGACCTCGACGGGGCGATCGCCGAGAACGAGCGGGTGAAGCAGACGGTCGAGGCGGCGCCCAACCTCTCCGACGACGACAAGCGCGACGTGCTCCTTCACTACTGGTGGGATCGCGCCTACCTGTTCCTCGACGATGCGGAGCGCAAGTCGGGGGCGGCGCGCCGGGCCGCGGCGGAGACCGCGGACGAGGCGCAGAAGAGCTATGTGCGGCTGGCGCCCATGCCGCGCGAGCACGACGGGGTGGCGGTGCTGGCCGCCTACTTCGCCTATCGCCGGCACGACGCGGCGGCGGCGCGGCGCGCGGCGCAGACGGTCGATCCGGCCAAGGATCAGGATCTGCAGGACCTGTACGTGCTGTGGCTGGCCTACGACGCGGCCGGCGATCGCGCGGCCGCCGCCGACATTCGCAAGCGCATCGAGACCGGTTACGAATATCCGATGAAGGTCGTCATCTTGCGCGAGCTCGGCGCGGCGGCGAACCAGGCCCCGGTGCCGACGACACGGTGAGGCGGCCCTACGGTGAGGCGGCCCTACGGGGCGGCGGCGCCGAGGCCGGCGGCGGCCAGCACGTGCGGGGCGACGTACACCGGCAGGCCGGCGCCGACCGCGAGCGCGATGCAGTCCGAGGGGCGGGCGTCGAGCGTGCGCAGGCCGCCGCGGGCGTCGCGCAGGGTCAACCGGCCGTAGAAGACGTTGTCGCGCAGGTCGACGACCTCGACGCGCTCGACCCGCGCCCCGAGCGTCGCCAGCGTCGCCTCGAGCAGATCATGGGTGAGCGGGCGCGCCGCCTTCTGCTTGTTGAGCCGCAGATCGATGGCGTTGGCCTCGGTCTCGCCGATCCAGATGGGCAGGCGCTGCTTGCCCGCGCCGTCCTCGAGGAGCACGACGTATTGCCCCTCGGACAGGCCGACGGCGCGCACGCTCATCGGCACCGGCGACTCGTGCCCGGCGCCGTCGACCGCCATCGTCGCTGCACCGGCCGCCCCGCCCGCGCACGCCAGCGCCATCCCCACCATCAGCATCGAGCGCATCGCCACCTCCGTCCCTCGTTTACGGATCGGGCGCCGCGATCTTCCTGCGGCCGTGGTCGCCTCAATGCTGTTCACTTTGGGCGGGCAGTAGCGGGCCGGCTTGGGCCGTGGAGGTCGTGAGGCGCCATCCCGGCGTCGGAAGCCGGCGCAGTCGCCGCTTCGCGGCGGCGTGCCTCCATCGGGCCGCTCGAGGTCGCGCTGCGCGCGACGCGGCCCTCTACGCCGCCGGGATGGCGCCTCACGACCTCCGCTCATTGGGGTTGGTGCTTGTACCTCGCCACACTGGTTTTGACCGGTCTGCGCCGGTCCTCGACGCCCATGGCTTCGTTGCTCCTCCTCGAAATACAGACAGTATTCCTTCGTCGTCGCGCGCCTCGCCCTGCGCGCCGAATCCTCGGCGGATACCAATCAAGACCACTGTGGCGAGGTACTAACCCCAGGGTTCGCTTCGGTCGCGCTGGCGAGGGCGAGCCGCGCGAGGCGGATCGTGGATGCGACCGGAGCGACCGACCGAGGAATACCGGTCGGTCTCATCATTCATCACATCTCCGCGTTTGATTGAGCGAGCAGCGTCAGTGTCGCCGGTAGGCGCCGAGGGGCCGCGGGCGGTCGTCGGAGCCGTCTTGCCGGGACGGGCCCGCTACGCCGGCGGCCTTACAGGCCGGCGGCACGTCCGGGCCCTCGGCTCGTCGCTGGCGTCCGCCCTTCGGGCGGAGCGCTCCTCGACGCCCGGCAAGACGGCTCCGACGACCGCCCGCTCTATGGGCTCGTGTGAACCTTCCGCCAAGCACGATTGCCGAAGCTCATGCGTCGTCGAGAGCAGCCGCTGCACCCGCTGCGACCGTACCGGTTTTTTCGACGAGCACAGAGGCTCCGCGCGCACTGCCCCGCTGGGCGAGTTCCGCAGCACAGGCAAGAGGTGGAATCGAGCACAGCGGTCCGGTGGCGAGGACTGTTTGAGCCCAGCGGGGCAGTGCGCGCGGAGCCGGACGTGGTGCTTTGGCGCCCTCTCGATGCGACGCGGGTCTGAAAGCGGAACGTTTCGAGAGCTCGCGCCGAGATGTGATGAATCATGAGACCCGTCGGTATTTCGACAGAGGGAGCGAGGACGCAGTCCTCGAGGCGACCGCACAGATCGTCCCATCGCCCCTCGCTACCTCCGCGGCTCAAGCCGGCCCGCCAGTACTCGGCCAAAGTGAACGGCATTGGTGTTAGCCTGCGCCGCGGAGGTTTTGATGCGAATCGTCAGCGTCGGCGGCGGACCGGCCGGCCTCTACTTCGCCATCCTGATGAAGCAGGCCGACCCCGGGCACGACGTCACGGTCCTCGAGCGCAACCGCGCCGACGACACCTTCGGCTTCGGCGTCGTCTTCTCCGACGCGACCCTCGGCACCTTCGCCGCCGCGGATCCCGAGCCACGACGCGATCCGGGCCCGCTTCGCCCACTGGGACGACATCGACATCCACTATCGCGGCCAGGTCATCACCTCGACCGGCCACGGCTTCTCCGGCATGTCGCGCCAGGCGCTGCTCGACATCTTGCAGGCGCGCGCGCGCGCGCTCGGCGTCGAGCTGCGCTTCCGGCCGAGATCGGCGACGACGATCTGGCGCGCCTGCGGCGCGACGCCGACCTGGTCGTCGCCGCCGACGGCGTCAACTCGCGGTGCGCGCGCGCTCGGCGACGCGCTTCGCGCCCCACGTCGACCCGCGCCCCAACCGCTTCGTCTGGCTCGGCACGACCTTCCCGTTCGGCGCCTTCACCTTCTACTTCAAGCCGTCCGACAGCGGGCCTGTTCCGCGTGCACGCCTACCGCTACGCGCCCGAGCACTCGACCTTCATCGTCGAGTGCACCGAGGAGACCTTCGCGCCGCACCGGCCTCGGCGAGACCGACGAGGACGCCACGATCGCCTTCTGCGAGCGGCTCTTCGCCGACGAGCTCGCCGGGCACCGGCTGCTCACGAACCGCTCGCATCTGGCGCAGCTTCCCCACCGTGCGCTGCGACCGCTGGCGCCACGAGAACGTGGTGCTGCTCGGCGACGCGGCGCACACCGCGCACTTCTCGATCGGCTCGGGCACCAAGCTCGCGATGGAGGACGCGATCGCGCTGGCGCGCGGCGCTCGACCAGGCGCCGCGACCGTCCCCGCGGCGCTCGCCGCCTACGAGGCGGCGCACCGGCCCGGCGGTCGAGAGCGCTGCAGCGCGCGGCGCAGGTGAGCCTCGAGTGGTTCGAGGACACCGAGCGCTACTACGGCAAGCTCGAGCCGCTGCAGTTCGCCTTCAGCCTGCTGACGCGCTCGCCTGCGCATCACGCACGAGAACCTGAAGGTGCGCGATCCGGCGCTCGTCGCGCGCGTCGACGGCTGGTTCGCGCGCCGAGGCGGCGCGGCAGGCGCGGCGTCACCGTCGTCCGCAGATCCGCCGCCGCCGCCGATGTTCACGCCGTTCCGGCTGCGCGGCCTCGTGCTGCCGAACCGCGTCGTCGTCTCGCCGATGTGCCAGTACTCGGCCGAGGACGGCATGCCGCGACGACTGGCACCTGGTGCACCTCGGCAGCCGCGCGATCGGCGGCGCCGGCGCTGGTGATCGCCGAGATGACCGACGTCAGCCGGCGAGGCGCGCATCACGCCCGGCTGCACCGGCATGTACGCGCCCGAGCACGTCGACCGGCGTGGCGGCGCATCGTCGACTTCGTGCACGCGCACTCGACGGCGAAGATCGGCATGCAGCTGGCGCACGCCGGGCCGCAAGGGCGTCGACCGCAGCTGCCGTGGGAGGGCGGCGACGAGCCGCTGCCGCCGACGGGCAGCTGGCCGCATCGTCGGCGCCCTCGCCGATCGCCCTATCCGCCCCGGCGAGCCAGGTGCCGCGCGCAGATGACCCGCGCCGACATGGACGCGGTGCGCGACGACTTCGTGCGCGCCGCCGCGCTGGGCGGACGAGGCCGGCTTCGACCTGCTCGAGCTGCACGTCGCGCACGGCTACCTGCTCGCCAGCTTCCTCTCGCCGCTCACCAACCGCCGCGCCGACGACTACGGCGGCCCGCTCGAGAACCGCATGCGCTTCCCGCTCGAGGTGTTCGACGCGGTGCGCGCGGTCCTGGCCCGAGGCGAAGCCGCTGTCGGTGCGCATCTCGGCGACCGACTGGGCGGCCGGGCGGCACCGACGCACGACGACGCGGTCGCCATCGCGCGCGCGCTGTCAGGCGCACGGCGTGCGACATCGTCGACGTCTCGGCCGGCCAGCACCGTCGCCGACGGGCAGCCCGGTCTACGGGCGGCTGTACCAGACGCCGTTCGCCGAGCGCATGCGGCTCGAGGCCGGCATGCCGACGATGACCGTGGGCAACATCTCGTCGTGCGCCGACGTCAACACCGTCCTCGCCGCCGGGCGCGCCGACCTCTGCGTGCTGGCGCGCGCGCACCTGTGCGACCCCTACTTGACCCGCCACGCCGCCTACGAGCAGAACGTGCCGCTCGACTGGCCCGTGCAGTACGAGCTCGCCCGGACCATCACCCCGCACGGCAGTAATAAATGATATAATCGACACGGGGGAGCGTGTCGGACTCGGAGCCCAAGGACGACGCCGCAGTCGCGGACACGATGACGTCGGGGGAGCACCCCCGCTGTCAGAGTCGCTGCCGGCGTCGACGTCCGGGCCCATCACCGTCGAGACCGAGCGCTATCAGCTCCTTGAGCTGCTCGGCCGGGGCGGCATGGGCGAGGTGCACAAGGCCTTCGATCCACGCCTGGGCCGCTTCTGGCGCTCAAGGTCATGCGCGAGGCCACCCCGGAGCAGGCGGCGCGTCTGGTCAACGAGGCGCGGGCGCAGGCGCGGGTCGAGCACGCTCACGTCTGCAAGGTCTACGGCGTCGGCGAGCTCGACAACAAGCTGCCGTTCATCGCGCTGCAGTTCATCGAAGGCAAGACGCTCTCGGCGGTGGCCAAGCAGATGACGCGCGAGGAGCGCATCGCCGTCATCCGCGACGTCGCCGACGCCCTGCACGCCGCGCACCGCCAGGGGCTGGTGCACCGCGACGTCAAGCCGTCCAACATCCTGGTCGAGCGCAAGGAGACTGGCTGGCACCCCTACGTCACCGACTTCGGCATCGCCCGTGAGATCGACGCGCCGGGCGTGACCAAGACCGGCGTCGTCACCGGCACGCCGCTGTACATGGCGCCCGAGCAGGCGCGCGGGCAGACCAGCCAGATCGATCGCCGCACCGACGTCTATGGCCTGGGCGCCACGCTGTACGAGCTGCTCTGCGGGCGGCGGCCGTTCGAGAGCGACTCGACGCTGGTGGTGATGTGGAAGCTGCTCAACGAAGAGGTCGTGCCGCTGCGCGCGATCGATCCGTCGATCCCGGTCGATCTCGAGACGATCGTGGGAAGTGTCTGGAGAAGGAGCCGGCGCGCCGCTACGACTCGGCGCGCGCGCTGGCCGAGGATCTGAAGGCGTGGGCCGACGGCGAGCCGATCCACGCCCGCCGCACCAGCATCGGCTATCGCCTGGTCAAGCACGCGCGCAAGAACCGGGCGCTGGTGTCGGCGGCGCTGATGCTGCTCGTGGCCGCGGTGGCCGGCGGCGCCTATGCCTTGCACGCGCGGCGCCAGGCGGCGGAGCAGGCGCGGCTGGCCAACGAGTTCGGCCAGGAGGTGGCGCGCAACGATGCGCTGGCGCGCTACGCCGCGCTCCTGCCGCTGCACGATACGCGGCGCGAGCGGGCGACGATCGAAGCGCGCATGAAGGAGTTGGAGTCGCGCATCGCCGCGCTCGGCGGCATCGCCGAGGGGCCCGGCCGCTACGCGCTCGGTCGCGGCTACCTGGTGCTCGAGCGCCCGCCAGAGGCGCGCCGCGAGCTCGAGCGCGCGTGGAAGGCGGGCTACCGCGCGCCCGAGGTGTCCTACGCGCTCGGCCTCGCGCTCGGGCAGCTCTATCAGCGGGCGCTGTCGGAGCTGCCGCCCGCCGACGACAAGGAGACCGAGGCGCTGCGCCGCGCCTCGCTGGCGCGCGACCTGCGCGAGCCGGCGCTGGCATATCTGAAGGGCGCGGTCGGCGTGCAGTCGGAGGCGCCGGAGTACGTCGAGGGCCTGATCGCGCTGCACGAGCGACGCTGGCAGCAGGCGCTCGACAAGGCGCGCGCCGCCGAGGTGCGCGTGCCGTGGATGTACGAGGCGCACACGCTCGAGGGCGACATCCGCCTGACGCTGGCCAAGGAGCGCTGGGTCGACGGCGGCCCCGACGAGGCGCTGGCCGAGCTCGACCGGGCCGGTGAGGCGTACGTGACCGCGGCGAGCATCGCCCGCTCCAGCGCCAGCGCGCTGCACGGCGACTGCCTGCGCTGGGTGATGGCGGCCGAGATCCTGAGCGAGCACGATCGTCCGCCCGGCGCCGCCGTCGACGGCGCGGTGGCCGCCTGCAAGCGCGCCGCCGAGGCGCTGCCCGGCGACGGCGAAATCTGGGCCGACGAGATCGACGCCTGGCGACGCCTGGCGCACTACCAGGCGGCGCACAACGGCGATCCCGAGCCGGCCTGGCGCCAGGCCGAAGCGGTGGGCAAGGAGGGCAAGGAGGAGGCGCCGAACAACGTGCGCCTGATCATCGCCAGCGGCTACATCGACCGCGACCGCGCCAGCTGGAAGGGCGACAACGGCAAGGACCCGCTCGTCGAGGTCGAGCGCGCCATCGCCGCCGGCCGCGCCGCTCTCGAGCGCGATCCCAACGCGCACGAGGCCTACCACCTGCAGAGCGACGCCTGGCTGGTGCGCGGCGACTGGGAGGCGACGCACGGAATCGATCCGCGCGCCTCGTACGAGACGACCTCCGAGATGGGGCAGCGGGCGTGGGCGCTCTCGCCGCAGGGCTTCAAGGTGCTCAACGGCATCGGCCTCGGCTACTTGTCGCGCGGCATGTGGGAGGCGAACAACGGGCTCGATCCGCGACCGGCGCTCGTGGAGGCGGCGGCGACCATCGAGAAGGTGGTGCTCGCCAATCCCAACGTCGACTACGGCTACAACAACCTGTGCGTGACCTGGCAGACGCTCGGCGAGTACGAGATCAAGCGCGGCATCGATCCGATGGCGACGCTGACGCGCGCCCTGACCTCGTGCGAGAAGGCGATCGCCATCGACGCCGAGGGCGCCTCGACGCAGCATTCGCTCGGCAGCGTGCAGCTCGACGTCGCCGTGTGGCAGCGGATGCAGGGGATCGATCCGACGCCGCAGCTGGCCCGGGCGCGCGCGACGCTGCAGCGGGCCGTCGCGCTCGATCATGGCCTCGAGATCGCGTACTTCCAGCTCGGCGAGAGCGACCTGGCAGCGGCCCGCTGGGCCCTCGATCACGGCGCGTCGCCGGCGTCGGCGTTCGCGGCGGCGCGCGCGTCCTACGAGCGCTCGATCGCGCTCAACCCCGAAGAGGCGGACGCGCTGCGCGGGCTGGCCGAGCTGGATCGGTTGCGCGCCGAGTGGAACGCGGCGCACCACCGTGCCATCGACGCCGACGTGCGCGACCGGGCTCGAGCGAGCGCGCCAGCGCGCTGGCGATCAACGCGCGCCACGCCACCGCGTCACTCCAGGCGGGCGCGCTGCATCTCGTCGCCGCGCGCGCGGCGAGCGGGGCCGAGCGGCGCGCGGCGGCAGCCGATGCGCAGCGCAGCTTGCGCGACGCGCTCCGCTTCGACGGCAACCTCGAGCGCGAGGCGCGTCCGCTCGCCGACGAAGCGACCAGGCTGATGCGCGCACGCTGATGGGAGAGGTGTCGTGCAGCCGCACCTGCATCTGAACGGCTTCGCCATCCTCGTCAGCGCCGTCGTCAGCTTCGCGCTCGGCAGCGTCTGGGACGGCGTCCTGTTCGTCAAGCCGTGGCAGCGGGCCATGGGCTTCGACGCCGATCGGAAGCCCTCGGGCGCCGAGATCGCCAAGGGCAGCCTGCTCAACGTGGTAGGCACGGCGCTGATGGCGTTCGTGCTGGCGCACGACGTGATGATCCTCTCGTTCTGGCGATGAGGCTCGCCATCCTCGACGACTACGCCGGAGTGGCGACGCGCCTGGCCGACTTTTCGGCGCTGCCCGTCGAGGTCACCACCTTTGGCGAGCACCTCGGCGGCATCGACGAGGTGGCGCGGCGGCTCGAGCCGTTCGAGATCGTGGTCGCCATGCGCGAGCGCACCCCGTTTCCGCGCGCGCTCCTCGAACGGTTGCCGCGCCTGCGCCTGATCGCGACCACCGGCATGCGCAATGCCGCCATCGACATCGCCGCGTGCCGGGAGCGCGGCGTGGTCGTCGCCGGCACGGCGTCGCTGGCGCAGCCGCCGGTGGAGCTGACCTGGGCGCTCATCCTCGCCCTCGGGCGGCACGTCGCGCGCGAGGACGCGGCGATGCGCGCCGGCGCCTGGCAGTCGACGGTGGGCCTGGGGCTGCACGGGCGCACGCTCGGCGTCGTCGGGCTGGGGCGGCTCGGCAGCCAGGTGGCGCGCATCGGCGCCGCGTTCGGCATGGAGCTGATCGCCTGGAGTCCGCACCTCGACGATGCGCGCGCGGCCGCGGCCGGAGCCCGTCGCGTCGACGCGGCGACGCTGTTCGCGAGTGCCGACGTGGTCACGATCCACCTGGTCCTGTCCGAGCGCACGCGCGGCCTGGTCGGCGCCGCCGAGCTCGCGCAAATGAAGCCGACGGCGCTCTTGGTCAACACCGCACGAGGGGCGATCGTCGACGAGGCGGCGCTCATCAGCGCGCTCAAGGCGCGCGCCATCGGCGGCGCCGCCCTCGACGTCTTCGCCGAGGAGCCGCTGCCGCGCGACCACCCGCTGCGCCGCCTCGACAACGTCGTCCTCACGCCCCACCTCGGCTACGTCACCGAGGAAAATCTGCGCCTGCACTACCGCGAGACGGTCGAGAACATCGCCGCCTTCCTGCGCGGCGAGCCGCTGCGCACGCTCTAGCCAGCGGCTCTCATGATTCATTACATCTCCGCATTTGATTGAGCAACGGCGTCGCAGCGAGAGCGTGGCCAAACGCCATCCTCAGCGGCAGGGTCGCCGGTGGGCGCCGCGGGCCGCGGGCGGTCGTCGGAGCCGTCTTGCCGGGACGAGCCCGCTACGCCGGCGGCCTTCCAGGCCGGCGGCACGTCCGGGCCCTCGGCTCGTCGCTGGCGTCCGCCCTGCGGGCGGAGCGCTCCTCGACGCCCGGCAAGACGACTCCGACGACCGCCCGCTCTATGGGCTCATGGGAAAACGGCGTCCAGGAACAGCGGACGAAGCTGCGGCGGCGGGTCGCTCTCGGTTTTTGGACGAGCACGGAGGCCCCACGCACACTGCCCCGCTGGGCGAGCTCCGCAGCACAGGCAAGGGGCAGGATCGAGCACAGCGGTCCGGTGGCGAGGACTGTTTGAGCCCAGTCGGGGCAGTGTGCGTGGGGCCGGAGGTGGCGTTTTGGCGCGCTCTCGATGGGACGCGGTTTGAAAGCGGAACCCTTCGAGAGCTCGAACCGAGACGTGATGAATCATGAGCGCCAGCGGCTACTGCAGCGGCGGCGGCGGCGCCCAGAAGGCGCTCATGTTCTCGGTCTTCGGATCCTGCATCGGCAGCCAATAGGGAACGCTCGACGCGTCGCCCGTGCCGAGCTTGGACTTGTCGATCGCCGTCACCCACATCTGCCGTCGCTGGGTGCCCTTTCGTTCCCGCCTGCGCGTTGCCGTAATCGCGCAGGCTGTAGAAGACGAGCCAGAAGTAGCCGCCCGAGTCGTACGGGCTGAAGCTCGGCAGGTAGCAGTCGAGCTTGCCCGAGCAGGCGTTGTCGAGCCGCACCGGCGTGCCGCCCGCGCGCCCGACGAGGAAGAGCGCGCCGGGATAGACCACCTCCATCGGTGGCGTCCCCACCGAGTTGCGGCCGCGCGAGTTTACGCCCGCGCCGTAGGCGATCCACTGCGAGTCGGGCGTGAAATCCGGCCACGACGGCGCCTTGAACGCTGGATCGCCCGTCGAGCTGGCGACGATCGTCGTCGGCGCGCCGAAGGTGTCACCGGCGCTGACCGGAATCACCTGCAGGTCGCCGGTGGTGTAGTCGACGGCCCAGCTGCCGTCGATGTTGTTGACGAACGCGATCAGGGTGCCGTCCGGCGACCAGCTCGGGTGCGCCGCCTTCGCCGTCGGCAGCGGCGTGCCTGCCGTCGGCACGGGCATGCCGGTCTTGGGATCGATCAGCGCCAGCGCCGTGCCGTCGTTGGTGACGAGGCGGGTGGCGTCGGGGTTGAAGGTCGAGAAGAGCGAGTTGTAGCTGTTGACCGGCGCCAGCGTCGGCGCCGGGTTGCCCATGATCACGTTGGGGTCTCCGAGGTCGAACACGGCGCCGCTCAGGCCGCCGCCCCACAGCTCGCCCGCCAGATAGCGCCCGTCGCGGCTGATGGTGTGGCAGGCGACGCAGTGGTTGGTCGCGTCGGACGGATTCGGCGGCGGATTGGGGATGGCGAGGCTGCGCCCGGTGTCGTCGAGGCGCTGCATCTTGCCCTCCGAGAGATCCCAATAGTAGATGGCGCCGCGCACGTCGGCGGCCGCGAGCGAGAGCTGCACCGGATTCGATCCTTGCAGCCCGCTCTGCGCGTCCCAGTGGTCGACGGTGACGGTGACCGGCTGCGCGCCCGCCGACGACGACAGGAGCGACCAGTCGGCGGGGCCCGGCATCCAGTCCCAGGTGAAGCCGGCGGCGTTGGCGACGATGCTCTCGACGGTGGCGCCGCCGGCGACGATCTTGACGTGGAACAGGTCGCCGGTCTGCGCCGTGCCTTCCCACTGCACGTCGGGGCTGGCCACCGATGCGGGCATGACCGCGCCGTCGAGCGGGTAGACGACCTGGGGCGAGAGCGCTCCGGGCGCCGGGGTCCCGCCGAGCTTGCCGGGCGCGTCGGGCGGCACGCCGGGACCGAGCGTGAGCGTGTGTACGGTCACGGTCACGCCGGTCATGCCCGTTTTGCCTTGCGCCGTCGCCACCACCTGACCGGTGCCGGCGGCGCCTCCGTTGGCGGTGAACTGCGCGCCGGCCAGGGCGCCGATGCGCTGGCCGGCGTCGTCGAGCGCGAAGACGGCGTCGCCGAGCGGCTGCGAGCTGCCGTCGCTGAAGTGGCCGATTGCGCTGTAGCCGATGGGCGCGTTGCCGCTGCCGTTGTCGATGGCCACGGTGGCGTCGGGCGGCTGCACCTCGATGCTCATCAGCGTCGCGCCGACCGGCGTCGAGCCGCGTCCAGTGTTCGGTCCACAGCCCGCGATCGCGAGCCCTCCAAGGACGATCCAAAATAGACGGGTCATAAAAGTATGAGTTGCGCGAGAATGGATGCAGTGCCAACAAAAGGCTGCACTAATGTGATCACCCCATCGTGGCCGAGGCGCGCCTCCTTGGTCGTCGTGCTGCTGCTCTCGGGCGCCGCCACTGCCGCGACGCTCGAGGTCGGCCCGGGCAAGCCGTACGCCGCCCCCTGCGCGGCCATCGCCGCCGCGGCGGCCGGCGATCGCATCGAGATCGACGCCGCCGGCACCTACCGCGGCGACGTCTGCGGCTGGACCACGAGCGGCCTCACCCTCGTCGGCGTCAACGGGCGCCCCGCGATCGACGCCAACGGCATGAACGCCCAGGGCAAGGCCATCTGGGTCATCTCGGGTGACGACACCACCGTCGAGAACGTCGAGCTCAGCGGCGCTACCGTCCCCGACGCCAACGGCGCCGGCATCCGCCAGGAGGGCAAGAACCTGACGGTGCAGGGCTGCTACTTCCACGACAACCAGGACGGGATCCTCGCCGGCGACGCGCCCGGCTCGACCATCGTCATCGAAGGCTCCGAGTTCGCGCACAACGGCGCGGGCGACGGCCAGTCGCACAACCTGTACATCAACCACGTCGACAAGCTGATCTTCCGTTGGAACTACTCGCACCACGCGGTCGTCGGCCACCTGCTCAAGACCCGCGCGCTCGTCTCCGACATCCGCTACAACCGCTTCAGCGACGAGGCCGACGGCACCGCCAGCTACGAGATCAACGTGCCCAACGCCGGCACCACGATGATCGTCGGCAACGTGATCGAGCAGGGGCCGATGGCCATGAACAGCGCCATCATCGACTACGGCTCGGAGCCCACCGGCTTCAACGCCACCAGCGATCTCTACGTGGTCAACAACACCATCGTCAACGATCGCGCGGCGGGCGGCACCTTCGTGCAGATTGCCGCCATCGTGACCACGCCGGCCGTCTTGACCAACAACATCTTCGTCGGCGGCGGCACCGTCACCACGCAAGCGAGCGCGGTGCAGACCGCGAGCTACACGGGCGCCTCGCCGATGTTCGTCGCGCCGGCGAGCTACGACTACCACCTGCTCGCCGGATCGCCGTGCGTCGACGCCGGGCAGGATCCGGGGATGACCGCCGGCGGCGTCTCGCTGGCGCCGGCGCTGGAGTACGTACACCCGGCGATGGTCGAGGGGCGCACCTCGGTCGGCGCCATCGACATCGGCGCCTACGAGCTCGGCGGCGCGACGCCGCTCGTCGACGGGGGCGGGGCGATCGATCTGGCGCTGCCGTCCGGCGTCGACGCCGGCGACGTGGTCGGCGTGGGCGCGCACGGCTGCGGTTGCCACGTCGGCGGGCGCACCGCGGTGCCGCCGCTGGCCGCGCTGGGGCTCGCCGGCGTCCTGGCGCTCCTCTTGATTAGAAGAAAATTGTACTAATTACATATCGTTGCATGTTTAACGCTTGACATGCGTCGTTGGAATGAATATTCATTCCAGAACCGCCGATGCCGTCCGAAGAGGTCAAAGCCGAGGCGATTCTCAGAGCGGCGCTCGAGCTGTTCGTCGAGCGCGGCTTCCATGGCACCCCCGTCCCGCTGGTCGCCGAGCGCGCCGGCGTCGGCGCCGGCACCATCTATCGCTCGTTCGAATCCAAGGAGGCGCTGGTCAACGCGCTCTATCAGCGCTGGAAGCAGGCCATCGCCAAGAAGATCGTCACCGACTTCCCGGCCGACCGCCCGGCGCGCGAGCAGTTCCGCATCGTCTGGGAGCGCATGGCCGACTTCGCGCTCGCTCACCCTCGGGAGCTATCGTTCCTCGAGCTGCACCATCACGGCTCGTATCTCGACAAGAACAGCCTGGCCATCGAGCACGGCATCATCGAGTTCGGCGTCGTGATGGTGCGGCGCGCGCAAGAGGCGCAGGCGGTGAAGAAGGTCGATCCGGTGCTGCTCATGAACCTGGTCAACGGCGCCTTTCTCGGCGTCTTCCGCGCCGGCATCGAAGGGCGCTTGAAGCTGACGAAGGAGCTCTTCATGGTCGCCGAGCAGTGCTGCTGGGAGGCGATTCGCGAATGACCGGGGCCCCTTTTTTTGTCCAAATAGCGGAATGAACATTCATTCCACTGTCGAGACGACGTGAGTCCGCAACCCGTGAAGAACGAACCGAGGAGACATCGATGAGTCAACGAAAGCAGACGATCCTGGTCACCGGCGCGACGTCGGGCATCGGCCGCCACACGGCGCTCTACCTGGCGGCGCGCGGTCACCGCGTCTTCGCCTCCGGCCGCAACCAGGCCGCGCTCGCCGCGCTGGCCGCGGAGCCCGACGGCGGCGCGGCGCTCGAGACCCTGCAGCTCGACGTGACCGATGCGGCCTCGGTGGCCCGGGCGCAGGAGACGATCGCCGCGCGCACCCGCGGCCGCGGCCTCGACGTGCTCGTCAACAACGCCGGCTTCGGCGTGCTCGGCCCCACCGAGCTCATCACCGAGGCGGACATGCGCGCGCAGTACGAGACCAACGTCTTCGGCCTGATGGCGGTGACGCGCGCCTTCCTGCCCGAGATGCGCGCTCGCGGCGCCGGCCGCATCATCAACGTGTCGAGCCTGGGCGGGCGCTACACGCTGCCGTTCTTCGGCGTCTACAACTCGACCAAGTACGCAGTCGAGTCGCTGTCGGACGCGCTGCGCATCGAGCTCGGTCCCTTCGGCGTTCACGTCGCGCTCATCGAGCCCGGCGCCATCGAGACCGAGTTCACGCCCCGCTCGCTCGACGGGGCGGCCAAGTATCGCCGCGCCGACTCGCCGTATGCGCCGTTCGCCGGGGCGTACGAGCGCATGGAGCGCATGGCGGCGCGCACCTCGGTCGGCCCCGCCGGCGTGGCGCGCGCGATCGAGCGGGCGGCGACGGCGCGCCGCCCGCGCGCCCGCTACGTGGCGCCGCGCTTCGCCGGCCTGTTCGTCGCCCTCATGCGCCTGTTGCCCACGCGCTGGTCCGATCGATCCGCGCGCCTGATGCTCGGTCTGTCGCGCCGGAGGTTCGCCCGCGCGCTGCCCGCGGCGGCGCTCTTGACCGCCTTCGTAGTCGCCGCGATGGCGCCGCTTGGGGCGCGCGCCGACAGCAGCAAGGCTGACGGCGCCTGGGAGTTCGTCAAGCAGGCGGATGGCATCGTCGTCGAGCGGCGCGTGGTGGCCGGCTCGAACCTGAAGGAGTTTCGCGGGGAGGCGGTGGTGCCGGCCCCGGTGGGAGCGATCCTCGCCGTCTTCTCCGACGTGGCGCACGCGACCGAGTGGATGGACTCGTGCAACGGCTCACGCACCCTCGAGGACCTGGGCGACAGCGAGAAGGTCGTGTACAACCGCACGCACGCGCCGTGGCCGGTGGCCGATCGCGACGCGGTGTTGCACAACGTGGCGCACTTCGACCAGGCCGGGCGGCGCGTGGAGCTCGACTTCTGGTCGGTCCAGGACGGTCAGGCGCCACCGGTCAAGGGCGTGGTGCGCATGCCGTTTCTGCGCGGCCACTGGATCCTGTGGCCGAGCGCCGACGGCGCCACCACCCGCGTCGAGTATCAGGTGCACGCCAACCCCGGTGGGCGGCTGCCCGATTGGCTGGTCAACTACGTCTCGCGCGATCTGCCGTACAAGACGATCGAAGGGCTGCGGGCGCAGGTCAAGCGGCGCCACTACCCCGATTTCGAAGCGCACATCAAGGAGCGTTTCGCGCAGTACCCGTTCCTCTGGCCGCGGAGCTGACCAGAGAGGCTCGTCCCAGCAAGATCAAGAGGACGAGGAGCGTGAGCAGGGAGATTGCGTCACAAACCCAGCGCAGCGTCGTCCGAACGAAGCGAATCGTGACCAGATGGTGCCCCGGGGGAACGCGGACGCGAATCAGGCCCCCCGTATCGAACCCGTTGTAGCCGGGGCCGATGGCTTGCGACCTGCCGTCGATGGTCGCCACCCAACCGGGGAACCAGTGGGCGTTGAGCTCGACAATCGCGACATCGTCGGTATCGACGACCACTCGATAGACACCGGGCGAACGCGAGCCCGAGAGCCTGGCCGCCTTGCCGGCGACGACGTGAGCGACCTCGTCGAAGCGTGGAACCGTGCGCTTCACGGTCTTGGGCAGGTATTCGTTCATGCTCGTGACGTAGTCGGTGTCGAGGCCGCGCAGGAATCTCACGACGTCGAGGCGGCTGCGCACCAGCGGGGCGGGCGGGCCGTAGTTCGGTGCCAGCGCTGCGATCAGCACCACAATCCAACCGGCGGCGACGAGCCAGCGACCGCGCGGAGAGCGTACGAAGCCATCGAGGGCCGCCGGCACGCACAGCGGAGCGAGGCTGGCGGCAAACAGGAGCAGCCTCCAGGGAAACTGAACGTGGTTCGCGAGCGGCAGGTATTTCACGAAGAACGGACCGAGCGGCCGGGTGGCGACGACGAATGCGAAGAGGACCCCCGAGCCCGCCAGGAGCGCCAGCGTGCGCGACGTCGGGACGGTGCGGGCGAGTGGTTCGTCTGGCCGCCGCAACAGCAGCGCGGCGGCGCCCAGGCCGAGTGCCAGCGTCGACGAAACGCCCAGATAGAGCCGCATCTGCCAGCGCGGCTCGGTGACGAAGAACATCAGCGGCGAGAGGAAGTGTCCCGCCGGATTGTAATAGCCGGTCATGACGCGCTCGATCCAGATGCGCTTGGAGTCGACGAGCGCGGGAATGGCG
This sequence comes from uncultured delta proteobacterium, assembly GCA_963816965.1. Lineage (GTDB taxonomy): Bacteria > Myxococcota_A > Polyangia > Palsa-1104 > Palsa-1104 > JAQBQH01. The sequence goes on from CAWFMP010000002.1 coordinate 2,992,043, forward strand.
TAGAAGACACAGAGAAGGAAGCCGAGGAGCGCTCCGACCATCGCGCGCCGGATCCCGGTCTTGCCGACGGTTCGCAAGACGACCCGCAGACCGAACCAGAGCCCGAGGAAGTACACCGCGAAATAGGCGGTGATGTTGTGCGAGCAGCCCAACGCCGCGAGCGCGAGGGATAGCCAGGCGATATCCGGCACCGAATCCGGATTCGTAGCGTCGAGCGCCCGTTCGAGCGCGAGGATCGCGAGTGGAAAACAGGCGAACCCGAGAGATTCGGCGAGATCCTCGCGAATCCAGACATCGGTCTGCATGTAAGGGGCATAGAGATAGAGCGCGGCCGCCAGCATCGAGGCCGGCGACGACGCCCGACGTCGTACGATTCGATAGATGGCCGCGGAGCCCACCACGACCAGGGCCCCCGAGAGGATCTTGATGGTGGCGATCGCCGAGACCCCGGCCAGGAGCATGGGGGTCGCCAGGATGTAGAGCAAAGGGGCGTAGACGCACAGGAAGGGATAGCCGCGACCCAGCACCGGATCGGGCCACCAGCGACCCATCGGTACGCCGCCGCGAATCGCGCGCTCGTACTCCGTCAGGCGAACGATGTACGACTCCTCTTCGCCGCAGGCGAAGAAGCCGGGCTCGAACAGCGGCCATATCATCGGCAGAACGATCGCGACGAACGCGATCGCGACGGCCCATCTGCGGCACGATTGATCATTAATGAGTCGTGTCGAATAGGCGCGCGCCCGCGCCCGCCCGTGGGCACCAACCCCGACCCAGATGATGAAGAAGATGATCAGCAGCGCTGCCGCGGGTGCCGTGTCCAACAGCAGCATCATCGCTACTGGATGGGCCCCGAGCCGGCTTTTGACCGCGGCCAGCGGGAGCGCCACCACCTCGCCGGGTCCGGCAAGCGTTCCTCGCCAGGGTCGCCACGGCGGCCGCACGCCGAACGCGATCGCGCCGGCGGCGTCGGCATTGTGGAGCACGATCTCGATCTCGTGCAGGCCCGCAGTCAGCTGCTGTTCTTTCGGCGCCACGCGCCCCGGCCTGGGCGAATAGAGCGCCACCCCGTCGACGCTCAGCGAAGCAGCGCTGGAAGCGCCCAATTGCCACACATAGACGCCGGCCCTGGGCGCGAGGAACGTTGCGCGCGCCACCAGCGTGCCGCCGAGCGGCGGAGTGGGCGCTCTTTCGGGCGTCAGCAGCTGTGCCGAGCGGCGATGCGCGATCGTCGCGCCGCTGCGATCCGTGATCACGACGTCGAAGCCCGGCGGACCTGCGGCTCGTACGGCCAGGGTGTGAGCGGCACACCAAACCAGGACGGCGCCGACGACTGCTGCGGCAGCAGGCATCAACATTCGCGCTGCCCTCGGCATGGCGGCGAAAATCCTAACATGGAGCCGCCGCTCACCGACCTCGCCATTTTCGGCCGACCGGACCTACGATCCGGATGGGCGCCCGTCGCCGTGGTAGTCACGAGGAGGCGTGCGATGAGAGACAGTCCGATCGAAAGTGTGGCCGACACTGCATTCTGGGTGGCGACCTATCGTGCGAATGAGGGCGATAGGATCGATGCGCTCTTTTCCGATCCGCTCGCCGGCCGGCTGGTCGAAGGTCGCGGCCGCGCCATCGCCGAGCAGATGGCCGACGCGACGACCACCGGATGGGCGGTCGTGGTGCGCACCTGCATCATCGACGACTATATCCGGGGCGCGATCGCCGAGGGCTGTGACACCGTGCTCAACCTCGGCGCCGGCCTCGATACGCGCCCCTATCGCCTGGAGCTGCCGCCGTCCCTGACGTGGATCGAGGTCGACTTCCCGGCCACGATCGCCTTCAAGGAGGAGCGGCTGAAGGGCGAAAAGCCGCGCTGTCGGCTCGAGCGCGTCGCCGCGGATCTCAGTCACGCCCCGGCGCGGCGCCAGCTGTTCGACGAGGTCAATGCGCGCTCGCGCAGCGTGCTCGTCCTCACCGAGGGCGTCGTCGCCTACCTGTCCAACGCCGACGTGGCTGCGCTCGCCGCCGATCTGCACGCGCAACCGCGCTTCCGTTTTTGGGTGGTCGAGTATCTCGCGCCGCGGCTCCTGACGATGGCGCGCCTGCTGGCTCGTCGCCGGCGCCGCCAGATGGCCAACGCGCCGGTCAAGTTCAGGCCGGGAGACTGGCTCGCCTTCTTCGGCGATCGCGGCTGGGTCCCAAGAGAGATTCGCTACCTTGCGGAAGAGGGGCGGCGGCGCAATCGGCCGGCGCCGGTGCCCTGGTGGGCGAAGATCATGATCCGCGTCATCTCCCGCAAGAAGCGCGGCGCGCTCGGCAAGGGCTACGGCTACGCGCTCATGGAGAACAGCACGCGCGCGTAGGCGATCGCGATGAACGGACGCGGGCCAACCCGATTCTACGGCCCGGAGACAAAGATCTTCCCGCCGCCGGCACCGTCACAAGTCGCTGATTCCCGGCCGGAAAAACTCGGGCCTGCGCGGATCAGCAACTTTTCCCTACCTCTGCCGATAACGATCTCGAGTGAGCTGTCTGGACGAAAACGCGATCTCCGCGCTCGTCGAGCGTCGGGCGCCGGCTGCATCGCTGGCCTCGTTGAGCGCGCACGCCGACGAGTGTCCGAGCTGCCGCGAGCTCATCGCCGCCGCTACGCGCGCGCTGCTGGGCTCGGACGCAGCCGCGCGCAGCGCCGGTACGACCTCGACGCTGCCGAGCTTCCGCGCCAGCGATGGGGGCGGGCTCGCCGCCGGCGACTACGTCGGCCGCTATCGCGTGCTCGAGGTGCTGGGCGCCGGTGGCATGGGCGTCGTCTATGGCGCGTTCGATCCGGAGCTGCAGCGCAAGGTCGCGCTCAAGCTGGTGCGCGCCGAGTTCGCTGGTCTCGACGTCGAGCTGCGCGCGCGGCTGGTGCGTGAGGCTCAGGCGATGGCGCGGATCCGCCATCCCAACGTCATCACGGTCTTCGATGTCGGCACCTATGCCGATCGGCTGTTCGTCGCCATGGAGGTCATCGACGGCTGGACGCTCACGACCTGGCAGGCGGCGCGCACCCGCTCGGTCGCCGAGATCCTGCGCGTCTTCTCCGCCGCCGGGGCCGGCCTCGCGGCCGCGCACGCCGTGGGCCTGGTGCACCGCGACTTCAAGCCGGACAACATCCTCCTCAGCGGCGATGGCCATGTCTGCGTCACCGACTTCGGGCTGGTGCGTCCGGTGGCGCTGCCGGACGAGGAGGAAGAGCCGTCCTCTCCCGACGCGGTGGGCGACCTCATCATGGTCGGAGGCGAGCTGACGCGCGCCGGCGCCGTCGTCGGCACGCCGGCGTACATGGCGCCCGAGCAGATGCGCGGTGCCCCGCCCGACGGTCGCGCCGATCAATTCAGCTTCTGCGTCGCGCTGTTCGAGGCGCTCTACGGGGTGCGCCCGTTTCCCGGCAAGTCGCTGGCCGAGCTCGAGCGCGCGATCCTCGACGGGCAGCGGCTGCGCGCGCGCCGCAACGGCGTGCCGCTGTCGGTGCGGCGGGCGCTGGCGCGCGGCCTGCGTTTCGCGCCGGCGGCGCGCTTCGACTCGATGGACGCGCTCTTGCGCGCCCTGCAGCCGCCGCGGCACGCCGCGCGCGCGGGTTGGGCGGCGGCGCTGGTAGCCGCCGCGGCCGTCGGCGGCGTGGCCGCGTCGGCGCACTGGCGCGGCGAGCGCACGCGGATGTGCCAGGGCGCCGCCGCCAAGCTCGCCGGCGTGTGGGACGGCCCGCGCCGCGCCGCCGTCACGGCTGCGCTCGGCGCCGACGGCGCCCGCGGCCGCGATCGGGTGGCGCGCGTGATCGCCGCGCTCGACGACTACACCGGCCGCTGGGTACGCGCCTATACCGACGCCTGCGAGGCGACGCACGTGCGCGGCGAGCAGTCGGAGGCGCTGCTCGATCTGCGCATGCAGTGCCTCGAGGAGCGGCGCTCCCAGACCGAGGAGCTCACACACATCCTCGCCAGCGATCGCGACCTCGGTGACAAGGCGCCCCAAGCCGTGCAGTCGCTGCCGCCGCTGGCTGCCTGCGCGGACGCCGCGTCGCTGGAGCGGCCAAGGCCGGCGCCGAAGAACGCGCAGGGCCAGCTGGCGACGCCGCGCCGGCTGGCGGCGCGCGCCGGCGCCGAGCTCTCGGCCTTGAAGTGCGCCGATGCCCGCCAGCACGCCGCCGACGCGGCACGGCAGGCACGCGCGCTCGACGCCAACGCGTTGGCCGCGAGCTCGACGCTGCTCCTGGCGCGCGCGCAGCGCTGCCTCGGCGAGCTGACGGCGGCGCGAGCGACGTTGATCGACGGCGCGGTGCTGGCGGCGCGCGCGCAGGACGAGCTGCAGCTCACGCACATCGCCGCGCAAGCGGTGCAGCTCGCGGCGCAGCAGGCCGCTTTCGGCGACGCCGAGCACTGGGCGGCGCTGGCCGACGATGCCGCCGCGCGCACCGACCGCGATCCGCGCGCCGAGTCCGACCGGCTCTATGCGCTGGCGATCCTCGAGTGGCGCCGCGGTCACCTCGACGCCGCGGTGGCCCTGCACCGGCGGGCGGAGCCGTTCTACGATCGCATCGAAGGGGGCGAGTACGAGCGCCTGGTCAACCTCGGCCAGCTGGCGTCGGCGCTGGGCAACATGGGCCGCTTCGACGAGGCGCGCTCGCTGCAACAGCAGATTCACGACGGCATGGCGCGCCTGCTCGGTCCCGATCACTACGTCACCCTCACCGTCGGGGAGAACCTGGCGATGGACGCCTGGGAGGAGGGCGACCTGCCGGCGGCGATCGCAGGCGAGCGGCGCTTTCTCGATCGCGTGGGCGCGATCAGCCCCTCGCACCTGTCGACCGCGCTGGCCAGCTACGGCTGGATGCTCGTCGATGCCGGGCGCGCCGCCGAGGCGGCGCCCTGGCTGGAGCGGGCGGTGGCCTCGGCCGACAAGATCGACGGCGGCCACGACGAGGAGACCGAGTACGCGCTCGCCGGGCTCGGCTCCGCCTTCGTGGCGCGCGGCCAGCCGCGGCTGGCGCTGGCGCCGCTGGAGCATGCGCTCTCGTTGCAAAAAGGCGACGAAACGGCGGACGATCGCGCCGACACCGAGCTGGCGTTGGCGCAGGCGCTGGCGGCGGCCACGCGCGACCGCGCGCGCCCGCTCGCTCTCGCCCGCAAGGCGCGCGACTACTTCGCGGCGCACCCGCTCGGCGCGCGCCGGGCGCGCCGGCTCGCCGACGCCCAGGCATGGCTGCGCGCCCACGAGCGGTCGCCGTGAGCGGGAGCGCTGCGCCGACCATCGCCGCTCTCGGCGCGCGCGCACGTCGCGCCTGGCCGGAGCTCGAGGTCGGCGACGCGCGCTTCGCCGGCTACCTCGCCGCCCGCCTCGGCGACGACGACGGCCTCTACGTAGAGGATCTCTACCTCGCGTGCGCCTGCGTCGACGGCCTGCCGCGTGCGCTCGCCGCCTTCGATGAGCGGCACCTGACCGCGGTGCCACGCTACCTCGCGCGGCTCGATCGATCGGCCGCGTTCGCCGACGAGGTGCGCCAGCAGCTTCGCGAGCGGCTGTTCGTCGGCAGCCACGGCGAGCCGCCGCGCCTGGTCAGCTACTCCGGGCGGGGCCCGCTCGCCACCTGGGTCAAGGTCGCCGCGATCCGCGTCGCGCTCAACCTGCGACGCGGCGACCGCGACGCGTCGCTGTCGCGAGGCGACGAGCCGATGATCGCCGGTGACCCCGAGCTGCTGCTCTTGCGCCGTCGCTTCGCCGCCGATTTCAACGCCGCCTTTGCGCTCGCCGTCGGCGCGCTCGGCGTCCAGGAGCGGCAGCTCCTGCGCCTGCACTTCCTCGACGGGCTCACCCTGGGCGAGATCGCCGCCCTCCACGATGTCGACAAGTCGACCGTGTCCCGGCGCCTGCAGGCTTCGCGCGAGGCGCTGCTGGGCGAGACGGAGCGCCTGTTGCGTGAGCGGCTCAACCTCGCCGACGGCGAGGTGACCAGCCTCATCCGCCTCATCCGCAGCCAGTTCGGCGACGTCAGCGTCGCCCGCCTGCTGCGCGCCAACGACGCACGCTGAGTTTCTCGCGGCGCCGGTCGATTTTCGCGCAACAGCGGTCCGACCAGTGTGTCTCCCACTCGAACGCTTTACGCGAGGTGAACACATGAACCGTCTTGGATCGGCCGCGAGCGTGCTCGCAATCACGCTGCTCTCCGCCTGCGCAGGCACCGTCACACCGTCGACCGACGACGACACGGGTGCCGCGCTCACACCGACGTCGGTGCACTTGAAGAACGACGGCCCCATGGCCGCACCCGCAGCCAGTGGTGCGCACCTCGATTATTATGGAGGCCCGGTCATCTCCAACGTACGCGTCCACGACGTCTTCTGGGGCGCGGGCGTACAGTTCCAAGCGAAGCTCGATGCGTTCTTCACTGCGATCACGCAAAGCGCCTACTTCGATTGGCTCGACGAGTACGCGACGCCGACGCAGCACATCGGGCGCGGCAGCTTCGCGGGTAGCCTAGTCGATGGCGCGGCTCCCTCCGGAACCGGCGTCACCAACCAGCAGATCCAGGCCGAGCTCGGGCGCCTGCTCGACGCGGGCAGCCTCGGGACGCCGACGGCGAACGATCTGTACATGGTCTACTTCCCGCCTGGCGTCACCATCACCATGGACGACGGCAGCCAGTCCTGCGTCTATTTCTGCGCCTACCACTTCACGTTCGTGCACAACGGCCGCAACGTCTATTACGGCGTCGTGCCCGATCTCGGCGGCGCGTGCGCCAGCGGCTGCGGGAGCGGCTCGCAGTTCGACGACACGACGGCCGCGTCGTCGCACGAGCTGATCGAAGCGGTGACTGATGCCGCCGTCGGATTGGCCACGACGCTCAGCGCGCCGCTCGCCTGGTACGATCAATTCAACGGCGAGATCGGCGACATCTGCGTCGGACAGGACGCCACCGTCGCAGGATTCAACGTCCAGACAGAGTGGTCGAACGCGCAAGGTGCGTGCATCTCGTCAGGCAGCAGTGGCGGTGGGGGCGGCGGTGGGGGCGGCGGTGGCGGGGGCGGCGGTGGCGGGGGCGGCGGCGGGAGTGGATGTGGCGAGAGCGAGCCGAACGATCTGCCGGCGCAGGCAAACCCCCTGTGCGCGTCGGGGACCTTCAGCGGCACCATCGGCAGCGCCAGCGACGTCGACTGGGTGCAGTTTACGGTGCCGAAGGGCGCGCACTACAGCGTCACATTGTCGAACCTGGCCGCCGACTACGACATGACGCTCTATCACGTTTCGGCCGCCGGCCGCGTCTCGTACGTCGACGCTGCCGTCGATGCGCACAACCTCGCCGACGAGAACATTGCCCATCGCAGCAGCGGCGGGGGAACCTATCTGCTCAAAGTCTACGGCGTGGGCGGCGCGACCTCGACGAGCCCCTACCTGGCCACGGTAGTCGTGAACTGACCAGCGCTGCCCTGGGGGGCATCTCCGCACCTGTAAAGCAGGGATGACAGGTGCGGAGATTGGGCCGCCGCAAGTCCGCGCAGATACACGACCAAAGATGACACGCGGTTTGCACGGCCTCGCTGCAGGCACTTACGCAGCGAGGAAGTCATGGAGTTCCAGGACGCGCCAATCATCACGCCTGCCAAGCAGTCCACGCTCGCGTGGATCTTGTTTGCGCTGGTCCTTGTGGCGGGCATCGGCGGAATTCTGGTCGAAGAGCAGAAGCTCGACGCCGCGACCACGCGGGCGGCGGCGGCAGCGAAGGCGGAAGAGAAGGCGCGCGCCGAGCTGACCGACCTGGGCAACGCGAAGCGCACGCTCGAAACGCGGGTGCAGGAGCTGGAAGCCGAGAATGGCCGATTGACCGTCAAGGTCGCAGCGGCGCGCGTCGCACCGGTGGCGGCGGAGCACGCACGCGCGACCAAGAAGGCGCGGCGCAAGCACCACCGTCACCACTAGGAGTCCGTTGGACTAACCGCCAGGAGATCGACAAAGCCTGAGCGGCGTGATCTAACGTTGGGCGTGAAGAAGACGTACCGCCCGTACGAGCCGAAGCAGAGCTTCCTGTTGCCACCGTCGCCACTGGACTGGCTGCCGGACGGCCATCTGGCGCGGTTCATCCTCGACGTCGTAGAGCGCCTGAACCTGAAGGCGATCAACGCCTACTACGAACGCGAGCAGCGAGGGTATCCGCCGCATCATCCACGGATGATGGTGGCGCTGCTCTTGTACGGCTACTGCGTCGGGGTGCCGTCGTCGCGCAAGATCGAACGGCGCACGTACGAGGACGTGGCATTTCGTGTCATCGCCGGCAACACGCATCCGGACCACACCTGCATCAGCGAGTTTCGGCGGATCCACTTGAGCGCGCTGGCGGAGCTGTTCATCCAAGTGCTGCGGCTGTGCGACAAGGCGGGGCTGGTCAAGCTCGGGCACGTGGCGCTCGACGGCACGAAGATGAAGGCGAACGCGTCGAAGCACAAAGCGATGAGCTACGAGCGGATGAAGAAGGACGACGAGAAGCTGCGCCACAAGGTGACGGAGCTCTTGCGCGCCGCGGAGCAGGCGGACGCCGAGGAGGACGCGCAGTACGGCAAGTCTCGTCGCGGCGACGAGCTGCCCGACGATCTGCAGCGCGCCGAGAGTCGCCGCGAGCGAATCCAACAACTGATGGCGGAGCTGGAAGCGGAGGCCGCGGCGCAGCAGCACGAAGCAGCGACGGCATCGGACGAGGACGACGACGACGACAGCGACGCGCAGCCGCCGAGCGGACCGGCGCCGCTGCCGAGCCACAAGATCCCCGCCGACAAAGACGGCACGCCCAAGCCGAAGGCGCAGCGCAACTTCACCGACGGTGACAGCCGGATCATGAAGAGCGGCGACGGCTTCATCCAAGGCTACAACTGCCAGGCGGCCGTCGACGAGGCTCACCAGATCATCGTGGCGCAGGCGGTGACGAACCAGCCGCCCGACGTCGAGCATTTGATCCCGATGATCGATCGCATCGTCTTCAACTGCGGCGCCGCGCCACGGAACCTGAGCGCAGACAACGGCTATCTCTCGGAGTCGAATGTCGTCGGTGCCTTCGAGCGTGGCGTCGACCCACACATCGCCACCGGACGCCGCGAGCACGGCGAGCCGCCACCGACGGTGCGCGGACGACCGCCGGCAGATTTGACGCTGAAGCAATCGATGGCACGCAGGCTGGCGACGCGGCGAGGCGCAGCAGTCTACGCGAGGCGCAAAGTGATCGTCGAGCCGCCATTTGGGCAGATCAAGCAGGCGCGTGGCTTCCGCCAGTTTCTGCTGCGCGGGCTGGCCAAGGTCGCCGGCGAGTGGTCGCTGATCACGCTGACGCACAACCTGCTCAAGCTCTTTCGCGCCCGTCCGGCTCTTGCCGCTCCCAGAGCAGCCTTGGTGTAACAGCGCGGGTGGCATTGCGGGTGGGGCCCGGCCGAAGCGCGCAGGCGCTCGGGATGGCACAGCGACCGGGAAGGTGGAGAAGGCACGCGACGTCCGAGCGAGTAAGCCGTGCGCCGAGCACTGGAGGACGGGACGGGCCCCGCAATGACAGGACCCGCGCGTCCGTTACGCCAACGCGCTCCTAGCCCAACCCGACCGACCGCCTCGATTGATATCGCCGCTTGCCACCTCCGCTCGACGCCCCATGCGATGTACGGGCGCGACTTCGACGTAGCACCAACCCAATGAGCGGAGGTCGTGAGGCGCCGGGATGGCACCTCACGACCTCCGCGGCCCAAGCCGGCCGGTTGACCCGCCGAATGTGAACGGCATTGCGGCTAGTCTAGCGCGGCTCTTCCGGCGCTGGTTCTCCGAGGAGCCGATAGCACTCGTCGAGGACCTGGTCGGCGATCTTGCAGACGTCGTCAATCTCGGTGGGATCGATGATCGGCGACACGAGCAGATCTTCGATGCGCACGATGGTGCGTTGGATGCGCTCGGCCAGCTCGATCGGCAACTGGTGGGCGTGCGCCTGGCGCAGCGTTCGGGCCAGGGTTCTTAGCTCGCTCCGTGTCGGCATCATGCTCGCCACCACCCCTTCCAGCTTGCCTGCGCCGGATGGGTCTGATCAAGAAGGCGACGGCGCGAAAGGGGCATACCGAATCGCAGGTTCGCGGAACGGCACGTTGATACGCAATGCAGGAGCCAAAAGCGCTCGCGCTGCTTGACAAGGTTTAACGCGTTATTTATGTTGAACACGTTAAAGAAAATGAGCCTGCACGAGGAAAACAAGGCCGAGCGTCGCCGCCGCGTCATCGCGGCCGCCCGCCGGCTCATCGCCGAGCACGGCTACGAGGGGCTCAACATGCGCGCGCTGGCGGATGCCGCCCGGGTCTCGGTGCCGACCCTGTACAACCTGTTCGGCAGCAAGCACGCCATCCTCGCCGCGGAGATGCAGGAGGCCTTCGCCAACGTCGCCGCCGTCGTCGATCCCAAGAAGCGCGGCGACGCGATCGAGCGCGCGGCGGCGCTCTTGCAAGCGGGGATCGGCAACCTCCTGGCGGTCCCCGGCTTCTACCGCGAGCTGGTACACGTGATGCTCACCTCGCGCGACACGGACGAGCTGCGCCGCTCGTTCGAGGATCAATACGCCGCGCTGATGGCCGACAACCTGCGTGCCGGTCAGTGCGCTGGGGAGCTCGCCGACTGGGTCGACGCCGACGTCCTGGCGCGCCAGATGTTCTTCACCTTCATGATGGTGGTGCTCGGCTGGGCCCGCGGTGAGCTCGACGACGACGGCCTGCGCGAGGTCGCCACCTACGGACAATCGATGCTGCTCCTCGGCGTGGCGCGCGGCGACGCCGCCACCCGACTCGAGCAGCGCGTGCGACGCAGCCAAGGTCGACTCAAACGGAGGTAGCCCATGCCCAACGCGATCCTCAAGCCCACAGACTTCGTCTCGAACGCGCGCTTCGAATCCGAGCTCGAGTGCATCTTCGAGCGCAGCTGGGTGCACGTGGCCGACACCACCGAGCTTGGCGAGCCGGGCGCGTACGTGCCCGGCACCATTGGGCGCACTCCGGTGCTCGTCGTGCACGGCCACGATGGCGAGATCCGCGCCTTCCTCAACGCCTGCCCGCACCGCGGCGCCACGCTCGCCGAGACCCCCGGCCGGTGCGAGCAGAACCTGCGCTGCCCGTATCACGGGTGGTCCTTCGCCAGCGACGGGACGCTGCAGGGCGTCCCCTTCCGCGAGGAGTTCGACTGTGATCTCGGCGGCCGGAACCTCGCGCCGCTGCGTACGGCCGTCCTCGGTCCGCTCGTCTTCGCATGCCTCGACCCGGAGGCACCGCCGTTCACGACGTGGGCCGGCGAGCTGCCCGCTGCGTTCGCCTGCGCGGGCGTCGCGCGCTGGCAGCTCGCCTTCGAGTTCGACTACATGGTGCGCACCAACTGGAAGATCTACGTCGAGAACGGGCTCGACGGCCTCCATGTGCCGTTCGTGCACGACTTTCTGCGCGACGCCGTCGACATGGGCAGCGGCGCGCACACCTTCGAGGCGCACTCCAGCTACACGGTCACCGACAGCTCCGAGATGTTCGCTTCGGCCGGCCTCGGGCGCGGGCAGTTTCGCTTCGGCTTTCTCTTCCCCAACTTGATCCCGGTCTTCTCGCCCATCGACTTCAGCTACCTGCGCATCGATCCGGTCGACGCCGGGACCATCCGCGTGCGCGGCCGCGGCTTCGACGGCGGCGCCGAGACGGCGGTGCCGCGCGAATTCCGCGCCGCCGCGTTCGACGCCACCAACAAGCAGGATATCGCCGTGGTCGAGAGGGTGCAGCGCGGCCTGCGCGCGCGCGGCCTGGGCCCGGCGGTGCTGAGCGATCCGCGCGAGGCGCGCATCAGCCACTTCGAGAAGCTGGTCGCCGCGGCGCTCGCCGCGTGACCCGGGTGGCAGGGCGGCGTCAGTTGCAGGCGTCGTCGGTGCCGGCGCTGTTGACCTGGCAGCCGTTGGGGCAGGCGCGGAAGACGGCGCCGCCGCCGCCCGCCAGACACTTGTAGAGCGTCTGCGGATCGCCATCGACCTTGTCGCCGCCGCAGTAGTGGCCGCCGACGACGCAGACGCCCCCGCCGCCACGGCACTCGTCGTCCAGGCCGGGGTGCAAGATGCAGCCGAAGTCGCACCCGCCGCGCACCGTCGGCGCGGCGGGTGCGTCGCAGCGGTAGAGGGTGCCGGGGTCGCCGTCGAGCTTGTCGCCCCCGCAGTAGAGGCCGCCGGGCGTGCAGCCGCCGCCGGCGAGATCCGGCGCCCCGCCGTCGACGGCGGGGCCGAGCCGCAGCTCGAGCGACGCGTGCTCGCCGGGAGCGATTGTGGTCGCGGCGGCGCCGCTGCCGATGACGGCGTCGCCGCGCTCGGCGTCGACTGCGACCTGGATCTCGACGCGCGCGCTGATCGACGTGCCCAGCTCGATCGCGGTCGCCGCTGGCAGCGGAGTGGGGCCGCTGCGCGCGCTGGTCGCGGCCCCGTGGACTGCGCCTACAGTGACGGCGACGTCGAGCCGGTCGACCTCGCCTATCGTCGATGAGGTGACGTGCACGGCGAGGCAGGCGCCGGCGACGCCGCCGCAGGGATCGACGCCGCCGCACGCGGCGGCGACGGCGAGCGGTAGGACGAGCGAGACGGCGCGGCTCACATCGTCCCCGCGGGCGCGCAGCCGGTCGTGCCGCAGACGATGGGAGGCAGGGGAGTCTCGCGCGGCGTGCCGAGGACGACGCCGAGCGTGATGCCGGCAGCGGCGAGCGCGGCGGCTCCCCCGAGCGCGGTCCAGAACCACCAGCGGCGCACCAGGCGCTTGGACGGCGCCGGGCGCGTCGGTGTCGTGGCGACGAAGAGCCCGCGGGGCGGGCTCGGCGCGGGCGCGGTCGTTGGCACCGGTGTGGTCATGGGCGTGGTCGTGGGCGCACCGGGCGCGGCCGGCGGGCGCTCGCACTGATCGCGAAGGCGCGTCACCTCGGGTACGCGCTCGTCGCCGGGAGGTACAAGCTTGAGGAACATCTCGAAGTCGAGCAGCGCCTGGGTGCAGTCGCCGAGCTGCACCGCGGTGAGGCCGAGCCAGCGATACGGATTCGCCTTGTCGGGAACGAGGCGCCGCGCAGCCTCGAACTCGCGCCGCGCCGCCACGTAGTCACCGGCGCGATAGGCGGCCACGCCGACGTCGAGGTGGGCGAGCGCGGCGTCGTCGCGACGCTCGGCCGCGATCGCCGGCGCCGCGAGCAGCGCCACGGCGATCGACGCCAGGATGAGGCGCATCAGCGACGAGGTTAGCGCGCGCGGCCGAGCGCCGCAACGACCGCCGCGGTATACTGGCGCACAAGGAACGAGATGGCAGCAGCAGTCGGTCGGGTGCTCGGTAACTACATCCTGCGGTCGGTCATCGGCCGTGGCGGCATGAGCGAGGTGTTCGCCGCCGAGCACCGCTTCCTCGGCCAGGCGGTGGCGATCAAGGTGCTGCGCCCGGCGCTCGCTGCCGACGCGGGGCAAGCGGCGCGCTTTGTCGACGAGGCGGCGCGCACGCGCGCGGTAGAGCACGCGAACGTCGTGCGCGTGATCGACTTCGGGCGCGACGACGAGGACGGCACGCTCTACCTGGTCATGGAGCGGCTCGCCGGGGAGGACCTGGCAGCGCGCCTCGAGCGGGCCGGCCGGCTCGACGAGGCCGAGGTGCGCCGGATCGGCGCCGCCGTCGCCGACGGAATGGAGGCGGCGCACGAGCGCGGTATCATCCATCGCGATCTCAAGCCGGCCAACATCCTCATCCTCGCCGATGGGCATCCCAAGATTGTCGACTTCGGCATCGCCCGGCTGTTGGCGGCGGACGGGGCGGCGACGGGGCCGGGGATGGGAACGCCACATTATATGGCGCCCGAGCAGCTCACCGACGGCGTGGTCGCGCCGTCGGTCGACGTCTGGGCGCTCGGAGTGACCCTGTTCGAGGCGGCCACGGGGACGCTGCCGTTCACCGGATTCTCCGACGGGAGGTGCCCGCAGCTCGTCGATGTGCCGCCGCGTCCGGCGGAGCGGGTGCCGCTGTCAGCGGAGCTGGAGCTGTTGATCCTGCAGTGTCTGAATCGGCGTGCGGCACAGCGGCCGGCGACAATGCGAGAGATCGCCGAGCGGCTGCGGCAGCCGGACGGGGCGCTCGAGCGCGCGACGACGCCGATCGCGCCGCCGGCGCGCCGGGGCGTGACAAGGCCGGCGCCGCCCATGTCGCCCACGACGCCGACGACGTCCATGTCGCCCACGACGCCGACGACGTCCATGTCGCCCACGACGCCGACGACGTCCATGTCGCCCACGACGCCGACGACGTCCATGTCGCCCACGACGCCGACGACGTCCATGTCGCCCACGACGCCGACGACGTCCATGTCGCCCACGACGCCGACGACGTCCACGACGCCGACGCCGTCCACGTCGCCGACGTCGTCCACGCCGCTCGCGTCGCCGAGGCTGATGACGCCGCCGGCGCGGCGGCACAGGCTGACGCGCCTGGCCGCCGCCGGCGTGCTGCTCGCTGCGGCGCTGCTCGGATTGTGGCGCCTCGAGCGAAGGGCGACCAGTCCGACAACGACCGCGCTCTCGCCGCCGCCGCCGGTGACGCGCGCGGCGCCGGTCGTCGTCGCGCCACTGCACGCGAGCGCGACGGCGACTGCGGCGATGGCGCCACTGCCGCCCCGCGAGCCGGCTGCCGATCGCGCGCCGCCGCGCTCGCGCCACCACGCCGCGCACCGGCTGCGTTCGCGGATCTACGGAGAGAAGCTCGACTGATCTCGTATAGTGGTGGCGCATGAGCCGCCCGCCTGGCGACGACACACGCGCGACCGAAGGGCTTCCGTCGCCGCTGCCGACACACGCGCTGCTGCGCGAATGCCGGCTCACCATGATGGGCGGCGACCGCGACGGCACGACCTACCCGCTCCCCGGCGAGCGCACCGTGATCGGCGCGCACCCGCTGGCCGACGTCGAGATCGCCGACGCGGCGATGTCCAAGTTTCACTGCGAGATTCGTCTCGCCGACGGTACACCGCTGGTGCGCGACCTCGGCAGCACCAATGGCACCTTCGTCGACGGCGTTCCCGTTCTCGAGGCGCCGCTGCGCCACGAATCGGTCCTGACGCTCGGTCGTACCAGCTTGCGCTTCGACATCGGGCCCCGTCACATCGCCATCCCGCTGTCGCCGCGTGAGCGCTTCGGGCGCCTGCTCGGCCGCTCCGCCCCCATGCGCGCCGCCTTCGCGCTCCTCGAGCGCGCCGCCGCCAGCGACGCCACGGTGCTGCTGCAGGGCGAGACCGGCACCGGCAAGGAGCTGGCGGCAGAGTCGATCCACCAGGAGAGCGCGCGCCGCGACGGCCCCTTCATCGTCGTCGACTGTGGTGCGCTGCCGCCCAGCCTCCTCGAGGCCGAGCTCTTCGGCCACGAGCGCGGCGCGTTCACCGGCGCCAGCGCGCAGCGCATCGGCGCCTTCGAAGCCGCGGCCGGGGGCACCGTGTTCCTCGATGAGATCGGCGAGCTGGCGCTCGACGTGCAGCCGAAGCTTTTGCGCGTCATCGAGCGGCGGGAGGTGCAGCGCCTCGGCTCCACCGAGCGGCTGCCCATCGACGTCCGGGTGATCGCCGCCACCAACCGCAACCTCAGGCAGGAGGTCAACGCCCGCCGCTTTCGCTCGGACCTCTATTTTCGCGCCGCGGTGCTGGTGGTGACGCTGCCGCCGCTGCGCGACCGGGCCGGCGACCTGCCGCTGGTCGTCGACGGCATCCTGGGCGACCTCGGCGCGCGCGAGCTGCCGGCGGCGGCGGCGCTGCGCTCGGGCGAGCTGTGGCCCGAGCTGATGCGCCACTCGTGGCCGGGCAACGTGCGCGAGCTGCGCAACTATGTCGAGTCCTATCTGGTGCACGAGGAGCACGCGCCGGTGGCGACGTCGGCGGGCGACGAGCCGGCGATCGACGTGGCCCAGCCGTTGCGCCAGGTGCGCGATCGCTGGGTGCGTTGGGTGGAACGGCGCTATCTCGAGCTGCTGTTGGCCGAGCACGGCAACAACGTCAGCGCCGCCGCGCGCGCCGCGGGGATCGATCGGGTGCACCTGCATCGCCTGCTCAGCCGCGCCGGACTGCGCTGATGCGCTCTATCGACAGGAGTCGTCGCTTCCGGGGTTCACGCTGCAGCCGCGCGAGCAGTGCGCCACGATCGCCGGCGCCCCGGTGCCGGTGCAGCGATACAGCGTCGAGCTGTTGCCGCTGATCTTGTCGCCGCCGCAGTAGGTCCCGCCGACGAAGCAGCTGGAGCCGGAGTTGGTGGTGCCGCCCGCGCTCTGCTGGAACTTGTGGCGCACGACCGCCTTCGCCGCCGCTGTCCACTGATAGAACTGGTAGAGCGTGTTGCTGACGAGGCCGTTGCGGCCGACCAGCCACGAGCGCACCTGCGAGCGGAGCGACGACTTCATACGCGCGTTGGCGTAGACGGCGTGGATGTGGCGCACGTCGTATGAGGGCCAGCCGTCGTGGCCGGGCCAGCGGTACCAGGCGGCGAAACCAACCTTGCCCAGGCGCTCGAGCAGGTTGCGGATCTGCGCGCTCGACAGCCCGCTGACGCTGATGTCGGTCGCTGCGCAATAGGGATGGCCGTTGACCGTGCCGTCCTGCGCGTGGGTTCCCGCCGAGGCCGCGGCGTTGCCGATGGTCTGCATGATGCGTGAGGCCGAGATGCCGATCGAGCGCAACGCATCCGAGGCGCGCGGATGCAGGCCCCACTTGAGCAGCGCCGCCTCGGGCGTCGCTGCCGGCGGCGTGGCGACCCGGCGCGCGGACGTGGGCCCAGCGGCCTCGGCGGGCGGCGCGCCCAGCGCCTCGATCTGCCAGAGATCGGTCTGGTCGTCGACCGGCACGTCGACCGTCTCGGACGCGTCGGCGGTGTCGAAGAGCGGGGCGTCGTTGTCGACCGGGAGCGCCTCGGCGGCGGCGAGCTCGGTCGGGTCGGCCTCCTGTTCGCCGTCGGGCAGAAGCGCCACCTCTTGGGCGGTCAATTCGGCGTCGACCTCACCGCCGCCGTCCACCACACCGGTGCCGCAGCCGCCGAGCCCAATCGCCAGCGCCATCGAGCACAAGGAAACCAGCCACTGCTTCGAAGATCGAACGTTCATCGGTTCACCTCGCATGCGAGCCCTTCTCGCGGGAGCGAGGAGCCCTTCAGCAAGCGCGGTGCCGCGCGCAAGTCCCGGGAATCAGACGCGGCGGCGGCGCAGGTGTAACGCCGCGCGCGACACCTGCAAACCGCCCGCGGCGCCGCGCCCAATCGCCAGGCGCGCCAGCTCGGCCGCCAGCCACGAGACCAGGACCGCCGCCGCCGCCCGCACGAGCTGGGCGCCGCCGAGCTCGCCCAGCGTGAGGACGCGCCGCAGCGACGGCAGAAATACGGTCGCGATCTGCAGGCCGACCCCGAGCCCGATCGACGTGTGCAGCACCCAGTTGCGCCGCGGCTCGCACCCGGGTCCGCGGCGAGCGGGGTAGGACGAGACCAGCTTGGCGATCGACTCGTAGAGGAACACGCTGGTCTGAACCAGGACCACGCCTGCGCCGAAGGCGCCGAACACGATCATGAGGAGCAGTCCGACGCCGCCCTTGAGAACGCTGCGTGGCGGTGGCCTGGCGCTCTACGGCCTCGGCGTCATCAGCACCATCGACAACGTGGTTCGTCCCCTGTTGACCCGGCGCGGGCTGCAGCTTCACCCGCTGCTGGTGTTCATCTCCGTCTTCGGCGGGGTCATCTCGTTCGGCTTCGTGGGGTTGTTCCTCGGACCGCTGGTGGTCGCGCTCGTGGTCAGCGTCCTCGAGGCCTACGAACGCCACGTCGGCGAGGCGCAGCCGACCCAAGGTCAGAACGCGGGCGGCGCGGGGGTGCGGCCGAGCACCTTCGCGGCGCGCACCGACTCCGGCAGGTAGCGATCGAGCCGCCCGACGTACCAGGCGAGCCCGAGCGCCGTCAGCACCAGCAAGAAGATGTAGAGCCGCCACGGCCGCCCCTTGTCGGCGTACGGATCCTTGAGCGAGCGCTCGGCGCCGCTCGGCAGCGTGGCCACGTCGGTGAGCGCGCCGCCGAACGGCACGTTGATGCGGGCGCGTCCGTTGATCGCCCAGCCGTTGGCGTCGAGCAGCGGGCCCAGGTTGCGCTGGCGCAGCTTGAGGAACGCCAGCAGCATCGAGGGGCCGGAGATCAAAAGCAGCAGCGCCAACAGCCCCATCGGCATCCACATCCCCAGGCCGAAGAAGGTCGTGAGCACGCCGGTGACCATGGCGCCGATGCCGCCGATGGCCACGCCGATCGCGGCCACCGTGCCGACGTCGATCTTCGACGGGGCCGCGGCCTTGGCCGGCGGCGCCTCCTTGTCGGCGTTGCCCACCTTCTCGGCGGTCTGGGCCAGCTCCGTGTGCGCCTCGGCGTCGGCCCTCTCGGCACGCTTGGCGAACTGCTCCTCGATGAGCCGCACCAGTTTCTTGTACGGCGACCAGAACGCCTCGCGCAGGCCGATCGGATTGGCGACGATCTTGGTGATGGTCGCGTCCCAGTCGCGCCCCTTGCGGTCGAAGAAGACGCCGTTGCGTCCGACCAGCAGGTTGTCGGAGTCACCGTCGGTGAAGGCGGCGACGATGGTCATCTTCTCGCCGCCCGGGCGGGTGCAGTCGCAGTAGGCGAGGTAGGCGCCGGCCAGCGCCGCCAGCGTGCCGTGCTTGCCGGCGTCCGCCACCTCCAGGCACAGCGAGCAGCCGCGCCCGTCGAGCAGCAGCGTGCCGGCCTGGAACAGCGCCCCGCGCCGCGCGTAGAAGTCGGAGAAGTTGACGAAGTTGCTCAGCAGGACAAACAGGTCGCGCTTGCACAAGAGCAGCTTCTCGACGGCGGCGATCTTCGACGTCTCGGCGGCGACGGCCAGATCGCGGGCGATGAGGTCGGCCAGGACCGCCTTCGCGGCGCCGCCGGCCAGCGCGCGCACCCGGTCGATCCCCAGCTTCTCGACGGCGGTCTTGGGCTTCTCCGCGCGCCACGCCTCGTAGGGCGCGAGCCGGCCCTTGAGCGCGCCCCACTCGGCAAAAGAGAGGCTGGCGCGCCCGCCGCCGACCAGCGGGGCGACGGCCGCGGCGGCAAAGCCGTGCAGCGCGTCGGCCCACGCCGGGTTGACGCCGCCGTCGAGGGGCAGGGCGCGCCCGGCCTCGATGCGGGAGAGCGGCAGCGCCGCCACTTCGCCCGGCTGCGACAGATCCTTGCGCGACAGCGCCGCCAGCTCCTCGTCGCTCCCCGAGAGCGCGGCGGCGGCGCGCGGATCGAAGGCGGCGATGCGGCAGCGGGTGAAGTAGTCGTCGACCTTGTCGCGCACGGCCAACGTGGCATCGGCCGCGGCCGCCGTCGCGGCGCCGAGCGTGAGCACGCTCGCGTCCGGCCTGGTCGCCCACGCCGCCAGCGCTTCGACCTCGGCGAAGAAGGCGTCGGCCTTCTCGCCGTTCACCCCCGGCTTGCCGCTACGGTCGGGCACCGACCCGTGCGTCTCGATGATGTCGGTGACGAGCCGCCGCGCGTCGTCGCCGTCGGCCGACTCGACCGGCACCACCCCGTCGCCGTTGAAGCGGGTCTCGGCGAAGATCCGGTTGGTGTCGGCGACATCCTCGACGCTGATCTCGCTCTGGGCGCCCTTGCCGAGGTTGTCGAGGATCCGCTTGGCGGAGGCGAGCAGCTCCGGATCGGCGATGGCGTCGAGCGCGAGGCGGTCCCCGCCGCGAAGCAGCTCGTCGGGGCTGCGCAGGCTCGCCGTCGCCCACTTGACGGCGTCGAGCACCTCCGGCAGGCGGATGCGACCGTCACCGTCGGTGTCGAGCGCCGCCAGCGTCTTGGGATCGAGGTGCACGCCTCGCGTCGGCATCGCCAGCGCCACCCACAGCTTCGGGTCGAGCTCGCCCAGGTGCACCAGGTCCGCGCCGTCGCGCAGCGTCACCTGATCGACGCCGCCGGCGCGATGGAACTTCCAGCGATGCTGAGTATCGCTCTTCTTCATGGCGCTCACTCTCACTGTATCAATGGCTAGGGGCGGCAGCAGAGGGTCTGGCGGCCCGTGGGCATCAGCGCGCCGGTCAGCGTCGTCGAGGGGGCGCCGCAGGTCGGCTGCGTGACCCCGAGGATCTTGGTCGTGTGGTAGGTGCCGGCGGCGGTGCAGAGGCTCTGGTTGGCGTTCATCGTCACCGCCGGCGTGCCGGAGCAGTCGGTGGAGGTGTAGATGCCGATGGTGGTGCCGCAGGCGCCGCCGCTCGCGGCGCCGCAGGCGCAGGCGCAGCTCCGCCCGTCGGTGAAGTCGGTGTACCAGGGGCCGGTCATCTCGGTGTAGCCGGGATCGCACGCCACCTGACCGTCGGCGACGGCGCAGGTGGCGACCGACAGCTTGGGCACGCAGACGTTGCCCGGCGCGCAGCCGCCGCCGATGGCGCTGGTCTGGCAGAAGCGCTGAGTCGACGCCCAGGCGGTGCCCGAGCGGGCGCTGGTGCCGCCCACGCCGCAGCTGCCGCCGCCATTGATGATCGTCGGATCGCTCGACAGCCCCACGGTCGGCGCCGAGACGTTGAAGTTGCGGCAGACCGCGGCGGCGGAGTTGGCGTCGCTCTCGCCCGAGCAGCCGGAGGCGGGCCACGAGGTGACGCCCGAAGAGCAGCTCATCGACGGCGTGCAGCTGCACGTGCTCGTCGGACAGTCGGCGCCGACCGGGGCCAGGCCTTCGTTGACCACCGAGCGGGCGCTGAACATCGCCGGGCAGAAGCTGGCGGCATTGACGGTGATGCCGAGCGTGAAGGCGCTGCCGACGGCGGGCACGCACTGCGCGCCGGCCGCGCAGTCGGGATCGGCGCAGTCGACGAGGCCGTCGCAGTCGTTGTCGACGCCGTCGAAGCAGGCGTCGCCCGACTCCGCCGTTGGGATGCAGGTGAGATCGGGCGGCGAGTACAGATCGGCGGCGCCGCCGAGATCGGCGCCCAGGTCGGCGCCGAGATCGGACGGCGCCGCCGCGGTCACGGCGAGCGGCAGCACCTCGCAGGCGGACTCGAGCGGCTGCGCCGCGCTGCCGGTGCCGACGACGACACCGGCGACGAGCGCGTCGATCTCGACGGCGACGACGTGCCCGCGCGGATAGCCGTGGGGGAACTGCACCAAGAGGTTGCCCGTCGCCTGGGCCCCCTGGCGTGCCACCTGCGTCGGCGCCGCGGGCACGCCGTCGATCGAGAGGGTGACCGAGAGCTGGTCGGCCTGGGCGCTGGTGGCGTCGAGCGTGACGGCGACCAGCAGGGTGCCATCCTTGCAGCGGCTGGTCGTCGGCGAGCAGCCGAGCAGCGAGAGCGCCGCCACGGCCAAGAGGGTGCGCGCGCTCATGGGCAACAGACCGTGCTCGCGTTGTTGAACTGCAGCGGGTTGGCGAAGGTGACCGACAGCGAGCAGCCGTTGACCAGCTTGGCGCCGAGCAGGCCGTTGCTGCAGATGTCCCCCGACTCGGGCACCGCCGTGCCGACGCAGCTCTTGGAGTCGAAGAAGGCGACCGAGGCGGCGGCGCAGCCGCTGTTGCCGCAGCTGCAGGTGCAGGTGCGGTTGTCGGTGTACGACGCGAACCAGTTGACGGCGGTCGGGTAGCTCGCCGGGCAGGTCACGCCGCTGCCCGTTGCGCGCACGCACTGCTTGGTGCCGCGCGCGACGCACACCTGGCCGACGCCGCAGCCGCCCTGCACGACGCTGCCGCTCATCGCGCACTCGAGCGCGGTCGTCAGCACCGGCGGCGTCACCGGCGCCGCCGAGCCGGTGGTGTTGCAGCTCAACGTGCCGGTGATGGGGCTGATGCGGAAGTTGATCTGGTCCTCGATGTTCTGGCAGCTGCCGTGGGTCAGCGTGGCAAACGTCGACTGCGGCGTACCGCCGGGGCAGGGGACGATGCCGGTGAGCGTGGCGCTGCAGCCGCTGGCGGCGCAGCTGCAGCTGCTCGCGCAGCCTCCGCCCATGCCGTCGGCCTGGTACATCGTGGTCGCGGTGGTGGCGGTGGGGCACGATCCGCCCGCCGGCTCCTCGGTGCCGTAGACGAACGGCGCCGGGGCCGAGGGGACGCAGGTGGCCACGGGCGCGCAGTCGGGATCGGCGCAGTCGGCCAGGCCGTCGCAGTCGTCGTCGATGCCGTTGAAGCAGAGCTCGGTGCCGCCGCCGGGGCAATAGAGATCGGGCGGCGGCGGGCGCAGATCGGGCGGCGGCGGCGCGAGATCGGCGGTCGACAGGTCGGACGCGCCCAGGTCGGCGCCGAGATCGTCCGCGCTGCCGGCGTCGTCCGCGGCGGCGGCGACGGCGAGCGTGGTCGCCTGGCAGGCGCCCGACAGCGTGGCCGTGGCGCGCCCGAGGCCGACGACGGCGCCGCCGGCGCGCGCAGTGACGACGACGCTGACGACGCTGCCCTGCGGATAGCCGCGGGGAAACTGCACCACGACGTTGCCCACTTGGGCGCCGGGCGTGTGGGTCAGCGAGGTCGCCTGCGCCGGGCCGCCATCGAGCGCTACGGCGACCACGAGCTCGTCGGCGGCGACGGTAGCGCTGTCGAGCGCGACGGCGACGACGAGGGTACCCGGCTTGCAGCGATCGAGCACCGGCCCGCAGCCGCAGGCCAGCGACATGCACAACGCCGCGGCCGCCAGCCGCAGCGGCTCAATTGCCATTGATGGTTCCGAACGAGGCCGGGGGATCGGTGTGGCCGCGGGTGCCGACGGCGATGCCGACGGCGAGCGCGGTGATCACGACCGCCGCGCCTCCTGCCACCGTGGCCCAGAACCAGGGCCGCTTGATGAGCGGCTTCTTCGGCGGCGGCGCGCTGGCGGTGAGCGTCGCCGTCGCGGCCGAGGCGGGCGGCGGCGCGGTGCTCCTGGTGAGCGGCTGCGTGCCGACGGGCGGCGCCGTCTTGGTGCGCTCGTCGACGGCGATGGCCTGCTTGAGCTGCTCGATCTGCTGGGCCACCTCGTCGCGGTTGGGGATCTGGTCGCCGTAGAGGCGGAAGTAGTTCTGATAGAGCGTGAGCGCGCGCGGCTTGTTGCCCATCAGGCGATAGGCCTGGGCGGCGTTGTACAGGAGCGCGGGGTCGGCCTTGAGCTCGAAGGCGCGCTCGAACAGCGGTGCCGCTTCGGCGTAGCGGCCGAGCGCGTAGAGCGCGCTGCCCCGCTCGAAGAGCGACTTCGGGTCCTCGGCCGGCTGCTGCGCCGCCGCTGCGTGACAGAAGAGAACCGAGATCGCCAAGACCAGGGCGCGCGCCGCGGATGCCTGCATCGAAGGAGCTCCTCGTCCCACGATAACACTTCCGCCGCCGTCGCCGGCGCTCGGAAGTGGGCGCGGGGCGGCCGGGGCTCGTGCGGCGCGAGCAGCCGGGGCTCGTGCGGCGCGAGCGGCCGGGGCTCGTGCGGTGCGAGCGGCCGGGGCTCGTGCGGTGCGAGCAGGCGAGAATTCGCTTGAGAAGTAATTAAAAATTTACTTAACTCCCGAAATGCGCCACTCGCCGCTCCTGGTCTTCACGCTTCCACTCGCGTTCACCGTCGGGATTCTCTCCGGCTGTGGGCCCCGAACCGCCGACGCGACCGGGATGCCCCCGCCGCCGCCGGTTCCCACGCCGTACCCGACTCCCGGGCCTACCCCCAACGCCCCCGATCCGGGTGACCCGCTCGCCCAACCCCCGGACGCCTCGGCCGGGCTGACCAACGTCTCCGCCGACCTCGACGCCCTGCTCGAGCACGGCACGCTCGCCGGCGCCTGCGACCGCTATCGCGCCGGCGCCACCGACGACCACTCGCGCCTGCTCTGCGGCAAGTCGATGTTCTTCTACGAAACCTTCGGCACCGGCGGCGTCCCCGCCGTGCTGGCCCAGTTCCTCGTCGACAACTTCCCGGCCGACATCGGCGCCGGCTTCGCGCAGCAGGGCATGATCGCCGATCCGTCGTCGGCGCAACACCTGCCGCTCGGGCTGGCGCCCACCGCCAAGCTGGGCGGCACCATCGACGCCGTCGCCTTCACCTGCGCCAGCTGCCATCTGGCCCGCCTGCCCGACGGGCGATTCGCGGTCGGCGCGCCCAACCACGCCTATCAGTACGGCCAGCAGATCCTCGACCTGGTGCTGCTGCCGTCGCTGGCGCTGGGCGGGTCGACGAGCACGCACGACCCCGCCGCCGTGGCGGTCGTGCAGCCGCTCCTCGACGCGGTCAATGCCGACAGCGCGCTCAAGGGGCGGCTTCTGACTGCGCTGTTGCCGCTGGCCGGCGCCGCCGGCAGCGTGCCGACGCTCACCGCCGACGACGAGCACCACTACGCCAGCTGGCCGTCCGGCACCATGGACTTTCTCATCGCCCCCCTGCCCGTCGACGACAAGGTGCACACCGTGAGCAAGATCTCGCCGCTGTGGTCGATCTCGTCCGCCGCCGAGGGCGACGCGCAGCTGGGCTGGACCGGCGGCTCGCACTCGGTCGGCGACTTCCTGCACGACTTCGTCCTCATCGGCGGCGGCGACCCCAGCGCCTGGCCGGACGACGCGCTGGCGCCGCTGCGCGACTACATCCTGTCGCTGCGCGCGCCGGGCAATCCCGCGCCGCCCGACGCCGCCGCCGTCGAGCGCGGCCGCCTCGACTTCGCCGCGGATGGTTGCACCGACTGCCACGGCGGCCCGCGCGGCATGGGCACGCGCCTGTACGACTATGCCGAGCTCGGCACCGACGCCGCCATGGCCGCCTGGGCGCAGACCGGCGTCCCCGCAGGCGCCCGGGGCGAGGTCACCGGCAAGCTGAAGTCTCCGCGCCTGGTCGGCACCTGGGCCGAGTCGCGCTTCCTCCACGACGGGGCCGTTCCGTCGCTGGAGTCGCTCTTCTGCCTGGTGCCGCGGCCGCCGTCGCCGACGATCGACACGGCGATGGGCACCGAAGGTCACGACATGACCTGCACCCTCGCGGACGCCGACAAGCAGGATCTTCTGGCCTATCTGCGCGCGCGCTGACCCGCACCGGCCGCTACAGGTCCTGCTGATACTCCTGCACGTTCGGCACCGCCGTGGCG
The DNA here is from genome assembly GCA_963816965.1 of uncultured delta proteobacterium. Lineage (GTDB taxonomy): Bacteria > Myxococcota_A > Polyangia > Palsa-1104 > Palsa-1104 > JAQBQH01. The sequence goes on from CAWFMP010000002.1 coordinate 3,017,133, forward strand.
ATGCCGGCGATCGCCGCCGCGGACGACGGCGAGCACTGCAGCGTCTCCTCGAGCACCGCCGAGGTGGCGAAGTCGACGATGTGCCAGCCGAGCTCGGGGGCCAGCTGGCCCGCCTTGCAGCCGTCCTGGGCGAGCGTGGCGATGAGCGGGTTGACCATCACGCCGTGGTCCTGCGCGATCTTGAGGATGCCGCCCTGGTCGGCGCCGATGGCGCACAGGTCGGAGAAGGCCAGGTGGCCGGCGTTGCCGCCGATGCCGACCAGGCGCTTCTTCTTGGGCGACGACGAATAGCCCATCTGCTGGCCGCTGTAGCCGGCGATGCCGTCGTTGCCGGCGCCCATGATGAGCGACGAGACCAGCGTCGAGCCGGCGGTCGTGCCCATGGCCGCCATCGGGATGAGCACCTGAGCGCGGTTGCCGAAGCCGGCGGTGGCGCTGCCGCCGGCCGAGTGGCCGGAGACGGCGATGCGCCCGCCGTCGAGGTGGCCGGCGAGGAAGGCGACGTCGCCGGCCGGCGTGGCGAGCGCATCGAGCGCCTTGTTGGTGTCGCCCGCTTCGTCGCTGGCGCCGATGTTGGTGCCACCGAGGATGTCCTTGAGCTCGATGCCTGGATGATCGGCGGAGACCACCACGAAGCCGCGGCTCGCCCAGTGGGTCATGAAGGTCAACGACTGGGTGCGGAAGGCGGCAGTGCCGTGAATGAACATGACGAGCGGGTAGGGGCCGTGCGTGTCGTCGAGCGGCAGGTCGCGGAAGCAGTCGCAGTCCTGCGGCGGGTTGTCGCTGTCGGGGATCTTGGCGGCGTCGGCGGGCGGCAGGTGCTCGCGAATGTCGTAGACCACCTTCTGCTGGCCGGCGTCGCTGCCGAGCTTGGCCGGGTACCAGATCTCTGTGGTCAGGCCGGCGAGCGTGACGGTCTTGGCGCCCACCGGCCAGGGGCCGCGCTCGGACGGATCGGCCGGCAGCGCATAGAGGGTCTGGCCGCTGCAGCCGGCGACGTCGCTCGGGACGCCGCCGCTGCCGCCGCCGCCGCCGCCGAACCCGCCGGCGCCACCGCTGCCGCCGCCGCCGCCGAACCCGCCGCCGCCACCGCCGCCCGATCCGGCGCTGCCTCCATTGCCGCCGGTGCCGCCGTTGGACTGCGAGCAGCCGGCCGTCGCGACGAGGGCAGCGACGAGCGAGAGCATCAAACGCGTGGTCGACATGGCCCGCCTCCTGGTGTTAAGTTTTTTCTTAATAACCCAGGTGCGCGCGCGATCGCCAGCGTGAAAATGCGGCGCTCCGCGGAGTGGGGGGATCGCGGAGGCAGTTGTAGGGGATCGGGGAGGGCCGTTCAGGGCGAACCGCGCGACCGCGGCGCCGGCGTCGGGCGATTCAGGGCGAATCGCCCGACCGCCAGGCGATTCAGGCCGCCTGCGTGTGCACCCGCGTGATCGCTTCCAGCTCGGCGCGGTCGAGCGTCTCTTCCACGATCAGGCGCTCGGCCAGCGTCTCCAACAGCGGGCGGCGCCGATCGAGGATCTCGGCGGCGCGCAGCCGTTCGGTCTCGAGCAGCGCGCGCACCTCGTGGTCGATCGCCTGCGCCGTCTCCTCGCTGTAGTTGCGATCGTCGCCCAGGGAGCCGCCGAGGTCGAGGAAGCGCGCACCGCCCGGCGCGCCGAACGTCTGCGCGCCCAGGTGCTCGCTCATGCCGAAGCGGCACACCATCTGCCGCGCGGTCTCGGTGGCGCGCTCGAGGTCGTTCTGCGCGCCGGTCGAGACGTCGTCGAACACGAGCTCCTCGGCGGCGCGCCCGCCAGCATGACGCAGAGCCGATCGCAGAGCTCGTCGCGCGTGACGAGGTAGCGCTCTTCGGTCGGCAGCTGCAGCGTGGCGCCGAGCGCGCCGATCGAGCGCGGGATGATGGTCACGCGGTGCACCGGGTCGGCGTGCGCCACCGAGAGCGCGACCAGCGCGTGGCCGGCCTCGTGGTAGGCGACGCGGCGCTTCTCGTCGTCGTTCATCACGCGCCCCTCGCTTGCGCAGGCCGAGCTGGATGCGATCGATCGCCTCCTCGAAGTCGCTCTGCTCCACCGCCTTCGATCGGCGCCGCGCGGCGGCGAGCGCGGCCTCGTTGACCACGTTCGCGAGATCGGCGCCCACCATGCCCGGCGTGCGCTGCGCGACCAGGCGCAGGTCGACGTCGCGCGCCGAGCGCACCTTGCGCGCGTGGACGCGGAGGATCGCCTCGCGGCCGCGCACGTCGGGCCGGTCGACCAGCACCTGGCGATCGAAGCGGCCCGCGCGCAGCAGCGCCGGGTCGAGGATCTCGGGGCGGTTGGTCGCGGCCATGATGATGACGCCCGAGCGACGGATCGAAGCCGTCCATCTCGACGAGCAGCTGGTTGAGCGTCTGCTCGCGCTCGTCGTGCGTCGCCATCACGCCGACGGCCGCCGCGCGAGCGTCCGATGGCGTCGAGCTCGTCGATGAAGACGATGCACGGCGCGCGCTCCTTGGCCTGCTCGAACAGGTCGCGCACGCGCGCCGCGCCGACGCCGACGAACATCTCGACGAACTCCGAGCCGGAGATCGAGAAGAAGGGCACCTCGGCCTCGCCCGCGACCGCGCGCGCCAGCAGCGTCTTGCCCGTGCCCGGCGGGCCGACGAGCAGCACGCCCTTGGGGATGTGCGCGCCGAGCGCGCGGTAGCGGGTGGGCTCCTTGAGGAAGTCGACCACCTCGACCAGCTCGGCCCTCGCCTCGTCGACGCCGGCCACGTCGGCGAAGGTGGTGCGGTTGGCGTCGGCGGCGTCGTAGATCTTGGCGCGGCTCTTTCCGAAGCTGAGCGGGCCGACGTTGCGTCCGACGCGCCGGATGCTCCAGCTGTAGAGGAGCGCCAGGCCGCCGATGGGAAGGATCCAGTTGAAGAAGAGCGCCGACCACGGCGACGGATCTTCGAAGCGGCCGGCGATGGTCAGGTGGCGCTCGCCGAGCTCGCGCACCAGCGCCGTGTCGTCGACGCGCGGCAGGCGGGTGGCGCGCACCAGCTCCGGCCGCGCCCGCTTGGCCGCGCCGGCGGCGGCGACCAGCTCGGCGGTGAGCTCGCGATCGCTGACCTCGACGCGCGCGACCTTGCCCGCGCGGACCATCGTGACCAGCTCGCTGTAGGGCACGTCCCGGGGCTGGCTCGGGCGGGCGGCGAGCGCCTGGACGATCCAGATGATCGCGATGGCGGCGAGGAAGTAGCCGCTGGAGAAGGTGAGCTGGCGACTGCGCTTCTTGTCGGTCGGTTCGGGCACGGCGGTCCCCAATGCAGGAGCCGAGCCGACCGGCCGCCTGCCGCGCCAGCGCCGGGCTCGCGCAGCCGATGCGCCGTCGAGTCCGCCGGGCGCAACCCTTGCGCGATCGACGCCCCGGGTGCGCCCGACCGTCACGGAACGGTACTTGCGTTCTGGCCGCAATAACGATGCTCTCGACCCAGATGCGAACCTCGATCGAGCTCCTGGACGGCGGCGCCGCGACGTTCGCGCGCATGCTGGCGGCGATTCGCCAAGCGCATCGCGAGATTCTGCTCGAGGCCTACATGATGTCGTCGACCGGCATCGGCGGCGCCTTCGTGACCGCGCTCGCCAACGCGGCCAGGCGCGGCGTGCGCGTGCGCGTGGTGGTCGACGGCTGGGGCACGAGCCGGCCTGGCCGCATCGTCGCTGCTCTGCGCGCGGCCGGCTGCAATGCGCAGGTCTACAACCCCCTGCGCCTGGGCTTCCTCGGTCGCTTTCGCCGCAACCATCGCAAGCTCCTCGTCGTCGACGAGCGCGTCGCCTTCATCGGCGGCATCAACCTCACCGACGAGAGCGCCGGCTGGGCGGACGTCGCGGTCGAGCTGCGCGGGCCCGCGTGCGTCAACATCGCGCACCGCTTGCTCCACGCGCCGCGCCGCGCGCGCGACCCGGCGGTTCGCGTCCTGCTGTCGGATCTCGGCGGCGGCCGCCGGCTGCGCAAGCGCTACATCAAGGCGTTCGGCGCCGCGCGCTCGCGGGTGCTGCTCGCCCACAGCTACTTCTTGCCCGATCGTGGCCTTTTGCGCTCGATGACCGCGGCGGCGCGCCGCGGCGTGGCGGTGACGCTCCTGGTCCCCGGCCGCAGCGACGTGCCGCTGGCGCGCGCGGCGACCGCGCTCGCCTATCGCCGGCTGCTCGCCGCGGGCGTTCGCATCTTCGAGTGGACCGACTCGATCCTGCACGCCAAGCTCGCCGCCTTCGACGGCGAACGGATGCTCATCGGCAGCTTCAACCTCGATCCCTACTCGCTGGCCGATCTGGAGGCCCTCGTCGAAGCCCACGATCAAACGGCGGCGGCCTCCGCCGAAGAGTGGATCGCACGGCACGTGCGCGGAGCGCGCGAGATCACCGCCAGCGAGCCCCGTAGCGTCAGCCGATGGCGCCGCTGGCTCGAGCGGGTCGAGGGAGTCCTCGGGCTTTGGCTGGCGCATGCCATCGGCCGGCTGCTCGCCAAGCGCTGATCTCGCCGGGCGAGTCGGCCGCCGGCACGAGGTTCGCAAGAGGGACGCGCGCGAGGAGGCCGCGATGAGTCACCAGGTAACGGCGACGCTGATGCGCACGGTGCGACAGTCGATCGAGCAGATCAAGGCCTCGGCGGCCTTCGAGCCCGACGACCGGGCGTTGACGCGAATCCTTGCGCACCTTTGGTCGGCGTACGATGAGCTCGACGTGGCCCGCCGCGAGCTCCTGGCCAAGGAGCTGCGCCGGGATGACGCCGGAGTCGCGGCCTAACCCCAGGGTTCGCTTCGGTTGAGCTGGCGAGGGCCAGCCGCGTGAGGCGGATCGTGGATGCGACCGGAGCAACCGACCGAGGAATACCCGTCGGTATTTCGACCGAGGGAGCGAGGACGTAGTCCTCGAGGCGACCGCGCGGATCGTCCGCAGCAGGTCAATCGAAGCGAACCCTGGGGGTAGTACCCCCTGGTCACTTCCCGGACCGAGCGTCGATGAGCGAGGAGCCCGGGATGCGAGGAGCGACGAGCGAAGCTATCCGGAGATAACTGAGCGAGGAGCGACGACGCAGACCGGGGCCCGCAGGTCGTCGGAGCCGTCTTGCCGGGACGGGCCCGCTACGCCGGCGGCCTTACAGACCGGCGGCACGTCCGGGCCCTCGCCTCGTCGCTGGCATCGTCGCTTCGCGGCGAGCGCTCCTCGACGCCCGGCAAGACGGCTCCGACGACCGCCCGCTCTATGGGCTCGTGTGAACCTTCCGCCAAGCACGATTGCCGAAGCTCATGCGTCGTCGAGAGCAGCCGCTGCACCCGCTGCGACCGTACCGGTTTTTTGGACGAGCACAGAGGCTCCGCGCGCACTGCCCCGCTGGGCGAGTTCCGCAGCACAGGCAAGGGGTGGAATCGAGCACAGCGGTCCGGTGGCGAGGACTGTTTGAGCCCAGCGGGGCAGTGCGCGCGGAGCCGGACGTGGCGCTTTGGCGCCCTCTCGATGCGACGCGGGTCTGAAAGCGGAACGTTTCGAGAGCTCGCGCCGAGATGTGATGAATCATGAGACCTCGACGGTATTCAAGGGAGGAGCAACGAAGCGATGCGCCGCGGAGCGGCGATCACGCGACGGGAGTATTTGCCAGATGCACTCTCGCAGGGTGTTGAAAAAACTCGCTCCGCGTCGCCGCGCTTGGTCTTTTCGCGAATCGCTTCGTTGCTCCTCGGTCAGTTCCCGACGGGGAGCTTCCCTCGTCGCGCCTCGCGCTTCGCGAAAATCCACGGCGCGCGGCTCGGCCCTGAGCTCTTCAAGACCCTGCTAGGTCGCGCGCCGTCCGTTTCCCAAGATCGCGCAAGCCTTGCGGCTGGTCGGGCGGCTCCACGGCAAATCTTGCGGCTATGCCGGCATCCTCAGGGCGCGATGCGGCGCAGGCACTCGGCCTCGCGGCCGCGCACCACGCGGCTGCCCTGGAGCGTGCCGTGGGTCTCGGTGACAACCGTGCGCTGGTGCTCCGGATGGTGGTCATCGAAGAAGTAGAGGATGACCCAATCGTGGGTGCGGCCGAGCGCGTGCGCGCGTGAGGTGTTGGAGTAGAGCGCCGTGAAGTGCCAGCGGCCGCGCTGGGTGTGCAGGATCGGCAGCCATGCCTCTGCCGCGGGGTTCATGCGGCGCGGCGCGATGGTGCGCAGCTCGCCGGCGGCGGCGCGGCGGCGATACTCGGCGTCGACGTCGAGCAGGGTGGCGACGTCCGGCTCGCTCTCGACGGCGCCGGCGACGAAGCCGCGGCTGCGCAGGCGCCCGAGCAGCGCGCCGAGGGAGGCGCGCACCGCCGCGACCCGCCGCCGGCCGAGGCCGGGGACCGTCTCGAGGCGGCCGTCGTGCGCCGCGACCTCGAGCGCCTCGAGCGTGTCGACGTGCAGCGTCTCGTGGATGCGGCGGGCCAGCTCGGGGCCGACGCCGGGGATGGTGCGAAACAGCGACTCGGCGTCGAGCGTGCCGCGCAGGCGATCGAGCAGGGTCAGGCGGCCCGTTCGCGCCAGCTCGCCGACCACCGACGCCATCGCATGATCGATGTTGGGCAGCTCGGTGAGTCGGGCGAGACCGCCGGCGCTGATGATCTCGGCGAGGCCCCGCGGCAGCGCCTCGATGGTATCGGCGGCGCGGCGGTAGGCGGCGACGCGGAAGGGGCTGGCGTCCTGCAGCGCCAAGAGCTCGGCGACCTCGCGCAGCTTGGCGGCGATGTCGCGGTTCGGTGCGGCCAGGAGTGGTTCGCTCGAGGTTTCGATCATGTCCGCTCTCCAAGCGAGCGCCGTGCCAAGTCGGCTACGACTTCGGCACCAGTGAACGAACGAAGGCGATGATGTCCACGACCTCGTCGGGCGAGAGCTTCGGATGGTCGGCGGCGGCGGTGCCGAAGTGCGGCATCTTGGTGGCGCCACGCCCGCGCAGGATCGTCGCCGTCAGGTAGCCGTCGGTGGCCGAGGCCTGGAAGGCGGGGTTGGCCAGCGCCGGTCCCTCCTTGCCTTCACCGCGGTTGCCGTGGCAGGTGGCGCAGTAGCGCGCGAAGCCGTCGGCGCCGCGCTGCGCGTCGCCCTTGCGCGGGGCCCAGGTGGCGCGCACGGCGTCGACGGGCGGCAGCGCTTTGACGGTGGCGATGAGCGAGTGCAGCGACGCGGCGTCGAGGTTGCGGAACGACCCCATCGCCGAGCCGGCCACGCCGACGCTGAGCGTGCCGTAGATGCGGCTGTCGTCGTGCGTCACCGGGTTGTCGCGCGCGGCCAGCGGCGGCGCGACCGCGCTTCCCTGGCCGCCTTCGCCATGGCAGGGGGAGCATTTTTGCGCGAACAGCGCGTCGCCCTTTTGCCGATCGATCGGCGCGGCGTTGACCGCGTCGGCAGTCGGCACCACCGGCTGCAGTGAGCGCAGGTAGCCGATGAGCGCGTCGATCTCCTCGGGGCGCAGCCCGCCGTCCTTGGTGCCCCACGCCGGCATGCGCCGTCCCGGGCGTCCGTTCATCAGCGTCTTGCGCAAGAAGTCGTCGCTGACGATGGCCAGGAACTCGGGCTCGCCGATGGCGGGAAAGGTCGACGCCAGCGTCGGGAAGCGTCGGCCTTCGCCGCGCGGGCCGTGGCAGGCGGCGCAGAAGACGCCGAAGAGCGACTCGCCGTCGGTGGCGAAGTCGCGCTCGCCCAGGCGCAGGGCGCGCACGCGGTCGCGCGGCGCCAGGTTTTCGGGAACCGGGCGGGTGCGCAAGGAGAGCATGAAGAGCGTCAGCTGGTCCGCCTCGTCGGTGGTGAAGCCGAGCTTCGGCATCTGGCTGCCGGGCACGACGTGCGGCGGATCGAGGAAGTGCGCCTTGAGCCAGCCCGGCAGCGTGCGCGCGCCGGGGACGCTGGAGAAGTCGAGCTCGGCGACGCGGCGGGCGCCCTCGTTCGACAGGTCCGGTCCGTCGTCGCCGCCGACGCCGTCGATGCGGTGGCAGCCGCGGCAGCCGCGGCGATAGGCGAACGCCTTGGCCGCCATCAGGTGCGGCGCGCCGATCTGCGTGCGCAGGTACTCCGTCACCGCGGCCGCCTCTTCGTCGGCGAGCGGCACAAAGCCCTTGGTCCACACGCCCGCTTGCGCGGCGCCGCTGAGCTCGACGTGCTTGGCGTGCCAGTCGGGGCGGAAGCCGTGCAGGCCGACGGCCGACAGATCGGGGGCGCCGTTGCCGGCCGCGTGGCAGGTGGCGCACTTGGTCTCGGCCACGAGCGCCCGCCCCTTATCGACCAGCTTGGCCGGGCCCACCTTGAGGCCGGAGTGGCACGTGCCGCAGCCGGCCTGCTCGTAGCCGCGCGCGAGCAGCGGCTCCTCCCAGTGCTGCACCTGACCGTGCGCGGCCTTCTTGGAGGTAGCGCGCCCCTGGCCGCCGTGACAGACGGTGCAGCCGAACTGGCGCGGCGAGTGCGGGATGGGCGGGTGCGCGGCGAACAGCGGGCGGCCGGTGAGCGGCGCCGCGGCGTCGGCCTGGGCGAGGTGGCACGAGCCGCAGCGATCGGTCACCTCGAGCTCGGGCGTCCAGATCTGCTTGATGCCGATCGCCACCGGCGTGCCGTGCTGCGCCCGCGCCAGCTGGTTGTACTGTCGTTGCGCCGCGCGCCACTCGGTGAAGTGCGCGCGCGCGGGGGCGATCGCCAGCGCCGCCAACAGCAGCAGCGACAGCACGGCCAGGATCCGCAGCAGGCGCGTCAGGCCGAGCTCGGTCGGTTCGATCTCGTCGGGCGGGCGCATCAGTAGAAGACTCCGTCGCGCCAGGGCAGGGTGAAGCTCCAGCCCGGTCCGCGAAAAAAGACGCCGATGATGGTCAGCACCGTCGCCGCCAGGAGGAACCAGGCGAAGATCCAAAAGGGCAGGCTGCGCGAGCGCAGCCACGACAGGCCCCGGTTCTTCGAGGAGCTGACCGCGCCGGCGGTGATGAGGACGCCCACGAACAGGAGCGTGCCGATGAACGGCCACACCGGCGCGCTGCCCGTCCAGTAGAAGACGGCGCACAGAAGGCCGATCGCCGTCCAGATCCCGCCCAGGGTGCGGCTTCCCCGCTGCGTATCGAGCGGCGGCCGCGCCAGGTTGATCGGGAAGTACGGAATGACGATGAGCGCCACGATCAGAAGCGCGGGCAGAAGAACGCCCGAGACCAGCGGCGGGTAGTAGTGCAACAGCTCCTGCAGGCCGAGGAAGTACCAGGGGGCCTTGGCGGGGTTGGGCGTGCGCGTCGGGTTGGCGATCTGCTCCAGCGGCGCATCGGCCACCAGCGAGACGACCACCAGCACCAGCGACAGCGCGCACAGGGCGATGAGCTCGCGCACGATGAGGTGGGGGAAGGTCATCACCACCGGCTCGTCGTCGGCGTGGACGGCCGGGCGCTCGTCGCCCTGCACGACGACGACGCGAACCGGCGCCGCGCGCGAGTCGTCGCCGGGAGCGACCACGAACTGTCGCGGCTCGCTCATGGGTGCACCTCCTTGCAGGTGCCCCATGAGCCACAAGTCGATCCGCGGGCCGTACCGGCCGCGCTCACGTTCGCTCGCTGGCGCTCGCTCATGGCTCGCCATCCTGTTCCGGCGGCAGGTAGATGCCGCCGTCCTTGCGCACACGCCAGATGTGCAGCGAGATGCCGATGACCAGCGCCGCCGGCAGCACCACGCAGTGCAGGACGTAGAAGCGGAGCAGCGCGTTGGCGTTGATCGAGTGGCCGCCGAGCATGAGGAGCTTGAGCTTGGCACCGATGATCGGCGTCGCCTCGGCCATGTTGGTGCCGACGGTGACGGCCCAGTAGGCCAGCTGATCCCAGGGCAACAGGTAGCCCGTGTAGGAGAGCAGCACGGTGCCGACGAAGAGCATGACGCCGATGACCCAGTTGAACTCGCGCGGCGTGCGGTAGGCGCCCCGGAAGAAGGTCACCGCCATGTGCAGAAAGACCAGCGCCACCATGGTGTGCGCCGACCAGCGGTGCAGGTTGCGCAGGAACGGACCGAGCCAGACCGCGAAGCGCAGATCCTTCATGTCGTGGTAGGCGTGCGGAACCGCGGGCCGGTAGTAGAACATCAAGAACACGCCGGTGACGACGAGGATGAAGAAGCAGGCCGCCGACAGCCCGCCGAGGTAGTAGGTGCGAAGGAACTCGATGGCGCGTCGCCGCACCTTGGCCGGATGGACGTGCAGGAAGAAGTTGGTGAACACCGCCAGCGAGCGGTTGCGGTTCGACGGGGCAAAGCCGTGGCGCACGATCGAGCGATAGACGCGACTCTTGGTGAGCCGTTTTCCCAGCGGTTCCATCAGGCCACCTTGAGCAGGGCGTCGGCGGCGACGCGGCGGCTGCGATCGACGACGAGGACGCCGCGCTCGACCGTGATCTGCAGGCGTGGCAGGGGGCGCGGGGCCGGTCCGTGCTTGACCGTGCCGTCGAGGTGGAAGCGGCTGCCGTGGCAGGGGCAGGCGATCTGGCCCCCCTCGCGGTCGTAGCGGGTCATGCAGCCGAGGTGGGTGCAGACCGAGGAGAGCGCGTAGAAGCCGCCGGGGCTGCGGATGACGTAGAGGCCCTGCTTGGCCAGCACCAGCACCGTGCCGACCGCGATCTCCTCCGGCCGCCCGATGGTCACGCGCGCGTCCTCCTCGAACAGCACGGGCGGATCGAGGAACTCGACGGCGGCGATGGCGGTGCCGAGGCCGGCCAGGACGAACGCGCCGCCCGCCAGCGAGCCGAGCAGCTTACGCCGCGACAGCTCCTCCTCGGATAGGGGCAGCATGAGGTCATCGCACAACGGCATAAGCTCTCCTCACAGCTCGGCGTCGGCGAGGCGGCACAACGCCACTTCGTCTTCGCGGTAGAGCGCCTGCATGGTGATGACGCCGGTCGGGCAGCGACGGGCGCACAGGCCGCAGCGGATGCAGGCGGTTTCATCCTTGATGAGCGCGGCGCCCGGCTGCCCGGTGAGCTCGAGCGGGCGGCCGTCGGGGAGGCGCAACGCCGGGCCGCCGGGCGCCGCCGAGAGCCGGCGCAGGGCCACCAGGTCGATGCACTGCTCGGGGCAGACGTCGACGCAGCCGCCGCACTGGATGCACTCCGAGCCGTTGACGGCCGACGAGTCGAAGACGGTGTTGACCCAGCAGTGCAGGCAGCGGGTGCCCTCGGCGCGCGCCTCGTCTTCGCTGAGCACCCGCTCGACCTCGGCGGCGTTGGTGCGGCGCTCGACGGGGATGACCGGCACCTCGGCGCGCGGAACCGTCTCGTAGTCGCCGCGGGCGAACGGGTGCTCGTAGCCGAAGGTGGGGAACACGCGCAGCCGATAGCGCGTGGGCTCGTCGTGGCGGCCGGTCAGGTGGGTGTCGATGGCGCGGGCGGCGCGGCGCCCGTCGGCGACGGCGGAGATGACGATGCGCGGGCCGAAGGCTATGTCGCCGCCGGCGAAGACACCGGCGCGGCTGGTGGCCAACGTGGCGGGATCGACGGTGAGGAGCCCCTGCGGCGTCAGCGCCAGGCCGTGGTCCGCGCCGAGGAACGAGAGGTCGGCCATCTGCCCCACGGCGATCACGACGGTGTCGCAGGCGATCTCCTGCTCGCTGTCGGGCACGAACTCGGGAGAGAAGCGCCCCTTGTCGTCGAAGACGCGGGCCACGTCGATGGTGCGCAGCCCGGTGACGCGGCCGCCTTCGCCGAGGATCTCCTTGGGCCCGCGGCGGTTGACCAGGCGCACGCCCTCCTCGGTGCCTTCGGCGATCTCGCTCGGATCGGCGGGCATCTCCTGCCGCGACTCGAGCGTCACCATGGTCACGTCGCGGCGGAGCAGGCGGGAGGCGACTACGGCGGCGTCGACCGCCAGGTTGTGCGCCTCCTCGTCCGGCTCGGAGGTGCCGCCGAAGCGCCGCGCCGAGCGCGCCGCGTCGTAGGCGACGTTGCCGCCCCCGACGACGACGACCCGCTTGCCGACCTCGAGCGGCTGGCCGAGGTTGACGTGGGCCAAAAGGTCGATCGCGGTCAAGACGCCGCGCAGCTCGGCGCCGGGGATCTTGAGCGCCTTGCCGCGCCGGCACCCTGGGGCCAAAAAGACGGCGTCGAAGTCGCGCACCAGGTCGGCGAAGCGGGCCTCGCCACCGATGGGCACACCGAGGCGGATCTCGACGCCGAGCCAACGGATGAACTCGATCTCGCGCTCCAGGTCCGCGCGCGGCAGGCGATAGGCGGGGATGCCGAGGCGCATCATGCCGCCGGCGACGGGGGCGGCGTCGAACACGACGACGCGGTGGCCCATGAGCGCCAGATCGTGCGCGCAGGCCAGGCCGGCCGGTCCGGCGCCGACGATGGCCACGCGCCCGGCGCGCTCGGCCTTGGGGCGGGGTCGCTCGACCACGCCGAGGATCTCTTCGAACGAGCGTTGGCTCTCCACGCCGTAGCGCTCGGTGACGACGCGCTTGAGCGCGCGGATGTGGATGGGGGCGTCGAGCGCGCCGCGCCGGCACGCCGCCTCGCACGGGTGCGCGCAGACCCGCCCGCAGACCGACGCGAACGGGTTGGGCGCGCGCGCCAGCGCGTAGGCCTCCTCGAAGCGCCCCTGCGCCACCAGGGAGACGTAGCCGCCGGCGTTGGTGCCGACGGGGCAGGCGGCGCGGCAGGGGAAGTTGGTGCCGTAGTAGCGCAGGCTCTGCGGATCGTGCCCGCGCCACCACGGCCCCGGGTCAGAAGGCATACGCCAGACCGAGCTGGATCGACTCGAACTCGGTGACCGAGCCCATCGCCGGCGCCGCCGAGCCGCCGAACGCGCCCCAGCCGCCGTCGGGCGCGCCGTCGGCCCATTCGATCTGCCCGGTCAGGGTCAGCTTCAGGTTCGGAATCACCAGCGCGGCGACGCCGGGGATGACCTTGAGGTCGTTGATGCGCGTGCCGCCCTCGGGCAACAGGCTGCCCCACTCGAGCCGCACCGCCGGCACCAGCCACGGGAACACCACGTAGGACAGCTCGTCGTACTGCACGATCGCCTGGACCGCGGTGCCGTCGGCGGTGGCGTGGCTGTGCCACTCGTTGTAGACGCCCGCGTCGAGCTCGAACGAGCCCAGCGTTCCGCGCAGGTGGCCGCCGACGACCCAGGTCAGATCGTCGAGCGGGTTCGGTGTCGTGCCGGGCGGGGTGAGCGCGCCGGCCGCCGGCTGGAAGTGCGACGCCGAGCGATAGCCGTACAGGTCGACGGTGAGCGCGTTCTCCGCCCACGGCTTGGTCGGGTTGGTGGCGGTGTTGCCCTCGCCGTCGAGCCGCATGCCGCCGAGCTTGTAGCCGACGTGGCCGTAGACGTTCTCGGTGTTGCGAATGTCGAGGTTCGCGCCGGAGTTGATGCCGATGCTGTAGATGAAGCGGCCCTTGACCATGCCGTTGAGCTCGATGAGGTCGTACAGGTCGTTGAGGTTGAACGAGTCGCTGGTGGCGCCGTACAGCGCCGTCGTCAGCAGCCCGGGCACGTTGGAGTCGCCGACGTAGCTCGAGTGCGGCCCGAAGCTGGTCAGCGTCGGGAATCCCTTGCCGACATAGAGGTTGAGCACGTGCATCGTGTGCGGGATGAGATCGTTGAAGTGCAGCTCGGCGTGCTCGAGATCGATCGTCCCGTCCGTCGAGAAGGTGACCTCGCCGAAGTAGGAGATGTGCTCGGTCATCGCGCCACCGGCCCACAGGTGCGCCTCGGCGACGAGATCGTGCAGGGTGAACACGGTGTTGTTGTCGGCGGCGTAAGCGCCCGCGTTCTTGTCGGGGTGGATGACGAGCGCGCCGTTGGAGCCGAACGCCAGCGGCGCGATCGCCGGCAGGTCGGCCGGCCAGACCGCGTGCGGGAACATCTTCTTGTAGGCCTCCTGGCCGAGCGGCACCGTCTCTGCCTTGACGTAGTCGGCGTCCTTGCCCGGGAACTTGAAGCCGTTGCGGCGGAAGGCCTCGCCGAACGGCGTCAGCTTGGGATAGATGGTGTGACAGGTCAGACAGCTGGTGCCGTAGCGACGGGCGAACGCAGGAATTGCGCGCGCGGGCGCGGCCACGAGCAGGATCGCCAGGGCGGCCAGGCCGCCACCGATCAGTCTCTTGGCCATGGTTATTTTCCGAGCTCGATGTGAACGCTGGTCGGCGCGCCCGCGGCGACGGTCACCGGGCGCGTGCTCTCCGGACCCTTCTCGCTCCAGGTCTTGAGCTCGTAGCTGCCGGGCGGAACGCCTTCGATCTTGAACTTGCCGTCGGGAGCCGTGACGGCGAAGTACGGGTTGTCGAGGACGACGATGACCGCGCCCATCTCGGGGTGCACGTTGCACAGCTGGTGGTAGACGCCGAGCGTGTTGAAGGTGTGGCGGGCCGACTGGTTCTGACCGAAGCTGCCGAGGTTGTACTTCTCACCATCGGGAGAAAAGATGTTGTGGCTGACGGCGTCGCTGTTCTTGAAGACGACGGTCGTACCCTTCTGCACGGCGAGGATGTGCGGCACGAAGGTCATCTTCTTTTGATCCATCTCCGCCGGCTTGGCCGGCGGACGGAACGTGCCGGGAACCTTCTCCAGATGGACGACGACGCCGACGCGGCCCTTGGGGGAGCGCGCGCTCACCTGACCTTCGATCACACCGACAGCGGCTTGCGCGTGGGACAGAACGGGTGCGGCGCTGAGTGCCATGAGTGCGATCAGCTGCGCCGCTCGATTGGGTGACATCGGTTCACCTCCGCGTGGGGCCGATAGCAGCAACGGGGCCACGCGGCCGGGCTCGACGAGAAATTCAGCGGCCGCCTGCGCTTGCACGAAGTTTTGTCACTCCGGCGTCGGACAGCGAACGCGCAAGGAAAGCGCGCGGTTTCGGCTGGGACGCAAACGGCGCGCGAAGTCATCGAAGCGGCGCGATAACTGGGCGCGAGCGCGCGGGCGGGCGACCGCGGTCGATCGCAGAAAATGCGGCCGCCCCGGGGCGCTCGACGGCAGCTGGGTGGCGCTCGCGGTGCAGTCTGTGTGCTCGCGGGCGAAAAGGGCTCATCGGCGTGCGCTAGCGCTGATTCGGCCGAGGGCTTGCAACGGCGAGCAGCAGCTCATGAGCCCGCGGATCCTGATCCTCGAAGCCGACGACAACGCACGGGCCGCGTTGCGCGAGCTCTTGGCCGACGAAGGCTACGAGGTCTTCACCGCCGGCGACGGGCCCGAGCGGCTGGACGAGCTCCTCGTCCAGTTCCGGCCCGATCTGGTGCTTGCCGACGCCGAGCAGCCGCGGATGCGCCCGCCCGCGCTCGTCGCCGCCGCCGGAGCGGCACTGGCGCCCGAGGCTGCCCCGATCCTCCTCATGTCGATCCAGCCGGAGACGCTGCGCGCCGACGTCCGCGTGCTCGCCAAGCCGCTCGACGTCGACGAGCTGCTGCGGACGATTGCGCGACTGCTACGCGCGCGCACCGCCACCGGCGGGGACCCCTCGGATGGTGGCGGAGCGGCTTGAGGGCCTGGGAGGCAGCGGGCGCCGTCGCCCGGCGTCGCCCGCCGGGCCGGGGCGACGACTGGACATCTGACCGTCCGGCGTTAGGTTGTCGACGAGGGCTCAGGGGGAGCAATGGGGAGATGGGAGTATTTTCCGCCGATCCCGAGCGGGGCGCCGGCTGGCTGACCTCGCGGGCGCTCGGTCGCGGGTTACGTTATCGTGCCCGCTCGCCCGGGCGCAGGTCGGTGGAACCAGGGGAGGTACGGGCATGGCAACCAGCTTCGAGCCGACGATTGATGTCGAGCGCGCGGGCGAGCGCATGATTCCTGGCTGGGCGCGGAAGATCCTCGTATTTGCGGTCGACGCCCAGGGGATCTGGTATGGCGACTGCCGGCAGCCGGCGGATGAGGCAGTGGGGGAAGGGCCCGGCGCGGTACGGGCGCCGGGTGGCGGGGCGAGCGTGGGGCGCTGAGAGTGCGCCTGGGGACGAAGATCGCGGGCGGCTTCGCGACCTGTTTCGCGGCGACGCTGGTGGTCGCCCTGTTGTCGTGGCGAAGCGCCCGGGAGCTCATCGACACGTTGGGGGCGGTGACGCACACGCAGGATGTGCTGCTGCAGCTCGACGTCGCGCTCGGCCACGTGACCGACGCCGAGACCGGCGTGCGCGGATTCGTGATCAGCGATCGCGACGAGTTTCTCCAGCTCTACCGCGACAGCCTCGCCGAGGTCCCCAAGGATCTCGCGCGCGAAGCGCTCCTGACCGAGGATGATCGCGCGCAGCAGGCCCGGCTCGACCGGCTGCGCGACGCCATCGACCGGCGCCTCGCGCACCTCGAGCAGGTCATCGCGTCGCGCCGCAGCGGTCGCCTCGAAGAGCTGCCGTCCGTTCTCCAGGGCAAGCAGCTGATGGACGAGGTCCGCCGCATCGGCGGCGAGATGACGGCCGAGGAGAAGCGGCTGCTCCAGCAGCGCATGGACGTGGCGCGTCGGCGCACCCATCGAGCGCTCTTCGCCATCGGTGGGTCGATGGCGGCGCTCGCGGTGCTGCTGCTCGTCGGCGCCGTCGCGCTCGCCCGCTCCATCACGAGCCCGCTCGGCGTGCTCGTCGACCGCATCCGGCGCCTGGGGCGCGGCGAGCAGATCCGACCAATCGAGCTGCGCTCGCGCGATGAGCTCAAGGAGCTGGCGGAGGCGTTCAACGACATGGCCGAGCGGCGCCGCCACGCCGAGGCGGCGCTCGACGCGCTGGTGCGCGCGTCGCCGCTGGCGGTCGCCAGCGTCGACACCAACGGCCTGGTGCGCACCTGGAACCCCGCCGCCGAGCAGCTCTTCGGCTGGCGCGCGGACGAGGTCATGGGTGGTCCGCTGCCCAACATTCCCGACGACAAGCGGGCCGAGTTCGACCAGATCGCGGCGCGCGTCGCTGCCGGCGCGACGATCGGCGCCGTCGAGACCGAGCGTCGCCGCAAAGACGGGGTGCTCCTCGACGTGCGCGTCGCCTGGGCGCCGCTCGTCATCGAAGGCGAGCGCTGCGGCATGATGGCCGTGCTCGAGGACATCGGGCCGCGCAAGCGGAGCGAGCTCGAGCGCGCTCGACTGCTCGAATCCGAGCAGCGCGCGCGGCGCCGGCTGGAGGCGATCCGCGACTCGGTGCTGCTCATCGAGGAGGCGGCGACGACGCAGCCGGCGGTGCTGCGTAATCTGTTCGACGTCATCGTCGAGCAGGCGCGTCTGCTGACCGCGGCCGACTATGCGGCGCTGGGCATCGGCGTCGATCCGCAGGTGCCCTTCGACCCGTGGGTGTACAGCGGAATGTCGAGCGAACAGGCGGAGAAGATCGGGCGCACCCCGTGCCCGGTGGGGCTCCTGGGCGCGGTCGCGAGCGCCGGGCAGCCGCTGCGCGTCGCCGACGTCTCCGCCGATGCGCGCGCGGGCGGCCTTCCGGCGAATCATCCGCCGATGGGTCCGCTGCTCGGCGTGCCCGTCAATCACGGCGGGCGCACGGTGGGGAACCTCTTCTTGGCCCGTCCGCCCGGGCAACAGCCGTTCAGCAACGACGATCAGAGCGCCGTCGAGCTCCTGGCGGGCCACGCCGCGATCGCCATCGAGAACGGGCGGCTCAACGACCAGCTGCGGGCCGAGGTTCGGCTGCGCGAGCAGCTGCTGGAGATTGTCTCCCACGACCTGAAGAATCCGTTGAGCGTGATCTCGCTGCGCGAGAGCCTCCTCGAGAACAGCACGAACGATCCGGCGGTGAAGGCGCACGCGCGGATCGTGCTCGGCGTGGTGCGCCGGCTGCAGCGCATGATCCGCGACCTGCTCGATGCTGCTACCGTCGAGGGCGGCGCGCTCCGCCTGGAGCTCGCGGGCTGTGACGTCGGGCCGCTGGTCGAGGAGGCGCTGGCGCTGGTGCAGCCGATCGCGGTCGATCGGTCGGTCCGGCTCGAGTGCCGCGCGGAAGCGACGCTGCCGCTGGTGCGATGCGATCGCGAGCGGCTGTTGCAGGTGCTGGCCAATCTCCTCGGCAACGCGTTGAAGTTCACACCCGCCGATGGCGCGGTCACGGTCTCGGCGGGGCGTGGCAGAAACGAGATCCTGTTCGCCGTCACCGACACCGGTCCGGGCATCCCTTCAGCGTCGCTGCCACACCTGTTCGAGCGTCGCTGGACGACCGCGCGCGGGGAGGAGGGGACCGGCCTCGGCCTGTTCATCGCCAAGGGAATCGTGGAGGCGCACGGCGGCCGGATCTGGGCTACCAGCCAATTGGGACGAGGGAGCACCTTCTTCTTCACGCTGCCCGAGCACTTGCTGGACCAGCCGCTCGCCCGGTTCACCGTCGCCGAAACCGGTCAGTGACCAGCGCCGGTCAGGTAGACCGAGTGGCAGGCGACGCAGGTCTCGGTCAGCTGGCCGTAGGCGCTGGCGAGGCGCGCCGGATCGTGCGCCGCCGCCGCGCTGTCGAGCTTCGCCGCGCGCTCGCGCAGCTGATCCTGAAGCACGAAGAAGCGCTCGGGTAGGCGCGCGTTGAGCTGCGTCGCGTCCATGCTGGTGGGCCGCGCCAGGCGCGGCTCCTGCGCGATCTCTCGCGCCGCCCGCTGCGTGCCCTCGAAGTCGAGCAGCACCACGCGGGCCAGCAGCTCGGTCATGGTGGCGCCGTGATGTTGCATACGCGTGTGCAGGAGCGCCCGCGCGGCCTCGGGCAGGTACTGCGGCTCGGCCAGGTGCCCGCCGGTGGGCGCCGCCTGCGCCTGCAAGACGCCGGACACGAGGGCGATCCCTACGATCGTCGCACGCTTGGACATCGAGCCCGCACCTCCATTTTCCGAACATAGGCACCGGAGGCCGGGCGGCTCGAACGAAGTTGCTCCGCGGCGGCGCCCGGCCTAACCCCAGGGTTCGCCTCGATTGACCTGCTGCGGACGATCCGCGCGGTCGCCTCGAGGACTACGTCCTCGCTCCCTCGGTCGAAATACCGACGGGTATTCCTCGGTCGGTCGCTCCGGTCGCATCCACGATCCGCCTCACGCCGCTCGCCCTCGCTAGCTCAACCGAAGCGAACCCTGGGGTTAGGTCGTCCGCGAGCAGTGGGATTGAGCCGCGACGAGCTCGAACACGACTGCCCCTGCGGGCTACGAGGCCGAGGTCGGGGGAGACAGTCGCGGCGCGCAGACGGCGGCCAGCGTCGCTTCGATGGCGTCCGCGTTGACGCCGCGCTCGCGCGAGCGCGGCTGCAGTCGCGCCGCGCGCGCCAGGTCGTTCAACGACAAGACCCCGAGCAGCTGCTTCTCGAAGCCGACGATCGGCAGGCGCCGGAGCTGGTGCCGCTGCATCAGCGCCTCGGCATGCTCGACGGTGTCGAACGGACCGCAGCAGATCACCTGCTTGGCCATGATGTCACCCACCCGCAACGACGACAGCGGCAGGTTGGTGGTGTACGCGGCCATGCAGACGTCGCGATCGGTGAGCATCCCGATCACGAGGCCGTTGTCGTCGACGACGGGGACGCAGCCGCAATCGTGATCCCACATCAGCCGGGCGGCGGCGTTGAGAGTGTCGTACGCGGTGCAGCGATGCACCTCCCTGGTCATGACCTGGTCGACCTTCATGAGCGCCTCCGCTACGGATTCTTCGGCGCCGACGGGGGCTCGCCGCGGAAGGCGGCCGAGAGCTGCTTCAGCCGCGACAGCACGCCCTGCAGCGCCTCGTGCGAGGTCCGCGTCACGTCCTGGCCCAGGTGATCGACGTCGTGCTCGATGGCGACGAACGCCTCGCGCGCGTCCATGGCACCGAGGTGAAGCCTGACGCGGATCTCGTCGCGCAGCCGCTTGACCTCGGCTCTGACTTTTCGCATGTCTTCGCTCAGTCTCTCTGTATCCGTCGCCATCTCGGCACCTCCGGCATGGCGATCATTGCAACTTCATCGCCAGCTCCAAGCCCGGCAGATCCGTGTCCGCGGCGTGTTGGCAGCGCAATCGCTGCGGCGTGCGGGCGTCCGCCCGCAATGTTTGCGCGCGCGGTCGTCCCGGACGGGCGAGTGGGGCGCCTGTACCCATCGTGGCGAGTCGATCCCCGGAGTACACCGTCGCTGTACCAACGCTGCGCCCGCTTGTGCAACGATCGTACAGTCGGCACAAGCCTGCGATGCCACTGGAAGGTCGGCGCCTGCGCGCGCGGTTGTGCACGCTTCGTACGGCCCCGTCGCTGGCCCCGCGCTTGAAAGACGCGAGCGCATGCGTATACCGGCCGCCTTCGACGTCGCCTCGGTGATCGCGCTGTCTGCCACGCTGTGTGGCGGATGCCTGCCCGCGTTCGACGGCGGGAGCGATCCGTCGGCGCCGGCCGCCAGCGGTGGCGGCAGCGGCACGGCGGGCGGCGGCGGCAGCAGCGCCGCGTCGACGGACGATCTGGGCTCGGCGCCGGGCGGCGACCTCGGCTCGAGCGCATTGGCCGATCTCGGCGGCGCGCTCGCCGGCGATCTGGCGGTCGTCTGCGACAATCTGCAGTCGACGGCGGGGCTGTCGTCGCCGAACGGGCACCACAACGCCGGCCAGGAGTGCCAGGGCTGCCACGCGCCCGGCCGCGGCGCGCCCACGTTCTACGTCGGCGGGACGCTCTACAACGCGGTCAGCGGCGGCGCCGCGGTCGCCGGCGCCACCATGAACGTCACCGACGCCAACGGCAAGACGGTCAAGATCATCAGCGCCACCAACGGTAACTTCTGGACGTCGACGTCGCTGACCTTCCCCATCACGGTCAACGCCTCGCTCTGCCCGAGCACGGTGCCGATGAGCTCGGCCGTCACCGGCAACGGCGCCTGCAACAACTGCCACAACAGCACCTTCCGCGTACACGTCCCGTAGGAGGCGCCCGCGGGTGCCGATGCGGTCCTCAGGGGACGGGCGTGGTCGAGTCTTGCAGGGTGAACGAGCCGGCCAGGCGCGACGTCAGCTGCGCGGCGACGGCGGCGTTGTGCGACGAGTCGATGGTGAGCTGCCCGGAAACGGGGGTCGCGCCGTCGAGCACGTTGCCGGCGAACCAGGTGCCGGGGTCGACGCCGAGGGTGAGCGCGCCGTCGTGGCCGGGGGTCACCTCGACGCCGTTGGAGCGCAGGTCGACCGCGGCGACGGAGTCATCGGTCTCGAGCGCGACCGAAAAAGGCGTGCCGCGCCAGCTGCCCATCACCACGGCGCTGTCGACGGAGAAGCGGACGCGGCTGTAGACGCCCTGCGGCAGCATGCTGAGCGTGAACGAAGCGCCCGTCGACGACAGCAGGTCGAGGTTGAACTCGGAGACCATGGAGCGGCCGTCCGGGGCGACGTCGCCGAGCACGGTGAGCTCGTCGATCTGCACACGACCCGAGGTGAGCTGCAGCCCCGAAACCGCGGACACCGTCGGCATCACGGCGAGCGTGAGCACGCCGTCCTGGGTGCTGGAGCTGCCGGGCGGGCTGGTGCAGCCGGTCAGCGCCGCCGCGCCCCACAGCCATGCCGCCGCCGCGAAGCGCGGGATGAGATGCCGCCTCATGCTCCTTGCCCCAAGCAACCGCGATGCCGCCCTGCCCACGACCGTTCGCGCCCGGCGAATCGCGACGTTGGGCATGCTTTCATTGTAGCCGGTTGCGCAGAGATCGTACACTTGTGACAAGATTGGGACTGCGACACGTGAGCGACGCCACTACCATCGACGCCACCCAGCTCGAAACAGCGGGCTCCGAACACCCTGCACGCGCCTACCTCGTGGTTCGGGAGGGCGAGCGCAGCCAGGTCATCGATCTCGAGGAGGGCGACGAGATCGTCGTCGGCCGCTCGTCGGCGGTGACGGTGCGGCTCGACGACGCCAAGGCGTCGCGCGAGCACGCGCGCATCTGGCGGCGCGGCGGCATCTTGTGCCTGGCCGACCTCGGCAGCCGCAACGGCACGCGCCTCAACCAGGAGGTGCTGCGCGGCGGCGAGCGGCCGCTGCGCCCGGGCGACGTGGTGCAGATCGGCGCCGCCCAGCTCCTCGTGGCCGAAGGGGCGGGCGGCAGCGGCCCGCGCGGCGGGCGGCTCGATGCCGAGCTCGAGCGCGTGCGCGCCGCGACGGCCGGCGGCGTGGCGACGCTGGTGAAGGTGCGCGCCGGCGGCGAAGAGCTGGCGCGCATGGCGGGCGTGCTCGCCGGGGCCGCAGTGGTCGAGGCGCAGGGCGAGGGCGACTACGCCTGCCTGTTCGGCGGCGACGCCGGCGCGCGCATCGCCGAGCTGCGCCGCCTGGCGCCGGCGGCGACGATCAGCTCCGCGCAGGCGCCGGCCGACGGCGTCACCGCCGCGGCGCTCTGGAGCAAGGCCGAGCGCGGCGCCGAGTCGAGCGTGCGCGAGCGGCCGGTGCCGCCGAACCTGCCCGGCGTCGTCGTCGCCGACGAGGCGATGGTCCGCGTCTTCGAGCTGGTGCGCAAGGTCGCGGCCGCACCGACGACGGTGCTCATCCTCGGCGAGACGGGCGTGGGCAAGGAGGTCGTCGCCGAGCAGATCCACCGGCAGAGCCCGCGCGCCAAGGGGCCGTTCGTGCGGCTCAACTGCGGCTCGCTGCCCGAGACGCTGCTCGAGTCGGAGCTGTTCGGCCACGAGAAGGGCGCGTTCACCGGCGCCGAGCAGCGCAAGATTGGCTATCTCGAGGCCGCCGACGGCGGCACGCTGTTCCTCGACGAGATCGGCGAGCTCTTGCCGCCGATGCAGGCCAAGCTCTTGCGCGTGCTCGAGAACCGCGCGTCATGCGCGTCGGTGGGCGCGAGGAGATCGCGGTCGACGTGCGCATCATCGCCGCCACCAACCGCGATCTCGCGCCGAGGTGAAGGCGGGCCGCTTCCGCGAGGACCTCTACTTCCGCATCTCGGCGTTCGTCATCGAGGTGCCGCCGCTGCGCGAGCGCCCCGTGGAGGTGGGCCTGCTCGCCGAGCTGTTCACGCGACAGTTCGCGCAGCGCCTCGGCGTGGCGCCGCCGGTCATCAGCGCGGAGGTGGCGGCGGCGCTGCCGCGCCATCGCTGGCCGGGCAACGTGCGCGAGCTGCGCAACGCCATCGAGCGCGCCATCGTCCTGGCCGACGGCGGCGACCTCAAGCTCGAGGATCTGCCGGAGTCGGTGCGGCGCTCCGACGCACCGCCGGCCACGGGCGCGATCCGCGACCAACTCGCCGACCTGGAGCAGCGGCGCATCGAGGAGGCGCTGGCGGCCGAAGGCGGCAACCAGACCCGCGCCGCCAAGCGCCTCGGCCTCTCCCGGCGGGCCCTCATCTACAAGCTCGAGAAGTACGGCCTCAAACGCTGAAGCGCCCGGCGGCGGCTAGCGGCAATGCCGATCGGTTAAGCGCAAGCGATCGCGGCGATTGAGGTATTCGTGCGACGGGCGCGCATTGTTGCAGGGAATAGAGGCAGGATCAGGATGCGCGCATGGGACTGGCATCCGACATCCTGCTGACGAGCGCCGAAAGCTATCCGCGCGAGTTCACAAATTTCGCCCGACATCTCGACCGGGACTGGATCGAAGAGGCGCTGGTGACGACAGGGACGGCGACTTTGCGGCGAAGACGATTGCCGTCGGAGCAGGTCGTCTGGCTGGTGATCGGCATGGGCCTGATGCGCGATCGACCGATCGCCGAAGTGGTCGACGATCTGGACCTGGCATTACCAACGGCCAGGAGCAGCGACTTGGCACCGAGCTCGGTCGCGCAGGCGCGCGCACGGGTGGGCGCGGAGCCGCTGGAATGGCTGTTCGTGCGCACGGCCGCGCAGTGGGGCCATGCCAGCGCTGACCGCGATCGCTGGCGTGGATTGGCGCTCTACGGCGTAGATGGAACCACGCTGCGAGTGCCCGACAGCGACGAGAATCGTCGTCACTTCGGCGCTCAACCAGCAGGCAAAGGTCGCGGCGACAGCGGCTATCCGCAGATTCGCCTGGTCGTGCTGATGGCGCTGCGCTCGCACGTATTGGCGGCGGCGAGCTTCGGGCCGTACGGAGATGAGCGGAGCCATGCGAACGATCTTTGGTCGTCGGTGCCGGACAATTCGCTGCTGATCGTCGATCGCAACTTCTTGGCCGCCAATACGCTGATGCCGCTCGAAGCGCAAGGACAGCGGCGTCATTGGCTGACGCGCGCGAAGTCGACGACGAAATGGCGCGTGGTCAAACAACTCGGCAAGGGTGACGCGCTGGTCGAGATGGACGTTTCGTCGCACGCGCGCCGCTTGAATGACGATCTGCCCAAGACATGGCTGGTGCGCGCCATCGAATACAAGCGCGAGGGACACAAACCACAGGTAATGCTCACGTCTCTCACCGACGCGGAACAATATCCGGCCAACGAGCTCGTCGAGCTCTATCACGAGCGATGGGAAATCGAGCTTGGTTACGACGAGATCAAGACCGACCTGCTCGAGCGCGAAGAGACCATCCGTTCGAAGACGCCCGACGGCGTCGCGCAGGAAGTCTGCGGCGTCCTCATCGGCTACAACTTGATCCGGCTCGAGATGGAGCGAATCGCGGACGAAGCTCGAGTCGCACCGACGCAGATCAGCTTCGTCGCCGCACTCCGATTCATTCGCATCGAGTGGTACTGGTCGTCACGCACTCGCTCGCCCGGCGCGATTCCCAAACACCTCGGCGACGATGCGAGATCAAGATCCGGCGCTTCATACTTCCGCCGCGACGACCGGAGCGCTCCTATCCGCGCGCCGTAAAACTCAAGATGAGTCCTTACTTGCGAAACCGTCGAGGCGGCCGGCTTAAGTGACCAGCATTGCGGCTAGCGGCTAATTTAGCTGGCCGGCGGCGTGTAGATCTCCGCCGTGGCCGTTCCGCCGACGACGAGCACGGTGCCGTCGCACAGCGGCACCGCCACGTGGTTGGCGCGCGGCGCATCGAGCGGGCGCTCCGAGACGAAGTCGCCGTCGCTCGGCGAGAACAGCTCCACCGACGAGAGCGGGGCGCCGTCGCTGCCGACGCCACCGGCGACGAGCACACGGCCGTCGGGCAGCACGGTCGCGGTGTGGCCACGACGCGCGAAGGCGAGCTGGAAGACCGTCGTGGTGCGGGTGATCGGGTTGTACAGCTCGGCGTCGGCGCGGGGGGTGCCGGCGGCATCGCCGGCGCCGCCGACGACGAGGATGGAGCCGTCGAGCAGGAGCGACGCCGTCGCTTCGGCGCGGGCGAAGCGCAACGACGCGATGGGCACGAACGCCGCCGGCTGCGTCGTGTCCGCGGGCTGCAGCGCCTCGATGCTGGCCAGCGGCGCCCCGTCGACGCCGTAGCCGCCGATCATGACCGGCACGCCCACGGCGACGACGGCGGCGTGGTCGTAGCGGGCGGTCGACAGTGCCGGGCCGGTGCTGATGGGTATGACGCCGCCGGCCTGCACCTTGACGAACACGGTCGACGCCAACGCTTGCGACGACGGCGACAGGCCGCCGGAGATGAGCACGGTATGGCCGTCGGCGAGCAGCACGGCGCGGTGACCGACGCGCGCGTCGAGGCGCTGGTCGTCCGGCAGGGAGGAGAACTGGCCCAGCACGTCGTCGAACAGCTCGGCACGCGCGACCGGCTGGCCGCTGGCGTCGAGGCCGCCGGTCACCAGTGCGCCGACGCCGGGCACGACGACCACCTGGGCGCGCTGGCGCGCGACGTTGAGCTGCATCTGCGTGGCCGGGGCGAAGGTGGCGCTGCCCGGGGAGAACAGCTCGGCGCTGGCGACCGGCCCGCCGGCGTCGGCGCCGCCCGCGACCAGCACCGTTCCATCGGCGAGGGGCACCACGACCGGGTCGGTGCGCGCGGAGGTGGGCGCGCCCGCCGTCGGCGCGAAGAAGTTGGTGGGAGCGAAATAGAGCGGCGCGGTGGTGCCGCTGTGCTCGAAGTCGACCGGGCAGGTGCGGCCGCTGCCGACGACGTCGCCGGCGGCGGTGACCCCGTCGAGCGTGACCACGGTGCGCGGTCCGTGCGACACGCCGAACAAGGAGACGTAGGGCGCGTCACCGGCGAATGACGCCTGCGCCAGCACGCGGCCGTCGCGGGTGGCGGTGAGATCGAGGCGCGAGACGGCCGCCAGGAGGTGGCGGTCGGCGGGCAGCCGGATGGCGAGCGACAGCTCGGGCGACCGGCCGCAGCCGGACAGGGCGAGCGCGAGCAGCAGCGGCACCGACGAGCGCCGCGACGGCCAGGAGCGCCCAGACGGCCAGGAGCGCCGCGACGGCCAGCAGCGCCGCGACGGCCAGGAGCGCCGAGACGGCCAGGAGCGCGACGGTGGGGCCGCAATCGGTCCCTGCTTCACCGCGGCACCGCGCCGCCCACCGCCGGCGCCGGCGAGCCGTAGACGACGCTGACCGGAACGACGACCGCGAGCGTGGCGGCGACACCGCCGGCCACCGCCCACACCCACCAGCGACGGTACAGCGGCTTGGGAGCGATCCCAGCGGCGGCGGGCGCAGGCTCCGCCGGCAGCAGCCGGGCGACCACGCGCTCGACGGTGACGGCGACGGGCGAGCCGTCGATGAGGGCGCTGCCGGAGACGACCTTGCCGTCGGCGGGCGTGAGCTCGCGCGCGGCGAAGCGCCAGCCGGGCTCGGCGCGGACGACGGCACCGGCGAGGACGCGCGCCGGCGCCCGGTCGCGCACCAGCGCCAACAGGCGATCGGCGTCGGGCGGCTCGTAGCGGTGTAGCGCCGGCTGTAGCCGCTCGGCCGTGCCGGCGACGGTGACCACGCCGGCCCACGGTTCGTAGCCGGCGGCGGTGACGCGGACGAAGTGTGGCCCGAGCGTGACGCTGGTATCGCCCGCCAGCGGGTGCCCGTCGACCCGCACCACGGCGTCCGCCGGCACCACCACCTCGAGCGCGGCGCGCGGCAGCTGCGACGCCTCGGCGGCGGCGCGCCGATAGGCGGCGACGACGCGCGGGGCGAAGCGCGCCGGATCGATGACGCGCGTCGGATCGAGGCGCGCCGCCCGCACCAGATCGTCCCACGCCGCCTCGGCGGGGCCGACCTCGAGGCGCGACAGCCCCCGATACAGGTAGATCTCGGAGAGCTGCCGCTGGTCGAGCTCGCCGCCGCCGCGGGCGTCCGCCAGGCGCGCCAGCGCGTCGAGCTTGAAGAGCGCGTCAGCGAAGCGGAAGGCGGCGTAGTCGGCCAGCGCGGCGTCGAGCGCCGCCACCAGCGAAGGCTCGTGCGGCGCCGGCTCGACGGCGTCGACCAGCGTCGCTCCCCGGCGTGCCGCCGTCTCGGCGAAGGCCGCGCGCGCGCGCGCCGCCACGGCGATGGCGCCCGGCGGCTGCCACCAGACGGCGACCGTGCCTCCCGTCGCCGCCGCGCGCGCCGGCGTCGCCGCCGAAGCGAATAGCAGGAAGCACGCGAGGCCACGCACGGGCCTATATTGTATCATCACGTCGTGGGCGTCCGCTTTGGTCGGTACGAGCTCCTCCGTCGCATCGGACGTGGCGGCATGGCCGAGGTGTTCGTCGCGCGCTACGTCGGGCCGCAGGGGTTCGAGAAGCGGCTGGTGATCAAGCGCGTCCTGCCCGAGCACGGCACCGACCGCCGCTTCTTGCGGCTCTTCTTCGAAGAGGCGCGCACCCACGTCTCGCTGTCGCACGGAAACCTCGTGCCCGTGTTCGACTTCGGCCGCGTCGCCAACGCCTACTTCATCGCCATGGAGGAGGTGCGCGGCTGCGATCTGGGGACGCTGCTCGCAGCCGGCGGCAAGCGCGGTGAGAAGCTGCCGCCGCTGCTGGTCGCGCACGTCGGGATCGAGGTGTGCCGCGGCCTCGCCTACGTGCACCGCCGCGGCTTCGTGCATCGCGACGTGTCGCCGCGCAACGTGCTCTTGTCGATCGACGGCGAGGTCAAGCTCTCCGACTTCGGTGTCGCGCTCGCCGCCGCCAGCGACGCGGCGCCCGGCCTGCGCGGCACGCTGGCCTACATGGCGCCGGAGCAGGCGCGCGCCGAGCGCGCCGATGGGCGCGCCGATCTGTTCGCCCTCGGCATGGTGCTGGCAGAGGCGCTGCTCGGCCGGCGCGTGCGCGCGAGCGGCGACGAGCAGGCGGCGCTGGCGGCAGCCCGGGCCGGAGCCCCCGTGGCGGTCGAGGGGCCGCTCGGCGAGGTGATCAAGCGGTCGACCGAGACCGATCCGGCCCAGCGCTGGGCCGACGCCGAGGCGATGCTGGTGGCGCTCGAGCGGGAGGCGGCGGCGCTGGGGCGCGCCGGTGCCGCCGCGCCGCGCCAGCTGGCCGCGCGCATCGCCGACTGGGTGCCGCTGTCGGCGACCGCCGAGGGTGGGCGCGGCGACGACGACGCAGGAGCGGAGACGGCGCCGACGATCGGCGAAGAGACCTACTTCCGCGATCGCGGGTCGGTGTCGTTCGTCGACGACGTGCTCGATCCCGCGCCGGCGAACGCGCGCTCGCGGCGCACGCGCGCGTGGCTGGTCGCCGCGGCCATCGTGGCGACGGCGGGCGGTCTCGCCGTCGCCGGGCGCGCCGTGCAGTCGGCGCAGCGCCGCCCGACGCCGACGGTGCCCCCGGCGATCGCGCGGGCGGCGCCGCCTCCGCGGGCGCTGGCGCCGCCGACGCCGGCGGTCCCGGCGCCGGGACCGCTGCCGGCTCAGCGATCGGCGCCTGCCAAAAGCCTGGCGCCCCCGTCCGCCCACCGCGCGCTCATCGCGCACAAGCCGATGGGCAGCGGCACGCTCTCCGTCCACTGCACGCCCTGGTGCATCACCAGCGTCGACGATCAGGTCCGCGGCAGCGACGGGCGCGACCACCACCTCGTGCTCTCCGCCGGGACGCACCGCGTCTCGGTACGTCGCCTCGATGACCACGCCGAGCGCACCGTCGAGATTCGCGAGGGAGAGTCGAAGACGATCGAGTTCACGTTCGACTGAGCCGTCCGCGAACGACACAGTTGTACGAAGCTTGCACAAGCGCCCGGCGCAAGGCCGCGGAACTGCGCGGGCGACCGCCGGCATGCGCGCTGCAGTCGTGATGCCTGGTCAAGGAGGCTCTTCGCTGGACGTCGCTCTCTAGCCCGCGTACGGCTGCGGCGCCGGTCGCGAACCTTTCCGCGCGACCGGCGCCGCCGTCGTTTTCTCCCGGCGACGACGTCCTGGGCCTCGACGATGGCGGCCCGCTGCCCTGACCGGACGCCTCAGAAGCGGTATTCGCGGTCGACGATCTTGCGCAGCGTGTGGGCGGCGTGCTTGTTGCTGTCGCGTTTGACGACGTCGGTCAGGCTGATGACGCCGAGCAGGTGCGACGCCTCGTCGAGGATGAGGATGCGCGACTTGCAATGATCGGCCATGAGCTGCTCGGCATGGGTCAGCTGGTCTTCGGGCCGGCAGGCGATCACGTCCAGCGACATGACGTCGCCGACGCGGACCTCGCCGGCCGGGCTGCCCGCCGCGCAGACGCGGATGGCGAGATCGCGGTCGGTGATGGTGCCGACGACGCAGCCCGCTTCGTCGCACACCGGGAGAAACCCGATGTTCTCCTCGCGCATCACGAGCGCCGCCCGCTGTGTGGAGTCGCTCGGCAGCGCGTACAGGACTTCCTGTTTCATCACGGTCTCGCAACGCATGGCTCACCTCCCGCGGTCGCTGCCAGGCAACGGGCGTGCCGGCGACAGGTTGCGTCCGGCGCGCCCGCTCCGCGCAGCGCTTGCGTCGGGGATCCGCGCGGACGGCAGCGTTTGCGCGCGATCGTCCGGACCGGGAGCGCTCAATCGAACCGGTGCAGCATCTGCCACATCGGCCGCCGCGGGGTCGCCGGCGCGTCGCGGCCGAAACCCATGCGCAGGATCAGCTGCGGCGCCGCGCCGGTGCCGAGCAGCTGGGCGACCTCGCTGCGCAGCTCGGCAACCTCGATCGGCTGGTCGAGAAAGGAGGCGGAGACGCCCGCGCTGCAGGCGTGCAACAGCAGCTGCGCCAGCGCCTCGCCTGCGGCGAGCCAGGCGCGCGGCCGATCGTGCTCGGTGCCGAGGACCGCGAGCAGCGGCGCCCCCTCGGCGAGCCGGCGATCATGCGCAGCCCGGCCATCGCCGCGATCGAACGTGCGCACCAACATCGGCTCCATGCGCGCCAGCGCGTCGGAGAGGCCGTAGGCGTAGCCGGGCATGCCGTCGACGCTGTCGGCCTGGTTGGTGCGCAGCCAGGTGGCCAGCTCGGCACGAAACGCCGGGTCGCGCATCTGGATGCGATCGGCGGCAGCGATGAGCGTGGCCAGCGCCTCCTTGGCGCTGCCGTGAACCGGACGCAGCCAGGCCGCGTGCGCGCCGGCGACGCCCGCCAGCTCGGCGACGAGCGCGTCGGGCAGCGCGATCTGGTCGAACGGCCGCCGGTCGGTGTGGCGTCGCGGGATGGCGGCGAACAGCCGCTGCACCTCCGCCGACGGCGTCGTCGCCGCCCCGAGGCGGACCGTGGCCAGCAGATCGGGATCGTCGCGGTCGGGCAGCGCCCGCACCTCGGGCGTGCGGCCGAAGCGCTCGATGGCGACGCGCAGGTGGAAGAGCGCCGCGCCGCAGCCGATGACCAGCTCGCGATCGTCGGGATCGCTGGCGGGCAGCGAGCGCTGCCGATCGGCGACCAGCTCGATCCACTCCCGCCGCACGTAGAAGCGCCACGGCTGCGCGTTGTGGCTCGACGGGGCGAGCGCCGCATAGCGCGCGACGAAGGCGAGCTGGTCGGCGTCGCTTCGATGGTGCGGATACTCCTGTTGCGCGATCGACCATGGATCGGGAGTCGCGGCTGTCCCCATCACATCCCCCAGGCGAAGAGATCGTCCATGGCGTGCTCCTTGTCGCCCAGATGCTGGTGCAGGCCGCGGACCACGCGCGCGCCGAGCCGCTGCCGGCGCCGCGCCGCGCAAGCACTGCGCTCGGCGTGACGGGCGGCGCAAGCCGTGCGGGGCGTGATCGGCCAACCTCGCGGCGGCGAAGCGGCGCCCCGGGGGCGCGTGCCTTGCACGGATGGGCGCCATGACCTACCACCCGGTACAATTTCGCGTGCAGCCGTCGCTACGAATGCAGCGGATTCAGGTCGTGATCCGGCTCGTGCTGCTCGCGGCGCTGGGCACGCTCGGCTGCTCGTCCCTGTACTGGATCCTCTACCTCGCGCTCCCGGCGGTCGCCGCCCTGTTGCTGGCGAAGAGGGGGTTCGAGCGCTACTTCGCCGAGGACGCGCCGGCGATGGTGCGCGTCCTCGGCTGGCTGGCGGCGGCCTACGCGTACCTGTGGCTGTTGACCGACGCGTTCCCCACCGTTGACGCCGAGAGCCCGGTCGAGCTGCAGATCGAGACCGCCGGCACGCCGACGTCGGGATCGGCCCTGCTGCGCCTGGTGACGAGCCTGCCGGCGCTGCTGTTTCTCGGGCTCCTGTCCTTCGCGGCGAGCATCCTGTGGCTGGTGGCCGCGATCGTGATCCTGGTGCGGGCGCGCCCGTCGGCGGCGCTGAGCGACTTTTTCGCGCTCACGCTGCGCTACCAGTTTCGCGTGGTCGCCTACCACCTGTCGCTCGTCGACCGCTACCCCTCGCTCGAGAGCGCGCCCGCCGAGCGCCAGACGCCGCAGCTCGGCGCCATCTGACGCCACGGCCACGGCCACGCGCCGTACCGTGGTCGCCGGCGGCGCGCGGTCACAAGGCGCAGCAGGGCGGCACCTCCTGCCGCACGATGCGCAAGGCGACGCGCGCCTTTTCCAGGAAGTCGGGGCGATGGTCGACGACCACGCGCCTGGGGTGGTCGTGCCACGCGTCGGTGATGCGCAGATCGATCGCGGCCGCCTGCTCCGCCGTCTCGGTGCGCAGCGGGTTGTTGTGGTTGTACTCGCTCGCGGGCGGCGTGCGCATCTGGATCACCGCCGTGTAGCGCGCCAGCTCGGCCGCGGCGCTGCTACCGACGTCGCGCCAGAAGTCTGCCGGATCGCCCGGCCAGTAGGCGGCCGCGTCGACCGTGCCGCGATCGCACAGCACGAGCGCGGCCGTGCCCTGCTCGAGGATCTCGCGCTCGAGCTCGCGCTGCACGTGGTAGATGGCGCGCTGCGCTGCGCGGAGCGAGCCGGCGTCGGGGCGGCGCGGGAAGCCGCCGCCGTACACGATGCCGGCGGCCTCGGGCAGGATCACGACGTGCTCGCACAGGTCGCGGCGCGCCAGCTCGAGTAGCGCGGTCTTGCCGGCTCCGGGGCCGCCGGTGACGACGACGAGCCGCGCCTCGTGCGTGGCCAGGTGACAGCGGCAGTGGCCGGCGCCGCGCTGGGGATCGGGGGTGGTCGTCATGCAAGCCTCCGCGGTCGGCAGAGCACGATCCGCGCCGTCGATGGTACCGCGTTCGCTCGCGCGCGCGCGCAGGGCGTGCGGCCGACGGCGGCGATCGCCGCAAGGGTTGCGCGCGGCCTGGCGCGTGGCGGCCACTCGCCGCGGTCGACCTGCATGTCTGGAGTTGGCACCGTGCTCGCAACGGCTGGCGGCACCGGAGGTGACCCATGGCCGATATTGTCGTTCGCAATAATGGTGGGCGCGAAGTGTCGCGCCGCGAATGGGATCCGACGAGCTGGGCGCGCGAGCTTCTGCGCTGGGATCCGTTCCGCGAGATCGTGCCGAACTTCGCGATGGCCCAGCCCGCATTCAACCCCGCGTTCGAAGTCAAGGAGACCAAGGAGGGCTACACGTTCAAGGCCGATCTGCCCGGCGTCGCCGAGAAGGACCTCGAGATTACGCGCACCGGCAACCGGCTCGGCATCAGCGGAAAGCGGGAGTCGGAGCACGAGGACAAGGGCGAGACGTTCTACGCCTGCGAGCGCACCTACGGCAGCTTCACGCGCACGTTCACGCTCCCCGACGGCATCGACGGCGAGCATGTCCACGCCGAGATGAAGGACGGCGTGCTGACCGTGGTCGTGCCGAAGCTGCCCGAGGCGCAACCGCAGAAGATCACGATCAAGCCGCAGACCAAGAAGAGCTGAGGCCGGCGCCCGGCGAGCGGCCGCCAGCTTGCGCCGTTCGCCGGGAGTTCGGTTGCGAACGCCGGCGGGTCGACTACACTCTGGGTTCGACGACTTCGCAGAGAAGGTCATGGCTCGTTACCTGCTCATCGACGACAACCCCGCTTTCGCCGACAACCTCGCCGAGATCATCGCCGACAGCGGTCACGAAGCGGTCGTCGCCGAGTCGGGCGCGCGCGCGCTCGAGCTGGCGGCGGTGACGCGGTTCGACGTCGTCGTCTCCGATATGCGCATGCCGCGCATGAGCGGCGCTGAAGTGGTGCGCCGCCTGCGCGACCTCGACCCCGGGCTGCCCGCCATCATCGTCAGCGCCTACACGGGGGACGACGAGATGGGCCGGGTGCAGCAGGCCGGTCTGCTGGGAGTTTTGTCCAAGCCGGTGCCGGTGGCGCGGCTCCTGGAGCTTTTGGGCAGCGCGCGCAGGGATGGCCTCGTCGTGCTCGTCGACGACAACGAGGAGCTGCTCGACAACGTCTCGGAGGCGTTGCGACAGCACGGCTTCTCCCTGGTGACCGCGCGGAGCGTGCCTGAAACCGATTCGCTCGGCGAGGTGCGGCCGTTCGTCGCGGTCGTCGATCTGCGCGTGCCGGGAGGGCCAGACGGGGAGGCCATGCGCCGCGTGGCGGCGCGGTTCCCCGGGCTGCCGCTGATCGTGATCACCGCATACTCGGAGGTGGCACCGCCGCTGCCGGCGGCCGCCGTCTTCCGAAAGCCGTTCGCCATCCGCGACGTCATCGCGCTCCTCGAGCAGCTCCATTCGCAGTTGCGCGGTCCCGGCGTCGCGTCGTCGTAGCCGCCGATCGCCATCGACAGCGCGGCACCCTGTCGCCGCACCTGTCGCGCATCGCGCGCAAGCGCTGCGGCGCCCGGGCCGACCGGCGCAGATTTCGCGTTCGGCGCGGCGACGAGCGCCCGTCCGGCGCTGTCCCGGGCGGCCCGCCCATTGCAACAAGTGCGCGTAGAGGAGTTCACATGGGCCAGGAAATGACAGCTCGAAGGGTCGCGCCGTCGGCCGGCTTGGCCGGGATGCTGTGGTTTGCCGGATGGCTGTTCACCGTCGGCTTCGCCAAGCTGGTGTGGTGGAAGGTCCTCCTCGGTCTGGCGGTCTGGCCATACTTTCTGGCCACTGCGGTTCGCTGAAGCGGGGGTGCTGAGATGAGCGCGAAGAGGTATCTCGGCGTGGCCGCGCTGCTCAGCGCGTCCGGGGTGGCGTTCGCCGGCTACTTGAGCTTCACGAGGATGACGAGCGGTGTCTGCGCGTTCGAGGAGCCGTGCCCGTTCTTTCTCGGCCATCCCGCGTGCTACACGGGGCTGGCGCTGTTCGCGACGGCGCTCGTCGTCTCGGTCGCCGCGTTGGCGAGCAAGGTGGAGGCGGCCTGGCCGCTGGCGGCCAACGCCGCCGTCGCCGTCGCCGGAACGCTCTTTTCCGGTCGGCTGACGATCGACGAGCTGGCGGCGCACTCGGGTTATCGCTTGGGGCTGCCGACCTGCGCCTACGGGCTGGTGTTCTTCGTCGTGCTTCTGGCCTGGACGATCGCGGCCTGGGTCGGCCGCTCGCATCGGCACCAGCTGGCGCCACGCTGATGGCGACTCCGTCGATCGTGCCTGCGCCCG
The DNA here is from genome assembly GCA_963816965.1 of uncultured delta proteobacterium. Lineage (GTDB taxonomy): Bacteria > Myxococcota_A > Polyangia > Palsa-1104 > Palsa-1104 > JAQBQH01. The sequence continues at coordinate 3,051,682 of CAWFMP010000002.1, forward strand.
CACCCGCAAGCTGCGAGTGGGGCAAGGCGAGCGGCGACAGCGACGAGCGCCGCTTCCTGCTCGGACCGCGCCGCCGCGGCAGCGATCTGGCCTTCGCGCTCCGCGTCGTCGGCGAGATGGTGCGCGGCTTCCGCCACCTGCACTTCGTCGGGCCGTGCGTGACGGTCTTCGGCTCCGCCCGCTTCGACGCCGGCCACCCCTACTATGCGTTGACCCGTCAGCTCGGCGGCGCGCTCGCCGAGGCCGGCTTCACGGTGCTGACCGGCGGCGGGCCGGGGCTGATGGAGGCGGCCAATCGCGGCGCGCACGAGGCGGGCGGGCGATCGATCGGCTGCAACATCATCCTGCCCGCCGAGCAGCAGCCGAATCCGTACCTCGATGATTGGGTGCAGTTCCGCTACTTCTTCATTCGCAAGCTGATGCTGGCGAAATATTCGTACGCGTTCATCGCGGTCCCGGGCGGATACGGCACGCTCGACGAGCTGTTCGAGGTCGCGGTGCTGATTCAGACCGGCAAGATGACCGGCTATCCGATCGTGCTGCTCGGCGCCGACCACTGGCGCCCGCTGGTGGCGTACCTGCGCGAGCGGCTGGTCGCCGCCGGCACCATCGACGCCAACGACGTCGATCGGCTCATCGTGACCGACTCGCCGTCGGTGGCCGCCGCGATCGTGCGCGACCAGGCGCTGGGCCACTTCGGGCTGACCTACGGGCCGCGCGCGCGACCGCGCTGGTGGATGCTCGAGCGCGCGCCGCGGCGTCGGGCCCGGCTCGAGCCCGAGCACGCCCCGCTCACACCTGGGGCGGCAGCTGTCGCCGCCTCCATAGATCACAGAACGCCGGGTAGACGAGCAGCTCCAGCAGGAAGGAGGTGACGAGCCGGCCGACCATCGGCGCCGCGATGCGCTTCCTGGAGGTGACGAGCCCGCCGACCATCGCGATGCGCTTCCTGACATCGGAGCCGGTCCCCATCGACGACAAGGTGGGTTCCATGGATCACGGCTACCGATCGAAGCGCCACCAGGGCTTCTTGCCGGCGGGCGCCGTGACGCCCTGCTTGTCTTGCCGGCAGCGGCAGCGCTCGTTGGGCGGCACGTCGGCCAGCACCGCCTCCACGTGTGCGCCGCAGCCCGCGAACGTCGGCTTGCCGCACTTCGAGCAGCTCACGCGTCTACACATCGCCAAATCCTTTCGGCCAGCGCATCGGCTGGAGCACGGAGGGTCCTGTTTATGGCACCTGGTTGGTGAGAGCCAGGCCGCGGAAAAAGGATTCGGCCGGTCACTTCAGCGAGGAGAGCGCGCGGCGGACCGCGGCCCGAACCGGCGCCGGCACCTCGCCGCCGGGAAGCCGGCGGCACAGCGAGACGGTCCGCTTGAGCGCGTCGCACGCCCCGGCGCAGCGCGGACAGCGGGCCAGGTGCTCTTCGATCTTCACGCAGGTCGCCTGATCGATGTCGGCGGAGGCGTAGGCGCTCAGCTCCTGCGCCAGCTCGGGGCATGGCGCCGGCCCGCCGAGCTCGCTTTGGTCCCCCATGAGCGAGGCCAGGTGCGTGCGCAGCTCGACGCGCGCGCGGTGCAGCCGGCTCTTGAGCGCGCCGACCTCGATGCCGACGACCGCGGCGGCCTCCTCGGCGCTCAAGCCCTCGACGTCGCGTAGCACCAACACCTCGCGCTGCTCGGGCCCAAGGGCGCCGATCGCCGTGGAGAGCGCGCGTCCGATCTCGCGCGCCTGCGCGGTGCTGTCAGGTCCCGGCTCGAGCGTGGGAACGCGGCGCTCCGCATCGCCGAGCGGGACCTCGGGGCGGTCGCGCCGCCGCTCCTTGATGCAGAAGCTGCGGGCGATCTGATAGAGCCAGGTCGAGAGCGCGGCGTCGCCGCGAAAGCCGGGCAGGTTGCGGAACGCGGCCAGCAGCGTCTCCTGCAGCACCTCGCGCGCGGCGTCTTCGTTGCCGCACATGCGCAGGCCGAAGCGGTAGATCTGCTGCTCGTGCCGGGCGAGCAGCTCGTCGATCGCTCGCCGATCGCCCTGGCGCGCCGCCTGCAATAGTGCTTCGTCCGAATGCTCCATCGCACAAACCCTAGCACGCGAAGGTGTGGTCAGACCGGCCGCTGGGAAGGGAGGCGCGAGCGCGGCGCTCGCCTGGTGCGAAAAGGCTTCGCGGATCGTCGATGCGGGCGCAGGAATTGCGGGAGGACAGGACCATGAAGATCGCGTCGAGCGATGAGCCCACGACCGTGAGCTTCGCCGTCGAAGGCATGCACTGCGCCTCGTGCGTGGCGCGCATCGAGAAGTCCCTCAAGGCGCTGCCCAATGTCGTCGACGCCCGCGTCAACCTCGCGACCGAGCGCGCCACCGTCGAGACGAAGGCGCCGGCGCCGTCGTTCGATCGGCTGGCTCGCGCGGTCGAGCAGGCCGGGTACAAGGCGGTTGCGCCGGAGCCGCGCCGCGGGGTCGCGTCGCCGCCGTCACCGTCGTCACCGCCGAAGCAGCCCCCCCCGCAGAGGCGGCTTGGGGCCGATCGCCTGGCGCAGCTTCGCCTGCTGGTCGCCGGGCTGCTGGGCGTGCCGCTGATGGCCCTGGCGATGGTTCCCGCGCTTTGGTTCCCCGGCTCGGGCTGGGTGCAGTGCGCGCTGGCGAGCGCGGTTACTTTCGGCGCGGGCTGGCCGTTCTTCCGCGGCGCGGCCCGGTCCGCGCGCCACCTCGTGGCCGACATGGATACGCTCATCGCGCTCGGCGCCGCCTCGGCGTGGGGCTACTCGCTGTTCGAGCTGATCCGCGATCCCGGCACCAAGCATCTCTATTTCGAGACGGCGGCGATGATCGTCGCGCTGGTCCTGGTCGGCAAGTACCTGGAGGCGCGCGCCAAGCGCAAGGCCGGCGACGCGATCGCCGCCCTGGCCGCGCTGCAGCCGGCGACCGCGCGGGTCGTTCGCGACGGCCTGTTCCGCGAGGGCGTCGAGGTCGAGGTGCCCATCGATTCCTTGCGCGTCGGCGACTCGGTGCGCGTGCGACCCTTCGAGCGCATTCCCATCGACGGCACGATCGTCGAGGGCGACACCACCGTCGACGAATCGATGCTGACCGGAGAGAGCCTTCCGGTCGGCCGGCGGGCGCGGGATGCGGTGGTGGGCGGCACCATGAACCAGCAGGGCGCCTTCACGCTCAGCGTCACCCGCGTCGGCGAGGACACGCAGCTGGCCCGGATCGTTCGGCTGGTGCAGGAGGCGCAGGGCTCGAAGGCGCCGGTGCAGCGCCTCGTCGATCGCGTGGCCGCGGTCTTCGTGCCGCTGGTGCTGGCCGTCAGCGCCGCGACCTTCCTCGGCTGGCTCCTCGTGGGCCAGCTCGCGCTGCACGAGGCGCTGTTGCGCGGGATCTCGGTGATGGTGATTGCCTGTCCGTGCGCGCTCGGCCTGGCCACTCCGACGGCAATCATCGTCGGGACCGGGCGGGCAGCGCAGCGCGGGGTGCTCATCAAGAACGCCGAGAGCCTCGAGCTGGCGCACCGGATCGACCTCGTGGTGTTCGACAAGACGGGAACGCTGACGGTGGGCCGACCCACGGTCACCGAGGTGACGGCCTTTGGCGGCAGCGACGAGGCGACCGTGCTGCGCCTCGCCGCGTCGCTCGAGCAGGAGAGCGACCATCCGCTCGCGCGCGCCATCGTGGCCTCGGCCCGGGCGCGCGGGCTGTCGCTGCAGCATCCCAAGGACGCCGTCACGGTGCCGGGCGCCGGCATGCGCGGAGTGGTCGACGGGCACGCGGTGGCGGTCGGCACCGCCGCGCTGCTCGCGAGCGACGGTGCCGCGCTCGGCGACGCCGAGCGGCTGGCGGTCGAGCAGCTGGCCGGCCGGGCGCGCTCGACCGCGCTGGTGCTGGTCGACGGAGCGCCGGTGGGGCTGTTGGGCGTCGCCGATCCGGTGCGCGAGACCAGCCGGCAGGCGGTGGCGCAGCTGCGCGGCCTCGGCATCGGCAGCTATCTGTTGAGCGGCGACCACCGCGCGACCGCGCTGGCGATCGCCGCCGAGGTGGGTATCGGCCCCGACCACGTGTTCGCGCCGGTGGCGCCCGGGGACAAGGGGCGGCAGATCGCCGCGCTGCGCCGAGCCGGTCGGGTGGTGGCGATGGTGGGCGACGGCGTCAACGACGCGCCGGCGCTGGCCGCCGCCGACGTCGGCTTCGCGATGGGCTCGGGCACCGACGTGGCGATGCAGGCCGCGCCCATCACGCTGATGCGCGCCAACCCCGAAGCGGTCGTCGAGGCGATCGAAATCTCGCGCAAGACGATCCATATCATCCGGCAGAACCTGTTCTGGGCGCTGGGCTACAACGTGATCGCGATTCCCGTGGCCGCCGCGGGCCTGCTGATGGCGCTGGGCGGCCCGATGCTGGCCGCGGGCGCGATGGCGCTGAGCTCCGTTTCTGTCGTCTCCAACTCGCTGCGCCTCCGCCGGGCGTGACCCTCCAGCCGGTCTCGATCGCCGGCGGAACGCAGGTTGCAGATGGACAGCCCTCAAGGAGGCACCGATGCCGTCGGCAGCTCGCACCAATCCTCGCATCACCGTCCTCGGCGGTGGCTTCGGCGGCCTCGAAGCCGTCTTCTATCTGCGCAAGCGCCTCGGCCGGCACGCAGAGCTGACGCTCGTCTCCGATCGCGACGAGTTCCTGTTCAAGCCGAACACGATCTACATCCCGTTCGGCAAGGAGCCCGAGCGCTTCGTCTTCAAGCTGGCGCCGACGCTGGATCGCCGGCACATCCGCTTCATGCACGGGCGCGCGGAGAAGATCGACCCCGAGGCGACCCGCGTGACCACCTCGGTGGGCACGGTCGACTTCGACTACCTGGTCATCGCCACCGGCGCCTCCATGCGCCCCGACGAGGTCCCGGGTCTGGCCAAGAACGCGAACACCATCTTCACTCCCGAGGAGATGATGCGGCTCCGCCTGTCGCTCGACCGCGCGCTCGACGCGGCCCGCAGCGGCAACCAGCAGCGGGTGGTCTTCCTGGTGCCGCCCAACAACAAGTGCTCGGGGCCGCTGTACGAGATGGTGCTGATGCTCGACACCTGGCTCGGGCGCAAGAAGCTGCGCCAGGCCTTCTCGATCGCCTACGCCACCTACGAGACGGGCTTCATCCAGGCCTTCGGCCCGCGCCTCGACGAGGTGGTCACCGCCGAGTTCGAGCGGCGCGGCATCGCCGGCATGAAGGACAAGCGGGTCACCTCCGTCGAGCCGGGGAGCGTGCGCTTCGATGACGGCGACACGCTGCCGTTCGAGCTTCTGATCTCGTTCCCGCCCTACGTGGCGGCGACCCGCTACGCCGGCCTGCCCGCCGACGAGCGCGGCTTTCTGCAGACCAACCTCGACACCCGCCAGGTGGTCGGGCACGAGAATATCTACGCCGTGGGCGATGCCGGCGACTTCCCGATCAAGCAGGCCTTCCTCGCGCTCTTGCAGGCGGACGCGGTCGGCGAGCACATCGCGCAGCGCATCCTCGGCGAGAAGCCGGACGCTCGCTTCGACCCCGTCAGCATGTGCATCATGGAGCAGTTCGACAAGGCGACCTTCGCGCAGGTGCCGCTGCGCCTGACGGGCAACCCGGCGCAGCCCGTCGCGGTCCGCACCGAGCAGCCCGAGCTGTACAAGGTCGGCTCGGGCGAGATCTGGCGCCTGGGCAAGAAGGTGCTCGGTTCGGCGATCCCGGGCCGTTTCCGCCGGGGCGAACCGTTCCACGCCGGCGCGACCTGGGCGGTCCTCGAGAGCGGCGTGAAGGTGATGGCGTCGCTGTTCGCGGACTGAGCGCGAATCGTGCCGTCGCCGCGCGGGCGCCGTGCTAAGAGCGTGACCATGCACCGACCACGGCGGCGTCGGCCGCGCGCGCGAGCGGCGACGTGATCGGCGAACGCGCCCCGGACTTCTCGGTCCTGCTCTCCGACGGGAAGACGGCCCGGCTCGCCGACTACCGAGGGCGGCCGCTGCTCCTCATCTTTCTGCGCCACCTGGCTTGACTGCCGTGCCAGGCGCACCTCGGCGAGGTGCGGGACCGCTTCACGGAGATCGCGGCGCGTGGCGCCGCCGTGCTCGTGGTGTCGTTCTCGCCGGTGGCGGCGCTCGAGCGCTACCGCGCGCAGCTGGAGCTGCCGTTTCCCGTCGCGGCCGATGTGGACCGGAGCGCCTACCGCGCCTACCGGCTGGGCGCCGGCTCGTTCTGGAGCGTCTGGCATCCGCGCGTGCTGTGGCGGTACGTGGTCCTGACGCGCCGGGGGATGAAGCTGCAGCGACCCGCCGGCGGCGACGACCTGTCGCAGCTCGGCGGCGACTTCGTCATCGACGGCGACGGTATCGTGCGCTTCGCCCATCCGAGCCGGCGGCCCGACGACCGTCCGGCGGTGCAGGCGCTGCTCGACGCGCTCGACGGCGAGACGACGACGCGTTAGTGGCTGCCCATCGGCGGAGCCATCGACGTCAGCTTCGACCAGGTGGCCTCGTCGACGATCTGCTGCTTGTAGGTGGCGTGGCAGCCGACGCAGGTCTCGAGTGTCGCGCCCAGCGCCGCCAGGACGGCGGCCCGATCCTTGGCCCTGGCGGCGGCTCCGATCGCGTCGGCGGTGTGGTGGAAGTGGAGCGCCGCCGGCGTGAAGCCCGGCGCACCCGCGCCCATGTGGTTGCACATCTGCGCCATCGGCTCCGAGTAGCCGATCTTCTTGCTCGCCTCCTCGACGGCGGAGAAGTCGTTCCGGCCCAGCGCCGCGATGATCTCCTGCACCGCGGCCAGGTGGCCGCGCATCTGCTCCTTCTGGTGCTCCGCCATCATCGGCACCAGCGGCACCGGCGTTCGCGTATCCATGGCGGCCGCGGTCTCGAGCGCCGCCTGCTGCGGTGGCGTCGGCGGCGTCGTCGTCGCAGCGGCGGGCGCGGGGGCGGCGGCAGCGGCGGGCGCGGGGGCAGAGGCGGCGGCGGGCGCGGGGGCGGCGGCGGGCGCAGGGCGCCCCTGGCAGCCGGAGAGCACAAGAGCGAGGATCACGAGCTTGCCGTTCATGCCGGCAGGGTGCGGCCTTTTTGCCTCGGGCGCAACGGCCGTATCCTTTTCGCAGCGCCCGGCTCTCACGCTACAGTGAACTCATGCGCGCGTTCGCGCTCGGTGTCTTGATGACCATCTCTTCTGGCGCTGCCCACGGCCAGCACCACGGCCGCCACGGAAATCCCGAGGATCTCGAAGCGTACATCGCCAAGCTGGAGGACCCTTCGCGGGATGTCTGGCAGAAGCCCGACGAGGTGCTGCACGCCCTGGCCCTTGCGCCCGGCGCGACCGCGTGTGACATCGGCGCCGGACCGGGCTACTTCGCCCTCCGCATGGCCCGGGTGGTGGGGCCAAAGGGACATGTGTTCGCCGTGGACGTGGAGGCGCGCATCCTCGAGCGGCTGCGCGAGCACCTCGCCGGGGCGGGCGCGCGCAACGTGACGCCGGTGCTGGCGCTGGGCGGTGATCCGCTGCTGCCGCCCGCGTCGTGCGACCTGATCCTGGTGGTCGACACCTTCCATCACTTCCCCGACGGCGTCGCCTACCTGCGGCGGCTGACCGAGGCGCTGCGGCCGGGCGGGAGGCTCGTGAACATCGACTTCCACAAGCGCGAGCTGCCCGTCGGGCCGCCGCTCGAGCACAAGGTCGCGCGCGACGACTTCCTCGCCCAGGCGAAGCGAGCTGGCCTCGATCTGTTCGAAGAGCAGACCTTCCTGCCCTATCAGTATTTCCTGGTGCTGCGGCCCAAACGCTGATCAGCCGCGCGCGCGCCGTCGGATGCGCGCGACATCGGGCGCGGGCGACATCGGTGACGAGGAACGGCCGCTAGACCCGGCACGATCTCCGACGTGCGCGGGCGGGTCACGCGGTCGGCATGGGCTCACCGGGGAAGGGCGCCGCGCGCTCCGGCTCGCCGCGCTCCTTCATGACCTCGGTCGAGAACGCCTGGAGCCAACGGGCCAGCCCGCCGGCGATCGCCCCTCCGGCCAGCGGCGCCAGCCAGAACAGCCACAGCTGCTTGAGCGCCCAGCCGCCGACGAAGAGCGCCGGACCGGTCGAGCGCGCCGGATTCACGGAGGTGTTCGTGATCGGGATGCCGATGAGGTGGATGAGCGTCAACGTCAATCCGATCGCGATGCCGGCCTGCGCGGTCGACGCCGATTTCGACGTCGCGCCGAGGATCACGCTCACGAAGATGAAGGTCAGCACGATCTCAGCACCCAGTCCGGCGCCGAGGCTGTAGTGGCCGGGCGAGTGCGCACCAAAGCCGTTGGCGGCGAGCCCCTGCAACGAAGGGTCGTATCCACCCGGCTGTCCGGTGGCGAGCGCGTACACCAGGCCGGCGGCGATCACCGCGCCGAACAGCTGCGCGCCGACATAGCCCGGCAACTCGCGCCACGAGAAGCGGCCCGCGCACGCCAGGCCCACGGACACGGCGGGATTGAAGTGCGCCCCCGAGATCGGCCCGATGGCGTACACGCCGGCGAGCACCGTCAGCCCGAAAGCGAGCGCGACCCCCAAGAAACCGACGCCCACGCCGGGAAACTTGGCGGCGAACACCGCCGTTCCACATCCGCCGAAGACGAGAATGAAGGTCCCCAGCGCCTCTCCAGCCAGCTTCCGCATCTCACCCCTCCCGTGCCCATCGCCAGCACGCGAACCTGTTCGCCTCGTTGAGAGAGCCTAGGCCCAGTCGGGGTCGACGCGGATCTTTGGCGCACGCTTTTGGGCGCGGCGCCGTCGTGGCCGAAGAAAATACGGTTCGCCGCGGATCGGTCGCGGCGACGATGGACGCCCGGGAGCGCGATCGAGTGGCGAAGGGAGCAGGGGAGCGGACGGCCGGCGAGCGACCGGCGCGCGGGCGGTGGCAGGGAGCGGGATGCCGCCTACTGGCAGCCGAAGGCGCGCGTCGGATCCTTGCCGACGACGGCCGGGTTTCCGTTGGCGTCGAAGCCGGCGATGCTGCCGTCCCGCGCCACGTCGCTCGACGTGGTCGCCGGCTCGGTGCAGTGCGGAATCGGCGCCGCCGCGGTCGTCCCGTCGCTCGCGATCCGCAGAGCCGTCGTGTCGTCGGTCATGACGAAGTCGCCCGCCGGCGTCCAGGTCCCGACCCCGAAGCCGGCGAAAGCGACCGTAGCCGGGCTGCCGATGGCCTTTCCGGCGGCGTCGAAGAAGGAGACCTTGAACGAGGAGCCGTTGGCCGGCCCGGTCGGTCCGCTGCAGTCCTCCAGCGACTGGACCAGCGCCATCTTCGTCCCGTCGGGCGACGGCGTAACGTGCGGAGCGCCGCACGCCGCGCTCGTCAGCAGCTTGCGCGTGCCGTCCAGGGCGACGCGATGGACCTGGAACAGCCCGGTCGAGTCCTGCGAGTGCACGATCATATAGGCGGGCGTGGACATGTCCGCGATCGAGGTGTCGTCGCCGGGGATGAAGTTGGGCACGAACGGCATCACGTCGTGGACCTTGTGCCCGTCCGGCGCAAACGTCGACAGCCGGAAGCAATACTTCCGATCGTCGTCCGACCCGGTGAACAGGTTCTGCTTGGCCTCCCACGTGGCCTCGGAGACGAGCAGCAGCTTGCCGTCGCTCGACCAGATGGCCCCCGGTATTCGGAGTCGCGCCGCTCGCCGTCACTGCTGGCGCGCCGTTGCGATCGCGACCTGCGCGCTCCACCCGGGCCGCCGGCGCGCGACGCGCGCCGGGCCCGGGCGCGTGATATCGTGACCTCTCTCATTCGGAGGTTTCCCATCGCCACCCAGAAGCGATCGCCTGCACCCGCCCCGGGGAGCGCACCGCGTGCGCAGGGTCCTCGCCTCGACGACCAGCTCTGCTTCCCGCTCTACGCCGCTTCGCGCCTGGTCGTTCAGGCCTACACGCCGCTGCTCGAGCAGCTCGGCCTGACCTACCCGCAGTACCTGGTGCTGATGGTCTTGTGGGAGCGGGACGGTTCGAGCGTGCACGAGATCGGCGAGCGGCTCTACCTCGACTCGGGCACCCTGACGCCGCTGCTCAAGCGCCTCGATGCCGCCGGGCTGGTGCGGCGCGTGCGCAGCCAGGAGGACGAGCGCACCGTCGAGAACTTCCTCACGCGGGCCGGGCGCGCCCTGGAGCGTCGCGCCGCCCGCGTCCCCCGCGAGCTGTTCTGCCGGCTGGGCATGCCGCTGCGCGAGTTCAAGGAGCTGCGCGGCTCGCTGCGCGAGCTGCTCGTGCTGCTGTCGCGGATGGTCGCGGAGCCGGTCGCACCCTGATCTTCGGAGCCGGCGCTCCAGATTGATTTTAAACAACTGAGTTGCACGCAATGCGTGCCGGGTGTTATAGCGGCCTCATGAACGCGGCCGTCGATCAGCTCTCGCCCGCGCCCTACCCGGCGGCGCCGCCCGGCCCGGTCATCAAGACGGTGCTGGCGCTGCGCAAGGCGCTGCTGGCGCTGGCCGACGCCATCGTCCCGCCGGAGGTGCGCCTGTTCGAGCTCGCCGTCGGCATCGCCCCCACCAAGCTGCTCTACGTGGTCGCCAAGCACCGCATCGCCGATCACCTGGCCGATGCGCCGCGCTCCGCCGAAGAGCTGGCGGCGAGCACCGATCTCGACGCCGATGCGCTGCACCGGACGCTGCGCGCGCTGGCCCACCTGGGCGTCTTCCGGCTGCGCGCCGACGGTCGCTTCGAGAACAATCGCCTGTCGGCCGCGCTCGCCCAGGGGCGGCTCGGCCGCTTGCGTGACGCCGCCGTCTATCTCGGCTCCGCCGCGAACGTGGCCGCCTGGAACGACCTGGAGGAGACGGTGCGCACCGGGCGCAACGCGTTCGAGCGCGTCTACGGCATGAGCGTGTGGGCCTGGTTCGACGCTCACTCCGACGAGCGCGAGACGTTTGCGCAGTTCATGATGGGTCGCACCGTCGCCGATGCCCCGCTGATCGCGTCGCTCTACCCATTCGCCGAGCTGCGACGGATCTGCGACGTCGGCGGCGGTCGCGGCACGCTCCTGTCGGAGCTGCTGGTCCGACATCCGCGGCTGCGCGGCGTCCTGTGCGACGCGCCGGGCGTGATAGAGTCGGCGCGCCTGCTCTTCGAGCGACGCGGGCTCGCCGATCGTGTCCAGCTGGTCGCCGGCAGCTTCTTCGAGTCGGTGCCCGCGGGCGCCGACGCCTACCTGCTCAAGAACATCCTGCACGACTGGGACGACGCGCGCTCGCTGCACATCCTGGGCGTCGTGCGGCGGGCCATGCAGCCCGGGCAGCGGCTGCTGCTCGTCGAGTGGCTCACCGAGCGCAACGACAGCGCCGGGCTGGGCGCGCTCTCCGACGTCCAGATGATGACGGTGTGCAGCGAGGGCCGCGAGCGGGGCCGGCAGGAGCTGAAGCAGCTGTTGCAGCAGGCCGGCTTCCGCCTGACCCGCATCTTTCCCTCGCCGACCGTCTCGCTGGTCGAGGCCGTGGCCGAAAAAGTGTGAATCGCTCACAATACAATTGAACACAATTTAATTTCCGTGGTACTGACGCATCGTGTCAGGGGCCGGTCGCGACGGTCGGCTCCCCCTTCAAGGAGAAGGCGCGATGTCGGAATCTCTCGGAATCAGCGCGGCCGCGCCCCCACTCGGGCAGGCCGTGGGCTTGTCGGGCGCACCGGCGACGACGACGCTGGCGCGGGTGCGCGCCTGGGTGCGCCTCGGCCGGCCCAAGTTCCTCCTCTACAGCGCGCTCTTGTACGGCCTGGGCGCCACGCTGGCCGCCTTTTGCGGCGCGACGCTCCGCTTCGATCTCTACCTCCGCGGCCAGCTGTTCATCTCCTGCGTGCACCTGATGACGCACTACTGCAACGAGTACTTCGACTTCGAGGCCGATCGCGCCAACCCGGCGCCGACCGCGTGGACCGGCGGCAGCCGCGTGCTCGTCGACGGGCTGCTCTCGCCGTCGGTGAGCCTGGGGACGGCCTTCGTGCTGATGTTCCTGGCGCTGGCGCTGGCCATCGGCATGCCGAGCCACGCCGCGCAGTGGCTGGCGCTCTCGACGGTGGCGCTGGCGTGGTTCTACACGGCGCCGCCGATGCAGCTCAACTATCGCGGCCTCGGGGAGCTCTCGGTGGCCACGGTGCTGCACGTGCTCTGTCCGGCGCTGGCGTTCCGGCTGCAGGCGGGGCGCCTCGATCCGGCGCTGGCGCTGGTGCTGTTCCCCAGCTTCGTGCTGCAGCTGGTGCGCATGATGGTGATGAACCTGCTCGACTACGACGGCGATCGCCTGGTCGGCAAGCGCACGCTGGTGCTGGCGTTGGGTCCGCGCCGCGCCACGCAGGCGTACGCGGTGGGACAGGCGATCGCGTACGGCTCACTGCCGCTGCTCGTCATGCTCGGGATGCCGGGGAGCGTGGCCGGCGCCATCGCGCTCACCTTCCCGCTGTCGCTGTGGCAGGCGCGGCGGCTGTTGCGCGGGGCGCACCAGGATCCGCGCACCGGCAACAACGTCGTCTTCTGGGCCTCGACCCACGTGGCGCTGGTGGTCGTCGCCACCAGCGTCGGCCTGTTCGTCCACCTGTTCACCGGAATGGCGGCCGGCGGGCCGATACGACTACCGCCGAGCGCGACGCTGGTGACGGTTCCGCTGGTCTACCTGTTGGTGATGGGGCCGCAGATCTGGAAGAACCGGCCGGTGTCGTCAGCGGGGAGGGCGGCTCGGGCGGCGGCCGCGCCCGCGGCGGCGGAACGGGGGCGAGTGTGCGCCACGCCGCAGCCGACGAGCTCCCCCCTGCGGTAGGGTAGCGGGATGGTCCGCATGTGGTGGCTCTTCGTCACTTCCGCGCTCATGGGCAGCCTGTTTCTGGTCGTGGGTGTGGTGATGGCGGCCCACGACCGCGCGCTCGCAGTGACGGGGCAACACACCACCGGCAGGATCGTTTCGCTGGAGGCCGGCTCTGGCGAACACAGGGACGACGTCTGCCCGGACGTGCGCTTCGTGCCGGCGCGCGGCGACGTCGTCGTGTTCCGTGACGGGTTGTGCGCCAACTTCGAGACCGGCCGTGTCGGCGACGAGGTGCCGGTGCTCTACGATCCCGCCGACCCCTCCCGCGCCCGGATCGATCAGCTGTGGCGGCGGCTGATGGTGCCGCTCATGTTCACCATCGTCGGCGCCGTCTTCTCGACTTTCGGCTTCTGGTTTCTGGTTCGCATCTGGCAGCGGCGCCGCGTCGATGCCTGGCTGCGCGAGCACGGCACGCGCATCACCGCCAGACTGCTGGGCGCGGAGCGCAGCAAGATCACGTTCCAGGGCGAGACGCCGTGGCGATTGCGCGCCGAGTGGACCGATCCCGCCGACGGGCGCATCCACACGTTTGTGAGCGACGCCATCTGGAAGGATCCGACCCGCAAGATCGGCCGCCGGAGCGAGATCGGTGTCCTCGTCGACCCGGCGAACCCGCGGCGACACCGCGTGGACGTGGACTTTCTGGGCTGACGTGGGGCGCGCAATCTCCGCGCCCGGGATCGGCGCTCAGCCGCTGGCGTCGGCCCAGCGCTGCAGCACGGCCCGGTCCTCGTCGCTGAGGTGGGCCTTGGGGTGCATCGGCAGGTAGAACCAGGGCGGCATGTCGCCCTGCTTGGCCTGCTGGGCGACGTTCTTGATCCGCCGCGCGCGCTTGTCGGCGGGGACCGTGTTCCATTCGGAGAAGTTGACGTGCCGCCGCCCCTCGACGACGTCGCGGTGGAGCAGCCACGAGACCGGCGCCAGGTGGCTGTACCACGGCCACACCGTTTCGTTGGAGTGGCAGTCGTAGCAGGCGCGGCGCAGGATCGCCTCCACCTCGGGAGGCGTCTGCAGGCTCCCGGTCACCGGCGGGTTGGTGCGCTCGCAGGTGACCAACTGCATGGCGCCGAACACGAAGAGGGAGCCGAGCAGGATCTTGGGTCCGCGTTTCATCGTCGTGGCTATACCACGGCGGGCGCGGCAATCGCCTGGCGTCCGGCGTCCGTCAGCGGCGACAGTGCGACTGCATCCACGCCATGGCCGCTCGCCCGCGCTCGGCCTCCACGCCGCCCAGGCGCGTGTAGATCGCCGCCGCCTCACTCATGAGGCGATGCGCGACGCGCGCGTCTCCCCCGGTGGCGCAGGTCGCGCGGGCCAGCGCCGACTCGCCGTCGGCGCGCTGCGCCATCGGCCCGCCCTCGGTGGCCAGCGCCTGCTCCAACAGCGGCCGCGCCTCGGCATACCGCGACAGGGCGACCAGCGACGATCCCAGCCCGACGAGGCCGCCGGCGCGATCCGGATGGTGCTCGCCGAGCGTCGCGCTCCAGATGTCCACGGCGCGCTGGTAGCGCTCGCGCGCGCGCGCCGCGTTGCCCCGCTGCAGGTCGAGCCCGCCGAGCGCCGCCCATGCCGACGCCACCTGCTCGTGCTTGTCGCCCCAGATCTTCTGCTGCAGCGCCAGGCCGCGCTCGAGCATCTGCTGCGCCTCGGAAAAGCTGCCGAGGCGTACGTCGACGACGCCGATGTGCATGACGCTGATGGCGACGAAGTAGTGATCGGCGCCGAGATCGCGCTCGGCGGTCGACAGCGCGCGCCGATACCACGACAGCGCCTCTTCGTACTTGCCCTCGCCATACAGGATGTCTCCCAGCGCGTTCATCGTCAGCGCCGATCCGGGATGGTGCGGCGCCACCCGCTCCTGGATCGCCCAGGCGCGGCGCGCCAACTGCTCCGCCTCGTCGAAGTGACCGACCAGATTCTCGACCGCCGCCAGATCGATGAGCGTGAAGGCGACCTCCAGGCTGTTCGGCCCCAAGAGCTTTTCGCGTAGCGTCAGCGCCAGCCGATGTTGCTCGCGGGCGTCGCCGAACCGCGTCATCTCTTCGTAGAGCGCGCCGAGGATCGCGTGCAGCTTGGCCTCCTCGAGCGGGTCGCCGCCGTAGCGACGAAGCCACGCGAACGCCAGGTCGGCCCACGACGCCGCCTCGGCAAAGCGCTGCTCTCCGGTGCCGAGCGTCTGGATCAGCTCGATGGTGGATTGCGCGGCCACCGAGTCGTGCCGGCTCTCGGTGGCGGCGGCGATGGCCTGGCGAAAGGCCGCTTCGGCGCCGTGGTCGTCGTAGTTGCGGCTGTAGAGATAGCCGAGCTCGTACAGCGCTTCCGCCTCCAGCGGGCGGTAGCCGACGCTGCGCACCTCGGCGACCAGCGGCTTGGCGGCCGCCAGACCGTCGACCCACCGGCCGGCCACCGCGAGCGCGTGCACGCGCGCGACCGCCCGCCCGAGCTCCTCGATGCGCCGACGCTGGCCCAGCGGCGGCGGGATGGGCGCCTTGAGCGCGGCGACGTTGGCGCAGCGTTCGAGCGGCGTCAGTGACTGCGCCGCTTGCACCGCCCGCCCCAGCAGATCGTTGTCGGGATGGAGGAACAGGTCGACCAGCTCCTTCAGCTCCTCGCGCCGGTGGTCGAGGCATTGCATCCTCAGGTCGAGCAGCTCCTCGGACTGCTCGCCGCGCACGCGCGTGGCGCGGCAGGCGTCGGTGCGCATCGCGGCCCAGGCGTTCGCGTAGTCGTCGAGGCTCTCGGCCACCCGGCCGAACACGTCGGCGGCGTAGGGCTTGGCGGTCTTGTCGAACGCGGCGGCGACCGCGTTTCGCCGCGGCGGATCCCACACGCCGGCGAGCGCGGCCTCGGCACCAGCGCACAGCAGGGATTGCCGCCGCTGCAGCGTGCGCCCGCCGACCACCGCGGCGACCGCGGCCGCCACGAGCCCGGCGGCCACCAGCGTGCGCCGGGTGCGGCGCATCGGATCTGCGGCGAGGTCGGCGAGCAGCGCCCGCATCGTCGGGTAGCGATCGCTCGGACGCTCGCTCATCCCGCGCCACAGAATGCGACGCAGGAAGCGGGGCAGATGAACGCGCGGCGGCGGCTCCCGCGGCGGCGGGAGCGAGCCGGCGCCGCGCGACTCGAACGGCAGCTGCCCCAAAAGCGCCCAGTAGAGCGACACGCAGAAGCTGAACTGATCGGAGCGCGCGTCCGCCTGGCCGTCGAACTGCTCGGGCGCCATGAAGGCCGGCGTGCCCATGACCGTTCCGTCTTCGGTCAGCGGCGTCGACAGCGGATGGCTCGAGGGCGCCGCCGCCGGGGGCAGGTCGGTCGCCGCGGGCTCGCTGCGACCCTCGAGGGCGACCAGCCCGAAGTCGGTCACCTGCACCCGACCATCCCCGCCGACGAGCAGGTTGGTCGGCTTGACGTCGCGATGAACGAGGCCGATCGCGTGTGCGGCGGCGAGCCCGCGCCCGGCATCGAGGAAGGCGGCGACGATCTCGCGTCGGCTCGGCCGCTTGTCCTTGAGCCACTGGGCCACCGTCGTGCCCTCGACGAGCCCCATGGCGATGAACACCTGCCCGCCTTCGTCGCCGACGTCGTAGACGGGGACCACGTTCGGATGAGGCAGGCGCGCCATCGCCTGCGCCTCGCGGAGCAGGCGCTGGCGGCGCGTGCCCATGACCGCTCCGCGCAGGACCTTGAGCGCGACCTTGCGATCGAGCTTCGAGTCGTAGGCGGCGTAGACGGTCGCCATGCCGCCTTCGCCGAGCACATCGAGGACGAGATAGCGGCCGACGGTCCGCCCGATGGCAAACGGACGATGGGCGCCGGCCGAGCCGCTCAGGTCGGGCGTCTGCTGGGTCGGCGACGTGTCACGCCCGCGCGGTCGGGACGGCTGGGTGCCGCAGCGGTCACAGCTGGCCAGGTGGCGGACGATTTCGGCGGAGCGCAACGAGGGCAGGCGGCCAGCGCGATACGCTTCGAGCTCCTCGTGGTCCGGGCAGTCCACTCCTCTGCATATTGTACCCCAATGCTACAGTGCATTGCACGCTCGACTTCGGGTCGAGCGGGGGACTCTACGCGGTGGACGCGCTGGCGGCTTGACTGACGCGGAGCACGGTCTCCACCAGGTCCGCATAGTCAGCGGGCTTGGCGATGTAGTCGTCGTAGCCGGCGGCGAGGCACTCGGCGCGGTGCTCCTTCATCGCATCGGCCGTGAGTGCGACGATCGGCACACGCGAGCCGCGCTCGCGTAGCAGGCGCGTCGCCTGCAGGCCGTCGAGGACGGGCATGCGCACGTCCATGAGCACGGCGTCGAACGGGCCGGAGAGCACCGCCCGGACTGCCTCTTCGCCGTCCGCCGCCTGCACCACCGTGGCGCCGGCGAACTCCAGCAGCTCGGCGAGCGCCAGGCGGATGTCCGCGGTGTCCTCGGCGAGCAGCACGCGCCGGCCGGCCAGCGGCCGCGACGGCAATCGCGGCGGCGGCGGCGGCGCGGGCGGCGTGCTCGCGCGCTCGGCGCCGTCCAGATCGGTGCGCAGGGTGATGCGGATGGTCGAGCCGACGCCGGGCACGCTCGCCGCCACCAGCACGTCGCCGCCGAGCTCCTGCGCGAACCGCTTGGAGAGCACCAGCCCGAGGCCGCTGCCGCCGTAGGTGCGCGCGATCGCGGGGTCGGCCTGCTGAAAGGGGACGAACAGGGTCCGCTGCTGCTCGGCCGACAGGCCGATGCCGGTGTCGCTGACGTCGATGCTCAGGCTGGTCGCACCGGCGGGCGCCAGGCGGACACGAATCTCGCCCCGCTCGGTGAACTTGAGCGCGTTGCCGATCACGTTCATCAGGATCTGTCGTACCCGCCGCGCGTCGCTGTAGATCTGCGCCGGCGTGTCCGCCGCCGCCTCGACGATGCAGCGCACGTCCCTGCCCTGTGCTCCGGCATCGAGCGCGTGCACCACCTCGGTGGCGACCTCGAGCGGCGCCATGGACGCGATCTCGAACGGCAGCTTGCCCGCCTCTACCCTGGACAGATCGAGCAGCTCGTCGACCAGCGTATGCAGGGCGCGCGCGTTCGAATGGATGCGCTGGACCAGATCGTCGCGCCGCGCCGGATCGAGATCGGGCTGGCCCAAAAGCTCGGTCAGCGCCAGCACGGCCGACAGCGGCGTGCGGATCTCGTGGCTCACGTTGCGCAGAAAGGCGGTCTTGGCCAGATTGGCGCTCTGGGCCTCGTCCCGGGCGCGGCGCAGGTCGTCGGCGGCGTAGCGCAGCTCGCCCACCAGCACGTTGATGCCGAAGGCGATGGCGTCGAGCATGTCGTGCGCCGGCGAGATGGCGATGGCGTGGCCGAGGTCGCCGCCGGCCAGTTGCTCGAGCGACTCGATCAGTCGCGCCACGCGGACGTCGTCGCTGGGGACGGGATCGCTCAACGGCGATGACCTCGCAGCCAGCCGAGCGCCGCGACCTCGTCGCTGAACAGCCGCGTCGGCACGCCCGGCCGGGCGACGCGCAGGTAGACGTTGCCCATCATGCGGCCGAACGGCGTGGCCTCGATGAGGAGGGCGAGCGCGCTGAAGGCGTCGGTGAGCAGCTTGCCGGTGTAGTAGTGGCGCACCTCGGGCTCGAGCGGTCGGCAGCGCGAGATGTCGACCAGCAGCGGGCAGCGCACCCCGCCCGTCGCGGCGATCGACGCCGCCAGGTTGGCGCGCGCATCGTCCAGCGACTGGTCCGCGCCCTCGTGGATGCGAGCGATGACGATCCCGTCATCGTGCAGCGCCACTCGTGCAGTCGAGGTCTCCTGCATGCCTCCTCATTGTAATCGCTAGAGGAAGCTCCCGGTAGCCCTCGGTCTGGGTTCGGGCTCTCCCGGATCAGGGTTGGCGACGGTCCACCGCCTCCTGCATCAGCCGCTCTTGCGTCGCTTGCCGCGCCCGATCCGGCCGCTCCGGGACCGGGCTCCAGTCGGTGCCGCGCAGCTCCCAGGCCTGCCGATCGTCGTCGAGACAGAGCTCGAGCACGTGCCACAGCTGCGCCTGGAGCGCGGGGTCTACCACCGGCACCGTCGCCTCGACGCGGCGGTCGAGGTTTCGCGGCATCAGGTCGGCCGATCCGATCAGATACTCCGGCCGGCCGTCATTGGCGAAGTGATAGATCCGCGAGTGCTCGAGGAAGCGTCCGATGAGCGAACGGACGGCGATGTGCTCGCTGACCCCCGGCAGCCCCGGCTTGAGACAGCAGATCCCGCGCACGATGAGGTCGATCTGGACGCCCGCTTGCGAGGCCTCGTACAGCGCGGCGATCATGCGTGCGTCGACGAGGCTGTTCATCTTCATCACGATGCGCGCGGGTCGGCCGGCGCGGGCGTGAGCGGCCTCGCGCGCGATGCGGCCCAGAAGGACGTCCCGCAGCCCGTACGGCGCGACACACAGGAGCTGGAACTCGCGCTGCCGCGAGTAGCCGGTCATGAGGTTGAACAGCTCGCTCACGTCCTGACCCAGCTCCGGCGCGCAGGAGAGCAGGCCGAAGTCTTCGTACAGCCGGGCGGTGGTGCCGTTGTAGTTGCCGGTGCCGATGTGGACGTAGCGACGGATCGCGTCGCCCTCGCGGCGCACCACCAGCACCGCCTTGGCGTGGGTCTTGAGGCCGATGAGGCCGTAGACCACGTGGGCGCCGGCGTCCTCGAGGCGGCGCGCCCATTCGATGTTGCGCTGCTCGTCGAAGCGCGCCTTGATCTCGACCACCACCACCACCTGCTTGCCGGCTTCGGCGGCGCGCACCAGGTTGGCCATGATCGACGAGTTCTCGGTGGTCCGATAGAGCGTCTGCTTGATGGCGAGCACCGCCGGATCGTCGACGGCGGCGCGGATGAGCGCTTCGACCGAGTCTGCGAACGAGTCGTACGGCAGGTGGATCAGCAGATCACCGCGCCGGAGGACCGCGAACGGATCGACCGGCTCGCCGTCGCTGGCGCGGAGCCGCTGTGGGGTGCGCGGGGTCCAGGGAGAAAATCGCAGCTCGGGACGATGGGCGTGATCGATGAGGTCGGCCAGCTCCGCCAGCCCGAGCAGGCCGGGCATCTCGATCACGCTGCCGAGGTCGAAGTCGAGCTCGGTGGCGAGCAGCCGGCGCAGGTAGGGCGGCATGTCGGGCGAGACCACCAGCGACACCACCGAGCGGAAGCGCCGCTCGCGCAGCGCATTCTCCAGCTCCTCGACCAGGTCTTCGGCGTCGTCCTCTTCGAGCTCCAGGTCGGCGTCGCGAATCACGCGAAAGGCGTGGCAGCCCACGATCTCCAGGCCCGGGAAGAGCATGTCGAGGTGCGCCGCCACCAGCTGCTCGAGCGGCAGGAACGCGTCCTGGCCGGGCAGGGCGACGAATCGCGACAGCAGCTGCGTCGGCACCTTGACGCGCGCGAAGCGCAGCTGGGCGCTCTGGGGGTCGCGCAGCTCGACGGCGAGGTTGAGGCTGAGGTTGGAGATGAAGGGGAACGGGTGCGCCGGATCGACGGCCAGCGGCGTCAGCACGGGGAAGATCTGGGTGCGGAACGGCGCCGACAGCTTTTGGCGGGCCGCATCGTCGAGCTCGCCCCAGGTGACGATGCGCAGGCGCTGGTCGCGCAACAGCGGGCGCAACCGCTCCTGCGCACAGCGGGTGAGCTCGCCCAGCATGCGCCGGGTGCGCGCGTCGATGGCCGCCAACTGATCGCGCACGCTCAGGCCGTCGGGCGTGCGGGTGGCGACGCCGGTGCGCAGCTGCTGCATGAGCCCGGAGACGCGGATCATGAAGAACTCGTCGAGGTTGTTGGCGGCTATGGCGAGGAAGCGGACCCGCTCGAGGAGTGGCGTGCGCTCGTCGAAGGCCTCGGCGAGCACGCGATCGTTGAAGTCGAGCCAGGAGAGCTCGCGGTTGGTGTAAAGGCGCGGATCGGCGAGATCCCAGGCGACCGGCGCGGCGGCGGCGCGCTGGTCTCGGCCCGGTGCATCGCTCAAAGGGGGGCGTTCCATGTGGCTTCCTTGATCGAGAGGGTAGGCGGGGGGACGCGGCGCGAAAGCGCTGCGCGGCAGGCATCGCCGATGCAGCGTCGCGGCAGGCATCGCGGATGCAGCGTGATGACGGCGGGCACACGGAGACGACGGATACGCTCTTCGATGGCCGCGGAGCCTGGAGTCTGATCGGCTCTAGCCGCCGCCCATGTGCGCCAGCGCGTTGCGCACCGCCGCGCCCGAGATCTCGATCATCCCGCCGAGCGGGCGGCTGAGCTCCAGCACCAGGAACAGCGCCGTCGCCACCGACAGCGCGCAGACGAACATGGCGGCGATGGCGGTCGCATTGCGCGGGGCGAAGAGGCCGAAGCTGACGAAGAGGATGGTCAGCCAGAAGACGACGATGGCGAGAAACGGCATGGGGATGACGCTGCCCAGGTTCTGCTCCACCAGGAGCCATCGGGCCTGCGCGATCTCGCCGGTCAGCGCCAGGGCCCTGCCCTTGAGCCGGCGCTGCAGCTCCGTAGTCGGCGCCAGGTCGCCCACCTCGTCGAGCGCTCGCTCCAGGGTCTCTGACGACGCCTCGGACGGGTGCCCATCGGCCGCGGGCTTTTTCGACCAGATCTGCTCGATCTTCTGGGCGACGTAGTCGCGCAGGTGCGCGCGCGCCGGCGTCGCCTCCGGCCCGTAGCGCGCCAGCACGTGGTCGAGGATCATCAGCTTGGCGGAGATCTCCTTGACCTCCGAGTCCGTCGTGTCGAAGGCGCCCTTCGCCGTCGAGACCAGGAGCCCCAGCACCAGACCCGACAGGGTCACGATCATTCCCATGCCCAGCCTGACCACCTTCTGCGTCTGCTCGCTCACGTGTGCCGACGGCAGGTGCGGCCCCACCATCATGGCCAGCAGCGCGCCGGCGAACGTGCAGGCGAAGACGAAGAGCGCGACGTTGATCGAATGCATCGCGCTTCAGTTCCAATGGAAGCGCACGACGGCATTTCCGAGGAGCGCCGTGGTATCGGATGACGTCGAGCGGGATGGTCGCACCCAGCGCCAGCGCCGACTGGGCGTTGAAGCCGCCGTAAGCCCGCCGGCGCCGGTCAGGCGGATCGCCCACCAGCGGAAGATGCTGGCCTGGAAGCTCGCCGTTTGCGCGATCGCGGCCGCGACGTACGAGTCGCGCCCCGTTCGGTTGGCGCGTGCATCTAACCCGGGGCCATCGGCCCAGGCGCCGGCGGGCGTGAAGGCGGCGCTCACGAGCAGGGTGCAGATCGCACGAAGGAACATGGAGTGGTTATCGGGCGACCCGGGCGTGGTCGAGAACGTTCTAACGACCGGCGGCGCGGCGCGACCGCGTTCGCGGCGACTGGCACATGTCGGTGGCGCCGCGCATGCAACCGTTCCGGGTGAACAGAGGAGGAGGGCAGTGCCATGCGAGCAGGGATGATCTTCAAGGTGGCGATGTTGATGCTGGTCGCCGCCGGATGTGGTGCCACGATTCGCTCGTCGACGGCGTCGAACGCGGACCTGGCCAAGTACCGGACCTATTCGTTCTACACGTCACCCAAGGCGAATCAGCCGGAGACGATCGCAGATCAGGCGATCAACTCGTCGCTGAAGGACAGTCTCGCCGCCAAGGGCTTGACGGAGGCGGCCCCGGGGCAGACGCCGGACTTCCTCGTGGCGCATCACGTGAAGGAGCAGCAGCAGCTGGACGTCGACAACTTCGGATATGGATTCTACGGCTGGCCCGGCGGCGAGGTGACGCAGTACACGCAGGGGACCTTGATCGTCGACTTCATCGATCCGCAGACGAAGCAGGTGTTCTGGCGGGGCACCGCCTCGGGCGTGGTGAATCATCCGAACTCGCCCAACACGCAGAAGATCGCCAAGGTCGTGGGGGAGGTGGTCAATCGCTATCCTTCCGCCGTCGCCGAGGCGCCGCGCACGACGATGTAGCGCGGCGTGTGTCGACTCGATCCGATCCCGCAAGGCTGCAGTCGCAACGCTCGAGAGCAAGCACCCCGATCCGCACTTTCGCGAGGGTTGGCACGCGCCGCGTGCCGGCCTCCATCTAATGTCGACCGCTGTCGCGCCCGAGAGCGCGCCCGTTCCCCGCTCGAGGACCGCTGCGTTGCATCTGGGGGTAATCGATTCGCCGAAGCCGCGCCGACCTTGTCTCGTTCTTTCTTCGACGACGGAGAAACCGCCCCTTCGGCGGCTGGAGCCCCGCTTGCAAGACGAACGGAGGTCACCTCACAGGAGGAGGAACCTCATGCACAAGCTTGCGGCGGGAATATTGATGGGCGTGGCGATGCTCGGCGGATGCGACTCGGGAACCACCTCGGCCGTGATCGTCACGCCGAGCGGAGTCGTGGTGGTGGATGACGCCGAGGCGGTCGCCTGGGAAGGCGGGATCGTGTGGGCCACCGGGTATTCGATTGATCCCACCGTCATCGTCGACGTGAACGCGGCGGCGGCCACGGCGGCCAAGAACGTCACGACCTTCTTCACGCCGTCGACCTGCGCCAGCAGCAGCGCCGCCGGGAACGTGCTGACGCTGCAGCTCAATGGCTGCGCCGGCCCGTTCGGTCTCACCAGCGCGAGCGGGACGGTCGTGTTCACGTTCACGCAGGTGGCCAGCGGCGTCCAGATCGCAGCCTCGAGCAACCTGCAGTCGGGTCGCGCCAGCCTCACGATCAGCGCCCAGGCGCTGTTGGCGGGCAGCGGCACCTCACGGACGTTGACGGTCACGACCAACGGCGGTGGTACCGGGCCCAACGGCACCTCGGTCGCGCGTCAGGGGCAATACACGATCGCCTGGATGACCGGCGATACCTGCGCATCGATCGACGGCACCGTCGCCAGCGGCACGGGAAACGTGCAGCGGACCACCTTCAAGTCGTTCAGCGTCTGTCGGGATGGCTGCCCGCGCAGCGGCACCGTTACGCTGGTCGATCCGCAGACGGGTGGGACGGTGACGACGACCTACAACGGGACGGCGACCGTGACGGTGTCGACCAACGGCCAGCAGAGCACCGCCACGCTCAGCTGCCAGTGATCCGCTGCCGGGCTGGCGTTCGACTCCGCGCCGGGTTCGCCTGTTCGCTCCTCACCATCCCGTGAGGGGGCTGCCGGAGAGGTCCCCCTGGGGGGCGCGGGCACCGCCCTCGTCGAACCATTCGATCAAAGAGCCGTAGCGCAAGAGCGAATCGAGGCCGAGGTAGCGCTCGAGGACGCGCGCGTGGCCGCGCTCGCCCATGCGCCGCGCCTCCTCGGGGTTGTCGAGCAGGCGCGCGATCGCGGCCGCGAACGCGTCGAGGTCGGTCGGATCATGGAGCAGCAGGCCCTGCGCCCCGTCCTCGATCTGATCCTGGATGCCGCCGACCGCGCTGGCGACGACGGGGCGCGCCTTCCACATCGCCTCGGTCACGGTGAGGCCGAAGCCTTCGTGTAGGCTCTTCTGCACGATCAGCGTGGCGTGGCGCTGCAGCGCATTGACCATGGCCGCGTTCTCGTCGACGTCGATGGTCGGCAGCGACGCGAGCTGCACGCGCCGGCGCAGGCCGTCGGGCAGCTCGCGCCACGCCGCGATGACGGCGGCGAGCACGCTGGCGCCCTCGGGATCGTCGCTGACCCCGCTGGCGCTCGGCCCCGCGAGCACCAGGTGGGCTTCGCGCACCCGCGCCGTATCCAGGCGCGCGAAGCCTGCGAGCACGCCGAGCGGATCCTTGAGCCGATCCCAGCGCGACACCTGCACCACCAGCGGCGCCGTCTCCGGCGGCGGCGCCCCGTGCCGCACCACGTCGGCGGTGCGGTCGACGCGGCCGGGCGTGCCGTCCTCGCGCACGAACGTGCACAGTCCGCGGGGGGCGGTGCTCTCGATGAGCCCGGCCTGCTTCAGGATCGCCCGTACGCAGCGCTCGTCGAGCATTTGATTCTTCGCCGAGAACGGATCGATCGCCGGCGGGATCACCAGGGCGCGGCTGGCGTCGAGGTGCTTCACCGGCACGTAGGCGGCGCGCGAGAAGACGTAGGCGTTCGCGCCGCGGAGGTAGGGCGCCAGGAAGCGCCAGCCGCGCTCGACCTCTTCGTTTACCTCGTCCTGGCCGATGTGACAGCGCCAGGCCACATAGGCTCCGCGCTCGAGCAGCGCCGGCACCATGCCGGCCGGCTGCGGATCGTGCACGATGACGACGTCGCGCGGCCGCACCATCGGCGCCAGCGCCGCGGCGTTCTCCGCGTCCACACGCTCGAAGAGCCGCCGCTCGGGCTCGCCGATCGGCGAGCCGTCACCGATGCTGCCGTGGATGGCGTTGTGCAGCCGCTTGGTGATGCGGAAGAACTCGGGCGTCCCCTGGATCACGGCCCAACGGGCGTCGACGCCCGCGCCGCGCGCGTAGGCGAGCAGCGAACGCACCATCTCGGCGACGCCGCCGCTCACGGCGGTCGAGCTGACGTTCCAGACCACACGACCGCTCAGACGCGCGCGTAGGCTCGCGACCCGGGCGGCGACGCGCTCCATGCTCTCGGCGCCCAGCAGCGTCGAGTAACGCTCCAGCGGAAGCATGGTCAGCTGGGGAAACTGCAGGCCCACGAGCACAATGTAGCGCCCGAACGCCGCTTGACTACCCGAATCGGATCCGCCCGCCGAGCGGGCGCGAGCTCGGCGGATGGGCGGCCGAGGTCTCGGCCGGACGCGGAAAGTTGCGTGCGCGGCGGGAAGGGCGAACATGGACAACCATGGCCCTGCTTTCTGCGCAGAAGATCACGAGCGGACCCGCGTTCGAGGTCAAGGGAACGATCGCGCCGGTGACGGTGCTGTGCCTCCGCTCGACGGAGCTCGACCGCATCGAGGAGGAGCTCCGCGCGCGCGTCGAGCCGGCGCCGCAGATGTTCTTGAACGCGCCCATCGTCATCGACGTGAGCGACATCGAGGGCGAGCTGGAGGCGCTTTCGCTGCCCGGGCTGGTCGAGCGGCTGCGTCGCTGCCGCTTGATTCCGATCGGCGTGGCCCATCTTCCCGCCGATCAGGCAGCGCTCGCCGCGGAGATCGGGCTGGCCGTGGTGCAGCTCGGCTTCGGTCGTACCCGCGGAGCGCGCGCCAACAGCCCCGCGCCGATGCCCGCGCCGGTCCCAACGCCCGCGCCCGCCGCGCCCGCGCCCACACCGTCCGCCCGGGAGGCGGCCAAGGCGGCAGCTCCGTTCGAGCAGCCGGCGACGCTGACGGTCGGCTCGCCGGTGCGCGGGGGCCAGGTCATCTATGCGGCGCGCACCGACCTGGTGGTCATGGCGCCGGTCAACCCCGGCGCCCAGGTCATCGCCGACGGGCACATCCACGTCTACGGCCGCCTGATGGGGCGGGCGCTCGCCGGCGCGCACGGCCAGACCGACGCGCGGGTGTTCTGCCAGAGCCTGGAGGCGGAGCTGGTCTCCGTCGGCGGCGAGTTCCTGACCGCCGAGGACATCCCGGCCAAGCTGCGCGGCAAGCCGGCGCAGATCTTCGTCGAGCACGGCACGGTTCGCGTCGCGTCGCTCTGATCGAAAAAAAAGTAGATCAAAAATTTGCCAGCCGCCGGCGTCGGCCGTTTATTGGATTCTGCGGGAAGTTTCACCACCGACAGGAGGCCCCCGGTGTCCAAGATCATCGTCGTCACGTCAGGCAAGGGCGGTGTCGGAAAAACCACGACCAGCGCCAACATCGCCACCGGGATCGCGCTGCTCGGGAAGAAGACCATCGCGATCGATTTCGACGTCGGGCTGCGCAACCTCGACCTCATCATGGGCGTCGAGCGTCGCGTCATCTACGACCTCGTCAACGTCATCAAGGGAGAGGCGAAGCTGCAGCAGGCGATCATCCGCGACAAGCGGATCGAGAACCTCTACATGCTGCCGGCCTCGCAGACCCGCGACAAGGATGCGCTCGACCCCGAGGGGGTCGGCCGTGTGCTCGAGGAGCTCAAGCAGCTCGGCTTCGAATACATCATCTGCGACTCGCCGGCAGGCATCGAGCGCGGCGCGCAGATGGCGATGTACTTCGCCGACGAGGCGATCGTGGTGACCAATCCGGAAGTGTCGTCGGTGCGCGACTCCGATCGCGTGCTCGGCCTGCTGGCGGCCAAGACCATCCGGGCCGAGCAGGGCGGCGAGCCGATCAAGACGCACCTGCTGCTCACGCGCTATTCGCCGCAGCAGGTGGCGCTGGGCGAGATGCTCTCGGTCGGGGACGTGCTCGAGATCTTGGGGATCCCCTTCCTCGGCGTCATCCC
Organism: uncultured delta proteobacterium; assembly: GCA_963816965.1. Lineage (GTDB taxonomy): Bacteria > Myxococcota_A > Polyangia > Palsa-1104 > Palsa-1104 > JAQBQH01. The sequence continues at coordinate 3,078,723 of CAWFMP010000002.1, forward strand.
GGAGTCGAAGGCGGTGCTGCAGGCTTCGAACAAGGGTGCGCCGGTGATCCTCGACGAGCTGACCGAGGTGGCGCAGGCCTACCAGGACGTGGTGTACCGCTTCCTCGGCGAAGAGCGGCCGCACCGGTTCATCGAGCAGGAAAAGCGCGGCTTCCTCAAGCGCATCTTCGGTTAGTCGACCAAACGCGAGGTGCACAATGGGTTTCCTCGATTACTTCAAGCGGTCGACAAAGAGCGCGGCGGTGGCCAAGGATCGCTTGCAGATCATCGTCGCGCGCGAGCGCACGGTGACGCGCGGCGCGCCCGATTACCTGCCGCAGCTGCAACAGGAGCTCCTACAGGTGATCGCCAAGTACGAGCTCATCGACCTCGGCCAGGTCTCGGTCAACGTCGACAAGAGCGGCGGTTGCGAGGTGCTCGAGCTCAACGTCGTGCTCGCGCCGGCCAAGCCGAAGCCGAGCGGCGATCCCGCCAAGCCCGTCGTCGCGACGGCGACGCCCTAGCCTACCGATCTCGTGATTCAGCGCATCTCGGTGCGAGCCCGCGAAGGGTTCCGCTTTCAAACCCGCGCCGCATAAAGAGCGCGCCAGAGCGCCACGTCCGGCTTCGCGCGCACTGCCCCGCTGGGCTCAAACAGTCCTCGCCACCGCACCGCCGTGCTCGATTAGACCCCTTGCCGGTGCTGCGGAGCTCGCCCAGCGGGGCAGTGCGCGCGGAGCCTCTGTGCTCGTCCAGAAACCGGACGGTCGCAGCGGCTGGAGAGGCTGCTCTCGACGACGCGTGAGCTTCGGCAATCGTGCGTGGCTAACGGTTCCCACGAGCCCATAGAGCGGGAGGTCGTCGGAGCCGTCTTGCCGGGCGTCGAGGAGCGCTCGTCGCGAAGCGACGATGCCAGCGACGAGCCGAGGGCCCGGACGTGCCGCCGGCCGGTAAGGCCGCCGGCGTAGCGGGCCCGTCCCGGCAAGACGGCTCCGACGACCTCCCGCGGCCCCTCAACCGGCGACACTGACCCTGCTTGCTCAATCAAACGCGCAGAGGTGATGAATCATGAGAGCCTACCGGTAGACGCTCTTGCCGTCTTCGTGGCTGCCGGAGGCCCGTCAGGCCGAGAGGCGATCGCCGCGCCCGCTCAGGCCGTGTGCCGCCAGGCAGCTGGCTGCAACCGCGGCGAACATGCGCAGCGCGCCGGTCAGATCCTCGTTGAGCGAGATGCGGAAGAACGCTGCCAGGACGCCGCACATCAGCTCGTCCGCGACCAGCGGCAGGACCGCGACAGAAGCGAGACGCTCCTTGTGCACCCAGCGCTGATCGAAGTCGGCGTCGCCGACGATGCGATTGGAGATGAACGACTCGCCGCTGCGGGCGACGACGCCGACCTTGAAGCGATAGGTACGCAGGTCGATGCGCGCCCGTGAGCTCTGGAGGGTCTGACGCGAGAGCCCGGCGCTGGCGCGGAGCATGAGCACGTGCCCGCCCGGCTCCGCGACCCAGACGCGGGCGAGCGCCGCCTGAAAATCGACGGCCAGCGTCTCGACGATGAGCTGGAGCAGCTGCGCCGGATCGAGCCGCGCCGACAGTCGACACACCGCCTTCGCCGCGATCTGCATGGCGCGTGTCGCACCGCCGTCCGTGCGCGCGGCGGTGGGCCAGGCCGTCGCCGCGCCTGCTCCCTCTCGACCGGCGGGCGCCAACGTCACCACCTCGCCGACGGGCGGGGCGGTGGTGCTCTTCGCCCGCTCGATGAGCTGACGCCGGCCCAACGCGGCGATCTCTCCGATCGAGCGCCCCTCGGTGAGCAGCGCGCGAACCCCCTGCAGGATCGCCAGGTCCTGGTCCGAGTAGAGCCGCTGGCCGCCGGGCCCGCGCGCCGGTGCCAACAACCCGTGTCGATTCTCCCACGCCCGCAGCAGCTCCGGGCTGAACCCGGTCAGACGGCTGACCGTCGCCATCTTGTGATGCCCCCGCCCCATGCCTTCGATTGTGCCGATGCTCGACAGCTTGACAAGGGGTCTCTGTTTGTTTTTCGTTCACACTCGCCCGCCGGGAGCGGTCTTCCGAACGACACGAAATCTGTACATTTTATGGACATGCTCTCATGACAGTCCGGGACGCTGCATTACGATGGAGGCGACCATGTTGACGCTCTCCGAGCCGACGCCAGACCTGTGGGAGCGGTTCGAGCAGGGCGGGCTCGGCGCCCGCGACCTTCTGGACGAGCCGGTCGTGCCCCGCTGGGTGAGGCGAGCACGGACGCCACCGCCCGTGTCTTGCGGATCCTGCGCGCCTGCCTCACCTGGGGTCGCCCGTGTCCGCTGGTGCAACGGATGTATAGGTTCTGTGTAGGTAGAAACAAACTTCTTACAAAGACGCAACCTCCGCGATCGTCGCCGCGCCGCACCATGAGGGGATGAGACAGAATCGACGCGATACGCCGCTGCCGACGCTGGTGCGGGCCGGCTCCGAGGTGCACCTCGACGAGTGGGTGGCGCCCGAAGTGGCGGACGAACAGGGAATCCTGCGGGCCGGCATCATTCTCGAGTGGATGGACGTCGTGGGCGTCCTGGCGGCGTCGCGCCACTGCGGCCGGCCGGTGGTCACGGCGTCGATCGACGGCATGGAGCTGCGCGACCCGATACGAACCGGCGAGCGCGTCGCCATGACCGCGCGGGTCGCCTACACGTCCGCGCACAGCGTCGGTGTCTCGGTCACCATGGACCACGACGACGCGCACTCGAGCCCGCCGCGTCCGACGCTGGAGGCGTACATGACCTTCGTGCCGCTCGATCGGCGCGGCCGGGCGGTCGGGGTTCCGCAGTTCTCGCCGGAGACGCCGAGCGAACAGGCGCGCTTCCGTGAAGGCCAGCTGCGGCGCGAGTTCCGCCGCCGGCTGCAGTCCGGAGGGAGCAAGCCGACCGCCGACGCCGTCGAGCTGCTCGACGGCGAAGTGCCGGAGCGCGACCGGCCCCTGCTGCTGCGGGAATGGATGGCGCGGCTGCCGCGCTACTTGCGGATGCCGTGGGAGCGCACCGACGCGCAGGCGCCGCGCACACCGAGCCGTTCGTACATGCACAAGATCGAGCCGGTTCGCCTGAGCGCGCTGAACTTTCACGGCACCCTGTACGGCGGAACGCTGATGCGCTGGAGCGAGGCGTCGGCGAACCTCTCGGCGCGCGCCTACGCCGACGGTGCGCCGGTTCGCTGCACCGGCCTGCACGGCCTGACCTTCTTGCGGCCGGTCGAGCGCGATCGCTTCGTGCACCTGCGCTCGGTGGTCGTGCACACCGCCGGCCCGACGCTGACCAGCCTGGTGAGCGTACAGTCCGAGGATCCGACCAAGGGGCAGTACATCGAGAACCTGCGCGCGTTCTTCACGTACGCGCCGCTCGACCCGGCGGCGGGGGTGGCGCCGCTCGAGTGCCAGAGCGACGAGGAGCGGGCGCTGTTCGCGGAGGTCGACAAGCGCCTGGCGCTGCAACGGCGCCTCGCCACCACGCAGGAGCGGGCGGCCTGACGTGGGCCTGGTCCACCGCTTCGCGTTCAACCACGCCTACCGCGAGCCGGTGGCGCTGCACGACGGCACGACGGCGGTCGTACGGCTCTTGCGCGCCGACGACAAGGGCCTGCTGCAGCGTGGATTCGAGCAGCTCTCCGAAGACAGTCGCTACAACCGGTTCTTCGTGCGCAAGACCAGGCTCCTCGACAGCGAGGTGCACTACCTGACCGAGCTGGACCAGGTGGATCACTTCGCGATCGTCGCCGTTCGGGAGCGGCCGTCAGCGCCCGACGACGTGCTGGGCGTGGCGCGCGCCGCGCGGCTGCTGCTCGAGCCCGACGTCTACGAAGGCGCAGTCACGGTCGTGGACGCGGTTCAACGGCGCGGCCTCGGGTCGCTCCTGGTGCGGCGCCTGCTCGCCGCGGCGAGCGAGCGCGGCAGCCAAACCCTCCGCTTCTGCGTGCTTCCGACCAACTGGTCGATGCAGGCGCTGTTGCGCCGGATGGCGCCGGGCGCCGGCTTCAGCGATGAGAGCGGCGTGCTTCGCCTCGACATCCCACTGCGCGCCGACGGCCCCCGACGCCTGATCAGCGCTGCGGAGTGAACGCGCCCGGCGCTCCGTCCGCCGCGGCGGAGGCAGCCCCCGGGGCCGGCGCGGTCACGGTCGCGGCGTGCTCGCGCCCCTGGGCGTCGAGGATGCCGGCTTCGGCCTCCGATCCGTGCCAGGTGTGAGCGGGAGCGAACGATAGTGTCCACAGGTGGCAGACGAGGAGCCCGTCCATCAGGAGGACCAGGGCTCATCGTCACGGCCGAGAGCGCCGGCGATCAGATGCGCGAGCACCAGCACCATCACCACGCCGTAATCGAGCGCCGTTTGCATCGTCAGCCTCCCTCCCGGAAAGCCTAACCGCGCGATGTTTCGGCCGTGTATGGGGTCGATGAGAAGTGTGTAAAAAAGACGTACAGGGATTGTACAGAGATCGAGATCACCAGATGAACGGCAGCAGGCGCCAGCGCACCTGCTGCCGGTACTCTTCGCCGTGGCGGCCATCTCGAGAGCAGAGACCGGGCTCGCCGTCGACATCTGCGACCTCCGCGACGGGCAAGCCCGCCTGCTGCTCGGGGATTCGCCGAGCCGACGTGCCGGACTGTCAGCGGCATTATCTCCCGGTTCCCGAAGCGTCCGCTCCGACGAAGACGGTCTCCGGCGCCGGCATCGCTCCGGCCAGCGACGGAGACCGCCGGATGTATTCGCGTGTGGGCGGAGCGCGCCTTTGACAGCGCCTGGCCGGCCCCCCATGATCGAGCTGCCGATACTGCCAAGGGAGCAGCCGATGCGCGTCGCGACACGGACCGTAGCTCTGTTATGCGTCGCCGCCACCTTTGGCTGCGGGCGAAGTGGCGAGATCGGATCCTCGTCCATCGTGCCCGGCACCGACGGCGGCGGGGTCGTCGTCGATCTCGGTCGCGGCGGTCGCGGCGGCTCCGACCTTGGCGCGAGCGGCTGCGGGCCCAACGGGCAGATGTGCCCGCCCCCCCTGCAGTGTGTCGACGGACAGTGCTGCGGCGCGATGATCTGCGTGCCGCCGCCGATCGGCTGCGGCCCTGGCAACGCCTGTCCGACCGGCGAGCAGTGCATCGGCGGTATCTGCATCGGCGGCACTCGCGTCGACGGCGGCGTCCCCAGCGACGGCGGCGTCGCCCACGACGGCGGCACCGTCGACGGTGGGCCGCCGCCCGGCGGCTGCACGCGCACCGGGCAATGCCCGGCGGGCGACGTCTGCGACTGGCTGACCGGCCAGTGCGTGCCCAGCATGAGCTGCAACGCCGACCGTGACTGCCCGAGGGGCGACGCCTGCGTGTCGCACCAGTGCCTGCCGGTCCAGGCGTGCCTGCCGTTCCCGGTGCCGCTGCCCGGCTTGAGCTGCCCGCCCGACGAGCGCTGCGCCTTTCCGCCCGGCGTCTGCGTGCCACGATCCGACTGCGGCGGCGGTTGTGGCGCCGGGCAGCAGTGCGTCGGCGGTTACTGCCAGCCCGACAGCTGCGCCAGCGACGGCGACTGCAATGTCGGCTACGCCTGTCAGCTCGGCCAGTGCGTGCCGCGCCGCTTGTGCGGACCCTTCAATCGCTGCCCGCGCAACGAGCGCTGCGACGCGCACGTCTGCGTCCCGCGCTGAGCGCCGCGCGCAGCGGCTCGTCGTTACAACTTCAGCTGGAGGCGTCCCATCAGCGCCGTCTCGGTCTGGCGATCGCCCGCCACTGCGCCTCCGACGAAGTAGGTGCGGTAGAACGACAGCATGATGCGGACGTGATCCGTCGGATACCAGTTGACGCTGCCGGCCAGCTCGCGCGCCATGCGCACCGACGTGGTCGGGTCGGCGAAGGCGGGGAAGGCCCTGGGATCGGTGCGCAGCTCCGAGTAGCGGATGCCGATCTCGACCGCTCCGAAGCCCCGGTGCCGAAAGTCGACCGGATGCTTGGGCACGATGCCCTCGTAGGCGGCGCGCTCCAGCGTGAGGACGAACGAGCCCGCCACGTTCCAGGCGCGGTTCTGCAGGTCGGCGACGCTGTCGAGGCGCTGCACCCGCTGCGTCGACAGGACATATTCGGCCATCAGCCCGACGGGACCGAGGTACCAATAGGCCTGGGGTGAGACGCGCCAGCGCGGGCCCGCGGCCTGGGCGGCCGTGCCCGGCACCGCGGCGCCGTCGAGGTAGGTGAAGATCGTCTGCTGCCCCGTCGAGCGGTAGGACGGCAGATTGGCCGACGTGGCGGTGGCCTTGACGTTGCCGTAGCTGGCCGCGACGCCGAACCCCAGGTTCGAGAACCCGCCGATGCGGGTCAGCCGCAGCGGCCGCAAGAAGATGCGCGCCAGGTAGTCCTTGTCCGACTGCGGATCGAAGTCGGGGCCGTTGGCCCCGTCGGGGGCGCCGTTGAGGACACAGAGGGCGTAGCTGAAGGTCCCGCCGCCGACGTCGCCGGTCAGCATCACGCCCAGGTCGCGGAAGGGGACGAGGTCGGTCGCCAGCGATCGCTCGACGAAGACGATGGTCGAGTCGCTCTGCAGCCACTCGAGACCGAGGGGGACCATGAACCGGCCCGCGCGCAGGCGCAGCCATCGCCACGGATGCAGCTCGACGTAGGCGTCCTGCAGGACCGCCTGCCCGAGGGCGAAGTCGGGCATGAGGCGGAAGTCGATGACGCCGAAGAGTGTGCCCTCGATGAACGGGCGGGCGCGCCGGACGAGGAAGGTGTCGGGGATCGCCCCGTCGAGGTAGGCGCGCCCGTCGAGGTGCAGGACCAGGCGCAGGCGCACCTCGGACTTGCCGTCGCGCGTGCCGAAGGCGAAGCCGTCGTGGCCGAAGCGGAAGCGCGGGCTCGAGTCGTCCTCCGTCGGCCGCATGGCGACGGAGGTGAGCCAGCGCTCCAGCTGTCGCTGCTCGGCGCGGAGGCGCTCCAGCTCGCGACGGATGGCGGCTTCGTCGCTCGGCGGCTCCTTGCTCGCAGCCTCCTTGATCGGCGGCGCCTGCTGAGCCACCGCGGTCCCGGCCACAAGGAGCACGATCGCGATCGCGATCGCCCTCATCGGATGGCTTTCGAGAAAGCCATCTCAGGCGGCGCGGGCGCTGGCCGGGGCGGCGCTGGCGGCGGTCTTGGCGACGAGCGCGTCTCCGCCGTCGCCGAAGCGGGCCAGCAGCCGCGATTTGACGACGCCGGCCAGCAGGTGCTGACAGATGATGTAGATGGCGGCGGGGACCGTGACCAGCGGCGAGGCGGGGAAGGAGGCCAGCCCGACCACCAGCGCCGTGCCGTTGGAGCGCATGCCGCTGGAGAATTCGCAGGTGACCTGATGATCGCGCTTGAGCCCGACGACCCGGCCGACGGCGGCTCCGAGCAGGAAGTTGGCCACGTTCACGCCGAGGATGATGAGCACCGCGAACGCGATCTTCTGCAGCGACAGGTGGCGTAGCAGCGGCGCGGCCGTGCCCACGTTGAGGAAGACGGCCATGAAGAGCCCGACGCTCCCCATGAAGGTGAAGTAGGGCTGCACGCGACGCAGCCGCGGGCCGAGCACGCGGTTGAGCGTGATGCCGACGACCAGCGGCAGAAGGACGCCGATCGCCAGGTGGTGCAGGATCGACAGGCGCGGGATGACGATCGAGTTCGCCGTCAGATCGCTCATGTAATACAGGTACGCGGGCGCGGTCAGCGTCCCGACCGACATGGTGATGACCACCAGGCTCACCAGAAGCTCGATGTCGCCCTTGGTGTCGCGCACCCAGATCGTCGCCGTCGCGGCGACGGGCATCAGCACCACCAGGGCGAGCCCGATCTGGATCGGCTCGCCGAGCTGGCGTCCGAGCAGCGGAATGCAGAGCTGCCCGAAGAGCCAGCAGCTGAGCGGCAGCACCACGAAGAACTGCACCAGGCAGACGATGAGCGGCTTGGGCCGCGCCACCACGGCGCGAAAGGCGCCGACGCCGCACTGGATGGCGGCAGAGAGCATCATCAGGAACAGCGAAGCCACCGACGCGTCGAGCTCGCCGTGAAACAGCTTGTGCGCGCGCACCGACTGCGAGACGCCGGGCGTGAGAAACGCTACCAAGGCGAGCAGGGAGATCAGGTGTACGAAGTGCTTGCGTACGAAGGTGTTCACCGTCAGCAAGCTCGGAGCGCCAGCAACAATCGTTTGCGAGAACATGCGTTCCTCCATCTCGCCGCGGGGGGCGACGTTCATGCGGCCGGCTGCCGCAGGTGCTTCCGCGACACGTCCGTCAGCCAGTCGACTGTAGAACGCGCGCCGTGCGATGGTCTGCGGTGGCGCGTACAGGTTGGATAACAATAGTTGAATCTGATTTGAAACGTGTGAGTCTATATTCGATATCGGAGCATATGTGCCGGCGATGATCGTGTTCGATGTGAATCCGTCCATCGTCGGTGGCGCCGTTCGTAAGCGGCGTTGCCGGGGCGCTTTGTCCTGTTATCTAGTCTTGATTTGAATTCTGTGAATCGAATCAGTAATTAGATATCGTGGATTGCGATGCTCAGTTGGCTTCGCAGTAGCCGTAGTTACAGGCGGAGCGATTCGCTGGACAGTCCGAGGACGATTGGCAGGGCTGGCAGTCGGTCTTGCCCGTCGTCTTGAAGTCGAAGTAGCAGCCGCACTGCAGCCCCGTCTGCGGCATGAAGGTCGTCTCCTCGCCGGTGCGCACCACCTTCATCGCACACTGCGGGACCAGCGCCGCAGCGATCACATTGTCGAGCAGCGTCTGATCGAGCCGCGCGATCGAGAAGCGCGTGACGAACGCCTTGGCCGCGTCCGACGGCACGCCCCCGGCCCCAATGGGGGTGAAGAAGTGCTCGTAGCCCCACAACGGGTAGTGGCCGTCGCGCACGTTCATCTTGTCGAACGAGTTCTTGTTCGAGTCGGGCAGGTAGCCGCAGATCTGTCCCGGCGCCTGCAGGTAGAGGCTGCGGATGTTGCCGCGGTTGGTGTCGGCGTCGACGATCGACAGGATGCCGATCGAGCCCTCGGCCTCCGTCGACGCCAACATCGAGTCGCGCAGGTTGTCGGTCGAAAGGCGGTCGATGCCCCAGAACTTCGTCTTCGGCACGTCGAACATCACCGCGCTCAGCACCGTCGATCCGGCGCCCGAGTTGCGGATGAAGTAGTAGGTCGGGTCGGTCCACGGCGTGGCGTCCTTGAGGCCGCCGACGCCGCCCGACTTGCCGGCGAGGCCGAACACCATGTGCGCGGCCTCGGCGCTGATCGACACCTGCGTCGAGCTCGCCGGCACCGACAGCGCGAACGGGACGATCGGCCCCGTATAGTCGCTCACCGTCGTGCCCGCCACGTAGGTGGCCGTCGTCGTGTTGCACGTCGTCGAGAACAGGTTCGACACGCCGATGTCGACGGTGTTGCCGGCCGGATCGAGCAGACAGCTGTGCTGGGCGCCGCTGTCATCGAAGTAGAAGGCGTAGTTGGGCGTGGCGCCCGGCGCCGGGTTGCTGATGATGCGCTTGGTCGAGTCGAACACCGAGATGACGCCGGCGCACGAGCTGGCGTTGAGGAAGAAGGCGCGATAGGGCGGATTCTCCGCGGACAGGAGCGGCTGCGCCGCCTTGAGCATCGGCGCGAAGTCGGACGTGCCGTACATGTAGATGCGATTCGCCGCCACGTCGCTGCAGTTCTGCGTCGGCGCGGTCACCGGGTTGACCAGCGGCGGAATCGTCGGGTTCGTCGGATCGACCGTCGCCGGCAGCGTCGCCATCGGATCGCACATGCCGAGGCGCGCGCAGTTGTCGAAGGGCACGCAGGCGGCGACGGAGCAGGCGTTGAGGTAGTCGGACTGGCTCTGGGGCGTACCGGCGAAGCAGCCCTCGGGGCCCAGACCGGACGGCACGCAGACACCGCCCTGGCACAGCGGGTGCCCACCGAAGCGGGTGCAGTCGTCGTCCGTGTGGCACTGCGCGGTCGAGCGGTCGAGGATCAAGCTGCATCCGGCGCTCGCCAGAAGGCAGCCGCCGCCGAGCGCGAGGATGGCGATGAAGCCGAGGCTACGCATGCACAACCTCCATGTCAGAAGGTCCCGCCGACCTGGATGCCACGCGCGGTCACGCCAATCTTGACGTGCTGGGTGCGCTCGTACTTGATCGTGAGGTACGTCGACACGCCGACGGCGGCGACGCTGAGGGCGCCGAGGACGTCGCTGGTGATGGCCAGGCCGGTGGTCAGCGCCCCCTGACGGTCGAGGTCGCTCTTGACCACGGGGAAGCTGTTGCGCAGGGACGACAGCTGGCTCTGCTCCACCAGCGTCGCCGTGCCGAGCGCGATGGTGCCGGCGACCAGCACTCCGGAGACGATCCATCCGGTGATGAAGCTCTTGCCCGGCTTGCCCGCCGTCCCGTCGCCCGCCGGCCCGTTCATCGCCGCGCGGACGGCCGCGATCGGCGCCGGCGGCACCTTGAGCTCGACGTGCACCGTCTCGCCGGCGGCGACCTCGACCCGCTTGGAGGTCGCGCGACCGGCGGTGCAGCTGACCGCGACCCGGCGCTGGCCGACCGAGACCAGCAGCGGACCGTCGAGCGGCGTGGTGCCCGCGGGCTGATCGTCGATGGTGACGTCGCAGGCGCCACCGTCGGTGTTCACGACGAGGCGGCCCACCCGGCCGCGCAGCACGTCGACGGTGCTCTCGACGTCGGCGCGGTGTGCGGCGTTGGGGCCGGTCTCGGCCAGGTAGCGCTCCATCGTCCGCAGCGCCGAGGCGTAGTCGAGCAGCTGGTACTCGGTCTGCCCGATGTCGTAGAGCACGTTGGCCCGCGGCCAGACGCTGTAGGCCTTCTTGAACTCGACCAGGGCGCCGCGAAAGTCGCCGTCGTTGTACAGGTCGACGCCGCGCTGGAAGTGGCGGGCGGCCTCGCGGCTGGCGTTGTCGGCGGCGCGCGCCGGTGCGGTGGTGGCGGCAAACGACAGCGCCAGCACGAGCGTGGCCAGTAGGTGCCTCATTTGTCGTCACCGTAGGGATTGCTGGTGTCGATGGCGCGCTTGCGCGGCGGCTCCCATTCGCCGCGCGGCGCGATGTCATTGGGCGTCTGACGGGCCGGCGCGGCGACGGGCGCCGGTGCCAGCGCCGGCGCGGTCACCATCGCGGCGGGGCGCGCCGGTGGCCCCGACTCGCGGCGCGCCGCCGACTCCCCGTGGCGCTGCGACTCCGAGTGGCGCGACGAGGAGCGCTCGGCCGCGGCGGCGCGGGCCGGCGGCTGCGGCGGCGGCTGCGGCTGCTGCGTCAGGCTGAGATCGATCATCACGTTGTCGTAGAAGCTGACCAGGCGCTCCTTGGACAGATGCCCCGGCGCCGTCGCGCGGATGCGGTGCGTAGCGCTGGACTTGGGAAAGTGCCCGACGAACGGATTGGACGGCATCGGGTGGCCGTCGATCGCGATCTGCGCCGTCGAGGGCGTCACCGACACCGACAGCACGATGGTCTCCGGCGCCGGCGGCGCGGCGACGGGCGGCGCCGCGACCGGGGGTGATGCCGCCGCCGGTGGCAGCGCCACCTGGGGCGGCGGCGCCGGATGGTGCAGCGCCACCACCGCCGTGGTGGTGACGAACACCGCGGCGAGCGCAGCGGCAACGAGCCACGCCTGCCCGCGGAGAATCCGCTCCCGCAGGCTGGGAGGATCGAGCGGCTCGAGCAGCTCCGGCGGGGAGGCGGGCAGCGTCCGACCCGCCCGCACCACCGACGACAGCTGCACGCCCGGCGGCTCGGTCAGCGCCGACGGCGTGTGCCGCACTGGCGACGGCGTGTGGCGCACCGACGACAGCGACGGTGCGTTGTGCAGCGAGCGCTCGCCGGCGAAGCTGCCCACGTGTGAGCGGCCCGAGCCGCGCCGCGAGTCCTGCACCGCGTCGCGCGGATCGCGGATGTCGAGCGCCTCGAGCCGCCCGCTGCCGCCCGCTTGCAGGCGGTAGAGCGCGCCCTCGATGAGCGAGCGTACGCGCTGCCGCTCGGCCTCGAACTCCTGCGACAGGGCGTCGCTGACGTCGCGGTGGCGCGGCGGGCCGCCGGTGGCCCACAGGTGCTGGTCGAGCGCGTCGCGCATCTCGGCCGCCGTGTCGAAGCGCTCTTCGGGCCGCGCCGCCAGCGCGCGCTGGCAGATGTGCACCAGCGCCGGCGGGGTCTCGGGGCGCACCGCGTGCAAGGAGGGGATCTCGCCCCGGGTCAGCGCCGCCAGGATCTCGATCTCGCCCATGCCCTGCCACAGGCGTCGGCCGCTGAGCACCTCGAAGAGCACGGCGCCGACGGAGAAGATGTCGCTGCGGCGATCGGCGCGGCGCGTGAGCTGCTCCGGCGCCATGTAGTTGGCGCGCCCCTTGAGCACGCCGGTCTTGGTCTCGAGCGAAGAGTCGCGCGCCTTGGCGATGCCGAAGTCGATGACCTTGGTGTGCCCCTCGAACGTCAGGAAGATGTTGTGCGGGCTGACGTCGCGGTGCACGAAGCCGAGCGGCTTGCCGTCGAAGCCGCACTGCTCGTGCGCATAGTCGAGCGCGGACAGGGCGTCACGCAGCACGGACAGCGACAGGCGCTGGGGAAAGCCGCCCTGGGCGGCAAAGCGCTTGATGACGTGGTAGAGCGAGCGCCCTTCGAGGTACTCCATGGCGATGAAGTGACGCCCATGCGACTCGTCGACATCGTTGGTCTGCACGATGTTGGGGTGGTTGAGGCGCGCGGCCATGCGCGCCTCCTCGAGGAACATGGTGAGAAACTCTTCGTCCTCGACGAGATCGGGCCGCAGCTCCTTGATGGCCACCAGCTTGGAGAATCCGGCAGGACCCTGCGCCGCGGCGACGTAGACGATGCCCATGCCGCCGCGGGCCATCTCGCCGAGCAGGCGATATCGTCCAACGACATCGCCGAACGCATGATCGGTGTTGGGCATGAGCATCACGTGCTCCTAGTTCGTCAGCGCCACAGTAAAGACGAAATCAATATTCAGTCAATCGAAAATAATAACGTTTTGACAATTGGTAATGAGCGTTTCGAGGCGGTGTATGCGTAGTCCGGGGTAGGCGTTCCGGTGCCCGGTAGAGGCGGAGACGCCCGATCGGTGCGCGATATGGTCTCGCGTGTTCACGTGGTGATACCTGCTGCTCGACGATGAGAATCATCGCATCGCTCGCCCTTTGCATCGGACCTTCCAATTGCGCGCGATGTTGTTGGGGGCCGGCGCGGGGAGCGGTTCGCTACTGCGCGGTGCGTCTTGGTAACCGCCGCTGCAATTTGCGATATCGATGATTGGATATGAGCGAGGCTATGAACAAATGCCGTTGGCGGGATAGAGGCATTGTCTGACGGTCATGACGGTGACGGTGCCACGTCGGCGGCGGTGATGGCGGTGATGGCGGTGATGGTCATGACGATGACGGTGCCACGTCGGCGGCGGTGATGGCGGTGATGGCGGTGATGGCGGTGACGGTGGTTACCACGGCGGCCACGGGCCGTTGGCGGAGCGGGATCGCGTGCTCACGCCTCCGGCCTACCGCCCTCAGCGCACATGCCCGTGCACCCACGACACGACGAGCTGCAGGGCCGCCGGCGCCATGGTCTCCTCCAGCGTCTGGTATTCGCTGACGCTGCAGCGCTTGCAGGTCTGGAACAGGTGGTTCAGGCCCGGCAGCTCGCGGACCGTCACATCCGCGTCGCCGGCCAGCCCCGCGCGAATGGCCGCCAGATCCTCGGCCGGCGGCACCTGCACGTCGCGCGCTCCGTTCAAGGCCAGCACCGGCACCTTCACCTTGTGCAGGTACGGTTGCGGATCGAGCGTCAGAAAGGTGCGATACCAGGGTGACAGCAGCGTCCGCAGTTGCTGCTCGACGGCCGCGGACGGCGGCGTGCCGGCGGGTGACCGCGGCGGCGCCAACAGCGCCTCCAGCTTCCGGCGCGCCTTGCCGTCGTCCTTCTCGTTCACCAGGATGGCGACGACCTGCTGCTGCTGCGCCTCCTCCTGGGCCGCCTTCTTGTCCCCGGCGCCCTCGGCGCGCGCCACCAGCCCGGTCTGGCGCACGATGATCTCGTCGCCGCGCAGCCCCGTCCCCGCCAGGAGCACCAGGAAGGCCACGTCTTTGGAGCGTGAGGCGACGATGGGCGCGATCAGCCCGCCTTCGGAGTGCCCGAGCAGGCCGATATGCTTGCCGTCGACGTCGGGCCGCGCCTTGACCCACGCCAGCTCCGCCTCGACGTCACCGGCGAAGTCGAGCGTCGTGGCCTTGGCGAAATTGCCGGTCGAGCGGTCGCCGCCGCGATCGTCGCAGCGCAGGGCGCCGATGCCCTGCCGTCCCAGCGCGTCGGCCAGCACCCAGAACGGCTTGTGCCCGAGGATGCTCTCGTCGCGATCCTGGTGGCCCGAGCCGGTGATCAGGATGACGACGGGGAAGCGGGGCGCCTTGGGATGGGTCAGGGTGCAGCCGAGCTCGACGGCCGCCGCCTTGTTGGGGACGGACACGTCCTCGATGGCATAGGGGAACGGCGGCCTGGGCTCCTGCGGCCGCCTCAGGGTGGGCACCTCGCCACGCTGCAGATCGAGCGGCAGCGGCGCGCCCTGGGTGAGCGTGCCCGTGACGCGATCCTTGCCGGCGCGCTTGCCCTCGTAGCTGGCGTGCAGCTGGGACAGGTCCAGCTTCAGCGTATCGCCGTCGACGGTGACGCCGTTGATGGGGATCCAGCCAGTGCCCTGATCGGGGCTGGCCAGCTCGCCCGTCCAGGCGCCCTTGTCATGGTGCAGCCGGAAGGCGACGTGCAGCTTGACCGGGCCGGCGTCGAGCAGGCCCCACCAGCTGCCCTCGAACGATGGCTGGTTGGCGGCGGAGGCGGAGCCGGCGGCGAAGAGCAGCAGGGCGGCGAGCGGGAGGATGCGCATGGGGCGCATCTTAGCGGGAAACCCGATCTCGCAGGCGGCGCCCAGGCGCGAGCGCCAAGCTACCGGCCGATGCCGCGCAGCTCGATGAGCGGGCCATCGCCGGGCGCGGTGCGCGCGTCGACGAAGCAGTCGATCATCCAGTCTTCGTCCTCCGCGGGATCGAGGAGTCGCTGACGGGCGGTGAAGGTGCCGCCCGGCTCCGCCGGCTTTATCAGCGTCTGGCTGGGCCGGCGCGCCCGCGGCGTCACGTCGATGCTGGCGTGCTCGGCCCAGTAGGGCGCCAGCGCCGCCGCCAGCGACTCGGCGGTCCAGTCTTCGCCGCCGCCCTGGGACGACGGGCGCAGCAGCGCCAGCGCCTCCTCGTACTGCGGCGCGCCAGCGCCGCAGCAGGCGGTGCAGCTCGGCGCGCACGCGCGCGGCGAAGGCGCGCGGGTCGTCCGCCAGCGGGCGCGGCGCGGCGGGCGCCGCGGCCAGCGGCAGGCTGACGACCGCGCCGGTCCGGCGTCGCGCAGCTGCTCCCACTCGTCGAGCAGGCTGGAGTCGACCGCGCGCAGCATCGCGCGCAGGCTGCGCGAGCACGTCGTCGACCTCCTCGGTGCGCAGCGCCTCGGGCACGGTCTGCAGCGAGCGTCTTGTAGGCCTCCGACAGGTAGCGCAGCAGCACGCCCTCGCTGCGCTGCAGCCCGTAGTCGCGCACGTAGTCGTGGAAGGAGCAGAAGCGCTCGACCATCTCGCGCGCCACCGACTTGGGCCGGATGTTCTCCTGCCCGACCCAGGGGTGCTTGGCGGCGAAGGCGTTGAAGGTGTCGTAGATGAAGTCGCCGATGCGGCTTGGGCCACTCGAGCTTGTCGAGCTCCTCCATGCGCTCCTCGTACTCGACGCCCTCGGCCTTCAGCTCGCGCCAGCTTCTCGCGCCTTCAGCCGGTCGAGCTGCGTCGCACAGCACCACGCTCGCGGGTTCTCCAGGATCGACTCGACCAGCGACAGCACGTCGAGCGCGTAGCTCTCGCTCTGCGCGGTCGAGCGTCGGCGAGCGTCTCGACCAGGTAGAGCGACAGCGTGTGGTGGAGCGAGAAGTCGCGCTGCAGCTCCGGCGCCGACCGCGACGTGGCGCCGCGGTAGCCGCTCGTCGCCGCTCGAGCGTCGACGCAGCCCGGCGCGCGCGCAGCGTGCGGAAGCAGCTGCGCCGCGCGCCGCCGCAGCTGCGCGCTTGCTGCACGTCGGTCGCCGTGGCGAGCGCGCGATGAGCTCGCACCAGCCGCCCGTAGCCGCCGCCGCGCCGGCCGTCTCGCCCTGCAGCAGGTTGAGCGAGCATGCCCGTGGCGTGACGCTCGAAGCGCGACTCGCAGCGGCTCGGGCGGCCGCGTCCTGCAGCCGCTCGAAGGTGCTGCCGGTCCCAGTGGACGTAGCCCTTCTGCGGCGGCTTCTGCATCACCACCTTCTTGCCCTGCGGCCTTCTTCTCGGCGAGCCGCAGGTTCTCGATGACGTGCTCGGGCGCCTGCGCCACCACGCTAGCCGCGCTCGTCGAAGCCCTTGCGCCCGGCGCGCCCGGCGATCTGCTGGAAGTCGCGCACGCGCCAGGATGGCGGTCTTCTCGCCGTCGAACTTGCAGAGCTGGGTGAAGAGCACGGTGCGGATGGGGATGTTGACGCCCACGCCGAGCGTGTCGGTGCCGCTGATCACCTTGAGCAGCCCCTGCTGCGCCAGCTGCTCGACCAGCAGCCGGTACTTCGGCAGCAGCCCGGCGTGGTGCAGGCCGATGCCGTGGCGCAGGAAGCGCTGCAGCTCCTTGCCGTAGGGCGTGTCGAAGCGCGACGCCGGCCAGCGCCTCGCGCGATGGCCTCCTTCTCCTCCTTGGTGCGAGACGTCGACGCTCATCAGGTTCTGCGCCTGCTCGGCGGCGGCGCGCTGGGTGAAGTTGACCAGGTAGACGGGCGCGCGTTGCCGCTCGACCAGCTCCTCGATGCGTCTCGTGCAGCGGCGTCTCGCGGTACTCGAAGTCGAGCGGCACCGGCCGCTCGCGTCGCGCGCACCGCCGCCACCTCGCGGCCGGTGAGCGTCGCTCAGGCTCTCCTCGATGGCGCCGATGTCGCCGAGCGTCGCCGACATGAGCAGGAAGGTGGCGTCTCGGCAGCGCGAGCAGCGGCATCTGCCAGGCCACGCCGCGCTCGCGGTCGGCGTAGTAGTGGAACTCGTCCATCACCACGTAGTCGACGCGCGCGCCGGCGCTCGCGCAGCGCCATGTTCGACAGGATCTCGGCGGTGCAGCAGACGATCGGCGCGTCGCGGTTGATGGCGCGCGTCGCCGGTCAGCATGCCGACGTTGCTCGGCGCCGAACGTCGTCGCACAGCTCGAAGAACTTCTCGTTGACCAGCGCCTTGATCGGGCAGGTGTAGAACGACGCCTTGCCCTCGCACAGCGCCTTGAAGTGCAGCGCCGTGGCCACCAGCGACTTGCCCGAGCCGGTGGGCGTGTTGAGGACGACGTGCTTGCCCGAGCAGAGCTCGAGGATCGCCTCCTCCTGCGCCGGGTAGAGCGACAGCCCGGCGGCGGCGACGTAGGAGACGAACCCGGAGAGCACATCGTCGGCGTTGGCGACGCCGGCGGCGAGAGTAGCGAGCGACACGCCGAGAGCTTAGTCGATGACGCGCGTTCGGGCGACTCCGCGAGGATCCACTGGAGTATGCCTCAGAGGTCGTGCGTCACCTGTTCCACTGCCGCAACCGGTTGAGCGTCGCGATGCCCCGCGCATCGCGCTCGTTCACGTCGGCGTCGGTCTCGATGAGGCCGGCCACATTACGGCGGCCTGGGTGAATGGCGCGGGGAGCGAAGGGTTCGCCGAGGCAGCCGTGGACGCGATCGTGCACCGATGCCTCTTTGGGCGACCTCGTCTGGGGGCCCGGCCAGGGGGCTTCTTTCTGATCTAGACGTTCAGCTTCAGACTTTCTCGCTGAGCAGGTGGTGTCCGCGATCAGCGGCGCCGGAATCGGTGCGGATCTTCGACCCGGATGTACGTGATGGCCGGCGTGTGCTTCTTGAACCGCCTTCGCATCTCCGGCCCCAGCTTGCGGAACGCCTCGGCCGAGAGCGCGACTCCCGTCGAGTCCAGCATCGCCGCCGCGTTCACCGACCTGCCGAGCACGTCGAAGCGCTTGGCGCCCGCGGCGCCGTAGGGACCGGCGACGGCGACGCCGAAGTGGACCTTCACCATCATCCGGCACTCCCATCCCAGCGCCTCGAACGCCTGGTCGACCTCTTGCTTCAGCTCGAGCAGCGCCTGGACGCCGCCATCGACCGCCTCGGGCGGGAACACCACGAGCGCGGCGTCGCCGATGAACTTGACCACCCTGCCGCCGGCCGGCTCGACGCGCGCCGCGACACGCTCGTAGTGCGCGTCCATGGTCTGGGCCAGCGCTTCGTCGGTGACACGCAGGCTTTGCGCGGCGAAGCGAGTCAGATCCGCGAAGGCGATGAGGAGCGGGAGCTCGGCACGCGACGGTGCCTCCAATACAGCGCTAGACATGTTCCCTCCGTTTGGCTGGTCTGGCGTCGGCCCTGCGTCCGACAGAGGAACGGGAAACGTCGCGGGCCCACGGGTCCCGCAGTGCCTTCAGTCTAGCAAATCGCAGCCTGGCAGCCGATCTGGCGGCTCATCCGCTCGATAGGGCCGAATCACGAAAGTGCGTGAGTTGAGTCATCGCGCCGGGCGCCCGGCTCGGCTACAAGCGGCGGAGTAGAACTGGGGGGCCCATGTCACTCGATCCTCGACTCCGATCGTCCAAAGAAGAGCCGCTCTTCATCATCGCCGTCGTCTTCTCCAGCCTGTGCTGGCTGCTCGTCGCCCTCACGGTCGTTGGCATACCGACGGGGCTGGCCATCCTCGCGTTCGTCCTGATCGGCCACGCCATCTTCCTCGCCCACGTCAAGGGCAACGGCGTCCGCGTCTCCGAGCGGCAGCTGCCCGAGCTCTTCGCCCGCTGCCAGGCGGCGGCCTCTCGCCTCGGGCTCGCGCAGGTCCCCGAGATCTACGTGCTGCAGTCGGGGGGCGTGCTCAACGCGTTCGCCACCAAGCTGCTCTCGAGAAAGTTCGTCATCATCTATTCCGAGCTGGCCGACCAGTGCGCCGATCCCCGGCAGCTCGACTTCGTCATCGGCCACGAAATGGGCCATCTGGCGGCGGGCCACCTGGCGTGGAACGCCTTTCTCCTGCCCGCGCACGTCATGCCCTGGCTCGGCCCCGCCTACAGCCGCGCGCGCGAGTATACCTGCGACCGCTGCGGCTTCGCGTTCGTCGGCTCGCTGGAGCCGTCGCTGCGTGGGTTGGCGGTCCTGGCCGCCGGCGGCAAGTTGGCCGGCGCCATCGATCTCCAGGAGTTCATGAGGCAGCGCATCGACTGCGGGCGCTTCTGGATGGCCGTGCGCGAGCTGTGCATGTCCCATCCGTATCTGTGCAAACGCGCGGCGGCGCTGCAGGAGCTGGCGGTGCCGGGCAGCACCAACGCCCTCGGCCGCACTCCGTTCGCCTATCCGCTGGCGCCGCTGCTCGGAATCAGCGTCGGGGGCGCCTCTTCGATGACCCTCATCGTCGCCCTCTACCTGGCGTTCGTCACGGCCACGATCGGAAGCGCGCTCAAGAGCGCCCGGACGGCCGCGCATTCGGGGTCGCGCCACACGATGAGCGCCCAGGTCGGCGACCCGCCCGCCGATTAGGGTTGGACCGGCGCCCGTTGGCGGCCTCGCCGCGACCGGCGGTTGACGGGTGTTTCCGTCGGCCTACTCGGTGAGGAAGAGGAGGAGCGATGACAGCGCGCGGGCGACGTGCACTTTCCCTCGTGGGGACCACCCTCGTTGCCGATGGGGCAACGTTCGTGACCAACCCGCAAGGGCAGATTCGTCTCTGGTCCGGCAA
Organism: uncultured delta proteobacterium; assembly: GCA_963816965.1. GTDB lineage: Bacteria > Myxococcota_A > Polyangia > Palsa-1104 > Palsa-1104 > JAQBQH01. The sequence goes on from CAWFMP010000002.1 coordinate 3,098,546, forward strand.
GCGGGCACCCGCCTGGTACCAGAGCGTCATGAGCTTCTTTGCGAGACACCTCACCCTTTGCCGGGCGCTTGCCGCCGCCGAGATCCTCGCCGGTACAGCGCTTCTTGTGCGAGCGGCGCGGCCTCGATAGCCCGGTCGTGCGCCTCGCGCCTGCAGGAGCGAGTGGCGCGATCGCGGAGGAGTGGGCGAGCCGCTTGCAACAGCCTCTGCGCATGAGCGATCGGGACGCGAGCCGCTACCCGCCGATCTCCGATTTTGCGATCATCGGAGACTGCCACGGGACCGCGCTCGTCGGCCGTGGCGGCGACATCGAATGGGCCTGTCCGGTCCGTTTCGACGGCGGCAGCATCTTCTCCAAGATCCTGGACAGCGAGCGCGGCGGCGTGTTCGCGCTCGGGCCGCGGGAGCTGGAGCGGGTGTCACGGCGCTACCTGCCCGACACCAACGTGCTCGAGACTACGCTGCGGACGCGGCGCGGCGAGGCCCGCGTGCTCGACTGCTTCGCGATGCGCAAGGGCGGCCGGCAGAACCCGCTTCGGCAGATCTTGCGGGTGATCGAGGGCGTCTCGGGCTCCGTCGAGCTCGAGGTCTCGATCAAGCCCCGCTTCGACTACGGCGCCCTGCATCCCGAGCTCGGTGCGCATGCGCATCGTGGTCTCTATACGGCCATCGGCGGCGCACAGGCCATCGTCCTGCACTCGGACGTGGAGCTCGAGATCGATCATGAGGAGGTGGCCTTCCTGGCCAGGCTGAGCGTCGCCGCCGGGCAGCGGTGTCGCTTCTCGATCACTGCCTGCCCGCCGCACGATCTCGAGGTCGGACCGATGACCGCCCGCCTGGTGGACGAGCGGCTCGATGCGACCATCGGCTGGTGGCGTACCTGGGTGGCGCACGGGGATTACGACGAGGTCCATCGCGCGGCGCTGGTCCGCTCGGCGCTGGTGCTCAAGCTGCTCACCTGCGCGCCCACGGGCGCCATCGTGGCGGCACCGACGACTTCGCTTCCCGAGGCCATCGGCGGCTCCCGCAACTGGGACTACCGCTACAGCTGGGTCCGGGACTCGACGATGACGCTGGCAGCGCTGGTGGCCGTCGGGTACGACGAAGTCGCCGACGGGTTCCGGCGGTTCGTCATGCGCTCCTCGGCGGGGCGCGCCGAGGAGCTGCAGATCATGTACGGCTGCTACGGTGAGCGGCGGCTGCCCGAGAGCGAGCTCCGCCACCTCGAGGGATATCGCGGCTCCCGCCCCGTGCGCATCGGCAACGCCGCCTCGCGACAGGTTCAGCTCGACATCTACGGCGAGCTGCTCGACGTGGCGCACCTGTGGCGTCACAAGGGCAATCCGCCCACCGCGAGCGAATGGCGCTTTCTGCGCAGCCTGGTCGACGCCGCGGCCAAACACTGGAAGGAGCCGGATCACGGGCTGTGGGAATTTCGCGGGCAGCCGCGCCACTTCGTCTATTCGAAGGTGATGTGCTGGGTGGCGCTCGATCGCGGCCTGCGAGCCGTCGCGGCCCATGGCTTCCAGGCAGACGTCGCCCGCTGGCGAGCCACGCGCGGCGAGATCCGCGCCAGCATCGAGGCCGACGGGGTCGATCGGGAGCGCGGATGCTTCGTCCAGGCGTTCGGGTCGAACCAGGTCGACGCCAGCCTGCTGCGGCTGCCAATCGTCGGCTTCGTCGCCGCTGACGACGCCCGCATGGACGCGACCATGCGGGCAATCCGCGAGGACCTGTCGATCGGCGGGCTGATCCGCCGCTACCGGACCGAAGGCATGGAGGACGGCGTCGGCGGCAGCGAAGGCGCATTTCTGCTCACGTCGTTCTGGTTCGTCGAGGTCCTGACCATGCGTGGCGAGGTCGACGAAGCGCGAGCGATGTTCCGGCGTCTGGTCGGGTTGGGAAACGACCTCGGCCTGTTCGCCGAGGAATACGACGTGGCGCGCGGCGAGATGCTGGGAAACTTTCCGCAGGCATTCACCCACATTGCGCTCATCAATGCCGCCGAGCGGCTCCGCCGCGCCGGGGCCGGCGAGCCGGCCGATCAGGCGCTGGCCGAGCAGCTCGCCGACGCCAGGTCTGCCCCCCCTGCATCCGGCTGACGATGTCGCCGGCTGGCCACCGCCCCGGGGGACCGTTCGGCGGCCCTGGCGGTAGCACGGGCTGTCGGCAGCGCGCGCGCTTTGCTACGCTGCGGCGCATGCGAGCCTTGCGTACGCCGGACTCCTGCTTCGCCGATCTGCCGGGCCATCCGTTCGCGCCGCACTACGCCGACGTCGGCGGCCTGCGCGTGCACTACGTCGACGAGGGGCCGCCGCACGCTCCGCCGGTGCTGCTGCTGCACGGTGAGCCGTCGTGGTCGTATCTCTATCGCAAGATGATCCCGCCGCTGGTCGCCGCCGGCCACCGCGTGGTGGCGCCGGACCTGGTCGGCTTCGGGCGCTCGGACAAGCCGAGCGAGCGCTCCGACTACACCTACCAGCGGCACGTCGACTGGATGACGGCGCTCGTGGGCGCGCTGGCGCTCGAGCGGGTCACGCTCGTGTGTCAGGACTGGGGTGGGCTCATCGGGCTCCGGCTGGTCGCGGAGAACGGCGACCGCTTCGACCGGGTGGTCGCCGCCAACACCTTTCTGCCGACGGGGGATCAGGATCCGGGCCCGGCGTTTCACGCCTGGCAGCGCTTTTCGCAGGAGACCCCGGTCTTCGACGTCGGCAAGGTCATCGCCGGCGGTTGCAAGCAGCCGCTGGCGCCCGAGGTGCAGCGTGCCTACGACGCGCCGTTCCCCGACGAGTCGTTCAAGGCGGGCGCGCGCCAGTTCCCGATGCTGGTGCCGACGCGACCGGACGATCCCGCGGCGGCGCCCAATCGCGCCGCGTGGGAGAAGCTGCGGCAATGGCGCAAGCCGTTTCTGACCGCGTTCTCCGACTCCGATCCGATCACGCGCGGCGCCGACGCGCTCTTGCAGGCGTTCATTCCCGGCTGCGCGGGACAGCCGCACACGACGATCGTGGGCGGCGGCCACTTCCTGCAGGAGGATCGGGGGGAGCAGCTGGCGGCGGTGGTCGCCGCATTCATCGCTCGCGGGCCCGCGTAACGGGAAGCGAAGCGGCCAACTGGCCGCGGCAGCCTGTGCCGGCGGCGTCAGGCTGCCGGTAGCGTGAAGGTGAACCTGCTGCCCTTGGTGGCTGCGGGCTCGAAGCGCAGATCGCCGCCGTGCGCCAGGACGATGCGCTTGGCGATGTAGAGGCCGAGGCCGGTGCCGGTCTTCTGCCCCTTCGAGTAGCGCTCGAACAGGTGCACGCGCGTCTCGTCGGAGATGCCGGGTCCGTCATCGGAGACGACGACCTCGACGGCAGCCCCCCGCCGCTGCGCCGCCACGACCACGTGGCCGGCGGCGGGCGTGAACTTGATCGCGTTGCCGATCAGGTTCCCCAGGGCCTGCAGGATCCGCTCGCGGTCACCGCGGACGCTCAGCTCCGCCCCCTCAATGGCGCGCTCGATGCGGATCGTCTTCTCTTCGGCAGCCGACTGGAGGCTGCCGATCGCCTCCTCGATCAGCTCGACCGCGTCGAGGGTCCGCAGATCGAGCGTCACCGCGCCCGCATCGAGCGCGGCGGCGTCCAGCAGATCCGACACCAGCCTCTGCATCGCGCGGCTCTTGCGCTGAAGGGTGGCCGTGTAGCGGCGCACCGCCTCCGGGTTGCCGGCCTGCTGCTCGATGACCTGCCCGAGCATGAACAGCGCGCTGATCGGATTGCGGAGGTCGTGCGCCACGATCGCCAGCATGTCGTCGCGCGAGCGCACCGCCTGCTGCACCCGCCCGAGCAGGTTCGCGTTCTCGACCGCGAGCGCCGCTCGCTCGCAGATAGCGCCCGCCAGGACGATGTCGGCATCCTCATAGCGGCGCCGTGACTCGCAGTAGCCGAGCGCCAGCACGCCGAAGACCTGCTCGCCGACACGGAACGGAACCGCCAGCACCGAGCGCAACCCGAGCTTGCGCAGAATGTCCTGGTCGGCCGGCGCATCCTGGAATGACTTCAGCATCGACTCGTAGCAGTCGGGCTCACACACGACTTCGCCGCTGGCGAAGGCACGCCCCACCAGGCTGTCCGTCTTGTCGGGGCCGGCGCCACCGTTGCGGACGAGCGCCTCGACGAGCGCCCGGTTCGGCGGCTCGGCGGCGGCCAGGTGGGTCGGTTGCAGGCGGCCGTTCACGAAGGTGTAGAGGACGGCACAGTCGGCCAGGCGCGGAATCGCCAGCTCGACCAGCCGCGTGAGCACCTTCTCGTAGTCGAGCGATTCGCTCAGCAGCCGGCCGACGTCGTTGAGAAAGGCCATGCGCGCGCGCTCGGCCACTTCGATGTCCTGTAGCCGCGCGATCTCCATCGCCGGGCCGACACGCGCGGCCAGCATCTCGATGGTCTGCTGATCCTCGAGGGAGAACTCCTCGGCGAAGCGCTTGTTCGTCAGATACAGATGGCCGACGATCTGGAGGCGATAGCGGACGGCCACGCCGAGGAAGCTCGTCATCTGCGGGTGGGGCGCGGGGAAGCCGTTGAACATCGGGTGTTCGCGTAGATCGCGGACGCGCACGGTCTGACCCGTCCGCGCCACCGCGCCGAGCAGGCCGGCGGGGCGGGGCGGGGTGCCGAGGAGCTCGGCCATCGCCGGCGACATGCCGCTGTAGACCCAGGGATGAAACGGCCGCTCGAAGCTGCTGACGAGGCCGAGCGCGGCACACTCGGCGTCGACCAGCGCGCGCGCCTGGTCGACGATCGTCTGCAGCACCGCCTCGAGCGTCGCTCCCGGAATCTGCTCGGTGATCGAGACTTGCGCCCGCGCGAGCACCTCGAGGCGCCGCCGCAGGTCGCGCTCGAGCTCCGCCATGCGGGTGATCTCGCGCTCGGCCTCTTTGCGCGTGGTGACGTCGGTGAGCACGGTGCGCACCGCATGGACGACGCCGCGCTCATCGAGCAGCGGCGTGCTCTCGGCCTGCACGACGATGGTCGTCTTCCGGATCCCCTTCGGAACGAGCTGGAGGTCCGAGACGACGCGCCCACGCTTCTCGAAGCAGTCCTGCAGGTGGCGCCAGAAGGGGCCCGAGTCGCCCATCGGCGCCACCGCGGCGAACAGACGGCCCACGACCTCGGAGCGGTCCACCCCGAGCAGCACGGCGCCGGTCAGGTTGAGGTCGACGATGCGGCCGTGCGCGTCGAGGGTGAAGTAGGAGATGGGGGCGAAGTCGTAGAGGTCGACGTACCGCTGGCGCGACTCCTCGAGCGCGCTGTGGGTCTCGCGCAGCTCGCGGTTCTGCAGCTCGAGCTCGATCTGGTGCGTTTGCAGCTCGTGCACCAGGCGACGCGGGTCTTGCAGCTCGAGATCGGCCTGGCGCCGCTGCAACTCGTCGAGCAGCTCGCCGCGCGACATCGTTCTGAGATCCATCCCCACCTTCCCCCTCCCCCCCGGAGGCTTCCCGCCAGCCATCCTACTCTTCGACCAACAGTACGACCGTCCGCTCTCCTTGGCTGATCCCCATGTTTCGGCTGCCGCTCAGGGTCACTGTCCGGTGGCCGATGTGCTCGAAATCATGTGTAAGCACGAAGTCCTGGAAGGGCAAGCCAGTGGAAAGGCACTGGTTGATCAGCGACCGCAGCCGCGGCTCCGCCCACTGCCCGTTGCCGATGAATTGAATCAAGTTTCCCAGCGTCTCCGCGGCCGACGCCTGGAAGACCCGATAGTAGTGGTCGTTGGCCCAGATGACGCGGCACATCTCGTCGAGGATCATGATCGGATGCGGCGACGTCGCCAGCGAGCGCGCCGCGTACTCGGCGGCGGCCGTCCCCAGGGTCTCCAGGCGCCGGCGCAGGTCGATGTCCAAAAACGAGATCACCGCGCCGCCGAGCGTGTGGTCGCCCGTCTCGTAGGGCGAGACCAGCATGGTGTACCAGCGGCCGTCGCCGCCGAGGACGTCGACCTGAGGCGCGGCCGCCCGGCGGATCGCCGCATCGATGGTCTGCGCGACGTCGATGTCGCGCAAGAACGTCTGCAGGTAGGTGACCGAGCGGCCGAGGTCGGCGGCGACGAGGTGGAACAGCTTCTCCGCGGCATGGGTGAAGCGCCGGATGCGCATCGACTGATCGACGATCAGCGTGACGGCATGGCTGCTGCCGAGCAGGTTGGACAGGTCGTCGTTCGTCTGGCTCAGCTCGAGCATGCGGTTGCGCAGCTCGTCGTTGACCGTGTTGAGCTCCTCGTTGGTCGACTGCAGCTCCTCCTTGGAGGTCTGCAGCTCCTCGTTGGTCGACTGCAGCTCTTCGTTCGCCGACTGCAGCTCTTCATTCGCAGCCTGCAGCTCCTCGTTGATCGTCTCCAGCTCCTCGACGGTGCTCTGCAGATACTGCTTGTTGGCCTCGAGCTCGCGCTCCAGCTCCCGGACGCGCGACTCGACCAGCGGCGCCCGCCCCTCCGGCGACTCCACCGCGGGCGGCCGCTCCTGCACGACGAAGGCGACCACGAAGCAGCGGCCCGCCGTCTGTGGCTGGTGGATGGGGAAGATCTCGACATCGACGGTGCGGATGGCGCCCTCGTCGTTGCGGAAGCGCACGTTCGGCTCGATCACCGGGCTGTTCTCGGCGATCGCCTTGTGCAGCGCCGAGCGCAGGCTGGCATGCAGGTCGGCCCTGATCAGCTTGAGCAGGTTCAGCGACACCGGCCCGGGCGGATGCTCGATGAACGGCGCCGTCTGCCCGCGAAACTGCAGCACCTCCATGTTCTGGTTGATCACCACCGCGGGCGGGCCAAATCTCTCCAGCAGCTTGCGGTCGGCGGTCTGCTGCAGGCTCTGCAGGGGGCGCGCGTCGCTCGGGGCCTGCGCGGTCTCGAGGCTGGCCGGAGCGCCGGGCGTCATCGGCGCGAAGTACTCGAACGCCGGCGCCGTCTGGACGTTGCGGCGTGAGTAGATCTTGTTCTTGCGATCCTCGAGCGTGAACATGTCGACGCTGTCGCCCACGCTCTCGGAGGTGCCGAGCAGCAAGAAGCCGTCGGGGTTGAGCGCGTAGTGCAGGATGCGCATCACCTTCTTCTGCAGGACGGCCTGCAGGTAGATGAGCAAGTTGCGGCAGCTGATCAGGTCGAGGCGGGAAAAGGGCGGGTCCTTGGTCACGTTCTGCGTCGAGAACACCACCAGGTCGCGGACGGTCCGGCACACCTGATAGTTGTCCTGCACGTGTACGAAGAAGCGGCGCAAGCGCTCGGGCGAGACATCGCTGGCGATGTTCTGCGGGTAGATGCTGCGGCGGGCGCGCTGGATGGCGTCGTCGTCGATGTCGGTGGCGAAGATCTGGATGGTGTAGTCCTGCGCCTCGTCGCCGAGATACTCGAGCAGGCACATGGCGATCGAGAAGGGCTCTTCTCCCGTCGAGCAGCCGGGCACCCAGATGCGGATCGACGGTTTGTGCTGTCCACGCTGGCGCTGGACGATGCGCGGGAAGACGATGGTCTTGAGCGCCTCGAAGGGCTCGTTGTCGCGGAAGAAGCTGGTGACGTTGATGAGAATGTCGTGATAGAGGACGCTGAGCTCCTCGGGGTGGTTGAGGAGGAACTTCAGGTAGTCGTCGAGCCTGCTGATCTTCTGCAGCGCCATGCGCCGCTCGAGCCGCCGCTCGATGGTGCTCTGCTTGTAGTAGCTGAGGTCGGTGCCGAACGCCGAGCGCAGGAGCACGAACAGCTTGCCCATCGTCTCCTGCGAGACGCTGCTGGCGATGCGGGCATGCGCCAGGTGCGGCTGGGCGCTGATGCGGTTCAACTCGGCGGCGAGCGCCTCGGTCGTCAGGCAATAGTCGGTGTGGCCGCTGTCGAGCGCGCTGCGCGGCATCCCGTCGTATTTGGCGGTCGCCGGATCCTGCACCATGGTGATGCCGCCGGCGTCCTTGATCGCCTTGAGGCCGTAGGTGCCGTCGGTGCCGGTTCCGGACAGCACGATCCCGACGCTGAGCGGGCCCTGATCCTGGGCCAGCGCGCGGAAGAAGAAGTCGATCGGAAGGTGAACGCCGGGGCCCGGCGTCATGAGGTGCAGGACGCCGTGCAAGACCGCCAGATCGGCGTTCGGGGGAATGACGTACACGTACCCCGGCTCGATCTTCAGCCCGTCGGCCGCAGTGGCCACGTGCAGGTGCGTCGTTCGTGCGAGCAACTCCGTCAGGCTGCTCTCGTACTGGGGAGCGAGGTGCTGGACCACGACGAAGGCCATCTGCTCGCCCACGAGGTTCTTGAGGACCTGACCGATCGCCTCCAGGCCGCCCGCCGAGGCGCCGATGCCGACGATCGGGAAGCGGTTCTCGTCCTCGGGCAGCGCGGCTTCTTTGGTAGGAGCCGACGGCTCGTCATCCGCCCCGGAAGGCGGCGGCACGTCGCTCTCCTCGTCTCCTCCCGTCATACCAGTCTCCTCCGCTCGAGGAGCGGCATCGCTCATTTAGACGGCGCCTCCGGTGGTCGTCAAGGGAGTCGGGGAGACGCTGTACCGAGCGCCCGGCTTGGGCGATCCGGAGCGGCGAGCTCACCGCGTCGATCTCGTCGCCGGGGAGGGCCGCTGGCGGACCTTGCGTCCACCCTGCCGTCCGACCATACCCGCCCGTCGCAGTGTCCACGAGCGGCCCGTCCCCCCACGAGCAAGCGATGCTCGCGTCGGCGCGCACCAGCAGGCCTCGTGCCACCACGGCTGGTCCTGATTCCAGCTACTTCCCTGGGCGCTCGCGCGAAATGGTTGCGCCCGCGCCTCCCATGGCGAAACGATTGCGCCTGGCCTAGAGATCCTCGTCGGGGATGTCGCGTACACTGCGGCGCCGGCGACGCGGGTCGGCCTGCCACTGCTGGAGCCGGTACTGAATCTTTCGGGCCGAGATGCCGAGGATCGCCGCCGCCTTCGCGGTGGCGCCGCCGGTGAACTCGAGCGTCCTCAAGATGGCGACCCGCTCCAGCTCCGCCAGCGAGGCGCCGGGGATCGGGGGCAGCGAATCGGCCGGCGCGTGAACGGCCTCGGACATGGGAATCACGTCGTCCACCTCGATACGACTGCCGCGGCACACGACGACCGCGCGCTCGACGGCGTTCTCCAGCTCGCGCACGTTGCCGGCCCACGCGTGCGCCATCATGCGCTCCATGGCCGCGTCGCTGAAGTCGTCGATCGAGCGCCCGTTCTCGGCAGAAAAGCGGCGCAGGAAGTGCGCGGCCAACAGCGGAATGTCCGAGCGCCGCTCGCGCAGCGGCGGGACGTGCAGGTTCACCACGTTGAGCCGGTAGTACAGGTCCTCGCGGAACAGGCGCGCGCGCACCAGCGCCGCCAGGTCGCGGTTGGTGGCGGCGACGATCCGCACGTCGACCTTGATGGTCTCGTTGCCGCCGACGCGCTCGAACTCGCGCTCCTGGAGGAAGCGCAGCAGCTTGATCTGCGTCGCCGGGGAGAGCTCGCCGATCTCGTCCAGGAACAGCGTGCCGCCGTCGGCCTGGTGAAAGCGCCCTTCGCGGCGCGTGACCGCGCCGGTGAAGGCGCCGCGCTCGTGGCCGAAGAGCTCGCTCTCGAGGAGGGTCTCGGCGAGCGCGGCGCAGCTCAGCCGGACGAACGGTCCCTTGCGCCGCGCGCTCTCCTCGTGCACCGCGGCCGCGACCAGCTCCTTGCCGGTGCCGCTCTCGCCGCTGATCAGCACCGTCGCCCGCGAGGAGGCGATCTGCAGCACGGCATCGAAGATGGCGCGCATCACCGGGCTCTCGCCGATGACGTTGATGAGGCCGCGCTGGCTCAGCGGTCGGCCGCACAGGCGCCGCCGCCGGTGCTCGATCTCGCGCTTGAGCATCACATCGAGCTGATCGACGTCGAGCGGCTTGACGACGAAGTCGGTGGCGCCCTCGCGCATCGCGCGCACCGCGGTCGACACGTCGCCGTGGGCGGTCATGACGATGCCGATGCTGTTCGGATCCCGCTTGCGCGCGTGGCGCAGAAGCTCGATGCCGTCGATCCCCGGCAGCACCAGATCGGTCACGACCGCGTCGGGCGCCACCTCGCCGAGCTTGCCGATGGCCTTGAACGCGTCGGACGCCCAGGCGACGTCGTAGCGCTTCGACTTGAGAAGCGTGACGATCATGTCGCGGACGTCATCGTCGTCCTCGACTACCAACACCCGCGCTCGCCGCTCCATGACGTCCTCGAATGAGCCCTTCGGACCCCACCTGCGTCCGCGGCTCCCGTCCTAGCTACCACACTCCACGGGTGGCGTCGCTATTGCCCTCGCCGCGCTCGTGACTGGGAGTCCCCGGGATACCGACCCGCCGGTGGACGATCCCGCTCGACATCGGGCTCACCGAGGGGCTGACCTGCGGCCGCGATCGGGGATCCACGGTGACCGCCGACTACCAGGCGCCCTTCGCCTTCACCGGCGAGCTGGAGCACGTGGCGGTGGACGTCTCCGGCGAGCTGATCGAGGACAAGGCGGCCGAGATGAGGAACGTGATGGCCCATCAGTGACGGGCCGGGAGCAGGCCCGGCGCGGCGCCGATCCTCAGGGCGCGATCTCGATCCAGTCGAGGTTGAGGTAGCTCGCGCTCCCCATCGACGAGTTGTAGATGACCGAGAGGGTGCTCGTGCCCGCGGGCAGCGCCACCTGCGCCGTCGTCGAGGCCCAGCTGTTCCACGAGCCGGTAGAGGCGAAGCTCTGTCGCGCCACCGCCACCGCGCCGTTGACGTACACCAGGCGCGTGGCGTCGCCGCCGCCGGCGGCGTAGCGCAGCGTCACGTTGTGGCGCCCCGCCGACGAGACGTGCACCGTGAAGTCGACCCACTGGCCGTCGCCCTTCCAGCCGGCGAGATAGCCCCAGCCCGCGAATCCCGCGTGCGTCGCTTCGAGGCCGATCGCGTGCAGCACCCCGTCCTCCGCCTCGTAGCGGCCGGCGGCCGGCGGCGGGTAGGGGCCGACCGACGTGGCGAACAGGTTGAGCGCCATCGCCGCCGAGCTCTGCGCGTCGAGCGAGACGACGGTCGTCGCCGTCGGCGCCGGGCCGGCCCAGTCGGTGGCAAACTGCCCCCAGGGGGCGCGCGCCAGGTGCCACGCCGCCTCGGCGCTCGCCTGCAGCACCGCGCCATATTCCGGGTGCGATTCATCGATACTGTAGAGCTCCGATAGATATCGAAACCCGATTCCCTTGAACTGCTGACAGTCGTTGTTGCAGCTCGTGTTGGTGCCGTCGAAGAGCACCTTGCCGTACGCGGTCGTCGTGGTCTCCGCGGCCAGCATGTGCGCGGCGATGTGGTGCGCGTCGTCGAGGTAGCTGCTGTTCTTGGTCGCGCCGTAGAGCTCGACGGCGGCGCCGATCATCAACCCCTCGTTGTAGGTGAACCGATACTTGACGATCGTCCCCGACGGGTCGAAGTGATCGAAGACGGCGAAGGTCGACGGGTCGACCATGTTGGCGCGCCAGTAGGCGTACACCTTCTCCGCGAAGGCGAGCGCGGCGGCGTCGCCGGTGCGCGCCGCGAGCCGGACGCCGGCGATCACCGGGCCGGCGTTGGAGGCGGTCGCCTTCTGCGTATGCGTCTTGTTCCACCAGATGCCGCCCGGGTTCGCGCCGCAGCAGGTCGTGTCCCAGCCGGCCTCGATGTCGGCGAACAGGCTCTTGGCCTGATCGAGGTACTTCGCCGAGTGGTTGCGATCGTAGGCGCGCATGAGCGCCAGCGTCATCCAGTTCTCGTCGTCGTAGTAGTCGCGCGACCATCCGCGGGCGTTCTCGGCCAGGTAGAGGCCCTCGATCCAGCCGCCGAAGCGCGCTCCATCGGTGCGGTCGACCGCGTCGATGACGGCGTCGAACGCCTGGGCGAAGGGCCAGTAGCCGCTGACGGCTCCCGCCGAGGGGGAGGCGCCGGTGAGGTAGGACGCCGACTGCGACCAATAGCGCAGCAGCATCGTCTCGATCGCGGCGTCGGCGCGTTGGTGGTAGACCGCGGGGTCGAGCGTCGCGCCCGAGCCGCTGCCGCCGTCGAGCGGCGCCGCAGCGGGATCGCCGGCAGCGCCCGGCGGGACGCTGTCGGGCGAGTCGCTTCCGGGTGTGTCGCCGGGGTGCGCGGCGGAGCAGCCCGCGAGCAGGAGGACCATCGACCATCGGCGCATCGCCGGAGCCCAGAGCAAGCGATGTGCCGCCGCTCGGCCTCCCAGGTTCAGCCGGCTTGGCGCTCGAGTGCCCACCATCGACTGCGGCCCCGAGGCCCGATGTGGGCAGCCCGCCCACAGATGCGGTACCGCTGCATCGGCCTCGGAGCGGAGCCGCGCGGCGGCAACCGGACGCGGCGCGGACCCGGGCGCAGGGCTCGAATCGCTCCGGCAATCGGGTCTGACCACTTTGCTCGATCTTCTTCTCATTGGGTTCGATTCAAAGCTCACGAAGTGGTCTTACCACTTTTGATGTGGTAAGACCACTTCGTGATTGGGTGTGATGACGTACGACCTGTGAGCAGCCTCCTCGACGGCGATCGCGGCGGTTTCTATCGAGGGCCGCAGTAGTCGTGGAACAGCGCAAGCGGCGCGAATTGCCCAAGGCGTTGCACATGCGCTCATTGGCCGGTGTATCCTGGAGCAAGGTATGTCTGTGAAGTCGGGAGGGGCTTGGAATGGCGATACGGCCTCCAGCATACCTCCCGCGAGCGAGCCCGGCTGGCGCCTGTATGTGGTTGGCAATGTCGCACTGCCGACCCTCTCGCTGCCGGCGACCGGCCAGGTCGTGCTCGGTCGGGCGCTGGAGAGCGACGTGCACATCGACGATCCGTCGATCTCGCGCCGGCACGCGATCCTGCACCTCGATCCGCCGATCCGCATCGAGGATCTCGGGGGGCTGAACGGCACCGTCGTGGGCGGCCGGCGGCTCGCCTCCGGCGAGACTCGCGAGATTCGCATGGGCGAGACCATCGAGCTGGGCTCGGTGACGGTGGTGCTGCAGCCGGGCAGCTCCTCCTCGCCGCTGCGACGGGTCTGGACCCACGAAGCGTTCGAGGCGCGCCTGGAAGGGGAGTGCGCCCGCGCGTCGCGCAGCGGCGGCACGCTGGCGGTGGTGCGGCTCGTCGCCGGCGATGCGACCAGGGACGCGGACCTGGAACGCCTGCTCGTGGCCAACGTGCGCACCGAGGACATGGTGGCGACCTTCGCGCCGGGCGAGTACGAGCTCATGCTGCTCGACGTGGCGCCCGCGCCGGCGCATGAGGTGGTGCGCAAGCTCGTCGAGAAGCTGAGCCTCGGCGGCATCAGCGTGCAGTCGAGCATCGCCAGCTTTCCCAAGGACGGACGGACCGCCGCGGAGTTGGTCACGCGCTCCGGCTCCACCCGGCGGGAAGAGTCTGAGTTCAAGACGCTGGTGGTGAACGATCCGATCATGCAGCAGCTCCACGCGCTCATCGAACGTGTCGCGGCGGGCAACATCAGCGTGCTGCTCCTCGGCGAGACGGGCGTCGGCAAGGAGGTCTTCGCCGAGACCCTGCACCGGCGCTCGCCGCGCGCCGAGCGGCCTTTTCTGCGACTGAACTGCGCCGCGCTCTCCGAGGCGCTGCTCGAGAGCGAGCTGTTCGGTCACGAGCGCGGCGCGTTCACCGGCGCGGTGGCCGCCAAGCCCGGGCTGCTCGAGACCGCCGAGGGCGGCACGGTCTTCCTCGACGAGGTCGGCGAGCTGCCGTCGACGACCCAGGTCAAGCTGCTGCGCGTGCTCGAAGAGCGCTGCGTGCTGCGCGTCGGCAGCGTCAAGCCGCGCCAGATCGACGTCCGCTTCGTCTCCGCCACCAACCGCGACCTCGAGGCCGACGTGGCGGCCGGCCGGTTTCGCGAGGATCTGTTCTTCCGCTTGAACGGCTTCTCGCTGTCGATCCCGCCCCTGCGCGAGCGTGTCTCGGAGATCGAGCCGCTGGCGCGCGCGCTGCTGGCGGCGGACGCGCGCTCGGTCGGCAACGCGCGGGCGCCGGAGCTGTCGGCGGAGGCGCTGCACGCCCTTCGGGCCTACTCGTGGCCGGGCAACATCCGCGAGCTGCGCAACGTGATGCAGCGAGCGGCGCTCTTGTGCGGCGGCGCAGCGATCCTGCCGGCGCATCTTCCGCTCGAAAAGATGAGCATGCGCGTGGCGGCCTCGCCTCCCCGCGAGAGGCCGCCGGTGGAGCGGCGCGCGGCGCTGCTCGACGAGCTGGAATCGGTCGAGCGGCAGCGAATCCTCGACGCGCTGTCGGCGGTCGGCGGAAATCAGTCGAAGGCGGCCAAGCTGCTCGGCATCTCGCGCAACACGCTCATGAATCGGCTCAACCGGCTCGAGCTGCCGCGCCCGCGCAAGAAGTAGCGGCGCCCGGAATTGTGCCGCATGTGCAGCCGGCCGCGCTCGAAGCCCAACGAGTTGGGCTTCGTCGCGAAGCCGGTTCACTTCGCTGCGCGTGGCTGCATGTAGGTCGCCGCCAGTGAAGGCTGTTCGCGATCGCCGCGCGCAGGATCGGTTCGCTGTTGCTCTCGGACAGCTGCGCCCGCCACGGCGCCGGCGGCTCTCCTGCGCGTCGCGTTGCTCGAAGCCCAACGCCTTGGGCAACTCTGCTGATCGGGTTGGGCTTGTCGCGCAGCACGGTCGACGGGGCAATCGAGCGCACCTCCGTCTTTTCGCTCCCTTGTGTTTCTCGTAAGGGACCTTTCGAAAACGGCACGCCTCGTGCTTTGCGTCCCAGCTGGAGGTGCCGTCCATGCACAAGTCAACGAAGGCGAAGAGCACAAGGCTGTTCCTCGCGGGCGCGGTTCTTTGCGGGGCGCTCGCGATGGCCGCTCCGGCGCAGGCCAACTACGCCAAGGCGTTCATGCGTCCGGTCAACGTCGCGGTGCTCAACTTCTTCCTCTATCACACGTACTCGTACTACGCCGGGACCAACTGGTGGGAGTGCTTCGGCGGCTCCTGCAGCGGCGGCAACCAGGTCCAGTACACGGAGACCATCGATACCGGCGAGAAGACCTGCATGGCCAACGCCGCCAACCTCACCTATGCGGTGACCGGCGTTTGCCACCAGGCTACCAACCGCGGCGTCCACGCCCGCACCCCCATCCCGACGGTGCTGAACTGGGGCGGGGTGTTGGGTGCCGGTACCAGCAACTCCTTGTTCTGCACCTACGGCCGCGGCACGAGCTGCTACGGCGCGCCCTGCTGATCCGACCATGCTGCGATCGATCCTGATGGCCGGCGTCTTCCTGATCGTCAGCTTCCTGGCTGGCGTCTGGAACGCACGGCGTCACCTCCCGCCGGCCGCGCCGGCTGCGGCGCCCGTGTTGGCGCCGCAGCCCCTGCCGGCGATGGCGACGCGGCCCAACGCGCCGGCGCAGAAGCACGTACGCCGCTTCACGCCACCGCCGCTCCCCGACTACGATCCGGGCGTCGCCGAGCTGGTCCACGCGCCGAAGGAGCCGGCACCGGCCGAGGTTGCGGAGGCCTACGATCGGGAAGATCGTCGGCTCGAGGAGCTGTTCGGGCCCGATTTCCCCGTCGCCAAACGCAACGCCGTGCACGCGGCGCAGCTGACCTGGATGCGCGAGCACCGGCGCGCGGTGCAGGACTACTACAACGGCGAGATCAACCAGGCCGAGATGGGGCTCGAGGTGCACCAGAACATGCTGGTGTGGGCGTCGCAGATCCAGGCGGCGCTGTCGCCCGACGAGTTCCGCCGCTTCACCGATCTCGAGCCGGGCTCCGATCCCTATGTTCTGCTCGTCCCTCCCGGCGTGCACGTGGGCGACGGGGCGCCGCAGCTGCAGCAGGAACAGCAGGCGCCGGAAGCGCCATGAGCATGCGTCTTGTTGCCACGGCGTCACTGCTGGTGCTGCTGCTCGGCTGTCGGGGCCAGGTCGCCGAGCCGGCCAGCGGGCGGCCGACCGTGGCGGCGTCAACCGGCGCGGGGCCGAGCGCGGAGGCGCCGCCCAGCGAAGCCGCGCCGGAGCCGCTCTCCGGCATCGGCATCCGCCCGATCATCGCTCCCCACGGATTCGCGGTCGGGCAGGTCTTCCCCGGGGGCCCCGCGGAGCGCGCCGGGCTGCGAGTCGGTGACGTAGTCACCGGCGTCGACGGCGCGTCGAGCGCGCGCTGGACGCTCGAGCGGGTTGCCCAACGGCTGCGCGGTCCGGCGGGCTCGAATGTCACGCTCAGGCTCGAACGAGGAGGGGTCGCCATGCAGATGAACATCAGGCGCGAGGTGCTGCGCGAGATTCCCGAGGTGCCGCAGTGAGGCGCGCTCCGCTCGCGGTCGTCGTCGGCGTCCTGGCGCTGGGCTGCGCCGTTGCCTTCTTCGGCGGCGGGGAGCTCCAGACTCACGTGCTGGCCAAGGCTCGGCCCGAGCCTGGCTCCGCCGCCGCCGGGTTCACGTTTGGATCCGACAACGCGACCGCCGCCAGCTTTTTGCGGTCGAGCTCGAGCCCGGGCATGGGGCGCCTCGGCACCGCATTCTCAACCGCGCTTCGCTCGCACGCGGCCCAGAACGCGCCGGCGCAGGCGTACGTCGAGACAGCGGAGCAGCGGGAAGAGCGGCATCGCGCGATCAACCAGAATCTCACCGATACCCTGGGAGCGATCTCGCCGGAGAAGCGCGCTGCGCTGGTGGAGCTCAACGACGAAGCCACCCAGGTCCAGTACGGCCTGCAGGCGGCGGTGCTCGGAGGCTCGCTCAGCGAGGCCGACTACGACGCGGAGATCCACCAGCGCATCGTGGTGCAGCTCGACCAGCTGCACTCGATGGTCACCGATGACGAGTACCGCAAGCTGACCGGGCTCCAGCCTGGCGTCGATCCCTACGAGTACATGCGGACCGGCATCGGTGGCGTTCCCAAGGCCGACTCGGGCAAGGTCGCGGTTGCCGACGACCCGACGCCCACGGGGGAGAGGTAGCCTCGGTCACCTGGGAGCGCGGCGACGGTAACCAGGTGACCCGGCGGGCGGATTCACAGGAGCGTCGCGCCGGCCTTCGGGTCCTGCTCGAGATCGAGGATGCGGCGGACCTCGGCGACCACGTCTTGCGGCAGGCAGGGCTTGGCGAGGAACGCGTCGCATCCGGCGTCGAGCGCGCTCTCGCGCACGCCGGCCAGCGCGTGGCAGGTGAGCGCGACCACGCGGATGCCCTGCGTGCGCGGATCCGCCTTCAGCCGGCGGACGGCCTCCCAGCCGTCGATGCCCGGCAACGATAGATCCATCAAAATGAGGTCGGGAAGGAGCGTGCGCGCCTGCTCGATCGCCTGCAAGCCATCGTCGGCGCCGGCCACGCGGTAGCCCCGGAAGACGAAGAAATCCACATAGGCTTCGCGAATATCCGCGAAGTCGTCGACGATCAAAACCAACGGGGCTTGACGAAGAGTGCCCATCATAGCGAGATAGAGCTGCCAGTCGATTAACGCACCTGGAACGGCGTACGCAAGCCGTTTGTGCAGGCGGGCGGGGGGAAGATGAAGTCGGGCATCCGTTCGCGAGGCCACGCCAAGAACGTCGCCGATCGGCGTGAAGAGGCGGCTCCGGCTCCGGTCACGCCCGAGTTTTCGGTCGAGGAGCTGCTGCACGTCGCCGTGGCCCACCAGCGCGATGCGGTCCTCATCACCGAGGCGGATCGCGTCGATCCGGGCGGCCGCCGCATCGTCTACATAAACCCCGCCTTCACCGTGCTGACCGGATTCAGCAGCGCGGAGGCGATCGGCCGGACGCCCAACCTCACCGTCGGAGAGAAGACCGATCGCGAGGCTATCGGCAAGATCCAGGAGGGGATCGAGAGCAAGACGCCGGTGCGGCAGGAGATCCTGAAGTATCGCAAAGACGGGACGACCTTCTGGGCCGAGCTCGACATCGCGCCGGTGATCGAGGCGGACGGGCGCTGTCGCTACTTCGTGTGCGTGATGCGTGACATCACCGAGAAGATGCGCGACCGGGAGCTGCTCAAGCGACAGGCCTTGGAGCTGGAGCGGGCGTCGCTGCTGAAGTCGCAGTTCCTGGCCAACGTCTCGCACGAGCTGCGTACGCCGCTGAACGCGATCGTCAGCTACTCCAGCGTGCTCCTGGAGGGCGTCTACGGCCCGCTGTCGGAGGCTCAGACCCGGGCGATGCAGCGGCTGGACTCCAACGGCCGGCACCTGCTCGCGCTCATCAACGAGGTGCTCGACCTGAGCCGCATCGAGAGCGGACACCTGCCGCTGCGCGTGACCTCCTTCGCGCTCGACGGGGTAGTGGCAGAGCTTTTGGCCGAGCTGCAGCCGATCATCGCGCGCTCGCGCCTGGAGGTGGCGGCGAGCCTGCCCGCGACGCTGGCGCCCATCGAGAGCGACCGGCAGAAGGTGAAGCAGATCCTGTCGAACCTTCTGTCGAACGCGATCAAGTTCACGCCCGTCGGCTCGGTGCGGATCCTGGCGACCCAGTCCGGGGGGGCGACCGCGATCACGGTGGCCGATTCCGGAGTCGGGATCGCCACCGACCTGCACGCGCGCGTGTTCGATCCATTCTGGCAAGCGGAGAGCTCCACGTCGCGCGCCGACGGCGGGGCAGGGCTGGGGCTGGCGATCTGTCAGCGGCTGGCGACGCTGCTCGGCGGCACGATCCGCCTCGAGAGCGCGCTGGGCGAGGGCGCCGCGTTCACGCTGGAACTGCCTGCGGCCAAGGGGCCGTCGGGTCGCCGCTAGTACCTCGCCACAGTGGTTTTGACCGGTCTGCGCCGGTCCTCGACGCCCATGGCTTCGTTGCTCCTCCTCGAAATACAGACAGTATTCCTTCGTCGTCGCGCCTCGCCCTGCGCGCCGAATCCTCGGCGGATACCAATCAAAACCACTGCGGCGAGGTACTAGCCGCCGCCGCTCGTGATTCATCATCTCTCCGCATTTGATTGAGCCAACAGCGTCGCATCGAGAGCGCGCCCGAACGCCACGCCATCAGGAGCAGTGTCGCCGGTTGGCGCCGACGACCGCCCGCTCTATGGGCTCGTGGGAAAACGGCGTCCAGAGACACGGACGAAGCTGCAGCAGCGGGTCTGGGCGTTCACGCGAGCGCCCTCGATGCGACGCGGTCCAGGAACCTGTCGAGAGCTCGAACCGAGATGTGATGAATCATGAGAGCCGCTGCCGCGCCCGGCCCACGGGGCGCGCGGCGGCGACGCGCTACCGGTGGGCCGTCGGCGCACCGATGCTGGCGCTGCACTGCACGATCGACGCCTTGACCGTGGCGCTCGACATGATCTGCGCGTTCATGCCATCGCTGGTGACGAAGGTGCCGCCCTTGTCCGGCAGCACCGTCGCGGTGGTGCCCATGGCGGTGATGGTGCACATCTGCCCGGGGACGATGGTCGCGGTGTTGCCGGCGACCGTGAAATCGAGGCTGCAGGCGAGCGCCGTCCCCGCCGAGAGGGTGATCGTGTTGCCCGACTTGAGCGCGACCGTGAAGGTGTTGGTCGAGATGTCCGTCGACGGCGTCTGCCCGGGGCAGTTCGTCGTCGCGGTGGCGCCGGTGCCGTAGACCCAGGTGCCGAGGAACTTGGTGGTGTCCGGGATCATCGTCAGATCGGGAGGAGGCGGAGGCATCGCCAGATCGGCTGGAGGCGGAGGCATCGCCAGATCTGGCGGCGGGGCAGCGGCAAGATCCGCCGAGCTCGCGCCGTTGCCGCCGGTGGAGGGGCCCGGCGTTCCCTGCCCGCTGTTGCCGCAGCCGAGCAGGGCGCCGCTCGCCACGACTGCAAAGAGCGCACGGCGCCTACGTCCAATCGAAATGGAAAACCCAGCCATGGAAATCCTCCGATGCGCACGCTAGCGTTGTTTTCGATGATTACGCAAGCGTGTTTCTCGTCGAGAAACAGCGCCGTACGGACTGCGATGAATCGCGATATCGCTTTGTCGATATATTCTCCTGAATATCGAAACGTTTACACGGAGTGATGACTCGAGAGAGCAGCCGATTGTCCGCACTCGCGGCCGGCAGTGGGCACCGGCCCCCGCATCGTCGTGATACAGTGGGGGTCGACAGGCTGTCATGAAGCGAAGTCTCCGCGCAGTCACGTCGCTGCTGTCGCTGTGCTGCTGGTCGGGCTGCGCGTCTCACGGCGGCAGCCACGCGCTCGACGCCGCGGTGCCCGGCGGCGGCGCTGACGCGGCCGTGCCCGGCGGTACGATCGACCTCGGTTCCTCCGGCGACGGCGGCGGCGGGCAGTCGCGCTGGATACCGTCCGTGAACGCGACCTTCTATTGGGACCTGCAGAACGCCCCGCCCGACAACACCAAGAACGTCGGTGTCTACGATGTCGACGGCTGGAACAACAGCGCCAGCGAAGTCGCCGCGCTGCACGCGCGCGGTCTCGCCGTCGTCTGCTACATGGACGCCGGCACCTACGAGCCGGGCCGGCCCGACTCGGCCAGCTTCCCGGCGGGCCTGAAGGGCGCCGCCGTGGTGGGCTGGCCGGGCGAGCTCTGGCTCGACGTGCGCCCGTCGGGGCCGAGCTACGCCACGCTGCAGTCGATCATGTTGGCGCGCTTCCAGCTCTGTCGCACCAAGGGCTTCGACGCCGTCGAGGCCGACAACATCGACTCGTATCAGAACAGCCCCGGCTTTCCCACCAGCGCCGCCGATCAGCTCGCCTACGACGAGTGGATCGCCGACACGGTGCACGGGCTGGGGATGGCGGTGGTGCAGAAGAACGACCTCGACCAGATCGGGACGCTGCAGCCCTACTTCGACGCGCTGCTCGACGAGGAGTGCAACAAATACTCCGAGTGCGCGCTCCTGGGCCCCTACGTCAACGCCGGAAAGCCGGCATGGGACGCAGAATATTCCCAGGACGGCGAGACGACGGCGCAGTTCTGCGGCGCCGACGTGAGCGCCGGCATCGTCGGGGCCCTGTTCTCCCTCGATCTCGACGGCAGCCTCTTCCAGCCGTGCAGCGACGACGTCGGCTTGATCAAATGACCTGGTAGCTGTTCCAGGTCGACTGGTACGACGGCGTGAGCGCACCGGTGGAGCAGGTCAGGCCGGTCTCGTCGGCAACCACCGGCACCAGGCCGCGGTTCGAGCGGTTGACAATCAGCGCGCCGCCCGGCACGCCCGCTGCGAAGGCCAGGTGCGTCGATTGCAATGGATGGGCACCATGAGGAGTCCAAGGGTCGTCGTGATCACCGGCGCCTCGGCCGGGGTCGGCCGCGCCGCCGTGCGGCGCTTCGCCCGCGCTGGCGCCGACGTGGCGTTGATCGCGCGCGGGCACGCAGGGCTGGCAGGCGCGCGCCGTGAGGTCGAGGAGGCGGGTGGCCGTGCGCTCGAGTGTCCGCTCGACGTCAGCGATCCCGCTGCGGTGGATGAGGCGGCCGCACGCGTGGAGCGCGAGCTCGGCCCCATCGACGTGTGGGTCAACGATGCGATGAGCACGGTGTTCGGCGAGTTCCAACAGATCACGCCGGAGGAGTTCAAGCGCGTCACCGAGGTCGACTACCTCGGATTCGTCTACGGGACGCACGCCGCGCTCAAGCGCATGCTGCCACGCGACCACGGCACCATCGTGCAGGTTGGCTCGGCGCTGGCGTATCGGGCCATTCCGCTGCAGAGCGCCTACTGCGGGGCCAAGCACGCCATTCGCGGCTTCACCGACTCGGTGCGCTGCGAGCTCCTGCACGCGCGCAGCAGGGTCTGGATCACGATGGTCCAGATGCCCGCGCTCAATACGCCGCAGTTCGATTGGTGCGAAAACAAGACGGAGCGCCACTCGCAGCCGGTGCCTCCCATCTACCAGCCCGAGGTGGCCGCCGAGGCGATCTATTACGCCGCGCGGCACCGTCGGCGTGAGATCTACGTCGGCGCCTCGACCGCGGTCGTCATCACTGGCAACAAGCTGCTGCCCGGCGTGGGCGACTGGTACCTGGCCAAGACCGGATTCGGGAGCCAGCAATACGACGGGCCGCCCGAAGGGCGAGGGTCGAATCTGTGGCAGGCGGTCGACCACGACCGCGACCACGGCGCGCACGGATCGTTCGATCGACGCGCGCATGCCCGCAGCCCGGAGCTGCGGCTCGCCATGCAGAAGCGCTGGATCGCGGCAGGGCTGGGGGCGTCGATGGTGATCGGGTACCTCGCCTGGCGGGCAGCGCGGTCGTCATGAGGGCAAGCTGGGGTCGTCAGGTCGAGCTGGGGTCGTCAGGTCGAGCTGGGGTCGTCAGGTCGAGCTGGGGTCGTCAGGGGGCGCGCCGGTCAGCCGGTGAACTTGATGCGCTGACCGGTGAGCGACACGTTCAGCATGGCGCCCTTCTGCGGCTGCACGAACACGGCGATCCCGTCCGCCGAGAATCGTGTCGAGCTCGCGGCACCCGAACGGACGGCCACTGCCGCGGCCTGGGCACCGAGGTCGAACGAGCCGGCCTTCATCTGGTCGAGGGCGAAGCGATCGCGCGCGATCACCAGCTCGGAGTACTTTTGACCGCCCACCTGCGCGCCGACCGACGCCTGGCTCAGCTGCGCGAAGCCAGTCTGGCGCCCGTGCTCGAACACCACGCCGCGCCCGGCACCGCCGCCGACCACGAAGCCGCCCTGTTTGATTTCGGGAAACACCACGTAGCCGGCCGCCTGGTCGAGAAGGGGTCGCAGCCCGGGGTCACGGGCCACCATCTGCTCGACGGTCCTGTCTGCGTCCCGGATGAGCTGGCTCTGACCGCTCGCCGTCTTGGGCGCGGTCGCGCAGCCGACGGCGAACAACCCCGCGGCAGCAATCAATCCAAGGATCCTGGCCATCGGTCACCTCTCGTCGCTGGTCGTGTCCAAAACAGCTTGCAGTTGCGAGGCCAACGAGGGTGGTGCTACGCAGTGGCCGCGCGCCCCGCTTGCACGATTCGCGGGCCACGCAGCGAACGGCGACGGCAGTCTGCCCGGTGACGTCCGCGCCACGACGTTTTGCAGCTCGGCGATCGGCCCTACAACCCTGGCATGCGCGCCGCCTTCCAGATGCTCCTCGGGAGCGTTGGTCTCGCCGTCGGCGCGGGCTGTGGTGGCACCGTGCCGCCGCCGCCGGTCCCGCTCACCCTCGCCAGCATCCTGTGTACACAGACGCCGGCGCGGGGCGGCGCCCGCTGCCTGGCCCCGGCAGAGATGAGCGAGCGGCTCGAGCGCGAGCCGATGCAGATCCTGGCCGTCGCCCGTGCGCCTCAATCGATGTCGGGCGCGCGGGTGCTCGTGGTGCGGTTGGCCGATGGCGGCACGCTGCGGGTCAAGTGGAAGGCCAGCAACCACCACGGCGACGGCAACCGCTCGCCGCGGCACGAGCTCGCCGCCTACCAGCTGCAGCAGCTCTTTCTCGATCCCACGCAGTGGGTGGTGCCGCCGACGGCGATACGCTGCATTGCCGTCGGGACGGAGCAGGTTGCCAGTCGCTCGTCGGCGTTCGCGGGCGCCGACTGCGTGCTCGGCACACTGTCCTACTGGCTCGAGGGCGTCGGTGACCCTGCACGGCCTCGATCGCGCCCGCTTCGCGCGCGATCCCTGCTATCGCACCACGATCGCAAATCTCAACCTGCTCACCTACTTGATCGACCACCGCGACGATGCCAAGGCGAGCAACTTCCTGGTCTCGCGCGGACCCCCGCCGCCGCGCGCGTTCTCCGTCGACAATGGCGAGGCGTTCTCCGGGCTGCGCCCGCTGCGCGGCTGGCTCGTCCGCAGCTGGTCGCGCCTGCTCGTGCCGGCGCTTCCGGCCGAGGCGGTCGAGCGGCTGCGCCGCATGGGGCGCGCCCAGCTGGCGCGTCTGGCGGTCGTCGCGCAGCTCGAGCTCCGCGACGGTCGGCTCAGGCCGGTGGCGCCGGGGCCTCCGTTCGACGCAGCGCACGGAGTCCGTCGCCGCGGCGAGCTGATTCAGCTCGGGCTGACTGCGCCAGAGATCGACGGCATCGGCAAGCGCGCGGCGGCGCTCGTGGCGCAGGTCGACAGCGGCCGGATCGGGCAGTTCGCGGGCGCCTCGTGCCTCGGGCGGCGCTGAGGGAGGTTGGCGACGAGCCTGGATGGACAACGTGCAACGTGTGCCTACGTTGGGAGGTGCAACTCCCAGGAGCGTAGGCGATCGCCCCCCACCAAACCCGGCACGGAGGCGATGGGTGGAGCAAGACGAGGAAGAAACCGCGGTCCGGGTCTGTGACTACCTCGACAGGCATCACGCGGACATCGTCACCGAGTGGGAACGGCAAGTGCGCGCAGCGTTGCCGACGGCCGAGCCATTGCCCCGGCCCGTCCTTCTCGACCACATTCCTCAGCTACTGACCGAGCTGGCGCACTGGCTGCGCTCCGACATGGAGCCGCGCGCTCCCGAGGCGAGCGCCGCGTCGGCCGCCTTCGGCGACCTCGCGGAGTTCCACGGAGCGGTGCGACTGGCAGCCGGCTTCGACCTGCGCCAGGTCGTTACCGAATACCGGCTGCTCCGTGGGTGCATCCTGAGCCGACTGGAGCACGAACTGACGCTGCCGGTCCTGCGCGACGTCACGCGCCTCAACCAGGCGATCGACGTCGCCGTTGCCGAAGCCGTGGCCCGCTACAACGACGAGCGTGCCCGCCAGCTCGCCGAGACGCGCGAGGCGCAGTTTCGGCTGTTCGTCGACAGCGTCAGCGAATATGCGATCTTCGCGCTCGACCCCAAAGGGATCATCACAACCTGGAATGTCGGCGCCCAACGCATCAGCGGCTACCGGGCGGACGAGATCGTGGGACAGCACTTCTCGCGCTTCTACCCGGAGGAGGAGGTCCGGGCCGGCAAGTGCGAGCTCGAATTGGAGCAGGCGGCCAGGGTGGGGCGATTCGAAGAGCAGGGGTGGCGCCTGCGAAAGGACGGCTCCCGCTATGTGGCGAACGTCCTCATCACCGCCATCAGGGATCCCAAAGACGGCGCGCTGGTCGGCTTCTCCAAGATCACGCGCGACCTGACAGAACGGAGGAACGCCGAGGACGAGCGCACCGGGCTCACGACCCTCATCAACTCGATCCCGCCGCTCGCATGGTCGGCTCGCGCCGACGGCTGGATCGATTATTACAACGATCGTTGGTACCGCTACACGGGCACCACGGCCGAGCAGATGGAGGGATGGGGATGGCAGTCGGTGCATGACCCGGCGGAGCTGCCGCGGGTCATGGAGCGATGGCGGCAATCCCTGGCCACCGGCGAGCCCTTCGAGATGCGCTTCCCGCTCCGGCGTGCGGACGGCGAGTTCCGCTGGCACCTGACTCGCGTCGCCCCGCTTCGAGACGCTTCCGGAAGCATCGTCCGCTGGTTCGGCACCAACACGGACATCGACGATCAGGTTCGCACCGAGCAACGCCTCGCCGAAGCGCTGGAGCGCGAGACGGTAGCTCGCGCCGAGTCCGAGCGGGCGGCGCGGTTGAACGAGCTGTTCGTCGCTATCCTGGGGCACGATCTGCGCAACCCGATGGGCGCCATCGTCATGGGAGCCAACCTGCTGCTCCGCAGCGTCGGCAGCGAGAAGGATCTGAACGTCACCCGCCGGATCGCCGCCAGCGCCGAGCGGATGGCGCGAATGATCAATCAGCTGCTCGACTTCACGCGCATTCGCATCGGTGGCGGATTGGCGCTCAATCGAGAACGCGTCGACCTCCGGGCCTTGTGTCGGCGCGTGATCGAAGAGCTGGAGACGGCACACCCGGAGTGCAAATTATCGCTGGATGTTCAGGGCGAGGAGACGTCGGGGGAGTGGGACAGCGATCGAATCCTGCAAGCGCTGTCGAACCTCGTGGGGAACGCGGTCGAGCACGGCACGATCAATCGTCCTGTCAGGCTGCGCGTGGAGGGACACCGGAACAGCGTCTCGGTCATGGTTCAGAACGAGGGAGCGGTGCCGCCCGCGCTTCTGCCGGTCCTGTTCGATCCGTTTCGCGGAAGCCGGAGCAGCGAGAGAAAGGGCCTGGGGATCGGCCTCTTCATCACGCAACAGATCGTGGTCGCGCATGGTGGCACCGTCGACGTTTCGTCGTCCGAGACGGAGGGGACGACGTTCCGCGTCGACCTTCCGCGGTCCGCGCCCAGGTAGCCGCGGCGAGCGCGGCCGGTCACTCGAGGACGAACCCCTGCGATGCGTTCTGGTCGTCGGGCTCCGCCGGCACCGTGACGATCATCGGGCCATCGTGGGTGCGCTGGAGGGTGTTGGTAGGTGCTAGTAGGGGCTGACCGGGCGGCCGTCGGAGCCGATGGCCGCCGTGGTCGCGCGCTCCAGCTGGGGGCGGAGCCGCCGGGCGTCGTGGCCCCCGAAGAGCGGTTGCGTCATGTCATCGAGGCGCACCAGCTGCAGGGCGCCGTCGCGTCCGACCGAGGCGATCGACTTGCCGTCGGGCGAAAAGGCGACCGCGCGCACCGGCCCGTCGTGGCCACGCAGGACGCGGCTCTCGCCCGTCGCTGCGTCCCACAGTCGCACCGTGCGATCGTCGCCCGCCGACGCCACCATGCCCCCGTCGGGCGAGAAGACCGCGCACGGCACGGCGCCGTGGTGACCGACCAGGGCACGGCCGCGGCCGTCGGAGACGCGCCACAGATGCACGGTGCCGTCGAGCCCGCTGGAGACCAGCGTGGCGCCGTCGGGGGAGAAGGCGACCCACTTGACGCTGTTGGTGTGACCGCGCAGGATGCGCGGCTTGCCGCTGTCCAGGTCCCACAGCGCCACCGTCGTGTCGCCCGACGCCGACGCCAGCATGGTGCCCGACGGCGAGAAGGCCACGTGTTGCACGGGACCGGTGTGCCCGTGCAACAGGCGCGAGGTGCCCGCCGCCCAGTCCCAGATGCGCACATCGGTGCCTTCGCCGACGGCGACCCGCTTGCCATCGGGCGAGAAGGCGACGTCCCAGCTCGACAGCGCGCCCTCGGTGCGGCTCTCCTTGCGCGCGCCGGTGGCGAGATCGATCGACACCAGCGAGTGCTCGGCGGCCGTGAAGGCGACGCGCGATCCGTCGGGCGAAGCCGCCAGCGACCAGATCGGCTCCGCGCCGATGAAGCTCTTGAGCGCGCGTCCGGCGCCGTCCCACACGTGCACGGTCGCGTCGAAGCTGCCGCTGACCAGGCGCCCGTCCCGCAGGAAGATCACGGTCTCGACCTCGCCGCGCGGCCCGGCGAGCGTCTGGCAGGAGAGCGTGTTGGTGTCGCACTCCTCGACCAGCCCACCGGCGCCGCCGACGGCGACGTGGGCGCCGTCAGGCGCGAAGGCGACCGCGTAGAGCTCGTTGTCGGGATGCAGCACCACGCGCTGATCGCCGCCGAGCGACCATAGCCGGACGCTCTTGTCGGCCGAGCCGGTGGCGACGTGCGTACCGTCGGGCGAGATGCTGACGCCGGTGATCTCGGCGATGTGACCGCTCAGCGGCGCCGACTCGCCGGTGGCGATGTCCCAGACGCGCACGTCGCCGTCCTCGGCGCCGGACACCAGGTGCTTGCTGTCGGGCGTGAAGCGCGCGTGGGTCACCTGCGACGCGTGGCCGCGCAGCGTGTGCGTGGCGCCGGTGGCGGGATCGACGAGCACGAGCACGCCGCCGCCGAGGGCGAGCGCGAGCGTGCCGTTGGCGGCGAACTCGGAGACCATGCGCCCCTGCTCGCCGTGGCCGACGAACTTGTGCGACCCCCCCGACTTCAGATCCCATACGAACGTGACGTTGAGCGGATCGGAAGACACCAGGTAGCGGCCGTCGGGCGACGCGCGCACGCGGTTGACCTGCGCCGGGTGCGTGCCGACGACGCGCGACTCGCCGCTGCCGATGTCGTACACGCGCACGTGATGGTCCTGGCTGCCGACGGCGACGTGGCCGTCGCGCAAGAACGCCAGCGTCAGCGCGCGCGCACGCGCGTCGGCCAGCGGGTGCGGAGTGCCGTCGGGCAGCGACCATAGATCGATCGATCCGCTGTCGGCGACGCCGCCGAGCCAGCGGCCGTCGGGCGAGAAGCGCAAGCTGTCGTAAGTCGAGGCGCGGCGGCGCAGCGGCCGCATGGTCTGCGCGCGGACGTCCCACAGCTCGAGCGCCTCGTCGACGCGCTGGATCAGCATCAGCTGGCCCGACGGGGCGAAGAGCACCTCGCGCACGCGTGCGCCGCCGGCGCCCAGCGTCACCAGCTTGCCGTCGGAGGTCCACAGTCGCACCGCGCCGTCGGCGCCGTAGAGCGCCAGCCGCCCGTCGGGTGAGAAGTCGGCGCGCGACACGCCGCTCCACGCGCGCTCGGCGACGCCGCGGCTGAGCGCGTCGGCGAAGATGGCCTGCGCGGCGCGCCAGTCGCCGCTGTCGGGGTACTGCTTGAGCCAGGCGACCGCCGCCGTCGGATCGTCGTCGAGCGACGACTGCGCTTGCGCCAACACCAGCTCGCTGGCGCGCTTCTCCGCCTGCGCCTGCGCCGCGCGCGCCTCGGCCCGCTCGCTCCGGGCGCGGTCGCGCTCCTGCGCGATCCGCCAGACCGCCAGCGTGCCGGTGATCGCCAGCGCCGTCAAAAGCGCGACCGCCACCGAGACCGGCGCGCGGTGGCGCGTCACCCAGCGGCGCATCATCTCCATCGACGAGTAGCGATGGGCCGACACGAGCTGCCCGGCCTGGAAGCGCACCAGGTCGGCGGCCAGCTCCCTCGCCGTCGGGTAGCGCAGCGCCGGATCGCGCGCCATCGCCTTCTCGACGACGGTGACCAGGTCGCGCGGCACGCCCGGCTCGCGCTCGCCCAGCGGCGGCGGCGCCTCCGACAGGACCCGCGCCAGCGTCTCCGCCGAGGACGAGCCGACGTAGGGCGGCGCGCCGGCCAGCATGTGGTAGAGGATGGCGCCGATGGCGTAGACGTCGGCGCGCTCGTCGACCGCCTCGCCCTCGGCCTGCTCGGGCGGCATGTAGGTCGGCGTGCCGAGGATGGTGCCGAGCTCCGTCGAGTCGTCGCGGTACGGCGCCATCATCTCGGGGGCCGTGACCTCGGTGCCGCTCGACAGATCCTTGGCCAGGCCCCAGTCGATGAGCACCGTCTCGCCGAAGCTGCCGACCAGCACGTTGGCCGGCTTGAGGTCGCGGTGGACGATGCGCTGGCTGTGCGCGTAGGCCATCGCCTCGGCGACGGCGATGATGTTGGGCAGGAGCGTCAGCCGACCGGACAGCGTCGGCTCGGACTTGATGACCTGGTCGAGCGAGCGGCCCGACACCAGCTTCATGGCGTAGAACGGATCGCCCGAGGGCCAGCGGCCGGCTTCGTAGATGGGCACGATGGCCGGATGCTGCAGGCGCGCCGTGATCAGCGCTTCGCGGATGAAGCGGCGCGCCGCCTCCGCGCCGCCGGCGATGAGCTGCTTGACCGCGACCGGGCGCGCCAGCCGACGATCGTGCGCCCGGAAGATGCGCCCCAGACCGCCGCGCGCGAACTCGTCGCGCACGTCGTAGCGCTCGGGTGGGACGAGCGGGAGCACCGACGCCACCGTCCGGGCCGCCGCCGCTGCCGACTGGTCGGGCGCCTCGGTCAAGGGCGCGGTCCGGTGCGCCTCGTCGAACCGCGGCTCGGGGCGGGCGGCCTCGATCGGGGGCGCGAGCGTGGCCAAAAGCGCCCGGCAGGCCGGGCAGCCGTCCACGTGCTGGTGGATGCCGTCGCGCCGCTCGGCGCCGAGCGTGCCGTCGAGAAAGTCGAGGATCATCTGTTCCGACGGGCAGTCAGGAGCCATCGCGGCCATGTTAGAATATCGCGAAACCGAGACGCGTTAGTAATAGCCGTGGCGACCCCCTTCCAGGATGTAATCGATCGCGCGCGCGCCGGCTGGCCCGAGCTCGATCTGGACCCCGTGGGCTTCGTCGCCCATGTCGAGCGCAGCCTCGACGGCGGTGACGCGGCCGCGCTGCACGCCGCCGATCTGTGGCTGGCCTACGGCTGCGCGGTGGGCGACGAGGCGGCGCTCGCCGCGTTCGACCGCGAGGTGCTGTCGCAGGTGGGGCTCCTGCTCGGGCGCCTGCACCCGACTCCCCAGCTGGTCGACGAGGTGCGCCAGGCGCTGCGCCACAAGCTCCTGGTCGCCGAAGCGGGCGCCCGGCCGCGCATCGCCGAGTTCGCCGGCCGCGGGACGCTGCAGGCGTGGGTGCGCGTGGCGGCGGTGCGCACGGCGCTCGATCTCTTGCGTGCTGCCGGCGCGCGCGCCGGCGCCGACGTCGAGCCCGACGATCTGGCGGGCGACGCGGGCAGCCCGGAGCTCGACTACGTCAGGGAGCGCTATCGGCCGCAGTTCAAGGCCGCGTTTCAAGAGGCGCTGCGCGGCCTCGACTCCGAGCAGCGCAACGTCCTGCGCCTGCATGTCGTCGAGGGGCTGAACATCGACGAGATCGGCGTGCTCTTCAAGGTCCACCGCTCGACGGTGGCGCGCTGGATTGCGGCCGCCCGCCAGCAGGTGCTCGCCGGCGCCCGCGATCGGCTGCGTCTGGAGCTCGGGCTGTCGGCGCCCGAGTTCGACTCGCTGGCCGGCGTCGTGCGCAGCCAGCTCGACCTGAGCGTGGCCAAGATTCTAGTCAAGTCGAGCGGTTAGGGTTTTTTCGCGACAACTCTTCCGGTCCTTCGTCCTCCTTTCGAGAGGGACGACATGAAACCGAAGAACGGCAGGATGCTGCAGATCACGATGGGGGTTGCGGGGGTGGCGCTCCTGGCGGCGAGCGTGCTCGGTCCCGCCCAGGGCCGCGAGCGGCGGTGCCTCACCGTCGACCGCGCGGTGCAGGCACTGGTCTACGGGCGGGCCGACGCCAGCTGGACCCGACGCGCCGCCGAGCTCGTCGCCTCCGACGGAGAGGCAGCGGGCGTGCTCGGCCACGTCGCCGGGGCGGCCCACCTCGACGGGGTCGCCCGCGGGCGCGCGCTCGATGCGTTGGCGCTGGCCGGCGGCCCGGCGGCGCAGGAGGCGATGCGCGACGCGCTTTCGTCGCCCTCGCTGCACGCCGACGCCGCCTACCCGATGCTGGTGGCGCGGCTGGCCGGCGTCGCGGCGCCGACCGTCGAGACGCTGATCTACCTCGGGCAGCTGCGCCAGGAGGCCGTGGCCACCGGACAGATCGAGCTCGCCGAAGCGTCGACGCCGGCCTGCCATCTGCTGCGTCAGGCGCGCACGCCGCTCGGGCGCCGCCGTTAGCCTCGAGATCTTCGCCAAGGAGGGAACATGCGCAACGGCAGCCTGGGGACGCGGTTCGGGCGCTCGGTGCGGCAGGAGCGCGCCGGCAGCGGCGAGACTCCGCCGACCCGCCTGCGCCTGGTGCTACCCGGGATCCTCGCCGAGCGGCCGCGCGCGCAGCAGTTCGTCGCCGGCGCCTGCCGCGCCCACGAGCTGCCGCGCGATGTCGAGGAGGCGCTGGTTGCGGCCCTCATGGAGGCGTTCAATCACGCGGTGCTCTACAGCTACGAGCGGAGCGCCGGCACCGTCACCGTCGAGATCGAGATCGCCGCCGGCCAGGTCACCGTGCAGCTGCGCGATCGGGGCGCCGGCTTCGACGCGCAAGGCGGCGATCCCGAGACGCTGTCCGTGCGCCGCTACGGCCTGTTCATCATGCTGCGCGCCATGGACGAGGTGCGCTGGCGGCAGGAGGGCGACGAGAACGTCGTCGTCATGGTCAAGCGCATCCCCAACGGTTGATCCCACTCCGGCGGCGCCCGGCGCGCTTCCGCTACGCGCCGGCGTTGTCAGCGGCCGGCGAGACGCGCGATCCGCTTGAAGCCGGCACCGCGCGCCTCGGCGGCGACGGCCGCGAGCTGGGCGCCCGCGCTCTTGTCGCCGCAGGCGCGGGCGAGCTCGGCGCGTGCCAGCAGCGCCTCGAGACGGCGGTCGAGCGCCCGGCTCCGGGTCGCGGCGGCGATGACGTCGGCCAGCGGCGGCGCGCGCTTCGCCGTGGCGCAATCGGTCTCGATGCGTGCCGCCGTCGTCTCGATGCCCCACCGCTGATCGCGCAGCTCGCTCTTGGCCGTGAGCGCAAGCGCGCGATCGATGGCCGTGACCGCGGCCGCGCGCTTCCCCATGGCGAAGAGCCCCCGGGCCAACAGCTCGCGCGCATCCGCCTCTTCGCTGACCCGGGCGGCGGTGGCGGCCTCGTCGGCGATGGCGCGCGCTTCGGCGACGGCGTGCTCGAGCTTGCCCTCGTCGAACGCGACCTGGGCGCGCATCAGGCGTACGCTGCGCTGGTCGCCCTCCATGCTGTCGGCGGCGAAGCCCTTGGCCTGCGCCAGCGCCATCTCGGCGCCGGCGAGATCGTCCGCCTCGCGCCTCTCCAGCGCCTCCTCCACCCGCTCGGCCAGGTCGCGCCCCTTGTCGCCGATGGGCGCGAGCTTCTCCACCGCGCTGCCGTTGAGCGCGAGCGCCTCGGCGAGGCGACCCTGGCGGCGCAGGGCGCTGGCGATCTGCGTCAACTCGGCGACGTCGTAGGTGTGCATGCCGACCTCGCGATAGCGCACCTGGGCCGCACGATAGCGCCGCTCGGCCTCGGCCGGCTCGCCCTGCAGCATCAGCACGTCGGCCGAGTTGTTGGCGATGTTGCCGATGCCTTCGCGCTCGTTGATCTTGGTGAAGTGCGCCAGCGACTGCGCGAAGGTGTCGAGCGCGCGTGACAGCTTGCCTTCGGCCTGCCAGGTCTGCGCGATGCGGTTGAGGATGTCGGCCTGGCCGAACTCGTAGCCGTTGTCGCGATCGAAGGCGAGCGCCTCTTCGTAGCGCGCGCGCGCCGCCGTCGGATCGCCGCCGTCGAGCAGCATGTCGGCGAGGCTGGAGGTGCACGAGATGGCGCCTTTGCGATCGCCGAGCTCGTCGTAGGTGCGCTTGGCCGCTTCGTACAGCGGGCGCGCCTTGGCCGGCTGGCCGAGATAGTAGAGCGCCTCGGCGACGCCGGTCTGCGCGTCGGCGACGATCAGACGCTGCCCGGTGGGCGCGCCTTTGTCGATGACGCGCTGGTCGGCGGCGAGGCGGCGCTTCCAATCGCCCTGCTTGGCCCAGGCGCGCGCCTCGTTGAGATCGATCCACGGATCGTCGCCCAGGGGCTTGGGCAGCTTGCGCATCTCGGCGATGGTGGCGAGCGCGTCCTTGGAGTGGCCGCCGGTGACCTGCGCGCGGGCCAGGGACAGGCCGTAGGACAGATCGTCGGGGAAGAAGGTGTGCAGCGCGCGATAGATCTCGATGGCCTTGTCCCAGTCATCGTTGGCTTTGTAATAGCGCGCCTCGAGCAGCAGGCGCTCCTCGCGCGACAGGTTGGCGCCGAGCTTGTAGGCGCGCTCGGCTTCGGCGCGCGCCTTGTCGCTGGCGCCGAGATCGACGTAGATGTCGCCGAGCGCGGAGTGGGCGAGCGCGAACGAGGGATCGCGCGCGACGGCGCGCTCGAGCAGGTCGCGCGCCACCACGGTGTCGGCGGCGCGGCGGTGCACCAGCGCCTCGGCGTACAGGCGCGCCGCCTCTTCGTCGGCGGGCAGGGCCGCGCGCGTCTGCCGCTCGCCGGCCGGGTCGTGCGGGCGCAGGCCGAGCGCCTGCCGCAGCTTGACGCCGACCCGGCCGACCAGGTCGATGAGCTCGGACGACGGTCCGCTGTCGGCGAGCGTCATCACGGTCTCGCCCGACTGCGCGTCCTGCAGCGCGACGTCGAGGCGCAGCCGGGGCGGTGCGCCGGTGACGACGTAGGATCCGGCGACGACCCAGTCGACGTCGAGCTGGCTGCGCAGACGCTCCAGCGTTTCGGGGGCGTAGCGATCGGCGTCGGCCAGCGCCAGATCCTTCTTCGCCCGGGCGACGCGCTCGGACTCGACGGTGCGGATCTCCTCGCCGGCGGCCAGCTCCGTCGACAGCATCTCGGCGAAGGCGGTCGACAGCCAGGCGTCGGTGGGACGCGCCGACAGGTTGCGAAAGCCGATGACGGCGACGGCGCGCCGAACGTGCGTCTCCGTCGTCCCGCCAGCGGGGGACGCGCCCGTGGGGGTCAAAGGTGGCGTGGGGCCGCGATGGCGATGCCGCAGCCACCAGGCGCCGCCGCCGACGAGCGCCAGCGCCGACAGCAGCCCCAAGATCGCACCGGCGGAGCGCACGCCACCGCCGCCGGGCGCCGGCGCCAGGAGCCGCGTCGGGTTCGGCCGCGCCGTCCCGGCTGCCGGCGACGCCGTCGGTGACGACGCCCCGCGCTCGCCCGCCGGCGCAATCACCCCGGGGGAGGACGCCGGCGCCGCTGCCGTCAACGCCGCCACGAACGCGAGCGGATCGGCGAACCGCTCTCGCGGGTCCTTCTGCAGGCAGCGCGCCAGCGCCGCGTCCCAGCTCGGCGGCAGGTCCGGCTGCAGGCTCGCCGCCGCCGGCGCCGGCTCGGTCAGCCGCTTGAGCGCCGTCTGCAGCGGCGTCTCACCGAGGAACGGCAGGCGCCCGGTCACCATCTCGAACGTGACGACGCCGAGCGCGTAGACGTCTGCCGCGGGGGTCAGCGGCAACCCCTCGACCTGCTCCGGCGCCATGTACTTGGGGCTGCCGATGAGCGCGTTCTCCTGCGACAGCGAGCTGTCGTCGTGCCGCTCGCTCGGCCGCGCCAGACCGAAGTCGGTGACCACGACCCGCCTGCCGTCGTCGACGAGCATGACATTGCTGCTCTTGAAGTCGCGGTGGATGACGCCCGCCGCGTGCGCCGCCGCCAGCGCGTCGGCCATCTGCGCCACCAACGGCAACGCGTCGCTCGGGGCGATGCGCCCCCGCTCGAGCCGATCGGCCAGTGATTCCCCGTCGAGGAGCTGCATCGTCAGAAAGACGATGCGCTCCTGGCCCGAGGTATCGACGCCGAGGTCGAAGATGCGGGAGACGTTCGGATGCGTGACCTTGCGCGCGAGCTGCACCTCGCGCTTGAAGCGCTCGAGGGCGCGGCTCTCGCTCGATCCTTCGGACCTATCGAGCGTGCGCAGGATCTTGAGCGCGATGTGCTCGCCGAGCTCCAGATCCTCGGCTTCGTAGACCTCGCCCATGCCGCCGCGGGCCAAGAAGCGCACGATGCGGTAGCGGCCGGCGACGCGTGCCTCGGCCGGCAGCGTGGGCTCGATCGGCTGCTGAGAGCCGGACTTCGCGTTCGCGTCCCCCATGGGCTCACATGGTTTTACAGCGAGACCGCCCTCGGCGCTGCACTTTTGGGCGAGGGGGAGCAAGGGTGCTGGCGACGGGCGGGCGCCCGGCGGCTACTGGCGGGCGACGCGGACGCTGATCGGCGTCGAGGCGATGCCGTTGGCGACCACCACCAGCTCGCTCGGGCCCGACTCGATCGTCGCCGGCACGTCGAAGGAGGTGCTGCTCCGCGTGTTGGCCGAGACGCTCATGCTGCTGTGGCCGTGCGTCCGGGCGTAGACGACGTGGCCGCTGGCGCGATTGGTGATGCGCACGAGCGGATAGTTCGTCGCTGCCTGCATGTCGTCGCCGTAGGCGGTCGCCTGCGACAGGCCGTTGAGGCGCTGGCCGCTGACGCGGTAGGTCGCTCCCGGCGGTCAGCTTGCCCAGCTCGCAGCCGTTGTCGACCGTGGGCGCCCAGGCCGAGTGCGCGCTGCCGACGGGCGTGTAGATCTCGACGTCGTTCGAGAAGTCGGTCATGAGGATCTGCCCGTTCGGCAGCGGCAGGAAGTTGACGTTGTACGACGAGTCGTAGGGAGCTCCCGGCGGGGCTGCGACCTCGGCGATCCTGCTGCCGTCGAATTCGAGGAAGTGCGCCGGCGTGTTGTAGACCCCGGCGCTGGCGGCCACCAGCACATGCCCGTTCGGCAGGAGCGCGGCCGGACCATCGGCCATGTCGAGCTGCCCTTCGCCGTCGACGACCGGGAAGTCGGGGCCGGCCGTCCAGCGACCGTTGGCCGAGTGGTAGATGGCGGAGTGGCCGGTGGCGCCGGCGGCGAAGACGCTGCCGTCGGGGCGCAGCAGCGCCGGGCCGAGCTCGTGCGAGCCGCCGCCGTCGGCGGTCAGATCGGCCAGCGGCACCAGGGTCGAGCCGGCGCTGGTCCAGGTGGCCGTCGCGGGCGAGAAGATCTCGGAGAGCGTCATGTCGACGATGTTGTTGGCGTCGATGGTCAGGAGCTTGCCGTTGGGCAGCAGCGTCCAGCCCTCTTCGTCGTAGTAGTCGGCCTTGCCCTGGCCGAACGCGGTCCAGGTCAGGGTCGTGGGATCGAGCAACGCCGCGTCGGTGCTGCAGCAGTTGGCCAGCATGAAGCGACCGTCGGCGAGCACGGCGCTCTGCGCGTCACCGATCGTGTACCAGTCGGCGGGCGGCGCGATCGGCGTCCACTGGTCCGTGGTCGGATCGTAGATGGCGCCCTGGGTGGTCCACGCCGGCTCGAAGAGCTGATACTCGCCACCCTCGACCACGACGCGCCCGTCGGGCAGCACCGCCGAGGCGAAGTAGAGCGGGGCGTAGCCGTCCGGCATCGTCGCCAGCTGGGTCCAGGTGCCGGCGACGTAGCTGCCGGTGTTGTCGGGCGTCAGCTTCCACCAGTCGCCCATGCCGGCGTCCTGCACCATGACGCTGCCGTCGGTGAGCAGGAGTGCCGTGCCGGCGTAGAACGAGTCGGGCTGATTCTGCAGCGCCTGCCAGGCGCCGCCGGCGCCACCGCCGCCGCCCGTCGAGCCGCCGCCGCCGCTGCCGTGGCCGGGCGGCACGAAGCGCAGCTTGGGCAGGTTGCGCAGCTCGCCGGGCGTATCCGACCCGGCGGTCTCTGCCTGGCTGGTGGCGCCAATCCGATTCGGGTTCTGCCCCTGGGCCAGGCAGCCCGCCATGGCCACGAGCCCCGTCAACATGAGCTTGTTCATCGCTAGCGTATCTCCGCGTCTTCGACGTTGGGACGCTCCCGGTGCGAGCGTCGATGGTCGCAGCGCGTTTGCACGCGACGTACCGCCGCCAGCCGCCCCAAACCACCCGCCCGCGGCGCGCCGCAGCGGCGGGCGGGTCCCGTCGCTGCCGGCGCCTGTAGCTTCGGCGTCTACGGCGTCGCGCGGCGCCTCGCGCGATCGCGGGGGGCGGGCGGCGTCGCGGTCGGGGGGCGGGTCAGCCGCTCGGCTTGATGCCGTGTCGTCGGAGGATTCGATACAGGTAGACCCGGTCCATGCCTGCCGCCACCGCCGCCGCCGCGACCTTGCCGTTGTGCTCGCGCAAGAGCGCCTCTGCGTACCCCTTCTCGAAGCTGTCGAGCGCGCGCCGCCGCGCCTCGGGGTACTGCAGCTTGGCGTCGACGCCGGCCATCGCCATCGTCCCACCGCCGCCCGGCTCCGACGACACCGGCAGCGCCTCCTCGAACACCAGACAGCGCTCGAGATAGTTGCGCAGCTCGCGCACGTTGCCCGGCCACGCCGAGTGCCCGAGGCCGGCGAAGAACTCGGGCGTATGCAACGGCCCCGAGTGGCTGGCGTCGGCGCCGAGCACCTTCAGGATCTGCCCGACGGTGATCGGAATGTCGTCCGGCCGCTCGCGCAGCGGCGGAATCGTCACCTTCACCACCGCCAACCGGAAGTACAGGTCGCTGCGGAACCGCCCGGCGTTGACCTCGGCGCGCAGGTCCCGGTTGGTGGCCGCCACCAACCGCACGTCGGTCTTGGACATCCGGTTGCCGCCGACGCGCCGAAACTCCTTCGACTCGAGGACGCGCAACAGCTTCGGCTGGAGGTCCTGCGCCAGCTCGCCGATCTCGTCCAGGAAGATGGTTCCGCCCGACGCCTCCTCGAAGGCGCCCACCCGCCGCGAAACGGCGCCGGTGAACGATCCCTTTTCGTGGCCGAACAGCTCGCTCTCGAGCAGGTTGGGTGGGATCGCGCCGCAGTCGACGACCAGAAACGGCCCCGAGCTGCGCGTCGACGCCCGATGGATCGCCTCGGCGGCGACGCCCTTGCCGGTGCCGGTCTCTCCCTGCAGCAGCACCGTCACGTCCGACTGCGCGGCGCGCTCGAGCAGCGCGAACGCCGTGCGCATGGCCACCGAGACGCCCACCAGCTTGCCGAACGCGTGGCCGGCCGACACCGGCAGGCGGTTCGACTCCTCCGAGAGATCGAAGCGCACGCCGACCCGCCCGAGCTTGAGCAGCGAGCCGGCGCGGAGGAACGCGTCGGAGACGCGCACGCCGTCGACGACGGTGCCGTTGCGCGAATCGAGGTCTTTGACGTGCGCGCCGTCATCGGTGATGCGCACCTCGCAGTGGAAGCGCGAGACCGTCGCGTCCTCGATGACCAGATCGTTCGACGGATGAAAGCCGATCGAGCAGCGGTCCGACGACGACTCCCAGGTCAGGCCCGCCTTGGGCCCCTCGACCACGGTGAGCTGAAAGCGGCGCACCGCGCCCGGCAACACGGCGCTGCCGCCGAGGGACAGGGTTTTCGGTTCATCACTCACGATTTGGAGCCCGTATGTATCATGGCGGGGACCCATAGATGCCAGGGGTGTGCCGTGCCGGTCAGCGGCGCACCACGATCGTGCCCGACGCGCCGACCGCCCAGACCGCGCCGCTCGGGCTCACCCAGAGACCGCCCAGGCGCGGGAACGCGTTGGCCTCGCTCGTCGACCACGCGCTGCCGTTGAAGTGGAAGATGCTGCCGTCGCTGCTCGCGGCCCAGGCGTCGTTGCTGCTGCTGCCGGTGATGGCGCTCATCCGGCCGGTGCCGCTGCCCTGCTGGGTCCACTGCGAGCCGTTGTACGAGAGGATCGAGCTGTCGCTGGCGACCGCCCAGTTGTAGTAGGTCGTTCCCCACACGGCGGCGAGGCTGACGTTGCTGCCGACGGGCGTGGGGCGCACCGACCACGCCGTGCCGTCCCAGTGCACGGCCGTGCCGGCGTCGCCGACGGCCCAGACGTCATCGCCCCGGTTGCCCCGCACCGAGAGCAACAGGCCCGTCGTATTGCTGGTCACGGCCGACCACGCGGTGCCGTCCCAGTGCAGGATGGTGCCGCCGCTGCCCACCGACCAGACGTCGTCGCTGCGGCTGCCCCACACGGCCGACAGATTGTTGGTGGTGCCGCTTGCGACCGCCGCCCAGGCGCTGCCGTTCCAGTGCAGGATCGTGCCCGCGCCTCCGACGGTCCACACGTCGTTGGCGAGCGGGCCCCAGAGAGCCGACAGCGGGTTCGTGGTGCCGCTCGACGTCGTGCTCCAGGGCCCGCCGCTCGAGTGCATCATGGCGCCGGCGTCGCCAACCGCCCAGATGTC
Organism: uncultured delta proteobacterium; assembly: GCA_963816965.1. GTDB lineage: Bacteria > Myxococcota_A > Polyangia > Palsa-1104 > Palsa-1104 > JAQBQH01. The sequence continues at coordinate 3,137,703 of CAWFMP010000002.1, forward strand.
GTCGTCGCCGCTGCCCCACACGACGTTCAGCGCCAGCTTCGGTCCGCTCGACGACGATACCCAGGTGGTGCCGTTCCAGTGCAGGAGCGTGCCCCCCTGACCGACGGCCCAGACGTCATCAAGGGCGCTGCCCCCGATGCCGTAGAGATAGCCGGCAAAGCCGCTGATCGCGCTCGCGCTCCAGGTCGTGCCGTTCCAATGCAGCACGGTGCCGTTCCGCCCGGCGGCCCATACGTCGGCGGGTCCGCTGCCCCATACCGTCTGCAGCCCGTTGGTCGTGCCGCTGTCGACCGTGCTCCAGGTGGTGCCGTCCCAATGCAGGACGTGTCCGAAGGTGCCGACGGCCCACACGTCCTTGGCGCTGGTTCCCCAGATGCCGAGCAGCGAAAAATTGGTGACGGGGAGCGTGACGCTGGTCCAGCCGGTGCCGTCCCAGTGCACGGCGTTGCCGCTGCCGCCGACCGCCCACACGTCGTTGGCGGCGGCGCCCCAGACGGCGTAGAGATCGTCGGTGGCAGGGTTGTCGACCGAGGTCCAGCTGGTGCCGTCCCAGTGCTCGATGGTGTTGCTGGCGCCGACGGCCCAGACGTCATTTTTGGCGCTGCCCCACAGGCCGACGAGGAAGTTGTCCAACCCGGTGAGCGACAGCGACCAGCGCTGTCCGTCCCAGTGCTGCACGCTCGTCAGGCCGACCGCCCAGGCGTCGTCCGGCGAGCTGCCCCACACCGCGTAGAGCCCGTCGTTGTTGGCGGCGGCGACGCTGCTCCAGCTGTGGCCGTTCCAGTGCAGGATGGTGCCGCCCGCACCGACGGCCCAGATGTTGTCGGTCGCCGGGGCCCACAGGCCATTGAGATCCTGGCCCTGCGGCAGCGGGTTGACCCAGCACCAGTGATCGGCGGCGCACGCCGGGCCCGCCATCACCGCGCCGCCATCGTCGCCCGCGGTGCCGCCGTCGGAACCGGCGAGATCCGGCGCGGCGTCGGTGGGTGCGAGATCGGGCGCCGCGATCGGTGGCGTGCCCATGTCGCCGGGATCGTCGCCCAGCCGCAACGTCGCCACCTCTCGACCGTCGGCCGCGAGCGCGACGGAGGTGCTGCCGCGGGCCCGCTCGGCTCCAGCGGCGTCGCGCGCGATCGCCGTGATGACGAGCAGCCCCGAGCGCGCCTTGGGCTGGTAGAGGATCGTCTCGTAGCGCGACGGCGAGAAGGGACGGCCGAGGGCGCGCGAGGTGAGAAACGATTCAGCGCCGGTGACCGTGAACTCGAGCGTGGCGATGGCCGCGACGTCGGTGGCGTCGAGCGTGGTGGCGTCGACGGTGAGCATGACGCCGGGGTCGTCGGTTTGCGCGCAGCCGAAGAGGGTCAGGCACAGCGCCGCGGCGGACAGCGCGAGGAGGCGGGCCAGGGTCACGGGAACCTCAGCGACATCGCGTTCGGCCCGAACGAGCCGAGGGAGGTCGCGGGCGAATGGCGCGCGCCCAGCTCCACGCCGAGAACGACGCCGGTGCCGGCTGCCAACGCGGCGGCCGCGGTCCATAGCCACCACGCCTTGTAGAGCCGGCGCGGCGCGCGTCGGTTCTCGTCGCCGGCGGCGGGCGTCGCGGCCAGCCGCGCCGGCGGGCTCGAGCGGGTCGTCACGGCCGGCGGCGCCGGTGGGCCCGAGCGCGTCGTCGCGGCCGGCGGCGGCGGCGAGCCCGACTGCGGCGGTGGGACCGACGGCGCCGGCGAGGCCGATGCGGTCGATGGCGGTGGCGAAGCATCGGGCGCGGTGGCGCCGCCTGCGGGTATCGACGGCGGTGCGGCCGCCGGCTCGCGCGGCGCCGGCGGTGGCACCGCGGTTCGCAGCGCCTCGATCCGCGCCAGCGCGTAGTCACGCAGCCGCCCGCTCGCGTCGCTGTCGGCGCAGCGACGATACGCGTCGGCGGCTTCGACCTCGTGTCCGCCCCAACGATTGTAGGTCAGCGCCAGGTTGCACAGCGCCGCCGGCCGCGGCCGGAGCTCGTACGACTGGCGGAATGCCGCGGCGGCCGTCGCGTAATCGGAGGAGAGCAGTCGCTCGACGCCGCGACTGAACAGCTGCTTCGCCGCGCGCTCGTCATCCGCGCGCGCCCGCACACACCAGACGAGCGCGACGCCGGCCAACGCCAGCGCTATTCGTCGTCGAGAATCTCGCCGTGCCATGGCCGTGCTGCCTTGCTATGGGTGGTCGGTGGCCGCCGCTGCGCGCGTCGATGCGGCGGCACCGGCGCCGCCGCCGGAGCGTGCTTCTCCACCGCGGAGGAGGGTGCCACCGGCGGCGCCGCGACGGCCGGTGCCGCGATGGGCGGCGCCGCGACGGCCGGCGCGGGCGTCGGTTGCGGCACCGTCGGTGCGCGCGGCGCGGCCGTGGGCGTGGCCGCGTTCGCGAGCGAGCGCGCGGGCCGCTGCCGGCGCGCCAGGCGGGGTCGCGACACCGCCACGGCGACCCCGAGCGCCGACAGCGCAGCCAGCGCTGCCAGCCAGCGCCGCCCACCGCGACGACGCGCCACCGCGACCTTCAATGCCCGCCCCGCCTGCCCGGCGCGCAACGCCTCGCCGACCGCGGCCGCGGTCGGCAGGCGCTCCGCCGGTTGCTTCGATAATAGGTTGCGAACGAGGTCATCGAGCCACGCCGGCACCTGCACGTCCGAGGCCACATCCTCGAGGTGCGGAATCGGCGCCAGCAGGTGCTGCTGGATGTACACGGCCGGCGCCGCTCCCACGTACGGGGTCTTGCCGGTGAGGAGCTGAAACAGCACGACGCCGAGCGCGTACAAGTCGAATGAGGGCGACGGCGAGGCACCGCGGAACAGCTCCGGCGCCATATACGGCATCGTGCCCAGGAACTGCTGGCTGTGGGTGAGCTGCTCGCTGAAGGCGCCGTCGATGCTGGCGGCAATGCCGAAATCGAGCAGCTTGACCCGGACGGCGGCGTCTCGCGGAAGGCCGATGTTCGACGGCTTGAGGTCGCGATGCACGATGCCGAAGCGATGGACCTCCTCGAGCGCCCGACACAGCTCGACCCCCAGCGTCACCGCTTCGTCGACGGTGAGACGCTCGCGACGCGCGAGCAGGTCACGCAGCGTCTCGCCGTCGAGCAGCTCCATCACGAGGTAGGGCCCGATCTGTGGATCGACGGCGAAGTCGATCACCTGCGCCACGTGGGGAGAGGAGATCCGCCCCAGCGCCCGCGCCTCGCGGTGGAAGCGCTTGACCTGCTCGTCGCTGACGAGGTTGCAGCGGAGGAGCTTGAGCGCGAAACGCCGGCCGATGGACTCGTTCTCGACCTCGAAGACGTGCCCGGCTCCGCCCTTGCCGATGACGGCGCGCACGCAGTAGCGGCCGGCCACGATGCGGTCTCCCACCGAAACCGCCGGCCGAGGCAGGAGCTCGTCCCCGTTGCTGTCCGTTTCGGATGCGCTCACGCGAACGGTCCGTTGGTCGCGTCCATCAGGCGCGCGCATCCTAGCAAGCAAACGCTGGTTCCGGTAGTGTCCGGCGCGAGTGCAGTTGACGTTTCGCCGGCGCACCGACGGTAATCATGAAGCGTGCGCTGGGTCACACGCGATCGTCGGCGGCTCGCGCCCTCATGCTAGCCTGACCGCACGCGCGTGCAGCCGACGCGCCTGGTGTCGAGGATTCATGCGCCTTCGCTCCTCCGTAGTCTTGCTCGCCCTCGCGACCGCCTGTCATCACCGCCCCGACCCCAGCTGCAACCCGCTCGTCGGCGACGACTGCTTGACGCCGTTTCCGTCGAGCTTCTATCTCGCGCCCGACGCCACCAGCGCCACCGGCCTGCGCGTGCGTCTGCCCGCCGACGCGCTGCCGCGGCAAGCGGGGTGGGGCGGCCGCGTCAGCGCCGCGCGGCTCAACGGCCGCGACGGCTTCTCCCCCGCCACGCCGTTCCTCGTCTACTTCCGTGCCGGCGTCGACGCGTCGCAGCTCCCTGGCTCCGGCGACGCCGCTCGCTCGACCGAGCCGGCCTCGCCGGTGCAGATCATCGACTACGCCAGCGGCGAGCGGGTGCCGCTGTTCGCCCAGCTCGACGCGCAAGCGCGGGGCAACGGACATCAGGCGCTGATCATCCGCCCGCTGGCGCGCTTGCGTCCAGCGACGCGCTACCTGATCGCGTTGGTGGGGCTGCGCGACGCCGCCGGCAGGTCGCTGGCGCCGGCACCCTTCGTGGCACTGCGCGATTCTGCGCCGTTGTCACCGTCGCTGGCGCCGCTGGCCGCGCGCTACGAGCAGATCTTCGCCGCGCTTGCGCGCGACGGCGTGCCCCGGCGCGACCTCAGCCTCGCCTGGGACGTCACCACCGCCTCCGACGCCAGCGCCACCGGCCACCTGATCGCGATGCGCGACACCGCGCTCCGGCTCCTCGACGCCGGCAAGCTCGGCTACGGCATCACCGCCACCCGGGAGCCGGTCGCCGATCCGCTGCTCTTGCGCGAGATCGCCGCCACCGTGAAGGTGCCGTGGTTCCTCAGCGCCGACGGCGACACGCTGCTCCGCGACGGCGACGGTCGCCCGGCGGCGCGCGCGCTCGTCGACGTGCCCTTCTTCGCCCACGTGCCGCGCTGCGCCCGCAGCGCTCGCCGCCCGCTGCCCATCGTCGTCATCGGCCACGCGCTGCTCGGCAACGCGCGCGACACCTTGAACGCGCCGGCGCTGGAGCGATTCGCCAACCAGGCGTGCGCCCTGGTAGTGGCCACCGATTGGCTCGGCCTCGCCACCGACGACGTCGGGCGGCTCGCCGCCATCCTGCCCAGCGACTTCAACCGTATCTATGCCATCACCGACCGCCTGCAGCAGGCGCACGTCGACGCGCAGGTGATGACCCGCATGCTCGTCACCCGCATCAAAGACGACCCCGCCTTCGGCCTCGACGGCCGTCCGCTCACCGACGGCCGCGAGGTCTACTACTTCGGCGTCTCCAACGGCGGCATCCAGGGCGCGGCCTACCTGGCGCTCAGCCGCGACGTCACCCGCGGCGTGCTCGACGTCGCCGGCGCCGGCTGGTCGCTGATGCTCTTCCGCTGCGCCGACTTTCGTCCGCTGCTGGCGCTCCTGTCGGCCGCGCTGCCCGATCCCATCGATCGGCAGATCGCCATCGCCGTGATGCAGTCGGAGTGGGATTACACCGACGCCGCCACCTTCGCGCCGCACCTTTTGACCGATCCGCTGCCGGGGGTGGGGCGCAAGCAGGTGCTGTTGCAAGAGTCGCTCGGGGACGCGGAGGTGACCAACCTGGCCACGGAGCTTTTGGCGCGGGCCATCGGGCTCACCGGTTTGCAGCTGATTCGTCCCGTCTTCGGCGTGGCGCCGGCGCCGGCGCCGCTCGACTCCGCGCTCACGCAGTGGGACCTGCATCCGAGCCCGCTGCCGCCAGTGGGCGACGAGGCGCTGCCCCGGGACAACGGCGCGCACACCGCGCTCTACGGCTATCCGGTGGCGCAACAGCAGGTGACGGCGTTCTTTCGCCCCGACGGTCGGATCATCGACGTCTGCCACGGCGCCTGCACCATCGGCTTCTAGAGACAATGCCGTTCATTTGGCCGAGCCGTGGCGGGCCGGCCTGGGCCGCGGAGGTAGCAAGGGGCGACGCCGGGTTCCGCTCTCAATCCCGCGTCGCATCGAGAGCGCGACAGAGCGCCACGTCCGGCTCCGCGCGCACTGCCCCGCTGGGCTCAAACAGTCCTCGCCACCGGACCGCTGTGCTCGATTCCACCCCTTGCCTGTGCTGCGGAACTCGCCCAGCGGGGCAGTGCGCGCGGAGCCTCTGTGCTCGTCCAAACCAGAGCGGTCGTAGCGACTGCAGGCTGCTCTCGACGACGCGCCGCTTCGTCCGACGTGCTTGGCTGGAGGTTCCCACGAGCCCATAGAGCGGGAGGTCGTCGGAGCCGTCTTGGCGGGCGTCGAGGAGCGCTCCGCCGCGAAGCGGCGGTTGCCAGCGACGAGCCGAGGGCCCGGACGTGCCGCCGGCCTGTAAGGCCGTCGGCGTAGCGGGTCCGTCCCGGCAAGACGGCTCCGACGACCGCCCGCGGCCCCTCGGCGCCTACCGGCGACACTGACGCTGCTCGCTCAATCAAACGCGGAGATGTGATGAATCATGAGACCCGTCGGTGTTTCGACCGAGGGAGCGAGGACGTAGTCCTCGAGGCGACCGCGCGGATCGTCCGCAGCAGGTCAATCGAAGCGAACCCTGGGGTTGGAGAGAGAGAAAAAGGGGGCCCGCACCGAAGCGCGGGCCCCGTTCACGACGCTGCGCGAGCGACTACGCCGGGCACTCGCCGGCTTCGATCGGGCAGGCCGCCGTCGATGCCGTGGAGAACGTGACCGAGCCGGTGGTGAGATCCTTGGCCATCACGGTGACGGTGTTGGTCTCGCCGGCATCCCACGCGCAGCCCGGCTCCACCGAGTACGCGTCGTACGAGAAGCCCCAGTTGAAGTTGCTGAACGAGCCCGCGCCATTCGCCGTGGTCGATCCGAGATCCCACCAACCAGAGTGCTGCCAGAACCCGAGCACCTCGATCTCCACCTTGCCGTTGGGCGTGAAGCCGGTGCCCGAGACACCGATCGTGCCGCCGCACTGGTTCGAGTTGTTGTGCGAGGTGATCGTGGGGTTCAGGGTGCAGGCTGCCGATGGGATCAACAGGCCACCGGCGACGACGACTGCGGCTGCGAACTTCAGAATTTGGGTCATGAGTGATTCCTCCTCTGGCGGGCGGGGCTCAGCAACGCTCGTGCCGAAGAAACATTCCCCGTCGCGGCGGCAGATCGGGGCGCGGGCAAGCAGAACGGCGGCGCCAATCGCCGGCGAAAGTAGTTTCTGGATCTACAAGCGCGCGCGAGCGATCGCGTGCGCGCGCGAGCTTGAATCGGAGAGCTCTCGGGGAACCAGCGGCGAGGATCAGGCGAGGCTGATCGGAGCGGGGCGGCGACGGCGCGACCAGAGCTCGACGGCGACGGCGAATCCGATGGCGGCCAGCGCCAGCGTCTGCGACGTCGACAGATGCGCGATCGGGAAGCGGCGCTCTTCGTCGCCGCGCACCCATTCGAGGACGAAGCGCAACAGGCCATAGCCGGCGAGCCAGACGACGAACAGCTGGCCGTCGTAGCGGCGCTTGCGCAGCAACCCGGCGAGCAAGAAGAACAGGGCGAGCTCGCCCGCGGCTTCGTAGAGCTGCACCGGGTGGAGCGGCGGCGTCGTCGGGCCGAGGTCGGTGCGGCCGTCGGCCATGAGCTGCTGGTAGGCGAGGCTGTCACGGCCGTAGCGCACGGCCCAGGGCACGTCGCTGGCGGTGCCGTAGCAGCAGCCGGCGAGGAAGCAGCCGACGCGGCCGAAGGCGTGACCGAGCGCCACCGACGGGATCAAGAGGTCGACGGTGCGCGCGAAGCCGAGGCGCCGGCGGCGCGTGTACCAGGCGAGGAAGACGAGGCAGCCGATGGCGCCGCCGTAGAAGACGAGGTCGCCGCCTTCCCACAGGCGCAGCGCCGACGTGCAGTCGACCAGCGCCTGCGACGCCGACCCCGAGGCGAGCCCGGCGCGACACAGCGGCACGTAGCGGGTGGGATTGGTGAGCACGAACAAAAGCCGCGCCCCGAGCAGAGACGAGATGACCAGGCCGAACCAGACGGCGCCGACGACGTCGGGCGCCACGCCGATGCGCCGTGCGTGGGAGCGCGCGACCAGCGCGGCGACGGTGAAGCCGAGCGCGAGCATGACGCCGTAGCTGTGAACCGGCAGGTCGCGACCGAGCCAATGCAGATCGAAGAGGATGGGGCGCATGGGTTTGTATCGGCCGTCGTGCAGACGCTATGCCATGCGACGACGCAGGCGCAGCGCCCATCGGCAGAGGCATGCCAGGAGCACGAGCAGCACCGGCTCCGTTGGTGATCCCGCGATCGGGCGGCCGGCGCCGATCGAGCAGCCCGCGGCGCGGCCGGCATCGATGTCGGCCAGGGTGCGGTCGATCCAGGCGCGGTGCGCGTCCACCCGGGTGTAGATGGCGCCGCCACCGCAGTCGGAGCTCGGATCGGCCGCGCGCGAGAGCAGCGCCACCAGCGCGCGTGTCCCCGCTGCGCTGCCGGCGGCGAACGCCGGTCCGCCCGAGTCGCCCTCGCAGCCGTGCGCATCCGCCGGGAGGCCGACGGTGATCTCGCTGTCCGCCACGGCGGTGATGTGCGCCAGGCCCGAGGAGCGCGTGCCCGCGGCAGCGGCGTCGCTCTCGCGGCCGTACCCGGCGAGCGTCAGCGTGTCGCCAACGGATAAGACGGAGGCGGCTGGCGGCAGCGCCTCCGGCGTCACGTCCGACACCGGCGCGGACAGCTCGATCAGCGCCAGATCGTGAAGCGGCTGCGTGCCGGCGGCGATGACGAAGTCGGGGTGGACATGGACCGCGCGCACCGCAAGCCCGTCGCTGCCGGCGGCGGGTGTCTCGGCCAGCGAGAAGGAGAGCGGGGGTGGCAACAGCTTCACGCAATGTGCCGCGGTGAGCACCGCGACCGGCGAGATCAGGGTGCCCGTGCAGCCGGTGCGCGCGGCCAGACCCGCCGGCTCGTCGAGGATGGCGCCGACCGCGGCGTCGGTCGGATCGTCCACTCCGCCCAGGAGCTCCGGCCCCAGCTCGCCCGCCGCCGCCGGCCGGCCGGCCGACGACCACAGCGCCGCGCCGGCGACTACGAGACAACGAGCGAGCCAGAGCCCCGACATCGACGGCCTAGAACCGGGCCGCCAGGCTGACCTGCGTGCCGCCGCCACCGCCGCCGAGCTGCCAGTGGAACTGGTTGTCGTAGTTGCTGCTGCTCACCGACACCCAGTGACCGGGGACGATGATCTGGTGATAGACGATCACCCAGCTGCAGGTCGTGGTGCCGAAGCCGAGGAAGCCGCCGTGGCACTGCCAGGTGGAGGTGTCGAGCGTGGCGTTGGTGCTGCCCTCCGAGCCGTCCATGCCGACGGCGTACGCCGACGAGAGCGTGCGGCCGGAGTAGATCGACGCCCAGTCCCAGCCCTGCGCGCACGCCTGCGCGCCGTTGCACTGGGTGTCGCGGAACCACTGCTGCTCGCCGTCGTTGTAGAACAGCGGCCCGTCTCCCTTGGCGATCGCCGGCGCCGCCACTTCGGAGACCTCGGGCGCCGGGGCCGAAGCCGGTCGCGCCAGCACGCGCGCCGCGGCGGCTGCGAGCGCGGCGGGCACCGGCGTGCCGGCGGGCGCGAGCTCGCGGAACAGCTGCGTGGCCGGCTCGCCCGCCCGGGCCGGCGTCACCGCCGGCGTGTCGGCGCCGATCACGCCCGTCTCCGACGTGAGGATCACGCCGGGCTCGACCTCGTAGAAGCGGACGGTGCGCCCGTCGGCGGTGTGGACCGCGGCGATCACGGGCTGCTGCGAGGCATCGGGCGGCTCGCCCGGGGCCGAGGCGCAGCCGGCGGCGATGGGGAGACCGAGGAACATGAGCAAGCGGATCGTACGGGGCATTGGGGGCTCCTGGTTGGGTTGAACGGCGCGGCGACTTTGCACGTGGCAGACCAGCGGCGCGGATCCGCCGAAGCCGATGCGTTGCGTACAACGGTGTTGCGCGCGATCGCGGCAGCGCATGGACCGGCGGGCGCGATCGCGGGGAATCGGCGCGATTAGCCTGGGAAGCTACAGTGGCCAGCGAGCTGTAGTCGAAGCGGCAGCGATGTGTGCGCGCGCTCCGGCGCCATCGAGCGGCCCGGAATTTGCTGAGGGGGGCCGCCCATGAGCGCAAAAAAATCGATCCCTCTCCTGCTGGTCCTCGGGCTCATCGGCTGTGGCGCCCCCAACGCGGGCGACGAGACGACCGAGCCGGTCCTGGGCGAGCCGGTGCAAACTGGCAACACCAACTTCTGGTGGTACTACGGCCAGACGGCGGCGCAGGTGTCGTCGCTGATCTCCACCAACAACGCGCGGCTGGTGAGCCTCCGCGTGGAGTCGTCGAGCCCGCTGCTCTTCGACGTCGCGCTGGTGCAGAACACGGGCTCGTACGCCAAGACCTGGTGGTGGTACTACGGCCAGACGGCGCAGCAGCTCGCCGACCGCGCCGCCGCCAACGACGCGCGCATCATCAACCTCGAGCCCTACGTGGTCAACGGCACCACCTACTTCGCCGCCATCATGCTGCACAACGTCGGCGCCGACTACTCGGGGTGGTGGTGGTACTACGGCCAGTCGCCGGCGCAGATCTCGACGCTGCTCACCCAGCACAACGCGCGGCTCGTCGATCTGCGCGAGTACAACAACGGATCGTACGCGGTGGTCATGATCCCCAACAGCGGCGGCAACAACTCCGGGTGGTGGTGGTACTACAATCAGACGCCGGCGCAGATCTCGTCGTTACTGACGCAGAACCATGCGTACCTCATCAGCCTCGATCCCACGAGCTCGTCGGGCTCGGCCTTCAACGTGATCATGTACCAGCAGCCGTCGCCGACGATCGGCTGGTGGTGGTACTACGGCCAGACGGCGACGCAGGTGCAGAGCCTGTGGCAGACCAACGGCGCGCGCATCTTCGACCTCAAGAGCTACGTCGTCAACGGCACCCGCTACTTCGCGGTGCTGATGTTCTCGAACCGCTGGAGCTCGACGCAGGCGTCGGAGGCGGCCTGCGACTCCAACCTGCTGGCGGGCTGGAGGAGCAACGCTCCGGCGGTCGGGCTGGGCTCGGCGTCGGCGAACTCGTCGTACGACAGCACCATCATCGCGCTCATGAAGAAGTACGGCGTCCCCGGCGGCGCGGTGGCGGTCATGAACAACGGCAAGCTGGTGCTCGCGCGCGGCTACGGCTTCGCCGACCAGGGCAACGCGCAGCTCGCCCAGCCGGACAGCCTGTTCCGCATCGCCAGCCTCTCCAAGCAGATCACCTCGGCGGCGATCTTGAAGCTGATCGATCAAAGGAAGCTCACGCTCTCGACCAAGGCGTTCTCGCTCCTCGGCTTTGCCGCCAACCCGAGCGGCACGCAGACGGCCGCGCTGTCGAACATCACCATCCAGGAGCTCTTGCAGCACACGGGCGGCTGGAGCCGCGAGACCGGCTGCACCGGCTGCGACACCGAAGGCGACCCGATGTTCAACTCGATCGGCATCGAGAACGCGCAGAAGGGCTCGAGCCCGCCGAGCTGCGATCAGATCATCCAGTACATGCTGACGCAGTCGGTGAAGTGGACCCCGGGCACGACCTACGACTACTCGAACTTCGGCTACTGCGTGCTCGGCGCCGTGGTGGAGAAGGTCACCGGCCAGAGCTACCCGAGCTGGGTGGCGGCAAACATCCTCTCGCCCGCGGGCGCCAACGGCATCGTGCAGGGCCAGACCATCTGGCCGGCCGATCGCGAAGTGGTCTACTACGACTATCCGGGCGCGGGCTCGAGCTCGGACGTGTTCGCCTCCAGCTACAACGCGTTTTCGAACCCGTACGGCGCCTGGTACCTCGAGGGCATGATGGCGCACGGCGCCTGGGTGGCGTCGCCGGTCGATCTGCTCCGCTTTCAGGGCGCGCTCGACGGCCGCAGCGGCGTGCCCGCGCTGTTGAGCTCGACCAGCCTCACCGACCTGGCTTCGAACCCCAACGTCCCTTGGGAGACGATCAACAGCATGAACCAGATCACCACCTTCACGCCGTCGGGGACCTGGTACGGCATGGGCTGGCAGATCAACAGCGCCGGCAACTGGTGGCACTTCGGCGATCTGCCCGGCACCGTCGCCGAGCAGGTGCACGCGGCCAACGGCTGGGGCTGGGCCGCGTTCTTCAACACCCGGCCGAGCGACTCGGGCAGCTTCGAGAACGAGCTCGACACCGCGCTGTGGAACGCGTTCAACGGCACCACGACCTGGGAAAGCGCGAACCTGTTCGATCAGTACGGCGCGTACACCGGGTGGACCAACGGCTCCAACTATCAGGCGCAGTTCAACGCCGCGGTCGCCGCCGGCAAGTATCCCTCGCGCGTCGAGGGCACGCAGGACACCGGCACCCAGCTCTATCGGGCCACGTTCGCGCCGTTCCACGGCTCCGCCTTCCAGAGCCGCAACGGCATCGACTGCCCGACCTATCAGAGCCTGGCGTCGACCTACGCGGCGCAGGGCTACGAGACGGCGTCGCTCCAGTCGTTCGTCTCGGACGACGGCACCCGCCGCTACCAGGCCACCTGGATCAAGTGGTGACCGCGCCGTCGTGCCGCCCGTCGCGCGTTCTTGGTCACTTCAAGCAGGACGCCAGCGACGAAGCGGCGGCGGCGCGCGCGGCGATGCACTGATCGGTCGCTTCGAGCGCCTGCGCCAGCGCCCGCGCACCACCAGTCACTTTGGGCGCCCGCGCCGCGAAGAAGTCCGCCAGCCGCTGGCGTCCATGGGCGTCGCACTGCGCGAGCACCTCGATGAGGTCGGCGACGCGGTTGGGCGTCGCCGGCATCGTCTTGTCGGCGACGCTGACGCTGGCCTCGCTCAAGCTGAGGTCGTGCTGGTGGAGCCAGATGACGGCGAGGGCCGCACCAGCTCGTCAGTGAGAGCTCACGCCACCAATCGTCAGCTCCTCCATGACCCGGTCCAGGTTGAACGACGCCGGCTTCTGTCGCGGGGGGAAGGCGACGAGCGTGTCCATCAGCTGCTTCACGTACGCCTGGATGGGCACGAGGATGAACGCGTGGTCGAGGAGCCAGTCATAGTACGTGTTGGAATTCTCGTCCGCGCGCTCGAAGGGATCACGCCGAAGATTGAAGATCTTGGGGATGCGCAGCGGCACGAACGGCTCCGCCCACAGCGCCAGCGTCTTGGCCCGCTGCTCCATGAAGACGACCTTCCAGTCCTCATAGCGCACGGCCACCAGTTGGCCGTCGTCATTGATGTAGAAGATCTCCTTGCGCGGGCTCTCCTTGGACTGACTGGTCAGGTACGGCAGCATGTTGTAGCCGTCGATGTGCACCTGAAAGTGCTTGTCGCCCGCGTCGTGGCCGTGGAGCAGCCGCTCCTTGATGTCGGGTATACCGGCCGCGGCAATGAGCGTCGGAAGCCAGTCCTGGTGATTGAACGATGCCGTTGAGCACCTGTCCCTCCGGGATCTTCCCCGGCCACCGCACGAACGCCGGAACGCGGAAGGCGCCCTCCCAGTTGGTGTTCTTCTCGCTGCGGAAGAGCGTGATACCGGCATCCGGCCACGTGTTGAAGTGCGGCCCGTTGTCCGTCGAGTACACGACGATCGTGTCCTCGGCGATGCCGAGCTGGTCCAGCTTGGCGAGCATCTTCCCGACGTACTCGTCGTGCTCGACCATGGCGTCGTTGTAGAAACCTTGCCCGCTCTTGCCCTCCGCCGATTTCTTGAGGTGCGTGCGGAAGTGCATGTGGGTCGTGTTCCACCAGACGAAGAAGGGCTCCTTGGCCTTGTGCGCCTCCTCGATGAACCCGAGCGCGCGATCGGTCACCTCGTCGTCGATCGTCTCCATCCGCTTCCTGGTCAGCGGGCCCGTGTCTTTGATGGCTCCTCCGGCGAGGCAGTGGAGCACGCCGCGCGGGCCGAACTTCTTGCGGAAGGCGGGGTCCTTCGGATAGTCGGGATGCTCCGGCTCCTCTTCGGCGTTCAGATGGTAGAGGTTCCCGTAGAACTCATCGAAGCCGTGGTTCGTGGGAAGGAACTCGTCGCGGTCGCCGAGGTGGTTCTTGCCGAACTGGCCCGTCCGGTAGCCGAGCGGCTTGAGCAGCTCGGCGATGGTCGCGTCCTCGGGTTGCAACCCGAGCTCGGCGCCGGGCATGCCCACCTTGGTGAGCCCGGTGCGGAGGGGATTCTGTCCCGTGATGAACGCGGAGCGCCCGGCGGTGCAGCTCTGTTGCCCGTAATAGTCGGTGAAGGTGACTCCCTCCTCGCCCAATCGGTCGATATTGGGCGTGCGGTATCCCATCATCCCGCGGTTGTTGTAGCTGATGTTCCAATACCCGATGTCGTCTCCCCAGAGGATGAGGATGTTGGGCCTCTTAGCGGGCGCTTTCATGCCGGGCCTCCTTCCGCAGGCACTTAGTGCCCTCGAGGCCCGATGCAAGGGTCTTGGGCGGAGGCGACCGGTCGACTGCGAAAACCCGGGGAGCTTCGTGGAACCCGGATCGGCCGCTACCGCTCGTCGCCGGGTGCCGTAGCTTCTCGTATATGAGGCAGCACATCGTCGACATGGTCGGTGGCCAGGGGAGCCTGCGCTTCTTCTTGCAGCCGGCGCTCGCGGTGGTCCTGGGCATCCTGCACGGGCTGCGCGATCATCGGCTGGGCCGCCCCGTGTATCTCGTCGGTCTCATCGACGCACGCGGGACGCGCCTGCGACGCGCCGGCGAGGGGCTGCGCGACGTCGCGGTTCCGCTCTGCGTCGCGCTCTTGGCGTCGTTCGCGTTCCAGTACATCGTCCGGTCGCGCGTCTCCGTCGCCTACGGGTTCCTGTACGCCATGCTGTTCGTGGCGCTTCCCTATTTCGTGGCACGAGGGCTGGCGAATCGCGTCGTGCGCCGCCCGACCGTGCGCAGGAGGACGTGAGGACCATGACGCCGGAGATTCCCTACGAGGCGCTGCAGGGGGAGGCGTTGCAGGCGCTCACCTGGAGGCGCGGAATCGTCGCGGTCGCCGCGCTGCTCGCGTTCATCCTGGTGGCGAAGCTCGCGGGCCGTCTGGTTCGTCGGGCCCTCTCCAAGAAGGCGAGCTGGGGCGGCCCGGTCTTCGCCTTGAGTAAGCTGCTCAGCTACTTCCTGGTCTTCATCGGCGTCGTGACCTCGCTCAGCCTCTTGGGCATCCCCCTGTCTTCGCTGTTGCTGATGTCGAGCGCGCTCCTCGTCGGCGTCGGCTTCAGCCTGCAGCACGTCACCCAGGATTTCGTCGCCGGGATCATCCTCCTGGTCGAGCAGCCGATCCGAAAGAGCGACTTCGTCACCTTCGGCGAGACCAGCGGGACGGTGCAGGAGATCGGGCTGCGGGCCACGCAAGTCCTCATGCGCGACGGCACCGTGCTGGTGGTGCCCAACCACCTCCTGGTGACGACCGAGGTCTGCAACCACTCGTACCCGATCGAGAGATCCCGCCTGAACGTGGAGATCCCGGTCTCCCTCCGGGAGGATGTCGATCTCGTCGAAGAGATCCTCGCGAGCGTGGCCGGCAGCCATCCGCGGGTATTGTCCGAGCCCGCTCCGATGGTGCGCTTCGAGGCGATCCTGGAGTCGCACTTCCAGTTCACCCTCATCGTCTGGGTCAAGGAGGCGCCCACCACGCTGCGCGTCGCCTCCCAGCTGCGATTCGCCATCGCCCGCGCCTTCGCGCGACGGGGCATTCAGTTCCCCACGCCGGAGCTCCGGTTGCTCGAACGCCCGCACCCGGAGCTGGACCGGCTCGAAGAGGAGCGGGCCGAGTCGGCCGACCATCCGGAGCCGTGATCCGCCGCGGCGGCGAGCGCCTCTGTCGGTCGCGTCCGGGCGCTGCTCTTCGCCGTCGCTGTCAGTGGAGCACGAGCACCGCCTGCTCGTCGGTGACGACCAATCCGCCGTCGGGCAACAGCGCCAGCCCGCGTGGCGCGTTGAGCCGCGCCGGCAGCGGTCCTGGCTGCAGCCCCTTTTGCCCGAGCAGGCCGGCGAACGTCGTCACGTTCGCCGTCGCGACGTCGATCTTGCGAATGGCCCCGTTCTGCGAATCGGCCACGTACAGGCTGCCCTTGCCGTCGTAGACGAGCCCCATCGGCAGGAAGAGCCGCGCCGCCGCGCCCACTCCGTCGACGGCGCCGTACATGGTGGCCACGCCGGCGAGCGTCGACGTCTCGCCGGTGGCGATGACCACCTTGCGAATCGTGTGATTCTGCGTGTCGCTGACGTAGAGGTTGCCGGCTCCGTCGGCTGCAATCCCCTTGGGCCAATAGAACCGCGCGACGTCCTTGCTGCCGTCGGCGGACCCGTTGGCGCCCTCGAGCCCGGCGATGGTGTCGACCTGGCCGCTGGCGATGACGTAGCGCCGCACGGTGTTCGCGCCGGTGAAGTAGATGGTGCCGCTGCCGTCGTAGACGACCGCCGACGGCGAGACGCGGGCGGCGCCGCCGACGCCATCGACGCCTCCGTAGAAGCCGTAGGCGCCGGCCGCCAACGATAGATCGGCCGCCGGCAGGCCGATCGTGTCGAGCGACCAGGTGTCGGCGACCACGAGCGTGTCGGCGCCGGCGAGCGTCAAGCCGCCCGGCTGATAGACGAACGCGTTGGCGCCGCTTCCGTCGACGTTCGGTGAATCGGGGCCCAGGCCGAGCGGCGAGCTCGCCGTCACCGTCGTCAGATCGATCTTGCGCACCAGATCGGCGGAGGGATCGGCGACGTAGAGGGCGTTGCCGTCGATGGTCATCCCCGCCGCGGCGAAGAAGTTGGCGGCGCTGCCGGTGCCGTCGATGCTGAGCCCGTTGCCGCTGGAGCTGCCGGCGATCGCCGTCAACGCGCCGCCCACCACCTCGTAGACGATCGAGCTCCCGTACTGCTTGTCGGAGACATAGACGTTGCCGCCACCATCGACGGCGATGCCATAGAAGTTCTGGCCGGCGAGCGTGCTGGTCGCGATCGTCTGCACGTCCCAGGTGCCGAGCTGGATCTTGCGCACGTGCAGGTTCGTATAGCCGTCGTCCACGACGTAGAGGTAGCCGCCGGCATAGACCATCTCCGTCGGCGAGGTGAAGCGCGCCGCGCTGCCCGGCATGTCCACTTCGCCCGCGGCGCCGATGGCGCCGGCGACGGTGTCGACGGTCCCCGACGACAGCTCGATGCGACGAATCGCCTTGTTGCCCATGTCGGCGACGTAGACATAGCCCGCGCCGTCGCAGGCGATGCCCGACGGTTGGTTGAACCGCGCCGCGCTGCCGACGCCGTCGAGGCCGCCCGGCTCTTCGCCGAGCCCGGCGATCCGCTCGACCGCGCCGCTGGCGACGGTGACCTTGCGAACGTCGTGGTTGACCTGATCGACGACGTAGAGCGCGCCGGTGTCGAAGCAGGACGCGGTGGGCGCGTTGAAGCGCGCCGCGGTGCCCACGCCATCGGCGACGCCGGGATAGTAGGCCTTGCCGGCGAGCGTGGTCAGCGCGTTCGTCGCCGTCACCCACTTGCGCACCGTCCCCGCGATCGGCTCCACGATGTAAAGCGTGCCGGCGTGGTCCGAGGCGATCGAGCTCGGGTGATCCATGCGCGCCGCCCGCCCGGTCCCGTCGACGTCGCCGGCGTTCCACGCGGTACCGACGAACGTCGACACCCCGCCCGTCGACAGGTCGAGCTTGCGGATCTCGGAGTTGGCGACGTCGCTGACGTAGACCCCTCCCGTCGCGTCGGCGACGACATCGCCGGGGTTGAAGAACCGCGCCGCACTGCCGGCGCCGTCGGCGTTGCCGCTGCCGAACCCATCCGGTCCGGCGACGAGCGCCCCGGCGCCGTCGCTGGGATCGAGGCGCCAGATCGCCGAGTCGCTCTCGACGCTCAACAGCAGCTGCCCCGCTCCGTCGGGGACGACGCCGATGATCGACCGCGCCTCGCCGCCGCGCACGGCCAGCGTCGACACCGCCTTCGACGCCAGATCGATCTTGCGCAGGCCGAGCGTATCGCCGACGTAGAGCGCGCCGCCCAGGAGCGTGACCGGGCCGATCGAATCGAAGTGCGCGGCCGCGCCGACGCCGTCGGAGAAACCGCGCGCCGAGCCGGCGATGGGCGTCAGCGTCTTGGTCGCCACGTCGACCGCGGAGATCCGCCGCGAGCCGGCATCGGCGACGTAGAGCGTGCCGGTGCCGTCGTAAACGAGGCCGTCGGGCTGCGAGAAGCCGGTCACCAGCGTCGACACCTGCGCCGTCGCCAGCGAGAAGACGCGAATGGAGCCGTTGTTGGCGTCGCCGATGTAGAGCTGGCCGTTGGTGGCGTCGAACGCGAGCCCCGTCGGCGTGTTGAACAGCGCCGCCGTTCCCTTCCCGTTCGTCGATCCCATGACGCCGGCCTGGCCCGCCACGGTCGTGACCATCCGGCTGGCGAGATCGACCTTGCGCAGCGTGTCGTTGTCGGAATCGGTGACGTAGAGCGCGCCGCTTCCGTCCAGCGCCACCGACCAGGCGCGTCCGAACCTGGCGGCGGCGCCGACGCCGTCGGCGCTGCCGCTCCAATAGGCGGTTCGTCCGGCCAGCGTGTCGACGCCGCTGGTGACGAGGTCGAGCCGTCGCACGGCGCCGGCGTCGCCGAAGTAGACGTAGCGCGCGCCGTCGTACACGAGGTGGCGCGGATCGGCAAAGCGCGCCGCGGCGCCCTTGTCGTCGGCGTTGCCGGCGCCGCCGTAGTTGCCGGCCACCAGGGTCAGCGCGTGGTCGCCGACGGTGACCGTCGCCGTCGCCTGCTGCGACGGGGCGTCCGTGGTCGCCGCCTGCACGTGAAACGTGCCCGGCACGAAGGGCGCGGTGTAGCGCCCGTCGGCGTCGATGGCGCCGCCGCCTTGCTCTACGACCGACCAGGTCACCGGGCGATTCGCCGCAAAAGGGAGCACTCCGCCGAAGCCCAGGGTCGCCGTCGTGGGGGCGATCGCCAGGTCCGGCGTGCCGCCATCGCCGCCGTCGCCGCCGGTCGCCATGTCGGCGCCGCCGACGGCGCTCGGCTTCGACGAGCATCCCGCCAGCATCAGGAACAGCGCGACCGCGATCCGACGCCAATCCAATGAGCCCGACATCATCTGCCCAGAAATGAAACACCGCCATCCGGCGAAGATCTGCCGGATGGCGGCTAGTTTACTCCGATCGTTACGCCCCGGGCTTCAAATCAATGGCACGTGCATCCGCTAGCGGCTTCGATTTCGCTCACCAGCAGCTTCACCCACGACGTCCACTGTCCCCAATTCTTGGCGGCGATCCTGTTGAGGAACCACTGCAGGTCGACGCACTGGATCTGGAGGCTGTCGATGAGCCAGTTGATCTCGCCCGCGTCCTCCGGGGAGATCGTGATGAGCGGCGCGATCGCGGTCAGCAGCTGCACGATGTTCATGTTGACCGTGCCGCTGCAGCTGGGCCGCTTGGTTGGTAGCGGCTCGACGTGCGTGATGACCTGGCCGGCCCCGTCGTTCGGGATGCGAATGCGATAGGTGTTCGGACCGACCTTCTGGAACTGCGTGCCGGCGACGGGCTCGAGCCCCGCGTCCCAACCGAACACCGGGCCCTCCGTCGACGAGTCGTGCGAGACGAACTGACCGAACGAGGTCAGCTGCGTCATGACCGGAATGGTGCGGCCGTTCACGGTGTACTTCGCGCCGGTGTCGGCGAAGGCGTGCACCACGAAGGTCGGCATCAGCTTGGCGAAGAAGTTCTCCGACGGCGCCGGCACCGTCGGATCGAAGCCGGGGTTCGGCTGGCAGAACTCACCGTCGCAGTTGCCGCGGTTCGCCCGGTTGTACACCTGCATCGCGAGGTTGTAGGTCGTCGGCGAATAGCCGGCGTCGACGCGATAGGGCATGTTGAGCTTCTCCACGTACAGGTAGATCTCGTGGTAGCCCTGACCCGCGATCCTCTTGAGGCCGCGCGTGTCGATGGTGGCGGTCTCGCGGTGCAGCGAAGCGGCCGCCTGGTGCATGTTGCGGAACGCCGACTTGGTGGCGAACTGCACGTCCGACGACGTCGCGCTCAGCTGCGCCTGGATGCACTGATGCCCGGGCAGCCCGGCCTCGAGCGGGATGGTGCCGTCCGCTTTGTCCGGCGTGTAGACGGCACTGGCGCAGATCGCCGACTCGGCGGGCGACTGGTAGTACCAGTTGTAGGGCGGGGTGTCGGTCGTTTGCACGGCGCACATGTAATCGGCCGAGGGAACCCAATCCTGCGTCTGATCGAGCTCGACGCTCGAGCCCTGCGTGAGCGGCCCGGTGGTGGTCGATTGCGAGTCGATCACCGCCGTCGTGCCCACCGGCTGCGGTTGGCAGGAGCCGTTGCGGGTGCCGCTCTTGCCGCTGCACTTGAAGTCGTTGCCGCCGACGCTCAGCGGCGCCCAGACCGTGCCCACGGCCTGCGAGCCGTAGGGGGCGACGAGAAACTGCGCGTTGATGGCGCGACTGTCGACGGCGGGGCCGCTGTTCTTCACCTGCACCGCCATCTGGTTGTGCGCGAGCGCGCCGGTGCTGTCGACCATGAGCAGGCGGCCTCCGTCGTTGAAGAGGCCGGCCGTGTTGCTCCCCGCCTTGACGTTCCAGATGTCGGAGTGCCAGACGACGTTGTCGGCGGTGCTGGCTTCGATGGTGAGGCCGGTGCCGCTGCAGTGGAGCTCGCCCGCAGCGAGCAGCGCCGGATCGCGCGGCGAGCCGATCTCGCTCGAGCCCCACAAGGTCGTCGACGGAATGGAGAAGGCGTCGCTGGTGCGCTGCGTCGGGTCGTTGAGGTCGGCCGAATCGGGATACGGATGGTAGGTCACCGCGGCCACGTCGGAGAAGGTGGTGATGAAGTCGATCCAGAACTTCGGGGTCACCTTGGCGGCGGTCGTAACGAACATGTTGTCGTCGAGGTAGATCGACGGCGATGACCAGGGGGTGCTGTTCGGATCGGGCGCCACGCCGCCGCTCTTGCCGTGGACCGGCAGCGCGATCTGCATGCGCCAGTAGTACTGGGTGACGCCGGTGGAGCTGTCGCCGAAGATCCACACCCGCGCGTTGTCCTTGACCCACTGCGTGTAGTCGCCGCCGCCGCCCGGCGCCGGCCAGGTGCTCGTCGCGCCGTCGTCGATCTTGCGCAAGAGCGCCACGTAGCCCGGCTTGAGGCTGATGAACTGCGCCGGATCGCCGTTCGGATCGTTGGCGCACTCGGTGCCCTGCAGCGTTCCGGCCGTGCACGCGGGCGGCGTCGGGTTCCACGTCGAGGTGTGGCCGCCGGCATCGAAGTTGATGACGATGATCTCGGACGCGGTATGCGTCGCGTTGGCGTGATCGAGATAGTCGTAGTTGAAGCCGAGGCGCATGCCCTCGGCGCCGTCGACGGTCGAGATCGGGATCTGGCGATTGAACGAGAGCATCAGCTGCTGGGGGCCGATCTCGGGGTTGGCCGCGACCGGATAGTTGGGGTTGTCGGTGAGCGAGCCCTCGTACGAGATCTCCGAGAGGCTCCCCGAGTTCCAGCCAAAGCCGTAGCTGCCCGTCCAGCGGGTCAGGTTGTCCGGCGTGAGGCTGTCGAGCTGCGGATCGCCTCCGTAGACGAACCGCGGCTGCGGGAAGCACGCGTTGTCCGCGCGCGACGGTCCCGCGCCGCCCACGAGCTGGGCCGCGAAGGCGCACACGCCTACGGCCTTGACCCATTGTCGCTTTTCCATCCCCACTGACCTCATCGGAGCTCCTTTTGGCGAACGTTCAGTTGCAGATGACCACTCCGGCCGCGTTGTTCTTGAGGCTCGGAATCGAGAGGTTGATGAGCGGCGTGAGCGGCCCCCCCTTCGAGCCGCCGGGATAGGCCGAGAGGACGCCGCTGCCGTTGTCGACGACGTACACGGTGCCGCCGTTGGGGCCGGGCAGAAAGCCGACGCCCATCGGCGCGACGAACATGCTGCCCTGGAACGACTGGATGAACGCGCCGGTCTGGGTCGAGTACGAGTTGATCACGGCACCGGCCGATGCGGCGGTGGCGTAGAGCGTGTGGCTGGCGGAGTCGATGGCGATGCCGTCGGCCTTATAGGTAGTGGTGATGGTGAGGAACGGCGCCACCACGTCGTTCGAGAAGTTGCTCGAGTTGAGGTTCGCGGGGTTGGTGATGTCGTCGAGCTTGTAGCCGGTGATCGTGTAGTTGCTGCCGGTCGCCGCGTTCGACACGAAGACCCAACCCGAGCCGGTGCCGGAGCCGCTGTCGACGGCGACCGCGAGCGGCGACACCAGCTTGTTCTTCGCCGCCGCGGTGCCGCGCAGGTACCAGCTCGGCGAAGAGGTCGCGTTCGTGTAGTTGGTCGGGTAGCCGGCGAGGAAGCCGGGGGCCTGGTTCATGGCGACGATGAGCGTGTTGCCGAGGAGGGCCACGCCGATCGGCGAATACTTGGTCACCGCCGAGTCCTTGAGCGCGATGGCGAGCGTGCGCAGGCTCGCCGCCGGCGGCTGCGGGCCGGTCGGGCTCGAGGAGGCGTCGGCGTCGTTGGCGCGGCGATCGAACGCCATGATCTTGTCGTTGTCGTGGCTGGCGACGAAGATCGTGCCGCAGGTGTGATCGCCGGGCGCGCAGTTGGTGTTGCTGGCGCTCGACGGCGGCGCGTAGGCGACACCGGTGGTCGAGACCAGCGAGGCGGCGATCGAGATGTCACGCTCCAGCTTGTCGTGGATGGTGTCGGGGAAGGCGGCGTGGACCTCGACCGCCGTAGACCAATCGCCGACGCAGAGCTCGGTGCTCGGCGAAAGGGAGCCGGTCGCCGGCACCGGCGGCGACATGCTGGTGGCGCCC
Source organism: uncultured delta proteobacterium (assembly GCA_963816965.1). Classification (GTDB taxonomy): domain Bacteria; phylum Myxococcota_A; class Polyangia; order Palsa-1104; family Palsa-1104; genus JAQBQH01. Next base: position 3,160,134 of record CAWFMP010000002.1, read on the forward strand.
GAGCCGTCCCTGCAGGTCAGCGCGTAGTTGTAGCTGCCGCGCAGAAGGGCGCGGTCGTAGGCGTTGCACGGGCCGGCCACCGACGCGGGGCAGGGGGACACGATCGCCGCCGGCGCGACCCAGCCGGCGCCGAGGTTGTCGTTACGCACCAGCGAGCAGGTGACGCCGGAAGCGGGCGCGGTCCAGCTCAAGACGACGTCGCTGCCATCGAGCGTCGCGGTCAGCGTCGGCGTCGGCGGACCGTTGCACACGCCGTTGCCGCTGCAGCCGTTGGTGCAGGTCATCCTCGTCGTCCAGCTGTTGTTGCTGCAGGTCTGTGCCACGTTGCCCAGGCAACGGTCCGGCACCTGCGTGCCGCCGACGCACTGCCCGTTGGCGCACGACGACGAATTGGCGACGATGCATTGATCGGTGTTGGCGAGGTTGCACGTGGGCCCGGTCAGGAGCTGCGTCGGGCTGCAGGTCCCCGTCGAGGGCTGGCAGGTGCCGGCGACCTGACACGAGTTCTGCGCCGGCGGGCAGGTGACCGGATTCGACTCGACGCAGATGTTGCTCGACGAGCACGACACCGTGCCGGTGCACAGATCCGAGTTCTGCGTGCACGCGCCGCCGTTGCAGCAGGCCTGGCCGACGCCGCCGCACGCGCACTTGTGCGACGAGGGATCGCAGTAGCCGCTGGCGCAGTCGGAGCCCTGCGCGCACGTCTTGCCGATCGCGCACGTGGCGCAGCTGCCGCCGCCGCAGTCGACGTCGGTCTCGCTGCCGTCCTGATGATGGTCGACGCACTGGTCGGTGATGCACTTGTGCGGCGATGGGCCCCAGTCGCAGGCGGCGCTGCCGCAGTCGCCGTCGACCTTGCAGATCCGGCCCGGGTCGCACGCGCTGCAGGTGCCGCCGCCGCAGTCGACGTCGGTCTCGGCGCCGTCGACGCGCCCGTCGCTGCACGCGTTGGCCACGCACAGCCCGGTCACGTAGTTGCAGAAGTTGCTGGCGCAGTTGGCGTCGACCGTGCCGCAGCCCTTGCCGAGGCCGCAGGTCGGGCAGCCGGTGGTGGCGCCGCCGCCGCAGTCGACGTCGGTCTCGCCGTTGTCCTTGAAGCCGTCCTGGCACTGCGAAGCGACGCACTTGAGCGTGTCCCGGTTGCAGAACGTGCTCGTGCAGTCGCTGCCCGACTTGCAGCCCTGGTTGACCGAGCAGTGCGGGCAGGTCGGCCCGCCGCAGTCGATGTCACTCTCGCTGCCGTCGACGGCGCCGTCGTGGCACTGGTCGGCCACGCACACCCGGGTCATCTGGTTGCAGAACATGCTGAGGCAGTCGCGGGTGCCGTCGGCGCACCCCTGGTTCAGCGCGCACCCGGGGCAGGTGCCGCCGCCGCAGTCCTTGTCGGTCTCGGCGCCGTCCTTGACGCCGTCCATGCACTGGGTGGCGACGCAGGTGTTGTTGGCGCCGCAGGTGCCGCTGGCGCAGTCGCCGCCGCTCTTGCACGTCTGGCCGACCTTGCAGTCGTTGCCGCACGAGCCGCCGCAGTCGACGTCGGTCTCGGTGCCGTTCTTGGTGCCGTCGAGGCACTGCGAGGCGACGCAGGTCAAGCTGACGGCGTTGCAGAAGTGGGTCAGGCAGTCGCTGCCGCTGAGGCACGCTTTGGTGAGCCCGCAGCCGGGGCACATGGTGCCGCCGCAGTCGACGTCGGTCTCGCCGGGATCCTTCGCGCCGTTCTCGCAGGTCGACGCGGCGCAGGTGTGCGTGGTCGAGCACACACCGCTCAAGCAGTCGGAGTTGACGTCGCAATTCTTGCCGCCGAGGCAGTGCCCGCAGACGGGGCCGCCGCAGTCGACGTCGGTCTCCTGGCCGTCCTTGACTCCGTCGGCGCAGAGCGAGCTGGCGCAGGTGCCGGTGCTGGCGTTGCAGATGTCGGTCGCGCAGTCCATGTTCGCCTTGCAGCCCTTGCCTTCGGCGCAGGGGTCGCAGGCGCCGCCGCCGCAGTCGACGTCGGTCTCGGTGCCGTCGCGCAGGCCGTCGTCGCACTTGGTGCCGACGCAGAGGCTGGTGAACGAGTTGCAGAGCATGCTCGTGCAGTCCTGGTTGGTGAGGCACGCCTGGCCGGTCGAGCAGGGTGCGCACGAGCCGCCGCAGTCGACGTCGGTCTCGTTGCCGTTCTTGACGCCGTCGTGGCATTCGGGCGAATCACCGCCGTCGTCGCCGCCCATGTCGCCGATCGACAAATCGGCGCCGCCGGTCGGGTGGTGGCCGCGCTGCCAGCAGCTGTTCGAGGACGGGTCGCAGAGATAGTTGGACGGGCAGTCGCTGTCGACGTGGCAGGTGTACGCGCCGTCGCGCGGCTCGACGTTGATACAGCCGGCGGCGAGAAGGAGGAGCGCGGCCGCGGCCGGCAGGGTGCGCCTGGTCATGAGCATCATCCGATGTGGGTTCAAAACTGCACGGCGAAGGTGGCGCCGACGGTGGTGGGCCCGACGGCAGGCGCGAGCGCGAAGCGGTTGCGCTTGACCTTCTGCGTGCCGAGGACGAGGCAGGAGACGCCGGCGGCGAGCGCGGCGCCGCCGGCGACGAAGAGGGCGGTCTCGAGCGCCTGATCGGTGCGGCCGCGCGACTCGAGCGATTTGTCGTACGTCGGCATCGGCGACGACGGGTCGTTGAGCTGCCGGTTGATGCTCGCGGTGCTGGCGGCGAACGCGGCGCCCGCCGCCAGCGACGCGATCCCGAAGGCGCCCACGGCGATACCGGCGATGCGCAGCTTGTGGCCGAGCGCGAGCTGGTGGCGGTCCGGCTGGCGCGGCTTTGGCGCCGCCGCGACGACGACCGGTGCCGTCACGGTCGGCGGCGGCGTGGCAGCCGGCGGTGGCAGCGTGCCGACGGGCGGCTTCTCGGTCGCGGCCTTCTGCACCGCGAGCGCGTGCTTGAGCGCGTCGATGAAGTGCGCCACCTCGTCGCGGTTGTCGGCGTCGGGCGCGTTGCGCAGGTAAGCGCGATAGGCGTTCAGCGCCTTCTGATGCTCGCCGGCGAGGCGATACGCCTGCCCGAGGTTGTAGAGGAGCTGTGGGCTCTCCTTCGCTTCGTAGGCTTTTTCGTATTCGGCGGCGGCCTTGATGAAGTGGCCGAGGTCGTACTCGCGCTTGCCGCGGAAGAAGTGCTCCATCGCCACGCGCGCCGCCTCGTCGGCGCGGGCCGGCGACGGGAGCGCGGGCAGCGATGCGAGCACGAGGCCCAACACGATCCCAAGCGGCACTGCCTTCATTTCACTCTCCCCCCAGCGACTGCGAAGACGAACTCGGCGAACCCGAATGCGCGTCGCGACGGCGATCACGTGAGGTCGATCGAGCGAGGCGCTGCGCGTGGCGCGAGGTTCTATACCGGCCCGAAAGGGGAATGCCGAGTGAGCGCTATCACCCAACGAACCGCTAGCGTCGGCGCTTGACGGGTTCGTGTGCGGCGGATCATCTACCGCAGGATCGAGGGAGGCTCGAGGGAAGGGTCAGCGCCGCTTCGGCGCCGGGCCCGCCGTCGGCGCGCCGACCAGCCGTTGCAGCGTCGCGAAAAACTCCTCCCGGCTCACGTCGACGAGCTCGAGCACGCGCCCATAGAGCATCAGCGTCGGCACGGACCGGCCACCGAGCTCTCGCTCGGTTTCGTGGAGAGCGAACAGGATCGCGCGCTCGATCTTCGTCAGCCCATCGCGAACGTCGGGGAGGCGCTGGTCGTCGCGCGACATCGGCCAAGCGTAGCACTCGCGGCAGCAGCCGAGCTTGGTGCGCCCGGTGTGGGTTAGAATCCCGGCCCTGGACGAAGGGGTGTCTTCATGGCGCACGATGCAGGTACGGTCCGGCTCGGAGATCTCGAAGTTCGTCGGCTGGGCTACGGCGCGATGCGTCTGCCCGGCGAAGACGTCTGGGGGGAGCCCGCCGACCCCGACCAGGCGCGCGCCGTCCTCCGTCGCGCCGTCGAGCTCGGGATCAACTTCATCGACACGGCCTGGTACTACGGGCCCTGGGTCTCGAACCGGCTCATCGTCGAAGCCTTGCATCCGTACCCGCGCGATCTGGTGATCGCCACCAAGCTGGGCGGTAAGCGGCTCCCCGACAAAGGCTGGGCGCCGGCCGCCCGCCCCGAGGAGCTGCGCCAGGGCTGCGAGGACGACCTGCGCACGCTCCGGCTCGACCGGATCGACGTGGTGCACCTGCGGTTCATGCCGGTTTCGGGCGTGCCCTTCCTGGAGTCGCTCGACGCGCTGATCGCGCTCCAGCGTGAGGGCAAGATCCGGCACCTGGCGCTGAGCTGTGTCTCGCCCGCGGAGATCGAGCTGGCGCTGGCGCGCACCGCGATCGTCGCGCGTCCAGAACCTGTTCAACGTCGGAGGGGGCGGCGGCCAGCTGGCGCAGTTCACCCACGCCGCGGTGCCGGATCCGGAGGCCGTGCTCGACCTCTGCACCAGGCGCGGCATCGCCTACCTGCCCTTCTTCCCGCTCGCCATCGGCGCGCTCGGGCAAGAGGCCTCGGTCTTGACCGCGGTGGGACGCCAGCACGGCGTCACGCCGGCTCAGGTCGCGATCGCGTGGCTGTTGGCGCGCTCACCCGTCATGCTGCCCATCCCGGGCACCAGCTCGGTCGCGCACCTGGAGGAGAACTGGGCGGCGCAAAAGGTCGAGCTGTCCGCGGACGAGGTCGCCGCCATCGCCCGAATGGCGCGAGCCGCCTGACCGACGGTCATGGCCTACGACGAGGGTCTCGCGGAACGGATCCGCGAAGTGCTCGACGACGAGGGTGGCTACACCGAGAAGAAGATGTTCGGTGGCATCGCCTTTCTCCGCGACGGCAAGATGTTCGTCGGGATCGCGAAGGACCAGCTCATGGTGCGCGTGGGACCGGAGCGACACCAGGCCGCGCTGGAGGAGCCTCACGTCCGGCCGATGGACTTCACGGGCAGGCCGATGGCGGGTTACGTCTTCGTCGCTCCGGCCGGGGTCGCCGAGGACGCACAGCTGGTAAGGTGGGTGCGGCTCGGCGCGCAGTTCGTCGCCACCTTGCCGGCAAAGCCGGGGCGCCCGAAGAGGAAGACCGCGACTCGCCACCGGCGGCACTGACTCGCCGAGCCCCGGTCGATTGCAGCGCATCTGGGCCGGGCGCCGCGATGGCGCCGGTTGACTTTCGAGCGGCGCCGCACGACCGTCAGCCCATGTCCGACGACACGGGCCTGATCGCGCTGCGCGATCGGCGCGAGCAGGTGATCGCAGTCCTGTCCGACGCCTTTGCGCGCGACCTCATCGAGGTGAGCGAGTTCGAGCGCCGGCTGGACCTGGCCCATCGCGCCGAGACCGTCGCCGCGCTGACGACGCTGGTGCAGGACCTGGAGAAGACGGCGGGCGGATCGGCGACGCCGACGCACGCGCTCATGCCCGCGCCGGTCCGCGCCGCCGCGCTCTCTCGCGTGCGCGCCCGGCAGCTCATCATCGCCGTCATGGGCGGCGCCCAGCGCAAGGGCAGCTGGACGCCGGCTCGCAAGACGCGCGTCTTCACCCTCATGGGCGGCGCCGAGCTGGATTTTCGCGAGGCCACGTTCGCGCCCGGCCTCACCGAGGTGCACGTCTACGCCATCATGGGCGGGGCGCACGTGGTGGTGCCGCCCAATCTCGCCGTCGAGATGGACGGGGTGGCGATCATGGGCGGATTCGATCAGGCGGATCGCGCGCCGGTGCACAACCTCGATCCCGAGCGACCGCTGTTGCGCGTGACCGGCTTCGCGTTGATGGGCGGAGTGCAGATCGAGACGCGCCTGCTCGGGGAGACGGCGGGGCAGGCGCGCCGCCGCCGCCGCCGGGAGCGCAAGGAGCAGCGCAGGCGCGAGCAGCGCCAGCTCGAGGACCAGGACGCCAAGCTCCTGTCCGAGCGGCGCGACGAGTGATCGCGCCCGCGCGCCGGCGGCGGACTAGCCTTAGTCGATCGGGGGTGCGAGCAGCGGTGCAAGCACCGCCTGTTTGTCGGCGTTCACCGTCTGCCAGTCGTCCGCCAGGATGCCGCCCGTGTCTCCCGAATCGGGGTTCCAGCACCAGAAGGCGAAGCTCACCTGACGCGTGCTCATGTACCCGGTGAGCGCGGCGAGCCACTGCGCGTCGGAGCTGCTCTGATCGCGCGTACCGAACTCGCCCACCCAGACCGGAGCGATCTGCTGCTCCACGAGATAGCCCCAGTATTCGTCCCAGACGCCGGTCAGGTTGGCGGGGTAGTCGGACGCGCCGAACCACGTCTGATTGAACACGCTGGCCGGATAGTCGTGCGCCGAATAGACGAGCTGATTGGGGACGCTCAAGCGAACGGGATAGGCGCCCGCGTTCTTCAGGTTCCCGCCCCACCAATAGGTGCTGCCGGCGACGGTCTGGATGCCTTCGACGATGATCAAGAGGTGCGGATTGATCGCCAGCACGGCATTGCCCGCCTTCTCGGCGGCGAGGCGCCAGTCGGTGGCGGCGTTGTCGTCGCCCCAGGTCGCCGGATCGTGCGGCTCGTTGTGCAGGTCGAAGCCGATGACCGTGGGATCGTTCTGGTAGCGGGTGGCCAGCATCTTCCAGTCGTCGATCCAGCGCGACTCGGGATACTGCGCCGTGTACCACAGCGCCGACTGCGCGTTGGCGTCGGGCCGATGGCGATCGAGGATGACGCGCAGGTGGCGCTGTCCCGCGCCGGCGATGAGGGCGTCGAGGATCTCCAGGCCCGACTTGCCGACCAGATCGGGGTTCTGGGCGAAGTCGATTCCATTGGGCGTGCTGCCCGCGTCGAACAGCTGGCTCGAAAACGGCACGCGCAGCATGTTGTAGCCGAGCGCCTGGATCTGATCGAGCATCGACGCCATCGAGCGCGACCACAAGCCGTGCGGCGCATAGTTCGACGTCTCCAGGCCGAACCAGCTCAGCCCGGTGAGGCGCACCACCTGGCCCGCGTCGTCGAGGATCTGCGCGCCGCTGGTATGCAGCCAGCCCGGGGGCCCCGCGGGACCGGGGGCCGGCGGCGGCGCGGACGGCGACGACGGTGGCGGCGACGACGGTGACGGCGACGGCGACGGCGAGCCGGGCGTGGGGGCGTCGCCTCCTTGCCCCGAGGTCGTCGCGGGCGCCGTGCAGGCCGAGATCAAAAGAGCGGATGCGAGCAGCGGGAGCGTACGGATCATCGACAACCAGACCTCCTCTCGAAAGCGGAGAAGTCTGGTTGCCGCCCACTAGCCGGGCAAGTGGATTATGGCGGACGCTCGTCGCGTGTGACCGTCGACCGACAAGCGTCCGCCCAGCCGGGGACGACGCGTCCGTCGAGGCCGAAGCGATAGCGGCGCTCGACGAAGCCCTGGGCGAAGAGGATCAGGTTCTGGTCGAAATAGCGCGGCGGACGGCCGTACAGCAGCCCGTCGCGCGCGCTCTCCACCTGCCGGGTCAAGCGCGCGAGCGTCTCCGGGTCGCCTGCGCGAGCCGCGCGCGGCAGCAGCACCGCGAGGAAACCGACCGGCCCCGGCGGCGCGTGGGCGGACGGCTGCCGGGTGTCGATCCGCTCCGGCACCCGTCCGCGCGCGCGCCAGTAGTCCCAGGCTCCGTCGAGACCGAGGGCCCTGGCTTGCGGATCGCGCGGATCGAGTAGCGCCTGCCACAGATAAACGCGGATCGCGTCATAGCTGCCGACGGCGCCGCGCACCGGATCGGTGCCGAAGCCGCGGCGCGGCTCGTAGCCCACCCAGTCGTCGACGAAGCCGCGGGCCGAGCGCGCGCGGATCATCCGGATGGTGTTGGCGCGGATCTCGTCCCACGGACCGGGCACGCCCTCGCTGGCCAGGCCGCGCAGGAGCTGCAGCGGCAGATAGCTCGGGTTGAGTCGCCAGCGCCGGCCGTGCTGAAAGCCGCGCGGCGCCGGCAGCAGCATCGCGCCCAGGCCGGGCAGCTGCGCCACCTCGTGCGCCACCACGTTGCCGACGAGCGCCCGTCCCGTCCGCTCGAGCTCGCCGTCCGCCCAGAGCCGGCCCGCTTCGACGAGCGTGTAGCCGATCCAGAGATCGGAGTCGGCGGCCGAGTTGTCGTCGAGCACGCCCCAGCTGCCGTCGCCCCGCCGGCCCCACTTGTAGGCGGGCAGGCGCCCGTCCAGGCGGCCGGCGGCGAGGTTGTCGCGCGTCCAGTGGAGCAGCCGCCGGAACAGCGCCCGGTCGTCGGCCACGAGCGCGAAGAACAGCGCGTAGCTCTGCCCCTCGGAGGTGGTGATTCCACCGCGCGAAGCGTCGATGACCCGCCCGTCGCTCGACACGAAGCGTTCGACGTACGCGCTCCACAGCGGCCACGGGCGGGCGCAGGCGTCGGCGGCAGCCCGACCGCCGACGGCAAGGGCTGCCAGCAGCACCGCCAGCCTCACAGGAACACGTGGTGCAGCGCCAGCGTCAGCAGGATCTCGCTGTAGGCGGGCCCGAACTGTCCGTCGAACCGGCCCTCGACGGACAGCGCGCTGCCGAAGTCGTGCGTGACGCCGACGTGGATCTTGCCGAACGCCGCCACGTGCTCGCTGCCGGGGAACCAGGCCCCTTGAAGCTGCGCGCCCGCGTCCATCAGGCTCTCCCGCTGCAGCTGCAGCGCGCCGTCGGCGGGGAACAGCGGGGAGGCGTCCTCCTGGTACCAGTTCACCCCCAGCGCCCCGCCCACGCTCAAGGTCCAGGCGTCGGTGTGGAGCTCCCAGCTCAGCGGGATGCCGGCGAAGAGGAAGAACTGCGGGCTGAAGTAGCCGCCCTGGCCGAGCGTGAAGAAGCGCAGGTTCTCGGCGTAGTTGGCGATGAAGAGATCGAGACCGAGGGCGACGGTCTGGCGGGGTCGTCGGTACAGCCGCCACATGCCGTTCAGATCGTACTGCCCGCCGTGGTTGGTGGCGACGCGCTTGCCGGTGTACGCCGCGTAGGCCGCGTAGAGATGGAGCACGTACTCGCCCGGGTCGAAGTCGAGGTCGAGCTGCCCGCCTTCGCGGCGCACCCCGCCCCAGACGACCCCGCTGCGATCATCGCGCAGCCCCGCGTAGGAGAGGACGCTGTCGACGACAGGGAGGCGGAAGCCGCGGACCCCGAAGCTCCAGGGGCCGAAGTTGCCCAGCCAGCCGGCCTGCCCGACCGCGTCCACGACCTGGAAGCCGATGGGGGTCGAGCCCAGCTCGGCGACAAAGCCGCGGAATTCGTAGCGCAGCGTGAGCGCGACACCGGCCGCGTCGCCGTCGAGGCGCAGCGGCAGGGTGGTGGGCGTGAAGATGCCGTCGGTGCCGTAGACGTCCGCGATCGCCGGGTTGCTGAGATCGATCGCCTGCGCCGACAGGTACGTGGGCACGACGCGACCGGAGAAGCGGCCGAACTGACCGTGCGGCGACGCCTCCAACATCACGGGGACGTCGACCTCGAAGAGCCGCGACAGCCCGGGATCGCCGCTGCGAAAGCGGAAGTTGAGGCCCGCCCCCAGCGACGGCGCATAGCGCACCTCGAGGCGCCGCTGCTCCTCGGTCAGCGCCCGATCGACCGGCGGCGGCTCCTCCTCCGATTCTGGTCCTCCTTCGTCGCCGAGAAGCTGCGCGCGCGCGTCGGCGAGCAGCGCGGTGTCGCCGGTCGACCCGGAGTCGTCCCGCCGCGCGGCGGGCTGCTGGCGCCAGCGCTGGAGGCCGAGCGCGAACAGCTCGTGGCCCAGGTGATCATCTCCGCGCGCGACGGCGATCCGCCCTGCCAGCAGATAGGCGCGCGGCTCCTTCGGATGCAGCTCGAGCGCCGCGGCTCCGAGGCGGGCGGCCTGCTCCCGCTCACCGCTGGCCAGTGCGGCGAAGGCGGCGCCTTCGGTGAAGGGCAGGTCCCCAGGGTCGCGCTGCACCAGCTTGTGGTAGACGGCGAGCGCGGCGCCGGGATGGCCGGCGCTCGCCTGCAGGCGCGCCAGCGCCCCCAACAGCGACGTGTCATCGGGCGTCGCCTGCAGCGAGGGCTCCAGGCGCAAGAACGCGCGGCGATACTCGCCGGCCCGTCGATCCTCGTCCACCTGACGGACGGCGAGCCCGATGTGGGCGCGCGCGAGCTCGTTCCGCTGGCGGGTGGAGAGCTCGGTCTCGCCGTCGAGATCGTCGAGCAGCCGCCCGAGCTCGGCCTCCCCGGCGGCGCCCAGGGCCAGGAGCACGCCGGCGCAGCGCAGGCGCGCGTCCCGCGACGGCGCCGCCGCCAGCGCCTGGCGCACGCTGCCGAGGGCGCGCTGCTGCTCGCCCGCGCGGGCCCAGGCTTCGGCGAGGATCGCGAGCTCGTCGGGATCGAGCACCGCGTCCATCTCCAGCGCCTCCAGCCGCCGGTGCCGCTGCGCGGGTCGGAGCGCGAGCGCCGCCCGGGCGCGCGCGGCGAACGCGAGCCGGTTACGCAGCGCGCGGGCGTCGCGCGACAGCGGGGTCGCACCGAGCGCCTCGAGCGTCGCCAGCGCCGCGTCCGGGCGGCCGTCCTGTTGCTGGGCGGTGGCGACGGCGACGAGCACCTCGGGGTCCGTGGGATGATCGCGCCGCAGCTTCTCGCTCAGCAGCACTGCGGTGGCCGTCTGGTCGGCGTCGAGCTCGCGGTAGACGAGCGCCAGCCGCACCGTGCGATCGTCCGGATCCAGCTCGAGCGCCTCGCGCAGCCGGGCCAGCGCGCCGTCATCGTCGCCCCGCGCCGTCGCGGCTCGCGCCATCGCACGCGCGATCGCGATGCGCAGCCGCCGCGCGTCGGCGTCGCCGGCTGGGCGTCGCTCGACCACGTCGCGCACCAGCTCGTCGGCCTCGCGACTCTTGTCCTGCCGTAAGAGCGCCTCCACCAGCAGCGGCACCGTCGAGAGCGGCGCAATGCCCACGAACGGCCGCAACAGCTGCTCGGCTTCGGCGGCCTTGCCCTGCAGCAAGAGCAGCTCGCCGCGCCGCGCCGACACCAGCGCCACGTCGCCGGGCGAGGCTGCGAGCGCGCGCTCGAGCCAACCACCGGCACCGATCCAATCATGGCGCTCGACGGCGTCGTTGGCCGCGGCGAGCGCGCTCCACAGCGAGGCGACGCGCAGCGGCTCCTGCCACAGCCGGCGCTGCGGCGCCTCGAGCCGCGCCTTGTCCGCCAGCGTGCGCGCCTCGGAAAAGCGCGACTGCTTGATGCGCACCCAGCTCAGGCCCACCAGCGCCTCCACGTTGCGCGGCGCCGCGGTGAGGGCGCGGGTGAAGGCGTCGGCGGCGTGCTCGGCGTCGCCGTCGTTGAGCAGCGCGTAGGCGAGCCGGAGCAGGCCGCCGCGCGCGCTGCCCGTCGACTCGGACCACGAGCGCGCCCGGCCGAGCGCCGCGTTGGCGTCGCGGGCGATCGACGGGATGTCGACCAGTCGGGCGAGCTCGGCGATTCCCGCGGGCCGTGTACGCTCGTCGTAGGTGAGCGCGCGCGCGTGCGCGAGCGCGAGCTCGGGGACATCGGGGTGCGCCCGGGCGAGCTCGGCCAGCGCCGCCTCCGCCTCGGCCCGTCCGGCGGCGGTGCCAGCCAGCGTCTGGTAGAACTCGAGCGCCAGCCGGGCAGGGGGGTGCGGCCCCAGCACCTTGCGGTAGGCCGCGACCGCCTCTGTGTAGTGACCGCTCGCCGCCAGCGCTCGCGCCGCGCTCACACTTCGATCCAGTGCCTCGTCGACGGCCGTAGGGCGCGGACGGCGACAGCGCGACAGGCCCGCCTGCGCGCTCTGGCTGCCCGGCTCGAGGCGAAGCAGCTGCTGCCACACCTCGGCCGCCTTGTCGACGCGGCCCTGCGCTTCCCAGAAGCGGGCGCGCGCTCCCAGGTCGGCCGCTGTCGGCTCGCCAGCGCGCGCCGGGCGTCCCAGAGCAACCAGCAATACCAGCAGCAGCAAGCGTCCGCGGGCGCGGGTGGCGGCCGTCCAGATCATGCCCCGCGCCAGCCACACGGCGCTGAGGATGAGGAAGAGCACCAGCAGATACGGACGCAGCGACAGGTACCAGAGCTGGCGCTGAAACCAGCCCATCCGGCCCACGACATAGCGCTGGCCCAGGGCGAACGCCGCCGATTTGCCGTCGGCGACGAGCAGCACGTCGGTGCGTTCGCGCCGCGGCAGCGATGCTTCGTCGAGCGCGCTGGGATCGGGCAGGCTCTGCTCGTCGGAGCCGGTCAGCACCAGCACCGTGCGCCCGCGGCGCAACGGCGACTCGAAGCTGGCCACCAGGCCGAGGTGCGCCGCGCTCCCGAGCTGGGCCAGCTGGAGCGAGCGCTGGCGGTCGTGAGCAAAGAGGCGCTGGCCCAGCTCCTCGAACGCGCCGCGGCTCCCGAGCGCGATCGCACCGCCGTCGGTGAGCGCGACGGGCATGCGGGCGCGCCAACGCCGCAAGACTGGCTGCTCGGCGGGCGCGCCCACCAGGATCAAGTCGCGGTCGAAGCCGGCTTGGAGCTGGTCGGCGGCGACGAACGACGCCCCGGTCGCGGGCTTGCCTGCGAGCCGCGCCAGGCGCCCGGCCAGTCCGAGCAGGACAAAGAGCGCGCGCGTTCCGGACGCGGCGGGCAGCACGATCGCCGTGCCTTCCAGGTCGGCCGCGCGCGTGAACGGGAACCCGCTGGCGGCGAGCTGCTCCAGATCGGGCAGGGTGGCGACCTGCGTGGCGCGCCGGAGATCGAGCGTGGAGTCGCCGCCGACGGCGAAGTACTCCTCGGGGTGCGGCGCCGGGCAGCTGGCGGTGGCCTGCTGCTCGCGCGCGATCACCAGCTCGTTGTGGCGCTCGAGCAGCGCCTGCGGCAGCCGGAAGCGCGCCTCCCTCACGCCGATGCGACGTCCCCGCTTGAGCGTGGCCACGTACGCGCCGTTGAGCAGCACCACCAGCTTCTCCGGCGGCGCGTCGCGCGCCACCGCCTCGTCGAGCATGAGCGCGACCGGCAGGCCGGCGTCGCGCCAGAACACCGTCGCCGGCGGCAGCGAGAAGTGGAGGGCGATCTCGCCGTCGCGCCGCCCGCGCACGATCAGCTGATCGGCCGGCGCCAGCGCCGACAGCGGCACCAGCCGCCCGAGCTCCAGACCGGGGGCCGGTGCGTGCCGGGCCAGCCGGGCCGCGAGCGCGCCGGCCAGCTTCGGGAGCTGGTCGTCTTCGCCGGCGACGACCAGCAGCTGACCGGTGCCGCGCGGGTTGTCCACCAGGCCCGCGCCGCTCACGCCGAGCGCCGCGAGATCGGAGCGCGTGCCCAGCACCACCGCGTTGCCGTCGGGGATGGCGCCCACGCGCACCGGGAAGCTCACATTGGTGCGCGCGGCGAGCGCGAAGCCGCCGGCGAGGACGAAGGCGGCGCGCACCGCGCCCGGCGACGGCGCCGTGGCAAACACGAACGGCACCTCGGCATCGCCGTCGAGTAGCGGATCGAAGAAGGGCAACGGCAGCTCGTCCAGCCCGCCGCGGTCGCGCAGCCGCGCTTGCTGCACCTCGAGCACGGAGTGGGGCGAGAGCAGCCCCCAGGCGCCGGCGGCGACGCAGCTTCGCGCTCCCCGGAGCGCGAAGGTCAGCTCGTTGTCGCTCGTAAAGAGGCGCGCGTCGATGGGGATGTCGGGCAACGTCCCCTGGCCCAGCTCGGCCGCGTCGAGCTCGGCGATGCGCACGCCGTTGAGGCGGATCGTCATGGCCGTGACGCCGTCGAGCCGCGTGGGGGCCAGCTGCACGCGCAGGCGCGCGGCGGTGACCATGCGATCGACGCGCGTCCGGTAGCGCAGGGTCAGCGACGGCTCGCGCCACTTCTGCCGCAGGTAGGCGTCGAGGCCGAGCGCGCCCAGCGGCAGCGGGGTCCAGGCGTCGTCGGGCGCCGGCGCCGCTCGCGCGGGAACGCCACCGAGGAGCAGCAGCGCCGACAGTGTGCACAGATGACGCATCAGCGAACGTCGGCTGCCGACTGCAGCCCGTCGGACACTACCGACCCCAACTGGGACACACGCTCGAACAGGGGCTGCACGCGCCAGCCGGTGCGGGCGAGCAGAAAGCAGACGGAGATGGCCGCCACCGCCAGCATCGCTCCCCCCACCAGGCGGCGCTCGGCGGCCGCCGCCACGCGGATGCCGCGCAGGCTCTGGCGCATCAAGGTGCGCAGCGACGCCAGCGGCCGATCGTCGGGGCGCCCACGATCCCAATCGATCCACGCGTCCGGCCGACCAAAGAGGACGTGCACCAGCTCCGACTCCTGCCCTAGGGTGAGCGGCTCGAAGCAGAGCTGCAGCCGCCCCCGATCGCACGCCACCACCCGGGCCGGGAACCAGCACTCGTCGAAGCCGGTGAACAGCCCGAGCTCGACGCGCTCCTTCACGGCGATGGGCTCGGAGCAGGCTACCCACGCGCCGCCCAGGGACAGGTCGCGCGTCTGCGTCGAGTGCACGTGCCCCGAGGCCGTGCGCAGCGCCGCGCGCAGCGTCAGCGGTAGCCGGTGCATGCGCCGCACCTGCCGGCTCTCGCACGCGACCGCCAGCACGGCGCCGAGCGTGAACAGGCTGAACGTGCACCAGGCCAGGTTGATGAGCACGGTGCCGACGTCGTAGTCGTCCCAGAAGATCAGCCGCACCAGCGCGAGCGAGACACCGGCGGCGCTGAACAGGAGCATCACCAGGTAGCGACGCGCGATGCGCCGGTCGAAACCGCCCTCGGCCAGCACGCCCTTGTCGGTGACCTTGAAGACGCCGGCGCGCGGCCGGAGGAGCGCGACCAGCGTCGGCACCAGGATGTAGATCGCCAGCACCGTCTCGTAGATGTTGTTCCAGAAGGCGTAGCGGAAGCGGCGGCGTACGTGCGCGTCGACCAGCATGGCGTGGCACAGGTGTGGCATCAGGTACGCCAGCAGCAGCGTCGGCGACGCGGCGCAGATGTGCGCGCCGAGCAGCAGGTAGGCCAGCGGGCCCAAAAGGAAGATCAGCCGCGGCAGGCCGTAGAGGAAGTGCAGGCTGGCGTTCAGGTAGCAGAGGCGCTGGCCCAGGCCGAGCCCGCGACCGAACAGCGGGTTCGACACGCGCAGGATCTGCGCCATCCCCTGCGCCCAGCGCACGCGCTGGCCGATGTGCGCCGCCAGGGTGTCGGTGGCCAGCCCGGCGGCCTGGCGCACGTTGAGGTACGCCGTGCCGTAGCCGATGCGCTGCAGCTCGAGCGAAGTGAGCGCATCCTCGGTGACGCTGCCGGTGGCGATGCCGCCGACGGCGACCAGCCCCGAGCGGCGGATGATCGCGCACGAGCCGCAGAAGAAGGTGGCGTTCCAGAAGTCGTTGCCGCCCTGGACGTGGCTGTAGAACAGCTCGCCTTCGTTGGGCACGCGGCGGAACTGACCCAGGTTCCGCTCGATCGGATCGGCATTGTAGAAGTGGTGCGGTGTCTGCAACATGCCGAGCCGCGGATCGCGCACGAACCAGCCCACGGTGAGCTGCAAGAACGAGCGCGTGGCGATGTGGTCCGAATCGAAGATCGCGATCAGCTCGCCGTCGGTGACGCCGAGCGCGTGGTTGAGGTTCCCCGCCTTGGCGTGCTTGTGCTCGGCGCGCACGATGTAGTTGACGCGGGCGCGCAGCGCGAAGGCGCGGAACTCGGCGCGGCAGCCGTCGTCGAGCAGGTGGACGCGCAGCTTGTCGGCGGGCCAGTCGAGCGCCTGCGCCGCCAGCACCGTCGGGCGCACCACCTCGAGCGGCTCGTTGTAGGTGGGGATGAACACGTCGACCGTCGGCCAGTCGGAGCGGTCGCGGGGCAGCGGCACCGGCTTGCGCTCGAGCACGTGCACCGTCTGGAACGCGCCCAGGAGGAGGATGACGAAGGCATACAGCTCGGCGGCGACGAGCAGGATTCCCAGGACCCAGTCGAGCGTGTTGTCGAAGTCGAGCGTCGACGATACGCGCCACCAGATGTAGCGGCTCGAGGCCAGCACCGAGAGCAGCGTCAGCACCTGCGCCGCCAGCGGCCCCCGCCGGCTGCGCACGAAAAGGGCGAAGGCGAAGACCAGGCCGCCGACGATCAGCTGTGGCGTCGCGTCGAGCGGCGTCACCACCGCCATGACTGCGAGCATCAGCGCGGTGGCCGCGAGCAGGATCCGCAGGGCGCGCCGGGCGGCAGTCATTGGCTCGCTCCCGTCGCCAGCGGCGGGGCCTGATCGTTGGCGCGCTGACCGTCGACGGGCGGCTGCTCGCTCTCGCGAGGGCGGGCGGCGAGCGCTTCCACGACCCACTCGGCCGCGCACCGGAAGTCCTCGGCGGCCTGGCTCGACGGCGCGGTCTCCAGCACCGGGCGCTCGCTCGCCAGCGCCTCGGGGAGCGCCTGGTCGCGGTGGAGCACGAAGGGCAGCAGCGATACCTGCGGCAGGGAGCCAAGGACCGCGCGGACGTCACGCGCCAACCGCGTTCCGTCGACGCCGTTGACGAGCACGTGCGCCGCTGCGCGCGGGTGCTGCTGCAACAGGCCCCGCAGCGACGGCAGAGTGGCAAACGACGCCGCGTCTGCCAGGAGCACGACCAGCACCAGATCGGCGAGCGGCAGCACGCGCTCGAGGAGCTGCGAGGGCCAGGGCGCGGAGTCGATGACCGCGAGCGAGAACTGCTTGAGCGCCGGATCCGCCAGGCCCTCGCGCAACAGCTCCGGGTGGCGCACCAACAGCGCCTCGAGCTCCCGCAGCTCGGAAGGGCTCAGCGCGCCGAAGGGGAGACAGCTGACGCCGTCCGAGACCTGACGGGCCGCGCGCGCCCAGCCGGCGCCGCGGATGCTTCGCTGCGCCAGCCCGGGCGCGTCGCAGCCCAGCCCGAAGTGGATGCCGAGCTGGTTGCGCGGATCGCTGTCGACCAGCAGCACGTCGCCGGGCGCCTGCTGTGCCAGCGCCGCTCCCAGGTTTGCCGCGGTCGTCGTCTTCCCCACGCCGCCCTTGAGCGAAACGATCGCTACCGTCTTCATCGGTCCGACTCCTTTTGGTGGGAGGTCGTATCGTCGGCCTCCTCGATCTCGTCGTCGCGGTCAGCGTCCGCGGTGGGTTGGATCACCCGCAGGGTCGAGTCGACCGGGGGCGTCGGCTCCTCCCTGCGGCGGGCGCTCTTGTCCGCCCGCAAGGTCCGCGCGACTGCCGCCAGCAGCGGCCACGCGCGCAGCGCTTCGCCGACCGTGCGCTCCTCTTTCGCGCTGTAGTACTCGAGGTCGGGAGCGCCGATCTCGTCGAGCAATCGCTTCGCCGGCTCGTCGACGACCGCCCACCGCCTGGTCTTCACCATCGTCATCCGCCCTCTCTCTGGCCGCCCAATTGGGTCTAGAAGCGCTCGGCCACCCAGCAAGCGGTGGACGCACTAGTCGCGGATGGCGGCAGCGACGCAAGGAGGGAACGCTCGTCTCTGTAACGAGCCAGCAACAATGTGTTGAGCATCGGCCACGGCTGCAAACGCGCGCCGCGCCGTCGCTGGGCGGCGCGAGCGCCGGCTGCACGTGTGGTCTGGGCGAACCACCGGCGACGACGCGCGCCCCGCCATGCGCGAGATTTGCGGGTGGCACGCGAGGTGAAACGGCTGCTCGCCTTTACGAACGTTCGATGATGAGGAGAATCATGTCGACCCAGTTTCTGACCCAGGTCGCTCGACGGCAGCTACTCCTGCTCGCGCCGGTCCTCGTGTGGACGGCGTGCGGCGGTTCCGGCGCAGCCAGCGCGCCCCCCGCGGCCGGCGGCGCAAACGCAGGCTCGGGCGGCGGCGGCGCCAGCGCGGGAACGAGCGGCGGCGGCGACGCCGGCGGCTCGCCGGGCGGCACGCCGGTGACAGTGGACACGGCGCACAACCCGTTCGCCGGCGCGCAGCTCTACGTCAACCCCGACTACGTCAGCGAGGTGGAGTCGTCCGTCGCGCTGGATGCCGCCGATGCGGCGCAGCTGGCGAAGATGGAGAGCTTCTCCACGGCGATCTGGCTCGACAGCATCTCCAAGGTGGCCAGCGTCGGCAAGGTTCTCGACGACGCCGCCCAGCAGCAGGCGGCTACGCAGAAGCCGGTCGTGACCGTATTCGTCATCTATGATCTGCCGAACCGCGACTGCGCCGCCGCCGCTTCGAACGGCGAGCTCTCGGTCGCCGACGGCGGCCTGGCGACCTACAAGAGCCAATACATCGACCAGATCGCGGCGCAGCTCAGCGCGCACGCGGGGCAGCGGATCGTCGCCGTGGTCGAGCCCGATTCGCTGCCCAACATCGCCACCAACCTCAGCATCCCCAAGTGCGCGGCGTCGGAAGCGGCGTACCGCGACGGCGTGGCCTACGCGATCAACAAGCTCGCCGCGCCCAACGTGTCGCTCTACCTCGACGCCGCCCACGCCGGCTGGCTCGGTTGGCCCGACAACATGACCAAGATCGCAACCATCTTCCAAGAGGTGCTGACCGCCGCGGGCGGCGTCGACAAGATCCGCGGCTTCGCCACCAACAGCGCCAACTACACCGAGCTCCACGAGGTGCCCGAGCTCTACGACTATCAATCCAACCCCTGCCACGACGAGCTGACCTATGTGCAGAAGCTGACCGGCGCGCTCGCCGCCGTCGGCATCAAGAACAAGGGGTTCATCATCGACACCAGCCGCAACGGCCGGGGCGGGATCCGCCAGCAGTGGGGCTCGTGGTGCAACGTCAAGGGCGCCGGTATCGGTGAGCGCCCGGTGGCCGATCCGGCCAGCGGCATCGACGCCTACTACTGGGTCAAGCCGCCGGGCGAGTCGGACGGCTCATCCGATCCGACGGCGCCGCGTTTCGATCCCTCCTGCGCCAACCCCGACGCCACGCCCGGCGCGCCCCAGGCCGGCACCTGGTTTCACTCGTCGTTCGTCAACCTCGTCAAGAACGCAACCCCGGCCCTCTAGTCGTGAGCAAGACCCTGTTGACTCGTCGCTCGATGCTGCGCGGCCTCGGCGTCGCGATCGCGCTGCCTTTTTTGGAGACGATGCTGCCGCGGCGCTCCCGCGGGCAGAGCGCGAAGGCGCCGCTGCGCTTCATGGGCTGGTTCCACCCGAACGGCTTCAACGCCGACATGTGGACGCCGACGGCGGAGGGCGCATCGTTCACGCTGCCGCCGACGCTGGCGCCGCTTCTGCCCGTGCAAGACTACCTGCTGGTCCTGTCCGGGCTCACGCTCGCCGGACCGGGCGTGAACCTGGGCAGCCACACCGGCGGCGAGCAGGCGCTGTTCACGTCGGCGGCCAAGATCGTCGCGGGCGTGACCAGCTCCATCGATCAAGTGATCGCGCAGAAGGTCGGGACCAGCACGGCGGTCAGCTCGCTGCAGCTCGGTATCGAGCTCAACGGCTACTACGACCCGATCACCGACGCGGGCAACGGCTTCATCGCCTCGCCGACGCCGAGCTTCGATGACACCAAGGACTACTGCGACAGCGACGACTGCAAGGCGGCGGTGGTGCAGGGCAGCCGACTGCCCAACCTGTACAACCCGCGGCTGGTCTTCCAGCAGCTCTTCGGCGCGCTCCCCGGGGCGACGGCGGGCGGCGCCGCCGCCGGGCAGACGAGCGACAGCTACCGGCGCAGCGTCCTCGACGCGGTGACCGGCGATGCCGGACGGCTCTCGCAGCGTCTGGGCTCGGCCGATCGCGCGCTGCTCGATCAGTACCTGACGGGCATCCGGCAGATCGAGACGTCGATGCAGAACGCGTCGAGCGCGCAGACGTGCGCGGCTGGGCAGCAGCCGATCGGCATTCCCTTCGACCCGGCGGCGCGGGCGCGCCTGATGTGCGATCTGGTGGTCAAGGCGTTCCAGTGCGACGCCACGCGCGTGGCCACCATGATGCTCGGGCGCACGACCAGCCCCATGAACTTCACCATCGACGGCGTGGTCTATTCGCACCACAACGACGCGTCGCACTGGGGCACCGATCCGGTGAAGAAGCACGCCAAGGACTTCATCGACAACTGGCAGGTGTCGCAGCTCGCGTACCTGTTGCAGCAGATGAAGGGCATCCCCGAGGCCGGGGGAACCATGCTCGACAACGTCGCCGTCTTCTATTCGAGCGATGTCGCCGATCCCAACTTGCACAACCAGGACAACATGCCGGTGCTGCTGGCGGGGCGGGCCGGTGGCGCGTTCAGCACCGGCCGTCACCTCAAGTCGGCCATCGCGGGGCGGACCACCGGCGATCTATTCCTCACCATCTTGAGCGCGTTTGGCATCCAGCAGGCGACGTTCGGCGACTTCGGCAAGAGCCCGCTCGGAGGTCTGGCGTGAGCGACCGCTGGCTGGTCCTGTGCGCCCTGGCGCTTGCGGCCTGCGGCGCCAAGAGCAACGGCACCGCGAGCGCGGGCGCGTGCAGCGATGGCACGGTGACCCTGCGCCGGCTCACGCAGACCGAATACAACAACACCGTCCGCGATCTGCTCGGCGACACCAGCCAACCGGCGGCCGCTTTCCCCGCCGACAGCCGCAACCTCGGATTCGACAACAACCTGCAGACGCTCTCTACGCCGCCGGTGCTGGTCGCTCGCTACGAGAGCGCGGCCGGCAAGCTCATCGACGACGCCTGGGCGCGCGACGCCGCGGTCGCGCCGACCGCTTGGCTCAGGGTGTGCGATCCAGCGGCGATCGGCGACGACGCCTGCGGGCAGCAGATCATCTCGCGCTTCGCACGCAAGGCCTGGCGCCGGCCCGTGAGCACGGACGAGCTGACGCCGCTGTTGGCGCTCGTGGCCACCGCCAAGGCGCAGGGCGACGACTTCGAGGTCGGCGTCAAGCTGGCCCTGCGCGCGATCCTGCTGTCGCCCAACTTCGTCTATCGCAACGAGGCGGACACGCCGCCGGACCAGCCGCTCAGCGACTACGCCCTGGCGGCACGTCTGTCGTACTTTTTGTGGAGCAGCATGCCCGACGACGAGCTGTCGCAAAAGGCCGACGCGGGCACGCTCCACGACCCCACCGTGCTCGAGACCGAGGTGCGGCGCATGCTGGCCGATCCCAAGGCGCAGGCGCTGGTGGACAGCTTCGGGGCGCAGTGGCTGGACACGATCGACATGCCGCTCGTCTCGCCCGATCCGACGCTCTTCCCGCAGGTCACGCCGAGCTTGAAGCAGGCCATGCACGACGAGACGACGCTCTTCTTCCAGGAGTTTCTCAAGGGGCAACAGAGCGCGCTCGACATGCTCGACGCCAACTTCAGCTTCCTCAACGGAGAGCTGGCCACCTTCTACGGCGTGCCCGGCGTGACCGGCGCGACGATGCAGAAGGTGCAGCTCCCGTCGGCCGCGAATCGCGGCGGCCTGCTGCGCCAGGCCGGCGTGCTGGCGCTCAGCTCGCTGTCGACGCGCACGTCGGTGGTCCGGCGCGGCAAGTGGGTGCTCAGCCGGCTTTTGTGCGCGACTCCGGCCCCGCCACCGCCGGGCATCCCGCCGCTGCCGACGGCGCCGCCGGCCGGCGCGACGCAGCGGCAGATCCTGGAGCAGCACGCCTCGGCCCCCGGCTGCGCGGGGTGCCACGACCAGATGGATCCGATCGGCTTCGCGCTCGAGAACTTCGACGCGGTGGGGAGCTTCCGCACGCAGGACAATGGCGCCGCCATCGACGCCAGCGGCACCGTGGACGGTCAGGCCGTCGACGGCGCGGGGCAGCTCGAAGGGGTGTTGAAGGCCGATCCCCTGGTGCCGGCGTGTATGGCGCAGACCGCCTATTCGTACGCGTTCGGCCGGACGGTGCAGCCGAGCGATCTGGCGGCCGTGTCGCAGATCGCGCAGAAGTTCACCGGCGCGGGGAGCCTCCTGCCCGAGCTGTTCCACGACGTCGCCACCAGCAGCGCGTTCACCCAGCGCTGCGCCCCATGAGGAGCATCGACTCGAACGTGCGCTCGCTCCCGCTGCAACTGGCGTTGTCGCTGTGGCTCGCCGGCTGTGGCGCGCCTCCCGGTACGCCGCCGGCGCCGACAGCGGCCCCGGCCGGTGCGGCCGCGGCCGCGCCGCCGGGCGATGGGGCGGTCGCGGCGCCCGGCAGCGGCGGCGCCGATGGGGGGACGCACTCCTTGGCGGCGATCTCCGACGACTTCGAGGGAGCGACCCTCGACGGCACGCGCTGGACGGTGCTGGGCGCCGAGGGCCACCAGGCGCCGCTGCCCGACACCGCGCTGGTCGACAGCGGGCGCGCCCACAGCGGTAGGCAATCGCTCCACGTCCACGACGGATTCATCGAAACCCGGACCCCGGGGACGGCGTTCTGGGGGCGCGCCTTCGTCTGGTTCGACGCCGATCCCGGCCCAGGCCACTGGATGTCGTGGGTGGGCGTCGGCCCCGGAGGCGCCCAGGGCACCGAGGTCCGCTACGGCGGGCACTACGACATCCTCGAGGCCAACTACTTCGGCAACGACGACGAGGTCATCAGCGACCCCAAAGGGTATTGCGCGCCCGACTGCACCAACGGCGTCGCCGCGCCGGTGGGGCGCTGGGCCTGCGTCGAGTTCTACTTCGGCAAGGACGAGCTGCGCTTCTGGCTCGACGGCAACGAAGTGCCGACGCTGCACGTCACCTCCTGGCGCAACCAGCCCCCGCCCTGGTCGCCCGCCTACGATCGCGTGCGCCTCGGCTTCCACGACTTCCAGGGTCCGGCGGTCGACGTCTGGTACGACGACGTCGCGCTCGACGTGCAGCGCATCGGCTGCGCCGGCTGAGCCTGACAGCAGGTGCGCTGTTGTCGGTTGCGTAGACGCCGAAGGGGCGAGAGGGGAGGGGGGACGACCAGGCGCTGCGTGACCGCGCCGCGTGGAGCGTGAAGCAGGTCGTCTAGGCGACGAGCGAACGGCGACGGCGAACCAGGAGCAGCAGCGCGAACGCGCCGAACGCGAACAGCGAGCCGCCGCCGGCAGGGCTGTTGCTACCGCTCATCGAGCAGCCGCCGTGGCTGCCGCCGCCACCGCCGCCGCCGGCGCCGCCGCCACCGCTGCCGCCGGTACCGCCGCTGCCGCCACCGCCACCGCCACCGCCACCGCCGCCACCGGTCGCCAGGTCATCGCCGCCGCCGGTCGCCAGGTCATCGCCGCCCGTCGCCATCGACAGATCGGGCGCCATCGCCATGTCCATCACGCTCATCGCCATGTCCGGGACGACGAAGGTGAAGCCGTTCGAAGCCGTGGCCGCCTGCGTGTCGGCGTTGGTGACGACGACGTCGACCATGCCTGCCGCGTGCGCCGGCGTGGTCACCATGATCGAGGTGCCGTTGGCCGTGATGACCGTACCCGCAGTGCCTCCGAAGGTGACGGCGGGGTTCGAGAAGTTGCTACCGGTGATGGTAACCGTCGTGCCGCCGGCCGTCGTGCCCGACGTCGGATCGATCAAGGTGATCGTCGGAGGCGGCGGCGGAATCGGCGTGTAGGTGAAGCCGTTCGTCGCCGTCGCCGACTGCGTGTCGGCGTTGGTGACGACGACGTCGACCATGCCCGCGGTGTGGGCCGGCGTCGTCACCGTGATCGACGTCGACGAGGACGCGCCCACCGATCCGGCCGTCCCGCCGAAGGTGACCATCGGCATCGAGAAGTTGGTGCCGGTGATGGTCACCATGGTCCCGCCGGCCGCCGAGCCCGACGACGGATTGACCATCGTGATCGTCGGTGCCGCCGCCACGTACGTGTAGCCGCCGCTGGACGTCGCCGACTGCGTGTCGGGATTGGTGACGACGACGTCGACGGCCCCGGCCGCGTGCGCCGGCGTGGTCACCGTGATCGATGTGGCGGTCGAAGAGCCCACGGTTGCCGTGTTGCCGCCGATCGTGACGCTGGGGCTGACGAAGTTGGTGCCGGTGATGGTCACCATGGCGCCGCCCGCCGTCGGTCCCGACGCCGGGTTGATCATCGTGATCGTGGGTGCCGCCGACGCGTTGTACGTGAAGCCGCCGGTCTTGGTCGCCGTCTTGGTGTCGGGGTTGGTGACGACGACGTCGACGGCGCCGGCCGCGTGCGGGGGTGTGACCAGGCCGATGAAGTCGGGATGGACCGACTTCACCGTCGCCGCGACGCCCCCCAGGGTGACCGTGGCGCCGTTCTGGAAGTCGCTGCCGGTCAAGGTCACGTAGGTGCCGCCGAGCGACGGTCCGCTGTTGGGCGACAGCGCCGTCACCGTCGGCGGCACGGTGGCGCCGTAGGTATATCCGCCCGCGAGCGTGCCCGTCTGTCCGTGTGCGACGCCGCCGCTGTCGACGCTCTCGACGTTGACGATCTGCACGTCGACCGCGCCGGCCACGTGCGCCGGTGTGATCGCGCGCGCCTGCGTGGCGCTGTCGATGATGTACAGATTCGGGTCGGTGATCTGGACGCCGCCGATGGCGACGATCGCGTTGGCGCTGAAGTTCGTGCCCTTGATGGTGACCAGCTGATCGCCGCTCGTGGGCCCGGCGTTCGGCGTAATCGACGTCACCGTCGGTGCCGTGACGCCGCTGCTGTTGTACGTGAACTGGCTGGCCGCCGTGGCCGGCGTCTGGTTCGGGTTGTAGACCTGCACGTTGACGGCGCCGGCGGCGTGCGAGGGCGTCTTGGCGGTGAGCTTCGTCGCGCTGTTGACCGTCGTCGTCGCTGCGATGCCGTCGAACGCCACGATCGATCCGGAGACGAAGTTGGTGCCGTGCACCGTCACCGTCGTGTTGCCCGAGGTGGGGCCGCTGTTCGGCGTGAAGGTGGTGATCGTCGGCGCCGGCGGCACCAGCGCCAGGTCGATGAGCGCGACATGGACGATGCCGTTGTGGTCGGTCGCCGTGATCTTGAACTGATAGGTGCCGGCATTGTTGGCGCTGAGAGCGGACAGCGTGAGCGTCGCGGTCACCGTGTCACCGACCTTCATGGTCGGGTTGCTGAAGCTGATCGTGCCCAGAGCGCCGACCAGGTTCGTGTAGGTGCTGCCGAGGGTCAGATCGCCGGTGACGTCGCCGCCGAGCTCGATGGTGAGGTGGCCGGTGCCACCGCCGGTCGGGAACGACACCGACGGCGTCACGCTCAAGTGGCCGGTCTCCGTCGAGCCGACGACGCCGCAGCCCTGCTCGTGGTTGAGCCACTCGGTCTGCACGACGTAGCTGTCTTGCGAGCCGTCGAACTCGAAGCAGATGTCGCCGATCTCGCCGAGTCCGGTCGTGAAGTCGTACCAGGCGAGGTCGCCCGTGCCGACCGCCGCGTCGGTGATCGCCTCGGTCAGCTCGTGCGAGCTGGCCGAATAGAGGTTCTGGATCGTGGTCGGGTTGCTGCCGCAGCCCGTGGCGCAGCCGTTGGACGCCAGGTCGGGCATGGCCGCGTAGTAGATGTTGGCGCCGTTGCTGATGTAGTCGCCGTGATAGGCGCAGAAGACCTGGCACGACTGCGCGCCGCCGTCCTGCACGACGGTCACGTTGGGCGGAAAGTAGACCATGAAGATGTTGTGCCCGTTGTTGGCGGGCAGAAGACCGGTGTCGATGAGACGGCTCAGCTCCTGCTGGATCATCGCATCGGTCACCGTCGTCGCCGTGGGCGCGTTGGTGTCGACGAACGAGCCGGCGAAGGTGCCCGAGCCGATCGTCATGCCGCCGATGTCGTACTCCGCGAGCTGCTGCATGTACGGCTTGTCGCTGGTGACCTCACCGAGAAATCCCGGGATGTCCGCGACGGTGGTGCTGTCGACGCCGGTGCCCCAGAAGACCGCCCAGGTCTGCACGCTCTCGATCAGCGGGCCGCCGTCATAGGAGAGCAGCGGGATCGGCGCCTCCGGCGTGACCTGCGGCCTGATCCGGGGCCGGAGCTGCGCCGAGACGGCGCCGAGCTTGTGTCGCGCGCTGGTCTCGTGTATGCGGGGCGGCGCGTCGATCTTGCGCGAGCGAATCGCCAGCGGCGAGTTCGGTACCGCGAGCACGGCCGTTGGCGAAGAGGCCGTACCCTTCGAGCAGCCGGCGCTGGTGACCAGCGCGAGGATGCACGCCGCCCACGTCCCCTGTCGTGCGAATGATTGCATCATGCGATTTCCCCTGGGTGGATTGGCCCTGCGGACAATTGCGATCGCGAGAGCAGTAACACGGGCCACGCTCGGCAAGCAACCGAACCCGAAGCGCACGGGGGTAATCGGCGCGGGCGGAGTCGCTCCGGAGGGCTCCTCGTTCGGTACAATGTGCCCGTGGAGACGCCTGCCGACCCGCTGTCGCTCGCGAGCCGGCGGGGACGCTGGGTCCTGGTCGCGACCGTCCTCGGCTCGGGGATGGCGACGCTCGACAGCACCGTCGTCAATGTGGCGCTGCCGCGGATCGGACGCGACCTGCACGGCGGCGTCGCCGACCTGCAGTGGGTCGTCACCGCCTATCTGTTGACCCTGGCGTCGCTCCTGCTCATCGCCGGCGCGCTCAGCGATCGCTTCGGGCGCAGGCGCATCTTTCTCGTCGGCGTCATCTGGTTCACCGTAGCCTCGGTCATCTGCGGCCTGGCGCCGTCGGCCGCGACGCTGACGGCGGCGCGCGCGTTACAAGGCGTCGGCGGCGCGCTCCTGACGCCGGGCAGCCTGGCGATCATCGAGGCGAGCTTCCGCACCGAAGATCGCGCGGCGGCGATCGGCGCCTGGAGCGGGCTTGGCGGCGTCGCCGTGGCGATCGGACCGTTCGTCGGCGGGTACCTCGTGCAGGCGTGGTCGTGGCGGCTCGTCTTCTTCATCAACGTGCCCATCGCGCTCGCCGTGGTCGCGATCACGCGCCGCCACGTGCCGGAGACGCGCGATCCGGCGGCGCCGCGCCGGGTCGACGCGGCCGGCGCCGCGTTGGCCGCGCTCGGGCTGGGCGGCATCACCTACGCGCTCATCGAGCTGCCCGCGCACGGTGCCCGCGCCACCGATGTCATCGCCGCCGGCGCCGTCGGGCTGGTCGTGCTGATCGCGTTCTTCATCGTCGAGCAGCAGCGCGCAGCGCCGATGCTCGAGCTGGCGCTCTTCCGCAGCCGTCCGTTCTCCGCCGCCAACGCCGAGACCTTCGTCGTCTACGCGGCGCTCGGCGGCGCGCTCTTCCTCTTGCCGATCGATCTACAGCAGGTGCTCGGCTACTCCCCGCTGGCGGCTGGAGCCGCGCTGTTGCCGATGACGGCGATGCTGCTGCTGTTGTCGGCGTCGATGGGGCGATTGGCGCAGCGGATCGGGCCCCGCGTGCCGCTGACGCTGGGACCGATCGTCGCCGCGGTCGGGCTGCTCCTGTTCGTACGCAGCGAAGCGGGGAGCAGCTACGTGGCCACCGTGCTGCCGTCGCTCCTGGTGTTCGGGCTCGGTCTCGCCATCACGGTGGCGCCGATCACCGCGACCGTGCTCGGCGCGGCGCCGACCGGCAAGGCGGGCCTGGCCTCGGCGATCAACAACTGCGTCGCCCGCACCGGCAGCCTGCTCGCCGTGGCCATGCTGCCGGCGGCTTCCGGGCTCGATGAGCAGAGCTATCTGCACCCGGAGGTCTTCGCGGCGGGATTTCGTCGGGGCATGATCATCGCGGCGACGTTGTGCGCCAGCGGCGGCGCGCTCGCCTGGATGACCCTGCGCTCCACGGGGCGCGCCGTCCGCAAAAGCGCGGCTGCGTCTGAAAGAAGTACGATAGACCGGGAGTGACGACTGGCGGAGGCTGGCCTGCGCCGGAAGCGCGCCTCGACGCGGCCGGCGGGAGAGGTCGAATGTCCCAGCTCGCGTACCGGTCCGTCAGTCTCGCGCTCGTCGCCGCCGCGTCTGCCTGTAGCCCTCCGCCCGCTCGGCCGTCCCGCGCCGCGATCGTCGCCGGTGGCGCGGCCGTGGGCGCGGTGCCCTTCCGCGGCTGGAGCAGCTGGAGCGTGGAGTCGACGTCGCGCGCCACCTACGGCACCAACTGGCTCGACGAAGGCAACATCCTCGACGCCTCGGCCGCGCTGGCGCGGAACCTCGGCGCCGCCGGCTACCAGAACATCGACCTCGACTCGTTCTGGAACGCGACGCTCGACGGCTCGCCGTCGAGCTACGATGCCTACGGCGTACCGCTGCCCGATCGCACCCGCTTCCCCGACGGCATCGACGGCGTCGCCGCCGTCGTGCACCAGCGCGGGCAGAGGCTCGGCCTCTACGCCGGCGTCGGCCTCGACGCCAACGTCTACAACGGCAACTACGCCATCGAAGGCACCAGCTGTCACACGCGCGACATCGTGTCGCAGCCGCTCACCGCCGTGCCCAACGGCTGGGGCGCGATGTACGAGATCGACTGGACCAACCCCTGCGCCCAGGCCTACTACGACTCGGTCTCCAACCGCTTCGCCTCCTGGGGCGTCGACCTGGTCAAGGTCGACGGCACCACCGCCACAAGCGGGCCCGACATCGAGCACTGGCAGGCGGCGCTGGCGCAGACCGGCCGGCCGATGTGGCTCACCGTCAGCGCCTGGCCGGTGCCGCTGGCGCTCGCGCCGTCGATCCGCGACGCCGGCCAGAGCGTCCGCGTCGACACCGACGTGGAGTGCTACTGCGGCACCGTGTCCAGCTGGGGCTCGTCGGTGAGCGCGCGCTGGAGCGATCTGCCCGGCTGGCTGCCCTATCTCGGCCCCGGCCACTATCCCGATCTCGACTCGATGCCCATCAACAACGACAGCGGCACCGCGCTGCAGGACGGCATCGACGACGTCGAGCGGCAGAGCGTCATGACCTTCTGGTCGATGGCCTCGTCGCCGCTCTACGTCGGCGGCGACATCTACTTCATGGACGGCCGCGCCCAGGCCATCTTGAGCAACCCGGAGGTCATCGCCGTCGACGAGGCGGCGGTGATGCCGACGCAGACGGTGGCCGGGACGCTGCAGCAGTGGCGCAAGCCGCTGCCCGACGGCACGCTGGCGCTCGCCGTGTACAACCTGGGTGGCGCGACGGCCAGCGTCACGGTCGACTTCGCCAGCCTCGGCCTGCAGGGCGACGTCAGCCTGCGCGACCTCGTAGCCCGCGCCGAGCTGGGCGTCTTCACCGGGAGCTGGACCGCGGCCAACGTGCCCGCGCACGGCTCGCGGCTGGTCCGCGTCACGGCGCAGCCGGGCGACGGCATCGCCGGCTACACCTTCTGCGCCGCTGAATACGGCAGCTGCGCCCTCGGGGGCAGCATGGATGTGGCCTTCGGCGCGGTCGGCGCCTACGTCTTCCGGAGCAACCTTGGCGGCAGCGTCTACTGCGGCACCGGCACCTTCGGCTCCGATCCCGCCTACGGCTACACCAAGGGCTGCTATGTGCGCCCGCACGGCGGCGGCGGTGGCCCGACCGGCTACACCTATTGCAGCGGCGAGAACGGAACCTGCTCGCCCGGCGGCGTCGTCGACGTGGCCTACGGCGCCGTCGGTCAGTTCCAATATCGCAGCGCGCTCGGTGGCAGCATCGCCTGCAGCAACGGCACGTTCGGCGATCCGGCCCCCGGCTACTCGAAGGCCTGCTACACGCGGCCGAGCGGCGGCGGCGTGGCCTACGAGGCCGAGGCCGGCGCCCTCAGCGGCGGCGCCACCGTGGCCGCCTGCACCGGCTGCTCCGGCGGCAAGAAGGTCGGCTACCTCGGCGCCGGCGGCCGCCTCACGCTGCCGCAGGTCGACGTCGGCTCCAGCGGCCCGCACCAGCTGACGATCCACGCCGCCTCGGCCGATGAGCGCACGCTCTGGGTCAGCGTCAACGGCGGCGCCGGCGTGCCGGTGACGATAAGGAGCGCCGGCTGGTCGACGCCCGCGGTCGCCACGGTGACGCTGTCGCTGGCGCGCGGCATCAACACGCTCGCCTTCTACAACGACAGCCAGTACGCGCCGGACCTCGATCGCGTCGTCGTCGAGTAGCGATCGCAGCCCGGATGACGGCGTTCGGCGGGGGCCCGTCGCGTGGCCGTCGCGGCGACGGAGACTGGCGACTGTAGCTTCTGCGTCCAACGCCGTCCGGGGCGTCGTCGGCTCGTCGTGCGGGCTCGCCGGTGGCGAAGTGCGCCGATCGTGAGGCGGTCGCCCGTCGTCGCCGCCGGTGGCGAAGTGCGCCCACGCACGCGACGGCGCGGCCGTGGAACGAGTCGTGCAATCCGCGGCGCGAGCAACCGCTGCGGTTTCCCGACTCGTTCACAAGGAGCTTTCATGAAACGTTCGCTGCTGCTCTGTCTCGCCGCAATTGCCGCCTGTGGCGCTCCGCCACCGCCCAACGGAGAGGGCGAACAGGCGGTGCACGGCACCGGCGCCACCGGCGTCGACTACGCCTGGCCCGCCGTCGGCTTTCTCACCGGCAACTCGACCGACGTGCACGCGACCATCCCCAACGATCCGCACAATCCGACCCACCAGAACGAGCTGAATGCGCTCAACGCGCGCTGGTGCTCGGGCACGCTGGTCGGCCCGCGCACCGTGCTCACCGCCTCGCACTGCGTCGAGTGGGTGCTCGACAAGTGCGGCGGCGGCGGCACCTGGGGCGGCCTGCGCTTCGCGCTCAACCCGTGGGGCGACGGCAAGAACCATCCGGAGAAGACGACGGTCTACGTCGTCGACGACGTGCACATCAACCCGGCGTCGCACGGCGCCTGGGACGGCAAGTGCCCCGACGACGAGCGCTCGCGCCTCGACGCCAACCACGACGAGGCGATCCTGCACCTCGCCGTCCAGTCCTATCAGCCCGAGCCGTCGACGATCGCGACGCCGATGCCGATGCTGACCAGCCTCACCGATCAGAACGACTCTCCCTTCGGCGTGCACCGTACCGTCGACATGAGTGTGTTCCGCGCCGGCACCAACCTGCAGCCGTACGAAGCCGGCTGGGAGACCGCCGATCCCAACGCGCGTCACGCCGCGCCCACGTCGTTCCTCGGCGGCCAGGACTTCAACACGCTCATCCAGTACCTCAACTCGACGGTGGTGGCGACGGGCGGCGGCGACTCCGGCTCGGGCGCGGTCCTCGCCAGCTACGGTCCGGCGTGGAACAACATCCCGCAAGGCGGCTACATCGTCGGCGACCTGTACGGCGGTAACGGCCAGAGCTCGTGGTACCCGAACACGTTCAACGCCGCGCACCGTGCCTGGCTCGAGTCGGAGATGTGGTACCACGACAATCACGAGATCGCGCCCATCTACACGCCGCCGGCGTACGCGGGCCTGACGTGGAAGGCGGTCGACACCGGCGCCGGCGAGACCGCGCCGAGCGACTACTGGGTCGGCGGCCAGGACGGCGCGACGTCGCTCGGCTTGTGCACTGCGTGGTACGAAGGCGGGCAGCATCCGGGCAAGCTGCTCAACGGCGGCTGCAGCTACGGCTGGGGCAGCCTCGAGCGTTGGGCGCCAATCTTCAAGGTGCTCGAGGTCGCGCCGTCGGCCGTGCTGCGCTGGGTGGCTGGCGCCAACGGTCAGAAGCCGGGCGGCGCCGTCGCCACCGGCTCGGAGGGCGGTGGTCCGCTGTACGCCTGCCGCGCGCAGTTCGGCGGCGGCACCCATCCGGGCAAGCTCGTCGGCAGCACCTGCAACATCGGCTGGGGCGGCTACGAAGAAGCGCTGTCGAGCTACGACGTCTTGTGCCAGCCCAAGAGCAGCTGCGGGGGCGCGAGCTGCGGCCAGATGGACGACGGCTGCGGCGGCACCATCTCGTGCGGCGGCTGCGGCGGCGCCTTCGTCTGCTACGGCAACGAGTGTGTGCCGCGCACCTGCGTGCCGAAGCGTTGCGCGACCGGCTGGTACTGGAATTCGGACGACTGCCGCTGCGAGCAGGGCCGGCCGCAGTAGCGCGCTCTCTCCGCCCAAGAGCTACTACCAACCGTATTGCGCCTTGGTATCTGTCTCCGGGTACGCCGACGCACGTCCTTCAGTGAACAACTGATGTCTTTCCAGTTCCGGCGTTGCTCGTCGTTGAACCAAACCGGGATGATTTCCGACCTCGGCGACGGCGAATCGCCTCGGTGTTGAACAGGCCGTGCTGCGAATATCCGCCGTGCAGCGCTACAGCGGTTGCAAGTCGACGACGGTGGGTGCGGTGGGCCTGGATTCCGCCACGCTCACCTTCGAGAGGGTTTCGAACATCGTCTGTCCGCTCGGACCAACGGCATCGATGAGAACGGTGTCCGAGCCTTCGGGCACGTCGTCGCGTTCCCAGCCTACGCCCTGGTTACACGACACTGGCTCGATCTCTACGCCGACCGACGGGGTGCTCTCGACGGTGATCACGATGTGGTCGATGTCCGCGCAGACCGCATCGGAAGCAGGTTCGCCTTGGATCGTCCACGAGAGCCACAGCACCCCCTTGAAGGTCGCAGCCGGGCCGTTGCCACATCCTGGAAGGAAGCAGGAGAACCACAAGCCGAGGAGACCGGCGAGGACGCCGCGCGTTGGAATCATTCGCCGCACAACCAATCCTCGGGTTCGTCTCGCTTTCACCGCAGCTCCTTCTCTACTGGTTTGGATACGGGAAGGATGCGTCGTTGTAGTAGTAGTCGAACCTTGGCGAGTAGATGACGCCGCTGATGTGGAGGACTTGCCAGACGACCTTGCCGGTGCCGTCGACTGCGAGCTGTCCCTGCATCGTCAGCCGCGCGTCGACGCTGTCACTGTTGTCCGGCGTCTCGCTGCGGGCCAACGCGACGGTTCCATCGAACCTCCCGCCGATGTATCCGAACTGGTTGGAGTTGGGCGTCGGTTCGTCCGTGAAATCGAGGGCCAGTGTCGGCAATGACGGTGGCGGTGAGGACAGGCGCCAATCCGTGTACGGCACCGCCGCCCTGATGGTCGGCTGGTAGCCGTCGTACGCGACGGTGAGCGCGAGCGTCTCTTCGGTGTCACTGGGCTGATCCGCCGCTCCTCGAAACGTCATGGTTCCCGATGCCGTGACTTGCTGCATGACGGGGCCGGGAGGCGCGCGCAGCAGAGCCGGCACGGCCGCGGCGATTACGTCACGGATCGACCAGGCGATAGCCTCCAGCTCCGATTGCGGAAGGGCGGTCGATAGCGACTGGATGTGCTCGGGCTGGGAAATCGGAACGCCAGCGGCGCTGCATCCTACGGCGACCAAGGAGGCAATCAGCGCAGAGAAAATGCCCCGCATCGTCGGCGCCAACATCGATCTCCTCCGCAAGCGGCTTACTGTCGGGTCATCGAAACGGACAGGGGAAAGGCGCAGTCGCGGTTCTGGGCTCCGCTGTTGTGGATTGTCTCATAGATACTCATGGTCAACGCATCACCGGCGAGCGTCATCACGCCATCGGAGAAGACCGCCTGACCGGTGCTGGCATTTACGCACGTGACGGGACCGCCTTGCTGCTTTGCCGCCCCCGTTCCGTCGACGGCGAACGCGATATTCGGCGTGACGGGGCAGCGGTCAGTCCACACCAAGAATATCCCGGCTTGATCCTGGTTGATTTGCCAGGATGTGCTCGTCGAGAACGCCGGTAGGACGGAGCCATCCGTGCAGGTCACCGCCACGTGCATCAGACTACCGCTCCAGGCGCCGTTGAAGCTCGGAGCCGCCATGTCGCCGACTTGGTTCGCGCTCCCGCCACAACCGACAACCACCAAGGTGCACATGACCAGCGCGGCGGCAGGAACAAGCTGTCTGGATGGCGGCGTGCGAGCTCTTCGGCCCATCGGAGATGATTTATCGGCGTACACGAATCGCGACCTCCAGGCCCGCTGCGGGCGCAAGGCTCTCTTCGTGAATTGGGAATACCAGGTCGGATCCGTCACAACATGCACGCGGGAGCGAGGCGGAGGCACGATCCATGCGTACCTCCATCCACGGGAGGGTTGACCGTGGGCAGGCGAGTGCTGAATGGCACGGATTCCAACCGCCTCGTCGAGCGTCGAATCCAACGCAGCGCGACCCGCGAGGGCTCGCCAGCCGAGGCCGCGGTCACCTTCGTGCACCACCCGGTGCCGACGATGGAAGCGGAGTCGCCCAAAACGGCCCTGGGGCTTCCACCCGACGAGCGGGCTCGTATGGTGCCGCTCCCGCTCGACGGGCACTAGCGCATGCTGCACCTCTGGACCTGGGCTGGGTTCGTCCTTCTCATCGTAACCATGCTCGCCGTCGACCTCGGCGCTTCACATCGGCGCCATACCTCCATGCGCATGCGGCCGGCGCTCGCCTGGTCGGCGCTGTGGGTCGCGCTCTCGGTCGCTTTCGGTGGCTTCGTCTGGATGACGCGCGGCGGAGCCGCCGCCGCGCAGTTTTTTACCGGCTACGTGCTCGAGAAATCGCTCAGCATCGACAACCTCTTCGTCTTCCTCCTGGTCTTCGCTCAGTTCCGCGTGCCATCCGGCGAACAGCACCGCGTCCTGACTTGGGGCATCCTGGGCGCGGTTCTCTTGCGCGGCGCCATGATCCTGGGCGGGATCAAGCTCCTGCACGCGTTCCACCCGCTGGCCTATGTCCTCGGTGCGCTCCTGCTCTGGACGGGCATCCGGACCTTCTTGCAGCGACCGGATCGTGTCGACCAGCCGGCGCTCTCCGAGCGGCGCCTGATCCGGTTCCTTCGACGCGCGGTTCCCGTCGTGCCGCGCTACGAAGGAGGCCGGTTCTTCACCCATGAGGGCGGCCGCCGCGTGGGCACGATGCTCCTGTTCGTCCTCGTCGTCGTGGAGTGCCTGGATGCCCTGTTTGCCATCGATTCGATCCCGGCGATCTTCGCGGTGACCGACGATCCGTTCCTCGTCTTCTCCTCGAACATCCTGGCTGTGCTGGGTCTTCGCGCCCTGTTCTTCGTGGTCGCCGACTTCCTTCGGCGGCTTCGATACCTGCACTACGGGTTGGGGCTCATCCTCGCGCTGATGGGCGCCAAGCTGTGCCTCGCCGACGTCGTCCGCGTCGACCCGATCTGGTCGCTGGCCGCGACCCTGGCCGTACTGGGAATCACCGTTGCCGCCTCGCTCGCAGTGCCGCGGCGGCCGCTGCAGTCGCTGGAGGCACCATGAGCGGTCCGGCCCAGGCGACGCCGCGGTCGTTTCTGACGGTCGCGGGCGATGTGCTCATCCTCATCGCGGTCCTCCTCCTGCTCTATTTCGCCTACCTCACCACCCGTCCAGTCCTCCTGGCGATCCTGCTCGCCGCGGCGCTCGCTTCGCTCGCGACCCGCTTTTTCACATGGATGGTCCGCCGGCTGCACGGGCGGCGCCGGCTGGCGGCGCTGCTGTCGGTGCTCCTGTTGTTCGTCGGCGTGTTCGCCCCGTTCGGGTTCCTCGGGACGGTCGTGGTGCAGCGGCTCGTCTTCGAGGGGACCGAGCTCGCGCACAACCTCGAGCACGGCGGTTCGTTCTCAGTCGAGCGCCTGGCGCCGCGGCTCGGTCCGCTCGGGCCGCCGCTCGAGCGCGCCGCCTCCGACCTGCGTCCGAGGTTGATGGCCGCCGGCCCGCAGATCGCCGGTGCGCTCGGCGCATTCGTGGCTGCCGCGGGCCGAGCCGCGCTGCGCATCGGCATCGGCCTGTTTCTCATCGCCGTCGCGCTCTACTATTTCTTTCTCGAGGGCAACCGTTGGCGCGAACGCGTTGTGCGCCTGGTCCCGCTTCCACCGGCCGACACCAGGATGTTCTTCGAGGGCTTCCACCGGGTGAGCGTCGCGGTCCTGGTTGGCAACCTCGGTACCGCGCTCGCGCAGGCGTCCGTCGCAACGCTCGGCTATTTCATCTTCGGCGTTCCGGTCCCGCTCATCTGGGGCGCAGCCACCCTGTTCGCCGCATTGATTCCGCTCGTGGGGCCCGCGCTGGTCTGGGTACCGGTGGCGTTCGTGGTGGGCGTCGGGCATGGCTGGCTGCGCGGAGGTGGCCTTGCGCTATACTGCCTGCTCATCGTCGGTACGATGGATAACGTCGTCCGTCCGCTTCTCACCAAGCGCGGCCTCCGGCTTCACCCGCTCTTGGTGTTCATCGCCGTCTTTGGCGGCATGCTCGCGTTTGGGTTCGTTGGGCTGTTCGTCGGCCCCCTCGTGATCGCGCTCATGATCACCGTGCTCGAGG
The DNA here is from genome assembly GCA_963816965.1 of uncultured delta proteobacterium. GTDB lineage: Bacteria > Myxococcota_A > Polyangia > Palsa-1104 > Palsa-1104 > JAQBQH01. The sequence continues at coordinate 3,196,009 of CAWFMP010000002.1, forward strand.
TCTACGAGCGTCACGTCTCGGGCGATCTGCCCCACGTCACCGCGTGAGGGCTACTCACCCCTGTTTGTGCAGTACGGTGCCTTTGCCCGGCGCTGCCGCTCACCGTGCGTCAACCGGCGCGGGCGAGCACAACCAACGCGCTGCCCGGCGCGTCGTCGAAGGAGACCAGGTCGAAACGGGCGCCACGCAGCAGACTGAATGTCGTGTCGCGCGGCCAACCGCCGTAGTAGATCGGTGCACCGCAGAGCTGTGTATGCAGCTCTCCCCGGATCACCCGGATCAAGCGCCCCGACCGTGAGCAGCAGGAAGGCACCTTCGATCACCCAGCGCCGAATGCGTGCCAGCACGGGTCCATGCTCCTCGCGCGGCAAGTGCCAAAGGCTGTCGTAGACGTTCACGCCGTCGAAGCTCGCAGGAGCGAATTCGACTTCGGCCAGATCGCCCTGAACCAGCATTGCTGATGGGCACGCCACCCGCGCGTGGTTCAGTTGCGCACGCGAGAAATCGACACCGGTGACGCGCAGTCCGCGAGCAACCATGCGCGTCGTGATGGCGCCGCCGCCGCACCCGAGATCCAGCACGCGAGCGCCCGTCAGCGACGAGCAGAACCGCTCGAGCCACGCGCGCTCGCGAGGATCGTCCATCGCGTCGCGCCCGCGGCCCCAGGTCTCTGCGATCGCGTCGTACGCCTCGCGGACTGTCTGCTTGCGCGGATCCATACTGGGTAAGGTTATCGAGCCTCGTGCCTCCGCTCAACAGAGGGGCGCGGCGGCCGTCATCCGCCAGGCAATCGCCTACCTCACGCGGGTGAAGACCTCCACGGGATCGCCCTCATCGAAGTTGAGCGGAACGAAGAGCTTCAGAGGCTCGCCAGTCTTCGGTTTCGAGAACCGAACCGAGATCTGCGGGGCCCCGTCGGCAATGGGTTCCAGGCTGAGAAACCGCCGTTTGCCCTGATAGACCAGCGTGAAACGAAGAGTCCGAAACTGCATCGCGAGCTTGTCCCCTTTGGCCCGGACCGTGAGCGCCCCGTACGCGGGATGCTCGTATCTCCCCACCACCGTCTCGATCGGAAAGTCGAGCGCGACATCCCGGACATCCTGCAACGGTGTCCGGCATTTCCTTGAGCCTTCCCTCCCAGTCCAGCGGCTCGAGCCCGAGAAGGCGATCGTAGGCGCTGTAGGCAAGCGCCATCAGAGCCGCGGTCGCGAGATCCCGGTTCATGAGGAGAATGAGCCCTTGTCCGGTCTCGGGAAGAAAGCCCAGATGCACCGTGAATCCGTCGATGGCCCCGTTGTGGACCACCAGGGGATGGCCACGGTAGCTTTCGTGAATCCAGCCCAAAGCGTAATAGGGGTGCTGTACCTCGGGTTGGTCCGGCGCCGGCATTTCCGCTTGCGGGCGATGCAGCTCACGCCACATGCCTTCCCCGAGAAGCGCGGGCGATCTCGTCGCGTGAAACGTGAGCCAGCGGGCGAGATCCCGCACGCTCGTCTGCACGGCTCCCGCGGGCGCGATGGCGCTCAAGCGCTTCAGCATGGGTATCTTTTGTACGCTGCCCTCGCGCAGCGCGTATGGAGAGGCATGATCGGAGTCGGTCTCCATCGCTTCCGCCGAAAGGACGGTGCGACGCATGTTGAGGGGCACGAGGATCCGAGCCTGCACGAAGCTCTCCCAGCTCTCTCCCGAGACCTTCTCGACGATTCGACCGGCGACGACGAACATCAGGCTGTTGTATCGCCACCGCGCGCGGGGGGGACCGCTGGGCTCGAGGAATCGAAGGCGGTGGTAGAGCTCATCGCGCGAGAATGGGGCCTGGTACCAGAAGAGATCATGCCGGGGTAATCCGCTCCGGTGGGTGAGAAGATCCCGCGTCGTCAAGGTCGCCGACGCCACCGGGTCTTCGAGGGAAAAATCGGGAAGGTAAGTGCGTACGGGAGCGTCGAGCGCGATCCTTCCCTCGTCCGCGAGCAGAGCGATCGCCGTTGCCGTGAACGCCTTCGAGCAGGACCCGAGAGGGAAGAGCGTGTCGGGCGTGACCGGCAGGTGATTGTCCACATCGCGGTAACCGAAGCCGCGGGCGAAGACGAGGTGTCCCCGCTCGACGACTCCCACGGCCACGCCCGGAATCTGGTCACGTGCCATGAGACGGCGGACGAGGGGCGCGAAATCGTCGGAGAGCCCCGTCTCGCGTCTCGTTTCGCCTCTGGCCTCGCGCCCGAGCGGCAGCAGGCAAATGGCCACGAGGAGCGCCGCCAGGACCGGCCGCTGCGCCTCGGTGCGACGGCGCGCTCCAGCGACTTCCTCGGGAATCAGAAAGAGACAGCCCGTCAGGAGAATCATCACGCTCGAGAAGAAGACGAGCCCCATGAACAGGCCGATGCCCAGGTGCAATCCGATCGTCGCGATGCACCACACCTTCCGGGTGCGGCGTGGCCAGATGAGAAACACGTAGCCGATCTCCACCACCAACGTGCCCCAGCCTGCGAGCATCGGGATCCAGGAATACCTCGCCAGCCAGCTGAGATCGAACGTGCTGAAGACGGGCTGAGAGACCGTCTGCCAGATGGCCTCGCCGTTCCACCACTGTCTCCCCATGGCTTTGTCCAGACCGGCGGCGAGATAGATCACGCAAAGGTGGACTTGCATCACCCTCAGACAACCGACGGGAATCGTCTCCTCTCGGCGGGAGGAGGCCGGACGAGACGCGAACGTCCAGGCGCGCCCGGACGGAAAGAGAAAGAGATAGAAGAGGAACGTATTGGCCAACTGATCGACGCCATAAAAAGAAGCAAAGCCGCTCGTCACGAGGCTGAGGTGAAGGCCCCATGCCAGAAACGCCGAGAGTCGGGTGTGAAATCCCAGAGCGAGCGAGAGCAGGCTTCCGGCATAGCCCGAGAGCAGAAGGATGATGGCGGTGTGCTCACTGATCCCGAGGGGCAGAAAGGCCTTGGCCAGGGTTGGGAGGCCGGGCACCCAGGGATCGCGCAGCAGGTCCGTGAGCTCCCAGGGAATGATTCCCCGACTGCCATGAAGTGAGAGGATATCGTTGGAGAGCCAGACCAGATGAAAGAGCAGCAGCAGCGGCAGCCCCACCCGGAGTCCCGCGAGCGGGCGAGCCGACACCGGCCGAAACCAGGTGTCGATCGCCATGCATCGGTACCTCCCTGACCTCATGGTTGGCTCCTCGACGTGCGCACGAACGTGGCATCGTGCAACGAGCGCCACCGCGGCCGCGCCCCGACGCGGTACTCGGCCATCGTGGGCATCACCCACTCCTCGATGTTCACCTGCACGAGGTTCGCTTCAGGATGTGCACCGAGGCGACTCGCCGCGAGCGCGCCGAGAAACGCCCGTCGCAGGTCGGTGCGCTTGGCCACGATATAGATCGTTCCGGCGAGATTCCCGAGGCGGAAGCCGACCTCGCGACTCTTCCCGGTTTCCAGTGTCTCCTCGGAGCGCTCTCCCTGCGGAGTCGAAAGGGTAAACCGCGCCCGCAACTGGGGACCTACCGCCGGAGCGAAGAAAGAATAGGAGTCGCCGGCTCCCGACAGTGCATCATAAAAACGAAGTCCCCTCCCGACAGGCCCATGCAGGCGAGACGTGAGATGAGCGGCCCCTGCGACGACGAGTGCGAGGTGGCAACCGAAAGCTCCCACCAAGAGCAAGCGTTTCATGCGTCTTTCGCATGGCACAGGGCCCCCACGCATCCCGGTCTATTCGGCAGCCAGGGCGATTTGCGGAACCTCGTGAGCCGTCGCCCTGATCTCGTAGCCGAAATCGCTGGGACTCAAGCGAATGCGAATACCTGCCAGTGCGTTGGTCGGGCCAGGGTGCGAGTGCTCGGAGTGCTGGATGAGACTGACTTCCTGCAGCCCCGCCGAGGTCTCCGGATGACTCGCGAGCTTCCATCCCACGCCGGCCACCACTGCGAGAATGGAAAGACCTGCTGCAATATGCCGTTTCATGATTACCTCCTGATGACCTCCGATAGGCTAATTGGCATCATCGGCAAGATTGTTCGGCAGACTGTCTTTCCCGCCGACATCCCACTGGCAGGCAGCACCGGTCCGGATCGGAGGATGACCCTTTGGGGACTCTCTTGAAGGTCGAGTGCGTGGCGACTGCGGCCTTGCTCGGCCGGCGAGTCGAGGTCGACGAAGAACCCTTCGAGCATGTGGAAGCTCGAGCGGATGGGCGTGACTCGCTCACAGCGCGAGCTGGACCTGAAGCGTAACCAGCTGCGCCGTACCCGGAGCGATCGGCAGGCCGACGGTCGAGAGAAAATCCGGATCCGCGGCCGGCGCCGGACCGGGATCCTGCTGATGCGCCACGCCGTAGCGCAGCCGCAGCGCCAGCGACGTGCCGACGATGAACCACGCCAGCTGCGCCTCGCCGGCGAAGAACTGATCGTTCGCCAGCGTCGTGCTCGGATCGACCCAATCGAAGCGCAGGCCGAAGTCGAGAATGCGTCTGAAGAACGTGTAGTGCGCCTGCGCCCACGCGCCGTATTGCGTGAAATCCGGCGTCGGCACGTCGCGCGGCGACACGCGTCGCCCATAGAACTCGCCGAAGAAACCAAACCGCTCCCACTGCACGAGCAGGTCGACAGCGCCGATCCCCTGCGTGCGCTCGCCCTGCTGATTCAGCTGCAGAAAGGCGCTGGAGTTGAAGCCGACGCCGTTTGGATTCACACGTCCGTACGCGCCCTGCAGCGCGAACGAGAAGCGAAATGGCACCGGGTCCTCGCTGGCGACGATAGGGCATCTCCGTCGAGCCCATGCGACCGAGCGGATTGATGTCGACGCGGCCCATGGACCTGAAAGTTTCCCGGCACCGACGCCGTCTGGGTCAGCGTCGTGCCGGCGGTGAAGCTGGCGTAGTAGTCGATGTAGTTGGTCTCGCCGAAGAGCTGCACGCCTCGATCGCGGCCAGTCCAGAAGTAATCGGCCGCCGTCGCCCAATCGGGAAACAGAACCTCCTGCGGACCCAGATACTCGTGACGCGACAACAGGGTCCAGAATTGGCCGCCGCGAATTCCGAAAAACTTCCACGGTCGCGCCTCCACGTAGCAATCGAGCAGGAAAGGGGGAAAGCCCTTGAACTCGAAGCTGCACCAATACTCGAGCCACGGCCGAAACAGGTTGCCGCTGATATGCGGCCGCACGTAGTCGAAGCCGAAGTTCGACCAGTCGTTGCCGGTGGCGACAAACAGCGGCTGATAGAATGCGGCCATCTGGAGTCCGATGCGCAGCCGCCAATTCCCGTCGGGCGATTGAATGCGAAACCCTTCGCCCTTGATCCACGTGGCGACGGGAGATGGCGGTTTGGGCAGCGGCTGCGGCGGCTGCAGCGCCTGCTGCGCTGCGTTGGCTTGTTCGTCAGGGGTCGGCGGCGCGGTGACGCTGACGGCCGGTGCGGGCTCGCTTGTCGTCGTCGCGGCCCCTTCTTGCGCGCCGGCGCTCACCGTCCAGCCGACCAGTAACGCCGCGATCCATCGCGCGCGTGCGTGGGCCAACGATGCACTCGGATGCTCCACCGTCGTGCGCATGCCTGGCCCCCGATGATTCTCGTTCAACACGGCGTAGTCACCGTGACGATCGGATCTAGGCGATTCTTGCGGCGAGCATCAGGTGGCGCTATTGGAAGGCGCGCTGAAGATCCAGCAGCGCCCTCTGGCTGACGCGAATGAGCCCCGCGCGCGGCTGATCGAGGTCGACGATCACGGTGATGACGAACGCGATCAACGCCGACAAGATCAGCGTCGTCACCATGCCGCGCCGCCCGGTGCTGCCGAAGCTGGCGCCGACCCATGCCATCGCCGCGAACGCCACCAGGATGAGCGCGGTCAGCACGGTCGACGGAATATGGTTCCGCGCCGCACCGATGCGCGAGGCGTGGAGGTCGATCATCTCGTTGAGCGACTGCAGCAACAGCCCGGTGGGGATCGACCGCGGCTCCGCTCTCGCCTGATTCGCCGCCCGCGACCACACCTCGCGCTGCAGTCGCTCCGACTCGGCGATCGCTGCGTTGGCCCCGGCATCGGTGCGCGCGCGCACGATGGCCAGCCGAGTCTCGACATAGGCCTCGAGCAGCGCCCGAATCTCGGAGCCGGCCGGATCGGGCACGGCCGCGGCGCGCAGCCGCGACGTCCCGATCGCGTTGGCCTCTTCGACGACCAGCCGGCGGCGCGCATCGTACCGCGTCTGCCCCATGGCGAACGAGAACCCGAGCAGGAGCGCGAGCAGACCGAGCAGGGACGCCTGGATGCCGAAGAGTTGAAAGCGCTCGGTATCGCTGAGGCGCGTTTGCAGCTTGCGGCCCACCCGCACACCGACGACGGCGGCGAGCATCGTCAGGCCGAGCACGGCGACGGCGATGACCAAGAGCGGCACGTCGGTCGGGTTGAAGAGGAACACGTTGGTCGGGTTGTAGAGCCGGCCCGATCAGCGACAAGCCACACTCGCGGCCATCGACATTTCCGCCGAAACATCAAGCGCCGAGTGCCTACGAACATGCACGCGGAGGCCCTCCATGCGTTTGCCAGCCCAGCTCTTCGTGGTCGCGCTCGCCCTGGCGTCGTGCGCCGGGACCCAATCGAACGTGCAGACGAGCCACGCGGCGACGGCCTCGACCTACGCCAGCTCCAGCGCGATGGTGCCGCGCGCGGGCGGCCCCTCGCAGGCCGACATCGAGCAGGCGGTCAAGCGCGCCTACGCCAGCGTGCGCGCCGTCAGCGAGGGCAAGAACGCCGATTACATCCCCGAGCTGGCGAAGGTCGATTCGCAGCTCTTCGGCATCGCCGTCATGCGCGTCGACGGCGAGATGTACGAAGTGGGAGATACGTCGACGGCGTTCACGATTCAGTCGATCTCGAAGGTGTTCACGCTGGCGCGCGCGCTCGCCGACTCCGGCGCGGCGACGATCGAGAAGCGCATCGGCGCGGACGCGACCGGCCAGGCGTTCAACTCGATCGTCGCGCTCGGCCTGAACAAGCTGCAGAAGCGTCCGCCGCCGGGCAATCCGTTCGTCAACGCAGGAGCCATCGCGACGGTCGACCTGGTCGCGGGCAAGGATGCGGCCGAGCGCTGGAAACACATCCTCGGCACGATGAACGCCTTCGCCGGCCGCGCCCTCACCGTCGACGAGAAGGTCTACAAATCGGAGACCGACACCAATGCGCGCAACCAGGGCATCAGCTGGATCCTCAAAGCGGACGAGGTGCTCAAAGGAAGCCCGCCCGAGATCCTCGATCTCTATACGCGGCAATGCTCCGTCGCCGTCACGGCGCGCGATCTGGTCACCATGGGCGCGACGCTCGCCAATGGCGGCGTGAATCCGCGCACCGGCGAGCGCGTGGTCGATCCTGCGATCGCGGCCAAGGTGCTCGCCGTCATGGCGACGGCAGGCCTGTACGAGACATCGGGGACCTGGATGTTCAAGGTCGGCGTGCCGGCCAAGAGCGGCGTCGGCGGCGGCATTCTCGCGGTCGCGCCCGGGCGCTACGCCATCGCGGCGTTCGCGCCGCCGCTCGACGAAGCCGGCAACAGCGTGCGCGCGCAAAAGGCGATCGCGTCGATCGTCGCCGCGCTCGGCGGCAACGTGTTCGCCGCGCCGGGGTCGCCGCCGCGCACCGCCAGCAACACCGGCGATGCGCACTGAGCGGACGCCCGCTCCGACCATCACGCGCGTTCGGCGACGCAGGATCGTTGTGTGCGCCCTGTGCGCCCTGGTGCTCGCCGACGCGCGCGACGCCGGTGCGCAAAACAAAGACGACAACCCCAAGGCGCCGGCTGGCGGACCGGCCGGCGGAAAAGAGGGCGCGACGGCGCCGGCCAAGCCCGTCAGCGAAAAGGCGGCGGAGCAAGCGCCGAGCGAATCGGAAGACTGGACGTCGATGACCTGGGGCGAGCTCGATCCCGGGCGCGGCTTCCGCGTCGCCAACACCAAGCTCGGCGATCTCTGGGTATCGGGCTATGCGCTGGTCCGTTACATCAACCAGCTGCCGGCGACCCAGAACTATGTCGACCACCTCGGGCGACCACAGGTCTATTCCGGCCGGAACGATATCGAGTTCCACCGTGCCCTGCTGTTCTTCCGCGGCTGGATGTTTCTTCCCAACCTCGAATACAACATCACCATGTGGACGGTGCTCTCGAATCAGCTGGTGAACATCATCGGGAGCATTGGCTATCGCTTTCACAAGGCCTTCACGCTGGCGGTCGCCGTCGACGGCATGCCCGGCATTCGCTCGCTGGTCGGCTCGCACCCGTATTGGTTGGCTCCGGATCGCACCATGGCCGAGGAGTTCATACGGCCTGGCTTCACCAGTGCATTGGTGGCAACGGGCGAGGTCGCTCCGGGTCTGTTCTACAAAGTGTCGTTGGGCAATAACATCAGTCAGCTCGGTATCACGGCTGCGCAGCTGACGCGCGATATCGCCGTCGGCGCCTCGGTGTGGTGGATGCCGACGACCAAGGAGTTCGGGCCCCGCGGCGGTTACGGGGACTGGGAGAGCCATGAGGGCGTCGCGACGCGCTTTGGTATGTCGAGCGTGCGCGCCCGCGAGTCCCATTACACGCCGCTCGATGAGCCACCTGGCAGCACGCAGATTCGTATCGCCGACGGCACGCCGCTCTTCAACACCGGCGCGCTGGCGCCCAACGTGACCTTGCAGAACGCGACCTATTGGATCTTGTCCGCGGACGCCGGTTTGAAGTATCGCGGGCTCTTCATTCAGGCCGAGTACAGCGCACGTTGGCTCTACGATTTCGTCGGTAACGGTCCTGTCCCGGTGGGAGAGCTATTCGATCAGAGCTTCTACCTTCAGATCGCCGCTTATCCCATCAAACACTGGTGGGAGCTCTACAACGCCACGTCGTTCGTATTCGGAGATCCGAGAGCCGGGTTTCACACCAACTGGGAAGTCATCGCCGGCACGAACGTCTATCCCGGGCACACGCGCAACTTCCGGTTGAACGCGCACTTCATCTATGTGAGCCGCTCGGTTGCCGGTGGGACGTTCGGTTATTACGCCGCCGGCGAAAAGGGACCGATCCTCTCAGTGGCGGCGAGCATCTTCTTCTGAGGTGGCCATGGAGACCCCGCGTTCGTCGTCGCTCGTCTGGGTTGCCGTGCTGCTCTGGGCCGTCTCCGCCCGGGCGCAGCCGCAAGCCGTGCCGCTGTTCAACGACTCGCACGTTCACCTGACGAACTACATCCAGGAGGGGACCGACATTCGCGACTTTCTGCGCGTGATGGGCGACAAGGTCGGTCGCGCGACACTGTTTGGAATCCCGCTCCAGCAACAGTGGATGTACTCGAACACGGGCGATTTCGCGCCCTGGTATTACCTGCAGACTGACGCGCCACTCTATTACTACTCGTTCACCGACGCGCAGATCGCCATGGCCTATCGCTCGCTGCCGCCGGCGCAGCGGGCGCGCTTCGATCCGATGATCACCGGCTTCAATCCGACGGATATGTACGCCGTCGATCATATCCGCCGCGTGCTCACGATCTTTCCCGGCGTCTTCGAGGGAATCGGTGAGTTTTCGATTCACAAGGAGTTCGTGTCGTCCAAGATTGCCGGGGAGACGGCGAGCCTGAACAATCGCGCGCTCGATCGCATCTTCGATTTCGCGGCCGAGGTCGGGATGCCGGTGCTCTTCCATTGCGACGTCAACATGCCGTTTCCCAAGCCTGGGCAGGATCCGTATCTGGTGAAGCAGCTGCGCGAGCTCGTCTTGCGCCATCCGAAGACGACGATCATCTGGGCGCACGCCGGTGTGGGGCGGATCGTACATCCCGTCCCCGATCATCTGGCCATGCTCGAGCGCGCCATCAACCAGACGCGCGGCAATCTGTTCTACGATCTCTCCTGGGACGAGGCGGCGAAATACTTCGACGAGCCCCAGCATGTCGACGCCGTCGCCGCGCTCATCAATCGCCACCCCGATCGATTTCTGTTCGGCACCGACGAAGTGGCCCCGACCGAGCAGACGGAGTATCTCAAGGTGTATCGCCTGTACGCGCCTTTGCTCGCTCGTCTGACCCCGGAGGCGCGTGAGGATTTCCTCAAGCGCAATTACGAGCGCCTCTTCGACCGTGCGCGGCGCAATGTGCGCGCCTGGGAGGCCGTCCACGTTCGTCCGCCTCACCATGCTGACGAGCCCACGCCGATCTCCGGCGATCGCGAAGTCTGGTGATCCGCCCGGGTCGGTTGGTGCAGTGGCTCGCCATTGCGGCGGGCATGTGGAGGGCGAGGAAGGCCATGCAGGCAAGGATCGCCAAGACGGACGAGTCGGAGCGGCGGGGGGGACAGGATTGCGTCGGGTTTGCGAAGCGGACCGTTGCGTGCCTGAGACTTCCCCGAGGAGGCCGCGTGCGCCACCTGCGATGGCTGGTCGTGGCGTTGACCCTGTCGGGCTGTGCGCTGCCGAAAAACGTCGTCCGGCCGCCGTCGAGCGCGATCCTCGACACCAGCGGGACGACGCTCGGTGAGCTGATCGCCCCGGCCGTTGCGGCGCATCCGCCCGGCGAGTCGGGCTTCCTCCTTTACAACACCGGCGAAGGGGGCATTCAGGCGCGGGTGGCGCTGGCCGACGTGGCGCACTCGAGCATCGACGCCCAGTACTACCTGTGGGCCGGCGACACGATCGGACGGGTGCTGCTCGACCGCATCATCGCCGCTGCCGATCGCGGCGTGCGCGTGCGCCTGCTCGTCGACGACTACGAGTCCCACGGCCAGGACACCGCCTTCGAGACGCTCCATTCGCACCCCAATATCGAGGTGCGGGTGTTCAACCCGTTCGCGCGGGGCTGGATGCGCATCCTGCAGCTTTTGGGGCGCTTCAACGAGCTCAACCGCCGCATGCACAACAAGTTGTTCGTCGCCGACGGCAAGGTGGCGGTAGTGGGAGGGCGCAACCTCACCGACGACTATTTTGGCTTGGGCAAGGAGCTCGGCTTCCGTGATTTCGACCTCCTGGCGATTGGCCCCGTGGTGGCGCAGGCGGAGGGAAGCTTCGACCACTTCTGGAACAGCCGGTGGGCCTATCCCATCAGCTCGCTGCGCAAGCCCTCGTCGCAGGCGAAGCAGCAGCGAGCGCGCGAGCATTTCTACGCCAAGCTCGAGGAGGACCTGGCCAGCTTCCCCTATGCGCTGCCGCATGACCGAAACGAGGCGCTCGCCTGGCTGGAGCGGTTCCGCGGCAAGGCGATCTGGGGCCCGGCCGAGGTGGTCTACGACGACCCGAAGTCCATGGGGAACCCGGCCAAGTCACCGCCCGGTCTGGTCTGGAAGGAAATGGTCGCTCTCGCCAGGCAGACCGAGCACGAGGTCGTGGCCGAGAACGCCTACCTGGTACCGCAGCAGAAGAATGCGCCCGGGTATCACGAGCTGCGCGAGCGCGGCGTGACGGTCCGCCTGCTCACCAACTCGCTGGCGTCCACCGACGTCGTGACCGTCAACGCGCACTATGCGAACACGCGCCCGCAGTTGGCCGAGCTGGGCATCCAGCTGTACGAGATGAAACCGTGGGCCGCCTCGCGCGAGCTGTACATCGCTCATGCCACCCGGTCCAAGGCACACCTGGCCCTGCACGGCAAGGCGGCGGTGTTCGACCGCAAGACGGTGTTCGTTGGGTCGTTCAACCTCGACCCGCGCTCGGCCGCGCTCGACACGGAGACCGTGTTCGTGGTGCACAGCCCGGAGCTGGCCGAGCAGTTCCTGGAGGCCTTCGCCACCGATTTCGAGCCCGCCAACGCCTGGCGCATCGGCAAGGTCGCGGGCAAGCACAAGGTCGCCTGGATCACCGAGCAGCCAGTGCGCATCGTCGTCGAGCCTCACGATCCGGCGAGCGCCTGGCGCCGGCTCGTCCGGTCGATCGAGAGCGTCTTGCCAATCCGCAGCCTGCTCTGAGCTGCTCCGCGCGACCGGGAGCCGAGCGCTTGCGCGGCGCAGCCTGCCGGCGTCGACACACAGGTCTGGGTCATGCAGTCTCCAAGCGCGTGACCCGACGGTTGAGAGCCGCGCTCCGCCTCATCGCCCTCGGCTTGTGCTCGCTGCTCGTCGCGGGCGGCGTGTTCCTGGCCGCGCTGGCGGTCTGGCTGCAGACGGCCGCGGGCCGGGGCTGGGTCGAGCGCGCGCTCATCGGGCATGCCAGCGAGCAGTTGGCGCTCACGCTCTCGATGGGAAGGATGACGGGCAACCTGTTCCGTACCATCCGCCTCGAGCACGTCGCGCTCCACGACGCGCAGGGCGGGCTGGTCGCGCAGGCGGACGCGGTGTCGGCCCGGTACTGGCTGTACCGCCTCATCCTCCGTCGCCAGGTCGAGGAGATTGTCGTCGAGCGGCCGGTGATCGTGCGCCTGCCCTCGCCCCCGGCGACGCGTGCAGGTCAATCGCATGAGACGCCTGCGGATCCGTCGCATGAGACGCCTGCGGGTCCGTCGCATGAGACGCCGCAGTTGCTCGTGCGCAAACTGACGATCACGGACGGATCCTTTCGCTGGCATGGCCACACCGTGCACCGCCTGTCGGCGAGCTCGGCTTTTCGGCGACCTGCCGCGCACGGTCTGGGCGTCGAGGCCGAAGTGAACCTGGTCCTCGACGAGCAGCCGCTGTTCGTCCACGCCAGGGCCGAGTTTCATGGCGCGCGGGCCGAGGTCTCGGCAGAGCTGCACGGCCGCGACTTCGCCGCGCGAGGACGCGCTGTTTGGGCCGACCGCAGGATCACCGCCAGACTCGACGGGCTCGACGTAGACGCGAAGCTGGCCGCGGCAGCGCCTTTGTGGGCCGGCCGCGGCGCGCTGCACGCGCACGGCACGCTGGCAGGTCCGCTCGACGCGCTCGATCTGAGGCTGCAGGGGCACACCGACAATCGCGGTCTCGCGGTCGGCGCCCTCGTCGACGTTCCGCACCGGACGGCGCGTCTGACCGCGGCTTCGGCCGGGCCGAGGCGTAGCGCCGCGCTGTGGGCGCGCGCCGCGCTACGCGGAGGCGCGCTCGATGTGACTGCGCTCGAGGCGCACCTCGGCGCGACGCGGCTCGCCGGTACGGCGCACGTCACCTCCGGCGGCATCGACGCCACGCTCGATGCCCGGGTGGCCCCGGCCGAGGCGGTCGTGTTCCGAATCCACCCCGTGGCCCCCATCGGGCTGCGCGTGACGCTGCACGGTCCCGCGCAGGCGCTCGACATGCGCATCCGGGGCCGGCTGCGTCTCGCGCACGTGGCGCTGACCGGGCGGGTCAATCTCCGAACGCGTCGCGGGCAGTTCCAGCTCGCGGCACGCGACGTGCGCCCGTCGGAGATCGTGTCGGGCGAGCCTGCCTTCGCCTTTTCGGGCGCCTTCGCCATCGAGGGCGCCGCGCGCGAGCACGGGCGTATCGAGGGCTCGGTGTCCGTCCGCGACGGGACGTTAGCGGTTGCGCAGCTGCGCTTCGAGAGGGTGCACGGAGCCGCCCGGGTGCGACTCGATCAGCCGGGCGTAGCAGAGGTGCAGCGCTTGTCGGCGCAGCTCACGGGGCCTCATCCGCGACCGATCGAGCTCGAGGGCGTGCTGCGCTGGAATCGCCGGACGCTCCGGTTCGACGCCTCCCGCCTGGTCATCGACGGGAACCATGTGGTTGGCGGGGTCGTATTGACGCGCGACGCGGTCACGCATCAGCCGCTCGTGACCATCCGCGCCCCACGGCTGTCCGTTTCGCCGGCCCTGGTCGAAGAGGCGCTGCATCGGCGTCCTTCGCGGGCGTGGCCCGGCCAGGCCACGCTGCTCTGGACGCCGAACGGTTTCCACTTCGCCTTCGCGCTCCAGACCGACTACGGCCCGGCGTCGGGCATGGCCCGGCTACGACTCGATCGCGGCGCGCTCGAGCTGCCCAGCCTCGACGTCGCTCTGGGTGGTAGCCGCCTTCGCGGCGCGGCGCGCGTGAAGGACGGCGAGGTCGTCGCATCGCTCGACGAGCTGCTGCTTCAGCCCCAGCTCGTCTACGCGGTTTGGCCGCCGCTGAAGCCGGCCCTCCCGCTGCGGATCCAGGGCGCTGCGGCGGGGCCGCTGCACGCGCTCGAGCTGCGGCTGCTCGCCACCTCCGGTCCGAGCACGGTGATGGTGCGCGGGCGGGCGGACCTGCCCGCACGCAGCTTCCGGCTGCTGGCGGCCTTCGACAACTTCCAGATGGCGCGGTCGAAGTCTTCGGGGCGGGTCACGCTCGAAATGTCGTTGCTCGGCCGGTTGGTCGACGGGGGCGTAGCGGGCACGCTCGCGGTGCGTCACGCCTCGGGGACGCTCCGCGGGTGGCCACTGTACAACGGCCGCCTCGACGCAACGTTGGACGGACCCAGGTTCAACGTGGACCAGGTACTCCTGGGAATGCCGGGAGCGGTCGTCGAAGGCAAGGGCGGCGGCACCTGGCGTGACTTCCGGATCGGATACGGCGTGGTGGTCAACAACGCGAACGACCTCAAGCAGGTGCCTCAATCGCTACGGCTGACGATCGGCCTCACCCAGGTCATTCCGGGTCGCACCGTTGTCGGCGCGGTCCGGCGGCAGGACGGCGGAAAGATCGCAATCACCCACCGCACCATCCCGCCGCCTTTTCGCTGGCTGAACCTGCTCTACCACCTCTTGTCGGGACACCCGCTGCACCTCACCGTGCAGTGACACTCACGGTCATTGCGTCGGTCACCAGTCGCAGCGCATCTTGCACGGCCGCTTGTTGCAGATCCAGGGGGCGATCGGCGCGGATCGCATCCACCGCCACCTCGGCCTCGTCGAGCAGGCGCCGTTCGGCGGGCTGCGCGGCAGCGCGTGCGAGCGAGCGGACCGCGAGCGACAGCGCATCCTTGAGCTGCCCCGAATATTCGAGTGGCGAAGCCGTGGCCAGGTGCTCCGCGCGTTTTTGTAGCTCGCGGGCGGTGCGTCGTGTGTGCTCGGGCGCGAGCGGGAGGCGCAGCAAAGCGTGGCTCATCGCCGCGATCGCTTGGGCGCCGGTGCGCCGCGCATCGTCCGGCTGCTCGACCGCGAAGCGCGCCACCAGCTGCGACAGCTCGCTCCCCGTGGCAGCTCCCTTGCTCCCGCCGGTTACCACGACCATCGCGCTCGCGACCTCCCGGTAGGCGATGTCGACGGTGGCTCGCTGGCCCGGATCGATCTTCTGGATCGCCTGGCGCGCCGCCTCGACCGCCTGGTCCTTGTCTGCCTGCGGCACCTTCGGCTTGGCGCGCCGCACCGCCTCGAGCGCCGCGTTCAAGCTGGCACGGGCCAGCGCGTCCGCTTCGTTCGGCCCGCGCTGCCGCATCGCCTCCGCCCGCTCGCGTACCTCCATCGCCATCCGGTCACCGTCCTGCACGTCCGGAAGCGCCTCGATGGCGACGCTCATGGAGCGCGTCACGTCGGGCAGGCTGGGTGCGCCCGGCGCGCGCGTGAGCGCCTGCGCCTGTGCCGAGAACCGCTGCACGGCGTCCGGTGTGTGGGCCTTCTCGGGGCGGTTGTGCACGAGCGGAATGACGCAGCCGGAGAGCGTCAGGACGAGCCCGACCAACGGCCAACGCTTCGTCGACGTGGTCCGGTTCGAGGCGACCGGCCGCCCGCAGCTCACGTCGCTGGTTGCTTGGTCATGTTCCGCGCGATGACCCATGACGTCCGTCACGATGATGGTGAACAAAGCGCAGGCTGGAGACGCGCATCGCCGAATCTTCGGATGCAGCGCCCATGCCGCCGCCGGAGCGCCCGCCGGGCGCCTGCCTACACCTTGCACTCGACGACACGGTGCCCATACACGGCGGGGAGGCGGTGTGTCGGAGGGCGCAGAAGAGGCCACCTTGGGCACCCTACGGTCGCGCGCGGAGCTGCAGCAGTCGACCGGTGCCGGCTCGGCGTTGGCGCGTCACCGCGCGGTCTTTGCCCATGGCTGAGGAGTTCCGGCTCGGCATCGGCGGTCCGCTCCATCGGCTCGAGCGCGCCGCGCATCTGGAGCCGCTGAGCCGTCTTGTCCCGCTGCTCCTCGCGATGACGTGGGCGCCGCTCGTCGCGTTCGCGCTGGTGCAGCGGGAGACGAGCGGAATCGCCGATTCGCTGATTCGCGATCTGTCGGTGCACGCGCGCCTGCTCGTGGCGATGCCGCTGTTCCTCGTGGCCGAGCGGCTCCTCGATCGCGTGGGGCGCATCACGGTGGCGCGCCTGTTCGACGAGGGATATGTGCCCCCTTGCTCGACGGCACGCGTGCGCGCGCTCATCCGTGGCGTCGAACGATGGCGCGACGCCGCGCTGCCGGAGTTGCTCTTGCTCGTCGCGGCGGTGATCGCCGGTGCCTTGGCGCTCATCGGCTGGATCTCGCCGGCCGGTCCGATTCACGGGTTGGACAAGTCCCGATACGACGCCGTTCGGCTCTGGTACGGCCTGGCGGCATTGCCCATCTTCCAGTTCCTGCTCTGGCGATCGCTGTTTCGTTGGGTCCTGTGGCTGCGCGTGCTCGCCGGCCTGACACGTGTTCCGCTGCGGTTGCTTCCAGCGCACGCCGACCGGCGTGGCGGCATCGGCTTCATGCGGACGGCGCACGTCCTGTATTGCTCCGTGATGCTGCTGGCGACGAGCGCCGTTCTGTGTGCCGGCTGGGAGACGCAGCTCGAGACCTACAAAGCGCCGGTGGCGACGTTTCGCGCGCCATTGTTCGTATTCGTGATTCTCGGGCTCACCATCGCGTTTGCGCCGCTCTTGATGTTTACGCCGCACCTGTTGCGCGCGCGCGTCATCGGCGTCCGACAATACGGTAGCCTCGTGAGCGACTACACGCGGCGCTTTCACGAGCGCTGGGTCGCGCGCCTCGACCACAGCGACTTCCTCGGCACACCGGACATTCAGTCGCTGTCGGACCTGGGCAACACGTATCAAGGCACCATCGACAAGCTCGGAATCTTCCTCTTCGCGCGCGCTGACGCGCTCCTGGTCTTGATTGCGTCCCTCTTGCCGGTGATCCCGCTCTTGCTCGTACAGAGCCCGGCGCCCGAGGTCATCAATCGGATCATGGGCATCCTCGTCGGCAAGATGCCTTGATACGCTTCGCGCCGCGCTGATCTTCGCGGCCAGGTCGCGACGTCAGTGGGAGGCAGAGACAACCGGCTCGCCCGCCCCGATGGGCAGTGCCCCTTCGAGCACTCGCGCCGTCGTGATGAGCGCCAAATGGGAGAACCCCTGCGGAAAGTTGCCAAGCTGTCGACGGAGCTGCGGGTCGTACTCCTCTGCCAGGAGGCCCAGGTGGTTGCGCAGCTGGAGCAGCCGATCGAACAGCGCCTCAGCCTCCTGGTAGCGTCCAGTGAAGGCGTAGTTGTCGGCCAGCCAGAAGCTACAGGCGAGGAAGGCCCCCTCGTTGCCGGCCAGTCCATCGACGCCGTGCTCGGCGGCGTACCGGAGAACGTAGCCGTCCTGCATGAGTCCTCTCTCGATGGCCGATACGGTGCCGAGCATGCGCGGATCGCTCGCCGGAAGGAACTGGACGTGCGGCAACAGGAGCACGCTGGCGTCCAGCGTGTCCGAGCCATAGGACTGTGCGAACGCCCCGATGCGCGGGTTGAAGCTCCGTTCGCACACTTCGTCGTGGATCCGTTCGCGCAGGCCCCGCAGCTGAGGCACCAGTCCGAGCCCGGCCTCGCCGCCGGTGCCGAGCTCCTCGATCAGACGCACCGCGCGATCGACCGCCACCCACGCCATCACCTTCGAGAAGGTGAAGTGGCGACGGCCGCCGCGGACCTCCCAGATGCCCTCGTCGGGCTGTTGCCAGAGTCGCTGGAGGCTCTCCACCATCGCCAAGCCGATGCGAAAGCCCATCGGGTGCTCGGGCAACCCCAGCTTCCGGCTCGCGTAGATGCAGCTCAACGTCTCGCCGTAGATGTCGAGCTGCAGTTGCTCCGACGCTGCATTGCCGATGCGGACGGGCTTCGAACCCTCATAGCCCGGCAGCCACGGGAGCTCGAGCTCGGTCAGGCGCCGGCCACCCCTGATGTCGTACATGATCTGGAGCCTGACGGGGTCGCCCGCCACCGCGCGTATCAGCCACTCGCGGAAGCTGGATGCCTCCTCGACATACCCGGTCTGCATCAGCGCATGCAGGGTGAGCGCGGTGTCGCGTAGCCAGCAGAAGCGGTAGTCCCAGTTGCGCACGCCGCCGAGCTGCTCCGGCAATCCGGCGGTCGGCGCGGCGACGATTGCGCCCGTCGGGCCGTAGGTGAGCGCCTTGAGCGTGAGGAGCGACCGCATCACCGGCTCGCGGTAGCGGCCGTGGTAGGTGCAGCGACTAGCCCAGTCCGTCCAATAGCCGCGCGTCCGCGAAAGCTCCTGCAAGGGGTCGAGCGCCCGCGGCCCCGGCAGGTGAGAAGCATGCCAGCAAAGCTGGAAGCCGAAGCGCTGACCGCGATGGACGGTGAGCTCCGCTGCCGCCGAAGCGTCGCGCAAGACCAGGGGGACGTCGGTGCGCAGTCGCAGCGCGTCGGGGCCGGTGACGAACAAGACGCCGTCGTCTTTTTGGTCCACCCACGGGCGATTGATGCCGTACCCGAATCGGGGAGCGAGCACCATTGCGATCGGGACGGAGCCGTCTATCCCTTCCACCAGCCGCACGACGTCCGCGCGCTCGGCTGAGGGAGGCATGAAGTCGGTCAGTCGGATGGCGCCGCCGTCGCAGTAGAACTCGGTTACCAGGATGAGCGTATCGCCGTCGTAATATTGGCGCAGATTGCGAATCGGCACCGTCGGCTGGATCGACCAGCGTCCGTGCTCATCGTAGCCGACCAGAGAGGCGAAGCAGGCGTCGGAGTCGAACGAAGGCAGGCACAACCAGTCGATGGAACCTCGAGTCGACACCAGAGCGACGGTGGTTGTATCCCCGATAACCCCGTAGTTCTCGATGAGAGCAGCCATTGTTTCATTCTAGGGCCGCCGCTTGCACCAGCAATCTTGGGGTGCCGGTGCAGGCATGTCCCCTGCAGTCTCGATCAAAGGATGCTTTCCGCGCGACGCGTGAGCAGACGTGCGCGCCGGTACGTCGTGACGCTTGCCGCTGTCGTGGGGGCGCTCTTCGTCGAGCACAGCTGCCCGGCGCAGGAGTTTGGACACAAGCTGCTCGGTGGGCTCGGGCTCCAGGCAGGCGTTCAGCCCGATACCGGCCTCTACGTTGGTGACCAGGTCGTAGTCTTGGATTCCAACCAACTCTTCGATCGACGCGGAGCGCGCGTCCCCGGGCGCTTCCAGCTCATCGGCGTCGGCAATGCCGTCGGCGCCGGCTTCAGCTACCGCCTGCCGCGACTCGCTACCTACGTGAGCGCTGCAGTCTCCATTCCGATTGCCTGGATTTCCGGCGCGAGCGGTAGCCCGCCCGCCCGCCTCGACCTGGTCGGCCTGGCCGATGTCTACGTGCAGCCCCTCCGGCTCGGCTGGCGACTGTCGCACCTCGATCTCGTGACCGGCTACGCCTTCTACGTACCGGTCGGCAGCATTGCGCCAGACGAGGGACCGACCGGCGTGAGCCGCGCACAATGGACGCACGAGATCTCGTTCGGCGGGACGGTGTACTTCGACCATCGGGGTTCCTGGAGCCTGTCGGCGCTCGGCGCCTGGGACATCAACGGACGCAAGATCGGAGTCGACCTCACCCGCGGCGAGACGATCCAGGTACAAGGGGGCTTGGCAAAGACCTTCGGCGGGATCGTCTCCCTGGGACCGGTGGGCTATGCGCTGTATCAGGTGCAGAACGATCGCGGCGCCGATGTGCCGCCCGCGCTCGTCGGCGCCCGCGATAGGGCCTTCGGTCTCGGTGGGGAGCTCGACCTCACGCTCGAAAACGGTCGCAGTCAGCTCTTCTTCCGCTATGCGCACGACGTCGACGTCCAGACCAGGCCGGAGGCGCAGCTCTTCTTCGTCGGAGTTGCGATCCGCGCCTGGAAGCCGTCGGGCGCTGCCTCGCTCACCCGCCCGACGCTGCCGCCGTTCGGCATGTGAGCACCCGGCCGTTGAAGTCGAGCACGCGGCACTACTAATGCAGTCTCTTTACGGCATGCCGACGGAGACTGCAGATACGGTCTTTCACGGTGGCAAGGCCGAGCACCGACATGAGGCTCGCGCCGCGCGCGGCAAGGTGTTGCGCAAACAGGTCCCGCGGACGCGCCACGCAGAGCTCGATCTGGAGAGCCGGCCCGATCCCCTCGCGCTCCTCGAAGAGCAGGAGCGATCGCGCGTCGCCGAGCTGGTGCCGGTTCGCCACGGGCGAATGATGGCGTCGCCGTTTGCCTTCTTCCGCGGCGCGGCGTTGGTGATGGCCTCGGACCTCGCGCAGACGCCGCGGACGGGGCTCACGGCACAGATCTGTGGCGACGCGCACCTCCTCAACTTCGGATTGTTCGGAACGCCCGAGCGCAGCCTCGTCTTCGACGTCAACGATTTCGACGAGACGCTCCCAGGCCCGTGGGAATGGGACGTCAAGCGGCTCGCCGCCAGCCTCGAGATCGCGGCGCGCAACAACGGATTTGCCAAGCACGATCGGCGCGGCATCGTGCTCGAGGCGACGCGCTGTTACCGCGAGACGATGGCTCAGCTTGCCGCCAAGGACAACTTCGCCGTGTGGTACGCGCGGCTCGACATCGAAGCCTTCATCAGCGACTTCGAGAAGCTGCTGACGCGCCGCCAGCGCAAACAGGGCGAGAAGGCCATCGCCAAGGCGCACCAGCAAGACAGCGCCCGCACGCTCGACAAGCTGACCGAAGCCGTGGACGGCGCACGCCAAATTGTCAGCCAACCGCCGTTGATCGTGCCGCTCCGCGATGTCGTCGGCCGGGCGGCGAATGCGGTGTTCGAAACCCAGCTCGATCGGCTGACGCGCTCGTACGGCGCCACCTTGTCGAGCGATCGGCGCGCGTTCTTCGAACAGTATCGCTTCGTCGAGCTGGCACGCAAGGTCGTGGGCGTCGGCAGCGTGGGCACGCGGTGCTGGATCGCGCTGTTCATCGGGGCCGACGACAATGACCCGCTCTTTTTGCAGATCAAGGAGGCCGAGGCGTCGGTGCTGGAGCGCTTCCTCGGCCGCAGCGCGCAAGACAACCACGGCGAGCGCGTGGTCGCGGGCCAGCGGCTGATGCAAGCGGCGAGCGACTTCTTGCTCGGCTGGGCGCGCATGCCCGGCGTCGACGGCGTGCAGCGCGACTACTACGTGCGCCAGCTGCGCGACTGGAAGGGCGGCCTCGTCGTCGACGACATGCAGCCGGCCGGCATGAGCATCTATGGGCGGCTGTGCGGCTGGACGCTGGCGCGCGCGCACGCCCGCTCGGGCGATCGCGTCGCCATCGCGAGCTACCTCGGCCGCAGCGACTGCTTCGACGAGGGGATTGCCACCTTCGCCGAGGCGTACGCCGAAAAGAACGAGCAGGACCACGAAGCGCTGCTGCGCGCGATTCACAACGGCCGAATGGCCGCCGAGCCGGGCGTGTGATGCGCGCTCGCGACGGAGCCAGGGATCGCCAAGGATCCGTGCGCAACCGTATGGCCGACGATGAGGCTCGAACCAAAGACGATGAGGCTCGAACCAAAGAAGACCAATCGCTAGCTGTCGTCTTTCACAAAGGAGCCAACCATGTCACTGGTGTTGGGAGCCGTGAAGTTCAAGGGAGCAGGTCGGGCCGCCGAGGTCCTCGACGCGTATCTCGAGCTGCATCCACAGGAGGACTGGCCGCGGCAGGCCGGGATCATCGAGCGACACCGCCTGGGACGGATTGCCATCTATCAGAACCTGGGGGATGACTGGGACGACGAGGACACCGGTACGGCGGCTGGGCTTGGTATCGGCGGATTGACGGGCGCCCTCGTAGGTGCCATTGCAGGTCCGCCCGGGGTGGCGGTCGGAGCCGCGCTCGGTGGAGCGATGGGTGGGATCATCGGCGCCGCCGACGAGGACGAGCGGCCTTTCTTCACCGTGATTCGAGGCAAGCTGGAGAAGGACACATCCGCCGTCCTCCTGCTGGCCGATCAAGAGATCGTCGATCGGATGTTGAAGGAGTTTGGTCCGAGCGGCGTCGAGAAGTTCAGGCGTAACGTCAGCGACGAGTTGCGCGGCGATCTGGAGGAGGCGGTGCGCGTCGTCGCGCAGCAGCAGCCGGAAGCCAGCGCTCCCTGAGACCAGGGCGCCGACGCCGACCCCGAGCGGGCCCTGGCCCACGCTTCGCTCGACGTCCAGGCTGCCGTCTGGCTGTCGCTCGACGACGGAAGCGCCATCGAGCGACAACGTGCCTTCCGAGTGAAGCTCCTTCATCGCCCCAAGCGCCTTGTCAGCAGGTTGGCTGCCGACCGCGCGGCACGGCGCATGCTGTGAACGTGGCCGGGAGGTGGGCGATGGACGTTGCCGATGTGAAACAAGACCACTTGCAGCACGCACGAGAGCTCGGACGCTGGGTGGGGCTGCGGGGGCTCATCACGCTTGCGTTCGGCATCCTATTCCTCGCGCGGCCCGGAACCGGCGTTGGTGTGCTCGTGGCCGTGTTCGCGGTCTATTGCTTCGCGGATGGGATCACCTCGATGATTGCCGCCATCACGGGCGCAGCGATGCGGAGCCGCGCCGCGCTGGCGATCGAGAGCGTCCTCAGCGTGCTCGCCGGCGTGATCACGCTGGCGATGCCGGGCAACGTCGCCGTCGTGATCTTGTACATCATCTCCATCCGCGCGCTTGTCGTTGGCGCGCTCGAGGTCATTGCGGCCATTCGCTTCGGCCACGCCATTCCGAGCCCCTGGATGGTTGCCCTGACCGGGCTCTTGTCGATCGTCTTCGGCATCCTCCTCGTGCGGAATCCTGCCGCCGGTCTGCTGTCGATCGCCTGGCTGGTCGGGCTGTACGGGGTCGTGCTCGGTTGCGCGCAGCTGGCCGCGGCGTTTGCGCTGCGCCGGGTGGCGAAGGAGGCGACGCCGCTGCGGCCGACTCCGGCAAGTGCGTGACGATACGCGCCTCGGGCACTGCGCTCAGCTCCGCGGCGAGTGCCCGAGCTTCCGCTCGACGTAGAGATACTCGATCACCACCATCGCGACGGCAAGCAGCGGTTGGGCCGCCAGAACGCCGAGGACGCCGAAGCTCGCGATCATCACGATCTGCCACGTCAGTAGCAGCGCCGGCGGCATGCGCGACATGCGTCGGTTCACCAGTGGAGCGATCAGCACGCCCTGCAGCACCTGGCCGACCACGAAGATGGCGACTGCAGCGAGCGCCGTCTTGCCCGACACGGCGAGCCCGGCGCCGAGCACCAACACCCCTGCGAGCACGGCGCCGAGGTACGGCACGAAGCCGGTCACGAACGTCAACAGCGCGAGCACGAGCCACGACGGAACGCCGATGACGAGGAGCCCGGCGCCCGTGAGCGCAGCCACGATGGCCAGCGTGACGATCATCCCGAGCAGCCACTGACGCAGCGTTCCGCTGATCCGTCGCGACAACACGGCGAACGTCTCCTCGTGGCGATCGGGGACGAGCCGAGACAGCCACCGTAGCTCCGCCCGCGGATCGACGGCGACGAATAGTGCGAACGCGAAAACGACCAGCGTGCTGGTGACGACCGAGAGCGTCCCGTTGACGAATGGCAGCAGCCGCGACGCCAGCGACGGCAGCGCGGCGACGACGCGCTCGCGCATCGTGGCCCACGTCCCCGTCTCGCCCGGTGCCAGCCTCGCCCACAGCTCGCCGGCATGGGCGACCGCGTGCGGCAGCTCGCGCGCCAGCAGCGCAACCTGCGCCGAGACCGTGGGCGCGACCAGCACCACGTTGCCCGCGATCAGCGCGATGGCCGCGAGCACCACGAGCAGCAAGGCGAGCGCTCGCGGCATGCGTTGCGCGAGCGCCGTGGTCGGCACGTCGAGCAGGATGGCGACGAGCACGCCGAAGAAGGCAAGGAGGAGCGCCTGCGAGACGCCCGCGAAGGCGCGCACGACGAAGTAGATGACCAGGAGCGCCGTGCCCGCGGCCACGACCCGCCCGAGCGGTGGCGGCGGCACGGCGCGCTCGTGGCGAATCATCGGTGCTCGGGACGCCGGCGCCAGCCTTGCTTCATCGCCTGCAGCAGCTCGGACAGCGCGCGGCGGTGTCCTGCGCGCGCCTCGGCGCTCGCTTCCTTCATGCGCTCGTACTCGCTTCGCGCCGCGCCCGCTTGCTGCTGCAAGAGCCGCGTCTCCGGCCCTTCGCCCACATCTGCTTGGGAGAACGAGGCCTGAAGGTGCGCGTCGAGCCCATCGACGGCGGCGCCCAATTTGGCGAGCGCCGCCTCGTGGTCACGTCGCTGCGACGCGGCCAGCTGTCCGAGCAGCTGCTCGGCGTCGTCGAGTTTCTCGTCGAAGGTAGGCATGGCTTCCTCAGAGCTGCGGCTGGGGTTGTGGCTGCGTGTCCGGCTGCGGGCTGGAGGGCGCCGACCCGGTCCCGACCTGGCTCTGCTCGATCTTCGACTGCAGCACGCTGCGCGCCTCGGTCTGGTGCAGCGAGCGCGACACGTCGGAGGCCCATTGCTCATCGACGACGGCCAGCAGTGCCGAGGTGTTCGGCTCGAGCCTGTCCTTGATCGCCTTGATGTCGTGCGTCGGAATACCGAGCGCTTCGCCGGCAGCGCGACCGGTTATTCCGCCCGCGGCGGCGCCGGCCGCGACGCCCGCCGGACCGCCCAGCGCCCCGATCAGCCCGCCGATGACGACGCCGCCGATGGTCCCGGTCTTCTGGTTGCTGCGCTGCACGTGAACCTTGCCGTTGGCGTCCTTCGAAATGACGGCATACGACTGCATGCGGATGACCTGCTGCTGTTGCGCCTGCTGCATCGACTGGAACGCGTTCATCGCGCCTGTCGGGCTGTCGTAGACTGCGTAGATGAGCGACTGAGCCGACGCCTGCGCGTGCGCGGAGACGGCCACAGAAGCGATCCCTCCGGCAGCGAGCAGGGCGGCCAGCAACCTGGTCCGTGTGGATCGTGTTCCGTGACGCTTGTTCGATTCCATGAGCTCCCCCCTTCACCACGGACGTGCAGTGCGCTCGTCCGACGTCGATGCGGAGATGCATCGACGGCGCCAGCCGGAACGAGAGCGCAAGAGTTTCGCGCAACACTGTTCAAGCGGCAGGTGTACGACTCCGCATCTTGGCGAGCATGGCGCCTGACGTCGACGGGCGCCCTCTCGCTCTGAGGGAAATTCAAACAGGAGGGTCTCATGGAAATCGGAATCTTGGTGTTCGACGGCAAGAACGCGGCGGAAGACGCGCTCAAGGAGGTATTCGACGCCGAGGCCGACCGCCGTCCCTGGCTGCACGAGGTCGGCGTCGTCGTTCGGCCCGTCCTCGGTCGCATCACCATTCGCGCGTCGTATCCCGAGACGGGGCGCGTGGTCCTTCGCGAAGGGGACCTGTCGCAGAAGGCCGGAGACATGGCGGCGTATACGGGCTATCTGCTCGGGGCGCTGGCTGGACCGTTTCGTCAGGCGCTGCTCGCGTTCGAGGCCGGCGAGGAGGCGCAGGAGCGTGTCGCCGAAAAGGAGAAGAAGCTCTTTCGCATCGACGAGGTCAAGGAGATCCTGCCGCGCGCCTCGTCGGCGCTGGTATTGATGGCGGACCCGAGGATCATCGACGAGTTCGTGCAGGCGTTCGCCATCTACGATCCGATCCGGACCGTCCGTCGCGATGTCGCCGAGGAGCTGCGCCGTCGCCTGCAGGCGCTGCGCGATCAGGCGCTCGCGGAGCTCGAGGAGGTCGAGGCGGGCGCGGAGGAGCCGGCGCCGGCGACGCACTGAGCTGCGTCACCGGTGCGTGTGCAAGCGGGCTAAGAACGAAGGAGCGCGGCGGCGGACATCAACCCGCCAGCCGCGGCGTCAGAATCAGCATATGCAGAGCGCGTCGGGGCCCAGCGCTCCCAAGGCTTCCATAAGCGGGAATAGGTCCGAGTCGCGAAGGTTCTTTCGCGGCGTACAGGTCGCGTCTCTTGCACGTAGCCGAAAAACGCCAGCGGCGACAAGGTTGATCCGGCGATTACGGACGATGACGGATTGCGCGGTGGAGTCGACCGCGCAGAAACCCCTGACGCATGGCCGCGCAAGGAGAGGTTACTGTCGCTCGTCGGCCCGACGCCGGCGTGCAGGTACGCAAATGGAAGCTGGGTCGGCGCAGCAACATCAGGGGGCGGGGAACGTCCCTGTCGGCGTGCTCGACGGCCGGCCCTCCTTGTCGAAATAGGACCACTCGCCGACCTTCTTGCCGAAATTGTAGGTGCCCGTCGCCGCCACTTTGCCGTTGTCGTGATACTCGACATACGGGCCGTTCGGCTGCACGCCCAGCTGCGTGCCCTCGGCCCACTTCGCCCCGCCGGGATAATACGCAGTCCACTTGACCTCGTACGAGCCGACGTGGTGCTCCTCGACGCGGTTCTTGGCCCCGCCGTCGCCCTTGCTGTAGTACTGCGTCCAGATGCCGTCCTTGAGACCGCCTTTGTAGATGCCCTCGCTCTTGAGCGAGCCGTCTTCGTGGAAGGTTTGCCACTTGCCTTCCATCTTGCCGTCGACGTAGGTGCCGGCCGACTTCGGCTTCCCATCGCCGTACCACTCGCGCCACGAACCGTGCTTGACCCCGTCGGGGCGCGCGCACCACTGGACGTACCCGGCCGGCGGCTGCTTCCCTTGCAGCCGCGCTCCGCTCGGGCAGTCGGCCGGGCCGCGGTGGCAGGCGACGAGCCCGAGGGAGACGACCGCGAGGACGGAACCGAGGACGGAACCGAGTCGGCGCATGCCCGAAATTGTATCAGGCCCGGCCGCCTCCCGTCGATCTCGCCAGGGCTAAAGAGGGCCGTGTTACTCTCGCATAGGGGAAACGCGCCGAATGACGCCGTCGCTGTCCAAGCGCGCCAGCCTGGCCATCTGGGCGGTTGCTGTCGCCGGTCATCTTGGGGGATGTCATCGACCGACGACTCCCTTGCGATCCGCGATCACGCAAGGTGCGCCCGATTCCGGTGACCCTGCGGTGGTCGCCTTGTTGCTGCCCTCGTCGCTGTGCGGCCAGCCACCCATCCTCGTGTGCACCGGGACGCTGGTCGACGAGCGGGCGGTGCTGACGGCGGCGCACTGCGTGAGCGAAGCGCCGGCGCGCGCGTTCCAGGTATTCTTCGGCGGCGACGTGAGCGCTGGCCCCGGTGATGCTGACCGCCGTGACGTGGTCGCGGTCTTCACGCCCCCCGACCCGTCGGTGGACCTGGCCCTTGTCGCGCTGGGGTCGCCCGCTGCGGCGGCGCCCATTGCGCTGCGCACGCAACCGCTCGATGCGAGCGCCGTGAACGCAACCGTGCGCGTGGTGGGCTTCGGCGCCGATGAGCAGCAGACGGTCGGTGTGAAGCGGCAGGGCACCGCCTCGATCGATCAGGTCGACGCGACGACCTTTCGTATCCGGCCGGCGCCGGCGCTCACCTGCGTCGGTGACTCGGGCGGGCCGGTGCTGCTGACGGCGGGCGGAATCGAGCAGCTCGCCGGCGTGACCTCGTTCGGCGATGCGCAGTGCGCCAGCTCGGGGACCAACGTGCGCGTCGATGCGCAGACGAGCTGGATCCAGACGACGCTGGCGCAGATCGCGGCCACGCCGCCGCCGCCGCCGCGCGCGTCGCTCGATCCGGCGGTGGACTTCTGCGCGCAGGCCTGTAGTGGCGACGAGCAATGTCCCGCGGGCCTGCTCTGCGCCAACGGGCGGTGCGCTCCGCTGGGGCTGAACGCGGGCCGCTTCGGCGCGGTTTGCACCAGTACGTGCGCGACCGGCACCTGCGTCGCGCTCTCCGACGGATGCCGCTGCCTCGTCGACTGCAACGCGCCGATGGCGGGTGGCTGCAGCGTGACGCGCTTCGGGGGCCGGCGTTAGGCCGGGCGCAAGCGGGCGAGAACGCTCGGCAGCTTCAGCCTGAACCGCGCGCGTGATACGATCGTCACGTGCGGAGCCTATGGGCGCTCGTCGTGGTCGCCGCCGGTAGCCACCTCGCGGGCTGCAGTGGCGCGCCGCCGACGCACCTCTTCGACGACATCACCGCAGCGGTCCTGCCGGGCGAATCGCTGATCCCAGCCGATCCGAGCGACGACGCCTGCGGCGAAATCTGCCTGGGCACGACGTTCGGCGTGGGCGCCGCCGCCGCCGATGTCGACGGGGACGGCCGCGCCGACCTGTACCTGGCCGGCCCGTCGGGCGGCCGGCTGTACCTCAACCGTACGCCGCCGGGTGGACCGATCGCGCTCGAACGTGCGCCGCTCGACGTGCCGGACGTCTACGTGCACGGCGCCGCGTTCGGCGATCTCGACGGGGATGGGCTGCCCGAGCTCCTGCTGGCCTGCGCCGGCGGGCTGCGCGTGTTGTGGAACCGGGGCGGGCAGCTCGCGGACCGCCCCGAGCTCGCGCGGGCGATGCAACGCTGCGCGTCGGTGACCGTGGCCGACTTCGATAACGACGGGCTGCTCGACGTGCACGTCTCGGAGTACGGCGTCCCGGGCACGCCGACCGCCACCGCCGGGCCCGGCGCGCTGCTCATCTCGCGTGGCGACGGCGTGTTCGAGGACGCCGCGCCGGGCTGGCCGGGCCGGCACGCCTGGTCGTCGCTCGCCGCCGACCTCGATCACGACGGTCAGCTCGACCTGTTCATCGCCGCCGAGACCTGGGCCGACTTCGTCGACGAGCAGCACGCTTCGATCGGGTTCGGTGCCGGCCTGGACGCGCGCGGCCTGCCTCAGTTCGACGATTCGGCCAACGCCGCGATGATGCAGCGCTACACCGCGCCGATGGGCGTCGCGGTCGCCGACCTAGGGGGCGACGGCGCCTACGAGCTCGTCGCCACGCTGCTCGGCCCGTCGCTGTTCCTGAACCCCACGCCCGGCGGCGATCCGCGTACGTTCACCGCGTCGAGCTACTTCGGCCCCATGACACGCGACCAGTCGGGACAGACCTCCTGGGGCGCGCTGTTCGGCGACTTCGATCGCGACGGCGAGCAGGAGCTCCTGCTCGTCGGCGGAGCGCCCTGCACTCCGGACGTGTGCAGCAGCTTGACCATCCCGCCCTACCAAGCGCCGCAGCTGTTCAAGATCGAGGGTGCGAAGCTGGGCTGGGACACGCTGCAACCGATTCCACTGGCGGGCGGGCTGGCTCCCGACCCCAACGAGGAGCGCAACGGACGCGGCGTGGTCGCGGTCGATCTCGACGGCGACGGCGCCGACGAGCTGCTGGTCACGCCGTTCCTCGATCGCTTCCGCCTGTACCATAGCGCGCTGTCCGGCGGGCACCGCCTCCGGCTGATGTTGCACGGCCACCTGAGCGCGCCTACGCCGTGGGGTGCCGAGGTCATCGTCAAGGAGGGCGACCGCACGCACCACGTGCCGCTCGCGTCGGGCGGCGACACGCACAGCCAGAGCGAGCCGGCGATTACGATCGAGCTCGCCGGCGCGCGCGCAGCCGAGGTGACCATCCTATGGCCCAGCGGCCTCGTGCAGAGGCTCACCGACGTGCCCGCCGGCCGGCTCGACGTGGATGAGCCGGTGGCCCTCGACCTGCCGCGCCGGGCCGCGATTGGCGGTCCGGTCGCCGGCACGCTCAGCTTCTCCGACGGGTTGGACGACCCGGCCGCGCTCGAGGTCACCGCGTCCGACGGAGCGCCGGTGGCCGTCGAGCGGGTCGCAGCCGGCCAGCTCCGCTTCACTCACCCCGGCTTACAGAGCGCAGGGATGCTCACATTCTCGCTTAGACTTCATGGAGCTGCCCTTACGGTTACTCCGCGAGTTACCTGCTCTCCCTGACGTCGCTCAGGGTCTGAACAGATATCAGAACCTGCCAAGTTCACTATTTACGACGTGGTCGCGGCGCAGTCGGCCAATCCTGTACAAAAAATAGAGTCCTTTTGTTCAAAGATTGCACGGGCTGAACACGCGCAGCCGTCGCTGGATCACGCAAATCAATGGCTTGAGGCGTGGCGCGGGCGGTGCAAGGAGCGTAGCGCACGTAACCGAAAAAACAGGGGAGGGGTCATGAAAAAGATCATCGCGCTGTCGCTGCTGTCTGCTCTCGGGGGCTGTGCGCAGCAAGGCGCGCCGTCGGCGAGCTCGGAGGGCCTGGCCGTCAACCAGCACGACAAAACCACGCTGGACGTGACCTACACGGGGGCGGGCCAATCGCTCCACGTAACGTCCGTCGAGAGCGCAGCGAACATCGTCGACCTCACCTTCGACTTCGGCGCCAACGTCGTCGCCTTCCGGCTCGACTACGCGGCCGGCGAAGGCGACTACATCTCGAACGAGCAACCCTTCGACGCGGCCCAGGTCCTCCTCGTCGGGCAGCTGCTCAAGGCCCTGCCCACGATCCTGCCGTCCGATGCGAACCAGTACTCGGCCGTCGAGACGGCCGCCCTCCGCGAGACCAACTTCCTGGACGAGGCGCCGGTCGGTGAGGTCGTCGCGTCCTTCCACTTCGTCGCGGCGCGCGGCTGGACCTATATCAGCTGCGGCTGCTCGAGGCAGTATGATGGTCACGGCCACTACAATACCGGCGGCACAGGCTGCGGCTGCACGGGCGGCTCGGGCAACGGCTGCAAGGGTCGCTGCGGCGCGGGCTGCATGCAGGATGGCGCCAGCATCAACGCCTACACCCAGGACTGCCTCTGCCACGACTACAATCTCTGCAGCTGGACGACGGCCTCGGACGACTTCGCCTTCGCTGCCTCGAACTGCGGCGCCTCCACGGGCTGCTACTAGCAGCCAAACGAGCGGCGGCTGACGAGCTCGACAGGAGTCCCTCGACCGCCACCTCCCCCACCGCGCCGGGGAAGTCACTCCCGACCGGCGCACCTGAATCAGGCCGACCCACACCATCAGGTCTCGCTCACCAAAAGCCTTCTATGGGCGCCTTGTCCTGACGGTGGCGCTCACCCCCTGGCTGGAGCGTTGCGTGGTAGCTCCACCCGGAACGTCGCGCCCTTGCTCGGCGCACTCTGCACCGAGACCGATCCGCCCATTGCCGTCACGATCTCGTAGACGATCCACAGCCCCAGCCCGAGGCCGCCATACCCACGCGACGCGACGCGCTGAAACCGCTGAAAGATGCGCGCCTGATCGGCCGCGGCGATGCCGATGCCGCGGTCGCTGACGGTGAGGCGGGCGAAGGCGGCGTCGCCGTCGACGGTGACGTCGATCGGCTGGCCACGGCCGTATTTGAGCCCATTGGAGACCAGGTTGGTGACGATCTGGTCGAGGCGCATCCGGTCCCACGTTCCGTGCACCGCCTGGCCGGCATGCAACGCCAGGGCGCAGCCCGCTCGCGCCAGCGGGTCGCGCAGCCGCTCGGCCGCCTCACGCACAACGTCGGCCAGGTCGATGCGCTCGAGATCGAGCGCCAGCTTGCCCGAGGAGATCCGCGAGATGTCGAGCAGCCGGTCGATGAGCTGCATGAGTCGGCGCGTCTGCCGCTCGGCGACCTCCAGCCGTGACGTGAGGTCGGCCGCACCCGGTGCGGAAGACGGCGCGACGACGCGGCGCATCCCCTGCACCTGCAAGAGCAGCGGCGTGAGCGGCGTGCGCAGCTCGTGCGAGGCCACTGACAAGAAGTCGTCACGGGCACGGACCGCCTCCTCCGCCTCTCGCAGCAGGTCCTTGTTGTCGATGGCGAGCGCGCAACGGTGCGCCAGGTCGACCGTCATCTCCAGCTGTCGCCGGCCGAAGAGGCGGCTTCGGGATGCCAGCATGATCGCTCCGAGCGTTCGATCACGCGCGATGAGCGGCGCCGCCGCGACGCTGCGCAGGCCCAGCGCCGTCACCGTTCCGTCGGCGACCAGCTCGGCCTGCTTGGTCTCGTTGACCCGCGCCACGAAGGCGCCCTCTCCCAGTTGCTCCAGGAGTTCGCGATCCGCGGCCTCACCGGCGTGCGCCACGACGACGCGAGGCTCCGCGTCCGAGCGCAAGGCGATGGCGACCACGTTGATCTCGGGCAGCCGGGCCATCGCCAGCTGCGCCACCTCCCCGAGCGCTGTGTCGACCTCGGATGCGGCGGCGAGCAGCTCGCTGGCATCGGCGAGTAGCGCGGCGTGACGGCGCGCCTCCTCGCTCTCGTCCTGTGCGACCTTCTGATCGTGGAAGTCAGTCGCCGTCGCCAGCCAGCCGGCGACCCGCCCGTCGGCGTCGATCTCGGGCACCGCACGAAATAGATGCCAGCGAAAGGTGCCGCCCTGGGTAGTCCGGATGCGCAGCTGGGTCTCGTAGACGCCACCCTCCACCAGATGCGCCTGCCAGCTCCGCTCCGTGACCTCGCGGTCCGTTGGCTCGAGCGCGCCGAGCCAGCCCCAGCCGAGCAGCTGCGCTTGCGAGAGGCCGGTGAACTCGGTCCAGCGCCGATTGCAGTGGGAGACCGCGCCGTTCGCGGTCGCGCTGAACACCAGGTGCGGGAGCGCTTCGGTCAAGTTGTAGTGACGCCGCTGGTTGGCCAGCTGGATCTCCGCGATCTGGAGCTGGCGCTCGCGCCGGTCGGCCTCGCGGAGCGCCGCGGCCTGGGCGCGCAGCTGCTGGTCCTTGTGGTGCAGCGCAACGAACACCGACACCTTGGCCCGCAGGATGTGGGGATCGACGGGCTTGGCCAGATAATCGATCGCCCCGAGCGAATAGGCATGGTGGAGCCGAGCGTCGTCGTCTTGCCCCGTCAGGAAGACGATGGGCGTGTGGCGTAGGCGCACCCGCTGTCGGATCAGGGTCGCCACCTCGAAGCCGTCCATCTCCGGCATGACGACGTCGAGCAGGATGAGCGCGAACTCCCGGCCGAGCAGCAGCCGGAGCGCCTCGCGCCCCGAGCGCGCGCGCACGATCTCGCGATCGGGCGCGGCCAGGAGCTCGTCCAGCGTCATGAGGTCCTCGTCGCGGTCGTCGACGACGAGGATGGTCGCGCGCTCCGGCGCGCCCCTGGTCGCGCTCACCACGAACGCACCATGGCCAGGACCTGTCGCGCCAGCTCGTCGAGCGGCACGTCCATGCCGGGGCAAAGCGTGCTTCCGCCCCGGTCCCGGATGGCGGCCAGCCCCGCGGCGCCGTCGCCGCCGTCCGGCGACAGCAGGAGGGCCGCGGCGGCGGGCCCGTGCGCGTCGGCGGCCGACTCGAAGAGCGCATCAATCGACGGACGCGCGCCTGCCACCGGCGGGTCCGCCGACAGCGCGAAGCCATCGCGGTCGACAAGCAGGTGATATCCGTCGGGCGCGAGATAGATCGATCCTGGTTCGGGCCGCTCCTTGTCGCGGGCGAGCCGATGCTCGATCTGCAGCGGCACCGGCGCGCAGACGACCAGCGGCAGCGTCAGCGGCGGAAGAGCTGCCAGGAGCCGGTCGAGCCGCGCGGCCGCGGTGGCCTGGGCGGCGATGAGCAGCACCGCAGGGCTCACGGGTCCATCCTCCGATAGCCGCCGGGGCACGGCAGCGCCGCATAGTGGGCGCGCGGCGGAAGGGGCGCCAGCGTCTCCATGCGGCCCAACGCGAGCACGCCCAGCTGGCAGAGGCTCTCGTGGAAGAGGCCGAGCACACGCGCGTGCAGCGCGCGATCGAACGAGCTCAACACGTCGCGGCACAAGATCATCTGGAACTCCTGGAACGATGCGTCGGTGACCAGGCTGTGCTGGGCGAAGACCACGCGATCGCGCAACAGCGGCCGCATCGCCACCTGACCGTCCTCGAGCGTGAAGTACTCGTCGAGGCTGGCGCGCCCGCCGGCTTGGACGTAGGCCGTGGCGGCGCCCGCCATGAGCGCCGGATATCGGCCGGCGCGCGCGATCTGGAGCAGCTCGTCGTTCTCGTCCGTGGCCCAGATGTGGGAGCGCTCGAGCAGCCCCTCCTCGCGCAGCACGATCGCCATCGCGTAAACCTGCTCGCCCGTCGCGCACGCGGGCAGCCACAGGTTCAGCGACGGGTAGGTGCGCATGATCGGCAAGACGTGGGATCGCATCGTGCGATGAAACGCCGTGTCCCAGAACAGCGGGCGAGGCTGCGGCGACAGCGCGGTGCGCAGGCGAGCGAAGGCGGCCTCGTCGAAAAGAGCGCGCGCTTCGAGGGCGGCAAGGTCGGGCGTCTGTTCCCGCTCCAGGTGCAGGCGCAGCCGGAGACGCAGCGGCGCCAGGGCCAGCCCGCGCAGATCCACGCCCCAGCGCGCGAGCAGGCCCTCGAGCAGGCGGGTCAGCTCCACCTCCGACAGCTCGAGCATCATGCCAACCACACGCGCATGATCGACAGCAGTCGCTCGATGTCCACGGGCTTGGCGACGTAGTCCGAGGCGCCGGCGCGGATGCACTTCTCCCGGTCGTCGCGCATCGCCTTCGCGGTCAGCGCGATGATGGGAAGCGAGTGGAACTGGTGCAGGGCGCGAATGCGGCGCATCACCTCGTACCCGTCCATCTCCGGCATCATGATGTCCATGAGGACCACGTCGACGTCTGGGGTCTGCTCGAGCAGCGCCAGCCCGTCGGCACCGTTCTCGGCGTAGATCACCACTGCCTGGTGGCACTCGAGCGCGCTGGTGACGGCGAAGATGTTGCGCACGTCGTCGTCGACGACCAGCACCTTCTTGCCCGCCAGCAACGGATCACTGTGGTGCAGCTCCTGGAGCGCCTGCCGCTGCTGCGGCGGCAGGGTGGATTCGACCCGGTGCAGGAACAACACCGTCTCGTCGAGCAGCCGCTCGGGCGAGCGCACGTCCTTGAGGATGATGGTCTGTGCCAGCCGCTTGAGCTGCGCCTCCTCCTTCCTCGCCAGCTCGCGGCCGGTATAGACGATGATGGGCAGCTCGCGGCAGTCGGGGAGCCGGCGCATCTTTCGCAGCAGCTCGACGCCACTGGTGTCGGGGAGGCCGAGGTCGAGCACCATGCAGTGGAAGCGCTCTTCCTCGAGCGCGGCCAGGGCCTCCTTGCCGGTCGCGACCGCGGTGGCGGTGACGTCCGTGGTCCCGATCAGATCGAGGAGGGTAGCGCGCTCGATCGGGTCGTCCTCGACGAGCAGGAGCTTGCGCTCGGGTTGGGCGGCGAAGTCGAGCAAGCCGCCGATCGTGGCCATGACCCCCTCATGGCTGGCGGGCTTGAGGAGGAAGCCGAGCGCGCCCAGCCGCCGGCCGTGTTGGCGCTGGTCCTCGGCAGAGATCAACACCACGGGGATGTGCCGCGTCGCCGCGTCGTGCTTGAGGCGGTCGAGCACGGTCCAGCCTTCGAGGTCGGGCAGCCGCAGGTCGAGGATGATCGCCGAGGGCTTGAGCTTGGTGGCCATGGCCAGGCCGGCTTCGCCCAGCGAGGCGATCAGCCCCTTCCAGCCCTTCTCGTGCGCCGCATCGAGGAGGATGCGGGCGAAGCTCACGTCGTCCTCGATGATGAGCAGCGTGCGGTCGCTCGGCTGCAGCCCCTCGCGATCGTCCACGCGGCTCAGCCCGGCCTGTGGCACGTCGGCCGGCGGCCTCGGGTAGAGGATCTCGGGGAACTGAGGGTCATCGGTCGGCGCGGGGCGCGCCTCGGGCGCCTCCGCCGTCGACGGCGCCACGTAGAAGCGGGGGCAGGTAGAGGGTGAAGGTGCTGCCCTGGCCCGGCTCGCTCACGACGCGGATCTCGCCGCCGAGCAGGCGCGCGATCTCGCGGCTGATCGAGAGACCGAGGCCGGTGCCGCCGTACTTGCGGCTGGTGGTGCCGTCGGCCTGCTGGAACGCCTCGAAGATGATGCGCTGCTTGTCCTGCGGGATGCCGATGCCGGTGTCGATCACCGAGAAGGCGACCACCATCCCGGCGCGGTTGAGGATCTCGTGGTCGCGGCTCCAGCCGACGGTTGCCACGCTTGATCTCCAGCGAGACGCGCCCCTGCTCGGTGAACTTGAACGCGTTCGCCAGCAGGTTCTTGAGCACCTGCTGCAGGCGCTTGGCGTCGGTGCACGAGCGCCGGCGGCAGGTCGCTCGCCAAGCTCGACGGCGAAAGTCGAGGCCCTTCTGCTGCGCGACGTGGCGGAAGTTCTGCTCGACGTAGTCGCGCAGATCTCCGAGGATGACCTCGCCCGCGTCGACGGCGATCGTGCCGGACTCGATCTTCGACAGGTCGAGGATGTCGTTGATCAGGCCGAGCAGATCGGCGCCCGAGCCGTGGATCGTGCGTGGCGAACTCGACCTGCTTGGGCGATGAGGTTTCCTTCCAGGTTGTCGGAGAGCATCTTGGACAGGATGAGCAGGCTGTTGAGCGGCGTGCGCAGCTCGTGCGACATGTTGGCCAGGAACTCCGACTTGTACTTCGAGGTGAGCGCGAGCTGCTCGGCCTTCTCCTCGAGCTCGCCCTTGGCCAGCTCGACCTCGCGGTTCTTGATCTCGAGCAGCTTGGCCTTGTCCTCGAGCTCCTCGTTGGTCTGCTGCAGCTGCTCCTGCTGCTGCCGCAGGCGCTCCTCGGACTCGCGCAGCGTCGCCGCCTGGCGCTCCAGGCGCTCGTTGGTCTCGCGCAGCTCCTCCTGCTGGCTCTGCAGCTCCTGGGTGAGCGACTGCGACTGCTTGAGCAGCGCCTCGGTGCGCATGCCGGCGCGCGATGGTGTTGACGACGATGCCGATCGATTCGGTGAGCTGATCGAGGAAGACCTGGTGGATGTCGCTGAACCGGCTGAACGACGCCAGCTCGATGACCGCGTTGACCTGCGCCCTCGAAGAGCACCGGCAGCACCGATCAGGCTCAGCGGCGGCGCCTCGCCGAGGCCGGAGTTGATCTGCACGTAGTCCGGCGGGCACGTCGACGCAGGAGGATCTTCCGCTTCTCGAACGCGCACTGCCCGACCAGGCCCTCGCCGAGCTTGAAGCGTGGTGGAGACGTCGCTTGCGCTCCTTGTAGGCGTAGCTGGCCAGAAGCTTGCAGCGTCGTCGGCGTCGCGTCTCCGGATCCTTCTCGGCGATGTAGAAGACGCCGTGCTGCGCGTGCACCAGCGGCGCCAGCTCGGAGAGGATCTGCTGCGCGACGGTGACCAGGTCGCGCTGACCCTGCAGCATGCGGGTGAAGCGGGCGAGGTTGGTCTTCAGCCAGTCCTGCTCGGTGGTCTTCTGCGTGGTGTCCTTGCAGGTTGCGGATCATCTCGTTGATGTTGTCCTTGAGCGCCGCCACCTCGCCCGACGCCTCGACGGTGATCGAGCGCGTCAGATCGCCCTTGGTCACGGCGGTGGCGACGTCGCCGATGGCGCGCACCTGCGTGGTCAGGTTGCCGGCGAGCTGGTTGACGTTGTCGGTGAGGTCGCGCCAGGTGCCGGCGGCGCCGGGCACCTTGGCCTGGCCGCCGAGCTTGCCCTCGACGCCGACCTCGCGCGCCACCGTGGTGACCTGGTCGGCGAAGGTGGCGAGCGTGTCGGTCATGCTGTTGATGGTCTCGGCCAGCTCGGCGATCTCGCCCCGCGCCTCGAGAGCGAGCTTGCGCTTGAGGTCGCCGTTGGCGACGGCGGTCACGACCTTGGCGATGCCGCGCACCTGGTTGGTCAGGTTCGTCGGCCATCGAGTTGACGTTGTCGGTGAGGTCCTTCCAGGTGCCGGCGACGCCCTGGACCTGCGCCTGGCCGCCGAGCTTGCCCTCGGTGCCGACCTCGCGCGCGACGCGGGTGACCTCGGAGGCGAAGGCGTTGAGCTGATCGACCATCGTGTTGATGGTGTTCTTGAGCTCGAGGATCTCGCCCTTGACGTCGACGGTGATCTTCTGCGAGAGGTCGCCGTTGGCGACGGCGGTGGTGACGTCGGCGATGTTGCGCACCTGCGCCGGTCAGGTTGCCGGCCATGAAGTTGACGTTGTCGGTGAGGTCCTTCCAGGTGCCGGCGACGCCGCGCACGACCGCCTGACCGCCGAGCTTGCCCTCGGTGCCGACCTCGCGCGCGACGCGGGTCACCTCGGCGGCGAAGGAGCGCAGCTGATCGACCATCGTGTTGATGGTGTTCTTGAGCTCGAGGATCTCGCCGGCACGTCGACGGTGATCTTCTTCGAGAGGTCGCCCGCGGGCGACGGCGGTCGTGACGTCGGCGATGTTGCGCACCTGCGCCGTCAGGTTGGACCGCCATCGAGTTGACGTTGTCGGTGAGATCCTTCCAGGTGCCGCCGACGCCCTCGCACCTCGCGCCTGGCCGCCGAGCTTGCCTTCGGTGCCGACCTCGCGGGCGACGCGCGTGACCTCGGAGGCGAAGGAGTTGAGCTGATCGACCATCGTGTTGATGGTGTTCTTGAGCTGCAGGATCTCGCCCTTGACGTCGACGGTGATCTTCTTCGACAGGTCGCCGCGGGCGACCGCGGTGGTCACCTCGGCGATGTTGCGCACCTGCGCGGTCAGGTTCGACGCCATCGAAGTTGACGTTGTCGGTCAGGTCCTTCCAGGTGCCGCCGACGCCCGGCACCTCCGCCTGGCCGCCGAGCTTGCCTTCGGTGCCGACCTCGCGGGCCACGCGCGTGACCTCGGAGGCGAAGGCGTTGAGCTGATCGACCATGGTGTTGATGGTGTTCTTGAGCTGCGAGGATCTCGCCCTTGACGTCGACGGTGATCTTCTTCGACAGGTCACCCTGCGCGACGGCGGTCGTCACCTCGGCGATGTTGCGCACCTGCGCGGTCAGGTTGCGACGCCATCGAGTTGACGTTGTCGGTGAGATCCTTCCAGGTGCCGCCGACGCCCGGCACCTCGGCCTGACCGCCGAGCTTGCCCTCGGTGCCGACCTCGCGGGCGACGCGCGTGACCTCGGAGGCGAAGGCGTTGAGCTGATCGACCATGGTGTTGATGGTGTTCTTGAGCTGGAGGATCTCGCCCTTGACGTCGACGGTGATCTTCTTCGACAGGTCGCCCTTGGCGACGGCGGTGGTGACCTCGGCGATGTTGCGCACCTGCGCGGTGAGGTTCGACGCCATCGAGTTGACGTTGTCGGTGAGGTCCTTCCAGGTGCCGGCGACGCCCTTGACCTGGGCCTGGCCGCCGAGCTTGCCCTCGGTGCCGACCTCGCGGGCCACGCGCGTGACCTCGGAGGCGAACGAGTTGAGCTGATCGACCATCGTGTTGATGGTGTTCTTGAGCTGCAGGATCTCGCCCTTGACGTCGACGGTGATCTTCTTCGACAGATCGCCCTTGGCGACGGCGGTGGTGACCTCGGCGATGTTGCGCACCTGCGCGGTCAGGTTGCCGGCCATCAGGTTGACGTTGTCGGTGAGGTCCTTCCAGGTGCCGGCGACGCCCTTGACCTGCGCCTGGCCACCGAGCTTGCCCTCGGTGCCGACCTCCCGCGCCACGCGCGTGACCTCGGAGGCGAACGAGGCGAGCTGCTCGACCATGCCGTTGACCACCCGGGCGGTGCGCAGGAACTCGCCGCGGAGCGAACGTTCGTCGATCTCCAGCGTCATCTTCTGCGACAGATCGCCCGACGCGACCGCGCCGATCACGCGCCCGACCTCGGTGGTGGGCTGCACGAGGTCGGCGATCAGCCCGTTGACCGACTCGATGCACGACGCCCAGCCGCCGCCGACGGCCCCGAGCGACGCGCGTTGGTGCAGCTTGCCCTCCTTGCCTACGACGGTGTTGATGCGCGCGAGCTCCCCGGCCATGCGCTCGTTGAGCTCCATGACGTCGTTCATCGCCTGCGCGAGCTCCCCGGCGATTCCGGTCTGGTCCACCGGCAGACGCACCGAGAAGTCGCCCCGCTTCAGGGCGCGCAGAGTCGTCAGCAGCGTCCGTGGATGCAGCACCTCCGGCAGCGCCTGACTGGCCATGAGGGCCCGCTTGGTCGCGCTCTTGCCGTTGCGCGGCTCATTCCTCATGCCCTGTCCGCCTTTCGTTTGAATTGTTCCACCACGTCGAGGAGCTGCTCGAGTAGGAGGGGTTTACGCAGGATGGCGGCGGCCCCGCGAGGCGGCTGCGCCGTCGTCGACGCGGTGATGACCACCACCGGAGTGGCGGAGTGCTCCGCCCGGCCGCCGAGCACCTTGAGCAGCTCGGCGCCGTCCATCTCCGGCATCATCAGGTCGAGCAGGATCAGCCGCGGGTGGCAGCCGTCTTCGAGCCGCACGAGCGCTTCGACGCCGGTGGCGGCCGGCGTGACCGAGTAGCCCTCCTGCGAGAGGATGAGGACCAGGGAATCGCGGATGTCCTGGTCATCCTCGACGAGCAGGATCTCGCACCCCGCAGAATCACTCACCGGCGAGCCGCTTGCCGACCGCGCGCTCGAGCGCTTCGAGGTCGAACGGTTTGCGCAGGACCATCAGCCCCTCGCGGCGAGCCACCTCTTCGGCGCGCTCGAGACCGGAGATGATGAGGATGCCCGCTTCGGGCTTTCGCGCCCGGGCGGCGGCGATGAGCCGCTGGCCGTCGGCCCACGGCATGGACAGGTCCGTGATCAACAGATCGACGCGAATCACCGGGAGCGCGGCGAGCGCCTGCAGCGGATCGGAGAAGGCATAGATGTTGCGACCCGGCGCCTCGAGCTCCAGCGCCAGGCCGGCGGCCACGTCCGGGTCATCGTCCACGACGAGGATGGTTGCGGGAGACATGCTGGGACGCCTCATCACGAGGCGTGCCACGGGCGCGGCCGCGAGAATTCCTATGTTTGAGCGGAGCCGCGCCGCTGCGATGTTACCGCCTCGTGCATCCCCTGGGCGCCAGCGTTACCGTTCGGTGCCCGCTCCGGTAAGCATGACACGCGCTCACCAAATCCACATTGCCTGGAACTACGCGACACGCGCGAAGAGTATGAATGGTTACGGGTCGATGGGAGGGTTGAAAATCGCCGCAGGCCCTGACACCCTGGCTCCAATGGGATTCGCGGTTTCACGCGAGGCGCTCGACATCCTGGTAGTGGATGACGAGCCTGGCGTGCGCACCGGGATCGCCTTCCCACTGGCCGACGTGGGGCACCGCGTCGTCGAAGCCAGTGACGGCGCGCAGGCCATGGTCCTGCTCTCCGAACGGGTGTTCGACGTGGTGTTCTGCGACATCCGGCTGCCCAAGATTGACGGGTTCACGCTCCTGCAGCGGATCCGCCGCGAAACCCCGAGCACTGCCGTGATCGTGATGACTGCCTTCGGCCGCGTGCAGGACGCCAAAGAGGCCCTGCGCGAGGGCGTTTACGACTATGTGACCAAACCGCTCGATATGGACGACCTGACCCAACGCCTCATCACGCGCATCCAGGAGGAGCGCGCGCTCGAGCGCGATCGGATCAAGGCGCGCCGACAGCTGCACCTTCTGGGCGGCTCCTCGGCGATCGTCGGGCGCTCTCCGGCGATGGCCCGGCTGCAGGAGCAGCTCGACACCATCGCGCACAGCGACGCGCCGGTCCTGATCATCGGTGAGAGCGGTACCGGCAAGGAGCTGGTGGCGCGCGAGCTGCATGATCGGGGGCCACGCAGCCGCGGACCCTTCGTCGCGGTGAACTGCGCGTCGGTGCCCGACACCTTGCTCGAGGCCGAGCTGTTCGGCCACGAGCGCGGCGCCTTCACCGGAGCGCTGCGCCGGCGGGACGGGCGCTTCAAGCTCGCCGACGGCGGCACGCTGCTGCTCGACGAGGTCGCCGAGATTTCGCCCGCCGCGCAGACCAAGCTGCTGCGCGTCCTGCAGGAGGGCGAGATCGATCCGCTCGGCGCGGACAGGCCGGTGCGCGTCGACGTGCGCATCCTCTCGGCCACGCACCAGGATCTGCGGGCGCGCGTGCGCGAGGGCCGGTTCCGCGAGGATCTCTACTATCGGCTCAACGTGCTCGATCTGCACATCCCGCCGCTCCGGGAGCGGCGCGGGGATTTGCCGCTCCTGCTCGAGCATTTCTTCTCGCGCTTGTGCCCGATGGGGGAGGAGCCGCCACGCATGTCGGCGCGCGCCTGGAGGGTGCTCTCGTCGCATCCGTTTCCCGGCAACGTGCGCGAGCTCGGCCACGCGCTCGAGCGCGCAGTGGTGCTCTCGCGGCGCGAGTGCATCGACGTGGAGCACCTGCCCTCCGACATGCTGGACGACAAGCCGCATCCGGTGCCCGATGTCGCGCAGTTCCAGCCGCTGGCGGCGGCGTTCTTGCGCTGGGAGCGGGACTATCTCGAGCAGGCTCTGGCGCTGGCGGGCGGCAAGAAGTCGCGCACGGCCGAGCTCCTGGGCATCTCGCGCAAGAACCTGTGGGAGAAGCTGCGCGCCCACAAGATCCGCAGCCGCGACGACGACGAGAGCTGAGCGCTCACGCCGCGGGAAGGGTGAAGCGGACAAGGCAGCCGGTACCTTCCTTGTCGGCGACCCAGATCTTGCCGCCGTGGGCGCGGACGATCTCCTTTGCGATGTAGAGGCCGAGCCCCAGGCCCTGCCCCTCCGCACGGTTCGCTCTCCAGTAGCGGTCGAAGACGCGCGTGCGCTGGGCTTCGGGGATCCCGGGCCCGCTGTCGTCGACGTCGATGCACAGAAAACCGTCGGTCCGCGACGCGCGCACACGGATCGTGCCGCCCTCCGGCGTGAACTTGATGGCGTTGCCGAGCAGGTTCTGGAGGACCTGCGCGATGCGGTCTCCGTCGCAGCGAACCTGCGCGTCGAAAGCGAGCTCGACTTCGATGCGCTGCCCGCGCTGCTGCGCGGTTGGCTGCAAGATCTGCAGGGCCGCCCCGATCAGCGCGTCGAGCGACTGCGTCTTGATGGTGAGGGGCAGCTCGCCCGTCTCGATCTGGACGGCGTCGCGCAGATCGCCGACGAGGCGATTCATCCGCTGCGCCGCGTTGACGATGATCTCGAGCTGCTGGCGGGCACGCGCCGGGTCCGAATCGGGATGCGCGAGCAGATAGGCGCCGTTCATCATGATCGAGCTCAGCGGGTTGCGCAGGTCGTGGGACACGACCTCGAGGACCTGCTCGCGCCGACTGACCGCGAGGCTGCGCTCCTCGACCGTCGCGCCCAGCAGTAGGAGGGTGACGGCGACGACGCCGAGGAACGCTTGGAGCGCCAGAAGGTTCTGCAGGCGCGCGCCTCCGCCGAACGGCCCATGTCCGAGCGCGGTGCCCCCGACGGCGACGATGGCAGTCACGAGCATGACGGTGGTGGACCCGCGCTGCCCGAAGCGGCGCGCCGCCCAGATGAGACCGGGGAAAAGGAGGTAGGTCCGCGCGAACGCCGCTCCTGCGGTCCCGCGCACGAACACCAGGGCGACGATCAGGGCCTGCGCCAGCGTCAGCGCGATCCCTTCGGCGGCACGGCCGGGTGCGGCGCGGGTCGGTCGCGCCCACGCCAGCAGCGGAGGCGCGACCAGGATGTCGCCCATGACGTCGCCGAGCCACCAGGTTCGCCACACCAGCGGCAGGTCGGAAGGGACATGGCCGATCCACAGACTGGCCGCTCCGAAGCTGGCGGAGATCGTCGTACTGACGAGTGCGGCCAAAACGACCAGCAGAATCGCGTCGCGAGCCCGATCGAGCGCCGGGTGAACGCGGGTGCGACGAAGGCAGTAGACGCCCACGAGGGCTTCGAGCGTGTTGCCCGCGCCTATTCCGAGCGCGGTCACGAGCGGAACGCCAACGAGCGCGTTGACGGCGAACGCCGCCAGACCGACCGCGGGCCACAGCTCGGCACCGAAGAGCCAGAGGACCGCGAGGGAGAGCCCCGTCGGAGGCCATACGGGTGTGGCGACGCCGGCGACCGGCTCGAACATCAGGCCCAGCCGTGCGGTGGCGAAGTATGCGCCAAACAACAGCGCCATGCGGCCGATCGTTCGCAGTGCGCCGCCCGGGGCCATGGAAACAGCCGATGATAGCCGCAATTCCGACGTGGGCGTCCGGATATCACCCACATCGAATCCGGTGGCGAACCTCGGATTGTCAGAGCGTGAAGGCGCAACATGGGTGGCGCTCGCTGCCGGGCTCTTCGCCCTCAGCGCAGGCGCGCTCGAGATCCGCCGACGTCAACGACGGGGCTGAAGCGCCATTCTTTGGGGCGCTCTATTCGTCGGTTGTGGCGTAGACCGTGTTCCAGAAATCGCGATACACCATCGAGAACAGCGCGAACAACTCGGAACGCTCGGGCATGAGGATCGCGGTCGGCTGACGTTCCCTTCGAAGAGGTCGCGCGAGATCGACACGTGGCCGGTCCTTTCTAATCTAGAGACCACGAATCGGGGGCGCTGGCGAGCGATCGAGCAGTACGTCGAGCTGGCCGAGTCGCGCCGGGTCCATGAACAAGTCGATCTCCACGATGCTCCCGTTCTGGACCGTGAATACGAAGACAGCGCGCGTCTGTTCTCCCTGAACCCACGCAGCCCCCGCAGCGCCGTCGATGAGCGCCGGCTTCGCGCCTCGCGCACGCCCCTTGAACGTCTCGGCGACGGCGCGGGCTCCGTGGACCTCCTTGGCGAGCAGGGGCGCTCCGCGAGACTGGTTGGCCGCGGCGACCCGCACCGCCAGGTCGTCGGCTCGAAGGACCACATCGGGATCCAACAATGCAAGCAACGCTTCGAAATCTCCGCCTCGGGAAGCAGCGAGAAAGGCGCCGACGGCCTCTCGCTGTCGATCGCGATCGGCGTCGGGAGCGGCGGCGCCGCCCTGTACGCGGCGCCGTGCGCGACTCGCGAGCTGCCTCGTCGCAGCCGGGGAGCGCCCCACGATGGCAGCGATCTCGTCGAAGGGTATCGCGAAGAGATCGTGCAACACGAAGGCGACGCGCTCGGCGGGCGCGAGCGTGTCGAGCACGATCAGCAGCGCCGGGCCAATCGAATCAGCCAACAGCGCCTCGCGATCGGGCCCGGAACGATTCTCGTCGACTGCGTTGGGGAGGTGGACGCCGAGCGGCTCCTCGCGCCGGGACTTGCGGGAGCGCAGGAAGTCGAGACACACGCGGGCCACAACCGTCGTCAGCCACCCGCTCACGTTCTCGACGTCGCGGGTATCG
Source organism: uncultured delta proteobacterium (assembly GCA_963816965.1). Lineage (GTDB taxonomy): Bacteria > Myxococcota_A > Polyangia > Palsa-1104 > Palsa-1104 > JAQBQH01. The sequence goes on from CAWFMP010000002.1 coordinate 3,240,879, forward strand.
GAGCGGCTGAATCGTAGCCAGGCTTCCTGGACTGCGTCCTCGGCTTCGCTAACCGAGCCGAGCATCCGATAGGCCACGGCCCGCAGGTGCGTTCGGTTTTCCTCGAATCGTCCGGCCAGCTCGTCCACGGTCACATTCCTCGCGCTCGTTCCGTCATAGCACTGACGGATGAACCATCACCGATGTGACAAGGAGGCCCAGCATGCAAGCTCGAATGAAGAATTCCGCGATGATCGTCCCTGAAGCGGTGCAGCCGATACAGGCGCTCTGGAAGGTTGCAGAGAGCGTCGTCCCGGCGAGGACCCTCGGCCTGGTTCACCTGCGAGCGAGCCAGATCAACGGCTGCAGCGTCTGCGTCGACAGTGGTGCGCGACAACTGAAGAAGGCCGGCGAGACGGACGAGCGGCTCCTCACCGTAGCGGCCTGGCGCGAAGCGCCCTATTTCACGGACGCCGAGCGCGCCGCGCTGGCGCTGGCGGAGGCCGTCACCCGGCTGAGCGATCAAGCGGACCCCGTGCCCGATGCGATCTGGAACGCCGCCGCGCGCCACTTCGACGAGCGGACGCTCGCCGCGCTGGTCCTTGCAATCGGCACGGTCAACTTGTTCAACCGCGTCAACGTCAGCACGAGGCAGGTCGCAGGCGTCCAGCCCTGGGAAAAGTAATCGCGCGCCGGTACGGAGCGGGCAACCGAGTCTGCCGGTCAACTGCTATGGCGAGCGGCTGCATGTCCTCTGTCGCTGCCCGACCAGGGCTGAGCGCGCGCCCATAGGGCGCTGGCCCGATTGCCGTCCGGTCGTCGCGGCCAACAACGCCTGCGTCGATCGGCTGACCTGGAGGCGGACGTGGCACGGGAGATCCGTACGGCCCTCGTCGTCGCCATTTTGGCCGCCTGCTCGAAGCCGCCGCCGGCCAAGCCGCCGCCTCCGCCGGTGGTGCGCGTGGCGACGCTGGAGGTGCGGCCCGTCGAGCAGGTGCGCGAGTGGCTGGCCACGCTCGACGGAGCGGTCACCGCCGAGATTCGCCCGCACGTCGCCGGCTACATCGTTTCGGTCGACTACCAGGAAGGCAGCGCGGTCAAGACCGGCGCGCTGCTCTTCACCATCGACGAGCGTCCGTTCGTTGCCGCGCTCGAAAAAGCGCGCGGCGATCTGGAGAGCGCCCAGGCGCAGCTGGGCAAGAACCGCCTCGATGTCACCCGCTATGCGCCGCTCGCCGCCGAGCACGCCATCCCGAAGGAGCAGCTCGACGACGCGCGGGCGGCGGTGCGTGCGTCGGCGGCGACCGTCGAGGCCATGCGCGGCAGCCTTCATCAGGCGGAGCTCAACCGCGAGTGGACGCGCGTGCGCTCGCTCATCGACGGCGTCGCCGGCATCGCCCGCGTCCGTGTCGGCAACCTCGTCGACTCGAATCAGGTGCTCACGGTCGTGTCGACGCTCGATCCGATTCGTGCGTCGGTCAACATCAGCGAGCAGGAGTACCTGCAGGACGCCGCCATCATCAACCACGCGAACGAGCCGCAATACGCCAATACGCGCTGGCTCGAGCTCGTGCTCATCAACAACAAGGTGCATCCGTACAGCGCGCGTCGCGTGATCGTGAACCGCGAGATCAACCCACAGACGGGAACGCTCACCATTCAGGCCCTGTTTCCCAATCCCGGCAAGGTGCTGCGCCCCGGGCTGTTCGCCAAGGTGCGGCTGCACCTCCAGCGCGAGGCGCCGACGGTGATGCTACCGGAGATGGCGGTGCAGCAGATTCAAGGGCAGACACGTGTCGCGGTCGTCGATGCGCAGAATCGCGTCGACGTTCGCGTGGCCAAGCTCGGGCGGCTGATGAATCACGACTACCTCGTCCTCGACGGGCTGCGCGCCGGCGAGCGCGTTATCGTCGAGGGGCAACAGAACGTCCAGCCGGGCATGCAGGTGCAGCCGCAGCCGTGGACGCCGCCAACAGCGGCGCCCGATGGAGGTGAAGTGGCCGCCGTCGACGGAGGCGAGTGATGGCCGCCTTCTTCGTGCGGCGCCCGACGGTGGCGATCGTGATCTCGATCGTGCTGGTCATCGCCGGCCTGGTACTCATGCGCGGCCTGCCCATCGAGAAGTTTCCAGACATCACGCCGCCGCAGGTGCAGGTGTCGGCGACCTACGTCGGCGCCGACGCCGTCAGCGTCGAGGAGTCGGTGGCGACGCCGATCGAGCAGCAGGTCAACGGCGTCGACCGGATGATCTACATGCAGTCGACCAACGCCAACGACGGCTCCATGACGCTGAACGTGTCGTTCGAGGTCGGCATGAACCCCGACATCGCTCAGGTGCTGGTGCAGAATCGCGTCGCGCAGGCGCAGGCGCGGCTGCCGCCGTCGGTGTCGCGCTACGGCCTCACGGTGAAGAAGCGGTTCGCCTCGCCGCTGCATCGCCTATGGCCTCTATTCGCCGCACGGCAGCGTACGACAATCGCTTCCTCGCCAACTATGCCACCATCAACATCGTCGACGAGTTGCTGCGCCAGCCCGGCGTCGGTGACGTGGTGGTGTTCGGCGCCGCCAGCTACTCGATGCGCATCTGGGTCAACCCCGACGTGCTCGCGAACCTCGGCCTCACCATCGCCGATCTGCAGCGCGCGGTGCAGCGCGCAGAGCACGATCAACCCCGCCGGGCAGATCGGCGGCGAGCCGGTCCCGCCCGGCCAGGTGTTCACCTACACCATCCGCGCCCAGGGACGTTTGTCGACGGTGAAGGAGTTCGGCAACATCATCGTGCGCGCCAACCCCGACGGATCGTTCCTGCGCCTCAAGGACGTCGGGCGCATCGAGCTCGGCACCGAGAACTACACCCAGATCGGCCGGTTCAAGGGGAAGAACGCGGCAGTCATCGCCGTCTACCAGCTCCCCGGCGCCAACGCGCTCGACACGGTGAAGCGGGTGAACGCCGTCATGGCCGAGGCCGGCAAGCGCTTCCCGGCAGACATCACCTACGGCGTGGGCATCGACAGCACGCTGCCGGTGTCGGAGGGCATCCGGGAGATCGTCATCACGCTCGTCGAGGCGCTCGCGCTCGTCATCGTGGTCGTCTTCATCTTCCTGCAGAGCTGCGCGCGACGGTGATCCCGCTGTTCGCCGTGCCGGTGTCGCTGATCGGCGCGTTCATCTTGTTTCCGCTGTTCGGCTTCACGCATCAATACGCTGTCGCTCTTCGGCCTGGTGCTGGCCATCGGTCTGGTCGTCGACGATGCCATCGTCGTCGTCGAGGCGGTGCAGCACCACATCGAAGAGCGCCTGTCGCCGCGCGAGGCGACGCTGGCGGCGATGCGCGAGGTCTCGGGGCCGGTCGTCGGCATCGCGCTGGTGCTGTCTTCGGTGTTCATTCCGGTGGCGTTCGTGGTGGGGATCAAGGGGCGGCTGTTCCAGCAGTTCGCGCTGACGATCGCGATCTCGGTCATCATCTCGGCGTTCAACGCGCTCAGCCTGAGCCCGGCGCTGGCGCGCTGATCCTGCGCCCGGCGAAGGGAGCAAAGCGCGGCCCCGTCGCGTGGTTCTTCCGCAAGTTCAACCGCGCCTTCGGCTGGACGACCGATCACTACGTCGGCTGGACCGGCATTCTCGTGCGCAAGACGTCCATCGCCGCCGCGATGCTGCTCCTGTTCGCCGTCGCCGCGATCTTCTCGGGGCGCAGATTGCCGACCGGCTTCCTGCCCGAAGAGGACCAGGGCTTCATGTACGGCAACGTGCAGCTGCCCGACGCGGCGTCGCTGCAGCGCACCGACCGGGCCATGCGCGCGATCGAGAAGGTGCTGGCGAGGACCGAAGGCATCGAGACGTACACCACCATTTCGGGGTTCAGCATCCTCACCCAGAGCGCGGCGACGAACACCGGGCTCCTGTTCATCAACCTCAAGCCGTGGAGCGAGCGGAGGAGAGCGCTCACCGCCGCGGTGGTGGCGCAGCGGCTCAACGCCGAGCTGTCGCGACTGCCCGAGGCGCGCGCGTTCGTCTTTCCGCCACCGGCGATCCTCGGCGTCGGCACGTCGGGCGGCTTCGACGCGATGCTCGAGGATCGGACCGGCGGCGCGCCCGAGGATCTCGCCCGGGTACGTCCGATCGCTTCGTCGCCGCCGCGGCGAAGCGGCCCGAGCTGATGCGCCTCAACAACGCGTTCCGCGCGACGGTGCCGCAGCTGTTCGCGCGCGTCGACCGCGCGCTCGTCCTCAAGGAGGGCGTCGACCTCGCCGACGTGTACGCGACGCTGTCCGCGTTCATGGGCGGGAACTACGTCAACGACTTCAACCGATTCGGGCGCGTGTGGCGCGTCTACCTCGAGGCCGAGGGGCAGTTCCGCACGCGGCCCGAGAGATATCGACCGCTTCTACGTGCGCAACGGCGCAACGGCACGATGGTGCCGCTCTCGCGCGGTCGTCCAGATCGTGCCGGTCATCGGGGCCGCTGTTCACGACGCGCTTCAACCTGTTCCGCTCGGCCGAGATCACCGGCGCGACGACGCCAGGCTACAGCGTCGGGACAAGCGATGGCGGCGCTCGAGGAGGTCGCGCGCCAGACGCTGCCGTCGGGCTACACGCTCGGCTGGTCCGGGATGTCGTACCAGGAGCGCCGCTCGGGCGGGATCGGCGGGGTGCTCGCGCTGTCGATCCTGCTCGTGTTCCTGATCCTGGCAGCGTTATACGAGAGCTGGTCGCTGCCGTTCAGCGTCCTCTTATCGACGCCGGTGGCGCTGTTCGGCGCGCTGCTCGGTCTGCTCCTCAGACGCATGCAGTTCGACGTCTACGGCCAGATCGGGCTCATCATGCTGGTCGGGCTGGCCGCCAAGAACGCGATCCTCATCGTCGAGTTCGCGCGCGCGCAGCTCGACAGTGGGCAGACGCATTCGGTCGCCGAGGCGGCGCTGGCGGGCGCGCGGCTGCGGCTGCGGCCGATCCTGATGACCTCGTTCGCTTTCATCCTCGGTATGCTGCCGCTGTGGTCGGCTGCCGGAGCGGGCGGCACGTCGCGACAGGAGCTCGGCAGCGCGGTCATCGTCGGGCTGCTCGTCGCCACGCTGTTCGGCGTCTTCCTCGTTCCCGCGCTGTTCGCCATCGTCGAGCGACTGGTGCGGCGAGCGCGCATGCGGCGCGAGCGTGGTCGCGCACCGAAGGCGCTGGCGCCCAAGACCAGCCCTTCGCCGCCGCACGATGTAGAGCCGGCATGAGCTCGAAGGCGCTGCCGCTGGTCCTCGCCCTGGCGGGCTGCGCGCTCGGCCCCGGCTACAAGCGCCCGGCGGTGCCGATGACCGCCACCTTTCGCGATCAGGCGATGGCCAGGGCGGAGTCGTTCGCCGATCTGCCGTGGTGGAACGTATTCCACGATCCGGCGCTCGGCGCGCTCTTGCGCGAGGCGCTGGCCAACAACGTCGATCTCGCCGACGCCTTCGCCCGCGTCGAGGTCGCTCGCTACAACGCCAAGATCCGCACCGACCAGCTGCTGCCCGTCGCTCGGCGTGACCGGCGGCCCCTCCTATCAGCAGGTGTTCTCGCCGCTGTCGGCGGTGATCCCGGCGAGTCAGGCCTCGATGGCCCCGTTCCCGCTCGGCAACGAGCGGTACGCTACTTACACGCTGACCGGCTCGCTGTCGTGGGAGCTCGATCTGTGGGGGCGGTTGCGCCGGCTGCGGCAGTCGGCGCTCGCCGAAGCGCTCGCCACCGAAGAGAACGCTCGCGGCGTGATCGTCTCGATCGTGGGCGACGTTGCGCAGGGCTACTTCAATCTGGTGGCACTCGACCTGCAGCTCGAGGTGTCGCGGCGCACCGTCGAGTCGCGGCGCCAGACGCTGGCGCTGTTCGCCGAGCGCGAGCGCGGCGGCGTCGGTGATCGGCTGCAGACCGCGTCGGAGGAGGCGCTGCTCGCCAACGCGCTGGCGACGATTCCGGCGCTCGAGCGGCAGATCGCGCAGCAGGAGAACCAGCTCGCATTCCTCGTGGGCCGCCCGCCCGGCCCGATCGCGCGCACCGCGGACTATCTGACGCGCACGGCGCCGCCGTCCGAGCTGTCGCCCGGCGTGCCGTCGGCGTTGCTCGAGCGGCGTCCCGACGTGCGCGAGGCGGAGGCACGCGTCGTCTCGGCCAACGCGCAGGTCGGCGCGGCGTTCGCGGCCCTGTTTCCGCAGCTGACCTTCAACACATCGGGCGGCGTCGAGTCGACCAGCCTGGCGACGCTGTTCGGAAGCGGCGCGCTCACGTTCGGCGTCGGGCTGGTGGTCGGCTGGTTGGCGCCGCTCCTCGGCGGCGCGCAGCTGGTGCACGCGTGGCGGGGCCAGCAGGCGAGCTGGCGCGCGGCGGCGATCGAGTATCGACGTGCGGTGCTGGTGGCGCTCGGCGATGTCGCCAACGCGCTCGTCGCCATCCGGACCTTGCGCGAGCAGCGCGCGCGGCTCGAGGACTCGGTGCGCGCCAGCGGCGAGACCGTGAAGCTGGCGACCGATCGTTATCGCGCCGGCGTGTCGAGCTACCTCGATGTCGTACAGGCGGAGCAGAACCTGTTCGCGGCGCAGCTGCAGCTGGCGCAGACCATCGGCGCGCAGTTCGCCGCGACGGCGCAGCTCTATCGGGCGCTCGGCGGCGGCTGGCTGCAGCCCTCGCAGCCGCCGCCGAAGGCGGGCAAGCTGCCCGGCCCATCGCTCGGCGCGCGGTAGTGTGCGCGGCGCTCGATCTCGTTCGCGCGAAACGCGAAGTTGGCAGAGCGCGTGCGAGGGCTGCTCGATGTCTGCAACACCAACATCAGGTTCAGTATTTTGGATCGCGCAGCGCTTTGGTAATCAAATGGTCGAAGCGTGCGGCGAACTTCTGTTTTGCCTTGGCGTCGAAGGGCGGCGGACCGCTTGTCTGCACGCCTGCCTCACGTAGGCCTGCCATGAAGTCACGCATCGCGAGTCGCTCGCCGATGGTTTCCGTGGAGTACAAATCGCCACGCGGGTCGATCACCATGAGCCCTTTTTCGACCAACAGCGCAGCGAGTGGAATGTCGGCAGTGACACAGAAGTCCCCCGCCGCGCTTGCGTCCACGATGTGGGCGTCGGCGACGTCGGCACCCTTGGTGACGCGCACGAACGAGACGAACGCGCTGTTGCCGACGTGGACGTTCTTGTTCGCCACCAGGATCGTGGGCACCTTGAGGCGCTGCGCGGCACGCAGAATGATCTCTTTGACCTCGCCCGGCATGGCATCGCCGTCGATCCAGATCTTGAAGGACGGCAATCGTCAGACGCCGTCAGCAGCGCACTCGGCGCAGCGCAGCTCGCGCCGCTGCGCCGACGGTAGCGTCGCGCCGCAGTCAGCGCAGCGAGGTACCGTCATGGGCGATGGCGAGCCGGAGGTGACGATCGCACCGCGCGCCGGCGCCTCGAACGGCGGTGTGAGCTCCTTTTCGCCCTCGATCGGCAGCGCGTCACGCAACGCCGTGCGCTTCGCCTCCGGTGTCTCGTCTTTGCGGACGAGAGTTTTGTCGAGCATTTGAACGCGGATGCTTTGCGCCATGCAGCAGTATGGCCTAGATTGGAGCGCGGAGGCGACCAATGGCCAAGGGACAAGTCAAGCAGAGCAAGAACAACAAGCAAAAGCTGACGACGGCGGAGAAGCAGAAAAAGAAGAAGGAAAAGCAGGCGAAGAAATAGCGCTCGGCGTCGGCGGCCGTCGTCACCGCTCATTCCTGTAGTCGCGGCGCGCGCAGCCGGGTATATAAGCGCTCCCCAATGGCCAACTTGCAGGTCAGCCTCGTCACCAAATCGTACGGGTCCAAGAAGCTGTTCGAGGACGTCACCGTCAACCTCACGGCCGGCAAACGCTACGGCCTCACCGGACCCAACGGCGCCGGCAAGTCGACGTTCATGAAGATCCTCGCCGGCGATCTCGATCCCGACACCGGCAGCGTCGCGCGCCCCGAGAAGACGTCGGTCCTGCGTCAGGATCAGTTCGGCTACGAGGACGTGCGCGTGCTCGACGTCGTCTTGCGCGGCGCCAAGCGGCTGTGGGCGGCGACCACGGAGAAGGAAGAGATCCTCGCCCTGCCGAACATCAGCGATGAGGACGGGCATCGCCTCGGCGAGCTCGAGTGCGTCATCGCCGAGGAGGACGGCTACAGCGCCGAGTCGGACGCGGCCACGCTGCTCGCGGGTCTCGGCATCCCCGCCGACGGCTTCGATGGACCGATGCGCGAGCTGGCAGGCGGCCTGCGCTGCGCGTGCTCCTGGCGCAGGCGCTGTTCGGCAAGCCCGACGTGCTGCTGCTCGACGAGCCGACCAACAACCTCGACCTCGACTCGATCCGCTGGCTCGAAGGTTTCTTGTGCGAGTACGAGGGCGTGCTGGTGACCATCTCGCACGATCGCCACTTCCTCAACGCCATCTGCACGCACATCGCCGACATCGACTACAACACGATCATCACGTACACCGGCGACTACGACGACATGGTGCTCGCCAAGAGCCAGGTGCGTGGCCGCGTCGAGGCGGAGAACGACGATCGCCGGAAGAAGATCGCCCAGCTCCAGGACTTCGTCGCCCGCTTCGGCGCCGGTACGCGCGCCTCGCAGGTGCAGAGTCGCAAGAAGGAGATCGAGAAGCTGCAGGTCGCGGACTTGAAGAAGTCGAACATCGAGCGGCCGTTCATCCAGTTTCTGGTGAAACGTCCCTCGGGCAAGCAGACGCTGACGCTCGATGGACTGACCAAGAGCTGGCCGAGTCTCCAGGTGTGCCGCGACTTCCACGCGCTCGTGAGCAAGGGCGAAAAGGTCGCCATCATCGGCCACAACGGCGTCGGCAAGACCACGCTCTGTCGGATGCTCGTCGGCGAGCTCGCGCCCGACGCGGGCACGATCGAGTGGGGCCACGAAGTGTCAATCGGGTACGTCGCGCAGGATCACGGCGACAGCATTCCCAAGGACACCACCGTCGATCAGTATCTGCACTCGTTCGACGAGCGGGCCTACGTGCAGGACATTCGCGGCCTGCTCGGCAAGATGCTGTTCAAGGGCGAAGAGGGGCAAAAGCCGACGGCGGCGCTCTCGGGCGGCGAGGCGGTGCGGCTGCTCTTCGCCAAGCTGATGCTGACCAAGGACAACGTGCTGGTGCTCGACGAGCCGACCAACCATCTCGACCTCGAGTCGATCGTGGCGCTCGGCGACGCGCTTTCGCACTTCGAGGGCACGGCGTTCGTGGTGACGCACGACCGCGATCTCATCGGCAGCTTCGCCACGCGGCTGTTCGCGTTCGACGAGCGCGGGCTGCACGACTTCCGCGGCACGTACGAGGAGTACGCGGCCCAGCGCGATGGCGGCGTCAAGCGCAATCGCCGCTGAGTCTGAACGCGGACGGGAACGAACGCCACGCCGACGCCGACGCCGACCGCAACCGCGGCGCATAAGCAGTCAACCGCTGACGCCTGCTGATAGGTGAGCGTGGTCTGCTGCTGCCGCTTGCGGGCACGGTTTCTGAGCGACATCGAGCGCCTCCTGCTGCCGGGCCCGTACCCCGGCGGCGACGAGGTTGCTCGTGCGCCAGGACCGTCGAAGCGAAGTCACCGGCATGCCGCGTGGGGGCGCCTGCTTCTCCGCGCCGCCCGGTGCGGGCGAGCGGAGCCTGGAAGGGCCAGCATCAGGGTCCCCGACGAGTATCGCGCGAGCCGCCACTGTCCGGTGAAGGCCCACCGGGGCGCCGCAAGAACCTCCCACGACGCCGTTGGAGGAGGGCCTGCGACAATTCGCCGCAGTTGACAGTCGGATCGGGGCTGGCGCCCCCAGCACCGTGTGCAATTCGCAAGTACGTGCAGTTCCATCATGGTTCGGAAATGCTGCGACAATTTGCCGCATCAGAACATTCGATGGGGCTGCGTTTGTATTGACGGCTGCGGTTTTGACGGAGTACGTTAGAACCGCCGTGAGAATGACAAGGGGGACTATTGCAATGGGGGCGCTCGTCGTTTTGTTGGCCGGCTGCGGCGACGAAACGACGGGTCAGGTCGTCGACGTCTTCACCGCCGCCGAGTGGGCCAAGATCCAGACACTCGGTCCGCTCGGCATGCCCGATCCCGATCCGACCAACAAATTCGCGGATGATGCGAGCGCGGCTACGTTCGGCCAGCGGCTCTTCTTCGAGAAGAGCTACTCGGGCGCGCTCATCGTCGGCGACGACGGCAGCAACGGCGCGCTCGGCGCCGTCGGCGATACCGGCAAGGTCGGCTGCGTTAGCTGCCACGACCCGGGCAACTGGTTCACGGACACGCGCTCGATGCCGAACAATGTTTCGATCGGCGTCAACTACACGGTCCACAACGCGCCGTCGCTGGTCAACGCCGTCTACTACAAGTGGTTCACCTGGCCGGGCAAGATGGACTCGCCATGGTGCCAGGGCGCCAACGCGCCCGAGACGCCCACCGACGCCGGCTCGTCGCGCCTCGCCTACGTGCACATGGTCTACGACAAGTACAAGACCGACTACAACGCCCTGTTCGCCACACCGCTCGACCCGGCGCTCGATCCGACCGCGGCCGACGCCAGCCGCTTTCCCCCGACGGGCAAGCCGAAGAAGAGCGCCAGCGACCCCGACGGCCCGTGGGAGCTGATGACCGCCGCCGATCGGCAGATCGTCGAGACGATCATGGCCAACTGCGGAAAGTCGTACGAGGCCTTCGAGCGCCTGCTCCTCAGCCGCAACGCGCCGCTCGATCGCTACATCGCGGGCGACTACAGCGCGCTCAGCGCTTCGGCCAAGCGGGGCCTCAAGGTGTTCATCGGCAAGGCTGCCTGCGTGTCCTGCCACAACGGGCCAACGCTGACCGACCAGAGCTTCCACGCCACCGGCGTGCCGCAGACCGGCCCGAACGTGGTCGCCACCGACGACGGGCGCTACAGCGCCGTGCCCTTCATCCTGGCCAACGACTACAACGGCACCGGCGCATACAGTGACGACCCCGCCGCCGGCATGACCAAGTTCGCCGGGCTCATGCAGAGCACCGACGACGAGGGACGGTTCCGCACCAAGTCACTGCGGCACCTGGCCAAGACCGGCCCCTACTTCCACGACGGCAGCATGGCGACGCTGGCGGACGTGGTCAACTTCTACAACGGCGGTGGCGGCGTTCAGCCGTTCACCGGCACCGTGGATCCGCTGCTGGCGCCGCTCAACCTGACGGCCGAGGAGCAGGCGGACCTCGTCGAATTCCTCTCGACGGCGCTGCTCGGAGATCCCGTGCCCCAGGCGCTCACCGTCAACACATCGGCCCCGTAGGGCAGACCCCAGGAGAGAGATACGAGATGGCTCTAGCGCTTCTGGAAGTGAACGATCCGACCGTGCGAATCGCAGCCAGGCCGGTAAGCAACTCGGGTCTGGCGGTGGAGTTTGCGGGCGTCTTGGGGCAACGCGATCCCGGACGGCTCCTGACCTCGCTCTTCGACGACATCCACAAGCTGATGGTCGCCGAGCGGCGCAGCACCGTGACCATCGACTTTCGTGGGCTGCGCTTCATGAACTCCTCCTGCTTCAAGTACTTCGCCAAGTGGATCAAGCTCGGCAACGTGGCGGAGAGCCCGTACGCCATCCACTTCGTGCTCAACAAGGCGTTCCACTGGCAGGAGGTCAGCATCCACGCCTTGCGCTGCTTCTCGGTGCGCGAGATCTCGATCGAGAGGGTCGCCGTCGACGATCGATGATGCGAGCGCGCGTCATGCTGACGATACTCCTCGCAGTCGCCTCGGCTTCGTCCGCATCCGCGGACGAAGGGGCGGCGCCGTCGCTGGTGCCGAAGCCGAGCGACCTGGAGGCGCGGCTGCACCTGGTGGAGCAGCAGAACCAGCAGCTTGCCGCCGAGGTGCGGTCGCTGCGCGAGGGCCTCGACTCCCTGTCGCAGCGGCACGACGCGCTGTCGTCGATCGTCAGCGGCCGCGTCAGCGGCTACCTCGACCTCGGCTTCTTCTACGTCACCGGCGACGGCAGCGGCATTCGCCCCGACACCGGCCACCTGGTCTTCCCCGAGTACAGCGACGTCCCCGACTCCTGGGTCTTCATGGGCGATCCGCTGGCGCCCACGATCAACTCGCGCGGCGAGCCGGCCACCACCGGCCCCTCGCGCGCGATCACCTACGATCCGATCAAGAACGGCGGCAAGCCCTCGTTCATCGTCAACTCGCTGTCGCTGGCGCTGTTCGGCAACCTGGGACCGAGCCTGACCGTCAACGGCCTGGTCGACTTCTTGCCGCGCAACCGCGACGTCTCCGATCCGACCGGCCTCTACCTCGGCGATTACGTCGACGTCAAGCTGGCCTACGTCGAGTGGACCCTGCCCACCGACCGCGCCGACATCCGCGTCTACGCCGGCAAGATCGACTCCACGCTCGGCATCGAGTATCGCAGCCAGGACGCGCCCGACCGCATCACGGTCACGCCTTCGCTCATCTGCCGCTACACCTGCGGGCGTCCCACCGGCGCCAAGATCCGCGGCCGCTTCTGGGGCGATCTGCTCGACGTGGCTCTCGCCGTCACCAACGGCAGCAACTTCGTCGAAGAGTTCCCCTTCTCGGACGAGATCGACACGAACGACTTCAAGACGCTGTCGGCGCGCCTGTCGACCAAGCTGCCCGTGGGCGCGGGGCTGGAGCTCGGCGCCTCGGGCGCCTTCGGCGCGCAGGACTTCCAGCTGAGCGACAGCGTCTACCAGTGGCACGTCGGCGGCGACCTGCACTTCGAGATGCGCGGCGTCGACGTGCGCGCCGAGCTCGTCTCGGGCAGCGCCGCCGGCAAGAACGGCACCAACGGCGCGCTGCTCGTCCCCTGCGGCGACGCCCCCTGCCTGCACTACAAGGGCGCCTACGGCCAGGTGGCCTATCGGGTGCTGAACTGGCTCATGCCCTACGTGCGCCTCGACTGGCGCGACGCCTTCCACCGCAACGGCGACAGCTTCGTCTACATCACCGACGAGTTGCGCTTCACCGGCGGCGTGCGCGTCGAGCTCGGCAGCCACGTCATCGCCAAGGCCGAGTACACGATGGTGCGCGAGATGGGCCGGCTGCCGCAGTTTCCCGATGACGTCTTCACGAGCTCATTGGTGCTGAAGCTATGAGGCGAACCGAGACGATCCGTACGCTGGCCGCGGCCGCGCTCGCGGGCCTCTTGACCCTGTCGTCGTCCGTGGCGCTCGCCGGCGGCGGCAGCGTGGCCGGCTCCGTGGTGGTCAAGCAGAAGGGCCTCTTCGGGGTTTCGAGCAAGCGCGACCGCGCGGGCGTAGTCGTCTACCTCGAGGGCGTGCCCGGCCCCCCGCCGGCGCGGGCGAAGGTGCCGGCGCGGCTGGCGCAGCGGGACAAGCAGTTCGTGCCGCGCGTGGTCGTCGTCATGAAGGGCGGCCAGGTCGAGTTCCCCAACGACGACAAGATGTTCCACAACGTGTTTTCGCTGTCGAGCGCGGCCAAGTTCGATCTCGGCCTCTACAAGAGCGGCACGAGCAAGACGGTCACGCTCGATCGGGCCGGGGCCGTCGACGTCTACTGCAACATCCATCCGGACATGGTGGCCACGATCAAGGTGATCGACAGCGGCTGGTTCGCCGTCACCGATGCCAGCGGCAGCTTCCGCATCGACGGGGTGCCGGCCGGGATCTACCCCATCGTCGGCTGGATCGCGCGCGGCATCGGCTATCGCGGCTCGGTCACCGTGGCCGAAGGCGGCACCGCCGAGGTGCGCTTCGAGGTGGTCGAAGGGAGCGGCACGCCGCGCCACCTCCGGAAGGATGGCACGCCATACGGCCGGTACGAATGATGCTGCTCGCCGCGACCATGGTCGGCGGGTGCGCCCATCCGGCGGTGCCGGCGTCCCCCGACGCCGCCGCGCCGCCGCCCGACCTGGCGGAGGCGCCCTTGCCGGTGGTGTCGGCGTTGCGCTGCGAGGAGTGCCACGTGTTCATCGCGGCGCGCTGGCGCACCTCCGCACACGCGCGCGCCGACCGGGCGCCGCTGTACCTGGCGATGCGTACGCGGGCGCCCTCGCCCGCGGGCTGCGATCGCTGCCACGCGCCCTTCGCCGGGCACGCCGGGGCGGGAGAGCCGGGCGCGCACGAAGGGGTGAACTGCGACACCTGCCATTCGATCCGGCAGGTCGAGCCTGCGCGCGGCGGCGCCGGCTTCACCCTCGAGAGCCGGGAGAACACCAAGTATGGCCCGCTGTGCGACGCGCGCGACCACTACTTCCACAAGATGGGCTGCTCGCCGCTGCACGGCCAGGGGCGCTTCTGCGCCGCCTGCCATCTCTACTATCGGACGCTGGCGGGTGGGGCGGCGCTGCCGGTGTTCACCGAGTACGAGGAGTGGCGCGACGGACCGGCCGCCGCCGAAGGGCTGGAGTGCCAGTCGTGCCACATGCCCGGGGTCAAACACGTCGAGGTGGCGCGGGGCTGGAAGCCGCCGCGGCCGCTGGCCCATGACCACGGCCTCCTCGGCGTCGACGGCAAGCTGCGCCGCCGCGCCCTCAAGCTGCGCCTCGACGTCGCCCGCGCCGCCGAGCATGTCACGGTGGAAGCGATCCTGAGCAACGTCGGTGCCGGCCACGCCGTGCCGGGCGGGCTGCCCGGGCGTCGCGTGGTGCTGCGCCTCGTCGGTCTCGACGGCGCCGGCCACGAACAGGCGCGCGCCGAGCGGGAGTATGCGCGCGTGCTCGCCGACGACGCGGGGCGCGAGCAGCCGTTCTACGCCGCCACGCACCTTCTGCGCGACGATCGCCTGCTGCCGGGCACGTCGCGCCACGAGCGCTTCGATCTGACGGCGCCGTCGGCCCGCGTGCTTCTGGTCCAACTTCTGTGGCGCGCCGCGCCCGCCGCCTGGCGCAGCGAGCTCGGCGCCGGCGCCGACGAAGAGGAGCTGTTGCTCGAGACGCGCATCCCGCTGCCGGCGCCGGGAAACGCCGGCGCCGCGCGAACCCGTACGGTCACCCTGGAGCCTGTGCGATGAGGTTTCGAACCCTGTTGGTCGTGGCGTTGATCGCCCTATTAGGCGTGACGATCGTGGCAACCCTGGTGGCGGTCGGCGGCGTCATCGACGGAGCGGCGCGCGACGAGCTGGCCGGGCGCATCGAGCGCGGCCGCCGCGTCTTCGAGGATCTGCAGCGCTACCGCGAGTCGCTCTTCCGCGCCGAGAGCCGCGCCGTGGCCGACGAGCCGCGCCTCAAGGCCGCCGTCGACACCCAGGACCTCAGCCAGGAGACCGTGGTCGGCGTTGCGGCCGACCTGCGCAAGGCCATCGAGAGCGACCTGTTCCTGCTCACCGACGGCACGGGCCACCTCATCGCCGACGTGGCCGATCCGAGCGCCACCGGCTTCGATCTGGCGAAGAACCGCGAGGTCGCCGCCGCGCTCCAGACCGGCGACGGCTTCGGCATCTGGACCCACGGCGACCACGCCTACCAGGTGCAGGCGCACCGGCTCGCCTTCGGCAGCACCACCGTGGGCCTGGTGATCCTCGGCTACCAGTTCGACGATCGCGTGGCGCAGACAGTGGCCGATCAGACGGGCGACGTCATCGTCGTCGACCTCGACGGCGCGCCCATCGCCGCCTCCCGCGTCGACGGCAAGGCGATCGATCGCGCCCTTCTGCGCGGCGCGCTGCCCGCGGCCTCCGCGGCCGCGGCCACGCCGGTGGAGCTGACGCTCGGCGGGCAGCGCTTCCTGGCGTTGGCGGCGCCGTTCCCCGGCCGCCACGAGACGCAGAAGCCGATGCACTACTGGGTCCTGGCCTCGGTCGACCGGGCGCTGGCGGCCAAGGCGGGCATCCGCCGCGCCCTGTGGGGCGTCGTGTTCCTATCGGGCCTGCTCGCCGTGGCCCTCGCCTTCGTGGTGGCGCGCCGCCTGGCGCAGCCCATCGACGCGATGGTGGCGGTCACCCGGCGCGTCTCCTCGGGCGATCTGTCGGCCCGGGTGGATCCGACGGGCGCACGCGAGACCCAGGTGCTCGGCGCCGCCATGAACCGCATGGTCGAGGAGCTGTCGCAGTCGCGCGATCGCATGGCCGAGCAGCAGCGGTTGCAGAAGGAGCTCGAGATCGCCACCCGTCTCCAGATGTCGATCCTGCCCAAGTCGCCGCGCGTCAACGGTCTCGAGATCGCCGCGCGCATGATGCCCGCCGAAGAGGTCGGCGGCGACTACTACGACATCCTGCCCACCGAGGACGGCGGCTGGATCGGCATCGGTGACGTCGCCGGCCACGGTCTGACCGCGGGCGTGGTCATGATGATGATCCAGGGCATCGTGGCGTCGCTCATCAAGGACCGGCCGGGCGGCTCGCCGAGCGAGCTTCTGTGCGCGCTCAACACCGTGTTGTACGAGAACATCCATGAGCGCCTGGCGCAGGACGAGCATGTGACCTTGACCCTCCTGCGCTACGAGAAGAGCGGCGCCCTGTCGTTCGCCGGGGCGCACGAGGAGATGATCGTGTGCCGCGCCGCCGGCGGGCCCTGCGAGCGCGTCGCCACTCCGGGCACCTGGGTCGGCGCCGTGCCCGACATCAGCCGCGCCACCACGGACGCGACGCTCGCGCTCGACAAGGGCGACCTTTTGGTGCTCTACACCGATGGGCTCATCCAGGCCATGGACAAGGCGGGCGAGCAGTTCGGCATGGACCGCCTGTGCACGGCCGTGGAGGCGCGCCGAGGTGCGCCCGTGGACGAGATCTGCACACATGTGCTCGACGCGGTTGCGAAGTTCCGCAGCGAGCAGGTCGATGATGAAACGCTCGTCGTGATCCGCTATAATGGAGACACCGCCACGCCCTCGAATCAGGGACGGACGGTCTGATGCGCGACTACGTCAAACTGCAGATGGCTCCCTCGTGGGAGCTGGTCAACACGACGCGGGAGTACCTGCTCAACGTGTTGACCCACACCCTCGGCGACGCCATGCTCGGGAGCCAGATCGCGCTCGCGGCGCACGAGCTCATCGAGAACGCCATCAAGTACTCGGCGCCCAACGGCACGCGCAAGATCCGCATCCAGGTCGAGGAGCGGGTGGGGGCGATCGTGGTGACCGTCGAGAACGACGCCCGCCGCGAGGACATCCAGTCGCTCGTCGCCGAGATCACCGCCGCCACCGAGGCCACGGATCCGATGGCCTACTACCGCGACAAGATCGAGCTGGCGGTGACGCGCAGCGACGGGCGCGCCTGCCTCGGGCTGGCGCGCATCCGCTTCGAGTCGCAGATGTCGATCAAGTGGACCTTGAGCGGCTCGCGCGTGCGCGTCAGCGCCATTCGCAAGCTCGACGAGGCGACGCGCGTGCTCGGCAAGCTGCCGGCCAAGCCGCGCATGCTCGACGGCTGAGGGTCGCGGGCGGTCGTCGGAGCCGTTTTCGCGGGACGGGCGGGCTTATGGCACTGCCGGCGGGGGGGCCGCGGGGGCGACGAGCGGGTCCGTCCCGGCGTCGGAAGCCGACTATGAAGTGGCCCTGTACGCAAGCACAGATCTCTGCCGTCGCGGCCGCTTGGCGGCGGCGTGCGCCTCCATCGGCCCGCTCGAGGTCGCGCTGCGGGCGACGCGGGGCCTCGACGCCGCTGTGACGGACCCGCTCATCGCCCCCGCGCATTCGCCTGGTTCCCTCGCATCAGATGCAATAGCCGCTCAGCTGCGGGAGCGCCCTCTCGTTACCCCCGCAGCCCCCACCGGTGGCGGTCCTACTATTGCACTCCCAACGCGTTCTTCCTGAGCGCGGCGCTCGTCGCCCGGTAGTCGCTTGCGCACGAGGGGGCACGATTGGAGGAGCCCCGGAACGGCGTCTGCCGTCCCGGGGCTTTTTGTCGGTGTGTGGTGGGGGGAGTTAGATGCAGCCGAGGAAGTCGAGCAGCGCCTGGCGGTCGGAGGCGTTGAGCCCCTGGAAGGCGGCGGCGGCGGCCGCAGCCTGACCACCGTGGGCGGCGATGGCCGCGTCGACGCTGGTGGCGCGCGCGTCATGCAGGAACTTGGTGCGTTCCGACAAGCGCCACAACGGCATGGTGCGCCACTCGCTGCCCGAGGCCGTGCCGGCCTCGATGCCGTCGGCGAGGCCCGGACCCATCTCGTGGACGAGGAGGTCCGAGTACAGCGGCACGTTGATGCCGCGGCCCTTGAGCGTCGGCGTGTGGCAGCCCGCGCAGCCCGCCGCCTGGAACACGGCGTAGCCCGGCGTGGCCTGGCAGACGGTGCCCTGGTCCGCCACCGACGGCGGATCGAGCGTGTCGAGGAACGACACCTGGGCGGTCAACGGCAGGCCGTCGATCTCCGGGCTGTCGTGGTTGGCGCCGCACGCGCTGACGAGGTCCGTCGGCTGGAGCGGGTTGGTGATGCCCATCTCGTTGCGGTAGGCGAGGCCCATGAACTCGACCAGGGTGGGGACGTTCGCCTTCCAGCCGAACTTGCCGATGCGCCCGTCGTCGAGCACGTTGGCGTGGCCGCGCACGGCGGCCGGCTCGGTGCTGGCGTTGGCGAGCACCACGCCCGGCTGGATGGTGTCGATGAGGCCGTTGCCGCGCAGGGTCATCGGGTTGCGCAGCGAGGTGACGTTGGCGTCGTGCGGGATGCCGGGCTGGAGGTTGCACTGCGCCCCGAGCTCGGAGATCGAGTGGTTGCGCGCCACCTCGAGCGAGGTGAAGTGGCCGCCGTGAGAGCGGCCGATGGCGAACTCCTGCTGGCCCGGTGAGACGCCCATGCCGCCCTGCATCGGGGTGTCATGGCAGCTGTTGCACGCCTGGCCGTTGAACAGCGGGCCCAGGCCCTGGTCCGGCGTCAGGTCGAGCGCGAAGAGGAAGGTGCCGATGTCCGTCGGTGTGGTGGCACCGGCGGCGAAGGCGGCGCCGAACAGCTCGGGGGTGATGTCGCCGGCGCCGAAGGCCGGGACCGACATCACGATGCCGTCGTGGTTGGGCGCGGTGGCCGAGACGTAGATGGTCTGGCCGTCGGAGGAGACGGCGATGCCGTTGACGCGGGCGCCGTGGACGCCGCTGTCGATGTAGCGCTTGGCGATGACCTTGCCGGCGGTCGTGATGCGCACGATCGAGTTGTCGCCGCGGTTGAGCACGTACAGATCCGAGCCGGCGCCGAGCGTGCTGTTGCTGGCGAAGTTGCCGGCCGCGACCTCGCGGGTCGTCGGCGTCAGGTCGATCGGGCGGTCGAAGTCGTGCGAGCGCAGGCTGCGCGAGGTGGCCGTGAACAGCGTCCCGTCGTCGCCCACGTCGAGGACCACGATGCGGTTGGCCTGCGGGTCGGCGATGAACAGGTTCTGCGTCGGGGCCCAGTTGAACACGATGCCTTCGCGCGCGAACGTGTTGGGATCGGTCGACTCGGCCGAGGCCGGGCTGACGCCCGACAGCGGCGTGACCGTGCCCGGGGGGGCCAGGCCGTCGACGCCGAACTGCACGTGGATCTGGACCACGCTGCCGTCGGCGTTGACCGCGGCGAAGACGGCGCGGCCGGTCAGGTCCGGCGAGCGCGTCAGGATGGTCGTGCCGAGCGTGCCGGTGGTCAGGCCGTGCGTCGACGAGGCGCTGCGATTGGTCTCGTTGCCGGAGAAGACGCCGCCGGCCACGGGGCTGGGCGCGCCGAGCAGCGGGGCGCCGTTGGGATCGATGACGGTGATGGTGCCGTCACCGGCGCTGCCGTTCGGCGAGTTGGAGAACCACGGACGGCCGTTGCCGCTGTTGATCGAGATGCCCGTGGGCAGGGCGGCGCCGGCCTCGTTCGCCGTCACCAGCGTCGGATGGTAGACGCTGTTGAGGAAGGCGGCGTTGTTGGCGGTGTAGACCTGCACGCGGCCGCTGACGGCCGAGGCCTGTCCGCCGGCCGCGGCGAAGCCCGCCGGCACGGCGACGGTGCCCCCGCTCGGATCGATCGAGAGGATCGTTCCGGCGTACTGCGCCGCGATGCCGAGCGGCGCGCCGAAGTTCGAGGTGCTGGCCACGAGCACGCGGTTGGGCGCGAGCACCTGGCCCGGCTGCGTGGTGGCGACGAAGGCCGGATTGTCGTGGAACGGGCTGCCGGCGATGAACGGACCCACTTCGCAGATCGCGCCCGCGCCGGGGATGCCGGTGGCGATGACGCGTGCGTGCACGACCCCGGTGTCGTGGCAGTCGCTACCTTGCGATACCGCGGCGCTCTGCTGCGCGACCGAGGCCGGCTCCGGGCTGCAGGCGAACGTGCCGAGCGCGAGACCGGCGCTGAGCAGGGTCAAGACGACCCGCGCCTCCGGCCTGGCGCCTGGCTGGGCGCGGCGACGTCTTGGTGGTGCTTGGCTTCCTCGATCCAACTCCAGCTTCATCTCGACCCTCCCTCTTTCTGCGTCGCGAAAGCGACGCGGTGGCCAATTACGGGTACCAGAGAGTGCGTAATTGCCGTGACAAAATGCCGCACTGAATCCCGCTAGCACCGGGCAGCCGGTCGCGTTGGGAAGGCAGTGTCGTCATCGGCGCCATGGGCATGTCATTCTCATGTACCCGCTCCGTATCTCGAGAATGCGGGTAGCGCATCTTACTCATCTTTCGCTTCAAAAGTCTCTGCGGCAAATTGTCGCAACACCCAGTCACCTGGGAGATCAGCGACTTGGGCCCCGACGACTCTTGCTCGAATGCACTGGTGTATTACAACCGTCAGACACTAAGGAAGTGTCTCCTCGCCAGAGATCACGGCGCGCGCGATGCGGCGGGCGTTCAACGACCTCTGCCGTCGGGCGCAGGTCGAGAGCGTGGTCACGCGGTCGATCTCAGGTCACGCGACCGAGCAGACGAAACAGCACTACGAGACGGTGAGCGTGGAGGAGAAGCGTCAGATCCTGGCGAGGGTCCTTTCGCTGGCCGGGTTCCGCGAAGCGTTCCTTCGCGGGTCGGTGGGTGCTCCGGAATCGGCTGCGACCGAAGCGGGGGAGGCGGCGTGACGTCGGCGGCGATCGTAGTCGCGCGCCGGTGCGCACTCCGGACAGCGACGGGGAACAAGGCCTCGAGCGAGCGAAATCCGAGCGCACAGCATCTCCGACGGAGAGTCGCCGCTCTGTTCGCCGGACGATCCGGTCATGTCTGGCGACATCGGGGACGCGTGTGCCCGCACGGGCACACACGCAGCGTCCGCAATGCAGGACGTCGCAGGCATGCTCGACCGCGCTCGGCGTCGTTGGCTGCGCTACGGCGACGCCACGGAGCTTCGCCGCACGTTGCTCGTGATCGCCGAGCGTGTATCCGCTGTATCGTCCAACGATCCGCGATAGCGCATGACAGTCAAGAGCGTACAGGGTGACCGTCGCC
Organism: uncultured delta proteobacterium; assembly: GCA_963816965.1. Classification (GTDB taxonomy): domain Bacteria; phylum Myxococcota_A; class Polyangia; order Palsa-1104; family Palsa-1104; genus JAQBQH01. The sequence goes on from CAWFMP010000002.1 coordinate 3,262,149, forward strand.
GTCCTTCGACTCTACGAACAAAGCCTGGATGCGGTTCGCGATGTCAGTAGGCGATTCGCCGTCCCGGACCTCAATCAACGACAGCGGCTTTTCGGTTGCGAGTTGGCGGACGTGGTCATTGAGGCAGACGGACCGCCCGACGAACTTCGCGATCATCGCCTCCTCGTCGGATGCTCCCGACCAAAACGATCGCTCCGCCCTCGTTCGAGATTCGAGTAGGAGCCGATCCGGAACCAGCCAGAAACGTGCGACGGTGCTCTTGCCGGACATGGGTGGGCCGCCGATGAGCACCACTCGCGGCATTCGTGTCATTCACGAGGATAGTAGCTGAGCAGCCAGCCTGAGGCGACACAGGGCATCATCAGTCGTTCTCGGCCCGCCGCTCGCTGCTGGCCGTCGCGGGGGGGGGGGGGAGGCGCGAAGCAGTCCAACGGGGCCGCCAAGTTGCGATGCCGCGCGATAGAATGTGTCGAATTCTCCCAACGCTGACCCAATCGGCTACGACCTACGTGGTAAGCGATGGACGATCGGGACCAGACGCTGGACGACATTCTTGGGCAGACGGCATGGATCCGGGGCCTTGCGCGCCGCCTTGTCACCGACGCTGCCGAGCGTGACGACGTCGTCCAACAGGTCTGGGTCGAGACGCTTCGCAAGGGACGTCGGGCCCGTGCTCTGCGGCCTTGGTTGTTCGGCGTCCTCCGGAACGTCGCGCGAACGGAGTTGCGTCGAGATTCTCATCGTCGAGCGCGTGAAGAAGCATCAGATCCGGCAGTGGCCGCGCCACAGCCGGACGAGCTCGTCGAGCGCGTCGAGCTCGAGCGCGAGGTTGCAAGCGCGCTCTTGGAAATCGCCGAGCCCTATCGGTCGACGCTCCTTCTTCGTTACTACCAGGACCTCTCGCCGACGGAGATCGCGCGCCACCTGAAGATCCCGGCCGGGACCGTGCGCTGGCGCCTCAAGCAGGGTTTGGAGCTTCTGCGCACCAACCTGGACGCGCGCTTCAGCGGCGATCGTCGCCGCTGGGCGCTCGCGCTCGTGCCAACGGCCGCGGCTGCGCGCGGCGGGATCGGCAAAGTCGCCATCGCCACCATCGGAGGCGTGCTCATCATGAAGGTCTCGACGAAGATTGCCGCGGCGGTCGTCATCGTGCTCGCGTTCGCCGCCGGTGGAGTCGCTCTCTGGCGACACACGTCGGCGCCGAATGAAGTGTCACGAGCCCGACCAGGCGTGGCGTGGCGAGTGCCGGGTGGCATTGGCGCGACGTTGGCCGCACCACCGACGGTCGCGGGTGTCGTGGTTCCCTCGTGGTTCGGCCAGCGGGGTGCGCCCTTGCGCCGGATCGCCGGCATCGTGACCTTCGCTGGCGCACCCGTGGCCAACGCCACCGTCGAGCTTGCGAGCGAGCTGTCGGATACCGGGCTCCTACGACCTGCGAAGATTCGCACCCGCGACGACGGACGGTTCGACTTCGGGACGCAGCCGCCGGCCAAGTTCAGCGTCGCTGCTACCGCCGAAGGACGAAGCGCCGCGATCGCCGAGCTTGATACGCGCGACCCGAGGAGCGCTGCCGAACGGCTGGAGCTGCGGCTCGGTGGCTGCGAGTCGGCGCTGTCCGGTCACGTGACCGACTCGTCAGGTGGACCGATCGCCGGTGCGCAGGTCTGCTTGGCGCCGCCGCGCGCGAGCGCATGCGCGACCGCCGACCCCAGCGGCGCCTATAAGACGTGTCTCACTCCCCGGCAGAACATCGTCAGTGTCTCCGCAACCGGCTACGGCGCGATCTATGATCGATTGGAGTACGTCGGACACCGGCTTCAGCACGACTTCGCTCTGACGCCCGAAGCGGTCATCAACGGCCGCGTCGTACGCGCCGACACGAGCGCGCCGATCGCTCAAGCCACCATCCGCGTCTCTTCGGCTGACGCCGGTCAGCGCTTCCCGGCTCCAGGCGCCACGACGACGAACGAGTCGGGGCACTTCACCATCTCCGGTTTGGCGAGTGGTCGTTATCGAGTGACGGCATTCGCCGCAGGACTGGCGACGACGGAGGCCATCGAGGTCAACGTCGAAGCCGGTCATACAAGCGGCGAGGTGCTGCTGCGACTCAGCCCGGCGGCGCGCGTCAGCGGTGTCGTCACCGACGGTCGCGACGCGATTGTCGGTGCCACGGTCTCGCTTGGTGTGGGTACGCCGTCGGGATCGATCGACGCGGTCACGCAGGCGGACGGCAGCTTCGTTCTCGATCCCGTCGGCAAGGGTTTCGCGACGCTGACCGTGCGCGATTACGACGTTCGTGAGCCAAAGACGATCAGGATTGATCGCAGCGACGTCAGCGGCGTCCGCGTGCTGGTCGACGTGATGGGCTCCATCGCGGGTCGCGTCACCTACCAAGGCAAGCCGGCAGTGGGCGCGCAGGTGTTCGCTGCGATGCAGCGCGACCCGGCAATCTCCGAGCTCGACGGCAGCTACGTCCTGCGCGGGCTTCCCCCGGGCCGCTACCAGGTGTCTGCCGGCGACCACACGAATTCGTCATTCGGCAAGGGGATCGAGCTGATGCTCGGCAAAGGCGAGCGCCGGACCGGTATCGACTTCGAGATCACCTACGAGGGCGCGATTTCCGGCGTCGTTGTCGAGCCGGACGGCAAGCCTGTCGCCGACGTCGGCATCAACTTCGACAGGACCGACTACGACGATGGCGGCAGCGATGTCACGGCGCCCGACGGAACGTTCCGCGTACGAAGTCTCATGGGCGGAGGCGTGTACCGGGCCATGGTTCGAGCCGCGGCGCGAAGCTCGGTGCTGCTCAAGTTCGTCGGAGATCCACCGACCGTCACCCTCAAAGACGGCGCCAGCGAAGTGACTGGCGTTCGCGTCGTCGTGCAGCGCGACCATCTCACCATCTCGGGCTCGACGGTCGACGGAGACGGACAGCCGCTCAGCGATGTTCGCGTGGTCGCTTTTCGGACAGACGATCCGACCGGCGCAATGTTGGATGATCACTTCGACCATCCCGGCGCGATATCGGCCCTCGACGGCAGCTACCTCATCGAGAATCTCGACGCGGCCACGTACGTCGTGCGCGGGCGCGCTGGTGACGGTAGCGAAGGTGTTGCGCAGGGAGTCTCGGCGGGACAGAAGAACGTGGTCGTCACGCTGAAACGCGCTGGCGCCATCGACGGCACGCTCGTCGGCTTCTCATCGCAGCCGGCGGTGCAGGCGGTCCGCACGGTCGGGTTCAATCAGACCAACGTGTTCGCGACCGTCGACGGCAACAGCTTTCGATTCCGTGGCTTGAGTCCCGGGACGTATCAAGTCGCGGCCGTCGGCGCGGAGGCGGACGCCCAGTCCGTCGACGTCTCGCCAGGACAGACTGCGACACTCACGTTGCATAGCCGTGGGTCGACGACGATTCGCGGGCGCGTCGTCGATTTCGCTAGCGGTGCCGGCGTCGTCGGAATGAGTTGCGCGCCGGGCTTGCGGAGCACGGCTGGAGCGCCGACGTGGATCAAATCGATCGTCGCATTCAGCGACGAGAACGGCGCCTTCGTGCTCGAGGGCGCGCCAACCGGCAACATCTCGGTCAGCTGCAGCACCAACGGCGTTTACTGGACGAACGGCAAGACCGACTTGACGGTGAATGGTAGCCAGGATGCGACCTGCGACGTCCCGGTCGTCAAGATGAACCCGGAGGCTCCGTTCCAGGATTTTGACGCCGCAATCGAACCAGATACAACGCCTGCGCGATTCAGCGTCGTGCGTCCGCACGGCCTTGCTGACCGGGCGGGACTTCGCAGCGGCGACGTCATCCTGACCGTCGACGGCACGAGCGTCGCGCCGCTGACTCCGATGGGCGTCGCAGTGCTCATCGGGCAACGGCCGCCTGGCAGGACGATCCATCTCGGCTTGAGCCGCGGTGGGCAGCCGGCGACGGCGGACTTGGTGATGCCGGCGCAGTGAAGTCGCGTCGAGCAGCGACGATTTGGAGGAGGATACGATGCTACGCACTCTCGCCCTTGCGACGGCACTCCTGAGTACACCGCTGCTCGCGGACGCCGGCGAATGGTCTGTCGACTCCGCGCATTCGACTGCCAGTTTCGCCGTAAAGCACATGATGGTTTCGACGGTGCGTGGCGCGTTCGGCAAGATGAGCGGCACCGTTTCATGGTCCAAGTCCGATTACTCCGATGCGCGTGTCGACGTCACGATCGACGCGACCACCATCGACACACGCGACTCCGAACGCGACGAGAATTTGCGGTCGCCCGACTTCTTCGACGTGAGGAAGTTTCCGACTCTCACCTTCAAATCGAAGCGCGTCGAGAAGAGCAAACAGAAGGGCCACGTCGTCCTCGTCGGCGACCTGACGATTCACGGCGTCACGAAAGAGGTCGCCTTCGACGCGATGACGCCCACGGCCGAGTGGAAGACTCCATATGGCACCATCGCAGTGGGAGCCGAGGCGAAAGCGAAGATCAATCGTCGCGATTTCGGTCTCAATTGGAACCAGGCGCTCGAAGCTGGCGGCGTCCTCGTCTCCGACGAGGTCAACCTCGACATCAACCTCGAGCTCTCGAAGAAGGCGCATTAGGCGTCGCATGCGTCTAAGTGTGTTCGCCACGCTGTGCCTTCTGAGCGTTTCGTCTTCCGCGTCGGCCACTGCCAGCGTGCCCCGCACGCCGGCGGGTCGTGTGCTTTCAGCCTTTCTCGACGCTTAGACCTCGTCGACCACGTGCTCGACGTGCGCCGAGACACCGGTGGCTTCGACCTCGCGCGCATCGAGCACGCGGAACGGCTCGCGATCGACTTCGTCATCAACGCGAAGACCGGGCCGACGACATGGCTCGGCCACCTCGAAGTTACCGACGGCCATCCGCCTGAGGTCGTCGAGTTGCGGCGCGAGGAGATACCGCCCGGCATGAGCGCGACTCAGATGTCGGTTCCGGTCGACGCAGCAACGCGCACTCGTGTCCTCAACGGCATCACGCGCCGACTCACCGAATGGTACGTCTACCCGGAGGTTGCCGAGAAGATGGTCGAGGTGCTCCATGCGCACCAGGTCAGCGGAATGCCGCTCGAATCGTCGAGTACGGGCATATTCGGAACGATCAGATCGTCGGCCTTCGGCGCGCGTCCCATCATCTCGGCCCAGCCGCCGAGCCTCCACGCCGCCAGGATCTTCGCCAGCGTCGGATGCACTGGCATCCGGCGCGGCACTTCCGTCTTGACCGACTGCATGCCGTACACGTTTCGGATCGAGCGCGGCGCAAGTTCGCCGGCCTCTTTGAGCAGACGCACCAGGTCCCGAATGTGGCGCGGGCGCACGTCCTCGAGGGGCATCTCTCCAAACGGCCGACCAGCGATCGTGCGCGGATTGACGTGCAGCTTGAAGCGCGTTCCGTCGTCGGTCGCCATTCCACTCGACGAGCGTGCCGAGCTTCAGGACTGGGAGAGCGCGCGCGTGCGCAATCTACCGCCCGACGCGATCGAGCATTGCCGCATGCCGCAGCTCGGGCTCAAGCGCGCCAAAGAGGATTGCAAGGCGCTGGGGCTGCGCGGCCGGCGCAACCACGATGCGCGGCGCACGTTCATCTCGATCGCGCGGGCAGGCGGCGCGCGGGACCGACATCTTGAAGTGGGTGACGCACGGCCAGTCTCAGAGCGGCAGCGGTGGCGAGAGCGGCATCATGGACGTCTACACAACGTTTCCGTGGTCGACGCTGTGCGAGCAGGTCTTGTGCGTGAAGATCGATCTTCTGGAAGGCAAAGTGATCGAGATGCCCCGGCTGGCGGCGGCCGGCGCACACCTGGTGCCCGTGGGAGACGAGGCGGCGCGGCTCACGGGCACACGCTTGGGCACACGCGCTGCCAATGATGCGGAACTACCGGAGAAAGAGAGTGGGGGGTACAGGATTCGGAAACGTTGACGAACCTGCGGCGGTTGGCGCTCAATTGCGCCACGTTGCGGATCTCGACGGAGACGCGAGCACGCCGACGCCCGCCGCTTCGCCGGACTACGCCACGGTGCTGGCGACCTGTGCTCGCGAAAGCACAGGCGGCAACGGCGTCGTAAACGCCCTCGCACGGGCGGCGTTGGAGTGGCTCGTTTCCCCGGACGTGAAGCGACTTCGTTTCGCGCTTCTCGGTATCATCGCCAGCCTCGATTGACGCACCGGCGCGTGGCAGATCCCGTCGACGGCGCGGTGAAGTGCGGGTGACTCAGAGAAGGTCGACCACCAGCGACTGTCCTGTAAGCGCCTCGGTGAGCTTCACGCGCAGAGGCACGACGTCTCCCACTGCCACCTGCCGAACCTGACGGAACATGAGCGGCCAGTGGCGCCAGTGTGTGGTCTGCACAAAAGGCGAGTTCGTGAGCTGCGTCTCCTCGTCGAGGTGAGCGCGGAAGTAGAGCAGCACGCCACCCAGCCGTCCGGCGCGCTCGACTTTGAGCGCAGGAGAAGCGGCGAACGGCGACTCCTCGAGTTCGTGCTGGAGGTCGATGTCCGCGACGATGCACTCGTCGGTGAGGAGATGCTGGCTGAGATCTCCCGAGTCGAAGTGCGGCGGCACGCGACTAAAAGCCGACGGCGGGCTGTCCTCGATTGCCTCGGCGAAGGCCGAGAAGTCGAGGCCATAGAGCGCATCGAGCTCGCGGGCTCGCCGGGTCGCCTCGCGCACCCCGAGCCAGGGTGCGTCGTCGACGTGAAAACCCACGCACGCGATCTGTAGTCGGCTGGGGATCATGCGGCCGCCGGGGGCCAGCAGGCGGCGCCGCGCGTCGGCGAGGATGGGCAGGAGATCTTCGCCGAGCGGGTCGTTGCTGAGGATCTCGTGGATCAGCACCTCGGCGGGCTCATCGAGCGTGACGTCGCGGCTGTTGCCGCGGCGCAGATCGATCTTGGCGCCATTGCGCTCGAACATGTGCTCGGCGACGTCGGCAATCGAGGTCTCCTCGATGGCGACGACACTGCGCGCCCCGGCCTTGGCGGCGAGCAACGAGAGGACGCCGGTGCCACAGCCGATCTCGAGAACGCTCTTGCCCTGCACGTGACGGTTGATGGCCATCTTGTAGGCGAGGACGCGGTAGACGTCCCGCAGCATGCGCAAGTGGACGTCGAGCGCGGCGAAGCCACCGATCGACACCTGGGCGGCGTCGGCCGCGGTGAGGAAATTCTGTTCCGTCAATTTCTCGACGAAGCCCACGAAGGCCCCGCGATCCATGTCGTGGTCGCGGCGGACGCTGGCCAGGGCCTCGTCGATGCTGGCAGGGCGGGCAAAGGCGAGGAGGATGGGCAACGCCTCGGGGCCGAGCTCGCGCGGCGCGCGCGACATCGAATCGGCCGCTGCCAGGCGACCCGACGACAGGACGGTGAGGCGGAGGGCGGCGGAAACGACGTAGCGTGGGATCATGGCATCATCCGTTGGAGCGGGCCTTTGTTCTTCCCACTCGTCGCACGACAAATCAACTCGGGGAATACCTGGCCGGGGGAATTGCCCGGCACGGTGGCGGATTGCAGGGCGACTGACAAGGCGAATTTTTGAACGGTCGCTCGACTGCGTAACGGTGACGTCGACAACGACGATGCGTGCCGCCCGATTTATCGACGAAGATCTTCGATCCGTTCTTCACGACGACGGACGTGGCGAGGGCACCGGGCTCGGGCTTGCCATCTCTCAGCGCATCGTGCGCTCGCACGGCGGGCGCATCGAGCGCGGCCCGTCGGAGCCGGGCCGCGGCGCCGAGTTCATCGTCTGGCTGCCGCTCGATCCGGCGGCGGAGCCGCCACCGCCGAAAGAGCCGCCGAGAGATCCGTAGGCAGCTCGAGCGCCGCCGCCGCCAGGTTCTCGCGCAGGTGCGCCAGCGACGACGTGCCGGGAATGAGCAGGATGTTCGGCGAGCGGCGCAGCAGCCAGGCGAGCGCGACCTGCATCGGCGTCGCCTGCAGGCGCGCGGCGACGTCGGACAGCACCGTCGACTGTAGCGGCGAGAAGCCGCCGAGCGGAAAGAACGGTACGTAGGCGACGCCGTCGGCGGCCAGGCGATCGATGAACGCGTCGTCGCCGCGATGCGCCAGGTTGTAGTGGTTCTGCACGCAGGCGATGGCGGTGATGGCGCGCGCCTCGTCGTACTGCTTCGGCGTCACGTTGCTGAGCCCGACGTGGCGCACGAGGCCCCGGCGCTGCAGCTTGGCCAGCGCCTCGACCTGCTTGCCGATCGATCCCTCGGCGGGACCGAGGTGGTCGAAGGTGACGCGCAGGTTGACGACGTCGAGCGCGTCGACGCCGAGGTGGCGCAAGTTGTCTTGCACCGCGCTCACCAGCTCCTCGGGCGAAAAGGCCGGCAGCCACTCCGCGTCGCTGCCGCGGCGCGCGCCGACCTTGGTGACGAGGACCAGCTCCCTGGGATACGGATGCAGCGCCTCCTTGATGAGCTGGTTGACCACGTACGGCCCGTAGAAGTCGCTGGTGTCGATGTGGTCGACGCCGCTTTTGACGGCCTCGCGCAGCACCGCGAGCGCGGCGTTGCGATCCTTGGGCGGCCCGAAGACGCGCGGCCCGGCCAGCTGCATGGCGCCGTAGCCGACGCGTTTGACGGTGCGACGGCCCAGGTCGAAGGTTCCGGCTTTCTCGATGTCGTTCATGAGCAAGAAGCTAACCGCAATCGGGTCGTGCGATAATATGGCTCAATCGGCACGGGCCGTGCGGAAAGGCGAACAATGGCGGCGGAGCTCGACGATCTGACGGCGTTCGTGGCGGTGGCGCGGGCGGGCGGTTTTCGCGACGCCGCGCGCGCCAGCGGCGCGGGCGCGTCGAGCCTGAGCGAAGCGGTGCGCCGGCTCGAAGCGCGGCTCGGCGTGCGCCTCCTCAACCGTACCACCCGCAGCGTCACCCCCACCGAGGCCGGCGCGCGCCTGCTCGATCGGCTCGGTCCGGCGCTGCGCGAGATCGACGCGGCGCTCGAGGTCGTCGCCAGCTTCCGCGATCGGCCGGCGGGGACGCTGCGCCTCAACGTGCCGGTGGTGGCGGCGCGCCTCGTGCTGCCGCGCATCGTGCCGGCGTTTCTCGCCGCCCATCCCGATATCCGCCTCGAGGTCACGGCCGAAGATCGGCGCGTCGATATCCTGGCGGCGGGCTTCGACGCCGGTATTCGCTACGAAGAGCACCTCGAGAAGGACATGATCGCCGTTCCCATCGGCCCGCGCGTGCAGCGCTTCGCCACCGCGGCCGCGCCCGCGTATCTGGCGCGTCGCGGCCGCCCGACGCATCCGCGGCAGCTCCTCGATCACGCGTGCCTGCGCGGGCGCTTCGAGGGGCGCGCGCCGGCGCCGTGGGAATACGAGCGCGACGGCGAAGTCGTGAAGGTGAACCCGACCGGTCCGCTGCTCGTCAGCATCGCTGCGTCGGCCGACCTCGTCGTCGAGGCGGCGGTCGCCGGGACCGGCATCATCTACTTGTTCGAGGATTGGCTGCGTCCGTACTTCGCGCGCGGCGCGCTCAAGCCGATCCTGAAGCCGTGGTGGCAGAGCTTCTCCGGCCCGTTTCTCTATTACCCGAGCCGCCGCCACCTGCCCGCTGCGGTGCGCGCGTTCGTCGATTTCATCCGCGCCTGAGCGCGCGCCTACCCTGCGCCTGAGCGGGCGCCGACTCTCTTAACTGCGCGTGATGGTTAGTGGGGCGTACAGGATTCGGACACGTTCGGAGACGCTCCGGCCACATGCGGTCAGTTGCGGCGAAGACCGGATCTCCGACGGAGAATCGCCCTGTTCACCGGCGCAGCCTGATTCGTTCACGCTTGGCGAGATCGGGGATGCGCGTGCCCCCACGGGCACACGCCAGGGCGGCACAATCCAAGACGTCGCAAGCATGCTCGAGCGCGTTCGGCTTCGCTGGCTGCGCTACGGTGACCCCGTTGCACTCCGGCGCGCGCTGCTCGTGATCGAAAGAATCGCATCCATCATGTCGTCTGAACGTCCGTGATGACGGACGGGACGGTGTTGCCACCGCTCACGACTTCCTAACCGGTCGCGCGTGTTCTAGCGGCGACGCTGGTGCCGACCTTGACGACGATGGAGTCGACGGTCAGTGTCACGGCGAAATTCTGGAGGTCCGCGTTCTGCTGCTGCTGAGATCGCATAATGAAAGAGGAGTACAATTGCGATCACAATGCGATTGCGATCGAGTAGCAGAATCGCGGGCAGCGCGTTCCTGGCAAGCGCACTATGGGTCTCGGGGTGCGTTCACGAGGCCGAGCACCCCCTTCGTGACCTCGAGGGCGCGCTGCAGGCGATGGGCGGGGCCGCCACGGTCTTTCGCGTCCCGGGATACAGCGTGCGCCGCCGCGGAACGGCGGTCGAGGTCCGACGGGACCCTGCGCCCGCCGACGATGTGTTCGACTCGGGGGCGTTCGATGCGTTGGTGCGACGGGAAGTCGCGCAGCGGCTGGCGGGAAGCCAATGCCTCGGGATCGAGATCACCGTAGCCGGGCGCGAAGTGCTCCTCCGCGCTCCGCTGCGAGTGCCGCGAGCCGAGACCGCGCAACTCGTCGCTGCGACGCTCGACGTCGCGGGTGTGCGCGCCGTGGTCGCCGATTTCGGCGAGTAAAGCCCTCCCGGCGACGGCGCGCAGCGGACCCTGCACACCGGCGCCGGGGGCGTTGACGACGAGACTCAGTGTTACGGAACGTTGATGAAGAACGCCGCGTGGCCGTGCGGCGACGTCGGCGTATCGGTGCAGTTCTCGTAGAAGTGGAAGCGGACCGTGTAGCTTCCCGACGACGGGAACTTGATGGGCCCGATCATTGTAGACGCCACCGCCCATGTCCGTCGTCGTCGAGGTCGACGTGTTCACCGGCGTATTGCTCGCGTCGTTCTTGAAGACCTCCGGCCGCACATTGCTGGCGCCGGCGATGCCCTGGTTGCTGAGCGCGTCTTTGAGCGTCACGAGGAACGACGTATTGCCCATGTCGCAGACACCGGTGGGGATGGTGAAGCTGACGGCGTATTTGCAGTCGTCGTCGTTGCCCGAGCTGTTGTACATGGTGTCGCCGAAGTCGCCGCCGCCGCCGCTGCTGTCGCCGGCATCAATCGTACACATCGCCGGATCGACGGCCACGAACTGAGCGCCACCGTCGTCGTAGCAGTGCATGTCCTGCGCGCCTGCGACCGGGCCGCCGCCAGTGCATATGGCCATGTCGGCCGAGACGCTCATGTCGCCGGCGCCAGCGCTGGTGGTGTCGTCGCCGCAGCCCGCGGCGGCGATCGTCAGACACAACACAGCCCCAAGCGTGCATAGGTTCTTCATCGTTCGAACCTATCGCCACGGTCACCAGGCGAACATGCGATCAATTTTCGCACCTCCGCCCGGAGGCGCTCGGAAGAGGGCTACTTACCGGCAGCGTCGGGGACGGCAGTGTCGGTCGAGCCAGAATCTACGTCGAACACGGGCGGTGCCGACTGCGTAGTCGATCGTGCGACGGGATTCGAGGACTCGGGCGGGGGGCGTCGGTGACGCTTTACGGTTCTCGATTGCAAGGATCGAACGGCTGGCGCCGGTGCTGGCGTAATGCCGGCTCCCTTCGCAACCGGCGGCGCGACCGGGGCAGCAGCCGTCGTTGCCGGCTTCGCGGGAGCAGACTTCGACGCAATGGCGGGGATGAGCGGCCCTTTTCCCTTCGCGATGCGCCCGAGCGCGAAGAAAATCAGGGCGTGGACGGCAACCGCTACACTCACGACAACGATGGCGACCCGAATCCGCATTCATCCTCCGCTCAGGCGTTTCTAGTAGTAGACGCTCCGACCCACGACTCGGACGTAGCATGGAAGCGATCTATTCACCCTTCCCAAATCATCGATGAGGCCTACAAAGGCTTCGCGCCGAACGTCTTCGGCGCAAGGCGAAAGGGAGGTGGGAGATGGCCTGCCAGACTCATTCTGATCATACGCATACGCACGGCCGTGGCTGCGGCCACGTCACCGTCGAGCACGAGGGTCACACCGACTTCGTGCACGACGGTCACCTGCACAACGTTCATGGCGATCACGTGGACGAGCATCGCCTGGCCGTCGGGAGCGCCAATCCGGCGCAGTGCACGCCGTCACACCGGTGTGCCGAGCACGCGGGCGGGCACGAGCACGGCGCCGGCTGCGGGCACGAGCAGATCCCGCACGGTGACCACTTCGACTTCGCAGTCGGCACGCACCTGCACCATCCGCATGATGGCCACTGTGACGATCACGGACCGATGCGCATGATTTGATGTTGTTCCACTTGCAATCGGAGAGCCGCCACCTCGAGCTCGGGGCCACGACGTTCGACGCCGAGGGGCAGCGCGCCGTCTGGCGCTTCGCGCCCAGCCCGGCTCGCGCGGCACCGCGCTGAATGACGTCATTGGTGTTCGCTCGGCGGAGGATCTTGCAGGCGGGCCCGCTCGGCGCAGGCCCACGCCAGCGCGCCTCCGCACGCGCGCGCGAATAGATCGATCGCGCGCTGTCGATCGCGGGCACGGCCGAGACCGTCTCGGTACGCCAGCGCCAGATCGCCGCAGCCGCGCGGCTCGCCGAGCGTGCAGGCGCGCTCGAACAGCGCAGCCGCTGCGGTCAGGTCGCGAGTGACGCCGCGTCCTTCGGCGTGCAGGAAGCCGAGATCGTCGCACGCGCTGCCGAGGCCGCCATCGCAGCTCAGCCGGTACAGCCGCGCGGCGCGTGCCTCGTCGCGCGCGACGCCGGCGCCGGTCGCGAGCCTGCCGGCGAGATTGGCGCAGCTGGCAGCGTCGCGCTCGGCGCAGGCTTGCTCGAAGAGCGCAATCGCGCGCGCTTCGTCGCGCGGTACGCCGCGTCCATGCGCGTAGAGAAAGCCGAGATTGCTGCACCCCAGCGCCAGGCCGCCGCGGCACGCGCGCTCGTATAGATCGGCCGCGCGGACGTCGTCGGCCGCGACGCCGTCGCCGTTGGCGTAGCGCGCGCCGAGGTCATTGCAGGCGGCGACGTCGCCGCGTCGGCAGCCGCGTTCGAGAAGATCGGTGCTGCGCGTCGCGGGCGTCGTCGGCGCCAGCGCACTGCCTTGCGACAACAGCAGCACCACGCCGAGCAGCAGCGCAGCGGCGTTCGCGAGCATCGGCTCAGCCTTGCTCGCTCGGGGCCGAGACGCCGGCGGCGACCGCGGGCGTCGAGTCATGGTGATGGGATTGCACGTCGCCGAAGAGCTCGCGCAGCTCGGGCGGCGCCGCCCCGTCGATGGCGGCGAGCGCGGCCAGCGCACGCCCGAGCTTGGCGCGCAGGTGCGACGATAGCGGCTGGCCGACGATGGCGGCGTCGATGTGCTGCCGATTGACGCCGCGACCACTGCGCGGCTTGGCGATGCCGGCCTCGGCGTAGCCGTTTCCCTTGCCGGAGCGGCGCAGCGCTTCTCGACGGAGGCGCAGCTTCCAATCCTCCGCGCGATGTCGCTCGATGCGCGCCGAGCAGTGGAAGATTCGCTCGACCGACAGGTTCTTGGACTGGACGTACTCGGCAAACTGGCTCATCGGAGACCCTCCCATTGCACCGGAATGGTCTAGCTAAGATGCAATCGACTTGCAAGACAGAAATGCAACGAGATTGCAAGAAGGACGAGATCGGGGTACGTTTCGTCGGCGAGATGTCGCCTTCGAAAACGGATGTTGTCGCTCTCGTCGCCGCCATCGTCGCGCACGCCGGCGTTGCGTGCGCATTGGCGTCCGTGCGGGCGCGTCCGCCGCATCGTCCCGAGTGGGTCGAAGTGGACATGCGTAAACCGGTGCCACCAGCGCCGAACGTGAAGCTGCCGCCGCCGGAGCCGCCCAAGCCGCGGGTGATTCCGCGCAGGGTGAAGATCGCTCCGCCGCCGGTGGCCCCGCCGCCCAACGCCGAGCCGCCCAAGGATCCGCCGAAGCAGCCGGTCAAGCAGGTGTTCGGTGCGACGATGGCGTCGACGACCGAGAGTGACTCGAACGTGGCGATGCCCGTTGGCAACACGACGATGATCGACCCGTCGAAGTCGGGACGCGGTCCGGTGCTGCCGCTGCCGGCGGCGCCGGCGCCGCGAAGCAAACCCGAGTACGCGCCGGTCAGCGAGCTCTACATCAAGGAGATGCCGGAGATCGACGGTGACGCATGCGGGCGTACGATTCGCTATCCGGACGAAGCGGAGCAACTCGGCGTCGAGGGCAACGTGCAGCTACGCGTCGAGCTCGACGAAAAGGGGAGCGTTCATGGCATCAAGGTGCTCAAGGGGCTCGGTCACGGGCTCGACCAGGCGGCGGTCTACGCGCTGACCCATCGCTGCAAGTTCACGCCGGCCATCGCCACCAACGGCAAGCCAGTCGCTTACGTGATCCCGTCGTACGTGTTCAGATTCGAGATTCCGCGCTGAGGGCCGCGATTGCCCACGTCCGCAGCCGTGGGCGTCAGTGCTGGTGGCCGCCGCCCTCGTCGTTGCCGCCGCCCTCGTCGCGCACGCGGGTGCGCGCGGCCGCCATGAAGTCGGCGGCGTTCTCCGCCAGCTTCTCCGCCGAGCCGGTGAGCCGGTCGAACAGGTTGTTCATCTTCGGGCGCGCCTGATCGACCCACTTGCGCACCGTCGGGGCCACCAGCACTCCGACGACGAATCCGACGCCGGCGTAGCCGACCTTGGTCGCCCACGGCGTCGGCGCGTCGCCCGGCGGTCCCGCCGCCCGTCGGCGCGGCGGCGGTGGCGGATCGTAGTAGCCCTGGTCGTACCCCTCGTCGTAGTAGCCCGACGGTGGACCTCCGCGGCGATTTCCCTGACTCATGCGAGCGTTCTCCCTTCGAAGTCGCGCGCGTCGAAGCGCCCGATCTTGCGCGTCAGCGCGAACGAGTTGATGACGACGGCGATGGTGCTGAGGTTGTGCACGATGGCGGCGGCGAACGGCGACAGCCGCCCGACGGCGCCGAAGCCGAGCCCGACGACGTTGACGCCGATCGACGCGGCGAAGTTCTGATAGATCGTCCTGAGCGACATCTGCGCGATGCGCAGCGTCTCCGGCACGAGCAGAAGATCGTTGCGCGCCAGCGTCACGTCGGCGGTCTCGATGGCCAGATCGCAGCGCCCTTCGCCCATGGCGATGCTGACGTCGGCGTGCGCCAGCGCCTGGGCGTCGTTGATGCCGTCGCCGACCATGGCCACGCGGTGCCCCGTCGCGCGCAGCCGATCGACGAGCGCGAACTTGTCCTGCGGCAACAGGCCCGCGTGCACTTCGTCGAGGCCGAGGGTGCCGGCGACGTGCGCGGCGGCCTCCTGCCGGTCGCCGGTGGCGAGCAGCACGCGCCGGATTCCGAGCGAGCGCAACGCCGCGAGCGCGGAGGCGGCCTCGGCGCGGATCGCGTCCTCGACGGTGACGACCGCCTGCAGCTTGCCGTCGACGGCGACATAGACGAGCGAGCGCGCGCCGCGCACCTGACGCGCCGGTGCCGCTGCCAGCGACGGCGCCACCGCTACCTCCCCCTGGCGCATGAAGGCGAGGCTTCCGACCTGCACGCGCCGGCCAACGACGCGACCGCTGACGCCGAGCCCCGGATGCGGCAGATAGTCCGCGACCTCGGTCAGCGCGAGCTGACGATTGCGCGCCTCGTTGACCAGCGCGATGGCCAGCGGATGCGTCGCGTGCCGCTCGACCGAAGCGGCGAGCCGCAGCATTTCGTCGACGGCGAGCGCGCCGTCGGGGCGCTGCACGTCGGTCATGGCGGGCGCGCCGGCCGTCAGCGTGCCGGTTTTGTCGAGGACGAGCGTGTCAATCTTGGCCGCTTTCTCGAGGTGCACGCCGCCCTTGATGAGGATGCCCTTCTTGGCCGCTCCGGCGATGCTCGCCGACACCGCGGTCGGCGTTGCCAGACCCGCCGCGCACGGGCAGGCGATGACCAGCATCGTGACCGCCTTGTACCAATCGCGCGTCACCAAGAGCGTCATGCCCGCCAGGCCGAGCGAGACCGGCACGAAGCGCGACGCGAAGCGCGAGCCGATGCGCTCGATGGGCGCCCGCCGCTCCTGCGTCGAGTGCACCGACGCGACCATGCGCGCCACCAGCGTCTCGTGGACCACGCTGGTCACTTGAATGTCGACTTCGCCTTGTTCGACCATCGAGCCCGCGTAGACGGTGTCGCCGGCTCGTTTAGCCTTGGGCAGCGCCTCGCCGGTGATGAAGCTCTCCTGCACGAGCGCCTCGCCGCGCAGCACCTTGCCGTCGAGCGGCACCTTCTCGAAGTGGAAGACGCGCACGACGTCGCCCTTGTCGAGCCGCTCGACCCGCACCTGCGACAGCCGCGGCTTGCCGTCCGCGACCTCGGCCGGCAACAATTTCCACGCCTCGGGCGGCGCCATGTCCATGAGGTCGGCGATGGCCAGCCGCGAGCGCTTCATCGTCACCGCCTCGAGCAGGCGGCCGAGCAGGATGAGCCAGATGACGCTGAGGCCGGTCACGCTCTCGCGCAGAAGCAGCGTCGCCACCACCGCGATGGAGATGAGTGTGTCGTCGGTGGGCTGGCCGCGCGTGGCCGAGCGCGCGCCCGCACGCAGAATCGGATAGCCCGTGACCACGGTGACGAGCGCGGCGAGGTCGCTCAGCGGCGACGCGTTCGACGCGCGCGGCGGCGCCTTGAGCTTGCGATAGACGAACCACGCCAGGAGCGCGCCGGCGATGGTGAGCTTGACCGCTTCTTTGCGCACGCCCTCGTCGCTGCCGAGCTGCGGATCGTGCTCGTGCCCGTGGCCGTGGTCGTCGTGCTCGGCGTGATCATGCGCCGCTTGCATCGCCGCGCCGAAGATGGCGTGGCGATGGTCGGCCATGTCGCACTCGCCATGGATGCGGTGAAACTCCTTGACGCCGCGGAACAGCGACTCCGCCACCTCGGTCGGCGTCGTCCGCTCGGGATGATAGGTCACGAGCGCGGTGCGCGTGCGCGAGCTGTAGCTCTCGAGGCGGACGCCGCCGTGCCGCTGCAGCTCGCGGCGCATGGCGTCGCGCAAGAAGGCGTCGCCGACGAAGTCGAGATGGAAGCGGATGCGGCCGGGGACGAAGAAGCGCACCGTCACGCGTCCGAGGAGCTCGTCGAGCGGCAAGAGCGCGATGCGGGTCTCGGCCATTCGTGCCGCCTACCATAGTCGAAGTCGCGATGCTCGTGCAATGTCAATGCGAATGAGATCGGATCGCGGATGCAACGCCGTGGAAGCTACGACAGATCAAGCCGCTGGATCGATCTGCGCGACGACGTGCAAGAACGGCAGGACATCCATCGAGTGCATCTGGTGATAGGGCACGTCGGCGGCGAGGATGACGCCGTCGCGCAGGGCGAAGCAGCCGTGCGCGATGCGCGCGTGCCCTTCGACCGCGACGCCGAACGCGTGGGTGAAGGCCAGGCGGCTCGCCGGCGCCGCCGCGTGCAGCGAGTAGCCCGGCGCGCCGACGCCGGGGTGGAAGCGGTCGACCTCGCGCCAATGCTCGGCCGCGTCGGCGGAGACGTGGAAGACGCGCGCGCCGGGCAGGATGTGCGGCGTCTCCTCGTCGAGCTGCAGGATCTGCTGGATGCAGGCGTGGCGGTGGATGTTGGGCAGCGTCGAGACGATCACCAGGCCGCGGCCCAGCTCCTTCGCCGTCAGCGGCGTCAGCGCGCGCCGCGCCGCCGGCAGCGCGAAGTCGGCGGAGAGCCATTCGCCGGTGCGCGGCAGACGGCCGAGCAGCCGGATGGGTGTGCCTCCGAGATCGGCGATGCGAGGGGCGCTGTCCATGGGACGGTAGCTTGTTCGAAATGCAAGCCAGTTGCAAGACGTGATTGCAATGGACTTGCAAAACTGCTATTGCCATCGCGCATGGGTGCCGTGCTCACCGGTTGGGTCGTCGGGTTCGTCCTCGGCATGCGCCATGCGCTCGAGCCCGATCACCTGACGGCAGTGTGCACGCTGGTGAGCGCCCGCGGCGGCGCGCGACGAGGACTGTGGCTCGGCGCCTGCTGGGGCATCGGCCATTCGCTGTCGCTCCTGGCCGTTGGAATGCTCCTGGCGCTCTTGCAGGCGCACCTCCCCGCGCGCGTGGCCAACGCCTTCGAGCTCGCGGTCGCGGTCATGCTGATCGTGCTCGGGGTGCGTGCCATCGCTCGGCCCTTCGACGGCGCGAGGGCGGGACATGCCCACGTTCATCCGCACCTGCGGCTGGCGGCGCGGTCGCTCATCGTCGGCGTCGTCCACGGGCTGGCCGGCTCGGGCGCATTGACCACCCTGGTGCTGGCCGAGCTGCCGTCGACGGGGGCGCGCCTCGGTTACATCGCGCTCTTCGGCTGCGGGTCGATGCTAGGGATGGCACTGCTGTCGGGCCTCGCCGGTTGGCCGCTGGCGCGCTTGGGGCGCAGCCGCCGCGTCACCACTTCGCTGGCGGTGGTCACGGGCGGTATCTCGATCGCCTTTGGGCTCTTTTGGGGCATCAGCGTGCTGCGCTCGTGATGCTGGCCGCTTAGAACGTCCTTGGATGAGCGTCGAGACCTACAAGCTGGTAGCGGCGCCGATCGTGCTCGCCGCCGGCGTCATCGGCGGCGTCATTCCGCGCTGGAGACGACTCGGCCGGCACCGGACGGTGGTGGCGGTGGCCGACTGCTTCGTCGCCGGCGTCTTCTTCGGCGTCGGGCTCCTGCACATGCTGCCGCGCGCCGCGCGCACCCTGAGCGCGACGACGCGCTATCCGCTGGCGGCGCTGCTGGCGGTCGCGGCCTTCGTCGTCTTGCTCTTCATCGAGCAGGCGCTGTTGCACGGGCGCGAAGCCGAAGCGGTGGCGAGCGCGCGCAACAAGCTGGTGGCGTGGGTCGTGCTCGCGGCGCTGTCGGTACACTCGTTCATCACCGGATTGGCGCTCGGGACGCAACGCAGCCTCGGCGGCTATTTCGTCCTGCTCGCCGCGGTCATGGCGCGCAAGAGCTCGGCGGCGTTCGCGCTCGGCCGCGTGCTGCAACGGACCGGCCCTTCGACGACACGCTTCTACACGATCGTCCTGTTCTTCTGCCTGGCGACGCCGATCGGCATCGTCACCGGCGCGGTCGTTTCGGCGCTGATCCACGGCTCGGCGGGGCTACTTGTGAGCGGCATCTTCGAGGGGCTGGCCGCCGGCACCTTCCTCTACGTCGGCATCGCCGACATCGTCGTGCGCGAGCTCCGCCACGCGCATCGCCCGCTCTGGCTCTGCACCGGCTTCACCGTCGGCGTCGCCATCATGGCGCTCGTCCGGATCTGGATCTGACTGCAATCAGGTTGCGATAGTGCGGGCCGGCACGATACTCTGTGCACGGACGCCATGACTCGCGCCGAGCTCGTGCAGCGATATTTCGACGATGAGCTCGACGCCCGAAGCGCGGCGCGACTTCGAAGCGACGATGACCACGCCCGAGCTTGGACGAGCTTGCCGAGCTCGCGGAGCTGCGCGGCTTGATGCGCCTCTGCTGGTCGAAAAGCGCGCGGCGTCCGGTCGAGTAGAGACGCCGTCGCTCACCCGCGGCCCTCCGCCATGGTCGGCTCGAGCGCGGCCGACCGCCGCTTGTGCGCGTCGACGGCCGGCGCGCCGCCGGCCAGCCACGACCGCGGTCCGCACGCGACGAGCGAGCCGACGATCAGGAGCGCGAGGGCCAACGCGCAGCCGCGCTCGCCGATTCCGTGCTGATGCGCCATCAAAAGGTGCAGCGCGGGAATGTAGTCGAGCGCGGCGAGTCGCTCCGCGACGAGCGCGGCGACGCCGGCGAGACCGACGCAAGCGGCGACTCTTGCTACCGGTTTCAGCGCGCGGACGCGGCGCCGTGGCCGAGGATCGCCAGCACCATCATCGCCATCACCGGGCCGACCGGCGCGTGCTTGTGCAGCAGCACCGCGGCGAGCAGCGTGATCGCCAGTGGTCGCAGCGCGCCGATGAGCGCGGCCGCGCCGATGAGCGCGTAGATCCCGGGGCGCATGCCCGCCGCCGGCGGCAGCAGCGCCTCGGCGCTCGCCGCGAGCACGAGGCCGAACAGATAGGCCGGTGCGCGTCGCTGCGACGAGATCGAAGATCGACGACGTCTCTCGGCCGATCGACTTGGCGAACGTGCGCCGGGGATGGCGATCAGACCGAGGGCGATCGTCGCAGTGGCGCGCATGCCGGTGATTGGCACATCGAGGAAGTGCAGCGACAGCAACAGGCCGGCGATCGCGCCGACCAGGAGCACCGCCGCGTTGCTCCGCCAGGGACGGACTGCGGTGCCGAAGAGAAGCGCGATCAGGAAGGCCGGCGAAGTCTCGATGAACAGCCCGAGGCACGCGTCGAGCAGCGACGGCTCGGACCCGTGGCGCGGCGCGCAGGATGTCGCTCGGCATGCGCATGGCGGCGACGAGCGCGACGCCCGACGGCGAAGGCGACGCCGCCGACCGCGCGCGCCGAGGCGCTGCGCAGCGCCGGCGCGTGGCTGTGCGTCGGACAAGCGCAGGATGGCGCCGAACCCGATCGCGGCGACCGTGTCGAAGAGCCAATCGGGAAGCAGCCGAAGGAGCCAATCGCCGACGAGCGCGCCGAGCACGGTGGCGAGCATCAGCCCGCCCACGCGCCACAAGGTTCGCCGCCGGGTCGCGTCGGGCGCCGTCGTGGCCAGGAAGAGGCCCTCGGGCATGCGGTGCACGACCAGCGCGGCGCACATCGGCCCGTTGAGCGCCGACAGCGTCGTCGACATCGCCAGCGCGCCGAGAAGAGCCCCGTCGGTGAACGAGTGGATGACGAGCGCCGGGTAGACGACCGCCGGCGCCAGTCGGTCGCTGCCGTGATGGCCGCGGCGATCGGCCAGCCACATGGCGACATAGCCGATGGCGCCGGCGATGGCCGCGAGCGCGCCGATCGACGACCATAGATGGGGCAGAATGCGAATCAACAGGACGGTCGGCACCAAGCCGAGGGCGAGCGCGTCGATGGCCGCCGCGGTGGCGTCGCTGCGGGCAATCGACGCCAGGAGGGGGCCTAGCGCCAGGCCAATCAGGGAGACGCAGACGAGTAGTGCAAGCGACACGAAGGCAACAGTAACTGAATTGCAGGTGGAGGATCGACGGAAATCCGTCAGCGGGTCCACCACGGGTGGAGGATCGCGGCCGTGCACTGCATGACCGTGAAGACGACGACGGCCAGCGCGACCGCCAGCGCCGAGCAGGATGCGGACCGAGTCCAGCCGACGTCTGCGACGCGCGCCGCGATGCGCGGCCTGACGGCGCCGGCGCAACTGGATGGCGGAGCGGCCCATCAGCGCCAGTGCTCGTAGAGCGCGTCGTAGCAGGGCGCGCAGACGGTCGGGGCGATCGAGGCCGAGGACGGCGGGACGGAGCGCCCGCAGATCCAGCAGCGGCGGCCGACCGGCAGGGGCGGCGGCGGCGGCTTCGACGGCTCACGAACCATGACCCTGAGGGGATGCCAGATATGCAATGAGCTTGCAAGTACAAAGGGGATACGAAAGTCTTGCGGCGCCGCGGTGCGGACGCTACAATGACAGGCGATGAGCGCGAGACACGCCAGCAAGGCTTCCCATTCGCACGCCGAGAGCGCCGACCTTCTCGACCGACTTCGCCGCAGCGGCCTCAGACGCACCGGGCCGCGCATGGCAGCGCTGGAGCGGCTGGCGGAGCTGGAGACCCCCATCAGTCACGGGGAGTTGGCCGATTCGCTACAGCATCTCGGCTTCGACCGCGCCACCATCTATCGCAACCTCATGGATCTGACGCACGCTGGCCTCATCACGCGCAGCGACATGGGCGATCACGTCTGGCGCTTCTCGCTCGTGCGCACCGGCGAGGCCGATCACGCTCGCAAGCACCCGCACCTTTTGTGCACCGATTGCGGCACAGTCGTCTGCCTGCCCGACGTCAAGGTCAAGATCACCCCGGCGCGCGGGCGCAAGCGCGTCGCCGACATGGAAGTGCAGCTCAAGGGGCTGTGCGAGCGCTGCGACCGCTGACCGGGCCCGATTTCTAGTCGCTCTCTACGGAGAGATCGCCAGGCGATAGCTCCACGCTGCCGTCGCCGTCTTTTCGGCGCGCGCGCCGACCGCGCCGAGGACGAGCGCGATCAGGCAGGCGACGGTGAGCGTCAGAGCGCGAATGCGAAGACTCCGCCCTCGGCGTCACCGACGACGACGCAGGCATCGTCGAGCGCGACCGCGAGGCGCGTCAGCGGCTCTTGCAGCTTCGTCACGTGCGTCGGCGCTCCCGCCTTGTCCGGCGTCCACAGGCAAAGGCGGCCATCGGCGCCCACCGACGCGATCTCCGGCGATGCGACCGCCCGCGACACGTAGGTGACGTCGCTGACGGGCGCCACGTGCCCTTCGAGCACCACGCCCTTCTTGCCGCCGGGACCGCCGCCGGTGAAGTCCCAGACGACGAGGAAGTGGCCGGAGGCGGTGACCAGCTTCTTGCCGTCGGGGCGGAAGGCGAGCGACTTCACTTTCGAGGGGAACCCCGACATCTCGAGATCCTCGCCACTTTTCGTGCGCCAGATGTGCACCGACTGGTCCTGGGCTCCCGTGGTGAGAAAGCTTCCGTCGGGGCTGACGGCGAGCGCCAGGAGCGATCCCTTCCAGCGTAGCTCGCGCACCGGCTCCGGCCGGCCGGCGCGCAAGAGGCGCGCTCGCGCCATAGCAGATGCTGACGAGCTGCTCGCTGCCGGGGAGCCAGGCAATCGCGGTCACGGTGCTCTCGTGCTCCGCGGAGCCGCCGAGGAGCTCGCCGTTGCGCGCCAAGAACGTGACGCGCTTGCCGGCGGCGACCGCCAGCACCCGCGCGTCGGGCGACCAGGTCACCGCGGCGATCCAGCCGGGCCCGGCGTCGACATCGGCCACGCGCGTGCCGTCAGCTTCGTGAATGCGGACGCGCTCGTCGTCGCCGCCGGTCGCCAAGAGCCGGCCGTCGGGCGACCACGCGACCGTCTGCGCGCCACCCGCGTGCAGCGCGCACCGTTGCACGCGCTCGCCGTTGCCGGCGCGCAGGATGTCGACGAACCCCGCCGCATTGGCGACGGCGAGCAGCTCGCCGTCGGGCGAAAACGCCATGTCGCGAACATAGTCGCCGGCGGCGGCCGTCCAACAGAGCCGCGGCGGGCTTACGCCAGGCACTTCTGGAATCCTTCGTTGAGCCACGCGCGATCGAGTTCCCGCGGCCGATGAAGATCAGCTTGTTGCTGCGCGCCTTCTTGCCCCACGGACGATCGGGCCGTGGCGTCGAAGAGCATGTGCACGCCCTGGAAGACGAGCTGGTCGGGCTCGCCTTGATGCTCAGGACGCCCTTCATGCGGAAGATGTTCGGGCCCTTCTCGCGGAGCAGCTCGCGCGATCCAGCCGTTGAGCTTCGTCTCGTCGAGATCGCCGGGCAGGTGATGCCGACGGAGGTGACCGTCTCGTCGTGCTCGTGCGCCGTGTCGGCTTCGAGGAAGCTGCGGATCGACCTCGAGGGCGCGGTCGAGATCGAAGCCGCCGACGTCGAGGATGCTGGTCCAGCTCGAGCGCGGCGTGCGCGTGCGGTGGATCTTGGCGAAGCGGTTCATCGCCTTGATGCGCGCTTCGAGCGTCGTCGAGCTCCGCGGGCGTGACGAGGTCGGTCTTGTTGAGCAGGATCACGTCGGCGAAGGCGATCTGCTCCTGCACCTCGTTGCGTGTCGTCGAGGTGCAGGCGCGACGTGCTTGGCGTCGACGACGCGTGACGATGCCGTCGAGCGCGAAGTCTCGGCTGCATCTCGTCGTCGACGAAGAAGGTCTGCGCGACCGGGCCGGGGTCGGCCAGGCCGGTCGTCTCGATGAGGATGTAGTCGAACTTGTCGCGCCGCTTCATCAGGTTGCCGAGGATGCGGATGAGGTCGCCGCGGACGGTGCAGCAGATGCAGCCGTTGTTCATCTCGAAGATCTCTTCCTCGGCGCTGATGACGAGCTCCTGATCGACGCCGATCTCGCCGAACTCGTTCTCGATGACGGCGATGCGCTTGCCGTGCTGCTCGGTGAGGATGTGGTTGAGCAGCGTGGTCTTGCCGGCGCCGAGGAAGCCGGTGAGGACGGTGACGGGGACGCGCGTCGGTTCCGACTCTCGGTGGCCATGATCATCTTCTCCTTGCGTGAGCGCTTCGAGGTCGGCGCGGCTGACGTCTGCCAGCGCGCGGTGGATCTTGAGCTGCCGGTGAGAGCCCGCTTCGAACAGCAGGGCGACGATGGTCTCGAGCGGCGGACAGCCCGGTTCGCTGCAGGCCAGCTCGGAGACGAGGATGGTCGTCTCGGCTGGCAGCGCGAGCGCCCTCGCGCACCCACTGCTTGACGAGACGACTCTTGGCGCTCGCGCCGTCGTTGCGGCCTGTGATCATGCGTTCGGTGTAATTCAAATGCAATGTGATTGCAACGAGAATGAGATGCTAACAGTTTATGAGAGCGCGAAAAGAGTTGACAGCGCGGCCGCTCTTTCCTAAAGCCTAGGGGTGATGGGCCCCTCCCGCCGCAACGCGGCACGACGTCACGCCGGGTTCTTCGGCGCGGTTCCGTGCGTCCTCGCGCCTCTTCGCGATGGCGGGTGCAGTTCGGCACCTATGCGCACCTCGCCTTCACCGCGCACATCACCTGCGCGGAGCACGGCGAGCTCATCGAGGTGGGCGGCGGGCGCAGGTCGGTGATGGCGGACGAGCGCCGCACCGAGAGCACGCTCGGCGACCCGTCCGGTGAGGCCACCCGTGGACACGAACACTGCGCCGCTGTCCCGCAGCGCCGCGCGCACGCCACCGAGGCGTTCTTCCGTGCCGTCGCCGTCACCGCGCAGCTCCCGTTCGTCGCGCGCGTGGTCGTCGACAACGGGCCTCCGGCCCCGATCGATCTGATCTTCCTCGCTCCGAAGAATTCTCCGCCTCTCGCCTAGCGTCGTCGCAGTTTCCTTCGACAACCGATCATGACGGAGCGCGCCGTGCGCGAGCACGGGGGCGTTCGCGTCCGACACGCTGGGTTCCCCGTTTGACGTGGACAACCCTGGACTAGGAGAAATGACATGCGCACGTGGTGGCTTTTGGCAGCAGTAGTTGCGGCAGGATGCGGCGGAACCAACAACAACAACGACGGTGGAGCCGGTGGTGGTGCAGTGCAGTTCGCGGCGTCGGGCGAGGTGCTCGCGCTCGGCGGCTACGACTTCCCGCCGGCGCACCGCCGACGACCCCGCCTTCGTCGACGGCTGGGACGTCCACTTCACGCAGTTCGTCGCCGTGTTCGACAAGATCGACGATGTCGGAGAATCCCGACACGATCGCCGAGCGATCAGTCGCAGACCGGCAAGCTCGTCGCCGAGGTCGACGGGCCGTGGGCGATCGATCTGCACAAGGGCGGACTCGCTCCGGGCAAGGGCGGCGGCGATGAGCAGGCGGTGCCGATCGCCGTGCTCACGAACCAGAACAAGAACGGCGGCGCCGCGTTCGCGACCGACGGCACGCGCTACGCGTTCGGCTTCGACTCGTCGCCGGCGACGCGCGTCGGCGAAGATAACGTGCAACCTCGACGCCGGCGAGTCGCCGACTACGCGGACGATGATGCAGAACGGGTGCGTCGTGCTCTACGTCGGCACCGCGACGTTCAAGGGCAACAGGGCCGAGCGTGACCTCGCACGCCGACCAACGCGAGCTCCGATTTACTCGCGAGCTGGCCGACGACCAGGTCAACTTCACGCTCGGCTTCAAGTCGCCGACGACGCTACCTCAACTGCCAGAACCCCGACAACGATCCGGCGACGCCGCTCGGCGACGAGGAGCACGAGCGCGGCGTCGCGTTCCTGGCGAACCAGTCGGTCATCGGCGCAGGTCACCTTCCACACCGACCACCCGTTCTGGGAGAGCGTTCTCCACGACTCGCCGGCGCACTTCGATCAGTTCGCGCGCGCTCGCGGGAAGCAACGACGACGGCACGCACGCGCGTCACGCTCGACATAGACAAAGGGCGTCGACTACACGGCGTTCAAGGACGCGCTCGGCAACGCGCTCCAGTGGCGCTACTGCATCGAGCCGCCGACCGACGTGCACGCCGAACACGGGCGCGATGGCTTCGACAGCCAGAGCGTCCCGCAGCGACCGGCGGGCGATCCGGCGACCGGGCATGCGCGACTACTACGACTTCACGACCTACGACCAGAAGCACGCAGGGCCACCTGAACTCCGACGGGCTCTGCTTCGTGAAGCGCCACTACCCGTCGCCGCAATAGCGCGCGCGACGATCTCGCGCGGTGCCGGCGGGTGATTGCCGGCGCCGCGCGGGCGCGTCTTGTGGGGAGGGTGCGTGCTGCTCAAATTCAAACGAACGCCACGTCGGCAGCGGCGCATCGACGATCGGTGGACGGTGGAGCTGCCCGACTTCGCGCAGTCGCTGGCGTGGTCGCCCGACGGCCAGGCGCTCGCGGTCGCGACGCTGGCCGGACCGGTCTTCGTCCTCGATGGTGACTCGGGCAAGGAGCTGGCGCGCGACGAAGGCCACGTCGGCGGCGCGATGGCCGTCGCCTTTTCTCCCGACGGCGAGCGACTCGTCTTCAGGCGGCCAGGATGGTTGCATCGTCATGCGCACGCGCGGCGGCCGCACCGATCGGCAGTTCGGCGGCGGCAGCTGGGTCGACCACGTGAGCTGGGCGCCCGAGGGCGACTGCGTGGCCACCGCCGCCGGACGCATTGTGCGCGTCTGGACCCCGGACTTCGATCTCGTCGCCGAGGTGACCGGCTACGACACCAGCGTGTCGTCGATGTTCTGGCTGCCGGGGACGTCGCAGCTGGTGACCGGCTCCGGCGACGGTCTGCAGTTTCTCGACATCGCACAAAACGATCGTGCGCACGCGCTCGACGGCAAAGGCGCCATCGTCAACGCCGTGGCGAGCCTCGACGGTCAGTACATCGCCACCGGCACCCAGGACGCGTCGGTGCACGTGTGGAACACGACGAGCGGCGCGATCTGCAAATGAGCGGCTATCACACCAAGGTGCGCGAGCTCGCGTGGTCGCCCGACGGTCCGCTGCTCGCGACCGGAGGCGGCGAGACAGATCACGCTCTGGAGCTTCGCGGGGCGGGGGCCTGGCGGAAAAGCGCCCGACGTGCTCGAAGGACATCAGGGCCGCGTCACCGGGTTGGCCTTCACGCCCGACGGGCGGCGTCTACTTTCGTGCGGGGATGACGGAGGGCTGTTGCGATGGGACAGAGCGGGCAAGAAATTCCAGCTCGGGAGCGTGCGCGAGACGCAGACGTCGCTGTTCTCGGTGGTGCTGAGCCCGGACGGGACCCGGGTCGCCGTGGCTGGAGACGCGGGCGAAGTGACGGTGTGGCCGCTGTGACCGCGGACTGCCGCGTCTGCATCGTCAACGAGAACGGACCGTCGACGGAAACGAAAGAGCGGAAGGTGCGCATCGTCGTCGCCATCACGTTGGCGATGATGGTGGCCGAGCTCGCCGTCGGTCTGGCATCGGGCTCGCTCGCGCTGGTCGCCGAGAGCTGGCACATGGGCTGTCACGCCGGTGCGATCGGGCTGACGGCCTTGGCCTATTGGTTCGCGCGCACCCGGGCGCAGCACGCGCGCTTCGCGTTCGGCACGGGCAAGGTGCACGCTCTGTCCGGCTTCACCAACGCGATCCTGCTGATTGGGATCGCGGTCGTCACCATCGCCGAGGGCTGCAAGCGCTTCTTCGAGCCGGTGAACGTTCGCTTGGGCGAGGCGCTGCCGGTGGCGGCGGTGGGCCTGCTCGTAAACCTCGTCTGCGCGCTTCTCTTGCAGCACGACCACGACCACGATCGCGATCACGATTCCGACGACGAACAGCAGGAAGACGACGACTACGAGGGCCATGATGAAGTGCACGACCACAACCTGCGCGCCGCGTACCTTCACGTGCTCGGCGACGTGGTCGTCAGCCTCGGCGCAATGGCGGCGCTCGTGGGGATCCGCTTGCTCGGGTGGACGATTCTCGACCCGCTGATGGCGATCGTCTCGAGCTTGGTCATCCTGCGCTGGGGCATCGGGCTGTCGCGGACCACGGCGGCGCAGCTGCTCGACATGACCCGGTCCGACGGCGTCTCGACGCGCATTCGCGAGCGCATCGAGGCGATCGACGACACCCGCGTCGTCGATCTGCACGTCTGGGAGATCGGTCCGGGGCGCACCGCCTGCATCCTCTCGCTGCTCACGAGCGCGCCGCAGCCGCTGGCCGCGTATCACGCCGCCGTACGCGAGACTGGCCGCATCGAGCACATCACCGTCGAGATCGCCACGCGCACGAGCGCGGCGTAGAGCCCAAGCCGCTTGACACTCGCTTTGAAATTGCCGTACGCAGTTGCATACTGGTGGCAGGTGCAAGGGCTGCGAAGAAATAGAGCGACCCGGGGATTCGCAGCGGCCCTCGCCGTGATCGCGCTCGTCGGGCAGCTCGCCAGCTTCGCGCACCTCGTGCTCGTTCGCCACGTCACCTGCGCCGAGCACGGCGAGTTGGTCGAGCTCGGTCGCGCTCGTCCGATGGTCGCCACCGCTTCTCGCCGGAGCACGCCGGCGGCGGTCGCGGATGCGTCGTCGGCCGACGGTCATGGCCACGACCACTGCTTGATCGCGCCGATGCGGCGCGATCGTCTCGCCATCGGTACGCCTGCGTCGCTCGATCTCGACGCAGCATCGATGCGTACGGCACCATTGGCTACGCTGGCGATGTTGGCCTCGCGCCGCCGATCGCCGTCATCTTGCTCGCTCCGAAGAATTCTCCGCCGCTCGCGTAAGCCGATCTCAGCCCGAGGATTCTGTCGCGCTCCGTCGCCGACCGGCTGAGGTCCGTCCTTGGCGCTCTCGCGCCGACTCCCGTTGCGTTCGTGAAATCCGGGCCTGGCCCGTCAGAGGAGTGCTTTTGGAACCGTGCTTCGTGCGCAAGCCGTCTGACCTCATCGTCCTTTCGTTCGCGATATCTGCGTGCGATCTGCACCGTCTCGCCGTCGGTGCGCGCCGATCCGGTGCCGGCCAAGATGGCGCAGGCCGACGCGCTGACGCCGCCCAAGGTGCTCCACGGCGTCAAGGCCGAGTATCCGCCCGAAGCCGCGTCGTCGGATTGCGAGGCCGACGTCGTGGTGCTGGCGACGGTGAGCACGACCGGCGAGGTCACCGCCGTCGAGGTCGCCGAGCACGGCGGCGATCGATTCGACGACGCCGCGCTCGCCGCCGCGCGGCAGTGGACCTTCGCCCCCGCTCTGCGCAACGGCAAGCCCATCGAGAGCCAGGTGCGCATCCCGTTTCACTTCCGCCACGGCCACGCGCCCGAAGCGCCGCCACCGACCGCACCGCCGACGACCGCACCACCGACGACGGCACCGCCGACGACCGCATCACCGACGACCGCACCGCCGACGACGCCGCCGCCGACGACACCGCCACCGACTGCGCCCCCGTCGACAGCGCCGCCCGTGGCGGCGCCGGAAGCGCTGCCGGTCGCACCCGAAGCACAGCCGCGTTCCTACGAGTCGAGCGTCGCCGGCCGGATCAGCGTCCCCAGCCGCGGCGCTTCCGACTATCACGTCGACGTCGGCGCGCTCTCGCTGGTGCCACACGCCAACGCCTCCGAGTTCCTCAAGCTCGCGCCCGGAATCCTCCTCACCAACGAGGGCGGCGAGGGCCACGCCGAGCAGGTCTTCTTGCGCGGCTTCGACGCGCGCGAAGGCCAGGACATCGAGTTCTCCGTCGACGGCCTGCCCATCAACGAGTCGGGCAACCTGCACGGCAACGGCTACGCCGACACCCACTTCATCATCCCCGAGCTCGTCCAGTCGCTGCGCGTCCTCGAGGGACCGTTCGATCCGCGCCAGGGCAACTACGCCGTCGCTGGCTCCGCCGACTATCACCTCGGGCTGCCCAGCGCGGCGCTGACCGCCAAGTTCTCCGCCGGCAACTACGGCACCTATCGCATGCTGCTCATGTACGGACCGCCGCACATGAGCGACGGCACCTTCGCCGCCGCCGAGATCTACCAGACCAACGGCTTCGGCCAGAACCGCGACGGGCGCCGCGGCTCGGCCATGGCGCAGTACGAAGGCGGCAGCGGCGCCACGCGCTATCGCCTCTTCGGCCAGGCGTACATCTCGAGCTTCCACACCGCCGGCGTCATCCGCGACGACGACTATCGCACCGGCCGCATCTGCTTCTACTGCACCTACGATCCCCTGCAAGGCGAGGACGCCCAGCGCTACTCGGTCGGGATCGCCATCACCCACAAGAGCGGGCACGTCACCGCCGACAACATGGTCTACGGCATCGTGCGGCCGCTGCGTCTGCGCGAGAACTTCACCGGCTTTCTCCTCGACACGCAGGACGCGCTGCAGCCGCCGCACGGTCAGCGCGGCGATCTCATCGACCTCAACGTCATGGAAGAGACCGTCGGCCTCCGCGGTCACGCGCGCCTGTCGGGGCAGCGTCTTGCACCAACTGCAGGAGATCGAGATCGGCTACTACGCGCGTGGCGACTTCGGCTCGGGCGTGCAGCAGCGCATCGAGGCGTCGACGGGCCATCCATATCGCACCGACACGAACCACGACTTCCGCCTCGGCGATCTCGGGCTCTACATCGACGCCGACCTTCGCCCGACTGCGCTGGCTGGCGCTGCGCGGCGGCATCCGCGGCGACGTCTTCACCTTCGACGTCCACGACAACTGCGCCGTGCAGTCGATCGCGCACCCGAACACCAACGAGCCGCTCTTCGGGCAGAGCTGCTACACCGAGCAGAACCTCGGCGCCTATCGCGAGCCCGATCAGCGCGCCTCGACGGTCTCAGCGGCGCTACATGCCGCGCGGCTCGGTGATCGTCGGGCCCTTCTACGGGCTCAGCGCGACCGCGTCGGCAGGGCAGGGCGTGCGCTCGATCGATCCCATCTACATCACGCAAGACGCCAAGACGCCGTTCGCCAGCGTCAGCGCCTACGAGACCGGCCTGAGCTTTTCGCGGCGCTTCGTCGAGAGCATCGATCTCTCGGCGAGCTCGGTCTTCTTCGACACCAAGGTCGATCACGATCTCATCTTCAACGCAGACCGTCGGGCGCAACACGCTGGCCGGCCCGACGACACGACTCGGCTCGGCGTCGAAGCTGCGCCTGACCGGCCCCTTCTACGACGTCGGCGCCAACCTCACCTACGTCAACGCGACGTTCGACGACACGCACCTGCTCGTGCCGTACGTGCCCGACCTGGTCTTGCGCGTCGACTCCGCGATCTTCGGCGCCCTGCCGTGGCGCTGGGCGCGCTGGTGGGACAAGCCGCTGTTCGCGTCGCTCGCCGTCGGCATCACCTACGTCGGCCCGCGGCCGCTGCCGTACGGCGCCCGCTCCGACACCATCTTCACGCTCGACGCGTCGGCGACGCTGCAGTGGTGGATCTTCGAGACCGGGATCTCGGCGCAGAACCTCCTCGATACGAAATATCGGCTCGGCGAATACAACTTCGCCTCCGATTTCCATTCGCAGCCATTCCCGACGCTGGTGCCGGTGCGCGAGTTCAGCGCCGGCCCGCCGCTGCAGATCCTCTGGTCCTTCACCATCCACTACGGAGATCGCCGATGAGAGCGCTTGCGCTCGTCGCATTCGTCGTCGCTGCGGCCGGCTGCAACGGCACCACCGGCAGCGGCCTCGTCACGTTCACCGCGCGCGCCGGCGGCCCCGCCGACGTCACGCCGGGCGGCCCGCTCGACTTCGACACCGGCAGCGGCTTCCACGTGTCGCTGACGATGGCCGAGCTGCACTTCGGCGCCGTGTACCTCAACATGTCCGTGCCGTCGTCGGGCGGGCCACAAGAGCCGTGCATCCTTCCCGGCATCTACGTCGGGCAGGCGTTCGGCCCGTGCGATTCGTCGGGCCGCTGCGGCGCCGACGTCGATCTGCCTCTCGCCGACGCTCGCCACCTTCACGACCAGCGGTGAGGGCACCGTCAACCACGCCGTCGAGGCCGACGTCTGGCTCACCGGCGGCGACATCAACGCGGCCGCGGACGCCACGCCGATTTTGCAAGTCGCCGGCACCGCGACCCGCGCCGGCGACACGTGGCCATTCACGGCGACCATCACCATCAGCACCAATCGCGCCATTCCGCCGCCGAACGTGGCGATGCCCGGCGCCAATCCGATTTGCCGCCAGCGCATCGCCAGCCTCATCCCCATCGACTTCACGCTCACCGACGGGGCACGCTCGATCTGCGCATCGATCCGCGCGGCATGTTCAATAGCGTTGACTTCTCGACGCTGGCGCCGGGCGGCAGCACGACGACGCTCGCCATCCCCGACACCTCCGGCGGCGCCGGCCAGGCGCTCTATAAGGGCGTGCTCGCGAACGCCGGCGTCTACCAATTCACCTGGACCGACAAGGCTCGATGAAGCGCGCGCCGTATGTCGGGTAAGCCGCGGTCGATCGGTAAGGCAATGCCATGGGGCGGGGTACGACCTCGATAGGACGAAAGTACGAGAGGCGCTCCGATCGGCGCACGGGATCGTATCGCGGGCGGCCAACTCGCTCGGCATTCCTCGGACGACCCTTCAGGGCTGGCTTGTCAAGGGGCCTCTTCGCGATTGGCGCCACTCGCTGGCCAAGCTCAGACAGGGCCACGCTCCGGAGGCGGCCGGTCGGCCCTGGAAGGGATCTCGCAATCGTTCGCGTGCAGCGGTCGCGCGCGCCTGGAAGGCCGCCGCGTATCGGCTCGTTCCCGCAGCTCGTCTGCTCGGAATCCCGCGCACCTCCCTTCGCCATCTGCTCCATCGTTACCAGCTACCGAACCTCCCCGCTGATGGACGAAAGAGCTCGAAGCAACCGTGAGTCACGCGCCGAGCTAACCTTTCGAGCTAACCTCGGCGCGAATGCGCGCTCTTGGTGTCCCGCGCGCCCAGACGCGGAATTGCAAGCAGCAGTGCCGCGATGGATATCGCCACGAGCACGATATGGTAGGTGAGAGACACGGTATACCGTCGGCGAAGATGTGGCCGCGTCGTACGGTGTCCAGGTCCTGAGTGCAGCCTGAATCGATTGTGACGCGCGGAACTCCGATTTCGCAACTGCGCGAAAATGCTGCTGAGCAGGAATTCGGAAATTGCGCGAGCTAATTGGCGCGGCTATCGGAGTATCGCTTGACGAGGTCGGGCTTCGCCGATACCGCGCGGATGGTCGCGGGAAGTTGGACAAGACCATTTCCGCAGGCGCTCGCGGAAAAGCTCTTTGACGCATAGGATGGTTCAGACCGCCTAATAAGAGCCTTTCGCCTCTTCCCAGCAAACCTTTCCGCAAAACTTCTTCCGAAAGCCTTCCGGCTTGAAAGCGAAATCACAGATCAGTCCGACACCTTTTCGACGACCACGAGCGTCCACGGGTGTGGCTTCGGGAGGCGTTCGCTCTTCTCCTCGATGTGCAGAAAGCCGCGCCATGGTTCGCCGCCGACCACGGGGCGCGGCCGGACGATCGGCGCTGGGTTGCCGGGCAATCCGTGGACGACGACTTCGGATGAGCTCTCGGAACGATACGGTGACGACACTGACGACCACTCCCGTCGTCGAATGTCGCTCCCACGCGCTCTGCAAGTGTCCGTGTCTGCGTCGCGTTCGTCGTCGTGACGGTGAAGCCCAGCGGACGCTCGACGCCGCCGATGATGCGGACGATCTCGAAACGAGCGCATCGTTCGTAATCGACGCCCAGCACGGCCGCGTCGGCGGTGGCAAGCCGCGCTGCGTGTGGACGAGACCAGTCACGCACGCGCATTCGCCGGAATGGCTCCCGGGCGATGCGAAGATATTGACTAGGTCCGACGCGCCGAGGACCGGTATCAGCGACGAGCCGACAGTGATCGGCGCAGGCTTGCCGATGCGACGTTCTTCCGCCACCAGCGCATCGAGGCTCGATCGCGGCGCGAGAGCAATCGTCGGTGGCGGGCGGCGCTTGTCGTCGTCGGGCAGCAACTCGGTCCAGTCGACGTTGATCTCGGGATGTGCGGCGATGCTGCGCGCGACGCGGATCTGGCTGCGCTCGCGACGTCCGGCTTCGATGTCAGTGATGGTCTTCGGGTCGACGTCGACAGCGTAGGCCAACGCGCGGATCGTCAACTCGGCGTCGAGGCGCAGCTTGCGCAGTTTGCGTCCGTCGATTCGGCAGTAGTCGCGATCGTGCTCTTGGGTCTTGCGCGATCGTCCACTGCCGCGCCGCTGACGCGTTGCCATGCCCACAACATTCTATAGCGATCGCGGGTCATTGCGAGGGCACTCGGCATGCGCGCCCACAAGTTCCCACGCGCGCGCCCGACGGCGCCTACGCGATCCGAAACGGCTTCGCGTAAACAAGCGGGAGTAGCGCTATGTGACGGCGCCGACAGCGGGCAGTGGTGCCCGGCAATCGGTACGTCGCGATGGAAAGGAGACGACACATCATGCTTCCCCTTGCTCGCGATCAGCACGGCAACGCGTTTGAAGTTCCGCCCGAGGCTGCATTCTGGCGCGTGCGTCGACAGACGGGCGGTCGACCGTCGAAGGTGCTCGGGTCCCGACAAAGAGCCGCTGTACATCCCGATTGGTGGCGATCGGTTGGATCTGCACGCAAACGGGTGCTCGGGATCGCTTCGCCTCGAGGCCGTCGACGGCGACTACCATCCCGTCGAGGCTCCCGTCGCGTACGTCGAGGTTTCGTCGAATGAGGCACCCGCTGCGCGCAACGTCGCTCCTACCGACGGGCAGGCAGATCTCGTGCGTTCGTCGTTGGAGTCGATGACGCGCGTCATGGAGGCGATGCAGCGCGCGCAGATCGAGCGCGAGCGAGCGATCGCTGACAGAGAACGCGCAGTCACCGAGGCGCAGGTCGCGAACAACCGCAGCAACGTGGAGCTCATGATCGCGCTGATCGATCGCGCGACTGGTGGCAAGCCGCAGGACCCCGTCACCGTCCTCGAGCAGCACGTGAAGCTGCAGAAGGTGATCGAGCGTCAGGCGGCCGCGCAATGCGGGATTGCTGATGGCAACGCCGTCATCCGACGAGGACCAGGAAGGCGCAAAGCCGCACTGGATGGCCGCAGCTATTGCCGTTCACGCCGCTCGTTACCCAAATGGTCGCGAAGATGTTCGGCAGCAGCGACAAGAAGGCGAGCGACATCGCGCGCAATGCGGGAACAATCGTCGCAGGCCGTCACGGCGGCTTGCAGAATGGCGACGCCACAGCGGTGGAAACGCTGACCGAGGGAATCGTCGGTGGCGTCGCTGTCCGCGATACGAGCCGGACGCCGCCGTCCAGACTCAGCCGGCGCAGGTCGAGCGCACGCCGATCGGATCCACGTTACTTTCGTGGACCGCGCGCCATTCGCGAGGTGCTTGCGCATCTCGACGACGACGCCGCGGAAGCGCTTCGATGACTATCTCGATACGCTCGACGGAG
This sequence comes from uncultured delta proteobacterium, assembly GCA_963816965.1. GTDB lineage: Bacteria > Myxococcota_A > Polyangia > Palsa-1104 > Palsa-1104 > JAQBQH01. The sequence continues at coordinate 3,297,551 of CAWFMP010000002.1, forward strand.
ACACCTTCGACCGCGTGTGCGAGACCGCCGCATCGATCCCCAATCTCGACGCGCGCGCTCGAATGGGCGCGGCAGCTCTATCGACGAAACGCATGCGGCTGAGAACTCCGTTCCGTCGGCTGCGTCGGGCGTTGCCGCACTGCCGGACGTGCCACCGTCGCTCTTTCCGGCTTCTTGCCCAACTGACGCCGGAGGAGCAGCGCGATCGGCGCGCAGCTGCTGCTGACGCTGGATCGCGCGAGCGTTGACGCGTTCACTGCGCAGCTCGTCGCAATGGCACCGGATAAGGCGTTGAAGGCGATCCGAGCGGCGATCGCCGAGCGCAGCGGCGTAACGCCTCGTCGCACATCGTGCAATGCGTGCCGCGATGTCGAGCGTCGAAGCGACGGATGGAGAGCGTCGTGACGGCGGAGAAGTGGTGGTGGGAATACTCAACGATGCCGCGAAGCCGTCGATTGGAGGCGCCTCAGTACGCTGCGGCGTGGTTCTTTGTCGAGAATTGCGCTCACATCATGAACGCCGAGCAGCCCTAGCGTGGCCGGCAGCAAGCATCGCCTCTGCCACCGTCGGCTTATCTCGCCATCGCATGGACGCCGGAGGAGGCAGCCAATGTGCTAGGCGTCGACATCGACACTTCGCCGGACGAGATCCGCGCGGCATTGCGCGCGAAGATGAGAGTAGGCCGCGTGCATCCGGATCAGGCGGCGATGATCGCGATCGCGAAGCGATCTCATCGCCGCCCGCAACCTGCTCATCGAACGTGCGCGGACAAGGTCATGAGCCGGCGCAAGCAGGAGATGTGCGCCATCTGCTGGGTTGATCCGCAGACTGGCGCGCGCGGCACGAACGAGACGACGAGGATCTGTCCGAGCTGTCGGATGGATCCGGCAAACGTCGATTGGTTCGAGTCGCGAGACGATCGGCCGACGGCGGATACGCGTCTCGGCTTCATGGAGGAGTTTCTGTTTCAGAATATCCGCCGCATCGTGCGCGAGGAGGTGCGCGCGGCGCTCGCGGACTCGTTGCAGAAACAGGGCGCCGCGCAGTCGTCTTCGAACGGCGCGGACTACCTTTCGGTTTCCGAAGCGGCGGATGTGGCTCGATTGCATCACGGTACGATTCGCGAATGGATCAAAGATGGAAGCCTCAAGGCATGCCGCGCCGGTCGGGTTTACCGCATTCGGCGCTCCGACCTCGACGAGCGCTTGACGGCGAAGCTCGCCGATCCGGTTGCGGCCAAGGTGGAAGACCGCGTGAGCGCCATCCTGGCCAAGCAGTCGAGGCGTGCAGCATGACGCGCAAGCGCGAGGCCGTTTCCCGACGGACATGTAGTGTTGACACCGTTACCGAATGTAGTACAATGGGACTACATGGCGAGGGGCAAACAGAGGAACGCCGCCGACGATCTCGGAATCATCGCGCCGACGAAGAAGGCTGCGCTGCCATTGAGCGTGCGGCTCAGCGACGACGACATCAGGAAGCTCGGGCTGCTCGGGCAACGGCTCAAAGTTGGGCCGAGCACGATGGCGCGGCTCATCGTCGAGAAATTCATCAAAGAGCACGATCCCGACGAGCGCAAATGAAGGGGGAGCTGTCGTGACGAAGAATCGTTATCCCGGCGTCTATGTGAGACGTCAAAAACTGTGGATCAAATATTACGACGCTGCGCGGCGAGGTCGTGCGCGAGTCCACGGGGCTTCCCCTTGGCAAGGAGAAGCAGGCCGCGGAGATCCGGCGCACGCTGATCGAACGGATCGAGCAGTCGAAGCGTATCGCGCTCGAGACCGGCGCAGAGCCGTCAGCGACGCTGACGCTGGCGCGCTACGGGCAACGCTGGGTCAAAGCGCGGAAGGATCGTGGCGTCTCGTCGGCGACTGACGATGAAACGCGCTTCAAGCTGCACGTCAATCCGCGACAGATCGCCGGCAAGCCATTCGGCGACATGCCACTCGAAGAAGTGCGACCGCGCCACATCCGCGATCTGGTGCGCCTTCTCAAAGAAGGCGGCGAGTTGGCGCCGCGCTCGATTCGAAACGTCTACGGCATGCTGCATGCGATGTTCGTCGACGCCAAGCTCGACGAACTGGTCGTGTCGAACCCGTGCGAGCTGCCGCGCGAGTCGCTGCCCAAGCGCGTCGACAAGGATCCTCTGTGGCGCGCGACCGCGAAGTTCACGCGCGCGGAAGTCGAGGCGCTGATTTCAGACGAGCGCATCCCGCTCGATCGTCGCGTGCTCAACGCGATCTCTGTTTCTCGGCGCGTGTCGCTGGGGCGAGATGGCCGCGCTGCGCTGGCGCGAGTACGAGCCGCAATATGAAGGCGAGCTTGGGCGCATCGTGTTCGCGCGCTCGTTCGATCACAAGAAGCGGCGGATCAAGTCGGTCAAGACGGAGGTGCCGCGCTGGATGCCGGTGCATCCGACGCTGGCGAAGATCCTGGCAGCATGGAAGCTCGGCGGCTGGGCCGAGATGATGGGGCGTGCGCCGAAGGCCGACGATCTGATCGTTCCGAATGCGCCCGTGCTCGATCATTCGAGCGGCATTCCGCTGCGTGTGGAGCTTCAGGAATGGGAGCGCGCGCGCGTGCGGAATCTGCCGCCCGATGCGATCGAGCATTGCCGCATGCCGCAGCTCGGGCTCAAGCGCGCCAAGGAGGATTGCAAGGCGCTGGGGCTACGCGGCCGCCGCAACCACGATGCCCGTCGCACGTTCATCTCGATCGCGCGCGCGGGCGGCGCGCGCACCGACATCTTGAAGTGGGTGACGCACGGTCAGTCTCAGAGCGGCGGCGGCGGCGAGAGCGGCATCATGGACGTCTACACGACGTTCCCGTGGTCGACGCTGTGCGAGCAGGTCCTGTGCGTGAAGATCGATCTTCTGGAAGGCAAAGTGATCGAGATGCCCAGGCTGGCGGCGGCCGGCGCGCACCTGGTGCCCGTGGGAGACGACGAGGCGCGGCTCACGGGCACACGCTTGGGCACACGCGCCGCTAACGATTCAGAATCCGAAGGAAAAGAGGGTGGGGCGTACAGGATTCGGACCTGTGACTTCCACCGTGTGAGACGGCTGGAGCGCGGATCTGAAACCAAGGAGATCGCGGCCTAACAACCTGCTCACCGACGGGAGATCCGGCGGTGGGCCGTTTCGGAGGGTTTCCAGCCAGTCCAGCTCGTTTCGCTCCGAGTGGGGATTCGAGTGGGGATGTGGAGGGCAGATGGAAGTCATCGCCTCCCCAACGGATGGAAGTCATCGGACGGAGCAGCACACGCGCCGATGACGCGAGCGTTTCAGGGGCGATCCCGCGCAACTCAGTTCCAATAGTAACGCATGACGGCATTGCCGATGAGCGCCCTGGTGTCGAAGCCGGGACGGATCTGGAACCAGCGGCCGCGTGCGACCACGCCAAGGACCAGATCCTTCTTGCCGCTGTAGTAGAGGCCACCTTCGACATCCTGGCTGAGCGGCTCGCTGGAGGCGAGCGGCGCCTGCACGCGGTATCCGAGGAGCACACCCAAGGGCACGCGATGAACTAGTGGCTTCAGGTCGAGCTGTCCGTCGATACCGAAGACGATGTTGTTCACGTCGGTGGTGCTGGCGCCGTCTTCCCGGGTCAGCCACAGATATTGCAACGTGGCCACGAACCCGAGCGCCGGATGGGGCGCGAACGCCGCGGTCACTCCGGGGATCACCAGCATTGTGGAGACTTTCTGCTTCACCGTGGAGTCGTCCGCCTGCGCGACTGCGAGACTGCGCTGTACGGCCGCCAGCGGATCGATCACGTGCGAATATTGATAATCGAAGTCGAAGGTGCCGCCGACGCGCAGCCACTTGCCGATCTCGAAGCTCACCGTCGTGCCCGCGATGACGTCGGCCGGTATCGTCGCGCCGAGCACGAGCGCCGATTTGGCGTTGGCTCCGCCGTACAGCCCGCCCGCGCCCGTCAAGCGGAGCGCCCACCACTTCAGAAGATTGACCTGAAAGCTCGTCGTATGCGTCAGCGCGGCGGCGACATACGAATCGCGTCCCGTCGGGTTTGCTCGCGCATCGAACCCGGGCCCATCCGCCCACGCCACGCCGGCGCCTGTGATCAGGCTGAACTCCGTCGACAAGAACGGATCGGCGATGCTCAGCGACGGAATGAAGAAGTGGCCATTGACCTCGCGATTCCACGGTCTCGCGTAGTCGCCGTCGGTCTCTCCGGCCCCGGCTGGACCAGAGACGGCGACTAGAACAAAGAGACAGAGGGCAGGCACACGCATGCCGCCGTTATCGGGCGATCTAGCAGGAGTCGAGAACGTTATAACGAGCTCTTGTCGTTGCAGCGATCCTGCTGCTCGCCTGCCCCCGCTCCAGTGAGGCGGCATCGCCGCGAGCGCTACATGGTGGTTCGCGGCGTCGCGGCCATCACCGCCGGATACTTGTTGACAATCTGGCCCACGACCTTGTCGATCTTCGCGGTGTTGGGCGACGCGGGATGGTTCACTACGTCCGCCGCCGTGCCGCGCCAGAAAACCTGCTTCGTCTGCGGGTCAATGAAATCGACGATCAAGGTACCCTGCGTATACTGGGTAACGGCACCCGGACCGCCCCAGCCCCAGAAGCCGTACCCGACCGTGTCCACGTCGAGCTTCTGCTGCTCCTTGACGTGGTACGCGACGAGGAAGTCGGGGTTGGCCGCGGTCGTCTTCATCAGGCCCTTCGCACTCAGGTCCTGCTCCAGCGCAGACCTGATGGTCTGGTCGGCGATCGACTCAGCCTGCCCTTGCTTATACGGGGGCGTGTAGAACGAAAATGTCTTGTACTTGGCAAGATCGGCATTCGTGGCCACCGACGAGTGAATCGTCGCGCCACATCCAGCGACGATGAGCAGTAGCGCTACTGCTGTCGAGCTCCCAATGGATCGCATCGCGCCCTCCTTTTGTCCGTGGGTCGCCAGGGAGCGATGCATGGCCGGTGCCGCCGCGCACCAGGCGACGTAGTTGAGGTTGAGCTCCGCGGTCACGTTGGCGACGCCGCTGCCGGTCGTCACCACCTCGACGATCGCGGAGATCACCAGATGAGCAGTGAAGGCGTGGCCGAAATGCAGGTTCACCGGAACCGTGGTCCGGGGTGATCCCTCGAAATCGAAATTCATGATGCCGTCGGTCTTCAAGTAGAACGCCTTGGGGAGGTGGTAGACGATGATGGGCTGCACGAGCGCATACCCGAGGTCGGGTTTGGCCCCGGCGACTGAAAAGAGCACTCTAACAAGGGCTCCGATCTGAAGGTGCGTCACGCGCGTGACCATCGCGCCGATCGCGGGGCCGAGCTGAAACTCCTGATTGTCGAGCGCCGGGTTGGTCGCCGTCGGAAGGACGGCGGCGCCGCCCAGCCCGACCTGGGCGCCCCAGCCGAACGGCTTGACGCCGAGCAGGAGGGCGTTCCAGTCCTGCAGCCCGACGACGTTGGGGGACGCCAGGCTGTTCAGGCTCTTTCCGTAGATTTCCAATCGCGCGAATGAATAGGTGTCCGCGAGCTTGATCCCGGGAAGGACGAGGTAGTGACAGACGACGCCCAGCCGAACGAGGACTTGTGTCGCATTTCCGCCGTCCCGAATGTCGACATACGCGGGTTGAACCTGAAGGGTGTTCGTCAAGAACGGATGAGTGGCCTCGTCGACAGCGTGGTCTTCTGGCGAGGCAGCCGCGCGGTGCTCTGCCGCCCCCGGGGGTGAAACGTGCTGCAACACGACAACGACGACGAAGCAGCGCAATGCGGTTCGTGGATTCGTTCGGGTTGCGCGGCTCATGATCAACGGCCCGTGCGCGCGCCCAACTCCCTCACGGCTCGCTGCAGCTCCGAATCGGCGGGATCGAGCGCTTCGAGACGCTTGGCGTAGCGAAGGGCGTTACGAAGGTCCCCGGCTTCGCGATGGAACGCCATCATCGCGGAGAGCGAGTCGCGGTCATACGGATGGCGGGCGAGGACCTCTGCGAGACGAGTGAGCGCCTCGCGCTTGTTGCCGTCGCTGTAGAGCGCGACCGCATAGACGTATCCGTAGCGGGGATTGCCCGGAGCCAGGCGTGCCGCCGCTCCCAGCCAATCGAGCGATTCACGCACGCGCTTTTCGCGCACCAGGACGAGGCCGAGCGCATGCATCAGCGACGGATTGTCGCGGGCGTGTGTCAACGCGTTGCGCAGGATGGGCTCCGCGTCTCGATCGCGGCCCGTCGCCCGGTAGAGATCGGCGAGGTTGACCGCCGCCGGCACGAATGCCGGGTCGATCGCGAGCGCGCGTTCCAACTCGGCCTCTGCCAGGTCGAACGTGTGCTGGCTCGCGTACAGGGCGGCGAGGGCGAGATGGCCCTCGGGACGATCGGCGTTCAGCTCCTGTGCAGCTACGAAGTCCGCCGTGGCGTTGCGCAGCGCCGCACGGTCGGTCGACGAGAGCAGCTCGGCGGGTACGCCTGCCAGCGCCGCCGCCGCGTCGATGCGGAGGACGCGAACGGCGTCCTCGAGCAACGGCGAGAGCAGGGGCGCGCGCACGCGCGGATCGGCATCGGCGAGCGCCTGGACCGCGGCTCCGCGAACCAACGGGTCTACATCGCCCAAGGCCTCGCGCACGGAGGTGAGCGTAGTTGGCGTCAGGTGGTGCGCCATCCGATCGATCGCGCTGGCTCTGGCTATCGCAGGCTGGCTGCGATCGGCCACCACGGCGGCCAGCAGGTGTTGTGCGCCGGGCGCGCCCTCGGTTCCGGCGGCGAGCGCTTCGGCAAACTGCTGGTGTCCCGAAGGGGTATGCCCGTACCAGCGTTCGACCTCCCGTGCCGCCCAAGTGGCCGAACGATTCGTGTGGCATCCATTGCAGGCGTTCGGCACGCCGAGCTTTACCGACAGATCAGGCCGCGGGACGCGCAGACTGTGGTCGCGGCGCGGGTCGACGACCATGTATGTCGTCGCCGGCATGTGGCAGCCGACGCAGCGCGCACCGGGCGAGCCCGCTGCGTGAAAGTGGTGCTTGCGGGTGAAGTAGGTTTCTGCTGCGTGGCACTGCAGGCAGAGGTTGTCCCCGGCCGCTCGCAGCTCTGGGCGATGTGGGTCGTGACAATCGCTGCAGGTCACGCCCTCGGCGAACATGCGACTCTGAAGGAAGGATCCGTACTCGTAGACTTCACCTTTGATCTGCCCGTCCGGGTAGTAGAGATCGTCGTCGAGAAGGGCCACCCGATAGTCGTCCTCGAGGGGCTGACCGTGGACGTAGTCCTCGTGGACGATGCCGCGCCGCGAGTGACAGCGTGCGCACATCTCGATCTCGCGCGCCGTGCGACGGACCGCCGAGCGATGCGGTTTGCCGCTAGCTGGGTCTCGGGGCCAGGAGACGCCCTGGCGCTCATCGAGGGCGATCAGGAGACCCTGGTTCGTGCCTGCGCGCTGCCAATCACCTTCCTTGCGTGCCCAGGAGACATGCTTCGATCCGGGCCCGTGGCACGCCTCGCACGAGACCGAGATCTCCGCGAAGGTCGTGGCGTAGCGCCCCGCCTCGCTGTCGTAGGACTTGTGCACGTTGGTGGAGTGGCAATCGGCGCACATGAAGTTCCAGTTCTCGGCGGCGCCGGTCCAGTGCAGCGGGTCCTGGCTGTCGATGTGCTCGCGGGGATAGAGGTGGAACCAGCGTTGGCCTCCCACCGCGCGCGGGCGGCTGTCCCATGCGATCTCGAGGGCCTGAACGCGCCCGCCGGGAAACGCGACCAGGTATTGCTGCAGTGGCGCGACGCCGAACGTGTGCGTGATCTCGTAGTCGTGGAGCGCCCCGTCGGGTCCGTCGGTGCGCGCCACGAATCCTTCGCCGCGGCGGAAGAATCGCGACGCGACACCGTCGTGAGTGAAGTGGGCGTCGTTGAAGTTGCCGAGGACCGTGGCGGCGCTCGCCGCTTGCATCGCGAGCTGATGATGCGAGCCCTTCCACACCGCCGCCTCGCGCGCATGACAGGACTCGCACACCGCTTCACCGACGAAGGTAGTGACGGTTGGAGGCCCACTCTGCGGCGCGTGCTGTGAGGGCGGTCTGTGGTTCGTTCGCGCGAGCCGGCTTGCGATCGGCACACCGATCGCGACGCAACTGAGTAAGGCGAGAGCTGGGGCGCGAAGGCGCCTCACCGGCCGGCGAGCTGGTGGAACGAGAAGATGCGCCTCCAATCTCTCTTCATGCTGACGACGACCCAGCCGTTCGTCTTCGCCTCGTCCATCAGGGCCTGCGGGAACGTGCCGACCTTGGTATCCGGCAGGTCGCCCGCCGGACCGTAGGCGTACTCGCGCTCGGCGTCGTCGTGGTAGACGAGCATCATCAGCCGCGTGCCGGCGCTGCCCCGGGTCCAGCGGAGCATCTCCGCATCGCCGTCGGAGTTGCCGAACGCCGCGTGCGGTCGCCTGCCGATGAACAGGTTGATGCCGACCGCCTTGCCGGCGTGATCGTCGATGAAGAAGAGCTTGGGCTCACGCATCAACACCGGCTGGCCGCTTTGCATCTCGTACTTGGTCAGGATGCTCGACCCGATGACCTGCTCCGGCGGCACGCCATAGACACGCTCACCGAACGCGCGGACGAATTCCTGACCGCCGCCGGTGACGATATAGGTCTTGTAGCCGTTCGCCCGCAGGTATCGCATTACCTCCAGCATTGGCTTGTAGACGAGCTCGGTGTACGCGTGATGGAAGCGCGGGTGCTTGGCCTTCCCCAACCACTGCTGGACCAGCGCGAGGAATGCTTCGGTGCTCATGCCGGCGTGGGTGGCGGCGACGATCTTCTCCCAGTCCGCTTCCCCCAATTTGCCCAGCGCCACTCTGTCGTCGGCGAGGACGGCCTTGAAGGGCTCGGTCGTCTTCCACTCGGGGTGCTTCGGCGCCAGCTCGTGGACGCGATCGAGCGCGAACATGGCCTGCGTATAGAGCGGATGCTCCACCCAGAGCGTTCCGTCCTGGTCGAACGTCGCTACCCGCTCCTCGGGAGGCACGAACTCCGGGCTTGCCTTGCTGGTCGTCGCCTTCACGAAATGCAGGATCGCCTGCTTCGCCGGCCCCTCGTTCCACGAAGGCAGCGGATCGGGTTGTGCGTGGGCGGGCAGGCCCGCGGCGAGCAGCGTACACAGCGCCAGGACGGCTCGGGGCATGGGAAGTCGCTCCAGGAGGAGGCTAGTCACTCGGGTGGCCGGCGGTATGGAGCTGGTCCTCGACCTGCTTGAGGTTGTAGGTCTCCGGAGACTGCAGCGGCGGGAACCGCTTGTACGACTCGAGCTCCTTCAGCCACAGCTGTTGGCCGACCGGCAGCATGTTCCAGTCGTAGAGATAGGCGGTGCTCGGGGCGCCGAGCGCACCGCCCAGGCCCAAGGACGTTTTCTGATCCTGACCGACTGCTTGCTCGAAAGGGTCGCGCTTGATGTTCTGGACCATGGTCCAGTGATAGTTGACGAGCGGCTGGAGCCAGCCGGTCGCCCCGGGCTGCGCCATCGAGTAGTAGAATTTCCAGTTCTTGTAGCGCACCGCCGAGGGCGTCGCCCCTGAGTAGTAGAAGAAGTAGTTGCGCGCCGAGCCGGAGCGGCCCTCCAGGTAATCGCGCTGATCAACGCCGTCCAAGGTCGTTTTGACGATGCCGGGATAGCGCCCGGCCTCGATCTGTCTCTTCAACCCTTCACCCCTGGGGCCGCCGGCGATATCCACGAACGTCGGCAGCCAGTCGAGTGCGGCGAACATCTGATTGAGCACCGTTCCCGGCTTGATGTGCCCCGGCCAGCGGACGACACAGGGAGAGCGATAGCCGCCTTCCCAGGCCTCACCCTTCTGACCCTTGAAGGGCGTCACGCCACCGTCAGGAAAGGTGATCGCCTCGGCGCCGTTGTCGGTGGTGAAGACGACGATAGTGTCGTCGAGCTGGCCCATGTCCTCCAGCTTCTTGAGGACGTAGCCGACGTTGTCGTCCAGTTGCTTCATGCCCGCTTCGTTGATGCCCCAGTCCCTGCCGCCGCGCACACCGAGCATGGCTTCGTACTTGGGCGACAGCACGGTCGTGACGTGCATGCGCGCCGGGTTGTACCAGACGAAGAACGGCTTGCCGGTCTTCTTGGGATCGTTGCGGCCGAGGAAGTCGATGACCCTGGATGAGATCTCTTCGTCCACGGTCTTCGAGCGCTCCAGCGTCAGCGGCCCCTGGTCCTTGCACGACTGATTCCTCTCGGTGCCGTCGGAAGAGTGGCACCAGATGAGCGGGCGCGGCGGCGTCAGGCAGGTCGTAACCTTGGGATCCACGGCGCCAGGGACTTCCGGCAGGCCGGGGATCGGCGTGTTCTTGCACGGCGGAACGATCCCCTGCACCGTCGGACTCTTGTTGATGTCGGGGAAGCTCACCTGCTCCATCGCGTCCAGGTGATAGAGGTAGCCCCAGAACTCCTGGAATCCGTGCGCGGTCGGCAGCGCCGCGGTGTGATCGCCGAGGTGATTCTTGCCGAATTCGCCGGTGGTGTAGCCGAGATCGTGCAGGAACTTGGCGAGCGCAGGGGTGCCCGGTCTCAGGTACGTTGGACTGCCGGGAAGCTGCGGCGGGATCATGCCCGTGCGCAGCGGATACATGCCGGTGAAGAAGGCATTGCGCCCCGACGTGCAGCTCTGCATGGCGAGGTAGTCCATGAAGATGGCGCCCTCGCGGCCGATGCGATCGATGTTGGGCGTCTCGCCGACCATGACCCCGCGGTGATAGATGCTCGGCTGCATCCAGCCGATATCGTCGCCCATGATGAACATGATGTTGGGGTTCGCCACACGCGCAGGGTTGCCCCATGCCCGAGCACCGAAACAACCTACAACTGCAGCCAGGACGAACAGTCTCACAGCTCCTGACGTCATTCTCATGATCGTCCTCCCGTAGGTACCGAGGTTGGCGTGCGCGAGAAGTAAGCGTCCCGGGTGGGACTTCAATACGGTGTTCGCTGCTCGAGGCGGGTTCCTCCACGGTTCGGATCGATCGCGGCTATCGCTCGCCTCCGAGCGCCCAGTCGAGGCGCGCGCGCGCCTGGTGCAAGTTGAGCGTCGCCGTCACCTGCCGGAACTGCGCGTCTATGTATTGCAGCGTCGCGTCCGACAGCTGAACGATGTCGACGACGCCGACGGCGTAGCTCTTCTGGGCCAACTCGTAGCGCGCGTGCCCTGCGTCGAGATACTGCTTGACCGCGACGAGCGCCGCGCGCGCGGTCGAGAGCTCCGAGAGCGCGTCGGCCACCTGGTAGCCCACCTCGTCGCGCGCCTGCCGCTCCTCGGCGAGCGTGAGCACGCGTTCCGCCTCCGCCTGCCGCATCTGGGCGCGCACGAGAAACGGATTGAGCCCGGTGAGGGGAAAGGAAAGCGACACGCTGATACCGAAGTTGGTGACGGCGTCTTGCGAGTCCCCCGCCCACGAAGGTCCGCCTTGAAGCGCGAGCTGCGGCAGGAACTGTCCGCGCACCGCTAGCGCCGTCTGTTCGTAGCCGCGCGCCTGCCACGAGAGCTGCCGCGGCTCGGGACGATCGCGCTCGGCCTGATCGATCGCCGAGCCCTGCGGTAGCGGCGGCTCGTCGAGCGGCTCGCCTGGCGGCGCAAGAGCGTAGCCGCGCCAACTCTGCTGCCCCAGCGCCAGCGCCAGCGCCGCCTGCGCCGAGCTGATGGCGCCCTGAACCAGTATCAGCGACAGGTGCGCCTTGGCGAGATCGGCTTGTGCGGTGGCGACATCCACCTCCGCCGAGACGCCGGCCTTCTTCATATGCTTCGCCGTATCGACGTTGAGCTGCTCCGTCGCCACTGCCTGATCGGCGACCTTTACCGACGCCTGCACCGCGAGCAGATTGAAGAAGGCGAGCTTGACGGCGAGCGCGACGTCGTTCCTCTGGGTCTCGATGTCGTAGCGCTGCGCCTCGACGTTCGAGCGCGCCGCTCGCTGGCGATAGATCGTCGTGCCCCAGTCCCACGCGTTCCAGAAGATTCCGAGGTCGGCCGTCCAGTAGCTCCGCAGCGCGTAGCTCGGCGCGGGTCGTGAGAACGCAGGAGGTGCGGCGCAGTCGCTCGACTGCAGGCACAGGGTGGTGACGGTGTTGCCGGCGGTGTCGGTGACCGACGCGGTCCCGGGCAGGCTCAGGTGCGACAGCAAGCTCTTCAGCCCCGGCGGCGGTACCATGTTCGACGACTGGGGTTGATAGGCGATCCCAGCCGTCAACCCGGGGAGAAATCCCGCAGTCGCTTGCGAGAGGGCGGCACGCGCGACCTCGAGCTGGGCGCGGGCTGCGTCGACCTTCGGATGGCTTGTGCGCGCGATTCGCACGGCGTCGTCGAGGCTGAGAAGCGATTCCTCGGTGGCAGCGCCACCGACGAGCAAGAGGGCGACGACCACGCTGGTCACCGCCAGTTTGTGGGGCAGGCGAGCGTGAGTGCAAGCCTCGCAAACGGCATGCTGACTGCAAGCTCGGACTCTCGATGCGCTTCGTCAGCTTGGGCATCTTGATTGTTCTTCTGGTAGCGGTCGTGGTGCTCGTGTGGAAGCTGGCGGCGTGGCCCGGCGCCGTCGCGGCTCGACGACGCCATCCGCAGGCGGAAGCCATTCGCTGGTGCGGTTGGCTCGGGCTGGCGACTGGGATCCTGTGGCCCGTCGCCATGGTCTGGGCGCACATGCGTCCGAAGGAGGCGGGAGCTGCGCCGCTGACACCAAGGGAGGGGGCGCGATGATCGCGTTTCTGGCGCTCTGCTACTCGGGCCTCGTTTGGCTCATCTTCTTCAAGCTGAAGCTGTTGAAGTTCAACTTCACGGCGAAGCTCATCGTCGTGACCGTCGCCATTCTCGGTCTCGGCGCGCTGGTGATCGCGATGTTCCATTGCCAGCCGTATTCGACCGCCGTGCGCGTTTACCAGTACACGATTCCGATACAGGCGCGGGCCTCCGGTCGGGTCCTGACCGTGCCGGCGCAGGCGAACGTGCCGATCAAGACGGGCGAGGTTCTGTTCACGATCGATCCGCGCACCTATCAGGATGAGGTCAATCAGCTCGAATCGTCGCTGAGGCTCGCGAAGCAGCGCCTGTACCAGGCCACGTATCTGCTCAAAGAGCAGGTGGGCAAGCAATGGGACGTGCAGAAGTACGAAGCGGATGTGGGCGTGCTCGAGGCCAAGCTCGCCTCCGCACGCACCAACCTCTCGTACACGACCGTGTACGCGCCAGCCGACGGAGTTCTCGTCGATCTGGTGCTGCGTCCCGGGGACGTTGTCACCGCCAACGGGCCGGCGGTGATGACGTTCGTCTACGATCCGCAGAGCATCGTTGTCATGCCGCTGCCCCAGAGCGCGGTGGGAAACATCCGTCCCGGTGATCCTGCCGAGGTCGCGCTCGCGCTCGCGCCCGGCAAGATCTTCGACGCCCGCGTCGATGCGGTGATCTGGGCCAACGCGCAGGGCCAGAGCACACCGAGTGGCACGGTGCCAACACTCAATCCCAAGCAGGCTCCCCAGCCCTATGCGGTCCGCTTGAAGGTCGACGATGAACGCGCGTACCTGCCGGCCGGCGCCGCCGGCGCCGCGGCCGTCTACACCAGCAAGGGGAAGAGCATTCGCGTCATCCGCAAAGTCATCCTTCGGATGTACAGCTGGATCAACTACGTGCGACCTACCTGATGCCGAAGGTACGGCGGGCGCCGTTCCCGGCTTGCCGTTACATCACGTCGCGGGCTGTTCGGTCATGCTGCGTCCCACGACGACGTCGCTGGATGACTCCTCGTGCGGGTGGCTGCCGTCGCCGTGCGCGGCCACGGCCACCAGGAATCGCTCCTGCTCGAACCTCGGCAACCGCTCGAGGGCCTCACGCGTGGCATCGAGCCCGCACAGGAATACGAGGTCGCCCTCCTTGGGGTTGTCCTTGACCCACCCGAGCGGATCGGCGCTCTCCACGCGCTCGACGTGGACCTTCGGCGCGAAGAGCGAGTCAGGGGTGGCTGCGTTCGGGCCGACGTAGCGGACAGGCCGGCCGCCGGCGAGACCAGCCGCCAGCTGCGCCGCGATCTCCAGATCGCGGGCCCCAGGCTGTCCACCGTCCTGGCGCGGAGCGACCACGACCAGGCATTGGAACGGCTCGATCGCGCCATGCACCAGAAGCGTCGGCACGGGCGCCCGGGCGAGGATGCGGGACACTTCGCTATTCGGATCGAGTCCTTCGAGGTGCCATTCCGAGAGAATCAAGGTCGCGCTTTCGCCGCGCACGGTCTCGAGCAGCCCGTCGGCGATGGAGCGCGACACCCGGAAGATGCAATGCGACTCGAGGCCCTCCTTGGCGAGCCAAACCTCGGCTTTGTCTTTCCAGTCACGTTGCAGGGCGAGCTGTGCCTCGGGAGCGTCGTCGGCGGCGAAGCTCGCCGCCACCACGATGCCCGAGTCGGCGGTTGCCAGCCGCCCTGCCGCCGCGAGCAGCGGCCGGGTCGTTTCGCCCCAGACCGGTACGAGGACGGCGCTCCCGAGCGTCTCCTCCGCGCCCGCACCCCGCGTCACCTTCTTGCCGAAGAAGGACACCATCGCCGGGGTCACGACGAGCGAGGCGAGGATCACCACGAGCACTGCGTTGATGGTGGTTTTGTCGAAGAGCCCGAGCTTCGCACCGACGAGGGTCGTGGCCAGCGTGGCCGCTGCCTGCGATCCTGACAGGCCAGCCATCACCCCCACCTCGGGCCAGCTGAAGCGGAAGGCCCGCCCGGCGATGACCGCGGCCAGCGACTTGCCACCCAGCACGGCGATGGTGAAGACCAGCGCCACCAGGAGCGTCTTCGGCTGGATCAACACCTTGGGCTCGAGGAGCACTCCCACGGAGACGAGGAAGATGGGAATGAACAGCGACGAGCCGATGAATTGGACGCGGTCCATGAGCGCGCTGCGCTCGGGAATGGCCCGATTCAGCCCCAGTCCGGCGAAGAAGGCACCCACGATCCCATCGATCGACGCCGCTTCGGCGAACACCGCGCCGGACAGGAAGGCCGCCAGGCTGAAGGCGAAGCGATAGGAGCGATTCGTGCCGACGCTGGCGAAGAACCAGCGGGCAATCCTGGGCAGCGCGAGGAGCGTCCACAGGCCAAGCACGATCAGCCCGATGGCGATCTCCGCCCCTTGCAGGCCGAACCCTCCGGCTTTCTTCACGCTCGCCGAAACGCCGGCGAGCACGAGGAGCGCCGAGGTGTCCGTTACCGCGGTCGCTCCCACCACGGTTCCAACCGCCGGGTCTCGGGCGAGCCCCATGTTTCGAAGGAGTGAATAGGTGACCAGGGTGTGTGAGCCCCAGTTGGAGCCCATCAGGGTCGCCGCCGCCCACGCGTAGCCGAGGAACCTCGCGCTCACGATGCCGAGCGTGAACGGGATGGCGAAGGAGAGGACGGCGAAGGCGAGAGCCGCCTTCTTCATCCGGGCGAAGCGCTTGAGGTCGAGCTCGAGCCCGGCGGAGAACATCAGATAGAGCAGACCGAAGTCGCCCAACGCCGAGAGCGCGATCTTGTGGGAGTCGATGAGCCGGAATCCGTGTGGGCCCGCTGCCATACCGGCGAGAACGAGCCCCACCATTGCCGGGAGCCGCAGCTTCTCGGCAAGCCTCGGTCCCACGATGAGCGCGAGCATGAGGATCAGGAAGGAAATAGTAGGACCCTGGGCGATTCGCTCCCCAACCACCTTCACTGCGTGCAATGGGTCCATATCGCGTCTCCTCCGACGTTGGCGCGCTCGGGTTCCCGTCGTGGTTAGGCAGGGTGCCGCTTCCCACAAGAGCTGATGGCGTGTTCCCGGTCTCGTCCCTGTCGTGGCAGACGCTACGGATTACGTGGGAGGACTGATAGGACCGCGCTCGACCGGGCGTAGGTTGTCGGCGCCACGTCGATGCTACCGCTCGCAGGAGTGAAGGACGGCTTCGGGACGGTCGCTGGCGGCGTGCTGACGGCCATCTACCTCGTCAGCATGATGTTCTCGATCGGGATGGGGCTGCGCGCGAGCCAGCAGCCGCCGGCGCGGCAGCATGGGCACCTCGGTGTGCTTTTGTGGGCGCTGCTCCTCAATCTGCTGTTGATTCCGGGCGCGGCCATTCTGCTGACGCGCTCGCTGCGTCTGTCGGGTGACGTGGCGTTCGCCGTCCTGGTGGTCGCGGCGTGCCCGGGAGGTCGCTTTGCGCCTCATCTGACCAGGATCGCCGGCGGTGACGTGGGGCTGGGGACCATTCAGGTGCTCCTCTTGGCCAAGCTCGCCGTCTTCTCCGCGCCACTGACGACGAAGTGGCTGCTCGGGCTGCATCAGTTGCGCGTGGCCGCCCTGCCGATGGTGGTGCAGGGGCTGCTGCTTCAAATGGTGCCGCTCTACGCGGGAAAGGCGGTCGGTCGCTGGCGCCGTGAGCTGGCCGATCGCATCGAGCGACCGTTGCGAGCCGGGGTCGTCGTCATCACGGTTGCCGCATTGACGGTGTTCCTGATGCATAGCGGCATGAGGAGCATCGCGTTGCTGAGAGACCGTGGATGGTTGGCCGCGGCTGGCGTGGCCGCAGCGTCGCTCGCGCTCGGCTGGCTCCTCCCTGGCGCCTCGCCGGCAACGAGACGAGCGCTGGTCGCCGGTGCGATGTCACGAAACCTCGCGCTCGCGCTGCTCGTCGCGGGCCTGGCGATCCCCGGGCACCAGGTGCAGCTCGCCGTCTTCGGAGTGTGGTGGATCCTCGTCGGAGCGAGCTACGTGGTTGCCTCGATCGCCGGCCACACGCCGCAATGGCGCCTCTTCCGCGGCGACCGCTCGAGTGCGCGCGCGTGACGAAAGCGAACCGGTGCTAGTCAGAGGATGGCACGCGGCCGCCGGGAATGAGATGAACGCATGACGGCTGACGAGCGCCTCGACGACAACGGAGAGCACGAGCCTCTGACGGAAGCCGACCTTCGCCAGTTCGTGAACGAGGGCTACGTGGTTCTGAGGAAAGTAGTGCCTGAGAGTCTGCTTGCCGCCGACGTCGAGGTCGACGAACCAATTGCTGGGACCGCGCCGGACGGCCACTCGTCGTTCTTCACCTGATCAATGCCCGTGAACGAAGCTTGTACTGGCATGCAGGATCGGCGGCAACAGAGCGAGGATCTGTTCGTGGCTGTAAATCCTGCGCCAACTGCCGCAGATCAACGGCCCACCTTGTCATCGTGCCGTCTTTGCCGGACGACGGCGCACCGGTGATGAGGATCTCGGCCAGTTCGTATGGTTGCTCGTGATTGAGTCTGTGCGCACACGATTGTCGCAGATCGACGGCGCGTAGGAACTGCGCGATGACCTCGACGCAGGCCTATTGGCGGAGAGCCGCTCTTCCTGAACGAGTTAGCGTTGATGCACTGAGCAGGCGCACGATCGCGCCAAGCACGGAACCTGTTGACGGATGGGTCGGTCGCGGTCAGTCTAACCGGAATGAACATTCCTGGAAAGCGGGGAGCCGCCAAGAGCCGAAAACGGCAACTGCCGCACGAGTCGATTTCATCCAGCAACGACGGCAGGGGACGAATTATCGCGGCTTCACTGCGTGCGTTCGCCGAGCGCGGATTTCACGGAACGTCCATTCCGGACATTGCGCAAGCCGCCGAGGTCGGCGTCGCTTCGATCTATCGCCGCTTCGAGAGCAAGGAGCGGCTGGTGAACGCGGTCTTCCGGGACGCGAAATCCCGGCTGCGCGACGCGCTTCTGCTCGACCTCGACCTTGGGGGCACGCCGCGCGCCATGTTCCTCGAGCTCTGGTCCAGGCTCGTCCGCTTCCAGCGCGCCGAGCCGATCGCGTTCCAGTTCCTCGAAATGCAGGACCACGTCCCCTATCTGGACGGGGAGAGTCGCGCGCTGGAGGCCTCGCTTCTGCAACCGATCCTGGTCGCGACTCAGGCGATGACTCGCAAGCGGACCGCCGGCGTTCCACCGCCGGTGCTCATCGCCATGGTGTGGGGCGCATTCGTGGGAATCACCAAAGCTGCGCGTCTCGGCTACCTGGTGCTCGAAGAAGCGACGCTCATGCGCGCAGGCCAGGTCTGCTTCGCCGCGGTCGCATCGACCCTTTCCAAAGGAGAATGACCATGCACAACCTCACCGCATCCGTCACCCCCGAGCTCACGCTCGATACCCTGGCGCAGCGCTCGTACGCGACACTCGGAACGTTGTACCGCGAAGCCAAGAACCCGCGGTCGATGCGCGCGGTCGACGGCGCGCCGAAAGGGCGCATGCTAGCGGTGCGCCTGATCGAGCGTGCGCCGGTCGCGCCGCTCGTGCGCGCGTTCGCCGCGTCGCGGTCGTTCGTCTGGGACGGCAAGACCTTTGCCGCGCGCTCTGACGAAGAAGGGACGGGCATCAATCGCGTTCGCGTTCCGGGCGCGCTCGGCCGCCAGAACCTGTTCCCATTTCGCACGCACTTCGGTGCCTCGGCCGTCGACGGTGCGCCGGCGCTGATCCTGGACTACGACCTGAAGGAGAACCCCGGCTGGGTCCGGAAGATTCACGACGAGATTCGCGAAGTCTCGCCCGGGCTGTTCTTCGGCCCCGCGATGTGGAAGGCGGCGTCAGGTCCGATCGCGCTCTTGTGGTTCGCGCTCGATACCCGCGGGCGAGGCGGCGCATGAGCGACCATCTATTCATCACCGGCACCTCGGGCGCGATTGGCGGCGCGCTGGCGCGGGCGTTTCGCCGCAGGAATCCCGCGGCGCGGCTCACGCTCGTCGACGTGAGCGATGCACCTTCGCGAGCGCTCGCCACGGAACTCGGCGGCGAGGTCGAGGTCACGCGTTGCGATCTCGCCGACAGCGACGAGGCGCTCCGCACGCTCGACCATGCGCGCACCCGGTTCGGCCCCGTGCACGGGCTGGTCAACTGCGCGGGGTTCATGGAGGTGCGGCGCTTCGATCAATTGCCCTGGCGGCGCGCGGCGGATCTGCTTGCGGTCGATCTGATCTCGCCGCTCGCGCTCATGCACGCCGCGGTTCCCGAGATGCTCGCTGCGCGGCGCGGCTTCGTGATCAACGTCGCGAGCATGGCCGGAAAGGTCACGCTTCCCGGATGCGCCTTCTACGGCGCTGCCAAAGCGGGCCTGTCGATGGCCTCCGAGATCGCGCGGCGCGAGCTCGCCTCCGAGGGCGTTCACGTGCTCACGGTCTACCCTGGAGCGGTCACCTCCGGTCTCGAGTCACGCGCGCGCGATCAATACGGACGCACGCTCCTGACACGGCTCGTCCCCACCGGTCAACCCGCCGTGCTCGCGCAAAAGATCGTCGACGCCGTCGACGCGCGACGCGCTCGAGTCGTCTATCCGTCGCTCTATTCTCTGGGGCTGTTTGCCATCGCCAGCCCCATCGCGCTCGCCTTCGGCCCCGCGGCAGCACCTCCGGCCTGAAGCGGGCGCTGGCACCTTCTTTCGCGGTCACTTCCCAGCTACACGAGCGCGACTACAACCCTCCGCGACGGATGGCCATCGCGGCGTGGAGGACGGCATGAGGCTTGGTGCAATCGGTCGATTGGTCGCCGCGGCGCTTGTCGTGTCTGGCTGCTCGCTTGCGGAGCCGACCGCCGGTGGTGGCCTCGACGGTCGTGTCCTCGGCGGAGGGGCTCCGATCGCGGGATCGACGGTGACGCTGTGGGCGACGACCAACGGCGCCCCCACGCGACTGACTCAGACGCATACGGGCCCCGATGGGCGATTCACGATGCGCATTCCCGGATCGCGCAACGACCAATCCATCCTCTACGTCATCGCGTCCGGTGGCAGACCCACTGCCCGTCCAGGGAGCGGAGAAAACAGCGCCATCCGACTCATGACGGTGCTCGGCGCGAAACCGCCGGCTCGCGCCGTCATCAACGAGCTCACCACCGTGGCCTCAGTCTGGACCACGGCGCAGTTCCTCGACGGCGATTCGATCAAGGGTTCCCCGCTGAGCCTGCACATTGCTGCGGGCAACGTGCCCAACTTCGTCGACCTCGAGACCGGAGGTCTGGGATCCGCGATTCAAGACCCGCTCAACGGCCCGCAGACGCCTACTCTAGCCAACTTCTCCACGCTCGGAACGCTTCTCGCCGGCTGCACCACGCAGGTGAACGAGGATGCGTGCAACCGGCTCTTCGCGGCGTCGACGCCACTGCGAGGCAAGTCCCCGACGGACACGCTGGCGGCGGCGGAGTCCATCGCACGCTATCCCTGGCACCAGCCAGAAAAGCTCTTCGCGCTCCTGAACGCGTTCTATCCCGTACCGAACGGCAAGAACCTGCGCGCGGTTCCTTACGTGCCGTATCTAAACTGGGCACCGACGGCGTGGGTGTTGCCGCTCAAGTTCGACGGCGGCGGGTATCGCGCCGGCGGCAAGGCCATGTTCGACAGCGAGGGCAACCTCTGGGTCGGTGACAACTTCACGGTCGGCTGGCAGGGGCAGGACTCGCTGTGGGAGGGCCACGCCACCGAGTTCAGCCCCAACGGCAAGCCGCTTTCGCCCATCACGACCGGTTTCACCGGCGGCGGAATGGAGGGCGGCACGTTCGGCGCGGCCGTCGACGCCAAAGACAACGCTTGGTTCACCTGCTACGGCGGCAAGTCCATCGCGGTGTTCGACAAGAACGGCAAGCCGCTGACACCGCCGGAGGGAATCACGTTCAACGGCAGGCTCGGGCTGATGCAGGGCATCATCGCCACGCCCAGCGGCGACGTGTGGGCCGTCGGGCCCACGAAGGCCCAGCTCGTACACTTCCCCAAGGGCGATCTGACCAAGGGCAGGATCGTTTGCGAGGGCTCCGCTGAAGAACCGTGCAAGTCGTTCTTGGGGGCGTTCCACCTGGGTATCGACCAGCAGAACCGAATCTGGGTGACCAATGCCTTCGGCGAGCACGTCACGCGATTTCCTGCTGCCGATCCGAGCAAGGCCGAGAAATTCGACACCGGCTCGAGCGGAAGCGGACTGGGCATCGACAGCCAGGGGAACGTTTGGGTCACCAACCGGTTCGGCAGCAGCGTGATGGGCAAGGCTCATCTGGCGGAGATGGCGCTCCACCTCAAGCGCAAGGGTGTCGTGGCGGCCATGGACTACATGACGACCACCCTCTCCAAGCAGAAGGCTGGCCCCGACGGCGGCAGCGTCACGCTGCTGCGGCCGGACGGTTCCCAATATCCTGGCTCGCCGTTTAAGGGCGGCGGTCTCCCCGGGCCGTGGGCCGTGGCAGTCGACGGCAACGACAACATCTGGATCTCGAACTTCGCCATGCCGAGCAGTCCGATCGTGCAGCTGTGTGGCGTCCGCACCGAGAGCTGCCCGCCCGGCATGAAAACCGGCGATCAGATCTCTCCGCCCGGCGGGTACGTCGGTGGAGGCCTGCAGATGCAGGTCGATATCGGCGTCGATCCGGCGGGGAACGTGTGGGTCACCAACAACTGGCAGGACATCGACAGCTGCATCGGCACACCCAACGAGGCGCTCTCGACCCGCTGTGGCGGTCAGGGCGTAACGGTCTTCTATGGAATGGCCAGGCCGGTCCGCGCGCCGCAGATTGGACCCGCGCGCCCGCTATAGCGAGCTCATCGCGGGAAAAGACTCGGCGTCAGTGAAGGGCGGCGTGGTCCTTGTCGCCGGTGTGCTCGACCAGGGTCTGCCTCACCTCCGCTTGGATGCGCTCTAGGACATTGAAGCTGAGGTCTGCCTCTTGCCGTTCGATCATCGGATCCAGCGGGGCGAGCGCGTCGTTCAACTGCTGCAGTCGGTGCATCGCAACCTCAAGGTCGTCCAGTTCCGGGTCGGCGTGCTTCCGTCGCACCATCTTCATCCCGAGGACGAGCGTCTGCAGCGGCGTGTTGGTGAAATCGTAGACCGAGAGCACGAGCTTGCTTACGCGCGACAACCAGCTGCGGTCGGCCAGAGCCTTCGCTAGCTTGCGTACCAGCACGACGTGCTGCCGCTGTGCGGCGAGCACGCCGATTGCGACGAGGCCGATGAAGACCGTCTGCCACGGCTCGAGCATGGGCAATCGGCTTCGCTGTTCCGCCGACCACCACAGATAGGTCTCTCCGATCGGGCCCAGGATGCTCAAGCCCACCAGGGCGGCGCCGATGCGCCCGGAGGGCGCCAGGAAGGCGAAAAACAGCACGGCCACCTTTAGCACGGGACACGCGTCGACGGCTCCGCCCCGACGGATCATCCCGTCGGTGGTCATGAGCGGGCCGAGGATCGCGACCACGCCGGAGAGGCCGAAGAGCGCCTCGTAGACACGGCCGGGGAGCCGGCGAGACGAGAGCGCAAGGGCGAGGATCGCTACGCCCATCCCAGCGCCGAGCGCCCCGGGCAGCTCCGAATAGCCTCGCGAAGACCACACCAGCATGGCGACGAGTCCGGCGATCGTCATGATCGCCCCGAGGTAGAGCGCAGCGCGCCGCGCCTCTTCCTCTTCCTCGGGCGTTGGCACGCGAGCTCTCTTTCGCTTCCCGCCGGCCGGAAGTGAAGCTTCAGGCCGAGTCGCCTGCAGCATCTTTCGGAGCTCCTCGATTGCATCGAGCGAGGCATCGCCGGGTCGGATCGGAACGATCCGATCGAGTGGCGCGAGCACTTGGTTCAACTGTTCGAGGCGAGTGACCGCGCGCTCCATCCGAGCGGTTGGCTCGGCAGTGTCACTGTGCCGCTCCTGAACCACCCGGAGGCGGTCGCGCACCATCCGCAACGGAGCTTGAGTGAGGTCACGGACGAATAGCGCGAGTCGGGCCACGCGCTCGAGCCAACTCTGCTCGGCCTGCACTCGCGCCAGCTCTTCTCCGATCGCAGCATGCCGGCGCCGCGCCATCAGCAGGCCAACCGCGATACCCGCGACAAAGAATGTCTGCCAGGGCTCGACTGGCGGCAAGTGACTGCGAACGCCGGCCGACCAGTGAGCCGTCTGGACGAAGGCTTGAGCGACCGCCACGCCGATGATCAGGCTGCCCAGGCGCACCGACGGGCAGAAGATCGCGATCAAGATGGAGAGGATCTTGATGCCGTTGAACGGGGCGAACGGGCGCCCGCTCGCCGCCTGCGTATCGGCGCTGAGCCAGAGCACAGCCAACGCCACCAGCGACTCGAACGAAAGGAGACCCAGGCTCGCCCAGCGCGGCAGGCGCGGCAGGAGGAGCACGATGCCAATGCAAGCGGCCGACACGACGCTGAGGAGGACAAACATTCCGCGCGGCGTGCCGGTCCATTCGAAGAGCGCGACGCCGAGCGAGCTGCCCATAGCGCATGCCCACGACATGTGGAGTGCCGCCCTGCGCGCTTCGTCCTGAGCCCTCTGGTCCCCGCCGCGCATCCAATCAATCACCCTACCAGCAATTTCTCGACCGGCGCTGCGCGACGAGCCTTCAAGAAACGCGTGCGCTCAGGCGCTCGCGCGCTTCTTCGTCGGCAGCACCTGGACGCCGAACCACAGAATCTGCGTCATGTGCTTGCCATACGTGACCAACACCGGTCCGAAAAAGAGACCAGGTGAAATCTGGCGCACCTCGTCGCGAATCGCGCGAATGTAGACCGGGTTCTCGTCGCGGTCGTAGTTGATGAAGATGCAGGGCTTCTCGTCCAACGCCGAAGGATCGAACTGCGTTGTGAACGGGAAGAGATCTTGCTTGCCGAGACCGGGGATGTCCACTCGATTGATGCCGGTGCCTTCCTTCGCGCTCGTGGCGTTGAACGTCTTACCGTGCCAGGGGAACCCTGGCCACGCGCTAAGCAACTTCACGAGGAAATGCATTGGGCCGCCCGCGGTACCGCGGAGTGCGAGCATTCGTCCGCGCAGCGTGCCGTTGAGCGCCCGGATATCCGACGGTACGGTCGCTCGCGCATAGAGCTTCAACAGCTCTGCATGTGTCAGCGCTGCAAGATCCTCCAGCGTCTGCGGCCCCGCTTGCCCACTCATAATCTGATCGTGGCGCTCCGTGCTGATCTGCGGCCGCTCTTGCTCTTGCTCCATGACCTTCCTCCCCAATCGCAAACGGTAGGACCGAGGACACCTGTGTCAAGCTAAACCCTGACGAGCCGCCGTGCGATTGCTCGCCGCGAACTCGAACCTAGGTTCTGCGTGGAGGTGGTCATGCCGGAGGAGACGCAGCATCGGCCCACGTTCGAGTGCACCAACTTCGAGACCGAAATCGACGCGTCGCCCGAAGTCGTTTTCGACACCCTGAAGGACGTCGGCGCCTGGTCGAGCTGGACTCGCGCGATCAAGAAGGCGTGGGCGCGATCCCAAGGCCCCTGGCGACGCGGGTACAAGTTCGTCATGAAGACGATCATCGCGGCCGCGCCGCTCCCCATGACGGTTTACGAGTTCGAAGAGAACCGCCTGATCGCATGGGGAGTGAAGAATCCGCTCTTCACCATTCTCCATCGGATCAGCTTCGAGCCGCTGGGCGCGGACCGCTGTCGCGTGCGCAATCACGAATTCGTCGAAGGGCCGCTCGCCAACGTCGTGGGCAGGCTCATCGGCAAGCGGATCGATCACTTCGACCGCCAATTCGCCGCCGACCTCGCCGCACGCTGCAACGGCGTCGCTAGGGACGGCCGAGCGCCCAGTCCAGCCTAGCCCGCGCCTGGTTGAGGTCGAGCGTACCCGTCACCATTCGATATTGCGCGTCGACGCAGTCGAGCGTTGCCTGCGACAACTGACAGTCGAGAATGTTCGACTGCACCGATTCGGCGGCTACATCGTCGTTCGCGGCGTCGCTGCCATTCCCGCACCCGGATATCGATTGACGACCTCGCCCACGACCTTGTCGAGCTTCGCCGTATTGGGCGATTCGGGATGATTCACGACATCCGAGGCGGTGCCGCGCCAGAAGACCTGTTTCGTCTGCGGATCGATGAAATCGATGATCAGGGTTCCCTGCGTATACTCGGTCACCATACCGGGCCCGCCCCAGCCCCGGAATCCGTAACCGACCGTATCCGCGTCGAGCTTCTGCTGCTCCTTGACGTGGTAGGTGACGAGGAAATCAGGGTTGCCAGTTGCCTCCGTCAAGCCCTTCGCAGACAGGTTCTGCGTGAGCGCCGACTTGATCGTCTGGTCGACGATTGACTCGGCCTGGCCCTCCTTGTACGTCGGCGTGTAGAACGAAAAGGTCTTGTACTTGGCGAGATCGGTATTCGCTGCCCTCGACGAGTGAATCGTCGCGCCACATTTGGTGACGATGAGCAGCAATGCCACCGCCGTCGAACTCATGATGGATCGAATCGCGCCCTCCCTTGTCGGTGCGTCGAGCCGATGCGATGCATCGCCAGTGCCGTGCTCACCAGGCGACGTAGTTGAGGTTGAGCTCCGCCGTCACATTGCCGACGCCGCTCCCGGTCGTCACGACCTCGACGATTGCGGAGATCACCAGATGAGACGTGAAGCCGTGGCCGAAATGCAGATTTACCGGAACCGTGGCTCGAGGTGACGTTTTTAAATCGAAGTTCATGATGCCGTCGGTCTTGAAGAAGAACGCTTTGGGCAGGTGATACACGATGACCGGTTGGACGAGCGTGTAACCGAGGTCGGGCTTGGCGCCGGCAACCGAGAAGAAGAACTGAACCAGCGCCCCGATCTGCAGGTGCGGCACTCGCGTGATGATGGCGCCGAGCGCCGGGCCGAGCTCGAACTCTTGGTCGTCGAGCACCGGGTTCGTCGCCGTCGGAAGAAGTGCGTCCACGCCGAGCCCGACCTGAGCTCCCCAGCCGAACGGCTTGATGCCCAGCAGGAGTGCTTGCCAATCCTGCAGCCCGACGACGTTGGGTGAAGCCGGGGTGTTCAGGCTCTCGCCGTACATTTCCAATCGCGCGAACGAATAGGTGTCGCCGAGCTTGATGCCGGGAATGAATAAGTAGTGATACACGACGCCCAAACGCACGAGGATCTTCGTCGCATTACCGCCGTCTCGAATGTCGACATATTCGGGTTGAAACTGGAGCGTGTTCGCCAGGAACGGATGCGTTGCCTTGTCGACCGCGCCGTCTTCGGGCGATGCGGCTGCGCCGTGCTGAAGCGCCAGAACGACGGCGAAGCAGCGGAGCGAAGCTCGTTTCACCGCCCGACGAGTTGGTGAAGCGGAAAGATCCGCTTCCAATCCTTCTTCATCCTCACCCAGACCGAAGTCGCTCCCATACCCCATCCTCCCCGTCGGTGACGACGCGTAGTGGTGAAGCTTCGTAGCGCCGCGCGTAACATAGGCCGCCCACCCTCGAGGTCAAACGCGGCTGCCCCGGATTGAGGCTTCCGACGCAGTGCCTACGCAGTAGCCATGCTCATTCGGCGCTCGATCGGCTGCTTGGCCCTGCTGCTCGCCTTCGTGCGTCCCAGCGTCGCGTCGCCGCGGAAGCCGAACATCCTCGTCATCTGGGGCGACGATATCGGCTGGTACAACGTGAGCGCGTACAACCACGGCGTGATGGGCTATCAGACGCCCAACATCGATCGCATCGCGAGAGAGGGCCCGATGTTCACCGACTGGTACGGGCAGCAGAGCTGTACCGCCGGGCGCGCCGCGTTCATCACCGGGCAAGCGCCCATCCGCACCGGGCTCACGAAGGTCGGCTTGCCGGGCGCGGCAATCGGCTTGCAGAAACAAGACCCGACGATCGCAGAGCTGCTGCGACCCTACGGCTACACGAGCGGACAGTTCGGCAAGAACCACCTCGGCGATCGCGACGAGTTACTGCCGACGGCGCACGGCTTCGACGAGTTCTTCGGCAACCTCTATCATCTCAACGCAGAGGAGGAGCCCGAGAACCCCGACTACCCGAGGATTCCCGAGTTCAAAAAGAAGTTTCGCCCGAGCGGCGTGATCCACTCGTGGGCCAAACCCGACGGTACGCAGCGGATCGAGAACACCGGCCCGCTCACGACCAAGCGCATGGAGACCGTCGATGAGGAGTTCCTCGACGCGTCGCTGAAGTTCATCGATCGCGCGCACAAGGACGGCAAGCCATTCTTCGTCTGATTCAATCCAACGCGCATGCACATCTTCACGCATCTCAAGCCCGCGTCGGTGGGCAAGACGGGCCTCGGCGTATGTCCCGACGGCATGGTCGAGCACGACGGGCAGGTCGGTGAGTTTCTCCGTAAGCTCGATCAGCTGGGCATCGCCAACGACACCATCGTCATGTACTCGACCGACAACGGCGCCGAAGTCTTCTCTTGGCCCCACGGTGGCACCACTCCTTTTCGCGGCCAGAAGAACACCAATTGGGAAAGCGGCTCGCGCGTGCCGTGCGCGATCCGCTGGCCGGGCGTGATCAAGCCGGGGACGATCATCAACGCGCTCGGCTCGCACGAGGACATGCTGCCGACGCTGCTTGCTGCCGCAAACGAGCCGGGGATCGTCGAGAAGCTGAAGGTCGGCTCCAAAATCGGCGGACGGACCTACAGGGTCCATCTCGACGGCTACAACCTCTTGCCCGCTCTCGCGGGCCAAACGCAAGAGTGGCCGCATCAGTCGTTCTTGTATTGGAGCGACGATGGCGATCTGATCGCGCTCCGTTATCAGAACTGGAAGCTCGTTTTCGAGGAGCAGCGCGCCGTCGGCTTCGATGTGTGGGCCGAGCCCTTCGTGAAGCTGCGCGTGCCGCTCCTCATCAACCTGCGCGCCGATCCGCTCGAGCGGGCGCCACACGAGTCGGCGTACTATCGCGATTTCCAGATCAAACGGGTGTGCCTGCTCGCTCCGGCGCAGGTCTACGTCGGACAGTGGACCCAGAGTTTCAAGGAGTTCCCGACCCGACAGCGGCCGGCCAGCTTCAGTAGTTGTCGTCGAGCCCGGCCAGCGCCGACTAGACGTTGCTGCTATCGACCCATGTGCGCCAGCGCGTTGCGCGCGGCTGCACTCGGGATCTCGATGCTTCCCGCCGAGTGGACGACTCAGCTCCACCACCAGGAAGAGCGCCGTCGCCACCGAGAGCGCGCAGACCAACATCGCTCCGATAGCAGTCCCGTTGCGGGCGAAAAACCCGAAGCTGATGAAAAGGATCGTCAGCCAGAAGACGGCGATCGCGAGGAACGCCGTCGGAATGACGCTCCCCACGTTCTGCTCGATCAGTAGCCAACGAGTTTGTGCGATGTCGCCTGCCATCGTCAGCGCTTTCGACTTGAGCTCACGCTGGGCGTCAGTTTTCGGCGACAACTCTACAAGGGCGCCGAGCGCGGCCTCCAATAGAGTGCCTGTTCGTTTCGGCCGGGCGACTCTCTCGACGGGCCTGATCAGGCCACAGTTGGTCGATCTTCAGCGCGACGTACCCACGAAGCTCGGCGCGGGCCGGCATCGTCTCCGGTCCATAGCGTCCAATAGATGGTCGAGGAGCACCAGCTTCGCCGACATCTCCTTCACTTCTGCATCCGCCGGGTCGAACGCGCTCTTCGCCGTCGAGACGAGAAGTCCCAGGACCAAGCCTGACAAGGTCGCGATCATGGCCATGCCGAGCTTGACGACCTTCTTCGTCTCCTTGCTCAGATGCGCGGACGGCAGGCGCGGACCCACGACCATGCCGAACAGGGCGCCGCCGAAAGAACAGACGAAGACCACCACCGCTACATTGACCGAATGCACTCCGGCAATAAGGTAGGGCTACCAGTCGCGGAGCGCGAGCCACGTTTCGAGGCGTGACTTCGCGCGCTCGATGGACGTGACACTGCGGAGCATCGCGACGTCCAGAATGCGCGTGACCTCGATGCCGCAGTGGTCGAGCAGCCTCGGGTGGTTGCGGTATTGCACGAAGCCGAGGCGGAGCGATGTGCGAGAGTATGTCGCAACAGTCCGCGCCACTGTCGCTGGGGGACGCCTATCGACTGATTCGTAGCCAACTCGAGCACGAGGATGCGCAGATCAATCAGCGCCTGAGCTGGTTTCTCATGTCGCATTCGTTCCTGTTTACGGCATTTGCGATCACGACAGGCAACCAGGCCCAGCTCTCGGGCAGCAACTTCCGCACGTTCCCTTTGCTGGTGCTGATTCCCTCGGTCGCTCTCATCAGCAGCCTGCTGATCGGTCTCTCCATCCTCGCTGGGATTTTGGCGATGCGCGACCTGCGACGCATATTCTCCGGTCATCCGGAGGTTGGCGCGGAGACCGGATTGCCTGCTCTCCATGGCAAGCGCTACGTGCGAGTGCTCGGGTTGGTCGCGCCGGTCGCGCTTCCGCTTCTCTTCTTTGCTGTTTGGTTATTCGTCCTGATCCGCGAGCTTCCCTGAGACGCGAATGCGCCTAGCTTGAGCTTCATGGCATCCAAAATTGAAAATTACGCGTTGATCGGCGACGGACGGAGCTGCGCCCTCGTCGAGCAACACGGATCGATCGAGTGGCTCTGCGTACCGCGCTTCGATTCGGACGCGTGCTTCGCCGCGCTCCTCGGACGTGAAGAGCACGGCCAGTGGGCGCTGCGTCCGATCGCCCCGGTCAAGTCGGTGAAGCGGCGATATCGTCCCGATACACTCGTTCTGGAAACCGAAATCACCTGCGAGGCGGGCGTCGTGCGGCTCATCGACTTCATGCCGCGCGGTGGCCCTCAAGCGGTCGTGCGTATCGTGGAGGGAGTCTCCGGCGATGTCCCGATGTACTTCGACCTGGCGCCGCGATTCGGCTACGGCCTCGACCTGCCATGGATTCAGCCGGACGACGGCGGCCTCGAGCTCGTCGCTGGACCGCACGGGCTTCACCTCGACGGCCCGGTGCGTTTCGAGGTCGCGCTCGCGCACGTCAAGGCCGCGTTCAGCGTGCGGCCGGGGCAGCGCGTCGGCTTTTCGCTGCAGGCCCATCCGTCGCACGTCCCAGCTGCCAAGGGTCTCGATCCGGAGGCGCTCTTGCGCGAGACCGAATCCTGGTGGCGAGCGTGGACGGGGCGCTGCACGTACAACGGGCGTTGGCGCGATCAAGTCGTGCGCTCGCTGATCACGCTCAAGGCGCTCACCTACGAGCCGACGGGTGCCATCGTCGCGGCGGCGACCGCTTCGCTGCCGGAGGAGCTCGGCGGCGTGCGCAACTGGGACTATCGCTTTTGCTGGGTGCGCGACGCGTCGCTTACCATTCACGCGCTCCTCCTCGGCGGCTACGACGACGAAGCCAGGGCATTTCGCGACTGGCTCATGCGCGCCGCCGCCGGCGATCCGGCGCAGATGCAGATCATGTACGGCATCGAGGGCGAGCGTCGGCTCACCGAGCTCGAGCTCGACTGGCTGCCCGGTTACGAAGCGTCGCGACCCGTGCGCATGGGCAACGCCGCGCACCAGCAGTTTCAGCTCGACGTCTACGGCGAGCTGATGAACACGGTCTGGGAGGGCTTCAGGCACGGCGCCTTCCCGGGGAATGTGGCTGCGCCCGTGCAAGCCGGCGAGGGCATGATGGACTTCCTCGAGTCGGCGTGGCAACGCACCGACGAAGGGATCTGGGAGGTGCGCGGCGCGGGGAACCGGCAGTTCACGCAATCGAAAGTCATGGCGTGGGTCGCCGTCGATCGAGCGATTCGGTTGGCCGAGCAGGGCTTCGGCGACGATCGCTGGCGGCAGCGTCTGTCGCGTTGGTACGTGTTGCGCGACGAGATCCACCGCGACGTGATCGAGCACGCGTTCGATCACGAGCTCGGCGCGTTCACCCAGTCGTATGGCTCCAAGGCGCTCGACGCGAGCGTGCTGCAAATTCCGGGGCAAGGCTTCCTGCCGGCGAACGATCCGCGGATGCTCGGTACCGTGCGCGCGATTGAGCGTGGCCTCGTGCGCGACGGCCTCGTGCGTCGCTACGCCACCGAGCGCAGCCTGGACGGATTGAAGGGGGACGAGGGTGTCTTCCTTCCGTGCAGCTTCTGGCTCGCCGACAACTATGCGTTCCAGGGCCGGCTCGGCGAGGCCGAGGTGCTGTTCGAGCGACTGATCTCGTTCGAGAACGACCTCGGGCTTCTATCGGAAGAGTACGACCCGACGAGGAAGCGCCTGATTGGCAACTTCCCGCAGGCGTTCACGCACCTCGCGTTGGTCAATACGGCGAACGTGATCGACAGCGAGGGCCGCCGGCGCAAGGTGGGAGCGCAGCCAGGCGCCACAGCGCCCTAGCATGACCGCGTTCCTCTACGGCTTTGGATCGATCACCGGTGGCATTCTGGTCGCGGTCTATCTGGTCGCGATGATGTTTTCCGTCGGCATCGGCTTGCGAGGTGACCGCCAACCGCCGGAGAAGAAGCGAGGGAAGCTCGGGATCCACGTACGCGCGCTCCTCTTCAATCTCGTCCTGATTCCCGCAATCGCAGTGCTGTTGACACGCTCGATGCATCTCTCGGGCGACGTCGCCGTCGCCATGCTCCTGCTCGCTGCCGCACCCGGCGGGCGGTTCGCTCCCCATTTTGCGAGGACCGCGAGAGGGGATGTATCGCTCGCCACGGAGCAGACTGCGCTCTTGGGCAAGGTCACGGTGATCACCGCGCCGCTGACGGCGAAAGTGTTGCTCGGGCTCCATCACTTGCACTTGAACGAGTGGCCGATCATGGCGGACGTGTTCTTGCTGCAGCTCGCGCCGTTTTATGCCGGCAAGCTGTTGGCGCGTCATCGCGCAGCGCTCGCCGAGCGAATCGAACGGCCGCTCGGAATCTTCGTCACGCTCGCGGCATTGGCTACCTTGGCCGCATTCCTCGCCGCCAGCGGAATTCGCAGTCTCGAGTTGCTCGGCGACCGGGGATGGTTTGTCGTGCTGACCCTCGCGGCGGCATTGCTCGCGCTCGGCTGGCGTCTGGGTGGAGGGGCGGTGCCCGTTCGACGCGCCATCGTCATCATCGGACTGTCGCGCAATCTCGCGCTGGCGCTGCTGATCGCCGGGCTCGGGTTTCCAGGCAGGAGAGTGCATCTCGCGGTGTTTGGCGTGTGGTGGGTGCTGCTCGGCGTCAGTTATCTGTTCGCGTTGATCGCGGCGCGGAGGCCTTCAAGGGCATCATCCGCATCGAGCCCTCCGAGGAATGGCAGCCGAAGGACAACGAGCCCCGCGAGATCCCGATCAGCTCCGAGTTGCTCCCGTTCCTGGAGCCTCGCCGAAGTGGCCATCGCTACCTGTTTACCAACCGCAAGGGCGAGCGCTACGTGTTCTGGCCCCAGCGTGCGTTCGACCGGGCGCGGAAAGCTGCCGGAGTCCAGGAGGGCTGCTCCGACTGCAGGTTGACGAAGGACGAAGCAGGGGAGTGGATAGACGCCGTGGCGTGCTCCAAGCACGGCATCGAGGGCGGCCCGCACACCACCCGGCACACGTTCGCGTCGCACTTTCTCGCGGGCTGCCCGGATCTCTTCCTGCTCGCGAAGATTCTCGGGCACTCCACCAGCTACGTCACCGAGCTGTACGGCCACCTGCTCCCCGACCACCTGCAGCGAGCGCGCAACGTGGTCAAGTTCGGGCTCAAGTCGGCCGAAGGTCAGCGTCTCGGGCGTTAGCTCCGGGCGTGCGCCAGCGCTCGCGCGCGGGCAACATCATTCCCCACCAACTCCACCCACTCGCGTTCCTCATCTGCAGTTGCTTCGCGAATCGAGGAGTACGCCACGAACCGGCACTCGCTCACGCACGGCGTGCCGAGGTAGACGATCGCGCGCCCGGCCTCCACATCGTCGAAGTACACCAGGCGTCCTGCCAGCCGACCGGCGACCACGCGGACGACGCCGAATCGAGGGCGGGTTGTGGATCGTTGAACTTGTTTGCCCACGTGGTTGCCCCAGAAGCGAAAAAGGGAAACCGCCGATCGACGATTTCCCCTCTGATTCCAATTGTGGGGCGTACAGGATTCGGACCTGTGACTTCCACCGTGTGAGGATGGCACTCTACCGCTGAGTTAACGCCCCGTGGTGCTACGGCGAATCTTCTAACCTCGCGCCGCGCCTGCGTCAAGCGCGATCCACCGCGCCGCCCCCTGCTACAGGCAGTGGTCGGGTGCGCCCGTCGGCAGCGCCGCCCCCGGGGTCCAGCGCACCGCGCCGAACGTCGTGCCCGTCAGATCGAGATCGATCGGCTTGTGCACGCGGCCGGCGCCGGCGCCGCAGAAGACGTCGGCGCTGCGGGTCGCCCCGACGAGGAGCACGCTCGCCTGCGTGGTGCCGACGACCAGCGACGGCAGCCACAGCTCGAAGCGGCCGTCGGGCGTCACCACCGTCGAGAACGTGGTCAGCGCCACCGACCCGGGCGGATCGGTGGCCCGGCGCAGCGCCCCGTCGAGCGAGCCGCCGGCGCCCCCCGGTGACGGCGTGAATACCAAGGACGCCCACAGCTGCATCGGCAGGCTGCCGGCGAGGTTGGCGTCGAGGATCCAGTTGCCGCTCACGTCGGCGAGCGCGCTCGGCACCGAAGACAGATCGGGCGACATCGGCCGTGGCGTCTCGACGACGCCACCGTCGCCGGCGCTGCCGCCCGAAAAGCAGCTCTGCGGCACGTCGGCCAGCGCGAGCGTGCCGTCGTCGTCGCGGCGGGCAGCGAAGGTGCTGCCGGAGAGATCGAGCGCGAGCGGCTGGACGACGTCGCCGGTGGCGGTGCCGCACCACACGTCTGGGCTCTGGGTCGCCGCGTGCAGCACGACGTTGGCCTGCACCGCGGTGTTGAGCCCGGGCGTCGACCCGGCCGCCAGCACCAACGGCTCGGCGTCGAGCACGAAGGTGCCGTCGGCGGCGACGACGCTGTCGCTCTCGACGAGCGGCGGGTCGACGTCGGGGTTCGCCGTCGCCAGCCACATACGTGCGTGCAGCGGGATCGGCTGCGCGGCGAGATCCATGGCCAGCTCGACCCGCAGGCCCAGGTCGAGCCCGCCGGCGAGCAGCGCGTGCAGGAGGAAGCGGCCGCTGACGTCCTGCAGCGTGCTCTGCACGTCCTGCTGGTCGCCGCCGCCGCCGCCGCGCCGCGCGAGGAAGTCGGCGTAGTCGTCACCGGCGCCGCGACAGCCGCTCGCCGTCAGCGCCACGAACGCCAGCGCCAGCCACGTTTTCAGCGTCGCCATCCGTGGACCTCCACATCGACGATGAAGCACTCGCGCTGGTCGCGATAGGTACCGTTGGTAGTCGGCTGCTGCACGCTGTTGCCGACGGTGAACGGCAGGAAGTACTGGTACAGGAACGTGGCCGACAGATCGACGCGACGCGTGAGCGCAAAGAGCGCGCCGGCGCCGACCTCGAGGTTGCTGCTCTCGCCGAAGCCCGGCTCCATCGTGCTCGCCGGGGTAGGGCCGCGCTCGCCGCCGACCCCGAGCATGAGGCGCCAGCGCTCGGCAATCCGCGCGTCGGCGCGCAGCCGGCCCGCGAGCATGTCGTGGAAGTTGCGGGGCATGACGAGCAGCGGCGTGCCGTCGCTGGCGGCGCGGAACACGTGCTCGGTGAGCATCGACCACAGCGCCCACTCGAACGTCGGACGCAGCGTCAACCAGCGCGTCGCGCGCAGCGCGGCCGACACGCGCACCAGGTCGGCGATGGGCAGCGCCAGCCGCGCCCGCTCGCTCGACGGCGCCTGCGTCCCGAACGCCACCCGCAGATCGCCCACCAGATCCATGCGTGCGCCGCGCTGGTAGCTGGCGCCGACCGCCCAGCCGGCGGCGTTGTCCCAGCGCACGCCGACGACGGCGGAGAAGCCGACGCCGCTGCCCGCGAAATAGGCGCGCCCCTCCTTCGGGTTGCCCTGGGCGTCCACGAGATCCTCGCTCTGGTCGATGTTGCGTGCGCGCACCGTCGAGAAGCTGCCGACGACGAGGAGCGGCGAAAAGCCGATCGACAGGCCGCTCGAGCGGTGGCGCGCCGCAAAGCCGAGGCCGAGATCGACGAGGAGGAGCTGGGAGCTGATCGAGGCCCAGCGCTGCGGGCCGTCGACGGCGCCGGGCGCTCCCGGCGGCGCGCGCAGGTTCTTGTCCCAGTTGGCGCTGCCGCCGTTTTCGACGAAGGCGCCGGCGCCGACGCCGATGTCGAAGGCACCGAGCGCGCGGCCCCAGCGGCCCATCGCGCTCGGCACGACCCCGACGGTGCTGATGGTGGCGATCCCGGCGTTGGCCGCCACCTCGGCGTCGGGCACGCCGTTGGCGATCGCGTCGCGGTCGTAGCTCGCCTGACGCGCGATGAGCTGGGCGTCGAAGGCCGCGTCCCAGCCGGGCGCCGCCAGCGCCGCCGGGTTCCAATACAGCGCGTAGGCCCCGGTGTACACGGCGTCGCCGCGCAGACCGCCGAAGCGCGCCAGCGACAGCGGGTTGGCGCCGGCGCTGCCGGCGAAGGTGGCCAGCGCGGCGACTGCGAGGATCGCGCGCACCACTACCGCAACGCGCGCTGAAAGCGGTGGTAGAGCGGCATCGGGCTCGCCTCCGTCTTCGGCTCGAACGGCCCCGTCAGAAACGGCAGGTACATGGTGCGGCGCAGGCTCGCCAGCCCCGTGGTCTGCGCCTTGCCGACACGATGCCAGGTGCGCCCGTCGTGGAACGTGAGGTCGCCGGCGTCGGCCTCGAGGATGACCTCGCGCGGATCGTCGCGGTGGTCGAGGAAGTGCAGCTTGCCGAAGAGCATGCGCAGCAGGCCCTGCTTGTGGCTGCCGGGCAGGATGCGCAGCGCGCCCTTGTCGCGGTACGAATCGTCGAGGTAGAGGCCGACGTTGAGCATCGGCTGCGGCAGGCGCCCGTAGAAGAGGTCGCGCAGCGCATCGACGTGCCAGCCGAGCCGCTTGTAGCTGGAGCCGGGCTGGTTGATGAACTGGTTGACCACGACGCCGTCCTTCTCGTGCTGCCCGAGGCGGAATTCGGCACCGCAGGCGGCGCGCACCGCCTCCCAGCGCCCGTCGGCCAGAAAGTCGCTCAGGCGGCGCGAGAACAGCGAGGTGAAGGCGAAGCGGTTGACGTAGCGGCTGCCGTCGGGACGGGTGCCGTAGCGGATGGGGATCCCGTTGACGGTCTGCCGCTGCTCGGCGATCCACGCCGCTTCGATGCGGCCCAGCTCCTCGCGGATCATGTCGATCTCGGCGGGCGTGGCGAAGGCGCCGAAGTGGATGTAGCCGTAGCTGTCGAGGAAGTCGCGCTGCTCGGCGTCGAGCGGTCCGCGCAGCGTGAACTTGATGCGGGGAGGGGAGGGCATCGTCACTCCTTTTTCAGGTGCGGCGTGCCGAACAGCGCCCGCGCGGTGGTGGCCAGGGTCGCCACCGCGTGCGCGTGCGCCTCCTTGGCGCTGCGCACGCCGAAGGCGGCAATGAGAGAGCGATCGTCCTGAATGACGAAGCGCGACAACAGATAGCCGATGGCGACGGCGGCGGTGCGCGCCTGCGCCGGGGCGACGCCGACCAGCTCGGCGGTCATGCGCGTGGCCTTCTCGATCTCGGGGAGGAAGTGCTTGGCCTCGGTGTGCGCGGTCAGGCGGCCGTGATCGAGGACCTGCCGGACGAGCAGGCGCACACCGTCACGCTCGGCGCGGGCGACCGCGTAGAGGCGGGCGAGCAGGTCATCGACGTCGGCGAGGACGCAGCCGGCCAGCGCGGCGGCGGCGCGGGCGCCCAGACGGCGGTAGACCTCGTCGACGACGGCGTCGTAGAGCCCCTGCTTGCTGTGGAAGTAGTAGTTGAGCGTGGCCACGTTGACCCGCGCCGCGGCGGCCAGCTCGCGGGTCGAGGCGCCGGCGAAGCCGTGCTGCGCGAACTGCGCCAGGGCGCCGTCGAGCAGGCGGCGGCGGGTCGCGTCGGCATCGGCATGGGCGGGGCGAGCCATGGAGAACTAATTAATCGATTGATTAGTTCGGCGTCAAGGGCAAAGTGCCGGCGCGCGTGCTAAGAAATCGTCGTGCTCCGCGCCTCCGCCCTGACCATGCGCTACGCCGGCCGCGTCACCGCGCTCGACGCGGTGAGCTTCGAGGCGCGCCCCGGCGAGGTCCTCGGCTTCCTCGGTCCCAACGGCGCCGGCAAGACCACCGCCATGCGCATCTGCACCGGCTACCTCTCGCCCACCGCCGGCAGCGTCAGCATCTGCGGCGTCGATGTGGCCCAGGATCCACTCGCCGCGCGCGCCCGCCTGGGCTACCTGCCCGAGTCGGTGCCGCTCTATCCCGAGCTGCGCGTCGACGAGTACCTCGCCTACCGGGCGGCGCTCAAGGGCGTCCCGCGCAAGGAGCGCAAGGAGCGCATCGACGAAGCGCTGGCCGCGGTCGCGCTCGTCCCCGAGCGGCGCCGCATCATCGGCCAGCTCTCCAAGGGCTATCGGCAGCGCGTCGGCCTCGCCGACGCCCTCTTGCACCGGCCCGACGTGCTCATCCTCGACGAGCCCACCGACGGCCTCGATCCCAACCAGCGCCGCGACACGCTCGCCCTCATCGCCCGCCTGGGCCAGGAGCGCACCGTCGTGCTGTCGACGCACATCCTGCCCGAGGTCGAGTCGGTCTGCGCCCGCGTGGTCATCCTCGACCGCGGCCGCATCATCGCCGAGGGGCGCCCTGCCGAGCTCGTCGACGCCGAGCGCGACCTGCGCCTGGTCGCGGGCGGCGACCGCGACGCCATCGTCGCCGCCGTCCGCGCCGTCGACGGCGTCCTCGAGATCGTCGTGCAGGACGGCGACGCCTATCGCATCAAGACCACGCGCGACGTGCGCGAGGCGCTGGCCCGCGCCGTCGTCGCCGCCGGCGAGCTGCGCGAGCTGCGCCCGACCGCGCTCGGCCTCGAGCGCGTCTTTCAACAACTGACGGTGCGCCCATGAGCGATCCCGAGGGGCCCGCGCTCGAGTGTATGTCGGGCTCGTTGACGTTGACGTCCCAGGGACGACATACGAGCGAGGCCTGCCCATGAAGAGCTTCGTCGTCGCGCGGCGCGAGCTCGCCGCCTACTTCTTCTCGCCGGTCTCGTACCTCGTGGCCACGCTGTTCCTCCTGGTGCAGGGCTACAGCTTCTGGCTCTTCCTCTCGATCCTCAACGCGCGCCCGGTGCAGCACGGCGCGGTCATGCAGTACTTCTTCGGCGGCACGGTCCTGTTCTGGCTCTTCGTCATGTTCCTCGCCGCCGTCATCACCATGCGCCTCGTCGCCGAGGAGCGCCGCTCGGGCACGATCGAGCCGCTGCTCACGGCGCCGGTCGCCGAGGCCAGCATCGTCGTCGGCAAGTACCTCGGCTGTCTGGGCTTCTACGCCGCCTTGTGGCTGCCGACGCTGATCTATGTGCTGCTGCTGCGCGCCTACAGCCCCGCAGGCAGCGCCCCCGATCCCGGCCCGGTCGCCGCCGGCTATCTCGGCACCATGCTCGTCTCCTCGTCGGCGCTGGCGCTCGGCCTGCTGTTCTCGACCGTGACGCGCAACCAGATCCTCGCCGCCGTCCTCAGCTTCGTCACCCTCGCCATGCTGCTTCTTCTCGGCCCGCTCGGCCGCATGGTCTCCTGGGCGCCCGCCGCGGCGCTGTTCCGCTACATCGATCTCTTCGGCCAGATGGAGGACTTCGGCCGCGGCATCGTCGACAGCCGCCGCTTCGTCTACCACCTCTCCTTGATCGGGCTGGCGCTCTTCGCCGCCACCCGCGCCCTCGCCGCCGGCCGCGCCACCTCGCTCCGCCGCCGCGCGTTCGTCGAGGTAGCGCTCGCCGCCCTCATCGCCGTCGGGGTCAACTACCTGGGCGCGCGCCACTACCTGCGCGGCGACTGGACCCGCGGACGCACCTTCGCGCTCTCGGAGAAGACCACGGCGCTGGTGCGCAACCTCTCGCGCGACGTCGACGTCATCGTGTTCATGCTGCCGAGCGGCGAAGAGGCCAACGATCTCTACGGCGACGTTCACGAGCTCCTCGAGCGCCTGCGCCGCCTGTCGCCCCGCCTGCACGTCGAGTACGTGGACATCGATCGCGAGCCGGAGCGGCTCAAGACGGTGGGCAAGAGGTACGGCGTCTCCGGCGACGACCTCGTCGACGGCGTCATCGTCGTCGCCTCCGGCAACCAATCGAAGTTCGTCACCCGCGCCGACCTGGCCGACTACGACTACGCCGCCGCGACCACCGAAGGGGGCGGCGGCCCGCCGCCGATGAAGGCGTGGAAGGGCGAAGCGGCGCTCGACTCGGCGCTCCTCGCCGTCACCGACGAGCGCGCACCCGTGGTCTGCTTCGTCACCGGCCACGGCGAGCCGGCCATCGACGGCTACGACCCCGACGCCTACGGCGATCTCGCCGAGGAGCTGCGCCGCGACCACCAGGTGCCGCGCGCCATCACGCTCGATCGCGGCGTCCCGGCCGATTGCGACGTCGCCGTGCTCGCCGGCCCCGATCGCCCGCTGCCCCAGCCCGACGCCGTCGAGCTCGATCGCTACCTCGAGCGCGGCGGTCGCCTCATGGTGCTGCTCGGCCCCAACTTCGACGCCAAGGTCACCCGCTTCGTCGACGTCGGCGTCGAGGATATGCTCGACCGCTGGGGCGCCTCGCCGCGCAACGACGTCGTCGTCGACGTGCCGCGGCTGCGCGGGTCGGCCGTCGCCTTCGCCGTCTCCGAAGGCTACGCCGATCATCCGATCACCGCACGCCTGATGCACCACCAGACGCTCTGGTCGAACGTGCGCGAGATCCGCGGCACGCCGAAGCCGGGCGTGGACGCGCGCGAGATCGTGCACACCAGCGACGCCGGCTGGGGCGAGACCAACCTCGGCATCTTCCGCGCCGAGGCCGAGCTGCGCTACGACCCCGCCCAGGACGTCAAGGGTCCGGTGTCGATCGCCGTCGCGGCCGAGCGCACCGAGGGCACCGGCAAGGGCGCGCGCCTGGTCGTCTTCGGCTCCTCGGAGCTGGCCTCGAACCGCGTCCTGCTCGCCGCCTACAACCGCGACCTCGTGCTCTCGGCGCTGGCGTGGCTCGAGCACCGGCCGGAGCGCATCGCCATCGGCCCCCGACCCACCGAGCACCTGCGCTTGACGCTCGACGATCGCCAGCTCGGGCGCGTCCTCGGCCTGTGTGTCGGCGCGCTGCCGCTGGTGGTGCTGCTCTTCGGCGCCGGCGTCTTCTGGGTGCGCCGCTCGTGAGAAGGCAGCGCAGCCTCGTCGTCCTCGGCGTCATGGCCGCGATCGTGGCAGCGCTGGTGTGGATCGATCGCCGCCGCCCCTCGACCGACGAGGCGAACCGCCAGCGCCAGCAGCTTTTGCCCGCCTTCGATCGCAAGAGCGCCACCGAGATCGAGATCGAGCGGCGCGGCGCCGTCACCCGGCTGCGCCACGAGGCGTCCGGCTGGTGGCTCGTCGGCCCGCCACGCCGCCGCGCCGACGACGACGCCGTCGAGTCGCTGCTCTCGGTGCTCGAGTACGGCGAGGTCGATCGCCGCATCGGCGACGTCGACGCCTCGATGCGCGCCAAGCTCGGCCTCGATCGCCCGCGGGTCACCGTGCGCGTCGCCGGCCACACGCTCCGCATCGGCGGCGACGATCCCTCCCGCGCCGTCTACGTCGCCCGCGACGACGAGCCGGGCGCGCTCGTCGTCGAGCACCGCCTGGTCGAGACCGCCGATCTCGACCCGCGCCTGTGGATGTCGATGCGCCTGACGCTGAGCGATCCCGCCGCAGCCCGCAAGATCAGCTTCGGCTGGACCCTCGAGCGCGGCGCCGGCTGGCGCGTGACCGAGCCGGTGCGGGCGCGCGCCGCCGATTCCAAGGTCGATGCCCTGGTGCAAGCGTTGGGGCGCTCGCGCGCCCTGGCCGTGGCCCCGAGCAGCGCCGACTTCAGCGGCGGCGTCACGCTCGCGCTCGACGATCGCCCCCAGGCGCGCATCGCCGACGACAAGGTGCACCGCGCAGACGACGCGCTGCTGCTGTTCCGCAAGACCGACTTGAACCTCCTGTTCGCCCCCGCCACCGTCTTCTACGAGCGCCGCCTCTTTCCGCTGCGCCTCGACGATCTGGTGGCCGCCGATCTGGGCCCGCTCAAGCTGCGCCGGCAAGACGGTGTCTGGCGCATCGTCGCCCCGCTCGCCGCCGCCGGCCCGGCGCGCGATGAAGCGGTGCGCTCGCTCTTCGAGCCGCTGCTCGCCGCCCAGGCGACCAGCTTCTCGGGCACCGCGCCCGCCGCCGGCGCCGCCCACGTTCGCCTCGCCACCCGCGACGACGACATCACCGCCGTCATCGATGGCGCCCGCGCGCGCCGCGCCGGCGACTCGGTCACGCTCGAGCTGGCGGCGCCGATCGATCTGCGCCTCGACGTCGCCCGCCTGCGCAGCGCCGCCGATCTCGGCGCAACCACGTTCTAGCCGGCGCGCATCGGCTGCGTACATCGGCCGCCTGGAGGTGG
Organism: uncultured delta proteobacterium; assembly: GCA_963816965.1. Classification (GTDB taxonomy): domain Bacteria; phylum Myxococcota_A; class Polyangia; order Palsa-1104; family Palsa-1104; genus JAQBQH01. Next base: position 3,338,752 of record CAWFMP010000002.1, read on the forward strand.
CCCATGGACAGGAGCGGCAACGGCAGCAAGGAGATCCAAAAGGAGATGATCGCCCACTTCGGCTTCGTCCCCGATTTCTACAGCACGCTGCCGCAGTCGGCGCTGCCGCACGAGTGGGCCGTGCACCGCGACTTCGAGCTCGCGGAGACGGCGATCCCCAACAAGTACAAAGAGCTGATCGGATTGGCCGTGGCCGCGCACATCAAATGCCGTTACTGCATCTACTTCCACTCGCAGGGCGCGCGCGCCAACGGCGCCACCGAAGAGGAATTGAAAGAGGCGTGCTTCATGGGCGGCGCGACGGTGCAGTACTCCAACGCCCTGACCGGCATGCGCTACGACTTCGAAAAGTTTCAGGAGGAGGTCGATCGCGCCGTCGAACACATGACGTCGCAGGCGACGTCGCCCCAGCCGACCGTGTAGCGCCGCTACGCCGGGGCGCTCATGATTCATCACATCTCCGCATTTGATTGAGCAAACGGCGTCGCAGCGAGAGCGCGCCCAAATGCCATCCTTGGTGGCAGTGTCGCCGGTTGGCGCCGCGGGGCCGCGGGCGGTCGTCGGAGCCGTCTTGCCGGGACGGGTCCGCTACGCCGGCGGCCTTACCGGCCGGCGACACGTCCGGGCCCTCGGCTCGTCGCTGGCGTCCGCCCTGCGGGCGGAGCGCTCCTCGACGCCCGGCAAGACGGCTCCGACGACCGCCCGCTCTATGGGCTCATGGGAAAACGGCGTCCAGGAACCGCGGACGAAGCTGCGCGGCGGGTCGCTCTCGGTTTTGGCCGAGCATAGAGGCTCCAGGCACACTGCCCCGCTGGGCGAGCTCCGCAGCACCGGCTAGGGGCAGAATCGAGCACAGCGGTCCGGTGGCGGGGACTGTTTGAGCCCAGCGGGGCAGTGTGCGTGGCGTGGGGCCCAAGGTGGCGTTTTGGCGCGCTCTCGATGCGACGCGGTCGAGGAACCTGTCGAGAGCTCGAATCGAGATGTGATGAATCATGAGACGCCGAGGGCGCGCCGCCATGCCGAGGGCGCGCCGCCATGCCGAGGGCGCGCCGCTACGCCGAGGCCGCGCCGCTACGCCGAGGCGCGCAGCTGCTTCTGCGGAACGAAGGCGCGCCCTTCGAGCTCGTCCTTGAGCGCGATGACCGCCTGGCGCGGTGATCTCGACCAGCCGCGCCTGATCGGCCGTCGTCATCCCCTTGGTCGAGATGACGTCGCCGACGAGCATGCGCATCGGCGTGTGCTCGTTGCGAGAACTTCCAGGTGTGCTTGGGCAGCGCGTTCGCCGTGCCCGGCGATGGCGAGCGGCAGCATGTCGACGCCCGGCCTCGAGCGCCAGCTTGAACGCGCCCGCCTTGAACGTCCTTGACCTCGCCGTCCTGGCTGCGCGTGCCCTCGGGGAAGAAGAGTACGCTGACGCCGTGGTCGAGGTACCAGCGCGACCGCGCCATGCACTGCACGATCGACGACTTGTCGCCGCGCCGCAGCGGAATGTACCCGGCGTGATACATGAACCAGCCCATGCACGGCACGTAGAAGTTGGACGCCTTGCGTGATCCACTTGAAGTGCAGGTCCATGCAGAACGCCATCATGATGTCGCCCATGCCCTGGTGGTTCGACACCACCACCAGCGGACGATCCTGCGGGATGCGCTCCTGCCCGATGACCTCGAACGACCAGCGGTTGTTGAGCTTGGTGATGATGCGACCCCAGATCGTGCGCGTACCAGTGGCCGATGCGGCGGGTCGGATCGAACCACATCGTGGCCAGGAACAGCGGCGCGCCGACGACGTACATGGCCGACGTCAGCACGGCGATGCCGACCCAGATGTAGATGGATCGAAGGGCTTGCATGAGGTGCTCCGAGCTACTTGTGGTGCTTCATCGCGGCCTGGCGCTTCTGCTCGAGCGCCTGCTCCTGCGCCTCGCCCTTGAGCGCCTTCTCCTCGAGCGCCTTGGCCGGCGACTCGAACAGCTTGCCCTTGTCGTCGGTCATGCTGTCGAAGACCAGAAGGCCGTCGGAGGCGCCGAAGCCAGTCGGCGAGTTGATGGCGAAGGTGCCGGCGATGTCGTACTGCTTGCCGACCGTGAGCGCCGGCGGCTTCTCCTTGGGCTCCAGGTAGTCGACCACCATGAGCGCCTTCTCCTTCTTCGTGTCAGGCTTGTCGCCCATGAAGAAGTGCGGCTGGTCGCAAAGCTTGCAGGTCTGCTTCTTGGGGCACTTCGGGCACTGATAGACCTCGAGCAGGTACCCCTTGACCTTGACCACCTTGTTAAGGTTGTCGGCCTTCTTCTTGCGCAGCCCGCGAATCGTGAAGGTGCCGTCCGGGTTCTTCTCCGGAATGTCCGACGCCGCGAACGACGGCGGCGGCGGCAGGTCGACCTTGATCGGCGGCAGCGCCGTCGCTTCCGGCTCGCGCCATGGTTGCGCCCGACGAGTTGCCCGAGCAGGCGCCGAACAACAGGAGGCTGCCAAGCAGCGCGAAACGCGACATAGGTGCCCCTCGCAATGGTGTCATGTCGTCGGAGTTCGTAACACGGCAAGCGCCTTTTTGCCAAGTAATTTGCGCACGATGTACGATGCGAGACGAATGAGCGCAGGCGCGGGGCGGTCGCCCCGGGAGGCGGGTGCGGCGTGCCGACGGGCAGGCCTCGCCGAAGCCAATGAGCGAGACCAGAGGGATGCCCCGGTTTGCCCGGCTGGCGCTCGTTTTCCTGGCGGTCGCCACCGGCTGCGGGCGCGGCTGTGCGCCGGCGCGCCGGGGTGGCGACGGCGCGCCCGCGACCTCCGCGAACGGGCCGACCCTCGTGCAGTGTCCCGCCGGCGGCTGCCCGCTCGCCGACAGCGGCCCGCCGCGCGACGGCGGCGAGCTCGTCGTCCACGTCGAGGCCGAGCCGGCGATCCTGTGCGACCTGGTCGAGCACGACGCCTGGAGCCGCTGGATCATCGAGAACCAGGTGGTCGAGACGCTGCTGTTCCAGGATCCAGGCTCCGGCGCCATCACCCCGCGCCTGGCCGCCTCGTTCGAAGCCACCGCCGACGCGCTGACGCTTCACCTGCGCCCCGCGCTCAAGTGGCACGACGGCCAGCCCTTCTCCTCGGCCGACGTCGCCTTCACCATCGGCCGCGCCCGCGATCCGGCGGTCGGCGCCGATCAGCGCAGCGACTTCGACCCCGTCACCGCCGTCGAGACACCGGACGCCAATACGGTCATCCTGCGGCTGGCCCGCCCGGCGCCGTTTCTGAAGCAGGCGCTGGCGCACCTGGGCATCCTTCCCCAGCACCTGTACCAGGGCAAGGACCTGCGCCGCGCCGAGGCGTCGCGCGCGCCCGTCGGCACCGGCCCCTTCAAGTTCGTCTCCTGGCGCAAGGGCGAGGAGCTGGTGCTCGCGCGCAACCCCGACTACTGGGGCGAAAAGGCGCACCTCGACCGGATCCGCTTCCGCTTCATTCGCGACAAAGAGGTCGCCTACGAGCTCTACCGTCGCGGCGAGATCGACGTCCTGTGGCAGGTGCCGGCCACCCACTTCGACGAGGTCCGCAGCGACCCGCAAGCTCGCCGGCCACCGCCTCCTGGTCTGGACGCCGCGCGCCTACTTCTTCATCGTATGGAACACGGCGCGCGGCCACCTCGCCGACGTGCGCGTGCGCCGCGCGCTGACCATGCTGGTCGATCGCCGCCGCTTCGATGCAGATCGCCTTTTCCGGCCACGCGCGGCCGATCACCGGCCCGTTCACGCCCGGCACGCCGTCGTACGACGCCAGCATCGCGCCCCTGGCCGTTCGATCCGTCGCGGCGCGAAAAAGCTGCTCGACGAAGCGGGCGTCAAGTCGATGAAGCTCACGTTGCTCTTCTACGGCGCCTCGCGCTCGGCGGAGCAGCTCGGCACCCTGATGAAGGAGGACTTCGCCAAGGCCGGCGTCACGCTGGAGCTGGCCAACGTCGACTTCGCGGTCCAGCTCGACCGGCTGCGCCATCACGCCTTCGACGCCTCGGCCCTGCAGTGGACGCTGTCGCTCGAGCAGGACAACTACGATCTCTTCCACTCCTCGCAGGCCGCGGGCGGCGAGAACTTCGGCAGCTACAAGTCGCCGGCCGCCGACGCGCTGCTCGACCAGATCCGGGTGACGTCCGACGACGCCGCGCGCCATGCGCTCGATCGCAAGCTGCATCAGCTCGTGCACGACGATCAGCCCTACACGTTCATCTCGATGCGCGAGGTCGAGTCGCTGCTGTCGCCGCGCGTGCACGCGCTGGTGCCGTCGCAGGACGGCTTCACCTTCGCGCGCGCGTGGCTCTCGCCGTGAGCGCGGCCGCGGGCGGCGCGTCCGGGCGCCCGCCGTCGGGAGCGAAGATCCTGCTGACCACCCTGGCCCGCCGCCTGGCGGTGGTGCCGCTGACGCTCTTCGGCATCACGCTGGTCACGTTCGCGCTTCTGCACGCGCTGCCCGGCGACGCGGTGCTGGTGCAAGCGGGTACCTCGCGCGGCGCCTCGCCCGAGTCGCTGGCGGCGATGCGCCACCAGTACGGGCTCGATCGCCCGCTGCCGGCGCAGTACGCCGACTGGCTCGCGCGCTCGGCGCGCCTCGACTTCGGCGACTCGCTCGTCGACGGGCGGCCGGTGCGCGCCAAGATCGCCGCCGCGCTGCCGACGACGCTGGCGCTGGCGCTTTTGGCCGCGGCGCTGGCGTTCGGCGTCGCGGTGCCGCTCGGTGCCGCGCTCGGCTGGTTCGATCGCCGCGCGCTGGGCGCGCGGCTCGTCGGCCGCGCTCTACGTCTTTTACGCCCTGCCGATCGCCGCGGTGGCGATGCTGGTGCTGCGCGCCGGCGCGCCGTGGGGCGCACGCACGCTCGTCGGAATGCTGCCCGCCGCGGCCTGTCTGGCGCTCGCCGAGACGCGTCAAGCTCGCCCGCTACCAGCGCGGCGCCGTGCTCGACGCGCTCGCCGCCGACTATGTCACCACCGCGCGCGCCAAGGGCAACGGCCCCGCCGGCGTCGTCGCCCACGCGCTGCGCAACGCGCTGTTGCCGACGGTGACGCTGCTCGGCAGCGAGCTGCCCGCGCTGCTTGTCGGCCAGCGTCATCGTCGAGCAGGTCTTCGGGCTGCACGGCATCGGCATGATGGCCTTCGACGCCGTGATGGCGCGCGACGTTCCGCTGCTGCTCGGCATCACCACCGTCGGCGCCGTAGCTACCCTCGCCGCGGTGCTCGCCGCCGACCTCGCCTATGGGCTCGTCGATCCGCGCCTCAAGGGGCGCAGCGCATGAGCGGGCCCGCGGTGGCAGCATGAGCGGGTGGCGCCGCTTCGCCGCCACCCCGGGGGCGCGCGCCGGCCTGGGCGCGCTCATCATCTTCCTCCTGGTCGGCGCCGGCGCCGACCTCATCGCCTCCGATCGGCCGCTGGTCGCCATCGGCGGCTGGACGTTGCGGGCGCCGATCCCCTACGGCCCCGACGAGCAGCACCCGGGCGGCGTCTCCAGCGTGCTGGCGCCGCCGTCGCGCGCGCACTGGCTCGGCACCGACGATCGCGGCCGCGACGTCGCCGCGCGGCTGGTGCACGGCGCCCGCGTCGCCCTCCTGGTCGGTCCGCTCGCCGTGGCGCTCTACGTCGTCTTCGGCCTCCTGGTCGGCGTCGCGGCCGCGCTCGGCCGCCGCGTCGACTTCGTCGTCGGCCGCGTCGTCGAGGTCGGCCTGATGTTCCCCACGCTCTTGCTGCTGCTCGCCATCCAGGGCGTCACCTCGGCGACCTCGCTCGCCGAGGTCGCCCTCGCCATCGCGGTCACGCAGTGGCCCTACGTGGCGCGCCTGACTCGCGCCGAGGCGCTACGCTTCGCCGTCGCGCCGCACGTCGAGGCCGCGCGCGCCGTCGGCGCCGGCCCGCTGCGGATCCTGGGCGTGCACATCCTGCCGCTCGCCGCCACGCCGGCGCTGACCGCCGCCGCCTTCGGCATCGGCCAGGCGGTGCTGTTCGAGACGGCGCTGACCTTCTTGGGATTCGGAGTGCCGCCACCGACGGCGAGCTGGGGTGAGCTTCTGGCACAGGCGCAGGCGTCGGGATTGGCGCCGTGGCTCTTGATACCGCCCACCGTCGCCGTCGCTGCCGTCGTCCTCGCCTGCAACCTCGTCGGCGACGGCGTGCGCAACGCGCTCAGTTCAACGGCTGGTACAGCTTGAACAGGCCCGAGTCGTCCTTGTCGAGCATCGGCAGCTGCAGCTCGGCGAGGGCCTCGTCCAGGGTCCGGCGCACGCGCTCGTAGGTGTCGTCGCTGGCGGGCCGCGCCGGCTGCGGGAGATCCTGCTTTACGTCGTTGATGAGCGTGCGAGGTCGCATGCCGGCGCCCAAAGCAACCGCCATGCCTTCGGCGAGCGCCCGCGATTTCGCCGACTTTGCGCCCGCGCCACCGGCAACGGCAAGTGAAGCAGCCGGCGCGCGGCGCGGCCGGGGTAAAAAGCCCCGCGTTGTTCGAGACGCACGCAAGTGTGATCAAGGTAACGTGAAGTCGCGTGGCCGATCGGCGCTTGACCGAGGGGCCACTTCATACTCGTTCACATCGGCCCGCTACGACTCGGCCAAAGTGAACGGCGTTGGGGTCAGCGCCAGCGGCGGCGCAGGACCAGGGCCACCAGCGCGCCGAGCAGCACGGCGAGGGCGGCGAGCGACCGCGGCATGCGGCCGCCGATGCTGCAGCCGCTGCTCTTGAAGGCGTTCAGATCGGTATGCGCGCAGCTGCCCGGATCGTTCGCCGGCGGATAGGCGTTGGCGATGCCGGCGACGTCGTCCACCTCCGGCGAGCGCTTGTTGATCTCGCCCGGCATGGCGAAGTTGTACATCGTCGCCAGCTTGATCTTGACCTGCTCGGCCAGCGGCAGGCTCGACAGCGATCCGCAGTCGGGCGGCGGATTGCCGCTGTCGTCGACCTCCTGCGGCGGCGTCGCCGCGTCCTTGCAGGTGTGGTCGAGCCCCTGCAGGTGGCCGAGCTCGTGCGTCAGCGTGTTCTCGAGATCGGCGAACGGCCGGTTGGGATCCTCGGTCGCCGTGGTCGGCAGGACGGCGAAGGTGAAGTTGATGTCGTTGAGCTCGATGTCGGCGTCGAGGATGGTGCCGGCGTGCGGGCTGCCGTCCTGCACGAAGAAGACGGTGGTGATGCCCGCCGCCACCGACGAGTAGCAGACGTTGTTCTGCTGCGCGTCGTTGGGGTGGCACCATTTGTCGGTGCGAAACTTGATCGTGTTGATGCCGTCGAGGTGCGCCTCGAGCGGCGCCGGCTGGTCGTAGATCAGCTTAAGGTAGCCCTGGTCGCCGACGGCGTTGGTCCAGTTGGCGAGCGACTTCTGCACGACGGCGAACAGCTGATCGTTCGGCATGTCGGGCGTGCCGCCCGAGTCCGGTTGCACGAAGGCGCAGCTCCCCGACCACGACACGCCGATGCCCTTTTCGGTGCGGGAGCGCACGTACGCCGAGGCCGTCGCCGCGGTGGCGACGAGCGCCAGCGCGCCGGCGAGCACGCGGGTCACTGCGCGCCCCGGACGTAGCTGCGCACCTCGCGCTCGAAGTCGTCGAGCCGCCGCGGCTGCAGCGCCTGCGTCGCCGCGCTCGGCCGGGTGAACGCGACGTCGCCGAGCGCCGCCGCGACGTGTTTGACGCCGTCGCTGCCGACGGTAACGCGCAGCTTGCCCTGGGTCATGCCCACGGTGTAGGGCGCGCCGCCGCGCATCTCGATGAAGACCACGACCTCTTCGCCGACGGTGAAAGTGGCGGCGCCGAACACGCGCATGCCGACGCCGTCGAGCGCGCCGCCTTCGCGCCGCACCACCACGCGCTCGCCCGGCTTGACCGCGCCCTTGTAGGTGCGCGTCACCCGGATGGTGACGTCGGTGTAGATGGCCTGGTGATCGTCGGTCCAGCGCGCCACCTTGGACTCGACGGTGCCGAGCACGATGCGCTCGGCGCGCGCGGTCAGCGCCTTGGTATCGAGAGGCACCATCACCGTCGCGTGCGCCGCCAACGCGACGCAGATCACGCCGGCCACAACGAGCGGCTTCATGTTATCCAGAGTAGCATGGTGGGCTGGTATCGGCGTGTGTTCGTCGAGGCGTGGGAGCGCATCAACCGCGCCGCCGCCGACGAGCGCGCCCGCCATCCTGGCTTCGACAGCCGCGTGATGGTCGCCCTCGTCCTGGCCGCGTTCGTTCTCATCTTCCAGGAGTACTACGGCGATCGGCCCAACTTCGATCAGCTCCTCGGGGATCGCTTCGTCGGCTCGCGCTGGTACTCGCTCGCCAGCTTCGGCTGGTGGGCCGGCGCCAAGGTAGTCGGCTACTTCGTCGTGCCGGCGATGGCGGTCTGGGGCCTCATGCGCGGCCGCCTGCGTGACTACGGATTGTCGACGCGTGGCATGTCGCGCCATGTCTGGATCTACCTCGCACTGTTCGCGGCGATCCTGCCCATCGTCATCGTCGCGTCGTACACGAAGCCGTTTGTCGCGACCTATCCGTTCTACAAGTACGCCGGGCGCAGCTGGACCGACTTCATCGCCTGGGAGTTGATGTACGCAGCGTCGTTCGTGGCGCTAGAGTTCTTCTTCCGCGGCTTTCTCTTGTTCGCGCTGGAGCGGCAGATGGGCGCCTACGCCATCTTCGTCATGGTGGTGCCGTACTGCATGATCCACTTCAACAAGCCGGTGGCCGAGGTGTGCGGCGCCATCTTCGCCGGCGTCGTGCTCGGCACCCTGGCGATGGCGACGCGATCGATCTGGTGCGGCGTGCTCATCCACATCTCCGTCGCGTGGACGATGGACTGCCTGGCGCTCTTGCACACCACCGGCCTGCCCGGCTCGGGCCGCTTCATCGGCGAATAGATTCGTTGAAAAAACGATGGGCGCCGACGGTCGCCAACGCGGCGGCGATCGCCGGCGCCCACCACCGGACACGGGCGCGTGCGCAGGCCACGAGCCCGGGACGGCGGAGCGGTGAATCGACTACGAGTCCGACTACGACTTCGACTTGGTCGAGGCGGCGGCCTTGATCTTGTCGCCGCGCACGAGCTTCTCGACCTTCTTGGCCAGGTCGTCGACCTTGGCGCTGAGCTTCTTCAGATCGTCGTTCGATGCGAAATCGAGCGCGCCGCGCACGCGATCGATCACCTGATCCCACGCGCCGCGGAGCTGCGTCGGCACTTCGTCCACGCGCTCCTTGACGTCGCCGAGCGACGCCTTGGCCTTCTTCTCGAGCAGGGCGACCTGCTTGGCCGCCTTCTTCTCGAAGCCCTCGAGCTGCTTCTTGGCATTCGAGAAGGTCCCCTTCAACTGTTGACTCACCGTCGCCATGAAATCCTCCTGATCGGTAACGCGACGCGTTACGTGTCTATCTTGCGCATCGCGTCAAGATTGTCAAGAGAAGATGATTTCCTGAGTGTAAACAATACGTTTGCGACAAAGTATTACATCGAATTACATTTGGATGACAATTGCTGGTCTATAAGCGAGCCATGGCTCAATGGCTCACTCTAGATAACGTCCTCATCACGACCTACCTGGTCGTGCTCCTGACGCTGGCGATGTACGGCTTCCACCGCTCGATGCTGATGTACCTCTACTATCGCAGTCGCGGCGCCGACCCGACCCCGCAGGGGCGCTTCGATCCGACCAAGCTGCCGGTGGTGACCGTGCAGCTGCCGCTGTTCAACGAGATGTACGTGGTCGAGCGCCTGCTCGACGCGGTCGCGCGGCATCGACTACCCGCGCGACCGCTCGAGATCCAGGTGCTCGACGACTCCACCGACGAGACGCAGGAGATCTGCCGCGCCAAGGTCGACGAGCTGCGCGCGCCAGCGGGCTCGACATCGAGTACATCCACCGCACCGACCGCACCGGCTTCAAGGCCGGCGCGCTCGAGAACGGCCTCAAGACCGCCAAGGGCGAGTTCGTCCTGATCTTCGACGCCGACTTCCTGCCGCCGCCCGACATCCTCGAGCGCACCATCCACTACTTCACCGACCCCAAGGTCGGCATGGTGCAGGTGCCGCTGGGAGCACGTCAACCGCGACTACTCGCGCGCTGACCGAGGTGCAGGCGCTGATGCTCGACGGGCACTTCGTCATCGAGCACACCGCGCCGCAACCGCTCGGGCCGCTTCTTCAACTTCAACGGCACCGCCGGCATCTGGCGGCGCGCGGCCATCGCCGACGCCGGCGGCTGGCAGCACGACACGCTGACCGAGGACATGGACCTGTCGTACCGCGCGCAGCTGCGCGGCTGGCAGTTCGTCTACCTGCCGGACGTCGTCGGCGCCGGCCGAGCTGCCGGTCGAGATGAACGCCTTCAAGTCGCAGCAGTTCCGCTGGGCCAAGGGCTCGATCCAGGTGGCGAAGAAGCTGCTGCCGACGATCCTGCGCTCGAACGTGCCGTTCAGCGTCGAAGATCGAGGCCTTCTTCCACCTGACCAACAACTTCGCCTACCCGCTGCTGCTGCTGCTGTCGATCCTGCTGCTGCCGAACCTGCTCGTGCGCACGCACCACGGCTGGCGCGAGGTGCTGCTGATCGACCTGCCGCTGTTCTTCGGCACGACGCTGTCGATCGCGTCGTTCTACCTCACCTCGCAGCGCGAGATCGTCAGCGCAACTGGCAAGCCGACGCTGCGAAGCGGCTGCCGCTGATGATGTCGCTCGGCATCGGCCTGTGCGTCAACCAGACGCGCGCGGTCGCTCGAGGCGCTGTTCGGCGCGCGAGTCGGGCGAGTTCGTGCGCACGCCCAAGCACGGCGTGCGCGCGCCGCTTCGAGGGCTGGACGGCGAAGAAGTACCGCGCCGCCAAGACGCTCATCCCGTTCGTCGAGGTGCTGTTCGCCGTCTACTTCGCGGTGCGCCACGGTGGTCGCGGTCGACGCCGGCCACTACGTGTCGCTGCCGTTCCTGCTGCTGTTCCGCTCGGCTTCGGCTACGTCGGCGTCCTCAGCCTGCACCAGTCCCGTTAGCCAGACCGCGCCGCATCGAGCGCGCGCCAAAACGCCACGTCCGGCCCCACGCACACTGCCCCGCTGGGCTCAAACAGTCCGATTCTGCCCCTTGCCTGTGCTTGCGGTACTCGCCCGGCGGGGCAGTGCGCGCGGGGCCTCTGTGCTCGCGTGAAAGCCCGGACCTGCGGCTTCGTCCGTGTCCCGGGACGCCGTTTTCCTAAAAGCCCATAGAGCGGGCGGTCGTCGGAGCCGTCCTCGCGGGCGTCTCGGAGTGCTCGTCGCGTAGCGACGACGCCAACGACGAGCCGAGGGCCCGGACGTGCCGCCGGCCGGCAATGCCGCCGGCGTAGCGGGCCCGTCCCGGCAAGACGGCTCCGACGACCGCCCGCGGCCCGACGACCGCCCGCGGCCCGACGACCGCCCGCAGCCCGACGACCGCCCGCGGCCCGACGACCGCCCGCGGCCCGACGACCGCCCGCGGCCCGACGACCGCCCGCGGCCCAGAGCAGCTACCTTGACCGGCACTGGCCCCAAAAAAACAAACGGCGCAACCGAAGTCGCGCCGTTTGAAGACTGCCGCCTACCGCCCTGGCCGATGGAGGAAAAGTTTGAACCCCTACATTTTAGTAGGTGGGCTCGACAGATAACCGATATGGGCTTCCCGACTAGCGGGTATGCACGCCTCGGTCAGCGGTCGATCCCGGGCTCATGATCGTAGGGAAAAAACAATCTCCTCCTGTCGCGCCGGGCAGAGGGCGCTGATCCATTATAACCGCGGACGCTGCCCGCGCCACTCAGAGTGCGCGTCCTGCAAGCGCAGGGTCGCGTCGGTGTCAAGCCGTCCCCGGGCCGAACGCTACGGGGTCTTTTCGGTGTCGCGCCAGTCCTTCTTGCCGCCCTGGACGGCGATGGACTGCGTGCCGCGACTCATGAGGTCGGTCTTGCCCAGCACCGCCTCGAAGCGCCGCTCCGTCGGCTTCGCGTGCACGCCGGTGTCCATGCGGATGGCGTCGCACGGGCAGGCCTCGACGCACAGGCCGCACACCACGCAGCGCAGCTCGTCGATCTCGAAGATCGCGGGGCGCTTCTCGATGCGGCCGTCGCGCGCTCTCCTCGGGGACGATGGTGATGCAGTGGGCGGGGCACGACGGTCGGGCACATCATGCAGGCGACGCAGCGGACGCTGCCGTCGTCGCGCAGCATCAGGCGGTGCAGGCCGCGGTAGCGCTCGGGGTAGGGCGTCTTCTCCTCGGGGTACTGCGATCGTCTCGATGTCGGTCTTCCGCGTGGCCGATACGTTGCCGAAGTTCTTGACGAAGTGGCGCATGGTGACGCCCAGCCCCTCGGCGATGCGCCGGCAGGCAGGTCTGCCTGCGCCAGCGTCTCCGGGCGCGGCGACGACCTTGACTCCGCCGGCCTTCGACTTGCGCTTCTTGAACGCGCCTTCCATCAGTGGACTCCCGCGGCTTGCAGCACCAGCATGACGCCGGCGGTGACCAGGATGTTGGCGATCGAGATGGGCAGCAGGCGCTTCCAGCCGAGGCTGCATCAGCTGATCGGAGCGGAAGCGCGGCAGCGTCCAGCGGATCAGGAGCTGGAACCAGCAGAACGAGGACGACCTTCATGCCCCAGAGCGCCGGTCTGCAGCACGAGGACGGCCAGGTGCGGCAGCTGCCAGACGTGCCCGGCGACGTGGAAGCCGTCGGTGTCGAGGAACGGCACCTGCCAGCCGCCGAAGAACACGGTGGTCATGATCGCCGCCGAGGAAGACGATCTCGATGAACTCGGCGAGGAAGAACATGCCGAAGCGCATGCCCGAGTACTCGACGAAGTAGCCGATGATCTCGGGCTCGCCCTCGGGGATGTCGAACGGCGTGCGCTTGGTCTCGGCGATCGCCGCGGTGAGGAACAGGACGAAGCCGAGCGGCTGCGTGACGATGCCCCAGCTGCGAGCGGGTTCGAGCGCCCTGCGCCGTGCGACCATCGCGCCCGGCTCGAGCGTGCCGTAGACGAGGAACGCGCCCAGCAGCGCCAGGCCCATCGTCGACCTCGTACGACATCATCTGCGACGAGGCGCGCAGGCCGCCGAGCAGCGCCCACTTGTTGTAGCGAGGCCCAGCCGGCCAGCGTGCGCGCCGTAGACCGCCAGCGAGGCGATCGCGAAGTAGAAGATGCAGGCCGACGTCGAGCTGCGCCGATCTGCAGGCCGACCGCGTCCCGGCAGGCATTGACGGTCGCGTCGGTGACGACGTGCGAGCAGCTCGCGCCGGGCAGGCGGTCGGCGCCGAACGGGATGATCGCGAAGGCGACGAAGCACCGGCGCGATCGCCAGGATCGGCGCCAGCGCGAACAGGAACTTGTGCGCCTTCGCCGGGACGAAGTCCTCCTTGAAGATCATCTTCAGCGCGTCGGCGACGAAGTGGGGGATGCCCCAGCCGCGTGAGCCGGGCCGATGTTGGCGCGGTTGGGACCGAGGCGGTCCTGCATCATCGCCGACTGCCGGCGCTCGATCCAGGTGAGGATCGACGCGAGCGGCATCACGAAGCCGCAGCGATCATGAAGCAGCCGATCTTGACCAGCGCCGCCACGGATGCGTCGAACCCGATGCGCGCCGTAGGATCCGACGGTCGCATCGCCATGCTCAGCCTCGCGAGCTCGGCGAAGCGGAGCTGCACCGGGCAGCATCGGCCGCGGCCCCAGTCGGCGCCCTTGCATGAACGGCGCGAGCTTCGGCTCGCGCCATCTCGGCGAAGACCGCCTTGGCGCGTCGCGGACGTCCATCGTCGACGCCCAGCCGCTTGCGCGCCGAGCTGCGACAGCGATCTCCCAGCCGGGCAGCGCGTCGCCCGGCGGCGGCGACGCGCGGCGCGCACGCGCTGGACCATGCCCTGGCGGTTGGTGAACGTGCCGTCGACCTCGGCCCACGCGGCCGCGCGGCAGCGCGCACCGTGCGCCGCGTCGGCCAGGCCGCGTCGTCGTGCGGCGACTGATCACGACGAGCGTCTCGAGCTTGCCGCAGCGCGCGCCGAGCGCCTCGTCGCCGAGCACGACCGTGCGTCGCCGAGCACCAGCAGCGCCGCGCAGCGCTGCCGGCGACGATCGTCGGCGTCGAGCTGCGGCGTGCCCTTGGCGCCGGCGCCGCCGATCGCCCTCGCGCCCGCGGTGTTCGGGTTCACGTCGGCGCGACGCAGGATGTCGTCGGCGCGCTCAGGCTTGGGCGGCCGCCCGGCCAGGTAGACGTGCGCGATGCCGAGCGCCTTGGCCAGCTTGGCCAGCGCGTAGTTGTCCTCGTTGGTGCGCCTGCGCGCGACAGCACCACGCCGACCTGGCCGGGTCGGCGTCGAGCGCCGCGCGCGAGCCGCTCGGCGGCGATCGCCAGCGCCTTGTCCCAGTCGACGCGGCACGCCGCCGACGCGCGGCGCCGCGAGCGCGGTCGCGCGTCGATCTCCTTGTAGGTGAAGCGGCCCTCGTCGCACATCCAGTACTTGTTGACCGCCGGGTTCTGCGCGCGGCACCAGCCGGTAGATCGCGCCGCGCGAGTGGTGGACCTCGACGTTGCAGCCGGTCGCGCAGCCCGGCGCAGACCGACGGCGTCGCGTACGAGCTCCCAGGCGCGCATCGCGAAGCGGAAGTCCTTCGCGGTCAGCGCGCCGACCGGGCAGACGTCGACGGTGTTGAGCGAGTAGGGGTTGTCGAGCGCTGCCCGGGCGCGGTGGTGAGCACCTCGTGATCGCCGCGGTGCGCCATCTCGAGCTGGTGGTGCCTTGGCCACCTCGTCGCAGACGCGGATGCAGCGCGTGCACAGGATGCAGCGCTCCTGGTCGAGCACGATGTGCGGGCCGAGGTCGACGACCTTGTCCTTGTGGACCTTGCGCCGTCGTCGACGCGCGAGCTTGCGCGTCCCAGTCGAAGTACATGCTTCTGCAGCGTGCACTCGCCCGCCTTGTCGCAGATCGGGCAGTCGATCGGGTGGTTGACCAGCGTGAACTCGAGCATCTGCTCGCGCGCGACGTCGAGCACGCGCGGTCGAGTCGGTCGTGCACCTCCATGCCGTCGGCGACCGGCGTGTAGCAGGACGGCACCGAGCTTGGGCTGCCCCTTGACGTCGACCAGGCACTGGCGGCACACCGCCGGCGACGACAGGCCGGGGTGGTAGCAGAAGAACGGGATCGTCGGCGCCGAGCTGCGTCGCGGCCTCGAGCACGTTGGTGCCCTTGGGGACCTGGTGCGTCTTGCCGTCGATCGGTGACGGTGACGGTCTCGGGCGGTGCGGTGCGGTTGGATGCGTCGGTCATGTCGCTCATCTAGCGGTCGCACTCGCCGCCGATCATGTTGATCATGCCGAAGGTCGGCACGACGTCGGCGATGAAGAGTCCGGGCAGCACCTTGGTCAGCGACGGCCGGTGCCGCGAAGCAGGGCGGGCGCACGCGGCACTTGTACGGGCGGCCGGTGCCGTCGGAGACGATGTAGAAGCCGAGCTCGCCGTTGCCGCCCTCGGTGAACGAGTAGACCTCGCCGGCGGGCACGCTGGATGCCGTCCATGATGATGCTTGAAGTGGCGCGATCATCGCCTCGATCGTGTTGTACGTCGTCGGTCTTGGGCGGCAGCGACGATGCGCGGATCGTCGATGCATGACCGGGCCCGTCGGGGATCTGCTCGAGCGCCTGCTCGAGGATGCGCATCGACTGGCTGCATCTCCTCGACGCGCACGACGTAGCGGTCGAAGTTGTCGCCCGTCGAGCCGACCGGCACGTCGAAGTCGAAGCGGTCGTAGACCAGGTACGGGTGGTCCTTGCGGACGTCGTAGGCGACGCCGCGTCGAGCGCGCGATCGGGCCGGTGCAGCCGTAGGCGAGCGCGTCGCTCCTGCGTGATGATCGCCGATGCCGTCCATGCGGTCGCGGAAGATCGGTTGCTGGTCGAGCAGCTTGTCGACGTCGACGATGACCGTCGTCGATCTTGTCGAGGCACGTCGCGCAGCTTGTCGGCGAAGTCCGGCGGGCAGGTCCGTCGGCGACGCCGCCGATGCGCACGTAGCTGTGGGTCAGGCGCGCGCCCGAGACGCTCCTCGAGCAGCTCGCAGAGCCACTCGCGCGCCTTGAGCACGTAGAGGAAGACCGTGAACGCGCCGAGCTCCATCGCGCCGGCGCCGAGGCAGGTCAGGTGGTCGGTGATGCGCGACATCTCGCCGACGATCACGCGGATGTACTGCGCGCGCTCGGGGATCTTGCTCGGTCGATGCCGAGCAGCTTCTCGACCGCCATCGCGTAGCCGACGTTGTTGAGCATCGGCGAGACGTAGTTGAGCCGGTCGGTGTACGGGAAGACCTGCGTGTAGGTCGCGTGCTCCGACTTCCTTCTCGAAGCAGCGGTGCAGGTAGCCGATCTGGACGTCGGCGCTTGACGATCTTCTCGCCCTCGACGGTCGAGCACGATGCGCACGGTGCCGTGCATCGCCGGGTGCGACGGGCCCATGTTGAGCGGCATCGGCTCGGTGCGGCAGCTCGTGCTCGCGTCCGAGAGTCCTGCGACGTCCTGGACGCCGAGGACGACGCTGCGCGGGCGTCGGGTGTCGGCGCATGGTGCTGTCGTGCTCTCGCTCTCGCTGAGTCGCGCGTCGGCCGGTCGTCGCGGCGCACGAGCGGCTGGCGCTTCTCCTTCGGGTAGTCCTTGCGCAGCGGGTGCCCGACGAACTCCTCGTACATGAGGATGCGGCGCAGGTCGGGGTGGCCCGTCGAAGCGCGATGCCGTACAGGTCGAACGCCTCGCGCTCGAACCAGTTGGCGCCGGCCCACAGCGGCACCAGCGCTGTCGAGCGCGCGGGTCGCTCCTCGGGCACGCCGCGCGCCTAGAGGCGCACGCGGTGCTTCGGTGCTCGACCGAGCGGAGGTGGTAGCACGACCTCGAAGCGCGGCTCGTCCGGCCCAGCTCGATGCGAGTCGACGGCCGGTCGAGGTCGATCGAGAACATCGTCCATCGAACAGCATCGCGGGTCGTCGCGCAGCCAGCGTCGCGACCGTCGACGAGGCGTCGCGGCGTCGACGCACGCCCATCTCGTCGCCGTGCTGCGAGCCGGTGCGTCGACGATCTCGCCGCCGTGAACTGCGCCTTCAGCGCGGTCGAGGACGTTCTGCGCCATGCGCTGCTACCGCTCTGCGGTCACCTTGAGCGTGCCCGTGGCGGCGGATCGCGTCGTGCTCGCGCCGCTCGCGCTTCTGCCTGTGGCCTTCGCCGCTCCTGGATCCGCTCCTGCAGCAGGATCAGGCCGTCGAGCACCTGCTCGGGGCGCGGCGGGCAGCCGGGGATGTAGACGTCGACCGGGATGACCTGATCGGCGCCCGGCATGGTCGAGTAGTTCTGGTAGAAGCCGCCGGTCGACGCGCAGACGCCGAAGGCGATCACCCACTTGGGCTCGCACATCTGGTCGTAGATGCGGCGCAGCGCCGGGCCCTGCCGCTCGGTGATGGTGCCGACGACGATCAGCAGGTCGGCCTGGCGCGGCGAGAAGCGCGGGAACTCGGCGCCGAAGCGCGCGATGTCGTACTTCGGCGCCGCGACGGACATGAACTCCATGCCGCAGCAGGCGGTGACGAACGGGTACTGGAACAGCGAGAACTTGCGCGCCCAGTTGACCGCGTCGCGTCGAGCTTGGTGCGTGCACGCAGTCGAGCGCGCCATCGTGTCTACTCCCACCCGATGGCGCTCTTGCGCCAGACGTAGGCGAGCGCGACGACCAGGATGGCCATGAAGACCAGCATCTCGCCGAGCCCGAAGAACGAGACGCCGCCGGTGCACACGCCGGCGTCGAGCGGCGCCCGCGCAGGAGAGCTCGCGGTAGCGGAGCGCCCACGGGTACAGGAACGCCGTCTCGATGTCGAACACCAGGAAGAGGATCGCGACCTGGTAGAACTTCACCGAGAAGCGCGCGCGCGGCGATGCCGATCGGCTCGGAGCCGCACTCGAACGGCGCCAGCTTCTCCGCGGTCTCGTGCTTGGGCCCCATGAACATGGCCAGCGCGAGAAAGACGAGGCCGAAGCCGATGGCGAAGAGGATAGCGACCAGGACGGGACTGTAGGTGACGGCCATCGCGCGCGAATATAGAGAGGCGATGTCACCGTGTCAAACGTGGTAATTATCAAGATGTGAGCGAGCGACAGCGAGCGAGCGTGGGCCGGGCAGGTGGGGCCGGTGGATCGACCCTCAGTTCCCCGAAGTGCGCCCAGGTGGCCCCATGAGCCGCCCGCTCCCGCCCGACAATCGCACCAAAAAGGGGCGCCCCGCCCAGCCCGACGCCCGCCACGGGGATGATGGCCCGACCTCGATCGACGGGCCGAAGATCCGGGACGTCGTGACCAACGTCGACTCGCGGCGCCTCGGTGACAAGACCAACGTCGACGGCCCGCGCGTGTCGGCGCCGGCGGACCTGAACGACACCACCCGCTCGCCGCTCGAGCTCGACGACGACGAGGACGACGCCGACGATCTCGAAGATCCCACCGTCTATCGCGGCGACCGGCCGCAGCGGGCGTCGTCGTCGCGACGCCTGTCGCCGACGCTGATGCGCATCTTCGCGCGCAAGCGAGAGCAGATCGGCCTTTCGATCGCGCAGGTCGCCAAGCTCACCGGCATCGACCTCGAGGAGCTGACGCGGTTCGAGGGCACCAACGGGCAGCACCGCCTCGTCTACGATCATGCCGTGCTGGTGGCGCGCGTCCTCGGCGTTTCGCCCAAGGACATGCCGGGGCTGCGCACCGCCAAGGAGGCCCGCGACGCCGTCGGTGGCGCGCTCGGCTCCTTGTCGACGACGCTGCTGGCGGGCCCGCTGCTCACCTTCGAGGGCAAGACGGGCGAGCGCTTCGGCGGCGATCTCGAGCGCGTCGGCACCACGCCGCACTTCGGCGTCAAGCTCGGCGACGCCTCGCTCGGCGACGCCTGGCCGCGCGGCGCGCTCCTCGGCTTTCTCATGGACGCGGCGCCGACGCCGGGCGATGTGGTCCTGCTCCGGCACAAGCGCACCAAGCAGCTCGCCATGCGCCGCGCCACCGGGCAGGCCTGGGCGCCGTTGGCCTCCTGGCAGCCGTCGTTTCCCGTCGGCGGCGACTGGATGCCGGTGGCGCGCTTGCAAGTCCTGTTGCCGCGCGCATAGCTCCGGCTGCCGATGCCGCTCATTCCCATCGTCGCCTACGGATTCGCGTCGACGCTGAAGCTCAAGGAGCTGGTGTCACTGTTCGCCCCCGGCGAGGCGCGCGTGGAGAAGGACCGCCTGCTGGCGACGCCGGGCGGCGGCAACGATCGCTTCGTCCTCGCCTACGACTTCGGCGCGCTGGTCTTCATCGGCGTCGACCCCGGGGAGCGGGAGAAGTGTGTGGCGGCGGTCGGCGCCCGGCTCAGCGGCGAGCCGCACCTGCCGCTCA
Organism: uncultured delta proteobacterium; assembly: GCA_963816965.1. GTDB lineage: Bacteria > Myxococcota_A > Polyangia > Palsa-1104 > Palsa-1104 > JAQBQH01. The sequence continues at coordinate 3,358,123 of CAWFMP010000002.1, forward strand.
CGGAGAGCTTCGCGCTCGAGGTGCTGCCGGACAGGCCCATGGAGGTGCGCTTCGATCGCGTCGTCCTGCCGCAGCTCGAGCTCGGCGCCGTCGAGATCGTGGCCGAGGTGCTGGCCCAATCGGTGGCGATGGACTATTACGCCGACGACGTGGCCGAGATCGAGGCGGAGACCGATCGCATCGCCGGCGAGCTGCGCAAGGTCGGACGCATCCCGGGGCGGGTCCCCAACACGCTGCAGTTCATCGGTCTGTGCATCGCCACGCGCAACGACATCATCTCGACGCTGGCGCTGTTTGACAAGCCGGACGCGACTTGGGAGAACGAGCAGCTCGACCGCCTGTGGAACGGACTACGCAAGATGCTCGAGCTCGACGATCGCTATCGCGCGCTCGATGCCAAGCTGCGTATGTTTCAGGACAACCTGGTGCTGCTCGTCGATCTGGCGCGGCAGCGGCAGACCTTCGCGCTCGAGTTTGCCGTCGCCGTCTTGATCGCCGCCGAGATGGCGATCATGGTGTGGCAGATCCTGGCCACGACCGGTCATTGACATGATCGTCGACGTGGTCATTCCGGCGCGCAACGAAGAGGAGTCGCTGCCGCTCGTACTGCAGGCCCTGCCGCGCCAGGTCGTGCGGACCGTCTACGTCGTCGACAACGGCTCGACCGATGCCACCGCCAAGGTGGCAGTGCAGGGCGGCGCGCAGCTCCTGTCCGAGCCGAACCCGGGCTATGGGGCGGCGCTGTTGCGCGGAGTCAACGAGCTGGTCTCGCTGCCGCGGCCTCCCGACGTGGTCGTGTTCCTCGACGGCGACTACGCGGACGAGCCGTCCGAGCTGCCGTGGCTCTTGGAGCCGATCCGCGCCGGCTCGGCGGATCTGGTCATCGGCTCCCGCGCGCTCGGTCAGGCCGAGCCGGGCGCGCTCGCCCTGCAGCAGCGCGTCGGCAACCGCGTGGCGACGACGATGATCCGCGCCATCTACGGGCAGCGCTACACCGACCTGGGGCCGTTTCGCGCCATCCGGCTGCCGGCGTTGGTGGCGCTCGGCATGAGCGACAGGGGGCACGGCTGGAACGTCGAGATGCAGGTCAAGGCGGCGCGCGGTGGGCTGCGCATCGCCGAGGTGCCGGTGAGCTACCGGCGGCGCGCGGGTGGGCGCAGCAAGATCTCGCAGACGGTCAAGGGCAGCGTCGCGTCGTCCTACAAGATCATCTTCACGATCCTCAGGCACGCGACGTCGCGATGAGCCGCGCTCCGGCGGCGAGTGCGTGCTGCGGAACTCGCCCAGCGGGGCAGCGCGCACGGGGCCTCTTCGCTCATGGTGGGCGGAGAGCGGTTGTGGCGTCCTGCTTGCGCGGCAGGGTGGGAGCGAAGCTGATGTCGACGATTGTGATTTTTGCGCGGGCGCCGGTGCTGGGCGAGGTCAAGACGCGGTTGGGGACGGCGATTGGGGCCGAGCGGGCGCTGGCGCTGTACGAGGCGTTTCTCGACGACACTTGCGCGCTGACGCAGGGGCTGGGGGCGCGGCGGGTGCTGGCCGTCGCCGGGGATGTCGATCATCCGCGGGTGCAGCATCTGGGAAAGTCGCAGCGCCTGCAGCTGGTCCAGCAGGGCGAGGGCGATCTCGGGGCGCGCATGGCCCGCGCGGTCGCCGCGCACGTCGGCGTCGGGCCCGTCGTCATCATCGGGTCGGACGCGCCGTCGCTGCCGCGGGCGCACCTGCATCAGGCGCTCGACGAGCTCATGGCGCACGACGTGGTCATCGGCCCGTCGGAGGACGGCGGTTACTACCTGGTGGGGGCGCGCGTCGAGGTGCCGGAGCTGTTCGCGGGCGTGCGCTGGTCGACGCCCGAGGTGCTGGCGACGACGCTGGGGCGCCTGGCCGGGCGATCGTACGCGCTCCTGCCCCCGTGGCACGACGTCGACGCCGTCGAGGATCTGGAGCGCCTGCGTCGCGAGCTCGACGCCCTGCCGCCGTCGGTGGCGCCGGCCACCCGCCGCGTGCTAGGCTCCGCGCCGTGAGTGGGGACGCAGAGGATCCGAATCCGACGGCCGCCGGCATGTTCGAGCGCTTCGGCGAGACCTACGCCGCCGGCCACGTGCTCTTCCGCGAGGGCGACGGCGGCAAGCACATGTACGTCATCCAGTCGGGGCGCGTGCAGCTGACCAGGCGCGTGCGCGGGCGCGAGGCGCACCTGGCGACCCTGCCGCCGGGCGAGTTCTTCGGCGAGATGGCCATCATCAACAAGCAGCCGCGCTCGGCGACGGCGACGGTGATCGAGGAGGCGCACCTGCTGGTCCTCGACGCGCGCACGTTCGAGGCCATGATCCGCGGCAACGCCGAGATCGCCATCCGCATGATCAAGAAGCTGGCGCTGCGGCTGGCACAGGCGAACTCGCAGGTCGAGACGCTGCTCAAGCAGGATCTCAACCATCGCATCGTGCACCAGCTGCGGCTCTTGGCCGAGCAGCGCGGGCAGGCCGACGGGCCGGGCGTGCGCATCGACATCTCGATCGAGGATCTGGCGGCGCTGGTCGGCGCCAAGGAGCCCAAGGACGTCGTCGACGGGCTGGAGGGGCTGGAGCAGGCGCGCCTCTTGCAGAAGCAGGTGGGTTCGATCTTCATCGCCGAGGTGGGAAAGCTCGCCGAGTTCCTCGAGTTCCTCGAGATCAAGGAAAGGTTCGGCAGCTGATGTCGGCCTGGTGGTCGCGCCCGAAGTCGAAGATGAAGCCGGAGGTGGCGGCCAAGACCAAGCGGTCGGTGCCTTCGGGCGTGTTCCAGAAGTGCGACGAGTGCGGCGAGACGGTGCCGTCGGGGCAGGTGAAGGAGGCGTTGTGGTGCTGCCCCAAGTGCGGCCATCACTTCGTCATGCCGACCGAGGAGCGCATCAAGATTACGGTCGACGAGGGCAGCTTCGCCGAGGAGGATCGCACCATCCAGCCCGAGGATCCGCTCGAGTTCCGCGACTCCAAGCGCTACGCCGATCGCCTGCGCGCCGCGCAGAAGCAGGTGGGCACGGCCGACGCGTTCCGCGAGGGGCGCGGCGACCATCGGCGGGCGGCGCGGTGTCGATCGGCTTCTTCGTGTTCGAGTTCATGGGCGGCTCGATGGGCTCGGTGGTCGGCGAGAAGATCACGCGCGCTGTTCGAGCGCGCGCTCGCGCGAGCGGCGTGCCGGCGATCATCTTCTCGGCCTCGGGCGGCGCGCGCATGCAGGAGGGCGATCCTCTCGCTCATGCAGATGGCCAAGACCACGGCGGCGCTGGCGCGGCTGCGCGAGGCGGCGCTGCCGTACATCTCGGTGCTGCTGCACCCGACGACGGGCGGCGTGGCGGCGTCGTTCGCCATGCTCGGCGACGTCATCATCGCCGAGCCCGAAGGCGCTCATCGGCTTCGCCGGGCCGCGCGTGATCGAGCAGACGATCCGGCAGAAGCTGCCCGCCGGGCTTCCAGCGCTCCGAGTTCCTGCTCGAGCACGGCATGGTCGACTCCATCGTCCAGCGCAAGGACATGAAGGAGCTGCTGGCGCGGCTGGTGATGCTGCTCGGGCCTGCCGATCGACGCGAACAGCGCCCGCGCGTAGCCGATGACGCTACGACCGAGCTGCTGCAGCGGCTCGCCGGCGCTGCGAGCGCTTCGGCATGCGGCCGGGGCTCGACAGCATCCGCGCGCTGCTCGCCGCGCTCGGCGATCCGCACGAGCGGCTGCGCGGTGGTGCACGTCGCCGGCACCAACGGCAAGGGCTCGACGGCGGCGATGATCGAGGCGGCCCTGCGCGCCGACGGGCGGCGCACCGGGCTCTACACGTCGCCGCACCTGTTGCGCTTCACCGAGCGCATCCGCGATCGACGGCGTCGAGCTCGGCGCGCGAGCGCGCGGCGGCGCTCGGCGAGCGCGGTGCTGGCGGTCGGCCGGCGAGCACACCTTCTTCGAGCGTGGCGACGGCGATGGCGCTTCGTGGCGTTCGCCGAGGCGCGGGTCGACGTGGCGGTGCTCGAGGTCGGCCTCGGCGGGCGGCTCGACGCCACCAACGTGGTCGAGCGGCCGCTGTGCAGCGATCGTCACCGTCGGTGGCGCTCGATCACATCGAGGTGCTCGGCGACACGATCGCCGCCATCGCGCGGGAGAAGGCGGGCATCTGGAAGCGCGGCTGTCCGGCCTTCTACGCGTGCCAGAGCGAGGAGGCGGCGGTGGTCCTGGAGGCGGAGGCGGCGCGCGTCGGCGCCGCGCCGATCGAGCGGCTGGGGCGCGACTTCGACGACGCCGGGCTGCCGCCGCTGGCGCTGGGCGGAGGGCATCAGCGGCGAAACGCGGCGCTGGCGCGGCGGGCGCTGCGCCTCCTGGGCGCGAGCGAGCACGCGCATCGCCGAGGGGCTCGAACGGCGTGCGCTGGCCGGGACGGCTGGAGCAGCTCTCGCCGACGGTGCTGGTCGACGCCGCGCACAACGAAGAGGGGGCGCGCGCGCTGGCGGCGGCGCTGCCGGCGGGCCCCTGGACCTTGGTCGTGGGCGTGGTCGCCGACAAGGATGCGCGCGCGATCCTGGCGCCGCTCGCGGCGCGCGCCGGGCGCGTCATCGCCACGGCGCCGCCGTCGCCGCGCGCGCTGCCGCCGTCGGAGCTGGCGCGCCTTCTGCCCGGGGCGGAGGTGGCGCCCGATCTGGCGACGGCGCTGGCGATGGCCGCCGGTGAGCGGGTCCTGGTGGCCGGATCGATCTTTCTCGTCGGCGAGGCGCGACAGCTCGTGCTCGGCGAGCCGGCCGACGCCACGCCGGTGCAGGATCCCGTCGGGCAAAAGTTGTAGGCTCCGCGGCGCGCGCGTATCCTCGAGCCATGCGTCGATTCGTCGTCGTCTCGGTGCTGGTCGTCTCGGCGGCTGCGTGGGCGCAGTCGGGCGACGACAGCGACGACCAGGGGAACCTCAACGTCACCGAAAAGGGTGCCGCCGGGGGAAGCTACAAGGGCGTGGCGCCGGGCGCGCAGGCGCTGCCGCCGCATCCGCCGAAGCTGCCCATCAAACGCGGGCCGCAGCGCATGATCTGGCCCGGGTTCCAGGTCAAGGACGGTGTGCCGACGGTGTTTCTGGAGGTGACCTCCGCGCCCGAGTATCACGTCGAGGACGCGCCGGGCGCGGTCATCGTCACGCTCAAGAACACGGTGGTGCCGCTGCGCAACAATCGGCGCGCGCTCGACGTCACCGCGTTCGATACCTCGGTCAAGGAGGTGTCGGCGCAGCCCAAGGGCAAGGACGTGCGCGTCACCATCAAGACCAAGGGCGGCGAGCGGCCCTCGCACCACGAGCGCGTCGAGGACGCGGCGGGCGGCTTCCGCATGCTCGTCATCGAGCTGCCGCAGAAGTAGCTCAGGCGCCGGCGCTCTCCACGAGCGAGGTCTGCACCGGCGGCGCCGACGGGCGCGGCCACCACGCTTGCAGGCGCGCCTTGAGCCACGCCTGCGCCCGCAGCTCCACCAGGAAGTGGACGGCGACGGCGGCGGCGATGATGACGGCGAGCGCCGCTGCGGTGAAGCGGGCGTCGAGCGCGTCGTAGCGGCGGCCGGCGACCAGCACCATCCATTGCATGAGCGGCACCTGCAACAGGTACAGGACGTAGCTCGAGTCGCCGAGCGCGGTGAGCGGACGGATCGCGAGCGCGCGGTGCAGCGGGCCGCGACCGAGCATGAGCCCCCAGACGACGAGCGCGTACAGCGGCAGCAGCGTCCCGTTGTGCAGCATGGTGTAGGGAATAGACGCGCCGCCCAGGAGCACGGCGAGGATGGCGAGCGCGCCACCGGCGACGAGTGGAGTGGCGAAGCGCCGGCCGCGCCGCTCGGCGGGGAGGCGCAGCCACAGGGCGCCGAGCGCGGTGCCGAAGACGAACTCGGGCCAACGCGTGTACGGCGTGAACTTGAAGAGGCTCAGCCAGAAGCCGGTCGAGTCGAGCGCGGCGCGGAAGCCGTCGGGCTGGAGCGTCGTGTAGGCCAAAGACAGCGCCAGCGCGACCGCCCAGGCGCCGGCGGCGACGGCGACCAGCGTGCGGGTGCGGCGCGCCAGCATCCAGGCGACGACCAGCGGGAAGGCGAGGTAGAACCACATCTCGATGCTGACGCACCAGTCGGGCAGGTTCCACGACGTGACGAGGCGCGGGACCAGCACGTGGGTCATCGTCAAGTGCGCGACGCCTGTCACGATCTTCGACTGCGCCGACGCGTCACCGAACGCAGCGGTGACGTCGCCGAAGTGGTGCACGAGCGCCATGGGCACCAGCAGCACCAGCGCCAGCAGGTAGCACGGGTAGAGGCGCGCTATGCGCGCGACGAAGAAGCCGCGGCGATCGAGGCGGCCGTCGGCGAGCTTGCCGCCATAGGCGATGGTGAGCACGAAGCCCGAGAGCATGAGGAAGAACGAGGTGGCGACGTAGCCGCTCTGGCGCAGCGTCTCCGCCCACGCGGGCGCGCGCGCGAACAGCGGACGGCCGAAGTGCAGAAAGAGGATGTAGAGCCCCGCGAACGCGCGGGCGCCGGTCAGCGCCTCGACGCGGTTAGCCGACTTCGCCACGCCAAGGTTGTGAACACTCGCGGCGGGCGCTTCAAGAGCGCGCGCCCGTCAGAACAGCGTGCGCGCCTCGGTGGGCGTGGAGCCGAACCAGGACAGATTCGACGCCGGCACCGGCTCCAGGGGGAAGTCGAGGATCCAGAAGAGACGGAGGTTACGATTGCGCCCCTGGCGCGAGTAGCCGAAGAGCCCCTCGAGGAAGTACCACTCGATGTCCTGCTTGCGCGGGCGGCCGACGGTGATGAGCGGGAAGAAGTCGGAAGTTCCAGGCGCCGGCGCGGTCGCCGGTCCCCTTGCCGTAGTAGACGTTGAGCACGATGGTGCCGTCGCCGTCGGGGCGGTGCCAGTGCGCGTACAGCGGGAAGGCGACGGTGGTGCGCGACTCGCCGCGCTTGAAGTCCCAGACGAACGGCGCGAACACGGTCGTCGAGTTCTTGCCGCCGAAGTGCCAGAACAGCGGGAAGACGACGGCGTCGTTCTTGGAGTGATCGTCGCGCGTGCGCCACCAGGTGAGCAGCGCTGGGATGGCGTAGGCCGTGTCGTGGGCCACCTCGGAGCGGTTGCGCAGGAACAGCGGTAGCAGGCCGGTGGTGCGCGACTCGCCGAAGCGGTTCACGTCGAAGTACAGCGGCAGGCCGATGGTGGTCGTCGCCTCGACGCTGTGGTAGCGCCAGATGAGCGGCGAGTAGGCGGCGAGCTGGTGATCCTCGGAGCGGCGGATGTCGAGGAACAGCGGCAGCACGAAGGCGGTGGAGCTGTTCGACGTGTGGTTCTTGCCGAAGTAGAGCAGCGGGAAGACCGCGGCCGAGGTGACCTCGGCGTCGTTGCGATAGTAGATGGGGCCGACGTAGATGCGCTTGCCGCTCGGGGTGAGCGAGAAGCCGCCCAAAAGGGTCGCCAGCGTGGCGTGGTCACGGCCGCGGGAGGCGTAGAAGAGCGGGAACAGGCCGCTGCGCCAGCTGCCGTCGCTGTCGTGGGCGGCGAGGAAGATGGGGAAGATGCCGGCCTTCCAGCTCTTGCCCTCGTGGCCGGCGAAGAAGAGCGTGAACACGTCGAGCGAGTAGTCGCGGGCGGAGTCGGTCTGGCGGTAGTAGATCGGCGTCAGCACCTTGGACTCGGTGCCGCGGCGCCAGGCGAACGCGATGGGGATGAAGCCGGTGGTGTAGCCCTCGGGGCGCGTGAAGTGGAAGAAGTTGAGGACCCACGCGTGCGAGGTGCCGAGGAACTCGTTGTGGTCGGCGTAGACGCCGGGCATGCCGAACCACGACGACGACTTACCGCCCGGGCCGACCTTCTTGCCCCAGGCCGAGGAGCGGGAACAGGCCGGCGCTCTTGCCGCCGTCGGCGCGCGCGCGGTACCACAGCGGGCCGACGAGCGTCGTCGCGGCCGTGCGGTTCCAGGCGTGGATGAACAGCGGGAAGACGCCGTCCCAGCCGTGGTCGGGCGCGCGGCCGCGGAAGTAGAGCGGGAAGATGGCGGTGTCGGTCTCGTCGCCGTCGCGCACGCGCCAGACGAACGGGAAGAGCACGCGCACGCTGTAGTTGGGCGAGTCGTGCAGCGTCAACAGCGGGAAGAACATGTTGGTGCTCGAGTGCGTGCGCGCGTTCGACTGGTGCACGAACGGGAAGACGACGGTGGTCGAGACCCCGTCGAGGCGACGCCAGGCGCCGAGCGGCCAGATGCCGAAGCCTTCTTTGGGCGAGCGGCGCACGTAGAAGAGCGGGAAGAGCGCGTCGGCGGTCTCGTCGCCGCTGCGGCGGTGGATGTAGGGGCCGACGATGAGGCGATCGGAGCGCGCGGCCGAATCGGCGAAGTGCCAGACGATGGGGAACACCACCTGATGCGAGCGGGCGCCGTCGCGGCCGAAGAAGAAGAGCGGCGCCAGGCCCGCGGCCCAGCTGTGCGGCCCGTGCGCGAAGTAGACCGGGCCGACGACGTCGGTGCTGCCGCCCGCGTCGCTCTTGTGGAACAGGAGGCCGGGGACCACCGCGTAGCTGCCGTGGCGGTGCCGGCCGGCGAACAACACGGGGAAGAGGCCGCCGTCGCCGCCGTCGGGGGTGGTGCGGACGAACAGCGGGCCGACCGCGGTGGTCTGCGTGTGCGCGTGCGCGTCGCTCCAGTGCGCGAACAGCGGCAGGACCAGCGCGTGGCTGCGCGCGCCGCTGCGGCCGAAGAAGGCGATGGGCGCCAGGCCCGCGCCCCAGCCGCCGGCGCCGTTCGACGACGACCAGCCGTAGATCGGACCGACAAAGCCGCCGCGGGCGCCGGTGTGGTGGTGGAAGCCGGCGATGGGGAAGAGGATGTGCGTGGTGGCGTCGTGCAGGCGATCGTGGAAGCGCCAGTAGATGGGGAAGAGCGCGGTCGTCGAGCCGGTCGGATCCTCGACGTCGACCAGCGGCCCGGCGATGAGGCCGCGGCCACCGTTGTCCTTGGTCGACCAACGCGTCAACAGGGGCGGGACGACGTCGACGCTGCGCTTGTTGTCGCTGCGGTGGAAGATGACGGGCGCGTAGAGCAGGAACTGGTGCAGGTTGATCGAATCGTCGCGCTCCCACGACGCGATCAGCGAGACGAGGCGCTGCCGATGGCCGCGCTGCTCCGACTCGTAGTCGAACAGCGGCAACAGGAGCATGTGATCGTAGCCCGCCTGGTCGTCGCTCACCTGCCACAAAAGCGGGAAGACGACCGCGGCGTGGTGGCCCTCACCGGTGCGCTTGAACCACATGAGCGGGCCGATGACGGTGTGCGACTCCTGCGTCTCGTGGTCGAAGAGCAGCGGGAAGACGATGCGCCACAGGTCGGTGTCGTCGTGGCGGCGGTAGTAGCCGATGAGGCCGACGACCGCTTCGGTGATGTCGTTCTTTTCGTCGCGCTGCCCGCCCGAGAGCAACAGCGGAGCGATGAACCAGCTGTGGCCCTCCTTCTTCGACCACCAGAACAGCGGCAGCATCGCCGCCTGCCCGCCGCCGTCCTTGTACTTGCCCATGAAGACGAACGGCCAGATGCGGAACAGCTTGGCCGACGCGGAGGTGGTGTACGAGCTGAACAGGAGCGGTACCACGGTGGTGGTCTCGCCGGTGTCGTGGTCGCGGTGCCAGCCGAACAGCGGGAGCTGCACGCGCGTGTCGTCGTGCTTGTCCCAGGTGTGGAAGTAGAAGATCGGCGTGATGTGGCGGTAGCCCGAGTCGCCCGGCTGGTGGAAGTAGAAGGGGACGATGAGCTTCCGCTTCGAGAGCGCCACGCAGACGTTGGCGTTGCTGCAGATGCTGCCGACGACGCACTGGCGATCGTCGTTGCACTTTTCGCCGATGCCGGCCGCGCGGGCGGGGCGAGCAGCGACGGTGCCGGCGAGGAGCGCGGCAGCGACGGCCAGGGCGGCGGGGCGGCAGCGCATCTAGCGGCGGCGCGCGTGGCCTACGGGGTGAGCTTCCACTCGCCGTTCTCGAGCACCATGCGCACGTCGGCGGTCTCGACCTCGTCGCCTTTGGCGCGCTGCACCTTCAACGTGGCGCTCTTGCCGGTGATCTTGGAGGACTTGATCTCGAGCTTGGTGCCGGCGATCTCGCTCTGCATCTTCTTGCGCTGATCGTCGGTGGTGCGGCCGAGCTCGGCGGCCATCACGCCCTGGTACATGAGCGCGTAGCAGTCGATGAGCTTGCTGATGTCGTTCTTGACCAGCGCATCCTTGTAGCGGGCGAAGGTCTTCTCGGGCGTCGAGAACTCGGCGCGCGCGGGCGGCAGCTTGAACGTGATGCTCTTGATCTTCGTCGTCGGCAGCTCGATCTTCTGCCCGTCGGAGGTCTCGATGGCGAAGGTGCCGTCGTAGAAATGGACGATCTTTCCCGAGACCTGAGTGTTGTCGAGGAGCTGGATGACCTCGGCGCGCGCGGGTTGCGCGAGTGCGAAGAGCATGGCCGCGGCAGTGAGGGTGAAGCGGAGGTGCATGGCGTCGAAGTCCCCTTGGAAGCGCACCCGTTTACCGCGTGCGGTGCGAGAGTGTCAAGGTCGGACACTGATCTAAGGTGGTAGGTTGCTTGCGCGCTTCGCCCCCACCCCGCGCTGCCGCTACAGGCCGCCGAGCGGATCGTCCTCGGCCGGCAGCTCGTCGGCGCCGACGCTGCGATCGACGCCCGCTTCGGCGGCGTGCTCCTCCATCCACTTCCACAACAGCGGGAGCGCCCGCTCGAGCCGCACGCCCTGGCGCCGATCGTACGCCTCGTTCAAAAGGTGCCACGCCTGGTCGGTGTCGCCGAGCTTCCAGTGCGCCCACGAGGTCAGCCCGAGCAGCGCCGCCGCGCCCGTGATCTTCAGGGCCGCGATCGCGCACTGGTGCAGCTGCTCGGGATCGAGCCGATGCTCGCCCTCGGCCAGGCAGACGTACAGCTCCGCCCCCCAATGCTGCATGCGCAGGTAGTCGCCCTCGGGCACCTTGCCCTGCTTCTGATCGAGCCGCTGCCGCGCCTCGCCGACGCGCTCCAGATTCACCAGCGTGATGATCTCGGCGTACTCGACGACCTGGCGCATGGGCGACCGGGCGTTGCCGCGCGCGTACAGCGTCATGGCCGCGCGCTGGTGCGCGAGCGCCTCCTCGAAGTTGCCGCGGCGGTTGTAGACCGCGCCCAGGTTCTGCTCCGCGAGCGCCGCCACGTGCTTGGGGCAGCGCCACGACGCGAGCACCTTGCGCAGCAGCGCCTCGGCCTCGTCCAGCTGATCGTGGACCAACAGCACCGTCGCCTTGTGCAGCAGGCGCGAGCGCCGCAGGTGCCAGCCGAAGTAGGCCGCGAACGCCGCCCCCACGCCGACCCCGGGGATGCCGAGGAGCGCCCCGTACATCACGGTCACGCCGCCGACGATCGCCGCGGCCGCGCCGTACGAAGCCGCCTGCAGCGCCTTGTAGCGGGCGGGCGAGCGCACCTGCCCGTTGCGATCGACATGCACGAACGTGCGCGGCGCCGCGTTCTCCAGGCTGTCGGCCAGGCGCATCGGCGGCGACGGGGTCGCCACCGCCTTGCGCACGAGCGCGTCGTCGGGACGCTTGACCAGCTTAGTGGGACGGTCGGCCATTGCTTGCATCAACCAATGATTACAACCCGGGCGCCGGGAATCTTCCCGTGAGCTCGCGGACCTCGCCCGCGATCTTGCGCGAGCGCTTCGTCGTCGGCGGTGCGCGCCGCCTGCACGCCACGGTCGATCCACGCCGCGATCTGCTTCATCTCCGACGCGCCCATGCCGCGCGAGGTGACCGCCGGCGTGCCGAGGCGGATGCCCGACGGATCGAACGGCTTGCGCGGATCGAACGGCACCGAGTTGTAGTTGAGGACCGATGCCCGCCTTGTCGAGCGCCTGCGCGGCGATCTTGCCCGGCACGCTCTTTGTTCGTCAGGTCGACCAGGATGAGGTGGTTGTCGGTGCCGCCCGACGACCAGATCGAAGCCGCGCGCGATCAGCGCCGCGGCGAGCGCCTTGGCGTTCTCGACGATGTGCGTGCGCGTACTTCTTGAACGCGTCGGTCGCCGCCTCCTTGAGCGCGACCGCGATGCCGGCGGTCGTGTGGTTGTGCGGGCCGCCCTGCAGCCCGGGGAAGACCGCCTGGTCGATGGCGCCTCGCGTGCTGCCGCCTTGCACATGAGCATGCCGCCGCGCGGGCCGCGCAGCGTCTTGTGCGTCGTCGTCGAGACGACGTCGGCGATGCGGCACCGGCGACGGGTGCGCGCCCCCGGCGACGAGCCCGGCGATGTGCGCGATGTCGGCCACGAGGATGGCGCCGACCTCGTTCGCGATGTCGGCGAAGGCGGCGAAGTCGATCGTGCGCGGGATGGCGGTCCCGCCGCACCACAAGAGCTTCGGCTGCTCCTTCTGCGCGAGCTCGCGCACCTCGTCGAGGTCGATGCGCCGGTCTCCTTGCGCACGCCGTACGGCGACCGCGCGGAAGTACTTGCCGGTGATCGAGACGTTCCAGCCGTGCGTCAGGTGTCCGCCGGCAGGCAGGCCCATGCCCATGATGGTGTCGCCCGGCTTGACAGAACGCGAGGTAGACGGCGAGGTTCGCCGGCGAGCCGGAGTAGGGCTGCACGTTGGCGTGGTCGGCGCCGAACAGCGCCTTGGCGCGCGCGATCGCCAGCTCCTCGATCTGATCGATGTACTGCTGCCCCTCGTAGTAGCGCTTGCCCGGGTAGCCTTCCGAGTACTTGTTCTGCAGGACCGTGCCGCACGCCTCGAGCACCGCCGCCGACGCGTAGTTCTCCGACGGGATGAGGCGGATCTTCTCGCGCTGTCGCCTCTCTTCTTCGGCGACCAGGCGCGCGATCTCGGGATCGACTTCGGTGAGCGCATTGTGCATGCTCGGGTTTTAGCACAAATGCGTACGCTCCTCGTGCTGGCGATCCTCGGCGTGGCCGGATGCGGCGGCTGGTCCGCCCGACGCGCCGTCCTGCGCGCCAACCAGGCGCTCTACGACGGCATCGCCGCGCGCGACGCCGCCCGGCTGCGCCAGTTCGTGGCCGGCGACTTTCGCTGGGATGCGCCGGACGGCAAGTCGCGCAACCGTGACGAGTGGCTGGCCGCCGCCGCCGCGACGCCGGGCAAGATCGTGTCGATCTCGGGCCTGCGGTTGACCACCGAGCTGCGCGGCGACCGCGTCACGGTCTGCGGCGTGCAGCGCGCCATCGTGCGGCTCGAGGGCAAGGAGCTGATCGACGACCAGCCCTACTGTGACGACTGGCAGCGGCGCGACGGGCGCTGGCAGGTCGTCGAGGCCTACGTGCCGACCTTCTGACGCTATCGTTGGCGATCGATGGCGCGCTTGATCGAGCGCAACACCGAGGTGCGCCGGCGATGCAGATCTTCGTAGGTGTAGAGCCGCTCGAGCAGCGGGCGCGGCAAATCCTTGAGCGCGCGCATGGCGTCGCGCGCGCCGAGACGATCGTAGCCGTCGAGCGGAGGCACATCGTGATCTGCGAGCACCGTCGACGGTTGTAGGCGCGGCGGCGCTGGCGTCAATGAGCCTGGTCGGAGGGCGGGCGGCCCGGCGGGCCCGGGCGGTTCGGGCGCCGCGAGGCGAACGATGTGCTAGCGTCGGCCACGGAGCCACGATGGTGTCGCATTCGCCCCAGCTCGCGCAGTTCCGCGAGGCCGCCCGACGCGGCAACCTCGTGCCGGTGTGGCGCGAGATCGTGCTCGACGGCGACACGCCGGTCTCGGCCTACGCCAAGCTGGGGCGGCGCGCCGCACTCGTTCCTGCTCGAGTCGCGTCGTCGGCGGCGAGAAGTGGGCGGCCTACAGCTTCGTCGGCGTCGGCGCCGCGCGCGGTCGTGCGCGCGCGCGGCGCGGCGCTCGAGATCCTCCGCTTCGACGTCGAGGGCGGCGGGGCGCCGGTGCGCCACGAGGGCGCGCTGCCCGACGCCGATCCGACGCGGCTGCTGGCCGCGCTGCTCGCCGAGCTGCCGCCCGGTGCCGTCCCGGCGCTGCCGCGCTTCTTCGGCGGCGCGGTCGGCTGGCTCGGCTACGACGTGGTGCGCGCGTTCGAGCGCATCCCGGCGCGCGCGCCCGACGAGCTCGGGCTGCCCGAGGTCGTGCTTCGTCATCACCGACACGCTGGTCATCTTCGACAACCTGCGGCAGACGGTGAAGGTGGTGGCCGACGCCGTCGTCGAGGCGCCGGCGCGACGCCGAGCGCGCCTACGACGACGCGCGTGCGCGCGCATCGACGCCATCGTCGACCGCGCTGGCAGCGCCCCGCGCCGCCGCTGCGCCCGCTCGACCCGCTGGCGCCGTCCGACGCGCCGCCGTCGTCGAACGTCACGCGCGAGGCGTACAAGGCGGCGGTGCGTGCGCGCCAAGGAGTACATCCTCGCCGGCGACGCCTTCCAGGTCGTGCTCTCGCAGCGCTTCGAGGTGCCGCGCGGCGGCGTCGATCCCTTCGACGTCTACCGCGCGCTGCGCGTCGATCAACCCGTCGCCCTACATGTTCCACCTCGAGTTCGCCGCGAGGCGCTCGTGACCGGCGCCTCGCCCGAGGTGCTGGTGCGCCTGCGAGGGCCGGCAGGTCGAGGTGCGGCCCATCGCCGGCACGCGCCGCGCGCGGCGCGACGCGCCGAGGACGACGCGCGCTCGAGCGCGGAGCTGCTGCGCCGATCCCGAAGGAGCGCGCCGAGCACGTCATGCTCGTCGACCTCGGGCGCAACGACGTCGGCCGCGTGTCGCGCGCATCGGCACGCGTGCGCGTCGACGAGCTCATGGTCGTCGAGCGCTACTCGCACGTCATGCACCTGGTCGTCGAACGTGCGCGGGCAGGCTCGGCGCCGGGCATGCGCGCCGCTCGACGTGCTGCGCGCCGCGCTTCCCGGCCGGCACGCTGTCGGGCGCGCCCAAGATCCGCGCCATGGAGATCATCGACGAGCTCGAGCCGGCGCGGCGCGGCCTCTACGGCGGCGCGGTCGGCTACGTCTCGCTACACCGGCAACCTGGACCTGGCATCGCCATCCGCACGCTGGTCACCAAGGGCGACACGGTCTACGTGCAGGCGGGCGCCGGCATCGTCGCCGACTCCGACCCCGACGCCGAGTACGAGGAGACGCGTGAACAAGGCGCGCGCCGTGGTGCGCGGCGCGTCGCGATGGCGCGGCCGACGCGCAACGAGAGCTAGGACGCACGATGCTGCTGCTCATCGACAACTACGACTCGTTCACCTACAACCTCGTCCAGTACCTGGGCGAGCTGGGCGCGGAGGTGCGCGTCGTGCGCAACGACGCGATCACGGTCGCCGAGATCGCGCGCGCTCGCGCCCGACGCGCATCGTGATCTCGCCCGGGCCGTGCACGCCGAACGAGGCCGGCATCTCGCTGGAGCGTGATCCGGCGCGTTCGCCGGCAAGATCCCGATCCTCGGCGTCTGCCTCGGCCACCAGGCGATCGGCGCAGGCCTTCGGCGGCAAGGTCGTGCGCGCGCGCGCGCGTCATGCACGGCAAGACCTCGCAGATCCTCCACGACGGCAGCGGGCTCTTCGCCGGGCTGCCGAACCCGTTCGAGGCGACGCGCTACCACTCGCTGGTCGTCGAGCGCGCGAGCGCTGCCCGACTGCGCTCGAGGTCACGGCGCGAGACCGCGGACGACGAGATCATGGCGCGTGCGCCACCAGACGCTGCCGGTCGAGGGCGTGCAGTTCCACCCCGAGTCGATCCTGACGACCGCCGGCAAGCGAGCTGCTGCGCAACTTCCTCGCGCTGGCGCGAGGCCGCGCGATGAAGCGTCGACGCGCGCGCATCGCGCGGCGCGATCGCGCGCGCAGGACCTGACCGCGCGCCGAGATGGCGGCGGTCGTCGGCGAGATCATGGACGGCGAGGCGACGCCGGCGCAGATCGGCGCGCTGCTGGTCGCGCTGCGCATGAAGGGCGAGACCGTCGACGAGGTGGTCGGCGCGGCGCGCGGCGATGCGCGCGCGCGCATGAGCTGCGCGTGCCGACCGCGCGCCGCGTGCTGGTCGACACCTGCGGCACCGGCGGCGACGGCGCGCGGCACGTTCAACATCTCGACGCTCGCGGCGCTCGTCGTCGCCGGCGCCGGCGTGCGCGGTCGCCAAGCACGGCAACCGCGCGCAGTCGTCGCGCTCGCGGCTCGCGCCGACGTGCTCGAGGCGCTCGGCGTCGACGTCGGCGGCGCCGGCCGGAGCGTGGTCGCGCGCTGCCTCGCGCGAGGTCGGGCATCGGCTTCCTCTTCGCGCCCGGCGTTCCACGCGCGCGACCCGGCACGCGGCCGGCGCCGCGCCGGGAGCTCGGCGTGCGCACGCATCTTCAACCTGCTCGGGCCGCTGACCAACCCGGCCGGCGCGCGCCACCAGCGTCATCGGCGTCTTCGACGCGGCGCTGGTGCGAGCCGCTGGCGCGCGCGCTGCGGCGCGCTCGGCGTCGCAGCGCGCGCTGGTCGTGCACGGCGCAGGCGGGCTCGACGAGTTCGCGCCCGCCGGCGCCACCCTGGTCGCCGAGCTGCGCGGCGGCGCGGTCGCGGCGCTACGCAGCTCGCGTCCGGCCGACTTCGGCCTCGGCGACGAGCGATCCGGCGGGGCTCGCGCGGCGGCGACGCGCGGCGACAACGCGCGATGCGCGGCGCGCGCCGTCGCTCGGCGGCGCCGCGCGGCGCGGCGCGCAGCGCGGTGCTGATGAGCGCCGGCCGCCGCGCTCTGTCGCGGCCGGCGCCGCGCGACTGCGCGGCGGCGCGCGCGCCGCGCCGAACGCGCGATCGACGACGGCGCGCGCCACGGCGCTGCTCGAGCGCCTCGTCGCGTGCTCGCGGAGGCGCCCATGAGCGCGCTGCCGGTGCAGCCATGATCCTCGACGACATCCTGGCGCAGAAGCGCGACGAGCGTGGCGGCGCGCACGCGCGCGCGCCGCTCGCCGAGCTGCGAGCGCGCGAGGCGGCGCGCGATGCCGCCGGCGCGCCGCTTCGCGCGCGGCGCTGCGCCAGCCGCGGCGGCCTGCGCGTGCATCGCCGAGTTCAAGCGCGCGCTCGCCGTCGGCGGGCGCGATCCGGCCGGGCGCCGACCCGGCCGCGATCGCGCGCGCGCTACGCGGCGGCCGGCGCCGCGGCGATCTCGGTGCTCACCGACGCGCCGTTCTTCGGCGGCAGCGCTCGGCGATCTGCGCCGCCGCGCGCGGCGCCGTCGGCGCTGCCGCTCCTGCGCAAGGACTTCCTCGTCGACGCGCTACCAGGTCGTCGAGGCGCGCGCCGCCGGCGCCGACGCGGTGCTGCTCATCGTGCGCCGCGCTCGACCGACGCCGACGCTGCGCGCGCTGCTCGCGGCGGCGCGCGCGCGCTCGGGCTCGACGCGCTGGTCGAGGCGCACGACGACGCCGAGGTCGAGCGCGGCGCTCGCCGCCGGCGCGCGAGCATCATCGGCGTCAACCACCGCGACCTGCGCACCTTCGACGATCGACCTGGCGCTGACCGCGCGCGCTGCGCCGCGCGCTGCCGGCCGACGCGCGTCCTCGTCGCCGAGAGCGGCATCCGCACCGCCGCGCGACGTCGGCGCGCTCGCGCGCCGCCGGCGTCGACGCCATCCTGGTCGGCGAGGCGCTGATGCGCGCGCCCGATCCCGGGCGCGGCGCTGCGCGGCGCTCGCTGGCGTGAGCATGACGTTCGATCAAGATCTGCGGCATCACGCTCGCTCGACGACGCGCGCGCCTGCGTCGACGCCGGCGCCGACGCGATCGGCTTCAACTTCTGGCCGGGCTCGCAAGCGCTACGTCGACCGTCGGACGCGGCGCGCGATCGCCGCGCGCGGTCGCCGCCCGGCGTGCGCACGCGTCGGCGTCTTCGTCGACGCCGAGCGCGGAGGAGGTCGAGCGCGCGTTCGCGCCGGGTCGGCCTCGATCTGCGTGCAGCTCCACGGCGACGAGCCGCCCGAGCTGCTGCCGAGCGCTTCGCCGGCCGCTGCATCAAGGCGGTCGCGGCTGCGCGACGCGCCGATCGCTCGCGGCGCTCGACGCAGTACCGGCTGCGACCTCGCTGCTCGATCGACGCCGACGCGCCGGCTACGGCGGCTCGGGCCAGCGCGCTCGACTGGTCGCGCTGCGCGGCCGCGGCGCGCGGCGGCGCGGCGCGTGATCCTCGCCGGCGGCCTCGACGCCCGAGAACGTGGCGGCGGCGATCGCGCGCCGTGCGCCCCTACGGCGTCGACGTCGCCAGCGGCGTCGAGCGCGCGCCGGGCGTGAAGGACCGGACGAAGGTGCGCGGCGTTCATCGCAGGCCGCGCGAGAGAGGCCGGCGATGAGCACGAGCTCGCCGACGGCACGGGCACTTCGGCCCCTTCGGCGGCCGCTACGTCCCCGAGACGCTGATGCCCGCGCTCGACGAGCTCGAGGCGCGCCTGGCGCGCCGCGCGCGCCGACCCGGCGTTCTGGGCGCGAGCTCGACGCGCTGCTCGCGCGACTACGTCGGCCGCCCGACGCCGCTCTACTTCGCCGACGCGGCTGTCCGGCGAGCGTCGGCGGCGCGCGCGTCTACCTCAAGCGCGAGGACCTCAGCCACACCGGCGCGCACAAGATCAACAACTGCATCGGCCAGGCGCTGCTGGCGCGGCGGATGGGCAAGCGGCGCATCATCGCCGAGACCGGCGCCGGCCAGCACGGCGTCGCGACCGCGACCGTCGCGCGCGCTGCTTCGGCTTCGCCGTGCGAGGTCTACATGGGCGCCGAGGACGTCGAGCGCCAGGCGCTCAACGTCTTCCGCATGCAGCTGCTCGGCGCCACAGGTGCACGCCGGTCGACGTCGGGCACGCGCACGCTCAAGGACGCGATGAACGAGGCGCTGCGCGACTGGGTCACCAACGTCGCACGACACGCACTACGTGCATCGGCTCGGTCGCCGGGCCCGCACCCGTACCCGACGCATGGTGCGCGACCTCCAGGCGGTGATCGGCCACGAGGCGCGCGCGCAGATGCTGGAGCGCGAGCGGGCGCCTGCCCGACGCGCTGGTCGCCTGCGTCGGCGGCGGCTCGAACGCGATCGGCCTGTTCCACGCCTTCGTCGCCGACGCCGGCGTGCAGCTCGTCGGCGTCGAGGCGGCGGGCGACGGCATCGCCACGCGGCCGCCACGCGGCGACGCTGTCCGCGCGGGCGCGTCGGCGTGCTGCACGGCTCGAAGTCGTACGTGCTCAGCGACGACGACGGCCAGATCCTGCCGGCGCACTCGATCTCGCGCCGGGCTCGACTATCCCGGCGTCGGCCCCGAGCACGCGTGGCTGCAAGGACACCGGCCGCGCGCAGCTACGTCTCGCGTCACCGACGACGAGGCGCTCGCCGCGCTTCGAGCTGCCTGGCGCGCACCGAGGGCATCCTGTCCGCGCTCGAGACCGCGCACGCGATCGCCTACGCTCGCCGAGCTCGTCGCCAGCGCTGCGGCGAGGCGGTCGTGATCGTCGTCGCGCTCTCGGGGCGCGGCGACAAGGACATGCCGACGGTGGCCAAGGCGCTGGGAGTGGAGTCGTGAGCGAGCAGGAGCGGGCGAAGCCTCCGCAGACCGCGCTCACCGCGCGCATGGGCGCGCTCGCCGCCAGCAAGGAGAAGGCGCTCGTCGTCTACCTGACCGCCGGCGATCCGTCGCTGGCGGAGACGCCGGTCGCTGCTGGGCGAGATCGCGCGCGCCGGCGCCGACGTGATCGAGCTCGGCGTGCCGTGGTCGCGATCCGTCGGCCGACGGCCCGGTGATCCAGCGCGCCATGGAGCGCGCGCTGTCGACGGGCGGCGCCGGCACGACACGGTGGGCAAGACGCTCGAGGCGGTGCGCGGCGTTCCGCCGCGAGTCGGAGGTGCCGATCGTGCTCTTCGGCTACTACAACCCGCTCTTGCAGCGGGGCCTGGGCCGCGTCGCCGGCGAGGCGCAGACGGCGGGCGTCGACGGCGTGCTGGTGGTCGATCTGCCGCCCGAGGAGTCGGTGGAGCTCGACGGCGCGCTGGCCGCGGGCGGGTCTGTCGCGCGTGCCGCTGCTGGCGCCGACGACCTCGGTCGAACGCGCACGCACGATCGTGGAGCGCGCGTCCGGCTTCGCCTACTACGTCTCGCTCACCGGCGTGACCGGCGCCGGCCACCTCGACGTCGGCGACGTCGGCCGGCACGCCGCGGCGCTGCGACCCGCGCTCGGCACGTTGCCGCTGGCGGTCGGCTTCGGCGTGCGTGATCCGGCGAGCGCGCGGGCGCTGGCCGCGCACTGCGACGCGGTCGTCGTCGGCAGCGCCATCGTGCAGGCGATCGCCGATGCCCCCGACGCCGCCGGGCGAAGGGCGGCTGCCTACGCCCGGGTGCGCGCGCTCAAGGACGCGATCACTTCCTAGCGCGGGCGCCGAGCTTGTCGTACAGCCGCGCCAACTCGGCGCGCAGCTCCGGGTCGTCGACGCCGCCGAGCGCGCGCGCGACCTCCTCGGGCAGCGCCGCGGGCGCCGGCTCCACCTCGGGGGGCGCCGCCGCCGCCGGCGCCGTCTCCCAGCCGGCCACCTCGTCGAGCGGCCCGACGTTGAAGCGCAGCTCGGCGATGCCCTCGCCGCCCGGGGTCTTGTGCAGCCGCTCGAGCAGGGTCGCCTTCATCACGTGCAGGTGCTGCGTCCACGACGACGAGTCGCAGCGCACGTAGAGGATCGATCCGCGCAGCCGCTCGCCGCGCGCGTGCTCGCCGATGCGCGCCCCCGCCGCCAGCGTGAAGGCGCGCATGGCGCGGAACGAGCGCGCGTGCTCGTCGAGCTTGAGCCAGCGGAAGGTGCCGTCCATGAGCTGGGCCGTCGGCCGCGGCTGCGTCGAGGGGCGGGTGCCCTTTTTCCGCGGGCGCTTCACGTGGACCACTCTAGCGCGCCCGCAGCGCCAGCGGATACGGCGTCTGGTCGCGCTTGAGCTGGTAGCGCTCGAACGAGGCGCCGCCGCCGACGAACTTGGCGCTCACGCCGTAGTCGCCGGGCAGAAGGCGCAGCGTCGCCGCGCCGCCGGCGATGATGGCGCTGCAGACGAGCTTGTTGCCCCGCTTGACGTCGAGCCGTCCGGCGCCCAGCCCGCCGCCGCGGGCGAACGCCACCGCCTCCACCACCGCCCCGTCGACGGCGTCGCAGGCGACGTCGCGCGGGCCGAGCGCGATCGCGCCCGCCCGTTTGCCGCTGATGACGAAGACGACCCCGCGATCCATCCGCCCGCGCACGTGCACCGTCGCCTCGTCGCCGCTGCCGATAGCGACCGTGTAGTCGCCTTCGATGAGGCCGTCGGCCACGTAGACCTCGCCGACGCGCGCCACCTTGACGTCGCCGCCGGCGCCGCGCACGGTCACCGCCGCCTGGCGCGGCTTGCCGGCCCCGTCGCGCACGTCGATCTTGATAGATCCGCGCACGAAGTCGGCCCGCGCCGGCACGCCGACGGCCAAGAGCGCCAGCAGCGCCGCCAGCCGCGCCACGCTCAGGCCGAGCGGATGCGCCGGATCAGCTCGCGGATGCGACGCGAGCCGCCGCCGTCGCGGTAGATGAACTTGAGCCCGGTCGCGCTCGGCGTGTGATAGGCCACCCGCCCGGTGATCAGCATCGGCGCCGCGCCGCCCGGGGGCAGCAGCTCGAGCACGATCTCGGTGCCCATCGGCGGCTTGCCAATCTTCGAGCGCAGCAGCGCGCCACCGACGGAGATCTCGGTCAGCTCGCCCACCAGCTGCTCAGCCGACTCGGGCATGCGGAAGCGCACCGGCACGGCGACCGGGATGCGCGTGTGCTTGCGCTTGGGCGGCTTGAGCTCGCCCGCCAGCGCCGCCAGGATGAAGCGGCGCTTGTCGTCCTCGTCGGCGGCGAACTCCACCGTCGCGCCGGCGCGCACGCGCAGCCGCGGCAGCGCCGGCCGCCACGCGACCACGGTGCCGCGGATGAGCACCTTGTTGGGCAGCCCGTCGCACACCAGCTCGACGATGACGTCTTCCGACGTGTCCAGCGGCGTGGTGGTGGCGACGAACAGGGCGCCGTTTGGCCGGTCGGCTTGATAGGCCTCCATGAAGTCGTCCCGACCACGGAAGCGCGCCTTCAGAATCTGCATCGCGGTTAGCGACGATAACATATTCACTCGGCGGAGCAACATCGAGTAGGCTTGCGCGAAATGAGCTCCGTTTTGGTGATCGTCCCGACCTACAACGAGCGCGACAACCTCCCCGCCATCGTCGCCGCCGTCCACGAGCATCTCCCCGAGGCCGACCTCCTGGTCGTCGACGACAACTCCCCCGACGGCACCGGCGCGCTCGCCGATGAGCTCGCCGCCCGGGACGGCAAGGTCCACGTCCTGCACCGGGCCGGCAAGCAGGGCCTCGGTACCGCCTACGTCGCCGGCTTCAAGTGGGCGCTGGCGCGCGACTACCAGTTCCTCTTCGAGATGGACTGCGACTTCTCGCACGACCCGAAGTACCTGCCGATCATGCTCGCCCGCGCCCGCGCCGGCGCCGACCTCGTCCTCGGCTCGCGCTATGTCGACGGCGGCGGCACCGTCAACTGGGGCCCCATGCGCAAGATCATCTCGCGCGGCGGCTCGCTGTACGCCCGGACCATCCTGGGCATCGCCCTGCGCGACGTGACCGGCGGCTTCAAGTGCTTCCGCCGGGCCACCATCGAGGCGCTCGACCTCGACAGCGTCAGCGCGCAGGGCTACGGCTTTCAGATCGAGATGAACTACCGCGCCATCAAGCAGGGCTTCCGCGTCGAGGAGGTGCCCATCATCTTCGTCGACCGCCGCGTCGGCCAGTCCAAGATGTCGAAGAAGATCTTCCTCGAGGCGCTGACGCTGGTGTGGAAGCTGCGCTTCGCCGGCGCCGGCGGCGTGACCCGGAGCGTGGCGTGACCCCGCGCGCGCTCGTCTGGATCGACGGTGCTCCCGTCGAGGCCGCCCTGGCGCGCGTGCCCGTCTTCGATCGCGGCTTCCTCTACGGCGACTCGGTCTACGAGGTCACCCGCGCCTTTGGCGGCGTCGCCTTCGCGCTCGATGAGCACCTCGATCGCCTCGAGCGCTCGGCCCAGGGCCTGGTCATGCGCACGCCGCCGCGCGCGGCCATCCGCAAGGCGGTCGTCGACACGCTGGCCGCCTCCGGCCTCGAGGACGCCTACGTACGCATCGTCGTCACCCGCGGCGCCGGTGAGATCGCGCTCGATCCCGCGGCCGCCGACGAGCCGCGCCTCATCGTCATCGTGCGACCGCCCAAGCCGCCGCCGCCCGAGGCCTACCGCGACGGCGTCGAGGTCGCCATCGTCGGCCGCACGCGCTTCGCCCCCGGCGTGCCGACCTCGACGGTCGACCCGCAGGTCAAGAGCGGCAACTACCTCGGCAGCGTCATGGCCGTCGCCGAGGCGCGCAAGCGCGGCGCCTACGAAGCGATCCTGTGCGACAACGTGGGCCGCATCACCGAGGGCAGCTCGTCCAACTTCTTCATCGCACGCGGCGGCTGGGTCTCGACGCCGCCCCTGTCGGTCGGCCTGCTCGAGGGCATCACGCGCCGCAAGGTGATGCAGCTCCTCGACGCCGAGCACGTCCGCTGGGCCGAGCAGGCGCTGTGGCCGATCGATCTGCACCAGGCGGACGAGGCGTTCTTGACCAGCTCGGTGCGCGGCATCGTCCCCATCACGCGCGCCGACGGCGAGCCGATCGGCGACGGCAGGCCGGGCCCGATCACGCGCCGGCTCGTGGACGCCTACGACGCGCTCGTCCGCGCCGCCACCGCGCCCCGGTAGTGCGCGCCGCGGCCACGATACTCGCCGCCGTCGTCGTCTTCGTCGCGCTCTACTGCGTGGTCGTCTGGACCTGGCATCCGCGCCGCGACGCCTTCGCCGCCGCCACGCCGCTCGTCCTCGAGCGCGCCCCGGCGACGCCGGGCGAGGCGACGCTGCTGTTCGCCGGCGACACCGCCGAGATCGACGCCGCCCTGCCGACCATCGAGGTGCGCGGCGCCCTCTATCCGTTTGGCTCGACCATCGATCTTCTGCGCGCCGCCGACGTCGCCGTCGCCAACCACGAAGCGCCCATCACCGACGGTGGCGCGCCGTCGCCGCTATACCAGCGCTTCGTCTACCACGCGCCCGCCGCCTCGGCGCGCGCCCTGGCGGAGGCCGGCTTCGACGTCCTGCAGCTGGCCAACAACCACGCGCTCGACTACGGCCGCGACGGCCTCACCGACACCCTGGCCAACGCCGCCCGCGCCGGGCTCGCCACCATCGGCGCCGGCCGCGACGCCGCCGAGGCGCGCCGCGGCGTCATCGTCGACATCGGCGGCCTGCGCGTGGGCCTGCTCGCCTACTGCGAGCGCCAATTCCTGTTCGACGTCTACCTCGATCTCTTCGCGCGCGCCCACCACGCCGGCGTCGCCATGGCCGCCGAGCCCGACCTCGATCGCGACATCGCGCGCCTGCGCGCCGGCGCCGATCTGGTCGTCGTCAGCTTCCACGCCGGCGACAACTACGCGCCGCCGACGCGCGCGCAGCGCCGCTGGGCCGAGCGCGCCATCGACGCCGGCGCCGATCTGGTCGTCGAGCACCACCCGCACGTGGCGCAGCCGATCGCGATGTATCACGGCCGGGCCATCGCGCTCAGCCTCGGCAACTATGCCTTCGGCACGCTGGGCCGCTTCTCCAGCCGCGTCGAGCCCGAGCTCCTCAACGTCGGCCTCCTCGCCCTCGCCCACGCGCGCCGCTGCCCGGGCGGTGGCGCGGCGTTCGATCGGCTGGAGCTGGTGCCGCTGGGGGTGCACAATGATCGCGTGCGTTACCGCCCCGAGCCGCTGACCGACCGCGAGCTGACCGACGCGCTCGCCCGCCTGAGCGAGATGTCGCGCCCCTACGGCGCCGACGTGCGCAGCGAGGCCGGCCGCGGCGTCGTCCACCTGCCAGGCTGCCCGCGATGATCCCGACCTGGTTCCTCTACCTCGCCGGCTTCTCGATGGTGATCCTGGGCGTCCTGCAGCTCCTGCACCGCCCCCATCGCGCCGGCGCCGGGCTCGCCGAGCGCCTCCTCACCCTCGGCACCTTCTGGTCGCTCCTGTGCATCACGGTGGGCGTGGCGCTTTTGGCGATGGCGCTCGGCTACTGGCAGGGGCCGCTCGGCCTGGCCACGCCGCCGCCGCCGAAGGTTCCGCGGTATCATTGAATGGTGCGTCTCCTGGCCGCTCTTGCCGCCGCGTTCATCGCCGCCGGCTGCGCCGACAGCGCCGCCTGCCACATGCCGACGGCGTGGAAGCCGTGCGCCGGTGAGGTGGCACAGCCGGGCGCCTCCGGCTCGCCGCCCTCGATCGTCGATCTGTCGCTGCCGACCTGCGCCTATCTCGACGCGCCGCTGGTCACGGGCACGATGCGCGTCACCGATCCCGACGGCGACGCGCAGGTGCTCAAGGCGACCTTCTTCACGGGCACGCGCAACAACGAGTCGGAGCTTCAGCTCGACGACGCCGATCGCAGCGGCAACGACTGGAGCGGCACCTTCTCGGTCGTGATCGTCGGGGCGTCCGGCGGCATGGTGATGGAAGGCAGCGACGACGTGCGCATCAAGGTCACCGATCGCGCCGGCGCCCAGTCGGTCCCCTACTGCAGCTCGATCGCGATCGTCCACTGAGGTGAACGCGACCGCCCAGAGCGGCGGTTCAGTTGGTCGTCAGATCGAACGGGATGGTCGCCGGGCTGGCGATCTGTCCGCCGGCGTCGCTGCTGGGGAAGAACACCAGGCTCGGGTAGGCGGTGCCGTCGATGCGCAGATCGAACTCCACCGGCTCCAGGTCGACGCCGAAGTCGAGGCCGTCGAGCCCGTCGGTGGCGATGGTGTCGAAGGTGATCTGCTCGCCGCCGCCGGCCACCGCCGTCGGCGGGTTGATGATGTCGTTCCCCTCGTCGGGGCAGATGCCGCCACAGCCGGGATCGAACGCGGTGAAGTGCCCCGGGGTGTAGATGCTGCCGGTGAAGTTGGTGTACTGCCCCGACACAGTCGAGTCGCCGGTCCACACCGCGCGATAGCTGCCGCCGGTGTTGGCGGTGATGCCGTAGCCGGCCTGGGTCCCCGGCGAGACGATGGTGCTGGCGCCGGGCAGGATGCCGTAGGTCAGCGGTCCGCCGCCGCCGCCCCCACCACCACCGCCCCCACCACCACCGTTGTCGTGGACGACGACGCAGCCTCCCGAGACCAGAGCAACGAAAGCCAATAGATTGAGCGTGCGCATGCGACCTCCAGCGCGATCTTAGCGCGTCAGGAGAAGATTGTAATCACCCCAGTGCTCGGGGGCGATGTAGGTCACGCCGCCGCGCGAAGCGGCCGGCAGATGACGCGGTCGTGGATGGCGCGCAGCGCCGCCAGCGACGAGGAGGCGCGGCCCGCCTCGATCGCGCGCACGCCCTCGACGAGCGCGGCGTTGACCGGCGTCGGCACGCCGAGCGCGGCGCCACGCCGCACCAGCTCGCCGTTCAGAAAGTCGATCTCGGGCGGCCGCCCGCGCTCGAGCGCGTAGAGCATCGACGAGCGCAGCCGCCGATACTTGAAGCCGACGGCGAGCAGCACCGAGTGCTTGTAGGCGAGCGAAGGCGAGCCGAAGCTGAGGCCTCGCTCGGCCTCGCTGATGGCGATCTTGTCGATGTCGAGCGTGCCGCCGACGGGCTGCACCTTGACGCCCGCGGCCTGGGCGACGGCGGCGACCTCGGCGAACACCTCGAGCGCGATGCGCCGGATGGGCCGGTGCGACAGCAGCTTGCCGAGCGGTACGCCGCCGATGGCCCCGAGCGTGGTGGTCACGCAGTTGATGGCCAGCTTGGACCAGCGCACGCCCGCCAGGTCGTCGACCACCAGTGACGGCGACGCCGCCTCCGTCAGCGTTGCGATCGCGGCCGGGTCGGGCGACGACGGCGTCGGTCGGCCGAAGGTCAAGACGCCCTTGGAGGTCCGCTGATAGTGCCCGGGCTCGATCATGCTCGCGCCCCAGCCGACGACGCAGCCGACCACGCGATCGCCGACGATGGCGCGGGCGCGATCCTCGGGCAGGCCGTTCTGGCAGGTGACGACCACGGCGTCGTCGGTGAGCTTGCCGCGCGCGTCGGCGAGGGCGGCCTCGAGCGTCGTCGATTGCGTGGCGACGAAGGCGAGGTCGAACGGCGCGTCCGCCTCGGAGGCATGGAGCAGCGGGGCGCGCCCGGTCGCCTGCGACCACTCGCTGCCGTCGAGGTCGCGCACGCGATAGCCGCCGGCGCCGAGCGCGGCGGCGATCTTGGGGTTGCCGACGATCGGCGTCACATCTGCGCCGGCGCGCGTGAGGGTCGCCGCGAGGACGCCGCCGATTCCGCCGCAACCGATGACCGCGATTCGCATGGCTCGGAGAGTAGTAATGACCTGTGTGCAAATCAATCCAAACAGCGCTGCAAACGTGGTAAGACCGCGCACCATGTGGATGCGGTGGATCGCGTTAATCGCATTGGTCGGGTGGTCGGGCTGCTCCCCGCTCCAGGGGGGGATCAACCACGGCATCGGCGGCAACGGCGGATCGGCCGGCAGCGGCGGCGGCGGACAGGGTGGCAGTGACGGCACGCCCGATCTCTCCGTCGACGACAGCGGCGACGGCGGGACCGCCTACAACGCCGACTTCGCGATCAACTCGATGTGCGTGCCGCCGCAAATGGCGACGCAGTGCCCGAACCCGATTCCCTCGAACGCCGGCTGCAAGGCCGCCGAGGACTGCGGCGCCGACGGCAGCGGCAACGGCCTCGACGACAACTGCAACGGCGTCGTCGACGAAGGGTGCGCCTGCCGCCCCGGCGCCGTCGAGAAGTGCTTCCTCGGCCCGCCCGGCCGCCGCGGCGTCGGTGGTTGCACCGACGGCAATGCCACCTGCGCCGGCCAGGAGTTCGGCTCCTGGGGCCCGTGCATGGGCTCGATCGGCCCGTCGCCCGAGAAGTGCGACAAGCTCGACAACGATTGTAACGGCTGCGCCGACGACGGCCTGTGCTGCAGCCCCGGCATCGACTGCCCCGCGCCGGGCGATCCGCGCATCGCGCCCCAGCCGCCGTACACCGACGTGCCGCTCAAGGGCGAGCTCTTCTTCCCCGGCGCCGCGACCTCGTGGAGCTGGACGATCGTCGGCGGCCCCTGCGATCAGCTGTTCTACGCCACCACGGCCGGGCACAACCAGAGCTTCACGCTGACCGGCGCCAACATGAAGGACGCCGTGGCGCACTTCACGCTCTCCGGCGACTACACGGTCACGCTCACCGTCGTCGGCGCCGACGGGCAGACCTACACGTGCACCTGGGTGCAGCACATCATCGGCCCCGGCGTGCGCTTCGAGCTGTGCTGGGACAACTCCGACAGCGACGACGACATCGATCTGCACGCGCACAAGCCGGGCACCACGACCAATTGGTTCACCACGAGCGGCACCGGCGACAACTCCGACGACTGCTTCTACAGCAACTGCAAGGCGGACTCCTACTCGTCTCCGACGACCGCGGCGCAGTGGGGCAACGGCAACTCGCCGCTCGCCCAGTGCAGCGGCTCGCCCGAAGGCTCGACCTGGACCACGCTCGGCTATTGCCACAACCCGCGGCTCGACATCGACAACACTGGGCTGCAGCCGGGCACGCCCGAGAACATCAACATCGACAATCCGAAGAACGGAGACCAGTTCCGCGCGGCGGTGCACTACTACCGCAACGCCACCTCCACCGACGAGCATCCGATGGTGAACATCTATTGCGGTGGCACCCTCAAGGCGACCTTCGGCAAGGCGCCCAACACGCTCACCGGGTTCAACTCCGGGCTCGCCTACAACAAGGGCATGTTGTGGCGCGTCGCCGACGTCAAGGCCGTTGTCGACAGCATGGGGAACACGACCGATTGCACCGTGACCGCGCTGCACCCGCCGGCGACGCCGACGACCGGCTTCTGGGTCACCAACAACGACATGACCTACTGAGCGGCGGCGGCGCGGCTCGCGCTCCCCGCCGAGCCCGAGGACGCCGGCCGAGCGCGCCGCGTGCTGCCCAGGCGAGCAGGGCGCACGCCGTGCCGTCGCTCAGCCGCGTGTGCCTCTACGTACGGGCGGCCCGGAATGACGGTTGCACCGTCGGTGGACGGACACCCTTACAGGAGGCCAATCATGCGCGTCATCTGGCTCGGGCCGCTGCTTGCCGTTTTCGGCTGCGCCCACCAAGCGAGCACGAGCGCCGAAAGCGCTCAACCGGCCGTCGCCGAGACGACCCCACCCCCGGAGGCCCCGCCACCGGCGCCGGCGCCGGCGACGGCTCCGCAGGCGAGCGCCCGGCCGCCCCAGATCGCGTGCGCGCCCATCAAGGTCCACTTCGCGCTCGATTCGGACCAGCTCTACGACAGCGAGAAGCCGCTGCTCGACCGCACCGCCAAGTGCCTGCAACAGAACGATGCGCAGCGCGTGAGCATCGTCGGAAACGCCGACGAGCGCGGCACGGTCGCGTACAACGAGGCGCTCGGCCAGCGGCGCGCCGAGACCGTTGCACACTACCTCGAGTCGAAGGGTGCCGCCCCGACCCAGGTCGAGGCGGTCGTCAGCCATGGCGAGGAGAGCCCCCTGTGCCGACAGAGCTCGCTCAAGTGTTGGCAGCTGAACCGGCGCACTGCGGTGCGCGAGAGCTGCCACCTCTGAGCGTCAGAAGACGTAGCCGACGTGCGCCTGCGCCACCCATTGGTGCAGGCTGCGGGTCGACATCTCGGTCAGGTTGTTGTCCGGGATGTAGCGGTAGGTGCCGCGCAGGTCGACGGTCGTGTGCTTGCCGATATACGCGGTGAGTCCGCCGCCTGCCGGCACGGTGACCTGATTGTCCGAGTCCGCCAGCGGCCCCGCGTTGCTGACGGACGCCGACTGCGTCGCCGACACGGACATGTGGTTGTAGCCGACGCCGCCGAAGATGTACGGCTGCACCATCGTCGGTAGCTGCAAGCGCAGATCGCCGTCGACTCCGTTGGAGTCGAGCCGGCCGTGATTGGCGCCGTTCGCCATGTCGATGGTGTTCGTCGAGCCCACGTAGCCCGCCTCCAACGCGAGCGCCGAGTGCGCGCCGAAGGTCACGCGCGCGTCCCACGCCCCGCCGGTGTCGATCGTGCTACCGAGCGCGGTGCCGAAGTAGTTGGCCGCGCCGCCGCCGGTCGTCAGCGAGATCTCCTGCGGTGCGAAGATCTTGTTGTGGTGCACCTCCGCATGGGTGCTCGGCGGCGGCGGCGTGGGCGGCGGAGGCGCGGGCGCCACCGCCTGCTCGCCCGTGGGGCAGGGCGGCAGCGCCTGTGCCGGCGGTTGCTCGTCGGTGGCGGAGTTGGCCGACGGTGGCGGCGGCGTGACGTCCTCCGGTGCCTCCTGGGCCTTCGCGGTTGCGGTGAAGCAGAGCAGCGCCATCGCGCCGCAGACGCTCGTCATACGGTCGAGTGTTCGACAGTTCATGTATCCACCTCTGCTCGCGTCGGCGAGCCTGCACTCCAACGGTGCAGAGGCCGCGCCACCGCGTCTCAGTCGCCAACCGTGGTCTCGCCGCTCCGCGCTCCGCGCCGCTGCAGGCGGAGGTCCGGAGCCTGGCCGAACGCTCGGCAGTCCCCCCAGCGGCAGCCCGCCGCGCCTGGCGCTCAGCCCGCGTCGGCGCGATTCTTCGCGACGATCGCCGCCACCAGATCGGCCTGCCCGTCGGCGTGGTACGAGCTGCGCACCAGCGGCCCCGACTCGACGTGCGTGATGCCGAACCCGAGCGCCTCGTCCTTGAGCTGCGCGAACTCCGCCGGCGTCACGTAGCGCACCAGCGCCAGGTGATTCTTCGACGGGCGCAGATACTGACCCAGCGTCACGATGTGGACGCCGAGCGCCGCCAGCTCGCGCAGCACCTGCGCGCACCTCGTCGAGCTCCTCGCCGAGCCCGAGCATGAGCCCGGTCTTGACGATGGCGCCGCGCGTGCGTGCGTGCTCGAGCACCCGGTAGCTGCGATCGTAGCTCGCCTGTACGCGCACCTGCCGCGAGAGCCGCGGCACCGTCTCGAGGTTGTGCGCGAACACGTCGGGCCGCGCCGCCAGCACGGTGTCGACGTCGCGAGTCTCGCCCTTGAAGTCGCCGGTCAGCACCTCGAGCGTCATCTCCGGGCAGGCCTGCCTTGACCGCGCGGATCGTCTCCGCCCAGTGCGCGGCGCCGCCGTCGGGCAGGTCGTCGCGATCGACGGACGTGATGACGGTGTGGCGCAGCCCGAGCTTGCGCCAGCATCACCGCGACGCGCCGCGGCTCGTCGGGGTCGGCCGGCAGCGGGCCGCCCGTTGGGCACGTCGCAGAACTGGCAGCTCCGGGTGCAGATGTTGCCGAGGATCATGATGGTGAGCGCGCGCCGATCCCAGCACTCGCCGATGTTCGGGCAGGACGCCGACTCGCACACCGTGTGCAGCTCGAGGTCGTGCACCAGCTCGCGCACGTCGAAGTAGTTCTCGCCCGAGGGGATCCGCACCTTGATCCAGTCGGGATGGCGCCGCCCGCGTGGCCCCCCGCCGGAGGACGGGTGAGCCGCCGGCCCTGTAAGTGACCGCTCGTCGTCCGTGACGACGGGCAATTTCTTGAAGGTCCTCACTACAGCAGCATCCCCATCGGCTTCTCGAGCAGCTTCTTCACTTCCGCCAGCAGCTGCGCGCCCAGCACCCCGTCGACGACCCGGTGATCGCACGACAGCGTCAAGGTCATGCGCCGCGCGATCTCGATGGCGTCGCGTCCGTCCTTCTCCACCACGATCGCCCGCTTCTCGGTGGCGCCCACGGCCAGGATGACCGACTCCGGCGGATTGATGATGGCGACGAACTCGCGCACCCCGAACATGCCCAGGTTCGACACCGTCGCCGAGCCGCCCGCGAACTCCTCCGGCTTGAGCTTCTTGGCCCGCGCCCGCTCGGCCAGCGAGCGGGTCTCGCGCGCCAGCGCGCCGATGGACTTGCGATCGGCGTCGCGCACCACGGGCGTGATGAGCCCGTTGTCGGGGAGCGACACCGCCATGCCCACGTGCACGCCGCCGTGGCGCACGAGGCCCTCGGGCGTCCACGACACGTTGGCGTCGGGCACGCGAGCGCAGCGCCAGCGCCAGCGCCTTGATCACCAGGTCGTTGACGCTCACCTTGACGTCGCCGAGCTCGTTGATCTGCTCGCGCATGTCGAGCAGCCGGTCGACGGTGGCGTCGGCCGTGAGGTAGATGTGCGGGATCTCGCGCTTGGCCTCGACCAGCCGGCGGGCGATGGTCTTGCGCATCTGCGACGCCGGCACCAGCTCGTCCGCGCCCGACGGCGCGTACGTCGCCAATGGCGCCTCCGGCCCCCGCGCCGCCGCCTCGTCGATGTCGCGCTTGATGATGCGCCCGCGCGGCCCCGACCCGGACAGGCCGCGCAGGTCGACGCCCTTCTCCAGCGCCAGCTTGCGCGCGAACGGCGACGCCAGCACCCGCCCGTGCCCGTTGCCGTTCGCCGCCACGGGCTGCACCGAAGTCGCGGCCACGTGCGGCGGAGGCGGGGGCTGCACCCGGGTCGCGCGCGGCGCCGCGGGCGTCGCGGCCACCGGCGTCGCCGCCGCGGGCGTCGCGGCCACCGGCGTCGCCGCCACCGGCGCTGCCGCCGGCTTCGCCGCTGCCGGCGCGCCCTTTTGCGCCGCGGCGACCTCCTTCATCACCTCGGCCAGATCCTCGCCCGCCTCGCCGAGGATCGCGACCGGCTCGCCGAGCTTGACCGTGTCGCCCTCCTTGACGAGCAGCTTCAAGCAGCACGCCCTCGTCCTCGAGCGGGAACTCCATGTTCGCCTTGTCGGTCTCGACCTCGGCGAGGAGGTCGCCGGGCGCGATCTTGTCGCCTTCCTTCTTGGTCCACTTCGCCGAGCACGCCCTCTTCCATCGTCGGCGAGAGCTTCGGCATGTCGAGGATCGTGGCCATCGTTACTCCTGAAGGTACATCGCGCGCTTGACCGCGGCCACGATGCGCGGCACGTCGGGCGTGACCATCGCTTCGAGGTTCGTCGCGTACGGCATCGGGATCGTCGAGCCGGTGCACGCGCTCGACCGGCGCGTCGAGCTCGTCGAAGCAGCCGCCGCTGCACGCGGTCCGCGATCTCGGCGCCGACGCCGCCGAAGCCGGCCCCTCCTCGACGACGACGCAGCGGTGGGTCTTGCGCACCGACTCGACGATCAGCTCCTCGTCGAGCGGCCGGAGCGTGCGCAGGTCGACGACCTCGGCCTCGATGCCCTCCTTGGCCGAGCGCGTCGGCCGCCTCGAGCGCGATGTGTCACCATCTTCGACCACGCCGACGATCGTGCACGTCCTTGCCCTCGCGCTTGACGTCGCCCTTGCCGAGCGGGATCAGGTACTCGCCGTCGGGGACCTCGCCCTGCGTCGCCGTAGAGCGTCTCGCCCTCGATGAAGATGACCGGGTTGTCGTCGCGGATCGCGCGTCTTGAGGAGGCCCTTGGCGTCCGCCGGCGTCGCCGGCATCACGACCTTGAGGCCCGGGACGTGCGCGTAGAATGCTCTCGAGCGCACTGGCTGTGCTGCGCGCCGACCTGCGCCGCCGGCGCCGCCCGGGCCGCGGAACACGATCGGCACGTTGAACTGCCCGCCCGACATCTGGCGGATCTTGGCCGCGTTGTTGACGATCTGATCGATCGCGACGAGCGAGAAGTTCCACGTCATGAACTCGATGATCGGGCCGCAGGCCCGACCATCGCCGCGCCGATGCCGACGCCGGCGAAGCCGCCCTCGGCGATCGGCGTGTCGATGACGCGCTTCTCGCCGAACTTCTGGAGCATGCCCCTGCGAGACCTTGTAGGCGCCCTGGTAGTGGCCGACCTCTTCGCCCATGAGGAAGATGCGCTCGTCGCGCTCCATCTCCTCCGACATCGCCTGGTTGAGCGCTTCGCGATAACGACAGACGCATTAGATCTTCCTCGGATCGGTATCGGGATCCGCGTAGACGAAGTCCCAGACCGTCTCGGGATCGGCCTCTGGCGCTCTCGCTCGGCGAACTGCACCGCGTCCTGCGACCTCGGCCTCGACCGTCGGCCTCGAGCGCGACGATCTCGTCCTCTTCGACGCCGTAGTCCTCGAGCAGCCGCTCGCGCGCCAGCGGCAGCGGGTCGCGCTTCTTCCACTCCTCGACCTCGTCCTTCGTGCGGTACTTGCCCGGGTCGCGTCATCGAGTGGCCGCGGAAGCGGTAGGTGCACGACCTCGACCAGCGTCGGCGTCGCTGTCGTTGCGCGCGCGCGCTCGACCGCCTCGCCGATGCGGTCGCTTGCACCTCGAGCACGTCGTCGCCGTCGAAGCGATCGCGCGCCATGCCGTAGCCGAGCGCCTTCTGCGACACGTCCTCGCACCGACGAGCGAGCGGTAGAGCGGCGTGCCCATCGAGTACTGGTTGTTCTCGCAGATGAAGACGATCGGCAGCTTCCACAGCGCCGCCAGCGAGACGCCCTCGTGGAAGCCGCCCTGCGGCGACCGCGCCGTCGCCGAAGAAGCAGAGCGTGACGCGCCCGTCGCCGCGGTACTTCGACGCGAAGGCGACGCCGGCCGCGAGCGGGATGTGGCCGCCGACGATGCCGTAGCCGCCGAGCAAGTTCGTTGCTCGCGTCGAACAGGTGCATCGAGCCGCCGAGGCCCTTCGAGCAGCCGGTCGCCTTGCCGAAGAGCTCGGCCAGGATCGCTTGCGCGCGTGCACGCCCTTGGCGACGCGTGGCCGTGCTCGCGGTAGGTGCGCGACGACGTAGTCGTCGGGCTCGAGCGCGGCGATCGCGCCGACGCAGACCGCCTCCTGCCCGATGTAGAGGTGCAGGAAGCCGCCGATCTTGCCCTGCGCGTAGGCCTTGGCCGCCGCCTCTTCGACGCGGCGGATCGCGAGCATCTGGCGGTACAGCTCGAGCAGGAGCTGTCGCTCCGACGCGTAGGCCTTCTCGTCTCGTTGTCGATTCACGCCGCGGAATATAGCGGCGAAGGCAGGTAAAGGCTAGCGCCCGCCCGTCGGGACGAGGGGGATTTCACCGACCACCCGCGGCCGCGGATCGGTCGAGAACGAGATGCCGCCCACGATGAGCGACGCCGCGTTGATGTTGCGCATGTCCTGCCCCGGATCGCGGAAGTCGACGAACACCTCGTGCCCGCCGCCGGGCGGCAGGTTGTACGGCTGGTGCGTCGTGAACGTGCCGACGGCGCGGCGCAGCACGCGCCCGTCGGGCAGCCGGAGCGCGAAGCCGTCGCGGTCGACCATCATGAACGCCTGCGACATGTTCTGGACCCACAGCTTGACCTTGAAGATGTGCTCGGCGACCCAGGCGTCCTGGAAGTTGACCTGCGTGCCCGACTGCAAGGTCGCGTTCTGCCCGGCGAAGCCGATCTTGTCCGGAATGCTCGGGCCGCAGCCGAAGCTGGCGGCGAGCAGGGTACCGGCACAGGCCGCGATCAGCATTCCCCGTTTGGCGTTCAACATACGCTCCTCCTCTTCATCCAGACGGCCGTCTCTCGACGATAAGTCCATCCCGGTCGCGCGAGAATGACCGAGCGCACACTAAATAGAAAGGGGCCGCGCGTCAATTTCCCGCGCGGCCCCTCTCCCCCCCTGCCCCGTGGAATCGATTACGCGCGCTGGCGACGGAGCGCGAACCCGAGCGCGCCCAGGACCAGCGCCAGGCCGAACAGGCTCGCGGCGCTGCCGCCGCCCATCGCGCAGCCTGTGCTGCCACCGATGTGGTTGTTCCCCGTCACCGTGGTGACACCGTTGCCGCCGCCGCCGCCGCTGCCGCCGCCGCCGGTGCCGTCTCCGCCGCCGCCGCCGCCCGTGACGCCGCCGTCATCGGTGCCGCCATCGTCGGTGCCGCCGTCGTCGGTGCCGCCGCCGCCCGTCCCGTCGGCATAGGTGAACGTGCCCGTGGCCGTCTGCGCGTCGCCATTGGTCACGACGACATCGACGGCGCCCGCGGCGTGCGCCGGCGAGACCACGCCGAGGAAGCTCGGGTTGACGGTCTTGACCGTCGCTGCCGTGCCGCCGAAGGTCACCGTCGCGTTGGCGTCGATGTTGTCGCCGAAGATGGTCACGTAGGTGCCGCCCGCGGTGGGCCCGTTGTCGACGCTGAGCTCCTGCACCGACGGGGGCGGGTTCGGCCCGTAGTTGAAGCCGTTGGTCAGGTTGCCCGTGCGGTTGTCGGCGTTGCTGACGGTGATGGTCTGCTTGCCAGCCTGCGCCACTGCCGGCGTCAGCGCGATGATCGTCTGGTCATCCTCGACGAGGAAGCTCTGCCCGGCGACCAGCGACGTGCCGGCGATCTTCAGCTTCGAGTTCGACGAGAAGTTGGTCCCGGTGATGGTCAGAAAGGTGTTGCCCGCGATCGGGCCCTGCGCCGGATCGACCGCCGTCACCGTCGGCGAAACGCCGGTCACGTACTTGAAGGCGACCTTGGCCTGCGTCTTGTCGTTGGGGTTGATGACGACGATGTCCACCGTCGTGCCGCCCGACGTCGCCGCCGAGTGGCTCGGCGTCACCAGCTGGAACTGCGTGCCGTTGGTGCCGCCGATGTACTGGCCGTTGACCGGCTGCGCCAGCGCCGTCGCGCTGCAGCTCGAGGTGCCGCAGATGAACGCCTGTGCGCCCGGACCGAAGTTGGTGCCGGTGATCGTCACCGCCGTGCCGCCTTGCGACGGGCCCATCGCCGGCGTGATGCTGGTGATCGTCGGCGCCGCGCCCTTGACGTGCACCGCGACCTGGGCGAAGTGGTGGGCGCCGTTGGAGTCGGTGGCCGCGACCTTGAAGCTGGCGTCCTGGCTGCGCACGCCCACCGGCACGCCCACCGACAGCGTCGACGAGCCGCCCACGTTGATGCTCGCCGGCGAGAAGCTGGCGGTGAAGCCGCCGTTGCCGAGGTACAGGTCCGCCGTCGTCAGCGTCAGCTGCCCCGAGGCGCTGCCCGACGAGGTGAGGGCGAAGGTCGCGCTGCCGCCCGGGGCCGTCGTCACCGTGTCGTCGTACTGCACGTCGATGGCGGCGTTGGTGGCCGCCGAATGATCGACGCAGGCGTGGTCGGCGTTCGACCACTCGCTCTGCACGTAGTAGTTGTTCGAGGTGCCGTCCCACTCGATGCAGACGTCGCCGATCTCGCCGAAGTTGTCGTCGTACCAGGCGAGGTCGTTGACGCCGACGGCGGCGTCGGTGATCGCCTCGATGAGCTCGTGCGACGAGGTCGAGTAGGTGGTGTTGACCGCGTCGGTGGTCAGCCCGCAGCCCTGCTCGCAGCCGCCCGAATTCTGATCGGGGATGACGCCGTAGTAGAAGTTGTTGCCGTTGCGGGTGAAGGTCGAGTGATAGGCGCAGAAGACCTGGCACGACATGGTGCCGCCACCCTGATCGATGGCGACGCCGGGCGGGAAGAAGAACATGAGGATGTTGTGGCCGTCCTCCGCCGGCACCTTGCCGGTGTCGACCAGGCGCGCGCCCTCGGCCTCGATCATCTCGTCGGTGATGACGCCGCCGGCCGGCATCGGCGCGTCGTCGTCCGCGATCGATCCCGAGTAGCTGCCGGTGCCGATGGTCATCCCGTTGGTGTCGTACTGCGCCAGCATCGAGTTGATCGGGCTCGCCGCGGCGGTGATGCCGCCGAAGAAGCCGGGCACGCCGCTGACCACGTTCGGGTTGACCGCCGGGCCCCAGAAGACGGCGTAGATCTGCGGGCTCTCGAGCATCGGGCCGTTGCGATAGGTCAGCGTCGGCTGCGTCGCCGAGCCGACTGCCTGCGGCAGGATCGGCGCGGGCGTGCCGCGCAGCCGCGCCGCCGTCAGGGTCGCCGCGCGCCTGATGCGCTCGAACGGCGTCTTCGCCGGACGATGGTCGCGGCGCTTGACCAGCGACGTATCGAGCCGCACGTCGGCGGACGTCTCGCCGACATTCGCGGCCGGAGCCCCCGTGCATCCAGCCCCCAGACCCAACACCGAAACCATCGCCAGCAACCGCAACTGCATTTTCTTGCCCCCTTGGCGCAGGGGGCGTAACACCGCGGGCTCGTCGAGATCAACGAAAAAATGTTATTCTGCTTAACATCTTTTGTCGCAGTGCGACATGTCGGTGGCAGTGCGTCTATTCAACCGCGCGTAGCTACAAGCTGATTCGGCGAAATGGGACCGTCCTGTCACGCGACAGGTCTGTCGTGAAATCGGACAGCGAAGGTGCGGACGATCAGCCCGCGGCGCGCTCGAAGGCGCTGCGCGCCGCGATGGCGAGCTGGTCGCCCTGCGAGCCGCCGCGCAGCATGCGCGGGTCGTTGACGTCGACGCTCCGGGTCATGACCGCGGTGGCGCGCAACGCCACCGTCGGCAGGTGGCGCGCGATCCCGAGCGACGTGGGATAGACGAGCGCGCGCTGCCCACGCTCGAGGCCGCGCACGATCTTGCGCGCGAGCACGTCGGCGGAGCCGCGCGGCATCCGGGCGAGGAAATCCTCGCCGCCGGGCACCGCCGAGAACTCCGCGAGCATGCCGGTGTCGACGGGGCCGGGCTGCACGTTGAAGACGTGGATGCCCGAGCCGCGCAGCTCCAGGCGCAGCGTCTCGGAGTGCAGCGACAGCGCCGCCTTCGACGAGCAGTAGTGCCCGCCGAGCGGCATGGGCGCAAAGGCGCCGATCGAGGCCACGTTGACCACGGCGCCGAAGCGCCGCTCGCGCATCGCCGGCACCAGCGCGGCCGAGAGCGCCAGCGCCGACCAATAGTTGGTCTCGAACAGCTCGCGCGCCATGTCGTCGTCGCCGACGACGTGCTGGGCGCCGCCGATGCCGACGCCGGCGTTGTTGACGAGGAGGTCGACGCGGCCGAGCGCCGCCACCGCCAGGGCGCCGAGCTGCCGCGCCTCGCCGCGCTTCGAGAGATCGGCGGTGAGCACGACCGGCCGCTTGCCGCCGGCCTTCTCGATCTCGTCGGCGAGCCGGTCGAGCGCCTCCTTGCGGCGCGCGGAGACGGCGAGCACGACCCCCTGTTTGGCCAGCGCCTTGGCCAGCGCGCGACCGATCCCACTAGAGGCGCCGGTGACCAGCGCCGTCTTGCCGTAGAGCTGCATCTTCATGGTCGTCTCCCCAATTGGTGGTTGCCCGGCGCGCGGGTCAGTCGTTGGACGTGGCGTCGCCGTCGGTCTCGACGTAGAGCGAGCAGTTGCTGATCTCGATGACGCCGGGGATGCTCCAGCACTTGCCCTGCGGCGCGCCGTCGACGGTGACGTGGACGCCGCCGAAGTAGCGGGTGGCGCGCACGTCGAGATCGACCGGCTCGGTCTCGGTGTTGCCGAGCGTGTAGAGCGACCCGTCGTCGAGCACCATGGAGGCGCGATACTGCAGCGCCGTGTGCGCGCGCACCGTCACCGCGTTCGCCGCGCGCTCCACCATCGGCGCCGTCACCGTCTGGGTGATGCGCAGCTCCTGGTTGCGCAGGTTCACGCCCTGGGGGAGCGCCGTGGTCGGCGCCAGGTTCTGATCGGCGAGGTGGAAGACCAGCTCCTCGACGCTCGCCTGCTCGTTCGTCGTCGAGAAGAAGACCGACGCGTCGGTCACGCGCATGGTCAGGAGCGTGCCTTGCGGGTCGAGCGTCCCCATGCGGTACATGGTGACCTCCGACGACGTCTGCGCGCCCGTGGCCTTGACGATGGCCGGCTGATCGAGGGGCGCCAGGCCGAGCTCGTTGGCTCGGGTGCAACCGGTGGCGGCGGCGCCCACGACCAAGAGCGCCG
This sequence comes from uncultured delta proteobacterium, assembly GCA_963816965.1. Classification (GTDB taxonomy): domain Bacteria; phylum Myxococcota_A; class Polyangia; order Palsa-1104; family Palsa-1104; genus JAQBQH01. Next base: position 3,397,893 of record CAWFMP010000002.1, read on the forward strand.
ACAACATGAGCTTCGAACGTTTCATCACGCAACCTCCGCGTATGCGAACTCGGTGAGTGGCGGCTCGGTGCGGGCAGAGAGCCCGTTGACCGCCTTCCAGAACCATTTCTCGACGGGATTGACCGCGACCCAGCCGCGGTCGAACAGATGTTCCATGTTGGCGCGCCCGTTCTCGGCAAAGCAGCGCGCCTCGAGCTGGCGCAGCTCGCGCAGCGTGTTCAGGTGCGTGCGCTCGTCGGGCGCGTAGCGGCGCGCGATCGCATGGCAGTACTTGAGGTGGCGATCTTCGTCGCGCGCGATCTCCTCGATGACGTCGGCCGTCTCGGCGTCGACGCCGCGGAAGGCGAGCTCGAAGAGCGCGAACTGCGTCAGCGCGCGCTCCTCGATCACCTGCAGCATGAGGTAGGCCTGCATGAGGTCGCGGCGGTCGCGGATCGGGCGCGAGAAGAAGCCGCCGACGGCGCGGTCGAGCCGGTCGATCAGCTTGAGCTCGTTCGGCACCGGGCCGGGATCGATGCCCGTCTTGTCGCGCGCGGCGAGGAAGAGCTGCTCGTGGCGGAGCTCGTCGTCGCGGTGCTTGGCAATCATCTTGTGCAGCGCCGGATCGTCGACGTGGGCCAGGATGTGCTCGAAGAAGCCGTTCTCGCCGTTGCCCTCGGCGTCGGCGCACTGGTTGAGCAGGTGCGCGCGTCCTTCGGGGGACGTGATCACCCGATCGATGAAGCGGAGGCTGAGGCGCTCGCGCAGGTTCATGTGCTCGTCTCCTTCTGACCAAGTGACCAAAATCGTATTCTGGTCAACGCTGGTCAAAAAAGGGTCAGGCCCTCGGTGTCTCGACCTTGGGCGCGACCGGGGTCTCCGACGGCTTGCCTGCGCCGGTCTCGCGATTGCTCTCGGCGCCGGCGCGGATTCCATTCATCAGTAGATCGAACGCAGTCACCAGGCGCTTGCGCAGCCGCTCGGCCTTGTTGGTGCCGCGGTTGTGGAAGACCTGGGTGGCGATGGCCATGTCCTCGAGCAGGGTGGCCAGCTCGTCGGTGTCGAGGTCGGCGCGGAAGACGCCCTGGCGGATGCCGAGGCGGATGATCTCCGCGCAGTTGGTGCGTCCGAGCGCGCGCAGCTCGTCGAGACGGTCGGCCCACTCCGGCAGGAGGATCTGATGATTGCCGAAGATGAGGTCGCGTACGAGCGGCCGCTCCTCGAGATACTGGATGCCGGCCAGCGTCGTCTCGGCGAGCATGACGTCGGCGGCCTTGCGCGGATCGATGAGCTTGGCGATCTCGGCCGTGTAGGCGCGGACCTCGCGGTGGACCGCCTGATAGAAGAGGTCCTCCTTGGTGTCAGCGGCCAGATAGACGGTGCCCTTGGCAACCCCCGCGTCCTTGGCGATCTGATCGACCGAGGTCTTCTTGAACCCGAAGCGGGCGAAGAGGCGCGTCGCCGCGCTCAAGATGCACTCTTTTTTCTCCCGCTCCATGCGACTGACCAAAATCTAATTCCGGTCAGTGGCAAAGTCAACGGCTATTTTTCGTTGGCACGCCAAGCGCACCTGAACGTGGCGGAGGGGTGACGTGGGCGAAAAAGGGAAAGGGGAGGGCACGCGCGGGGTTGTCGCGGGCCGGGTGGAGGAGCTGCGCGGGCTCGAGGCGGCGGAGCGCGGGCTGGCCGACGCGTTCGACGCCTACGCGCGCGGGGCCGAGAGCGACGGACGGCTGCTGCATCTCGCCGAGCGGCACCGGCAGCTCGCGGCGCTCTTGGCCGAGCGCATCGGCGCGCTCGGGAGCACGCCGCTCGCCGAGCCGAGCGATCAATGGATCGTGGGGCCGCCCGACCGGCGCGAGACGATCCTCTATGCCGAGCTCAGCGCCCAGCGCACCTACCACGATCATCTGCTCGACATGGACCCCGAGACGCTGCAGCTGTTGCGCGACCGGGTCCTGCCCGCGCACGAGGAGACGCTGGCGCTGTTGACGGCCGAAAGCCTGTTCAGGCAGCCGGACGCGTCCACGTAGCCGGATCGATCGCGCTCTCGGTCTCGCCCGGCCGCGGCTGCACGCGGATGGCGGCTGGCGGCGCGAAGCCGAGCGCGGCGGTCAGCCGCTCCAGTCCGGGCGGAGGCGTGGGCGCCGCGGCGATGAGCTCCCAGAGCTGCTCTTGCGCGCGCGGGGAGACCGCCTCGATGCCGAGCTGGCCGCCGAGCGCGAGGAGCTCGAGCGCTTCGCGGATCCGCTCGGGCGTCGGTCGGGCGCGGATCGACGTCAGAAGATCGCAGAGGATCTCGGCGAACACCCGCTGCGCCTCGCCGCGCTGGAGCGACAGGCCGCGCTCGCGGGCGTCGTCGGCCATCTTGATGGCGCGGCGATAGCGCGCCGGATCGCGCGACCGCCGTTGACGCGCGATCTCGGCTTCGAAGCGCGCGCCCAGCACCGACTCGGCCGCCTGCTTGAGCGGCTCGGGGATGGGCAGCCCGGCATCGCGCAGCAGGTGCAGCGTGTGCCGGTGGTTGTCGTACAGGCGGGCATATTCCTCGCCCACGCCCTTGAGCAGATCGCCGTAGACCTCGCGCAAGACGCGATGGCGCTCTTCGGGGAGCAGGTCGCGCATCGAGTGCTCGGCGGGGCCGAAGCCGCGCTCGATGGTGCGGACCAGGCGGGCGATCGATTGGCGCGGCCACTCCCGCCACACGGCGTCGAACGCGTCGCGCTGGCCGGCGGCGCCGGGCACCACCGCGCAGCAGACGTCGGCGGCGCCGACGTGAAGCACGGCGTAGGCGAGCTCGTCGCTCTCGCCCGTCGGCAGCCAGGCGAGCCGGATGCGACCGGTGACCAGCCCGAAGCGCGCGTCGCCGGCGCGGCGCTCGCCGAAGCGCGTGATGCGATAGTCGCCGTAACGCAGCTCGCGCGGGCGCGACACGAATAGCGAGAGGATCGCCTCCTGCGCGGCGACGCGCTCCCTGGCGACGCGGCTGGGAACGACCAGCCGGCGGTAGACGTCGGCGCCGTTGCCGTAGTCGCGCAGGTTCGACCGCGCCTCCGCCAGCACGGCGAGGAAGGCCGGCTCGAGCTCCTCGTCGCCGACGAGCTGGTAGAGCTCGAGCGCGCGGTTGGCGTAGCGCAGGATCTGGGCGGCTTCGAGGCCGCTGAGCTCGTCGAAGAACCAGCCGCAGCTGGTGTACATGAGCTGGCAATAGCGCTGCAGCTGCAGCAGGCGAAGGGCCTGCAGCCGTCGCGGCGCGTCGAGCGCGCGCGCCTTTTCGGCCTCCAGGAAACGATCCTGCGCCTCGCCGTCGTTCAGGCTGCTGATGACGGCGGCGTAGCGATCGCGCGCACCCCAGGGATCGCGCAAGAGCGCGGCGCCCTGGCGTTCGTAGAGCGCGGCGGCACGGTCGCGCACCAGGTCGAGCGCGCGGCGGAGTGGCGACCGCCACTGCTGCCCGAAGCCGGGCGTGCCCGCCGAGCAGCCGCAGTCGCGGGTCCAGCGGCCGACGCCGTGGGCGCAGCTCCAGGCGGTGCCTTCGCCGTCGGGGCCCGACTTGAGGCGCGCTTCTGCGACCGGCGGGTGGGCGGCCAGATAGGCGGCGTAGTTGGTGACGACGAAGCCGCGGCCGGGCGCTTCGACGGCCAGCGCGTAGGCGAGCGTGCGGTCGCCCCAACGCGCGTGGTGACCGTAGGATTCGCCGTCGGTGGCCACGTGGACGAGCTGATCCCGCCCGCGATCGGCGATCAGCGCCGAGGCGAAGCGATCGACCAGCGAGGAGGCGGAGCGGAGCAGGCCGGCAAAGCCGATGGCGCTCGAGATCGGCCCGTCGTAGAAGAAGACGTCGAGCGCGCGGCCGGATGGCGCGTGCAGTCGATAGGGCTGCGTCGGGTCGATCGTCGCCGAGGAGACGTCGAACCAGTCGCCGCCGTCGCGCGCGCTCTCCGCCTGGTGCGGCGAGAGGATGACAAAGCGCATCCCCTCGTCGAGCAGCGCCTCGACGGTGGGCATCGACACCGCCGTCTCGGGCAGCCACATGGCATCGGCGCGCCGGCCGAAGCGGCGCTCGAAGTCGGAGAGGCCCCAGCGGATCTGCGTCCGCCGGTCGCGCTCGTTGCACAAGGGCAGGATGGCGTGGTTGTAGGCCTGCGCGATGGCGTTGCCGAAGCCGCGGGCGACGAGCGAGCGCGCGTCGGCCTCGAGGATGCGGCCGTAGGTGGCGGGGGCGTGCTCCTCCAGCCACGACAACAGCGTGGGGCCGAAGTTGAACGACATGAGCTCGTAGTTGTTGACGATGCTGACGATGCGGCCGGCGTCGTCGAGGACGCGGGCGAACGCGTTCGGTGTGTAGCACTCGTCGGCGATGCGCTCGTTCCAGTCGTGGAAGGGGCGCGCCGAGTCCTGGCGCTCGACGATTCCGAGCCAGGGATTTTCGCGCGGCGGTTGATAGAAGTGGCCGTGCACGACGAGGAAAGCCGCTGACATTGCCCAGTTAATAGGCGCGAAAATCGTGCTATCAAGAGCGCGCATGAACGTGGAATTGGTCAAGGAATATCGGTTCGAGGCGGCGCACAAGCTGCCCAACGTGCCTGCCGGCCACAAGTGCCAGCGCCTGCATGGGCACAGCTTCAAGTTCGAGATCCACGTGGTCGGGGCGGTCGACCCGCGTTCGGGCTGGCTCATCGACTTCGGCGTCCTCGACGAGGTGGTCGGTCCGCTCGTCGCCGAGCTCGACCACTTCTACCTGAACGACATCGAAGGGCTCGAGAACCCGACCTCGGAAGTGACGGCCAAGTGGCTGTTCGATCGCATCAAGCAGAAGCTTCCCGCGCTGGTCGCCATCACGTTCCACGAGACCTGCGACGCGCGATGCATCTACCGCGGCGAATAGCAGCGCGGCTCGCGGCGCTCTGCGCGCATCCGCTGGCGCCCTATCTGTTCGCGCTGGCGATCGAGCTCCTGTTCGTCGGCTACGTCAAGGACGACGCGTACATCGAGTATCGCTACGCGACCAACGCCGCGCAAGGCCATGGGCTGGTCTACAACATCGGCGACGCGCCGGTCGAAGGGTTCACCAGCTTTTTGTGGACGGTGCTGCTGATCGTGCCGGCGTGGCTGCACGTGCCGCTCTTGGCGTTCGGCAAGATCGTGGGCGCGGCGTCGATGCTCGGCTGCATCGCGATGGTGGCGGCGCTGGTGCGCGCCCGCGGCGGCGACGAGCGGGCGCAGCAGCTCGCCCGCTGGCTGACGGCCACGAACGCGTCACTGCTGGTGTGGGCGCAGTCGGGGATGGAGCCGGTGCAGACGGCGCTGGCGGTGGTCGCCGCCGTCTACTTCCTGCAGCAGCGGCGCCCTTGGCCGGCGATGCTGCTGGCGGCGGTGGCTGCGGTGACCCGGCCCGAGTGTCACGTCATCCTGTTCCTCGTCGCCGCCGTGGTGGTGTGGCGGCGCGCGCCCTGGCCCGCCGTGGTCGCCATCGTGCTCGTGGGGGCGATCCATCTGTGGCGCTGGAAGTACTACGGGGGCCTGGTGCCCAACACGGCGCTGGTCAAGGGCGGGCGGCTGGTCCTGCCCGCGGGGCTGCACCTGCTCGGCGAGCTGACGATCACCTGCCTGGCCGGCGTCTGCATCGTGCTGACCTTCGTCGAGGCCTGGCGCAGGCGCGACGGCGTGTCGCTCTTGTCGGCGGGCGCGGTCGCGGTCTTCCTGGTGTACCTGGTGCGCGTCGGCCGCGACGAGATGTTCCTGGTGCGGCTGTTCCTGCCGGTGTGGCCGCTGACGCTGGCGTTGGCGGCGCCGTGGCTGGCCCGCTCGTGGGGCGGTGCGCGCTGGCGCAACGCCGCGCGCCTGACCCTCACCGCCGGTGTCATCATCAGCGGGCTCATCTTCATCGGCACCCGCCTGCACACCATCGGCTATCGGGCGCTCGGCGAGCGCTCGCACGTGCCGCTGGCGCACCTGATGTCCGCGCACGCCAAGCCCGGCGACATGGTGGTGTTCCAGGATCTCGGCCAGACGCCGTGGGCGGCGATGGAGCTGCGCTTCGTCGATCCGATCGGGCTCGTCGACTCCACCATCGGCAAGGTGCGCTGGCGCGACCGGGCGTCGCCCTTTTTGCGCATGCCGTCGGAGAAGGGGCAGGCCGAGATCCGCGATCACCTGTTCGCGCTCGATCCGCGGCTCATCGCATTCGTCGCCTACGTCGACGATCAGTACGCCGCCGATATGCGTAGAGAGCTGGCCGGCGCCAAGACGGCGCGCGACAAGGAGCGGCTGTTCGCGCCGTTTCTCTCGCGCAACCCGTACTACTGCGGCCTGTACGACGATCCGCGCTTCCCCGCGCAGTTCCGCTTCGTCGACATCATCCGGCGCAAAGACACCTACTGGTTCGTTCTGTTCGAGCGTGCTTAGATTCGCCGCGGAGGTGCTCATGCTCAGCGAAGGCGATCTGGCGCCCGACTTCACCTGCCTGGCGCACACGGGCGAGACCGTGAAGCTGTCGGACCTGCGCGGCAAGCGCGTGCTGTTGTGGTTCTACCCGATGGCGGATACGCCCGGCTGCACCGCCGAGGGCTGCTCGTTCCGCGATCTCAAGCCCACCTATGCGGGCAAGAAACGTGGAGATCCTCGGTGTCAGCTTCGACGGCGTCGAGGCCAACCGTAGCTTCGCCGAGAAGTTTGGTTTCAATTTCAAGCTCTTGTGTGACACGGACAAGAAGATCGGCCTTGCCTACGGCGCCGCCGGCGACGCCAGTCAGGGGACCGCGACGCGTATCAGCTATCTCATCGGCGCCGACGGGCACGTCGAGCGCGCGTACGGCAAGGTGAGCGCCAAGGAGCACCCGGCGGCGGCGCTGGCCGAGCTCTAGCCTCGAGGAGCGCTCCAGGAAGATCGCGACTCCGCCGCCGGTATCATGGCTCACATGATCGCCTGCGACGAAGTCTCCCTCTCCTACGACGGCGTGCGCGACGCCGTGAGCGCCCTGACCTTTGCGGTCGCCCCCGGCAGCATCTTCGCGCTCGTCGGACCCAACGGCGCCGGCAAGACGCTCGACGCTGCGCATGCTGGCGACGCTGCAGCGGCCGTCCGGCGGCGCCATCCACATCGACGGGCTCGACGCCGCCCGCGATCCCGAGGGCGTGCGCCGGCGCGTCGGCTACCTGCCCGACAACTTCGCGCTCTACGATCAGATGACGCCGGTCGACTACCTCGACTTCTTCGGCCGCTGCTACGAGGTCGACGACACCACGCGCAAGCGGCGCATCGACGCGCTGCTCGAGGAGTTCGACCTCGAGGCCAAGCGGGCCGCGGCCATCCGCGCCCTGTCGCGCGGCATGCGGCAGCGCCTCGGCGTCGCCAAGACGCTGATGCACGCGCCCAAGGTGCTGCTGCTCGACGAGCCGGCGAGCGCGCTCGATCCCGGTGCGCGAGCCAAGCTGCGCGAGGCGCTGTTGCGGCTCAAGGCGCGCGGTCTCGCCATCATCATCTCGTCGCACATCCTGCCCGATCTGGCCGGGCTGGCCGATGCCGTCGGCATCATGGAAGGCGGGCGCCTGATCCGCGCCGGCGCCATCGACGCCATCGCGGCGGCGGACGCGCGCGCCACCTACGTGCTTTGGGTCCGCGGCAACGTCGACAAAGCGGCGCGGGTGTTCGCCGACTTCGGACCGCGCCTGGCCGCGCATCGCGAGATCGCGCCCGGCCGCTTCGAGGTCGAGCTCGACGGCGGGCCCGACGCCGTGGCCGAGCTGGTCGAGGCGCTGGTGCTGCGCGGGGCGCGGCTGGCCCAGGTGGCGCCGCGCGAGTCGGCGATCGAAGCGGTCTATCGGCGCAGCGCCGCCACGGAGGTGGCCTGATGTCGGTGCGGGTGGCCATCTCGGCGTTCAGCCACCGCGGCGCGCGACCGCGCGCGGCCGCCTCGTTCCTCGTCTACTCCTGCGTGCTGACCGCGGCGCTGTTGCTGCTCGCGGCCTGGATCGCGCCCGAGGCGCGCGCAGCCGACCTCGAGACGCTGCGCGCCTGGGGGCAGATGAGCCCGCCCTCCTATCCGCCGGGGCTCGATCCGTCACTGTGGACGACGCTGGCGCTGGCCGACGTGTTCGCGCTGTGGGTGCTGGCGCTGGCCGGCTTCGTGCTGGCGCCGGCGATGGTGGCGGCGGCCGTGGCCAACGAGCGGCGCGCGGGCACGCTCGATCAGCTGCGCACGACGCCGCTGTCGCCGCTGGCGCTGGCGGCCGGCATGATCGTCGGCGTGCCGGCGCGGCTGTACCTCTTGTGCGCGGGGCCGCTGGCGCTGCACGTGCTGGCCGTGCTGCTGGGACCGATGGCGCTCGGAACGCTGCCGGCGTCGCTGGCGGTGCTCGCCGCCGGCACCGCCGCGTCATGCGCGCTCGGCCTCGTCGTGGCGCTGGCGCCGCGGCAGGAGTCGGGCGGCACCTTCGCGGCGCTGGGCGTGGCGGCGCTGCTCGGCATCTCCGCCTTCACGACCTCGCTGTTCGCGGGCGATCGCCACCTGGTGGCGTGGTCCTATCTGCACCCGGCCGGTGCGCTCGATGCGGTGATGCTGGCGCCGCACGGCCTGTGGCGGCGCATGGTGGTGGGGCCGTGGGGCGGGCGCTTCGAATCGGTGGGCTACGCGACGGCGCTGCCGCTGGTGCCGCTGGCGTCGGTGGCGGCGTCGCTCCTGTTCGGGGCGATCCTGGTGCGCGCGGCCTGTCGCAAGCTGGCGGCGCCGCAGCTCCCGCTGTTCTCGAAGCGCCAGGCGGTGGCGCTGTTCGCCTTCGCCGCGGCGACGCTGGTCGGGCCGCTCGCCGTGGCCGAGCAGCTGGGTGACTTCGATGCCAACGCCGCCTACGGCTTCTCGGCGCTGCTCTTGCCCGCGCTGGTGGCCGTGGGCCTGTTCGCCACGCCGACGTTCGAGGCGTGGGCGCTGACGGTGCGCGCCGGCGCGCGCCCCGGCTGGTCGAGCGACGACGCGGCGCCCTACCGCGCGGTGCTCCTGATGCAAGCGCTGTGGGCGGCGCTGGTCTTCGTGCTGCTCGGCCGCCACCGCATGCACGCGCTCGGCAGCGACGAGACGCTGGCGCTCGGTTGGACGGCGCTGCTGGCGACGACGCTGCCGGTCTACTTCCTGTTCGCTTCGACGCGTTATGCGACGGTGGCCGCGCGCTGGGCGTTCGGCGTTGCCGTCGCGGCCCACGTGCTGGCGCAGATCGTCGCCATCGCCATCGTGCGCGGCGGCGAGGCGCGCGGCTTTTCCGGCACCTACCTCACGCTCGCCGGTCTCGGCGCCGTCGCCGTCCCGGCGTGGACGGCGTGGCGACAGCATGTCTTGAAGATTCACACGCTCGCGCGCTAGCATCGCGCGCAATGTCGACACTCAAGGTCGTGACGCTCAACTTGTGGGGCGAGCAGCCGCCGCTCGAGCGGCGTATGCAGCTGGCCGCCGACGGGCTGCGCGCGCTCGCCCCCGACGTCATCGGGCTGCAGGAGGTGCGGCAGGTCGCCGGCGCCGTCGCCAACCAGGCGGAGACGCTGGCGCGCGCGCTCGGCATGCAGTGTTACTTCGAGCCGGCGACGCCGTGGGGCGGCGGCGAGGAGGGGCTGGCGATCCTGTCGCGCCATCCGATCGTCGAGCGGCGGGTGCACGAGCTGCCGCACGCGGTGCCGGCGGAGCGGCGCCTCGTCCTCGGCGTCGTCGTCGACGCGCCGGCCGGTCCGGTCGCGGTCTACACGACGCACCTCAACTATCGGCTCGCCGACGGCGGCAAGCGCGAAGATCAGGTCGTTGCCGTCGACCAGCACATCGCCGCCGTGCCGTCGGAGCTGCCGAGGATCCTGTGCGGCGACTTCAACGCCACCCCCGACTCCGACGAGATCCGCTTTCTGCGCGGGCTGCACACGGCGGCGGGGCGGCGCACCTTCTGGCAGGACGCGTGGGAGCGCCGCCACGGCCGCGCCGACGGGTTCACCTGGGCGCGCGCCAATCCCTACACGGCGCGGCTGCGCTGGCTCGAGCGCGACCGGCGGCTCGACTACATCTTCGTCAGCCCCATGAAGCGCGACGGGCGCGGCGTGGTGCTCGACTGCCGCATTGCGCTCGACCGCGCCGCCGACGACGGCGCCTACGCCTCCGATCACTTCGCCCTTTATGCCGAGATCCAGCTGGGGCCGCTGCCCGAGGAGCCGCAGTCGTGAGGCGCCGGGCGGCAAAGCCGGCCGAAACGGCGGACGCGCACCTCCTGGCTTCGCCCGTCGAGGCCAAGGCGTTCACCACGACCGATCCGTGGCGCGTCCTGCGCATCCAGGGCGAGTTCGTGCGCGGCTTCGACGCGCTCGCCGACCTAGGACCGGCCGTCACGGTGTTCGGCTCGGCGCGCACCCCGCCCGGCAGCGCCGAGTACGAAGCGGCGCGCGCCACCGCCCGCCTGCTCGGCGAGGCCGGCTTCACCATCATCACCGGCGGCGGACCCGGCATCATGGAGGCGGCGAACCGCGGCGCCTGCGAGGCGGGGGCGCCGTCCGTGGGCTTGAACATCGAGCTGCCGTTCGAGCAGAAGGTGAACGAGTTCGTCGATCGCTCGATCGACTTCCGCTACTTCTTCGTGCGCAAGACGATGCTGGTGAAGTATTCGCAGGCGTTCCTCATCTTCCCCGGCGGCTACGGCACGCTCGACGAGCTGTTCGAGTCGCTGGTGCTCATCCAGACGGGCAAGATCGCCAATTTCCCGGTGGTGCTGTACGGGCGCGCCTACTGGGCGGGGCTGGTCGAGTGGCTGCGCGCGACCATGCTCGCCGGCGGCAAGATCGCGGCCGCCGACCTCGATCTGATCCCGATCGTCGACTCGCCCGCGGAGGTGTGCAAGCTCGTGGTCGGGCGCGCCCGCCGGCACGTCGCCCGCGAGCACGCGGCGCGCGAGGTGTCGCGCCAGGTCTTCGCGCCCGAGCGCTTCTCCGAGGGGGAACAGAGCGCCGGCGCGCGGGCACGGGCACCGCGGACGCGCAAGCGTCGCTAGCGCTTGCTGTCGCTGCCGGGCACCTTACCTTCGGCGGCATGCGTAGCGGGTGGTTGGCGTCGTGCGTGGCGTTGGGAGTATTTGCGTCGCTGGTTGCGTCCTGCGGTCATCCGCAGAACCTGGAGCGCGAGGAGTCACTCAATGATCCGGTGACCGGCTCTCTGCGGCCGACCGATCGGGCGTTCTTCAAGGGTGATCCGGCGGCGCAGATCAGCTGCCGCGGGGACGCGCAGTGTCCCATCGGGGCGCTGTGCGACTCGGGCAAGCGGGTCTGCTTCAGCAGCTCCCCGCAGATGCGGCTGACGAAGATCGAGAGGGCCTGTCCCCTGGTGCCGCTCTATTTTCCGGTCGACTCGTCCAAGCTGGTGCCCCAGGCTCAGCATTGGGTCGGCCACGACGCGGCCTGCCTGAAGTCACGCGGCGCCAAGCAGGTGGTGCTCAAGGGTTACGCGGACGACCGCGGCGACCCGGCCTACAACGCCGAGCTGTCGCGCCAGCGTGCCGAGGCGGTCAAGGAGGCGCTGTCGCAGCACGGGACGACCATTGACGTCGCCGTGGTCGGCGAGGGCGAGTCCGATCCGGTCTTGCGGGGCCATAGCGAGCACGACCTGGCCTACAACCGCCGGGTCGAGCTCAGCCCGGCGCAGTAGGCCCCCCCGTCAGTCGTCGTCGTCGTCGTGCTCCTGGGTCAGCGGCTTGGGCCCCCACGGCGGCTCGGCGTCCTTGCCCTTCATCGCCTTCCACAGGATCCGCCCCAACGGCGCCGTGTCCGGCCGCGAGAAGTCGATGCGCTTGGACTCCGCGGCCATCGGCGCGTCCGCCGCGTTGACGTCCATCGGCACCTTGCGCGGGATGAACGTGTAGGGCTCGCTGTCCGGCGTGGGCGAGAAGACGTCGTACATCGCCGGCGCGTTGCCGTCGCGCTGGTTGATCGGATCGACGCCGAGCAGCAGAGTCATCGTGTGCCACATCGCCGGCACGTCGTAGTGAACGCTCGAGGTGTAGCCGCGCTTGGCCCAGGGGCTGATGATCAGTCCCGGCGAACGGTGGATCTCGACGTGGTCGCCGCCGTCGCTCGGGTCGTCCTCGATCAGGAACACCACCGACGACGCCCAGTAATTCGAGTGCGACAGGGCGTCGACGAAGCGGCCGGTCGCTTCGTCGTTGTCGGCCACCATCGACTGCGGGGTCGGCATCCCGGGCGAGGTGCCGACGGTGTGGTCGTTGGGCAGCGAGATGTAGGAGAACGGCTCCAGCGCGAAGGTCTTGTCGTGGAGGTTGTCGATGACGTACTGGATCTTGTCGACGTCGAGGATGCCGGTGTTGAAGAAGACGCCGGGATAGCCGACGTCGTAGACGTGGATGGCGCCCGAGGTGTTCGTGATCTCGCCGTAGTTGTGGTAGGCGATGCCGGCGTTGTCGAGGTGCTCCCACGCCGTGCGCGTCGCCGGCATGCCCAGGTGCTCGAGCTCGTCCGAGGCGGAGAAGGCGCCGAGCGGGCGCGTCGCCCGCCCCCAGGTGGTCAGCCAGCCCTTCTCGACGTAGTCGTTGGCCATGTTCGCCGTCGTCCACTCGTGGCCCTGCAGCGACTGCTCGGCGAGCGAGTAGAAGTTGTCGAGGTTGGAGAAGCGCTTGGCCAGCGCGTGCAGGTTGGGCGTGATGTCGGCGCCGAAGAGGGTCAGGCTGGGGTCGCCGTTGCTCCCCGCCAGGTCACCGAGCACGGCGTCGTAGGTCTTGTTCTCGCGCACGATGAAGAAGACGTGCTCGATCGGCGTGGGCGCGCCCTTGGACGCCGGCAGCGGGAAGGCTTGGGGCATGCCGGTGCAGGAGAGCTGCACCTGGTAGCTCTTGGGGCGCGTCAGGTTGTCGTGCACCGTGGTGTCGCCCATCGCCAGGTCCTGCGGCGACGGCATCGGCACCACCTGCAGCGTGCCCTGCATGTAGTCGTTCTTGTCGGGCGAGTGATCGCTGGGACCGGCGCCGAGCCCCTTGGCCGACGCCACCAGGAGCGTGCCATCGGCTTCCACGGCCACGGCGGTCGGGTACCAGGCGGTGGGCACCCGCCCGGCCGGCATCATCGTGGACAGCGTGAACACCTCGACGGCGTTCTCGCCGGCGTTGGCCACGTACAGCCGGTCGTGCGCGAAGTCTGCGGCGAGCGCGTTGGGCGAGGAGCCGATGAGGCCGGTGGCGTCGAACGCCGTCGAGGTCAGCGCCGCCATGCGGCTCGCCGGATCGATCGCCGCCACCGAGTCGCCGTCGGCGTCGGCGACGTAGACCTTGCCGCCGACGACGATGGCCTGCTCGGGCGATTTGTCGGTGTGGATCATGTCGCCCGGCGTGGGGTTCATGGGGTTGGAGATGTCGACCGGCACCACGCCGTCCTTGAAGTTGCCGACGGAGACGAAGTAGCCGCCCCACAGAGAGACGAACGCGGTGTGTGAGGCCTCGTCGAGGGCGACGTCGTAGGGGCCGGTGCCGAGCGGCATCGAGCGCCCGATCTCGGTGTACTGCGTCGGGCCGGCGGCCAGATCGACGACGGCGAGCGTGCCGTCGAGCTGGCAGGCGACGTAGAGGGTGTTGCCGTCGGCCGAGAGCGCCAGGCCCGACGGCAGCCGCGCTTGCGGCGACGCCGCGCCGACGAACATGAGGTGGATCTCGCCCGACTTGGTCAGCTGCGGCGGCGAGCCGGCGATGTCGTAGACGTCGATGAGGTTGTAGTGTTTGGACAGATCGGGCTCGCTGCCGTATTGCGGATCGTAGGCGCCGTCGGAGACGTAGAGGCGCGAGCCGTCGCTCGACAGCGCCAGGCCGTAGAACAGCGCCGGCGCCTTGGCGTCGGAGCTGGTGCGCAGGTAGTCGATGTTCGAGACGATGGCGGTCGCGTCCGACGTCGCCTGGGTGTCGACGATGCGCAGGTGGTCGTCGCCGTAGGCTCCGTCGGTGAAGACGACGTAGCGGCCGTTGTCTTGAGGGAGGATGCGGAGCTGCAGCGGGAAGCCGCCGATGGTGAGCACCTGGCCGGCGGGCGTGATCTTGCGGCCGTCGGGCAGGATGACGCTGCCGTCGCCGTTGCGCTGCGCCGGCAGGAGCGCCTCGGCCGAGGGCGCCTGCGCCGTGCAGTTGCTCTTGAACGAGGGCCCGCTGTCGCCGCAGCCGGCGGCGACCAGCGCCGCAATCAATAGTAGGTGGCGTGGGCGATGAAGCATGCCCCAACGTAGCGGTCGGGCCAGCGCTTGACAAGCGACGGGGAGCCGCGTAACCCGTGTCGGCGATGCAACACCCGTATGAGTCGTTCGTCGGGGCGGTGGAGAAGCCGGCGCGCTACCTCGGCGGCGAGTACCAGGCGGTGCGCAAGGATCGGGCCGCCGTCGACGCGCGCGTCTGCCTCGCCTTCCCCGACGTCTACGACATCGGGATGTCCCACCTCGGCACGAAGATCCTCTACTCGCTGCTCAACAAGCGACCCGCGGCATCGCGTGCGAGCGCGCGTTCGCGCCGTGGCTCGACATGGAGGCGCGAGCTGCGCGCGCGCGGGCTGCCGCTGGTGACGCTGGAGAGCGCCGCGCCCGCTCGCGCGAGTTCGACGTGGTCGGCATCTCGCTGCAGTACGAGCTGACCTACACCAACGTGCTGACGCTGCTCGACCTCGGCGGCATCCCGCTGCGCGCGGCCGACCGCGGCGACGACGCGACCCGCTGGTGCTCGGCCGGCGGCCCGACGGCCACGCACCCCGAGCCGCTGGCGCCGTTCATCGACGCCGTTCTTCATCGGCGAGGCCGAGGAGGTGCTGCCCGTCGCTGCTGCGCTGGGCGGCGGCGCTGCAGCGCGCGCGGCGTGCCGCGCCGCGAGCGCCTGATCCGCCTGGCCGCGCGCTGTCCGCTCTACGTGCCCGCGCTCTACGCGACCGACGATCGACGCCGCGCACCGGGCTCGCTGGTGGTCGGCGCGCCGCTCGATCCGCGCGTGCCGGCGCGCCGTCGCCGCGCGCTGGTCGCGCGACATCAACCGCTTCCCGTTCCCCGACGACTCGCCGGTGCCGTACGCCGAGGCGGTCTTCGATCGCATGGCGGTCGAGATCGCGCGCGGCTGCACCGAGGGCTGCCGCTTCTGCCAGGCCGGCATGATCTACCGCCCGGTGCGCGAGCGCGATCCCGGCGGCGATCGTCGACGCGCTGGTCGAGCGGCGTGAAGAAGGGCGGCTACGACGAGACCGTCGCTGACCTGCGCTGTCGACCGCCGACTACTCGTGCATCACGCCGCTGGTCAAGACGGTCGATGGCGCGAGCTGCGCGAGCGAGAAGGTGTCGCTGTCGGTCGTCGTCGCTGCGCGCCTACGGCCTCAACGAGGAGCTGCTCGACGAGATGGCGACGCGTGCGCGCCACCGGGCTGACGTTCGCGCCCGAGGCCGGCACGCAGCGCATGCGCGACGTCATCAACAAGAACGTCACCGAGGAGGACATCGCTCGAGCTCGGCGCACCGCGTGTTCGCGCGCGGCTGGTCAGCGCATGAAGCTGCTACTTCATGATCGGCCTGCCGACCGAGACCGACGAGGACGTGCGCGGCATCGTCGAGACCGGCGGCGCGCGCTGCAGGCGATCGGCCGCGCAGCTACCGGCGCGGCGCGCGAGGTCACGGTCGTCGGTAGCTCGACCACGTGCCCAAGCCGCACACGCCGTTCCAGTGGTGCGCGCATGGACACCGATCGACGAGATCCAGCGCAAGCAGGCGCTCCTGCGCCGACGTCGCGCGCGCCGGTGCGCGTCGACGCTCAAGCACCACGAGAACCGGCAGTCGCACGTCGAGGGCATCTTCTCGCGCGGCGATCGCCGCCTGGCCGACGTGCTCGAGGCGGCGTGGCGCGCCGGCCGCCGCTTCGACGGCTGGGACGAGCGCTTCGACGCTCGAGCGCTGGGAGCGCGGCGCTCGCCGCGCGCGGCGTCGACGCGCGAGCGCTACCTCGGCACGCTCCCGGTCGACGGCGCGGCTGCCGTGGGACCACATCGACATCGGCCTCGAGGACGGCTTCCTGCTCGGGGAGTACCGCAAGGCGCTCAAGGATCGCGCTGTCGCCGCCGTGCGGCAAGGCCGCCGGGCACGCTGCTGCACCACACCAACGTCGCGGACGCCGAGGCCGACGCAGCGCAAGCTGGTCTGCTACGACTGCGGCGTCGCCTGCGACCTGACGCAGATGCGCGAGGATCGGCTGGTCGCGCTGCGCACGCTCGACGCGCACAAGCCGGCCGAGCCGCGTCCGCCGCGCCGCCTCCCGCTGTTCCCCGACAGCGGCGGCGCGACCACGTGCGGGGCCGCACCGAGGCGCCGGCCGGGTTCGCCCAGCCCGACGGCACGCGCTGGCGCCTTCGCTTCGCCAAGCTCGGCCGCGGCGCCTTCATCTCGCACCTCGACACGATGCGCCTGCTCATCCGCGTCTTCCGGCGCGCGCGCCTGGAGATGATCTACTCCAAGGGCTTCCACCCCAAGCCCCAGCTGGTGTTCGCGCCCGGCGCTCGGCCTCGGCGTGGCCGCGCTCGGCGAGTACTGCGACGTCAAGATCGACTTCGACGGCGACGGCGAGACGCTGCTGGCGCGGCTGCGCGCGGCGGCGCCCGAGGGGCTGGTCATCGCCGCCGTGGCCAGGCTGGGCGCCGCCAATCCCGCGGTGTCGCGCCTGCTCGATCGTGCCGACTGGGCGGCATGGCTGCCGTCGGCACCGGCGCCGCTGCGCACCGAGGGCCTGGTGGTCAAGCGGCTGCAGAAGCGGGTCGAGAAGACGATCGACGTCGGCCGCCACCTCGAGAGCGTGCGCCTCGTCGGCGGCGACGAAGCGGACGAGCTGCGCGTGG
This sequence comes from uncultured delta proteobacterium, assembly GCA_963816965.1. GTDB lineage: Bacteria > Myxococcota_A > Polyangia > Palsa-1104 > Palsa-1104 > JAQBQH01. The sequence goes on from CAWFMP010000002.1 coordinate 3,414,733, forward strand.
CGCTCGGCTGGCCGGCCGGTGGCGCCATCGTCGGCTTCCGCCTGCGCATCGATCCCAACGGCGGCGCCAAGCCGACGGAGGTGATCGAAGCGCTCACCGGCGCCGAGCCGCCCGAGGGCGCGCGCTATGCGCGCATCGCGCTGTGGGCGCTCCGGGAGGATCGGCTCGTCGATCCGCTGGCGCTCGACGCGCTACGCGCAGCGCCAGTGGCCGCGGTGCCAGCGGCCCCAGGCGCCGTAATGGCCGGGGACGAAGATGGCGCGGCAGTTGGCGGGTCGGACCGCGTACTCGGGGTAGCAGCCGCCGACTGCGACTCCCGCAACTAGCGCCAACAAGACGGCGCGCACCCTCTGCATCGCGTTCTCCTTCGCCGGTGAGACGAAGGGCACCCGTCGCTGGTTCCCGGCTACTGGTCGCTGGTTCCCGGCTACTGGTCGCTGGTTCCCGGCTACTGAACGACGCGCAGCTGCGCCCGCCGCGCGCCATCCGCGGCGAACGCGCGCTTCCACGCGGCGAAGCCGCCGCCGGCCTGGTGCGCGTCGAGCGCGCGCCGGCCCGCTTCGATCCCGCCCTGCGCGAGCATGTACTCGACCCACGCCCAGCGCGCCGAGGTCGGCCGCACCTCGACGCTGCCGCGGAGCCCCCTGCGCAGGCGCTCGAGCTTGCGCTTCGACCTCGCGGATGCCGGCGAACGGCGTGCCGTCGAGCGGCGTGTTGCGCTTGGCCACGAACGGCGCGACGCCGAGCGCCAGCGGGATCACCTTGGACAGCTCGCGCGACGAAGCGCACCAGCTCGTCGATGTCGTCGTCGGTCTCGCCGGGCAGGCCGACCATCATGTAGAGCTTGAGCGCGTGCATGCCGTGCGCGCGCGCGAGCTCGGCGGCGCGCAACGAGGTGCTTCTCCTTGGTCTTGCGCTCGATGACCTCGCGCATCCGCTCGCGACGCGCCGTCGGCGGCGATGGTCAGCGTGCGATAGCCGCCGCGCGCGAGCAGGCCGACGAGCTCGTCGGTCGAGCCGATCGGCGCGCAGGGACGAGATGCCGACCTCGCCGCCCGCCGTCGACGAGGCGGCGCACGATCTCGGCGATCTCGCGGGTGATCGGTCACCGCCGCGCCGACGAGGCCGACGCGCCGCGCGTGCGTCGGGGATCGCGTCGAGCACCACGTCGGGCGGCGACGATGCGCATGCCGCCGTTGGTCGAGCGGCGCATCACGCAGTAGGTGCAGCCGCGCGAGCAGCCGCGCTCGGGCTCGATCAGGAACATCGAGCGCAGCTCGGTGTGCGGCGTGAGGATCGGCGAGCGCGCGGGCAGGAGCGCGTCGTCGGCCTTGCGCGACCGCCGGCAGCCGCTCGCCGTGGATCGACGGCACGCAGAAGCCGCGGTGCGCGCGAGCGCGGCGAGCAGCTGCGCGCGATCCGGCTCGGCGTCGACGGCGGCGCAGGAGCTCGCCGATGAGCTCCTCGGCCTCGCCGAGCAGGATCACGTCGACGAAGGCGCCGAGCGGCAGCGGATTCGAGAAGGTCAGCGGCCCGCCGGCGACGACGAGCGGATGCTGCGGCCCGCGCTCGGCGGCGAGAGCGGCAGCCCGGCGAGCGCCAGGCAGTCGAACAGGCCGGTGAGCTCGAGCTCGTAGGCGACCGAGAAGGCGACGACGTCGGCAGCCGCCGACCGGCGCCTCGCCCTCGTAGGTGACGAGCGGCAGCCGCGCGCGCGCCACGCCTCGACGTCGTCGGGCAGGAAGGCGCGCTCGGCGGCCCAGCCGTCGATGCGGTTGAGGATGCGGTAGATCGTCTGGAAGCCGAGCGACGACATCGCCACGTGGTAGGGCGTCGGGTAGACGAGCGCCACACGGCGCGGCGCCTCCCGGCGAATGGTGCCGATCTCCTCGTCGAGGCGGGCGCGGATCTGCGCGCGGACTTCGTGAAGCGCCTTCATCGCGGTAAACGGGTACGTTTACCACGACGAAGGCCGTCGCGCCACCGTCAGCGACGGGAAGAGCGCGCGGTGGCGGCCCGCCGGCGACGGGCCGCCCGCTCCACGAGCATGAGCGCGCCCAGGGCGAGCGCCCACGGCGCACCGCCCGGCCGCCGCCCCCCGCCGAGCGAGCAGCCGCCGTGGCCGGCGCCGCTCGCGCTCGCCGCGGGCGTGCCACTGCCCGGGTCGGTAGGGGCGCCGTTGCCGCCGCTGCCGCCGTCGCTGCCGCCGCCGCCGTTCTGCGCCCCGGCGCCGGCGCCCGGCCCGCCCATCGGCGGTGGCGTCTGTCCCGTGAGCGCTTCGATGCGCAGGGCGATGCGGTGGCGCGCGGCGTCGATCTGCGCCGGATCGGCCGTGCTCTGGTACGCCGTGGGCGACAGCGCCGCCGCCTCGCGGTCGGCCATGGCCGCGTCGCCGGCGTCGGCGAGCGCCTTGAAGTACTCGTAGTCCTCCATGCCCTCGCGGATCATCTTCAGCCGCAGGCTGGCGATCGGGATCTGCGTCGTGCCGCCGATCTTGGCCGGCGTGCCCGGGTAGAAGAGCGTGCCGTCCCCGTTACCGCCGAAGTAGTACTGCGATGACCAGGCGTCGCCGCGGGTGAACGCGTAGGTGGTGTCGTAGTAGAGCTCGCCGTCGACCCGCTGCCGCCATGCCTGCCACTCCATGGCGCGATTCTGCGCCGCTGGGGCGTCAATCATGTGCGACGGCCAGCCCGACATCGAGGCATCCCCGATCCCGTTGCACCCGTCCGAGTCGCACGACTGGTACATCCACAGCCGCTTCTGCGTCGAGACGGCGAGGAAGGCGTCGTACCCGGCGCGCGTGTTGGTCGCAGGCGGCATGGGATCGAGCAGGCCCACCGTCGGCACCAGCACGTCGATCCCGGCCAGGACGCCGTTGTCGGTGGCCGGGGCGAGCTGCGTCGTCACCAGCGTGCGGAACTGCGGATCGGCCGCGTGCACCATCGCCGTGCGCGCGTTGATGCTCGTCCACGAGCAGCCGTTGGGCGGCTCGTCGCAGCTGTAGTCGAACGTGCGGCTGAACCAGCCCTTGTCGCGAAAGTGCTTGGCCCACTCGGCGTAGTGCGCCTGGTCGGCGGTCCACGTGTAGCGCACCTCCGTGAGCTTGGCGCCGATGAGCTGGCCGCCCATCCCGCCATCCAGCATCGGGCCGTATAGCGCGTCCCACGACGCCCAGTCGTAGCTGCCGTCGGCGTTTTGCGCCGGCCCCGTGTACACGACGTCGGACAGGGAGATGCGATGGTCGAGGGCGAAGCGGGTGTACTTGTTGTTGAGCGCGGCGACGCCGGCGTCACCGCCGCACTGCGGATAGCCGCCGTAGTGCGCGGTGCAGGGGTCGTCCCAGCCCATGCCGTACGCCGACGCCAGGCTCGACGTCGACGGCAGTGAAAAGGCGTGCACGTACAGCTTGACGGGGATCTCGGCGCTGACGCCGCCGGTGACCTGCACCGTGCCCGTGTACCAGCCGGCCGCGGCTCCCGCGGGCACGTGGTACTCGACGAACACCGGCTGCTGCTGGTCGATGGGGACGTCGACGGGGAAGGCGTTGCGCGTCTGGTGGTCGATCTCGTCGACGGCGGGGATCATCGCGTCGGGCCAGGGGCCGGCGGTGCCCTGCACGTTCGACACCGTGGCCACGTGGTACATGCCTTCGCGGAAGACCCGCGCGTCGTCGATCACCGCGCCGTCAGGGCCGGCGAGCGGCCCGGCCGCGACGGTGACCGCCTTGGCGCCGGCGCCACCGCCGTTGATGACGACATGGAACGCCTCGAACTCGTTGCGCGCCGCTTCGAGCGTGGCGCCCGCGCCGCTACCGGCGGCGTCGCCGGGGCGGATCTTCTGCGTCGACGGCGCGGTCCACACCGATTGCGCGAAGGCCGGCGGGCCGGCTAGCAGCGCAGCGACGAGCGTTACGCATCTGCAGGTGCGCATCGCGGTCGCAGATAGCAGCGGCCGTGCCGGGCGAGCAGCCGTGTGATTGCGGCGGGTTCGGCCACTCGCGCTGTCGCCGGTCGTCCACACGTCCGGCGCGATCGTAGGGCGTGGACGACAGGCCCGCACTTGACGACGGGACCCCGGACACACAGAATCCGAACGTGCTGGCCGCCGCCTCTTCCGTCGCCGACCGCATCTCGCTCGCCGAGGACGCGCTGGCCGAGGCCGGCGCCGAGGTCATCCCGACGCGCTTCGGCCGCGTCATCCGTCAGGCGGCCTTCCCGCACGTCTACGACGCCAACCTGGTGCGGCGCGCGCGCCTCGACGAGGAGACGCTCGACGAGGCGATCGAGGTCTTCGCGCAGCCGCTGCGCGCCGTCGGTGCCCGCCACCTGCAGCTCACGCTCGACGGCGCCGACGTGCCCGAGGCGCTGGCGCCGCTGTTGCGCCGGCGCGGCTTCGTGCGCGATCGCCTGATCGCCATGACCATCGACGGGCCGCTGTTGCGGCCGCGCGCCCCCGGCGTCGTCCTGCGCCGCGTGCCCGACGAGGCGCCGTGGGACGCGTTCGCCTTCGCCATGGATCGCATGAACCGCGAGGAGGCCTGGTACGCGCCCTCGGTGTCGATGGAGATCGTGGGCTCGATGCGCGCCAAGGGCGAGCGCGGCGCCCTCGATCTCTTCGTCGCCGAGCGCGATCGCCGCGTCGTCGGCACCGTCGGGCTCGCCCTGCACCGCGGCGTCGCCAGCATCTTCTCCGTGGGCACACTGCCCGAGGCGCGCCGCCGCGGCGTCGGCCGTTCGCTGGTCATCGACTCGGTCGAGCGCGCCCAGGCCGCCGGCGCCGATCTGGTCTACTTGATCGCCCGCGCCGAGGATTCACCGAAGGACATGTACCGCAAGCTCGGGTTCCACGCCGAGCTCGGGTTCGACGTCTGGCTCAGGCTGCCGCGGTAGCCCTGCCCACCAGCTCGACGACGAAGTTGCGCAGCACCCGCTCGGCGTCGGGGGTGTCGCCGGCCCCGGCGATGAGCGAGTCGACGCAGTAGTCGGCGCGGCCCAGGCGCGCGGCATCGCCGGCGAGGATGGGGCGGCGGTGCGCGATGATGCGCTGGATGACCGGCGCGTTCATCTCGGGATGGAACTGCACGCCACGCACGTGGTCGCCGACGGCGATCGCCTGGTGCGCGGTGTGGGCGCTGCCGGCCAGCAGGCGCGTCATCGGGCCGAGCGTTTCCACCTCGTCGCGGTGCGACTGGTTGACGCGGATGCGCCGCGGCAGGCCCGCGAACAGCGGATCGCGCGCGCCCTCGTCGGTGAGCTCGACCTCGACGGTGCCGACCTCCCAGCCGCCCGGGTTGGTGCGCACGCGCCCGCCGTAGGCGTAGCCGACCAGCTGGTGGCCGAAGCAGACGCCGAGCACCGGCAGGCCCACGTCGTCCGCGGCGCGCACGAAAGCGGCAGCGTCATCCATCCAGGGCTCGATCTCGCCGTCGACGAGCGAGCGGGGCGAGCCGGTGATCACGAGGCCGTCGTAGCCGGCGAGCTTGTGCTGCGGCTTTTCGAACGCGCGGTGGACCTCGAGCGTGGCGTCGGCGCCGAGCACGCGAGCGAACCAGGCTTCGTAGTCGCCGATGTGGGGAACCAGCGTTGGATCGGTCTCGCCGGTCTTGTAGAGCAGGATTCGGTGCACCGAAAGAGTCTAGCGAGATCGCGCGACTTGGCAACGGCGCCACGATCGTCGAAGCGCCGCACCTCGGGCTCTCAGCGGGGCAGGCGGTCGAGCGCCGCGCGTGCGCCCTTGCGCACCTCGGAGTTGGCGCCGTCCGTCGCTGCGCGCTCCAGCTCCGCGCGCGCGCCGGGACCCACGCGCTCCACCAGCAGGCGCGCCGCACGCTCGCGCGTCTTGGGGGTCAGGCAGGCGATCGCCACCCGCTGCAGCGAGACGTCGTCGCTCAGCCCGGGATCGTCGCGCAGCGCCTTGTCCAGCTCCTCGAGCGCGTCCGAGCACCACAGCTTGCGCTGGTAGTCGATCGCCTGCGCCAGGTGGCGCTGCGCGCTCTCGGGCACCGGCGAGGTCGGGGTCGCGCTCCCCGGGCCGGGGGCGGCGGCGCGACGGCGATGATCGGCGCTGCCTTCTTCCTCGTCGCCGTCAGCACCACGATCACGAGCCCGAGCGCCACGCCACCGGCGACGAGCCACGGCACGAAGTTCCGCTTCGGCGGCGCCGGCGCCGCCACCGGCATCGGCTGCGAGGTGGCGCCGCTCACCTCGGGCACCGCCGCCAGCGCCGTCGAGAGCTCCTCCGCCGTCTGCCAGCGCCCCTTGGGATCCTTCGCCAGCGCCTTCAAGATCGCCGCCTCCAGCTCCGGCGAGATCTGCGCCCCGACGGCGCGCGGCGGCGGCGGCAGCGTCTGCAGGTGATCGCGCACGACGTCGAGCGGATCCTGGCGCACGAACGGCCGCCGCCCCACGACCATCTCGTAGAGCACGACGCCGAGCGCGTACACGTCGCTGCGCGCGTCGGCGGCGTGCCCCGACGCCTGCTCGGGGCTGAGATAGCCCGGCGTGCCGAACACCATCCCCGCCTGGGTCAGCGGCTCGTTCGCCGCCGAGTCTTCGCCGATCATCTTCGCCAGCCCGAAGTCGAGCAGCTTGACCACCAGGCCGGTGCCGCCGCCCTCGACGAGCATGACGTTCGCCGGCTTGATGTCGCGGTGCACGATGCCGAGCCCGTGCGCGTGCCTGAGCGCCGACGCTACGCCGCGCGCGATCACCACCGCCTCGGCCGGCGCCATCGGCCTGGCGAGGCGCTCGGCCAGCGACTCGCCGCGCACGAACTCCATCACCAGATACGGGATGCCGAGCAGGCGCGCGCCGGCCGCCACCGGCTCGACGCGCTCGACCCGCCCGAAGTCGATGACGCTCACGCACGACGGGTGCGTCAGCTTGCTCGCCGCCTGCGCCTCGCGCTCGAAGCGGCGATGGAACTCGTCGGTGCCGGCGAAGACCGCGTGCAGCACCTTGACGGCGACGAGCCGCTTGGTCTCGACGTGCTCGCCGCGATAGACGGCGCCGACGCCGCCTTGCCCCAGCCGCTCGGCGATGCGGTAGCGCCCGTCGATGGTCGCGCCCACCAGCGGATCGTCGGCGGGGGCCTTGGCCTGCTTGGCCGGCGCCAGCGGCCGGGTGCCCAGATCGTCGCCGGGAGAACAGCTCGCCGGCGACCGCCGGCTGCGGCGCGGCGACGGGCTCGGGCCTTACCGTGGTGCCGTCCTTCGGGCAGAAGCGCGCCGCCGCGTCGAGGGGGTCGCCGCAGGTCGGGCAGGTCGGCACGGGCCGCAGTCTACCCCAAGCCGACTGTCGTCCGGCCAACACTGCCGCCGGCAAAGGCACGCTGCGTCACGGTTTGGGACGTATTTCCCCATACGAATCTTGTTTACAGCAAACATCTCTGAACGTTACGATATCGCATCCTATGACTCAGATTCGCCTTCGCCCACGAGGGGCGGCGCTGGCTTCGATGACGGCGGCGGCCCTTCTAGCCTTGGTGCATCCGCGTATCGCTCACGCGCAGCAGGACCGTTCGTTCTCGCCGCAGATCTTCCATGTGGCGCCCGGCCCCGACGAGTTCATCACCGTCGAGTCGGCGGTGCCGCTGCGCCACAAGGCCTACGGCCTCGGCCTCACGCTCAACTGGGCGCGCAACGAGTTTTCGATCTTCAACTACGACGCGATCAAGGGGCAGACGACCTCGGTGCGCGCCAACCTGCTCCAGAACGTCGTCGCCTCGGACGTGTGGGCCGGCATCGGCCTGTTCGATCGCTTCCAGCTGGCCGTGTCGTGGCCGATGACGCTGTACCAGAACGGCCAGAGCTTCGACGACGCCAACCCGCCGCCGGACGGCACCCACATCGCCCCGCCGTCGGCGTTCGCGCTCGGCGATCCGCGCCTGCACTTGAAGGCGCGCATCTTCGGCAAGGAGCAGGGCGCCGAGGTCGCCATCAGCTACTGGCAGGGCTTCCCCTTCGGCAGCGACAAGCGCTTCGGCGGCGAGAAGAACTTCACCGGCTTCTCGGGCGAGCCGCGCCTCCTGTTCGGCTGGGAGAACCCTTTGTGGCGCGTCGGCGTGTTCGTCGGCTTTCTCTGGCGCGCCCACGTCTCGCAGTTCTTCTCGACGATCATCGGCCAGCAGCTGACCTACGGCGGCGCGTTCGCCGTGGGACCGATCGCCAAGCGCATCACGCTCGTCGCCGAGGTGTTCGGCCACTCCAACTCGATCGACTCGCTCACCGTCGGCAACGGCGCCGCCAAGAACTCGATCACCGACATCAACGACAACCCGCTCGAGATCGATCTCTCCGCCAAGGTCATGGTCCGTTACGGGCTGACGCTGCACGCCGGCATCGGCACCGGCATCGTCGCCGGCCTCGGCTCGCCCGAGCCGCGCGTCTTTGTCGGCGCCACCTGGGCGCCGAACTTCAGCGACCGCGATCACGACGGCATCCCCGACCAGGTCGACCAGTGCCCCGATCAGCCCGAGGACAAGGACGGCTTCAAGGACGACGACGGCTGCCCCGATCCCGACAACGACGGCGACACCATCCCCGACGCCCAGGACAAGTGTCCGAACCAGGCGGAGGACTTCGACCAGTTCCAGGACGACGACGGCTGCCCGGAGCCGGACAACGACAAGGACGGCATCGACGACCTGCACGACGCCTGCCCGAACGACCCCGAGGATCACAAGCCGCCCAAGCCCAACGACGGCTGCCCGGCGTCGAAGACCGACACCGACGGCGACGGCATCCCCGACAGCGTCGACAAGTGCCCGAACGACCCCGAGGACAAGGACGGCTTCGAGGACGCCGACGGCTGCCCCGATCCCGACAACGACAACGACGGGATCCCGGACGACTTCGACCAGTGCCCGAACGAGCCCGAGGACATGGACGGCTACCAGGACGACGACGGCTGCCCCGATCCGGACAACGACAAGGACGGCGTCCCCGACAAGGTGGACAAGTGCCCGAACGAGCCCGAGACCATCAACGGCTATCAGGACGAGGACGGCTGCCCCGACGCGGGCCCGCCGGCGAAGGCCAAGATCGACCTGCAGAAGCACCAGATCGTGATCATGGACAAGGTCTTCTTCGACACGAACAAGGCCACCATCAAGCCGGTCAGCTTCGCGCTGCTCGATCAGGTGGCGCAGATCCTCCGCGGCCACACCGAGATCAAGGTCGAGATCCAGGGCCACACCGACTCGCAGGGCGACATGGACCACAACATCCAGCTGTCCAAGGAGCGCGCGGAGTCGGTGCGCACCTACCTCATCAAGAAGAACGTCGATCCGGCGCGAATGATCTCGGGCGGCTACGGCCCGACCGTGCCGATCGCCGACAACAGGACCCGCGCGGGGCGTGAAGCCAACCGCCGCGTCGAGTTCCACATCATCGAAGAGGCCAAGCCCGAGAAGAAGCCGGCTGGCGATGAAGGTGGCGGCGACGCCGCGCCCGAGCAGAAGAACAACGACGGGAACAAGGGAGAATGAGCATGCGCGCTGTATCCATCGGCCTCGTTGTCGGAGGTGTGCTGCTGGCCGGGTCTGCCGCGAACGCGCAGATCAACCAGATCAAGCCGCGCGTGCTCCTCATGGTCGACACGTCCGGGTCGATGTCGGAGCACTTCAACGACCAGAATACGACGGGCGGCGACGGCTCGACCTACTACTCGGACAACGTCCTGACCCGCGACTTCTCGGTCGACAAGAACCTGTCGCTGTACGTCGGCCAGGAGCTGGGAACCGTCAGCTGCACGGCGCCGCCGGCGGCGCTGAGCTCGTACGACGGCATCAACAGCCGCATGTACGCCGCCAAGCAGGCCGTCGCCAGCGTGGTCAACGGCTCGGGCGACATCGAATGGGGCCTGATGCGCTTCTCCGGCTCGGTGTGCGCGACCGGCGGCTCGTTCACCGCGTACAACTGCGCCGGCAACAGCAGTCGCTGCGCCAGCGGCAAGACCTGCTCGGGGAACCCCGGCACCTGCCCCTGCACCAACGACGGCGACTGCCGCCTCGATCAGTTCTGCGTCGGCAACGTCTGCGGCACGGACAGCAACCTCTGTAAGACCGGCGCCGACTATGGCAACACCGACACCCGGCAGCGCAACAGCTGCAGCTATCAGAACGACGACGTGCCGCTCACCTTCGCCGGCTCCTGCGGCACCGACAACGGGGGCACCGGCGGCGTCTGCAAGACGGCGCTGGTCTGCTACACCGACGCCGACTGCGGCGGAGCGGTCGGCTCGTGCGCCGCCCTGGCCGGCAGCGCGGCCAAGGCGTGCAAGTGCGGTGGCGGATTCAGCTGCCCGGGAACCTACATGGGCCAGACGTTCACTACCACCTGCACCGCCAACGTCTGCTACTACAACAAGGGCTGCCGCTCGGACGGCGGCACGGTCGTCGTCGATCCGGCGACGCAGGCCTCGACCGCCGTCCTGCCGTACGTCGATGGCATCGAGATCTTCACCGCCGCCAACCCCAACCCCGAGCTGCGCGCCAACGGCAGCACGCCGCTCGGCCGGCGCCGCCCGCAGCGCTACCGCCTGGTACCAGAGCGTGATCGGCAGCGACAGCAAGTCGCAGTGCCGCCCCTATGTGCTGGTCCAGATCACCGACGGCGCCGACACCTGCGACAACGCCACCAGCGGCGACACCACCCAGGGCCCCATCGCCGCCGCGGCCGGCTTCGTCGCCGCCACGGTCTCCGGAGCCAAGGTCCTCAACAAGGTCTACATCATCGGTCTGGCGTCGAACTCCGGCGGCGGCGCCGGCCCGCTCGACGCCATGGCGAAGGCCGGTGGCACCAACGCGGCCCGCTTCGCCAACTCGCAGCAGGACATCGAGGCGGCGCTCGCCGACATCGTCTCCAGCTCGGTGCTCGTCGAAAAGTGCAACGGCATCGATGACAACTGCAACGGGCAGTGCGACGAGAACTTCCCCGGCGTCGCCGTCACCAACCCCGCGGCCGACGGCTCGAGCTGCAGCAACCCACACCCGGCGTCGAGCTGCGACAACGGGCTGCAGGGGCAGTGCCTCGCCACCGGCACCTACGCCTGCTCGGCCGATCACCTGAACCAGGTCTGCGTGACGCCGGTTTGCACGACGCACGCCGGCGCCACCATCACGAACCCGTCGGGCACGACGATGCGCCTGTCGAACGCGCCCGGCCTGGTCGCGGGCAATGTCGGCCAGATCCTGTTCGTCTCCGGCTCGAACAAGGTCGCCAACAACGGCGGCTTCGTCATCACCGCCGTCACCGCCAACACCGTCGACGTGACCAATGCCGGCGTCGTCACCCCCGACGCCTCCACGGTCGACTACGCCGTGCCGCCGACGCAGGGCAGCGCCACCACCGCGTTCAACGGCGGGACCAAGGTCGTGACGCTCACCGTCCCGGCCGGCGCCACCAACGGCCTCGTCGTCGGCGCCACCATCTTCGTGCTCGGCGGCGCCAGCGCCGGCAACAATGGCAGCTTCACGATCAGCGCCATCGGCGCCACCACGATCTCCTACGTCAACGCCGGCGGCGTCGGCAGCGACAACGTCAAGTGGGCCGTCGACATCTGCAAGGGCATCGAGACCTGCAACGGCCTCGACGACGACTGCGACGGCATCATCGACAACTGCGGCGGCTCGACGCCGGGAAGCTGCTGTATGTCGAGCTGCCCCGCCTGCGCCAAGGCGCCGTTCATCGAGACCTGCAACAACTGCGACGACGACTGCGACGGCATCATCGACGACCACCTGGTCGACACCGGCCTGTCGTGCGGCAACAACGTCGGCGACTGCGCCGGCGGCGTCACGGTGTGCTGCTCGGCCGATCTCGAACCCCAACGGGTCGCCCTCGACCTGCACCCTCGACGGCACCACCGACAAGATCTGGTGCAAGTCGGGCAACCCGCCCTATCCGACGCCGGGAGTCGACGCCTGCGACGGCACCGACGACAACTGTAACGGCGTCGCCAACGACGGACCTCCGCTCGCCTGCTTCACCGATGGCGTCAACACCTTGCCTCCGGGCAAGGACGGCGTCGGCGTGTGCCACCACGGCATCGAGCAGTGCTTGACGACCCCGATTGGTCCCGGCTCGCCGCCGCTGCCCCGCCGGCTGGCCCGCGGGCAAGACCTGCCCGAACGCGACGCCGACCTACGGCGCCTGCCAGGGCCTGATCGCGCCGTCGACCGAGTTCTGCGACGGTCTCGATAACGACTGCAACTCCTGCATCGACGACAACCCGCAGGACGCCTGGGTCGGCACCGACTGCTGCTCGACCGGCAACCTCGGCGACTGCGACAACACCGGCAGCGGCAGCCGCTGCAAGCGCGGCACGTGGCAGTGCAAGCAGCCCGGCATGTGCCAGGCGGGCACCAAGACCTGCGTCGGCTCGATCGCCAAGACCACCGAGATCTGCGACGGCATCGATGACGACTGCGACGGCGCGATCGACGACGTGCCCGGCGTCGGCAGCCCGTGCACCGGCACCGGCATCTACACCGGCGGCGAGCTGCAAGGCGGTGCTGCAGTGCGTGGCCGGCAACACCGTGCCGCAGTGCGTGCAGACCGTCGGTCCGGTCATGGAGACCTGCAACGGCAAGGACGACAACTGCAACGGCCTCATCGACGACAACATGCCGCCCCTGGCGGTCAACCCGCTGCCGGGCGTCGGCGTGGCCTGCATGGTGCCGATGCCGCCGGTGGACAAGCCGCCGTGCAAGGCGGGCGTCACCGTGTGCGTCGCCGGCATGATCGAGTGCCAGGGCGCGGTCGGCCCCATGCCGAACCAGTGCAACGGCATCTCGACCGACTGCACCGGCAACCCCAACACCAACGGCAACTGCCCGACGGGATTCCAGTGCTACCAGGGCAACTGCGTCGCGCCGTGCCAGGCGGGCGAGTTCCCCTGCCCGGGCGGATACGCGTGCAACATGAACACCAACTCCTGCGATGTCGGCGGCACCCACAACGGCTGCTGCGTGCCTGACGCCTGCGCGCAGATCACCTGCCCGCTCGGCGACACCTGCCAGCTCGACGCGCAGGGCAAGGCGAGCTGCGTCGATCCCTGCACCACCGTCACCTGCCCGACGGGCTACATCTGCAAGTTCGGCGCGTGCGTCGACGGCTCGTGCCGCACCCAGGGCTGCCCCGACGGCGAGATCTGCGTCTCCACCGGCACCAACATGTTCGCCTGCCAGCCCGATCCGTGCGCCAACGTGATGTGCGACAGCAATCAGTTCTGCCAGAACGGCGTCTGCGTGGGCAGCTGCGCCGGCCCGTGCCCGAATGGCCAGTACTGCTCGATGGGCCAGTGCGTGCCCGATCCGTGCGCACACACGCCCTGTGTCGAGGGCCAGGTCTGTCAGGTCGATAACGGCGTCGGCGTGTGCGTCGAGAACCAGTGCCAGTTCGGCTGCAACATCGGCCAGGCCTGCTGCGGCGGCGAATGCGTCGCCGACCAGTGCGAGAACCTGCACTGCCCCGAGGACACGCACTGCAAGCTGGCGCCGGACTGCAGCGCCACCTGCGAGACCAACCCGGCGTCGCCGAAGGATCAGATCGTCGGCGCGGGCGGCGGCGGCTTCGGCTGCGCCGTCGGCGGCGGCGCGCGGCAGACCTCGTCGTCGCTGGCCTGGCTCTTCCTGGTGGCGGGCGCGCTTATGTTCCGACGGCGGCGCGGGGCGGAGGTTCGCCGATGAAGAAGCTGCTCCTCGGCGCGCTGCTGCTGGTCGCGGCCAGCGGCTGCAAGTCGAACCCGTACTGCCTCAACTGCAAGGACTCGGGCAACGGCGTGATCACGCCCGAGGACATGACCCCCGTCCTGGTCGATGGCGGCCAGGACGGCATGCCACGACCGGGCCGGACATGATCGGCTCGGGCGGCCCCTGCGCGCCGACCAACGGCGGCCTCGAGATCTGCGACGGCATCGACAACGACTGCAACGGCGATCATCGACGACGTCAGTCCGAGCAAGCTGATCGGCGATCCCAAGAACTGCGGCGCCTGCGGCAACGAGTGCAAGTTCCCGCACGCGTTCGGCCAGTGCGTCGGCGGCTTCGACGGCGGCATGCCGACGTGCAAGGAGAACGGCTGCCAGCCGGGCTACATCGATCTCGACGGCGATCCGTCCAACGGCTGCGAGTACGTCTGCACGCCGACCACGCCTGCCACCGAGATCTGCGACGGCAAGGACAACAACTGCGACGGTCAGGTCGACGAAGGGTTCACCACCACCTGGTTCGACGCCGCCAAGCAGATGCCGAAGTACGACAAGCTGCTCGCCGACTGCGGTCAGTGCGGCACCGTGTGCAGCCTCGGGCCGGGCTCGGTGATGGCGTGTCAAGGGACCGGCACCAACGGCCGCGGCCAGTGCGCCGTCGTCGCCTGCTTCAACGGCAACGACAGCAACGGCGTGCACCAGACCTACCGCCACAATGGACCGCTATCGACGATCAACACCACCGGCTGCGAGTACCACTGCCCCAAGCCGGCCACGACGACGGGCAACGACTGCAACCCGAACGGCGCCTGCACCTTCCCGGTCGAGACGTGCAACGGCATCGACGACGACTGCGATTTCGTCGCCGACGACAACCTGACCGATCCCGGCCTCAACGGCGCCTGCCCCGACGGCGCGCCGGGCAAGCTCTGCCAGGACGCCACCACTTGCGGCAAGGGCGTCTGCCTCGCCGGCACGCTCAAGTGCAGCGGCGGCGGCCTGGTCTGCACGGGCTCGGTCGGCCCCTCGCCCGAGATCTGCAACACGGTGACGGCGTCGAACCCGCTCGGCCTGCCGCTCGACGACGACTGCAACGGCAGCGTCGACGATCCGTTCACCGCCACCTGGCAGGACGCGGGCCACCAGATGCCGCGCTACGACATCGATCCGAACCACTGCGGCCAATGTGCCGGCGCTACGCCCTGCGCCCTGCCGCACGGTCCGAACATCTGCCGCCTGGCCGCGGGTGACAGCAAGGGCAGCTGCGCCATCGCCGCGTGCGACCCGGGCTGGGCCTGGGTGCCGAAGACCAACCAGAGCCCGGCGACGCCGACCAACTGCACCGTCAGCGCCAGCGGGCAGCGCGACTCGACGCAGTCGACCCCGGGCATCGGCTGCTACTACAAGTGCGGGCAGGCGAACAACACGCCCGAGACCTGCGACGGCGTCGACAACGACTGTAACGGCTGCATCGACGACGGCCTGACGGCGCCGCAGATCTGCTCCACCAAGGGCGTTTGCGCCGGCACCACCAACACCGTCGCCTGCAGCGGCGCGTCCGGCTGGAAGTGCACCTATGGCGCCGGCGTCGACGTCGACGGCATGGGCAACCTGACCGCGACCGAGGCCGAGTGCGACAACCTGGACAACAACTGCAACGGCGCCTGCGACGAGAACTACCCGGACGTCGCGGTCAACGGCGCCGGCTGCAACAACCCGCGCACGGCCAAGGCGTGCTCGGGCGGCCAGGGCGTCTGCCAGCTCACCGGCAGCTACAGCTGCAACGCGGGCCACACGGCGGAGCAGTGCTCGAACGGCGCCGTGGTCATCGGAGCGAACGGTGATCCGAGCAAGGCCACCGACGAGAAGTGCAACGGCAAGGACGACGACTGCAACGGCCTCGTCGACGAGCGGACCGACTACACCGTCGGCGCGACGACCTTCAAGGGTTGGCACGATCCGGTCGCGACGGTCGCCGTCGGGGCCGATCCGTTCACCGGTCAGGGGGCGCACACCGTCTATGTGTATGCGTACGAGGCGTCGCGCCCTGACGCGACCGCGGTATCGCCGGGATCGCTGTCGAGTCGCGCCTGCTCCAACTATGGCGTCCTACCCTGGGCGAACGTGACCCTCGAGCAGGCGCAAGCCGCCTGCGCCGGGGTCAAGGACAGCGCCGGCGCCCCGCTGCGCGTCTGCTCGGCGTGGGAGTGGCAGCAGACGTGCGACGGCAACGTCGCCGCGAGCACCCACTGGTCGATGTCGGTGTCGCCGACGACCTATCAGTCCCAGGTCTGCAACGACAGCGCCGAAGCCGAGCAGCGCTGCAACCCGAGCGCAAAGGCGTGCGTCAAGACCTGCAACGCGCAGAACCAGTGCACCTGCAGCAGCGACACCGACTGCGGTGGCGCGGTCGGCAGCTGCGCCAGCGGCGTGTGCACCGGCTCGGTCTGCCCCGCGCAGTGCGCTCCGATTACCTGCGCCGCCACCGGCGAGTGCCACTGCATCAGCAACACTGACTGCACCGGCGGTCGGAGCTGCACGGGCGGCGTGTGCGTGGGCTCGACCTGCCCCGCGGATTGCAGCCCCAACACCTGCAACGGCAGCGGCCAGTGCACCTGCACCGCCGACGCCGACTGCAGCCCGGGCTTCACCTGCGTCGGCTCGATCTGCGTCGGCTCGGGCGCGTGGCCGACCGGCTCAATCGGCTCGGCCGGCGCGGCCAACCAGTGCTACGTCGACTACACCGCCAATGGGCGCGCGCACGACCTGAGCGGCAACCTGCAGGAGTGGACCTCGACGCCGGTGGTGCTCAAGTCGGGCAGCGCGGCCACCCTGACGGCCTCGTCGGGCGGGCAGTCCACCGTCGGTGGGCTGACGAACATCTACGCGAGCGACGTGGGCGCGCAGATCATCATCTCCGGCTCGACCAAGGGCAACAACGGCACCTTCGACATCGTCGCCGTAGCGCCGGCCACGGGGGCCACCATCGCGGACGGCGCCGCCGTGGCCGAGTCGGGCCTGACCTGGAAGTTCATCTACAACAAGCTCCGCGGCGGCAACTTCAGCACGACCTCCTCGGGCGGCGACACCTGCGAGTTCGACTTCGACATCCAGAAGGCGTCGTTCGTCAACACTGACGTGGGCTTCCGCTGCTGCGCCGACAACCCGCTGTAGATCGCGCTCAACCACCCACCTGAACAAGCGGCTCTGACGCGTGGCGGCGCGAAAATTATTTTTCGCGCGCCACCGTCGGAAACGCGTGACGTTGGCGCGGCTTGGCCGGCGGGAGAAACGAGTGTCAGGGAGGTAACAGATGCACACGCAACTTCGTGTTCAAATCGTCGATAACCGAACATGCCGTTTACGGTGACGCAGCGGAAGCGGGGTGGATGCGAGTACACCAGCGTGGCGGAGACGGAAGCCGCGGCGCTGGTGCTGGCGACGATGATGCGTCGCGCCGGCGACGAGTACTGCTCCGAGTCGGCGGTGAGCGTGTGCAACGGCGCCGGCGCGGTCGTGGCGGCCTGGCGTGGCGGCACGTACGGCTGGACCCTGGTGCCGCAGTCGCGGCCGGCCAACGCCGACAAAGGGCTGCAGCCGCTGGTGCCGCGCGCTCCGGCGACGCCGCCAACGGCGAAGCGGCGCTCCGGCCCGTTCGCGCGTATGCCCACCGAGCCGATGGCGTCGGGATCGCAGGTCTCGCTCGCGCATCAGTCGTACGCGTCGATCTCGGTCACCGACTATTCCGCCGTCTCCGTCGCCTAGGGCCACGGCCGTTCACTTTGGCCGAGTCGTAACGGGCCGGCCTGGGCCGCGGAGGTAGCAAGGGGCGCTGCCGGCGTCGGAAGCCGGCGCAGTCGCCGCCGCTTCGCGGCGGCGTGCGCCTCCATCGGGCGCGTTCATGTCGCGCTGCGCGCGACCGCGCCCTCTACGCCGCCGGCATCGCCCCTTGCTACCTCCGCTCGACGCCTGGTGCGATGTACAGGCGCGACTTCGACGTAGAATCAGGCGCCTCGCGACCTCCGCGGCCAAAGCCGGCCCGCTACGACTCGGCCGATGTGAACGGCAGTGCGCCTGGCAGCCCGCCCCAGCGAGGCGCGCGCTCAGCGCCGCGGATGCTCGATGCGGTAGTCCGCCAGCATGCGCAGCACCCGCTCCAGCAGCGGCTGCGGCACCAACCGATTGGCGATGTGACCGCGCGCCCGCTTCGCCGCCGCGAAGAACTCCGCGCGGAACGCCGGCGACACGGGCACGCTCTTGAGGCCCTGCTTGGCGAACAGCCCGCTGAGGAGCTGCTCGTCTTGCCGGCGGCCGAGCTCGTCGATGCCGACGAGCATGCGCGCCGCGCCCGCGCGCAGCGCCCCCTGCAGCTCGAGCGGCAGCCGCTGGAACTGGCGCTCGCCGAAGGCCAGGCAGCCGTAGAGGTAGCCCGCGTGCAGGTCGGTCACGTAGCTCGCCGCCGACGACCACTGGAACGCCAGCGCCGCCGACGGGGCCGCGATGAAGCCGTCGATCCGCTTGTCGTCGTAGGCGCGGCGCGCGTCGCCCAGGCCCATCGGCACGACCGTCATGCCCATCTCGCGCGAGGTGGAGATGCCCACGTCGTCGAGGTCCCAGCGCCACAGCTTGAGGCGGCGCAGGTCCTCGAGTGAGCGCACGGGGTCGCGTGTGAAGAAGATGTCGGGCCCCAGCCCGGCGGCGCCGAGGATGACGAAGCCGTTCTTGGCCGCCTCGTCTTCGATGGTCGACTGCAGGCGCGTGACCACGTCGCGCGCCTCGTCGCGGCTCTCGAAGACGCCGGGGATGCGCAAGACGCGCATCGAGGGCGCGACCGCCTGGCAGAGGAAGTGGCCCGAGGCGACGCCGTCGAGCTGGCCCTTGCGCACGCGCTCGCCCATCTCGAGCTCGTCGCCGGCGACGGAGTTGAAGTAGACCTTGATGCGCAGGGCGCCTTTGGCTTCGGCTTCGACGTAGCGGGCGAAGGCGTGGAACTCGCGCGCCCACCCGGTGCCGTCGGGGGCGGCAGTGCCGACGCGCAGCACGATCGGTTCACCCGCGACCGCGCTCACCGCGGCCAGGAGCACGAGCAACGCGGCGAGCCGCGGCAGCCTAGGGGACACGCGAGCCCTTGAGCGAGAGCTGCGTCGCGCGGCCGATCTTGATGTGCACGTGCGCCGTCGCCGACTTGGCCTCGTCGGAGTCGCGCAGCTGCACCGTGTGCTCCCCGGCGGGCAGGCGGAACATCGTCGGGCTGACGAAGCCCGAGTCCTCGCCGTCGACCCATACCTCGGCCACGATGTCGCTGTCGAGCAGCAGCGTGCCGCGCTCGGCCTTCTCGGGCACCAGGTTCACCGTCACCACCGGCTCGTGGTCGTCCGGGGTGAGCGCGTGTTGGGTGATCTCGAAGCCGCTCTTCCCGACGGCGAGCTGGTAGAACTCGTCGTCGGCGACCGTGAGCTCCTGCGGCGTCGCGCCGCTCTGCAGGACGCCGTTGACGTAGATCGACGCGCCCGACGGCACGGTCTCCAGGCGCACGCGACGGCTCGCCGGCGGCAGCGTCAGCTGCACGAGCGCGCGCTCGCCGGTGCCGACGCGCGCGTGCTGCTCGACGGCGGTACGCCCCTGGGCCGTGACGCGCACCACGTGCATGCCGGGCGCGACGCCGCGGATCGCCGTCGGCGTCGTCTCGGTGACGGAGGCGCCGTCGACCTCGACGTGCGCGCCCGAGGGATCGGAGGCGACGATGATGGTCCCGCCGGCTGCGGTCGGCGCCGGCATCAGCGGCGCCGTCGCGTGCGCGGTGTGCGCACCGCGCCAGGCCCACGCGCCGGCGGTCAGCGCCACGCCGAATACGAAGGCGGCGGCCAGCGGCAGCGGCGAGCGGTGGCCGCCCGTGATCGTCGTCTGCAGCGTGTGCTCGCTGGCGACGCCGCGCCGCTTCTCGACGGCGGCGTTGAGCGCGCGCGCCAGCTCCTGCATCGAGCCGTAGCGATCGTGCGGGCTCTTGGCGAGCGCTCGATTGATGACCCGGTCGAGCGCGGCGGGGATGTTGGCGGCGTTGAGCGAGAGCGGCTCGGGGGGCTCGTGCAGTTGGCGATAGAGCGTCTGCACGTCGTCGCTGCCGGTGAACGGCGGCCGCCCGGAGATCATCTCGTAGAGCAGGCAGGCGAGCGCATAGACGTCACTGCGGGCGTCGACGTCACGCCCGGAGATCTGCTCGGGCGACATGTACGAGGGCGTGCCGATGATCTGTCCGGTGCGCGTCAGCTGCTCGGTGCCGGCGACGGCGGCGATCTTCGCCAGGCCGAAGTCGATCAGCTTCGGCGTCTCGCCCACCTCCCGATCGGCGGTCAAGATGACGTTGGCCGGCTTCAGATCGCGATGGATGATGCCGGCGGCATGCGCGGCGTCGAGCCCCCAGGCCAGGCGCGTCGCGATGTGCGCCGCACGCTGAATCGACATCGCCTTCTCGCGCGCCAGCACCGTCGCCAGCGTCTCGCCGGGCACGAACTCCATGACGAGGAAGGTGGGATCGCCGATGATCACATCGAGGAAGCGGGCCACGTTCGGGTGCTCGATCGATCCCACCGCCTGCGCCTCGTACTGGAAGCGCTGGCGGAACTCGGGATTGGCGAGCAGCTCCGGCTTGAGCACCTTGATCGCCACCGTCGAGCCGATGGCGCGGTTCTCGGCGGTGAAGACGTACCCCATGGCGCCGCCGCCGAGCACCTCGAGCAGCTTGTAGCGCTCGCCGACCACATCGCCCGGCTGCAGCGAGCGACGCTTCAAGATGTCGGCGAAGCCGTCGGGCAGCGTGTCGATGCGCGAGAAGCCGCCGTCCGAGAGCTCGCGGCGCAGCTCGTCGGTGTCCAGCGGGCGTGGCATCACCGCCGACGGCATCTTCTGCCGATCGGTGTCGATGCGGCCGATGTCCTTCTCCTCTTTGTCGGCGGAGGCGGCTTCTCGGGCGGCGTCGGCGGCGAGCAGATCGGCGGCCGAGCCACGGATCGTGTCGGCCTCGCTGCCGTCGAACAGCGGCGGCAGCTCCTTCGGTGCCTCGTCCTTGCCCTGAGCCATCGACGCGCGGGTTCCCCCGTCGGTGATTTTACCTCAGGCGCAACCTACATGGTGATGATATTGTGACGCGGTATGAGCTCCCTCGTCGACAGTGGCGTGGCGGAGGGCGCCGCGGAGCGCGTCGTCGCGCGGGCCGGCGGCGAGCCCGATGCCGAGCCGCTCGCGCGCTTCGGCATGTGGGTCTTTCTCGTGACCGACGCGATGTCCTTCGGCGCGCTCCTCATCGCCTGCGCGGTGCTGCGCGCGCGCGCCGAGGCGTGGCCCGATGCCGCCGCGCGGCTGGACCTGCCGCTCGCCCTTTTGGCCACCTGTGCGCTCACCGCCTCGTCGCTGACGATGGCCCGCCGCCGCGTCGTGGCGACGCTGGCCCTGGGCCTCGCCTTCCTCGGGCTGCAGGCGTACGAGTTCGCCACGCTCGCGCGCCACGGCATCGGGTTTTCGACCGACCGCGCCGCCTCGTGCTTCTTCGCCGTCACCGGCTGGCACGGGCTGCACGTGCTCGTCGGTGTCATTCTGCTGGCGGTCGTCGCCATCGCCCGCCGCGGCGAGGCGCCGCGCCTGGTCGCGCTGTTCTGGCAGTTCCTCGACGCCGTCTGGATCGTCCTGTTCGTGCTCTTCTACCTGGCACCGCGGGCGCACGGCGTCGGACTGGTCGTGCTCGGTCTCGCCGCCGCCGCCGGGTTCGCCGCCGTCGTCGCCTTTCCCATGCGCTTGCGCCGCGAGCCGCGTGCGGTGAAGCTGGTCTTCATGCTGCCACTGGCGCTGCCGATCCTCTTCACCGTGGCGCTGGTCGCCGACGCGCTGCAACAGGGGATCCGCCCGTGATGTGCCCGATGTGCGCCACGCAGGTGGCGCCGACGATCTGGAAGCTGGTGGCGGCGTTCGTCACCGCGCCCATCGCCATCGGCGCCGTCGTCGCCACGCTGGTGTGGCGGGCGCACCGCGACGGCGCCTGATGCGGCCCGCGGCTTGCTCCCGTCCGGAGGCATGCGCACCACGCTGACCGGCGTCTTTCGCGATCCCCAGGCGGCCCTGCGCGCCTCGGAACGGCTGCGCGAGCTCAGCGGCGTCTCCGGCAGCATCCGGCTGTTCCTGCCCGGCCCCGACGGCGTGCCGATCGAGACGGTCGTGGTCGAGGAGCGCTCACCGTGGCTGCGCGCGACCGTGTGGGGGCTCGCCGTCGGGCTCATCTTCACGTACGTCACGCGCTCGCTGACGCACTCATGGCTCTACGCCGTAGTCTCGCTCGTCGCCGGCGCGGTGTTCGGCGTGGCGCTCGGCGGCTGGCTCGGCGGGCAGCGCTACCCGCGCGCGGTGCGCCCGCACATGCGCATGCGCTACCTGGCGCTGGTGCAAAAGGGGAGCGCCGTGCTGCTCGTCGACTTGCCCGCCGACGGTAGCGATGTGCGCGAGCTGATGGAGGAGTCGGGCGCCTACGTGTCCGAGGGCTACTGGCCGGTGCGCGACACCCTGCAGCCGGTCTGACCGGCCCTGCCGCGCAGCGAGCGCACGTAGTACGAGAGGGCCCAGATGTCCCGCTCGGGCAGCGCGCCCTGCCACCGCAGCATGGTGGTGCCGCCGACGCCAGAGGCGATCGTGCGGTAGAGATCGACCAGCTCGCTGCCGGCAAAGACGGTGCGCAGCGGATCGCAGGCGAGGTCGGGCGGCAGCTCGGTGACCGGCAGCGCGCATTCGCGATCGTCGAGGGTCTTCCAGCCCGGCTTCCAGCGCAGGCAGAACTCGGTCTGCTTGAGCTCGGGATGATCGTGGCACTTGGCGCACTGCGCGGTCGCGTGGAAGACCTCGTCGCCGTGCGCGACCGCCTGGGCGGCCTGCGCCTCGCCGAACGGATCGGGCGAGGTTACGATTGGCTGTCCCTGTGGGTCGGTGCGCCAGCGCGGCGAGAAGGTCTTGAGGTACTGCACCACGCCGGCCAGCTCGTCGTCGGAGACGCCCCAGGGCAGCATGGCGGTGCCGTTGAGGCCGCGACGCACGATGCGCTCGAGCTCGCTGTCCGGCGGCAGCGACGACGGGGTCTGGGTGTGGCCGAACTTGAACAGCGCCTGCGTGAAGTCGCGCGGCGGCGGGCGCAAGCCGGGCGACGAGTAGCCCTTGCCGTCGCCGCTTTCGCCGTGGCACGGGCGGCAATACTGCTCGTAGGCGACGCGGCCGTGCTCCGGCGACCGCTGGTCGCTGCAGCCGGCCAGATAGAGCACCGAGAAGAGCACCAGCCAGACCGCGCCCACGAAGTGCCAGAACAGGCGCCAGTTGCGCTGCCCCGACGAGGACGAGGCGCGCGCCAGCACCAGGCCCGCGAGGCCGACCACGACGTGGAGCGCGTGCAGCGCGCAGAAGGTGTAGAGGAGCGAGCCGTAGCGGCCCGACGACGGCGTGACGCCCGAGCCGCCACAGCGCGACCCAGCCGGCCAGCTGCACGGCGATGAAGGCGGCGCCCAGCGCCACCGTCGCCCCGATCCGGCGGCGCACCAGCATCCACGACGACGCGGCGATGAGCAGCGTGGCGACGACGGGGTAGGCGAGCGGCGCGCGCGGCTCGCCGTCGGGCGGCCAGGCGCCCGCGGTGATGCGCACGTCGGCCCAGACGAACAGCAGCGCGCAAAAGAGCATGGTCCAGCCGCCGAGGAAGACCGCCATGCCGATGAACGAGGTGCGCTCGCTCTTCGAGCCCGGCGACGCCGCGGTCACGGCCGCTCTCCCGGCAGCGCCTCCGCCTGCCCGAGCCAGTCCTTGTCGACCAGCTGCGGATGGTTGAACTCGTGCGGGCCGTGCAGCACGGTCGGGATGACGTCGAAGTTGTGGTGCGGCGGCGGCGAGGCGACGGTCCACTCGAGCGTGCCCGACCTCCCACGGGTTGTCGGCCGCCGCGCGCGCCGCGCGCACAGGCTCCAGAAGAAGTTCACGACGAAGACGAGCTGCGCCGGCGCCGCAGCAGAAGGCCGCGTGCGATGATGCGCGCGGTTCAGCGGCATGCAGCGGCTGGAGGAAGTCGTAGACCGACGGGTCGTAGAGGCGCCGCTGCATGCCCGCGTAGCCGACGAGCAGCATGCCGCCGAAGACGACGATCAGCGGCAGGAACGTGAGCCAGAAGTGCAGCTTGCCGAGCGTCTCGTTCATCATCCGGCCGAACATCTTGGGGAACCAGAAGTAGATCGCCGCGAACGAGCGCCAGGAACAGCGCCGCCGCCATGATCAGGTGGAAGTGCCCGACCACGAAGAAGGTGTCGTGCAGGTAGATGTCGGCGGTGATGTCGGCCAGGTAGAGGCCGGTGAGCCCGCCGACGCCGAAGACGAAGACCACGCCGAGCGCAGAACAGCATCGGCGTCGTCAGCCGGATCGCGCCCGCCAGAGCGTGTGCAGCCAGTTGAGGAAGAGCATCATCGGCCGGCGACGCGAGATGATCATCGTGAGCAGCATGAAGCTCTGCGCCGAGCAGCGGGCTCACGCCGGTGACGAACATGTGGTGGCCGTAGACCACCGCCGACAGCACCGTCACCGCGATCATCGCGCAGCACCGTGACCCGGTAGCCGAACGCCGGCTTGCGCGCGAAGAACGAGAGCAGGTCGCCGACGATGCCCCAGGCCGGCAGGATGAGGATGTAGACCTCGGGGTGGCCGAAGATCCAGAACAGGTGCTGGAAGAGGATCGGATCGCCGCCGGCGCCGGACCGCCGCGCCGGCGACGAAGAACTGCGTGCCGAAGCACGCGGTCGAAGAAGAGCAGCAGCATCGCCGACGCCCGAGCACCGGCACGAACAGCGCGTTCAGGATCGCGGTCAGCCAGAGGCCCCAGACCGTGAGCGGCATGCGGAAGTAGCGTCATGCCGGGCGCGCGCAGCGCGGATCACCGTGGTGATGTAGTTGACGGCGCCCATGATCGTCGACGCGCCGGTGAGGAAGAGCGGCGACGACCCACAGCGTCTGGCCCGGCGCCGGGCGTGCCGACGTGCGTCGAGAGCGGCGGGTAGGCGGT
Source organism: uncultured delta proteobacterium (assembly GCA_963816965.1). Classification (GTDB taxonomy): domain Bacteria; phylum Myxococcota_A; class Polyangia; order Palsa-1104; family Palsa-1104; genus JAQBQH01. Next base: position 3,439,511 of record CAWFMP010000002.1, read on the forward strand.
CCAGCCGGCCTCGGCGCGGCCCGAGCGGCACGAAGAACGACGCGGTCAGCGACGGCCGTCGCGAGGCGACGACATGGTCCAGAACGACGAGCATGTTGAGCGTCGGGAACGCCATGTCGCGCGCGCCGATCATGCAGCGGGATGCAGAAGTTGCCGAAGCGCGCCGATCAGGATCGGCGTGATCGCGAAGAAGATCATGATCGTGCCGTGCATCGTGAAGAGCGTCGTGTAGCGCGACCGGCGAGATCACGCCGCCCGACGGCCGAACAGCAGCTTGCCGACCACCGGCACCGGGCGCCCGGGTAGGCCAGCTGCCAGCGGATCACCATCGCCATCAGGCCGCCGACGAGCGAGGAAGACGAGGCCCGAGCCAGAGGAACTGCTTCGCGATGACCTTGTGGTCGCGGCTGAACAGGCGGCTCACGATCCATGGCCAGCCCCAGTGCGCGTCGACGTCGTCCTCGTCGTAGGCCTTGCGCGCGACCTCGGCGGCGGCGCGCATCCAGGCGTCGAATCCGGCCGTGCTGCTCGACGGTGAGCCGCCCGCGCATCTTGTAGTGGTTGACGCCGCAGTGCTGCGCGCAGCCGATCTCGTAGCTGCCGAGCGTCCTGGCCTGCGAACCAGAGGCGGGTCTCGGCGCCGGGCACGGCGTCCTGCTTGATGCGGAAGTTGGGCAGGTAGAACGAGTGGACCACGTCCTTCGACTTCAAGCTGCACGACGACGGCCCGGCCGACGGGGACGTGCATCTCGTTGAGCGTGACGACGTCGTCGGGCGTGCCGAACTTGCCGTCGGGGCCGGCGTAGCGCACGTTCCACGCCCACTGCTGCGCCCAGACCTCGACCTCGAGCGGATGGGCATCGGGGCCCGGGAATCTCCACAGCACCTGATCGAGATCGAGGTAGCTGTCGACCAGGAGCGTGCCGTCCACGCCGACGAAGACGACGGCGGTGATGAGGGCGGTGAAGACCAGATGGCGCCGGCCGATGCCGCGCTCGTAGCTGGCACGATGGCGGCCTTGCCGGTGCATGGCGATCGACCAGACCAGGATGCCGCAGACGATCACGAACAGCACCGACACCATGACGGCGGTGGTGTTGAACAGGGCGTCGTTGCGGAATCCGTCGATAGAGGCGTCGAGCGGGCGCAGCGGGAGGAGGAGCCCGAGCGTCATCGACGAGAGACATACCGCAGTCGCCGCCGCGATGCTACAATGGGGTATGCGCAAGCGGTTGGCCTTGCTGGCGCTCTCGATCCTCGTCGGTTGTGCGCCGTTGGCTCGGGAACATCGCGCTGATGCCGCCTTTCGCCAGGCGATCGCCGCACAGCTCGGGCACGACGAGCCGCGCGCCGAGTCGCTCTACAAAGAGGTGCTCGCGCTCGGGCTCGACTGGAGCCCGGTGTGGAACAACCTGGCGGTCATCCAGGTTCACCGGCACCAATACTCGGCGGCGCGCAAGCTCTTGGCGCATGCGGTGGCGGCCAACGGGCGCGACGTGGTGGCGCTGACCAACTACGGCGTCATCAGCTACCACCTGTGCGACTACGCCGAGGCGCGGCGCACGCTCGAGGAGGCGCGGCGGCTGCGCATTCGCCTCATCGACAGCATCCCCTCCATGGGGCGCGGCTCGTGGGAGGAGGAGCAGTATGCGCGCGCCACCCAGCCGCTCGACGAGACGGCGAAGCGCTACCTGGCGCGCATCGATTTGGCGACGATGTCCGACCTGCCCCCGCCGCCCGCCGACCTCGTGGCCGACCTGCGCATGACGGCGCTTCAGCCGCCGCGCACCCGGTTCTAGGCGGCGCCGCCACGGCGCTGCAGCGCGATCGTCAAAAGGGCCGCGATGAGCAGCACGCTGTACTCCATGCCGCCGGTGCCGCCGCCGACCACGAACCAGCCGGCGTGGGCGTGCACCATCACGATGCCGACGGCGAGCTCGGCGGCGAACCACAGGCACAGCGGGATGACCGCGAAGCCGGCGGCGAGCGCGACGGTGCCGGCGACCTCCACGAGCGACAGCACCCACGCCACCACGTGCGCCAGCGGCACGTGCTGGCTGGCCAAAAAGTGGCCGAAGCCGCCCACGTCGTGCTTGTACACGCGCGTCGCGCCGTGGATGCACAGCAGCGCCGCCACGGTGATGCGCAAGAGCAGGTAGCCGGCGCGCGCCGCGCCCATCACTTCGCTCCGCCGTCGCGCTCGGGGATGAGCCAGGTGTCGCCCCACAGCGACGCGCCGCCGTCGATGTGCAGCGTCGCACCGGTGACGAAGGCGGCCGCCGGCGACGCCAGGTAGACGATGGCGTGGGCCACCTCCTCGACGGTGCCGATGCGCTTTTGCGGCGTGCGCGCCCGCCCGCCTGCACCAGCTCCGGCGGGTACTGCGCGATCCCCGACGACTGGATGATCCCGGGCGCCACCGCGTTGACGCGCACGTCGAACTGCGCCCACTCGACGGCGAGCGTCTTGGTCATGTTCTCGACGCCGGCGCGGGCGGCGCCGGTGTGCACCATGCCGGGAAAGCCGCGCGCGATGTTGGCGATGACGTTGACGATGGCGCCCGCGCGCGCCGGGATCATGGCGCGCACGGCCACCTCGCGCGTCATGTAGAAGGTGCCGTTCAGGTTGTTGCGCACGACCGCGTCGAAGCCGCGCGGCGTGAGCTGCTCCGCCGTCGACGGGAACTGCCCGCCGGCGTTGTTGACGAACAGGTCGACCCCGCCGAGGCGCGTGAGCACGCCGCTCACGAACTGCGCGACCGACTCCGGCTCGCGGATGTCGCAGGGCAGGGCGATGACCTCGCCGAGCGGTGACAGCTCCCGCACCGTCGGCTCGAGGTGCTCGGGCTTGCGGCTGCCGATGGCCACGCGCGCGCCCAGCGCCAGGAGCTCGACGGCGGTGGCGCGGCCGATGCCGGTGCCGCCGCCGGTGACGATGGCGGTGCGGCCCTTCATGAGGTCGGGGGCGAATGGGTTCCTGCGCGCCTCTTCGACGGGGAGCATGCGCGCACCATAGCACAACTGACCGGCGGGTCAGTTGCTTGGTGAAGGCGGGCAGCGCGGCTCCTTCGGCGCTCCGCAGCCGGTCCGAAGCCGCTCGACGCCCGAAGTTCCGCGCGCAAGATTTCGCCGGCAACTCCGTACCTATCGGCCATGACCCTCGCCCGCGCGCTTCCGCTCGGTCTTTTCGCCCTCGTCCTCGGCTGCGCTCCCATCGTCGGTCGCCCCGGCGCCCAGAGCGGCGACATGGGGGCCGGCGGCGGCGGCTCGGGCGGCGGCGGCTCGGGCGGCGGCGGCGGCACCGACGACATGGGCGGCACCGGCGGCAACGGCCCCAACTGCCCCACCGGCTGCTCCATCGGCGCCGCCTCGTGCGACGGCAACGGCGTGCGCACCTGCGCCGCCGATCCGAGCGGCTGCGGCGTCTGGTCGGCGCCCGCCGCCTGCACCGCGCCCGAGGTCTGCTCCGGCGGCCAGTGCGGCGCCGCCTGCAGCTCGCAGTGCATGCTCGGCGCCACCTACTGCTCGGGCGCCGGCTTCCGGACCTGCATCGGCGGCGCGTCGGGCTGCAACGACTGGTCACCGACGGTGACCGCGTGCCCCAACGGCATGGTCTGCTCGGGCGGCGCCTGTGTCGCCGCCTGCACCGATCGCTGCGCGCCGGGCGCCAACCAGTGCTCGGGCTCGGGCGTGCAGACGTGCGAGCTCAAGCCGTCGGGCTGCCGCGACTGGTCCGACCCGATTCCGTGCGCCAGCGGCAAGGTGTGCTCGGGAGGCAACTGCGTCACCTCCTGCACCGATCAATGCGCGGCCGGCGACAAGCGCTGCGCCGCCGCCGACTCGCTGCAGACCTGCGACGTGCAGGCTTCGGGCTGCCGTGACTGGTCGCTGGCGCAGCTGTGCCCCGGCGGCGGTAGTTGCAGCGCCAACCAGTGCATCACGTGCACCAACGGCGCCAAGCGCTGCAGCGCCATCGGCGACATCGAGTCGTGCGTCAACGGCGCCTGGACGCAGACCGCCTCCTGCGCGTTCGGCTGCAACGCCGGCATGTGCATCAACACCGTCAACTGCACCCCGGGCGCCTATCGCTGCAACGCCAACGCCGTCGAGATCTGCAACTCGGCCGGCTCGGCCTGGCTGTGGTCGTCGAACTGCGCCGTCGCCTGCAGCAACGGCCTGTGCACCGGCGGCTGCACGCCCGGCGCTCAGCGATGCAACGGCGCCAACGTCGAGACCTGCGACGCGGCGGGCACCGCGTGGACGGTGTCGTCGTCGTGCGGCGCCACCGGCTGCGACGCCACCTCGGCGACCTGCATCCTGTCGTCGCTGACGATCTCGACCGACACGACGCTGGACGGCACGGTCGTCGTCGCCGGCGCCGTCGAGGTCATGGCGAACGCCAAGCTCATCACCAACAGCGGCCTGACCATCCGCGCCAAGACCATCGCCGTCGATCAGGGCGGCACGATTCAGGCGAACCCGTCGGGCAGCGGGACGGCCGGCGATGCCGCGACCAGCGCCTACTACGGCGGCTGCGGCGGTGGCTACGCGACGGCCGGCGGCCTGGCCTACAGCACCTACTGCTCCGGCGGGCCGCAGTTCGGCAGCACCACCGACTCCGCGGTCGCGCGCGGCGGCCGCGGCGGCAACTCGTCGTCGGGCGCCGCCGGCGGGCTGGGCGGTGGCGTGCTCCAGCTCATCGCCTCGGACTCCGTGACCATCGCCGGCCGCGTCTCCGCCGATGGCGCCCCCGGCGTCGTCAGCGGCAACTACGCGTCAGGCTCGGGCGCCGGCGGCGGCATCCTGTTTGCGTCGGACAACGTCAACATCGTCGGCACCGGCATCGTCTCCGCCGCCGGCGCGGCCAGCGTCACCAGCAGCGTCAGCTATGGCTTCGGCGGCGCCGGCGCCCCGGGCCGCGTCAAGATCCTCTACGGCGCGTCGGTGGCGACCAACGGCTCGATCACCGGCACCCTCACCAAGGGACTGTTGCCGCCGATCACCATCACGTCGACGACGCATCCCGATCCGACGCTCACCTACAACGACGACTTCAACGCGGTGGCGCTGTCGTGGAACCAGCCCTATCCGACGCGCCTCGGCTACTACGTGCTGTTCGATCGCAACGCCTCCAACCCGCCGACCACGACCAATGGCGGCGTCTTCTTGGCCAACGAGCTCGATTCCATCGACCCATCGAAGCTCCTGTCGGGCGCCAACTACTTCCACATCGTCACCGAAGACAACATGTCGAACATCGGCCTGGTCGAGTCGACGTATCGCATCAACATCAACACCGCGGCGCCCAACCTGACCTCGTCGACGCACACGCAGGGCACCTGGTCGATGAACCACAATCCCTACTTCACGTGGTCGATGCCGACGGCCGATTCGAACTACCAGGGCGTGCGCTACGTGCTCGATCACTACGCCAACACGCAGCCGACGCAGGCGACCGGCACCTTCATCCCGACCACGCAGCAGAAGCTGCAGCTCTCCAACCTCGACGACGGCATCTGGGTCCTGCACATGGTCACGGTCGACCGCCAGGGCTACCAGACCAAGGCCATCGCGCACTACCAGGCGTGGATCGCCACCACCACCCCCACGAACGGCACGGCCAACGGTCAAATTAGTTGGATCAACATGGGCACCGCGCAGACCATCGCCGGCGCCAGCGTCACCTTCAACCGCGGACTGTTCACCTCCACTGCCACCGGCAGCGACGGGAAATACAACCTCACCAACGTCCCGGCCGGCACCTGGGAGGCGACGGCGTCGGCGCCGGGCTTCCTTCCGGTGACCAAGACCGTGATCGTCACCGGCAACATGGCCACCACGACCGATTTCCAGCTGACCAAGATGTAGTAGGCTTCGGCGCATGGTTGCCGTTGCGAACACGAACGCCACCTTCGCCGATTTGCTCGCCCGCGCCGACGCGACCCAGGCGCAGCTGGCCGCGCACCTCGACGCGCTCGACAGCGCCGAGCGCGTGCGCCAGTCGCGCGCGCTGAAAAAGAGCGAGCAGCGGCGGCTGTGGGAGGTCTGCGCCGACGCGCCCGCGTTCACGCTGGAGGATCTGATCCCGGCGACGGAGCGGGGCACGGTGCGTTGGGCGGGCAAGAACTCGCTGCCGATGTTCACGCAGTTCGAGAAGCGCTTCGCCCGCCAGGCGGGCGTCGTGGTGGGCTACAACTTCAATCCGGGGATCGCGCTGGGTCACCGGGCCCGGCTACTTCACGACGGTGCAGGCGCCCGAGCGCCCCCGCGAGATCCTGTTCGACTACACCCGCGTGCCCCAGGTGGCGCCCGAGGGCTGGCCGGCGGTGAAGCCCAACACCGGCGGCACCGCCAAGCTCGTCTACGGCGGCATGCACGACTTCTGCCGGCGCGTGTCGTCGACCGTGATCATCGGCGCCGCCACGCGCCTGGGCAAGCCGATCGACGCCTACTTCGTCCTCGCCCGCATGTAGGCGAGGTAGGCCAGCGGATCGGGCTCGTCCTCGACGGCGTGCTTGCACAGCGCCACGAACGCGCGCAGGTTGCCGCCGAGCGCGGCGAGCAGCGCGCGCTGCACCGGCGTCGTGCTGTGGTAGACGGTGAAGGACAAGAGCACCGCGTTGTTGAGCGGACCGGTGGCGAACACGCCAGGCTTGGCGCCCGGCGGCGTGGGAAACAGCGCACGGAAGCGGGCGCGCGCGGCGGTGAAGATGCGCTGGCGCCGCTCCAGCTTGGCCTCGCGCGACAGCGCCGCCGAGCCGTAGAGCGACTCGAGCGAGCGCACCACCGGGGCGAGAAAGCGCGAGAACGCCTCCTCGTCCTGCTCGTGCCGGCGCGCGTCGCTCTCCAGCTTGGCCACCTGGGACGAGTCGCCGCGGGCGGCGAAGAACTGCGCGGCGCCCTCGATGCCGACGACGGTGGCGAGGCTCTCGTTCCACTCGCTGTGGCCGGGCAGGTAGACCGTCGCGTGCGTCATCTCGTGCAGCGTGACCTCGACGATGCGGGAGTCGGGCCCGTCGAGCATCGACGAGTAGATCGGATCGGAGGTGATGCCGAGCGTCGAGTAGCCGGCGACGGCGCGCACGTAGACGTCGAGATCCTCGGCGCGCAGCCGCGCCGCCTCGCGCACCGCGTCCTTCTCGTCGAAGAAGCCGAGGTAGGGGATGGCGCCGACGATGGGGAAGCGGTTGAGGTGCGCCTCGAGCTTGTCCTTCTTCGCGGCGGTGACGTTCCACGCGATCGGCGCGCCGTGCGAATCGACGAAGCGCGTGAACTCGTCGCCGCCGCGCAGGCCGAGGACGTGGACGCCGAAGTCGCGCGCCTGCCGGGCCAGCGTCAGGCGCCGCTTGGTCTCGGCCGGGACCGCGGCGTCGTGCAGCACGTCGTCGATGCGGCGGCGCTCGCGCAAGAGCTTGAGCTGCCCGACGCCCTGCTTGGCCAGATAGTTGCCGCTCCAGCAGCCGCTGGTGACGATTGCGACGAGAAGGAGCGCGCGCACCACGACAGGGTAGCAGCTAGATCTTGAGGCGCACCTTGGCGTCGACCGGCTGCGTGAAATCGACCACCAGCGCCCCCGACGGCTCGGCACACAGCTGATAGTGCGTCAGCGGCGCCGGCGCGGGCGACGTCGGATTGAGCCCGTTGGCGTCGTAGGTCGCGCCGTGGCAGGGGCAGGCGAAGCCCTTCTTCAGATCGGACGCGTTGGCGAGCGCGACGTCGCAGCCGAGGTGGGTGCAGCCGGCGTCGACCGCGTAGTAGCCGCCGGCGTCGCGGCAGATGAAGACCGAGGTCCCCGTCGGCGCCTGTCCGGTGGGGATGTTGACGGCGCCGTCCACGGGGATGTCGGCAGCGTTGCCGACGCCGAGCGCGCTCGGGTCACACATCGCGGTCACGCTGGCTGGCGTTGCCGCAGGCGGGCAGGAGCGATGCGGTGCCGAGCGCCAGGGTCGCCTTGCAGATCAATCGTCGGTCGCGGTCCACGCGGCAATTGTACCTCACGAGGAGGCCGATCGATAGTGTCCGATCGACCGCCGCCACACGGCGCGCGCCAGCAGCACGAACAGGAGCGCGCCGCCGAGCGCGCGCGCGGCGGTGCCGCCGCCGAGGCGCCCGAGCAGCGCCAGCGCCGGGTAGGTCGTCATGAGCGCCAGCGGCACCACGAAGGTGAACAGCACGCGCCAGACGCCGCGAAACACCGACGCCGGCCAGCGCGCGGCGTCGAAGACGCTGTTGAACAGGTAGATCAGGTTGTCGAGCCGCACCACGTAGAACGCCGCCGAGATGACCAGGATGGCCAGCGCGTACAGGAGCGCCGCGCCGGCGACCGTGAGCACCAGCGCGGTGAACAGCTGTCCGGCGGCGGGCACGCGGTGCAGCCGGTGCAGCGCCCACACCGCCAGCGCCACCGCCGCCGCCGCGTCGACGAAGTTGAACACCTCGAAGCGCGCCGTCGACACCAGGAACTGCGCGTCGGCGGGCTTGAGCAGCACGAAGTCGAGCGTGCCCTTGCGGATGTGCTCGATCACCGCCTGCAACGACGGCTGCACGGCGCCGTCGAGGATGGCGCGCATGAGCGTGAACCACGCCGTCACCAGCGCCGCCTCCTCGAGCGTCCAGCCGGCGATCGTCGACCGCCGCGTCCACAAGACGAACATCGGCACCACGTTCCAGAAGACGTAGAACAGGGCCATGAACAGCCCCACGAAGAACTCGGCGCGGTACTGCATCGTCACCTGCACCGAGGCGCGCAGCTGCACGCCGAAGAGGCGGAGGTAGCGCATCAGCCGCCGTACGCGGCGAAGCGTCGCAGCCCGCGCCTCCAGACGACGAGGAGCACGACGAAGCCGAGCGCGGTCCAGCCGAGCTGCGTGCCCAGCCCGACGAGCGCCTGGTGGCGATCGCGCAGCCCCATCAGCGTCTCTACGGGGAACGCCAGCAGCGACGCGAACGGCAACAGGTGCGCCGCCTTCTGCATCCACTGCGGGCAGAGCGACAGCGGAATGAGATAGCCGGAGAAGAGCATGAAGCCGCCGAACCACAGCTCCCAGACCTGCAGCGAGCTGTCGATGTAGAGCCCGAGCGTGCCGATGAGCGACGAGACGGCGAAGTTCAAAAGCCAAGCGCCCGCCAGCGAGGCTACGAAGATGGCGACGTTGGCCGGATCGTGCGTCAGGTCCTTGCCCTCGGCGACGACGAGGACGACGATCGCCACCGGTAGCGAGATGAGCGCGCGCAGCGGCAGCGCCGCCAGCGAGTCGGCGGAGTAGCTGGCCAGCGGGTGGATGGGCCGGAGCAGGCGCAGCGCGAGCGTGCCCTCCTTGATCTCGCGCACCATCTCCCAGGCGACCCAGGCGCCGGTCGTCTGGCGCACGATCAGGGTCACGAGGTAGTAGGCGGCAAAGCCGTGCTGGTCGAAGCGGCCCACCGGCGCCTCCCGCGCCATCGCCGACATGACCGCGAGCATGACCAGCGGCATCGTCGTGGCCAGCATCCACACCAGGAACTCGGCCCGATAGGCGACCGCCTCGGCCAGCCCGATGCGCAACAGCGTCGGGTAGGTGCGCAGCAGGCGTCGCGTCGCCGCCCACGGTTGTCGCGCGGCCGCGCTCACGCCGCGTTGCCCGTGTCGCCGTTGAACAGATCGCGCATCACGTCTTCGAGCGGCGGATCCTCGATGGTCAGGTCGGCCACGCCCCGCGCCAAAAGCCGGGTGATGGCCGGCTGCAACTCGGCCGCCGGCACGTCGTGCGTCTCCTGCCTGCCGTCCAGGAGGCGCACGACCACGCGCTTCTGCGGCCGCACCTTGCGCACCAGCTCGCCGAGCGGGCCGTCCTAGGTCAGGTGCCCTTTGTCGATGACCACGACGCGCGGGCAGAGCGCGGCCACGTCGTCCATGTAGTGGCTCGTGAGCAGCACCGTGGCGCCGAAGCGCTCGTTGTAGTCGCGGATGAAGCGGCGCAACGTCGCCTGCATCGACACGTCGAGCCCGATGGTCGGCTCGTCGAGAAACAGGACGCGCGGGCGGTGGAGCAGGGCGGCGACCAGCTCGCACTTCATGCGCTCGCCGAGCGACAGCTGCCGGGTCGGCCGCCTGACCAGCTCGCCCAGCTCGAGCAGCCGCGTCAGCTCGGTGACGGTCTCGTCGAAGTCGCGCTTGGGGATGTCGTAGATGGCGCGGTTCATCGCGAAGGTGTCGCCGGGCGGCAGATCCCACAAGAGCTGCTGCTTCTGCCCCATGACCAGGGTGATGCTGCGCAGAAAATCGAACTCGCGCCGCCGCGGGTCGAAGCCGTCGACGCGGACGGTGCCCGAGGTCGGGTGCAGCAGGCCCGACAGCACCTTGAGCGTCGTGGTCTTGCCGGCCCCGTTCGGTCCGAGGAAGCCGACGCGCTCGCCGGCAGCGACGCTGAACGACAGCTCGTCGACGGCGCGCATGACGCGATAGCGGCGGCGAAACAGCGAGCGCACCGAGGCCCACGCGCCGGCGGCGCGCTCGTGGACGCGGTATTCCTTGACCAACTTGTCGACCTCGATCTGCGGAGGCATCCCGGTCGGCCCTTGCAAGCGTCCAAGCCTAACTCGAAAATGTCGCCCGTGCGTCGATCGATCCTCGTCCTTTGGCTGCTCGCCGCCTGCGCGCCCGCGCAAAAGGTGGTGCGGCCCGTTGCTCCACCACCGTCCGTCGCCGCCGTGGCGCGCGTCGCTGCGCCGCCACCGCCGCCGGCCCCGCCGCGCTGCGGCTACGTCGTCCGCCGCCTCTCGGCGCCCGGTCGCGGCGCGCTGCATCCGTGGATCGCCGCCGCCGGCGACGCCTTCGCCATCGCGTGGGAGGAGACGACCGGCCACCGCAGCATCCGCGTGCAGACCTTCGGCCCCGACGCGCAGCCGCTCGGCTCTTCGATCGAGGTGGCCGACCTGTCGCGCGGCGCCGCCGAGCCGCGCGTCGCCGCCACCCCCGACGGCGACGGCTTCGTCGTCCTGTGGTCCTCCCAGCGCCCCGACGGGGCGCCGATGCTGGCGATGCGCCTGGTCGATCGCACGGGCAAGCCGAAGAGCGACGTCGTGCCGGTCATCGTGGCGCCGGGGGCGCGCGCGCTCGACGTCGCGCCCCGCGACGACGGCTGGGCCCTGGCGTGGGGGAACGGCAGCGGCGCGCCGCACCAGCTCGCCGTCAGCTTCCTCGATCACCAGGGGCGCGCCGTCGGCAAGCCGCTGCCGTTGACCCGCGCGCCCGCCCCCGATCCCGCCGTCGAGCTCGCGTCCGGCGGTCGCTCGCCGGCGGTGGTGGCGTGGGCCGAGACCGTCGGCGACGCCCCCCACGTCATCGTCGGCAAGCTGGACAAGGATCGCCTCGAAGGACGCCTCGATCTCGGCCCCGGCGGCAAGCCGCGCATCGGCGCCGGCGTGCTCGTCTGGGAGCGCCCGTCCGAGGGGATCTGGTCGGCGCCGCTCGAGGGCGGCACGCCATTGCGCATCACGGACGGCCACGCGCCGGCCGCGGCCCCGCGCCGCCCGTTCATCACCGCGCTCTGCTACCTCGACGGCGCCGCTTCGGCGGCGCCGGAGCACCGCGACGAGCTCACCTGCGGCAACCTCGTCGTCCAGAGCCAGCTCCTCGACGAGACGCGCATCGCCGCCGCGCCCCGCGGGATCGACCGCCTGCGCGTCGCCGTCGCCGGCAGCGCCATCGGCGTCGCCTGGCAAGCGCAGGAAGAGGACGACACCGGCGTCTCGTTCGCGTCGCTCACCTGCCCCGACGTCGCAGTCGCGACACCTCGGCGGTGAAGTCCTCCGGCAACGCGGAGGTGAGCTGCACCCGCTTCTTCGTCACCGGATGCGCGAACCCCAGCGTCGCCGCGTGCAGCAACAGGCGCGACGACGGCAGCGGCTCCTCCCCGCGCTTGAGCAGATCGCGGATGTAGACCTTCTCGCCGACGAGCGGATGGCCATCCTCGGCCAGGTGGATGCGGATCTGGTGCGTCTTGCCGGTCTCCAGCTTGACCTCGCACAGCGTCGCCAGCGGCAGCTCCTCGACGACGCGCACGTGGGTCACGGCGCGCTTGCCCTGCCCCGGCCGGCGCGTCGACCCGCGCAGCCCGTCCCCGCGATCGGTCACCAGCATCGACTCGATGCGCCGATCGCGCACCCGCCCGTGCGCGACGCACAAGTAGGTGCGCTCGACGTCGTGTGCGCGAAACAGCGTCGCCAGCGCCCGCTCGGCCAGCTTGGTCTTGGCGAACGCCAACAGCCCCGAGGTCTCCTTGTCGATGCGGTGGACCACGTGCAGCGGCGACGTCGTCGCGCTCCGCCCCGCGTGCCGCCACGCCGCGCGGATGGCGTCCATCGCCGTGCCCTGCTCGCGCTTCTCGTACGGCACGCTCGACATCCCGGCCGGCTTGTCGATGACCACGACGTGCGCGTCCTCGAACACGATGGTCGCCGCCCCCTCCGGCCTCGGCACCGGTGCGTGCTCGTCGATCGCGATCGTCTGTCCGCGCCCCACGCGCGCCGCCGGATCGAGCGCCGCCGCGCCGTCGACGCTGATCTTGCCGCGCGTGCACAGGCCGCGCGCACGCGACCAAGGGATCTCTTCGCCCGAGCCGCCCAGGCGGCGCCGCACCACCGCGGCCAGCGTCAGCCCGTCCTCGTCGTCGTCGACGCGCCAGCTCTGCCTCACGGTCGGTACAATATCTGAAGGTTTCGCGGGAGCCGCGACAATCAATGGATTGTATGACATTCACGCGAACTCTGATCGTAGGAGCCCTGGCGCTCGCGCTCGGCGCCTGCCACAGCGACAGCGCGGCGAACCTGCTCTGCGCCTACTGCAACAGCGACGCGCAGTGCGGCGGCAACCCGTGCTTCCAGGACACCTCGGGCCAGCAGTTCTGCGGCGCGCCGTGCGACTCCTGCCCGACGGGGTTCTCCTGCCAGCCGCTGGCCGGCACCAACGGTGCCGTGGTGATGACCTGCTTCCCCGACAACGAGTCCTGCCTGTCGACGCCCGGCCCCAACCAGACCGGCGTCGTCGACCTCGGCGTGCCCAACGGCGGCGGGCCGCTGCCCGACTTCGCCGGCGTGCCCAACCCCGTCGGCGGCATTCCCGTCGGCGGCCCGGTCGGCCCCACCGGCGGCACCGTCGACCGCCTGTTCTTCGGCTTCACCGGCGACACCCGCCCGGCTCAGTGCGGCGACGTCTACCCGACGCAGATCATCAGCAACATCTTCACGCAGATGCAGGCCGCCGGCGTGCAGTTCGCCGTCGATCAGGGCGATCACATGTTCAACTGCGGCAGCGACTTCTCCGCCGCCCGCGATCAAATGAACCTCTACGTGCAAGCTGCCGCGCTGCTCGGCAAGACCGTCTTTCTGACCATGGGCAACCACGAGTGCACCGGCGAGTCGTCGATGCTGTGCAGCACCTATCCCTACGGCAGCAATCCCAACTACACCGCGTTCATGGACGCGCTCAAGCCGATCTCCGCCAAGCCGTACTACCGCTTCGACATCAACACCGGAAGCGGCCTGGCCGTCTTCCTCGTCGTCGCCGACGACACGTGGAACGCCGAGCAGCAGAGCTGGCTCACCACCAACCTCACCGACGCCGACGCGCACGCCAAGTACACCTTCGTCACCAAGCACCACCCCGACGGCAACACCGACCATCCCGAGTTCCAGCAGATCTACGATCTCGTGCGCCAGCACAAGTACACGCTGTTCCTCACCGGCCACTCGCACCTCTATAAGCGGCAGTCGAGCGATCCGCGCGCCCTCGTGATGGGCATCGGCGGCGCGCCGCTGGCCGGCTCCAGCTACAACGGCTACGGCACGGCGCTGCAGGGCACCGACGATCGCATCTACGTCACCGTCTACGATCAGGCGACCGGCAACATTCGCGACAAGTTCGACGTCGCGCCGCAGTAGCCGGGCCGCGGTCCGACAGGTGGGGCCGCCGGGCGCAACCTGGGGGCGGACTCCCCAGCGCGACCTCCGGTGCCGGTCCGTAACACTACGGAATGAGGCGGCGAAGCCGCTCCGGCCGATGTGGTACCAGCTTCGCATTACGCACGCGGCATGCGCCTAAGAGCCCTTGCGTTCGGTCTCCTCCTGGTCGTCTCCGGCTGCGTCTCGACCGCGTACGATCCGGGTAGCGGCGGCGGCGGCAGCGCCGGCTCGGGCGGCGGTGGCACCGGCGGCTCGGGCGGCGGCAGCGCCGGCTCCGGCGGCTCCGGCGGCGGCGGCGGCACCACGGGCGGCGTCGGCACCGACAAGTCCGGTCCGCTCACCGCCGACGAGACCTGGTCGGGCGCCATCACGGTGAGCGGCGACGTCACCGTCAATGCCGGCGTCACGCTCACCATCGCCGACGGCGCGCTGGTGCAGATCGCCGCCGGCAAGGCGATCATCGTGCAGGGCACGATCCTGGTGCAGGGCACCAGCGCCACCGGCGTCACCTTCACGCCCAACCCGACGCCCGGCACGTGGGACGGCATCCAGGTGCAGTCGGGCGGCAGCGCGACGATCTCGTACGCGACGATGAGCTACCCGACGACCGGCCTCACCTGCGCGACGGGCGCCGCCACGTGCGCGATGGATCATTCGAAGATCCAGAACTACAGCTCCGTCGGCCTCTCGATCCAGGTGCCCGCGACGTTCGATCACATCACCGTCGACACCGGCGGCTCGGGCGGCCTCATCATCACCGCCGGCGCCAATGACACCGTCACCATCACCGACTCGACCTTCCATCACACCGGCGGCGACGCCGTCGTCGCCGACTCGGGCAACATGACGCTGCAGTACTCGCATATCTACGGCGACATGGTGGGCGGCAGCGCGGGCGTTCACTGCGCCACGCACATCGCGACCCTGGGCCTCGTGCTCGCCGACCACAACATCCTCGAGGACGCCAACTACGGCCTCATGGCCTCCGACATGGCGGCGACGTCGAAGATCAACCTGAACAACTTCATCGGCTACGGCTCGGGCGGCACCGGCGGCGCCTACTCGCCCGCCGGCGCGAACACCGTCAACCCCGGCGTCGACCTCAGCAACAACTACTGGAACGGCCAGGCGCCGCCCACGAACACCGGCACTACCAAGGTGACGACCACCTATCAGGCGACGATGGTTCCCGGCTGCGGCCCGCGTCCGTAGTTCCGTCGCGCTCTCTCTGATACTCTCCGCGCATGCTCGCGATCGCCGCGCTGGTCGCGCTCGACCTCATCGGCGAGCTGGCGCTGCCGCGGCCGCCGGCGCCCGCCGCCGCCGTGTGGCAGAAGGTCAAGACCGTCGACGGCGTGACCCTCGCGCGCGCCCCCTCCGATCGCGCTGCGCCGTGGGGCATGGGCGAAGGCGAGATCGCCGCCCCACTCGAGCGCGTCATCGCCCACCTGACCGACTTCGCGTCGCTCAAGAAGTGGGTGCCGCGCGTCGCCG
This sequence comes from uncultured delta proteobacterium, assembly GCA_963816965.1. GTDB lineage: Bacteria > Myxococcota_A > Polyangia > Palsa-1104 > Palsa-1104 > JAQBQH01. The sequence goes on from CAWFMP010000002.1 coordinate 3,454,945, forward strand.
ACCTGCGGGTCATCGCGCGCGGCGCCGACGAGGCGGTCGTCTACTTCCGGTTCGATCTGCCGTGGCCGATCTCCGACCGCGATTGGACGCTGCGTTATCGCTGGCGGCGCGACGGCGATCGCTTCGTCATGACCTGGTGCGACGCCAACGATCGCGGCCCGCCGCCCGGGCGGGCGGTGCGGGTGGCGCCGATGCGCGGCTACTGGGAGCTGGCCGCGACCGCCTCGGGAACGACACGGGCGCGCTACGTCTTTCTGGCCGAGCTGGGCGGCTCGCTGCCGCACGGCGTCGCGGAGCAAACTGCCTGGAAACAGCCGCTGGGGAGCATCCGCGGTGTACGTTTGGCTACGACAGGTCGGTAAACCTGCGTACAATTTAGCTATTGATCCAGGTCACGCACCTGGTGCTATCGTTCCATACATGAACGGCTACGTCCTTGCCGTTGCTCTCGAAATCTCGACGTTGGAGCCGCGCGCGGGCCGCTGTCGCAGTGGCCCTCCGATGTGGTGCACGTCACTTACGTTGGGACTCTCGTAGGAGGTTCGGATGCGCAAGGTCGTGCTCGTCGTTGGGGTTGTGTCGCTCGTCGCCTGTGGAGCTACGGACCCACGCCATGGGGGCGGCACCGGCAGCAACGGCAACAACGGCGGCGGGTCGGGCACCGGCGGCGGCGGCAGTGGCAGCGGCGGCGGACCGTGCAACAGCACCGATCCGAACGCCGACGCCGACGGCGACGGCTATACGCCCGGCCCAGGGCGATTGCAACGACTGCGATCCGAACATCAACCCCGGCGCGATCGAGATCGACGGCATGGGCAGGACAACGACTGCGACGGCATGGTCGACGATCACAGCGTCTGCGGCGACAGCGCCTCGTCGGCAAGACCGACGCGGCGTCGATCGCGCAGGCGATGGACGTCTGCGATTCGCGCTTCTTGAAGAACGCCACGTTCGGGACGCCGGCCAATTCGATGGGCGTCAACGACACGCGGGCGCGCAACATCCTGGCGTCACTTCGGCAGCAACTGGACGCCGCACAAGGGCGCGCAACATGGCGCTTCATCTCGACGCGGCGATCGCCGTCGACGAGATGCGGCCCCGGCTTCGTCAACCCGCAGGACGGTACCGACCTGCGGCCATGAACACACGCGCCCAATCCGCTGCCCAACCTGAAGGGCGCATCCAACTGCGCGCGCAGGCCGACGCCGCCGACCACGGTGCACGACTACACCGAGATCGTGCTCGCAGCTCAAGGCGCCGACGAACGCCAACTCGTTCTCGTTCGACTTCCAGTTCTTCTCCGGCGAGTACCCGGAGTTCGTCTGCGACATGTTCAACGATCGAGTTCCTCGTCATCGTGAAGTCGCGAACGACCTATCCCGACCGACACGAACATCTCGTTCGACTCGACGATGAACCCGATCACGGTCAACAGCGGCTTCTTCACCATTTGCGACGACTACGCCAACTCGAACGCGACAGACGCATGCACTGCAAGCAGCCGGCGTCGACGAACGCCGGCACCGGCTACGAGACCGCGGGCGGCCACACCGTCAGCAACATCCCGGGCGGGTCGACGGGCTGGCTCATCGACGACGGCGCCGATCGCGCCGCGGCGAGGACTTCACGCTGCGCTTCGTCATCTTCGACGAGGGCGACGACATCCTCGACTCGTCGGCGCTCATCGACAACTTCCACTGGGGCACGACGACGGTCACGGGGCCGTCGACGGGCCCGATCGGCTACCGGATCATCAAGCACCACAATTCGCAGCCGCTCGCTCATGTGCGAGAGCGCGCTCGAGCGCCGATCGGCCCCGCGTAGCGTCGTTCACGCCGCTGCAGCGCGGTGGTCGGCAGCGCGGCGCGGGTCGGTCGGTCCGGGCGCTCGCAGGTGAAGTCGCGGCAGACGTAGGCGGTGGCGGCGCCGTCGACCGCGCCCTTGCCCTCGACGAGCCCGCCGACCAGCGGCGGCGCCGTCGCGGCGCGCACGATCATGCGATTCGGCAGGTAGACCGACGCCACGGCGCGCGCGAGCGCCGTCACGTCGGCGCCCGCGAGCACGATCTCCGTCGGGCGCTCGAGCCACAGGTCGAGCGCGTTGAGCAGGTTGGCGAAGCCGAACGGATTGTCGAGCGCGCGCGCGTAGTGCGCGTGCAGCGCCGCCTCGGCGATGTCGAGCCACTCCTTTTCGCCGCAGACGTCGCCGAGGCGGATCAGGTTCTCGACCGTCACGCTCATGCCCGACGGCACCGCCGAGTCGAACGTCGACACCGGCCGCTGCACCAGCCCCGGGTCGTCGGCCGCCGTCATGTAGAAGCAGCGCTCGCCCGCGTCCCAGAAGAGCGCGAGCGACAGCCGCGTCAGCCGATGCGCCTCTTCGAGCCAGCGCGCCTCGCCGCTCGCCTCGTAGAGCGCGATGAGGCCGTCGACCACGTGGGCGTGATCGTCGAGCGTGCCCGGCAGCTTCGCCGTGCCCGCCTTGAAGGTGCGCAACAGCCGTCCGCGGGACGACTCGGTCATGTACTTGCTGCACGAACTCGGCGGTGCGGCGCGCGCCGTCGACGAACGCGGCCTCGCCGAAGATGCGTCCCGCCTCGGCGAGCCCGGCGATGGCCATGCCGTTGTTGCCGGCGAGCACCTTGTCGTCGAGGCCCGGGCGCACGCGCCGGCTCCGCGCCGCGAGCAGCACCGCCTTGACGTCGGCGACCATGCGCTCTTCGTCGGCGCCGCGCGGGCGATCGACGACGTGCAGGATGCTCGCGTGCGCCGGGCCGTGGCCGTGCGGATCGTTCCAGTTGCCCTCGTCGCTGACGTCGTAGCAGCGCATGAACACGTCGGCGGCGCTCGGATCGATCCCCGCCGCGCCCGCGGCCGCACGCACCTCGTCCGGCGTCCAGACGTAGAACTTGCCCTCGACGCCTTCGGAGTCGGCGTCCTCGGCGGTGTAGAAGCCGCCCTCGGGCGCCCGCAGATCACGCTCCAGGTAGGCGATCGTCTCGCGCACCACCCGCTCGCAGCGTCGGCTCGCGCGTCAGCTGCCAGGTCTCGGCGTCGAGCACGAGCAGCTGCGCGTTGTCGTAGAGCATCTTCTCGAAGTGCGGCACCAGCCACTGCGCGTCGGTCGAGTAGCGCGCGAAGCCGCCGCCGAGCTGGTCGTAGATGCCGCCCTCGGCCATCTTGACCAGCGTCAGCGTGACCGCGCGCGAAAGCTCGCTGGCGTCGGGATCCTTGGCGCGCCCCAAGCGCCGCGCGCCGCGCAGGATCAGCTCCATCGCCTTCGGATTGGGAAACTTGGGCGCGCCCTCGAAGCCGCCTTGCCGTCGATCGATGCGCACCGCCAGCTTCGCCGCGGCGCGCTCTATCGAGTCGACGCAGGACGTTGGCCTCGCCCCGGCTGCGCGCCCGTGCTCGGCGAGCGCGCGCCAGCCCTTCACTGAATTGGTGCGAGTTGTCGAGCACCTCGCTGCGCTTGTTCTTCCACGCCTCCGACAGCGCGAGCAACAGGCGCTTGAACGACGGCCGCCCATGGCTGTCGCGCGTCGGGAAGTAGGTGCCGCCGAAGAACGGCACGCCCTCGGGCGTCAGGAACATCGTCAGCGGCCAGCCGCCGTGCTCGCCCTGGAGCTGCAGCGCCTGCTGGTAGATCTGATCGACGTCGGGCATCTCCTCGCGGTCGACCTTGACGCTGACGAAGCGCTCGTTCATCAGCCGCGCGATCTCCGCGTCCTCGAACGACTCGTGCGCCATCACGTGACACCAGTGACAGGCCGAGTAGCCGACCGACAAGCAGGATCGGCTTGTCCTCGGCCCGCGCTCGCGCCTGCGCCTCGTCGCCCCACGGGTACCAATCGACGGGATTGTCGGCGTGCTGGCGGAGGTAGGGCGACGTTTCGCTCGCGAGTCGATTGGGCATGGTCCCTCTTTCTATAGTAAGATCGAGCGGCAAGGGGGCTCGATGTCCGATCCGAAGCGCACCGCGTTCGCCATGCAGGCGCTCGGCCTGGCCGAGACCTTCAACTTCGTGTTCCAGGCGGAGCGCGTCAAGGGTCCGGTCACCTACCGGGTCGAGCTCGCCGCCCCCGACGGCATGTCGACCGCGGGCGGCAAGCAGGCCACCCAGCACATCAAGCTCGTCCCCGAGGGCGGCGGCACCACCATCGTCGCCGGGAGCGCCAACCAGGCCGAGAGCTGGGCCGAGCTGCGCAGCTTCGAGCATCTGAAGCTGCTGCACGCGCAGCGCTTCAAGGGCGCCGAGATTCCGCTCAACCGGGTGCAGTACAACGAGCTGCTCGAGAAGCTCAAGGCGTTCCTCGCCGACAAGTGCACCGTGCGCCTGGCCGCCCTGCCGCGGGACGGCGAGATGCCGGCAGCGACGCCGAAGAAGGGCCCGATCGGCGCGCTGGTGATCGGACTCGTTCTGGCGGCGGCGATGGCGGCGTCAGTGGGCGTTACGTGGTACCTCACGCACCGGCCGCGATAGCCATCATCGTCGGCGCGGCGCCGTCGCTCTTCCTGCTCGTCTTCTTCTACCTCAAGGATCGCTACGAGCCGGAGCCGCGCGGACATGTGGCGCTGGCGTTCGCCAAGGGCGCTCTGGCGACCGTGCCCGCCTACGCGGCGTCCTGGGCGCTGGCGCGCGCCGTCGGCGACGAGTGGCTGGCGCTCGGCGGCCTGTGCGGCGCGCGCCTTCGACGCCGTCGTGCTCGCCGCCGTGTGCGAGGAGCTGCCCAAGTGGATCGCGTTCCTCTTCATCTATCGCTGGAACGAGTTCGACGAGCCGCTCGACGGCGTCGTCTACGGCGTGGCGCTGGCGCTCGGCTTCGCCACCGTCGAGAACGTCCTGTGCGTGGCTCGCGACGGGCTCGGCATCGGCCTTCTGCGCGCGCTCTTCGCCGTGCCGGCGCACGCGCTGTTCGGCGCGGTCATGGGCTTCTACTTCGGCCGCGCCAAGTTCGGCGGCGGCCGCGCGCTCATCGCCGTCGCGCTTCTGGCCGCGGTCGCGTTTCACGGCGCCTACGACTTCATCTTGCAGGCGCTGCGCGGGATCTGGATGTACGGCGCCGTCGCCGCCGGGTCGCTCGCCCTGTGGGTGTTCGTGCTGCGACGTGTGCACCACGCGCAGGACGCGTCGCCGTTCAAGCGCTGACCGCGCCGTGATAAACTCAGCGACGGGGGTAACGATGAAGCGAGTCCTCATCGCGTGTGTGGCGCTGGTGGCCGGCTGCCACAAGCTCGCGCCGGCGGCCCAGGCGGATCCTCAGTTCGACGCCAAATGGCAGCAGGCGACGGCGTCCGCGCAGCCGGCGTACATCGAGTCGCAGCGGGGCGGGGGGCTGCTCGGCGAGGTGCGCCGGGCCGTGGATCCGCCGCACGCGGGCGCGCTGTTCGGCGACGTGGTCAAGGGGCCGCTGCCGGACGTCGAGGTCGTCAGCGTCATCAAGCGCAACCTGCCGGCGGTCAAGGGCTGCTACGAGGTCGAGGAGCGCGCCGGCACCGTCGGCAGCGGCAAGGCGATCGTGTCGCTCGAGATCGATCCGGCGGGCACGGTGCACGACGTCAGCGTCGAGGCGCCGGCGTTCGCCGACTCGAAGCTGCCCGCGTGCATTCAGGCGCGCGCCAAGGGCTGGACCTTCCGCAAGTTCACCGAGGGGCCGAAGAGGTTCAGCTACCCCTTCGTATTCGTCGGCGGCTGAGCGCTCCCGCGCCTCAATTCGCGGCCTCGGAATCGGGCGGCAGATCGCGATCGCACGGCAAGTAGCGCGTGCGCGCATCGTCGAGCCCCCAGAAGCGGGCGATGCGGCGCGCGCGCGGCAGGTGATCGGCCGTCGAGATCACCAGCACCGTCACCAGTGCGTGGGCGCGCAGGATCTCGAGCGAGAAGCGCACGTTCTGCCAGGTGGTCAGCGCGCGGCCTTCGCGCAGCACGTCGCTCGCCGGCACGCCACGGCGCACCGCCAGGTCGCCCATGACGTCGGCCTCGACGGCGGGCGAGTGCGCCGCGCCGCCCGAGAAGACGATCTTGCCCACCGCGCCGCGGCGATACTGGCGCACCGCCGACTTGACGCGGCAGCGCTCGCACGGCGACGCCGTGCCGTCGGGCGCCGCGGGACAACCGAGCACGAGCGCGGTGTCGTAGTGTGAGAGCGGCACCTGCCCGGCGAGCAGCGCCTCGACCTCGGCGGGATGCGGGGCGTAGGGGGTGAGCACGTCGCGCAGGCCGGTGCACGAGCCCGACAAGAGGGCGAGCAGCAAGAGCGCGCGCTTCAACGCATCGCCTCGACGATGTGGCCGGCGACCTTGTGCCCGGCGGCGTAGATGCTGAGCTGCGGCGGGCCGCCCAGGCTCGTCGGGAACAGCGAGCCGTCGGCGACCCACACGCCGTCGACGCCGCGCCAGCGCCCGCGCTCGTCGACGACGCGGCCGAGCGCGAGCGTGCCCATCGGGTGCACCGCGGTGAGCAGCGGATCGAGTGGGCGATAGCCGTGGGCGGCGATGCGCACAAGCTCGCTCGCCGACGACAAGGTCAGCGGTTCGGCGAACGGCACCATCACCTGCCGCGCGCCCGCGGCCAGCAGGATCTCGGCGCACGCGGTCATGCCCTTGAGCAGCGCGCGCTGGTCACTGGCGTCGAGCGCGTACTCGACGACGGGTCGTCCGCCGGAGACGGTGACCCGGCCTTCGGAGCGATCGTGCAGCATCGCCGCCAGCACGGCCAGGCGCGGGTAGAGCCGCATCAGCCTCATGTGGGCCGCGCCGAAGCCGGGCAGCGACGAGGCGAGCCCGATCGGATGCGCGAACGCGGCGATGATCCAGCTGCGATCGTCGTTCGCCGGCGCGTCGTCGAACGAGAGCTTCTCGGTGCACTCCCAGCTCTGCGGGATCCCGTTCCAGCCTTCGACGACCTCGTCGAAGACCCCGGCGACGGCCGCGCCCGGGTGCAGGTGCAGGCCGCGACCGACCCGCGCCGACGGATCGGGCAGCCCGCTCTGCAACGCCAGCACCGCCGAGCCGACGGCGCTGCCGGCCAGGCAGACCGCGCGTGCGCGCACCGTCACCGTCGGGCCGGGGCGCCCGTCGGCGTCCAGCGCTCGCGCCAGCACGCCGGAGGCGCGCCCGTGCTTCCAGAGCACCTGCTCGGCGCGGCACTCCGCGATGACGCGCGCGCCGGCCTCGACCGCGGCCGGGATGAGCACCTTGAGCGCGTTCTGCTTGGCGTCGAACGCGCAGCCGAGCTCGCAGAAGCCGGAGCCGACGCAGCCGCGCCGGTTGTGCGCCAGGATGCCGCCGCGCCAGCCGAGCTTCTCGATGCCGCGGCGGAGGATCGCGTTGTTGCGGTTGACGCGGCTCTCCTCGATCGGCGCCACCGATAGATCGTGCTCGACGACCTCGTAGTGCGGCGCCAGCTCGGCGGCGCGCCAGCCGTCGAGCCGCCAGCCGTCGAGCACCGGCGCCGGCGCGCGCTTGCACAGGTTGGTGTTGTGCACCGTGGAGCCGCCGACGCCGCGGCCCTGGAGCACGGTGATGGCGCCGTCGGCGGTGGCGCGCCCGCCGCCGTCCTGGAACAACAGCGGCAGCATCTCGTCCTCGCGCTGGGTGAAGTCGCGCGGTCGGCAGAATTCGCCCTCCTCGAGCGCGATCACCCGCAGCCCGGCGCGCGCCGCCTGCCGCGCCACCATCGCGCCGCCGGCGCCGGTGCCGACGACGACCAGGTCGCAGTCGAGCGTCACGTCGCTCGGGATGTCGCGGCCTCGTTCGATCATCCGCGCTTGGGCAGCATGGGCCCCGAGTAGCCGATGAGCGGCCAGGTGCGATCGTCGCGCCAGTAGCCGACGAAGGCCAGCGTGCGCAGCGCCTGGAAGCCGCGCCGCCGCACCGTCAGCGACGAGCGCTGCCAATCGGCGAGCGTGGCGTCCTGCTCGGCAGGGGCCAGATGGGTGAAGCGCGTCGCGCCGCCGCGAAACAGCGACGAGCCGTGCTCTACGAGCTGCAACAGGGCGCGCACGTCGCGCTGCACCGCGGGCGGCAGCTTGGCCACGTAGGTGTCGACGGCGCCGGCGACGTCGACGGCATCGGCGCTCGGCGCGTCAGCGCCGTCGGGCGCGAGAATCCTTCGCGCCACCGCTTGCATGACCAGGTATTCCTTGGGCGAAAGCGCGCGCAGCCGTCGGGCCGTAGCGGCGTCGAGGTGGTAGCCCGACAGCGACCGCCCGACGATGGCGGCACCGCCGAGCAGGACGCCGCCGACGATCCCGGCGCGCAGAAATCCTCGTCGCGTGAGCACGCGGCGAGTGTAGCATCGAGGGATGGGCATCCTCGACAAGCTCGACTATCGCGCCGCTGTCGAAGACAAGAAGACCTACGACCAGACGCTCGCCGACCTGCAGCTCGCGGTGCTCCAGGCCGAGTTCAAGACGCGCGAGGCCGGCCGCGCAGTCATCGTCGCCTTCGAGGGCTGGGACGCCGCCGGCAAGGGCGGCGCCATCAAGCGGCTCACCGAGAAGCTCGATCCGCGCGGCTATCAGGTGCACGCGATCGGCGCGCCCACCGACGACGAAAAGCGGCGCCACTACCTGTGGCGCTTCTGGGCGCGCCTGCCCGATCGCGGCCGTTGGGCCATCTTCGATCGCACCTGGTACGGCCGCGTGCTCGTCGAGCGCGTCGAAGGGTTCTGCAAGAAGAAGGCGTGGAAGCGCGCCTACCGCGAGATCAACGAGTTCGAGCGCCAGCTCGTCGACGACGGCGCCGTGCTGGTCAAGATCTTCCTCGCCATCACCAAGGACGAGCAGATGAGGCGCTTCGAGGAGCGCAAGAACGATCCCTACAAGCGCTGGAAGATCGGCCCCGAGGACTGGCGCAACCGCGAGCACTGGGACGGCTATGTCGACGCCGCCGAGCAGATGTTCGCCGAGACCAACAGCGACGCGGCGCCGTGGAAGATCATCGGCGGCGACCGCAAGTGGCACGCGCGCCTGGAGGTCATGCGCCACGTGCTCGCACGGCTCGACGCCGCCCGCGCCGGCGACGACCAAGGTTAGAGCGTCGGCTTCTTGCTGATCGTCGGGCCGTCGCCGGCGTCGCCGCGGGCATCGGCGTCGTCGAAGGTCACCTTGTGGCGCGACGCCACCGACGGCGGGTACAGGTAGATCAGCGTCGTCCCCAGCGACTCTGCGCCGTGCCGGACGAGCACCCGGTACGCGTGCCCGGCGATGAACGTCTCCTGATCCAGGAAGGCGACGCCATCGTCGACGTGCACCGTCCACTTCGCCGCTGACGCCCCCTCGGTTACGTCGAACAGGTCGGCGACGGCGCCCGCGGGCGTCACCAGCTCGAGCTGCCAGCCGCCGGCGCGCGGCCGCAAGCCGACGCCCGCCTCACGCTTGCCCGCGAGCGCCACGCGCACCGACGAGCCGTTGCGAATCTTGAGCGGCGACGCGACGGCCGAGCCGCCCAGCACCGCAACCAAAGCCAACCCAGCAAACCATCCCCTCATCATGGCGCGCGCCCATGAGCAACCACAGTGCCACATGTAGGCTCAATGAAGTCAAGATCTTGCGGGAGTACAGCCTGTCCTCAAAAGCGACAGTGGTCCAACCAACGGCCGGCAACTCGAGTTGCCCCGTGAGCGTGATCACGCCCCTGGGCGGTGCAGGAAGAACAGGTCGGTGTCGCGCGAGTAGCCGAAGACGTCGCCGTAGCGGCCCCAGTTGAGCAGCGTGGTGAACATCTGCCGCGGCTGCTCGTGCGGCAGGCGCAGCGCCAGCTCCTCGAGGATCAGCTCGGCCGGCAGCTCGCCGCGATCCGCGCCGCGGAGCAGCTTGACCACGTGCTGGAAGACGTTGAGCTTGAGCATCTGCTCGCCGAGCAGCGCCTTCTTGTCGTGGATCGGCGCGCCCAGCAGCTTCTTGCCGAACGCGGTCAGCTGCGCGTCGTGCCCCGGCGTGTCGATGAGCGCGAGCATCTCGGCCGCTTTGATGACGAGCAGCACTTCGGAGAACGGCATGTGCATGTCGCGCGCGAGCGCGAAGAGACCCTCGCGACCTCCTTTGTCGTCGAGGATCTCGCACATGCCGAGGATCTTCGAGATCCCCGTCGAGGGTAGAGGCTCTATGGCTGCGGGCGGGGACGGCATCGGCGTCTCTGTAGCACACTTATGGTAGGGTTGCCGTCCATGGGCGCCACGTACCTCATGTCCTATCCCGCCGCCAAGTGGACGATTCGTGGCGGCGAGAACTTCCGCAGCAAGCAGAAGCAGTCGACCAATCCGCGCGCGGCGATGCGCGAGTGGCTCACGCTGTGCGACGCGATCACGAAGCACGGTGGGCGGATCCTGGTGATGCCGCCGGCCGACGTCGATCCGCCGCTGACGGGCATGATGTACACCGCCAACGCGGGCGCGCTGTTCAAGCAGGGCGAGTCTTGGACCTGGCTGCTGTCCAAGATGTCGGTCGCCCACCGGCAGGCGGAGCAGGCGCACATCAAGGCGTTCTGGGCGGAGGCGGGCGTGCCGACGGACGCCGCGCAGCACACCTGGGAAGGGCAGGCCGACGTGGCGACGCTGCCGGGCAACCGCTTCCTGCTCACCTGGGGCGTGCGCTCGGTCAAGGAGTCGCTCGACGAGGTCAAAAAGCGCCTGCCGCAGGGCGCGCGCGTGCTCGACATCAAGCTGCGCGAGCCGTGGTTCCACGGCGACACCTGCATGGACGCCATGACCTCGCGCGGCGGCGACACCGTGCTCCTGGCGTTCGGCGGCGCGCTCGTCGATCGCACCATCCCCGAGCTGCGCACGTTCGCCGGCGATCGCGTCGAGGTGCTGCCCATCGAAGAGGCCGACTGCCTCGGCTACGCCGCCAACGCCTTGTGCGTCAACGGCACGGTGCTGATGCCGAGCGGGCTGTCGACGGGGTTGCGGGGCAACCTCGTCAAGCGCGGCTTCAACCTCGAGGAGCTCGAGCTCGGCGAGCTCTTCGGCAAGGGCGGCGGCGGGCCGCGCTGCCTGGTCAACGAGCTGCGCGGCTTCGTGCTGACCGAGGACGCGCCCGACTACGTGTCGCGGCGCGAGCAGCTGCACGCGCTCGCCGAGCGCTATCCCGAGTCAATCGAGAAAGCGACGTAGCGGCGCAAAGAGCGCGGCGGGCGCCTCGACGTAGGGCACGTGCCCGCAGCCGGGCAGGGCGATGAATTCGGCGCCCAGCGCCTCGGCGGTGGCGCGCGCGGTGGCGAGCGGGATCGGATCCTCTTCGCCGTGCGCGACGATGGCGGGGATGCCGAGCGCGCGCAGCCGGGGACGCAGATCATAGTCGCCGAGGCTGCGCCAGACGGCGTCCTCGGCCGCCTGCTTGACGATGAACGGGGTCAGCCCGAGCGCGCGCTCGGGATCGGCGAAGTAGCCGGCGACGGCGAGGGCGAAGCGGTTGCGCCGTCGCTCCGCCGCGTCCATGGGGGCGGCGCCGGACGGAGCCGGCGGGTCGAGGCGCGCCCGCAGCGCCTGCACCGACGGACGCGCGCTCATCGCCGCCAGTCGCTCCCGGGCCTCGGCGCGCTCGCGGGCGGCGGCCGGGGCCGGCGAGACCAGGATCAGGCGTGCGACCCGATCGCGATGCTCGCAGGCGTATAGCAGGGCCAACAGCGCGCCCCAGGAGTAGCCGACCAGCGTCAGCGGCGCGCCGCCGAGGTGCGCGCGCACGGCGTCGAGGTCGGCGACGTGCTCCTGCCACGGCGCGGGCGCGACGCCGGCGTCGAGCGGTGAACGGCCGCTGCCGCGCTGGTCGTAGTAGAAGAGGCGGCGCCGGCCGGGCGCGGCCAGGGCGTCGAGCCCGGGACGCAGGTAGTCGTGCGACGCGCCGGGGCCGCCGTGGAGCATGACGGCCACGTCGGGGCCGTCGCCGAATTCGAGGGTGAAGAGCTGCGCACCCGGGACCGCCAGCATGCGCAGACGTTACTAGTGCATCGGGCGGACGTCGAGCACCGCGTCGGCCGCGCCGGAGGCGACCAGGCCGAGGTGGGTGGCACGCTTTTGCAGCTCGCCGGCGAGGAACTGCGAGATCTCGGCGCGCCCGGTGCCGGCGAAGCGCTCGGCCACGTGGGCGAACGCGCTGTTGGTGGCGGTGGTGTGGCAGCCGGCGCAGGTCGAGCGGTTGACCAGATCGGAGACCGCGGGATCCGAGAGCGTGACGGTGACGCCGTCTTCGCTGCCGGTCGGCATCTGATACTGCGTCGGGAAGGTGACCGTGCCGCGCTTGAGGCCGTCGCTGTTCGCCTGCGCCCAGGCGAGGAAGTCGGGCGACGAGGCCACCGCCGCCGGATCGATCTGCAGCGGCAGGAGCGTCTGGTGGAGCAGCGCGTCGCTGCCGAGGTGGAACTCCCGCAGCTCCCACGCCGCCGGCGGCTGCGTCGGATCCTGCGGTCCGACGAGGAACTCGTTGGTGCGCACCTGCTTGAGGTTCGCCGGCGTCAACAGCGGCGTGTAGATCGCCTGCAGCGCCGACTGCAGCGCGGCGCCGTCGAGCGCGGAGAGGCCGATCCAGGTCTGGGCGGTGGTGCGGCAGCGCGCGCCGTCGTCCGGTTGGCGCAGCTCGACGATGACGGTCATGCGATGGCGCCGATCGGTGACGCCGCCGGCGAGCGCGTAGGTGATGCGTGCCTCGCCGCAGCTCGTGCCGTCGGCGAGATCGATGCGGTTCGACAGCGACGTCGGGACGAAGCCGAGCTGGGAGGCGTCGATCACGCCGTCGGCGCGGCGGGGCAGCGCGGCGATGAACTGGGCCGCGCCGGGGCGCGCCGCCGACGCCTTGCCATCGATGGTCGTCGCCGTGCCGAGCTGCGCCAGCCATCCGTCGGCGACGACGCTGGCGTCGGCCCCGGTGACGGCGGCGAGCACGCGCGGCAGGGCCCAGAACGGATCGTCGAGGATCGCCGGGTCGCGCACCATGACGCTCCGGCCCGGATCACAGCCGCCGCCGTGCGCCTGGCAACCCGAGAAGGTCGGCTCGCACGAGCAGTTCGTCGGCGGAGCCGGTGCCTCGTTGGGCAGCGGTGGAGCACCGCCGCCGGTGCCGCCGGTGCCGCCGCCGGGACCGCAGAAGTCGCCGCCAGCGGGGCCGCCGCCGTTGGCGTAGGGCGAGCACTGGAGGGCGTAGATCGGCTCGCAGTGCCGATCCGCGTTGCACTCGGCCTCGTTCTCGCCGCCACAGCCGGCGGTGACGCAGACGCCGTTGGCGTTGCAGCGCTCGCCCGTGTTGCAATCGGCGGCGGAGCCGCAGTAGCGCGTGAAGTCCTGCGAGGTGCAGCTGGAGAAGCTGCCGTCGCTGAGGTAGAGCGGGCGGCAGGCGCGCTGCATGAGACAGTCGCGCTCGCCGACGTTGAAGCAGTTGCCCAGGCTGGAGCACGCCAGGGCGATCGGATCGAGCTGCGGCTGCGTCGTGCCGCTGCCGGTCGTGCCGCTGCCGGTCGTGCCGCTGCCGGTCGTGCCGCTGCCGGCCGTGCCGCTCGCCACCGGCTGGGGGCCCCCGCCGGGGCCACCGGAACCGGCGCCGCCCAGCTGGGGGGTCGTCGTGCAGTCGGGGCGGGCTTCGCAGGAGTCGCCACTCAGCTCGGTGCACGACTTGAGGCCGCAGGTGGGCCCCGCCGGCGGCGTCGGACAGTTGCAGACCGCGCCCGGGGGACAGCCGCAGGCCGTGCCGCCGATGGCCTGGAGCTCGCAGCGACCATCGGCGCTGCACGCGGTCGCGTCGAGGGACTTGCAAGGATTGATGAGCTGCGGCACCGCGCGGCAGGAGCGGAAGGTGCCGGGAGCCGAACAGCTGATGGCATCGCCGCAGCCGAAGGGCTGACCGTCGGTGGTGTAGGTGGCCTGGCAGCTCGGCTGCTGCTTGCACGCGCTCTCGCCGAGGCCCGCGCACGGATCGCTGCACGACTTCCAGCCGTCGACGGCGCTGTGGTCGACGCAGCCCGACACCGGCGTGCAGGCTCCCGTCGACGGATCGACGACGAAGGTCGTGTCGCTGCACGAAAGCGCGGCGCAGTGCGCGGCGACGCACGCCTCGCCGCTACCGCATTCACTGGTGACGGCGCACGGCTTTCCGCTGCAGCCGGCGACCAGAGCAATCAAGAGCGTGAGCCGCTTCATCGGGGCCTCCTCGAAACGGTCGCTCGGCAGTGCAGCGCATGTGCCACGGCCAAGTGCCCGTCCTCTTTGGGACGGCCGGGCTACGAACCACGAAATTTCGAGCTTTGCGGGTGCTGGCGCCGTGAATTTTCCCGATCCACACCGTATAATGAAGGGGAAAAGGAGTGACTCCGATGAAGCTGCCGTTCATGGACACGTTGGGAAGCGTGGGGTTGGTCGGCGAGCGCAAGGCGACGGCGCTACTGTGCCTCGGCTTTTACACGACGCTCTTTTTCATGATCGGGCTGTCGGCGCGCACCGAGTTGCCCGAATGGGTGCCGGTCTTCTCCGCGATGACGTTGATGTACGCGCTGGCGTTCTTCAGCGTCGCGGCCGAGTGGTTCTGGGGACGCTGGTTCGCCACCGGCCTCGGCTACTGGGGTCTCACCATGACCGTGATGGCGTGGGTGACGACGCGCTCGCTGCCGCCGGCGATGATCATCTTCGGCACCATGCACGCGCTCGTCTCCTTGTGCCTCGGCGGCGAGAAGATGGCGGCCATCTTCGACGCCAAGCCGGCGTGGCGCGAGCGCTGGAAGCTCGACGATCAGGGCGTCATCCGCGTGCGCAAGTCGGTGACCCGCGCAGCGTCGTCGCTGCCGGCGCTCATCATGTTCGCGCTGGCGCCGCGCGAGGGGCAGGAGCTCCTGGCCTTGACCGCGTTCAGCCTCGCGCTGCTCGGCGTGGGCGGCATCCTCGCCGGGCGGACGCTCGGGGTGATGGCGCTGGTCGGCGGCGCGGCGGCGACCGCGGCGCTCGTCCTCGTCGGCCACCAGCCGGACAACGTGTTCGCCGTCTACCAGTACGCGCCGTTCGGCGGCGATGCCGGCGCGACGATGACACCGGTCCTGGGCGTGTTCGCGGCGCTGCTGCTGGTCGGCGCGGCGCTGCCGTTCCTCAAGCCGATGGCGGCGTACGTGCTGCGGCGTCGCTGAACGCGCGCCGCACACCCGGGCTCCGCAGGTAGATCACGCACACCCCGTAGTACAAGATCGCCACCCCGCAGAACGCGATCGACGCCAGCAGCTGGGCGTTGCCCACGAGCAGCTGCGCCATCGGCGGCAGCGCGGCCACGGCCTTGGCCAGGTCGCGCGCTGTCACCGCGGTGAGCGCCAGGGCGACGAGCTGATAGGGAATGCTGGCGCCGGCGGCGAAGGTCCACGCCGACAGCCCCCAGCCGTCGCCGCGCATGGCGCGCATGGCGCCGGCGAACATCAGGCACGACAGGATGAGCCCGACGCCGGCGAGCGGTAGCGCGGCGTTGCGGCGGGCGTAATGGGCGTCCGCCTCCTGCCCGTCGAAGCGCTCGAGCTCGGCGGCGCCGACGAACGGCTTGAGCGCCTCGTTGTTGGCGGTCACCAGCTGCAGGTAGACCTCGCGCGGCTTGACGAGGGTCGCCGCCGAGCCGACCGCGCTCAGCGCACCGTACGATCCGGTGATGACGCCGAACGCGCCGAGCACGTAGACGAGCGCGGGTAGCGTCGCGGAGCGTCTCGTCGGCGTCGCCATTTTCGAGGTCAAGCTACCACGGCCGGATGCTTGACCGCACGTGGTGTCGGGCCGATAGTGTCTTGATGAAGGTCGCCGACAACAAGGTGGTCCGTCTCGACTACACGCTGCGCAACGCCCAGGGCGAGGTCATCGACACCTCCGAGGGCGCGGAGCCGCTGACCTACTTGCACGGCGCCAGCCAGATCGTGCCCGGGCTCGAGAAGGAGCTGGCCGGCCTGGCGGCGGGTGACGCCAAAGACGTGGTCGTGCAGCCCGAGGACGGCTACGGGCTGCCCGATCCCGAAGGCGTGTTCGGCGTGCCGCGCGCCGCCTTCCCGCCCGACGCCAAGCTGTCGGTGGGCGATTCGTTCATCGGCGAGGACGACGAAGGGCAGGCGCTGCCGGTGCGCGTCGTCGAGCTGCGCGAGGACGTGGTCGTCGTCGACGCCAATCACCCGCTCGCAGGCGAGACGCTGTTCTTCCACGTCGACGTGCGCGAGGTGCGCGACGCGACGGCCGAGGAGCTCGAGCACGGCCATTCGCACGGCGAGGGCGAGCACCACGAGCACTGAACAACGCCCCTCGGCAAGGCGCGAGATCGCCACGTCCGGCCCCGCGCGCTCTGCGCCGCTGGGCTCAAACAGCCCTCTCGACCGTGTACGCCGTGCTCGATTCGGGGATGTCCGAGACGGGGAGAGGTCGCGGCTGGCACGGGCCGGCGTTCCGGGCGCTTTCAGATCGCGCGGAGGCCCTTGCGGCGGATGCGGGCGAGGCGGGCGAGCTGATCGACGAGGTCGAGGGGCGCGCCGGTGAGCGCGTCGACCAGCTGCTGGCGGCGCAGGTGATGGCGGACACCGGCGTTGGCTGCCAGCCACACCGTCGCTGTCAGCCACACGACGAGCGGCAGCGCCAACAGCGTGTGGGCGCCGAGCAGCCAGCCGACGGCCAGCAGTAGGAGCAGCGGCGGCGACAGCAGGCTGCCGAACATCAGCGATGCGACGAAGACGACGGTCACGCGAGGCCTCGCGCGATCTCGCCCGCGGCCCGCGTCGCCAGCGCCATGATGGTCACCTGCGGATTGACCGCGGGCGACGATGGCACGACGCTGCCGTCGACCACGTAGCAGCCGGGCGTGTCGTGCACCTGGTGGTCGGCGCCGACGACGCTGTGCGCCGGGTCGCGACCCATGCGCGCGGTGCCGAGCGGGTGATAGGCGCTGATCTCGAAGTCGCGCGCGCGCAACCGGGTGCGACGCAGCCGCTCGAGGTCGGCGGGCGCGTGCAGCTCGTCGAAGCCGTGCACCAGGGGAAAGACGCTGCGGGCACCGGCGGCGAAGTAGACCCGGCCCAGGATCTCGACCGCGCGCTTGAGCCGCGCCACGTCGTGGTCGACGAGCGAGTAGGTGATGAGCGGCCGCCCGCCGGGCCCGCGGCGCACGCGGCCGCGCGAGACGTCCTCGATCATGAAGCCGAAGCAGGCGAGGCGGTCGTAGGCCTCGACGAGCTCGACGAAGCGGGGACCGATCATGGTGAACGACGCGGCGGCGAGATCGAGCGGGGCGAAGGCGCCCTCGAACAGGATGCCCTCGTCGTGGAACTGCTCGATGGCGTAGCCCTGCGGGATGGCGTTGCCGCCGTCGAGCTTCTCGTCGAAGAGCGCCATGACACCGAGCGCGGGGTGGATCGACAGGTTGCGGCCGAGCTGCCCCGAGGCGGTGCCGACGCCGGAGGCTTCGAGCAACAGCGGCGTCAGCAGCGAGCCGCAGGCGACCACGACGGCGCGCGCGCGCACGGTGAGCGCGCGCCGCTCGCCGCCGGGGAGCCGGCCCTGCGCGACCACACCGACCGCGCGGCCGCCATCGACCATCACGCGCTCGGCGCGCAGCCCGGTGAACAGCGTCGCGCCGGCCTTGAGCGCCAGCGGCACGTAGCAGACGTTGGTCGAGCGCTTGGCGTCGGTCGGGCAGCCGAAGCAGCACACGCCCTGGCCGTCGCACTCCGGCGCGTTGCGCCGCAGCGGCTGGTGCGTGTAGCCGAGCGCGTCGCAGCCGCGCGCGATGACGCGCGCCACGCCGCCGAGGTAGCTCGTCTCGGCGGGCGCCACACCGAGCATCGCCTCGACGCGGTCGAAGTGCGGCGCGAGCTTGTCCGGCGCGAGCTCGTCGAGCCCGAAGTCGCGCACCCAGTCCTCGAGCACGCGGTCGGGCGTGCGATAGCAGGTGCCGGAGTTGATGGTGGTGGTGCCACCGACGGTGCGGCCGAGCGGGATCGGGATGACCGCGTTGCCGACCGAGAGGGTCGCGCCCATGTCGCGATACAGCTTGCGCTGCATGTCGGCGGCGTGGCCGTTGAAGTCGGCGCGCGTGAAGTAGTCGCCCTCTTCGAGCAGCACGACGGCGTGGCCCTGCTCGGCGAGCTCCTTGGCCACCACCGCGCCGCCGGCGCCGGTGCCGATGACGACCACGTCGCACTCGATGGTGTCGTCGCCCGGTAGCTCGGTGGCAGCGGTGACGCGCTCCATGTAGCGCGGCCGTTCGGCGCGCACCGGCAGCGAGCCGTAGCGGCAGCCGACGTCGGCGTACATCTTGGGGTCGTTGTAGTGCGCGATCTTGAGCGGCGCGGTCAGCATGCGCACCATCGTGCGGCGCGCGAAGTCACCGCCGCGCCAGCGCTCCAGGAGCGCCAGCACCGTCTCGGTCGGCAGCGACGCCAGGCGCGCCCGGTGCGCGGCCATCGCCCACGCGTCGAGCGCCAGCAGCATGGCGCGGTAGCCGCGCCCCACCGACGGAGGCGACAGCGCCAGGAAGCGCTCCACCTTGTCGACGGCGTGGGCGCCGCCGCCGGCGAAGATGCGCCCCTCGGGCAGCGACGCTCGGGCTACGGCGACGAGCGTTGCGCGTTCGCGCGCCTTGAACAGCGTTGGCCGCGCGCGCTTGTCACCGAGCCCGGCTCCGATCTCGTGGAGCATTGAAAGCACCCTATCAAAATTGGTCGGACCATTCAACCGACTTGTCAAGGGTCAAGGATTGTGGACGACGGAAAGCTTTGCGATCACATCTGTTTGGGGTGGCTTCAAGGCGACGCGTTTGTGCCACGGCTTGGTCCCGAGCAGCGTCACCTGAACGTCGTAGTGGTGGAACGCGTCGAGCGTCACGTCGACCGGTGTCTTGCCGCGCGGCTTGCCTTCGACGATGACCTCGGCGCCGGCCGGGTCGCTATCGACGTGCAGTGTCGCCGCCGGACGTTTGAGCGTGACGTCGAACTTGCCGGGCACGGGTACGGATTGCGTCACGGTCGCGTAGCGGTCGTGCGTGATCGAGACCTCGTGCTTGCCGACGGCCAGCGAGACGCTCAGCGGCGTCTTGCCGCGCGCCTCGCCGTCGACGGTGACGGTGGCGCCGGCTGGATGTGTGACGACGGAGAGCTCGCCGCTCTCTAACCTGCCCGGCTCGCCGCTCGGGTTGGCCGCCACGCCGCTCGGCTTGGCCGCCACGCCGCTCGGCTTGGCCGCCACGCCGCTGGTCGCCACGCCGCTCGGCCTGGCCGCCACGCCGCTCGGCTTGAGCGCCACGCCGCTCGGTTTGACTGCCACGCCGCTCGGCTTGACCACGGCGAGCGCCGCCGCCAGATCCGGCAGCGCTCCCGCCCGGCCGACCACCGCCAGGTCGGCGCCCGCGGCGATCGGCGGCCGCGGCGCAGGCCCCGTCTCGGGCATCCGCTCGACGATGACCGGAGGCGGCAGCGGCCGCCCGAACCAGACGATCGCGCCGCCGAGCGGCAGCCCGAGGAAGATCCCGATCGCGATGCCGCTGAGAAGCGGCCCGCGCATGGAGCGGCGGCGCTCCGCGCGCGGCGTCGCCATCGTGATGTTGGCGAAGTGCGCCTCGGCCACCTTCGGCCGGGGCGCCGTCGACTGCTCGAGCGACCACTCGACGAAGTATTCGATGGCGCCGTCGGAGATCTCGCTGAACGGATTGGCCGGCAGCGTTCCCGTCGGCGGCGCGCCCGGCGGCTGCGGCGGGGCGCCCGGGATCGGCGTGCGGAACGCCTCGGCGAACGTCGGCACCGGGCCGGGGGCGTCGAACGCCGCCTCGCTGCCGTTGCCGAACACGCTCTGACCGGTCGTGATCGCGTCCGACTGCGCCGGCCGCGCCAGCCGCGTGGGCGGCGGTGAGCTGCCGAACTCATCGGGCGCCGCCGGGATCGGCGCCGGCAGCGGCGTGGGGGTCGAGAAGCCGCCCGACTGCTTGTCGACCGCCGAGCTCTTGGACGCTGGCGGCTGGTCGGGCGAGGTCCGTTCCCCCACCGGCGCCTGGGCGATGGTGACCGCGCCCGACTCGTCTTGCCGCGACGAGGGATGGTCGTCCGAGAGCGCCTCCTGCGATCCGGTCTTCTCCAGCGGCTGCAGCGTCGGCACCGACTCGTCGAACTCGCGCGGCAGCGCCGACGAGGTCGACGTCCCGTCGCGCACGTCGGTCTGCGCGTCGGTGGTCTCGTCGCGGAAATGGCCGGTGCCCTCGCGCGCGTGCAGCATGCGCCCGACCAGCTCGCGGCTGGGTTCGTCGAGCGGCACGAAGCGCAGCTCCATCCCCGGCGGCTTGGCCGGATCGCCCGAGTCGGGCCGGATGCGGGTGACCGTGCCTTCGCCGTTGATGAGCGGCTGCCCGTCGGAGAGCTCGAGCGTGAAGCGCACGCGCGTGCCCGGCGGCTGCGACGACTTGGTGAAGATGAAGATGCGATCGTCTTTGATGAAGCGCGAGTACTTGCTGACGAAGGTCGGCAGGTCCGGGCTGCGGATGACGACCCGCAGCACGATCAGCGGCTGCAGCGCGGGGTCGTCGGAGCCCATGAGCCCCGAGATTTTATCCCAGCTGCCGCCCGTTAGCTATCGGCCTTTCGCTCGGCCTTTTTGCGCATCGACTTGGCGATCACCTCGGCCACGTCGAGCACCTGCACCTTCTCCTCCACGTTCTTGGCCTTGACGCCGTCGGTGATCATGATGGTGCAGAACGGGCAGGCGACCGCCGCGACCTCGGCGCCCGTGGCCAGGATCTCGTCGGTGCGGTTGTTGTTCACGCGCGTGCCGATCTTCTCCTCCATCCACATGCGCCCGCCGCCGCCGCCGCAGCAGAAGCCGTGCTCCTTGCTGCGCGTCATCTCGACATACTCCTTCGACGCCGGCGGCCGCGATGGCGCGCGGGCGCGTCGTACTCGCCGTTCCAGCGGCCGAGGTAGCAGCTGTCGTGATAGGTGAGCTTCTGCGCGATCGGATGCTCGATGGTCAGCTTCTTCTCCGCCAGAAGGTGCGCCGATCAGCTGCGTGTGGTGGACGACCTCGAAGTTGCCGCCGAACTGCGGGTACTCGTTCTTGATGGTGTGGAGGCAGTGCGGGCAGGTCGCGACCACCTTGCGGATCTTGGCGTCGTTGATCGCCTCGACGTTTGCTTCGGCCTGCATCTGGAACAGATCTCGTTGCCCGCGCGCCGCGCCGGATCGCCCGGTGCACTGCTCGCTCTCGCCGAGCACCGCGAAGTCGACCTCGGCCGCGTGCAGCACCTCGACCAGCGCGCGCATGGTGCTTCTTGATGCGATCGTCGAACGCGCCGGCGCAGCCGACCCACAGCAGGTACTCCGGGTTCGGGTTCGTCTCGACCGTCGGCACGTCGAGCCCCTCGGCCCACTCCATCCGCTTGTCGGCGGCGATGCCCCACGGGTTCGAGTTCTTCTCGAGGTTCTGGAAGGTGCGCGCCAGCTCCGCCGGCATGCGCGACTCGGTGAGCACCAGGTTCGTGCGCATCTGCAGGATCTTGAGCGGGTGATCGATGAAGACCGGGCACACCTCCTGGCAGGCGCCGCAGGTGGTGCACGCCCACAGCGTCTCGTCCTTGATGCGCCCGCCGATCAGCGGCGGCAGCTCGTCGAGCTCCTTCTTGGCCGCCTCGAGCTTGCGCGCCGAGCGGGTTGCGCCTCCGGCTTCTGCGACGCCGAGCTGCGCCTCGATGCGCTTGATCTTCTGCTGCACCGAGCGCGCGCTCGATCATCTCGTCGCGCAGGTCGTGGATGAGCTGCATCGGCGACAGCGGCTTGCCGGTGTTGTACGCCGGGCAGTAGTTGGAGCAGCGCGCGCACTCGGTGCAGGCGTACTGTCGAGCAGCGACTTCCACGTGAACTGCTCGATCTTGCCGACGCCCCAGTCGTTCTCGTCCTCGAGGTTCAGCTTGGGCATGACGCCGCGCTGGCCGAGGTTGCGGAAGAAGATGTTGGGCAGCGCGCCGAGGATGTGGATGTGCTTCGAGTAGGGCAGGTAGTTGAGGAACGCCAGGCCCAGGCAGATGTGCGTCCACCACAGCGCCTCGGCGGCCGTGCTCGCGCTTCGGTTGCGACATGGTGGAGAACCAGCCGGCCACCACCGTCGAGACCGGGCCCTCTTCGCCGACGCTGTTCGCGGCCACCATGTGGAAGCCGTGGAAGAAGAAGTGCGTGATCATCAGGCCCGCGATCGCCGACAGGATGATGGCCGGCGTCGAGCGACATCGGAATGAGGCGCGGCTTGATCACCAGGCGGCGGAAGAATCCGTAGCCGATGGCGATGAGCACGATCAGGTTGAAGACGTCGATGCCCCACTCGAGCGGCTGATAGATGGCCGCGGGCAAGAGCGAGAACGACAGCCCGGTCAGCCCGTTGACCCACAGCTCCAGCGTGCCGACGGTGACGACGAGGAAGCCCCAGAAGATGCCCAGGTGGTGCAGCGAGGTGAACCCGAGCCGGCGCGGGGTCGATCGGGTTCTCCATGACCTTGCGCTGGAAGAGCCAATACAGGACTACCGACCCCAGTCGCTCTGGGAGTCGATCCACCGGTATTCCCGGTCGGCCGACCCACATGAAGCGCACGAGCCGCCAGACGGTGAACGTCAGCCCGCCCATTCCAACCGCCAAAACGATGGCGAAGATGAGGTGTCGCATGTGTTTACCGCGCTATAGCACGAAGCGCCGCAGCGCGTCAGCAGCTGTGATGCACGCGTCATGAAACGAGTGGCTGAAGTATTGCACTCAATTACGTGCAGGATGAGCACGAGCGCGCATACTAAGATTGAGGAGGCGCGCGGAAGTACGCAGATGGGAACCCCTTTGGACAAGAATATCTTGGTCATTTCCGATCTCCACCTGGGCGAAGATTTGCGGCCTGGTGGGGCAAACGTGTCGTACCTGCGTCATCTGGCGACGCTCGAGCGTGAGCTCGAGCGCTTCCTCGCGCACTACACGTCACATCGACTGCGACGATCGGCCGTGGCGCCTGGTGGTCAACGGCGACATGGTCGACTTCATGTCGGTGATGATCCTCCCCGAGGGCAAGGCGGAGGAGGGCGACGACGACGAGGATCGCCTCTACGGCCTCGGCTTCGGCGAGCGCCAGTCGCAAAAGAAGATGGAGCGCGTCATCGCGCGCCACCAGGGCGTGTTCAAGCGCCTCGGCGAGTTCGTCGCCGCCGGCAACGAGCTGGTCATCGTCGTCGGCAACCACGACGTCGAGTTCCACTATCCCTCGGTGCAGCGCACGCTGGTCGAGTGGCTGTGCGGCCTCGTCGTCGGCATGGGCGCCGACGAGACGCAGCGCGCTCGCCTTCGCCGAGCGCATCTCGTTCTGCCCGTGGTTCTATTACCAGGAAGATCTCATCTACATCGAGCACGGGCACCAGTACGACGAGTACTGCTCGTTCGATTACCTGCTGCACCCGGTGGCGCCCAATCCGCAGCGCACGCTCAACAAGAAGAGCCGCATCGCGCTCTCGGTCGCGCACGCGGGCATGCGCTACTTCGCCAACCAGATCCCCGACTACGACCCGCACACCGCCGAGACCTGGGGCTTCGTCGACTACATGAAGTGGGCGTGGGCGCAGGGGCTCGGCGGCGCGGCGCGGCTCGACCTACTTCTACGGCCTGTTGGTGTGGCGGCTCGTCGAGCTGTGGTACTCGCTGCGCGGCGTCGACGTCGAGCGCCGCGAAGCTGCACCACGAGCGGCTGCGCGAGCTGTCGGCGCACTGGAAGATGTCGGAGGAGAAGCTGCTGGCGCTCGACTCGCTGCGGCGCGAGCCGGTGACGCGGCGCTTCTGGAAGCTGCTGGCGGCGCTGTTCATCGATCGCATGCTGCTCGGCATCGTGGCGCTGGTGACCGCCGGCGTGCTGGTCGGGCACCTGCACGGGCTGTGGAAGGCGGTCGGGCGCGCTGGCGACGGTGCTGGCGTTCGCCTGCGTGAACCAGATGCTTCAACCACATGCGGCTCGAGTCCTCGGCGTCGAAGCTGCGCGCGACGACGACGCTGATCCAGGGGCTGGTGTGCGCGCCGCTCATCGTCTTCGGCCACTCGCACACGCCCGAGCGCGTGCCGCTGCCGGGCGGCGCGACCTACTTCAACACCGGCACCTGGGCGTCGGAGGACGGCGCGTCAGGCGTTCACGCACCTCATGGTCGTCAGCGACGAGAACGGCGCGCCCAAGGCGGAGCTCAGCCAGTGGCGCGACGGCGCCTCTGACCCCCTACCGGCGGTAGGCCCGCCCGGCGCGCTGGCGGTCGACAGGCACGGCGTCGCGTGGTAACACGACGTCATGTCGATTCATCCCGATCTGCTCGAGATCGTCCGCTGCCCCAAGTGCAAGGGCAAGGTGGCCGAGCGCGACACCAAGGGCGGGCACGGCCTCGTGTGCGACACCTGCAAGCTGGTCTACGGCATCGTCGACGACATCCCGAACTTCCTCGTCGAGGAAGCGCGGCCGCTGGAGCAGTAGGATGGCGATCGGCGACGGCAAGCACGTCCTGGTCCTCGAGGACGAGCCGGCGGTGCAGATCCTCCTGCAGCAAGCAGCTCGGCGTCGCACGGTTTCACCGTGACCGTCGCCGGCGACGGGCTCGACGGGCTGATGAAGCTCGAGAGCATGAAGCCCGATCTCATCATCTGCGACGTCATGATGCCGAACCTCGACGGCATGGGCTTCGTCAAGGCGATCAAGGGTCACAACCAGACGCAGAAGATCCCGGTGATCTTCCTGACGGCGAAGACCGATCCGCGCAGCATGATCGACGGCATCAACGTCGGCGCGCGCTTCTACGTGACCAAGCCGTTCCAGATCGACGATCTGTTGGCCAAGGTCGACAAGGCGCTGGGCGGCCGCTGAGGTCAGGGGGCTGTCGGACGCCTCCGAGGGGTGTCCCTAATTCCGCGCCTGCTGCGACCGCCGATCCTCCTGCTACGAGTGGCGGCCTCGTCGCTGCGCGGCTCGAAATACAGAAAGTATTCCTGCGCTGCTCACTCCTCGGGCGCCACTGTCGCGTCAGCCTCGACGCTCTCGCGACGGCGCGGACTTGGGGGTCACCCCCTCGTACCACCTACAGGAAGCGGAGCGCGCGCATGATGCGCGCGTGATCGAGCGGCGACAGCGCCAGGAAGCGCACGCCGGTGGTCTGATACCCGCCCGCCGCGCGCTCGAACACAATCGCGCCCTGCACGCGCACCACGTCGCCGCCGTCGGGGAGCTCGAAGGCCAGCGACACCGGTGTGCGCGGCAGATAGGCGCGCCCGGGCGGTCGCTTGAGCTCGATCCCGGTCGGCCCGAGGTTCTGCGCCAGCGCGAGCTGCACCTCTTCGCCGACCTTGTGTCGCACCGCCGCCACGAAGGGCGCGCGCGGGCCTCGCCGGCGTTCGACGTACGCTCTTCGTCTGTCTTGCATGCCACCATTTTCGCGCGGACGAAAACGGCGAGCAATATTTTACCCTTCGAGCACGGCGCCTTTGACCAGATCGCGCTTGCGCTCGGTCGCCAGGACGATGCGCGCCGCCGCCCAGCCGGCCGCCAGGTCTCCCTCGACGCCGAGGCCGGGCAGCACCTGCCGCGAGGCCAGAAGGAGGTGCTTGATGCCCGTCCCGTGGGGCAGCCCGCAGAAGCCGAGCGGGCGATCCTCGGGCATGGACCAGATCGGCTCCATCGGCAGCGGCGGCGGCGCCGGGCTGCGCTCGCCGTCGACGCCCTCGGGGGCAATGCCGTCGTGCGGCGAGTGCACGAGCAGGAGGTGGCGATCGACGAAGGGCAGGAGCTTGTCCAGATGCTGGCGCACCGCCGTACGCAGCGTGCGCAGCGCCGCGGGCGAGGGATCGGGAGCGAGCGCCTCGACGCTGAGCACGGCGTGCTGGCCGTAGCCGTCGGCGAGGTGGAGCGTGAGCGCGTTGGCGCCGGCGAGCGGCTGCCCGAGATCGCCCACGGCATAGGCGAGGCGGCCCAGCGCGTCGGGCAGGGCGTCGAGCGGCGCCACCAGGTGCACGACGTAGCGGTGCGCCGCCGGCACGATCGCGGCCGCTTCGGTCAGCCGCTTGGGTGGCTTCTCGCCACCCTCGGAGACGAGCTGGGCTACGCGATCGGCGCCGAGCCCGCACAGGACGTGGGTACAGCCGATCGTCTCCGAGCGCCCCTCGAACTGCACGCCGGTGACCTTGCCGCGCTTGGTCAGGATCGCGCGCGGCACGAGGTCGGGCCGCACCTCGCCCGATTGCGTCTTCAGCGATCGAGCAGGAGGCCGCGCAGACCCTCGCGCCCACCGTCGAGACGGAAGGTGCCGCGGCGGTGCAGATCGCCCAGGCGGGCCAGCGACGACCGCGCCGATCTCGTCGAAGGCCGCGCCGAAGCGCGCCGGCAGGGTGTAGGCGGCGCGCAGCGGATGGCCGTCGGGCAGCGCCGCCAGCAAGTCCTCATCGGGCGCCGGCAAGCGAGCGGCGACCCGGTTGGCGTCGCGGCGGTCCCAGAAGCCGTCGGGTGGCAGGATCAGATCCTGCGACAGGATGCCTTCGATGGCCGCCGACACGTCGGCGGCGCGGGCCGACGCCGTCTCGAAGGCGGCCACCGCGTCCGGCATCTCGCGCCCGAGCTCGCGGCCCAGATCGTCGCCGACGTCGATGCGGTGATCGGGCAGCAGCAGCTGGTAGGCCGGCCGGTTGGGCTCGAGCCGCCGCCGCAACAGCTGGACGAGGTTCAGCTCGCCGATGATGCGCTTGAGCGTCGGGCCCTCGATGCCGACGAACGCCAGCGGCGCGCGCGGCAGCGAGTAGGGACCGATGGTGTAGCGCTCCTCGACGGGCACGCCGGCCATGAGCACGCGGAAGCCGCGGTGCGCGAGCACCGCGCCGCCGACCGTCGCTGCGAGGTCGCTGCCGAGCACGACGACGTCGTAGAAGCTGGTCGACACGTCGGCGAGCGTAGCACACGGCGATGGGGTAACATGGGCCAATGCGAACCCTGCGAGCCTGCCTTGCCGCCGCCGCGCTGGTCGCCGCCGGCGGCTGCCTTGGCGACGGTGGCACCGTCACGCTGACGTTCGATCAGCAGGCCAGCGTGACGCCGGCCATCACCGGCTTCAACGCATCGAACGCGACGGCGAACGAGTCGTCCGACGGCTTCATCCACTTCACCGCGACCTCCGGTCAGGGGACGCTGACCATGCTGATCGTCGGGGCCGATCAAGAGCGGCGACATGGTCGACCTCATGGTCGAGCACAACTTCGTCAGCTGGGACATCACCGGCGCTGGCTGGTCGAGCAACGGCGGCATGCTCGCCGTCGACGGGGTCAGCCCCTACAAGGTGCGCTTCCTCGGCGTGCCGATGCTTCCCGGCTCGGGCACGGCGATGGGCAGCTTCATGCTCGACGGCTCGGGCACGTTCAAGTAGCGCGTTCGCTGACGACGGGCAGGCCGCGCTTGCGCAGCCGCGCCGCGAAGCGCCCCTCGCCCGGGCGCAGGCCCTCGGGGCCGTGAACCTCGGTGACGCCGCACGAGGGGCTGCGCTCCTTGAGCAGCGCGCGCGTCGCGCCGGCCTCGCGCGCGAGCAGATCGGCCAGGCGCACGCCGGCCTCGAGCTCGGCGGTGACGTCGCGGCCGTGCGCGTCGGTGGCGATCTTGCCATCGGCCGACAGGGTGATCGCGGCCCGCGGCACGCCCAGGCGCGCCAACACCTCGGGGCATAACGGCAGGATCTCGACGTCGCCGCCGGCGGCGCGCGCCAGCGCCGGCGTCGTCGCGCTTGTCCCGGCCGTCGAAGCGGCAGCGCACGCCGACCAGGCACGCCGACACGACCAGCACCTCGCGGCCCGCCGCCCGGATGCGCGCCAGCTCGCCGCGCAGCGCCTCGCTGTCGCCGCCGTGGAGGAGCGCGTAGCGCTGCGGAGGTCGCTACTCATGGTTGCACCGGCGGCTCATGATCGGATCGTAACGCGCCGCCCGACCACCTGCACGCGCCCCTCGGCGATGGCGCGGATGGCCGCGGGGTAGAGGCGGTGCTCCTCGGCGAGGATGCGCGCGGTCAGCGCCGCCTCGTCGTCGCCGTCGAGCACCGGCACCGCCGCCTGCGCGATGATCGGCCCGGTGTCGGTGCCCTCGTCGACGAAGTGGACGGTGCAGCCGGTGACCCGCACGCCGTAGTCGAGCGCCTGCTTCTGCGCGTGCACGCCGGGAAACGCGGGCAGGAGCGCCGGGTGGATGTTGACCACGCGCCCCGGGAACGCGCCGCAGGAACGTCGGGGTCAGCAGGCGCATGAAGCCGGCCAGCACCACCAGCTCGACGCCGTGCCGGCGCAGCGTCGCCACCAGCGCCTCGTCGAACGCTGGCCGCGACGGCGTACTGCCGGTGGTCGCAGCACGTCGGTCGCCACGCCCGCCGCCGCGCGCCCGCTCGAGCGCGCGCACGCCGGCCACGTTCGAGACCACGACGACGATGCGCGCGCCGGCCGAGCTCGCCGCGCCCGGCCGGCGTCGAGGATCGCCTGCAGGTTGGTCCCCGGCCCGAGACGAGGACGCCGACGTTCACCGCTGCTCCGCGCGCTCGCCGGCGAAGTCCACGCGCGACGCGCCGCTGCCGGGCGACGATCTCGCCGACGACGAAAGCGCGCTCGCCGGCGCCCTCGAAGGCCGCGCGCACCGCTCGGCGTCGCCCGCCGCGACCACGGCGACCAGGCCGAGCCCGCAGTTGAAGGTGCGGCGCATCTCCGGGCGCGACGACGCCCGCGGCCGCGATCCGCTGGAACACCGGCGAGCTGCGGCCACTTCCGCTCGTCGAGGCGCATGACCAGCCCGTCGGCGAGGATGCGCGGCGGATTGTCGACCAGGCCCGCCGCCGGTGATGTGCGCCAGCCCGCGGACGTCGGCCGCCGCCAGCGCCGCGCGCATCGCGCGCACGTAGATGCGCGTCGGCGCCAGCAGCGCCTCGGCGTCATCCTCGATCGTCAGCACGCGCCGCGCCAGCGAGTAGCCGTTCGAGTGCAGCCCGCTCGAGGCCACGCCGAGGACCACGTCGCCCGGCCGCGACGCGCGTGCCGTCGAGGATCTGCGCTGCGCTCGACGACGCCGACCGCGAAGCCGGCGAGGTCGTACTCGCCGTCGGCGTACATGCCGGGCAGCTCGGCGGTCTCGCCGCCGAGGAGCGCGCAGCCGGCCTGCCGGCAGCCCTCGGCGATGCCCGTGACCACCGCCTCGCCGACGCCGACGTCGAGCTTGCCCGTCGCGAAGTAGTCGAGGAAGAAGAGCGGCTCGGCGCCCGACACCGCGATGTCGTTGACGCACATGGCGACGAGATCGATGCCGATGGTGTCGTGCCGCCCGGTCGCGAACGCCACCTTGAGCTTGGTGCCGACGCCGTCGGTGCCGCAGACCAGCACCGGGTCGCTGTAGCCGCGCCGGCACGCGCGCACAGCCCGGCGAAGCCGCCGAGGTCGCCGATGACCTCGGGCGGATACGGTGCGCCGCGACGTGCGGCTTGATGCGCTCGACGAGCTCGTCGCCCGCGTCGATGTCGACGCCGGCGTCGCGGTAGGTCAGCGGTTTGGTGTCCTCGTCGTTCTTGCGCGCCATGGCGCGCGGGAGCCTAGCACAGGGTCAGGGAAGCGAGGCGAGCCGAAGCGCGTCTTCGAACGCGTAGATCATGTCGTGGTTGGTGGCGATGAGCCAGATCGTCGACGGCTGCGGCATCTTGTGCGCGCGGAGCTCGTCGACCATCGCCCGCGCCGCCTCGTCATACGGCACCTGCCCGGTGCCCGTGCCCATGCCGGGAAAGGCGATCGTCTCGTAGCCGTTGCGTCCCGCCGCGAGCAGCGCCGCGCGCGTCGCCCGACGCACGTTCTCGACGCCGATCTTCATCCCCGGCTCTTCCATCGTCGGAGCGTGAATGACCGCCTTGCACCATAGCTCGCCGGCGCCGGTGACAACCGCCGCTCCGACGGCCACGGGGGCAGCCGATTTCGTTTCGCCCTCGATCGCGTCTCCCCCTTCGACCTTGATGGTGCGCGCCACGCCGTTCTCCATGATGCCGAGAGAATTCGCCGGGTTGACGATCGCATCCACGGTCAATTGAGTGATGTCGCCGAGCGCGACATGGATGACCATGCGCAGCATCTTCGCATTTGCCCTGGAAACGTCAAGATTTCAGCTAATATCCACGCCAGAATCATGACGTGGTTTGCCGTCGGGATTGGCAGCATCGTGTTCCTGGCTGTGGCGAGCTACGTCAGCTTCCTGGCCTCGCGCTACTTCTTCGTCCCCCGCTTTCCCGACGAGATCCAGTTCGGCACCACCTCGGACGGCTGGCGCATCGCGCTCATCCGCTACCGCCCTGAAAAGCCCTCGTCGTACGCGCCGGTCCTGCTCGTCCACGGGGTCGCCGCCAATCGCTACAATCTCGATCTCACAGACGAAACCTCGCTGGCCAAGCACCTGTGCGGGCTCGGCTTCGACGTCTTTTTGGTCGAGCTCCGCGGGCGCGGCTTCTCGCTCCGCCCCAAGCTCTTCAGCGGCCTGCGCTACGACTGGTCCTTCGACGACTATGCCGAGCGCGACCTGCCCTGCGCCGCCAACATCGTCATGCGCGCCACCGGCGCCAGCGCGCTGCATGTGGTCGGCTTCTCGACCGGGGCGCTCGCCGCCTACGCCTGGCTCTCCGACCCGCACCGCAGCGTCGCGGTGGCGTCGCTGGTGTCGATCGGCGGCGCCGCCTCGTTCAAGCGCCTCGGCAAGGTGCTGTCCGGCCGGCTCATCCGCAGCTTCCGCTTTCTGCGCCACCGCTGGATCCTGCGTGTGCTGGCGCCGCTGTCCGGCTACTGGCACCCGTCGCCGCTGCAGATCATCCATAACCCCGAGAACCTCGACGGCGCCATCCAGCGCCGGATCATGGTGAACATGATCGCCAACTTCTCGCGCAACGAGCTGCTCCAGTACAGCGACTGGATCCTCAACGACGTGTTCCGCTCGATCGATCAACGCCGCGACTACCGCGCCGAGCTTGGGCGCATTGCCGTGCCATCGCTGTTCCTGGCCGGTCCGCGCGACGCCCTGTCGCCGCCGGACGCCGTCAAGGACACCCACGACGCCATCGGCGCGGCCGACAAGCGGTTCGTCCTCTGCTCGCGCGCCCAGGGCATGCGGGTCAACTACGGGCACTTCGATCTCGTGGTCGGACGCGAGGCCGCCGCCGAGGTCTTCCCGGTCGTCAGCGGCTGGTTGGCTTCAGTGGAGCAGCGCCGCGCCGGTGGCGAAGATCGACCCGATCACCAGGCCGAACAGCACGAAGGCGACGACGGCGGTGACCGCGAGCGTGATGCCCATGGCGGCCAGGATGTGGCCGGGGGCCTTGGCCTCGGGCGTGCCCATGAGCAGCGGTAGCGCCCACATCCCGATCAGGACCGAGTAGACCAGGGCGCCCAGCTGGCCGAGGGAGGCCAGCCAATCGAGGTAGGGCACCGAGCCGAGAATCGCGAGCGCGCCCGCGATCCAGATCGGTGTCGCCGTCCAGGCCGCGACCTTGTAGGCCGCCGCCTCGTCCTTGCGGGCGCCGAACGACGGCCCGAGCTTGTTCAGGATGAACGCGAAGAACCACCACACGCCGACGCCGAGCCCGATGGCGAGCACCGCCCCCACGAGCGACGCGATCGGAGCGCGGAACCAGCCGCCGCCGATCTTCATGCCGAAGACCACCTGCGGCGGGACGTACTTGCCGATGATGCCGGCCGAGATGAAGCGCGCAAGCGCGCCAACCGACAGCAGAACCAGCACGTAGGGGAGAAGTGACTTGAAGTCTCCCGCCTCGGCGATCGTCTTCGGCAGCTCGTCCTTCGGCTTCAACAGCAGCCCACGCACCCGCGCGACCAGCGAATCCCGCATGGCAGCACTCCTTCCGTGCTCGACGATATCACAAAATGAAAGAGGCGGACCCGCGGGCCCGCCTCTTGTACGATTACGACTGGTTGAAGCTTAGCAGCTGAAGATCTTCTCGAGCTCTTTTTCGACCTTCACCTCGGTGATGTTCTTGGCGACCGAGAGCTCCTTCACGATCAGGTTCTTCGCGGTGTCGAGCATGCGGCGCTCGCCGAACGAGAGCGTCTTGGTCTCCTTGAGGCGATAGAGATCGCGGAAGACCTCGGCCACCTCGAACAGCGAGCCGGTCTTGATCTTCTCCATGAACCCGCGGTAGCGGCGGTTCCAGGTCTGCTTGTCGACGTGGAGCTCCTTCTCCTTGAGGATGTCGTACACCTCGCGGATCTGCTCCTCCTGGACGACTTCGCGCAGGCCGACCTGCTCGGCCTTGTCGATCGGGACCAGGATGCGCATGTCGCTGTCGAGCACCTTGAGGACGTAGAACTTATGGAGCTTGCCGGAGATTTCCTTGGCGTCGATGCCCACGACCTCTGCGACGCCCTGCGCCGGATATACGGCCTTATCGCCTACCTGAAATTCGAGCATCGGTTCCTCCGGGGTTGAGCCAGGTCATGGTGCCGGGCCGACCCCCCACTGAGCACGTTCCATGCCGAATACTTAGTGTAAGCACTTTCTGTTGTTGTTTCAAGAGGCTCACGCAACTGTTCGAGAACGGCGTCGAAGCCCAACTGTGACAGATCCGCACAGCCGCGGCGCCGCCGTCGACCGGGAGCGTCGCGGATACGTCAAGTGATCGGCCAGGTTACGGTCGGCCGGTGTCCGGCCTCCCCGGGGCGTGGCAGAGCCGGCCGGGGGAGTAGCCGCGGACAGAATTTTACAGCGGAGGTCAGTTGAAATCCGCCACCCGCCAGCGGCCGTTCTCCTCAACGAGATCGAGGTGGTAGCGAGGGTCATAGCGGATTCGCGCGGCTGATCCGGCGCTCGAGCTCGCCCCGGTTGCGTCGAACGCGCCCCGCCGAATCGCCGCCTTCAGACGTGCGAGCCGATCCGCGAGCGCCTGCTCGAGCGTGGTGCGCAGGGGCTCGGCCAGAAGCGCGACCACGGCATCGAAGTCGCGCGCCTCCACCGCGGCAACGAGCCGCCGCAGCGCGTCCTCGGGCGTATCCCCGCCCGGCTCGAGCGGGCGGGTGCTGGCGATGCGCCATCGATCGGGATCGCGGACCAGCGGCCAGGCGCGGCCGTCGGACAGGTCGCCCTCGGCGCGGCGTACCGTGAGCGGGCCATGCAGCGCCTCCTGTTGCGCCGAGAGGTCGGCCTGGGCGGCCTTCCACTGCAGCGTGAAGTCGGCCTCGCTGGTGCGGGCGCGCAGCGCCGAGGAGAGCAGCGCGTAGGCGGCGTGCGGATCGTTCTTGGCGATCGCCTGGCGCCAGCGGGCCAGCGCCGGCATGGGATCGGACGCCCGCGTGGGCGGCGGCGCGTGCGCGCAGCCAAGCGCCGCCGCCACAACCACCAGAGCCGAGCGCATGCGCCGATGATTATGGACGTTCACACCAGCGGTTGTGAAGCGATGTTCACGAGCGCGAGCGCCGGCTACGGATTCCGCGGAGTTCGCGGGCGGCATGGTGCTTGTATTCGCGGATGCTGACGCTTGGGGTACAGCCCCTCGGAGGAGCACGATGTCGCGCCCGATCTTCAGGAGCCTGCTTGGTGCCGTGGCTGCGAGCCTTCTGATTGCCGCCGCCGGCGCGTGCACTCGCGATAACCCCTCGAACCCGAGTAGCGCCGGGGCCGGAGCTGCCGGCACGCCCACTGGTACCACGGGTGGCAACGGCGCGACGGGCACCGGCCCGACGGCCGGCGGCAATCCGCAAGGTGGCATCCCAGCACCGCCTTGCACGGTCGATACCGACTGTGCCAGCGGGCTCGTGTGCAACGTCGGCCACTGCGTGGCCGCGTGCGGCAGCTCGAACCCGTGCATGGCGAACCAGACCTGCACCAACGGTCGCTGCTACGAGAACGGCGGCTCGTCGTGCGGCACCGGCAGCGTCGTGCTCTGCAACGACGACACGGCCTGCGGCCAGGGGCGGGTCTGTGTCGGCGGCCAGTGCCACGCCGCGTGCGCGACCACGACCGATTGCGCGCTCGGGCAGAGCTGCGCCAGCGGCGCCTGCACCGATGCGGCGCCGATGAGCGCGCAGTGCCTGTGGGACACCGATTGCGGCGCTTCGTTCCGCTGCATCAACGCCACCTGCCATCCGCTGTGCTCGACCGACGGGCAGTGCGGCAGCAAGGCGTTCTGTGACCAGGGCGTGTGCCGCGCAGACTATCGCCCCGCGGGCTGAACCGACGGCCATCTTCGGCCCCCAGGGCAGGGCCCCGTCGCATGGTGCGACGGGGCTTTTTTATTTTCGTCGAATATTCCGATGGGCGCGCTCGTCCGAGTAGACGGAGGTGCGCGATGAAACCACGGAGCCTGGGGCTGCTGCTCGCTCTGGCCGGCTGTGCGGCGAGCGGACCCAAGAGCGCGCAGCGGTTCACCGGCAATCCCTATGACGTCACCGACGAGGGCAATCGCATCTCCGGCATCGTCTGCGGGATCGACGTCGAATACACGGTCGCGCGCCACGGCGACACTACGGCCATCAGCGGCTTCGACAACCACCCGCTGTTCATGGAGGTGCGCGACGAGGGGGGCGAGCGGCACCTGACCGGCTCGCTCGGCCCTGGCCCCGATCGTGGCGAGCTCGATGTCGTCCTGTCGCCGCAGCGCCTGCGCGGGCGCGCCGGCATTCGCGACGTCGCTCTCGTTGCCGCGGGAGACTCGTATCGCGGATCCGATACGGTGCGTAACCAGTCGGGTGCGTCGCCGATGCTGGTCGAGGGGCGGGGCACGCTGCTGCAGCTGCCCCCGGCAGAGCTGGCGGCGTTGATGCCGGCGATGCTGAACTGCGAGGGGCCGGTGGGCGGCCGGTCATGCACGGCCCGGTCGCCATCCGCTTCGGCGGCGCGCCCGGCTACGAGACGCGCGCGGCCAACGAGCTGCGCTGAAGGCTGCGAGGCGGCCTCTCGGCTATTCAACAATGGCCGGGCCCGTTCTCAGCGAAAAGCGCCGAGACCCAGGGGCGGCTTGGCCTCCTACGCGGGGTCGGGGCCGTCGCCGCGGGCGACGATCGGTGTCGCGGGCCAGGCGCGGCGTCGTGGTCGGGGTGGTCGAGCGTTGTAGTGCAGGCCGCGGCTCTCCGGGCGGCGGCGCGCGCACTCGATGATCAGGTGCGGCGACGAGCGCGAGGTTGCGCAGCTCGAGCAGGTCGCCGGTGACCTTGAAGTTCCAGTAGTACTCGCGGATCTCGTCGCGGATGAGCTCGATGCGGCGGCGCGCGCGCTCGAGGCGCTTGTCGGTGCGCACGATGCCGACGTAGTTCCACATGAGGCGGCGGATCTCGTCCCAGTTGTGGCTGACGACGACCGCCTCGTCGGACGAGCGCGGCGTCGCCGGCGTACCAGGGCGCGACCTGGGCGCGGGCGCGAGCGACTCGACGCCGCGCACGTCGTCGGCGGCGCGCGCGCGCGAAGACCAGCGCCTCGAGCAGCGAGTTCGAGGCCAGGCGGCAGGCGCCGTGCAGGCCGGTCATGGCCACCTCGCCGACGGCGTAGAGGTTGCGCACCGTCGGTGCGCGCCGTGCTCGTCGCTGACGACGCCGCCGCAGCTGTAGTGCGCGGCGGGCACGACCGGGATCGGCTGCGTGCGCATGTCGATGCCGAGCTCCAGGCAGCGCTGCGTGGATGTTGGGGAAGCGCTCGACCAGGAAGTCGCGCGGTCGAGGTGGGTCATGTCGAGGACGACGTAGTCGTCGCCGGTGCGCTTGAGCTCGGCGTCGATGGCGCGCGCGACGACGTCGCGCGGCGCGAGCTCCTTCATCGCGTGGTAGCGCTCCATGAAGGCCGTCGCCGTCGCGCAGCCGCAGGATGCCGCCCTCGCCGCGCAGCGCCTCGGTGATGAGGAAGGACTTGGCCGTCCGGGTGGTAGAGGCAGGTCGGGTGGAACTGGAAGAACTCCATGTTGGCGACGCGCGCGCCCGACGCGGTAGGCCATCGCGACGCCGTCGCCGGTCGCGACGTCGGGGTTCGAGGTGTAGAGGTAGACCTTGCCGGCGCCGCCGGTGGCGAGCACCGACGGCGCGCGCGACGACGGTCTTGCACCTCGCCGGTCGCGCTGGTCGAGCACGTAGGCGCCGAAGCACGGCGTTGGGGCCGCCGTACTTGGCGGCGGTCAGCAGATCGACCGCCATGTGGTCGGGCGAGCAGCGTGATGTTCGGTCGGCGCGCTGCGCGGCGCGCGAGCAGCGCGCGCTCGATCTCGCGGCCGGTGGTGTCCTTGGCGTGGACGATGCGGCGCGCGGTGTGGCCGCCCTCGCGGCCGAGGTCGAGCTGTGCCGTCGGCGTCGCGGTCGAAGCGCGACGCCGCAGCTCGTCGACCAGCTCGCGGATCGCGCTCCGGGCCCTCGCGCACGCACAGCTCGACGACGTCGCGGTGGCACAGCCCGTCGCCGACGGCGCAGCGTGTCCTGCGACGTGGGCGTCGAAGCGAGTCGTCGGGGTCGAGCACCGCGGCGACGCCGCCCTGCGCGTAGTTGGTGTTGCGTCGTCGGCGGCGCGCTTGGTCGACGACGATGACGCGGCCGTGCTCGGCGGCGCGCAGCGCGAAGTACAGGCCGGCGATGCCCGGAACCGATGACCAGGTAGTCGGTTTCGAGCATTCACCCCTTGTACCGTCGGCGCGATTTTTTGCAACTTGACAGGCAACCGATTGGTTGCGTATTGATCGGCGTCGTGGACGAGGTGTTCAAGGCGCTGGCCGATCCGAGCCGGCGGCTGCTGCTCGATCGGCTGCACGCCCAGAGCGGACAGACGCTGGGCGAGCTGTGCGCCGGGCTCGACATGTCGCGCCAGGCGGTGTCCAAGCACCTCGACCTCTTGGAGGCGGCGAACCTGGTGGCGACGGTGCGCCGGGGACGCGAGAAGCTGCACTACCTGAACCCGGTTCCCATCCACGAGATCGCCGAGCGCTGGATCGGGAAATTCGAGCGCGGGCGGCTCAAGGCGCTGGCCCAGCTCAAACGACGATTGGAGGCAGAGGATGAGTGATCGACCGAGCTTCGTGTACGTCACCTATATCGCGACCACGCCGGACCGGCTGTGGCGCGCGCTCACCGACGGCACGATGACGCGCGAGTATTGGGGCGGGCGCACCGTCGAGTCCGATTGGACGGTGGGATCGACGTTCCTGTTTCGCAAGCAGGATGGCACGGCCGACGGCGCGCGCGGCACCGTGCTCGAGGCGTCGCCGCCGTCCCGGCTGGTGCTGAGCTGGAGCTTCGCCCTGCCGGGGCAGGGGCTGGCGCCGGCGTCGCGGGTGACCTTCACGATCGACGACAGCGGGCCCGAGGAGGTCAAGCTCACCGTCGTGCACGAAGAGCATGAGGAGGGCAGCCGGGTCGACGATCGGCTGCGCGAAGGCTGGCCGGCGATCTTGTCCAGCCTCAAGACCCTGCTCGAGACCGGCAAGGCGCTGGAGGTCACCCGGCGCTGGGCGGCCGCGGGGCGCTGACTCTTTTGGCAATCGGCGATGGACAGGCTACGATCGAGGCGTGCGCCTGCTCGTCGCCGTCGGCCTGGTCGCGCTCCTTCTGGGCGCGGTAGCGCGGGCCGACATCTATTCGTACGAGGACAAAGAGGGCGTCGTCCACTTCACCAACATCGCGCCGCCCCACGGCGGCGCGCACCAGTGGAAGGTGCTGTACAAGACCGGGCCGGGCAAGGCGGGGATCATCTCCGGCGCGGCGGGGCCGACCTCGTTCGCCGGCTGCGCCGTGTCGCGCGCCGACGTGGTGCCGGCGACCGACCGCTCGCCCGATCGCTACACGCGCTACGACACCTACATCGCCGAGGCGTCGCGGCTCTATGCGCTGCCGCAGGCGCTGATCCGCGCCATCATCAAGGTCGAGAGCGACTACGATCCGCGCGTGGTCTCGTGCGCGTCGGCCAAGGGGCTCATGCAGCTCATGCCCGACGTGCAGAAGGAGCAGCACGTGCTGAGCGTGTTCGATCCGCGCGAGAACATCCTGGGCGGCACGCGCCTTTTGCGCCTCAACGCCAATCGCTTCAAGGGCGATCTCGTGCTCACCATCGCCGCCTATCACGCGGGCCCCGGCGCCGTCGAGAAGTACCACGGCGTGCCGCCCTACGAGACGACGCAGCAGTACGTCAAGATGGTGCTCAAGCACTACTATAAGTTCAAGGCGGCCCAAAGCGGCTGAGGCCGATTTGGTGTAACGTCGTCAGGGTACCCATGAGCGACGTGCTGACGGAGTCAGTGGGGGACGAGCGGCGGCTGGCCGAGCACCTTCACCGCGCGGGCGAGCTCTTGCGCGGCGACAAGCTCGACGAGGCGGAGCGCGAGATCGAGTGTGCGCTGCGCATTCGCGCGCAGGATCTGCGGGCGCGCAACCTGCGCGGGCTCTTCCTGTTTCGCGCCGGGCGCTACGACGACGCGCTGGGCGAGTACCTCGAGCTGTGCGGCGCCTATCCGAACGACGCGGCGCTGCGGCTCAACCTCGGCCTGGTCGAGCTGCGCGTGGGGCGCCACGCGGAGGCGGCGGAGAACCTGAAGCGGGTGGTCGCGGCCGAGCCGGACAACGCGCGCGCGCAGGGCTATCTCGGGCTGGCGCTGATGCGCGCCGGCGAGCTGGCCTCGGCGCGCGACGCGTTCCATCGCGCCGGCCAGGAGGAGCTGGCGCGCCAGGTCGAGGAGCGCATGGCGCACCTCGGCGAGGAGGCGGTGGCGGCGCGGCTCGAGCTGCGCCGGGCAGCCAACGAAGGCGAGCGGGTGCTCGACGGCGAGCAGCCGTTCGGCGCGGTCGAGCTGGAGCCGCCCGTCGACGAAGCGCGGCGCGGCGGCGCCTGGCAGCTGCGCGTGCCCGGCGAGCGGCCGCCGTTGCCGGGGCCCGAGGGGCCGCCGCCGTCGGGGCGCTTCGAGCCGCTCGTGCTGTCGCCGCCGCTGCCGGTGGCGGCGTTTGCCACGGCGCGCCTGCTGCGCGCCGGGGCGCTGGGCGAGCCGTTCGCGCTGGCCGAGGGCGGCATGCTGGTGGTGCGCGTCGACGGCAAGCTGCCGACGCGCACGTTCGGCGCCATCGCCTCGTCGGGGCAGTTGGCGTTCGAGCCGCTGACGCGGCGCGTGCGCGGGCAGCCGACCGACGAGCCGTTCGGCGACGGCGCCGACGCCATGTTCAGCGCCAACGGCCACGGGCTCGTGGTCGTGGCACCGCGCGGCGCCAAGTTCACGGCGCTGGCGCTGGCCGACGACATCGTCTACGTGCGCGAGGCTTCTCTGTTCGCGTTCGAAGAGAACCTGCACTGGGAGAACGGACGCGTGCCCGGCGGCGGGCCCGATTCGATGCGCGTGGTGCAGTTCCGCGGCACCGGGCGGCTGGTGGTGCGGGCGGCGCGGGCGGCGTTCTCGCTGAAGATCGATCCCGAGCAGCCGATGTTCGTCGAGGCGACGGCGCTCTTGGGCTGGATCGGGCGGGTCGTGCCGCGCGTGCTCCACGGGCAGGATGGCGAGCCGACGCCCTATGTCGAGTGCTCGGGCGAGGGCGTGCTCATCTTGGAGGAGCCGCCGGCGGCGTGACGCCGATTTCGCGCTAGGCTCTGGTCGACATGGCGGACGAGCTCGAGCGGGTGGGCAGGCGGCGTCGGCGCAAGCGGCGGACGACCAACCTGCGGGCGGAGTCGACGTACCTGCCGAACCTGCTGACGATGGGGCGCATCGCCGCCATCCCGTTGGTGCTGTACTTCATCGACAACTACTCGCCGGTGCGCTCGTTCGTGGCCATGCTCATCTACGTCGCGGCGGCGCTCACCGATTTCCTCGACGGCTATCTGGCGCGCAAGCGAAAGCAGATCTCGGTCCTGGGGAAGTTCCTCGATCCGCTCGCCGACAAGCTCATCGTCACGTCGGTGCTGGTCTACCTGACGGCGATGGATCGCTGCCCGGCCTGGCTGGTGGTGGCGCTGTTGGCGCGCGAGCTGGCGGTTACCGGGCTGCGCTCGATCGCCACCACCGAGGGGCTGATGATCTCGGCGTCCGATTCGGGGAAGCAGAAGACGGCGCTCCAGCTGATCGGGACGATCTTCCTGTTGATCCACTTCAAGTATCCCGTGTTGGGGCTGGAGAACGTCCGCTTCCACGACGAGCGGCTGCTCATCAACTACCACGCGGTCGGGATCATCACGCTCTATCTGGCGCTGGCGATGTCGTGGATCTCGGCGCTCGACTACTTCCTCAAGTTCGCGCGCGCGGTGCAGGCCGCCGGGCCCGACAAGACGGCCAACAAGAATGATCCGGGTCCAGGCGCCGCCGCTTGAGGCGGGCGAAGCGCTGCGGCGGCTGACGCGCGGCGAGCGGCCATTCCTGCTCGACGGCGGCGGCGACGCCGACGGCCTCGGGCGCGTATCGTGGGCGGGCTGCGATCCCGACGACGGCCTGTGCTGGTCGCGCGGCGACGCCGGCGATCCCCTGGCGCTGCTGGGGGCGGCGCAGCGGCGCTGGAACGCCGGGCCGGTCGACGACTTCTGGCCGTTCGCCGTCGGCTGGGTGAGCTACGACGCCGGCGCCGACGCGCTGGTGCGCGCGTGCGGACGGCCCGCGCTCTCGGCGCGCGACGAGCTCGGCGTGCCCGACGTCGACTTCGCCCGCTATCGCGCGGTCTGGCGGCGTGACAACGCCACCGGCAAGTGCCACGTGCTGGCGCTCGACGGGGCGGCGGCAGGGGCGCTGCTCGATCGGCTGGGGCGCACGCCGCCGCCGCTGCCGACACCGTCGCTGGGGGCGCCACGCTGGCCGACCAGCGACAGCGAGTACCGCCGCCGGGTCGGGCGCGTGCTCGACTACCTGCGCGCCGGCGACTGCTACCAGGTGAACCTGTCGCATCGGCTGCACGCCACGCTCGGCGAGCATGACGCGCTGCCGCTCTACCTCCGCCTGCGCGCGCTGGCGCCGGCGCCGCTCGGCGCCTATCTGGCCACGGCGCGAGCGACGATCCTGTGCAACTCGCCCGAGTCGTTCCTGCGCGTGCGGCCGGGCAGCATCGAGACGCGGCCGATCAAGGGTACGCGGCGGCGCGGCGCCGGGCCGGCGGAGGACGGGCGGCTCGCCGACGAGCTGCGCGGCTCGGCCAAGGACGCGGCCGAGCACCTCATGATCGTCGATCTCTTGCGCAACGACCTCGGGCGCGTGGCCACGACCGGTTCGGTGACCGTCGAAGGCTTCGCTCGCCTGGTGACGCTGCCGACGGTTCATCACCTGGTGTCGACGGTCAAGGCGCGCACGCGGCTCGGGCTGCCGCTCGAGGAGATCCTGGGCGCGACGCTGCCCGGCGGCTCGATCACCGGCGCGCCCAAGCTGCGCGCCGTCGAGATCATCGACGAGCTCGAAGGCTCCGCCCGCGGGCCCTACTGCGGCGCGATCGGTTGGCTCGGTCCCGCCGGCTCGGCCGAGCTGGCGCTGGCCATCCGCACCGCGGTGGTCCGCGGCGGCGAGCTCTGCCTCGGAGTCGGCGGCGGCATCGTCGCCGACTCCGACCCCGACGACGAGCTGGCCGAGACCCGCGTCAAAGCCGAAGCGTTCCTCCGCGCCCTCGCCTAGTACCTCGCCACAGTGGTTTTGACCGGTCTGCGCCGGTCCTCGACGCCCATGGCTTCGTTGCTCCCCGGTCAGTTCCCGACGGGGAGCTTCCCTCGTCGCGCCTCCCGCTTCGCGAAAATCCACTGCGCGCGGCTCGGTCCGGAGTTCTTCAACACCCTGCTAGAACAAGCCTCCCCTCCAAGATCCGAAACGACGTCGGTGGCGCGAAGCTCGCGGGGAGGAGGCTCTCGCCGCGACCGCACCTTCCAACCCGAGCACAGAGGCCCCGCGCGCGCTGCCCCGCTGGGCGAGTTCCGCAGCACAGGCAAGGGGCAGAATCGAGCACAGCGGTCCGCTGGCGAGGACTGTTTGAGCCCAGCGGGGCAGCGCGCGCGGGGCCGGACGTGCCCCCCGCCCGCCCCCGTCACTGCGGCGGCAGCACCAACGTCGAGGCCGTGACGGCGCCGGCGCGGATCGGCAGCGTGAAGGTGTCGGCGGACAGCGGCGCGGTCGCCGGCGGCGTCAGGGTCATCGTCAGCGTCGACGGCGTGACTGCGAACAGCATCACCGTGCCCTTTTGGTGCGTGGCGGTGCCGGGCGAGAGGGTGTCGGGCGCGTTGTCGTCGTAGAGAGCGCTCGTCAGCCCCGAGGAGACGCCGGCCACCGGCGCGCCCGTCGGATCGATGGCCCAGCCGAGGAAGGTGCCGCGCTGCGGATCGTCCTGCAGCCCGTTGTCCAGCTCGATCGACGACAGCGTCTGCGCCGAGACGACGGGGAGCGCCAGGTTGCTGGCGATGCCGTTGGTCAGGTGCACCGGGACGATGGTCGTGGCGAAGTTGCCCGCCGGATCGACGGTGGCGACGGTCGCGCTGTCGAGCTTCATCGCCAGCGGCAGCGTGAAGCGGCCGGTGACGTCGGTCATGGTCTGCTGGCGCGTCTCTTCGACGGTGACGCGCATGATGCCCGGCGAGCCGGTGGCGCAGGTGCGATAGTCGCGCACGTCGGCGAGCACACAGACGACGCCGGCGAGGAGCGGCGTCGTGCCGCCGTCGTCGACACCGCCATCGCCCGGGACCGCGGCGTCGGCCGGGTTGCCCGAGAACTCCGGGAACAGTACGTCGCAGCCGCTCAATAGAAGCACGCCCGCCAGCAGGAGCCGCCGCATGGCCGGACGCTAGCACGCGCCTACGAGGCGCGCGACAAATGCACCCGCCGCCAGGCCAGGAGCGCCCCGGCCAGGAGCGCGGCGACGATGGCGATGGCCTGCGAGGTCGAGAGCGTGCCGATGACGAACTTGCGCGCGGCGTCACCGCGGTAGAGCTCGACGACGAAGCGGAGCAGGGCGTAACCGAAGAGGTAGGCGACCAGCACCTGGCCGTCCCAGCGCTTGCGCCGGCCCAGGAGCGACAGCGCGAAGAAGAGCGTGAGCTCGCCGAGCGCCTCGTAGAGCTGCACGGGATGGAGCGGCGGCGTGCGCGCGGCGAAGGCGGGGAGCGCGCCGCGGGCGGCGTAGTCCTGGTAGGCCAGGCTTTCCGCAGGAAAGCGCGCGGCCCACCAAAGCGCGCGGCCGTGCGCCTCGGCGCCCCAGCAGCAGCCGGCGGCGAAGCAGCCCAGGCGGCCGAAGAAGTGGCCCAGCGCCACCGACGGAGCCAGGATGTCGGCGGTGCGCCAGAACTTCATGCCGTAGCGGCGCGTGTAGAAGACGGCGACGGCGAGCGCGGCGAAGAAGCCGCCGTAGAAGACCAGGCCCCCCTCCCACACGCGCAGGGCGCGCCAGCAGTCGTGCTCGTCGCGGCAGAGGCGCACGTAGTCGGGAATATTGGTGGCGATGAACACCAGGCGGGCGCCGACGAGCGACGACACCAGGAGCCAGAAGCAGAGGTCGCGCACCTTGTCCGGATCCTCGCCGGTGCGCGCGGCGGTGCGCGTGCCCACGAAGATGGCGACGAGGAAGGCGGCGGCGATGGCGACGCCGTAGGTGTGGAGCGGCAAGTCGCGCGCGAAGAGGTGGACGCTGAAGAGGACCGGGCGCAACGCCCTAGACTCTGGCGCGCTT
Organism: uncultured delta proteobacterium; assembly: GCA_963816965.1. Classification (GTDB taxonomy): domain Bacteria; phylum Myxococcota_A; class Polyangia; order Palsa-1104; family Palsa-1104; genus JAQBQH01. The sequence continues at coordinate 3,498,520 of CAWFMP010000002.1, forward strand.
CGCCCGGGACGTCCACAGCAGCAGCAGGCCGCCGGCGATGAGCGGGATCGAGATGATCTGCGAGGTGGAGATGAAGCCGAAGAAGACGCCGCGGTCGTCGTCGCGCCAGATCTCGCAGATGCTGCGCGCGATGCCGTAGAGGATGAGCATGGCGGCGAAGACGTCGCCGAAGGCGCGCCGCCGCGGGCGCACCACGTAATAGAGGATTAGAAAGCAGATGAAGCATGCGGCCGACTCGTAGAGCTGCGTCGGGTGCACGGCCGATCCGGGGCGCTCGGGGAAGACGACGCCGATCCAGGAGGTCGTGGGCTTGCCGTAGCAGCAGCCGTTGAGGAAGCAGCCGAGGCGGCCGCAGACGAGCCCGAGCATGATGCCGGGGGCGGCGAGATCGGCGGTGCGCCACCAGCCGAGCTTGTACTTGCGCACGTAGTAGTAGGCGAAGGCGACGGCGAAGATGAAGCCGCCGTAGTAGGCCAGGCCGCCGCGCCACACCTTGATGGCGGCGAAGCAGTCGCGCGGCGGGTAGCACTTGTGCGTGGCCGCGTTGCACAGATAGTCGTAGCCACACTGCGCGGCGGTCGTGCAGTAGGCGCTGAGCGCGTCGATGGCCGGCACCTTCTTCGAGTCGGTGCACAGGTTGACGTAGTCCTGAAAGTGGCCGTCGGCGATGAGGTGCAGGACGCGCGCGCCGATGATGCCCCACACTACCATCCACAGATTGGTGTCCAGGATGCGCTCGTGATCCATGCCGAGGCGGCGCGCCTCGCGCACCGTCAGGATCATGGCCAGGCCGAAGCCGATGGACAGCATCGTGAAGTAGGCGGGGAAGCTGACCTCGCCGAAGAGCGGTGCGTGGAACGCGAAGAGGACGGGGCGCATCAGCCGGTGGCCTGTGCCGTCTTGGTCTCGGACTTGGTCTTGGACGAGCCGGCGTCGAGGAACAGGCCGATGATGCCGACGACCAGCGCGGCGTCGGCGACGTTGAAGGTGTCCCACTCGTGCGTGCCGATCTTCCAGACCACGAAGTCGGTGACGCGGCCGAAGGCGACGCGGTCGAGCGCGTTGCCGAGGGCGCCGCCGACGACGAGGCCGAGCTCGACGGCGACGCGCGCGGGGCGGCGCAGCTGCGCGCGCTTCAAGTAGACGAAGGCGCCGGCGGCGATGCCGAGCGCGATGAGGACGAAGACAAGGTGGGCGCCGGGTACGCCGCGCAGAATGCCGAAGGCGGCGCCGGGGTTCTCCGAATAGCGGAGCTCCCAATAGCCGGGGATCACGGCCTTGACCCGCGGATAGATGGGCAACAGCGCGTGGCGCGCCCAGAGCTTCGTCAGCTGGTCCAGGGCGAGCGCGATCGCGGCCGATGACACGAATATCCAGCGGCGCCGGTCCATTACTTCTTCTTATTCTTCGCCTCTTCGGGGCGCATGTCGAACAGGAGGCCGATGACCCCGACCACCAGCGCGGCGTCGGCGATGTTGAAGGTCGGCCACTCGTGGCCGGCCGCCTTCCAGACGATGAAGTCGGTGACCCGGCCGTAGGCGATGCGGTCGATGACGTTGCCGAGCGCACCGCCGGCGAGCAGGCCCAGCTCGGCGCCGAGCCGCCGCGCGTTCGGCGCCGCCTTGCGCAGGTAGGTGGCGACGATGATGAGCGCGCCGATGCCGACGACGAACAGGAGGTAGCGCGCGCCGGGGACGCCGCGGAACAGGCCGAACGCCGAGCCCGGGTTCTCCGAATAGCGCAGCTCGAAGAAGCCGGGGATGACCGTCTTGACCAGCGGGTAGAGCGGTCGCAGCACGTGGCGCGCCCAGACCTTGGAGCCCTGGTCGAGCGCCAGCGACAGCGTGAAGATGAAGGCGAACCAACGATACTTGGCAGCGGGCATCAGGCGGCTCCTCGCGCGGCGACGGCGTGCTGGCAACGATCGCACAGCGGCGGCGGCGCCGCGGTCCACTTCCAGCAGCGCTCGCAGCGACTGCCGGTGGCGTCGGCGACGCTGATCGCCGGCTCGTTGCCGAGCTTGACGGTCGTCTGCGACACGATGAGGAAGTCGGCGAGCCAACCCTGCGGCAGCCGCCCGATGAGCTCGGCGTCGGGCGCCGCCACCGTCAGCGTCACATGCGCGTCGAGCGACGACTTCTTCTGGGCGCGGAACGGCTCCAGCTCCTTCTGCACGCGCGCGCGCAGCTCGCGCAGCCGCTCCAGCGCCTGGTTGGCCTCGGCATCGCCGGCGCCGCCGTCGCCCAGGAGCACAAGGTGCACCGAGTCGGGATCGTAGGCGCCGAGCTTGGGCAGGTAGGACCAGATCTCCTCGGCCGTGAAGCAGCAGATCGGCGCCAGCGCCGCGGTGACCACGCGCAGGCAGCGGTACATCACCGTCTGCGCGGCGCGCCGCTCGTGCGAGGCCCCGGGATCGCAGTAGAGCCGATCCTTGCGCACGTCGAGGTAGAGCGACGACAGGTCGGTGGCGCAGAAGTCGACCAGGGCACGCAAGACGACGTGCAGCTCGAAGGCGTCGTAGGCCTGCTTGACGCGCGCCTCCAGCTCGTTGGCGCGGCCGTACAGGTAGCGATCGAGGAGATCGTCGAGCCCGTCGGCGGGGACGGTGTGGCGCGTCGGATCGAAGTCGAAGAGGTTGCCGAGGAGGAAGCGCATCGTGTTGCGGAGCTTGCGATACGACTCGCCGAGCTGGGTCAGGTGCGCGCGCGAATACATGATGTCGCTGCGGAAGTCGGCCTGGCGCCGTCCACATGCGCAGAAGCTCCGCGCCCTGCTGCTTGAGGACCGTGTCGGGCGGGATGTACTCGACCTTGGCGCCGGCGGCGCGACGGCGCTCGATGTCCGACTTCGAGTAGGGCCGGCCGTCGTCGTCGAGGACGAAGCCGTGCGTCAGCACCGCGCGGTAGGGGGCGCGCCCGCGGGTGGCGCAGCTGGCCAGCAGCGACGAGTGGAACCAGCCGCGATGCTGGTCGGAGCCTTCGAGGTAGAGGTCGATGGGCCGGCGATCCTCGGCCGTGCTCGAATCGAGCCCGACCGACCGCTCGCCTTCGCACACCGCCGCCCACGACACGCCCGACTCGAACCAGACGTCGACGATGTCGCGCCCCTTTTGCAAGCGAGGCGTGCTCGGGCCCGAGCAGCTCCGCCGTCGAGACGGCGAACCAGGCGTCGGCGCCGTCGCGCTCGAAGCGATCGGCGACCTTGTCCATCAGCGCGGCGTCGATCACCGCCGCGCCCTCCTTTGTATAGAAGACCGGGATGGGCACGCCCCAGACGCGCTGGCGCGACAGGACCCAGTCGGGCCGGTTCTCGATCATCGCCGCGATGCGGTTCTCGCCCCAGGGCGGGATCCACCTGGCGCGGCGGATCTCGGCCAGCGCCGTCTGCCGCGAGCTGGGTGTCGCCGTCCATGCGCGCGAACAACTGCTCGGTGGCGCGAAAGATGACCGGGTTCTTGCAGCGCCAGCAGATCGGATACGAGTGCGTCACCGTCAGCGTCGGCGGCGACAACAGCGCGCCGCGCTCGGCGAGGTGGGCGACGATCTTCGGGTTCGCCTTGAAGACGAACTCGCCCTTCCACGGCCCCTCGGTGAACTTGCCGCCGTCGTCGACCGGGGCGTCGACGGGCAGGTCGTACTTCTTGCCGGTGATGAAGTCGTCGGCGCCGTGTCCGGGGGCGGTGTGCACCAGGCCCGTGCCCTGCTCGAGCGTGACGTAGTCGGCGGGCACGAAGCGCGACTGCCGGTCGAGAAACGGATGGCGCGCGGCATGGAGGCGCACGAAGTCCTCGACGGCAAACGGCGCGCGCGGCCCGTCCTCGGTGAGCTTGCAGGTGGCGACCAGCGAGTCGGCCAGGTCGCGGGCGACGATGTAGCGCTCGCCGCCGGCGTGTACGGTGACGTAGGCGAGGTCGGGGTGATAGGCGATCGCCCAGTTGGCCGGCAGCGTCCACGGCGTCGTGGTCCAGATGACCGCGAACAGGCCCGGCTCCGCCGTGGCGAACTTGACGTAGATCGACGGCGAGGTGTGCGCGTCGTCGTACTCGATCTCGGCCTCGGCGAGCGCGGTCTTGTCCGCCATGCACCAGTGCACCGGCTTCTTGGCCTGGTAGAGCATGCCGCGGCGCGCGAACTCGGCCAGCTGGCGCACGATGGTCGCTTCGTAGTGCTTGGCCAGCGTCAGGTACGGGTCGTCCCAGGTGCCGAAGACGCCGAGGCGGATGAACTCGTCGCGCTGCACGCCGACCCACTTCATCGCGTAGTCGTGGCAGGCGGCGCGGATCTCGAGGGGCGACATGGCCGCGGCCTTGTCGCCGAGCGCGCGCTGCACGGCGAGCTCGATGGGCAGGCCGTGGCAGTCCCAGCCCGGCTTGTACTCGACGTAGTGGCCGGCCATCGTCCGGTACTTGCAGACGATGTCCTTGAGGATCTTGTTGAGGATGTGGCCGTAGTGGATGTTGCCGTTGGCGTAGGGCGGCCCGTCGTGCAGCACGTAGGGGCGCGCATTTCGCCGCGCCTCGAGGATGCGCGCGTACAGCTTGGATTCGGCCCAGCGCGCGAGAATTTCCGGCTCGCGCTTGGCCAGATCCGCCTTCATCGGGAAGTGCGTCTCGGGCAGGTTCAGCGTCGCTTTGTAGTCCATTGCAAGGCTAGGGACGATAGCACACCCGCCAAGGGTGTCATCCGTTGCCCAAGTATTTGTTCATTCTGTAGTTTACGGGAGCTAGCAACTTTTCCATTATATGGACGATAACCAATAGGAGACCGGGGGGAGCCTCCGCCCTTGCAGCGACTCTTCGATCACGACGTCGCGACGCCAGCCCGCCCCAAGGCGGACCCGGCGCAGAAGCGCCGTGAGCTCGATCTGGCCGAGCTGGGGTCGGGTGCGCCGCAGGCGATCTGGGCGCTGCTGCTCGACCGCGGCGCCGACCCGCTGGCGCTGGCCGCGCTGTTGCGCGATGGAGTGCCCGCCTCCGAGCGACGGCGCGCCTACCTGGAGATGGTGCGCGATCTGGGACCGGCGCTGGCGGCGCGCGTGTGGACCGAGGCGTTCGTGGCCCGCGGGCTCAAGCGCGCGGCGCTGCCGTCCGATGCCCGCGACGTGGCCGAGGCCGCGCTCGGCGAGTCGCTCGACGGCGTGCAGCTGGTGTCGGGCCCGGCGGTGGAGGCGCTGACCGCGCGGCTGGGCACGCCCGCGTTCACCGTCGGGCAGGAGGTGTTCGCCGGCGCCGGCGGCGGCGAGCCCTCGGTGCTGGTGCACGAGGCGATCCACGCGGCGCAGCAGCGGGGCGCGGCGGCCGTGGGAAGGCCGGGCGCGCCGTCGGACGCCGCCGAGCGCGACGTGCATCGCGTGCTGCGGCGCATCGGCCCGCTCGGGCGCGGCGACCGCTTTGCGCGCGAGCGGGCGCGCACGGCGATGGCGGTGCGCGCAGCGCTCGGGCGGGCGCCGCGGGTGACGACGCGGCCGCTGCAGCTGGCGGCGTACGAGGCGACGCACGGCATCGTCGACGCGGTCCAGGGCGAGGCCAAGAAGCTGGTCGAGGCGCTGGTGAAGCTGCTCGACGGCAACGCCGACCGGACCCAGCTGACCAGCGTGCTCGGCGCCGCCGCCGACTCGTTCGCCCAGCGCATCCGCGCCACCGCGCTGCACGAGCTCGCCGGCCGCACCACCGCCGCGGGCAAGGACGCGCGGCTGGCGCTGGCGCAGAAGCTCGGCGGCGTCGATCCGCTGTCGGGCGAGCGGGGCGGCAAGCCGCTGCCGTCGGCGGTGCGGGCGGAGCTCGAATCGCGCCTGGGCGTGCCGCTCGGCGACGTGCGCGTCCACGACGACGACGCCGCCGCGGCCGAGGCCGGGCGGCTGGGCGCGCTCGCGTTCACGCAGGGGCAGGACGTCTTCTTCGCCGACGGCAAGCTCGACCCCTCGTCGACCGAGGGCAAGCGGCTGTTGGCGCACGAGGTGGCGCACGTGGCACAGCAGGCGGGCGCGCCGGCGGCCGCGTCGCCGTCGCTGTCGGCGCCCGGCAGCGCAGTCGAGCGGGAGGCCGACCGCGTCGCCGACGCCGTCGTCGCCGGGCCGCAGCCGGGGCAGGGGCCGATCGCGGTGCAGGAGCGGGCGGCGGCCGGCACCATCTCGCGCAAGGACGCCAGCGCCGGCGGCGGCGGCAGCAAGTTCGCCGTCAACCTGTACACCTACAAGCTCGACACCGACACCGGCACCGGCGTCGACACCAGCGACGGCATGAAGAAGCTGACGCTGTCGCAGAGCAAGTTCGGCCCGGTGTCGCTCGACGAGCTCAAGGTGCAGGTCGACGGCGACAAGGTCGCGCGCGGCACGCTCAAGGCCCACCTCGACGACGGCAAGTTCAAGGGCGCGGCCACCACGCTCAACGTCGACAGCCAGGGCAATGTCTCGGGCCAGCTCGATCTCGGGCTCAAGGCGCCGGGCGCCTTCGCCAAGAACGTCAAGGTCACCGTCACCAACGACGGCCTGTCGGCCAAGGCCAACATCAGCGCCGCCGACTTCGTGGGCAAGGACTTCCCGGTCAAGGCCGCGGGCGACATGGCGGTGCAGGTGCAGAACAGCGCCGCCGGCCTCGACGTGTCGATGGTGGGCGCCTCCACCGTCGAGCTCGACGCCGGCTTCGCCGGCGGCCAGGGCACGATGACCGCGGTCATCCTGCCGGGGACGATCAACACCACCATCGCCGCCAAGTTCAGCGTGCCCGGCCTGGGCAGCGAGATCGAGGCGAGCATCAAGTGGGACGGCAAGACCATCGACATCGCCGCCACGGCGGCGCTGCAGGTCACCATCCCCGGCCTGGCCGGCACCGCCAAGGTCAGCTACAAGGGCGGCAAGCTCGACGTCGACATCCCCGATCTGAAGTTCGTCGCCGACGCGCTGGCGGCGCTCAAGTTCGCCAAGCAGCACGTCGAGGACGGCAAGCTCAAGGGCAAGGTCACCGTGGCGGGCTCGGTGGCGTTCGAGTCGGCGGGCGCGCACGTGACGCTCAACGGCTCGTCGACGCTGGCGATCGACGGCGCCCAGATCGCGGGCAAGGCGGCGGGCACGTTCGGCATCGGGCCCAAGGGCGCGACGCTGGTCGAGGGCGCGTTCGACGTCGGCATGGCCGACGGCGGCTTCGACGGCTCGGTGACGCTGTCCAAGGCGAACGTCTCGTTCCTGCAGGCCAACAACGTCACGGCGACGGTCAAGGGCATCGGCAAGGACAAGCCGACGGTCAAGGTCACCGGCGACATCGCGGTCAACCTCGGCGATACGGTCAAGGGATCGATCAAGGGGCTCAGCTACGACGGCGGCGCCCCGACGGGCGACGTCAGCATCGACTTCAAGATCCCGCAGGTCACGGTGCCGCAGCTCAACTTCACGCTCGGCTCCGGCTGGTCGCTCAAGAGCGCGGCCAAGGAGCTCAAGGCGTCGATCGACTTCGCCGACGGCGTGCTCGGCAACCTCGGCGGGCTCGACCTCGATCTGTCGCTCCAGGGCGGCGGCACGCTGCCCAAGCTGTCGTCGGTGCTGGGCGACCTCGTGGTCAAGGCCAAGAGCGTGAGCGTGCCCGGCTTCGAAGGGCTGGGCACGCTCGACGACTTCAACCTCAAGATCCCCGGCACCGGCGGCAAGTACGAGTTCGGCCAGGCCTCGGGCAACGCCAAGCTGACCATCAACCTTGGGAGCAAGCCGACCAAGGTCGCCATCGCGGTGCACGAGGGCAAGGTGTCGGCCAAGGTCAAGAGCGAGGTCGACATCCACGAGCTCGCCCCGGCGCTGAGCGGCAAGATCAAGATCGGCGTCGACACCGCGGCGGCGGAGAAGCTGTCGATCGAGGCGAGCGAGGTGCACGCCGCCGATCCCGAGCTGGCCAAGCAGCTGGTGGTGTCGAAGGCCGCCTACAAGAACGGCAAGCTGACGGCGACGGCGAGCGTGTCGGGGCAGCTCAGCTACGGCGGCATGACGCTCAACGTCGCCGAGAGCCACCTCGTGGTCGACACCTCGTCGAGCCCGGGCTTGACGGGCAGCGCCAAGTTCTCGGTCGCCGGCGAAGGCGCCAAGGCCGACATCACCGCGACGGTGAACAAGGAGGGCAAGCTCGACATCGCCGGCGAGTCGGACATCGATCTGGGCCAGGTCACCGGCGGCGCCATGACCGGCAAGGTGCACGCCGCCGGCGGCTCGGCCGGCGGCCTCAAGAAGTTCACCGCCACCGGCGCCAAGGTCACCAAGAAGCCGTTCGACGCCGTCACCATCAAGAGCATCGGCTACGACAAGGGGTCCGATCACCTCGACGTCGATCTGGAGCTCAAGGCCGATGCGCTCAGCATGCCCGGGCTCAAGCTCGACAAGCTCGACGGCGCGGTGCACTTCGTCAAGAACGGCGGCGCCGTCGGCTTCGACGGGCACCTGAAGTCGGCCGGCATCGCGTTCGAAGCGGGCGAGACGGCCGTCGGCAACGGCTCGCTCGACCTCACGTACAAAGCGGGCGTCGTCACCGGCAACGCCGAGCTCAAGACGCTGGCGCTCAAGTTCGGCAGCTTCGCGGCGACGGTGAGCAACTTCAAGCTCGATCTGGCCGACGGCACGCCCAAGGCGGCGGCCGGCTCCGAGCCTGCGATCAACGTCAAGCAGGAGGGCCTGTTCGACGTCACGATGAAGGCCAAGTTCGGCGGCAACGGGATCGAGCAGTTCGCGGTCAACGGCACCATCACGCAGACGCCGATCACCAAGCAGACCGCCGGGCAGGCAACGTGGACGCCGGGCAAGGGCGCCACCTTCAAGGTCGAGGGGCAGCTCGACGATCTCGGCGGGCTCATCGACGGCGACAAGAGCTTCCACGTCGGCTACGACGGCCAGAAGCTCGACGCCGGCATCGAGAAGTTCACCGTGCAAAAGGGCGACCTCAAGGGTTGGTCGCTCTCGGGCAGCGTCAGCGGCAAGGACCTCGACGTCGCGATCGAGTCGCCCGACGCCGGCCAGGCGTGGAGCTTCGGCAACATCGAGATCGCGCTCGCCGGCAAGCAGACCCTCAAGTACACGACGGCGACGGGCGCCGCGGGCGAGGTCAAGGGCAAGGTCGGCATCGGCGAGGCCTCGGTCGCGGTCGGCGCCACCTTCGCCAACAGCAAGATCACGTCGATCAGCGCCGAGGCGAACAACCTCGAGATCCACGAGATCATCCCGCCTTTGGCCGGCAAGTTCAGCATCTCGTACGACTCGGCGAAGAAGGACCTCAAGTCCAAGGGATCGGTCGGCCCCAGCGACCCCGAGCTCGCCAAGGCGCTCCACGTCGACTACACGTACGAGGACAAGGTCTTCACCGGCACGTTCACGGCGCAGCCGAACGCGCCGTTCGCCGTGGGGCCGCTCAGCGGCCGGGTCACCGAGTGCAGCATCAAGTGCGTGCTGGGCGCCGGCAAGACCGCGTTCAGCGGCTCGGTCAGCGCCGACACCGCGTCGGAGGCGGGCCCGCCGTCGATCGGCAAGGTCAGCTACAACCCCGACGGCAAGGGGCTCAAGTTCGAAGGCTCGTTCGAGGTCGACGCCGCCGGGCTCACCGGCGGCTACGTCACCGGGCGCTTCAAGGTCGACAAGGGCGCCGGCGGCACCGGGCTGTGGGCCAAGGATCTCAACTTCGCCAAGGGGCCGCTGGCCGGCAAGGTCGAGGCCTTCGCCGGCGGTTTCGACACGGCGAAGCGCTCGTTCGCCATCGACGTGACGATCACGCCGGCCGCGCTCAAGCAGGTGCTGCCGAGCTGGATCACGGCGAAGTCGGCGCTCAAGGTAGCGGTGGCGAAGGCGGGGGACAAGGCGCCCTTCAAGGTCGACGTGCAGGGCGACGCCACCTTCGCCATCGAGTTCGGCGAGTACTTCTCGGGCAGCATCTCGATCAAGAAGGTGCAGGACGCGATCGCCGCCGACTTGACCATGGACAAGGCCAAGTTCGACGCCGGCGACTTCAAGTTCTCGGGCGCGGGCAAGCTCAGCTACGACTCGACCTCGTCGCCCAAGATCAAGGTCGATCCGAACTCCAAGCTCGACGTCAGCAACGACGCGCTCGGCGTCAAGGGCAGCTTGACCGCGCTCGCCGACTCGGACGGCAACGTCAACGGCGCGCACCTCGAGGGCAAGCTGGCGGAGACCGGGCTGACCACCGAGGCGAGCTTCCAGGGGAGCTACCAGACCGGCAAGAAGTACGACCTCAGCGGCGAGGCGACCTTCAAGTCGGTCGACGGGCTGCTCGACCCCGGCGCCAAGCTCGCGCTCGGCTACGACACCGAGCAGGGGTTCCACGCCACCGCCGACAACATCAAGCTCGCCGCCGGGGCCCTGAAGGGGCTCACCATCGTCAAGGCGTGGTTCACGTCGAAGGGGGCGAACAAGGGCTGGGGCGTCAACATCAAGGGCGGCGTCGACCTCGACCTGTCCGACGACGTCAAGGCGCACGTCGACGACAGCTCCGACTTCACGGCCAAGGGCACGGGCTCGGGTGCGCCGAGCTTCAGCGGCGTCGTCAAGGGCACCGTCAAGGTCGGCGACCTCGCCAACATCAAGCTCAAGTTCACCGGCGCCGGCGAGGACATCAAGATCCACGCCGACAATCAGGAGGGCACCGAGATCGGCAAGCTGACCGAGGACATCGTCACCGGTCAGGCCAAGTTCCAGTACGACGGCTCGATGAAGAGCCTCAAGGGCGGGACCTTCAAGTTCCAGCTCGACAGCCCGACTGTGAACGTGGGCAAGATCCAGGGCGAGGCGGAGGACGGCGCGCCCAAGCCGACGGTGCCGCCACAGCTCGGCAGCGTCATCGAGTCGATCAAGGGGCAGCACGACACCGAGGGCTGGACCGGATCGGTGACGGTGCGTGACACCGCGCTCGAGGTGATGGGCGCCAAGATCCACGTCCACCAGAGCAAGGTCAGCTACAAGAAGGACAAGAAGCTCGACGGCGCCATCAAGGCCGACGCCGGCGGTGGCGGCGCCGAGGCGAAGGTCGAGATCGGCTGGAAGACGGGCAAGTTCTACTTCAAGGGCGGGCTCGACTTCGAGATCTCGGAGCTGACCGAGTTCGCCGCCGGTCGGGTCCACGCCGACGTCGACAGCGGCTCGGGCGACGGCAACCTGACCAACCTGACGCCGATCACGACCAAGGGCGTGCTGGCCGGCATCTCGATCACCAAGCTGCGCGGCAGCCGCAAGAAGAAGCTCTTCAAGTTCAACGCGAAGCTCAAAGAGTTCTTGCAGCACGCCGCCGGCGGGGTGCTGCCCGAGTCGATCCACCTGACGGTGGGCGAAGACTCGGCCATCGACGTGGAGAAGAAGGGCCAATCGCTCGCCGCCGTCGGCAAGATCTCGGCCGGCGTGGAGTTCAGGCCCGGCGGACAGAAGGTCGCCAGCGGCCAGCTCGATCTCGGCTTCGACGGCAGCGGCGTCTCGGCCAAGGCGTCGAACGTCGAGTTCGAGCTCAAGGACTACCTCAAGGGCAAGAACATCAGCGTCGACTTCGCCACCGGCCTCGAGTCGGGCAGCACGCTCACCTTCGACGTGCCAGGCGTGGCCAAGGGCGACATCAACGACCTGGTCATCAAGCCGAAGTCATCGGAGTACGGCTTCGACTCGAAGATCAACTTCGACCCGTCGCTGCACGGCCTGCACGCGGTGCAGCTCGGCGTCAAGCTGGACAAGGGAGTCCTGAGCGCCAAGGCGGATTCTGACCAAGGAGGTCAGCTTCGAGGCCGCCAGCAGCAAGCTGACCATCGGCGCCGGCTCGATGGCCGAGCTCGACACGGCGTCGAAGAAGTTCAAGGCGGACTTGAAGGGCGACGCGGTGCTGCCGTCGCAGCTCGGCAAGGGCACCTGGCACGTCGCCTACGACGGCAAGGGGCTCGACGGCACCGCGCACTTCGACGTGGAGCCGGTGGCCATCTTCGCGGCGACCTCGGTCGACGTCGACTACAAGAGCGGCAAGCTGCACACGACCAAGCCGGTCGTGCTCAACATCGACGACAAGTTCGGCCAGTACTTCGCCAAGACGCCGAACATCACGCTCGAGTACGGCAACGACCTCAAGGTCTCGGGCAACATCGAAGGGCCGCTCAAGGGGCTCGGCGTCATCGGCGACTCGTTCGAGCACGGCAGCGTCAGCTTCGACACCCACTCGAAGAAGCTGCACGCCGACGGCACGTTCAACATGGCCAAGCTCAAGGGGATGTCGAGGTCGAAGCTCAACCTGAGCATCGACGGCATCGTCTTCAGCATCAAGGGCGACGTCGTCGCCGACGACATCGATGGCGTCGAATTCACGCAGAACAAGTTGTCGCTCGAGTGGACCAAGGGGACGCCCTTCAAGATCTCGGGCGGCTTCGCCGGCTCGGTGAAGAAGCTGGCCGACTTCGACATCAAGGTGTCGGCGGGCGGCAAGGAGGCGGCGGGCGGCGGCAGCGCCGACATGGCGGAGGACAAGCCGGCGTTCACCGCCACCGGCAAGCTGACGGCCACCGGTGTGCAGAAGTACCTGCCGGCGGGCGTGCGCATCACCGACCCGAGCGCAGTCCTGTTCGTCGCCATGGACGAAAAGGGCAAGTGGGACTTCGGCGTGCAGGACCTCGGCTGCCGCATCATCGCCGTGCCCGGGGTCGACGAGATCGACGCCGGCTTCAACGCTTCGTTCACCCGTCACGGCGGCCTGTCGGCGCACGCCGACCTCACCAAGTGCAAGATCAAGAACTTCTCGCTCGACGGCTTCGTCGACATCGAGAAGACCCAGTTCAAGGGCGGGCAGCTGCACGCGGGCGCCGACTTCCCGGGCGTCGGGCTCGACGGCACCATCACCGTCAAGCCGGCGACCGACTTCGGGCTCAACTTCGACACCAAGCTGAAGGTGACGCCCAAGGGCGACTCGGGCTTCGCCAAGTTCGTGCAGGACGGCACCCTCGAGATCGACTACGCCGACCACGCGCTCACCAAAGTCGAAGGCATCATCAACCTCAAGCCGCCCGACTTTCTGAAGTCGCTCAAGAACCCGCAGATCAAGGTGACCTACCAGGGCGGCGAGATCTCGGCCGAGGCCAGCTGCGGCTTCTCCAATCCGTTCGGCGCCGATCAGCCCGACGGCACCATCGAGATCAAGTGGTCGACCTCGGCCGGCTTCTCCGCCGAGGTCCACCTGCCGGTGACGCTGCCCGGCATGAAGCAGGCGGAGATCTACGGCAAGATCGACGGCTCGGGCGGCATCGAGCTCGGCGCCAACTTCTTCCCCGACGGCGCCGTCGGCGAGTTCCTCGAAGAAGCGCACATCGATCTCTCGTACAAGGGCGGCGAGTTCAAGGTCGAGGGTTGGATCATCTTGACCCCCGGCAAGGAGTTCAAGCTCAAGATCGGCGTCGCCTACAACTTCACGACCGGACAGTTCTCGATCCTCGGCCTCGACCAGCACGAGAAGCCGAAGGAGGACAACTCGATCCATCCGATCGCGGGCATCAGCGAGGACCTCGAGATCCCGCTGGCCTCGGTCGGCGTCGCCGAGCTCGATCTCGACATCGGCTTCGGCGTGGCGCTCGGCTACAAGAAGCCGAAGTTCGAGTTCGACAAGCCCGAGCTGGTCGGCGGGCTCGACGCGCTCAAGAGCGGCAAGATGCCGGCCGTCAAGTTCGGCGGCAAGATCGGCCTCGGCGCCGCCGTCGAGTTCTCCATCAGCATCGGCATCTCGGGCAAGATCCAGCTGCTCATCGCGAGCGCCAAGATGGGCGTCAAGGGCGTGCTCAAGGCGACGCTCGAGCTCAACCTCGGCGCCGACATTCACGGCCAGTTCGAGCAGGGCAAGGGCGCCGACATCTCGATCGATCCGTCGGTGTCGGCGGCGCTCAAGCTGCGCGCCGAGCTGCACGCGTTCCTGAAGGCCAAGGTCTGCTTCTTCACCATCGTCGACAAGGACTGGGAGCTCGGAGGCGTCGACCTGGCGGAGATCCCGCTCGGCACCTTCAAGCCGTTCGCGCCCATCGACTTCAACATCGGCGGGCCGGACGCGGGCTTCAAGAACGACAGCCCGAAGTTCAACAACGACAAAGACAAGATCATGGACGGCGTCAAGTCGGGCTCCCAGAAGATCGGGGACGACGCCGCCGACGAGGATTCGAAGCAGAAGATCCACACCGTCCTGGGACCGATCCGGGCGGCGGCGGCGCAGTGGGAAGTGCTGCCGCCGAACTGGAAGGACGGGATGACCACCGCGCCGGTGGACTTCGACAGCTTCTTCCCCGGCGTGCCCGATGACGCGTGGGACTTCTACGCCGACCACGCCGACCACGCCGAGGAGATGGACCCGGCCGACGCCTGCCGCTCGCCGGCGGAGAAGTTCGCCAAGACCGTCGCCGTCTACTCGCGGTTGAGCCCGGCGTTGGCGGGAAACCTGGTGCTCGGCTGGCGGCGGGCGCAGGTGGCGCACGTGGGCATCAACCCCGATACCGGCGTCGACGTCATCGCCGAGCGGGAAGAGGTGCAGCAGCTCATCGACCAGAAGTATCAGGAGGATCTGGCGGCGGCGCAGGCGGCGCAGGCGGCGCAGGACGCCGAGCACGCGCACAAGGTCGAGAAGCAGCATCAGGACTTCGCCAAGGCGGAGCACGAGCACCACAAGAAGGTCGCGGAGACCAAGAAGCAGTACGACGACAAGGTCCACGCGCACGAGAAGGAGGCCAAGCTCGCCACGGGCAAGGCGGAGCAGGCGGAGAAGGACGCCGAGAAGGAAGGCGCCAAGGACAAGGCGAAGCCCGACGAGAAGGGGCCGCCCGCGGCGCCGCCGCCGGCGCCGCCGATGCCGATGCCGCTGGCCAAGCCGGCGCCGATTCCGGTCCCGCCGCCGGTGCCGCTGCCGCCGCCCCCGCAGCAGCTGCCGATGGTGACCTTGCCGGCGCTGCCCGACAAGGGGATCGCGGCGCCGGCGTCGAAGCCGATTCCGAAGCTCGAAGAGAAGGCGCCGCTGGAGAAGCCGTCGGCGGCGGCGACCCCTCCGACCAGCGTTCCCGACGGCGCGCCGGGTGTCAGCTCCGCGGCCGACAAGGGCGGGGGCGGAGGTGGAAGCGCGGGCGGCGGGTTCAAGGCGAAGAGCGGCGGCGGCGGGGGCGGCGGCGGGGGCGCGCCTCCGGGGCCGCAGGTGGAAGCCGGCGCGGCCGGGATCATCTCGCAGGCCAAGACGCTCGACGCCAAGAAGGCGCAGCTCGGTGGCGGCAAGGGGGGTGGCAAGGGTGCGCCGGCAGCGGGCCCGGCGCCCGCAGCCGCGGCGCCGGCGGCGGGCGCCGCTGCAGGCGCACCGGCGGCAGGCGCCGCCGCGGGCGCCAAGGATCAGAAAGGCGCCGCGACGGGCAAGGACGGCAAGAAGAGCGACGCCAAGAGCGGCGACGCCACGGTCGATCCCACCGTGCAGGCGGTCGTCGACAAGGGCAAATCCGACGAGCAGAAGCAGGCGCAGGAGGCCAAGCAAAAGGAAGAGGGCTACCACAAGCAGACCGACGCCAAGACGGCCAGGGCGAGCGCGGCCGAGGCCAAGCTCAACGAGGTCGCCAAGAAGCAGCACGAGAAGAACGAGAAGACCGGCAGCGTGGGGCCGCGCAAGATGCCGGCGGCGAGCGACTTCCCGCCGGCGACGCCCGACCAGTGCCGCACGGCGTTCTCGAACTGGACGCGGCTCAAGCTCAAGGGCGAGACGGCCACCGGCTTCGCGCAGAAGATGGCGCACGGCGACTACTTCAACTTCGAGACGAAGGCCTGGGGCACGCTGCTCGCCGACTACAAGAAGGTCTTCGACGCGGCCAAGCCGGAGGACGTGCTGCCCGACGTCAAGGATTGGGCGGCGAAGCTGTTTGGCGGCAACAGCTACCAGGGCAAGGGCGCGTTCAAGCCGGCGGCGGCGTTCGATCCGGGGTTCCATCTCAGCGACGATCAGCTCAAGGCCTACGAGACGTTCGACAAGTTCAAGACGACCAACGCCGGGCACAAGCCGGGGCAGTACCTCATTGCCGAAGTCGACAAGATGCCGGACACGGAGCAGGCCACCTTCGTCAACGGCAAGCTGGCGCCGATCGCCAATGCGGCCGAGGTGGTCAAGGCGCTGCGCGTGGCGCTCGACAAGCTGGGACCAGCGGCGCAGGTGCAGGCGCGGGTCGTCGAGATCGACGGCGGCAAGGTGGTGCAGGCGTCGCAGTTCTGGACGCAGATGGTGGCGTCGTTCAACCAGGCGGTGGCGGGCATCGCGCAGCTGAACGATCTCGTCGCCAGGATGCAGGCCAAGGATCCGAAGAGCGCGGACAAGGATGGCGCCGGCGGCAAGGCGGCGGCGGGGGATGCCAAGGACGCCAAGGCCGGCGAGGGCGGCAAGGACGCCAAAGGGCCCGACGGCAAGGAGGCGAAGGCGCCCGAGGCGAAGCCACAGGACAAGGACGCCAAGGGGGATGCGCCGAAGGCGGGCGACAAGGCCGGGGGCGACAAGGCGGCGGCAGGCGGCGATGGCAAGAGCGGCGCGCAACAGGCGGCGAAGCAGACCGAGGGAACGCCGCCCGGGGGCGAGCCGGCGGCGGGCGCCAAGCCGCCGGTGCCGGAGATGGTGGGCGTCGAGAAGATCGCGGGTCAGCTGACGGCGCTGGACCAGAAGTGGGCGGTCCAGAAGGTGGCGGCGCTGGTCGGGATCGACCTCGGCGTGGATGTCGCGGCGAACAAGGCGGCGCTGTTGGCGAAGCGGCCGACCGCGCTGCAGGCGCTGGTCAAGCTGCACCCGGATCAGCCGCCGGAGAAGCTGTACGAGCAGTGGAAGACGCAGGTGCGCGCGGCGATGCAGCTGATGCGGCAGAACGCGCAGCTTCAGATGTGGGGGTACGAGAAGGCGATCGCGGCTGCGCGCAAGGACACGCCGCGGCTCAGCCCCGAGGGCGTGCGGGCGGCGGTGGCGCAGCTGCGGCAGTCGGTGGGGTCGGCGAAGCTACCGCCGATGCAGGTGCCGGAGCTCAATCCGCCGGGGATCGGCAAGGAGGAGACGGTTCCGGCCGAGGCGGTGAGCGGCGCGGTCGACGGGGCCAACTGGAACCCGGCGTGGGACGGGCCGTGGTGCGACAAGGTGCTGACGCCCGACAAGTTCGAGCCGTCGCTGCTCGGGGGGGCGGCGGAGGCGAAGAAGGACGCGCCGGAGGCGAAGGACGCGCCGAAGGGCGCGGAGTCGGCGAAGGCGGCGGACGGCAAGGCGGCGCCGCCGCCGGCGGGCACGGCGGGCGCGAAGCCGGCGGATGCGGGCGCCAAGCCGGGGGACGCGGGCGCGGGCGCTGCGGCGAAGCCGGGGGACGCGGGAGCGGGCGCTGCGGCGAAGGCCGGGGGACGCGGGAGCGGGCGCTGCGGCGAAGGCGGGGGACGCGGGAGCGGGCGCGGGCGCGGCGGCGAAGGCGGGGGACGCGGGAGCGGGCGCTGCGGCGAAGGCGGGCGATGCGAAGGCGGACCCGGCGAAGGCGGACGCCAAGGCCGACGCGTCGTCGGCGAAGGGCGCCGATCCGGCGGCGAAGGATCCTGCGGTGAAGGACACCGGCGCGGCCGCCGCGAAGCCCGCCGATGCCGCCAAGCCCGGGACCGTCGATCCCGACGCGATCAAGGCCGCCGACGCGAAGCTGAAGCTCGTCTTCAAAGGCTGCGCGACGCCGCCGACGAAGCTGGCGACGATGACGGAGCAGGAGCGCGTCGACCTCGCGGCCAAGCCCGATGCGGAGGTCCGCAAGGAATTCTTCGCCGACTTCGAAAGCCTGATCCCGCTGATGAGCTCGCTGCAGACAGACAAAGTCAAGCAGATGGACACGGAGGATGGATTCCCGGAAGGCACCAAGGATGGCTTCGTCAACGGGTTCAAGACGAAGTGCCATGTGACCTGGATCGAGAAAGGAACCGAGTTCACCGAACACTTCAAGAACGTCGCGCGCGGCGGCTTCCAATTCCAGGGTAAGCCGCTAACGATGGAGGACTTGAACGCCGCCGTGCCCAACGACAAATCGCTGTCGCGCTGCATTTCATCGTCGGGGGTCGAGAAGGCAATCTCAACAGCCGAAGCGAAGATCGAGTGGCTGAAGGCTCCGGAGAATGCCGGCAAAGAGCCGCCGAAGCAGGACGAAGTGCTACGCGCTTGGGCGATGAAGAACGTGGTCAGGCAGTCGCCCAAGACCGCGATGGGCAGCGGCCTCGTCGACGGCCCGTCGTTGGTGAAATATCCGGGATGGGTGTTCCCGGAGCCCGACATCAAGTCGGACGCGGTGTTCTCGGAGTACTGCGATCTGCTCGCGCTCTATGCCAACTGGTATCCGCAGGGGCACTTCCGCCTGACGCTCAAGCGGCCGGAGATGCTCGCCAAGATTGGTAAGCAGGGCCTCAAGAAGCCGACGGTCTTCGACGGCATGGAGTCGCCGCTGTGGGTTCAGCGGGACAATCGTGATCACAATTGGGGCAAGACCGGTGGCGGGCTTCGGGAGGCCCTCTTCAGTATCGAATGGGCCGATATCGATCAGAGCAAGTGGGAATGCGTCGAGATCGATAGCAAGTACCAGGCGGTTCTCGAAGCGGCACAGAAAGAGGAAGCGAATAGGGTCGATCCATCGAAGCCGGCGCCCGGCGCGAAGGACAAGGCCACGATCGCGGAACACGGGAAAGAGCAGCTCGAGGCCTCCCAGAAGACACAGGCGGCGCAGACCAAAGAGGATTCGGCAGCAACGGCGGCGAGTGCGCCCGGCGGCAGCGCTCACAGCTCTTCGACAACCTCGGCAGGCGTCACCGCGCCAGCCGGCGGTGCCAAGGCTGATGACGCGGTCGTGGCGGAGCCAGCCGAGCCGGTCACAGTGCCGTTCGCGATGGACGGCGAGCCCCACACGCTCGTCGCCGATCCGTCGAAGGACAGGATCGATTTCAACAGTTTGACGCCCGGAGAGTTGCTCAAGAAGATCCTGTCGGTACTGGGGCTGGCGCCGGCGGAGGGTGCAGGCGACCTGCGCGCAGCACAGGAGAAGGGCAAGCAGGCCGATGAAAGCAACAAGAACCCTGACCTGAAGCCGGGGGCGAAGAAGTCACTGCGCGTGGTTGCGGCGCAGAAGCTGAAGGTGGCGTTGCAAGCGGTAATTGCGAGCCTGTCGGCGGCGGCGGCGAAGCTGAAGTGGAAGGACGCGTCAAAGCAGGCCGTCGAAGATGCAGCGCGGGAGAAGCAGAAGGAAAAGAGGGAGGACGGCGACGGAGCGAAGGCCGACGGAGCGAAGGCGGACGGAGCGAAGGCCGACGGCCCGAAGGCCGACGGCCCGAAGGCGGACGGGAGGGACGGAGCGAAGGCCGACGGAGCGAAGGCCGACGCAGCGAAGGCCGACGCAGCGAAGGCGGACGGAGCGAAGGCCGACGGCGCGAAGGCCGACGGCGCGAAGGCCGAGGGCGCCAAGGCCGAGGGCGCCAAGGCCGAGGGCGCGAAAGCTGACGGCGCCAAGGCCGAGGGAGCGCAGGTCGACGGCGCGAAAGCTGACGGCGCCAAGGCCGACGGCGCCAACACAGCCGCTGCCGCCAAGCCAACCAAGCCTGATGCTGGAACGATCAAGGTAGAACCGAAGACTGTCGCGCTGAGCAAGGCTTCGGTCACGCTCAGCTTCGACGGCCATCAGGTCATGGTCGATCCCCCGGGCGGTGCGCTCGGCAGCGCCATCGCCGCGATCAAGACCATCGTCAGCCCCGACAGCCACAAGGCGCTCGATGCCGCTGCGGCCAGGGCGGACGCTGCGGCCGCGCGCGTGCAGCCCAAGGAGACCGAGTTGTTCGATGGAACCGCGGTGAGCGCGAAGCTCGCGGCCGATCTCGAGGCGATCGCGCAGTCGCTGGTGGCGGCTCAGATCGCTGGCCTTCGGGCGAGCGATCTGCAGAAGGAGCCGCCGGCGTTGAAGACGCCCAAGGAGGCGATGGATGCCTTCTACAAACACCGCAGCTGGGAGGAGTTGAAGAAGCTCTACTGGGAGAAGGAACCGCGCGACGAAGCCTCTATGTGGCAGCTCTTCCACGCGCGCAAAGCGTGGGTCGATAAGCGGATCAACGACATCTGCGACGCCAATAAGTGCGACAAGCAGGACTTCGGCAGCGCCAAGGCGACGTCCGACTACGATATCTCGGTCAAGGTTCGCGAGAAAGCCGTTCCAGAGTCGTTGCAGGCGAAGCGTCCACGGCAGGGCGACAAGGCGGCTCCGCAGGCGGCCGATTCCGCACCCGCGATCGCAGACAGTAGCGCCCCGGCAGGCGGGCCGCCGGAGAAGCAGCAACTCGATGCCGAGGTGCAAAAGGCGGCGCAGGCTGCTGCGAAGAAGAACGCCTCAATCGATCCTTTGCCGCCCGCGCCTGCCGAGACGCCAGGGGTCAACAAAGTGATCAGCGCCTTCAATAAGGCGGTCGCAGACGAGTTTGGCGTCCAGCCTGGCATCGTCTTCGACACCAACATCTACGACGGTGGGGAGACTGTGCCCGCGGCTTTGAACGAGGCACCTGCGCTCCAGACCGAGGCCGGCAAAGAGGCGGACCTCCAGGTGCAGGATGCGGCGGCAATGAGCAAGGTGCGTCGCTACCTGACTGACGACGGAGATAATGCCCAGTCCGACTATACCTCCAAGACCTTCAACGACTACAAGAACGCGCTGCTCAAGGCGCTCGCTGCCGGCGCCGCGAAGGACAAGCTGCGACAGGCGCTCACGGATGGTGAGCAGATGTATCGGGACTATCGTCGCGAGTTCGACAAGGAGGTAAAGGAGATCGAGAAGGACGACGCCAAGAACGGCAAGATTGGCGTC
This sequence comes from uncultured delta proteobacterium, assembly GCA_963816965.1. Classification (GTDB taxonomy): domain Bacteria; phylum Myxococcota_A; class Polyangia; order Palsa-1104; family Palsa-1104; genus JAQBQH01. The sequence continues at coordinate 3,519,351 of CAWFMP010000002.1, forward strand.
AGCAGGAACAATGCTGAGCCGGTTGATCCGGCGCTGGCGAAGAAGGATCAGGACATGCGCGCGAGCAACAAGGTCTACGCCGCTCGCGTCGCCAAGATCGACGCACTTAGAACCCGTCGCGAGGAGATTCTCACCGCGGTTCGCGAGTCCAAGGAAAAGCTCCCGACCGAAGCGCAGAAGGCCGCGCTCGACGAGCTGACCAATCAGATTCGCGCCCAGCAAGCGCTGGCGTTACAGGCGGCGAGCGAGGCCTATAACAGTGAAGGCGCGATGGTAGACGTCGTCGTTAATCAGCAGATGTTCAAAAAGGATGATGCGTCGAAGGTTGTGACGACGCTGAACGAGAAGCTGCAATCGGTGAACGAGCAGTTTGGCGACGTGTTCAAGGAGCTCGCACATGGCGGGTCGGAGGCGGTCGCCGCGGCAAAGGCATCGAAGTACGCTTATCGATTTGCCCGCATGGCTGACGAGGCGATCAAGGCTCTGCCCGAGAACTTGAAGCCGAAGCAGTCGGCCTTTGTCGTCGAGGTCCTCTTGAAGCTGAACGCCGAGGGGGGCGAATTGCAGAACATGCGGCAATCAGCGACACCGAAGGCGGCCGGAGACTTATTCCAGAAGTTCGGGCTCAAGCCGGAGGGCTACAAGGGGCTCTTCATACCGGTGAACATCGAGTTGAACTCGGCGCTCCGTGCAGCAATCGAGTTGGAGGAGTCGAAGGCGAAGAACGGCGGTGGAAGCAGCGGCGCTGCTCCCAAGACGGCGTAGGCTTCAGAAGCGCGCCTTGCCGCGGTTGGGCACGTTCCCGAAGTTGATGTGCGACGTGTCGGTTCCCCGGAAATCGACATCTGTGAGGTCGATGTCGTCGAAACTTACGTCTTCGAAGGTGGCGCCGCGAAAGTCGGCGCCGCGCAGATCCCCGCCGGCGAAGTCGATGCGGATCAGTGTCGATCGACCGAAGCGCGCCCCCGGCGCCACGAGCGCGTTGACGTTGACAGTGCGCAACAGCGCATCTTCGAAGTTGACGCGCTGCCCTCGCGCTTGGGCGATGCCGCCAGAGATGAGACGTGCGCCGCGGAAGTTGGCGTCGTCGAGGAGTGCGCCGTTGAGCCGTGCGTGCGATAGTTGCGCGCCGGCAAAGTCGGCGCGCGAGAGGTCGGCGCAACTGAAGTCGACCGCCTCGATCTGGTTTCCCGCAAACAACGCAGCCACCGCGATCGATTTCTGTAGGTTCGCCTCGTCGAGGTTGCAGCGGCTGAGATTCGCTCCGCTGAGGTTGCTGTTGAAGATCTGAGCTCGCTGCAGATCTGCGTCCTTCAGATCGGCGTCCGAGAGGTCGGCCATCTCGAACACCTCGATCGGCTGTCGCCGGCGATTGAACTCGCCGACATCGCTCCAGAGCAGCGCGAGCAGGCGCGCCTTGTCGGAGTCGGGCCCGACGATGCGATCGAGCTTGGACGATTCCAGCCGGCAGTGGGTCAGCGAGGGAACTCTGGAGCCCGCCAAGTTGGCAGCCGTAAGATCGGCCGGCGCCAGGTCCGCGGCAGTGAGATCGAGGCCAGATAGGTCGGCGTCACGCAGCGAGATACGGGTGCGACCGAGGAGCTTGCGCTCTTGGTTGAATCGCTCGATGTCGCTGCGCAAAAGGGCGATCCATTGATCACGATCGTCGGCGGCAATCGCCATGGCGACATCCTACTCCGGCTCATCGCCGATTGCGACGTTGCCCGGTGGGAAAGCGTGCACTGGGCGAGGCGTCTCGGGACGTCGAGAGATGTCCCACTGCGTTCTGTTCGTGCGGGCTATGGTGGTTGGACAGTACCGCTGATGTTACGCTTCGCGCATGGAAGGAGATCCGGACATCCCATCGGACGATCGGGCACTGGAGGAACTGTTGCGCGACCGGCGCTTCGGGCCGCCGCCCCCTGGCGACCTGATGCCATGGGACTTCTTGCAGCGCTGGCCTGCCAATGTAGTGCGGCAGCGCGTGTGGCCGGTCGTTAGTAAGCTGCTCGAGGACTCAGATCCGGTGATGCGCGCCCGATCGGTCGAGTTCGTACAGTATTGGTCTGCCGGGGGTGATGAAACGAGCACCCGGATTCTCGAGATTGGCGAACGCGAGCCGAAACTCTTCGGTGACGATATTGTCGACGGAGAGACGTTACGCGACGAGTATGCGCGGGCGGCGGCGACGCTCGCGCGCGGCCACCAGGGTTCGCGGTTGGCGAAGCTACTGCGAAAGATGGCCGCGGACGAGCCGCTGGGCGGCGATGCGGCGGCCGTGCTGGCGCAATTCGAGCCCGAATTCGTGGTAGCGCAGGCGCGCCGTTGGGGTCGCGGCGCCGGCGCCTGGGTCAAGGCGGCGGCGCGGGCCATGGCGCTGTATCGGCGCGATGACCTGATCGACTTTCTGGAGGCTGCAAGCGGGCTCGATCGCGACGATCGCGAGCGGGTCATTGCGCTCGTCGAGAGTGCGATCGAACGCGATGACGGCAAGATGGCGGGCATCGCGCGAACGATGGGGCTGCCGACCCCGACGCGCCAGGCTCCGAGTGCGGCGGAGTGTCGCAAGGCGATTGGCCTCGCTTGAATAGGAGCTGACGAGACCTCAACGGGGTGAGCCCGCGCCTTCGCAGCTACATCCGAGTAGGATGGTCGAGTGCTGGAGGCCGAAGAGCGCGAGCGGAGGATTGTGGAGGCGCGAGCGGTCGTCGATGCCGGGGAGCGGGCGGCGCGACTGTTCGTGATTGCCACGCAGTTGGCGGCCAGCGCGGAGCCCGCGGACGTCGTAAGAGCGCGGGCGCTGCTCGAGGAGGCGGCGGAGGCGGGGAGCACGCACGCTGCGCTCGAGCTCGGGCTGATGCTGACCGCGGGGCGGGGCGGGGCGGTCGACGCGGAGGCGGGGGTGGCCTGGATCGCGCGGGCGGCGGAGGCGGGGCTGGGGGCGGCGGCGGTGCTGCTCGGCGGGGCGCTCTTGACCGTCGAGCCGCGGGCGGGCGAGGGCGTGGCGTGGCTGCGCAAGGCGGCGGCGGCGCAGGAGTGGAGCGCGTTCTGGCTGCTCGGGGTCGCCTACCTGCGCGGGCTCGGGGTCGCGCGTGACGCGGCGCAGGCGCGGCTGATGTTGCAGGAGGCGGCGCAGCACGAGGTTGCCGACGCGCAGCTCGAGCTGGCGGCGCTGTACGCGGGCGGCGTCGGCGGCGCGCGCGACGACGCCGCGGCGGCGGCCTGGGAGAAGCGGGCGGCGGAGGCGGGCCACGCGGTCGGCTGCTGGCGGGTCGCCGAACGGGCGCTGGCGCAGGCGGGCGGAGTGGCGCGTGCGCTGCCGTGGCTCGAGCGCGCCGTCGCGGCCGGCAGCGTCGCGGCGGCCGAGCGTCTGGCGGCGCTGCATGCCGACGGACGCGAGCTGCCGCGCGACGACGAAGCTGCGGCCCGTTGGCGTGCGCGCGCCGACGAGCTGCGACGCGAGGGATAGTCCGACGGCTCGGCGCGGCGGTTGGCGGCCAGTCGGTGGCGCGGTCCGCAGCTCGCGCTGCGTGCTCAATGGCGCGATGCGCGAGTCAGCTCGTGGCGGTTACGCCAGCGCGCGGTCGGCGGCGGCGGCGGCGCGCTTCCAGGCCTTGAGGGCCGTGCGGTGCAACGGCGAGACCGCGGCGATGCCGCCGCGCGGATGGATGAAGTCGAGGATGCGCGGGCCGAAGCCCTGCGCGGGGTTGAGCAGGCCGCGCACGGCGTCGCGGCGGCGGCGGCCGTCGGCCCTGCGGCGCGTCGGCGAGCATGTCGCGCGTGACCTCGTCCTGCAGCTTCATGGTGTACTCGGCCATGCTTGCGCGGGTCGATGCCGAGGCTGCGGAAGTGGTCGTGCATGTTGATGCCCGCGCTCATCAGCATCGCGATCGAGCGTAGCTGAAAGGCGACGACGCCGACGGTCTCGACGGCGTCGACAGGCGGCGCAGCAGGCGCGGCAGGTACATGACGCCGAGGCCGACGTGGCGCGCCTCGTCCTTCTCGTAGTACGGCAAGCAGCTCCGCGAGCACCGGCTCGAGGCGCGACTCGACCAGCCCGTGAAAGATCGCGAGCGCGTTCGACTCGGTCAGAAGCTGCATGCCGATCAGCTTGTGCACCAGCGACGGCGTGTCGAGGATCGACAACAGCAGGCGCCGCCCGATGCCGCCCAGGCGCGGCACCGGCTCGCCGAGCGCGCGCAGGTAGTCGCGCAGCACGTAGAAGTGGCGCGCCTCGTCGTGCGCCTGCGAGGTCGCGGCCATCTTGGCCTCGACGTCGTCGATGCGCTCGGCGAGATCGGCCGAGATCGCCCACGCCGCCAGCTCGCCCCACAAGAGGATCGACAGCACCTTGAGCGCCGACTCCTTCTTGTCGGCAGGCAGGCGCGGCGGGCCGTGCTTCTTGATGAGCGCGTCGAGCACCTCGCGCCCGTCCCAGATGTTGTTCTGACCGACGTGATAGAGCCGCTCGAGCTTGTCGAGCCGCGACTGCGCCCTGTCGATCGAGCGCCGACTCCATCATCTCGTACGGCGGCCACTGGCGCGTCATCGACGGAACCTCCTCGTGTAGGATGCCGAACAGCTGCAACTCGACCGCGGTGTCGACGATGGCGCCGACATCGATCGGCTTCGTCGGCGGCGATGGCCGCCAGGATCATCTTCTCGACGCCGCCGAGCAGATAGCGCGCCGCCAGCTTGGGCGGCACCTTGCGCATGATGCGACCGGCCTGCGCGGCGCGGATGTCGGCCTCCATCTCGCGCAGGATCATGCCGTCGATCTTGTCGATGGCGCGGTCGACGACACCGTCGAGCCCGCGGGCGTCGCGCAACAGCAGGCGCAGGGTCTGCTCGTCGGCGAAGACGGCCGCCAGCATCTCGCGCAGGCGGGCGCGGCAGAACGTGACGATCGATCGACGGCGCATGGCCGCGCCGCGCGGCACCGCCACCTTCGGGCGTTCGGCCAGCACCACGGCGACGCGGGCGCCGACGTCGTCGAGCAGCGCGATGAGCACGTCGCGCTTGTTGCGGAAATACTGGTAGAGGGTGCCGCGGGCGACGCGCGCCTCCTGGCAGATGTCGGCGATGTTGGCGGCGGGGTAGCCGCGGCGCGCGAACACGCGCTTGGCCGCGTCGAGCAGCTGGGCGCGGCGGGCATCGGCGGGCAGGTAGCTGCGACGGCGAACTGACATCGATGTCAGATCTGAATAAGGCAATCTGACATCGATGTCAATTCGAAAGTGACAGCGGTGTCAGATGCGAACGACCCGCATCGGCAGGCCGCCCCGCGGGCGCAGGGTGACCAGCGGCTCGGGCGTCGACCGACGCGATCGTCGACCGGGAGGAAGCGGAGCCGCTGCGCCAGCGCCGCCAGTAGGAGCTGCCCCTCCATCAGCGCGAAGTGGTTGCCGATGCAGATGCGCGGCCCGCCGCCGAACGGCAGGTAGGCGCCGCGCGGCAGGAGCTTCTCGCGCTCCGGCGAGAAGCGCTCGGGGCGGACCTCGTCCGGCGCCGCGAAGTAGTCGCCGCGGCGGTGCATGGCGTAGATGTTGACGAACACGGTGTCGCCGCGCCGCAGCGTCGCCGGACCGAGCGGCACGTCGCGCTCCGCCTGCCGCCCGACCATGTAGGCGGGCGGATACAGGCGCATCGTCTCCTTGAGCACCATCAGCGCCATGGGCAGGCGCGGCAGATCGTCGAGCGTCGGCGCGCGGCCGCCGAGCACCGCCTGCGCCTCGCCGGCCAGCCGCTCGTAGAGGTCGGGGTGGCGGCCGAGGAGGTAGAAGCTCCAGGCGAGCGCGTTGGCGGTGGTCTCGTGGCCGGCGAGGAAGAGGGTGACCGCCTCGTCGCGGATCTGGCGGTCGGCCATGCCTTCGCCGGTCTCCTCGTCGCTGCGCGAGGACCAGCGTCGACAGGACGTCGCCGAGATCGACGCCGGCGGCGCGGCGCGCGGCGATGAGGCGGTAGATGATGGCGTCGATGGTGGCGATGGCGCGCCGCGCCTCGCGGTTGCGGCGCGTGGGCAGCCAGATCGGCTGTCGGCAGGCGCGTCACCTGCTCCGACACGTAGCGGTTCGCCGCGGTGATGGCCGCGCCGACGTCGTCGGCGTCGCGCGTCGACGTCGGCGTCGAAGAGGGTCTTGCCGACGATGGCCAGCGTCAGGCGCATCATCTCCTGCGCCGACGTCGACGACGGTGCCGTCGGCCAGCGCCGCCTGCGCCGCGCTCGGTCAGCTCGGCCATCGTCGCCGCGTAGGCGCCGATGCGGCGATGCGAGAACGCCGGCGCGATCAGCTTGCGCTGCCGGCGATGCAGCTCGTGCTCGCTCGTGAGCAGGCCGTCGCCGAGCATGGGACGCGCGATCTTGCCCAGCCCGCGGCTCTTGACGAAGGCGTCGGCGTGCTCGACGAGGATCTGATGCGCCAGCTCGGCCGACGACGCGGCGTAGACCGGGACGGGACCGATGTGCATGCGACCGAGGTCGCCGCACTCGCGCACGACGCGCAGCTGCAGCGCCAGACGATGGTTGCGGAACTCGAAGAGGTTGCCGACGAACGGCGCGCCCCTTGACCGCGATCGGTTGAGCTCGCCCCAGCATGGGTCTATAATGCGAGTATTCGCTCACTTTGGCTACTCGCGTTGTCCCGCCGCCATCGAAGCAGTCGCAAGGGAGAGGCCAATGCCGCCACGTACGCGAACCGTCCCGCGAAAGACGCCGAAGCAGCAGCGCAGCAAGGACACGGTCGACGTCATCCTCGCCGCGACGGCTCGCGTCCTCGTCAAGGAGGGGTTCGATCGCGCCAGCACCAACCGCATCGCCGAGCAGGCCGGCGTCAGCATTGGCTCGCTGTATCAATACTTCCCATCGAAGGAGGCGCTGGTGGCGGCGCTGGTCGAGCGGCACATCGAGACCATGTCGCAGGCGCTGCAGGCCGAGATGCACGCGCTGGCCGACGCGCCGCTCGCCGTCGTCGTGCGCCGCATGGTGACGCTGATGCTCGATGCCCACGCCATCGAGCCCGAGTTGCACCGCGTGCTCAACGAGCAGGTGCCGCGCGTCGGGCGGCTGCATCGCGTGCACGAGGTCGAGGCGCGCATGCAGCGGCTGGGCGCGCGCCTACTTCGAGCGGCGGCGCGGCGAGCTGCGGCCCGGCCTCGAGCTCGACACCGCGGCGTTCGTGGTGGTGCAGACGATCGAGGCGCTCACGCACGGCGCCATGATCCACGGCGACGCGGCGCCACCGCGCGATGCGCTCGTCGACGAGGTGACCACGCTGGTGCTGCGCTACCTCGCGCCGTGAGGCCTGTCGCCGCGGGCGCGGCGCCGGCGTGCGGGTGGGACTGACAGCCTGGCAGTGCGCGGGTCACGGCCCACTGCCAACATGGCGCTGCAAGGCCGCAGATCGCCAATTTGCTGCGCTTTGTGCGCGGCACGGCGGTTGCTCTACGACGGGCATGCGCTCCTGTCTCGCGCTCGCCGTCCTTCTCTCCGCCACGGTCGCCCCGGCGGCCAGCGATCCGCCCACGCCGCCCGGCGCCGACGCCTTCCTCGGCTGCAAGAAGTATCCGGGGGACAAGAAGTTCAAGTGGAGCGTGCGGGGCGAGGTGGGCGTCGCCGAGCTGGCGACCTCGCTCGGTGAGATCTCGTGCCGGCCCATCGTCGTCGCCGGCGCCATCGAGCAGCGCGGCGGCAAGGTGGTGCTCGAGGTGCCCGATCTGGTCAACGCCGCGGACGTCTATCGCCTCTTCTACGGCGCGCTCGAGGCGATGGGCCTGACCGTCGACAGCTCGGGTGGCACCATCAAGATCGTCGACGCCGGGCGGGCCAAGGAGATCGCCGCCCCCGAGCTCGACGGCGCCGGCTCGTCCGACGATCGCTACGTCGTGCGCCTGCTGCACCCCAAGCACGCCACGCCGCAGGAGCTGGCGGAGCTGCTCGGCAGGCTCAAGGGCAAGGACGGCGACGTCAGCGTCTTCGGCGCCAGCGCGCTGGTGCTCATCGACCGCGCCGCCAACGTCAAGCGCATGGAGGAGCTGGCGCGCGCGCTCGACGTGGGTGAGGCGGGCGCGCGCATCTTCACGCTGCAGACGCACGGGCAGGCGCCGACCGATTTGGCCGCGTCGCTGGAGAAGATCCTCGGCGCTGCGACCCGGCCTCCGTCGGCAGCGCCCGATTCCCGGGGCGCGGCGTCCAAGGGCGCCGTCGCCAGCATCGACGCCGATGTGCGCGCCCTGGTGCCGCTCGACAGCGCACACCTCGTCGCCATCATCGGCACCGACGCCGGCTTTGCGCGCGTGCGCGCGGTCGCCGAGCGCATCGATCCGCCCGCCGACGACGGCGCCGCCTCACAAGGGCACGTCATCTACCTGGCCAACACCAACGCCGAGGATTCTGGCGACGACGCTGCAGGCGGTCGGCCTCGGCGGGCGCAGCGCGGCGCCGCACCCGGGCGCCGCGGGCGGGGCGGGGGCGGCCTCGGGCGCGCTGCCGCTGTCGGGCGACCTGCGCATCGGGGCGGACAAGACGGCGAACGCGCTGGTCGTCTTCGCCAACGCCAGCGACTTCGCGATGGTGCGCGACCTCGTGCAGAAGCTCGACGTGCCGCGGCGCCAGGTCTACGTCGAGGCGGTCATCCTCGACCTCACCGTCGACAAGGCGCGCACCATCGGCGTCTCCTGGCACCAGGGCGCCAGCAACAGCGACGGCAGCCTCACCGGCGTCGTCGCCAATGAATCGTCGTCGCTCGTGAGCTTCAGCCCGACCAGCCTGGCGGCGGCGGCCGCGGGCGGCGGCGTCGGCGGCGGCCTCTTCGCCGGCATCCTCGGCAAGTCGTTCACGCTGTTCGGGCAGAGCATCCCGAGCTTCGGCGTGGCGCTGCAGGCGCTGGAGCACACCAAGGACGCCAACATCATCTCGCGTCCGCACATCATGACGATGGACAACACCAAGGCCACGATCTCCGTCGGTCAGCAGATCGTCTACCAGACGCAGTCGCTGGGCGCGCTCACCACCGGCACCACGACGCCGACCGTGCTCAACAGCTACGCGCGCCAGCCGGTGGCGCTGAGCATCGAGCTGACGCCGCACCTCAACGAGTCGGACGCGATCCGTCTCGAGATCAACGGCAACATCGAGGATCTGGCCGACGGCACCTCTTCGCCCGGCGGGCCCACGACCAACCAGCGCAAGATCCAGACCGCGGTCGTGGTTCACGACGGCGAGACCATCGTGCTCGGCGGGCTGACCAAGGAGACCGACACGCAGCAGATCGACAAGATCCCCTTTCTCGGCGACATCCCGGTCATCGGCCGGCTGTTTCAGACGCGCGCCAAGCAGCGGGTCAAGCAGGAGCTGCTCATCATCATGACGCCGTACATCATCCGCTCCAGCGCCGACGTGCGGCGAATCGCCGATCAGAAGGAGCAGGAGCGGCGCGAGTTCATCGAACGCTTCAGCGCGTTCGCCGACGAGGGGCAGTTCGACACGCACGTGGACTACGCGCGTAAGCGCGGGCTGCTCGAGGAGGTCAACCTCTCGGCCATCGCCGCCCAGCGCGACGCCGACGCGCTGCGCGCCGCCGATCGCGCGCTCAAGCCGCTGCGCGCCGACGGGGCGATCGCGCTGGAGCCGGCCAATTGAGGAGGGGGGCATGATACGCTGCGGGCAACCAGCTCGGAGGTCACCTCATGCGCAGCCTCATCGCCTTGAGCCTCGTTGGTGGACTGACCGCGCCGGCGTGGGCGCGCCCCGACGGCAACAACGACCGGCCGCCGCCGCCGAGCATGATGCGTTCCGAGGTGCAGATGCGCATGCCTGTGGACGGGCGCGGCGACACCGTGGGGCCGATGCGCGAGAGCCGGCCCGAGCCGTGGCAGCGTCCGGAGCGGCCGCATGGACCGGGCGCCGACGGGGGCCCAGCGCATGGACCTGCCATTAAAGAGCGACGTGGCGCAAAAGGCGCGCCCCGGCGATCGGCGCGACGTGGCGCAAAAGCCGCAGGCGCTGGACGCGCGCGCGCAGAGCCCCAAGCCGGCCGGCGATCGGATGGGCCGGCCCGCCCAGAAGCCGGCGCTGCCGATCAAGACCGAGGTCCTCATCAAGCAGCAGCACGGCGACAACCGCGACGCCGCGGCCCCGGCGACGTCGCGCGTGGCCAAGCCGGCCGGCGGCAGCGCGCGCATGACCGCGCACGACCGCCAGATGCTGTGCAGGATGGCCGGCCTGTGCCTGCCGCAGGCGCACGCCACCGACGACGTCGAGGACAAGACCGAGTAGCCGGTCGCCCGCAGCGGCGCGGCGGGCCTGGCGCCGGTCTACGTGCCCACGTCCACGGGCTCGAGCGGCAGGGCGCCGGCCAGGATCGGCGGCAGCAGGGTCGCCAGCCGCCGCGGAACCAGGATGTCCGAGGTCGCCGCCAGCTCGGCCACGCTCCACCAGCGGTGCTCGGCGATGAGGGCCACTTCGAGCGCCGTCCAGCGTTCGCGGCTCACCTCGGTCACCTGCGTGCGCACCAGGTAGTAGCGCTCGATGGAGCGATACCAGCAGCCGCGGTGCGCGAAGAACCAGGTGTGCGTGCGCAGCCAGATGCAGGGGCCAATCGGCAGCTCGAGCCCGGTCTCTTCGTGCAGCTCACGGCGCGCCGCCGCTTCGTAGCTCTCGCCCGGCTCGAGCCCGCCGCCGGGCGCGAACCAGAACGGCCGCTGCGTGTCGGGGTCGACGTCGGCGGAGCGGAAGAGCAGCGCGCGCCCGGCGCCGTCGAGGAGCAGAACGCGCGCGGTGTGGCGGTCGAGCGGTGCCTCGCGCGACGACATGGCCCAACGCTAGCATCGACGCTATGCTGGATGCATGTGCGGTCGCGCCAGCCTGACCACGCCCGACTGGGAGACCATCCGCGCGCTGCTCGACGCCGTGCCTGACGACGAGGAGGCCGCCGCCTATCGGCCGCGCTACAACGTGGCCCCGACGCAGCTCCATCCGATCCTGCGCGTCGTCGACGGGCAGCGGCGGCTGCAGCGCGCCAGCTGGGGCCTGCCGCCGATCGAAAATCGCGCGCTCATCAACGCCCGCGTCGAGTCCGTGACGTCGCGGCCGATGTGGCAGGAGGCGCTCGCCGAGCGGCGCTGCGTCGTGCCCGTGGACGGGTTCTTCGAGTGGCAGGGCGAGCAGCCCTATTGGTTTCACCGCGCCGACGGCGGCCTGCTCCTTCTGGCCGGGCTGTGGGAGCCGGGCGCGGAGCGCGCGCGCTTCGTGGTGCTGACCTGCGCGCCCAACGCGCTCGTCGCCGCCGCGCACGATCGGATGCCGGCGATCCTGCCGCCCGCCTGCGTCGCCGACTGGCTGGCGCGCCCGGCCGTCGACGCCATCGCTCCGGCGCCCGAGGGGGTGCTTCTGGCCACGCCGGTGTCGACGCGGGTCAACTCGCCCGCCAACGACGACGCGCGCCTGCTCGAGCCGGTCCGCCCGCGCACCCAGCTTTCGCTGTTCTGACGGGGCGTGATACCTTGCGCGCCATGAAACGCGCGTGGGTCCTGTTGCCGCTCCTCACCGTCGGCTGCCTGCACTTGAAGCTGGTCGACGCCAGCGTCAAGAGGCCGTCGAACGTGGCCGTCTACTTCAACGTCACCGACAACAAGAACGTCGGCGTCCCCAACCTGACCGCCGACCAGTTTCACGTCTACGAAGACGGCAAGCTGGTCTCGCCGTTCGAGTCCAAGCAGACCATCCTCAATCCCGAGGTGGCGGCGGTGCAGTACACCCTGCTGCTCATGGACATGTCGGGCTCGGTGACCAACTCGGGCCAGGCGCCGGTGCTCGCCGACGCCGCTTCGGGCTTCTCCGCGCGCGTGTCGAAGACGCAGGAGGTCGCGATCTACGCGTTCGACGGCGCCAAGGAGATCCATCCCATCGTCGGCTTCACCGCCGGCGGCGGCTCGGTGCAGGGCGGCATCAACGCGCTGCGCAACTACAAGCCGCGCGATCCGTCGACCAACCTGAACGGCGCGGTCATCGAGGCGCTGGCCGCGCTCTCCAAGCAGATGGAGCGCGCGCAGCAGCCGCTGCGCTTCGGCACGCTCGTCATCTTCACCGACGGCACCGACCACGCCCACCGTGTCTCGCGCGAGAGTCTGATGAAGGCGCTCGACGAGGTCGGCGCGCAGATCAGCGTCTTCGTCATCGGCGTCGGCGCCGAGATCGATCCCGGCGAGCTCAACGCCATCGGCCGGGCGGGCGTGGTGCTGTCCAAGAACCCGGCGGAGGTCAAGGCCGCGTTCGACAAGATCGCCGCCGAGGTCGAGGCCTATACCAGGTCGTTCTACCTGTTCAGCTACTGCTCACCGGCGCGCGCCGCCGAGCACGACGTGCGCATCGAGGCCGACGTCAAGGGTCGCGGCAAGGGCTCGCTCGAGTATCACTTCAACGCCGCCGGCTTCCAGCCCAACTGCGATCCGAACCAGAAGCCGTCGTTCGACGTGCACCATCCCAAGTTCCGGACCAAGGAGTCGGCGCGGCGCGGCGTGCGGCTCAGCGAGCGCTGATGGTCCCCGTGGGGCAGGGCAGGTAGACGCTGGCCTGGCCGGTGAGCGCGACGTAGACGCGCAGGTAGCCCTGGTGGGTGTGCACGCCGGTGACCTCGATCTTCGAGACGTTCGAGCGCAGGCAGCCGCTGTTGTCCCCGAAGGTCAGGTCGCTCGACAGCTTCTTGCGCACCTCGGCCAGGCGGTCGCCGATGTCGAGGTGCAGCGCTTCGCGCGCCTGATCGCGGATCGAGCTGCCGTCGAGGGCGGCCTTGAGGCGCAAGAGGAAGCTCTGCGTCTCGATGGTCGGCTCGAGATCGGGCACGCGGATCTCGTTGTCGACCACCGTCGGGTGGCCGACCATGTAGAGATCGCCGTCGAGCGTGGTGTCGATGCCGAACTTGTGGATCGGGCCGTTGATGTGCAGCTTCAAGACCAGCTCGTCCTTGGAGGCGTAGACCTCCGGCTTCTCCATATAGAGCTGTGGGAACTCTTTACTGAAGTAGAGCTTGCCGTTGGTGAAGGCGAGCACCATCGCCTTCTGCAGCTCCTCGTAGCGCGCGGCGACGGGAATGGCGACGGTGAACGGGCCGGTCGGCAGCGCCGCGACGTTGGCCAACGGCGGCAGCGGCGGCGCCTCGGCGGGGGAGGCGCACGGCAGCGTCACCGACGGCGCGACCACCACGGCCAGGTCCTTTTCGATGCCGTCGGCGAGCACGGTCGGGCCGGCCTCGATGCCGAGCACCGTCAAAAGGGCGCAGCCGTGCGCGTCGCCGAGCGGCAGGTCGATCGGGCGGGCGATGCGGCCGTGCGCCTCGGCGATGAGCGGGCGCAGGTCGTAGGAGAAGCCGCGCACCTGCTGATCGATCTGATCGCGGATGGCGTCGAGCGCCCCGCCGAGCGACTGCGCGAGCCGCAGGCGGCGATCGTTGGTGGTGACCGCGACCGTCGGCGCTTGCAGGCGCGCCCGATAGTCCGACGACACCACCGGCTCGGCGGCGATCTCCAGATCGAGCGGCACGTCCATGGTCGTGCCCAGCGCCTCGACGGTGGCGTCGACGTGGGCGCGCACGATGATGCGCCCCTGCGCGAAGGCGACGTCGACAGGGCGGCGCGACCACAGATAGCGATGGTCGCTGCCGACGGCGTGGAAGGTGCCCGAGCCGCTCTTCGGGATCTGTAGATCGAGCGCCTGCGCCAGCGCCTTGCCGGTCACCGTCGCGTGCACGACCACGCGCGAGGGCGCGGGATCGGCGACGGCCATCCCCGGGACGGCCGGGGGGCGCGGCGGGTAGACTGCCTGGGTGCTGCCGGCGCAACCGGCGGCAATGAGCGCGCACAGGAGCGACCACTTCATGATGCCCGATGGTAGCACGTGGATCGCGCGGATGCTGGCGCTGGGCGTGTCGCTCACGGCGGTCTCGGGCTGCTGGAACGCCGTCGAGAGCCACTGCCCGGCGTGCGCCATCGTCGGCGAGCGGGCGCCCGCGCTGCCCCGGCTGCCGGGCGACACGCGCGCGGTGGTCATCCTGGTGCACGGCGCGTTCGGCTTCGGGGACGAGTGGCGCGGCGTGGTCGCCGCGGCGCGGGCGCGGCCCAAGACGGTGCTGCTGGCCTTTTCGTGGAGCGGGCCGTGGACGCGCAAGCCCTCGCTGCCGGCGGAGGCGCTGCGCCGCCTGGTGCAAACGGCGGTCGACGAGGCGCCGCCGCGGGCCGAGGTGCTGGTCATCGCGCACTCGGCGGGCGGCGCGCTGGCGTCGTACGTGGGGGAGCGGCTGCGCGTGCCGGCGGGGCGCCGGGTGTCGATCCTCAGCATCGCCGCGCCCGAGGGCATGAACCTCGCGCCCTATCGTCCCGAGCGCGAGGTCGACACGCCACTCGGCTTCGCCGTCGGTGGCTCGCAGCCGGCGCCGGGGCCGATCGCGGCGGGTGTCGACTATGTCGAGTACCTGACGGCCGACCCGCCGGCGCACCCGGCGGCGGCGCGGCCGGGCGTGCGGCGCGTCTATCTCGGCGCACGTGTCGGGCACAATGAGTCGGTCGGTCTGGCGGCGCTGCCGCGACTGCGCGCCCGATAGCGGCTGACGTATGCTGGCGGCATGTTCGCCGCCCGTCCGGCCACCGACACGGATCTATCGTCCCTGCTGACGATGATGCAGGACTTCAACGCCATCGAAGCGATCGCCTTCGATCGGCAGGCCTTCGCTCCGCGGCTGCGCGAGCTGGTGGGGACGCCGGCGCTCGGAGGCGTGCTGCTCTTCGGCGTCGACGGGGGCGATGCCGGCTATGCGATCGTCACCTGGGGCTACGACCTCGAGTTCGGCGGCAGGGATGCGTTCCTCACCGAGCTTTACGTGGTCGCGGCGCTGCGCGAACAGGGCGTCGGACGCCAGGGGCTCGCGGCCGCCGAAGCGTTCGCCCGGGCCCAGGGCGCCCACGCGCTGCACCTTGTGGTGCGCCCCGACAACCGGCCGGCGCGCCGGCTGTACGACGGTGCCGGCTTCGCGGCGCAGCCGCGGCTGGTGATGACCAAGCTACTTGGCTGAGGCCCTGACGGCGCGCGCCACCAGCGGCTGCCAGCGGGCATCGGCGCGCAGCGCCGCCAGGTCGCTGTCCTCCGCCAGCTGCCCGAAATCGACGAGCCCGCACTCGATCGACGCGCCCAGCGCCGCGAAGGCCGCCTCGAGCTCGCCGCCGAGCGCGTGACAGCAGGCGGCGTTGTACGCGTGATCGGCCGCGCGCTGCTCTTGGGCGAGCGCGTCGTAGAGCCGGGCGCAGCGGGCCCAATCCCTGGCGTCGTAGGCGTCGAGGGCGGCGAGCTGTCGCGGCAGGGAGGCCGCGCGTGCCGCCTGCGCGTCGGTCATCGGCAGCGCGGCGGGCGGCGAGAAGTGGATGGCGCCGACGTCGAGCAGGCCATCGTACGCGCCGTCCTCGCTGCGCCCGAGCACGACGCCGGCGGGGCGCCCGGGGCCGCGGCCGGCCACCGCCGGGCCGCAGTCGCACAAGCAGGCCCACAGGCTGCCCCGACCGTAGCGGGCATCGAGCGTGGTCAGCGGCACCCCGTCTTGCACGAGGTGCGCGGCCATGAAGGTCTGCGGCCAGCGCCCCGAGGTCTTGCGCGCGTGCAGGTTGCCGGCCAGGAGGAGCCAGATGGCTTCGGGCGCGCGTGCGATGGCGGCCAGCGCGCGATCGGCCATGGCGCGATCGCGATCGGCGGCCTCGGGGTCGTCGAAGGTGGCGACGTCGAGGTCGGCGCCGGCCTGGCGCAGCTGGCGCAGGTCGTCGAGCAGCTGCGCCATCGCCTGGCTGCGGCGGCCGTCTTGAGCCGCCGGATCGGTCCAGAAGGCGCCGCGCGAGAGCGCGGCGCGATCGGCCGGCGTTCCCGGCGAGGCCAGAAAAGCCGCGATCGCCGGGGCCTCGCCGGCGGGGAGCTCCAGCCCGACGCGCACCGGGCCCCTCCTTGTGGCCCGGCAGACGAGCGCGGCGAAGACGCGTGGGATCTCGCGCGTGCCGTGCAGCTCGCCCACGAAGATGCGCGCGCTCGCCGCGACGAGGTCGTCGGCGTGCGCCACCGATTCGCATTCGGCAGGGGCGCGGCTGGCCATCAGCCGTGACGAGAGCGCGACCAGCGGCTCATGGCGAGATGCCGAGGCGCGACAGGCGTGATTGCGCGCCGAATTGCGTGCCGTCGAGGACCACGGTGCAGCTGCCGGCGTCGTCGGTGCGCACCACCTTGCGCGTCGACACCGTGGCGCCGTCGCAGAGCGCGAAGAAGCCGTTGGTCGCGGTCGGATCGGGCACGACGTGGAGGATGGTCGCGCAGCTGCTCGTGCACTTGAAGGGCCCGTTGAGCGCCGGCGCCGATGTGCCGTTGTCGATGGACCACTGGATCGCGCCACCGGCCATGTTGTTGTCGAACCAGGCCAGGTGGCGCGTGGCACCGACGGTGACCGAGTAGATCGAGGCCAGCGGCTCGGAATAGGCGCCGATGTATTGCGTGGTCGTCGGCGGTGTCGCCCACGGATTCACCTCCAGCGCCGCGACGGTGTTGGCGCCGTCGAGCGCGAGGAAGTGCGCGGGTGCGAGCGGGTGCGCGGCCATACTATAGATTCCGAGGCTGAGGCCGAGCGACGTGCAGCCCGAGCCCTGGACGCACCACGGCGAGCTGGGCGCGGCGCTGCCGGCGGCGTCGTAGGCCTCGACCTCGCTGATGCCGGCGCCGGAGATGCCGAGATCCCGTCCCCAGGCGACGGCGAGGTAGGGCGTGCCCGACGGCGACTGCAGCGTGAAGGCGTCGAACGGCCCGAAGTTGTTGGTCGTGTCGGGGTTCGGCTGGTGCCACTTGATGGTGTCGGTCGTCGCGTCGACGGCGTAGAGCCCATCGAAGGTGGCGGCGCCGACGAGGTTGCCGAGCGCGGTGACCGCCATCGGCTGCGAGCCGATGAGCCCCTGCCCCGACAAGGTCGCGCAGGGGGTGGCGACGCCGCCGGCCAGGGAGATGCGCGCCACCCGGCCGCCGCCGGGGCCCGAGTTGCTGACGTCCTCGACACCGACGAGGAGCGCCGGCGTCGGGCAGGAGACGTTGCTGCCCATCGCCAGATCGCTGCCCGGCGGCACCCCCCACAGGTCGGCGCCGGCGAGATCGGTCGGCACGCCCAGATCGGCGCCGCCGCCGTCACCGTTGCCCACCGAGTGGAAGCCGCACCCGGCTGCGAAAAGGCATGGGAACAGCAGAGCCGTACGCACCAAAACCAGTATACGCTTGCTCGGGTCATGTCCGTCTCGATGCTGGCACTGGCTACGCGCATGCTTGTGATCCTGGCCACGTCGGACCAACACGGTCACCTCGAGCAGGCGGCGCGCCTCGGGCACTACTTCGCCGAGGAGCGCGCCAAGGCGCCGGGACGCGTGCTGGCGGTCGATGGCGGCGACCTGTTCCAGGGGACGCTGGTGTCGAACCTGCACGAGGGCGCCGCCATGGTCCACGCGCTCAACGCGCTCGGCTACGCCGCCGCCGCCATCGGCAACCACGAGTTCGACTTCGGGCCGGCCGGGCCGCACTCGACGCCGCAGTCGCCGAGCGAAGATCCGCGCGGCGCGCTCGAGCAGCGGATGGCCGAGGCGAGGTTTCCGCTCTTGTCGGCCAACGTGGTCGACGCGCGCAGCGGGCGGCCGCTGACGCGCGCCTTCACCGTGGTCACCGTCGACGGCGTCAAGATCGGCATCGTCGGCGGTACCGCCGAGGACACGCCGCGCACGACCAACGCGCGCAACCTGGTCGGCCTCGAGGTGCGGCCGCTGGCGCCCGCCGTCGGTGACGCGGCGAGGGCGGCGCGCAAGGCCGGCGCCACGGTCGTGATCGCGGTGGTGCACGCCGGCGCCAACTGCCCCCGCTCGGGCGAGCTGACCGATCAGAGCCCGCCCGCGGCCGCGAGCTGCGCCGGCGAAGCGGAGAGCCTGCGGCTGGCTCGCGCGTTGGCGGCGCGCCACGACGGCGGGCGCGTCGATGCCATCTTCGGCGGGCACACGCACCAGGGCGTGACCGCCGTCGTCGACGGCATTCCGGTGCTGCAGGCCTACGACAACGCGCGCGCCTTCTCCAAGCTCGAGCTCGAGGTCGACGCGCGGGGCAAGCCGACCGGGCACTTCGTCGCGCACGCCCCTGAGCGCGTCCGGGCCGACGTCGCGCCCGACGCCGCCGTCGCCGCCGCGGTCGCCTCCGACCTGGCGGAGGTGGCGCAGATGAAGTCGCGCCCGGTGGGCGTGACGCTGCCGGCGCTGTTTCGGCGTGCCTATCGCGCCGAGTCGCCGTTGGGAAACCTCGTCGCCGACCAGATCCGCGCCGCCACCCACGCCGACGTCGGCTTGACCAACGGCGGCGGCTTGCGCGCCGACCTGCCCGCGGGCGAGCTGACCTACGGCGAGCTGTTCGAGGCGCTGCCGTTCGACAACCGGCTGGCGACGATGAAGATGCCGGCGCGCGCGCTCGAAGAGCTGCTCGCCCGCAACTTCGCCCACGACAAGGGCATCCTCTCGGTCTCGGGCGTCCGCGCGCGCGCGCGCTGCCAGGGGGGCGCCATCGCCGTCGACCTTTTGCGCGCCGACGGGCAGCCGATCGCCGCAGACACCGTGCTCACCGTCGGCACCACCGACTTCCTCGCCAACGGCGGCGACGACTTCGGCCCGACGGTGGCGGCGGCGCGGCCGAGCTTCCTCGAGTCGCAGCCGATCCGCGACGTCATCGCCGCCGCGCTGGCCAAGCTCGCCTCGGAAGGTCACGCGCAGCTGACGGCGGCAAGCTGGTTCGATCCGGGGCATCGGCGCATCGAGCTGCCGATGGCCAAGCCGGTCGTCTGCCCGAAGTAGGGAAGGGTGGCCGGGGCCACCGCGTAGCACAACCGGGAGGTTCTCAATGGACCGATACGGGCGGTTTCAGCTGGGCGTGGCGCTGGCGGTCGGCCTCGTCGCCGCGACGGTGGTGGGCTCGCGCGCGCTGGTGCGGGTCAAGTCGGAGGATCAGACCATCGCGGTGACCGGCTCGGCCAAGCGCAGCATCCGCAGCGATCTGGTGGTCTGGTCGGCGACGGTCTCGTACAAGGGCGACACCATGCAGTCGGCCTACAAGGCGCTGGCGGCGGCGACGCCCAAGGTGGTCGACTACCTGAAGCAGAAGGGCATCAAGGCGGGCGAGATCGTCGTCGACTCGATCGACACCAAGGCGATGCACGCGCACGACAAAGAAGGGCGCGAGCTCGAGGAGACCATCACCGGCTACACGATGTCGCAGACCGTCGAGGTGCGCTCGAACGACGTCGATCGCGTGACCGAGGTCTCGCGCGCGGCGACGGAGTTGATCAACCAGGGCATCATGATCGACTCGGCCGCGCCGGAGTATCACTACACGCGCCTGGGCGAGCTGAAGATCCAGATGCTGCGCGAGGCGGCCAAGGACACGCGCGTGCGCGCGCAGCAGATCGCCGACGCCACCGGCGCCAAGCTGGGGCCGCTCCGGTCGGCGCGCATGGGAGTCATGCAGATCAACCCCGCCGATTCGACGGAGACGTCGTCGGAGGGCAACAACGACACCTCGTCGCTCGACAAGGACGTCATCGCCGTGGTGACGTCGAACTTTCAGCTCGAGTAGCATCAGCGCGGCGGCGTGAGCAGGAACGGGTAGCTCACGTTCACCAGCTGCCCCGACGACGGGAACTCCCATCGACGCACCGCCTGGGCGATGCACTGCTCGACGTCCTGGTCGCGCAGCGACGACTCGCTCACAGCCGAGCCGAGCACGCGGCCGGTGGTGGCGATGGTGAACTGCGTGACCACGCGCCCCTCGAGATCCGGCCTGCCGAGCAGTCCGCGCTCGTAGCAGTGGCGCACCTCGTTGCGGTGCATGCGCACCACCCGGCGCACGATCTCCTTGTCGAGGCAGCTGGCGTTCACGCCGCACCTGACCGTGGCGGCGCCGGGGACGATGTCGGGCGCGTGCGCGCGGCGCGACAGGTCGGCCGTCGGGGCGGAGCGGGCGTAGGCCTTGCTGCCGTCGCGGCAGCCGGCACCGCGGCAGAAGCCGACCGTGCCGAGCGGGCCCACGCCGATGGTCTTGTCGCCGTCACCGCCGCCGCCGGGGCCGGCGCCGGCCTCGTCGAGGCCGTGGCCGTAGCCGTCTTGCGGCTCGGCGCCCTTGAGGCCGAGGAGGATCTCGGACGCGCCGTCGCCGAGCGGACTGCCGGGGCCGAAGATCGAGCCGACGTGCGTGCCGTCGTGCTCGCGCAGGATGCCGATGATGCCGCTCGACTGCGCCAGCGCCTGGGCGGCGGCGAGCACCTTTTCGCGCGACGGCGGGCCGGGCAGCTTGATCTGTCCCGTGCGCCGTGTCGCCGTCGGCTTGCCCAGGCTGCCCGCCTTGTCGCGCGCGGCGTGCCCGGAGGAGGCCGTGTCCGACGCCGGGCCGGCCATCTGGGGCGGCGGCGGCGCGGGCGGCACGATGACGAAGCGCGCGAAGCGCCGCCCGCTCATGAGGTCGAGCGCGAGCGAGCGCGGCGACGGCGGGATCGCGAAGAGGAGGAAGACGAACGCAGCGACGACCAGCGCCACGCCGCCGAGATAGACCTCGCGCGTCCACTGGATGCCGCGCGCCATCGCCTGGCGTCGCGGTGCCGGCACGTTGGCGACGAAGAAGGTGGCGCCGCCCGCTTTGACCCACGCGCGCGCGCCCGCCCCGAGTTTGTACAAGCGCGGCTCGAGCGGCGCGGCTACGCCGTCGACGGTGAGGGAGCCCGTCATGCCGGCGGCGAGCCCGAGCACGAAATCGCCCGCTTCGTCCACGCGCACCAGCGAAAAGCGCGCCTCGGGCACCGAGGCGGCGGCGACGGCGAACGAGGCGCGCGGATCGGGCCCGATGGTATACGCGCGCGGCGGCGCGAACCTTCCTCGCCAGGCGCCGCGATCGAGCGCGCGCAGGATCGCCCACGTGCCGCCGGCGAGGCAGACGGTGACGATGACATCGGCGGCCCGGCCGAGCGCGACGCCGCCATAGGCGCAGCCGAAGACGGCGGCAGCGACGGCGAGCGCGCCCAGGCCGCCGCCGAGGAGCCAACGCGTGTGGGTGAGGGTGGCGTCGGCGTCGTCGTCGCGCACGATGTGGGTGACATCGACGATGGCGCCGTCGAACTGCGCCACCACCTCGATCGACTCGGAGCCTTCGATCTCGATCGCGTCCATGCACGAATCGACACCGGGCGCGCTCGAAAAGTTCCGCGCTAGAAGTTGACGCGCTTGCGCCGCACGGCAATCGTCTGCACGGAGCCGTCTTTGCGCTGGATGACGAGCGTGACGACGGTGTCCTCGGGACCGCGGATCAGCTGGATGGCGTCGACGAAGCCGAGCGCGGCGACGCTCTGCCCGTCGATGGAGAGGATGATGTCGCCGGCGACCAGGCCGGCATCGGCGGCGCCGCCGCCGGGGACGATCTCGGTGATGACCATGCCTTCGGGGCGGGCGCCGATGCCCGCGGCGATGCCGACGAACTCGGTGCGCGGCTCTTCGCCGCGCGCGGTCTGGGCGAGATCGATCGTGAGCGGCCCGAGCTGGCCTTCGGCGGGGACGGCGAGCGCGCCCAGGATGCGCCCGTTGTGCCCGGCGGCTTGCACGTTGAGGGACTGCCGCCCGGGCGGCACGCCGTCGATGCCGAAGGCGCCGTCGGCGTCGCTGATCGTCTCCATCGACAGGGTGATGCCGTCCTCGAGCGAGGCGCCTTCGAACACGACGTCGGCGCCGGCGATGGGCGCACCGCCGTCGCGCTCGACGACGCGACCGAAGATGCGGCTCCCGCCCCGCAGCGTGAAGTCGAGCGTGGCGCCGTCGTCGCCCAGATCGATCGTGCGGTCCTCGGAGCGGGCAAAGCCGCGCGCCGCCGCGGCGACCAGGTACTTCCCCGTCGGCAGCGGCAGCTCGTAGTGGCCTTGCGCATCGATGACGGTGGCGCTCTCCCGGGGGCCGCGGCCGAGCACGCCCTGTCGTGGCCACGCCACCACGGTGAACGCGGTCAGCGGCTTGCCGCCGGCGTCACGGACCGTGCCCCGCAGCACCGACGTCGCCGCGCCCAGGCGCAGCTCGACGTCGCCGGCGCCGGCGCGCACGCCGCCGCGCATGACACTGCCCTCGCTGCGGGTGACGGCGCGCAGCGTGTAGGTGGTGTCGTCGAGCGGCGCCAGCGTGAAGTCTCCTTCGACCCCGCTCAGCGTCTGCGCGCCGCTCGGGCCGTTGCCGTCGGCGCCGGGGCTGCCGAACGCTTCGACCAGCGCCCCGTCGACGGGACGCCCGCCGCGATCGACGACGTGGCCGGAGATGGCGAGCCGCGCGCGCGCGCCGCCGGGCGCAAGGCGCAGCGTCAGCTGTCCACTCGCTTGCGCCTGGCGCTCGATCCACGCCCGCGCGCTCACGTAGCCGGCCTTGCGCGCCTCGACGAGCCCGAAGGGCTGGGCGGTGATCTTCGCTGCGCCCTTGCCGTCGGTGAGCACGACCGCGGCGTCGGCCGAGCCGCGATCGGGATCGAAAGCGCGCACCTCGGCGGCCACCAGCGGCTTGGCCCGGTCGTCCTGCACGACCACTACGAGCGCGAGCGCGGGCGACAGATAGATCGTGACGCCGTCGAGCCGCACGCCGGCGCGGGCCCACAGCGTCAAGGGCGAGTGGCCGAGCTGCGGCTCGAAGGGCGAATAGCCCGCCGCCGTCGCGGAGGTCAGCTCGTACGCGCCCGGCGACGAGGCGCGCACGACGAAGCGGCCGCGCGCGTCGCTCTGGGTCGACAGCGCCGCGCCCTCGTGCAGGAAGGTGAGCGCTGCGCCCGCGATCGGCCTGGCGTCGGTCGCCGACACGACGCGTCCGCCGAACTCGCCGGCGCTGCTACGAGCGTCTTGCCGGGCGGTGGCGTTCGACAGGCGCAGCGGCGGAGCAGGGCGCGGGCGAAGCCTGGGCGCCGATCCCGGATCGGCGGCGGTCCGGTGGGGGCGGGTGGCGGCGGGCGCCGCATGGCGCCCGCGCAGAGCGGCGATCGCCAGCGCGATGGCAACGACGATCGCGACCGCGACTCCCGCTCGCCTCACGTCTATTGATAGAGGAAGATGACCTCGACGCGGTTGTTGAGCGCGCGCCCGGCCGCGGTGCGGTTGTCGCTGACCGGCTCATCCGCGCCGTTGCCGCTGACGACCATGCGCTTGGCCTCGACGCCGCGCGACACCAGGCCCGAGTAGACGGCCGTCGCCTGCGCCTGCGACCGCGCCAGCAGCGCGTCGCGCCGCCCGCGATTATCGGTGTAGCCGACGACGAGCACGTTGTAGGTGGGATACTTCTTCATCACCGCCGCCAGCTGGTCGAGCACGCCGTCGCTGCCCGGGGTGATCACGGTCGACCGGCGCGCGAACAGGCCGCGCAGCGGCACCGCCGCGCGCTGCACGTCGCCGCGCCGCTCCAGGCGCACCTGCACGCCGGGGATGCCGCTCAGGTCGCGGGCCAGCGCCTCGTTACGCGCCTGCGACGCCGTCGTCGAGGCCGAGCGCTCGTAGGTGGGCTTGGCGGTCTCGGTGGCGCGGTTCGCCTGGTCGCGCGCCGCGTCCGCGTTCTGCGCGGCCATCGCGAAGTCGCCCGCCTTGAGCTGCGCCTGCGCGCGCGCCAGGGTGTCCTGCGCCGCCAGGTACTCTACCTTCGCGTACTCGGCCGCGTTGACTTGCTCGGCACCTTTGAGCGCCAGCTCGGCGGCGGCGATCTTGTCGCGCGCCTGTCCGGCGGCCTCGCGCGTCGCCATCTCGTGCTGCATCTTCGCTTGCTGCATCGCCGCCTGCGACGACGTCTCCTTGAGCTTCTGCAGGAGCGCAATCTGCTCCTGCGTCGCCATCAGGTCCTTGTTGACGCGGGCGTACTCGTCGTCGGCCGTGCGCAGCTCGGCCTGCGCCTTGTCGGCGCGCGCCTTGGACTGATCGTACTCGACGAGCGCCAAGGCCGTCTTGAGCTTGATCGATCCCATGAGCGCGTCGCGCCGTGAGACGTCGAGATCGTTCGACTGCCACTCCTCGTTCGACTTGCCGAACAGCCGCTCCGACTCGGCGACCAGGTCGGGAGCGCGCCGCTGCGCCGCCTGATAGTTCGCCGACTGCTTGAGCTTCTCGAACGCTTCCAGCTCGTTCGGCTTGGGCGGCGTCGCACATCCGACGATCAACAGGCCCGCCATCGCGAATTTCAGCGCGCTCACCGTGACCCCCTGCGCTCGCTCGCTGATAGTGGCACCCGCTGGCTCGCTGCGGTTCGGCGCGCCAAGTCGGCTCGCTGCACTCGCCTTCCGGGCGCGAAGGCCCCTCACCTGCGCTCGCTCGCTCATTTGTTGTTCATCTCCAGCGCCTTCTTGGTCGACTGCGCGTCGAGCAGCGCCTTCTTCGTGCGCTCGATCTTGTCGCGCGTCGCGCGCACGGCGGCCTCGCGATCGTTGGCATATGCGGTCATCTTGCCGGCCGTGATCTTCTGCCGGATCAGCTCCGCTTGCGCGATGCAGCGATCGACCACCTCGCGCACGTGCTTCCACTCTTCCTTCGAGTACTGCTGCCACGCCTCGTCGAGCCACGACTTGAGCCGCGTAATCTCGTCGGTGACCATGTGGTGGTCGTCGAGCCGCTCGAGGTCCGATACCGCGGCCCGCTGCGACTCGATCTGCCGCTTCAGATCCTCAGACTCCTGTCCGGCGAACGCCTGCCCGGCGAGCAGCAGCAGGAGCGCCATCACCCCATTGCCGATCCAGCGGTTTGGTTTCATGGTACGAGAGCATCGTTCGATGAGCTCGCCTCGTCAAGGAGTCATCGCCACCGCGGTCAGCGTCGGCCGGCTGCACATCGTGGCCATCGCTGCGCTGGGCTGCTTCACCTTCGGTTGGCTGTTCACCGGCCACTACCCGTGGGTCGTGACCGCGACCTGCGCGCTCGATTGGTTCCTGGTGAACCTCATCAATCGCGTCGTCGATCTCAAGGAGGACGCCGCCAACGGCATCACCGGCACCGACTTCGTCGCACGCCACCGACGGGGAATCCTGTATGTCGCCTTCTTGCTGCTCGGCTTCTCGCTGGTGGTGTTGGTCCCGATCGCGCCCTGGCTGCTGCCGTTCCGCCTCGCCTTTCACCTGCTCGGCATGGCCTACAACTGGCCGCTGGGCGCCCTCTTCGGCGGCCGCCGCATCAAGCAGCTCTACTTCTGGAAGAACTGCGCTTCGGCGACGGGCTTTTTGCTCACGGTCTTCTGCTATCCACTGGCCTGGGCGCGCGCCCAGCTGTGGTACGGCATCGGCTGGTCGACGGTGCTCGCCACCGCGCTCTACTTCTTCCTCTTCGAGCTCTCCTACGAGATCATCTACGACCTGCGCGACGCGCCAGGCGACGCGCGCGCCCAGGTGCGCACCTATCCGGTGGTCCACGGCGAGCGCGTCGCCGCGCACATCATCGATGGACTCTGCCTGGCTGCGCTCGGCGTCCTCGCCGTCGCCTGGGCCGCGCACGTCGTGCCCTGGCGCATCGCCATCCTCGGCGTGGGCCCCCTCTTACAGATCTTCATCTATAAGCGCTTCGTGAAGCGCGGCATCACGTCGCGCGACTGCATCAACCTGACCTGGCTCGGCGTGGCGCTGCTCGTCGCATATCACGGCTGGGTGCTCGCCGGTCTGCCGGGGGTGGCGTGATGCTCGGCCTCGAGCTAGTCTGCGCCGCCATCGTCACCCTCTACGCGGTCGCGCGCCGCGACGCGCTGCCGCAGCTCTTGCTGCTCGCGGTCGCCGGCTTCATCGGCGAAGACTCGGTCATCCGCGCCTACGGCTTCTACTCCTACAGCCCGCGCTGGGACCTCTTCGTCGATCGCGTGCCGCTGCTCATCGCCCTCATCTGGCCGGTGGTGATCCACTCGGCGTGGTCGCTGGCCCGCCGCCTGGGGCCGCGCGGCCGTTGGGCGCCGCTCATCGGCGCCGGCCTGGTCCTGGCCGACGCATCATTCATAGAGCCGATCGCGGTGCACGCCGGCTTGTGGTCGTGGACCGAGCCCGGGCTGTTCGCCGTGCCGCCCATCGGCATCCTCGGCTGGGCCTACTTCGCCGGTGCCGCCATGCTCTGTCTCGAGCGCGCGCGCCCGCTGGCCGCAGTGGTCGCCGCGCCGCTGGCCACCCATGTACTCCTCGTTACTACCTGGTGGGGGGCGTTCAGGTGGCTGTCGCGCCCGCTGCCGGCCTGGCCCCTGGTCGCCGTCACCTGGGTCGTCCTGGGCACGCTCGCCGTCTGGGCGTTGCGCCTGCGGCCGGGCCGCGGCTCCCCGGCCTTTCGTAAAGAGCTGTTACTTCGTGGACCCGGCGCCGCGTTCTTCTTCGTCTTACTGTTCATGTCGGCCCGGGACCAGCCTTCGCTGTGCATCTACTCGGCCGCCTTCGCCCCGCCCTACCTCGCGCTTTTGCTCGGGTAATTCTCCTCAGAGTGGAATAAAATGGACCGCCGCACCGTTCATGGCCAGGCCCTCATGAGTCTTCGTGTGCTCGCAGCAACCTTGACCGTCATGGCGGTAGCCTCCGCACGCGCGCAGCCGGAGCGGACGCCGCTCGTCCTGCCCGACACCGTCACGCTCGGCGACGCGCTCAAGATCTTCCGCCAGCGCGGCCTCGATCTGCTGATCGCCGACGCCGCCGTCATGAGCGCCGAGGGGGATTCCAAGATCGCCGGCGCCGTGCCCAATCCGAACTGGTCGCTGTTCGGCAGCTACTCGTTCACCTACAACGCCGACCCTACGACGTCGCAGCTCGAGTCGCCCTGGGGCGTCACCGCCGGCCTGGGCGACTCCAACGCGCTCGAAGACTCGCTGTCCGGCAAGCGTTGGCTGCGCCTCAAGGTCGCGCACGCCGCGCTCGCCGCCGCGCGGATGAGTCGCGCCGATGCGCAGCGCACCCTCGAGCTCGGCGTCAAGACCGCGTACATCTCGGCGGTGCAGGCGCGCGACAACCTCGACTTCGCGCTGCAGGTGCAGACCGGCGCCAACCAGATCTTCGAGCTCAACCGGACGCGCTACAACGCCGGCGCCATCAGCGAAGCCGATCTGGCCAAGGTCGAGACCATGAAGCTCGAGGCCGATCAAGCGGTCGACGGCGCCGTCGAGGCGCTGCGCGCGGCCAAGGTGCAGCTGGCGTTCCTGCTCGGCGTCCGCGGCCGCGTGCCCGACTACAAGGTCGATCAAGATCTGCCGAAATTCTTCGTGCCGTCGCCGCTCGCCAGCGCCAGCGCCGATTCCCTGGTGGGGACCGCCATCGATCATCGCCCGGACCTGAAGGCGCTCGGCTTTCAGCGCGACCGCGCGCTGGCGTCCGTCGCGTTGGCCAAGCGCCAGCGCTTCCCCGACTTCAGCCTCAACGTTCAGTACTCGCAACAGGCGGGCACCACCAATCTTGCCGCGCAGCCGCCCACGGTGTCGTTCGGGCTCATCGGCTCGCTGCCGCTGTTCTATTTCCAGAAGGGCGAGATCGAAAAGGCGGAGGCCGACTACCGCACGCAGCAGCTGCAGCGCGCCAAGGTCGAGGCGCAGCTCTACGCCGACGTGGAGGGCGCCTACAACGCGTTCGTCTCTACGCGCAAGCTGATCGAGCGCATGGAGGGCCGCCTGCTCGATCGTGCCAAGCGCGCTCGCGATCTGGTGTCGCTGCAGTACCAGAAGGGCGCGGCGTCGCTGCTCGAGTACCTCGACGCGCAGCGCACCTTCATCGCCACCAACGTCGAATACTTGCAGGACCTGACGAACTATTGGATCGCCGTCTATCAGCTCGAAGCGGCGATCGGAATGGATCTGCGATGAAGCGCCTGGCAGCCCTGTTGCTCCTCGCCGCCGCGTGCGGCGGCCACAACTCGCAACGCGGCCACGCAGCCGACGCCGCCCGCCGGGCGAGGTGTGGCTGACGCCGCAGCAGGTCAAGAACGCGAACATCGCTGGTGCAGCCGGTCGTCGAGCAGGACGTCGGCGACGCCATCGTGACCAGCGGCAAGGTCACCTTCGACGATCTGCGCGTCGCGCACGTCTTCTCGCCGGTCACCGGCCGCGTGTCGTCGCATCGACGCGCAGCCCGGCGCAGCGCGTGAAGAAGGGCGCGGCGCTGGCCGTCATCGAGTCGCCCGACATCGGCAGCGCGTTCTCCGACCTGGACAAGGCGCAGGCCGATCTCGATCGCCGCGCGAGCACGACTTCGAGCGCCAGAAGGAGCTCTTCGAGGCGCACGCCGGCTCGCAGAAGGACTACGAGGCGCGCCAGGACAACTATCGGCAAGGCCAAGGCCGAGCTGGAGCGCGCGCAGACAGAAGGCGTCACCTCCTCCGGCAAGGGCAGCGCCGACGCGGTCACGCAGGAGTACACGCTGCGCGCGCCCATCGACGGCGAGGTCATCGCGCGCAACGTGAACCCCGGCATCGAGGTGCAGGGCCAGTACTCGCGGCGGCACCGCGGTCGAGCTCTTCACCATCGGCGAGCTCGATCACGGTCTGGGTCATCGCCGACGTGTTCGAGATGGATCTCGGCGCGGGTGCAAGATCGGCGCGCCGCGTCACGGTGCAGCGTGGTCGCCTACCCCGACGCAGTCTTCGCGGGCAAGGTCGACTGGGTCTCCGACCTGCTCGACCCGACGACGCGCACCGCCAAGGTCCGCTGCACGCTTCGACAACCCCAACGCGCGAGCTGCAAGCCCGAGATGTACGCGACGGTCTCGATCGTCGGTCGGCCGAGCGCAGGGCGCTCGCCATCCCGCGATCGCGCCATCCTGCGCCTCGGCGATCAGACGGTGGTCTTCGTCCAGAACGGCACGGCGCCCGACGGGCTGCTCCGCTTCGAGCGCCGCCCCGTCGCCGTCGACGAGGACGAAGGCGGCGACTGCCTGCCGGTCGACGCACGGCCTCGAGCACGGCGAGAAGGTCGTGACCTCGGGCGCCATCCTGCTCGTCCGGGATGCTGTAGGGAGCGCCGCGCCATGATCCACGAGCTCGTCGCGCTTCGCGCTCCGGATGCCCGCCATCGTCGGCTGATCCTGGCGCTGGGCCTGCCTCGGCGCTGGGGCTCTACTGCTACCAGCAGCTCGACATCGAGGCCTACCCGAACCCGGTGCCGCCGCTGGTCGAGGTCATCACCCAGCCCGACGGGCTGGAGCGCCGAGGAGGTCGAGCGCTACGTCACCATCCCGCTCGAGATCGGCCTCGCCGGCATGCCCGGCCTCGACCACATCCGCTCGCAGTCGCTCTTCGGCCTGTCCGACGTGAAGTGCTACTTCAACTGGGGCACCGACGTACGACGACGCGCGGCAGGAGGTCATCAACCGCCTGCAGTTCGTCCAGCTGCCGCCGGGCATGCAGGCCGCAGCTCTCGCCGTGGAACGCCATCGGCGAGGTCTTCCGCTACCGGTGCGCGGGCAAGGGCTACACGCTCGCGCGACCTGAAGACGGCGCGAGGACTGGATCCTCGAGCGGCAGTTCAAGCAGGTGCCGGGCGTCATCGACGTCGTCGAGCTTCGGCGGCGAGACCAAGCAGTACCACGTCGAGGTCGACCCCTACCGCCTGCGCGGCGCACGGCGTCACGCTCGCGCAGCTGATCAGCGCGCATCGCAGACGCCAACCAGAACGTCGGCGGCCAGCGCCTCGACGATCGGCGAGCAGGCGTACAACGTGCGCGGCATCGGCCTCATCCGCGACGCTGCACGACATCGAGCGACATCGTCGTCGCCGAGCAGCAAGGGCGTCGCCGGTGCGCGTGCGCGACGTCGCCGACGTCGAGGTCGGGCACGCGCCGCGCCTCGGCATCGTCGGCCAGGACGACGAGCCCGACGTCGTGCAGGGCATCGTGCTCATGCGCTACGGCGGCGAGACTCGCTCAAGACGCTCGACGGCATCCACGAGCGCGTCGACTACATCCGCGAGAACCACATCCTGCCGCCGGGGATGGACATCGTGCCCTACTACGACCGCGGCAACCTGGTGAAGCTGACGACGCACACGGTGCTCGAGAACCTGCTCGTCGGCATGGTGCTCGTCGCGCTCGTGCTGCTGGCTCTTCCTCGGCCACGCGCGCGCCGCGCTCATCACGGCGCTCAACATCCCGCTGGCGCTGCTCGTCGCGTTCTGCGGCATGGTCGCGCACCGGGACGCCGGCGAACCTCATCTCGCTCGGCGCGGTCGACTTCGGCATCGTCGTCGACTCGACCGTCATCATGATGGAGAACATCTTCCGCCACCTGGGCCCGCACGGCAAGGGCACGATGCACCGAGCGCATCCTGCCGGCGCCGCGCGAGGTGGCGGCCGCCGATGTCGTTCTCGACGCTGATCATCGGCGTCGCCTTCCTCCCGCTCTTCACGATGACGGGCGTCGTCGGGCGTCATCTTCTCGCCGATGGCGCACACCTACGCCTTCGCCATCGGCGGCGCCATCCTGCTCGCGCTGACGCTCACGCCCGTGCTCGCGTCGCAAGTTCGTGCCCGCGCAGACGCGAGGAGAAGGAGCAGCTTCGTCATGCGCGCGCTCATCAGCGCGTCTACGACGCCGCTCTTCGACGCTCGGCGCTGCGCGCGCCCGAAGCGCGCGCTCGCGCTCGGCGCTCGTGCCCGTCGTCGTCGTGCGTCGCTCTCGTTCCCGCTCCTCGGGCGCGAGTTCATGCCCAAGCTCGAGGAGGGCAACTTCTGGATCCGCGCGACGCTGCCCATGTCGATCTCGCTCGAGCAGTCGGCGCAAGTACGTCGGCCGCATGCGCGCGCATCCTGCGCGGCTGCCCCGAGGACGAGAGCGTCGCCGTGCGACCGACGCGAACCGCACGCACCCCGAGGTCGCGACCGTCGTCTCGCAGCTCGGCCGCCCCGACGACGGCACCGACGTCTCCGGCTTCTACAACATCGAGCTCTTCGCGCCGCTCAAGCCCGTTCGACGAGTGGCCGCAGCGGCCTGACCAAGGAGAAGCTCACCGACGAGCTGCTCGAGCGAGCTGCGCGAGGCCGTTCCCCGGCGTCATCTTCAACTTCTCGCAGATGATCACCGACAACGTCGAGGAGGCGATGTCGGGCGTCAAGGGCGAGAACTCGGTCAAGGTCTTCGGCCCCGACCTCGCAGCGTCAACGAGGCGAACGCCGACGAGATCGTCGACGTCATGGCGACGGTCCCGGGCGTCGAGGACCTCGGCATGTTCCAGCTCGCTCGGCCAGCCGAACGTCCGCATCACGCCCGACCGCGCGCGCGTGCGCGCGCTACGGCCTCAACACCGGCGACGTCGAGGCGGTGGTCCAGGCGGCCATCGGCGGCCAGGCGGTCACGCAGGTCTACGAGGGCGAGAAGCACTTCGACCTCACGGTGCGCTGGGCGCCGCAGTACCGCAAGGACGCTCGAGGCGATCCGCGAGATCACCGGTCTCGACGCCCGACGGCGCGCAGGTGCCGCTCGGGCAGATCGCGCAGATCGTCGAGGAGGAGGGCCCGTCGCTCATCTACCGCGAGGACGGCCAGCCGCTACACGCCGGTGAAGTTCTCGCGTGCGCGGGCGCGACCTCGGCAGTCGACGATCGCCGAGGCGCAGGCGAAGATCGCGCGCGAAGGTGCAAGCTGCCCTACGACACGCACCTCGAGTGGGCGGGCGAGATCAACGAGCTGAACGAGGCCGACGGGCCGCCTCGACGCTCATCATCCCGCTCACGCTGCTGCTCATCGCGTTCCTCGTCTACGCGTCGGTGAAGAACTGGCTCGACACGCTCATCGTGCTCGTCAACATCCCCGTCGCCTGCACGGGCGGCATCCTCGCGCTGCTGCGTCACGCGCACGAACTTCTCGGTCTCGGCGGCGATGGGCTTCATCTCGATCTTCGGCATCGCCGATCCAGGACGCGCTCCTGGTCGTCACCTACTTCCAGCGCCTGCGGGACGAGGGGCACGGCCATCGAGGAGGGCGCGCGCGAGGCCGCCGAGCAGCGCCTGCGCCCGGTGCTGATGACGACGCTCGTGGCGATGCTCGGCCTCTCGCCGGCCGCGCTCTCGCACGGCATCGGCTCGCGAGACGCAGAAGCCGCTGGCCATCGTCGTCATCGGCGGCGCGCTCATCCTGGCGATCCTGCCGCGCCTCCTGCAGCCGGCGCTGCTGGTGCTCCTGCACCGCCACGAGCCGCGCTGGGAAGAACCGGACCGCGGCCTGCAAAATCGCCCGGCGTGATGTAAGAATACGGCCACGTGAGACCCGCCCGAGATCGAAGGTTCCTGGCGCCGCTGTTGGAGGCCGCAGCGCCAATCGACCTGCGCATCCTCGGCCGTACCCTGCTGCACGCCGCCCTGGTCGGCCTCGGCGCCGGCATCATCGGTGCGGCCTTCTTCTTCGGCCTCGAGGTCGTGCAGCGGTTCCTCCTCGAGGATCTGTGCGGCTACATCCCGCTGCGCGCGCACGGCGAGGGGATGTTTCCGCCCGAGATGGGGCACCACTACCGCTGGTGGCTCCTCATGATCGTGCCCGCCATCGGCGCCCTCGGCGCGGGCCTGGTCTCCACCGCGGCGCCGGAGACGCGCGGCGGCGGCGGCGACGCGATGATCGACGCCTTTCACCACGCCGGCGGCGTCATTCGCCGGCGCGTCATCTGGATCAAGGCGGTGGCCTCGGTGCTCACGCTCGGCACCGGCGGCGCCGGCGGTCGCGAGGGCCCGACCATGCAGATCGGCGGCGCGCTCGGCCCCGCCGTCGCCCAATGGCTCGGCATCTCCGAGCGCGAGCGGCGCATCCTGCTCGTCGCCGGCGTCGCGGCCGGTCTGGCCGCCGTCTTCCGTACCCCGCTCGGCGCCGCGCTCCTCGCCGTCGAGGTCCTCTATCGCGACGACTTCGAGTCGGACGCGCTCATCCCCGGCGTTCTCGCCAGCGTCATCGCCTACTCGGTGGTGATCTCGATCTTCGGCGAGACGACGCTGTTCGCGCACGCGCCGCACTACCCGTTCGTGCCCGCGCACCTGCCGCTCTACGGCCTGCTGGCCGTGATCGTCTCGATCGTCGCCGTGCTCTTCTTGTCGGTCCTGCGCATGGTGCAGAGCGTGACCAAGAAGCTGCCGGTGCCGGCGTGGGCGCGGCCCGCGGTCGGCGGGCTCATGCTCGGCATCTTGTGCGTGCCGACGCTGCTGATCTTCGCGCACTACACCGGCGAGCAGGGGCAGGGGCTCGGCATCCTCGGCGGCGGCTACGGCGCGGCGCAGCTCGCCATCACCGGCGCGCCCTGGCTCGGCGGCGGCTGGCCGTGCCGTGCAGGTTTTGCTCTTCTGGGCGTGGTCAAGCTGATCGCCGCGTCGTTGACGATCGGCTCCGGCGGCATCGCCGGCGACTTCGCGCCCTCGCTGGCGCTGGGCGCGATCTTCGGCGGCGCCTTCGGCCACGCCGTCAAGCTGGTGCTGGGCCGATCCGCGCATCGACCCCGGCGCCTTCGCGCTCGTCGGCATGGGGACGTTCTACGGCGGCATCGCGCACGTGCCGCTGTCGGCGCTGGTGCTGGTGTGCGAGCTGGCCGGCAGCTACGATCTGCTGGTGCCGCTCATGCTCGCCGAAGGGATCGCCTTCGTCGCCCTGCGCAAGCGCTCGCTCTACACGGCGCAGCTGCCGAGCCAGCGCGACTCGCCGGCGCACAAGGAGGCCGACGCGCTGCGCACCATTGCCGTCGAGCGCGTCATGACCCAGGGGCGCCCCTTCGTCAGCTTCGCGCCGCCGACACCGGCGCCCGAGGTGCTGCGGCGCGTCGCCGACACCAACTGGCAGGACGTCTTTCCCGTCACCGACCCGGACGGCAAGATGATCGGCATGATCACCGCCGAGTCGCTGCGCGCGCTCGGCTCGTCGCCCGAGTCGCAGCCGTGGACGGTCGCCGCCGACCTCATGCAAGCGCCGGTGACGGCGCGCGCCGAGGACGATCTGCGCTCGGCGGCGCAGACCATGCTCGATCGGGGGCTGCGCGAAATCCCCGTCGTCGCCGCCGACGGCAAGATCCTCGGCTTCCTCGACGAAGCGGACGTCGCCAAGGCCTACCTGGGCGCGACCCAGGAGCGCGCGAAGCGCCCAGCCACGCTCGCCTGACCCGTTCGCCCGACCCGCTCGCCTGACCCGTTCGCCTGACCTGCTCGCCTGACCTACTCGCCCGACCCGCTCGCCCGACCCGTTCGCCTGACCTGCTCGCCTGACCTACTCGCCCGACCCGCTCGCCCGACCCGCTCGCCCGACCCGCTCGCCCGACCCGCTCGCGGCGCCAGAGTTGCCTCGCCTGCCGTCGCGAACCGCGCCACCTAGGCGGCCGCCGCTTGACCAGGCGCCAATTTCGGAATATAGATTCCGAAATGCCTGCCGGACGGCCCAAGGCGTTCCTCGGACGCGAGCGGAAGATCCTCGACGCGGCGCTGCGGACCTTCGCCGCGCGCGGCGCGGTCGACACCACGATCGCCGACGTGGCCCGCGCGGGCGACATGGGCGTCGGCGCCGTCTACCGCTACTTCGGCAACCGGCAGGCGCTGTTTCGCCGCGTGGTGCGACACGCCGTGGCTCGGGTGGGGGAGATCGTCACCCTGGAGGCTGCCGATACCTCGCTCTCGCTCGGCGACTACGAGCAGCAGCTCTATCGCATCGGCGATCGCTTGGCGGCGCTCGTCGAGGCCGAGCCCAACCTGGTGCGCTTTCTCATCGAGGACGCCCGCGGCATCGACGCCGAGGTCGACCGGCAGCTCGATGGGCTGTTCGACGCCTTCGCCGGCTTCACCGAGGGCTACCTCGCGCACGGCAAGAAGCGCGGCTACCTGCGCGCCGATCTCGACGCCGCCGTCACGGCGCGCCTCATCAACGCCATGATCCTGGAAGCGGTGCGGCGCCTCGGCGAGCGCTCGACCACGCGCGAGCGCCACCGCTGGATGTACGGGCTGGTCGAGCTGATGCTCAACGGAGTGCGCGCCTGACCGCGCGCTCTCTTTTTTTGTCGAATTTCGGAATTCAAATTCCGAAATTCAGATGGAGGTGAACCATGGTCCAGGTCGACGTCTTCTGGTCGTACGGGTTGGGGTCGAGCTTCGCGCTCGCGGCTTCGAAGCAGCTCGCCGCCGAGCGCGCGGCCCAAAAGGGGCTCCTCGACAGCCCCTACTTCGCCAAGACGCTCCTGTTTCTGTCGGTGCTGTTCGCGCCGTCGGGAGCGTGGCTGCTCTGGTCGTTCCCTTCGTGGGAGACGATGCACGCCGGCACGCGCGCGCTGCCCGGTTGGCTGGTGAGCGCGTTCGCTGCCACCAACGTCACCCAGGGCGCGCTCGGCTTCGCGATCGTGTACCTGTTGGCCGCCCACCGAAAGCTGTGGGCGGCGTGGCTGCACTGGTTCTTCGCCTACTTCGCGATGTTCTTCATCCTCGTGCACGGCTGGGACGGCCGCGGATACCAGCGCTTCTTCTCGGCCTCGCGCGCCGACTTCCTCGCCTGGCACGGGGACGTTGGCGCCTGGCTGACCTCGCCGGTGGCGCTCACGCTCTACGGCATGGGCGTCGTGCTGGTGCCGGCGATCCTATGGATCCTATCGAGCTGGCTCACCGCCGGCGACCCACCGGCCGCGCGACGCAACAAGCTGCCCCTCGCGCTGGCCTGCCTCTCGGTCGTGCTCGGGGCGTCGCTCGGCTCGGCGGTCGCGGCGAGCCTCTGCATCCACGCGCTCGGCTGGATCGCAGGCACGCTGGTCTTCGCGGTCGCGCTCTACGCCGTCGCGCTGCAGCCGCGCGGCCTGTTCCGCCCGCTGTTCCGCGTCCTGTTCCCGCGGACGAGCTGAGCGTTCAATCTTCGTCGCCGGGCGGCGCCGGCGCCGGCGCCGGAGGGCGCGGACCGGGCGGCGCCAACCCCGCCTGCGAGAGCCAGCGGGCGGCGGCGGCGGTGATGACGTCGCTGTTGGCGTGCACGTCGAGCGGCGCCGGCGCGCCGAGCAGCGTCTCCAGCGTGGCGAGCGCGTAGTAGCGCAGGATCGGGATCGGGTGGGTCAGCTGCGCCGCCACGAGCGGCGCCACCGACTTGTCGCCGCGCGCGCCGAGCAGCACCAGCGCCACCGCCTGCTCGTGCGGCTTGCCCCGCGCCAGCGTCTCGACGAGCGGATCGGCGTGCGCCAGATCGGGGCCGTAGAGCGCGGCCAGCCGCGCCCGATCGTACGACTTGTGCCACCACGCCTCCATGGTCGACACCAGCGACTCGACCGACTTGTCGCCGTGGCACAGCGCGCACTCGAGCGGGCGGTCGCCCTCGACCTTGGCCGTCTCCGTCGGCGAGGCGATGCGATGGTAGCGGCCGAGGCGGTTGTCGAGCGACATGTTCTTCTTCGGCATGTGGCAGGCCAGGCAGCGGCCGCCGGCGCCGGCGGGATCGTGGTGCGTGTGCGCGCGCTGCGCCTCGGCGCCGGCGAACTGCGTGTGGCAGCGCAGGCAGACGCCGTCGGCGCGCGTCTCCAGCTCGGCGGCGTGCGGGCGCTCGTGGGCGTGCGGGTCATGGCAGTCGGTGCAGGTCATCGCCGACGCGCAGCCACCGAGCAGGAAGTCGCGCGCCTCGCCGCTGTTGATGTTGCTGCCGCCCGGCGGCGTCGGCCCCGCGCGCGCGGCCCTCCCAGGTCCAGGCGTAGCGGGTGAACAGGACCTGGTGGCAGCGCGCGCAGACGCGGTTGATGGCGACCGCCCGGGCGCTGCCCTTTTCACCGACGGGCGCGGTGACGCGAGAAAGCTGGCGCGCGGCGCGTACGACGGCTTGGTGGCGTTGTGCTTGACGTGCTCGCGGCTGCCGCCATGGCACGACTCGCAGCCGATGCCGACCTCGACGAGGTCGGAGCCGTCGAACCGGGCGCGGGTGGCGCGCAGCAAGATCGCGCCGCTTCGAGACCGACGGTGCGCACGCCCAGCACGCGCATCCTCGTCGGCGACCGCGCGGTGCAGGCCGTCCTCGTCGGTGATCTCGAAGCGCGCCCGCCGCGCCGCGCGGCAGCAGCGGATCGACGACCTCGCCCTGATAGGGCCCGAGCTCTGGGATCGCTGAGCGCGCCCAGCAGGTCGTCGAAGTAGGGGATCGGTGTTGTGGCAGAAGATGCAGGTGCGGTTCCACACCCCGCCGGGCCGCAGGCCGGGACGCTCGGGGCTCATCACCGAGTAGCCCTTGTAGCGCCAGCTGCGCGTGCCCAGGAACCAGGTCGCGGGTAGGATGCGCTCGATCTTGCCGGCGGCCTCGCCGCCGCCGACCTCGACGCCGGCGAAGTCCTCGCGGTAGTGGCCGCCGATGACGCGGGTGACGCGGAAGGTGCGCGTGCCGCGCGTCGCCGACACGATCGTCATCAGCCGATCGACGCCGTGCGTTTCGAAGCGCACCTCGTCGTCCTTGAAGCGGAAGACCCCGCTGAACGGCGCCGACGGCACGCTCGCCGACGGCAGGCGTGTCATGTTGTGCATCGGCGCCGCCATGAACTTGTCGTACTCGTCGGCGTGACAGCCCGCGCACGCCTTGGAGCCGGCGTAGTCGCGCCGCAAGATGTTGCTGGCGACGATCGGCGGCGGCGGGGCGGTCGTCGGCGGCGGGGTCGCCGCTACCGGCGCGCGCGCCGCGCAGGAGGCGAGCGTGGCGGCGACGGCGAGCGTCAGGAGGCGCACGCCGGGAGCATATCAGCGACCGGCTACTTCGGCTGCTTACAGTAGCCCTTGGGGTTGCAGCCCGTGGGGCACATCGGGTTCTGATCGTTCGCGTCGCACTGGTAGGTGCAGATCGGCGTCGGCGAACGGTCGTAGCTTATCTGGGTGCACAGCCCGCTGGCGCACTGGGTGTTGGCGGTGCAAGCGGTGAACAGCGCGAGGTTGGTCGCGGCGTCGTCCGTGCCGCCGTCGGTCGACAGGGCGCCGGGGTCGCCGGTGCCGCCGCAGCCGACCGCCGCCGCCGCCAGCGGCAGGGTCAACGCAAGCGCGCAGAGGATGCGTTTGAGGCGTCGCATGGTGCCGGGTCCGGGTGCAAGCTTGCGGCCAGCCCGAACCACCTGATCCGCCGTGGCCTCCCTGGGGCTTGGACCTCCCGATTCGGGGGGCGCGGTCGCCATCGGCGGCGCCGGCGACGCACTCGAAGCCCCCGGAAATCCCCGGAAAGCGCGGCTTTGTGCGGTGGACTGACGCTTGCTTTAGCGAAGGGGACATGTCGGCCCGTTCACTCGCAATCTTCCTCACCCTGACCGCCGCCGCCGGCTGCAAGCGCGCCGCGGAGCCGGCCGCCCCACCCGCGGTCGCCGCACCAGTGGCGGCCGCTGCGTCGAACCTGCGCACGGTGGGCAAGGGAGCCGCCGAAGCGGGGCTCCAGGTGCACGTCCCGCTCGTCTACGTCGACGGCGAGCCGCGTGCCGCCTTCGCCTACAACGAGCTGCCCGCGAAGCTCGCCCTCGATGCCCAGCATCGCGGCAAGCTATGCGACTACTTCAAGCTGCTCGGCGCCGAGTGCACCAGGGTGCAGCGTGTCGACTTCCATGTCGGCACCGACACCTTGTTCGTGTCCGGCGCCGACCTGCGCAAGGCGCACAACCTCACCTTCCACTTCACCGACGGGCTCTCCGGTCGGCCGCACCTCGACGGCACGCTGGCGCCGGGCCCGCTGGCGGACGTCATGGTGTGGGTCAAGGATCACCCGGGTGGCATGCTGCGCGACGACGGCCGCCGCGGCGTACGCATCAACGTCGATGGCCGGCTGGTCGCCAAGATCAAGCGCAACCTGCTCGAGGGCAACGTCGAGCCGGTCGTCGAGCCGCGCCCCGGCGAGGTGCCACGCTATCGGCTGCGCGACTTTCTCGCGTCGCGCTCCGTCACCGTCGACCACATTCGCGGCATCGACCTCGTGACGCGTGACGAGCACGTGGTGCGCGTCGCCGCCGATGAGCTCACCGCCGGCCTGGAGTTCATGGCGCCCGACAAGGGCCACGGCGAGATGACCTTCCTCGTCGGTGGGCACGCGGTGCCGGCGCTCGCGGTCGACGTGTGGGCCGAGAGCGCGCCGCCGATCCGTCCCATGCGCCAGGGTGGCGAGCTCCACGCCGCCCTCGGCGACCGTCCGTAAAGGTACGCATTGCCGACGACAGATCCGCGCGATACGCTGAGGTTGCGACGATGAATACCGACAGCGCCATCGACCCGCGCCTGCGCGTGCTCTTCCTCGTTGGTGCGGCGATCGGCATCTTCTTCATGCCGCGGATCTGGATGGTGGCGACCGCGGCGGGCGTGCTGGCGGTGGTCTGGCTCGCGGTCGGGTTGCCGCCCAGGCGGCTGCTCCGGCAGGTGTACAAGCTGGTGCCGTTCGCCCTGTTCATCGTCGCGTCGTACGCGCTGACCCGACAGGACGCGACCGTCGATCGGTGGATCCACTTCCACGGCGTCAAGATCAACGTCGGCGGCGCTACGGTCGGCCTGTTGATGGTCGTGCGCGTGCTGGCCGTCGTGCTGGCGTCGCAGGTCGCGCGCGCGGGCGATCGCGCGCGCGGTCGCGCACGGCCTCGGCAAGCTCGGGGATGCCGCGGATCGCGGCGGCGTCGATCGACGCCGTGCTCGCGCTGCTCGGCGGCAATGTGGCGGCGGCGGAGGCGGCGGCGGAGGAGGCGGCGGTGGTGGAGGCGGAGGTGGTGGCGGCGGCGGTGGCGGCGGCGCGGCGGCGAAAAATCGATGGGCGGCTTCTGCGCCGGCCTGAAGCGCTCGCGCGCGGCGACGTCGCGCCGATCGTCGAACCGCTTGCACCGGCAGATCGCGCGCGCCGAGGACCACGTGGCCCAGGGCGGCCTCGCCGACGAGCGCGGGCGTCAGGTCGCGCGCGACGTCGCCGTCATCGCCGGCGTGTCGCTCACGATGCTCGGCATCAAGGCGCTCAAGGTCCTGCCCGAGCATCCCGTTCGCGCCCGGCCACAAGCTCGTCATCCTGACGCCGCTCTACATCGTCGCGTCGCTGCTCACGCGCAACGCGCTTCGGCGCGACGCTCACCGGGCTCACCATGGGCACCGTCGCGTTCCTCCTCGGCGACGGCGCTACGGCATCTTCGAGATCCTCAAGCACATGGCGCCCGGGCTCTCTGCGACCTCATCGTGCCGGTGGTGACGCGCGGCCGCCGCACGCCGGGCGCCGTCGCCTGGTCGCTCCTCGGCGCCCTCATCGGCGTCGGCCGCTTCGCGACCATCTTCGGCGTCACGCTCATCGTCGCAGCCGCCGCGCGTCGCCTGGGCGCATCCTCGTCCCCGGCCTCGCCGTCCACACGACGTTCGGCGTACTCTCCGGCTACGTCAGCTGCCAGCTGGTCGCGGCGCGATGCGACCGCGCCGGGACGCCGACGCCAACGCGAGAGCCCGCTGGCCGCTGGTACCGAAGACTGCGAGAGCGAGGCGAAATGAGCAAGCTCGTGACGGGCGACGGTCGCACGCACATCGAGTCGACGCTGATGCGCGAGTCGCTCGTCGACCGCCGGGTCATCGCCACGACGGACTCCGAGCGCGAGTTCGCGATCCTGCCCGACGTCGTCGCTCGTCGGCATCGGCGGGCAGTCGATCTTCGACCGCGGCAAGGACGCGCATCCTGCCGCTCGCCGAGGAGCTCGCCGACGCTGCGCGGCAAGCACAAGATGATCGCTCGGCGTCGGCGGCGGCACGCGCGTGCGCCACACGGTCTCGATCGCGCTCGACCTCGGCCTGCCGACCGGCGGCGTCGCGCAGCTCGTCGGCGCGATGGAGGAGGCGAACGCGGTCTTCCTCAACGCGCTGCTCGCCAAGCACGGCTCGATCGTGATGCAGCGCGAGCACTTCTGGGAGCTGCCGCTCTACCTCGAGAACGGGATGCTGCCGATCGTCATCTCGATCCCGCCGTACCACTTCTGGGAGCCGCCGCCGGAGGACGGGCCCGCTGCCGACGCACGGCTCGGACTTCGGCCTCTTCATCCTCGCCGAGGTGCTCGGGCATGAAGCAGCATCATCTTCGTGAAGGACGAGGACGGCCTCTACGACAAGGATCCGAAGAAGCACGCCGACGCGAAGCTCATCACGACGCACGACGCTCGACGCGCTGCTCGCGAACATGCCGGAGGAGCTCATCCTCGACCGCCAGCTCTTCGACGCGTGGCAGCGACGCGCGGCACGTCGAGCGCGTCCAGATCGTCAACGGCCTGACGCGCGGGCGAGCTCACGCGCGCGCTCGCCGGCGAGGACGTCGGCACCGTCATCGAGCGAGGAGAGACCAATGCGTGACGACTCGACGACCCCGGAGCGCCGCGCCATCGGCGAGCGCGCTCGCCGACGCCACGCTGACCTCGGCGCGCGCCGCGCGTTCGACTACCAGCCCCGTCGCGCATGATGCCCGACGTCGAAGGTCATCAAGATCGGCGGCCAGTCGGTGCATCGATCGCGGGCGCGCGGCGCTCTTCCCGATCCTCGACGAGCTCGTCGCCGCGAAGGACAAGCACAAGCTGCTCCTCTGCTGCGGCGGCGGCACGCGCGCGCGCCACATCTACGCGATCGCGAGCGATCTCGAGCTGCCGACCGGCGTGCTCGCGGCGCTCGGCGGCTACGTCCCGCGGCAGAACGCGCGCATGCTGCAGATGCTGCTCGCGAAGCACGGCGGCCTCTTCATCATGCACGACGACTTCGAGAAGCTGCCGCTCTACTTCCGGCTCGGCTGCATCCCGATCATGACCGGCATGCCGCCGTTCGGGTACTGGGAGAAGCCGACGCGAGGGCGGGCGCATCCCGCAGCACCGCACCGACGCCGGCGTGTTCCTCACCGCCGAGGTGCTCGGCGTGCAAGCGCGCGCATCTTCATCAAGGACGAGGACGGCCTCTACACCGACGACCCGAAGAAGAACCCGGCGGCGACGCACATCCCGCGCATCGGCGCGCAGGAGCTGCTCGCGCGCGACCTGCCCGACCTGGTCGTCGAGCGCGTCGTCATCGAGTACCTGACGCGCGCGCGCTTCTGCCACGAGCTGCAGATCGTCAACGGGCTCGAGCGCGGGCATGGTCACGCGCGCGCTCGAGGGCGAGGATGTCGGCACGATCATCTACAAGGACTAGCGGTGCGCCGTCCGGCGCAGCCCGTCGGCGTCGCGCTGCTGGCGCTCGCGCTCGTCCGCGCGGCGCGCGCCAGCGCCGGCGGCGCGCGTCACGCGAGCCGCTGAAGGTCGCGGCGGCGGCCGACCTCGCGTTCGCCTTCAAGGACGTCGGCGCGGCGTACGAGAAGAAGACCGGGCAGCAAGGTCGTCTTCATCTTCGGCTCGACCGGGCTGCTCGAGAAGCAGATCGCCGAGGGCGCGCCGTTCGACGTCTTCGCCGCGGCCAACGTCTCGTTCGTCGACGACGCCGTCGAAGGCGGGCGCGTGCGTCGGCCGACTCGAAGGCGCTCTACGCCACGCGGGCGCATCGTCCTCTGGTGGCGAAGGACGCGCGCGGTCGCGCCCGAAGATCGCTCGCCGACCTCGACGACACGCGCGTCGTCAAGATCGCGATCGCCAACCCGGAGCACGCGCCCTACGGCAAGGCCGCCGAAGCAGGCGATGAAGAAGGCGGGCGTCTGGGCCGGCGCTGCAGCCGCAAGCTGGTCTACGGCGAGAACGTGCAGCAGACGCTCCAGTTCGCGCAGTCGGGCAACGCCGACGTCGGCGATCGTGGCGCTCTCGCTCGCGGTGGTCGCGGACGGCAACTACCACGCTCGATCGACGACTCGCTGCACGAGCCGATCGATCAGGCGCTGGTCGTGTGCGGAAGGCGACCCCGAGCGCACGCCGGACGCGGCGCGCTCGTTCACCGCGTTCGTCAACTCGCCCGAGGGGCGCGCGATCATGAAGAAGTACGGCTTCCTCCTGCCGGGCGAGACGAACACGGCCTGCCGCGAAGTAACATCGACGCGTGGCCAGCGACTCGGCAGCCGCTCGCTTCTCTCGTTCCAGGTCGCGTTCGTCGCGACGCTGCTGGCGACCGCCGTCGGCGTGCTCATCGGGCTCGCGGCTCACTTCGAACGCGCGGTTCCCCGGCCGCGATCTCATCGACGCCATCACCACGGCGCCGATGGTCCTGCCGCCGACGGTGCTCGGCTACTACGTGCTCGTCGCGCTCGGCCGCAACAGCGCCATCGGGCGCGCCTGCGAGGCGGTCGTTCGGCACGCTCGATCGTCTTCACCCGCACCGGCGCCGTCGTCGCCGCCACGCGTCGGCGCCTTGCCGCTCGTCGTCAAGT
Source organism: uncultured delta proteobacterium (assembly GCA_963816965.1). Lineage (GTDB taxonomy): Bacteria > Myxococcota_A > Polyangia > Palsa-1104 > Palsa-1104 > JAQBQH01. Next base: position 3,562,618 of record CAWFMP010000002.1, read on the forward strand.
CGGCGCGCGCCGCGCTCGAGGACGTCGACCCGACGCTGCTCCGCGCCGCGCGCACGCTCGGCGCCGGGCCGGTGCGCGCGTTCTTCACCGTGCAGCTGCCGCTCGCCGCGCGCGGCATCGTCGCCGGCGCTCATGCTCGCGTTCGCGCGCTCGCTCGGCGACTTCGGCGTGACGCTCATGGTCGCCGGCGACATCCCCGGCGAGACCCAGACGGCGTCGCTCGCCATCTACGACGCGATCCAGTCGCACCGGGAGCGCGCCGCCGCCGGCATGGTCGCGGTCCTGACCAGCATCGCCATCGCTGGCGCTCTACCTCGTCAACAAGCTGACCGCGGTGCGTCGTGAAGACTGAGGGCGGCGCCACGCTCGAGGTCGACGTGCGCGTCGAGCGCGCGGCCGGCCGCGACTTCGTGCTCGAGGCCAGGTTCGTGGCGCCGCCCGGCGTCACCATCCTCTTCGGTCCGTCGGGCTCGGGCAAGATCGACGACGCTGGCCGCCATCGGCGGGCTCATCACGCCGCAAGCCGGGCGCATCGCGCTCGGCGACGAGCGTGTGGTTCGACGCCGCGCGCCGGCATCCGCCGCCCCGTCGAGCAGCGCGGCATCGCCTTCGTGTTCCAGTCGCTCGCGCTCTTTCCGCACCTGACGCGCGCTGGGGAACGTCGAGTACGGCCTGCCGCGCAAGATGCCGGGCCGCGAGCGCACGCGGCGCGCCGCCCAGATGCTCGAGCGCATGAAGGTCGCGCACCTGGCCGACGCGCCGGCCCGCGACCTTCTCGGCGGCGAGGCGCAGCGCGTCGCGCTCGCGCGCGCGTTCGCGCCGCTCGCCGCGGCTGGTGCTGCTCGACGAGCCGTTCTCGGCGATGGACCGCGAGCTGCGCCGCGACTTCGTCGCCGACGTGCGCGCCTACGTCGACGAGGCGCGCGTGCCGCTCATCCACGTCACGCACCACCGCAACGAGGCGCGCGCGCTCGCCGACCGCGTCGTGCTCATCGAGGCGGGCCGCATCATCGCCGCGGGCGGGGTCGACGAGCTGTTGCCCGCGTCGCGCGACCAGCTCGACGATTCCTTGCGCATCCACACGCGGGATTAACCCCAGGGTTCGCTTCGGTTGAGCTGGCGAGGGCGAGCCGCGTGAGGCGGATCGTGGATGCGACCGGAGCGACCGACCGAGCAATACCCGTCGGTCTCATGATTCATCACATCTCGGTGCGAGCCCTCGAAGGGTTCCGCCTTCAAACCGCGTCGCATCGAAAGCGCGCCGGAGCGCCACGTCCGGCTCCGCGCGCACTGCCCCGCTGGGCTCAAACAGTCCTCGCCACCGCACCGCCGTGCTCGATTAACCTTAGACCCCCTTGCCTGTGCTGCGGAACTCGCCCAGCGGGGCAGTGCGCGCGGAGCCTCTGTGCTCGTCCAAGAACCGGACGGTCGCAGCGGGTGCTCTCGCCGACACGTGAGCTTCGGCAATCGTGCGTGGCTAAGGGTTCCCACGAGCCCATAGAGCGGGCGGTCGTCGGAGCTGTCTTGCCGGGCGTCGAGGAGCGCTCCGCCCGCAGCGCGGACGCCAGCGACGAGTCGAGGGCCCGGACGTGCCGCCGGCCGGTAAGGCCGCCGGCGTAGCGGGCCCGTCCCGGCAAGACAGCTCCGACGACCACCCGCGGCCCCGCGGCCCCGCGGCGCCGACCGGCGACACTGCCACCAAGGATGGCTTTTGCGCACGCTCTTGCTGCGACGCTGTTCGCTCAATCAAACGCGGAGATGTGATGAATCATGAGACCCGTCGGTATTTCGACCGAGGGAGCGAGGACGTAGTCCTCGAGGCGACCGCGCGGATCGTCCGCAGCAGGTCAATCGAGGCGAACCCTGGGGTTAGAGTGCATCTCGTAAATGCGGACCGAGCGTGAGGGCCGGGCCGCAAGCAGCGCGAGGCGCGACGACCGCGAATACCTCGACGGTATTCAAGGGAGAAGCAACGAAGCGATGTGCCGCGGAGCGGCCATCACGCGACGGGAGTATTTGCGAGATGCACCTGGTACCTCGCCGCACTGGTTTTGATTGGTATCCGCCGAGGATTCGGCGCGCAGGGCGCGGCGCGACGACGAAGGAATACTGTCTGTATTCCGAGGAGGAGCAACGAAGCCATGGACGTCGAGGACCGGCGCAGACCGGTCAGAACCACTGTGGCGAGGTACTAACCCCAGGGTTCGCTTCGGTTGAGCCAGCGAGGGCGAGCCGCGTGAGGCGGATCGTGGATGCGACCGGAGTGACCGACCGAGGAATACCCGTCGGTATTTCGACCGAGAGAGCGAGGACGTAGTCCGCGAGGCGACCGCGCGGATCGTCCGCAGCGGGTCAATCGAGGCGAACCCTGGGGTTAGCTCGCTTCCGTTGGCACGCGCGCTGCTCGTTCTTGCGCATGCGAGGTGAACGTATGCCCGAGAAGAACGAGTTTGCTCCAAGCGGGACCGAGGAGGACTTCGCCGAGGAGCTCACCCTGGAGTTCGACGCCAGCCACGATCCCGAGGCGGTGTGGGAGTGGAATGGCGAGCAGTGGGCGCCGGTCGCTACCTGAGCGTGGGCCTGCTCGCTTGCCGGGCGGCGCGCCGTCAGGCGGGTGCCGGAGTGTTGGCGCGTGGATTGAAAGGTGATTCGGTCGTGTCGCCGACGAACGAATTGAGGGGCTGTACGCAGGGCCATTCCGTCATGGTGGTGGAGGATGATCCGGACATTCGCGAGTGCGTCCGGTTGATCCTCGAGGACGAGGGTTACTCCGTAGTGACCGCGAGCAACGGAGCCGAGGCGGAGCAGGAGCTGGCGCACATGGAGGATCCCTGTGTCGTCCTGCTCGACCTCATGATGCCTGTGATGAACGGCTGGGAGCTGCTCGACCACCTCGAGCGCGACGGCAAGCTCGACGACGGCATCCACGTCGTCGTGGTCTCGGCGACCGCGACCACGGTCCCGCAGCGCTCGATCACCTGCATCCCCAAGCCGATGCGCGTCGATCAGCTCATCGCGACGGTGCGTCGTTACTGCTGAACGCCGCGGCGATCTCGTAGAGCCCCTGCTTGGGGAGCGAGCGGAACCCGCTCCACGCCGCCTGGGCGAGCGTACCGTCGGCGAGCCAGTCGGCGAGCCAGTGCGCGGCGCCCGCCGGTTGATGCTGGCGCAGGGCGGCGCCGTGCTCGATCGCCCAGCGCGCGTTGCGCCGCTCGTGCTCGCCGACCGCGGGTGCGAGCACCAGGCCGACGCCGAGCGCGGCGAAGAAGCTGAGCTCGCTTGGCTTGGTCCACAGCGCGTCCGTGTCGGCGAGCGCGGCGTTGAAGGCGCGAAAGTAGCTGGGCAGGTCGGGCGCGTGCAGGACGTCGACGGCGCCGCCGACCAGGTCGCCCAGGCCGGCGGCGTCGATGGCGCGGCGGAAGCGCGCAGCGACGGCGTCGCGCACGCCGGCGATGAGCAGGAGGCGCAGCCGCCCGGCGCGGAGCACCGGCGCCAGGCTGGGCAGGAAGCGATCCACCAGCTCGGCCTGCGCTCCGGCGCCGCCGACAGCGAAGGCGACGCGCGGCGGCCCATCGGCGGCGGGTAGGGGGCCGATGGTGCGCTCGACCTCGTCGCCGAAGCGGCGGCGGAAGATGCCGTCACCATCGAGGCGGCCGAGGCGGCGCAAGAGGTTCGCCTTGGCCGCCGGCAGCGACGGCCCGCCCAGGAGCTCGTGCGGCAGCGGAAAGCCCGTGAGCGTGATGCGATCCTTCGGTACGCCGTAAGCGATGAGGCGGCGCACCACCCGCGTCGACGGCGCGAAGTAGCGGATGCGCGTGGTCTTCGGGTGCAGCGGCGCCCAGACGCGGTTGATGTCGCTATCGGTGACGACGCAGCGCACGTCGAGGTCGCCGGCGCGATCGGCGATCAGCGCCGGCACGAAGAACGTGGTGAGCAGCGGTGTCCCGGTGGCGCGCAGATGCTCGACCAGTCCGCGGCCCAAGCCGCGTGCCGCCATGCGCTCGACGAGGTGCACCGGCCAGGTCGGGTTCGACAGATCGCGCGCCGGATAGAGCGGTGGGATGGCGGTCAGCGCGCCCAGCAGCGGCGACAGCGGCCGGCCGATGAGCGGAAGCTGCGACAGCCGCGTCAGCCCCTCGTAGTTGCGGCGCGCGCGCGCCCAGGTGCGCCCCTCCTCCGCGCCGGCGAGCGGCGGCAGATCGGCGTGCAGCACCTCGCCGCCGATGAGATCGGCGAGCGCGTGCGCCGGCCGCAGATGGCCGTAGCCCATCTCGACGGCGACGATGGTTGGGCGCGCCGTCACTTCACGAGATCGGCGGGCAGCTCGACGACCCGCGCGCGCACGTATTCGCCGAGCGTCTTGGCCTGCGGATCGGAGCGCGTGGAGGCGGCGACGCCGTCGCCGAGCAGGCCGCGGATGGTGAAGTTGACGGCGTGGAGGTTGGGCAACAGCGCCCGATCGATCGGAAAGGGCGCCAGATCGGGGAAGAGCGCCCGCAGCTTGTCGACGGTGAGCTCCCGAAGGAGCCAGGCGTAGGCGGCGGGCGTGCGCCCCCAGATGCCGAGGTTGGCGTTGCCGCCCTTGTCGCCCGAGCGGGTGCCGAAGACGCGGCCGAGCGGACCGCGCACGGTCGGGCCCGCGGGCGGCGCGCTTGCCGGCGCCGCCGGCGGCTCGATGGGGGGGCGTGACGTCGTCGTCGCCGGCGACGCCACCGGCAGCTCGGCGCCCTCGAAGCGCAGGGTCACCGGCACCCGCGCGGCGTCCACCAGCGCCGGCCAGTAGACGAGGAACGGCGTCGCGTCCGCGGGCGGATGCGCGATCGAGTGCCCCGGCACGCTCGACAGCGACAACCCCACGATGCGCGAAGACCAGGCCTTGCCCACCAGGGCCCGGTCGGGCGATTTGACGCTGATGGTGAGATAGCTGACCGCCGCCTCGTTGTCGCTCGGATCCTTCTCGACCCCCCGCTTGAGGTTGACGTGCCACTCGGCGAAGCGCTCCCGCCCGCCCGCCGCCTCGGCGACGAGCTGCTCGACCAGGTTGGCCTTGTCGTCGAGATCGAGCCCGGCCAGGCGCACCGTCATGGCGTTGCGCCAGCCGCCGGCGACGTTCATGGCCACCTTGAGCGTCGCCGGCGGCGGCTCGCCGCGCGTGCCCGCGCCGCGCACGCGGTCGCCGCCCTCGTCGCTGAGGCGGACCGTGTCGAAGCGCGCGACCACGTCGGGGTTGAAGTAGCGCGGGCCGTCGATCTCGTAGAGCAGCTGCGCGGTGACCGTGCCGACGTTGACGCGCCCGCCGGTGCCGGGGTGCTTGGTGATGACGAACGAGCCGTCTTCGTGCAGCTCGGCGATGGGGAAGCCGAGCGGCTTGGACCAGTCGACCTCCTCGAAGAAGCTGTAGTTGCCGCCGGTCGCCTGCGCGCTGCACTCGATGATGTGGCCGGCGGCGACGGCGCCGGCCAGCCGGTCCCAATCGTCGCGTGCCCAGCCGAAGCGCCAGGCCGCCGGGCCCACGACCAGCGCGGCGTCGCTGACCCGCCCGGTGACGACGATGTCGGCGCCGCGGCCGAGCGCCTCGGCGATGCCCCAGCCGCCGAGGTAGGCGTTGGCCGTCAGCGGATCGCCGCCGGCGTCGAAGGGGAACGGCGTGCCGCGGTCGAGGTGGCAGAAGCGCTCGCCGGCGCCGCGCAGCTCGCCCAGGTGCGGCATCAGATCGTCCCCTTCGACGACGGCGATACGCGCCTTTTGGCCCAGCTTGTCCGCCAGCGCCGCCAGGGCGTCGCCGAGGCCGCGCGGATCGAGCCCGCCGGCGTTCGACACGATCTTGATGTTGCGCGCCAGACACTCGCCCAGGACCTCCTCCAGCTGCGACACGAAGGTGCCGACGAAGCCGCCGCGCCCGCTCTTGCGCTGCTTGGCGAGGATGGCCATGGTCAGCTCGGCCAGGTAGTCGCCGGTGAGCACGTCGATGGGCCCGCCACGCACCATCTCGGCGGCACCGGTGGACCGATCGCCCCAGAAGCCCGAGCAGTTGGCGATACGCAGCGGCGACGGCGCCATGCGCGACAATGTACCACGCGTGGTATGCAATACGCGTGAGTGAAACCGACCTCGAGCCCGCCGCCGAATACCGTCGGCGGCGTGACGCGCGCCGCGCCGACGTGGCCGCCGCCGAGCGGCGCTCGACGCAGCTGTCGTACGCGCGGGTGGCAGCCTTCGTGCTCACCGTGGCAGCGGTGTGGGCGGCCGCGACGCACCGCGCCCCCGGCGCCGCCGTGGCTGCGCCGGTGGCCGCGTTCTTCCTGCTCGTGGTCGTGCACGATCGCGCCGATCGCGCGCGCAAGCGAGCGCTGCGCGCCGTCGACTTCTGGGAGCGCGGCCTTGGGCGCATCGAGGAGCGCTGGGTGGGCCACGGCGAAGGGGGCGCTCGCTTCTACGACGAAGCGCACCCCTACGCGCGCGATCTCGATCTTTTCGGCAAGGGCTCGCTCTTCGAGCTCCTGTGCACTGCCCGCACCCGCTCGGGCGAAGAGACGCTCGCCCGCTGGCTGCTCGCGCCCGCCGAAGCCGCCGAGGTCCGCGCGCGCCAGGACGCGGTCAAGGAGCTGCGCACGCGCCTCGATCTGCGTGAGGCGCTCGCCCTCGCCGGCGAGGACGTGCGCGCCGAAGTCGATCCGGCCGGCCTGTCGCGCTGGGGAGCGGCCGCGCCCGTGCTGGTGCGCGGCGCCGCCTGGCTCGGCGTCGGCGTGCTCTCGCTCGCCTTCGCCGTCACGCTCGCCGGCTGGATGGCGCAGCGCTGGACCGTCCTGCCCCTGTCGGCGGTGCTGGCGCTGGTCACGCTGGTGATGCGCGCCTATCGCCGCCGCGTCGCCGCCGTGCACGCGGGCGTCGACCGCCCCGGTCGCGATCTGGCGGTGCTGGCGCTCGTCGTGGGCCTGTTCGAGCGCGAGCAGTTCCAAAGCCCGCGCCTGCGCGCGCTCGCCGATCGTCTGCGTCACGGCGACGAGCCCGCGTCGCACCAGATCGCGCGGCTGGCGCGCCTGGTCGACTGGGCCAACGCGCAGCGCAACCAGTTCTTCGCGCCCATCGGCTGGGCGCTGCTGTGGCCGGTGCACTTCGCCTACGCGATCGAAGGCTGGCGCGCCCGCTCGGGCGCCGACGTCGCCCGTTGGATCGAGGTGACCGGCGAGCTGGAGGCGCTCTGCGCGCTGGCCGGCTACGCCTACGAGCGCCCCGACGAGCCGTTCCCCGAGATCGTCGACGAGGCGCCGCGGGTCGAGGCCGAGGCGCTCGGCCATCCGCTCATCCGCCGCGACCGCTGCATCCGCAACGACGTCGCCCTGGGCGGCGAGCTGCGCCTGCTCATCGTCAGCGGCTCCAATATGTCGGGCAAGTCGACGATGCTGCGCACCGTCGGCATCAACGTCGTGCTGGCGCTCGCCGGCGCCCCGGTGCGCGCCCGGCGGATGACCGTCTCACCGCTGCAGGTCGGGGCCACCCTGCGCATCCAGGACTCGCTCGCCGAGGGCGCCTCGCGCTTCTACGCCGAGATCACGCGCCTCAAGCAGCTCGTCGACCTCGCGCACCAACAGCCGCCGCTGCTCTTTTTGCTCGACGAGATCCTGGCCGGCACCAACTCGCACGATCGCCGCATCGGCGCCGAGGCGGTGGTGCGCGGCCTCGTCGACCACGGCGCCATCGGCCTGGTCACCACGCACGACCTGGCGCTCGCCGAGGTCGCCGACGCGCTCGCTCCGCGCGCGCGCAACGTCCACTTCGAGGACCGCATGGTCGACGGCAAGCTCCAGTTCGACTACCGGATGCAGGCGGGCGTGGTGCAACACTCGAACGCGATCGCGCTCATGCGCGCCGTCGGGCTGGAGCTCTGACCGATGGCGTTCGAGCCGCGCACGGTGCGGCGCCTCGGACCCGACTCGGTCGAGGCCGCGCACGCGCTCGTCGCCGCCTGCGGGCGCGCCCTCGCCGCCGGCGGCTGGCGCAACTGGGATCCGCCCTATCCGCTCGAGCGCATGCGCGCCGAGGCGGCGTCGCGCGAGGTCTACCTCGTCAGCGATGGGGACGAGCCGCTCGCTACCTTCACGATCGGGACCGTGCCGCCGCACGCCTATCCGCACGAAATCTTTTCCCCTGCCGTGTGCGCGCTCTACCTCAACCGCCTCGCGGTCGCGCCCACGCGCTGGCGCAGTGGCCTCGGACGCGCCTGCATGGCCGAGGTCGAGGCGCGCGCGCGCGCCGCCGGCTGCCGCGCCGTTCGCTTCGACGCCTTCGCCGACAACGCGCCGCTGCGCGCCTTCTACCACGCGCTCGGCTACGGCGAGCGTGGCCCCTTCGTCGTCGAAGGCACAATTTCCGTGATCTGCTTCGAAAAGGAGGTCGCATGAAGATCGCGCTCTATCAGGTCGACGCGTTTTCGCGCACCGTCTTCGGCGGCAACCCGGCCGCGGTCTGTCCCCTCGAGTCGTGGATCTACGACTCGACGATGCAGCAGATCGCCGCCGAGAACGCGCTCTCCGAGACCGCCTTCATCGTGCCGCGCGGCGCCGAGTGGGAGATCCGCTGGTTCACGCCGGCCCAGGAGGTCGAGCTGTGCGGGCACGCGACGCTTGCCGCCGGCTGGGTCGCGCTCACGCATCTGCAGCCGAAGCGCCAGGTGGTGCGCTTCGCCTCCCCGTCGGGCGAGCTGACGGTGGAGCGCGCCGGCGATCGCCTGGCCATGGCGCTGCCGCGCTGGGAGCCGGTGCCGGTGGTGGCCTCGCCGCCGGCGCTGGTCGCGGCGCTGGCGCGGCCGCCACGCCAGATCCTGGCCTACGGCTCGAAGTATCTGTGCATCTACGACAGCGCTGCCGAGGTGGCCGCGCTGTCGCCCGACCTCGCGCTGTTGCGCCGCCTCGATCGCTATGGCGTCATCGTCACCGCCACCGGCGCCGAGCACGAGTGCGACTTCGTCTCCCGCTTCTTTGCGCCCGCCGCCGGCGTCGACGAGGATCCGGTCACCGGCTCGGCGCACTGCCTCTTGGTGCCCTACTGGGCGCGCGCGCTCGGCCGCACCTCGCTCTACGCCAAGCAGCTCTCGACGCGCGGCGGCGAGCTGTGGTGCACGCTCGGCCAGGACGCGGTCACGCTCGCCGGCTACGTCGCGCCCTATCTCGCCGGCGAGCTCGAGGTCTGAAGCGGCCGGCCGATCGCCTGCAATAGATCCGCCTTGCCGCTCTCGCGCTCGAGGTGCGGGTGGCGCTCGCCGCCGCGATAGTCGATCTTCAGGACCTTGTAGAAGTCGCTGTTGGTGACCAGCAGCTCGATGGTCCCGTGCTTGAGCTTGAGCGCGTCGCCGATCGACTCCCGGCCCAGCTTGCGCCCGTCGATGCCGATGAGGTGCATCGCCGGCGCGAGCCCCGCCTTGGCCGCCGGGGTGCCCGGGATGACGTCGGCCACGGCGCCGTCGTCCTTCATCGAGAAGCCGAGCGAGTAGCTCCAGTTCTCGAGCTTGTCCTCCTTGCCGATCGCCTTGCCGCGCTCATTGGGCTTGTCGTCGTAGACGAGCCGCCAGCCGCCGCCGGTGATGCCGCCGAGCGGCGCGCGCGGCTGCACGTCGTCGACCCGCGAGGCGAAGAACCCGCGCCAATCGTTGGCGACGATGCCGTCGAGCGTGGCGACGATGTCGTCGAGCGTGTAGGGCTTGACCTCGGGGCCCCGGTTCGGTCCGCCGTAGAAGGCGTGCACGAAGTCGTCGAGCGACTTGGCGCCGCCCGAGCGCTGGCGGAGGGTGACGTCGATCTCGAGCCAAAGGAGGACGCCCTCGGGATAGTAGTCGCTCGAGCGGCGCCACGACTGCCACTGAGGCGACGAGCGGTGCAAGAGCTGTGCGCCGATCGCGGTGTCTTCGAGCGGACGCCACTTGCGCCCGGCGCGCGTGTCCATCGACGCCGCGATCTGCGCCAGCTCCTCGCGCCACCACTCGGGCGTCACCAGGCCCGAGCGCAGCTCCAGCATCCAGCCGAGGTAGCTGGTCAGCCCTTCGTAGACCCAGAGCAGGTCGCCCTTCATGGGCTGGTCGAAGCCACCGTTGCACAAGCCGATCGGCCGGCGGAACTTGCCGTTCCACGAGTGCACGAACTCGTGCGGCAACAGGCCCGCCGACAACAGGCGCGCGTCCTTGTCGATGAAGAAGCGCTCGCGCGTGCGGTTGTCGCTCGACTGATGATGCTCGAGCCCGAAGTGCGCGACCTTGTCGCTCAGGGTGAGCAGAAAGTGATAGCGCGCGTAGTGGCGCGCGCCGAACAGCGCGCCCGCCTCGACCACCAGCCGGCGCAGCCCCTCGAGCTGTGCCGGCTCGATCTGCAGCGCTGCCTCGGAGTCGGCGACCACGTCGAGCGTGTGCGCCGGCCCGCCGCCGGGCGCGCCCAGCGGAAAGGAGCGGAAGTGCACGCCCGCGATCACCGGCGAATCGACCAACATCTCCAGCGTCACCGGCTTGAACTCGATGGTGTCGCCGCTCGCCCGCGCAGTCTCGAGCGCGGTGCCGTGCTTCCAGCCGTGCGGCAGGATGAGGCGCGGCGTGATGACGAGATCGTGCTGCGACACGCCTTCGGGATAGAGCACCACCAGGTTCCACTCCAGCGCCAGCAGCTCCGCCGTCGTCGAGCCGCCCGACGAGTAGGAGTCGCGCTCCGCGGGCGCCAGGTAGTCGAAGTCGACCTCGAGGGTGCTGGCCCCCGCCGGCACCACCAGGTGCAGCGCGTAGAGGTCGACGTCGTCGCGGTGCCAGGCGACCGTCTTGCCGGCGGCACGCACGACGATGCCGGCCACGTCGACGATCGGCCCCGTCGGGCCGTGCTCGCCCGGGATCCATTTGGGGTAGCGCAGCGTCAGCGGTCCTGGCGCCGCCGGCAGCGTGAGCCGGGCGTGCAGGATGCGGCGCGGCGCGTCGCGCGCGTCGACGGTGAGCGTGGCGCGGCGCTCGGCCGCGTGGCCGATGGCGAGCGGGAGGGAGCCGAGCGTGACGAGGAAGATGGCGAGGGTGCGCATTGCCGCGCACTTTACGAACAACCACGCCGGGAAGTCTACCGGGTCGCGCGATCAGGCCGCCGCGCGCGCCACCTCGACCGGATCGGCCGGTGGCAGCACTGCGTCGACCGCGGCGACGTCCAGGCCGAGCCGCGCCCGCACCTCATCGAGCGGCAGCGCCAGGTAGTCGTCCCAGCGCACGCCGAACAGCGGGCGCGAGCGGTGGCCGAGCAGCCAGCCGCGGGCGATCTCGCGCAGCCGCACGTCGCGCTGCGCGAACGAGAAGATGAGGGTGTTCAAGAAGCCGGCGGCGAGGATCGCGGTCGGCAGCCGGCCCGGGAGCTGCGCCTGGTAGAACGCCTGCAGCCCCAGCTCGCCGGGGACGTCGGTGGCGAAGCCGGTAGCGACGTGCCACAGGTCGTGCGTCTCGTAGAGGTGCGCGCGCACGTACCTGTTCTCGTCGTCGTCGGGCAGGGCGGGGATCGACGCCGGGTCGAGGCCGTTGCGGTCCATCATGAGCGCGTACTGCCGCCCGAGCGTGCCGGTGGGCAGCGCGCGCAGCGCCCCGAGGTCGAGGTGCACGTGCGGGCGCTCGCGCAGCGCCGCCGCGCCGGTGGCGCTCTGCCGCCCGCGCTCGGCCATCGCCTGCATCATCTCGGCGTCGACGAGGCCGTCGCCGAGGTTGAAGACTTCGTCGAGCCGGCCGAGATCCTGCGTCAGTCGAACGAACGCGGTGGCGGCTTGCACCATCGAAAGCGGGTTACGCATGGCGTTCTCCTTGGTTTCGCTATGCATGATAGAATGCGAGTTAGCGCTCACATTCGCAACTCGCGATCGGCAAGGAGTCAACTAGCGAAGATGAAAAGCGATTGGCGGGGGCAAAGCGAGGTTGCTCGAAATCGGCTAGCGCCAATGCTGTTCACTTTCGGCGGGTCAACCGGCCGGCTTGGGCCGCGGAGGTAGCAAGGGGCGCTGCCGGGGTCGGAAGCCGGCGCAGTCGCCGCTTCGCGGCGTGCGCCTCCATCGGGCGCGTTCATTTCGCGCTACGCGCGACCGCGCCCTCTACGCCGCCGGCATCGCCCCTTGCTACCTCCGCTCGACGCCCGATGCGATGTACAAGCGCAACTCCTAGCACCAGGCGCCTCACGACCTCCGCGGCCCAAGCCGGCCCGCCACTACTCGGCCAAAGTGAACGGCATTGTGGCTAGCGCTTCCCGACGTCGGCCTGCGCCAGGCAGGTCTCGCCGATCACGCCCGACCAGCCGACGTCGAAGGCGAGGCCGTCGGACAGCCAGACCTCGGCGTGCTGCTCGGGACCCTCGGCCCAGCGGCGCACCAGATCGATCTTGCCGTCGCCGTTGACGTCGAGCGCCTCGAGCGTGGCGTCGTCGTGCCAGGCGCCCAGGCGCGTCGACGAGCGCATCGCCGCGCCCGCCCACACGTCGGCCCACGCTTCGTCGCCGACGCGCACCAGGTGCACCGACTCGGACCTGCCGTCACCGTCGAGATCGACGGCCAGGTGGCGCGCCCGGCAGCTCGCGGCCGCGCTCTGGGTGGCGTGGCGCGCGGCCCGCGCCGCGTGCACGTGCATTCCACCCTCGGCGATGGCGACCATCGCGACGACGGTAGCGGGGATCCACCAGAGCAGCGTCTTTGCTCGCAACATTGTCTCAGCTCCTCGTCGGGCTCGGCCCTCGTCGAGTGAAACACCATCACCCGACTCTTTGTTCCCGACGTCCGGATGTGATCGAGGAGGAGAGAAAGTTTCGAAGGAATTACGTCAGCGACGGGAAACAATGTGTGACTAAGGACTACTTGCGGGCGATGTGGAGGTCGCCGGAGAAGGTCTGCGCCTCTACCAGACCTTCGCCCTTGCCGTAGCGGGCGTGCAGCGAGCCGCCGCCGTGACGCGACTCACCGTGCTCGAGCGTCTGCATCTTCAGATCGTCGGTGACGTCGCCCGAGTGGGTGACGTAGCGCAAGTCGAAGCTGGCGTCGGGCACCATGCGCAGCTTGAGGTCGCCCGACATCGAGCGCGCCTCGATGCGACAGCCGGCGCGGCAGGCGCCCGTCCAGTCGAGATCGCCCGACGTCGTGCCGTACTCGAGCCTGGTGTTGCCGCCGCCGTTCTGCGTGACCTGCGCATCGCCCGACACGGTGCGCAGCCGCACCTCGCCGCTGGCGTTGTCCACCACCACGTCGCCCGAGACCGCCATCACCTCGACGCCGGCGACCTTGCGCAGGTGCACCTCGCCCGACGCCGTGCGCAGCCGCACGTTGCCGCCGGTGTCGCGCACGGCGATGTCGCCCGACGCCGAGGTCAGCTCCACGTTCGTTCCCTGCGGCACCTCGATGCGCAGCTTGCCGTCGATGCCCGCGGGCACGTGCGGCCAACCGCCCTTGGACGACAGCGACAGCTCGACGCGATCGCCCGCCTGCGATAGCCGCACGCCGCCCGAAGAGTCGATGAGCTGCGCCTTGATCTGCCGCCCCCCGCCGCCGACGACCTCGATGTCGGACGACAGCACGTCGGTGCGTAGCGTCACCGTGCCCTTGACGTCGAGCGTCGCCACCGACGAGGACGAGCTGCCTGTCGACATCGGCGGCAGCGGCGGCAAGGGCGGCAGCGGCGCGTGTGGCGGCGGCGGCACGGGCGGCGCGTCGTTGCCCGCGTGGGCGGCGCCGGCGAGCCAGGGGGAGAAGCACAGGGCGAGCAGGATTCGTTTCATCGTTTCACCGGAGGTCAGACACGATGGTCTGCAGGTTGCGGAGATACTCGGCGTAGCCGTCGAGGACGACCATTCGTCCGTCGACATCGCTACCCGCCGTGGCGCGCGCGTCGGCGACCTGTGTGCGCGTGGTCGAGAGCATGCGGTCGTAGCGCTCCGCCACCGACGGCGGCAGCCGGTCGCGCTCGGCCGCGTACTCGGCCTCGAGCACCTTGGCCGCGTCTTGATACTCGCGTTCGGCCTTGTCGAGCGTGACGTCGGCCGGCACCTTCTTGTGCACCGCCGCCGTCGACAACGACGGGCGCCCGCCGAGATCGCCGGGCACGACCCGCACCTGCCCCGGCCAAGAAGCGAACACCACCGCCGCCGCCGCCGCCGCCAATAGACCGCCGTAGGCGACTCGCGCGCCCCATCCCCACCGCCGGACGCGAGTCGTCGCCGGCGCCGGCAGGGGGGAATCTGACGAGGCGGCGGGATGCGCGCCCGGCTCCTCGCGTGCGCGGTGCAGACGATCGTCGGCGACTCGCTCGGCGATGCCTGGCCACAAGACAGGCGCCGGGTCCGGTTGCCGGGCGCGCCGCTGCGCCATCAGCTCCACCTCGGCGGCGAGCCACTCCAGCTCCGCCTGGCACGACGCGCAGCCGGCGACGTGCGCCCGCACCCGCTCCGCCGACGCGACATCGAGCTCTTCCGCCACCAGCGCTTCCAACTCCTCCGTCGAGCACATCACGGACCTCCCACGTACTTCGCCAGTCGCGCGCGCAACACGATGCGCGCCCGGTGGATCTCGTTCTTCACTTTCGATAGCGGCCAGCCCATGACCTCGGCGATCTGGTCGTAGTCGAGGCCATGGTCGATGCGCAGCAAAAGGGCGGCGCGCCGCTCATCGCCGAGCTCGGCGAGCGCAGCGGTCAGCTTCTGGTCGGCCTCGGCGCCGAGCAGCACGCCCTCGGGCGAGGGCCCACGATCGGGCTCCTGGTCGCGCTCGTCGTCCTCGATGCTGCGCAGGTGGCGGCGCCGCGCGCGCAGCTCCTCGTAGAAGACGTTGCGCGCGATGCCGAACAGCCAGGGCAGCACCTTGTCGTCCTGGCGCAAGGTCGCCAGCCGCCCGTGGGCGCGCACGAAGGTCTCTTGCGTCGCCTCATCGGCGCTGGCGTCGTCGCGCAACAGATCGCCGAGGAAGCGGCGCACCGAGCGTGCGTGCGCGTCGTACACGGCGCGGAAGTCGAGCCCTTGCGGCGGCGCAGCTTCCGGCGTGGCCTGTTCTGGGTCGCGCGTGTCGAGCGCCATCAGCCTCACGCCCGAATGTGACGCAGGCTGCGGTCTGGTTTCAGCTTTTTATTGAGGCCACGTCGACCGCCCGCGGCGGCTGGGCGGCGAGCGCGGTCGAGGCGTCGAGGAACAGCCGGGCCGCGGCGTAGGAGCTGAACTCGAGGCGGATCAGCCGATTGTGGCTGTCGTAGAGATAGACGGTCCAGGCCCCGTCCGACTGGGTAACCATACGGATGCCATGGGCAATCTCGGCATAGCTGAGGTCGAGCGGGGTACCGTTCGAGCTCGTCGCGGACGGCGCCGCGGTCAGGCCCTGGACCGTCGCCGCGAGCACGGCGCGGCGCGAGGGATCGGGATCCGGCTCGCCATAGCTCCAGCTGACGTCGCGCAGATCCTGCAGCGTCCACGAAACGACCGCCAGCGGCTGCGAGCCGGCCGGCAGCGGCCGCGCCTCATAATGATAGACGTCGATGGTCGCGCACCCGGCCAGGGCCAAGGCGGCGGCGAAGAGCGCGGCCTTCATGGCATCACCCCGCGGTGGAACACCTGGATCACATCGCCACCGACGGAGACCGCGGCGCCGTAGCGATCCCCCCAGCCGGCGAACGCCGACGCCGCGAGGTACATGCGTCTCGACACGTACAGTCGCGAGCCGACGACCGCGTCGAGGCGCAGGTCGTTCTGGTGGCCGATATTGACGCCGGGGACGTCGTAGCTGTTGATGCCGAAGACGCCCTTGATGAACGGCAGAAAGTGGCCGAAGCGGTGCTGGAACCCGATCCCTACGTCGGCGCCGACCAGCGAGGTGCCTCTGTCGCCGAGGCCGGCCTGGCCGACGCGGAAGCCGACGCCCATGAGAAAGCCGCCGTCGAGCGTCACGGTCGGGCGCACCTCGAACGCTGCGATCGCTTGCGACGGCGCCTCGGCGCCGCCGGAGACGACGGCGCCGTTGATCGCGCCGGCCGCGCGCAGGCCGGACTGACTGGACGCTGGACCGCTCTGCACATCGTAGGCCGAGACGATGCCGCCGACCTCGACGGACACGCGGCTCTGCGCCCTGGCGCGCGCCGAACACAAGGCTGCAACGAGCAAGGCCATGGCGACGACGCATGTTTTCATGAGCCCCTCCTGGACCGACGGCGTCACCACTATAGGCTGGCGCTCGAGCCTTTCCAGCCCGGTTAGAACCTCAGACGGCCACTTTCCGGAAATTACGGACGGAGAGAGCGACGAGCACCGTCGAGATCAGCGCCAGCGCCAACACGTGCGGCATCAGCTCGCCGGGCCCGGCGTCGCGCAGCACGACGCCGCGCATGATCTCGACCATGTGCGTCGCCGGCAGCACCTGCGCCGATCGCCGTGCAGCGGCGAACGGCAGCCCCTCGATCGGGAAGATGTAGCCCGACAGGAAGATCGACGGCAGGAGGAACATCTGCGCCATCTGCTGCGCCTCGCGCCTGGGTCTTGCGCGCGCGTCGAGATGAACAGGCCGAGCGCGAGCAGCGCGAACAGGTAGACGAGCGCCATGCGCGAACAGGAAGACGAGGCTGCCGCGGATCGGCACGCCGAAGCCGAAGCGCATGACGAACAGGATCAGCGCCATCTCGACGAGGCCGACGAACAGGTAGGGCGCGAGCTTGCCGAGCATGAGGCCGAGCGGGTCGATCGGCGTGACGAGGAGCTGCTCGAGCGTGCCGTTCTCGCGCTCGCGCACGATCGCGATCGCGGCGAGCACCATGGCGACGATCTGCAGCAGGATCGCGACGAGGCCGGGGATGATGTAGTTCGCGGTGCGGCCCGTCGGGGTTGAACAGGATGATCGGCTGCGCGCTGACGGGATCGGCGCGCGCGCGACCCCTTTTCGTGATCGTCCTCGAGGTTCTCGTCCGCCACGAGGCCGTTGACCGACGGCGAGCGCCTGCGCGCTGACACGGTCGAGTCGGAGCCGTCGATGAGCACGAGGATCTTGCGCGTCGGTGCCGCGCGCGCGCTTGTCGTGGTAGTCGGGCGGGATGACGACGCCGACGCGCGCGCGGCCGCGCGGTGATCTCGCCGCGCGCGTCGTGCGGGTTCGTCGGTCACGTGCACGATCTCGAACGTGCCGGTCGCGCGCAGCTGGTCGATCAGCTCGCGGCTGTCCGAGGTCCGATCCTGATCGACGACGACGGTCGGCACGTCGCGCACGGTCTGATCGATGAAGCCGAACAGGATGCAGCTGGAAGAGCGGGATCATCGACGAGCGCGACGATGCAGCGTCGCCGCGGTCGCGGCCGAGATGTGCGAGCGAACTCCTTGCGGAAGCATCGCGACGAACGAGGCGGATGGAGACGCACGCCCGAGCATCGAGCGCGGTCTCGTGGCTTCGAGCGCGCGTGACGCGGCCGTCGCGCACCGCGGTCTTCGCTCGGTGAGCGCGACGAACACGTCCTCGAGCGACGGCGCGATCGGTCGCGCACGGGCGCGTCTTCGGAAGCCGGCGCGTGGCGCATGCGCTCGCCGAGGAGCTCGGTCGTCGCGCGATCGTCGCGGCGTCGACGACCGGCGTGCACCGCCTGGCCGAAGATCGTCGCGCCGCGGCAGAACGGCTGCGCCGCGCAGCCACGCGAGCGCGCGCGCGGTCTCGCGGCGTCTCGATCTCGACGCGGCGCGTGTCCGGCGCGGTTGACCGCGGGCAGCGCCTTGAGCTGGTCGGGCGTGCCGGTGACCAGCAGCTTCGACAGGTAGAGGTAGCCGACCTCGCCGCAGCGCTCGGCCTCGTCCATGTAGTGCGTGGTGACGAGCAGCGTGATGCCCTCGGCGGCGAGCGTGAACAGCAGGTCCCACAGCTCGCGGCGCGCGACCGGATCGATGCCGGCGGTCGGCTCGTCGAGGAAGACGACGCGCGGCTCGTGCATGAGCGCGGCGCCGAGCGCGAGGCGCTGCTTCCAGCCGCCCGAGAGCTGGCCGGCGCGGCGCTCGACGTACGGGCCGATGTGCGTGAGCTCGATCGCGGCGTCGCGGCGCTCGCTGCAGGCGCGCGCCGCGAGAGGCCGTAGACGCGCGCGTAGAAGTCGAGGTTCTCGCGCACGGTGAGGTCGTCGTAGAGCGCGAACTTCTGGCTCATGTAGCCGATCTTGCGGCGGATCTCCTCGCCCTCGCGTGGCGACGTCGAGGCCGAGCACGCGTCGCGCGGCCGCTCGGTCGGCGCGAGCAGGCCGCACAGGATGCGGATCAGCGTCGACTTGCCCGAGCCGTTCGGGCCGAGCAGGCCGTAGACCATGCCGGTGCGCACGGCGAGGCTGACGTCGTCGAGCGCGACGAAGTCGCCGAACTTGCGCGGCACGCCGCGCACGACGATCGCGTTGTCGCCGACGTCGGCGCTCACTTGGGCACCGTGATGAACGCGGCCATGCCGGCGCGCAGCTCGTCGCTGCCGTTCTCGCAGGCCGACGCGCGTCGCGAACACCTGGTCGGCGCGCTCGTCGGCGGTCTGCAGGTTGCGCGGCGAGTACTCGCCGACGCGCGTTGATGTGCTCGACCACGCCCGTGAACGTGCTTGCCCGGGAACGAGTCGACGGTGATCGGCACCTTCTGCCCGACGCTGATGTGGCCGATCTGCGGTCTCGGGCACGTAGATGCGCACGTAGAGCTGATCGTCCTCGAGCAGCGTCGCGGCGGTCGGCGTTCGGCGCGAGGATGTCGCCGGGGCGCAGATCGAGCGACTCGACGCGCGCGGCGCGCGGCGCCCGGATCGACGAGCTCGCCGATCATCGTCGTCGATCTGCGTCGAGCCTGCCCTGCGCGGCCTCGACCTGCGCCGCGCGCGGCCTGGATGTCCTCGACGCGCGAGCCGGCGCGCGACGAGCTTCTCGCGACGCGCGCGCCTCGGCCGCGCGCGCCGCGGCCTGCGCGATGCTCCTCGCGCGCGAGCCGTTCTCGCAGCTCGTCGAGCTGCTGCTTGCAGCGCGTCGCGCTGGGCCGACCGCCGCGCGCAGCGCGGTCTCGGCGTTGTCGACCTCGGCCTGCGACGCCGCGCCCGCGGCGCGAACAGCTGTGCGCGCGCTCGGCGTCGAGCTGCGCCTTCTCGACCGCGACCTCCTGCGCCTGCGAGGCGCGCCTGCGCGCGCGGCGATCTGCTCGCGCCGCGCGCCGGTGCGCGTCTGCTCGAACGCCGCCGTCGCCGTCTGCGACGCGCGCCCTGCGCCTGCGTCGATCTCCTCGGGCCGCGCGCCCTTCTCCAGCTTGTCGAGCGTCGCCTGCACCTGCGCGAGCTGCGCCCTCCGCCTGCAGCTGCTGCGCCGGCAGGTCGCCCGGCTCGAGCTCGATGAGCGGCTGCCCGGCCTTGACGCGGTCGCCCTCGCGCACCAGCACCGTCCTTGACGCGGCCGCCGGCGCGCGAGCCGACCGAGATGGTGCGCGCCTCGACCGTGCCGCTCCACTCGTAGGGCTGGTGCGCGCGCCCACAGGCGATAGCCGCCGTAGCCGAGCGCCAGCAGCGCGATCCCCGCCAGCGGAAGGAAGCGCGCGCGCGAGGGCCCAGTCGCTCCGTTGTCTACCGTCGTCGCATCACTCACGATTCACCTCGTTACTTCAAGCTCAGGTTGGCCGGGAACGAGCCGGACAGCCGGTCGAGCTGCAGGCCACGCGAGCGCCAGATCGAAGCGCGCCTGCGCCAGCGCCACTTCGGCGCCGACCAGGTTGTCCTGCGCCTGGAGCAGGTCGAGCTGCGTCGCGGTGCCGGCGTCGTGCTGCACCTGCACCAGGTCGAGCGTCTCCTTGCGACAGCTGCAGCGAGCGGCGCGCCGTCGTCCAGCGCGCGGCGCCGCGTCTGCGAGCGCGCCGCTCGGCGTTGTAGACGTCGTCGCGCACCTGATCGCGCAACAGGTCGAGCTTGGCCTCGTTCTCGTCGCGCTGTGCGGCGGCGAGCTGGCGCTGCGCGTCGCGCACGCCGCCGTCGTAGAGGGTCCAGTCGAGCTGCAGGCCGACGGCCCAGGAGTAGTTGTCGCCGGAGAAGCCCTGCGTAGTTGAAGGCGCGCACGTTGCCGAACGCCGACACCGTCGGCGCCCAGCGCCAGCCAGTTCGACTTCACCGTCAGCCGATCGCTGTCGATGGTCCGCTCCAGCGCCGCGAACTCCGGGCGCAGCTGCAGCGCCTGCGCCGTCAGCGTCGCCGACCGGCGCCTCGCCCGTCGGCGCCGCCTCGGCGGCGACCACGCGCACCGGCTCGTGCATGTTCATGACGGTCCCGAGCGAGCGATAGGTCTGCGCCTGCGTGTCCTGGGACTCGCACGAGCGCCTGCTGCGCGCGCACCAGCTGCAGCTCGGCGCGGGTCACCTCGACGCGATTGACCACGCCGGCCTCGAGGCGCGCGCGCGCGTTGTCGAGCGTCTTCTTGCGCGACCGTCGACCGCGTGGCGGCGCGCCTCGACCAGTTCGTCGGCGCCGGCGCAGGCGTAGTAGGCCTGCGCGGTGGAGTAGAGCACCTGCGCGTCGGTGACGGAGAAGCTGGCGCGCCCGGCGTCTTCGTTGCGATGCGCTGCCTGCAGCGCCGGATAGGCGTAGGGCACGATCAGCGGCACGACGGCGTTGAGCACGTAGTCGAGCTGCTCGCCCTTCTGGATGACGATGTTGGCAGGCGTGTTGGCGATGAGGGCCTGCTCGTAGCCGTTGAGCGCGTCGACGAGCCCCTGCTGTCCCGCGACCATGGCGGCGGTCTTGAGCGTGTCGGCGAGCCCCGTGGTCGCGCCGGTGAACTCTGACGCCGGCAGCATCGACCTCCTTGTAGTTGTGCGTGTACTTGCCCTGCGTCGTCACCACCGGCAGGAGCGCCGCCAGCGCCGTCAGCACGCCCGCGTGCGCCTGCGCCACCCGCGCCTGCGCCGCGCGCAGGTCGCGGTTGTTGCGGTGCGCGATCGAGAGCGCCTCGTCGAGCGTGAGGGTGCGCTGCGCGTGCGCCGCCGCCGGCAGCGCCAGCAGGGTCACTGCCGCCACGAGAATGCGTGAGTGCTTACTCATAAACGAAGCAGAAGCCATGGCTCTAGTGCCCCCTTCTGGGCGCCGGCTCGACGCCGGTCCACAACACGTTGATGAGGCCGCGCAGATACTCTTCGACCGGCAGCGGCATCTTTTGTTGCGCGCGCATCAGGATCTCGAAAAACACGTAGCTTTGGATGCTACCAAGGAGCATCCGTGCCACGATTTCAGGCTCGTGCCGGCGCATCCGCCCGGCGCGGATCTGCCGCTCGATGAACGTCGCCAGCGTCTTGAGCGCGCGCAGCGGCGGGGCGTTCGGCCCCAGCAGCTGCTCGGGCACGCCGACCTTCTTGCCCGTCCCGAACTGCAGCATCACCAGCGGCATCAGGCGGCGAAAGAAGGCCACCGCCTGCAGCCCCACCAGGTACAGCGTCTCGCGCGGATCGTCTTCGTCGCGCGCCGCCACCAGCGTGCGCAGAAAGTCCGGATCCTCGAAGTCGATCTTCATCGCCGCCTTGAACAGCTCGGCCTTGGTGGCGAAGCGCTTGAAGATCGATCCCTCGGCGATGCCGGCGCGCCGGGCTACCTCCGCGGTCGTGGCGGCGATGCCGAGCTCGAGGAACACGGCGCGCGCCGCGTCCAGGATTCGTTCGTCCGAGATGGTCGTGGGTCGCGCCATGGGTCCTCAGTGCCGCAGATGAGTGAGTAATTACTCATTAACGTGCCGCTGTCAAGAGGGTCGTGTTACGCCTGTCGTCATGGATGCCGAACAGGCGGCGGTGCGGGCGGCCAACCTCTCGTTCTATCGGGCGTTCGAAGCGCTCGATTTGGCCGCGATGGAGCGCTTGTGGGTCAACGACGCGAGCACGAGCTGCCTGCACCCGGGCTGGCCGCTGTGCGCCGGCTGGAGCGAGGTGCGCGACTCGTGGGCGACGATCTTCGCCAACACCGCGACCATGCGCTTCGAGGTGGCCGACGAGCGCATCGCGGTGCGCGGCGAGCTGGCGTGGGTGGTCTGCGTCGAGCGCATCCGCTCGACGGGGCCGGCGGGCGACGCGATGGTCGGGGCGGTCGTCGCCACCAACGTCTTCCGCAACGACAACGGCGCCTGGAAGCTGGTGCACCACCACGGCTCGCCGCACGTGGCCCGCCGCACCGAGTCGCCGCCGTCGCCCGCCTCGCGCGGCGGCGGCGTGCTCAATTGAGCGACGCGCCGGCGCCCGACGACGGCGACATCCGCGCCGCCGAGACGCTGGCCCGCTGGCTCGACGACCGCTTCCTCGATCCGCTGCTCGGCTTCTTCCTGCCGGGCATCGGCGACGTCATCGGCTCGGTGCTCGGCCTGTACGTCGTCGCCGTCGCCTGGAGACGCAAGCTGCCGCTGGTCACGGTGGCGCGGATGCTGGTCAACCTCGGCGTCGACGCGCTCGTCGGCGTGGTGCCCATCGCAGGCGACCTGTTCGACGTGGCGTGGAAGGCGAACCGCAAGAACGTGCGCCTCTTGCGCGCGCGCCACGACGCGCGCCACGACACCATCGGCGACTGGCTGCGGGTCATCGCCGCCCTGACGCTGCTCGTCGCCGCGCTCGCCGTCCCCGTGGCTGCCGTCTGGTGGCTGCTGCACGCGCTCGCGTCCTTTTGGCGCTAGTACCTCGCCACAGTGGCTTTGATCGGTCTGCGCCGGTCCTCGACGCCCATGGCTTCGTTGCTCCTCCTCGAAATACAGCCAGTATTCCTTCGTCGTCGCGCCTCGCCCTGCGCGCCGAATCCTCGGCGGATACCAATCAAAACCACTGCGGCGAGGTACTAGGCACGCCGCCAAAGCGCCACGTCCGGCTCCGCGCGCACTGCCCCGCTGGGCGCAAATAGTCCTCGGCAGCGGACCGCTCCTCTCGACTCCACCCCTGGCCTGTGCTGCGGAGCTCGCCCAACGGGGCAGTGCGCGCGCAGCCTCTGTGCTCGGTCTGAAAACCCGAGCGGCCGTAACGAATGCGTCTCGGAAGAGGTGGCCCTCGACGCGCCGCTCATAGCTGCGTCTGGATGCCCTTGTATGGAGGTTCCCACGAGCCCATGGAGCGGGCGGTCGTCGGAGCCGTCTTGCCGGGCGTCGAGGAGCGCTCCGCCCGAAAGGGCGGTTGCCAGCGACGAGCCGAGGACCCGGACGTGTCGCTGGCCTGTAAGGCCGCCGGCGTAGCGGGCCCGTCCCGGCAAGGCGGCTCCGACGACCGTCCGCGACCCCCGGTGCGCCCCGACCGCCGTTGGCGCTAGAAGCCCGAGAGCGGCGGCAGGGGCTCGCTCGGGTGGCTCTTGTGGTGCGACGTGATGCGCCACTGCCCGATCGTATAGAGGACGAAGCCGCCGGCGGCCATGACCCCGCCGATGCCGAGGAGCGAGGAGGCCGCCGCCTCGATGTGGTTGCGCTCGTCCTCCAGCGCTGGCTGGAAGGCGCCGTTGGGGTTGTTGGGCGTCGGGTGGCCGACGTCCTCGTTGACGCTGGCGGCCCAGACGTAGAGGATGCCGCCGCCGAAGATCTGCACCCAGCCGAAGCTGGAGAGCCACAGCCCGACCTGGCGCAGCTTCTGCGCCTGCTGCATCTCCGGCGACATCTGCAGGAAAAGCGCGTGGGCGCGCCCGGGCGGCGGCGGGTGCCATGCGGGCAGCGGCTCGTCCGGCAGCTGCGGCACCGGCGGCGGCGGCACCGTCTGCGCGTGCGCGCCGGCGCCAAACGCGACGACGAGCGCGAGGGCCAGGGCGCGCATCAGTTTCCGCCCACCGTCGAGCTCTGCTGGCCCTGGATGAGGGCGCGCTGCACCTCGTTGGTCTGCGCGTGATAGATGGCCGAGACGTGCTTGCCCTCCCACGTCTGCAGGCCGCCGAAGCCGACGATGAGGCTGCCGCGCCGGTTGCCTTCGAGCTCGTCGCCGTAGCAGGTCAGGAGCGCCGGCAGCACCACCGCCTGCGCCGCCGGCGGCAGCTCCCAGAGCGCCTTGGCGCCGTTGATCGTAGCCGCCGTGGTGAGGTTGGTGACCTTGAGCGAGCCGATGTAGCGGTCGCCGTCACGACCGAGATCGAACGTGCGCAGCCCGATGGTGCCGCGGATCGCGTTCTTGCGCAGGTCGAGGTCGACCCCGGTGCCCGATTGGGTGTCGAGCGTGCCGGTGATCTGACGGCTGACGCCGTTGACGTCCTTGACGTCGAGCCGGCTGTCGGTCTGCTTCTCGTCGACGAAGCCGGTCAGGTGCGTGTGGTCGCCCTCGTGCTGCACGTCGTAGGTGATGTCGAGGCCGCAGACGTTGCCGCTGATGCGCCCGCCGAAGTCGCGCAGCCCGCCCGACGGTGAGCCGGGCCGCGGGTGCGCCGCCGACACGCGCACGACGAACGGCTGGCCGACGAAGTCCATGTCGAGCCGCGGGACGGTCTTGCCGTCGACAAAAGCGGTGGTGGGGGCGCAACCGGCGAGGAGCACGAGCGAGATCAGGAGCCGACGCATCTCTCCGCTCCATACCGCATCCGTTGGCGGTTTCAAAGCGGACAACTGGTTGCGGTCAGCTCCTGCACGACCGGTCGGTCGTGGGGGAGGGGGTCGCTTGAAAAGGGGGTGACAAATGTTCAGCATGACATTAAACTCTGCGTCTCATGGGGAAGCGGAATAGCGAAGGGCTCGAGTCGGACGTCATCGTCGTCAAGGGCGCGCGCGAGCACAACCTCGACATCGACGACCTGCGAGATCCCCAAGCACCAGCTCGTCGTCTTCACCGGCGTCTCGGGCTCGGGCAAGTCGTCGCTGGCGTTCGACACGCTCTACGCCGAGGGGCAGCGCCGCTACGTCGAGTCGCTGTCGTCGTACGCGCGGCAGTTCCTCGGCCAGATGGAGAAGCCGAAGTACGAGCACATCCGCGGGCTGTCGCCGACGATCGCCATCGAGCAGAAGACGGCGTCGTCGCAACCCGCGCTCGACGGTCGGCACGGTCACCGAGATCTACGACTACCTGCGCGTGCTCTACGCGCGCGCCGGCGAGCAGCGCTGCCACCTGTGCGGCGGCGCGGTCGCGGCGCGCTCGGCGGCCGAGATCGTCGACGAGCTGCTCGACGCTGCCGCCAAGACGAAGGTCACGCTGCTCGCGCCCAAGGCCGAGCAACCGCAAGGGCGAGTTCCGCGAGCTGTTCGAGGAGGCGCGCAAGGCGGGCTTCGTGCGCGTGCGCATCGACGGCATGGTCGTGCGGCTCGAGGACGTGCAGGGCGCTCGAGAAGAAGAAGAAGCACACGATCGAGCTCGTCATCGATCGCGTGACGCTCGACGCCGCCGAGCGCGCGCGCCTGACCGACTCGGTCGAGACCGCGCTGCGCGCGGGCAAGGGCCAGCTGCGCGTGCTCGTCGACGGCGAGGAGCGCCGCGCGGCGTACTCCGAGGCGCGCGCCTGCCCGAACTGCGGCATCGGCCTCCCCGAGCTGTCGCCGCAGAGTTCTCGTTCAACTCGCCGCTCGGCATGTGCTCGAGCTGCAACGGCCTCGGCAAGGTCGATCTCGGCTGGGAGCACGAGCACGGCGAGGGCTGGAAGCTCGAGGGCGAGACCTGCGCCGCCTGCGACGGGCCGCGCCTGCGGCCCGAGTCGCGCGCGGTGTTCCTCGCCGGACAAGTCGATCGTCGACGCGACGTCGCTGACGGTCGCCGAGGCGCAGGCAGCACTTCCGCAGCCATGAAGCTCGACGGGCGCGCGGCGCAGATCGCCGGCGAGATCCTCAAGGAGATCAACGCGCGGCTCGGCTTCCTGCTCGACGTCGGGCTCGACTACCTGACGCTCGATCGCGCCGCGGCGACGCTGTCGGGCGGCGAGGCGCAGCGCATCCGGCTCGCCTCGCAGCTCGGCTCGCGAGCTGTCGGGCGTGATGTACGTGCTCGACGAGCCGTCGATCGGCCTGCACCAGCGCGACAACCTGCGGCTCATCGCGACGCTGCGGCGGCTGCGCGACCTCGGCAACACCGTGCTCGTCGTCGAGCACGACGCGGAGACGATCGAGGCGGCCGACTACGTCGTCGACTTCGGCCCCGGCGCCGGGCGGCACGGCGGCCAGGTCGTCGCCGCAGGGCACGCCCGACGAGCTGCGCAGGCGATCCGCAAGTCGCTGACCGGGCGCTTCCTCGCCGGGCAGCGAGCGCATCGAGGTCCCGCGCGACGCGGCGCGAGCCGACGCGGCTTCATCACGGTGCAAGGGCGCGCGCGAGCACAACCTGCACGACGTCGACGTCGCGTTCCCGCTCGGCGTGCTGTGCGCGGTCACCGGCGTCTCGGGCGCCGGCAAGTCGTCGCTCATCAACGGCATCCTGCACCCGGCGCTGCGCAACGCGCTGCACGACGCGCACGTGGCGCGTCGGCAAGCACAACGAGCATCGCGCGGCCTCGAGCAGATCGACAAGGTCATCGACATCGATCAGAAGCCGATCGGCCGCACGCCGCGCTCGAACCCGGCGACCTACACCAAGGCCTTCGACCTCATCCGCGAGCTCTTCGCGCGGCACGCCGGAGGCGCGCGACCTACGGCTACACGCCGGGCGCGCTTCTCGTTCAACGTGCAGCGGCGGGCGCTGCGAGGCGTGCGAGGGCGACGGCGTGCGCGAGGTCGAGATGCACTTCCTGCGCCGACGTGTACGTCACCTGCGAGGTGTGCAAGGGCAAGCGCTACAACGACGCGACGCTGCGCGTGACGTGCAAGGGCAAGAACATCGCCGAGGTGCTCGAGACCACGCGTCGCCGAGGCGCTGCGAGCTGTTCGCGCAACCACCCGCAGCTGCGCGCACATCCTGCAGACGCTCGACGACGTCGGGCCTCGGCTACATCGCGCTCGGCCAGCCGGCGACGACGCTGTCGGGCGGCGAGGCGCAGCGCGTCAAGCTGTCGCGCGAGCTCGCCAAGCGCGAGACCGGCCGCACGCTCTACCTGCTCGACGAGCCGACGACCGGCCTGCACTTCGACGACGTCGCAGCGGCTGCTCGAGGTGCTCGACCGCCTGGTCGACGCCGGCAACACGCGTGCTCGTCATCGAGCACAACCTCGACGTCATCAAGCGCGCCGACTGGGTCATCGACCTCGGCCCCGAGGGCGGCGCGCGCGGCGGCGAGGTCATCGCCGCGGGCACGCCCGGAGCAGGTCGCGGCGGTCAAGCCGAGTCTACACCGGCCAGTTCCTGCAGAAGCTCCTGCCGCGGCGGCGCAAGGTCGCCTGACGCGCCGGGTATCGTCGTGGGTAGCCGCTCAGCGGCCGCGGCGCGCGTCCATCTCGGAGGCCATGCCGCCGAGATCGTCGGCGTCGAGGGCGGCCTGGGCGGCCGGGAAGAGCTCGCGCTCCTCGACGGCGATGTGGGCGCGGTAGGCGGCGTCGAGGCGCGCGACGACGTCGGCGCAGCCGGGCGTCGTCGGGCTTGGGCGCGTCGAGGAGCGTGCGCAGCTCGTCGACGAGCGCCGTCTGATCGCGGTGCTGCACGGTCAGACGATCGAGCAGGCCCGCCAGCTGCGGCACGCGCGCCAGGCGCGGGAAGAGCGACTGCTCCTCGTCGTCCTCGTGGCGGCTTGACGGCGCGGTCGATGAAGGCGAGCGCTTCGTCGAGCGCCTGCCGCGACGGCGACGGGCCGGCGAGCGAGTCCAGCGTCTCCTCGAGGCGGCGGTGGCAACGCTCGAGCATCTCGAAGGGATCGCGTCGCATGAGCGCAATCTAGCACCGCCGCGTTGACAGCGGCGAAAAACGGGTCTTACGCTCGATGTTAACGCGTGAGGCATGTTGCCCACGCGCACAGTCCCGCCGGGAGCGAACGCCCCGGCAGATGGAGGAACGACAATGCATCCAGGATTCTACGGTTGGTGGAAGTCGCGTCATGGGCGGCGAGTGCGGCGAGGGCTGCGACCACGAGCACGCCGGCGGCCACCGGTCGGCACGGTCATCGGCGCACCGCGCGCCCGTGGGAGAGATGGCGCGGCGCTGGGCCGGCGGCGGCGGCGACGGCCGGGCGGCGAGTTCGGCGTGCGGCGGCCGCTGCGCTTCCTCGCCTACAAGCTCGAGCTCGACGAGAAGCAGGTCGGCGAGCTGGCGCGCATCCTCAACGAGCTCAAGACCGAGCGCGCGCAGGCGGAGGTCGACGGGCGGCGCACCACGGCCGCGTTCGCCGACGCCGTCGGCGGCGCGGCGTTCGACGAGGCCAAGGCGGGCGAGGGCGCGACCCTGCGCGTGCAGTCGGCCGAGCGGCTCAAGGACGCCGTGCAGAAGGCGCTGCGCGAGATCCACGCGGTCCTGTCGGACGAGCAGCGCCAGCGGCTGGCGTACCTCATCCGCACCGGCGTCGTGACGCTGTAACGCGAGCAAGAACGGAGGCCACCATGGCTGCTTCGACCGCCGTCTCCGACGGCGAGCTGCTCGACGCCTATTCGTCGGCAGTGACCTCGGTCGTCGACGCCGTCGGCCCCGCCGTCGTCAGCATCTCCGTCCGGGGCCCCGAATCAGCGCGGGCGCCCGGGCTGCGAGGCGGCGCGGCGGCGGCGCCGGCTCCGGCGTGCTCTTCACGCCCGACGGCTACATCCTCACCAACGCCCACGTCGTGCGCGGCGGCGCGCGCCTCGAGGTCGCGCTCACCGACGGCTCGACGCACGCGGCGCAGCTGTGCGGCGCCGATCCGGCGACCGACACCGCCGTCATCCGCATCGAGGGCACCGGCCTGCCGCACGCGCGAGTTCGGCGAGTCGGCGCGCGCTCGCGTCGGGCAGCTGTGCGTCGCCATCGGCAACCCGCTCGGCTTCTCGTCGACGGTGTCGGCGGGCGTGGTCTCGGCGCTCGGCCGCAACATGCGCGCGCAGGACGGGCGCCTCATGGAGAACATCATCCAGTCGGACGTCGCGCTCAACCCCGGCAACTCGGGCGGGCCGCTCGTCGACACGCGCGCGCGCGTCATCGGCGTCAACACGGCGATGATCTTCGGCGCGCAGGGCATCAGCTTCGCCGTGCCCATCGACACCGCCAAGTGGGTGGTCGGGCAGATCATGACGCAGGGGCGGGTGCGGCGCGAGCTGGCTCGGCATCGTCGCGCAGAACCGGCCGCATCGATCCGCGCATCCGGCGCCACCTCGATCTCCTGCAGGAGTCGGGCGTGGAGGTCATGAGCGTCGAGGCCGCGCGGGCCGGCGGCGGCGGCCGGCGTGCGCGACGGCGACATCGTGCTCGCGCTCGACGGGCGGCCGGTGCAGTCGGTCGACGACGTGCACCGCACGCTCACGCAGTGGCCGGTCGGCAAGCCGCTGCCCCTGCGGCGCTGCGCCGCACCGAGCGGCTCGACGTGGTCGCGCTGCCGACCGAGGCCAAGGCGTAGTAGAGTCCGCGCATGGCCAACGAGACCGTGACGACCCCTTCGGGGCTGCAGTACGTCGACGACAAGGTGGGCGACGGCGCCTCGCCGCAAAAGGGCAAGCGCGTGACCGTGCACTACACGGGCACGCTCACCGACGGCAAGAAGTTCGACAGCTCGCGCGATCGCGGGCAGCCGTTCAAGTTCGTCATCGGCGTCGGGCAGGTCATCGCCGGCTGGGACGAGGGCGTGATGTCGATGAAGGTCGGCGGCAGGCGCAAGCTGCATCATTCCGCCGAACCTCGGCTACGGCGCGCGCGGCGCCGGCGGCGTCATTCCGCCCAACGCCGAGCTGCACTTCGACGTCGAGCTGCTCGGCGTCGACTAACGCCGGCGGCGAGCGCGTGGCCGGCTCGAGCGCAGCTTTCTCCGTCGCGACGCGCGGCAACGACGGCGCGGCTGCATCGCCGCGGCCGCGCCGCGCGATCGGACGCTCGTGCTGGCGCCCGGAGCCGGCGCGCGCGCAGAGCGCACCCGTTCATGGTCGCCTTCGCCGAGGCGCTGGCGGCGCGCGGCATCGACGTCGTGACCTTCGACTTCCTGTACGCCGCCGCCGGCCGCCGCGCGCCCGATCGCAACGACAAGCTCGAGGCGTGCTGGCGCGCCGCGCTCGCCCTGGCCACGGACGAGTGGAGCGGGCGCCTGCCCTTCATCGGCGGCAAGTCGATGGGCGGGCGCATCGCCTCGCAGCTGGCCGCCGCCGGCGACGCCTGCGCCGGGCTGGTCTGCCTCGGCTACCCGTTGCATCCGCCGAAGCAGCCGGAGAAGCTGCGTACGGCCCACCTGCCCGGCTGAAGGTGCCGACGCTGGTCCTGCAAGGGCAGGCGCGATCCGTTCGGCGCGCCCGACGAGCTGCGCGCGCACTTCCTGCCGCGCCGTCGAGATCGTGGCGCTCGCCGGCGGCCACTCGTTCGACGAGAAGGCCTGGCCCGAAGCGCAGGCCCGCGTCGCCGACTTCATCCTGCGCTGACGCGCACGCGGTAGCCGTCGCCGGCGCTGGAGATGACGACGTCACCGCGCGCTTCGGCGTAGGGGCGCCAGTCGCGCGCCAGGACGCGGCCGTCCTGATCCATTGCGAGCCGTCGTCGTCGCGAGACGACCAAAGGTCGGGCGCGACCACGCAGGCGCCGACCGCGCGGTTGCACGGAAGCTCGACGGCGGCCGGCCGGGCCGTCGAAGGCGACGGTGCGCCAGCCGGCGGCGACCGCGGTGCCGTCGGGCAGCCAGCAGACGTGGACGCCGTCGCCGTCGGGCTCGTCGAGGAGCGTGGTCATGGTGCCGTCGGCGTCGAGGACGCCAGGCGCTGCGCGCGCCACCGATGAGGAGGCCGCCGGCCGATGGCGACGAAGAGGCCGTAGTAGACCCAGGCCGGCAGCGGCCGCTCGACGCGCCGCTCGCCGTCGACGAGCAGCAGGCGATCGAGGTGGCAGCGGGCCACCGGCTCGCGCAGAAACGCCGAGCACCCGGCCGTCGGCGAGCAGGCCGGCCCATTCGTCGTCGCCGTAGCCGGGGGCGCGCGGGATCGGAGGCGGCGGCGATGGCGCGGCGACCGGGCATAGGGTCACCCGCACCCCGGGCACCTCTGGAATCGAGCGTGATCTCGTCGTCTTGTCCGGCGTCCACCAGCCTCGCATTGTAGCCTCTTGACAAATGACTGTGAGTCAGTAAATTACTGACCAGAGGTCAGCAATGGCGCTGCGCGAACGAGCGAGGAAGGCCGAGGACAAGCAGCTGCGCCGCCGCGCCATCATCGACGCCGCGCGTGCTCTCTTCGCCAAACACGGCTGGGCCGGCTTCGCCATGGCCGACGTGGCGGCGGCGACGGGGCTGGTCAAGGGCACGCTCTACCTCTATTGGCCCACCAAGGAGGAGCTGCTGCTGGCGGTGCTCGAGGAGCTCTTGTGGCAGTGGCTCGACGAGCTCGACGGGCGCCTCGACGAGGCGCGGGTGCCGGCCGGCGCGCGCAAGCTGGCGGCGCTGGTGTGTGACTCGCTGGAGTCGTACGCGCCGCTCGGTCGCCTTCTGGCCGTGCTGCAGACCGTGCTGGAGCACAACGTGTCGCGGGCGTCGATCGTGCGCTTCAAGACCGAGCTGTGGTCGCGCATGGCGGCGACCGGCGTGCGTCTCGAGCGGCAGCTGCCGCTCGCCAGCGGCGAAGGCGTGCGCGTGCTCTTGCACATGAACGCGCTGTTGGTCGGCCTGGTGCAGATGGCCGACTCGGCGCCGCTGGTGCAGGAGGTGCTGGCGGTGCCGCCGCTGTCGGCGCTCAAGGTGGAGCTGCGGCGCGAGCTGGGCGCCGCGTTGACGACATATTTCGTGGGTCTCACCAGGAGGTAAGCGATGGAACGGCGTAAGACGGCGTTGGTGACGGGAGCGTCGAGCGGCATCGGGCTCGACCTGGCGAAGCGGTTCGCCGCCGAGGGGTTCGACGTGGCGCTGGTGGCGCGCTCGCAGGGCAAGCTCGAAGAGGTGGCGGCGGCGATCGAGGCCGAGCATCAGGTGCGCGCGCACGTGGTGACCGCGGATCTGGCGCAGCCGCGCGCCGCCGACGCGCTGGTGGCGGCGCTGGACGCGCGCGGCATCGAGGTGGACGTGCTCGTCGAACAATGCCGGCTATGCGCTCTATGGAGCGTTCACCGAGACCGATCTCGGCGACGAGCTGGCGATGATTCAGGTGAACATTGTCGCGCTCACGCACCTCACCAAGCTCCTCTTGCCGCGGATGGTCGCGCGCAAGCAGGGGCGCGTGTTGAACGTCGCGTCGACGGCGGCGTTCCAGCCGGGGCCGCTGATGGCCGTCTACTACGCGACCAAGGCCTACGTGTTGTCGTTCTCGGAGGCCTTGGCCAACGAGCTTTTCGGCAGCGGCGTGACGGTGACCGCGCTCTGCCCCGGACCGACGAAAACGGGCTTCCAGGCGCGCGCCCAGATGGAGGAGTCCAAGCTGGTCCGCGGCAAGGAGATCATGACCGCCGAGACGGTGGCGCGCGCGGGCTACGCGGGCCTGATGAAGGGCAAGACCGTCGTCATCCCCGGCATGAGCAACAAGATGCTGGCCCAGGCGATGCGCTTTTTGCCGCGCAACACGGTGACCAGGCTGGTGCGCAGCGCGCAGGAGCGCGCGCCGCACTGACCCTTCCGCCGCGCCCCACCGGCGCTCCGGCACGCGCGTCCTGACCAGGTGCCGGCGACCGCGCTCGCATGGAGCCCGATGCCGGGTAGAATCGTCGCGTGCTCGTCGAGCTGCAACGACTGCGCGACTGCCTCGCCCGGCTCGTCCCGCACCTCGACGGCGAAGAGGTCGCGCTCACCGGTGGCCTGGCGGTCGAGCTGCACCTCGCCGCCGCCGGGCAGCCCAGCCTACGCGGGCGGATCGCGGACCTGGACTTCGTGGCGCGCAGCATGGACGCCGTAATGCCGTCGGTGGCGTGCGACCTTCTCGTCTCGCACTACCACGTCCGGCAGCCGGGTGTGCCGAAGGCGATCGTCCAGCTGATCGAGCCGGCCACGCGGCTACGCATCGACATCTTCCCCGATCTGTCGGGCATGATGGCGCGGGCGGCGCGCGCGTCCGTCGCTGGTACGTCGCTGCTCGTCGTCGCCGCAGCCGATCTGCTGGCCTACAAGCGCGCGCTGCTGGCCAAGCCCGTCGACGCCAAGCACTGGCACGACGCTGTCGCGCTGGCCGGGCTCCTGGGCGCGCCGCCTCCGCCCCGGCCCGCCGAGCTGCGGCGCGACGTCTACTGCACCGATCTGGCGCTCGTCTGCGACCGCTGCACGCGCAGCCGCGCGCCCGCCTTTCCGCTCGCCCCCAAGCGCGCCATCTTCGATCTGCTCGGCTACGTCTGAGGCCACTCGAGCGCGAGCGCTTCGCCGTCGGGGAGCGCGCGCCAGGCGGCGAGCAGCGCGGCGAAGTCGTCGGCCATCGCCCGCGCCGTGGCGTCGTCGAGCGCGGGCAGCGCGCCTGGGCCGAGCTCGGCCCGCACCAGCGCCGGCAGCTCGGCGGCGCCGCAGCCGCCTGTGGCGACCGCCCCGAGCGCGCGCGCCAGGGTCTCGGCCACCCAGGACTCGCCGTCGAGCGTCCGGATCACCGCCGGGTCGCCGAGCTCCGCGATCGTCCGCCCGGCGGCGACGTTGCCGAAGAAGCCGTGGCGCAGCGCCAGCGCCCGCTCGGCCACGTAGTGCGCCAGGTCGTGGGCCGGCAGGCCGGGCCCGGTCTCGGCTTGCGTCATCGAGCCATCGTCGCGCCGGCACGCCAACCGATGACGCCCGCCCGCCCCCTTGTGGACCCGGATGCGCATCTCAACGCGCGGCGCGCTGCCACAAAGGCGGGAAGCTGTCGCGGCGCGGCGGCGGGCGGCGCCTGACGAAGAGCCACACGAGCACAAAGCCGGTGGCAAAGCCGCCGACGTGCGCCATCCACGCCACACCCTGCCCGGGGATCAGGAACTGCGAGAAGAACCAGACGCCCAGAAGCAGCCACGCCGGCACGTAGACCGTCGTGATGATGATGAACAGGATCCACAGACAGCGCACCCGCGCGTGCGGAAACAGGACGATGTACGCGCCGAGCACGCCGGCGATCGCGCCCGAGGCGCCCACCATCGGGATCTGCGACGCCGGCGACGACAGCACCTGCGCCGCGGCCGCGGCCAGCCCGCACAACAGGTAGAAGACGAGGTACTTGGCCGATCCCATGGACGTCTTCGACGT
This sequence comes from uncultured delta proteobacterium, assembly GCA_963816965.1. GTDB lineage: Bacteria > Myxococcota_A > Polyangia > Palsa-1104 > Palsa-1104 > JAQBQH01. Next base: position 3,596,697 of record CAWFMP010000002.1, read on the forward strand.
TGTCGCCGAAGATCCAGAGGAACCACATGTTGCCGATGATGTGCAGCCAGCCGCCGTGCATGAACATCGACGTCAGCACCGTCCACGGCCAGGGCACCTCCTGGTGCAGCCGCACCGCGCCGTAGGTGGGCAGGCTCAGAACGCCGTCGCGGGTCCCGTGGAGCAGGAACGACGGAATGGCGCCATAGTCGAAGGTCGACGCGTCCAGGCCGTGGCTCAGCTCGAAGAGAAACGCCAGCGCATTCAGCGCGATGAGGGCGTAGGTGACGTAGGGCCGGCGCGAGGCCGGGTTCTCATCGCTGATGGGGATCGGAATCACGACTCTTAGGACTTAAGACGTGCGGAGACCGCCGTCAATTCACGACCAGCACGATCTTGCCGAAGCCTTCGTTGCCGGCCATCGCCTGGTGGGCCGCCGCCGCGTCGCTGAGCGCCATGACGCGCTCGACCACGGGCACCAGCCGGCCCGCTTCGACGAGCGGCACGACGTGGCGGGCGAAGCTGCGCGTCACCGCGATCTTCTCGCCGAGCGGACGGGCGCGCAGCTGGGTGCCCGTCAGCGTCAGCCGCTTACGCAGGATGAGCCCGAGGTCGAGCTCGGCGCGCACTCCCGCCAGGAGGCCGACGACGATGATGCGCCCCTGCTGCGCGACGCACGCCAGATCCTCGGCGACATAGCCGCCGCCGACGAGCTCGAGCACCACGTCGACGCCGCGCCCGCCGGTGGCGCGCAGCACGTCGTCGGCGAACTTGCCCTGGTTGACGGCAAAGCCGCGATCCATGCCGAGCTTGCCGGCGCGCGCGAGCTTGGCCGCCGTGCGCGCGGTGCCGAGCGCACGCGCCGACAGCGCCCGCGCGATCTGCACCGCCGCCGTGCCGACGCCGCTGCCGACGGCGTGGATGAGCACGGTCTCGCCGGCACCCAGCCCGGCCTGCGAGACCATCGCGTCCCAGGCGGTGATGAACGCCTCGGGCACGGCTGCGCCGTCGCTGAACGAGAGCGCGTCGGGCATACGCGCCACGCAATCGGCGTGCGTCACCAGCGCCTCGGCGTAGGCACCGCCGCCCACCAGCCCGAAGACGCGGTCGCCCGCCTTCCACGCGCTCACACCGGCGCCGACGGCGTCGATCTCGCCCGCGAACTCGATCCCCGGGATCTGCTGCGGCGCATCGGGGGGCGCCGGATACAGGCCCATCCGCTGCAGCAGATCGGCGCGGTTGACCGCGGTCGCGCGCACGCGCACGCGCACCTCGCCGCGCTCCGGCTCGGGCGTCGGCACCTCGCGCCATTGCAAGACCTCGGGCCCGCCGGGCGCGTCGATGACGATCGCCCTCACGCGCCGCTCCCATCACGAGCGCCGGCCCCCGGGCTATGCTGCGCGACCGATCGAAGTTGTCGTTCGCTCATGGGCGAACCTTAGCAGAGGGCGTCGACGCCGTCAGTCGATGGTGGGCTTGGTGCTCTGCTGGTCGCCCGCGGGCGCCTTCGCCCGCGACGCGCGCGTCCGATTCTGCAGCACCGTCAGCGTCTCCTCGCACTCCCAACAGCCGCGCTCGGTCGCCACCGCGCGGCGCGCGTAGGGCAGCCCGGCGTCGATCTGGCCCCGCTCCGAGTAGTAGCGGGCGAGGAAGTTGAGCGACTGCGCCGAGGTCGCCAGCGGCACCAGATGGGTCACGGCCTCGTCGAGCAGCGCCCGCGCCTCGGGCCGCTCGTCGCTCTCCAGCGCCACGGCCAGCGCCAGCCACGGGCGCGCCCGGCCGGGCTCGAGCGCGATCGCCTGGCGCAGCTCGCGCTCCGCGTCGTCGAAGCGGCGCCAGCGCAGCGCGTACAGGCCGCTCCAGTAGTGCAGCTCTGCCGACGCGTTGGGGCCGGCCAGCCGCCGCGCCTCGGCCAGCTCGGCGCCGGCCGCCAGGATGCTCTCGCGCGAGTCCCAAGGCCGGATGCGCGCCAACATCAGGTGCACCTCGTCTGCCGTCATGGCGCGCTCGCGCTCCGGCTTCTTGGGCCTGGGCACCGCGACCTCGATGGCGTGCGGGTCCATCTCGGTGCGTCCGACGTAGCTCTTGAAGTCGCGCTCGAGGCGCCACAGCGGCACCGACCAGAAACACTCGCGCCAGGCCTCCGGCGGGGTCGCGCCGCCCGAGAGCAGATCGAGGAAGCGCTGGAAGTGCGGCGCGTAGCCGTACGGCCCGTTGAGCAGCATGTGGACGAAGGTCCAGGCGCCGGCGTAGTAGGCCAGCTCGCGCGTCCGGTCGTGGAAGGTCGCGTAGTCGGCGGTCAGGAGCTGCTCGACCGTCGGCACCTCGGCGAGATCGACCCGATCGTCGGTGAGCGACTCGACCAGCGACGAGGCGATGTGGATGTCGACGCGCAGGAGCTTGGTGTTCGGCAGCGTGCCGACGATGGCGTCGCCGCCCTGCACCTTGAGCGTCGAGTAGTATTCGGCGAGCCCCTCCTGCAGCCAGGGCGGTGACCAGCGCAGCCGGTGATCGAGGAAGCGGTGGGTCAGCTCGTGACGAAAGCGCCGCTGCGTCGTCTCCACGAGCGTGCCGGCGATGAGCATGCGCCCGTGGATGGCGATGGTCGGCTGCGGATCGGGATCGTCGACCTGTCGCGGCATGAAGTAGCCGGCGGCGCCGCGCGGCGCCAGCGCGCGGAAGCTGTCCTCATCGGAGAAGAGCACGACATCGATGCGATCCTTGGGCGAGTCGCCGGCGAAGGCGACGGTCTGCAGCGTGCCGTAGACGCCCTCGAAGTCGGCGAGCGCGGCGCGCGCCTGGCGCCGCCCGAGGTCGGTGCGGAGGGTGAAGTGGCGCGAGGTCAGCTCGATCCAGTGGGGCTGGTTCGCGCCCTGCAACCCTGGTGCATGGGCACACCCGACGGCGACAAGTGCAAGGCCGGCGAGAGCGCTACGCATGGACGTCCTCCACTCGCAATTATATCACGAGTGAGACACGTGACGCCCGATACTACGGCAATAGGAGCTCGAAGCAGCCTTCGGACGCGCAAATGTCGCGCACCGCGTCGCGGAAGGCCAAGGTATCACTGTCGATTTCGTCGTCGACGAAGGTCTGTTCCGGGTCGAACTCGACCGGTTCGTAGAGCGACTCTTCGTCGGGAAGGGAAAACGTTTGCTCCGGCGCTTCTACGTCGATCATTTGTACGACGTAAAAGCAGCCTGCGTGCCAGCGCTACTGCTTGGCGATGCGCCCGCCGGAGATGACGCAGCCCTCGTTGTCACGCACGGTGCACGCCGTTCCATTGTTCTTGACGGTGATGGTGCACGACGTGGTGCCGGCCGGGATGCTGTACTTGTGGGTGACGCCTCCGGCGATGCTCCACGCCTCCGAGGAGGAGCCGCACGCCTTGGTGAGCTCGTAGTTGCTGTTGTCCTTGTTCGTGATGCTCCACTCGGCATGGGCGATGCCGCCGAGGCCGAAGAGGAGCGCGAAGATGGCGATGGTCTTGTTCATGCGCGCAGCATACGAGGCCGCCGCGCGCTTCTTCCGGCGCCGCTAGGGTTCGGAGTTGAAGGGGCTATGGAGGAGCTGCTGCGAGCCGTGCGAGCCCGGCGGCAGCGCCAGTGGGAAGCGCGTGGCCGCGTCGGAGATCGTCAGGGTGATCAACAGAAGCACGAACACGACCGCAATGGCCAGCGTCAGTCGGCTCGCCCCCTTTTGATCCCACAGGTGCATGAAGAACAGAATGACGAACATCGCCTTGACCAGCGCGATGAACATGCCGATGAAGAAGGACAGCTCGCCGAAGTCGTGCTTGGCCGCCGTGAAGGTGAGGACGGTGCAGCTCGCCAGCACGAGGTACGTGATGTAGTACATCCTCGCCGAATGCTGGTGCGGCTCCGCGTGCGCGTGCGCGTTATCGTCGTGGGCCATGGCTCCTCACACCAGGTACAAAAGCGGAAAGAGGAAGATCCAGATCAAGTCGACCAAGTGCCAGTAGAGGCCGCCGAGGTCGAGCGGATGGTCGTAGGAGGCGTCATAGTCGCCGCGCCAGGTGAAGAACGCCAGCGTCAAGAGCACCGCGGCACCGATGAACACGTGGATCGAGTGCAACCCGGTCATGAGGAAGTAGACCGCGTAGAACATCGGTGCGCCGGTGGCCGTCACCTCGTCGAAGTGGAAGAACTTGCCCGGCAGCGCCCCCTCCAGATACTCGTGGTAGTACTCGTAGCCGTGCAGGCAGAGGAAGGCGAAGCCCATCCCGGCCGTCGCCAGTAGCAAGAGCGTCGAGAGGTTCTTCTTGCCCAGCCGGCAGAAGTGGATCGCCATCACCATCGTGAACGAGGAGGTGATGAGATCGAACGTCTCGAGGAGGCCGAACGGACGGTTCAGGTGCTCCGAGCAGGCCTTCCACGCCTCGGGATAGAGCGAGCGGTAGTAGGAGTAGGCGCAGAAGAGCCCGCCGAACAGCAGCACCTCGGTCGCCAGGAACAGCCACATGCCCGAGGCGCGCCGCGTGCTGCTGCGTGCGCATGTCCTGGAAGTGGTGCTGCAGGCGCGGGTGCCGCGGCGCGTGGCCGTGCCCGTCGTCGTGTGCCTGGGCGGGCTCAGCCATGGTGGTTGCCGTCCTTGCCGCTGTCGCCGTGGATTTCCGTGCCGCCATGCACTTCGGTCTGCATCTCCGGTTCGTGCCCTTCTGAGTCGTAGTCGTGTGGCGGGTGGTCGAAGACCTGCGGGACGTCGAAGTTGTTCTTCGGCGGCGGCGACGGCGAGTTCCACTCGTAGCCGCGCGAGCCCCACGGGTTGCGTCCGACCTTCTCGCCGTGCGTCAGTGCGACGGTGATGTAGATGAAGACGATGATGAAGCCGAACGCCAGCAGCGAAGCGCCGCAGGTCGAGGCGACGTTGAGCGTCTGGAACTCGGCCGGATACGACCAGTAGCGGCGCGGCATGCCGGCGTTGCCGAGGAGGAACTGCGGGATGAAGGTCGCGTTGAAGCCGAGGAAGATGAGCGCGGCCGAGACCAGCCCCCAGCCCTCGGAATAGGTCCGGCCGAACATCTTGGGGAACCAGTAGTGCAGCGCCGCCAGGAACGCCATCAGCGTCGCGCCGACCATGATGAAGTGAAAGTGCGCGACGACGAAGTAGGTGTCGTGCCAGTGCACGTCGAGCGAGACGGTGGCCAGCGCGACGCCGGTCATGCCGCCGAAGACGAGCAGGTAGATGAAGCCGCAGAAGTAGGCGAACGGCGTGGCGAAGCGGATGCGGCCCTTGTAGAGCGTGCCCACCCAGTTGAAGACCTTGATGGCGGTGAACACGCCGATCAGCATCGAGATGACGCCGAAGACGCCGGCGTCGAACGTCGACTCGCCCGAGATGAACAGGTGGTGGCCCCAGGCGAAGAAGCCGACGCAGCGCGATGCCCACCGACGAGTACGCGATCGCCTTGTAGCCGAAGATGTTCTTGCGGGCGAAGGTCGGCACGACCTCGGACATCACGCCCATCGCCGGGAGCACCATGATGTAGACCGCCGGGTGCGAGTAGAACCAGAACATGTGCTGAAACAGGATCGGGTCGCCGCCGTGCGCCGGATCGAAGATGCCGAAGCCGAAGTACGTGCTCGATGGCCGTGAGCAGCACGGTGATGCCGAGGACCGGCGTCGCCAGCACCTGGATGATCGAGGTGGCGTAGATCGCCCACACGAACAGCGGCATGCTTGTTCCAGGTCAGCCCCGGGCCGCGCATCGTGTGGATGGTGACGATGAAGTTGAGGCCGGTGACGATCGACGAGAAGCCGATGACGAACGCGCCCAACAGAATCGGGCACCACGCGGGTGAAGGTGGTGGTCGAGTAGGGCGTGTAGAAGGTCCAGCCGGTGTCGGCGCCGCCGTGGATCATGCCCCACAGCGCGATGGCGGCGCCGGCGAGGTAGATGTAGAAGCTGGCGAGGTTCAGCCGCGGGAAGGCGACGTCCTCGGCGCCGAGCATCATCGGCAGGACGAAGTTGCCGAAGCCCGATCGGGATCGCCGGGATCATGAAGAGGAAGATCATGACCACGCCGTGCAGCGTGAACATGCGGTTGTAGGTCTGCGCCGTCATGATCGTCTCATCCGGCGTCAGAAGCTCGATGCGGATGAGCATGGCGAAGATGCCGCCCAGGAACAGCGCGACGGTGACGCGACATCAGGAACATGAGCCCGATGCGCTTGTGATCGCGCGTCAAGAGCCAGGACTTGAGGCCGGTCTCACAGTTCAGATAGTTCTTCGGCTCGACGGGGATCGCCGGCGAAGGAGTTGGGGCGCTCACTGGCGCACCTCCAGGGTGCGCCGTGAGCTCGGCACTGATCCGCGGGCCCTACGGTCCACGCTCACGTTCGCTCGCTGCCGCTCGCTCACTGCATTCCTCCGGTGCGCACTTCGATGCTTCCTGCCCCCGGCTCGACGGTCTGGCCGGCCTTGATGTCGAACTGCGGTCCCTTGTCACGCACCGGCTCGGGGTTGTCCGAGCGCAGCGACTTGATGTACTCGACGATGGCTGCCGACTCCGGGCCCTCGAGGCGGCCGTGATAGCTCGGCATCACGAGCTGGTAGCCCTGCACCTGCTTGGCCTTCGGGTCCATCATCGACTCGGTGATGTAGGCCTCGTCGGCGATCTGGAGCTGCCCGTTCTGCAGCGTCTCCTTGCGCATGTACAGGTCGAGCCAGGTGGGGCCGATGTGCGACGACCCGTCGACGGAGTGGCACTTGAAGCAGCCGGCCGACTCGGCGAGCTTTTGCCCCATCGCGATCATCGTCGCGTGCGGATCCCGCTCCTCGGCAGCGGTCTTGGTGCCGTCCTTCTGGCGCGGCCGCGTCTGGTGGCGCTGCTGCGCGAACCACTTGTCGAACTCGTTGGGCTCCATGACGATGACTTCGGCGCGCATCGTCGAGTGGCCGGTGCCGCACATCTCCGTGCAGTAGACCGGATAGCGCCCCGGAGCCGTCGCCTCGAACCAGGTCTCGGTGTAGCGCCCGGGCAAGACGTCCTGCTTGATGCGGAACGACGGCACGAAGAACGAGTGGATGACGTCGCGCGAGGTCATGAGCAGGCGCACCGGGCGATGCGCCGGTACGCGCAGCACGTTGACGCCGTTCGGACCATCGGGATAGGCGAACTTCCACATCCACTGCTTGGCCATCACGTAGACGTCCATCGAGTCGGCGGGCGGCGTCTGCAGCCGCACGAAGTCGCGGAAGCCGATGGCGAACCACAAGAGGAAGAAGAACGCGGGCACGCCGATGATCAAGGTCTCGCCGAGGAAGGTGGTGTACACCGGCTCGCCCTTGGCGCCGATGCGGCCCTTCCAGCGGTACTTGACGTAGAAGCCGATGGCCGCCATGCCGATCAGCGTCGACACGATCATCGTCGTGACGATGACGAAGTAGTGCAGGTGATCGATCCGCGGCGCCATCGTCGACGCCTGCGGCGGAAGGTTCAAGAGCCTGCGCATCAGCTCGTTCATGAGCGGGGAGCCTCCGCGCGCTTGCGGCGCAGGTCGCGCCGCCACAGGAAGGTCAGAAGGGTCACGAGCAGCGCCAGGACCAGGAGGCTGCCGGCGCGCAAGACGCGCACGGCGAACAGCTTGTAGCTCTTGGTCGCGGTGTCATAGGCGTAGCAGCGCAAGAGCACCCGGTCGAACGTGGTGCCGACCTTGCCGTCGGCCGACTCGAACAGCGCCAGCTTGATGTCGCGCGGCGGAAACTGCACGCCGTAGAGGTAGCGGGTGACCTTGCCGTCGGGCGCCAGGGCGATGAGCGCCGCGGTGTGATCCCAGGTCTTGTTGACCGCATCCCAGCGGAAGCGAAAGCCGACCGCGTCAGCGAGCGCGTCGATGTTCTTCTTGTCGCCGGTGAGGAACGGCCAGGCGTGGCCGCTGCTCCTCGGGCGTCAGCCCGAGCGCGCCCAGGTAGCCCCGCTGCTTCTCGGCGGCCAGCTCCGGCTTCTCCGCGGGATCGAAGCTCACGGTCAGGACGCGGAACTCCTTGCCGACCTTCCACGACTGCTGGCGCAGGGCGCCCACCAGGCCGTTGAGCGTCAGCGAGCAGAGCATCGGACACTTGAAGTAGACCATGGCGAGGATGAGCGGCTTGCCGTCGCCGAGGTAGTCGCCGAGACGGACCTGCTTGCCGCTCTCGTCGCGGAAGACGAGACCGGGCGGCACCTTTTCGCCCAGCTTCTCGACGACGTCCACGCCGGGCGGCAGCTTGTCGATCGCGTGCGCCGACGGCGCAGCAGCGGCGACGAGCAGCGCGGCGATGAGGGCGTTCTTCACTTGGTTCCTCCCGCCTGCGAGACCCACTTGTCCATTGCCTGCTCAATCGGGATGTGCACGACCTTGGCGTTCTTGTCGACCCAGCCGTAGTGCTCGAGGCGGCCCTTGGTGTACGCGGCCTTGTCCTGGCCGTAGTGGCTCTCGTCGAACGGCCACTGGTCGACGATGCCGACCTCGGGCGCGCTCTTCTCCGCCAGCCGAGCGGGCTGGGCGTGCGTGACGATCGACTGGCTCTGGTCGCGCTGGATCGAGATCGCCCACACGACGCCGATGCCGAAGATGGCGAGCGAGATCACCGCCACGGCGACGATCTTGCCGGTCGCGATCCGGTCTTCTTCTTGGATGGGATGGCTCACGGGTGGTACTCCATCGAAGAGGCGATGAACGGATCGCCGATCGGCACCAGCATGCGGCCGCGCATGCGCCAGACGAGGAATCCCAGCGCCAGGCCGCCGACGCCGACGAAGGCGAACAGGTCCGACAGGTTGAACTGCGGCGCGTTGGGGCTGATCTGCGGCAGCACGATCCAGTAGATGTCGACCGCGTGCGCGATCAGCATCCACACCGCCATGAACGCGAGCCGGCGCGGATGGAACTTGAGCTCCTTCGACAGCAGGATCACGAAGGGCAGCGCAAAGTGGAACACCAACAGGAAGTAGCCGACGAAGCGCCAGTCGCTGTACAGGCGCATGTGGAACCAGGGCGTCTCGTCCGGGATGTCGGCGATCCAGATGAGCATGAACTGCGAGAAGGCGGTGTAGCCCCAGAAGCAGACGAAGGCGAACATCAGCTTGCCCATCGAGTGCAGGTGGTGGCCGCTCATCGGCGTCTTGACGGCGAGGTTGACGAGGATCCACACCGCCATGCCCGCCATCACCGAGCCGGCGACGACGTACAGACCGAACATCGACGAGTAGAAGGTGACGTTGAGCGACATCAGCCAGTCGAAGGCGGCGAAGCTGAACGCCAGGCCGATGAAGGGCAGCGAGCCCGGGCCCAGGCGCCACATCGCCAGGGTGTTGAGCGGCTTGTCCTCGCGATCCTGGCCCGTCGACAGGCGGAGCAGCCGCTCGGCGACGAACACGAAGACGAAGAAGTACATGAAGACGCGCACGAACCACATGCCCTGGTTCATGAACACGTGCCGGTGCGCGAACAGGCGCTGCGCCTCGGCGTCGTACGCCTCGGGGCGCATCCACGGGTAGATGTCCTTCATGAACACCATCACCGGGAGGAACAGCAGCACGAAGATGGGCGCGGCGGAGGCGATGAGCTCGAGCGTGCGGCGGGGCAGGATCACCCAGCGCGCCTTGGCGCCGTGGAACGCGCACAGCCAGCCGAGACAGCCGACCACCGGCGTCAGCCAGAAGAAGTAGGCCCACAGCCAGCCGTAGATGGCGCGCTCGTGGGTGGAGAAGCCCATCGACGCCAGCCAGGCGACGACGCCGATGGCGCCGACGAGCGCGGCGACCATCATGGTGCGGCCTCCGCCCTCCCACGGCGCGCGCGGCAGCACGATTTCCTTCGGGGCGCTCATTCCGATTTCTCCGACTTCTTGTGCTCGCCGGTCTCCACCGGCTTGTCGAGCTCGCCGCGCTTGTCGGCCGGCACGTCATCGAGCGAGGCGTGCTGGCTCAGCTGCAGCGCCTTGATGTAGTTGGCGACCGCCCAGCGATCGCGCGGATTCAGCACCGAGTCGTACCGCGGCATGTAACCGTAGCCGTTGGTGGCGACGTTGAAGATCTGCGCCACCGTGTAGGCGCGCAGCTTGTCGTCGACGAGCGTCGGAGGGCCGCGCAGCGACATCTTGGACGCCACCACGCTGTCGCCGTCGCCGGCGTAGCCGTGGCAGACGGCGCAGTAGATGTCGAAGCGATCGCGCCCGCGCTCGACCAGCGCCGCCGTGACCGGCGGCGGCGTGAGCGCGTCGAGCGCATGCTCGCGCGGCACGGTGTTGGCCGGCGGCGTACGCATGGCGCGCCCGTCGGCGAAGAAGTCGTTGGTCCAGTAGGCCTTGTACTTCTCCTGGCGCATCATCGGATCGATGTCGCTCTCGGTGCAGCCACCGAGGAGCGCCACCGCGCCGGCGAACAAGATCGCCGCGGTCACTCGCGTTCGGGCCGTGTGCGCACTCAATTGAGCTGCTCCGTCACGAAGTCGGTCTCCTCGGCGCCGAGCTCCTTGAGCTCTGCTTGCAGCGCGTTGGGATCCTCGCCGGCGAGCTCGATCGACAGCCAGAAACGATCGATCGACGCCCGCCGGAAGCCGGGCGCCTCGAACACCGGGTGGTAGAGGCGCGGATAGCCCATCCACGCCAGCACGCCGAAGAACGCCGTCAGCGCCGAGAGCAGCACGCCGCACTCGAAGGTGATGGGGATGAACGCCGGCGCCGAGTGCAGCGGGCGGCCGCCGACGTTGATCGGATAGGCGATGGCCGAGCACCAGTAGAGCAGCGTGTAGCCGCCGAGCACGCCGAACAGCGCGGCGGCGCCGATCATCTTGGGCATGATCGACTTGGGCAGGCCGAGCGCCTCGTCGATGCCGTGCATCGGATAGGGCGTGTAGGTCTCGACTTCGCCCTTGACCGTCTCGGTCATTCGCTTGGCAGCGACGAGCATCTGCTCGGGCTCCTTGAAGCCGGCCATCACGAACTGCCGCGGAGCTTCGACCGGGCTAGCCATGAGCGGAGTGCCTCATCTCGTGCGCCATTTCCTTGATTTCGCTCGCCGCCACCGATGGGACGAAGCGGAGGAACAAGAGGAAGTTCATGCCGAAGAAGCAGATGGTGCCCAGGAACAGGGCGATGTCGATCGCCGTCGGCGCGTACATCGACCAGCTGCCCGGGAGGAAGTCGCGGTGCAGCGAGATGACGATGATGTTGAAGCGCTCGAGCCACATGCCGATGTTCACGAACAGCGCCGCGATCCACATGACCAGGAGCGAGCGGCGCAGCTTGCGGAACCAGAAGATCTGCGGCACCAGCACGTTGCAGAACATCTGGAACCAGAAGTAGGGCGCGTACGGGCCGGTCATCTTGATCCCGAGGTGCCCGATTTCGTAAATGCTGCCCGAGTACCAGTCGTTGAAGATCTCGACGGTGTAGCCGTAGGCGACGATCCAGCCCGTCGCCAGGATGATCTTGTTCATCGCCTCGAGGTGCCGCATGGTCACGACGTGCTTGAGCCCGAGGAACTCGCGGGCGGGCACGATCAGCGTCACGACCATGGCGAAGCCGGAGAAGACGGCGCCGGCGACGAAGTAGGGCGGGAAGATCGTCGTGTGCCAGCCGGGGAGCTGCGACACGGCGAAGTCGAAGGACACGATCGTGTGCACCGACAGCACCAGCGGCGTCGCCACACCGGCCAGGAGCGTGTAGGCGCTCATGTAGTCACGCCAGTGACGGCCCGCGCCGCGCCAGCCGAGCGAGCAGACGCCGTAGATGCGCTGCGCCCACTTGCCGGTCGAGCGATCGCGGAGCGAGGCGAAGTCGGGCAGCAGGCCGAGGTACCAGAACAGGAGCGACGTCGTCAGGTACGTCGACACCGCGAACACGTCCCACATGAGCGGCGAGCGGAACTGCGGCCAGATGCCGAGCGTCGACGGATACGGGAAGAGCCAGTAGGCGAACCACGGTCGTCCGGTGTGGATGACGGGGAACAGGCCCGCGCACAACACGGCGAACAGGGTCATCGCCTCGGAGAAGCGATTGATCGACGTGCGCCACTTCTGCTGGAACAGCAGGAGGATGGCGGAGATCAGCGTGCCGGCGTGGCCGATACCGATCCACCAGACGAAGTTGATGATGCCGAAGGCCCAGGCGATCGGGATGTTGTTTCCCCAGACGCCGATGCCCTTCCAGAACGTGTAGGCGATGGTGCTGAAGAGCAGGCCGGTGCCGGCCAGCGCCGGCAGGAACAGCATCCACCAGCCCTTCGCCGTCGGTTTCCACACCGGCGAGAACAGACTGTCGGTGAGGGAGACATCGTCGTCCGGCCCCTGAATCAGCGGCTCGGGAACGAGCGCCGGGTGCAGCTTGCGCGCCGGCTCAGCCATTGTTGAGCTCCGGATTCTTGTTCTTCACGCGCGCCAGGTAGGCGGTGCGCGGTCGGGTTCCCAGGTCGTGCAGCACGTCGTAGGAGCGCGGATCGTCGTGACCGCGCGAGACCTGCGTCGTCGGATCGTGCAGCGACCCGAAGACGATCGCCTTGGACGGGCAGACCTGCTGGCAGGCGGTGACGATCTCGCCGTCGGCGATCTCGCGGCCGGCGACGCGCGCGTCGATGCGCGTGCGCTCGATGCGCTGCACGCAGTAGCTGCACTTCTCCATGACGCCGCGGCTGCGCACCGTGACGTCGGGGTTCATCCCCATGCGCGCGACCGCCTGCACGTTCGGGTGGTAGTCGAGGAAGTTGAAGCGCCGCACCTTGTACGGGCAGTTGTTCGAGCAGTAGCGCGTGCCGATGCAGCGGTTGTAGGCCATCTCGTTGAGGCCTTCGTCCGAGTGCACCGTGGCGTTGGTCGGGCAGACGTACTCGCACGGCGCCTTTTCGCAGTGCACGCACATCATCGGCTGCGGCTGCACGCTGGTCGGCTCGTCCACCGGTCCTGAGAAGTAGACGTCGAGGCGGATCCACTGCATCTCGCGCGAGCGCTTGACCTGCTCCCGTCCGACGACGGGGATGTTGTTCTCGGCGACACAGGCGGTAACGCAAGCCGAGCAGCCGGTGCACTTGTTGAGATCGATCGCCATCGCCCACTGAAAGCCGGTGTACTTGTGCGGCTCGTACAGCGACTCGGTGGGGCCCTTGAGCTCGTCCACGATCGGCAGGTGCTTCTGCAGCACCGCGCGGTTCTGCACCTCGAGGACGATCGGACGACCCTCTTGCGCCCAGTGCTCCTGGGTGATGGCGAGCTTCTCGCCGTGGGGCGCCTTTTCCAGGCTGGCGTCGCCGTCGAACCAGCGGCCGCTGGACATCAGCGGATAGACGTTGACGCCGGCCCGGCGCACGTTGGTCTCGTCACCGGTATCGCGGCCGTAGCCGATGGCGATGGTGACCGAGTCGTCGGCGTGGCCGGGCTGCACCACCACCGACGCGGTCACCGCGCCGCCGCGCGTCTTGAGCGTGGCGCGGTCGTGCGTCCTGAGCCCGAGCCGGCGGCCCATCGCCGGCGAGATGATGAGCGCGTTGTCCCAGGTGAGCTTGGTGATCGGATCGGGCAGCTCCTGCAGCCAGACGTTGCTGCCCCAGCGCCCGTCGAAGATCTTGTGGTCGGGGATGAAGTTGACCTCGAGCCCGCCCGGCGCCGCGCCCAGCTTGTCGACGGCGCCGCTGATCGCGCCCGACTGCACCGCCGAGGTCTCCTTGGGCAGCGCCGTACCTTCGACGATGCCCTTTTGCACCGCGCGCTGGAAGGCGGCCTCGTCGAGCGTCGGGTAGGCCGCGCGCAGCAGGTTGTAGCCGCCGAGGCCGCCTTCGCCGAGGAAGGTCGACCACAGCTCGGCGACGCTGACGCCGTGGAACAGAGGCTCGATGATCGGCTGCTGCAGCGAGACGGTGCCGTCGGCCGAGCGCCCGTCGCCCCAGCTCTCGAGCTCGTGGGCGCGGGGAACGATCCACGCCACCTGGGACGCGGTCTCGTCCTCGTGGTTGGCGAGGTAGATCGCGTTCGGCACCTTGCCGAGGAGCGACCCGAAGCCGACGTCGCCCGCAGTCGAGTAGCTCGGGTTCCAGGCGGTGATGACCAGCGTGTCGACGCGCCCGCCCTTGATCTCGTCGGCGAGGGCCGAGAGGCTCTCGTAGGTGGGCAGGATCGCGGCCGTGTAGCTGACCGCGCTCGACTTGATGGCGGCGTTGATGGCGTGACCGAGCGCGTGCACGGCGGCCGGCAGGCGCTGGCCGACGACCACGGCAGCCTCGCCGCCAGCGCCCTGCAGATCCTTGGCGACGGCGGCGACCCACGCGGTCGCGCGGGCGTCACCGGCCTCGGCGCTGCCGCCCGAGACGGCGGCATGGAGCGCGCGGGCGAGCTTCGCCATGTCGAAGCTGCGCGAGCGCAGGCGGTGATCCGCCATCATGCCCGTACAGCTCAGCATCGACTCGGCGACGTAGAGCCGGCTCATGTCGCCGCCCGGGGCGCGGCGCTCGGCCCACTGGCGCTGCGCCGACAGCCACGACGGCCAGCCGCCGAGGAAGTCGGCGTCGAGCGAGACGACCACCTTGGCCTTGGTGAGATCGAGCTGGGTCTCGAGCGGGCGGCCGAAGGCGATGCGCGCGCCTTCGTACGCTTCGTCCATCGACACCGGCGCGTGCGCGAACCAGCGCGCCTTGGGGAAGGCGGCGGCGATGCGCTTCTGCAAGGACGCCAGCAGCGGCGACGCCGACGGCTCCACGAGGAACGCCAGCTTCTGCCCGCCGTCGCTCTTGAGCTCGGCGGAGTGCGTGTCGATGGTGCGGCACAGCTGCTTCCAGCTGCGGCCGTTGCCGCGCTCCTTGATCTCGGACGCCCGCTTGTCGTCGTAGAGCGAGAGGATCGACGCCTGCTCGAACGAGGAGGTGGCACCCTTGGTCAGCGGGTGCTCGGGGTTGCCTTCGATCTTGGTGGGGCGGCCTTCCCACGCCGTCGCCAGCACGCCGGTCGCGAAGCCGGCGTGGGTGAGCGCGGTGGCGTAGTGCAGCGGGCGGCCGGGAATGACGTCCGGCGGCTCGATGTTGTACGCACGGACGTTCTGGGGCGGGTCCTTGCAGCCGGCCATGGTGCCGACGCCGGCGAGCGCCAGCGTCCCACCGACCAACTGCATGAACTCGCGGCGCGAGGTGCCGTCGAGCTCGCTGGCCCCGTCGGGAAACTCGCGCGCAACCGCTTCGCGGACGGCCTCGGGATTATCGTGCTCGTCCGGGCTCCGCCACTGGTCGGAGCCCGGGCCCTGCACCGGCGGCGTGGGCTTTCGTTTGCTCATCGGTGGCACGTCGTGCAGGAGGTGCGGGTATGGACATCGTTCATCGTTTGCGGATTCTGCGCGGTTCCCGAGCCGGACTCGGAGAACGTTGCGTCAATCGTGCCCTGGCCCGGCGCCTGTTCGACCATCGCCGTGATGTACTGGTGGGGACGGATGTTCGGCTTCGGGTCGCGGTGGCATTCGAGGCACCAGCCCATCTGCATCGTCGGGCCCTGCCGGATCTCGGCCATCTGATCGACGCGGCCGTGACAGGTGACGCAGCCGACGCCCTTGGCGACGTGGATGGAGTGGTTGAAGTAGACGAAGTCGGGGAGGCGGTGGACCTTCTTCCACTCGATCGCCTGGCCCGAGAAGTAGGCCTTGCGCACCAGATCGAGGTACGGCGACTGGTTCCAGATCTGCGCGTGGCAGTTCATGCAGGTGCTGGTGGAGGGGTAGCCCGCCGAAGACGACGTCTCCACCGTCTGATGGCAATAACGGCAGTCGATGCCGTCGTCGCTCACATGGTGGCGATGGTCGAACTCGATGGGCTGCGTGACCGGCTCATTCTGGAGCGTCTGCAGCGGGGTGCGCTTGTAGAGCAGCAGCAGCAATAAGCCGCCGGCAGCGCCTCCCTGCAATACGATCAGCACGAGACGGAAGACTGTGTTGGACCAGGGGGGGAAGAGTGGTCTCATTGGCGCGGTTTTGCGCCGCATCTATAAATTTTTACGCGCCTGTGTCAACCGAAAATATTGCGCGGCGGGTTATGTGCACCAAAGAGCCGCGCCGCCAAAGGGCGACTGTGCGTCCCGTTGCGGCAATAGACGCAGTTTCCGGAGAGCCGGCTGCTCGCACGACACTCCATAAGAGAAGGCCGCGCGTAGCCGCACCTTCGACCGGGCGTCGAGGGCTGATCGATCGCGATCGTGTTACGACGCGACCCGAGGATTGTCGGCGGCGTGCTGGCGGCCGCGCCGCGCTACTGGCTGCTGTCGACCAGGCCGTGCCGGATCGCGAAGCGCGTCAGCCCCTGCGCGTCGTGCAGGTCGAGCTTCGACATCAAGCTGACGCGATGAGCGTTGACCGTGTGCACGCTGATGCCGAGCTTGTTCGCGATCGCCTTGTTGGTGTTGCCCTCGGCGATGAGCTGCAGCACCTCGCGCTCGCGCCCGCTCAATCGATCGATCGGGTTGGACGCGGACGCCGCATCGACCACTTCCGACGAGTAATACGGTTGGCCGGCGAGCGCGCCGCGAATGGCGCGCGCCAGCTCCGAGACGTCGGCGCCTTTGACGACGTAGCCGTGGCAACCGGCCTCACGCGCGCGCTGCACGACGGCGGGCGACGAGTGCATCGACAGCACGACCACCTTGGTGTCCGAGCCTTCGCGGATGCGCTTGATCGCCTCGGTGCCGTGCAGCTCGGGCAGCGAGAGGTCCATGACTACGACGTCGGGCTTGAGCTCGGTCGTCAATCGTACGGCTTCGACACCATCCGCCGCCTCGCCCACGACCTCGAGATCCGGCGACGCTCCGAGGAGCGCGCGCAGACCCTGTCTGACAACCGTGTGATCTTCGACTAGCAGAACCCTCGTTCTCATAGTTCCTACCTTAGCACTTTAAGATTACACTTACACCGTGACCGGTTGGGTTTATCTAGCGGCAATGACGGCGGCGCTACTTTTTCTTTCGAACGTCGCCATATTGGTTTCTACCTATCGACTTTCACGGCGGAATCGCCGCCTCGAAGAGAAGCTGGCGGAGCGAAATTCGAAGCTCCACGCCTTCGCCGTAGAGTTAATCCGCGCAGAGGAAGATCAAAGATCTCGGATTGCGCGCGAGCTGCATGACGGCGTGGGGCAGATCATGACGGCCGTGAACATCGAGCTGCAGCTGCTGCACGACAATTCGCCCAAGGAGATGATGGCGCGCGTCGAGGACGTGCGCGCGCTGGCGGCGCAGTGTCAGACCGAGATGCGGCGCGTCTCGCACGAGCTGCGTCCGGCGATCCTCGACGAGCTCGGTCTGGCCGAAGCGGTGCGCGCGCTCGTCGAGCGCATGGCCAAGCACGCGCACATCGAGATCGCGTGCGACGTGCGGGGCGAGGTCGACCGCGTCCCTTCCGACGCAGTGATCGCCTGCTATCGATTGGTGCAGGAGGCGCTCAACAACGTCGTGCGCCACGCCGATGCGCGGCGCGCCGAGGTGTCGCTGCACCGCAATGCCGATCGGTTGACCGTCACCGTCACCGATGACGGGCGCGGAATGCGTTATGATCCGTCGTCGCCTGACACGGCGCGTGATGGACACTATGGGCTCATCGGCATGCAGGAGCGAATCCGGGCGATCGGCGGAACCTTCAAGTACGGACCGCCTCCCGACAAGCGAGGTACGCAGATTCATGCAGAATTTCCGGTCGCGTGATTACGCTATCTCACTATGGTAGAGTCTAAGGCGCATGGCGGTCTGCAGCCGTTGTCGTAAAGACTGGCCCGATCAGTATTGGGTCTGCCCGACGGACGGGACGGTCCTGACGGCGGCGCGCACGGCGTCGGGCGAGGTGCTGACCACGCCGATCGGAATCCCGCGCGAAGAGGACCTGCGCGCGGGCACCATGATCGGCGAGTACTGCGTCGAGGGCAAGCTCGGCGAAGGCGGCATGGCGACGGTCTTCTCGGCCACGCATCCGCTCATCGGCAAGAAGGTCGCGATCAAGGTGATCTCGCGCCGGCTATGCGCGGATCTGCACGCGGTGGAGCGCTTCATCAACGAGGCGCGCACGGTCAATCAGATCGGGCACCCGAACCTCGTCGACATCTTTGCCTTCGGCGTGCTGCCCGACGGGCGCGCGTATCTGGTGATGGAGTGCCTGCAGGGCGAGACGTTGAGCGAGCGCCTCGCCCGCGGGCGCATGCCGGTGCCGCGCGCGCTCGACGTGCTCACGCAGATCGTCGACGCGCTCGAGGCGGCGCACGAAAAGGGCGTCGTCCACCGCGATCTGAAGCCCGACAACATCGTCATCGACGAGCGCGGCGAGAGCGTGCGCGTCAAGCTGCTCGACTTCGGCATCGCCAAGCTCGCCGACTCGGACGCCAGCGTACCCAAGACGCGCTCGGGCGTGGCGATGGGAACGGCAGGCTATATGTCGCCCGAGCAGGCGCGCGGCAAGAACGTCGATCACCGTACCGACATCTACGCGCTCGGCTGTCTCGCCTACGAGATGCTGCTCGGGCGCCTGCCGTTCGTGGCCGACACGGCGATCGACATCCTGGCGATGCACCTCGCCGCTGCGCCGCCGGCGCCGCGAACGCTGTGGGCGACGATGCCGGTGGGGCTGGAGCGGATCCTCTTGCAGATGCTGTCGAAGGAGCCTGACGGGCGGCCTTCGCTGCTGCAGGTGCGCGCGCTGTTCGACGCCGCTCAGCGATCGATCACGCCCACGATGGGCGTCCCTTCGGGACCACGGCCGCAGCCCCAGAGGCGCTGGACGTCGTGGCTCATCGGCGGCGGCGTCGCGGCCGTCGTGATCGCGTCGGGCGTCACCGGTTACGTGACGACGGGCAGGCACGAGGTGCCGGTCGTGAGCGCGCCGGCGGTGGCGCCGCCGCCGGCTGCACCGACGGCGGCTCCGACGGCGCCTCCCTCCGCGCCGCCGCCGGTGGTGCGGCGCTCGACGCTGGTGGTGCGGGCGCCGGCCGGCTCCCACGTGGGCGTCGACGGCGAGGAATACGTTTCGGTCGGCGCGCCGCTGCGCATCGAGGTGCCGGCCGGCGAACATCGCCTGGTGGTGGCGGCGCCGCACACGCTCGTTTGGAGCGAAAAGGTACGCGTCGCTGAGGGCGCGACCGCGGAGGTGCGCCCGACGCTGAGCGCGCCCGGCAGGCGCGTGGCGCTGCCGCCGCGCGCGACGTCGGCGAGCCAGACGCCGCCGGCGGCTGCCGAGCCCGCCGCCAAGCCCGACGCCGAGCCCGCCGCCAAGCCCGCCGCCAAGCAACCCGGCGGCGATTATACGCTCGATCCTTTCTAGCTCCGCCCGATAGGGATAAGATGGAGGCGGATGCGCCTCCTCGTCTTGCTGCTCGCGGCGGTCGCGCTGCCGGCGGCAGCTGCGCCACCAGCGTCCGATCCCGCGCGCGACCACTACGAGCGAGGCCTGGCCAAGTACAACCTCGCCGAGTTCGACGACGCGATCGTCGAGTTCAAGCAGTCCTACGAGCTGTCCAAGGCGCCGCGCTTGCTGTTCAACATCGCGCAGGCCTATCGGCTCAAGAAGGACTTCGAATCGGCGCTCTACTTCTACAACACGTACCTGCGCGCCGATCCGAACCCGCCCAACCTCGACGACGTCAACACGAAGATCGACGAGATGAAGCACGCGATCGACGAGCAGCATAGAGCCGCGGCCACGCCGCCGCCGGTCACCACGCCGCCGCCGCCGTCGCCGCCGCCACCACCGACTCGAGCCGATCGGCGGCCGTCGAAGCGCGCGCTCGAGCTGGGGGGCGTGACGGTGGCGGGGCTCGGCGTGGCGGCGTGCGCGGTCGGTGCGGGCATGCTCGGCCTGTCGTCGTCGGACGGGGGCAAGCTGCACCGCGTGGCGCAATCGGGTATGCCGTGGACGGCCGCGGATCAGGCGATCTTCGACGAAGGCGATCGTGCCCAGACGGCTGGGATCGTTCTGTTGTCGGCGGGGGGCGCGCTGGTGCTGGCGGGCGGGATCACGCTGGTCGTCGCCCTCCGGCGCTGAAGATCTCCGACGGGTCGCATACGTACCACACCCCGCCGATTGCGCGATCGGTGCCGCCGCCTACGATCTCAGCAGTCAGACATGGGCTCCGATCCGTTGGCCGATATTGCGGAGCTGGCGATGCCTTCGTCGCTGCCGCTCACCATCCGTGCGCGCGGTCCGGCCGACGCGTCCGACCTGGTCGCTTTCGTCGCCGAGCGGCGCGACAGCCTGCACGCCCTGCAGCTGCGCCACGGCGCGCTGCTGTTCCGCGGCTTCGGCGGCATCGACGCGACGGCCGTGGCGCGGCTGACCGCCGCGGCGCGGGAGGCGACCATGCGCTACCTCGGCGGCAGCTCGCCGCGCACGAACGTCCACGACGACGTCTACACCTCGACCGAGCTGCCGCCCGACGTGCGCATCCCGCTGCACAGCGAGCTGGCCTACACCGATTGGTTCCCGCGCCATCTCTGGTTTGCCTGCCAGACCGCGCCGCTGACGGGGGGCGAGACGGTGCTGGCCGACGCGCGCCAGGTTCATGCCGCCATCGACCCGAGCGTGCGTCGACGGTTCGTCGAGCGGCGGGTGCGCTATCGCTGCAGCTTTCATGGACCGAGTCGCCTCTTCTCGCTCGTCGAGCGGGTGCAGCGAGTGACCAAGAGCTGGATGGAGACCTTCGAGACCGACGATCCCCGGCAGGCCGAGGCGCGCTGTCGCGAGCTCGGCGCCCAGGTGCACTGGCTACCGTCGGGGCGACTGGTGATGGAGCTGGTTCGCCCGGCGGTGATGGCCCACCCCGAGACCGGTGAGACGGCGTGGTTCAATTTCGCGCACCTGTTCCGGCTCAACCGCCGTTATCTCGGCTGGCGGCGCTACCTCATGGCGCAGCTGTTCTTCCTCCGTCGCGAGACGCGGACCCAGGACGCCTGCTACGGCGACGGCGGCGAGATCGAGCCGGCGGTGATCGAGCACCTGTTCGATGTGCTGGAGGGGCAGACGGTCACCTTCCACTGGCAGCCGGGCGACGTGCTCTGGATCGACAACCTCCTGTGTATGCACGGGCGCAATCCGTTCGCCGGGCCGCGGCGGGTGCTGGCAGCCATGACCCGCTAGCGCCGGTCGTGGTCCTGCCCCCGGCTCCCCTCAAACTTTGTTGATCGCCCGACCCGCGGCGGAGCGAAATGCTATCGTGCCGGCGATGCGTTTCGCCGTGATCTTCTCCGCTCTTGCCGCTGTTGCCGGCTGCAACCACGACGACGCCTTCGTCGCCAACTGCACGGCCGGCGCGCCGCCCGCCGAGGCG
Source organism: uncultured delta proteobacterium (assembly GCA_963816965.1). Taxonomy (GTDB): domain Bacteria; phylum Myxococcota_A; class Polyangia; order Palsa-1104; family Palsa-1104; genus JAQBQH01. The sequence continues at coordinate 3,617,942 of CAWFMP010000002.1, forward strand.
TCGCTGCCCCCCGGGCACTCCAGCGCCGCCAGCGCGATCCTCCCCGGCGGCCGCCTGATCACGCCGGCCGGCACGCTGTTGGCGATGGGCGGCTACCCCATCGCGCTGCGCATCCTGCCCGGCGATCGCTACGCGCTCGTCACCGACGACGCACAGGATGACCAGGCGCTGCGCGTCGTCGATCTGCACGCGACCGATCCGCTCCAGGCGGTCGCGTCGCAGGTGTCGTATCCGCTGACGGCGCGCTCCAAGCACACGCCCGGGCTGTTCTACGGCCTGGCCGTCACCAAGGACGGCTCGCGCGTCTACGTGTCGAACGGCGGCTACGACCCCGCCGACGACAGCCTGCCGCCGGCGATGCACTACAACACGGTGCAGGTGTTCGACATCGCCGGCACGCCGCCGGTGCTGACGGCGAACGACGCGCTCGGTCTCAAGCTCTACTACGACGCCGCCGGCCAGCGCGTGCCGACGGGCCTGGCGCTCTCCGCCGACGAGACGCTGCTGTACGTCGCCAACCAGACCGACAACACGCTGGCGATCATGAGCCTGCAGGCGGGCGCCAACTACGGCGCCGAGATCGGGCGGGCGCAGCTCCCCGGCGTCGGCGCCTTCGACGTCGCGGTCGACGAGGCGTCGCACACCGCCTTCGTCTCGTTGTGGGGCGGCGACGGGGCGGGCGGCGATGGCGTGGTCGCGGTCGACGTCACCGATCCGACCAACCCGGTAGCGGCGCCGGCGGTGATCTCGACGGGCAAGGCGTCGGAGGCCGAGCTTCTGGTCGCCGGCAAGCTCCTGGTGTCGAACGCCGACGCCGACACGCTGTCGATCGTCGACGCCGCGGCGCGCACCGTCAAGTCGCTGCCGGCGACGTCGGGCATGATCCTCGGCGCCACGCCGAACGCCATCGCCGTCGAGCCCGCGGGCGCGCTCGGAGCGGGACGCATCTACGTCGCGAACGCCGGCGAGAACTCGGTGGTCGCCCTCGATCTCGACACCCTCGCCATCATCGGCAAGGTGCCGACCGCCTGGTACCCGACGGCGGTCGGCGTCACCAGTGACGGCACGCTGGTCATCGCCTCGGCGCGCGGGCTCGGCCGCGGCCCGCGCGACGGCACGCCCGAGCCCGACTACGCCGACGGCACGCTGCAGGTGGTGCCGCGCCCGAGCGACGACGATCTGCGCGCCGGCAGCGCCACCGTCGCCGCCAACCTCGATCGCCAGCACACCTTCGAGGCACCGCTCAGCTGCACGCCTGGCGCGCCGCAGAAGTTCGCGGTGCCGGCCGCCATCGGCGCGCCGGCCGCCATCACCCACGTGTTCCTGGTGGTGCGCGAGAACAAGACCTACGACGGGCTATTCGGCGATCTGGCGGGCGGCAACGGCAAGTCCGACCTCACCATGTTCGGTGACGACGTCACGCCCAACGCGCACGCGCTGGCCAAGAGCTTCGTCATCCTCGACAACTTCTACTCGCACGCCGAGCTGTCGGTGCAGGGCCACGAGTGGACCACGGGCTGCATCGCCAACGACTACACCGAGAAGTCCTGGTCGCACTCCGACGATTACGGCCGCGCCTACCTGCTCCCCGCGCCCTGGGGCCCGGCCGGCAACCTCTCCCGCCTGGCGACGCCGGGATCGGGCAGCATCTGGCACCACCTCGACGAAGCCGGCGTGGCGTACCACAACTACGGCGAGATCACGAACACCGGCGACGCACAGACCCTCGCCGATCCCGGGTTTCCCGGAGTCTTCTTCAACACCTCGATCGACGACCTCGACAAGGTCGACTACGTGCTGACCAACCTCAACGACCCGCACCTGCCCGTCGAGCCCTTCACCTATTTCCTCCTGCCGAACGATCACACCAACGGCACCTCTCCCGGGGCGCAGACACCGCAGTCGATGATCGCCGACAACGACGAGGCGACCGGCAAGTTCATCGAGGGGCTGTCGCACACGCCGCTGTGGAAGTCGTCGGTGGTGTTCGTCGTCGAGGACGATCCGGGCGGGACGCTCGACCACGTCGAGGAGCACCGATCGATCTGCCTGGTCGCGTCGCCGTGGGTCAAGCGCGGCTACCACTCGTCCACCGAGTTCGATCTGGGGTCGGTCTATCACACCATCGAGCTCATCCTCGGCGTCGGGCCGATGAACCTCAACGACGCCCACGCGGCGGCGATGTACGAGCTGTTCACCGACAAGCCCGACTTCTCGCCCTGGACCCACCTGCCGCGGCGCACGCCGGTGGCCTACAACAGCGCCGACGCGCCGTTGGCGGCGGAGTCGGCGAAGATTGACTTCACCAAGCCCGACCAGGCCGACCTGACGCGCATCCTGTGGAAGGCGGTCAAGGGCAAGGACGCCGAGCTGCCGACGCTGGCGCAGCCGAACCAGCTCGACCGCGACGACGACGACGACTAACCCCGCGGCTCGTCGCGCAGCAGGACGATTCGTCGCCGGCAGGCAGGGGCGCGCGGCTCGTCCTCGACGCTGTCGCGGACGACGCGGTCGTTGCCTGGTGCCTGCTTCAGCGGTGCCCGCCGCCGCCGCCGCCGTGGAAGCCGCCGCCGCCGCCGTGGAAGCCGCCGCCGCCGCCGTGGAAGCCGCCGCCGCCGTGGAAGCCGCCGCCGCCGCCGTGGAAGCCGCCGCCGCCGTGGAAGCCGCCGCCGTGGAAGCCGCCGCCGTGGGGGCCCCCGCCGTGGAAGCCACCGCTGCCACGTGTGAAGCCCGGGCCGGCGAAGTTCAAGCCACGGCCATAGCCGTAGTGCTCGTGCGCTTCGTAGCGTTCGTGCGCTCCGCCGTGGCGGTACCCGTAGTAGGGCGCGCCGTAATAGCCGTAGCCCCAGCCCGGCCCGTAATACCCATACGTATCGTAGTAATACGGGTAGCCGGCGTAGTCGTCGTCGGAATAGGCATACACCCCTTCGCAGGCCGACATGAGCGCACCGAGGCCGATCAAGCAGGCCGCAATTGCAATCATTCGACGCATGCCCGACGCGGATGCATCGCACGCGCCGTAGAGCGAATCGGTCTTTCGCGCGCCGTCGACGAGGTGCGCCCTGGCGACCTCGCAGCCGCACAGAAGCCAGGGGGTCGTCCGGCCCCGGGGGCGGGCTCCATGCGGGTGGCTAGCGGGCTGATGCCGCCTTTTCGACGCGCGCGAAGTAGCGGAGGAAGCTCTCGCCCAGGACCCCGCGCACCTCGTCGTCACTGTGGCCGCGGCGCAAGAGCTCCTCGGCGAGCTTGCCGAAGTAGGAGACGTCGGCGAAGTCCTTCGGCGGGTCGTCGATGCCGTCGAAGTCGGTGCCGAGCCCGACGGCGCCGGGTGCGAGCTTGAGCGCGTGCTCGATGTGATCGGCGTAGCGGGACAGCGTCGTGTGGTACTCGGCCTCCGGCTTCTTGCGCACCGCCGCCAGCCCCGCATCGTCGAGGAACGACGAGCTGGCGTTGATCATCACCACGCCGCCCTTGGCCGCGATGGCGCGGATCTGCTCGTCGGTGAGGTTGCGCGGGTTGTCGGTGAGCGCGCGACACGACGAGTGCGACGCGAAGGGCGGCGCCGTGGTCACCGCCAGCACGTCGCGCAGCGTCTCCGGCGAGACGTGCGAGACGTCGACGGCCATGCCGAGCCGGTTCATCTCGGCGACGACCTGCTTGCCGAAGGGGGTCAGCCCGCCGTGCTTGCGCCACTTGGCCGGGTCGTAGGCGGGGTCGGCGAAGTTGCCGAGCGAGTCGGCCCAATCGTTCGAGTTGGTGTGCGTCAGCGTCATGTAGCGCACGCCGAGCCGATAGAACTGGCGCAGAAGCCCGAGCGAGTCCTCGATGGCGTGGCCGCCCTCGATGCCCTTCAAGATGGCGATCCGACCGCTTCTATGGGCGGCCCGGATCTCGGCCACCGATCCAGCGGCGGCCAGCTCGCGCGGGTGCGCGGCGACGACGCGATCGACCAGATCGGAGAGCTCGAAGGCCACATGCGCTGCCTGCCCCTTGTCGGCGAGCGCCCCCGGTGTGAACAGCGCGAAGAAGAGCGCGCCGGCGCCGCCGCGCCGTAGCCGCGGGAGGTCGACGTGCTTGGTCGCCCCGGCGACGGCGAGATCGGCCCACTTCTCGTGCAGCTCCCAAGGCACGTCCTCGTGCGTGTCGACGACGATGGCGCTGGCGACGAGGCGCGCCGCGTGCGCGGCCAGATCCTCGGCGCGCGCCGGCCGCGCCAGCGCGGCGACGACAAGGCAAGCAACCAGCGGTGCGCGCATCGCTCGCGCTCCTAGTCTTCCTGCTTCTCCCACCACTGGCACCACCACTGCGCGCCGACGAGGATCCGCAGCTTGGGGTGCCAGCAATACGAAATTTTCTGCTCGGGCTCGATGTAGTAGAGGCAGTTGTCGCAGCGCTCTTCGCCGTTCGGCTGGCCGCGCAGCACGGCGTCTTCGGCGAGGTGCCGCAGCTGCAGCGAGAGCTTCTCGTCGATCTCTTTCGGCTCGGGCTTGGGGAGCTGGAAGTCGTCGTCGGCCATGCGCCGGACTGTAGCAAAAACTAGCCGGCGACCGCGAGATCCTCGGAGGGCGCCGCGGCCGCACCGCCGCCGGCGGGCGCCTGCGCCGCCGGCGCGAGGGCGGGCGCCGGCTCCGCCGGCGCGAGAGCGGGCGCCTGCGCCGCCGGCGCGAGGGCGGGCGGCGGCGGTGCCGGTCGCCGATTGCGCGGGCGCCCGATGCCAAATTCGCGGATCTTGTAGAGGATGGCCTTGTAGCTGATGCTGAGCCGCTCGGCCGCCTCGCGCTTGTTGCCGCCGGTGTGGCGCAGCATGATGATGATCGCCTCGCGCTCGGCGGCGTCCGCTGCCCGGCGGCCGAGCGCCTTGAGGTCGATCGTGTACTCGTCGTCGATCTGCCCCGGCGGCGCGTGCGGAATCTCGTAGCGCACCGACACGTGCATGAGGCCCGGCTCGAGCGCGCCGCCGAGCGGCGGCGGATAGCCGTAGGTCATCGGAAGCGCCGTCGGCGGTCGCGCGAACGACGGGTTCTGATAGCCCGGCTCCGTCGGGGCCGGCGCGAGCTGCGTCGCCGGCGCGGGCGGCGTCGCGACGCCGCGCGCCTGCAGCTCGCCCAGGATGTAGCGCGGGTCCCGCAGCACGATGAGCCGGCGCACCAGGTTCTCGAGCTCGCGGATGTTGCCCGGATAGTCGTACGCATAGAGCCGCTGCCGCACTTCGTCGGGGATGCTCTCCATGGGCCGCTGATAGCGCTTGCCGTACTTTTCGGCGAAGTGATCGATGAGGGCCGGGATCTCGTCGCGCCGCTCGCGCAAAGGTGGAATGGCTACCTCGACGACGTTCAGTCGATAGTAGAGATCCTCGCGGAACGCGCCACGCGCTATCGCCCGGGCGAGATCGACGTTGGTAGCCACCAGGACGCGCGTGTCGACCTTGATCTTGCGCTGGCCGCCGACACGGTAGAACTCGCCGTCCTGCAGCGCCTGCAACAGCTTGGCCTGCATCGACACCGGCATCTCGCCGATCTCGTCGAGAAACAGGGAGCCGCCGTCAGCCAGCTCGAACTGCCCCGGCTTGGTCTTCTGCGCACCGGTGAACGAGCCCCGCTCGTGGCCGAAGAGCTCCGACTCGAGCAGCTCGCCCGGCAGGGCGGCGCAGTTGATCTTGATGAACACGCGCGCCGAGCGCGCCGAGCGGGCGTGGACCTGCCGCGCGACCACGTCCTTGCCGACGCCCGATTCGCCCGTGATGAGCACCGGCACGTCGGCGTCGGCGATACGGTCGATGAGCTCGTCGATGGCGCGCATCGACGGCGCCGTGCCGAGCGCCGCGCGGGCGCCGCCCGGCGGCGTCGCCACCGCCTGCGCCTTGCCCGATTGTCCGGCGGCGCGCTCGAGGATCTCGCGCAGCTCCTCGGCGTTGAAGGGCTTGGTGATGTAGTCGGTGGCGCCGGCGCGCATCGCCTTGACCACCGTCTCCGACTCCTCGAGCGCCGAGCACATCACCACCGGCGCCTTGCCGCCGCCCGCGCGATAGCGCCGCAGCGTCTCGACGCCGTCGAGCTCGGGCATGACCACGTCGATGACCACCAGATCGGGACGCGGCGGCTGCGCCAGCCGCCCGAGCGCATCGCGGCCGCTCGCCGCCGTCTCCGGGCTATAGCCGAGCGACTCCACCAGCGCGCTCAGGTAATCGAGGTTGCTGACGTCGTCGTCGACAATCAGGACCGAGAGCGCCTCACCCGCCCGCCGCCGCTCCGGCGTCGGAGCCGCGGCGTCACCATCGATCTCAGGCTCTTCGAATGCGGTCACGAGCACCTCCGTCAAGCGGCCGCGCGGACGCCCACCCTCGGGCCCTCGAGCGCAGCAGGCACGCCGAGTGGGCCCCCGTTGCAAAAGGCGCGCAGCTTGGCCACTGCGCGTAGCTCGAGCTGGCGCACGCGCTCGCGCGAGATGCCGAAGCGCTTTCCGAGCGCACCCAGCGTCGTTGGACGCGCCGTCATGTGGCGCGCCTTCAGGATCGCCCGTTCGCGCGTATCGAGCTTGGTGAGCGCCTGGTGCAGGAGCGCGCGGCGCGAGCCCTCCTCCTGCCCGTCGGCGTAGAGATCTTCCTGGGTAGGACCGTCGCTGGCGAGCAGCGCGCTCGGCCGCCGTTCGTCATCCTGGCTGCGCGGCGCATCGAGCGATACGTCGTGCCCCGACAGTCGCGTCGCCATCTGCTCGACGTCGGCAGCCGGCACGCCGAGGATCTAGGCGAGCTCGGAGGCCGACACCGCCTGCCCGGCCCGCTCCAGGCGCCGGCGCGCGCGCCCGAGGCCGAAGAAGATCTTGCGCTGCGAGCGGGTGGTGCCGATGCGCACCGGCCCGTGCGAGCGCACGACGAACTCCATCATGCAGGCGCGGATCCAGTAGGTCGCGTAGGTCGCCAGGCGCGTCGCCTTGGTCGGATCGAAGCGGCGCGCGGCGATGGTCAGGCCGACGTGCCCCTCCTGGATCAGGTCCTCCATGGACGGGCCCGAGTTGCGAAACTCGGTGGCGATCTTGATGACCAGCCCGACGTGCGCATGGATCAACTCGGAGAGGGCGCGGGTGTCGGCCTTCTGCATCCAGCGACGGGAGAGCTGCTGCTCCGCCTGGAGGGACAGGGTCGCGTTGGAGTGCGTCGTCTTGGTCGGTGCCATGGCGGTCTCCCTTTGTCGCGACCGCTTGTGCACCCGGCGTGCCCGCTCGACGAGCGGCCGAGGGCGCCGTTCGAAAGCTGCAAGTGGGCGCCGTGACTGGGCGATGACCGCGACCGCCTCGGAGCCGCGCGGGAACCGACTCGCTCATGTTTCTTTCCGACACACGGACGTTTCCCACAGTGGGCAAAAGATGTCCCAAGCGTTGGGCAAATAGTGCTCGATATGGTGATCGGAGCTGCGCAAATGGTGCAATCGGGTAGTGACCCCGGGGCGGGCGTGGTCCCCGTCGCGCGATGAAAGCGTTGTCGCGTCGCTTACTTCCGTATCGTGCCGGGACTCGAGGTGGGTGACGCCCGTTCAAGCCACCTCGGGGCATCCTGCCCCAGGGCACGCACACCCCATCTAATGATTTCGCGGTTGCGATCGATGTCACATCCTGGCGCGCCGCTTGTAACGGCACGCCGCGGGAGGATTCCTCATGCGCACGCTCATCGCCCTGGTCGCCCTCGGTCTTTTCACCCTGCCCGCATCCGCGCTCGAGCGCGATCACGACGGCTACTTCCACACCGGCGACGCCATCCGCTACAAGAAGATCGCCTTCATCAACATCAAGGTCTATTCGATCGACCACTACATGAAGGATCTGCCGCCGCAGAAGTCGAAGCAGGCGGTCATCGACGCCGACGTCGACAAGCGCATCAGCTGGAAGATGCTCCGCTCCGTCGGCGCCGAGAAGATTCGCGATGCGCTGCGCGAAGCCTACGCCAAGAACGGATATGGCGACGCCGCCAAGATCGACCCCTTCGTCGACTCGATCACCAAGGAGCTCAAGGAGGGCGACAACGTCACCATCAAGTACGACGCCGCCCACAAGACCACCACCATCACCAGCCCGGCTGGCTCGGCGACCGTGCCCGGCGAAGACTTCATGAAGGCCACCTGGAGCATCTGGTTCGGCAAGATCGATCAGAAGGGTCTCGGCGACTCGCTCCTCGATCGCTTCTAGCGAAAATCGGCGAGGCGTGCGCCAAGTCACGCAACTTTTCCCCACATTCGCCGATAACTCCGTCCGGAATGATCGGCCAATCCGTCGGAAATTACGTAATTTCGCGCCAGCTCGGCGAGGGCGGCATGGGCGCCGTCTATCTCGCCGAGCACCCGCGCATCGGCCGCAAGGTCGCGATCAAGGTGCTCCTGCGCGAGCTGTCGGCCAATGCGCAGGCGGTGACGCGCTTCTTCAACGAAGCGCGCGCGCGTCGGAGATCCGCAACGAGCACATCGTCGAGGTGCTCGACTTCGGTGAGCTGACCGACGGCACCTCCTATCTCGTCATGGAGTTCCTCGAGGGCGAGCGCTGACCCAGCTGCTCCGGCAGGGGCCGCTCGGCATCCGGCGCACGCTGCACATCGTCAACGGCGTCGGCCGCGCGCTCGGCGCTGCGCACGCCGCCGGCATCGTCCACCGCGATCTCAAGCCCGACAACGTCATCCTGGTCAAGCGCGGCAGCGACGACCAGAGCTTCGTCAAGGTGCTCGACTTCGGCATCGCCAAGCTGTCGCAGGCGCAGCTCGAGCCGGGCATGAAGACGCAAGACCGGCGCGCTGATGGGCACGCCGTCGTACATGTCGCCCGAGCAGTGCCGCGGGCAGCGCCGTCGACCACCGCAGCGACATCTACTCGCTGGGCGTCATGATCTACCAGATGTTCTCGGGGTCGCTGCCGTTCGAGGCGGACGGCCTGGGCAACCTCCTGCTGGCGCACATGACGCAGCAGCCGGTGCCGCTCGGCGAGCGGGTGCCGGGGCTGCCGCCGCACCTGGGGCAGGTGGTCGCGCGCGCCATGGAGAAGAGCCCGGAGGCGCGCTTTCAGCAGGTGTCGGAGATGTTGGCCGCCATCGGCGACCCGTCCGGGCAGTATGCGACGCTCGAGGGATCGGGGACGGCGCCGGGGACGAGCTGGGAGGTGCCGTCGTTGAAGTCGAACCTCGACACCATCGGCGGCAACGTCGCGGCGGAGGCGGTGCGGCGCACGCCGCTTCCGGCCGCGCGCAAGTGGAGCGGCGGGGCGTGGGTGGCGCTGGGGGCGCTGGCGCTGGTCGGCGTCGCGGCGACGCTGGTGTGGAAGAGCCGGCCGCCGGCGGGCGAGCCGCAGCCGCAGCCGCGCGCCGCGGCGCCGGCGCCCGCGTCGCAGCGGGTCGCGCCGCCCGTACCCGACAAGGCGCCGGCGCCGGCCGAGGTGCGGGTGCAGGTGCGGGTGCAGCCGGCGGCGGCGCAGCTGTTTCTCGACGATGCGCCGATCGCCAATCCGTTCGACGCGCGCTTTGCCCGCTCGGACGCGCGGCACAAGCTGGAGGCGCGCGCGCCGGGGCACAAGAGCGAGGCGCAGTGGATCTCGTTCGATCGCGACCGCACCGTCGACGTCGAGCTCGGCCGCGTGGCGGCGAAGCCGGCGGCGCCGGCGGCGCACAAGCCCGTCGCCGACGACGGCAAGCCCGTCTACAAGGGCACCAAGGGCAAGCTCATCACCGATTTTCCGACGGAGTAGGGGACATGCGGTTCGTTTCGATGGTCATCACGATCGTGCTCCTCGGGAGCGTGGGTGTGGCAGGCAAGCCGAAAGCGGGGGCGGCGGCCAAGGCCGATCCGCAGCTCGCCGAGGCCAAGCGCCACTTCGAGCAGGCGGTGGCGCTGTTCAACGACGGCGACTTCGGCGGCGCGCTGGCCGAGTTCGAGGCGTCGTACCAGATCCATCCGTCGGCGGGCGTGCTCTACAACATCGGGCTGACGCAGAAGTCGCTCTATCTCTACGACGAGGCGCTGACCTCCTTGCGCAAGTACCTGGTCGACGCGCAGAAGGTCCCCAAGGACAAGCGGGCCGAGGTCACGCAGCTCATCAGCGAGATGCAGGCGCTGTTGGCGACGGTGACCTTCGCGGTGACGCCGGCCGGCACCACGGTCACGCTCGACGGGCGCGAGCTCGGCCGGGCGCCGACGCTCGGTAGCTACGGCGTGGCCGCCGGCATGCACACCTTCGACTTCGCCGCCGCGGGGTACAAGCCGGCCAAGCAGGAGCTCAAGGTGGTCGCCGGTCAGCCGCTGACGCTGACGGTGAGCCTGGAGAAGATCCCGACGACCGGCAGGGTGCGCGTGGTGGTCAAGCCGCCGCTGGCCGAGGTCATCATCGACGACAAGCCGCGCGGGCCCGGGCCGGTCGAGCTCGAGCTGCCGCTCGGTGGCCACACGCTGTCGGTGCAGCTGGCGGGCTACACGTCGTATCAGGGGGAGCTGGTGGTCACCGCGGGGCAGAGCCGGCAGGTGCCGATCGAGCTGACCAGGCCGGTCGTCGTCAGGAAGAGCCGGTTCTACGAGAAGTGGTACTTCTGGGTTCCGGTCACCGCCGTCGTCGCCGGCGCGGTGGCCACGGGCGTGGGCGTGAGCTTGAGCCAGCCGTCGCCGATCACGGGAACGCTGCCGACCGGCGCGTCGCACGTGCAGTAGTGAGGGGGAACATGCGTCGTCTGTGGATTGCTTCGTTGTTGGTCGCGGCGGTCGCGCAGGTCGGTTGCAAGGGGCGCACCGAGCTCATGTTCGGCTTCGCCACCGACTTGAAGGCCAAGGGGCAGATCGATCATGTCGCGTTCAAGGTGTTCAATGCGCCGTCGCAGGTGATCGAGGTGAGCCAGGAGTGGGATCTCGCCGACGTGCCGGCCGGCCTCTACGAGCTGCCGGGGTCGTTCGGCGTCTACACCGACGGCGCCGAGCCATCGCTGCAGGCGGACTTCACCGGCTCGCTCGGCGGGCAGGAGATCCTCAAGCGCGAGTCGGTGCTGTCGCCCGTGGGCGGCAAGACGCTGTTCCTGCGCATGACCCTGGTCGGCGAGTGCGACGAGACGACCGGGGCGCACTGCCCGAGCGGGCAGAGCTGCGTCGAGGGCGTGTGCCGCGCACCCGAGGTCAACAACGCGATCCTGCCCGCCTACAAGCAGGGCATGGAGGGCAAGATCGACTGCAACTCGGGCACGCAGTTCATCGTGTCGTCGACGGGCGTGGCGCTGACGCCGGCGGGATCGTGCAGCGCCAGCCAGTTCTGCCAGGAGGGCACTTGCTACGACAACCCGCCGGGGGCGACGCAGGCGATCGGCGTCTCCGATTGGACGCCCACCCCGTCTCCGGTGTCGACGACGGTGCATGGCGTCTTCACCACGCCCGACGGCGACGTCTTCGGCGTCGGCGAGCATGGCGTCATCCTGCACGTGCCGGCGGGCGGCGGCGACGTCGTGGATGAGACGTTCGAATCCGTCGCACACGCTGTTGGGGTTGTGGGGCACGAGCGCGGTCGACCTGTGGGCCGTCGGTGCCGGCGGCGTGGTGCTGCATCGCACCGCCGCCGGCTGGGCGGCGGACCCGGGCGCGCCGTCGTCGCAGCGGCTGTCGGGGGTGTGGGGGATCGGCGGCGAGCTGTGGGCCGTCGGGCGCACGGGCGCCGGCACGGCGACGATCCTGCACCGCGCGCCGTCGGGCATGTGGCGCGCCGACCCGTTGGCGTCGACGGGGGGCGAGCTGTCGGCGGTGTGGGGCACGAGCGCGGCCGACGTCTGGGCGGTCGGCGCCGGCTTCACCATCCTGCACTACGACGGCAGCGCCTGGCGCAGCGGGCCGGCGGCGCCCGACGGCGCCGGCGCCGATCTTCTCGCAGTCGGCGGCAGCGGCCCCGGGGACGTCTACTTCGCCGGGCGCGGCGGCACGCTGGCGCACCTCGGCAGCGACGGCGCGCTGACGATGCAGCCGTCGCCGCAGCCGTACGATCTCTACGCCGTGTGGGCCGGCGGCCCCGGCGACGTCTACGCGGTCGGCGACTACGGCCTCATCCTGCATTCGGCGGGCGACGGCGCCTGGGCCGTGCAGGAGTCGGGCACGCGCGATCCGCTCCTTACCGTCGACGGCAGCGGGCCGGCCAGCGTCTACGCTGCCGGGCGGGTCGGCACCATCCTGCACTTCGGCACCGGCGGCGCGCCGCCCGACATGGGGCCGCCGGGCGCCTGCACCGTCGCCGGCGATTGCGGCACCAGCTGCGCGGGCGGCATGCTGACGGTGCGCGCGTGCGACCAGGGCCAGTGCAGCGACCTGCCGGCCGCCGCGTGCGACGGCGGCTACCAGTGCGCGAGCACGACCAGCTGCGGGACCAGCTGTGGCGCCGACAGCGACTGCCAGGCCGACTTCTTCTGCGACGCGACTGCCCACTGCCAGGCGCGCAAGGCGCAGGGCGCGGCCTGCAACGCCGACGCGGGCGGCGAGTGCAAGAGCGCCGCCTGCCGCGTCTGCCGCGCCGGCCTCTTCTGCACCGATCACGTCTGCTGCGACGAGCCGGCGGCCGCGTGCGGCGGCTGCATGCACTGCTCGGCGCCGTCGGGCACCTGCGTCGTCGTCGATGCGGGCAGCGACCCGCACGCCTATTGCCCGGCGACGACCGATGAGTGCCAGGCGGCGACCTGCAACGGCACGGGGAGCTGCGCCAAGCCGAACGCCACCGCCTGCGGCATCGATATGTGCAGCGGCAACCAGCTCACCAAGCACACCTGCCAGAGCGGCGCCTGCACGGCGGCGTCGCCGGCCACTTGCGCCGGCGGCACCAACTGCGCCAGCGACGGCAAGACCTGCCTCGGCAAGTGCGCCCAGGACAGCGACTGCGCCCAGACCGGCGTCGGCGCCTACTGCGACGACAACGGCGACTGCCAGGCGCGCAAGGCCCAAGCGGGCACGTGCAACCTGGCCGCCGGCGGCGACTGCAAGGTGGCAGGTTGTGGCGAGTGCCAGGGCGGGCTCACCTGCGCCGACGGCTTTTGCTGCAACCAGGCGTGCGGCGGGGCGTGCGAGGCGTGCGACCTGCCGACCAAGCAGGGGAGCTGCTCGCCGGTGGTGAGCGGGCAGCCGCATCATGGGCCCGCCTGCCTGGGCGCGGGCACCCCCACCTGCGGTGGCTCATGCACGAGCAGCTCCCGCACCAGCTGTACGGTGCCGCCGGCGACGACCAAGGTCGTCAAGGCGACCTGCAGTGGTCGCGACCTCTTGACGGGCGCGACGTTCTGCGATGGCAATGGCAACGTCGGGGCGGCCGGCGCCCAGGTGGCGTGCGATCCGTATGCCTGCCAGGCGAGCGGGTCGTCGGCGGTGGACGACGCCTGCCTCACGCAGTGCGCGACGGTGACTCAGTGCGCCAACGACAACCTCGCCTGCGACGGCAACAAGCGCTGCGGGCAGCCCGACGGCTCGCAGTGCAAGGCGGCCGATCCGGCAGCCTGCGCCAGCGACTTCTGCGATCTGACCGTCAAGGGAATCGACATCTGTTGCAACGTGGAGTGCACCAAACAGGCGTGCGTGGAGGGCAAGGACGCGGCGGGACACCGCATCAACCTCGCGCCCGATTGCTCGTCGGGGACCTGCACGGACAGCGTCAACTGCAATCAGTACGCATGCGACGCCAACCATCGGTGCTACACGACCTGCCACTGCCCGGCCGGCGTCACCGGCGCCTGCATGAATAACGGAACGCCGGACTCGGCCCCGGAATGCCTGCCCGGCACCTATTGCGGGGTGAACGCGGCGTCCAACCAGCGCGTCTGCAACCTAGGCTGACGAGGGGATGACTTTTCGCTGACGATTCTGTACGCTCCGCGCCATACCAGGCAGTTGTAGGAGCGTCGTCGTGAAAATCGCATTTGCCGTCGTAGCTCTCGTCGTCGCGGGGTGTGCCTCGCCGAAAAACGCGGCGAACGATCCGGGCGGCTTGTCCTCCCCGATCTCGCTGGCGACGGCACGGGCGGTAATGGCGGCGACGCGGACATGGCGATCGCCGGCGGTGGCGGCGGCGGTGGTGGCGGCGGTGGCGTGGGCGGCGGCGGCGGCGGCGGCGGTGGCGGCGTGACCCAGGATATGGCGATGGCGCCGCCCGCGGACATGGCGATGGCGCCGCCCGCGGACATGGCCATGGCTGCCTGCACGCCGCTCAACGTGCCGACCTCGCTGTGCGCCATCTTCCCGCAGTGCGGCTGCGCCGGCGGGCAGAACTGCAACGTCGAGGACACGACGACCGGCAAGGCGCAGTGCGCGCCCGTCGGCACCACCGGCGACTACAACAACTGCACCGGCAACGGCGACTCGCAGTGCGCCAAGGGGCGGACCTGCGTCAACGGCGTCTGTATGCCGTTCTGCGGAACCACCACCGACTGCCCGGGCGCGTATCGCGGCTGCTTCGGAGTCAACAATGCCGGCGGAACCGCCATCCCCGGCATGAACGTCTGCACGCAGTTCTGCGATCCGGTGAACCCGACCAGCAGCACGGGCGGCTTCTCGCCGTGCGGGCCCAACGTCGCCTGCGAACCCAACTCGGCGGCGAACGGCCGCATCAGCACCTGCCTCGGCCCGACGACGGCGTCGGGCACCCAGGGCGCCGACTGCTCGAACGGTAGCAACCCCGATCAGACCAAGTGCGCGCCCGGCTACGGCTGCGTCAGTATCTTCAGCACCTTCTTCGAGTGCGAGCGATTCTGCGACGTCGGCGTCAGCGGCGGCTGCCCGAGCAGCACGTCCTGCGGCTCGTTCTCGACGAAGCAGTACGCCGGGGCTCAGGAAATTGGCAGCTGTAGCTGAGTGACGCTTGATACTGGCAGCGGGAGCACTATGATGCCCGCCATGGCCAAATACACACTTCCTGAACTTCGCTACGACTACGGTGCGCTCGAGCCGCACGTCAGCGGCAAGATCATGCAGCTGCACCACGACAAGCATCACGCCGCGTACGTCGGCGGCGCCAACAAGGCGATCGAGGGGCTCGAGGAGGCGCGCGCCAAGAACGACTTCACGCGCATCGGCGCGCTGGAGAAGGCGCTCGGCTTTCACCTCTCGGGGCACGTGATGCACTCGCTGTTCTGGCAGAACCTGACGCCCAAGGGCGGCGGCGAGCCGGCCGGCGAGCTGGGCCAGCAGCTGACCAAGGACTTCGGCTCGTTCGCCGGGTTCAAGGCGCAGTTCACCAATTGCGCGATGACCATCATGGGCTCGGGCTGGGCGGCGCTGAGCTGGGATCCGCTCGCCAAGCGCCTGGTGACGACGCAGATCCACGACCACCAGTCGGAGAACACGATGGGCGGCGTGCCCATCATGGTGCTCGACGCGTGGGAGCACGCCTGGTATCTACAGTACCTGAACGACAAGGCGAAGTTCTTCGAGGCGATCTGGAACGTTTGGAACTGGGACGACATCGCGCCGCGCCTCGCTCAGGCGAAGAAGCTCGACCTCGGTCTGCTCAAGGCTACCGACGGTCAGTAACCGCGCCGCGGGCGCTCTGGGCGCTCGCGCTCGCGGTGGTGCTCGGCGTCGCGGCACCTGCGGTCGCGCAGATGTCGAACGCCGAGCACTGGGACATGATGACGTCGGCCGACGCCTGCTCGGCCAACGAATACTGGTCGTTCGGGATGTCGATGTGCCAGGCGCGTCCCGAGCGGCGGGGCGACCTGCGCGCGATGATCATGGGCGCGGCCTTCCTCGCCGACGTGGGCGTGTCGGGGCGGCGTAGCGCCCACGAGCTGGTGGCGCCCAACTGGCTCATGCTCGACCTCGGCGTCGACGTGGCGCGCTGGAATCGGCTCGAGCTCGACACGATGCTCACGTTCGAGCGCTGGACCTTCCCCGACTCCGGCTACCCGTTGCCGTTTCAGGTCGGCGAGGCGAACGAGCAGGGCCTGCCGTTCGTCGACGCGCAGCATCCGCACTCCTCGCCGCTGATGGGGCTGACGCTCACCGACGTGATGTCGCTCTCGTCGGCGAAGACGCGCATCGTGCGGGTGTGGTTCGCGCCGCGCGGCGAGTCGACCGATGGGCCGATCGCGTTCATGCACCGGGCGACCGGGACGGTCAATCCGGATGCGCCGCTCGGTCACCACATCGGGCAGGACGTCGGACACATCACCTCGACGGTGGTGGGGCTGTCGTTGACGCTGCCGTCGACCATCATCGAGGTGTCGACGTTTCACGGGCGCGAGCCCGAGCCGGAGGCGGTCGACCTGCCGATCGGCGCCCCCGACTCGGCCGGCGCGCGCGTAGTGCAGGCGCTCGGGCGCCACTACACGCTGGCGACGTCGCTGGCCTACGTGCACGATCCCGAGGGCACGGGCGGGAGCCAACCGGCGTTTCGCGCGTCGCTGTCCGCGTACGGGCGCTGGGATCTGCCGTACGACTGGCGCGCGCAGGCCACGCTCATCTGGGGCGGCATCAGCAACTACGACGGCGCGGCGTGGCTCGACTCGATGACCGGCGAGGTGCTGTTCACCGACTGGGACAACGCGCTGTGGGGGCGGCTCGAGGTCCTGCAGCGCACGCCGGCCGAGCTCGAGGTCTCGCCGCTGCCGGCCGACCCGAACGCGCCCGATTGGGTCGGCGCGCTGACCGCCGGCTACACGCGCAGGATCGTCAGCGTCGGGCCGGTCGACTTCTCGGCGGGGGCGTCGGGGACGCTGAACTTTCATGACCGACACCTTCTTGAACGCATACGGTGGGCGGCCGATCGTCAGCGGCAAGCTTTTCGTGGAGGCGCGCGTGATCAAGATGTTCGTGGTGCGGCGGTGAGGCGCGACCCGCACTCGTATGCCGACGATTCGCAGGCCACCGTCGAGCACCTGACCTGGAGCGTCGACGTCGACTTCGCGTCGCGGACGCTGGCGTGCGTCGCCGGGCTGCGGCTTCTGGGCGGCAGCGAGGTCATCGATCTCGACACGCGCGAGCTCACGATCGAGTCGATCGACGATGGGGCTGCGCCGCTGCCGTGGGAGCTGGCTGGTGCAGAGGCGATCCTCGGGGCGCGGCTGCGGGTGAAGCTGGGCGCCGGCACGCGCCTGGTGCGGATTCGCTACCGCACGTCGCCGGCGGCGTCGGCGCTGCAGTGGCTGACGCCGGCGCAGACCGCCGGCGGCGTGCAGCCGTTCCTGTTCTCGCAGTGCCAGGCGATCCACGCCCGCTCGCTGGTGCCGCTGCAGGACACGCCGCGGGTGCGCATCACCTACGACGCCGAGCTGCGCGGTGCCGGCGGCGCTGCGCGCGCTGATGGCCGCGGCCGACGCCGGCGAGCGGCGCGCTGGACGATGCCGCAGCCGATTCCGCCGTACCTGCTCGCGTTCGCCGTCGGCGACCTGGTCGTCGCGCGATGTCGGGCCGCGCTCGCGCGTGTGGGCCGAGCCGTCGGTGGTCGAGGCGGCGGCGTGGGAGTTCGCCGACGTCGAGACGATGCTGACGACGGCCGAGCGGCTCTTCGGCCCGTACGACTGGGAGCGCTTCGACATCCTGACCATGCCGCCGTCGTTTCCCTACGGCGGCATGGAGAATCCGCGGCTGACGTTCCTGACGCCGACGCTGCTCGCGGGCGATCGCTCGCTGGTGAGCGTGGTCGCGCACGAGCTGGCGCACTCGTGGACGGGCAACCTGGTGACGAACGCGACGGCCGAGCACTTCTGGCTCAACGAGGGCTTCACGGTGTTCGCCGAGCGGCGCATCGTCGAGGCGCTGTACGGCCGCGAGACTTGCGCGCTGCACGCGGCGCTCGGGCGGCGCTCGCTCGACGAGGCGCTGGCGCCGCTTCGCGAAGCGCCCCGAGCTGACCCGGCTGCGCACCCAGCTCGACGGCATCGACCCCGACGAGGTGTTCTCGGAGGTGCCGTACGAGAAGGGCTATCTGTTCCTGCGCGCGATCGAGGAGCGGGTGGGGCGCGAGGCGTTCGATCGCTTCTTGCGCGCCTACGTGACCGAGTTCCGCTTCGGCGCCATCAACACCGACGACTTCCTCGCGCTCTGTGAGCGCGAGCTGCCCGGCGCGGTGGCGCAGGTCGACGCGCCGCGTGGCTCGACGGCGCCGGCCTGCCGGCGGGCGCGCCGCAGCTGCGTGCGCGCAAGCTCGAGCGGGTCGAGGCGGCGGCGGCCACGGGGGCGGTGCCACCTGGGGAGGAGACGGCGGCCTGGGGACCGACGGAGTGGGAGCTGTTCCTCGAGTCGCTGCCCCGGCCGTACGGACGCTGCGCGGAGCTCGACGCGCAGTACGGGCTGTCGGCGAAGACGAACTACGAGGTGCTGGTCGCCTGGCTGTTGCTGGCGCTGGAGTCGGGGTTCGAGGCGGTGCTGCCGCGCGTCGAGGAGGTGCTGGCGCGCGTCGGGCGGATGAAGTACCTGCGGCCGCTGTACGCGGCGATGGCGAAGCGGGGAGGCGCGACGCGGGAGACGGCAGTGCGCGTGTTTTCGCGGGTGCGCCAGAGCTACCATCCGATCGCGCAGCAGGTGGTCGAGGGGATCCTGGGCGCTACGAGCTGAAGGCGGGGGCGGGGCGCGATCGACGCCGGAGCCGGTGTCAGCGCGCCCGCGCCTCTCGGGGCGGCGCCCCTGCCTGCAGGCGCGTTTCCGTCAGCCGCTCGATGGTGTTGACCAGCGTCATCGGATCGATCGGCTTCGCCATGTGTACGTCGAACCCGGCAGCGGTGGCACGCGCCCCGTCCTCCGGCCGCGCGAACCCGGTCAAGGCCACGGCGAGCGTCGCACGCCGCGCCGGGTCGGCGAGCGCGCGCAGCCTGCGCACGAGCTCGTAGCCGTCCGCCCCCGGCATCCCGATGTCGCTCACCACGACGTCGGGCGCGTCGCGCTCAACGAGGGCGACCGCCGTCGCCACGCAGTCGGCGCTGGTCACCGCGGCCCCGTGGTGCTCGAGCACCGCGTGCAGAAGCGCGCGCGCGTCCGGCTCGTCATCGACGACGAGCACCTTGACGCCGCTCAGCAACGCCTCGCGGCTCGGCGCGGGCGGCGCGGGCGGCGCGGGCGGCGCGGGCGGCGCGGGCGGCGCGGGTGGCGCAGGGTCGGCGGCCTCGTCGCTCGCGGCGACGATTGTGGGGGCGCAGTCCGCCGCCGCGGCCGACGCGCGCAGCGGCAGCCGCACCGTGAAGGTCGCGCCCCGGTCTTCGCCCGCCGACGCGACGCTGACGGTGCCTCCGTGCAGCTCCACCAGGTGTCGCACGATTGCCAGGCCGAGGCCGAGCCCGCCGTGTGCGCGGGTCGACGTCGAGTCGGCCTGGCGGAAGCGGTCGAACACATAGGGGAGGAACGGTGCGGGGATCCCCTGGCCGTCGTCCTGCACCGAAAGCTCGACGTAGCCGGCGACCCGCCGCGCGCGCACCCGCACCGTGCCGCCGCGCCGCGTGAACTTGATCGCGTTGGACAAGAGGTTCCAGACCACCTGCTGCAGCCGCTCCGAGTCGCCCGCCGCCGGGTCGATGCCCTCGCCGACGTCGAGCCTGATCGCGATCTCCTTCGCTTCGGCCGCCAGGCGCACCGTCTCCAGCGCCGCCGTCACCACCGCGCCCATGTCGACGGTGCCCACGTGGAGCATCAGCTTTCCGGTGATGATGCGCGAGACATCGAGCATGTCCTCGATCAGCGAAGCCTGCACGGTGGCGTTGCGTTCGACGGTTTCGAGCGCCTGCTCGGCGCGCTGCGGCTCCAACTTCCCGGCGCGCAGCATGCGCGTCCAGCCGAGGATGGCGTTGAGCGGATTGCGCAGCTCGTGGGACACGGTGGCCAGGAACTCGTCCTTGGCGCGGCTGGCGCGCTCGACCTCCTGGCGCGCCTGCTTCTCGTCGTGGATGTCGATCGCCGTCACGATCCAGCCGTCGAGCGTGCCGTGGGCGTCGAGCTGCGGCAGGATGTGCACCAGGTGCCAGCGGTGCTCGCCGTCGTGGGCGCGCCGCAGGCGCAGCTCGCGCCGCAGCGGCCGTCGCTCGCGCAGCGCCTGGAGCCAGTCGTCGCGGGCGCGCATCCGCTCGTCCGGGTGGACCAGCTCCCAGCCGCCCGCCGCGGTCGCCGCCACGTCGAGCCCGGAGTAGTCGCGCCACACCGAGCTGCAGAGCCACGGCTCGCCCGACGGCCGCAGCGCCAGCACGCACTGTGGCAACGTCTGGATGAGCGCCGCGTAGCGCGCCGCCGACTGCCGCTCGAGTCCCTGGCGCTCGCGCTCGCGCAGATTCGCTTCGCGCTGCTTGAGCCGCTCGCCGTGCTGCCACAGCTCGACGAACACCGAGACCTTGCAGCGCAGGACCTGCGCTTCGATGGGCTTGAGCAGATAGTCGACGGCGCCGTGCGCGTAGCCCTGATGTACGTCCGCCCCCTGCGTGGAGATCGCGGTCAACAAGATGATCGGGATATGGCGCGAGCGGTCGCGCGACTTGATCAGCGTCGCCGTCTGAAACCCGTCGAGCCCGGACATCTGGACGTCCATGATGATGAGCGCGAGCTCGTGCTCGAACTCGAGCACCACCTCGAGCGCCTCCTCACCCGAGCTCGCGCCCACCAGCGTGTGCCCGAGCGGCTCCAGGATCGCCTGCAGCGCCGCGAGGTTCGCCGCATGATCGTCGACGATGAGGATGCTCGCCCGCGGTGGGAGTCGCTCCGCGCTCACGGCTGCTGACCTGGCGGGACAAGGAGCTCGCCCTTGACCGGCTGCGCTTCGCGCGCGAGCGCCAGCTTCTGCGTCAGGTCGCCGCGGGCAACCGCGCCGAGCAGGCGGGAGAGCTCGGTCGCGGGAATCACCGGGTCGGCGAGGAGCTGGGTGGTGGTGCCGATTCCGGTGCGCCCGCCGCCCTTGGCGCCGCCGTGCCGCGCCCGGTCTTCCAGGAGGCGCCTCGCCAGCGACGGGCGGCGCCGGCGAGCGTGCGCCGATCGCTTGGCGTGCCGGCGTTCGCCCTCGGCCTCCTCGGCGAGGCCGGTCCGGTGACCGTTGCCGCTTTCCTGGCTGGTCTTGTCCACGCGAGCCCTCAGTGTCTCGGTGGACTTAGGATTAATGGCGCGTCAGTCAAGGGATGGCCGTACGAGCGTGCGCAGTATTTGACCGGCCGGCGGCCTACGGCGCGGGAGCGCGCCGGGCGAGCCCGTCCGAGCTCGGGGAAACCCAGCCTGGCGGGCGGGCCGCCGGGCGACCGCTCGCGCGGGAAGCGGCACGGCCTCGTGGCGCTGGCGGCGGGTGCGGCCCGGCGCGCCCGATCCATTCGCTCCGTGTTACATAGGCTTGGTGATCCTCCCCATCGTTCAGGCCGGCGATCCGGTCTTGCGTACCCCCGCGCGACCGCTTTCGCTGGACGAGATCCAGTCGACCGCCATCCAGCAGCTCATCGCCGACATGCGCGAGACCATGCGCGCCGCGCCCGGCGTCGGCCTCGCCGCGCCGCAGATCGGCCTCGGGCTCCAGCTGGCGGTCATCGAGGATGCGCCCGAGTATCAAGCGAACGCGACACCCGCCGAGCTGGCCGAACGCGAGCGCGCGGTGGTGCCGTTTCACGTGATCATCAATCCCGTGCTCACGCCCGAGCCCGGGGCGCCCGTGGAGTTCTTCGAGGGCTGCCTCAGCGTCGACGGCTGGATGGCGTTGGTGCCGCGCGCCGCGGCGGTGCGGGTCGATGCCCTGGACGAAAACGGCCGCGACGTGCGCCTGGTGGCGCGGGGCTGGCACGCGCGCATCTTGCAGCACGAGATCGATCACCTGCACGGCACGCTGTACGTCGACCGCATGGAGCCGCGCACCCTGTCGACCCACGGCAACTACTCCAAGCTGTGGCGCGGTCGCGCGGCGGCCGAGGTGCGCGCCGAGTTGCACGCGCTCACGCCGCGCTCCGCGTGAGCGTCAGCGTGCGCGCGCGTCGAACACGCCGGTCTCGATGCGGCCGTTTCGCTTGACCTGCACGAAGATGCGGTAGTCCCCGGGACGCGGCAGACCGTAGGGGAAGGCGACCTCGGTGGCGCTCATGGGCATCGCGTGCAGCGCGTGTGCGTCGGCGGGCGCGC
This sequence comes from uncultured delta proteobacterium, assembly GCA_963816965.1. Taxonomy (GTDB): domain Bacteria; phylum Myxococcota_A; class Polyangia; order Palsa-1104; family Palsa-1104; genus JAQBQH01. The sequence goes on from CAWFMP010000002.1 coordinate 3,639,972, forward strand.
CGTCGAGCGCGGCGATCGACGCCATCGGCACCGATCCCGACGGGTGCACGTGTGCGAAGGTGCTGCCGTCGGTGCGAACGAACGCCGCGTGCCCGAGCATGCCCATGTAGGGCTCGAGCGGCTGTGGGGCGCCGCCCTGGTCTTCGACGCGGAAGCGGAACCAGCTGGCCTTGCGCGCGGTCGTGGCGGCACCGCCCTGCAGCCAGACCATGCGCGCGCCGTCCGGCAGGGGCGCCACGGTGCGCGTGGGATCGAAGGCCGCCGGGCCGGCGCCGGCGGCGTTGTCGCCCGCCAGCGGCGCGCCGCTGCCGGCGATGTCCGCAGGCAGCTCGAGCTCGCTCGTGGCGGTCTCGGGCAGGCCGGTGGCGTGAACGAAGTCGGCGAAGAGGCGGTAGCGGCCGGCCGGCATCGCCGGCAGCGCGAAGCGGAACGCGCCCGCGCCGGTCGGCTCGGGATGCAGGTGCCACACCCGCCCGTCGATCCGGTCCTTCTCCGGCTCGCCGATGACATACAGGTGCATGAGGTGGCCGTGATCGGGCACCAGGTCGTCGAGGCGCCGCGAGCGCAGCCAGCCGGGGTCGGCGAGCTGCAAGGCGAGCGTGCCTCCGTCGACGCGCGCCCCCAGCGTCAGCGGCTTGTAGACGTAGCGCGCGTAGTCCGACGCTTCGGCGTTCCACCAGGCGTTGCCGGCGACCAGCGCGACGGCCACCACGGTGCCGGCCACGAGCATCGCGCGCACGCCGCGCCGCCGCTCGGCCGCCGACGGCGCCAGGCCGCGGTCGCGCAGCGCGTCGCGCGCGGCGGCGCCGGCGATGCCGACTGCGCCCGCGGCCAGCAGCAAGAGGAGCGCCAGCAGGCCCAGGCCGAGCGCCGCCTGCATCGACCGGGTGCGCGCGGGCAGCGCCGGCACCGGCACCGACAGCTCGCCGGCGCCGCGCGCGCCGTCGACGTGCAGCCGCACCTGCCAGGCGCCCGCCTGCATCAGCCACAAGTGGCCGACGAAGGTCTGCGGATCGTCGCGGTCGCGCTGGGCCACGTCGGGTCTGGGCGAAAGGTGGGCGCCGATGCCCTGCGCCGGCAGCGGCACCATGGTCACGCGCCAGTCGTGATCGACCGGATCGGAGACGCGCGCCGAGACCTCGGCGATGCCGGGGATCGCGTCGGGCGGCCGCACGGTCACCAGCAGCCGGTAGGGCCCGGCGGCGCTCTCGAAGTAGACGTCGGGGCTGCCGACGTGCGCCGACGCGATCGCCGGCCACCCGAGCGCCAGCAAGAGGACGACGACCCGCTTCATCGCTTGATCCTCCGCATCCAGTCGCCGAGCCGCAGCCCGAGCGCGCTGGTTCCGACCGCCACCGCGATGGCCACCGCCATCACCGACCAGAAGTGCGCGCGCGTGCCGGCGGGCCAGAAGCGGTATTGCCGGTGCAGCCAGCTCGGGTGCTCGTAGTAGCCGAAGTAGTGGGTCCCGAAGACCCAGTTGCGCGCGTAGGGCGACTGCAGGAAGTCGGCGAACGGCCACTGCACGGCGACCAGTACGCCCACGAAGAGCGCGCCCGTCGCGACGGCTTCGCGGGCGCGGCCCCAGCGCGGGGAGACGCGGCGCAACAGATCGAGCGCTACCGCCGGCGCCAGCAGCAGCAGCGGAAACGCCGGCGGGACGAAGTGCGTGACCTCGAAGTAGACCGGCCCGAGCTTGGGCTCGGCGGAGAAGAGCGGCAGGATCCACAGCAGCGCGATCTGGAACCCGGTGTAGATGGCGGCCATGATGGTGCACGCCCAGCGATGCGGCGCCGCGCGCGAGACGCCCACGAGCACGAACGGCAGCCCGAGCGCGACCGAGCGGTAGAGCTCGGCGGTGTGCATGTCGGTGCGGCTGGTCTCTTCCATGAGGAAGAGGGTGACGAGCACGACGATGGTGGCGCCGACGTAGAGGTACAAGCGGAGGAACTTCTCCTGCAGGGCGCCTTCGCTTCGGTTCATGTAGCCGACGATGAGCAACAGGGCGCCCACCTGCACGGCGAAGATGCCGAGCGAGAGCAGCGCGTGCGGCGGCGAGATGATCTTGACGTCGAGGCCGTACGCGGCGTGCCACCAGTTGTCGAACGGCGCCGAGGTGAGCATGGCGACGCCGCCCCAGGCGGCGATGAAGGCGCCGAGCGGACCGCGAAAGCCCCACATCGACACCGAGGAGTCGGCGAGCGCGCGCTCGCGGCCGAACGTGGTCGATAGGATGAGGTAGGCCGAGGAGACGCCGGCCAGGACGCCGCACAGGTAGATGGCCACGTGCGGCGCGGTCCACAAGGCGTCGCGGCCGATCGAGCGGTGCCAGGAGACGTCCCAGTGGCCGCCGATCATCGCCGAGGTCACGGCGGCGACCGTGCACCAGACGAACCACGGGATCGAGGGCGCGGGCGCCTCGTCCGGTGTCGCCTCTTCGGGGTCCATGGCTAGTCTGCAACGCGCGAGGGCAGGGTGAACATTCCGCTGCGCCACGCCTGGGGGATGTGGCGATCGACGATGAAGCGGCCGACGTTGAGCCACGAGCTGCAGCGGTCGAGGATCGCGGAGTCGCTCGACACCGCGTTGTCGCCGCGGGCCAGGATGGCGTCGGGGTTGGGCACGACCTCGGCGGCGACGGGGAAGGGCCAGCGGTGGGCGAAGTCGAGGATGCGGGCGCGCAGGCGGCCGGAGTTGGAGACCGGGGCGTCGAGAAAGACGCGCGCGCCGGCGGGCTGGAGCGCGCCCAGCTCGCGGCCGATGAGGTCGAGGGCGGCGTCGGTCTCGTCGACGGGATGGTAGCTGCCGCGCAGGCCGGCCAGATCGCGCACGGTGCCGTCGGCGCAGTCGAGCACCAGGCCGCCCGAGAGCGCGACCTCGATGGTGATGATGAGGTTGAAGCCGTCGATGAGCAGCGTTCGTCCCTGGGCGGCGGTGCGCTCGATGGCGCGCTCCTGCCGGCGGGCCCGCTGGTCGGGCGAGCAGAGCATGCGCTGCAGCGCCAGGCGCTGGCGCGCCGCGAGCTGGTGGTGGTTGCCGACGACGTCGACGGCGGTGGCGACGGGATAGCCGCGGCCGAGGAGGAACACGATCTCCTCGGCGGCCGGCTTGAGCCGCTTGAGCTGGGTGCGGTCGAACAGACGCAGATCTTCGGGGTGCGCGCCGCGATGTCGCTGCCGGTTGGGCATTGGCTCTTCATTATAGTAGCGGCGCCGTGCTACGTAAGGCTCATGAGCAAGACGGCGATCGTGATTGGGGCCGGGCACAACGGGCTCGTCGCTGCGGTGATGCTGGCCAAGCGCGGCGTCAAGGTGCGGGTGCTCGAGGACAAGCCGGTGATCGGCGGCGCGGTGCGCACCGAGCGGCCGTTCAAGAAGGCGCCGGGGCTGGCGACGTCGACCGGGCGCCTATCTGCTCGGGCTGATGCCGCCCGAGATCATGGCGGCGACCGGCGTGCAGATCCCGACGATGCGGCGCGATCCGCACTACTTCCTGCCGACGACGGAGCAGCGCTATCTTTTGTTCGGCAGCGATCAGGAGGCGATGAAGCGGCAGTTCATCGACTTCTTCTCCGCGAGGATTGGCGCGCCAACCAGGCGATGACGGAGGAGATCGGGAAGATCCGCGACGACGTCGGCGCCGCACGTGGATGGAGGAGCCGCTGTCGATCGAGGAGACCGCGGAGAAGTACGTGCGCCCGGAGCTGCGCCAGGCGTTCGTCGACCTGTGCCGCAAGCCGGTGGGCGAGTACATCGATCGCTTCGACTTCAAGAGCGATCTGGTGCGCGCGATGTACGCCGTCACCGACGGCTTCTCCGGCCTCTACGGCTCGTGGGACACGCCGGGCACCGGCATGAACTTCCTCATCCACAACATGTGCCGCCTGCCCGGCAGCGACGGCACGTGGATGATCGTCAAGGGCGGCATGGGCACGGTCACGCGCCTGATGGCGCGACAAGGCGCAGGAGCACGGCGCGGTCATCGAGACGTGGGCAAGCGCGTCGAGTCGCTGCGCATCGACGGCGGGCGCGTCAAGGGCGTGGTGCTGGCGTCGGGCGAGGAGCTCACGCGCCGACGTGGTGGTGTGCAACGCCGATCCGTTCCGCATGCGCGACCTCGTGGGCCGCGAGCGGCTGCCGGCGGAGTACAACGCGCGCATCGACGGCTACCAGCGGCCGGGCTCGACCTTCAAGGTGAACCTGGCGCTGCGCGGGCTGCCGAAGTTCACCTGCCTGCCCGAGGATCGCGGGCAGTACGGACCGACGATCCACCTTCTGCCCGACGAGAAGGACGTGATGCGCCACATCAAGGAGGGCTTCGCCGATGGTGCAGCGCGGCCAGCTCGATCCGCTTCCCGACCATCGAGTGGTACATCCACACGACCGTCGATCCGTCGCTGCAAGGACGACGCGGGGCAATCACAACTCGGCGCTGTTCGTGCAGTGGGTGCCCTACGAGCTCGCGGGCACGACGTGGGAGGAGGAGGAGTCGAAGTACGTCCAGCAGCTGCTGTCGATCTGCGATCGCTTCGCCCCCGGGACGAGCGACCTGGTCGTCGACACCTTCCCGCTGCACCCGGCGAAGATCGAGCAGCACTTCGGCATCACGCTGCGGCCACATCCACCACGTCGACAACGGCTTCGGCTTCGCCGATCGCCTGCCCTACGCGACGCCGGTCGAGGGGCTCTACTCGTGCAGCGCCGGCTGCCATCCGGCGGGCAGCGTCATCGGCGCGGCGGGGCACAACGCGGCCAACCGCGTGCTCAAGGAGCTCAAGCTATGAAACTGAAGATCGACTTCAGCTTGCCCAAGCTGGTGAAGTTTCGCGTCGGGCTGCAGCTCGGCTTGGACGTCGGCGCCAAGATCGATGTGCGCCTGCGGCTGCGCGGGCGCGAGCCGCTGCGCTGGAAGGCAGCGATCGCACCGGGCGCCGGCGCGCGCCCCGAGCTCCCCGAGCCCGCGACGCCGATCATTCCGCCCCGCGAGCTCCCCCGCGCCTGAACCGCGCCGCTCCTATCGAAGATCCCGCCGTCGCGACCGCACCCCGCCCAACCGGAGCTCCGAGACCCCGCGCGTCCAATCGGAGCACAGAGGCCCCGCGCGCTCTGCCCCGCGGGGCGAGCTCCGCAGCACAGGCAAGGGGTGGAATCGAGCACAGCGGTCCGGTGGCGAGGACTGTTTGAGCCCCGCGGGGCAGAGCGTGCGGGGCCGGACGTAGCGCTACCTCAGCGCGCGGCGATGGCGCGCCGGACCTCGTCGAGGCCGGGCGTGTCGCTGTCGGCGTGTTCCCACACCTGCGCCAGATCGGACCAGTAGCCGGCCGCAGACGCGTCCTTCGCCGCCGCGGCCGCGCGCGCGCACCCGTAGAGTACACGCGCGCGCCGCGGGTGCAGCTCGAGCGCGCGCCGGAACGCGGCCAGCGCTTCGGTCGGGCGCCCGGCGGCGTACAGGGCCTCGCCCAGGCGCTCGCGCGCGCCGACGCCGGTCTCGATCGGTCCCGACGGCGTCTCGCGATCTTCGAGATCGGCCGCTTGCCCGATCAGCTTGAGGCCCGTCTGCACGCCGCCGCGCAGGATCGCCGCCCGCCCGCGCAGCTGCAGCTCGGCGGCGCGCCAGACGTCGGTCCACGCACTGTCCTTCGATATCAGCTTCGCCATCGTGTCGGCGGCCTTGAGCGCGCCGTCGACGTCCTTCTTCGCCATCGCCGCCTCGCCGCGCACATCGGCCAGCCAGAGGTGCTCGTAGCGCTGCGCGCGCGCGGCGTCGCTCTCCTTTTGCGGGTGGCAATTGGCGGGCAGCGACGGGTTCTTGGCCGGAACCGGCGCGGTCGCCGTCGCCGGCGCCGCGGTGGCGGTGGCGGTGGGCGCCTCCGGCTCGGGCGTGGCCAGGGGCGCCAGCTTGGCGTCGAGGTGTGCCCAGTCGGCGCTCTCGACCACGTTCTTGTTCACCATGCGCGCATAGTTGGCGCGCAGCCACGGCCGCTCGCTCTTGCTCTCGGCGAGCGCGAGCCTGGCACGCCCGAGCACCTCGTCGGCCTTCTTGCGCTGCCCGAGCTCGAGATAGATGGCCTGCAGCCAGGACAGACTGTGAAAGTCGCCGTACCCGCTGTCCAGCTTCCGCTTCTGCACCCAGGCTTGCGACGCCGCCCACGACGACTCGTTCGCCGCCGCCGCCTCGGTCCACATGCCGAGGTGCACGAAGATGTGCGACGGCATGTGGCGGGCGTGAAACGCCTCGGGCGCGATCTGCGCGTAGCGGCGCGCCGCCGGCAGGGCGAGGATGGCGTGGTCGGGATCGTCGAACGCGTGGATGATGTAGTGCGCCGCGCCCGGATGATCCGGGTTGCGCGCGAACACCGCCAGGCTCAGCGCCGCCGCCTCCGCCTGGCGGCGGAACGAGGACGACTTGCGATCGACGGTGCCGAGCAGGGCCACGGCGTAGAGCGTGCTCGCCTCGTCGTCGTCGGGCCAGCGCTCGTGCACGGCGCGCATGGCGTCCTTGTAGCGCTCGGCGTGGGCGGAGAAGTCGCCGTCGCCGACGAGCGTCCGCGCGGCGGCGAGGAACGACAGCTCGCGCTGGGTCACCTCGGGGTGCGCCGGCGCGGCGTCGAGCGCCTTCTTCTCGGCGGCGACGTCCTCTTCGCCCCACACCGGGTGATAGTAGGTGAGCGCCTCGCCCCAGTAGCCCATCGCGAAGTCGGGCTGCGCGCGCGTCGCTTCGCGGAACTCGTCGCGCGCCTCTTCGTACCAGAACGAGTGCAGCGCCAAAAGGCCGCGCAAGAAGTGGCGCCGGGCCACCTCGCCGCCGGTGACCGGGAAGTTGACGTGGCCGAGCGACGCGCTCGCCGCCCCGGCGCGCGGCCTGGCGAATGCGGTGGTGGTGGTGGTGGCGAGGATCGCGAGCGCGAGCATCGGGCGCATGGCCCGATGCTACTACGTTATCGTGACGACGATGCTGTCGGGGTTGACCGTGACGCTGTAGGTCGTCAGCGGCAAGGTCGCCGGGCCGACGTTGACCCGCCCGTCGCTGGCGAAGGTCGAGCCGTGGCACGGGCACTCGAACTGCTGGTTGCCGCCGTTCCACGCCACCGTGCAGCCGAGATGCGTGCACTTGGCGTCGACGGCGATGACGGTGCTGGCGTCGAGCCGGGTGACGATGATCGGGTCCGAGGCGCCCGAGGGCTGCCCGCACACGGTGCCGCCCGGCGTCGCCAGCTGCGGGAACTCGGCAAAGGTCAGCGTCAGCGTCTTGGTGGCGTCGAGCGCCGGCAGGGTCTCGCAGTCGCACGGCAGCGTCGTCTTCAGATCGATGGAGAGGATCGTCTTGCCGTTGGCGCTCTGCGCGCTCACCTTCCAGCGCTCGAGGCCCGCGTTCGCCGGCTGATGGGCGACGCTGCCCACGCACTGGTTGTCCGCCTTGTCGACGTAGAAGCGCGACGAGTGGCAGGGGCACTCGACCTGCTTGGCGTCCGCGTTGTAGCCGAGCGGGCAGGCCGCGTGCGGGCAGCTCGATTGCAGCGCCAGGAAGTTGTCGATCGTCGGATCGTCGTTCTGATGGATGAGCAGGATCGTGTTGTCGATGGGGACGCTGTAGCCGCGCGAGTTCGAGGAGACGATCTCGGAGCCGAGCTGGAGCGTGATGGCGCCGCCGACGGGCACCAGCTGCGGATAGAACTCGACCAGGAGCTGCACGGTGCCGTAGGTCGCCGAGTCGAGCTGCGCGCTGTCGAACAGCGTCGCCTGCTCGATCGACGCCGGCACGTTGGGGGTGGCGTTGGTGATGACCTTGGCCAGCGGCGCCGCCGACACCGGGTTGCCGCAGCCCTGCGGCGCCACGCCGATGCTGATGAGCGCGCCGCCGGCCGCCGTGGTCTTGAGGAATCTCCGACGGTCCATCTTCATCACCTCGCGATCACCTTCAGAATACGAACGCCAAGGTGCCCGCGCCCATGAACGCGAACGCCCCGTAGCCGAGGACCAGGTGCGCCAGCGCCATGTCCTTCTGGTACAGCTTTCCGTCGGAGACGGCCATGATCGGTCCCATGATGATCTGCGCGGCGAAGCAGGCCGTGGCCATCAGCATCGACAGCTTGTGCACCAGCGCGGCATCGAGCCGGAGCGGCTTGGGGTAGGGATTGGGGGCCGCCAGCGCCAGGATGCCGGTGATGCCGAACAGGCTCGCGGTGCCGATGCCGAGCCCCTCGTGATAGGTGGTGAAGGCGCCGGTGTCGGTCCCCGCCGCGGTGTACTTGTCGTAGTAGCTGAGCGTGCCGATGACGTCGGTGGCGGCGAGCGCCACCAGCGTGACGAAGCCGAGCGCCTGATGCCACTGCAGAAGGCTGCGCCGCAGGTGCACCTTGCGCTCGAGCTTGGCCAGCCGCTGCTGCTCGCGCGCCTCGTCGAGGGGCGACTTCTTCTTCTCCCCGCCGAAGAGATCGAAGCTCATGTCGTTCGGCGTGGGCGGCTTGGCCGGCGTCGCCCGGGGCGAGGTCGGCGACGCCGGCGCCGGCGTCGAGGGGACGGCGACCCCGGCCGGCGTGGCCGGCGTCGGCGTCGGCTGCGGCTGTTGCGCCTGGGCCACGGTGCCGAGGAGGATCACGATCGCGAACGAACGTCTGGCGAGCATCATCATTGAGGGCGGGGCGGATGAATGGGAACCTCGCTCAAGCGGCCGCGCGGGCTGCGCGTCGCCGCGTGCAAGATGGTGGCGGCGATCTCGCCCGGGTCGATGAAGGTCCTGGGATCTGCGTCGGGCATCTCTTTGCGGTTCGCCGGCGTGTCGATGGCGCCCATCGGGTAGACGATGCAGACCCCCACCTGGGTTCCCCGCGCCTCGGCCTCGAGCGTGCGCAGAAGCGAGGTCGCCGCCGCCTTGGCCGCGCCGTAGAGCGCCGTGCCTGGCGAGCGGCCGGTCCAGCCCGGCTCCGACGAGATGCCGCAGATGAAGCCGTCGCCGCGGGCGAGCATGGCGGGCGCGACCGCGCGCAGCACGTTGAACAGCGCGCGCACGTTCAGATCGAACATGCGATCGTAGGTGGCCACGTCGCCGTCGACGATGCGGCCCATCGCGAAGCCGCCGACGGTGTGGACCAGCCCGTCGATGCGCCCGTGCCGACCGACGACGGCGTTGGCCATGGCGACGGCGCCGTCGAGCGTGGCCAGATCGGCGGCCAGCGGGGTGGCGTGGTGCTCACGCGCGCGCTCGGCGACGTGCTCGGCCTGGCGGTCGACGAGCACGAGGCGCGCGCCGGCGTGCGCCAGGCAGCGGGCGATGGGCCCGGCGAGCGCGCCGCCGCCGCCGGTGATGACGAAGACGCGATCGGTTAGCGGTGGCATGCGGCGGACAATACCACCGCCAGCGGCTATTGCGTCATGACCAGTGCCGAGCGCGCGGGCACCGAGACCGAAGGGCCGGTGAGCGTTGCGCCGGTCATCTGATCGGTCAGCGTGCCCGACGGCAGGCCGCTGACCGTGACCGCCGCGTCGGAGCGGTTGATGGCGACGTAGACGCGGTCGGAGCCGTCGACCATCTGGTAGACCCAGGTGTCGTCGCCGTACGACAGCGTCGTGCGATCGCCCCGGCGCAGCGCCGTGTGCGCGGCGCGAATCGTCCCCAGCGCCTTGACCTTGGCGAGCAGCGCCGTCTGCGCCGCCGAGTAGCCGGTCCACTGCATCATGCGCCGATTGTCGGGATCGCCGGCGCCGGCCAGGCCGATCTCGTCGCCGTAGTAGATGAGCGGCGCGCCGCGGTTGGTCCACAAGACGGCGAAGCCGAGCGCCAGCCGCTCGTAGGCGTTGGCGCTGGTCGGCTGGGTGGGCTGATTCGACCAGTTGCGATCCTTGCCGTCGGCCCACACGTTCGACCACACCGGCGTGTCTTCCGCGAAGTGGATGGTGCGGGGCACGTCGTGGTTGCCGAGAAAGGTCGACATGACGCTGGTGCCGTAGAACGAGGTGTTGTTGTCCATGAAGGTGATGAGGTCGTTCATCTTGCCCTGGCGCATGATGACGTCCTGCACCAGCTGCGCGCGCAGCGGGAAGTCGAACTGCCCGTCGAGCATGGTGCAGGGGTCGATGAACGACTTGATGAGGTTCTGGTCGCCGGTGAAGGTCTCGCCGACGAGGTAGACGTGCTGCTTGGTGGTCGCCTCGACCTGCGTCAAGAGCGCGGCCCGCAGATCGGTGAGCCAGGAGGTCTCGATGTGCTTGACCGCGTCGAGGCGGAAGCCGTCGAAGCCGTAGGTCTGGATCCACATGAGCGCGTTGCCGACCGACCAGGCGCGCGCCGCGGCGTTGGTGAAGTTCCAATCGGGCAGATAGGGCGCGAACCAGCACGACTTGCCCAGCGTGCCGTCGTAGTTGCAGGCATCGCCGGCGATACCGTTGCACACGCAGGTCTCGCCGTTCTGCACCAGCGGGTTGAACCAGCCGTCGTTCATGTGCGCCTGGTAGATCGGCGAGTCCTGGTGCACGTGGTTCATCGTGTAGTCGGCGATCACCTTGATGCCGGCCGTGTGCGCGGCGCCGACGAGCGCGGTGAGCTCGGCGCCGGAGCCGAAGCGCGACTCGGTCTTGGTCAGATCGCGCGGCCAGTAGCCGTGATAGCCGGTGTACCAGTTGGTGTCGCCGTTGGTGCCCTGGCCGACCGATTCGGCGTTGTCGGCGGGCACGGTGATCCACAGGGTGTTGACGCCGAGCGAGGCGAAGTAGCCGTCGGTGATCTTCGACTGCAGCCCCTTCCAGTCGCCGCCTTGCCAGTTGGCGGCGGTGCCGGTGAGCTTGGGATCGGAGATGGGCGCGTCGTTGGTGGCGTCGCCGTTGACGAAGCGATCGACGAACGCCCAGTAGATGACCGCGTCGCGCCAATCGAACGACGTGGGCGACAGCGGCGTGCCGGCGCAGGCGATCTGCGTCGAGGCGCAGGTCCAGGTCTCGCACGTGGTGCCGGAGAAGACCGAGTTCTTGCCGCCGAAGCCGTCGTCGACCTGCGTCGGATTCGATGGATCGGGCAGGTAGGCGTCGGCGGCGCCGTTGTCGTAGGTGATGTGGAACTTGTAGGTGACCTGCGTCGCCCAGGGCACGGGCACCGTCGCCACCCACTTGGTGCCGTCGAAGGTGGCGGCGTCGCCGTTGGTCCAGGAGTCGGTGCGGTAGTCGCCGATGAGGGTGACCGTCTTCTCGTGGCCGTTGAGCGTCGTCGGGCCGTAGGCGAAGTCGTGGGCGCAGCGACGGAGCGTGGTGTCGCACATCGGCGGGCCCGACGGGATGCCGGCGCCGCCGCCGCCCGAGCCGGAGCCGTAGCCGCCCGAGCCGGGATCGCCCGGGTTGAACGGATTCGACGGCGGATCGGGGAGCGGATCGGTCACACCCTTGCCGCAGCCGCCGGCGACGGCGGCGACGGTGAGGGCGAGCAGCACGCCGCGGCCCAACGAGCGAGTAGGGCGACGGTCTTTCATGGCAAGCATGGGCTGCCCTCCGGTAGGTAGACGGCGGCCGCGAGCGGCTGCGCGGTGAAGACGGCGTGCGTGCCGTCCGAGGTGAGCGTCGCGCTCGAGAGCACGTCGCGATAGTGGCCGGCGGGAATCCCCGGAGCGTCGATGGTGGCGGCGGCCGGGTCGCGCGACAGCACGACCAGGGCGAGGTCGCCCGCGGCCGATTGATGGAGCGCGACGTCGTGGTCGCTGTCGGCGACGAGCGAGGTGCGGGTGCCGCGCAGCGCCGGCGCGCAGCTGCGCGCGCGGCCGATGGCGGCCACCCCGTCGAGCAGCGCCTGTTGCGCCGGCGGCAGCGCTCCACCGAGCACGTCGGGCAGGACGCGGCGCGAGTCGGGATCGCTGGCGCCGGCCAGGCCGACCTCGTCGCCGTAGTAGATGACCGGCACGCCGGGGAGCGTCATGGTCAGCGCCAGCGCCACCAACTGCAGCCGGTACGGCGTGTCGTCCGTCGGCTGCGGCGGTGGCGACGACCAGGGATCGCCGCCCGCATCGCCCGCGGCCTCGGAGAGGAAGCGGGTGGTGTCGTGGTTGCCGATCATGTGGGCGATGGTCGCGCCCGAGCCGCTCCACGCCTGCGCACCGGCGGCGATCTCGCTCTCCAGCATGGTGAAGCCGCCCGCGGCGTCGTGGGCGACGGCGTCGCGCGCGGCCCACATGAGCGGGAAGTCGAACGCCCCCTGCAGGCCGTCGAGCGCGTTGCCGAGGTAGGCGCGGATCTCGGCGCGGCCGCTGTCGCCGGGGCCGGTGAAGGTCTCGCCGACGACGTAGAGATCGGCGTCGGGGCGGAACATCATCGCGCGCACGGCGTGGACCATGGCGCGGCTGGCGGCGCGCGGCATCATGGGCACGGCGTCGATGCGCAGCCCGTCGAGATCGAAGCGCGACATCCACCAGACCAGATCGGCGGTGCCGGCGGCGACGACGTCGGGGTGGCGCCAGTTGAGATCGGGCAGGTATGGCGCGAACCAGCAGCTCTCCATGTGTCCGCCCCAGTCGCAGCCGGGATCGCCGCAGACGCAGTGGTCGGGGCCGTCGTTGAACCAGCTCACGGTCGATGGATCGGCGGTCGGCGCCGGCGCCGGATCGATGCCGGGGGCGCCGCGCGCGTGGGCCAGGAACCAGGGGTGGGTCTGGAAGACGTGGTTGGGCACGACGTCGGCGAGGATGTGCATGCCGCGCGCGTGCGCGTCGGCGACCAGGGCGTCGAGCGCGCTCTCGCCGCCGAGCGCCGGATCGACGGTGCGCGGCTCGGCGGGCCAGTAGCCGTGGTAGGGGGCGACGAGGTGGCCGTCGCGGCCGATCAGGTGGTCGCTCGGGTTGGTGTACAGCGGCGAGAGCCACAGGGTGGTGACTCCGAGGCGATCGAAGTAGCCGGCGTCGAGCGCGGCGCGCACGCCGTCGAGCGTGCCGCCGGCGCGATCGCCCGGGGACGCCGGCGGGAGAAGGGCGCCCGTCGCCGAGCGGAAGCGGTCGATCATCACTTGATAGACGAGCGTGTCGGCGAGCGAGGCCGGCGCGATCGGCGTGGCCACGAAGGCTGACGCCGCCGTCGTCAGGGCGCGGCCGCGCTGATCGCGCCCGGTCAGGGTCAGCGTGTACTTGCCGGCGGCCAGGCCGTCGGCACGCGCGGTCACGTGCGTGGTCGCGGCGGCGTCGGCGTGCGTAATCGTGACGTTCGTCGCCACCGGCGCGTTGCCCTCGGTCAGCGTCGCAGCGAGCGAGGCGGCGTCGAGCGCGACGCCGTCGGCGCCGCGGGTGAAGTCGGCCTCGACGACGAGCGCGTTGCCGTCGGCGCGCGCCGCGGTCGCGGCGAGCGCGGGCGCGTTGCAGTCGGCCAGGGCGACCTCGGAGACCTCGGCCTGGAACGGATCGCTGGGACCGGGGATGAAGGCGCTGCGCGGGTTGAGCTCGTCCTTGACGCGCAGGTCGCCGACCAGGATCGAGTAGCGATAGGTGCCGGGCGCGAGCTGGATGGTGGCGGAGCGCCAGGTGGTGCCGTCGTCGGCAGTGACGGTGTCGAAGGCGCGCAGCCCGGGCGCGCTCCAATCGTCCCACGAGCCGACCAGCGACGGCGGCAGGGTGGCGTGGGCGGCGTCGAGCGCGGCGGGGCGGTACCAGACGGTGAGCGGACAGCGCGACGGCGCGGGGCTGCCGCAGCCGGCGGCGGCGCAGACGACGAACGCGAAGATCGAGCTGCGGTAATGCTGCGTCACGGACAACCTCGCCGGCGACCCAGCCTTAGTAACTCAAAAGTGAGTTTCGTGTCAACGACGCAGGAGGTAAACGGTCGTGAGCACGGCCAGAAGGGCGAGAACGACGGCGCCGACGGCCCAGAGCCAGCGCGCGGTCGGGCGCACCGATCGCGTGGCGTCGGTGCCGGCGGTGTCCCACCAGTTCGGCGCGGCGGCGGCGCCCATCGTCCTGAGCGTGGTGCGCGGCGCCGGCGCCATCGGCGGCGGCACCAGCGTCGCCGGCTGCGGCACCGGCGCCGCGGGTGGCCCCGCCGTCGTCGACGGTCGCGGCGTGGCAGGCACGGGGCCGTCGCTGAGCCGCTGCACCAGCATCGTCGACAGCGACGGCAGGGGAGCGCGCCCGTCGGTGGGTTGGTCGCCGGGGGCGCGCGCCTCGGTCCGCTCGCCGCGGGTCGTGCGCACCTCGGTCGCCTCGTCGCCGGTTGTGCGCACCTCGGTCGCCTCGTCGCCGGTTGCGCGCACCTCGGTCGCCTCGTCGCCGGACCCGTCGTCACCCGCGCTGCCGAGCAGCGGCAGCTGCAACGGGCTCGTCGGGGTGCGCGGCTCTTTGGGCGGCGCGGCGTCCTCGGGAGGCGGCGCTGGAGGATCCTCTTCGTCAGGGTTCGCGCCCGCCGCGCCGCCGGCGACGGTGATGCGCGTTACCTCGCCCGGCAGCGCCGGCAGCTCGTCCGGCGGCGCCGTCTCCGGCAGCGCCGTCTCCGGCAGCGCCGCCGCCGCCCGCAGCGCCGCCGCGAAGTCCGCCATCTGGGGGAAGCGCTCGGCGGCGGCGCGCGCCATGCCGCGGAAGAGCACCTCGTTCACCGCCTGCGACAGGCCGGCGATGAAGGGCGGCACCTGCGTGAGCACGCGGCGCGCCACGTCGGCGACGGCGCCCGATCCGTCGAACGCCATCTCGCCGGCGAGCGCTTCGTAGGCGATGACGGCGAGCGCGTATTGATCGACGCGCGCGTCGAGGACGCCGCCCATGAGCTGCTCGGGAGCCATGTACGGCACGGTGCCGACGATGGTGTTGGCGGCCGTGAGCTCGGGGGCGCCGCGCAGCTTGGCGACGCCGAAGTCGACGACCTTGACGCTGCCGTCGGCGCACAGAACGATGTTCTCGGGCTTCAGATCGCGGTGGATGACGTTGTGCGCGTGCGCGGCGGCGAGCGCGGCGCCGACTGCGCCGACGACGACCAGCCCCTCTTCGAGCGACAGCGGGCCGCCCTTGCGCAGCCGCGCGGCGAGGTGCTCGCCGTCGAGGTACTCGAGCACGATGTAGGGCGAGCCGTCCTCGGCGACGTTGTAGTCGTAGATCTCGACGATGTTGGGATGGTCGAGCGCGGCGACGACCTCGGCCTCGCGGCGGAAGCGGCGCAGCGCCTCGTCGTTCTCCTCCAGGCCGATGCGCAGGAACTTGACGGCGAAGCGCTTGGGGATGCGCAGGTGTCGCGCCTCGTAGACGGAGCCCATGCTCCCCTCGGCGATGAGGCGCTCGAGGCGATAGGTTTGGACCAGCACGCCGCCGACGCGATCCACGGCGTGCATTGTAGACGGGCGTGCGGACGCGCGCCAAGGTGTTACGGTGGGGGCCATGGAATGCAGGCTCTCGACCCTTGGTACGGCGGCGCTGGCGGTGATCTTCTGCGGCGGTTGCTTCCCGACGGGGGCGACCGACGGCAGCGACGGCGGGACCAGCGTCGCCTTCAGCGCCCCGACGCTGGAGGTGACCGTCTCGGGCGTGCACTTCGGGCCGGCGGCGCCCGATCCGGGCGCCTTCGTCGACCTGGTGGTCACGCGCGACGGCGGCGGCAAGCCGACCGCGTCCAGCTTCCGCCTGTCGGCGACCGTGGGCAGCGCCGGCTGCGACCTGGCCTTCGATCGCTACGGCGACAGCGCCGCGCTCAACGTCGGGCAGTACACGGTGCAGTCGATGCAGGGCGCCTCGACCCTCGACGGCACCGTCTACCCGACCACGGGCGAGCGCATCGCCACGCCCGAGGGCGGCGCCGGCTGCAGCGGCTCCGACTGCGACGGCGCGGCGTTCGTCTTGAGCGCGGTCGACGCCCAGCACGCCAGCGGCTACTTCCAGGGCACGGTGATCGCCGATTCGGGAGCCGGCTCGGCCGACGTGGTGTGCAGCTTCTGGCTCCCCTGGCGCACCTACACGCCCTGAGCAGCGTCGGGAGCACGGCCCGCATCCCCGTCCCTACGGCCCACCAAAGAAGTGCGTTGCCCGGGAAGCTACAGCGGCCTGTGCGGGATCGCTCGGATTAGCCGCGTGAGCTACTGCCGCTCCTGCGCGACCGGTCGCTGGCGGTGGCGCGTCCATTGCAAACGCGCCGGCCCGGAGGCAAGCAAAATGAGACTTCGCTCGCTCGGGTTCTTGATGATGTTGAGTGCTGGTTGTGGAGCCGTCGGGGACACGACCGATCCGGCGGCGCCGGGCGCGGGCGACCCGCAAAGCGAGCACGAGGCCGGCGCCGCGGACAAGGACCAACTGCAAATCTGCCCGCCGGCCCTGTGCCCGCCGGACCTCAAGGTCGTCGAGGACGATCGCGCCCAGTGGAAGTGGGACCCGGGGACCAAGCAATGGTATCCCGCGTACGCGCAGGGCTTCAGCGTCTCCAACGTCGGAACCGGCGCAGCGGGCTCGTTCCCCGTCGCGGTGCTCCGTGGCGCAGACTCGTATAGCTTCACCATCAGCAGCCTCGCCGTGGGCGCGTCGCAGTACTACCAACTCATCGACCTCCGCTGTGCCGAGCCGGTGACCGTCGTCGTCAACGCCCTCAGCGTGCTCCCCGAGCCCAACCACACCAACAACGCCGTCGCCATCAGGGGGGCGTGCTACCTCTGACCCTTCGCTCGCGATGGATGAGCGGATGAGCCGGCTTGATCAATCAGGAGAGAAGCGCTGTAGGGCGCCGTTCAGCGAGCGACCGTCGATGTCGATGTAGAAGTGATCGCCGACGATGGTGACCGCCCAGCGCTGGCGGCGCTCCTCGCGGGCGGCCAGGGCGCTGACGAGCGCCGGGTCTATCACCCACAGCGTCGGCGGCGGACAGGAGCGCGGCCAGCGCGCGTCGGCGAGCTCGGCGCGCAGCTCGCCGGCGGCCCGCTCGTCGTCGAGGACGACGTGGGTCTGCGCGCCCGAGTGGTGCTGGAGCGACTTGCGCAGCCGCTCGGCGGTGGCCGTGCCGCACTCGATCCAGCTGGTCAGCCGGCCGGTGGCGTCGTGGGTCCACAGGTCGGCGGCGTCGGGCGTCGACAGGCCGGGGCCGAACGCCAGCCCCTCCTCGTGGAGCAGGCACCACGCCAGGAGGCGCAGCACCACGTGCTCCAGCGTCTCCGAGGGGTGGCGCGCCACATAGACCGTCTCGGCGACGTCGAGAGCGCGGTCGACGTGCGACAGCGTCAGGCGGAACTCGAGGCGCGTCGGCTGCAGCGCCATCAGGCAGGCCGTGCGGCGAGCAGGAGCTGCGCGATGGCGAAGCAGTAGAGCGAGAAGCCGCAGATGAACAGCAGCAGCGACACGCGCAGGAAGCGCGACTTGGCGTCGCGGATCTGCAGGCCCCGCGTGATCATCGCCAGCGGATCTTCGTCGATCGACTGGGTCAGCCACTGCAGGCGCAAGACGCCCCATATAGCCGCCGCCGCCGAGGCCAGCACCACCAGGATCCCAGAGGCGATCGACACCCGCGCCAGCTGGCTGGTCTCGGCGATGGCCCGCCCAGAAAAGCCGGTGACGGTGATGACGATGCCCGACAGCGACAGCATCACCTGCGTGCGCAGCACCAGCACCGAGAGCTGCCGCTCGACCATCTCGAACGCCTTGAGCGCGTCGCCGCGCGACAGCTTCAGGATCCGCTCCGCCTCGTCGCGCGCTGTCGCCATCCTCTATAAGTGATAAGTATGGGAGATGCCCGCGTCTCGCAAGCTTTCACTGGCGACCGGCCTCGGCTGCCACCTGCTCGAGTGGGGCGACGGCGACCACACGGTCCTGCTCATCCACGGCTTTCTCGACAACGCGTGGGGCTGGCAGCCGGTCGTCGACGCGGCGCTGTCGGCGGGCCTGCACGTGGTCGCCCCCGACATGCGCGGCCACGGCGACAGCGACTGGGTGGGGCCCGGCGGCTACTACCACTTCGTCGACTATCTGGCCGACCTGCACGAGCTGGTGGGGCAGGTGGGACGGGCGCGCGTCTCGATCGTCGGCCACTCGATGGGCGGCAGCATCGCCGCCTACTACGCGGGCTCGTTCCCCGAGCGCGTGCACAAGCTGGCGCTGCTCGAGGGGCTCGGTCCTCCCGAGTCGAAGGAGGCGATGCCGGCGCGGGTGGCGACCTGGCTCGCGGCGTGGAAGAAGGTGCGCGAGCGCTCGCCCAAGAGCTACGCCAGCGTCGAGGAGGCAGCGGCGCGCATCGCCGAGCACGATCCGCTGGTGTCGGCGGAGATGGCGCGCTTCCTCGCCGACAAGGGCACCACGCCGGCGCTCGGCGGGCGCATCCGCTTCAAGCACGATCCGCTGCACGCGACGCCGGGGCCGTACGGCTTCTCGCTGGCGGTGGCCGAGCAGTTCTGGCGCCGGGTACGCTGCCCGACCTTGCTGGTGGCCGGCGCGCAGTCGCTGATGCGCCACTCGCCGTCGGAGGAGGCGCGACGCATCAAGTGCTTCGGGCACGCGCGCCGCGCCATCGTCGAGGGGGCGGGCCACATGATGCAGCGCCACCAGCCGAAGAAGCTCGGTGAGCTGTTGCGCGGGTTCCTATTGGAGGAAGCATGATCGCAGGACGACATCACGCCCCGGCGCTCGACGAGCTGTGCACCGTCTCCGGCATCGAGCTGGCCCGGCGCATCCGCGCCCGCGAGGTGACCTCGTCGTACCGTGGTCGAGGCGCACCTCGCACGGATCGAGGCGGTCAACCCGGTCATCAACGCCGTGGTGGCGCGTCGCTACGCCGAGGCGCGCGTCGAGGCCGACGCCGCCGACGCCCGCGTCGCCGCCGCCACGGACGACGCCGCGCGCGCGGCGCTGCCGCCCTATCTCGGCGTGCCGTGCACCATCAAGGAGTGCTTCGCGCTCAGCGGCATGCCGCAGTCCTCGGGGCTGGTGGCGCGCAAGGACTTCATCGCCGGCGACGACGCCATCACCGTCGCGCGGCTGCGCGCCGCCGGCGCCATCCCGCTCGGCGTCACCAACGTCTCCGAGCTGTGCATGTGGTACGAGAGCAACAACCGCGTCTACGGCCGCACCAACAACCCGTACGATCCGTCGCGCATCGTCGGCGGCAGCTCGGGCGGCGAGGGCGCGATCATCGGCGCCGGCGGCTCGCCCTTCGGCCTCGGCAGCGACGTCGGCGGATCGATCCGCATGCCCGCCTTCTTCAACGGCGTCTTCGGCCACAAGCCGACCGGCGGCCTGGTGCCCGGCAGCGGGCAGTACCCGGCCGCGCACGGGGAGTCGACGCGCATCGTCGCCACCGGGCCCTTGTGCCGGCGCGCCGACGATCTGTGGCCGCTGGTGCAGATCCTGGCCGGCCCCGACGGCCTCGACGAAGGGGCGACCGCGATGGCGCTCGGCGATCCGGCGGTCGTGCGCCTCGATCGCCTCACCGTGCTCGACGTCGAGGACAACGGGCTGAACCCGGTCCATCGCGAGCTCAAGGTGGCGCAGGCGCGCGTTGCCGAGGCGCTGGCGCGGGCGGGGGCGCGCATCCGGCGCGTGCGCTTCCCATCGCTGCGCCGCTCGTTCGACATCTGGTCCTCGACGCTCGTCGGCTGCCGACGGGCAGTCGTTCAGCGTGCTGCTCGGCAACGGCAAGCGCACCCGCGGCGCGCTCGAGCTGGCCAAGTGGGCGGTGCGCCGCTCGCCCCACACGCTGCCGGCGATCGGCCTGGCGATGCTGGAGCGGGTCAACGGCTGGGCGCCGGCCCGCACCGCGCGCTACGTCCAGCTGGGGCGCGGCGCTGCGCGCCGAGATCCTCGACGCCCTCGGCGACGACGGCGTCATGCTCTATCCGTCGTACGTTTCGCCGGCGCCGCGCCACTACCGGCCCTTGTGGCCGCCGTTCAATTTCGTGTACACGGCGATCATCAACGTCCTGCAGCTCCCGGCGACGCAGGTGCCGCTCGGGCTCGGCGACGAGGGGCTGCCGCTCGGCCTGCAGGTCGTCGCCGGCCCGGCGCGCGACCACGTCAGCGTTGCCGTGGCGCAATTCCTCGAGCGCGAATTCGGCGGCTGGGTCCCACCCGTCTGAGGCGGTCGGCCCTCAGAGGGTGGCGCGGATCTGCTGCACGGCGGCGTCGACAGGCTGGTTGCCGTCGACGATGAGCGCGTCGTCGGGCTGCTCGAGCGTGGCCAGCTGCGACGGCAAGAGCGACGGCGGCAGGTAATGGCCGCGCCGGTGCGCCAGCCGCTGCCCGAGCACGGGGCGGGGAACGTCGAGGAAGACGAAGCGCACATCGGGGCGCACGCGCAGCACCTTGCGATAGCGCTCGCGCAGCGCCGAGCAGGCGACGACGCCATCGGTGAGCGTGCGCATGCGCGCGGCCACGGCCTCGATCCAGGGCGCGCGATCGGCGTCGTCGAGCGGCTCGCCGCGCTTCATCTTGGCGATGCTGGCCGGAGGGTGCAGCTCGTCCGCCTCGACGAACGGCCAGCCGAGCGCCGCCGCCAGCTTCGCGCCGACGGTGCTCTTGCCGGCCCCCGAGACCCCCATGATGACGACGATCATGGCAGACGCGCCGGATCGATGATCGCCTGCCAGATGTCGGTGGCGGCATACATGCCGAAGAGCCAGGTGTCGTCGCTAGGCAGGTCGCCAGAGTACCACGTTGCCAGCATCCGCCCATCGGGCAGTGGCGCCGCGCCGGCGTACGACGTGTCGCCCGCGGCCGGCAGCTCGCCCCACTCGTGGATGGTCAGCGGCCCGCCGTCGAGGGTGCCGCCGAATTCGTAGAGCGCGGTGCGCTTGCGCCCGTCGGCGCCCAGGTGCTTGCGCGCGATCGAGAACAGCCGGTCGTGCCAGAAGAAGGTGAGCGGCCCGTCGAGGCGCACGCCGTCGAGCGTCTGCGGGCACGAGAACGTGTCGTACGGCGCATCGGCCCAGCAGACCACGGTGCGCAGGTTGTTGTCGCCGGTGATCTCGGCGTCGCTGCCGTCGGTGCGCACGAGCGCCAGCAACCGCCCCGAGGGCATGAAGGTCAGCTCGGTCTCGAGCGGCGTCTGCGACGCGTCGTCGTAGATCGTGGCGCCGGCGGAGAACGTCACGCCGTCGCTGGAGCGGTAGAGCACGACCGAGAGGTCGCCGTCCTCATAGGCCGCGGTCAGCCATTCGCCCGTGGGCGCCTGCCGGAGGCGCCAGAAGCTCCAGCCGTGCGGTCCGATCTCGGTCCATTCGGGGGAGGGGGCGGGATCGAGCGCGGGCGTGCTGAGCGAGACGGTGTCGACGTCCGAGTCGCGGACCGATACCACCGGCAGCCGCGCCAGCGCCTTGATGCGCAGCTGACCGCCCACGACGTAGAAGTGCGGATCGCGGATATCGCGGTCGCTCGGCGCCACAATGCGCTTTTGCAGGACGAAGCTGCCCCCCGTGTAGCGATAGACGTTGAGCGACGAGTTCGGCCCCAGCATCTGGCTCTCGGCGGTGCGATGCACCAGGTAGATGTCGCCCTGCCAGACGACCAGATCGGTGTTCTCGTTGTGCTTGCAGATGTCGCTGCGGCAGTCCTGGTTGGTGGCGCCGTTGCCGGCGACGGCGATGTGGGCGTTGACGAGCCACGGCCTCGGCGACGTCGAGCAGGCGGCGAGGGTCGTCACCGCGGCGACGGCGGCGGCGCGCATCGGGACCGCCGCGCTCATTTCGCCAGCGACGGGAACACCGGGCAGCCGTGGGGATAGGGGCGCGCGTGCTCGCCGCCCTGCGCCGTCGGGTTGGGGTCGCGGCACGCCTCGGCGTCGCTGCACGAGACCAGCCGATCGATGGCGACGTTGCGCTGCGCCTGCACCGCCTTGTCGAAGTGCGGGCAGTGCACCGTGACGGTCAGAAGGGGCGAGCGCCGCATTCGGCGCGACCATAGCACGGCCGCCGGGCGGCGTCAGATCATGCGGGTGCGCAGGTCGCGGATGGTGTCGTCGAGCGTCTCGCCCGGATCGCGCGCGACGAAGCCGAGCTCGCGCTCGGCCTTGCTCGAGTCGCACCACCAGTAGACCTGCGCCATCTCGACCGAGATGCGCTCGACCGGCGGCTCCTTGTCGAGCGCCTTGTAGGCGAGCTCGAGCAGCGCTC
Organism: uncultured delta proteobacterium; assembly: GCA_963816965.1. Lineage (GTDB taxonomy): Bacteria > Myxococcota_A > Polyangia > Palsa-1104 > Palsa-1104 > JAQBQH01. Next base: position 3,661,986 of record CAWFMP010000002.1, read on the forward strand.
GCCGCCCGCCGCTGCAGCGCGTTGGGCAGCTTGAGCCGGGGCGCGCGCACCTTGGAGGCGCGCTCGAGGCGACCGAAGAACTCGGCGACGGTCCAGTTGGGGCCGCCGAGCAGGTAGCGCTCGCCGGCCCGGCCGTGCTCCAGCGCGGCGACGGTCGCCGCGGCGGCGTCGCGCGCGTCGACGAAGCTGACGCCGCCGTCGGGCACGACCGGGATCTCGCGCTCGCAGGAAGCGGCGCACGTCGCCGGTCGACGAAGCGCGCTCGTCGCCGGGGCCGAGCAGCAGGCTCGGGTTGACGATGACGACCTCGAGCCCGAGCGTGGCGCCGAGCTCGAGCGCGAGCTTCTCCTGGTAGATCTTCGACAGGTAGTACGGCCAGCCGCCGACGATCTCGGTGGGGTAGGGCGCGCTCTCGTCGAGGATCGCCGGCTCCTTGCGACACGGCGATCGTGCCCGAGGTCGACGCCAGCACCACGCGGCGCACGCCCGCCGCCTTGGCCGCCTCGAGCACGCGGCGCGTGCCGTCGACGTGCACGCCGCATCATGCGCTGCCCGTCGTCGGGATCGCGCGAGACGAAGCCGGCGAGGTGGAACAGCGCGCGAGACGCCGTCGAACGCCTGCGGCCAGAGCGGCGTCGCGCCTCGAGGTCGCGGGCCACGTCGCCGACGGCGATCTCGACGCCGCGCTCCTCGAGCGCCGCCGACTTGCCGCGCGCCAGCACGCGCACGCGATGGCCCCGCTCGAGCAGCTCGCGACCACCCAGCGCGCCGAGAAAGCCGGTGCCGCCGGTGACGAGCACCGTCTGCTTGCCCGCCTGCTTGCGCCGGCGCCTTGCCGCCGTCGGCGCGCGCCCGTCGCTGCCTTCGCGCGGGGTCACGATTCAGTCTCCGGCGTCATCACGCTCTCGGCGGTCAGCTTGCCGGTCGACGGCGGCGCCGCCGGCCCGCGGTTGATGCTGTCGGCCGGCGCCAGCTTGCGCACCGCCAGCTCGACCAGGCGTGACGCCTCGCGATAGGCGTCGCGCCTTGGGCACGCCCTCGGTCGCGCGCTGAGCTCGTCGTAGGTGATGAGCGGCCCGACGTGCGCCGCGACGTCGCGCTCGTCGCGCTTGGGCAGGAAGCTGCCCTTCGGCATCGCCTCGTGCGTGCCGGCGAGGTACATCGGCAGGATGTCGACCTTGTTGGTCAGCGCGAGGTAGCCGAGCGACGGCTTGAAGTCGACCATCACGCCCGTCGTCGAGCGCGTGCCCTCGGGGAAGATGAGCAGGATGTAGCCCTGCTGGATCACCTCGCCGGCCAGCCGCAGCGACTCGCGCAGCGAGCCGTGGCGCTCCATCGGCACGAGGTTGGTGAAGTTCTCGAAGTAGGCGCGCTTGACCGGATCGTCGAAGAAGTAGTCCTTGGCCGCCAGCGCGACCAGCGCGCTCGCCCCGCTCGCCGAGCGCGTACTTGACGAGGCCCATGTCGAGGTGGCTCGCGTGGTTCGCCGCGACGAGGAACCGCCGAGTTCGGCCGGGATGTGCGCGCGCCCGGTGACGCTCGGTGTCGAGCACGCGCTCGTAGAGCGCGCGCTGCCCCCGCCGCAGCAGCGCGCTGCCCGACGCTGGCGACCAGCCGCCGGCACGTCGATCTCGTCGGCGTCGCCGCGTGCGTCGGCGCTCTTGGCCTTGGCGGCTTGGCCTTCGCTTCTTGTCGCGCGTGCCCCAGCCGCTGAACCAGCCGCGACAGATCGTCGACCGTCTCGACGCCCGTCAGATCGGCGTTGCCCGCGTCGGGCACGGCGACGCCCGGCCGCCTCGAGCGCCACGCCGAGCTCGGTGAACATCAGCGAGTCGAAGCCGAGCTCCTCCAGCGCGCGTGCGCCGTAGACCTTGTCGCGCGGCTTCTTGGCGCACGTCGGCGACGAGCGTCGTGGATCCAGTCGCCGCCCGCCGGCGCCGCCGCGCGCGCGTCTCCTCGGCGCGCTTCTTGCAGCCGCTCGAGCTTCTGCAGCTCCTCGACCACCAGCTTGCGCTTCACCTTGCGCGTCGCCGTCTTCGGCAGCTCGAGGTCGGTCAGGTGCAACGATCTTGACCCGCTTGTAGAGCGGCAGCTTCGCCGAGACGCTCTTGAGGTGCTCGCGCAGCCGCTCGCGCACCACCTCGCGCTTGAGCTCCTCGCCCGTCTGCTCGTAGTCCGGCACCACCATCAGGCCACGATCTCGCCGGCGCCGCTCGTCCGCCGGCAGGCCGACGATCGACAGCTCCTTGACGTACGGCGAGTCGCGGTAGAGCTCCTCGAGCTCGTCGGGGTAGACGTTCTCGCCCGTCGGCGTCGAGGATCATCTCCTTCTTGCGCCCGACGATGTAGAGGCTGCCCGTCGTCGTCGAAGCGGCCGAGGTCGCCGGTGTGCAGCCAGCCGTCCTGTCGATCGCCTCGGCGGTGGCCTCGGCGTTCTCGAAGTAGCCGACCATCACGTTCGGGCCCGCTCGCGACGACCTCGCCGACGCCGCGCGCGTCGGGCTCGTCGATGCGCACGTCGATGCCGGGCAGCGGCTCGCCGACCGATGCCCGGGCAGCAGGCGCGTCGCCCGGCCGCGTCACCGTCAGCACCGGCGCCGCCTCGGTCAGGCCGTAGCCCTCGAAGAGGTTGAAGCCGAGGCCGCGGAACGCCTTCATCGTCTCGGCCGGCAGCGCCGAGCCGCCCGAGATGAGCAGGCGCAGCCGGCCGCCGAACTTGCGGTGCACCGGCCAGAACAGCAGCTTGCCCAGTTGAGCAGCGTCAGCCCGTCGAGCGCCGGCGGCATCTGGTCGCGCAGCGCGCGGTTGCAGTCGACGAGCAAGTCGAAGATGCGCTTGCTCGACAGCGCGCCCGCGATCGGCGACGTTCTTGTCGATCTTGCGCTGCGAGCAGCTGCCACAGCGCCGGCACGCCGACCATGCCGGTGATGTCGCCCGTCCTCGAAGCGCGTCGCGCGAGCGCGTCGGCGTCGAGCTCCTCGAGGTAGGTGATCTGCGCGCCGCGCATGAGCGGCATGAGCAGGCCGGCGGAGAACTCGAAGGTGTGGTGCAGCGGCAGCACCGACGAGCAGCGCCGTCGTGCTTGTCGATGTCGAAGACGCCGGCGAGCTTGCGACAGCAGCGACGTGAAGTTGCGGTGCGTGAGCATCACGCCCTTGGGCTTCCCGGTCGTGCCCGAGGTGAAGATGAGCGACGCCAGGTCGTCGGCCTTCGGGTGGTGCACCAGCGCCGCCGCCGTCGACAGCTGCGGCTCGGCCTGCAGCAGGTCGTCGAAGCGGATGATCTCGGCGCCCGCGCGTGGCCAGGCCGCGCGCTCGAACGTCGGCGTCGAGCCGCTCGCGCACCTTGTCGCTGAGGCACGATGGCCCGCGCGCGCGCCCAGCCGCACGAGGTTCAGCACCTCGCTCGGCGCTCGACTGCCAGTCGACCGGCACCACGACGCCGCCGGCCTTGCAGGATCGCCGAAGTAGGAGATGCCCCACTCGGGCCGGTTCTCCGACAGCAGCATCACGCGTCGCCCGGCGCGACGCCGCGCTCGCGCAGCATCGCCGCGCACGCGATCGGCCATGTCCTGCAGCTCGGCGTAGGTGTAGCGACGCGGCTCGGCTCGTCGCGTCCGGCGCGGGCAGCAGGCGCATCGCCGTCCGGTGGCGGTGGTGCTTGGTCGTCGCCGTCGAACAGCTCGAGCAGATCGCGGTACGTGTAGACCGACTTCGGCTCGCGCCTCGAACTCCTCGTCGAGCTCGGGGAAGATCCACTTCTCCAGGCCGGGCATGTGGATGTCGAGCCAGTAGTCGCGCCAGTCGATCGTCTTCCGGGTCCCAGCGCAGCAGCGCGCCGATCGTGCGGCGTCAGCCGCGCGCACAGCGCGCGGATGTTGTCGCAGCGGAAGACGTATGTCGCGCTCGTAGATGAACGGCATGAACAGCTGGACCAGCTCGTTCGTCTGCTTGGCCAGCGTCGCGACCTGCGTCGAGCCTCGTCTTGCGCGCGCTCGGCGATGCCCTGCGAGGCGCGGCGCGCCCCAGCGCGGCGTCAGCTCGTCGATGAGCGCGGTCGCCTCGTCGGCCAGCGCGCATCCACACCGGCGCCGACGTCTTGTCGAAGCGCTCGCGCGACGACCGGCACCGGCTCCATGCGCGACAAGCGCGAGGTTCGAGCAGCTCGTTGCCCTCGCCCTTGTCCTTGCGCTCGGAGAAGTAGCGGCGCTTGTGCAGGCCGAGCAGCTCGACCGCGCGCTTCATGTACAGCGGGTTCACGTCGCGACGAGCCGAGCTGGTAGACGAGCTCGTTCTGCCCGGCGATGCGTCGCCGCCGTCGCCATGATCAGGCCCGACGGCGACCAGGTCGACCGGGATGACGTCGAGGGTCGCCTTGTCGCCCGCCGGGATAGGTGCGGTGGCCCTTGAGCGACGAGGAACGCCAGCGGCGCCGAGGTGGTGAAGCCCTCGTTCCAGCCCGGGAACGGATAGCGCAGCGCGCTCTCGACGATCGCCGGCCGCACGATCGCAGGCGCGCACGTCGCTCGGCGCCGGCGCATCACCTGCTCGCCGAGCGACTTGGTGTACGTGTAGGTGTTGGGCCAGCCCCAGTGCTGCGCGCGCTCCATGCCGAGGTCGGTCAGCTCGCTCGGCCACCCACATCTTGCGCTCGCGCGCGACCGCGATCTTGAGCGTGCGCTCGTCGTCGGGGTCGCGGCCCTTCGTCCTTGCAGGCGGCGCGCGCGCCCTTGTCGCGGAACTCCGAGACGTGCGCGCGGTCGTCGGCGCGCGCTGACCTGGTCGATGATGCGCTGGCAGTCGGCGATCTCGGCGTCGACCGAGAAGTCGTCGTCGCGCAGCGTCGTCGCTCTGCGCGCCGTCGCCGCGATCGCTTGCGCGGGAAGTAGCCGACGAGCGGCTCGTCCTCCCAGACCTCGCCGTCGCGGTTGCCGGCGACGAAGCAGGTCGAGATGTGGACGAGCCGCGGCGCCGGTCTTGCGCGCCACGTCGAGCACGTTCTTCGCGCCCGAGCGCGTTGATGCGCAGCGCCGTCTCGAGCGACGGCTCGAACGACACCAGGCCGGCGCAGTTGATGATCACGTCGAGCTTGCCGATCCGCTCGAGGTCCGCCGTCCGGTGAAGTTGCAGCAGCGGCCGCGCCGATGTCGCCGGCGAGCGGCGCGCACTTCTCGCGCAGGAAGGCCTCGGTGCCGTCGCCCCGTGCGCTCGCGCAGCGGATCGAACGTCGGCGAGCTCGCGACCTTGCTGGAAGAAGCGCTCCTCCGCCGATGATGCCGGCGCCCGGCCGCACCAGCACGAACACCTCGCCGACGTCGGGGTAGCGGCGCAGCAGCATCGACAGCGCCACCTTGCCGACGAAGCCGGTGGCGCCGACGAACAGGATCCGCTTGCCGCGCGAGCGTCTCGCGCGACGTCGAGCAGCCGGCGGTCCGCGGTCGCGCTGCGCGCTCCTGCATCAGCGGACGTCCGTGATGACGATCGGCGGGTGGTGCAGCATCGTGATCTGCGCCGAGCGCCCCATGTGCGCGCGGCCATCGCGATCGCCTCGGCGAGCGATCTCGGCGCGCTCCCAGCCCAGCAGCTCCGGCACGTCGCGTTCTCGGCGCCGACGACGATCACCTTGCCGCACGTGCTCGCGGCCGCTTCTCGCCCCAGTACCACATGAAGAACGGGTGCGCGCCGTGGTAGGCGTTGCCGCGCCGGTACATCTCGATGTAGCTCGGGTTGTAGGCGAACTCGTCCTCGTACTTCTGCTCGAGCGTATACGCGTCGCGCGTCTCGGGCAGCAGGCGGTTGAAGAACTCGATGTAGCGTCGGGTGGTGCACCGGATCGAACTCGTCGGAGCACGGGTGGGTGAGGATCAGGACGCCGCCCTTCTCGCAGGAGCGGCTTGCTCCCGGTACATGTGGATAGAAGTAGCCGAGCGCCATCACCTGCACGAGCAGCGGGTTGAGCGCCTTCGAGTTGACGTTGTACGGCGAGATGTACGGGATGCCGGAGATGAGGATGTCGGCCTGGCCCTCGACCGTCGACCGCGTACTGCTCGTAGCTGCTTGCTCGAGCGATCTTCTCGTGCACCGGCTCGGCGCGCGCCGGCGTAGCAGGCGATCAGCTCGTAGGCCGCCGGCATGCGCATGAAGATCTCGCGCCGCGCGGCGCGCGGCAGCTTCGTCGAGCGTCCACTGCATCGCCTGCGAACTTCAGCCGATCGATCTCGGTGAAGTCGTCCTCGTTCTTCATGAGGAACGACAGCGGCCCGTCGAACATGCGGTTGTTGAGCACGGTCTCGATGTGGAAGACCTTCATGTGCTTGTCGACGACGCGCCCGATGCGCTCGACCGAGTGCGCCAGCGTCGACTCTCGTCCGGATCCATGAACGAGTTCGGACTCGACGATGGCCTTCGGCGTGTGGTGCGCCTTGAGGCTCTCGTAGCCGCACAGGCCGACGCCGACCGACTTGTGGCCGCCGTCCATCGGCACGAGGTTGATGTTCACGTAGATGACGAGGTCGCTCTCGGCGGCGCGCCGGTTGATCTCGACCACCTCGCCGTGCGTCGGTCTTGCCGAGCGCGACCATGCCGTCGGGATCGCCGGCGTCGTGGTTGTAGAGGCGGTCGGGCCAGAAGGCGTCGAAGATCTTGTCGCCGACCATGCGCTTGATCTCGCCAGTCGTGCATGCGCCGGTGCAGCGACGTGCGCGATGATGATGTGGACGTCGTCGACGCCGTGGTCGGCGAGCATCTCGCAGCACGATCTCGAGGATGGTCTGCGCGGACGTCGGGCGTGCGCATCGGCGGCAGCGGCAGCGAGATGTCGTCGACCGCGATGGTCACCTTCATGCCCGGCGTCAGCAGCGCGTGCAGCGGCTCCGATGTCCTCGGGGTGGTTGAGCGCGTAGCGGATCGCGGCGCTCGGGTTGGCGCAGCCCGGCGATCGGCCGGCTTCGGATAGATGACGCGCGTGCCGACCGGCAGATCCTCGCAGCAGGAAGTTCTCGCCGGAGAACAGGATGCGCGGCGCGGAGTCGGTGTCGATGGTGACGACGTGCTCGCGGCGTGCGAACGCGATCGTGGGCGAATCGCGCGCATCTGTCTCTCCGGCCCTTGGCCTGATGGCCCGCAGGGTCGAGCCGACCTTGCGGCCGCAGGCGTCGCAGGCGAGCGATCCGGAGTCTTCGTCGAGATCGAGCACCGGCCAGTCGTAGCGAGCGCGCGACCGAGCGCAGCCGCAAGTCGGGGTTGCACGCGGTCGGGTGGCCGACGACGGCGAGCATCGGGTAGTCGGAGAAGCTGTCGGAGTAGGCCCACGACGCGCGCGAGATCGATGCCGTGCTGCTCGGCGTAGTCGCGCATGATGTCGGCCTTGGTCGCGCCGGCGACGAACGGCTTCTCGAGCTTGCCGGTCGCGTAGCCGTCGTCGAACTCGAGCTGGTTCGCGATCAGATCGTCGACGCCGAGGTAGCGCGCGAGCGGGCGCATCGTGAAGTCGAGCGCGCCCGAGACCAGCACCTGGCGGCAGCCGGCGCGGCGCGACTCGCTCGATGAGCTCGCTTCGCGCGCGGATAGATGTTCGGCTTGATGACGTCCTCGAACAGCTCCTCGGCGAGCACGACCAGCCGGTCCTCGGTCTCGCCCTCGTAGGAGCGATAGAAGAGCTCGTTGAACCACTTGCGCGACAGCTTGTCGGCGGCCCAGAACATCGGGATCGACAGCGCGGTCTTGGCCGGCTGCGACGAGCGCTCTCGGTCAGCGACGGCTGGTGGCGCGCGTAGAACGCGAACGCGTGCACGATGTTGATCTTGATGAGCGTCCCGTCGACGTCGTAGAACGCCGCCGATTTGCCGGCCGGAGCTGCCTGGGCCATTGCCATCTGCCCATATGCGTATTGCATTTTCTGCCGTCGGGCACAAGCCCGCGACGCCGACACGATTGGTCCGACCGCGAGCCGCGCCGCCGCGGCCGATTGAGCCGCTGGAGAAAATTCGCGATTGACGCTTCGGTTAATTAAGATACCGTGACGAGGAATGCACGCCTCTTCCATGTCCAGACCGCCGCCGCCCGACGACCCGCTGCCCGACGACGCCGCCGACGGCGAGGCGCCTCCGCTGGCGCTGTTGCAGCCGTTCGAGCGCACCGCCTTCCGCGCCATGGACTTCCTGCATCGCCGCGCCCTGCCGCTGACCGAGCTGTGGCTGCGCACCATCGGCGCCGGCTGGATGACCGTCGGCTCGCGCAACATGATGCACCCCGTCGGGCTCGAGCGGCTCGCAGGGGCTCGGCTACGACGACGGCATCCTGCTCGTGTCGAACCACCGCAGCTTCTTCGATCTCTACATGCTGATGCTGCTGCTTGCACCGGCACACGCCGCTGCGCCAGCCGGTGCTCTGCCCGGTGCGCGCCGACTTCTTCTATCAACGCGCCGCCGGCGTCGTGGTCAACCTTCTCGTCGGCGGCGGACGCATGTTCCCGCCGTTCTTTCGCGAGCCGCAGAAGGCCGGCTTCAACAAGTGGGCGCTCGAGCGCGTGGTCGCCGAGCTGCAAGAAGGGCAGGGTGCTGGTCGGCTTTCATCCCGAGGGCACGCGCAACAAGAACGACGACGCCTACACGCCGCTGCCGGCGCAGCCGGGCGTGGGCAAGCTGGTGATGGAGACCTGGCCGATCGTGGTGCCGGCGTTCATCAACGGCCTGTCGAACGACATCATCGCCGACATCCGCGGCAACTTCGCCGGCACCAAGCGCGTGGTGGCGGTGTTCGGCGAGCCGATCGATCTGGCGCCGTTCCAGAAGATGGGCAACCGCCTCTCGTCGCACAAGCGGATCGCCGACGCGCTGGTCAAGCGGATCTACGAGCTCGGCCAGGAGGAGCGCAAATACCGGGCCTCCTTGTAGCGTGCTAGCCTGATGCGGTGCAGTTGAGCCTCGTCATCCCCTGCTACAACGAGGAGGAGTCGCTCCCCGAGCTGTTGCCCCGGCTCGACGAAGTCGGTGCGCACGCTCGAAGCGGCGCGGCCACGGCGTCGAGGTGCTGCTCGTCGACGACGGCAGCCGCGACAAGACGGCCGCAGCTTCTGCGCGAGGCCACCGCCGGCCGGCCGCAGCTCCGCGTCATCCGCTTCGCGCGCAACTTCGGCCAGACCGCGGCGATGGCCGCCGGCTTCGACGCCGCGCGCGGCGAGGTGATCGTGCCGCTCGACGCCGACCTGCAGAACGACCCGGCCGACATCCCGCTGCTGCTCGCCAAGCTCGACGAGGGCTACGACGTGGTCTCCGGCTGGCGCACGCGACCGCAAGGACACGCCTGTTCACCCGCAAGCTCCCGTCGTGGGCCGCCAACCGGCTCATCTCGCGCATCTCCGGCGTGCAGCTCCACGACTACGGCTGCACGCTCAAGGCCTATCGCCGCGAGGTGCTCGCCGGCGTGCACCTCTACGGCGAGATGCACCGCTTCATCCCGATCTACGCCGCCCGGCAGGGCGCGCGCGTCACCGAGGTGGTCGTGCGCCACCACCCGCGCCTGCGCGGCACGCACCAAGTACGGCCTCGGCCGCGTGCCCAAGGTGTTCCTCGACCTGATGGTCGTGCAGTTCCTGTGGAGCTACGGCACCAAGCCGATCCACGTGTTCGGCAAGTTCGGCCTGTTCAACATGCGGCTCGTCGGTTCTGTCGTTCCTCGCGGCCGTCTACTTCAAGTTCTGTTGGGCGGCACAAGCCGTTCGTCGAGACGCCGCTGCCGCTGCTGTGCGTCATGTTCTTCCTCATCGGCTGCCTGTCGATCCTGATGGGCCTGCTCGCCGAGATCACCATGCGCACCTACTACGAGTCGCAGCGCGCGCCCGACCTACGTCGTGCGCGAGGTCTATCAGGGCGGCGACGTGCGTGCGGCCGACGCGCTGCTCGGCAACGCGCTGCCGAGCTGACGATGTGCGGCATCGCCGGCGCGGTCGACGCGTCGGCGCCGCGCTGGCTCGACGAGGGCGCGCTCGCGCGCGATGCGCGACGCGATGCGCGCACCGCGGCCCCGACGACGACGGCATCTTCGCCGACGGCGCGCGCGCATGCTCGCGCTACCGCCGCCTGTCGATCATCGATCTCGCCGGCGGCCACCAGCCGATGGCCACGCCGACGGCGCGCTGCGTGGTGGTCTTCAACGGCGAGATCTACAACTTCGCGCGCTGCGCGCGCGGCTCGAGGCGCTCGGGCACCGCTTCGGCACGCAGCTCCGACACCGAGGTGCATCCTGCACGCGCTACCGGCAGTGGGGCGCCGACTGCGTCGCCGAGCTCGACGGCATGTTCGCCTTCGCGCTGTGGGACGCGCGCGCGCGGCGGCTGCTTGCTGGCGCGCGATCGCTTCGGCAAGAAGCCGCTGTACTACTACGCGCGACGGCGGCGCGCCTGCTGTTCGCCTCGAGCTGACGGCGCTGCTCCGCACCCGGCGCGTGCCGCGCGCGCATCGATCGCGACGCGCTCGCCGAGTACCTCGCGCTCGAGTACGTGGTCGCGCCGCGCACCATCCTCGCCGGCGTGCGCAAGCTGCCGCCGGCGACGCGCTCGTCGTTCGACGCGCGCCGCGGCGCGTCGACGAGCGCGCGCTACTGGCAGCTCCGCGTCGACGGCGCCGCGCGCCGCGTCGCCGAGCGCCGACGCCGCCGACGAGCTCGAGCACGCTGCTGCGAGCGTCGGTGACGCAAGCGCCTGGTCGCCGACGTGCCGCTCGGCGTCTTCCTCTCGGGCGGCATCGACTCCTCGATCGGTGGCGGCGCTCGCGGCGCGCGCAGCGCGCGCGGCATCGCGCACCTTCTCGCGTCGCTTCGCCGATCCGTCGTTCGACGAGAGCGCGCACGCGCGCGAGGTCGCGCGCGCACCTCGGCACCGACCACCACGAGGAGGCGCTGTCGCTCGCCGAGGCTGCGCGCGATCGTCGCCGCAGCTCGGCGACATCCTCGACGAGCCGATCGCCGACGGCTCGATCGTGCCCGACCTATCTGCTGTCGCGCTTCGCGCGCCGCCACGTCACGGTCGCGCTCGGCGGCGACGGCGGCGACGAGCTGTTCGCCGGCTATCCGACGTACCTCGCGCCATCGGCTCGCTGGCGTGGGCCGGGCCGCTCGCGCGCCCGCCGCTGGTCGCGGCCGCCGCCGCGCTCGCGGCGCGCGCTGCCGGTGTCGCACGACAACTTCAGCTTCGACTTCAAGCTCAAGAAGCTGCTCGCCGGCGCTCGACGCGCCGCTCGACGAGCGCAACTACGGTGGCTCGGCGCCTGCGAGCCGGCGCGCGTCGCCGCGCTCCTGGGCGACGCCGCGACGATCCGCTCGCCGCCGCGCGCGCCGCGCTATCACGAGCCGGCGACCGGCACGCACCTCGAGCGCGTGCTCTATCAGGACGTCGGCCTCTACCTCGGCCACTCGGTGCTCGCCAAGGTCGATCGCGCCTCGATGGCCGCGTCGCTCGAGGTGCGCGCGCCGTTCCTCGACACCGCCGTCGCCGAATTCGCCGGCGGCGCTGCCGCTCGACTGGAAGCTGCACGGCACCACCGGCAAGTGGATGCTGCAAGCCGCGTGGCGCACCGCCTTCTGCCGCGCGCGATCGTCGACCGCCCGAAGAAGGGCTTCGGCATGCCGATCGGCACGCTGGCTGCGCGGCGATCTGCAGCCCGCTGGCGCGCGACGCGCTCCTCGACGCAGCGGCTCGCTCGCCGCCGCCGGTCAGCTCGCGCGCGCGGCGAGATCGACGCGCATGCTCGACGAGCACGCGCGCGGCGCCGTCGATCATCGCCAGCGCCTGTGGTCGCTGGTCGTGCTCGAGCTGTGGAGGCGGAGAAACCTGGGCGCGGCTACGAGCGCAGGAGATCGTCGTCAGGCGAGCATTCGATGACCAGCTCGCAGCCCTCGGCGCTCCAGGTCTCCCGGTGCATCGAGTCCGGCGGCGCCACCAGCACGTCGCCCGCCTTGAGGCGCGCGCCGTCGACGACCAGCGAGCCGCGCACCACGTACATGATCTCGGTGCCGCGATGCTTGTGCGCCATGATGCGCCCCTGCGGCGTGATGCGGGCCAGCTGCAGCCGCCGCCCGTTCTCCTCGTGCAGGTCGAGCACGCTCAGCCCCGCTCCGACATCGCGCCACTTGCGCTCGTCGGCCCCGAACATCTCCTGACCCTGAGACAGCTTTTCCGACATGGCCGGTTTCTATAGCATAAAGTGCACGCATGCGGCTCTACGTCGCTGTCGCAGCCCTGGTAGCGTGCAGCGCCTGCGCCTCCAGCCACTTCGTGCGCCCGCTCGGTAAGGGGGGCGCCGTAGTCAACGCGTCGATCGGCGGCCCCCTTCTGCAGCTCGGCAGCGCGGTCTTCCCCACGCCCATCGTCGACGTCGGTGGCGGCTACGGCGTGCGCGACGACCTCGACCTCTTCCTGCGCGCCAACGTCACCGCCGCGGCGTTCGGCGACCTGCACCTCGAGCCGGGGGTCGCCTATCACCCGATCATCCGCGATCACGGCGCCGTCCCGACGGTGACCGTGACCGGGTCGCTGCACTTTCTGACCGACTTCCGCTCGGGCGCGCGGGCGTTGCCGCAAGCGAGCGCGGCGGCGGCGTGGGCGCTGGGCAAGCGGCGCCACCTGCTCTACGCCGGCCTCGATCTCGCGCTCAGCCTCGAGAGCAGCGGCTGGCGGCCCATCTTCGGCCCCTTCGTCGGCGGCGAGCTGCGCGCCGGCAAGCGCGTCGGCCTGTCGCTCGAGGTCAAGTACCTGGCGCCCAACTACGACACGGGGCGGCTCGCCCCCACGTGGATCGCGCCCGGCGGCTACGGCTACCTCTCGGTGCTCCTCGGCGTCAATGTCTACTTCGGAGGCGTGCGATGAATCGCCTGGCCATCCTGGTCGTCGCGCTCGCCGGCTGTCACGGCGCCCGCCTCGACCCGTTCCTCTATGACCCGGTCACCACCAGCGACTACGCGCTGCAGACGACGCTGCCCTACAGCGAGATCACCTTCCCCTCGACCGACGGCGTCGAGCTGCACGCGATGGTGGTGCCGGGCAGCGAGCCCTACACGCTCATCTACTGCCACGGCCAGGCCGGCGACATCACCGACTCGTGGCCGCGCATCGAGCTGCTCGCGCCGCTCGGCTACACGATGATCATCTGGGACTACCGCGGCTTTGGCCGCTCGACGGGAACCCCCTCGGAGTCCGGCATTCACGACGACGAAGAGGCCTTGTACTCGGAGGCCTCCGTCGTACGCTCTCGGCACCAGCCTCGTCTACTACGGTCGCTCGTTCGGCGGCGCCCCGTGCATCGATCTCGCTGGGCGCCATCCGCCCGCGGCGTTGATCGAGGAGTCGACCTTCACCTCGGTCGACGCGCTGGTCGCCGACGGTGCCGACTCGGATCTGCCGCGCGCCTACGTCGCCGACGACTCGTGGAACAGCCTGGCGAAGATCGCGACGCTGGGCGCGGTGCCGTTCCTCGCGCTGCACGGCCTGGCCGACGACTACGTGCAGCCGAAGTACGCGCAAGAGCTCGCCGCCGCCCATCCGGGCACGACGCAGCTGGTGCTCGTGCCCGGCGCCGATCACTCGAACGTCCCCGACAAGATGGGCGACGACAACTACCTCGCCACTGTCGACGCGTTCGTGCGCGCTACTTCTTCCGCACCAGCGCCGTGACGTGCCAGGTGGCGTCGCTGAAGCGCGGCAACGGTAGCCGCCGCGCGGCCGCCACCAGGCAGTCGTGTGCGCCGCCCGACTGCGCGCCGTCGACGCTGAGGGCGAGCACGTTGCCGTCGCCGGTGAGGGTGAGGTCGACCGTCGCCCGATCGGCGGCGACGCACCCCTTGCCCCGTTGATCGATCTCCGCCGCCAGCTTCGCCGCCGCCGCGCGGGACGGCGCCCGCGGCAGCGAGCGGGCCAGCTTCTGCCTCACGTAGGGATCGAGCGCTCCCGCCGGCGTGTCGACCGCGTCGGCGGCGGTGAGCGCTACGCCTCCCTTGGGCGGCGGTCGCTTGTCGGCGCGCACCTCGGGCACCTCGAGCTCGGGCGGCGGCGTCTGCGGCGCCTGCGACGACGGACGCAGCGTCACCAACATCGCCAGCCAGCCCGCGGCGTCGAGCGCGTCGCAGCGCAACAGCGTCTGGTCGGAGCACTGCAGCATCGGTCCGTCGGCATCCTCGACCAGCCACATGCGCCGCTTGACCGTGGGGGTGCCGCCCGGCCCCGCGACCTTGAGGCGCACCTGCTGCACCGCGCAGCCGTGCGACGACTGCTCGACGCAGGTCCGCCGCCGCTCGGCGCCGGCGAACAGCGCTCCCAGCTCGTCGCCGATGCGCAACGAGGCCGCCTCGGTCACCGTGCGCAAGAGCTCGCCCGCGGTCACGTACGCTTGCGGATTGCGCCGCCGGGTGGTGCGCAGCTCGTGATCGAGCACGACCACGCGGCGGCAGCGCCAGTGGCCCTCGCCCTCGTCGCACCACAGGGTCGCGCGCCTGGGCTCGTAGCGCTCGACCAGCGCATAGCGCACCGAGCCGATGGTGACCAGGCGCCCGCCCATGTTCGGGCAGCGCGTGGCGACCTCGGCCGCTGGCAGCGCCAGGCACTGCTCGGGCCCGATCGCCCGCTCGTTGCGCATGCCCATCTCCTCGGCGGAGGAGGCGGCGAAGGGTACGACGACGATCAGCAGGATCAACGCGCGCACGCTCGCATCGTACCAGTTTCGAATGCTATGGTCGCGCAGTGTTGCAGCGCCTCGCCGTCACGCTCGCCTGCCTCATGCTGGGCGGCGTCGCGGCCGCGAACAGCGCGCGCGTCCGCTGGCGCGGCGTCGCGGTCGAAGGCCGCGCCCCGGCCGCGTTGCAGCAGTCGGTGGCGGCCCACGTCGCCGTAGCGCTGCGCTCGCTCGGCTCGTCGCTGGTGACCTCGGGGCCCGAAGATGCCGAGGCCGCCGCGAGCTGCGCTTTTCCGTCGTCGGCGAAGGTCGCCCGCTGCTTTGTCGTCGTCCAGGCGGCGCACGCCGCCCGCGCCGAGCGGCGGGCTGAGATTCGCTACCGCGACGCCGAGGATCTCGCCGAGAGCCTGGCGCTGCTCGTCTCCGACATCCTCACCTCCGAGTTCCCCGACATTGTCGGCGGTCGCAACCCCGGAGCGCCGCCGCCACCCGCGCCGCCCGCGCCGACGCCGACGCCGACGCCGACGCCGACGCCGACACCGCCCGCCCCGCCGCCCCCATCGCCCACCCCCGAGCAGCAGAAGGCGCACGAAGCCGAGATGCAGCGCCAGCTCGAGATCGTCAAGTCGCTGCAGCAGCAAGCCGACGACGCCCGCGCGCGCCGCGAGCACGAGCGACAGCTGGAGCAGCAGCGGCAGCGACGGCTGCAGCCCAAGCTGCCCAAGGCGCCGCCGCTCACCCGCGTCGCCGTCGAGCTCGGCGCCGTCGGCCTCTTCGGCCTCGGCCCCGCCAACCCCACTCTCGCCGGCGGCGGCGCGCGCGTCCTGTACTCGCGCGCGCTCTTGCGAGCCGGCGCGTCGCTGTCGCTGTCGGGGATGCGCCAGACCCTCGACGGCCACGATCTCTCGTTCTTCCGCGCCCTCGTCGCGGCCCGCGCCGGCATCGGCTTTTGCAACGCCGTCGCCGACTTCGATCTGACCGCCGGCCCCGCGCTGCTCGTGCTCGTCGAGGACGCCCATACTGAGGGGCGCCACGCCGTTGCCTCGTTGGCCTTCGCGGGCGGCCCGCGGCTGGCGTTGACCCTCGTCGGCCCCCTGGCGCTGGTGGCCGGCGCCGATCTCGACGTCGCCGTCACCGACGAAAAAGTGACCGCCGGATCGACCCGGGTCGCGCAGTTTTCCCACGCCTCCGTGGAGGTTAGCTTGGGCATCGCCTGGAGATCCCGCCGCTAGCGTAAATGCTTGAGCTTGTGGGTAAGGGTGCGAATTCGCTACACTGCAACTTGTCCCCATCACTCGCGCCGAGTCACTCACGGAAGGAATGCAACTGGTGGATCGCCGTCAGCGCCCAGCCGCCCCCGCGTCGGCCGACCCCGAGCCGCAGCTCGCTGCGCTCGTGGAGCGCCATCGCTCGGGTGATCCGGCCGCGCTCAACGCGCTCATGACGGCGCTCTATCCCTCCATCTATCGCATCGTCTATCGGCTCGCCGGTCCGCGGGATCGCGAGCAGCACGAAGATCTGGTGCAGGCGTCGCTCGAGCAGGTGTGCCGCAGCATCGACGCCTTCGAAGGGCGCTCGCGCGTCTCCACCTTCGTCTTCGGCATCTGCCACCGCGTCGTCGCCCGCTCGCGCCGCTACGATCGCGTACGCAGCTGGTTCCGCCGCGACGCCGAGGAGGCGACGCTGCCACAGGGCTCGGCTGCGCCCGACGATCTGATCGATCGCGGCCGTGCCGTCGCCGCGGCGCGCGCCGCCCTCGACCTGCTCGACGGTGAGGAGCGGGCCGCGTTCGTCCTGCACGAGGTCGAGGACCTGGCGCTGGAGGATGTGGCGGCGGTGTTGCGCTGCTCCACGCGTACGGTCAAGCGGCGGCTGCGCGCGGCGCGCGGCAAGCTGCTCGAGCGCAAGCCGGAGGTGCGCTCGTGAGCAACAGCGTACCCATCCACATCGGCGGGCCGACCGAGGAGGCGCTGTTCGCCTGGCGCGCCGGGCGGCTGCACCCGGAAGCGGCCGACTGGATCGGAGCGCACCTGGACGGCTGCCCGCGCTGCCGGGTGGCGATGGATCACATCGACGCGGTACACGGCCTGCTCGAGCCGCCGGCCGAGCCGCCGTTCCTGCGCCAGCGGCAGATCAGCGTCGTGCGCCGCCTCCTCGAGGAGCGGCCGACGCGGCGCATGCCGCTCAAGCAGATGAAGTGGGCCGCCTTCGCCGGCGCGCTCGCCGGCTTCCTCGTGGTCTTCGCGCTGCACCCGCGCCGTCCGGCGTCCGCCGTCGATGGGGTCGGCTTCGCGCTGGTGTCGCGCCAGGGCGCCGCCGATGTCGAGGTCGGTGACGATCACGCCGTCGCCGAGGCGAAGATGGCGCTGCCCGCCGGTGGCTGGCTCACCGTCGCGCCGAGCTCGCGGGTGGTGGCGACCTGGGCCGGTGCCCGCGTCGCCGTCGAGGGCGGGCCGACCGGCGCGCGCGTTCAGCTCGCCGAGAGCCGCGCCATGCTGCGGCAGCTCAAGCTCGAGCGCGGCCGCGTCGTGCTCGACGTCGAGCCGCTGGCGCCGGGCGCCGTGCTCGCGGTACAGACCCGCGATTCGCGCGTCACCGTCCACGGCACCCGCTTTCTGGTGGAAACGACGCCGGGCGGAACGTCGGTGGCGGTCGATCGCGGCCGCGTCCGCGTCGCCGGCGCGCGCACCCTCGAGGTCGCCGCCGGACTGCAGATCACCCCCGGGGCCAGCCAGCCGATTCCGATCGGCGTCGACTTCGCCGCGCGGCTCGCTGCGCTCGACGGTCCGTCGGCGAGCGGGCCCACCGAGAGCCTCGACGTCTTCGCCGACGTCGCCGGCGCCCTCGTCAGCGTCGACGGCGTCGAGTACGGACGGGCGCCGCTGTCGCTGGCGCTGATGCCGGGCGCGCACACCGTGCGCGTGCGCGCGGCGGGCCGACTGCCGGTCGAGGAGCGCGTCGAGGTGACGGCCGGGACGCCGACGCTGTTCCACGCCGAGCTGCCCGAGCTTTCGAGCGTCGAGGATCCCGGCACGCATCCGGCGTCGGCGGCACCGGTGCACCTCGGCGCGGCCGATCTGCTGTCGCGCGCGCGCGCCGACGTGCTCGCCGGTGCCTACGACCGCGCCATCGCGCGCCTCGCCGAGCTCGAGCACGGCACGGCCACCAAGCTGCAGCTCCTGCGCGCGGCGCTGCTCCAGGCGCAGGCCGAGCGGCTGGCGCGCCGCCCCGAGCGTGCGCTGCCGCTGTTGCAAGAGGTGGCGCGCGGCGACGGGCCGGAGGCGGAGCAAGCGCAGTTCCTGCTGGCGCAGACGCTCGGCCGCGATCTCCACGATCCAGTGCGCGCCGCCGCTGCCTATGAAGTGAGCGAGCGCCGCTTTTCGCACGGCATCTTCACCGAGGAGGCGTCGCTGCGCCGCGGCGAGGCGCTCCTGGCCGCGGGCGACACCTCCGCCGGCATCGAGGCGCTCGAGCGCTACCTACGCCAATACCCGACGGCGCCGCACATCGACGACGCCCACCTGTCGATCGCCTCGGCGCGGCGCGACCGCCTCGGCGACTGCGCCGGCGCCGTACCGCACCTGCGCGCCGTGGCCGACGGCAGCGGGCCGCGCGCCGAGCTGGCGCTCATCGGCGAAGCGCGCTGCCTGCGCACGCTCGGCCGCGCCGACGAGGCGCGCGACGCCTACCAGAAGTACCTCCACGTCCAGCCGCATGGGCGCTACGCCGACGAGGCGCGGCTCGGGGCTACGGGGTCTGCTAAGCTGATTCCGTGACCCGTTCGTCGATCTGGCCGGTGACCGCGGCGCTGTTGGCCCTGTGCGCCGCCGGCTGCAGCGACATCTTCGCGCTGCCGCTCGGCAACGGCGACTCGTCGATGGGCGGCGGCACGGACATGGCGCCGGGCGGCGATTTCGATCTCGCCGGCGGCGGCGGCGGCGGCGGCGGCACGGGCGGTGACGGCGGCGGCGTGACCTTGCCGGCCGCTTGCGCGCGTCTGTCGTGCATGCCGGCGGCGAACGAGGGCAACGTGCAGCTCGACGACAGCTCCGGCGTCGTCTCCGGCTGCCACGCCTACAAGACCCTGACCATCACCAACATCGTGCGCGCGACGCAGTTCCTCGCCTGCGCCGACACCATCATGATCGGCGGTACGCTCGACGCCAGCGGTGGCGGCTCCGGCGCCAGCCAGGGGACCGGCGCGGGCGCGGCCTGCGCGACCGCCGGCGCGTCGGGCGGCGGCCACGGCGGCGCCGGCGCCGATCCGAGCGGCTGCGGCGGCGGGGCCGCCTTCGGCGACCTGATGCACCCGCGCGAGCCGGGCTCCGGCGGCGGTGGCACCGGCGGCGGCAGCGGCGGCGGCGTCATCGAGCTCGCCGCGGGCACACTCAACCTGCTGAGCCTGATTCGCGCCAACGGCGCCGACGGCAGCGGCACCTCCGCCGGCGGCGGCGGCGGTGGCAGCGTGCTCATCGACGTCGACAACGGCTTTGGCGCCGGGCGCGTCGAGGCCAAGGGCGGCGCGGGCATCGGCGCGACGCAGTCGGGCGGGGGCGGCGGCGGCCGCGTCGCCATCTACACCGGCGGCGCGCCGGTCGGCTTCCAGGTGGTCGTCGACGGCGGCCCGTCGTCGTCGGGCGCCGCAGCCGCGGGCGCCGGCAGCTCCCAGAAGTAGCGACCGACTACGATTGCCGAAGCTCATGCGTCGTCGAGAGCAGCCGCTGCACCCGCTGCGACCGTACCGGTTTTTTTGGACGAGCACAGAGGCTCCGCGCGCACTGCCCCGCTGTGCTTGGCGGAAGGTTCCCACCGCCCGCGGCCCCTCGGCGCCTACCGGCGACACTGACGCTGCTCGCTCAATCAAACGCGGAGATGTGATGAATGATGAGACCCGTCGGTATTTCGACCGAGGGAGCGAGGACGTAGTCCTCGAGGCGACCGCGCGGATCGTCCGCAGCAGGTCAATCGAGGCGAACCCTGGGGTTAGCGCTTGGACTTGGCGACGAGCGGGTCGAGCGAGCCCAGCCGCTCGCCGAGCATCTCGACCATGGAGTCCGACGAGTCGACCTTCTTGCGCTGCGAGAGCAGCGTGATGTCGAGCGCGATGTTGTTGAGCGCGACCTCGTTGATCGCCGGGTGCCCCGTAACCACTGCATCCGATTCGTCCTCGGGCTCGGCGCCGCCCATCAGCGTGCGCGCGTGGTCGACCACGAGGATGATCTTGTGCTTCCAGAACGACTCCAGATCCTTCTCGTCGAGCTGGTAGCTGTAGACCTTGCCCGGCTGCTCGTCGAGCGCGCAGAACGAGAAGGTGATGATCTTGACCTTGCGCTTGGCCGCGGCCTCCAGGGCGGTCCGCAGCCGCCCCGCTTCACGCCGCCACAGGCTGCAGAAGATGTGCTCCTTGGCCGAGTCGATGAGCGTGCGCGCGCGCTCGATGACCTCGTTGTAGCCGGAGACGTTCCACAGATCGACCGGGGGTGGCGGCGGACGCAGTCGGCGCATGCTGGCGTCGAGCCCCTCGAGCGAGCGGTCGAAGCGCCGGCGCAAGACGCCGAGCAGGTCGGTTGGCGGCAGCGGGGCGTAGCGCGCCGGCGTCTCCTCGACGCGCGCCACCATGCCCTCGTCCTCGAGGCGCTTGAGCACCGCGTAGATGGCCGAGCGTGGGATGCCGGCCCGCTGCGCGATCTCGTAGCCGGTCGCCGGGCTCTCGAAGAGGAGCCCCTTGTAGGCGCGGGCCTCGTTCGTCGAGAAGCCGAGCTCCGACAGCGATTCGAGGATATCGTCGCGTGTCACAGGCGTGCGGTATAACACGGTCCCAGGGGGCCATGGCAGAGAAGAATTACATCACGCCCGACGGGTACAAGCGGCTCGTCGACGAGCTCACCGAGCTCGCCACCGTCGAGCGGCCCAAGGTCGTGCGCGAGGTGTCGGACGCGGCGGCCGAGGGCGATCGCTCGGAGAACGCGGCCTACATCTACGGCAAGCGGCGGCTGCGCGAGATCGACCGGCGCATGGGCTTTCTGCAGCGGCGGCTCGAGCACGTGCAGGTCGTCAAGGCCGAGGAGCAGCAGAAGGATCGCGTGCGCTTCGGCGCCTGGGTGACGATCGAGGACGAGCAGGGCGAAGAGCACGTCTATCAGATCGTCGGGGTCGACGAGGTGGAGGCGAAGCGCGGCAAGATCAGCTGGAAGTCGCCGGTGGGGCGGGCGCTGCTCGGCAAGACGATCGACGACGAGGTGCGGGTCCGCTGGCACGCGGGCGAGCGCGAGCTCACGGTCGTCGGCGTCGCCTACGAGGCGCCGAAGGCGAAGCCGAAGAAGGCGAAACGCAAATAGTCGCCGTAGTGGCGGAACCGGCGGACGCGGGTGCGGGTGGGCGCGGGGCGGGCGCGGGTGGGCGCGGGGGAGGGGTCCTGGGGGAGCCGCCTCCCGGACCCGCGATGCCCCCAAGCCGCAAAGGAGCGCGGCTCGGGACGGTGCTACAGGGGTTTGGCGAAACAGACCTGACGCTCGACCTCGGTGAAGCCGAGCGCTTTGTGAGCAGCGATCGAGACTGCGTTGTCGAGGAGCGCGTCGGAGGCGAGCTCGGTGAGGCCGTTCGCACGGGCCCAATCTTCGACGGCGGCGAACAATCGGCCGCCCCAGCCCTGACGGCGCAGATCCTTGTCGACGTACCACGCTTCGACGAAGGCGACCGGGCTCGTGTCGCATCCTTCCGCGTATACGCGCGTCCCCGCCTCGACGTAGCCGCCGAGCCGTCCATCGTCACGCTCGACGACGAAGACGGTCGTCGCCGGCATGCGCGCGAGCAGATGTGCACACTCGTTCGCCTCGTGCGGAAACATCGCCCGCGTCAACCGTTCGAGCTGGGCCCGATCGCGCGCCTCATACGGCCGTACCTGCATGCGCCCGCAGTATACCGACCCGACAGCGCTCCGCGGTGGGGGCCCGCGCGCAGTTATCTCCCGCAGGCCGTCTGCGGCCGAGGACTGTTTGAGCACGGGCCCCCACTGCGGAGCGCCCCTCCGTCGCGCGATGACTCCTTGGACGCCGAGCTGTGATAAGAACCCGATCCATCCATGCCGCACAAAGCCGAGGATCTCGTCGCACTCGTCGAGCAAGTCAAACGTGGCGGCGCCGAGAAGTACCACGCAGAAGAACGCCGAGGAGGGCAAGCTGTTCGCGCGCGAGCGGATCGCGCCTGCTGCTCGACGACGACGGCGCGACTTCGTCGAGGACGGCGCTGCTCGCCAACGCCGCCGACCGCCGACCTGCCCGCCGACGGCGTGGTCACCGGCATCGGCACGCGTCGCACGGCCGCACCGGTCGCCATCATGGCCAACGACTCGACCGTGAAGGCCGGCTCGTGGGGCGCGCGCACCGTCGAGAAGATCGTGCGCATCCAGGAGACCGCCGGGCGCCTGCGGCGTGCCGCTCTTCTACCTGGTCGACTCGGCCGGCGCGCGCATCACCGATCAGATCGACATGTTCCCGGGCCGCCGCCACGCCGGGCGCATCTTCCACAACCAGGTGCAGCCTGTCGGGCGCGGTGCCGCAGATCTGCCTGCTGTTCGGCCCGTCGGCGGCCGGCGGCGCGTACATCCCGGCGTTCTGCGACGTCGTCTTCATGGTCGACGAGCAACGCCTCGATGTACCTCGGCTCGCCGCGCATGGCCGAGATGGTCATCGGCGAGAAGGTGACGCTCGAGGAGATGGGCGGCGCGCGCATGCACTGCGAGGTCTCGGGCTGCGGCGATCTGCTGGCCAAGAACGAAGCGGAGCTGCATCGCCGCGCGCGCGCGACTACCTCGCCTACCTGCCGCAGCGCGCGGGCGAGCGCGCCGCCCGACGGCCGCGCCGCGGCCGCCACGCGCCGGCGCCAAGCGCATCGACGAGATCATGCCCGCCAACGAGAACCAGGCCGTTCGACATGCTCGCGGTCATCGACGCGCTCGTCGACGAGGGCAGCTTCTTCGAGATCAAGAAGCTGTTCGCGCGCGAGATCGTCACCGGCTTCGCGCGCATCGACGGCGCGCGCGGTCGGCATCGTCGCCAACCAGCCCAAGTGGAAGGGCGGCGTGCTGTTCGTCGACTCGGCCGACAAGGCGGCGCGCTTCATCTGGCTGTGCGACGCGTTCGAGCGTCCCGCTGCTGTTCCTGGCCGACGTGCCCGGCTTCATGATCGGCAAGGCGGTCGAGCGCGCAGGGCATCATCCGCCACGGCGCCAAGATGATCTCGGCGGTCGCCGACGCGACCGTGCCCAAGATCTGCGTGGTCGCTGCGCAAGGCCTACGGCGCCGGCCTCTACGCCATGTGCGGCCCCGGCTTCGAGCCCGACGCGACGCATCGCGCTGCCGCAGGCGATCGATCGCGGTCATGGGCGCCGAGGCGGCGGTCAACGCGGTCTACTACAACAAGATCCAGGAGAAGCCCGAGGCCGAGCGCGCCGCCTACGTCGAGGAGCTGCGCGACGCAGTACCGCGCGGACATCGACCTCTACAAGCTGGCGGCCGACCTGCACGTCGACGCCATCGTCGCCGGCGACGAGCTGCGCGCGGAGCTGTTGCGCCGGCTCGACGCCGCCGCGCCACAAGCGCACCGTGGGGTGGCCGCGCAAGCGCGCCGTCCTGCCGGTCTGAGCGGGCGGATGCAACGCCCGATCGAACCCCCGCTCCGCCGCTGGCGCAGCGGCGGACTCTGCTAGAGTCGGCGCATGCACCACGCACTACCGCTCATGGTCGTGACGCTGTGCACGCTCGCCATCGGCTACCGCTTCTACTCCGCATTCATCGCCGCGCGCGTCCTCGTCCTCGACGACACGCGCGTCACCCCTGCGCACCGCCTCGCCGACGGCAAGGACTTCGTGCCCACCAACCGCTGGGTGCTGTTCGGCCACCACTTCGCCGCCATCACCGGCGCCGGCCCGCTCATCGGCCCGGTGCTGGCGGCGCAGTTCGGCTTTCTGCCCGGGCTCGTCTGGATCCTCATCGGCGTCACCGTCGGCGGGGCGGTGCACGACTTCGTCATCCTGCGCCTCCAGCGTGCGCCGCGACGGCCATTCGCTGGCCGCGATCGCGCGCGCCGAGATCGGCCCCGTCGCCGGCGTCGTCGCCGCCATCGCCATCTTCTTCACCGTCATCATCGCCATCGCCGCCATGGGCTTCGCGGTGGTGAACATCCTGGCCGAGTCGTCGTGGGCCACGTTCACCATCGGCATGACCATCCCGATCGCGCTGGTGATGGGGGCGCCATGCGCAAGTCGGGCGGTGGCGCCATCCGCAACGCGACCATCGTCGGCGTCGTGGCGCTCTTGTTCGCGGTGTGCGGCGGGCCGCGGCGTGGCCGGGTCGTCGTTCGGCCACTACCTCAAGTTCTCGCAGAGCACGCTCATCTACGCGATCTGCGTCTACGGCTTCCTGGCGTCGGTGCTGCCGGTCTGGCTGCTGCTCGTGCCGCGCGACTACCTGTCCGCCTACATGAAGCTCGGCACCATCGCCATCCTCGTCGTCGGGCATCATGCTGGTCAATCCCGAGCTGAAGATGGACGCGGTCTCGGAGTTCGTGCACGGAAGCGGGCCCATCATCCCCGGAAAGGTCTTCCCGTTCGTCTTCATCACCATCGCCTGCGGCGCCATCTCCGGCTTCCACTCGCTCATCGCCTCCGGCACCACGCCGAAGATGATCGACAAGGAGTCGGACACCCGCTTCATCGGCTACGGCGCCATGCTCGTCGAGGGGCTGGTCGCCGTCACCTCGCTCATCGCCGCCGCCTCGCTCTACAAGGGCGACTACTTCGCCATCAACGTGACGCCGGCGAAGTTCGCCCACCTGGGCATGACGCCGGTCGATCTCGATTCGATGATGGCGGCCATCGGCGAGGATCTGCGCGGTCGCACCGCCGGCTCGGTCTCGCTCGCCGTCGGCATCGCCAAGATCTTCTCCGGCCTGCCGGGCATGAAGGCGCTGCTGGCCTACTGGTACCACTTCATCGTCATGTTCGAGGCGGTGTTCATCCTCACCACCGTCGACGCCGGCACGCGCGTGGCGCGCTTCCTCGCCCAGGAGACGCTCGGCCGGCTCGACGGGCGCTTTCGCAAGCACGACTGGGCGCCGGGCATCTACTTTTCGTCGGCGCTGGTGGTGGTGGCCTGGGGCGCGTTCCTCCGCACCGGCTCGATCTCGACGCTGTGGCCGATGCTCGGCATCGCCAACCAGCTGTTGGCGACCACCGCGCTGTGTGTCGGCACCACCGTCATCGTCAACGCGGGTCGCGCGCGCTATGCCTTCGTCACGCTGGCGCCGCTGGCGTTCGTCGCCACCACGACGCTGAGCGCGGCCTATCTGTCGACGGTGAACTACTTCCTCGAGCTGCACAGCTTCCAGGGCTGGCTCGACGCCGCGGTCTCGGTGGCGCTCATGATCTGCACGGTCGCCGTGCTGGTCGCCTCGGTGCGCAAGTGGCTCCTCGTCACCCGCGCCGCCCGCGCGTGAGGTCGACGCCCGAGGTGGCGTAGTCGGAAATCCCGATCGGCGCCGGACGCGTCAGGAGGAGCGCACGACTTATCAGGATTGATCTTCACCGTCGCCGTCGGGTACGCTCGGACCATGCGTAGTCTCGCTCGCTTATATATTGCCGTGTTCACGATCGCATCGACGCTGGCGGGCGCTTCGGTCGCGCAGGCGCAGCATCACAAGATGCGCATCAAGATCGACTCGCAGCCGCAGCAGGCCGCGATCTACGTCGATCACAAGGAGGCCGGCATCAAGGGCTACACGCCCACGACGCTGCGGCTGCCGCGCGGCACCTACACGATCATCCTCGAGCTGCCCGGGTTCCAGCCGGTGTCGAAGCCGATCACCGTGACCCGCTCCGAGGGGTTCATCTTCACGCTCGAGCGCCAGGCCAAGCCGGCGGTGCTCGACGTGCGCGCCACCTCCTCGAACGACGCGGCCACCGGGGCGCAGCTGTTCGTCGACGGGGCGCCGGTGGGCACGGTGCCGGCGCGCGTCGAGGTCCCGGCGGGCAAGCATCGGGTCGAGATCAAGAAGGCCGGCTACGTCGACTGGGCCGACACCGCCGACCTCGCCGAAGGCGATCAGCGGCAGCTGGCGATCGACCTCTTGCCGGCGGTGAAGAAGGGGGCGCTGCTGGTCACCAGCGATCAGCCCGGCGCCGACGTCTTTCTCGACGGTGTGCGCAAGGACTCCACCCCGGCGCTGCTCAGCGACATCCCCGAGGGGCAGCACTCGCTCGAGGTTAAAAAGGGCGAGATGTCGTGGAAGCAGATCGTCACGGTCGTCGGCAACCAGCAGCAAAAGGTGATGGCGCAGCTGGCGCCCGCCGGCCCGCCGACGGGGACGGTGCGCATCGTCTGCTCGATCCCCGGCGCCGAGGTCTGGATCGACGGCGAGATGAAGGGCACGGTCAACAGCACCATCCAGGGCGTCGCCGTCGGCGAGCACATCGTCGAGGTGCGCTCGCACGGCTATGCGCCGCAGTCGGTGAACGTGACGGTCACCGCCGGCGCGCAGACGGTGGCGCGGGCCGATCTGACCACGCAGCCGGAGAAGCCGGTGACGGCGCGCCTGCGCGTGGTCACGCCGGTGCCCAACGCCGAGGTGTTCATCGACGGCGCCTCCGCCGGGCCGGCGCCGTACGACCACAACGACCTGGCGCCGGGCAAGCACTACGTCAGCGTGCGCGCGCGCGGCTACGCCGAGTGGAAGCGCGAGGTCGACCTCGACCCGGCGACGCCGACGACGCTCTCGGCCGAGCTGTCGGCGTCGGGCACCGTCAAGGTGCTGTCGAACGTGTCGGGCGCGATGGTGATGATCGACGGCCAGGTCGTGGGCAAGACGCCGGTGGTGCTCGACAACATCTCGGCCGGCGAGCACCTCGTCGAGGTCAAGCAGCCCGGCTACATGGACGCCAAGCAGCCCTTCCACCTCGACGGCGGCGAGCAGAAGATCCTGGCGGCGGACCTGACGCCGATCCATCACGGCCCGACGGCGGCCGACATGGTGCGGCGCATGCGCGGCATGACGTCGTTCTCGGGCGTGACCATCGATCCGGCGCGCTTCACCGCCGACATCGCCGGCGGCTACGTGCCCTTCGGCCAGGTGCGGCTGACGGTGGGCGCGTTCCGCTACAACTGGCTCGGCCTCGACGCCGGCATCGAGCTGCGCACCATCGGCTACTTCACCGAGGGCCTGGCGCACGCCAAGCTGCAGTTCGTGCAGGCGGGGCCGGTGGCGGTGGCGTTCGATGTCGCCATCGGCGGCGGCGGCGGACCGACGAGCCGCACCGACTTCATCTTCGAGGCGGGCATCCCCCTGACGCTGCTGTTCGGCGATCTGGTGCGCTTTACGGCGCACCCGTATCTCCAGGTCTACAGCGATCGCAACTGTCCGACGGCGCAGGAGGCGATGGATTCGGCCGTGCTCAAGAGCGAGCAGGGCACGTGCGAGGCGGACCCGACGACCGGCGTCGGGACGTGGCAGGGGCACATGGTCACGTTCGGGCAGAAGGATCCGCGCCAGCGCTTCACCGGCGCGCGGCTGATGCTGCAGGCGGTGCTGGAGATCGCGGTGGCCGAGAACGCGAACATCTTCCTCATCTTCGAGGGCGATCCGGTGGGCGAGCGGCAGTCGCTGACCTCGAAGTTCGCGTCGGTGTTCCCCGATCACGACCCGCAGATCTACGGCCGCCTCGGCGTCACCTTCAAGTTCTAGGCAGCATCGCTCGAGATCCCGTCGCCGGCCAGTGCTGGCGCGACCGCTGCCGGTTCAACCCGAGCACAGAGGCCCCGCGCGCTCTGCCCCGCTGGGCGAGTTCCGCAGCACGGCAAGGGGACGAATCGAGCACGGCGTCTCGGTGGCGAGGACTGTTGGAGCCCAGCGGGGCAGAGCGCGCGGGGCCGGGCGCAGCGCTATGCGTTGCCGAGGAGCTGGTAGAGGTCCTCTTCGCCTTCGACGAACTCGAGGAAGCGGGCGCCCATTCGCGGGCCGCTCTCGGCGCCCGTCGACGAGCGCACCCAGACCACCTCGCCGCGCGCGCGTACGCGCCTCCCGCCGGGCAGCTCCAGGCCCACATCGATCTGCCCCGACGGCGCGAACGGCACCGGCGCGCGCACCGATAGGCCGCCGCGCGAGATGTCGTGCACGCGCAGATAGAGCGTGTGCCGCGCGTCGGTAATCCAGCAGCGCACGGCGAGCTCGAACCGCGGGTGGCGCCGCTGCTCCCGGGGCGGCTCGGACGGCGGCTTGGGGTGGCTGGAATCGGAGTCGAGCGCGCGGTTGCTCATGGTTGCGTGCCTACGAAGCTCGACGTCGACGCCAGCCCCGGCGCCGCCCACGCCCCGGCGCTGAGCATGTCGACGACGAGATCGCCGTTGCTATCGACCGGCGTGGCGCTGCCGGCGAGCGTGAGGTCGATGCCCGACGCCGGCGCGAAGGGCGCCTCCAGCGCCGCCGCCATGGGCCCGAGCGCGCTGGCGCACGGGGTGGTCAGCCCGCACGAGCCCGACCCGGTGGTGACGTTGCACACCAGATCGTCGACGGCGTCACAGCCCATCTTGCCGCTGCGCGACGCCGGCGCGACCACGGCCGCCACCAGCGCCGGAATCGCCGGCGAGCCCAGCCCGGTCACGCGCACCATCAGCGACAGGTCGGTGAACGCTTGCAGCCACAGCGTGGTCCAGCCGAACGTGAAGCCGTGCGCGCCGATGGCGACCGTGTTGCCGTCGTCGCTGAAGGCGAGGTCTTTGGCGTCGATGACCGGCTCGCCGAGCGCTACCAGATCATAGGTCATCGACAGGCTGGGGCTGACCGCGAGCTCGGCCGACGCCAGCGTGTGCTCGGCGCTGTAGGTCGACGCGCTGGCCGCCGTCACCGTCAGCTTGGACTGGACCGTCGCCTGCGCGGTGATGGCCGCCAGATCATCCGCGATCGCCGGCAGCGCCTTGGCCGGCGCCATCGCCGGCGCCGTCAGCAGCGCCTGCAGCTGCTCGTCGAGGGACATCGTCGTCGAGGTGGGGCGGCAGCCGTCGGCCTGCAGCGGATCGCGGTCGGCCGCGATGCCCATGGCGTCGAGCAGCGCTTGCGCGGCGCCGTACGGGCAGCCGCCGCCGAGCCTCTGCCAGGTGCCGACCAGCGTCGCGTACGCCGCCGGCGCCGGCGCCAGCGTCGAGGTCATCGTGTAGCTGC
Source organism: uncultured delta proteobacterium (assembly GCA_963816965.1). GTDB lineage: Bacteria > Myxococcota_A > Polyangia > Palsa-1104 > Palsa-1104 > JAQBQH01. The sequence continues at coordinate 3,690,853 of CAWFMP010000002.1, forward strand.
CCACCGCCGACGGTACCACGGTGGCCAGCGGCAGCGGCACCACCGACACCGAGCCCGGCGGCACCAGCTCGGCGCCGAGGTCGACGCAGCCGTAGCCGAGCAGCTGGCCGCTCGCGCTCTCCGCGCGCCCGACCAGCGCGTAGGGCTTGGACAGAAGGTTCAGGAACTGCAGCGTCGCCGTGGTCGCGTTCGCCTTGGACAGCGCGCGCGCCGGCGGCGGCAGCGTCGGCGATGCGGGCAGGGCCGCGCACGTCTTGTCATCGTAGAGCAGCGCGCGCAGGGTCGACGCGCTGCTCCACGAAAGCTGCGCGTCGACCTCGACGAAGTCGAACTTGGAGACGCTGACGTCGAACTCGGCCTTGGGCGCGTTGACCGCCGTGGCGTCGACGAAGAACGACGCCTCGGCCTGCCCCGCGGTCAGCGTCACCGTCGCGATGCCGCTGGCGTCGGTCTTGGCCTGGTCGCTGGCCAGCGTCGATCCGGCGGGGTCGTCGAAGATCGAGAAGTGCACGGTGGCGCCCGCCACCGGCGCCGCGCTGGCGTCGTCGGCGTGGTAGCGCACCCGCAGGCTCATCGATTTTCCGTAATGCAGGCCGATCTGGTCGCCAGGGGGATCGAGCACGCTCAGCGCCAGCGGTGGGCCGCCGTCCGGTGGCGCGTGCGCGCCCGGCCCGCAGCCGGCAGCCGCTACCACCATCAACCAGGGCGCCAGCCGCGCCAAATGCACGCCTCGACGATAGCACGGTGGGGAAAAACTGTTGATGGATTGTGGATTGCCGTGCGTTGCCCGAGATATTGGGCACACTGTCGAGAGCTTGCGTAGAGGGCACATTTTGCCGATGCCAATCCCCAACGGATCGCGCTAGCTCATAGAGCCATGGCCGAGTTCACGCATCTGCACCTGCACACGCAGTACAGCCTGCTCGACGGCGCGATCCGCCTGAAGGACCTGTTCCCAAGCGTCAAGCGAGCTGCGGCATGAAGTCGGTCGCCGTCACCGACCACGGCAACATGTTCGGCGCGATCGACTTCTACACAGAAGGCCAAGGACGCACGGCATCAAGCCGATCTTCGGCTGCGAGACCTACGTCGCGGCGACCGATCGCACCGACCGCACCGAACCGCCGCAACTACCACCTGATCCTGCTCGCCAAGAACGACGGTCGGCTACAAGAACCTCTCGTACCTCAACTCGATGGGCGTACCTCGAGGGCTTCTACTACAACCCGCGCATCGACAAGAAGCTGCTGCGCGAGCACACCGAGGGGCTCGATCGGCCTGTCGGCGTGCCTCGGCGGCGAGGTCGCGCAGACGCTCGATGCAGCAGCGGCGTCGACGCGGCCGAGGAGGTCGCGCGCGAGTACGCGCGCATCTTCGCGCCGGGCGACTTCTTCCTCGAGCTGCAGCCAACGGCCTCGCCCGAGCAGGAGACAGGTCAACGGCGAGCTGGAGCGAGATGTCGCAAGAAGACCGGCATCCCGCTCGTCGCCACCAACGACTGCCACTACGTCAACCGCGAGGACGCCGCGCGCGCACGAGATCCTGATGTGCATCCAGACCGGCAAGACGCCTCAAGGACGAGAAGCGGCTGCAAGCACCGACGTCGACAGCTACTACATGAAGTCGCCGGCGGAGATGGACGACGCACGTTCAAGCGACATGCCCGAGGCGATCGAGAACACCGCGCGCGATCGCGAGCGCGTGCAACGTCGAGCTCAAGCTCGGCAAGACGCTTCCTGCCGCACGTTCAAGGTCCCCGACGGCTACGACGCTCGACACGCTACATCGCCGAGCTCGCCGACGAAGGGCCTCGAGCGCCGCTTCGCGCGAGCTGCACCGCGCGCGGCGAGCAAGTTCGACCCCGACCAGTACCGCGCGCGCTGCGAGCATCGAGCTCGGCGTCATCCAGAAGATGGGCTTCTCGGGCTACTTCCTCATCGTCTGGGACTTCATCAACTGGGCCAAGGAGCACGGCATCCCGGTCGGGCCGGGCCGCGGCTCGGGCGCCGGCTCGCTGGTCGCCTACGCGCTGCGCATCACCGACATCGATCCGATCGCCGTACAAGCTGCTGTTCGAGCGCTTCCTGAACCCCGAGCGCGTGTCGATGCCCGACTTCGACGTCGACTTCTGCATGAACCGGCGCGACGAGGTCATCAAGCTACGTCACCGAGAAGTACGGCAAGGACAACGTCGGCCAGATCGTCGACCTTCGCACCAGCTCAAGGCGCGCGGCGTGATCCGCGACGTCGCGCGCGCGATGGGGATCCCGTTCGCCGAGGCCGACAAGCTCGCCAAGCTCGTGCCCGAGCCGGTGCAGGGCAAGTCGCCGCCGGTGCGCGAGGCGATCGAGCCGACGCCCGAGCTCAAGGCAGCTCTACAACGAGAGCCCGATGCACCGCGAGCTGCTCGACATCGCGGCGCGCGCTCGAGGGGCTGAACCGCCACGCCGGCATGCACGCCGCCGGCGTCGTCATCGCCGAGAAGCCGCTGTGGGAGTACGTGCCGTGCTTCCGCGGCCACGAACGGCGAGATCGTCACCCAGTTCGCCAAGGACGAGGTCGAGAAGGCCGGCCTGGTGAAGTTCGACTTCCTCGGCCTCAAGACGCTCACCGTCATCGACGACGCGCTGAAGCTCGATCAACCAGCAGCGCGCCGCGCGGGCGAGCCGAGCTCGATCATCGACGCCGATCCCGCTCGACGACGCCGACGGTCTACAAGATGATCTCCGCGCGGCGACACCACCGGCGTGTTCCAGCTCGAGTCGTCGCGGCTTCCGCGAGCTGCTCGAAGAAGCTCAAGCCCGACTGCTTCGAGGACATCGTCGCCGCCGGCGCGCTCTACCGCCCGGGCCCGCTCGAGGGCGGCATGGTCGACGACTTCATCGACCGCAAGCACGGGCGCAAGAAGGTCGAGTACCCGCACCCGTCGCTCGAGCCGATCCTCAAGGACACCTACGGCGTCATCGTCTACCAGGAGCAGGTGATGCAGATCTCGCCAGGTGCTGGCCGGCTACTCGCTCGGCAGCGCCGACCTGCTGCGCCGCGCGATGGGCAAGAAGAAGGCCGAGGTGATGGCCAAGGAGAAGGCCAGCTTCCTCGACGGCGCCAAGGCCAAGAAGCGTCGACCCGCAAGATCGCCGACGAGCGTCTTCGACCTGATGGAGAAGTTCGCCGGCTACGGCTTCAACCGAAGTCGCACTCGGCGGCGTACGGCCTGCTCACCTACCAGACCGCGTACCTCAAGCGCCACTACCCGGTCGAGTTCATGGCGGCCTGCTCACCTGCGACAAGGACAACACCGACAAGGTCGTCGAAGTTCATCGCCGAGGCGCGCGCGCATGGGCATCGAGGTGCTGCGGCCCGACGTCAACGAGTCGCGCACGGACTTCTCGGTGGTGCGCGAGCGGCGAGAAGAAGGTCATCCGCTTCGGCCTGGGCGCGGTCAAGGGCGTCGGCGAGCGGCGCGGTCGAGGCATCGTCGCGGCGCGCGAGCGGCACGGGCGAGGCCGGTCCGGGACCGCGCGCGACCGCGAGGGCGGCCCTTCAAGGACGTGTTCGACTTCTGCCGGCGCGTCGATCTCAAGCGGGTGAACAAGAAGGTGCTCGAGGCGCTGATCAAGGCGGGCGCGTTCGACGGGCTGCATCCGGCAGGCGAACCGCGCGCCGATGCTCGCGGCGCTCGACGTCGCCGTCGAGCGCGGCGCGAAGGCGGCAGCGCGACCGCGAGAGCGGGCAGACGCACCTGTTCGGCGCTGCTTCGCGCTCGGCCGACGGCGGCAACGGCGACGGCCGCGGCGCAGCTCGAAGTACCCCGACGTCGACGAGTGGACGCCCAAGGAGCTGCTCGCGTTCGAGAAGGAGGCGCTCGGCTTCTACGTCACGGGCCATCCGCTCGATCGCTATCAGGCGGATCTCAAGCGCTTCGGCGCGCTGCGCACCGTCGACGTGCAGGAGCGCGAGGACTGGGAAGAGGTGCAGGTCGGCGGCATCGTCTCGGCGTACAAGGAGTGGCCGCTCAAGTCGGGCGAAGGGCGCATGTGCGTCTTCTCGCTCGAGGACACCTTCGGCACCGTGCGCGTGGCCTGCTTCGCCAAGGCGTTCGCCGCGTTCGAAGCGGTGCTCAAGTCGGACGAGCCGATCCTGGTCACGGGCAAGGTCAAGCCGGGGCGCATGGACGACAGCGACGAGAGCGCCAAGGCGCCCAAGGAGCTCAACCTCTCCGACGCGGTGCCGCTGCACAAGCTGCGCGCGGAGAAGACGCGCCAGATGACCGTGGAGCTGCCGGCCGACACGCTCACCGACGAGCGGCTCGACGCGCTCAAGGCCGCGCTGGAGAAGTTTCCGGGGCCGGTGACGACGGTGCTTGCGGCTCAAGGTGCCGATGCGCTCGATGACCGACTGCGTCCTGCCCGCGCGCTTCAACGTCACGCCTTCGGACGAGCTGCTCGTGCGCATCGAGAAGCTGTTCGGCGCCGACGCCGCGCGCCTGCGCTGAGCTGACAGCGGCGTCGCGGCTCGGCGGCGGCCGTGGCTGGTTCATCCACGCCCCGGTCGAGCTTCGCGGGGTTGCCGCTGGCACCGACGTTGCTTCGGACGCCCCCACGCGCAAGACGATGGGGGCGCCATCCTTGTTACAATCGGGACGTGGACGTATTGCCCGAAGGCACGGCGCTCGACGACAAGTACCGCGTCGTGCGCCACCTGTCGTCGGGCGGTATGGGCGCCGTGTACGAGGTCGAGCACCGCGGCCTCGGCAAGCGCCTGGCCGCCAAGCTGCTCAAGCCCGAGCTGGCGCGGCGCGCCGACCTCCTCGAGCGCTTCCGCCGGGAGGCGCGCGCCGCCTCCGCCATCGGCCACGAGCACATCATCGAAGTCACCGACCTCGGGCAGACCGCGCACAAGGTGCCGTTTCTGGTCATGGAGCTGCTCTCGGGGCAGACGCTGGCGGCGCTGTGCCGGGCCGAGCGTCGTCTCGAGCCGGCGCGCGCGGTGCACATCGCCCGGCAGATCCTGTCGGCGCTGGCGGCGGCGCACGCGCGCGGCATCGTCCATCGCGATCTGAAGCCGGAGAACGTCTTTCTCATCCAGCGCGGCGGCGACGCCGACTTCGTCAAGCTGCTCGACTTCGGCATCGTCAAGCTGCTCGACGACGTCGACGCCCCCGAGCTGACGCGCGCCGGCCAGGTCGTCGGCACGCCCACCTACATGGCGCCCGAGCAGGCGCGCGGCGAGAAGGACGTCGACGGGCGCGCCGATCTCTACGGCGTCGGCGCCATACTCTATCGCATGGTCACCGGGCAGCGGCCGTACACAGCGCCCAACTTCAATGCGCTCTTGTTCGCCATCGCGCAGGGCCAGCTGCAAAGGCCGCGCACGCTCGAGCCGGGCGTGTCGCCGCACCTGGAGGCCGCGATCCTGCGGGCGATGGCGATCGATCCACGCGCCCGCTTCCAGACCGCCGGCGAGCTCGACGAGGCGCTCGACGAGGACGATCGCACGCGCGAGCGCTCCGCCGCGGACGCCGCCCGGGCCGGCTGGGCGGCGCGCCGGACCGACGGAGCCGCGGGCGGCGGCGGGCCGGAGACGGCGTCGGGCGGCTGGCAGTCGCGCACGCTCATGGGCGAGACGCCGCGGCCGGCGCGCATCTCGCGCGCCATCTCGACGACGACGGCAGTGGCGGTGGCGGTCATCATCGCGCTCGCCGGCGCGGGCACGGCGGGCCTGATGATGCGGCGGCAGGCCCGCGCCCGCGCCGGGGCCGAGCTCGAGCGGGAGGCGGCCGAGGCGCGTGCGCGCGCCGAAGCGGCCGAGGCGCGCACGATGATGGCGCTCACGGTCGTCGTCGATCCTCCTGCGGCGCGGCTCACGATCGACGGTGCGCGCGTCGCCGGCCCCGAGCTGCGCCTGCAGCGCGACGGCGCCCGCCACCTGTTGCGCGCCGAGGCTGACGGGTTCGCAGCCGCGGAGGCGCCGTTTCTGGCCGCCGGCGATCAGACGCTGACGCTGGCGCTGAAAAAGGCGCACAAGCGCCCGCGCGGTCCCGCCGACCTCATCAAGGTCCATGGTGACGACGAGGGCCTCGACCCGAAGCAGCTCGAGCGGCTGCAACAGCTGATGCGGCAGCTCGGCAACGACGCCAACGGCGCGCTTACGCCGTAGCGTCCGTCAGCGGCGCGTCTCCTCTAGGGGGTGTCCAATAGCCTCTAACCCCAGGGTTCGCTTCGGTTGAGCCAGCGAGGGCGAGCCGCGTGAGGCGGATCGTGGATGCGACCGGAGCGACCGACCGAGGAATACCCGTCGGTATTTCGACCGAGGGAGCGAGGACGTAGTCCTCGAGGCGACCGCGCGGATCGTCCGCAGCAGGTCAATCGAAGCGAACCCTGGGGTTAGTCGACCTCTAGTCGAGGCCGAGCTCCGCCAGGTCCTCTTCGTCGAGGCCGAAGAAGTGGCCGGTCTCGTGCAACAGGGTGGTGCGGATCTCCGCCTCGACCTCCGCCGTCGAGCGCGCCACGCGCTCGATGTTGCGCTGATACAGGAATACCGCTTCGAGGTGCGGCGGCCCCGACAGCGCCGACTGCTCGGGGAAGGGCACGCCGGCGAAGAGGCCGAGCCCGCGGGGATCGAAGCCATCGGCGACCACCTCCTCTGACGGGAAGGGCTCGATCATCACCGGCACGTTCTCGAGCAGCTTCTGCGCCCGCTCCGGCAGCTCCGCGAGCGCCGCCTCCACCAGCTCCTCCATGCGATCTTCGGTCACCGCCCACGGCATCGGCGCCGTCTTGCCGTCGAGCTCGCGGACGCGCTGGAAGTGCGACACCATCTCGGCAGCGTCGCCGCGCGCCTCGGCGACCAGCCCGAGCCCGTAGACCGCATCGGCGTTGTCGGGCTCGCGCTTGGCCGCGCGCTCGTAGTGCTCGGCGGCGCGATCGGCGTCCTCGACCTCCAGGAACGCGTCGCCGGCGCGCAGCTCCAGCGCCGCCGAGGGCAGGGCAACCGGCGGCAGCTGCGCCAGCGACTGCTCGGCCGCCTCGGCGTTGTCGTCGCCGAGCTCGATCTCGGCCTTGAGCAGGATGGTGTCGACGAGCTCCTCCTCCTCCTCGGCGACATCGAGAGCGCGCTCGCACAGGCGCAGCGCCTCCTTGGCGTCGCCGTCGAGCGCCAGCGTCTCGGCGGCCAGCAGGATCGGATCGAGGTACTCCTCGTCGAGCTCCATGGCGCGCTCGAACGCTTCCAGCGCCGCGTCCAGGTCGCCCTCGGCGTTGGCCACGGCCCCCACCAGCGTGTGCGCTTCGGGGGATTCCGGGTCCTCGGTCACGGCGCGGTCGGCCAGCTTGCGGGCGTCGTCGACCTTGCCGTTCTCCAACAGCTCCCAACCGCGCTCTATCGGATCGTCTGCCACTTTTGCTCCTCGAGAAAGCGTTTGCTACGGTGGTCCGTACAATGCCCATGACCGGCCAGGCACGCAACAGCGGGATGCTCTCATGGAGGCGAGCGGCCACCTGCTTCAGCATGCTCGCGGTGTTGACCGGCTGCCCCAAGCGCTTCGATCCGCGCGCCGAGACGGTGCGCCAGTCGCCCGACCCCGACGCCGACCACGAGTACCACGAGGCCAAGGCGCGCCTCGACATCGGCGACGCGCGCGAGGCCGAGGTGCGCTTCGCCGATTTTCTGCGCAAGCACCCCGGCGATCCGCTGGCGCCCTCGGCCCGCATCGGGCAGGCGCGCGCCGAGCTGCTGCTCAATCAGCCGAAGAAGGCCAAGGAGATCCTGGAGCCCGTGGCGGTGCCGCAGGATGACCCGACCGCGGCGCGCGCGCGCTACCTCCTCGGCCTGGCGCTGCACAAGACCGGCGACTGGTCGCGCTCGCGGCAGATGCTGCGGCCGTTCGCCGACAACATCGCCTCCAGCGACGACTCGGTGGAGCTGCACGCCATCCTCGCGGACGACGCAGTGCACCTGGGCGACTGGCAGGACGCGCTCGTCGAGTATTCGGCGTTCTTCGGCGGCGCCCGGCCGGCCGAGAAGCTCTACCTGAAGGATCGGGTGTCGGAGCTGTGCGCGAAGCTGCCTCCGCCCGAGGCGCTGCGGCTGTGGAGCGCGCTGCCGCACGACAGCCTCGCCGCCGCCTACCTCGGCAAGCGCGTGGCCGCCGATCGGAGCGCCGCCGGCGACGCCGCGGGCGCGGCCGCGATCCTCGACCAGTCCAAGGGCGCGCGCGAGCGTGCCGGCCTCGAAGGGCCCGAGGGGCCGCGCGCCGTCGTCAAGCAGGGCGGACGCATCATCGGCGTGGTGCTGCCGCTGTCCGGCCGCCAGCGAGCGTACGGCGAGCGGGCGCTGCGCGGGGCGCTGTTGGCCGCCGACCTGATGGCGCCGCCCAACCTGCCGAGCGGCCCGCCTGTCGAGCTTTGGGTCCGCGACACCGGATCCGATCCGGCGCGCGCGGCCGCGGCGGTCGACGAGCTGGCCAAGCAGGGCGTGGCCGCGATCGTCGGCTCGCCCGATCGCGTCGAGGCGCAGTCGGCGGTGCCGCGCGCCGAGCAGCTGGGCATCCCGTTCCTCGAGCTGGCGCCGGACGACGCGCGTCGCGGTGCCGCCGCGTTCAAGCTGGTGCGCCAGTCGGAGGCGCGGGCGCGCGAGCTGGCGCGGCTGGCCGCCCACCGCGGCGCGCGCTCGGTGGCGGTGCTGGCGCCCGATTCGGGGTATGGCCGGGCGATGGCGACGGCGTTCGTCGACGAGGCGCGCCGGCTCAACATGCGCGTCGGCGCCGACCTTCGGTACCCCGAGACGGCGACCACCTTCATCGACCCGGTGCGGCGACTGCAGCAGAGCTCGCCCGATGCGATCTTCGTGCCGGCGGCGGCGTCGCAGCTCCAGCTCATCGCGCCGCAGCTGGCGTCGTCGGGCGTGACGCGGCTGCCGGGCGTCAAGCCCAAGGGCAAGCTGGCGCAGCTCTACGCCACCGCCGACGGGCTCAACGACCGCTTCGTGCAGTCGACCGCCAAGTACCTCGACGGCGCGATCCTGGCGCCGGTCTTCTTCCCCGACACCGGCGATCCACGCGCCGCCGAGTTCCTCTCCCGCTACCGCGCCGCCTACAACGAGGAGCCGTCGAGCCTGGACGCGTTGGCGTTCGACGCCGTGCGCGCGGTGCGCATCGCCCTCGACCACGCGGACGGCTCCACGGCCGCTTTGGTCAACGCGCTGTCGCACCTGGGCGAGAACGGGCTCACCGGCGAGATCGCCTTCACCGCCGGCGGCGATCGCGCCGGCGCGCCGCCGCTCTACACCGTCGACGGTGCCAGCGGGACCGTGGGCGCCTTCAAGTAGTCAGCCCTCGAGAAACGAGCGCATGATCTCGGGCCGGTGGATGCTCACCCCCCCCCGAGAGCACGCCGAAGATCCCCCACGCCAGCAGCGCCGCCACGGTCGCGCGCCAGCGCGCGATTCGATGCAGCGACGCCTCCATGACGATGAGGTAGACGAAGAACAGGACCAGAAGCGACAGGTTCGCCGCCACCGAGCTGGTGGCGATGGTCGGGTCGTTGCGATGGAGAAAGCCGTAGAGCACCAGCGGCGCGACCAGGAAGTTGGCGACGGCGAGCGGCCCGCCCGAAACATAGAGCGCCATCGCCAGCGAGCTGCGCAGCTTTCTGCGCGCGCCGAGCGGGAGCAGCAACAGGTGAAACAGGGCCGTCACCGAGACGTTCATGACGACGGGCAGCGCCGGCTTGGCCAGCTCGAACCACAGCGGTGTCGTCGGTGGATTGGGATCGACCAGGCGCGCCCACAGCGCCCGCCAGGGGCCGATCACGGCCAGCGCGTTGAGCATGAAGGCCAGCGGGTTGAGGGCGCGGCGGCGGCCGGCGGCCCACTCGTCGGCGAAGCGCGCCGGCGACGACACGATGGCCCACAGCGTGGTGACGAAGGCGCCGAGCTCACGGCCGACCGCCTGCACGGCGTTGCGCGTCCACGGCGGATCGGGCTCGCCCGTCATGCGGGCATCATATATAGATTGAAGCCGATGCGCGGCGACAAGGAGACCAGCATGGGGTCCACTGCGGGGCGGCAACGGCTCATCGTCGCGCTCGATCATCCGAACGCGCGCGCCGCGCTCGACCAGGTCGATGCGCTCGGCGACGCCGTCGAGCGCTACAAGGTCGGCCTCGAGCTCTATCTCGCCGAGGGGCGGGAGCTGGTCGACGCGCTGCACGAGCGCGACAAGCGCGTCTTTCTCGATCTCAAGCTGCATGACATCCCCGAGACGGTGCGGCGCGCCGCCGAGATCGCGTCGAAGATGGGCGTCGAGCTTCTGACCGTGCACGCCGCGGGGGGGCGCAAGATGCTCGAGGCCGCGGTCGCCGGCGCCGGCGCCACCAAGGTGCTGGCGGTGACGGTGCTGACCTCGCTCGACGCCGCCGACCTGGCGGCCGACGGCATTGGCGACGGCGTCGAGGCGGCGGTGACGCGACGCGCCCGCCTGGCCGAGGCGGCGGGCTGCGCCGGTGTGATCGCCTCGCCGCAAGAGGCGGCCGCGATCCGCGCCATCGTCGCGCCCGGCTTCCTGGTCATCACGCCCGGGGTGCGGCTGGCCGCCTCCAGCGACGATCAGAAGCGCGTGGCCACACCGCGGGCGGCGCGCGCGGCTGGCGCCGATGCCGTGGTCGTGGGGCGGCCCATCCGGGACGCCGCCGATCGCCGCGCCGCCGCCGCCGAGTTCGCGCGCGAGCTCGGCTGAGATGGCGCGCGTCGTCTACGGCGTCCATCCGGTGCGCGAGGCGCTGCGCTCGGGCAAGGTGCAGGCGCTCTTTGTCGCCGAGGGCGAGAGCGGCGCGGCGCTGAAGGAGATCCTCGACGCCGCGCGCGCCGCCAACGTGCAGTCGCTGCCGCATCTGCGCTCGCAGCTCGACGCGCTGGCGCACGGCGGCGTGCACCAGGGCGTCGTCGCCGTCGTCGGCGAGTACAACTACGCGCAGCTCGACGAGCTCATCCGCGTCGCCGAGCGCGCGGGGGAGCCGCCGCTCCTTTTGGTGCTCGACAGCGTCCAGGATCCGCAGAACCTGGGCGCGCTCGTTCGCACCGCGCATGTCGCGGGCGTGCACGGCATCGTCATCCCCAAGGATCGCGCCGTCGGTATCACGCCGACGGTGGTCAAGACCTCGGCCGGCGCCACCGAGCACCTCAAGATCGCGACCGTCGTCAACATCGCCCGCGCGCTCGAGGAGCTCAAGCAGGCGCAGGTGTGGATCGCCGGCGCCGTGGCCGCCGGCGGCAGCAAGGCACCCTGGGAGATCGACTTCACCGTGCCCGTCGCCATCGTCCTCGGCGCCGAGGGCAAGGGGATCCGCCCCCTGGTGCTGCGGGGCTGCGATCTGCTGGTCAAGATCCCGATGTTCGGCAAGGTGGCGTCGCTCAACGTCGGCGCTGCCGGCGCCATGCTGCTCTACGAGGTCGTGCGCCAGCGCAGCGCGGCGGCACCCTCGCGCTGAAGCGCTGGCGCGCGCTCGAGGTCGTCCTCGCGGCTGCGCCGTGACCGGCATTTGTCCGGGAAAATCGATTTCGCCTTTGCGACTTGGTATAGTCACGCCCAGGAGGAACATGGCCGCCAAAAAGAAAGCCGCGAAGAAGCCTGCCAAGAAGAAAGCTGCGACGAAGCCTGCCAAGAAGTCCAAGCGCAAGCCGAGCGCCGCGTTCATGAAGCCGGTTCAACCCGACGCGAAGTTGGCCGCCGTGGTGGGCAACAAGCCCATTCCGCGAACGGAGCTGACCAAGAAGCTGTGGGCCTACATCAAGAAGCACGGCCTGCAGGACGCGAAGAACCGGCGCATGATCAACGCCGACGACAAGCTCTTGCTGGTGTTCGGCGGCAAGAAGCAGGTCTCGATGTTCGACATGACCAAGCTGGTCGGCAAGCACGTCAGCTAGTCGCGTCGCGCCGCTTCTCGGCCTGCCCCCGAAGACTTCCTTCTCATCGAGTGCGCGGCTCGCGTCCTGCGAGCTTGGCCGTCCCCCCGTGCGCTGCGCTCAGCCCCAATCGTCGAGCGCGCGCACCAGCCACTCCCAGCACGGGCCCGCCTCGAGCAGCTGAAACGGCAGGCGCGCGAACTGCACCCGGTCGCCCGGGCGCAGCCGCGCCAGCTGCTTGGGCTCGAGCCTCCGCTCGGCCACGAAGGTGCCGTTGCGCGAGCCGGCGTCGGCGACCTCGACCAGCCCCGGCCCCACCCGAAAGAAGGCGTGGAACTTGGAGATCGAAGTGTCGCCGACGACGATGTCGTTGTTGAGCGTGCGCCCGAGCATGATCATCGACGGGTACTGCTCCTGCACCTTGACCAGCGGCGCCGCGAACGGCGGCCCGGGCAGCGGACCGGCGTACGACTCGGTCTTCTCCTCCGCCGCGACCACCTCGGTGCGCTGCGGCCGCGTCGTCTTGGCGACGCTGAGGTCGGCGCACAGGAAGTAGCAGGCGAACCGCGAGCGGAACTGATCGCGCGTCAATGACAACGCCAGCGTCGCAAGGTCCATTCGCGACACCCCCCGTCCACCATCATAACACTGCTTGAACCTGGGCGGGCGTGTGCTTACGCTGCGCGCATGCCCAAGTTCGTGTACACGTTCGGCAACGGCCAGGCCGAGGGCGACGAAGCGATGAAGGAGCTCCTCGGCGGCAAGGGCGCGGGCCTCGCCGAGATGACCCGCCTCGGCATCCCGGTGCCGCCCGGCTTCACCATCACCACCGAGGTCTGCACCTACTTCTACGACGCACGAGCGGAAGCTACCCGCCCGAGCTCGACGGCGCAGCTGCGCGCGGCCGTCGCCCAGCGTCGAGAAGCTCGTCGGCGGCGCCCGCTTCGGCGACGCGCCGAACCCGCTGCTGCGTCTCCGTGCGCTCCGGCGCGCGCGTCTCGATGCCGGGCATGATGGACACCGTCCTGAACCTCGGCCTCAACGACGCCACCGTCGAGGGCCTGGCGGCCAAGTCCGGCAACGCCGCGCTTCGCCTACGACTCCTACCGCCGCTTCGTGCAGATGTACGGCGACGTCGTGCTCGGCCTCAAGCCGGAGTCGAAGCACGAGGCCGACCCGTTCGAGGCGCTGCTCGAGCGCGAAGAAGGAGGCGCGCGGCGTGCACCTCGACACCGAGCTCGCCGCGCGACGCCCTGCGCGAGCTGGTGCGCCGAGTTCAAGGCGCGTGATCCGAAAGCGCACGGGACGCGCCTTCCCCGACGATCCGCGGGAGCAGCTCTGGGGCGCCATCGGCGCCGTCTTCGGCTCGCTGGGACAACCCGCGCGCCGTCACCTACCGCACGCATGTACGACATCCCCGACGAGCTGGGGCACCGCGGTGCAACGTGCAGGCGATGGTCTTCGGCAACCTGGGCGACGACTGCGCCACCGGCGTCGCCTTCACGCGCGATCCGTCGACCGGCGAGCAGCGCTTCTTCGGCGAGTTCCTGCCGAACGCGCAGGGCGAGGACGTCGTCGCCGGCATCCGCACGCCGCAGCCGATCAACGAGGCGGGCAAGCGCAGCGCCGACGACAAGTCGCTCGAGGAGCTGATGCCGGCGGCCTACGCCGACCTCGGTGCGCACCTACGAGAAGCTCGAGCGGCACTACCGCGACATGCAGGACATCGAGTTCACCATCCAGCAGCGGCAAGCTCTGGATGCTGCAGACGCGCACCGGCAAGCGCACGGCCGCGGCGGCGGTGCGCATCGCCGTCGACATGGTGGAGGAGGGCCTGATCAGCGCCGACGAGGCGGTGCTGCGCGTCGACGCCGGCACGCTCGACCAGCTGCTGCACCCGACGCTCGATCCCAAGGCGGCCAAGCGCGTCCTCGCGCGCGGGCTGCCGGCCTCGCCCGGCGCCGCCGTCGGCAAGGTCGTCTTCCACGCCGACGACGCCGGCGCCGAGGCGCCGAAGGGCGAGCGCGTCATCCTGGTGCGCGTCGAGACCTCGCCCGAGGACATCCACGGCATGACACGCGGCGCAGGGCATCCTGACCGCGCGCGGCGGCATGACCTCGCACGCGGCCGTCGTCGCGCGCGGCATGGGCAAGTGCTGCGTCGCCGGCGCCGGCAGCATCAACGTCGACTACGCAAAGCAGCAGATGAGCGTCAACGCCGACGGCAAGCTGGTGGTGGTCAAGCGCGGCGACGTGCTCACGCTCGACGGCGCCACCGGCGAGGTCATCCTCGGGCGCCGTGCCCACGTCGGCCGCCCGCGCTCGACGAGCGACTTCGGCGACGCTCATGCGCTGGGCCGACGAGCGCCGGCGCGCTGCGCGTGCGCACCAACGCCGACACGCCGCACGACGCGCAGACCGCGCGCAACTTCGGCGCCGAGGGCATCGGCCTCTGCCGCACCGAGCACATGTTCTTCGAGCGAGGACCGCATCCTCGCCGTGCGCGAGATGATCCTCGCCGACGACGTCGCCGAGCGCGCGGCGCGCGCTCGCCAAGCTCCTGCCCATGCAGCGCGAGCGACTTCGTCGGCATCTTCCGCGCGATGGACGGGCTGCCGGTCACCATCCGCCTGCTCGATCCGCCGCTGCACGAGTTCCTGCCCACCGAGGACGAGCAGATCGCGGTCGTCGCCGAGGCGCTGCGGCGTCACGCCCGACGAGGTGCGCGCGCGCGTCGACGGCGCTGCACGAGTTCAACCCGATGCTCGGCCACCGCGGCTGCCGCCTCGCCATCACCTACCCCGAGATCTACGAGATGCAGGTGCGCGCGATCCTCGAGGCCGCGCTGCGAGGTGCGGCGCGAGGGCGTCGACGTGCAGCCCGAGATCATGATCCCGCTCGTCGGCCACGTGCGCGAGCTCGCCATCATGCGCGGCGCTGGTCGGTCAAGGCCGCCGACGCCGCGCTCGCCGAGGCGGCACGCAGAAGATCGCCTACACCGTCGGCACCATGATCGAGCTGCCGCGCGCGGCGCTGGTCGCCGACGAGCTCGCCGCGGCAGGCCGACTTCTTCTCGCTTCGGCACCAACGACCTGACGCAGACGACGCTCGGCCTCTCGCGCGACGACGCCGGCCGCTTCCTCGCCGACTACGTCGAGCGCGGCATCTTCCCGGTCGATCCGTTCGTGTCCCTCGATCAGGAGGGCGTCGGCGCAGCTGATCCGCATCGGCGTCGAGCAAGCGGGCGCACGACGCCGGCGCGACCTCAAGATCGGCATCTGCGGCGAGCACGGCGGCGATCCCGCGTCGGTCGGCTTCTGCCACCGGCTCGGGCTCGACTACGTCAGCTGCTCGCCCTTCCGCGTGCCGATCGCGCGCCTCGCCGCGGCCCAGGCCGCCCTCGGCGACGGGCGCAAGAGCCGCTAGACAACCCGCACGGTCTCGGGCAACCTTCCGCCCACATTGACGATCCAACCCCTCGATTGATGCGTATCTGTCTGTTCGCGCTGGCGGCTCTGGTGGTCGCCGGCTGCCACTGGGATCTCAACGACAAGAGCACCGATCCGCAGTCGGATCAGCTCTACTTCCCCGCCGGAATCGCGATGGATCCGGGGGGCCGCTTCGTCTACGTCTCCAACGGCAACGCCGACCTGCGCTACGGCGGCGGCACCGTGATGATGGTGGACATGCTGAGCTTCGAGTGCACCATCGCGCAGTTCCGCCAGCGCAACCCGCTCACCGATGCCGACGGATCGACCGCGGTACCGGCGGCCTGCGACCAGTTCGGTACTGACGACGGCTACTGGGACGACCTCTTCGCCAAGGCGAAGTGCCGCCGCGACGTGCTCGATCCCACCATCATCGATTGTGACGAGAGCGCCTTCATCTTCCAGAACTCGACGGTGCGGCTGGGCAACTTCGCCGGCGGCATCCGCCTCGTCCCCGACGACAACGACCCGCAGCACCGCACGCTCTTCGTGGCCGTACGCGGCGATCCGTCGATCACCCGCATCGACGTCCACCTTCCCGTGCCGCAAAATGGCCAACCACCTTCGGCAAACCCGGGTTTTCCGGATAACGCCTATGCGCCGCCCGACCTGAACGATCCCGGCGTGCTTCAGTGTGTCGGCAATCCCAGTGCCCTGGCGACGCGCCCGCAGTTCGATAGCATCAACCACAAGACCTCGGCGCCGGCGCCGTGCGATCCGAGCTTCCTGGTGCAGGACTACTACTGCCAGAACCAACCGACCTGCACCCTCGGCATCGACAACAACGGCACGACCCAGCTGCCGGCGGAGCCGTTCGGCATGCAGATCGATTCCGCGGGCCGCCGCCTGGTCGTCTCGCACCTGGCGACCGGGCAGGTCTCGCTCATCAGCCTCGACGAGCAGGCGTCCAACGCGCTCCTGTCCGAGTCCACGCAGTTCTTCCCGCCCGACGCCACCGGTCGCCACGGCGCCTTCGCCCTGGCCCAGCAGAGCCCGGGCGACGCGCACTCGTTGTGGTACGTGACCTCGAGCGTCAACCCGCAGATCGCCACCTTCCGCATCGCCGACGCCAACAACACCGTCATCCCACTGACCACGTTCGGGCTCAACAACAGCTTCGCCCAGGGCAACGACGTGCGCGACTTCATCTTCGACACCGGCGGCAACCGCGCCTTCGTCAGCGAGAACAATCCGCCGTCGCTCCTGGTGCTCGACACCCGCACCGACGCCACCGAGGGCAGCCAGCCGCACAACACCGTCACCGACATCGTCGACGTCTGCCAGACGCCGTCGCACATGGGCGTGCGCCGCTTCGTCGTCGCCGGCGCGCCCGGCACCCCGACGCAGCTCAAGACCAAGGTCGTGGTCGTCTGCTTTTTGTCGAACCAGGTGATGATCGTCGATCCCGATCGTCCCGGCGTCGACGACACCATCTTCAGCGGCTTCAGCGGACCGAACGACATCGCCTTCAACTTCAGCGACGCCGGCGACCCGCACCCGGTGACCCAGCTCTTGCCGCGCCACGCCTACGTCACCAACTACACCGAGTCGACGGTGGCGGTGGTCGATCTCGAGCCGGGCAGCGTCACCGAGAACCGCGTGCTGGCCCGCCTCGGCCAGCCGCCGGACGGATTCAACCCATGACCCGCGCTCGCTCCATCACCTGCGTCGTCACCGGCGCGCTCGCCTGGGCGGCGGTCAGCGCCTGCAACCAGACGACCATCAACACGCCGCTGCGCAGCTTCGATCGCCCATCGGACGTCGCGCTCACCTGCGTGCAGTACTTCCCCAATCAGGTCACTCCCGACACGCCGCACGGCACCTACAACGTGCGTCCGCTGTCGGACTGCGAGCCCGCGACCGCCGTGTCGCTGGCGCAGGTCGTGAAGTATCCGCTGCCGATCGACTTCATCCCGCCGCTCGGCAGCAGCAACTTCACGCCCTTCGCCGTGGCCCTGGTGCCGCAGTCGGCGCGCGGCGAGCTGGCGCTCGTCGACACCGCGCAGGAGAAGCTGGTCGATCTCGATCCCTACACGCCCGGCTTCGGCTTCGTTCCCGTCGGCAAGCTGCCCGAGCACGTCCGCAGCAGCACCGACGGCTGCTGGGCAGTCACCGCCAACACCGACTCGTGCGACCTGTCGAGGATCGACGTCTCCAAGACGCTGCACAGCTCGCTGGCGTCGCTGTTCCCGCCGGGGCAGCAGGCCGACAACATCACCAGCAACCTCGTCGACGAGTTCCCGCTGACCGTGCCCGTAGCGGGCGGCGGCACCAAGACCCTGCACGCCCGCCCCTCGTGGATCGAAATGGCCCCCGGCGGCGCGCCGGCGATGCACGGCTACGACGTCGGGCCCGACGGCCTGCCAGCGGTCGACGCCAGCGGTAACGCCGTGCAGCCCGGTTTCTGCCTGGGCGGCGATCATCACGCGTGGGTGGCGCTGCCCGCCTGCCAGCTCGTGGTCAAGGTCCACCTCGAAGCCTACGATGCGAGCAACCCGATGACTTCCCCGCCGACCATCGAGGCGGCGCTGCACGTCGACAAGAGCGGCGTGACGGTGGTCAGCGATTTGTCGACGATCGATTGCCCCGTCGAGTGCGCCGGCGGCGATGTCGTCGCGCCGCAAGATCTCGGCCCGCCGCCGGCGCCGAGCGACATGGGGACCAACCTGCCGTCGAGCCAGGCGTGGCCCTCGGCGCTCGCCGTCGACGCCGAGGCCGACGTCTCGGGCGTGGCGCACGCCGGCCGCCTCATCATCGGCGACGGCTACGGTGAGCGCATCGACATCATGCCGTTCGACATCGCCTCCGGCGCCTTCGGCCCCCCGCGCTCGGTGACGCTCGACCCGGGCGACAACGGCCTGGCGCAGCCCGGAGTCCGCGTGCTGCGCGTAAGCCCGCGCTCGGAGGCGGGCAAGTATCTCTACGCCGTCGCGCGCGACGGCACGGTGCGGGTCATCGATCTCGACCGCGAGGCCGAGTGCGAGACCAACCCCGATCCGCGCTGGGTCGGCCCCGGCCTCAACCTGCAGCAGACGCCGTCATCGAGCCCGCCGCTGCCGGGAGATGCGCTGCCGCAGGCGCGTGCCCTCGGCTGCTTCCCGCTCGGCGATCCATCGACCCCGCGCCGCTCCTCGTTCGCCACCTCGCCCGGGATCTCGCTCGCCTCCGGGCAGCTGCCGATCGACGTCGCGTTCGTGCACGTCGACGCGCCGCCCGGGGATTTGACCGGCACCCTGGCGCCGCCGCCGGCGGCACCGGGTCTGCTCGTCGGCGACTTCGCCTGGATCATCTCCAGCGACGGCAAGGGCACCGTGGTCGACATCTTCGATGATTGCCCGGCGCCCAACCAGCAATCGATCAACGCCCAGTCGGGGCAATACACCAAGGCGTGCGTGCTCGACAACGTCGCCACCTCGCGCTCGCAGACGGTGGCGCAGTTCGGCCATCCCGAGCCGATGCTGCTCGATCGCCTCTCCCACCAGATCCGCGCCGGCCACCCGCGCTTCTTCCTGCCGACGTCGGAGAGCGACACGACCGGGCAGCCGCGCGTGATCGACTCCAGCAACCCCTGCGCGGTCGCCGTGCCGCCGACCTCGCCCGGCGTGCCCGACGGCGGCGTGCCCGATGCCGGCGGCTGCGGCAGCACCAGCGGCAACCTGCCGAGCCTCTATCGCGAGCCGGTGCCCGCCGCGCTCTTGCCGGCGCCGTCGGAGACGCGGGTGGTCTACTTCGTCGATCCCGATCACGCGCGCAACGAGACCTGGGTGCTGTCGTGGGAAGGTGTGCTCGCCGGCACCGACCGCTCGACCGGCGCGCCGCTGGTCATCTCCGACAAGACGAACGCCGCCGCCGGCGCCTACCTCAGCGACTCGGGCGGCGCCTGGTGCTCGCGCGGCGCGCTCGCCGGCGACAAGCTCATCTTCCGCGGCTGCACGGTCGACAGCGAGTGCGATCAGGCGGCGGGACAGCAGTGCGTTCACGATCCCAGCGCCTTCTCGGACGTCTCGCAGGGCATGTGCCTGCCCATCGACGGCAATACAAAGACCGTCGACTATTGGAGCCAGACCTGCGGCAAGCTCTTGCGCTCGCAGCGCAAGTTCCGCGTCCTGTCGGCCAAGCAGCAGGCGACCATCCCCGGCGGTACGGCGACGACCGACCTGCTCAGGCTCGGCGAGATCTACGAGCCCGAGTTCGACGAGGAGACCAAGCTCTGCGATCCGGCCGCTACCAACCCCTGCGACGGCGTCACCGTCCCGGCGCAGGTCGGCGGCAACTCGTTGCCGACGGCGTGCCTCCTCGACGCCGACGGCCAGCACCGCTGCCTCGTGCCGTGCAAGAACGACGTCAAGGACGACAACGAGTGCGGCGCCGACTTCGAGTGCGCCCAGAGCTGGTTCGGCGACAAGCGCTGCATGCGCGCGCCGATCGGCGACGCCGACTACTGGAAGACCTGCATGCCCGAGGTGCAGCAGTACGAGCTCCACGTCGGCGACGCCTTCACCATCGCCGGCACGTCGAGCGGCTACCTGTCGAACGAGATCCAGGACCCCGCCAGCGGCGAGTGCATGGTGCCGCCGCAGACGCTCGAGCGGGTGCGCCTCAGCCAATGGCGCGTGCCGATGTCGGCGCGGCCGTGCCCGGCCAACGTCGACCAGAGCCCGCTGGCCGCGTCGATCGACCCGACGGTGTTGCAGAGCAACGTGTGCGAGCTGTCCGGCAGCGGCTCGATGACGAGGCGCATCCACTTCGAGAACCCGATCTTCAACATCGTGGTGCAGCTGCCGCTGTCGACCAGCGGCGGCCACCCGCTGGTGCCGCCGGACGGCACCTCGATCAGCATGGCGGTGACCGGCGGTGGCGCGAGCTTGACCTCTCTGCTCGGCGTCGATGTCCAGGCGCAACAGCCGCGCTACGTGACGGTGGCGCCCGATAGGCAGACGGTCTATGTCATCGACGAGGGCAAGAACCCGGTGGCGACCGGCCTGCGCGGTCAGCTCCTGCGGCTCTTCTCGTCGAGCCAGTCGATCGACACGACCTTCATCGTGCGCTGAAAAATCGCCCGAAAAGTTGCGCCCGACCGGGAACGGTGATCCAATGTAGGTGACTGTAGGAGTCACCCATGCGCGACCTGGATCGATGGAAGGACAAAGTCGAGATCTCGCTCGACGGGCGCCAGATCTTCTTTCTGTTTTTCGGCAGCGCCGTGGCGGCCTGTCTCATCTTCGTCGTCGGTGTGCTCATCGGCAAGCGCATCGAGGCGCGCGCGCTGGCGCTGCAGCCGGCGCCGCTCGAGGATCCGCTGGCGGCGCTCGATCAGCTGGGCGACGCCGACGAAGCCGACGACGGGCTGACCTTCCACCAGGCGCTTACCCCGCCCAAGGCGGACAAGCCGGTGGTCGAGGCCAAGAAGATCGAGCGGGCGGAGAAGCCGGCGGTCGAGGCCAAGAAGATCGAGAAGGTGGAGAAGCCGGCGGTCGAGGCCAACAAGGGCGCCGACAAGGCGGACGAGGAGGACCATCCCGACGCCAAGGCGGCGCCCAAGCTAGAGGCCAAGAAAATCGAGCCCAAGAAGGCGGAGCCGCGGCCGCAGGCGCTGCCGACCGCTCACCCGCAGGTGGTGCAACAGGCGGCGAAGAAGCCCGACGCGACGGCGGCGCACTTCACGCTCCAGCTCTCGGCCTTCCCCGACAAGGCGGACGCCGAGGAGTTCATGCGCAAGATCCAGTCGGCGGGATACAAGCCGTTCCTGGTGGCCAGCGAGATCCCGGGCAAGGGCCTGTTCTACCGCGTGCGCGTGGGCGACTACGGCTCGCGGCAGTCGGCCGTCGATGCCAAGACCGAGTTCGAGCGCAAGCAGCGCATCATCGCCTACGTCGCCAAGCTCTAACCCCAGGGATCGCCTCGATTGACCTGCTACGGACGATCCGCGCGGTCGCCTCGAGGACTACGTCCTCGCTCCCTCGGTCGAAATACCGACGGGTCTCATCATTCATCACAGCTCCGCGTTTGATTGAGCGAGCAGCGTCAGTGTCGCCGGTAGGCGCCGAGGGGCCGCGGGCGGTCGTCGGAGCCGTCTTGCCGGGACGGGCCCGCTACGCCGGCGGCCTTACAGGCCGGCGGCACGTCCGGGCCCTCGGCTCGTCGCTGGCGTCCGCCCTGCGGGCGGAGCGCTCCTCGACGCCCGGCAAGACGGCTCCGACGACCGCCCGCTCTATGGGCTCGTGTGAACCTTCCGCCAAGCACGATTGCCGAAGCTCGTGGGTCGTCGAGAGCAGCCGCTGCACCCGCTGCGACCGTACCGGTTTTTTCGACGAGCACAGAGGCTCCGCGCGCACTGCCCCGCTGGGCGAGTTCCGCAGCACAGGCAAGGGTGGAATCGAGCACAGCGGTCCGGTGGCGAGGACTGTTTGAGCCCAGCGGGGCAGTGCGCGCGGAGCCGGACGTGGCGCTTTGGCGCCCTCTCGATGCGACGCGGGTCTGAAAGCGGAACGTTTCGAGAGCTCGCGCCGAGATGTGATGAATCATGAGACCGACGGGTATTCCTCGATCGGTCGCTCCGGTCGCATCCACGATCCGCCTCACACGGCTCGCTCTCGCTAGCTCAACCGAGGCGAACCCTGGGGTTTAACCCTTCAGCGGATCGTCGAAACGACCGCCCGTACCACCCCCGCATCGATCGGTAGCGACGGATCGTGATAGCTCGGCTGGTCCGTCTTGTGCGGGTCGTGCTTGAGCATGTGGCTGACGTCGTGCAGCACCACCAGCTTCGCGCCGGGGTGCGCCGCTGCCAGCGGGCGCGCGTCACGGTCGACGGTGAGCTGGATGTCGTTGTCGCCCTGCACCACCGTGAGCTTGCCCTTGTAGGCCGCCGCCAGCGGGCGCGGATCGGTCAGCAGCATGCCGCGGAGGAACTTCGCCAGCTCGGGCCGGAACACCGAGCGCAGCGCCGCCGACTTCGTCTCCAGCGGGCGGCCCGCCTTGAGCGCAGCCAAGAGGTCGTCGAACGCGTGCATCTCGTCGGGCGGCAGTTGCCGCCCGAGCTGCTCGCGTGCCACCTCGGACACCGGCCGGCCGGCGCCGGCGGCGCTGATGATGCCGTCGACCTTGGTGGTCGCGGCCAGCTCGAGCGCGATGAGCGAGCCCTCGGAGTGGCCGAAGACGTAGACGCCGGCCAGCTTGTCGTTGACCCGCGCCATCGTCACCAGCGCCGCCGCGTCGCTGACGTATTCGTCGAAGCCGAGATCCTCGATCTTGCCGCCGAGCGTCGATTGGCCCACGCCGCGCTTGTCGTAGCGGATGCTGGCGATCCCCTTTTTCGCCAGCGCCTCGGCGAGCAGGCGATAGCTGTCGGAGCGCATGAGCCCGCCGGCGTTGCCGTCGCGATCGACCGGCCCCGAGCCGGCGATGATGAGCACCACGGGCACCGGCGTTTTGTGCGCCGCCGGCGTCCACAGGACGCCCGCGAGCTTGGCGCCGTGGTTGTCGACCTCGAACGGCTCCTCGACGACGCCGGCCGGCGGCGCGCGCTTGACGACCGGCGTGGTCGCCCCCGCCGGAGTGACCTCGATGCCCTGCAGCGGCACCGCCGCGTGCGTGACCGCGCCCGTCTTGTCGACCGTGGCGTGGACCTCGAGCGGTCCCACGGCCACGGTCACCTCGCGCGCTCCGCCCGCGCCGTGCTCCACCTTCACCGTCGCGTTGATGACGCGGACAGGGTCGAGGATGGCCTTGAACGGCGTCGGTGTGGTGGCGTTGGGGAAGCGCTCGGCGAGCACCGCGTACGCGGCCCAGTTCATGTTCATCAGCGCCGCCGCGCCGTCGGGGATGGGGACGTCGGTGCCCTGGCCATTCTGCTCGATGTGCAGGTTGTGCTTCTTGCGATCGATCGACAGCGTCACCTTCTGCCCCCTGGCGCTGATGTCGCTCGTCACCACGTTGCCGTCGTCGTGCCACGATTCGCGCGCCAGCTCGGCGCCGTTTTGCGTCGTCACCAGGATGCCTGAGAGAACGAGTGCCAACATGCGGCGCAGCATATAACATCGCCTGTCGCATGTCGGGTGCGGTTCCGGAATCGGCAGACACGCCGCTGATGCGGCAGTACCTCGAGGTCAAGGAGGCGCTACCCGGACTGCATCGTGTTCTTCCGGCTCGGCGACTTCTACGAGATGTTCTTCGACGACGCCGTGGTCGTGGCGCGCGTCGCTCGACCTGACGCTCACCACGCGCGACAAGGGCAAGGAGGACCCGGTGCCGATGTGCGGCGTGCCGCACCACGCCGCGCGCGCGCTACCTCGGCAAGCTGACCGAGCTCGGCCACAAGGTCGCGATCTGCGAGCAGGTCGAGGATCCCAAGCTCGCCAAGGGCATCGTCAAGCGCGAGGTGGTCCGCGTCGTCACGCCGGGCGCGATCCTCGACGAGGAGCCGCTCGAGCCGAAGGCGGCGCACTACCTGTGCGCGCTCGCTCGCCGAGGGCGGCGCGGTCGGGCTGGCGCTACCTCGACGTCACCACCGGCGAGTTCGCGCGACGCGAGCTGCGCACGGCGGGGCTGCTCGACGAGCTGGCGCGCGTCGGCGCCGCGCGAGATCCTGTTCGCCGGGCTCGACGAGGCCGAGCTGGCGGCGCTGCGCGCGCGCATCAAGGTCGCCTGGTCGGAGCTGCCGGCGCCGGGGCTCGACGACGCCGCGCGCGCCGAGGCCGAGCTGGTGGCGGCGACGGGCCGCCAGCTGCCGCGCGACGACAAGGGCGCGCTCGTGCTCGGCCCGCTGGCGCTGCGCGCGGCGCTGGCGGTGGTCACGCTACGCGCGCGCGACGCAGCCGGCGGGCACGCTGCCGCTGACCCAGCTTCTGCCGTCTGACGCCGTCGCAGCACCTGGTGCTCGACGAGGCGACGCGCGCCAACCTCGAGCTGTTCGATCACGCTCATGGGCGGCAAGACGGAGGGCTCGCTGCTCGACGTGCTCGACGAGACGCGCACCGCGATGGGCGGGCGCCTGCTTGCGGCGCTGGCTGGCGGCGCCGCTGCGTCGACGTGGCGCAGATCCGCCGCCGCCACGACGCGGTCGAGCGGCTGGTCGCGCACGCGGCCCTGCGCGCCGAGCTGCGCGCGCGTGCTCGCGCGAGATCGCCGATCTCGAGCGGCTCGCCGGCCGCGCCACGCTCGGCGTGGCGACGCCGCGCGATCTGGTGGCGCTGGCGCGCAGCCTGGGCGAGCTGCCGCGCGCTGCGCGCGCTGGTGCACGGGTCGCTCGCCGGCGACGCCGCCGCGCGCCTGGCGCACCCCGAGCTGCTCGAGCTGCCGGCGGGCGACGAGGCGCTGTGCGGCGACGTCGGCCGCCGAGGTCGGCGCGCACGCTGGCCGACGATCCGCCGCGCGCAGTGGCAAGGACGGCGGCTTCATCCGCGCGCGGCTTCTCGCCGCGAGCTCGACGAGCTGCGTCGGCATCGCCGCGGGCGGGCAGCGACAGGATCCCGCGATCGAGGCGCGCGAGCGCGAGCGCACCGGCATCGCGCTCGCTCAAGGTCACGCTACAACCGCGTCTTCGGCTACTACATCGAGATCACGCGCACGCAACCTCGCCGCGGTGCCCGCGCGACTACGTGCGCAAGCAGACGGTGGCCAACGCCGAGCGCTTCGTCACCGCCCGAGCTGGCCGAGCTACGAGGCCAAGATCCTCGCGCGCCGACGAGCGGCGCGTCGCGCTCGAGCTGGAGATCGTTCGAGCGCGCTGCGCGACGAGGTCGCCGCCGGCGGCGCGAGCGCCTGCTGGCGCTGGCCGGGCGCGGTGGCGCGGCTCGACGCGCTGGCCGCGCTCGCCGAGGTGGCCCACCGCAACGGCTACTGCCGGCCCGTGGTCGACGACTCGCGGCGTCATCGAGCTCGCGGACGGCCGCCATCCCGGTGGTCGAGCGGCTGGCGGCCGCGCGGCAGCTTCGTCCCCAACGACGTCCGCGCTCGACCCCGACGCCGAGCAGCTCCTGCTCGTCACCGGCCCCAACATGGCCGGCAAGTCGACGCTGATGCGCCAGGTCGCGCTGATCGTGCTCCTGGCGCAGATGGGCGGCTTCGTGCCCGCGCGGCGCGCGCGCATCGGCGTCGTCGACCGCGTCTTCACGCGCGTCGGCGCCGGCGACAACCTGGCGCGCGGCGAGTCGACCTTCATGGTCGAGATGCGCGAGACCGCGCACATCCTGCGCCACGCCACCGCGCCGCTCGCCTGGTCGTCCTCGACGAGATCGGCCGCGGCACCTCGACCTACGACGGCGTCTCGATCGCCTGGGCGGTCGCCGAGCACCTGCACGATCGCATCGGCGCGCAAGACGCTGTTCGCCACCCACTACCACGAGCTGACCGCGCTCGCCGAGTCGCACCCGCGCGTGCGCAACTTCTCGACGGCGGTCAAGGAGTGGCTGGTCCCGTCGGGCGCTGCCGGGGGGCAGGAGCGCCACGCCGAGATCGTCTTTCTGCACAAGCTCGTCGCCGGCGGGGCGTCGCGCAGCTACGGCATCCAGGTGGCGCGCCTGGCCGGGCTCGACAAGAGCGTCGTCGCCCGCGCCAAGCAGATCCTGGCCCGACTCGAGTCAGGCGACGAGCTCGGGCCGCACGAGCTGCCGTCGAGCGAGCAGCTCTCGCTGCTGGCGCCGCCGCCCCCGGCGCCCGCGCCGGCGCGCTCCTGGGTCGAGCAGGCGCTCGCCGACGCCGACCTCGACGGCATGTCGCCCAGGGAGGCGCACGCGCTCCTGAGTGAGCTGCAAGCCCGCCTGAACCCTCGAAAAATGTGATAGAAGCGCCACATGGAAACGACCACCCGGATGCCTCTATCCGGCGCGACGCTGCCCGAGACGCTGTCGTGTCGCAACCCGGCCACCGGCGAGAGGCTCGGCGACGTTCCGATCTTCTCCCGTGACGCCGTCGTCGAGCGCGTGGAGCGGGCGCGCCGCGCGCAGGCCTCCTTCGGGCAGACGTCGTTCGCCGAGCGGCGTCGCGTGCTGTCGGCGCTGCTCGACTACATCGTCGCGCACCAGGACGAGATCTGCCGCATCTGCGCCCGCGACTCGGGCAAGACCGTCGTCGACGCGATGATGGGCGAGATCTTCCCGGTGTGCGAGAAGCTGCGCTACACCATCGCCCACGGCGAGCGCGATCTCGCCCCCCAGCCGCGCGCCTCGGGCGTGCTCATGCACAAGGCGGTGCGCGTCGAGTATCACCCGCTCGGCGTCGTCGGCGTGCTCTGTCCCTGGAACTTCCCCTTCCACAACGTCTTCTGCCCGATCATCCCTGCGCTCTTCGCCGGCAACGCCGTCGTGGTCAAGGTCTCGGAGTGGACCTCGTGGTCGGCGGCCGACTTCCAGGCCATCTTCGACGAAGTGCTCGGCGCCACCGGGCACGACCAGGGGCTGGTCCAGATCATCACCGGCGGCGGCGAGACCGGCGCCGCGCTCGTCAACTCCGGCGTCGACAAGGTCTTCTTCACCGGCTCGCCGCAAAACGGCAAGAAGGTGATGGCCGCCGCCGCCGAGACGCTGACGCCGGTGGTGCTCGAGCTCGGCGGCAAGGACCCGATGATCATCTGCGACGACGCCGATCTCGATCAGGCCGTCGGCACCGCCATGCTCGGCGTGTTCACCGCCTGCGGCCAGATGTGCGTCGCCGCCGAGCGGCTCTATGTCTTCGACGGCATCTACGACGAGTTCGTGCGCCGCGTCGCCGAGCGGGCGCGCGCGCTGCGCCAGGGGCCGCCGACCGAGGACCGCGGCGGCGACTACGACGTCGGCGCCATGACCATGCCCCGGCAGCTCGACATCATCGAGCGCCAGGTCGACGACGCGCTCGCCAAGGGCGCCCGCGCGATCGTGGGCGGCAAGCGCAATCGGGCGCTGCGCGGGCAGTTCTTCGAGCCCACGGTGCTGGTCGACGTCGACCACACGATGTCGATCGTGCACGAGGAGACCTTCGGCCCGGTGATGACCATCGTGCGCGTGCGCGACGAGGACGAGGCGGTGCGCCTGGCCAACGACTGCGTCTACGGCCTCGGCTCTTCTGTCTTCACGCGGTCACGCGCCCGCGGCGAGCGCATCGCCAAGCGCATCTCCGCCGGCATGACGGTGGTCAACGACTACGGCCTCGCCTACATGATGCAGTCGGCGCCGTTCGGCGGGGTGCGCATCTCCGGCTTCGGCCGCATCAATGGCCGCGAGGGGCTGCGCGCCTGCTGCAACGAGAAGACGGTGGTGACCGACAAGCTGCCGCTGCACGCGGCCGTCTCGTTCTATCCCATCAAAAAGGCGACTTTTCCCTTGCTGCAAAATGTCATTTCCATGATTTACGGACGCGGGATCGCGACGAAGATCAGGGCCGCCGCGGGGATCGCGAAGAACCTGTGGGGGATGCGATGAATACCGATACGGCGGTCGACAAGAAGCAGCCGGCCAAGAAGAGCGCCGGCACGCCGACGGTGGTGCCCTGTTGGGATCCGGCCACGGGCGAGTCGCTCGGCGAGGTGCCGGTGACCACGCCCGACGAGGTCAAGGCCATCGTCGCCCGCGCCCGCGTCGCGCAGAAGAGCTGGGGCGCGACCTCGTTCGCCGAGCGGCGGCGCGTGCTGGGGCGGCTGCTCGACTACCTCCTCGATCACGCCGACGAGCTGTGCCGCCTCGTCGCGCGCGACGCCGGCAAGACGCTGGAGAACGCGCTCATGGGCGAGGTCTGGCCCATCTGCGAGAAGCTGCGCCATACCATCGCCACCGGCGAGAAGGACCTCGGCACCGAGCGGGTGTCGGCGGGCCTCCTGGTGCACAAGGTGGCCGAGATCGAGTACCAGCCGCTCGGGGTCATCGGCGTCATCTGCCCGTGGAACTTCCCGCTGCAGAACGTGCTCGGGCCGGCCATTCCGGCGCTGATGGCGGGCAACGGCGTGGTGGTCAAGGTCTCGGAGTGGGTCGCCTGGTCGATGCCGCGCATCCAGCGCATCTTCGACGCCGTCCTGTCCGAGTGCGGCTACCCGACCGAGCTGGTGCAGCTGGTGACCGGCTACGCCGAGACCGGCGCCGCGCTGTGCGAGTCGGGCGTCGACAAGGTGGTGTTCACCGGCTCGATGGCCAACGGGCGGCGCGTGGCCGCGCAGTGCGCCAAGACGCTGACGCCGGTCATCCTCGAGCTCGGCGGCAAGGACGCGATGATCGTGTGCGACGACGCCAACGTCGAGCAGGCGGCGCACGCGGCGCTGCTCGGCACCTTCATGGCGTCGGGCCAGATGTGCCTGGCCGCCGAGCGGGTGCTGGTGTTCGATCGCGTGCACGACGCGTTCGTCGACCGCGTGGTGCGGCAGGCCGAGCGGCTGCGTCAGGGCCCGCCGCTTCTGGGCAGGATCACCGACGTCGGCGCCATGACCATGCCGCACCAACTCGACATCGTCGAGAAGTTGGTCGAGGACGCCGTCGACAAAGGGGCGCGCGTGCGCGTGGGCGGCAAGCGGGTCACGCACCAGGGAGGGGGCAGCTTCTTCGCCCCGACGGTGCTGACCGGCGTGACCCCGGCCATGAAGATCGCGCGCGAGGAGACCTTCGGCCCGGTGATGTGCATCTATCGCGTCGCCGGCGAGGAGGCCGCGCTGGCGCTGGCCAACGACAGCGACTACGGGCTCGGCTCGACGGTGTTCACCACCGATCCGGCGCGCGCGGCGCGCATCGCCGGCCAGCTGCGCACCGGCTCGACGGTGGTCAACGACTTCGGCATGGCCTACATGGCCAACGCGCTGCCCTTCGGCGGCGTTGGCGGCTCCGGCTATGGCCGGCTCAACGGGCGCGAGGGGCTGCGCGCGATGTGCAACCAGAAGTCGGTGCTGCGCGATCGCTTCCGGCTGCACCGCCCGATCAAGCTCTACCCGGTCAGCGACAACGAGTACGCGCGCACGCAGGCGACCATCGATCTCATCTATCGTCGCGGCGTCGGCGCCAAGCTGGCGGCGCTCGGCAAGCTGGTGCGTGCGGCCCTGGGGCGCTGATGTCGTTCTCCGTCGGAAACCACGTCGGCCGGCTGTTCGAGATCCGCGTCGTGCCGCCGCTGACGATGGAGGAGGTGACGCGCTTTTTGCAGGAGGTGGTGCGGCTGACCGCCCTGCAGCCGGGCAAGATCGTGGCCTGCACCGATCTGCGCACCGGCACGCGCACCATCGACCCGGACTCGATCGACTTCATCGCCGGCATCCTGCGCTCGGAGAACCCGCGGCTGGAGCGCAACGCCCTGGTGCTGTCGTCGCTCTCGCCGACGTTCGCGCTGCAGATGGAGCGCATGGTCAAGACGGCCGGCGCCACGCACCGGCGCATCTTCCGCACCCGCGGCGAGGCCGAGGCCTGGCTCGGCGAGGTGCTCACCGGCGCCGAGCGCGCCCGCCTGCGCACCTTTCTCGACGAGGAGCAACAACCGGCATAGAATGTCACATAGATGTTACGTAAGGCCGCCAAGCCCGAGCCGCCGCGCCGCGCCGAAGATGTGCGCCTGTGGCTCGGGGTACACGACCTTTCGCGCATCGAATGGACGGCGGCGGTGCAGATCCCGACCGCCGGCGAGCGCCGCTACGACGTGCAGCTCGCGGTCGAGATCCCGGCCACCATGTTCCCCAGCCACAGCGTCTGGGAGCACCTGCAGATCTTCACGCGCCTGCAGAGCCCGACCGAGGAGGGGCCGCTCGAGATCGAACGCGACGATCTGGAGGAGCTGCGGCGCGACACGCTCGGGGTGGCGCATCGGCTCAAGCGCATCGGGCAGCGCTTCGAGCGCTCGTGCGTGGCGGCGGCGGCGCCGCTGCGCGAGCAGCCGGATCCCGAGCTTGCCCAGCTCCTCACCGGCCTGGTGACGCAGGCGGTCGAGCTGTTGGCCGAGATGCGCGGCGCCCTCGCGGTGGGCGCCGACGCGCGGGACGAGGTGCGCCGCGAGTGCGCGCTCTCCGACGAGTTCCTCTCGCACGCGCTCATCGACTTCTTCGCCGGCTGCGAGCGCACCATCGACGACACGCTCTTCGGTGACAAGTCGATGATCAAGGAGGCGGAGTCGCCCTGGAGCGAGGCGCTGCGCGGCCTCGTCGCCGAGGGGCTCTCCGAGGAGCTGGCGCACCGCCGCGCCGCCGGCTACATCACGCCCCAGGCCGACGGCCACGCCGAGCTCGCCGCCTTCTTGGAGCGCGCCTCCCGTCTGAAGAAGCACTTTCAGGACGTCCTGTATCTCGACGTCGAGGCCTACTTCGTCGATTCGCGCATGCGCAACTACACCGGCGTCATCGCGGCGGCGTTGGCGGCGTTCATGTGGCTGTCGTTCACGCTGCTGCCGATCGGGTCGGGCACGCGCGCCGGGCTCGGCGTCGGCACCTTCGCCGTCGCCTTCGCGCTCGCCTATGCGATCAAAGATCGCATCAAGGAGCTGACGCGCGGCTGGATCACCGGGCGCCTGATGCGTCTGTATGGCCAGCGCATGGTCACCTTGAAGCTGCCCCGACGGATCGATCAGGCGCGGCTGGTGCTGCTCGAGACGCGCGAGACCTTCGACGTCGACTCCGAGCCGTTCGCCGCCGACGACCTGCGCGAGATCCAAGACATCGGCGCCCCCCGCCGGGTCGTGCAGCTCAAGTTCCGCATGCGTGCGACGCTGCATCCGGCGCCGGCGCTCGAGCGCGCGCACATCTTCTCCATCAAGCACATCTTTCGCTACGACCTGTCGCCGATCTTCTCCCGGCTCGACAACGCGGTGAAGCAGGTTCCGGTGCTCGACGAGCACCGGCGGGTCCGCTTCGCCGATGCGCCGCGCGAATACCGCTTCCCCGCGCGCATCATCTTTCAGCCTGTCGACGGCGAGACCATCGACCACCACGCCTATCTCGTGGTGTCCAAGCGCGGCATCGAACGCATCGAGCCGCGCGCCTAAATTGGAGTCAATGCCGTTCACTGTGGCCCGCTACGACTCGGCCAAAGTGAACGGCATCGCGCCTTAGCCTAGCGCGATCATCGCGGCACGGGCGATGCTTCCTCCTCGACGGCAAGGAGGTGTCGGATGCGGCGACTGGGACTGGTAGTGACGACCGCGCTCTTCGGCCTTTTGGGCTGCGCTCACGAGCACGCCGCGGAGACGGGGACTGCCTCGGGCTACGAGGGGGCGAAGCAGGACTTCTCCGCCGCCTACGACGCGGTCAAGAGCGGCGCCCAAGAGACCGCCGTGGCGGGCAAGATGGCGTTTCGAGGCGTCGGCAAGGGCATCGTCCAGGTCACCGACCAGAGCAAGGAGGCGATCGAGCGCACGGGCAACAAGGCCGAGGACGGCTGGATCACGACCAAGGTCAAGACCGAGCTGGCGACGACCAAGGGCGTCCAGTCGGGCCACGTGAACGTGGACACCGACGCGGGCGTGGTGCGGCTCAGCGGCGTGGTCTCCAGCCCACGGGCAGCGCAGCGGGCCATCGAGGCCGCGCTCAAGGTCAAGGGTGTCCAGGCGGTCGATTCCCACCTGCAGTATCCGACCGAGCAGGTGCCGCCGCGCACCTATACGCCGCCGCCGCCGCCTCGCTACTGATGGCGCGCGCTCGCGCGGGGCGCCCTCAGTAGCGTCCCCGCGCCCGCTCCTTGGGCGGCAGGATCTCGAGGCACGTAGTCCACCAGCCGGTCTCGATGGTCTCGACGAACTCGGCCGGCAGCTCTTCGGCGCGCATCTCGGCGGCGAGGCGCTGCCAGTCGTAGGCCACCGGGACGAGCTCGGCCTCGACGCCACCCGAAGCGCGCTCGGTGATCACCGCGTACCAGACCTGACGAGCCCCGTCGTTGGCGGGGCGGCCGATGGCGCCGACGTTGACGACGAGCCGCCCGTCGGCGAGGCGCCGCTGCCATGGGATGCCGCTGTGCGTGACCAGAAGAACGTCCGACTGGTGGAGCGCCAGCATGCGCGCCAAGAAAGGGTCGGGCGAGGTCGACTCCCACAGGAACTCGTTCACGCGTCGGGGCGAGCCGTGCGCCATGAGCACCCGGGCGCCGCCCCAGGTCGCGCGCAAGGACGGCGGCAGCTCGCGCAGCCATGGCCGCCACTTCGGCGAGGTGCGCGCGCGGGTGTAGTCGTACGAGAGCTGCGCGTAGTGGTTGTCGCGCGGATCGGTGTAGCCGCAGCCGCAGTCGGGCAGGTCGTGGCCGATCGAGTGATCGTAGTTGCCCTGCATGACGAGGACGCCGCGCGCCTGCAAGATGGGGAAGACGCGATCGGGGTGCGGCCCGAAGCCGCCGAGATCGCCGAGGCAGTAGGCGGCGCGGCAGCCGCGGCGCGCGGCGTCATCGAGCGTGGCCTCGAGCGCGAGCCAGTTGTTGTAGACGCCGCCGAAGACGGCCCAGCTCAGGTCCGGCACGTGAGCCCCTCGACGACGCAGGTCTTGCACGCGGCCCAGCGCAAGTGGATCGGATGCAGCGTCTCGGCCAGCGTCTGGCCGAGCTGGGCGGCGGGCGCGTCGAGCAGGATGGGGCAGGTGGCCACGCCGTGCGCCGTCACCAGGCGCGACGACGAGCAGAGGATGGCCTCGACCACCTCGGGCGTGAGCGCGAGATCGGCGAGCGACGCCACGTCGGCGCCGCCGTAGCCGTGGGTGCGCCGCTCCTCGCGGCCGATGCGCAAGAGCGGCAGGAGCTTGACGCGCGGGTGGGGCAGGCCGAGGGCGCGCACGAAATCGAGGAAGGCGGTGCGCGCCGCGGCCGCGGCCATGCCGCCGCGATGCTCGACGACGGTGACGGCGGGCGACAGGCCGACGCGCCCGAGCTCGCGGATGCCGGCGACGATGGCGTCGAAGGTGCCCTTGCCACGCACGGGGTCGTTCTGGGCGGCGCTCATGCCGTCGAGCGAGACGCGCAGGTCGAACGAGTAGCGGGCGCCGTCGAAGGCGCTGCGCGCGCGCCGGGCGGCCTCGGCGTCGACGAGGAGGCCGTTGGTGAGCACGGTGAGCGGCCCCCGCGCCAGCACCTCGTCCACGAGCGGCCAGAACTCGGGGTGCATCATCGGCTCGCCGCCGGTGAAGTAGTAGTCGCGCGCGCCCAGCCCGACCGCTTCGTCGAGGAAGCGGCGCACGCGCGCGGCGTCCATCATCGGCACGCGCGTCTCGTTGGGCCCGCAGCTGATGAAGCAGTGGCGGCAGGCGATGTTGCAGACGGTGCCGGCGAGCTGGAACCAGACGGTGTCGAGCGCGGTCAGCGGCACCGCGGGGGCGCGCGTGTCGTCGAGCACGGGAGCCACCGAGACGACGGGCAGACGCACGCTCACGGCGCAAGCTTAGCATTGCTGGCACGGCGCTCGCAGCACCGACGGCAAGGGAGGCAGGTCATGCGCAAGATCGGGATGGTGCTCGTCGCGCTGGCGACACTGGGTGGAGCGGCGCTCGCAGCCTCGGAGCAAACGCCCCGGCTGGAGACGCATCGGCTCAATCGCTGGGGGTTCGACGCCCGGGGGCCGACCGAATCGGAGGTCGCCTATCGCCACTGCCAGGGCGACCGCTTGATCACGGTCAACACGCGGCACACGGGCACGGATTGGTTGGCGGCCATCCTCAGTGCCGGCTGGTACACGCCGGGGCACGTGACCATCCAGTGCGCGCCGCGCTGATGGGCGGACGAGCGCCCGCTCTGCTACTGTATCCGGCATGCGGGCCGGGCGCGCCGTCGTGGCGCTGTGGATCGTCTGCGCAGCGGTGATCGCCTGGGTGTGGCTGCGCCCGCTGCACGACGGGCCCTTGCCGCCGCCGGTGACGCGGGCGCCGCGCCAGGCGCGCGTCGATCCACGCCACGGCGCCGTGGCGCAGCCCGAGGACGAGCCGGTCGCCGACGAGCCGGCGGCGCAGCCGGTGCACGCGGGCCCGCCCGAGCAGCTGGGCCGGCACGATCTCGAGAACGCGATCGACAAGCTCCGCCCCAAGGTCATGCAGTGCCGCGACGTGGAGCAGTTCTCGGGCTTTTTGACGGTGAAGCTGACCATCGAGCGCAACGGCTCGGTGCGCTCGGTGGCGGTGGAGCCGCCCGTCGACAAGACGCTCACCGCCGACTGCGTGAAGCACGCGCTGCACGGGCTGTCGTTCCCGCGCTTTCGCGGCACCTGGATGCCGCAGATCGAGTGGACCTATCCCTTCCTGTTCGCCGCCGAGTCAGCGCCCGGGCGTTAGGCGCTCGAGGTCGCGCACGCGGCGGCGCAGCTGGCCCAGGCGCAGCGCCGCGAACACCAGCCCGAGCGAGAGCAGCAGGATGAGTACCAGCCCCGATGTCGCCAGCGCCGCGGTGAGCGTGCGCGACTCGCGGGCGACGCGCAGCGGGCCCACCCGATCGAGCGGCGGCGCGCCCTCCTCGACGGCGGCGGGGGCGACCATTACGCTGACGTCGGCGGCGGAGAGCCCGGGCACCGCGCCGGCGACCAGCCGCTTGACGTCGCTGTCGGCGAGCTTGAGCGAGCGCGCGGTCTTGAGCAGCACCGACGCCGTGGGGCGCGCGTGCGCGGCGTCGCCGACGAACGACTCTTCGGGCGCCAGCGCCAGGTGGACGCGCGCGGCGACGACGCCGGGGATCTCCTCGAGCGAGCGCTCGAGCTCGGCGGCGAGCGCGGCGCCGTAGCGCGCGCGATCCTCGACGGGAGAGGGGAGCAAGGTGCCGGCGGAGAAGGTGTCGCTCAGGCCGCGCAGGGCGCGCCGCGGCAGGTCGCGCGACTCGAGCAGCGAAAAGGCGCGGCCGGCCTCGGCGCGCGCGACGACGATCTTGTAGGCGTTGGCCTGGTTGTCCTCGGACACCTTGTCGGCGCCGATACCGGCCGATTCGAGCACCGACGCGATCTCGTTGGCCTGGTGCTCGTCGAGCCCATGCTCGAGCTCGACGCCGCAGCCGGAAAAGGCGAGCAGGCTGGCGAGCAGGAACTGGCGCGCGTTCATGGAGTTCGATTCTAATATCGGATTGAATGATCCGCCGCGGGTTTCGTTGTTTACATAAGGAGTTCGATATGCGCGCGAGGCGATGGTTGTTGGTCCCGATTCTCGTCGGTGGGCTGGGCGGCGTGGCGATGGCCGATTTCAAGAACCTGCAGGTGCTGCCGAAGTCGATGAGCAAGGACGAGCTGAAGGCGTACATGAAGGCGCAGTCCAAGTCGCTCGGCGTCGAGTGCGACTATTGCCACGACGTCCCCGACATGGCGTCGGACAAGAACGGCAAGAAGCTGATCGCGCGCAAGATGATGCAGATGACCAACGAGATGAACGACAAGTGGCTCAAGGGCATGAAGGACGCCGACAAGAACAAGGTCACCTGCGGGACCTGCCACCAGGGGCACGAGCAGCCGCCGAAGTGGGTGCCGGGCCCGGAGAAGAAATAGGAGGCGCTCGGAGCGCCGCTATCGCCGCGCGCGCGACTTGCCCTTCGCTGCCACCTTCCCCTCCGGCCCCACCCGTCGCTTGAGCGCATCCTTGAGCAGCTCGATCGCCCGCGCGTGCAGCCGCGACGACCAGGACTTGGACAGCCCCATGATCTTGCCCGCCTCTTCGAGCGGGCGGTCCTCGAAGTAGTAGAGCTGCAGCAGGCGGCGCTCCTTTTCCGGCAGCTCCTTGAGCGCGGCCTCGACCGCCACGTCGCGCTCCTGTCGCTCCACCTCGCAGCTGCGGCGTCGGCGTCATGCCGGTCGCCACGTCGCCCTTTTCCCGCTGCCCCTCCATCGTGGTCACGAAGATCGCGGCCACGCCGCCGAGGGCCTCGGCGACCTGCCGCACCTCGTCCTCGATGTTGACCACCGCCGGCAGCTCGGCCGCCGCGGCGCCGGCTTCGCGCTCGGTCAGGTTCGACAGGTAGGCGGCCGCGCGCTCTTCGAAGCGAGGCGCGCGTACTCGTGCGCGCGGCAGCCAGCCCATGTTGCGCAGGCCGTCGAACATGGCGCCGCGCACGCGGTAGTAGGCGAAGGTCTGGAAGGTCACGCCGTGGCGGCGGTCGTAACGCTCCGCCGCCTCGAGCAGCCCCTGCATGCCGTAGTTGTACAGATCGTCGAACTCGATCTCGCGCGGCAGCTGCTCCTTGATCTTGCCCGCGATCGACCGCACGAAGGGGACGTTGGCGTCCACCAGCTTCTGCCGATCGCGGTCCGACAGGCGCATCCGCCCGAGGCTAACAAGCCGTGCTACGCTTTAGCAAGATGTCCAAGGACTACAAGTGTCCCGCCTGCCAGAACAACGTCGATCGCGCGGCGACGGTCTGCTCCAACCCGGTGTGCCGCGCCGAGCTGGCGTTCTGCTCGCACTGCTTCGACATCGCCACCTACACGCTGGCGGAGAAGGGCGAGGGCCGCTTCTCGCGTGACAAGTTCAAATGCGGCCGCTGCGAGCGCGTGGGCGTCAAGTGCCTCAACTGGCTCGCCGGCGGCTACTGCAACGGCCTGGCCCGCGCCGCCGACGGCAAGGTCGGCAAGCCCCTGTGCGCGAACTGCAACAGCCGCGTCGGCGAGGTGGGGCGCACCGTCATCGGCTGGTCGCTGGTGGGCGCGTTCGGCGGCCTGCTTCGTCCGAAGAAATAATGGCGCTGCGGACGCCGCTCGACGAGGACGAAGCGCGCGCGGTCTGCGACGCCTACGGGCTGGTGCTCGAGTCGATCGAGCCGCTGCCGGCGCTCGGTACCGTCAACTCCAACTTTCGCGTGCGCGCTTCGGGGCGGGTCTGGTTCTTGCGCCTCAACGAGGGCAAGCGCGAGGTGGATGTCGCCGGCGAGGTCGCGCTCGTCGATCGGCTGCGCGCCCACGGGCTGCCGACGCCCGAGATCATGCGCGCGCGCGACGGCCGCGCCATCGTGCCCGCGGCGGGGCGGCCGGCGACGCTGTTCCCCTGGCTCGACGGGCGTGAGGCGCAGCCTGACGCCAAGGAGCCGGCGACGGTGGCGCTGGTCGGCGCCGCGCTCGGGCGGCTGCACCGCGCCGGCTGGGGCATGAGCGCCGCCGAGCTGCCGCGCAACTACTACTCGCTCGACGAGCTCGAGCGGCGACTGGAGTCGTTCGCCGACGACCTGCGCGTGGCCGACATCGTGCCGGCGCTGCGCTACGAGCTCGATCGCGCGCGCCGCCGGCGGGCGACGGTCAGCGGGCTCATCCACCAGGATCTGTTCCCCGACAACGTGCTCGTCGACGGCGCGGGGGGCCTTGTGGCCGTGCTCGACTTCGAGCAGGCGACGTACGGGCTGCTCATCTACGACGTCGCCGTGGCGATCAACGCCTGGTGCTGGACCGGCTCGCGCATCCACAAGCCGGCGGTCGACTCGGTGCTCCTGGCGTACGAAGCGGTGCGCCCGCTCGACCACTCCGAGCGCTCGCGGCTGGTCGACGAGGCGCGGCTGGCGGCGGCGCGCTTCGCCATCACCCGCATCACCGACGTCTTTCTCCCCGAGGGCGTCGATCCGGAGCTGCGCAAGCGCAAGGACTTTCGCGAGTACGTCCGCCGCCTCGAATGGTGGCTGAACCAGTCCGGCTGAGCGGCGCTCCATCCGGCGATCGACACCGCGCGGTCGCGCGAGCCTCCGATCCGGCGCGTTGAGCCAAGCCGGCTGGCGCAATCGGGCATGGACTGCGCCCGGCGGGATGTTACATTGCCGGCGTGGCTACCGACGAAGACCGCCTGGCCGACGAGCTCGCGTCGCTGCGCCTGGATCGCGCCAAGGTTGGCCGCGAGCGCGGCGGCGCCCGCGACCGCGGCGCCGAGGGCGGCAAGCGCGGTGTCGCAGGCTGGCTGATCCCCGTGGTGGCGATCGTCGCCCTGGGCGTCGGCGGCTTCTTCGTCTATCGCGAAGGCTCGGGTCGCCTCTTCTCGGAGGACGTCGAGCTCGGCGCGGTCACCCTGATGTCGCCGGTGCAGTCGGACGTGACCCTGGTGGCGACGGGCTACGTGTACGCGCGCAAAAAAGCGACGGTCGCGCCCAAGACGACCGGGCGGTTGGCGCATCTCTTCGTCGACGAGGGCAGCGTGGTCAAGGAGGGGCAGCTCATCGCCGAGCTCGAGTCGGCCGACGCGCAGGCGCAGCTGGCCCAGGTGCGCGCCGACATCGCCGCGGCGCGCGCCAAGGTCGAGCGCGCGCGCGCCGACGTCTCGGACGCGCAGACGCGGGAGAAGCGCGAGAGCGAGCTGATGCAACGGGGCGCCGGCACGCAGGCGGCGCTCGACGACGCCAAGGCGCGCCTGGACGCCACGCAGTCGACGCTGGCGGCGGCGCAGGCCGACGTGCGCGCGGTCGAGGCGCGGCAGGCGGCGGTGGCGGTGCAACTGGAGAACACCAAGGTGCGGGCGCCGTTCGGCGGCACGATCTTGCGCAAGCTGGCGGAGATCGGCGAGGTCATCCCGCCGGGGGGCTCGGGCGTCGTCACGCTGGCGACGCTCGACGATCTGGAGGTCCAGGCCGACGTCGCCGAGGCGCAGTTCCACAAGGTGGGCGTGGGCACGCCGGCCGAGATCATCCTGGACGCGTTTCCCGACCGGCGCTTCCGCGGGCAGGTCTCGGAGGTGCGGCAGATCGTCGATCGCTCCAAGGCGGCGGTGACGGTCAAGGTCAGGTTCACCGACTCGTCGGCGGGCGTGCTGCCGGACATGGCCGCCAAGGTGAGCTTTCTGACCAAGGCGCTCGACGCCGCTGCGCTCAAGGCGGCGCCCAAGCTGATCGTGCCGGCCGACGCGGTGGTCGAGGCCCACGGGCGCAAGGTCGTGTTCACCATCGACGACGGCCACGCCAAGGCGCTGCCGGTGGTGGTCAGAGGCCCGTACGGCGACGGCACGCTCGAGCTCGCCGATGGACCGACGACCGGCACGCGCGTCATCCGCCGCCCGGGCGGCAGCATCCGCGACGGCGTCTCGGTCAAGGAGAAGAAGCAGTGAGCGACGACGACAAGGCTGGCGGGAAGAAGGCGAACGGCGACGGCGCCGGCAGAAAAGCGATCATCAAGCTGCGCGGCGTGCGCAAGGTCTACCGGCGCGACACGCAGGAGATCCCGGTGCTCGAAGGCATCGACCTCGACATCCCGGAGGGCAGCTTCGAGGCGCTCATGGGCCCGTCGGGCTCGGGCAAGACGACGCTGCTCAACCTCATCGCCGGCATCGACAAGCGCCACCGCGGGCAGCGTCGAGGTCGACGGCACCGATCTGACGCGCCTGTCCGAGGGCGATCTGGCGACGTGGCGCTCGCGCCACATCGGCTTCATCTTCCAGTTCTACAACCTGCTGCCCGTGCTCACCGCCTTCCAGAACGTGGAGCTGCCGCTGCTGCTCACGAAGCTGTCGAAGGCGGAGCGCAAGAAGCGCGTCGAGACGGCGCTGCGGGTGGTCGGCCTCGAGGACCGCATGGACCACTACCCGCGCCAGCTCTCGGGCGGGCAGGAGCAGCGCGTCGCCATCGCGCGCGCGATCGTCACCGATCCGACGATCCTGGTCGCCGACGAGCCCACCGGCGATCTCGATCGCAAGAGCGCCGAGGAGATCCTGAAGCTGCTCGACCTGCTGCACCGCAAGTTCAACAAGACGATCGTGATGGTGACGCACGATCCGGCGGCAGCGCAGTCTGCCGAGCTCATCCGTCGCCTCGACAAGGGCCAGCTCCTGGCGGACGCCGGCGCCGGGCCGTTCCGCTAGACGGCGCGTGTAACCATGAGCTTCTTCCTACTCGTCTTCAAGAGCGCGTTCCGCAACCGCCTGCGAACGCTTTTGACCTCGGTCGGCGTGGCCATCGCCGTGGTGGCGTTCCTGTTCTTGCGCACGCTCATCGGCGCCTGGTACGCGGGCGTCGAGAACTCGGCGTCGGACCGCATGATGACGCGCAACAAGATCTCGATCATCTTCGAGCTGCCGCTCAGCTACGTCGACAAGGTGCGCAACATCGTCGGCGACAAGGGGCAGGTCTCGTACGAGAACTGGTTCGGCGCCGTCTACCCGAAGGACGAGCACGGCTTCTTCGCCAACCTGGCCACCGACTCCGACGTCTTCAAGATGTACCCCGAGATCGTGATCCAGCCCGATCAGTGGAAGTCCTATCTCGAGGATCGCCAGGGCGCCATCGTCGGCGTGCACCTGGCCGACAAATACGGCTGGAAGCTCGGCGACAAGATCACGCTGCGGGGCACGATCTATCCCGGCGACTGGGACTTCCACGTACGCGCCATCTACCACTCGACCTCGCGTGCCGTCGACGAGTCGTCGATGTGGTTCCACTGGAAGTACTTCAACGAGCGGTTGCCGGAGACGCGCAAGGACCACGTCGGGCTCATCGTCACCAAGGTCAACGACGGCGCCCAGGCGACGGCGGTGGGGCAGGCGATCGACAAGGAGTTCGCCAACTCGCCGGCGGAGACGCGCACCGAGAGCGAAAAGCAGTTCCAGCTCGAGTTCCTCTCGATGGCTTCGGCGCTGTTGAGCGCCATCCGCATCGTGTCGTACGTGGTGCTGCTGATCCTCATGCTCATCCTCGCCAACACCATGGCGATGGCGACGCGCGAGCGCACCACCGAGTACGCGGTCATGCGCGCCATCGGCTTCCAGTCGCGCCACATCGTCGGCATGGTCCTCGGCGAGGGGCTGCGTCATCTCCCTGGTCGGCGCGGCGCTCGGGGTGGCGCTGGCGGCCCCCAGCCTCAAGTTCGCCGGGCAGATCCTGGAGAAAAAGATGGGCGGCTTCCTCGGCGACTTCGCCCTCCAGCTCGACGTCGTCGTGCTGGCGGTCGCCGTGGCGCTCACCCTCGGCATGACGGCGGCGTCGCTGCCGGCGCGGCGCGCCGGTAAGCTCAAGATCGTCGACGCCCTGCGGAGGGTCGAATAATGCTGGCCCTGGGCAAGATCGCGACGCTCATCGTCGGCATCGTCCTCGGTGGATTGATCCTCGGCATCGTCGTCGGCCTGGTCGTCTCGCTCCTCGTCGTCGTCGCCCTCGGCGTGACCATGCTGCTGCGGCGCGACTGGGTGCCGGTCATCTACAACGTCCGCTCGCTCGGCGTGCGCCGCTGGACCACCGGGGTCACCGCGTTCGGCCTGACGCTGGTGGTGTTCGTGTTCACGACGGTGCTCATGCTGGCGACGGGCGTGCGCGAGACCCTGAAGGCGACCGGCAGCCCCGAAAACGCCAAGGTCATCCGCAAGGGCTCGCAGACCGAGGTGCAGTCGGGCGTGCTGCCCGAGCACCTGCGCCTGTTGTCGTCGGCGCCGGAGACGGCCATCGGCCCCGACGGTAAGCCGCTGGTGTCGGCGGAGCTGGTGGTCATCATCTTCGCCGTGCGGCAGAACGGCTCCAGCGACGAGGATGGCACCAACGTCAACGTGCGCGGCGTCGGCCCCACCGCGCTCGAGCTGCACCAACCGCGGGCGCTCGAAGGGCGCATGTTCCATCCGGGGACGTCGGAGGTCGTGATCGGCAAGGCGCTCGCCGGTCGCTTCCGCGGCATGACGCTCGGCGGCCAGGTGCACTTCGCCCGCCGCGACTGGACGGTCGTCGGCATCATGGACCAGGGCGGCTCGGCGTTCGACTCCGAGGTCTGGGGCGACGTCGATCAGTTCATGGACGCGTTCGCGCGCCGGCCGGCGTTCTCTTCGATCACCATGCGCCTCAAGGACAAGGCCGCCTTCCAGACGCTCGCGGCCCGCGTCGAGGCCGATCCGATGCTGTCGACGCTGGAGGTCAAGCC
Organism: uncultured delta proteobacterium; assembly: GCA_963816965.1. Taxonomy (GTDB): domain Bacteria; phylum Myxococcota_A; class Polyangia; order Palsa-1104; family Palsa-1104; genus JAQBQH01. Next base: position 3,732,908 of record CAWFMP010000002.1, read on the forward strand.
CGAGGTCGACTACTGGTCGGCGCAGTCGGAGCAGACCTCGATGTTCATCGAGTTCATCGGGCTGTTCGTCGTCATCATCTTCAGCTTCGGGGCGGCGATCGGCGCCATGATCACGATGTACGCGCAGGTGGCGGCGCGCACGCGCGAGATCGGGACCCTGCGCGCGCTCGGCTTCCGGCGGCGATCGGTCCTGGTGTCGTTCGTGGCCGAGTCGGTGATCCTGGCGCTCCTGGCCGGGGCGGTCGGCTGCGCCGGCGCGTCGCTGATGCAGCTGGCGTCGTTCACCACGATGAACTTCCAGACCTTCAGCGAGATGTCCTTCCGCTTCCACATGTCGCCGGGCGTGGTGGCGGCGTCGCTCGTGTTCGCCGTCGTCATGGGCTTCGCCGGGGGCCTGTTGCCCGCGATGCGCGCGGCACGGATGCCGATCGTGCGGGCGACGCGCGGCGGCTGATCACTTCGCGGGCGGAAGGCCGTTGGCGAAGTCCATCGGCTCCTTTCCGGAGAAGCGCTCGAGGTCCTGCCGGGCGGCGGCCAGGCGGCGGTCGCCGGTGGCCTCGTAGCAGCGCACGCGCCGGGACAAGAGCTCCCGCTCCAGCGGCACGTCGGGCTCGAGCGGCGCCAGCGCCTCGGTGCACAGCCGCGGCCAATCGACCGCCCAGGCGATCGTTACCCGCGTGCGCAGCCGACGGGCGTTCTGCACGTGCACGGCAAACGGATGCGCCAGCGCGCGCCACAACCGCTCGCCGGCGGCGCGGTCGCGCGTGGCCACCTCGGCGGCCAGGCCGAGCCCGCGGCCCAGCACCGGCTGCAGCGGCCAGGGATCGGTCGCCGCCGCGGCGAAGGCGCGCTCGAGCGTGGCGCCCGCCTGGGCGACGTGGCCCTGGCGCAGCTGCAGGCGCGCGCTGTACAGATCCGCCTCCACCTCGTGCGTCGGACGCAGCCGCGCGATGTAGCGCTCGGCCTTGGCGTCCCCGGCGTCGGCGAGCGACTCGGCGAGCGCGGCCAGCGCGATCGAATCCTCGGGCTCGCGATCCTGGGCCTGCCACTCGGCGACGGCGTCGGCGAAGTCGCCGTCCTCCCAGCTGTCGACGGCGTTGGAGCGATGGTCGAGCCCGGGCAGCGCGCCTGCGGGCGGCACCGGCGACGGATGCCAATCGGCGGCGAGCATCGGCACCGCGCGCTCGGCGACGATCGCGCGATCGAGGGTGCCGTTGGCCAGGCGCGGCCGATCGTAGCCGCGCTCGCTGGCAGCGAGGCGCAGCTCCTGGACGTCGAACTGGTGCTTGCGGAGGCCGAGCCCACGCGCGAAGCCGAACTCGACCAGGGTCATGTCGTCGGTGTTGAGGCGGTCGCCCTCCAGCGCCCCGAGCCCGCGCGCGAAGCCGGCGTTGGCCACGTAGCGCGCGAACACCGCCTCGAGGTCGTCGGCGCGCCAGATGCGGGACAGGGCGGTGTGCCACGGCTCCTCGGTGATGCGCGCCCGCAGCCGCGCCACGTCGTAGACGATGGGCCGCTTGCCGGCGATGAGCAGGAGGTCAGACTCCTCGGTGATCCAGGTCTCCACCTCCGGGAACACCGACGACAGCGTGGCGTAGATGGTGCGGATGGTCTGCGCGTCGACGTTGTACGCCTGCAGCCACTGCACGAACAGACCGTCGCTCTGCAAGCGGGAGGAGGCGGCGCGATAGAACTCCTGGGTGAACAGGCTGGCGATGCCGGCGCGGTACGGGTTCGACGGCTCGGAGAAGATGAGGTCGTAGCGCGCGCGCGTGGTGCCGACGACCTCGCGCGCGTCGCCGATGGCGATGTGGACGCGCGGGTTGTCGAGCACGTCGCGGTTGACCGGCGCGCAGCGGCGCGCGACCTCGAGGATCGCCGGCTCCAGCTCGACGACGTCGACGCGCTCGATGGTCGGGACCGCGCCGAGCCAGCCGGCGGTCGTGCCGGTGCCGAGGCCGACGACCAGCGCGCGCTCGCGCCCCGGTGCAGCAGCGCGCCGATCAGGCCGGCCATCACCTGGGTCGATGCGTCGCTGCGCGCGTTGCCGTCGACCTTGCCGTTGACCACGAAGGCGTAGCCCAGCTGGTCGTTGAGGGCGACCGACGTCTCGACGCCGTCGACCTCCCAGCGGGTGTTGCGGCGGTGGTTGCGCTCCCACTCCTCGAACGAGTTCGGCGTCCCCACAGCTGGGGCGCGGCCGACGCCGACCGAGCCGTGGCGCCAGGCCGCCGTCGGACCCGGCTCGAACAGCAGGCCGAGCGCGAGGCCTGCGGCGAGGATGGGCGCGACCAGCGACGGCAGGCGAGGCCGCTCGGCGAGCGCCAGGGCGATGAGGCCCAGCGCGGCCAGGAGCGCGGCCGCCAGCCGCCAACAGCCGGGGGCGCTCAAGAGCGGCATCAGGCCGAAGCCGCCGGCGAGCGAGCCGGCGATGGCGCCCGCGGTGTTCCAGGCGTAGGCGTCGCCCACGTGCCGGCCGACGTCGGCGCGGCCCCGGCCGAGCAGCGCGATGAGCAGCGGGAACTGCACGCCGGAGACGAACGCGGCCGGAAGGACGACGATGGCGGTGATCGCCGTCCAGCCGGCGACGAAGCCGTAGAAGCCCACGGCGCCGAGCGGGCGCAGCGTCGCCGTCCAGCACCGCGATGCGATCGCCGAGCGCGAAGGGCACGGCCAGCGCCGCCGCCTCGAGCGCGCAGGTGAGCGCGAAGCCGGTGAGCGTGGCGGCACGGCGCCCTCCGAACAGCGCGTAGGCGACGCCGCCGACGCCGATGCCGGCGAGCGCCACCGCGAGGATGAGGCCGAACGTGTACGACGAGCCGCCGAGCAGCGGCGCCAGCATGCGGTACCACACCAGCTCCATGAGCAGGAAGGCGAAGCCGACCACCGCGGCCGCGGCGAGCGACAAGCGGGCGGAGACGGCCGCGGGCACGGGGTCGTCGGCGCGGGCGGGCGCGTCGCCGACCGGGCGGTCGCTCATGCGCGAGGCGAGCAGTACGGCGAGCGCCGCGACCACGAGGTTGAGCGCGCAGGCGGACAGGAGCATGCGCCGCGTGCCGAGCGCTTCGAGCAGGACGAAGGTCGCGAGCGCGGCGCCGGCGACGGCACCGAGGGTGTTGGCGCCGTAGAGGATCGCCAGATCGCGGCGGCCGATGTCGCGGGCGCGGGTGACCGCCTGGGCGGCGGCGGGCAGCGTCCCGCCCATGAGCAGCGTCGGCACGCCGAGCACGACGGCGGCCAGCAGCAGCCGGGCGACGGTGCCGCCGGGAAGACCGAGCGTGGGCGTGCCGCCGACGGCGACGTAGACCGCGCGGGCGACGACGACGAACAGCGGCGTCAGCGCCGAGGCGATGGCGATGCCCGCCTCGAGCCGGGCGTAGAGCGCCAGCGGTCGCGGGCTTTGGGCCGCGCGCTTGCCGAACAGGAGGCCGCCGGCGCCGAGGCCGCCCATGAAGATGGCGAGCACGGCCGCCGAGGCGGCGGTCGACGCGCCGAAGACCAGGCGCAGCTCGCGCAGCCAGGCGATCTGATAGACGAGCGCGCACGTGCCCGAGCCGAACAGCAGGAGCGCGACGCGGCGGACCGGGGGCTGGCTCATTCGACGCCTCGGATGGGGTAGAGGACACGCGCGCCGGTGGTCGGGTGCGCGCCGATGGCGACCTCGACGCCGAAGGCGGCGCGCAGCCGCGCGGCGGTCAAGACCTCGTCGACGCGGCCGACGATCGCGGGGGCGCCAGCGGTCAGGAGCGCCACCCGATCGCACCACTGCGCGGCCAGGTTGAGGTCGTGCACCACGACGACAACGGCGGCGCCGGCCTTGCGCCGCGCGTCGAGCAGCGCGAATAGCTCGAGCTGGTGGCGCACGTCGAGCGCGGCCGCCGGCTCGTCGAGGATGAGCGCCGGCGTCTCCTGCGCCAGCGCCCGCGCCAGCAGCACGCGCTTGCGCTCGCCGCCCGACAGCTCGCCGAGCGGGCGCGCGGCGAGGTCGAGGACACCGGTGTCGCGCATCGCCTGCTCGGCGGCGGCGACGTCGGCGCCGGCCTCGAAGCCGAACGGGCCCAGGCGCGCCCGCCGGCCCATCAGCACCACCTCGAGGGCGGTGAAGGGAAACTCGAGCGGCTCGTCCTGCAGCACCGCGGCGACGAGGCGCGCGCGCGCGCGCGGACGCAGCGACGCCAGATCGTGGCCGTCGATGGTCACCTGGCCGGCGGTGGGCAGGGTGATGCCGAGCAGCAGGCGCGCCAGCGTCGACTTGCCGGCGCCGTTGGCGCCGAGGATGCCGACGACCTCGCCGCGCGCGACGTCGAGATCGACGTCGACGAGCAGCGGCCGGCCGTAGCCGAACGTCAGGCGGCGCGCGCGGATCATGGGTGGAAGAGCCTGGCGAGCAGCTCGATGCCGTCCACCACGCGCGGCCCGGGCCGGAAGAGCAGATCGCCGTCCACGGCGTGGACGCGGCCGTCTCGGACCGCGGGCAGCGAGGCGTGCGCGGTCAGCGGCGCCAGCGCCGGGCCGCCGGCGTGGCTGCCGACGACGATGACCTCGGGCGCGCGCGCCAGCATGCGCTCGACCGAATACTGCGGGTAGGGCTGCGCCGAGTCGCCGGCGATGTTGTCGCCGCCGGCGGCGCGGATGGCGTCGTCGACGAAGCTGTGGCCGCCGACGACGGTGAGCGGATCGGCCCACACGACCACCAGCGCCCGCGGCGGGGGCAGGGCGGCGACGCGCGCGTGCACCGCGGCGACCCGGGCGCGCAGCCGCGCCACCAGGGCGGTGGCGGCGTCGTGCGCGCCGACGGCGTCGCCGGAAAGCTCGATGTCGCGCCACAGGTCGTCGAGCTTGTCGACCCGGCTGATGACGACGCGGATGCCGAGACGCTCCAGCTCGAGCGGCAGCTCGCGCGCGTTGGCGCTGGTGGCGATGAAGACGACGTCGGGCGCGAGCGCCAGGATGCGCTCGACGCTGGGCGACAGATCGCTGCCGACGCGCGGCACCTTTTTGGCCGCCGGCGGCCAGTCGCTGTATTGGTCGACGCCGACCAGGCGATCTCCGACCCCGAGCGCGTACAAGATCTCCGTCGACGACGGGGCCAGCGAGACGATGCGGCGCACCGCGCGCGCCGGTGGCGCCGGCGCGCGGTGGCACGCGCCCATCAGCAGGCCCGCGACCAGGAGGGCGAAGGCCGGCCTCACAGTGCGCGCTCCCCGGTGCGACGGCGCAGGATGACGAGGAACAGCGGCGCGCCGATGAGCGCGGTCAGGATGCCCACCGCCGGCTCGGTGCCGAGCGCCAGAAAGGCTAGCCGCGAGGCGGTGTCGGTGAGCACGAGGAACGCGGCGCCGCCGCAGATCGACGCCGGCAGGAGCAGCCGGTGATCGGCGCCCACCAGTCGCCGTACCGCGTGCGGCACGACGATGCCGACGAAGCCGATGGGCCCGGCGAACGCCACCGCGGCGGCGGTGAGCAGCGAGGCGGCGAAGAAGATGACGCGCCGCGCGCGCTCCACGTCGACACCGACGGTGCGCGCTGCCTCCTCTCCGAGCGACAGCGCGTTCATGTCGACGGCGCTGACGCCCAGGACCACCAGCGCCACCAGCGCGTAGGCGCCGAGCGCGGCGACGCGCATGCCGTCGACGGTGCCGAGCGACCCGGTCAGCCACGCCAGCGCGTCGGCGATGGCGAACGGCGCCAGGAACAGGCGCAGCGCCAGGATGATCGCGCCGGCCAAGGCGTTGACCACCACGCCGGCGAGCAGCGCCACGTGCGGCACCAGCGCGCCGCGCACGCGGCCGAACGCGTAGACCATGGCGACGGCGCCCAGCGCGCCGACGAAGGCGAAGGCGGGGCGGGTCCAGATGCCGAGGAGGCCCGCGCCGCCGATGAGCGCCGCCGCGGTGCCCGCCGCCGCCGCGCCGCCCGAGACACCGAGCACGTAGGGATCGGCGAGCGGATTGCGCAGCAGCGCCTGGAAGGCGACGCCGGCGGCCGAGAGCGCGGCGCCGACCAGCGCGCCCAGAAAGACGCGCGGCGCGCGCGCGTTGAACAGGATGTCCGCGTCGAGCGAGCGGCAATCGGTCAGCGCCCGCCCAAGCGAGATGTGCTCGACTCCGAGCAGCAGCGACGCGCCGATGGCGGCCAGCGCCAGCGCGAGGGCGGCCAGTGTCACGGCGGTGACGCGCGCGGGCGTGGCGCGGGCTGCCTTCGAGATCGACATCGCCCATGCTACATATCACGCGTCGATGCGCACGTTCCTCGTGGCGCTGCAAATGATGACGCGGGTGCCGGTGCGCCTCACCGCGGCGCCGACCGAGCGCGAGCTCGCGCGCGCGGCGGCGTGGTTTCCACTCGTCGGCGCCGGCGTCGGCGGCGTGGCGGCGGCGGGCTATCTTGTGCTGCTGCGGGCGCGCCTGCCGTCCCTGGCGCCGTGGGCGGCGCTGGCCGCGGCGGTGGTGTTGACCGGCGCCTTCCACGAAGACGGGCTGGCCGACTCCGCCGACGGCCTCTTCGGTGGGCGCGATCGGGCACACCGGCTCGCCATCATGCGCGACTCGCGCATCGGCACCTATGGCGTCCTGGCGCTGGTGCTGGTGCTGGGCGCGCAGGTGAGCGCGTTGGGGACGCTGTCGGCGTCGCTCGGATGGCGCGCGATCGTCGCCGCACACGCGCTCGGTCGCGCCGCGGCGCTGCCGCTGACGCTGCTGCCGTACGCGCGCGCCGAAGGGGGCCTGGGGCAGACGGTGGCGCAGCGGGTGCCCGCGCTCGCGCTCGGCTTCGGGCTGTTGACCGGGCTCGCGCCCTTGTTGCTGCTGCCGTGGCCGCTCGCGCTCGGCGCCGCCGGCGCGGCCGGCGTGGTCGCGCTCGCGGGCGGCTGGCGCTTTCGCCGCGATCTCGGCGGCATCACCGGCGACACGCTGGGGGCGGTGGTCAAGCTGGCGGAGCTGACGACCTACCTGGCGGCGGCGGCGTGGACGGCGCGCTCATGAGCGCGGGCGAGCAGGGCGATCGCGGCGCGGCGTCGGCGAGCCGGCTGGTGCTCATCACCGGCGGCGCGCGCTCGGGCAAGAGCCGCTTTGGCGAGCAGCGCCTCGCCGAGCTGGCGCCGGCGGGGCCGTGGCGCTACCTCGCCACCGCCGAGGCGCTCGACGACGAGATGCGCGCGCGCATCGCGCATCATCGCGCACGCCGGGGGGACGCCTGGCGCACCGTCGAGGCGCCGCGCGCGCTCGCCGACGCCTTGCGTGCGACGACGGAGGCGGCCGTGCTGGTCGACTGCGTGACCCTCTGGCTGTCGAACCTCGTGCTCGACGGCGCCGCCGACGACGCGCTTCTGGCCGCCGCCGACGCGGTCGCCGCCGCCGCCCGCGCCGCCGCCGTGCCGGTCGTCTTCGTCACCAACGAAGTGGGCGGCGGGATCGTGCCCGTAGACGCCCTGGCGCGCCGCTTCCGCGACGTGGCCGGCTGGGTCAACCAGCGGCTCGCCGCCGCCTGCGACGAGGTGTTCCTCGTCGCCGCGGGGCTGCCGCTGCGCCTGCGCTGAATCGCCTTGACGCTGCGCGGCGTCGAGCGTATTTCGTGACACGCTCATGTTCGCGAGCCGCCCATGATTCCGCGTCTCGTCATCGCCGGCCTCGCCAGCGGCGTCGGCAAGACCACGACGATGGTCGCCCTGACCGCCGCGCTGCGCGCGCGCGGCCTGCGCGTCGCCGCGTTCAAGTGCGGCCCCGACTACCTCGACCCGACCTACCACGCCCGCGCTACCGGCGGCGTCAGCCACAACCTCGACGGCTGGATGATGGGCCGAGAGGCCGTGCTCGCGACCTTCGCCCGCAACACGCGCGACGCCGACATCGCGCTCGTCGAGGGCATGATGGGCCTCTACGACGGCAAGGATCCCGAGGGCGAGGAGGGATCGGCGGCGCAGATCGCCAAGTGGCTGGGCGCGCCGGTCATCGCCGTCATCGACGCCGGCGCGCTGGCGCGCACCATCGCCGCGATCGGCGTCGGGCTGCGCGCGTTCGACCCCGCGCTCGATCTCGCGGGCCTGTTCGCCAACCGCGTCGGCTCGCGCGGACACCTCGAGCTGTTGGTGCGCGCGGCGGCCGCGCACGTGCCCGTCATCGGCGGCCTGCCGGGCGACGACGCGCGCGCGTTCACCGAGCGCCACCTCGGCCTCGTCGCCGCCGACGCCGCGCGCCTGCCCGACGAGACCATCGCGGCCTGGGGGGAGACGTTCGCCGCGTGGAACGACCTCGAGGCGATCCTGGCGCTCGCGCGCCGCGCGGCGCCGCTCGAGCTCCCGCCCGCCGCCCCCGCCCGGGCGCGGCCTCGGGTGCCGCATCGCCATCGCGCGCGACGACGCCTTCCACTTCTACTACGACGACAACCTGGCGCGCCTGGAGGCGCTCGGCGCCACGCTGGTGCCGTTCTCGCCGCTGCGGCGACGCAGCGCCCGCCGCGCGGTCGACGGCATCTACATCGGCGGCGGTTATCCGGAGGCGCACGCCGCGGCGCTGGCCGCCAACCGCTCGATGCGCGCGTCGCTGCGCGAGCACGCCGCCGGCGGCATGCCGATCTACGCCGAGTGCGGCGGGCTCATGTACCTCGCCGAAGCCATCCGCACCATCGACGGCCAGGCGCACCAGATGCTCGGCGTCGTTGCCGGCACCGCGGTCATGCGCGACCGGCTGCAGGCGATCGGCTACGTCGAGGTCGAGACCACGACCGCGACGCTCTTCGGCGCCAAGGGGACGCGCCTGCGCGGCCACCAGTTCCGCTGGTCGACGCTGGAGGGCGCCGAGCCCAACGCCTATCGCGACCTGCCCGCCTACGCGGTCGGGCAGGTGCTCGGGTCCTACGTGCACGTCCACTGGGCCTCGAATCCGGCCGCGGCGGCGTCATTCGTGGCGCAGTGCCGGTCGTACGGGAGCCGGCGATGATCGCGGGCTGGCCCTCGCTGCTCGACGACGAGCGGCTGCTGGTGGTGCGCTTCCCGCGCGTGCACCGCACGCTGTCGTGGGCGGTGTGCGGCGGCGGTCTGGGCCTGACGCGCGCGGTGGTCTGGCGCTACGTCGAGCTGGGCGAGCTGTCGCCGTCGGTCGATCCCGCGGCGCTGCTTGACGGCGTCGCTCAAGCGGCACGGGCTCGACCGCGCCGTGGGCATGATGACCGCGCGCTCGCTCGGCACCTTCGACTGCGTCGAGAAGCAGCACGACGGCGTGGCCGCGCGCGCCGTGGCCACCGTCGGCCTCGGCAACGCGCTCGCCGTCGGCGACTCGCCGGGGCCGATGAGCGTCGGCACCATCAACGTGCTGGTGCAGCTCTCGCACGCGCTCGACGAGGCGGGCCTGGCCGAGGCGCTGGCGCTGGCGTCCGAGGCGCGCACCGCCGCCGTGCTCGACGGGCGCGTGCCCAGCCGCCGCTCGCAGGAGCTGGCCAGCGGCACCGGCACCGATTGCATCGTCGTCGCCGCGCCCGAGGGCGGCGAGCCGCTGCGCTGGGTCGGCAAGCACACGCTCGCCGGATCGCTCCTCGGCGGCGCGGTGCGCGAGGCGGTGGCGCGTGGGGTGCGGCGCTGGATCGCCGAGGAGGTCGCGCGCGGCGTGCAGGCCCGGGTCGGCGGATGACGCCGGCGGCGCACGCGCTGGTCGTGCTCACGGGCGCGCTGGCGCTGGACGTCGTCGTCGGTGAGCCGCCCAACACGCTGCACCCGGTGGTGTGGATGGGCCGCTTCTACGGGGCGCTGCGGCGCCGGGCGCCTGCGCGACCGGCGCCCGCGTTCGCCTACGGCTGCCTGATGGCCGCCGCCGGACCGCTGCTCTTCGGCGGCGGAGCGCTCGCGCTCGGCCGCGCGCTGGCCCCGCTGCCGCTCGCGCAGGTGGTCGTCGAGATCTACCTGCTCAAGTCGGCGCTCGCGCTGCGCATGCTCGGGCACGCGGGCGCGGAGGTGGCGCGCGCCCTCGGCGACGGCGACGTCGACCGCGCCCGGGTGGGCCTTCGCAGCCTGGTGTCGCGCGACGCCGCGCTTCTCGACGCGCCGCTCATCGCCGCCGCCGCCGTCGAGTCGGTGGCGGAGAACGCGTCCGATTCGGTGGTCGCGCCGCTGCTCTTCTTCGTCGTCGCCGGCGTGCCCGGCGCGCTGGCCTATCGCGCGTGCAACACGCTCGACGCGATGATCGGCTACCACGGCGCCACCGAGTGGCTCGGCAAGGCCGCGGCCCGGCTCGACGACGCCGTCAACTTCGTACCGGCGCGCGTGACCGCCGCGCTCCTGGTCGTGGCCAGCGCGCTGGGGGCCGGCTCGGCGACGGGTGCGCTCCGCGTCTGGTGGCGCGACGGTGCTCGCACCGAGAGCCCGAACGCGGGACGCCCGATGGCGGCGATGGCCGGCGCGCTCGGCGTGCAGTTGGAGAAGGTCGGCTGCTACCGACTCGGCGATGCCGGCGCCGTCGTGGGCGCCGACACGATCGATCGGGCGGTCGTGCTCCTGTGGATCGCGGGGGCGCTGATGGCGGCGATCGCCGCGGGGGCGACCTGGATGGTGCGGCATGCCGGCTGAGCCGCGCCGCGAGCTGGTCGATCTGCCGCCCGCCGTTCACGGCGGCGACGCGCCCGAGGGCGTGCTCGACTTTTCGACGGGAGTCTCGCCGCTGCCGCCGCCGCCGGCGGTGATGGCGGCGTGGCGCGCGGCAGACGTGACGCGCTATCCGCATCCGACGGCGCGCCCGCTCGGCGAGGCGATCGCCGCGCGTCACGGGGTCGGCGCGGACCAGGTCGTCGTCGGCGCCGGCTCGTGCGAGCTGGTGTGGGCGCTGGCGCGCGCGTTCGGCGGCGCCGGCCGCCGCGTCGGCTACGTCGCGCCCGCGTTCGGCGAGTACGCGCAGGCCGGGCGCGCCTCGGGCGCGGAGACGACGGCGCTGCCCCTCGACGCCGCGTGCGACCTTTTGTTCGTCGCCCGGCCGGGCAACCCGCTTTTGACGCTGCCCGCGGCCGAGTCGATCCGGCGCGCGCCCGCCCGGCTGGTGGTGGTCGACGAGGCCTACCAGCCGCTATGCGACGACGTGGCGCCGCTGGCGCCGTCCGACCAGGTGGCGGTGCTGCGCTCGCTCACCAAGCTGTTCGCGCTGCCCGGCCTCCGGCTCGGCTATCTCGTCGCGGCGCCGGCGGTCGCGCGCGCGGTGCAGGCGGCGCTGCCGCCCTGGAACGTGTCGCAGCCGGCGATCGCCGCCGGGCTGGCCGCGCTCGCCGAGCCCATCGAGCCGGTGCGCGCGGCCGTCGCGGCGCTGCGGGCGCGCCTGGTCGCGCGCCTCTCCGCCATCGGCGTGGTGCCCGTCGCCGCCGACGGCAGCTTCGTCGTCGTCGACGTGGGCGACGCGCGCCGCTTCGCCGCCGCCATGCTCGCGCAGCGGCGTGCGCGTGCGCGACTGCGCGAGCTTCGGCCTGCCGGCGCTGGTGCGCCTCGGCGTGCGTGGCGACGCCGATCAAGAGCGCCTGGTCGAAGCCTGGGTGCGCGTGGTGTCGCCATGAGCGCGATCATGGTTCAGGGGACCGCCTCGTCGGTGGGCAAGAGCCTGCTTGCGACCGCGCTCTGTCGTATCTGGGTGCGCCGCGGTCTCCGCGTGGCGCCGTTCAAGGCGCAGAACATGTCGCTCAACGCCGCCGTCACGCCCGACGGGGGCGAGATCGGCCGCGCGCAGCTGGCGCAGGCCGAGGCCGCGCGCGTGCGCCCCCACGTCGACATGAACCCGATCCTGCTCAAGCCCGAGTCGCTGTCGGGGTCGCAGGTGGTGGTGCTCGGCCGCGCCGTCGGATCGATGCACTTCTCCGACTACCGGCGCCACCACGGCGAGCTGCGCGAGATCGTCGGCGCCGCCTTCGACCGGTTGCACGCCGCGCACGACCTCGTGGTCATCGAAGGCGCCGGTTCGCCCGCCGAGGTCAACCTGCGCGACGGCGAGCTGGTCAACATGTGGATGGCGGCGCGCGCCGGCGCCCCGGTGGTGCTGGTGGCCGACATCGAGCGCGGCGGCGCGCTCGCTGCGATCGTCGGCACGCTCGAGCTCCTGCGCCCCGACGAGCGGGCCAGGGTGCGGGCGTTGGTGATCAACAAGTTCCGCGGCGACCGCGCCCTGTTCGCCGACGGCGTCGCCTTCCTCGAGGAGCGCACCGGGCTGCCGGTGGCCGGCGTGGTGCCGCACCTGGGCGACACGCGCATCGCCAGCGAAGATTCGCTGGAGCTCGACCGCGAGCGCGCCGCCGGCGGCCGCGACATCGCCATCGTCAAGCTGCCGCACCTGTCGAACTTCGACGAGTTCGACGCGCTCGCCGGCGTCACCTGGATCGACGAACCGTCGCAGCTGGGCGGCGCGAGCCTGCTGATCGTTCCCGGCACCAAGTGCACCGTCGACGATCTGGCGTGGCTACGCCGCCGCGGGCTGGCCGAGGCCATCGTCGCGCGCGCGCGCGCCGGCGGCGCCGTGCTCGGCATCTGCGGCGGCTACCAGCTGCTCGGCGAGCGCATCCTCGATCCCGACGGCGTGGAATCCCAGGAGCGTGAGGTCGCGGGCCTGGGCCTGCTGCCCGTGGTGACGCGCTTTTCGCGCGACAAGATCACCGACCAGGTGCGCGTCCGGCTCGCCGACGGCCGGCTGGCCGACGGCTACGAGATCCACTGCGGCCGCGTCGAGCGGCGCGGCGGTCGCCCCTTCGGCGTCGTCGTGTGTCGCGGCGCGCTCCCCGTCGACGAGCCGGAGGGCTGCGTCGCCGGCAGCGTCTCGGGCACGCTCGTGCACGGCCTTTTCGCCGCGCGCGACGAGGGCGCGCGCGATCGCTACGACGCGCTCGCCGATCACTTCGAAGCGGCGCTCGATGTCGGCCTCCTCGATCGGCTGGTGGGCCTGTGAACGGCAGCTTCACCGACGAGGATCGCCGCGCCGTCTACGACGTCATCGGCAAGCGGCGCGACATCCGCCACTTTCGCGCCGGCGCGCCTCTGTCCGACGAAGTCTTGGGGCGCATCCTCGGCGCCGCGCACCAGGCGCCATCGGTCGGCTACTCGCAGCCGTGGGACTTCGTCGTCGTGCGCGACCGCGCGCGCAAGGAGCGCATCCGCGAAAGCTTTCTGCGCGTGCGCGCGGCCGAGGCGGCGCGTTTCCCCGCCGGCGAGCGGCGCGAGCAGTACCTCGCCTACAAGCTCGAGGGCATCCTCGACGCCGCCGTCAACCTCTGCGTCACCGTGGACCTGCGGCCGGCCGACGAGGCCGTGCTCGGCACCACCGCGCAGCCGGAGTCGCTGCGCTGGAGCGCCTGTTGCGCCGTGCAGAACCTGTGGCTGGCCGCGCGCGCCGAAGGGGTCGGCGTCGGCTGGGTCAGCATCGTCGAGCCCGCGGTGCTGCGTCAGGAGCTGGCGCTGCCGCCCGGCATCGAGCCGGTCGCCTACCTGTGCGTCGGCGAGCCGGTGGAGTTTCGCGAGCGGCCGCTGCTCGAGGAGACCGGCTGGCGGGCGCGCCGGCCCGTGGCCGACGCGATCCACGAGGAGCAGTACCGCCGTCTGCCCGCGGCCGTCCCGGCGCCGCCGCTGGACCCGAGCGGTGGGGTCGAGATTCCGCCGTTCGATCGCGGGAGCGAGGCGGCGGCGATGGCCGAGTGGCTGACCCGGTGCAAGCCGCGCGGGGCGCTGGGACGCCTGGAGCCGCTGGCCGCCTGGTACGCGGGCGCGCGCGGGCGCTTCCCCGTCGCGCCGCCGCAGAGGCCCGAGCTCTACGTGTTCGCCGGCGATCACGGCGTCGTGGCCGAGGGCGTGAGCGCCTGGCCGTCGACGGTGACGGCGGCGATGGTGGGCAACATGCTCGCCGGCGGCGCCGCGGTGAGCCAGCTGGCAGCCGGCGCCGGCGTCGCGCTCACCGTGGTCGACGTCGGCGTCGCGGGCGATCTGAGTGCGCTGCCGCAACCGGGCGAGCGGCGTGCCCGCTACCTGGCGCACAAGGTACGCGCCGGCACTGCCAGCCTTCTGCAGGCGCCGGCGATGTCGCGCGACGAGGCCGCCGCCGCGCTCGCCGTCGGCGACCGCCTGGCGCGCGCCGCCGCCGACGGCGGCTGCGATCTGCTGCTGGCTGGCGAGATGGGCATCGGCAACAGCACCGCCGCGGGGGCGCTCTTGTGCGCGCTCGCCGCCGTCGCGCCGGAGGTCGCCGCCGGGCACGGCGCCGGGCTCGACGAGGCCACCGTGGCCCACAAGGCGCGGGTAATCGCCGGGGCGCTCGGGCGCCATCGGCCGCGGCGCGACGATCCGCTCGGTGCGCTCGCCGCGTTCGGCGGCCTGGAGATCGCGGCCATGGCCGGCCTGATGCTCGGGGGCGCCGCGCGGCGCGTCCCCGTCGTCGTCGACGGGTTCATCTCCGGCGCCGCCGCGCTCGTGGCCATCGCCCTCGACGCGCGAGTGCGCGACTATCTCCTGGCTTCACACCGCTCGGCCGAGCGCGGCGCCGGCGCGCTCGCCGACGCCCTCGGGCTGACGCCGCTCTACGACCTCGGCCTGCGCCTCGGCGAAGGCACCGGCGCCATCCTGGCCGCCGAGCTGTTGCGCCACGCCGTGCGCCTGCAGCGCGGCATGGCTACGTTCTCGACGGCGGGCGTCGCCGATCGCACGTCCCGATGAGGCGGGCGTGCGCGCTAGCGCTTGACGCGGCCGATGAACTGCTTGAGCGTCTCGCGCTTGGTGTCGTCCATCTCGACGTAGCGAATGCCCATGTCCATCGGCGGCTCGCGATTGGCCCACACCACCTCGCCGCGCAAAGACAGCGAAGTGCCGAGCTCGGGGAAGTTGATGACCAGGTCGACGACGCTGCCGACCTCCTCGATGCTGGGGGTCTGGATGCAGATGCCGCCGAGCGAGATGTTCTGGATGCGGTGGTAGAGCAGGACCTCGCTGCCGGTGTAGTCGACGTAGGCGCTCACCTCGTAACGAGGAAATTCGCGCGCGCGCCGATCCGCCTCAGCCATGACCCCTCCGTGCACGCGCTTATACCATGAAACTTTTGCCGAAAACATTCGGACGTGGAATAAGAAGAGCGAATCGGCGTTTGAAGAAGGTGGAAGGAGTACCCATGAATCGGCTGGTCCTGGCGCTGTCGACAGTGATGCTGCTCGGCGGCGGTTGCGCGACGGTGAACACGATTCCCGGCACCACGGTGGCCGACACCAAGGTCAACCGCGAGGTCCTCGACGTCTGCGAGCGCTACCGCCACGCGATGGAGGAGCGCGACGCGACCACGCTGTTGTCGCTGGCGCATCCGAGCTACTACGAGGACTCGGGGACGCCCCTGGCAGATGACGACTACGGCTACGACGGGCTCAAGGACGTCCTGGCCAAGCGGATGAGCGCGCTCAAGACGCTCCGCTACAACATCGAATACCGGCGCGTGAACATCGAGGGACACCGGGCCCAGGTCGACATCCGCTACGACGCCAGCTATCAGCTGGCGACGGAGATGGGCGATCGCTGGGAGCGCAAGAAGAACGACAAGCGCATCGAGCTGGAGAACGACGGCAAGCGCTGGCTCATCATCGCCGGCATGTAGGGCGCGGGCAGGGCGAAGTCAGAAGGCGGGCTCCAATCGGAACTGCTACGGTCGTACGGCGGGCGCAGCCGCTGCGGGCGCAGCTGCCGCGGGCGCAGCCGCCGCGGGCGCAGCTGCCGCGGGCGCAGCCGCCGCGGCGGCCTCGGGCGCCGTGACGATGCGCAGCGGCGCCGCCGCATCGCCGTACACGCACAGCCCGTGGGCGCCGGGGCCGGGTGCCACCGCGAGACGCAAGGTGTGTCGGCCCGCGCGCAAGCGCCCGAGCGCGACCCGCTCGGCCCGCCCGGCGCCGTTGTCGGGGATGACGCCCAAAAGGGCGACGCGCACGCCGTCGACGAGGACGGCGACGTCGGAGCCGCCGTCAGGCGGAGCGCTCTTGCCCGGCCACTCCGACGACAGGCGCGCCTCCAGCTCCGGCGTCGCGGCGCGCGCGAGCGTGAAGGCGTAGTCGAACCAGCCGTCGCCCGCGCCGTAGGCGTGCGCGTCGAGGCCGCTGCCGAAGGTGCCGAGGCGCTCCCAGCGCCCGGAGGCGAACGCGCTCGGAGGGATCTCGATGGCGCTCCCGTCCGCGGTGGTGCGCTGGTAGGGCGAGCGCTCCTCGGTGATATAGGGATCGTAGAGCAGGGCGTCGCCGTGCGCTTCGCCAAGCAGCGGATTGCCCGGCGCCGGCGCCGACGCGATGGCGGCGGCGAAGCGGCGCAGCGCCGCGCGCACGTCGTCGGTGTCGGAGCGGTCGACGTAGATGCCGAAGTCGCGCGGGTGGCCGAGCCACGGCTGGTAGATCCAGGCCAGCGCACCGTTGGCGCCGTCGTAGACGACGCGCTCGAGGAAGGTGGCGAACCAGGCGGCGCGCGGCTCGTCGAGGTAGCCGGGGGCGTCGGGGGCGGTGTGGAAGCCGAACTCGCCGAAGACGATCGGCTTGTGCGCGACGTAGCGGGCGAGCTGCACCCGATCGTCGATGTACTCCTCGAGGCGCTGCGCGCGAGGTGACGCGGTCGGTGGTCTCGGCGTAGAGGTGGCTGTCGCAGTAGTCGACCGTCGGCAGGCGGCAGACGGCGAGCCATTCGGCGCGCTCGGCGCGCGAGGTGTAGCCCATGACGCCGGGCGTGACCAGGTGGTTGGGATCGCGCGCCTTGATGAACGCGGCCATCTCGTCGATCCAGGAGCGGCGCGCGGTGGCGCCGGCGGCGGTGGCCACCTGCGACTCGTTCATCAGCTCCCAGGCGAAGATCGTCGGATCGTCGGCGTAGCGCACGCCGGTGACGCTGTTGACCCGATCGACCAGGTGCGCCACGTGCGCCCGGTAGAACGCGCGCGCTCGCTCGTCCGAGAAGAAGCGATCGCGCGCGCCGAAGCTGTCGGTGGGCAGCTTGGCCCAGGCGAGGTACTGCCGGATGCCGCCGAAGTCGTCCCAGTAGTTCGCCAGCGTCACGATGACGCGCAGGCCGCGCGCGCGCGCCTCGGCGAGCACGCGGTCGAGCTGCTGCGGGCCGCCCTCGAGCCAGGCGTCGGGCGCGACGCGGAACAGCTGGTTGGCGCGCGCCCAGGGCGACGACGCGGCGTCGCCTTCGCCGAGCGCCCAGACGCGGCCGACGGTGAGGCCGTCGTCGTGCGCGGCGGCGATGGTCTCGGCGGAGTGGGCGCGCTCGTCGGCGCCGTGCATGACGTCGAGGTTGGCGCCGACGAAGGCGAACGGCTTGTCGCCGACAACGAACCTGCCGCCGTCGACGCGTACGAAGGCTCCGTTGGGGATGGCGCCGGTGAGCGTCAGCAGCAGCGCGAGCAGCACTGGCGACAGTTTAGCAGCTACGGGCGCGCGATCGACAGCCGCGGACCGGTGACGAGCTCCACCTCGGTGGCGCGGAACAGGTCGCCGTCCAGCGTGTAGGTCTCGGGCGCGGCGAAGCGGACGTGGACGCGGGTGGCCAGGCGATCGAGGTGCGGCGCGCCCACAAGGGGCCGGCCGGCGAGAACGCGGTGGAGCTGCAGCGCCATCGACGTGGTCGACAGCCCGCTGGCGACCAGGTGGAAGCGGCCGGGCGTGCGGCCCGCCTGCCAGGGCACGCAAAAGCCCATGCCGACGTCGGGCACCACCGACGCGACGATGAGGCGGTAGGCTTCCGTCGGCAGCGTCTCGCCGTCGACGGTGAGGGTGACGTCCGCGGGCGAGAAGAGCCAGCGCGCCAGGCGCCCCTGGACGAACGAGGAGACGACGGTGCGCGCGGTCAAGAGCGCCGCCGACGCGACGCCGGGGCGCAGGCCGCCGTAGTAGGCCTCCAGGAAGCGGGCCCCCATCAGCGACGCGAAGAGGAAGCCGTACAGGCCGTTGACCTCGAGCAGATCCTGGCCGACCGTTGGCACCGCGCCGGAGCGCGCGGCGGCGGCGAGGCGCTCGAGGATCTGGTCGGGCCTGCCGTGGATGGCGAGGTTGCGCGCGATGGTGTTGACGGTGCCGCCGCGCAGGATGGCGAAGATGGGCAGACGGTCGCGACCGTACGCGCGCACCAGCTCGGTGACGGTCGACAGGTTGGTCCCGTCACCGCCGCAGGCGGCGACGATCGTAACCCCCTCGTGGGCGAAGCGGCGCGCGGCGGCGGCGACCTCGGCCGGCGTGCGTGTGACCACGACCTCGCCCGCGCCGCCGACGGCGCGGCGCAGCCGATCGCCGAGCGCGGGCTGGCGGCGTACGCCGAGCGCGTTGGGGTTGAGGACGACGCCGATCCTCATGGACGCTGGAAGTCGCAGCGGGCGATCCACTGGCGCGCTTCGAGGCGGAGACCCTCGGAGGCGGTCGCGTCGTCGGCCAGCGTCACGAACAGGGCGCGCGCCTCTCGGCGCCGGCCGGCGCGCAGGAGCGCCGCACCGCGCACGCGGGCCGCTTCGCGCGTGAAGCGCGCGTCGGGCAGCGAGCCGGCCGGAGCGCGCGCCAGCTCGGCCGCGGCCTCGGCGAAGCGGCCGCGCGCGTAGAGCTGGCGGCCGAGCAGGTAGTGCACGATCGCGCGATCGGGGTGGTCGTCGGCGAGCCGCTGCAGGGTCACGAGGTCGAGCGCCAGGTCGCGCGTGCCGCCGGCGGCGGCCAGGATCGCCAGGAGCGTGGTGCGCGTCTCGCTCGGCGGCCAGTGGGCGATCTCGCGCTTGACCGTCGCCAGCCGCGCCGTCGGCTCGTCGAGCGGCAGGCTGGCGACCGCGTCGTAGCTGGCCGCGCCGCCGCGCAGCACCGTGAGATCCTCGGCCAGCATCCGGGCGCGCGCCGCGGACACCGGGTCGGCGTCCAGTGTTCCCCGGATCGCCGAGAGCTTGCGTGCGGCCAGCGCATAGTCGCCGGTAGCGGCGATGGCCTCGATGCGATCGAGCGCATTGTCCGGGCGAATCGTCCTCGGCGCACACCGCGTCCCACTCGGCCAGCGCGCGCGCGCGATCGCCCGCTTGCGCCGCCCGCTGTGCCGCCTGCTTGCGCAGCGCCTGCGCGTGCGCGCAGACGCGGTGAAACACGCTCGGCCGCGCAAGCCGCTCCAGCGCCACCGTGCGCTCCGGCTCCGGCACCACCTGGGCGTCGATCATCGCCAGCCACTGGTCGCGCAGGGTCTCAAAGGGCACGCCGTAGATGCGCTGCCAGCTCGGCGGCGCCGCCGGCGGCGCGATAGAGCGCCTCGAGCTTGCCGACGCCGCGCGTGTCGGCCAAGAAGCGGCAGAACGAACCGGCGACGTTGTACGCCTGCGCCGCGTTGATGCCGAAGAAGCTGGGCCCCATCACCGACGCCAGCGTGTCCACATCGAGCAGCTTGGCGTCGCGCAGCACCTTGACGACCTGGTGCGGCGTCAGCGGCTGCCCCTCCCACGCCGCGGCCACGGCGACGCCTTCGATGAGCCCGACGTTGAAGCCAAGACCACGGCGCGCGATGCCGAAGATGGGATCGCCGAAGCGACCGGCGAAGACGTGCGCCAGCTCGTGCTTGGTGACCGTCTGCGGCCAGGCGTCGTGCTGCAGATAGATCTCGCGCCGCCACGGCTTGGCGATGAAGGTGTGGCCGGCCCCCATGAGCTCGCGCTTCTGGGCGGCGTTGTCGAAGAGGAACGCGTGCACTGGTGGCACCGGGGCGGCGCCGAAGAGCTTCTCCAGCTCGGCCCAGTAGAGCTCATCGTCCTCGGCGTAGGCGGCGAGCTCCTTGGCGTAGGGCCCGGTCGGCGAGTAGTGCAGGACGAAGTGCGCGGTGCGCAGCTCGCCGCCCAGGCGCTGCCCGATCTCCTGGGCACAGAGGGCAAAGCCGAGCCGGGCGCGCGCGCTCCACAACGTCGCCGCGGCGGCGAACGCGAGGATCGCCATGCCGAGCGGACGGGCCCGCGCCGGCGCCGGCCGCCCGAGGCAGAGGCGCCCGGCGTCGAGCAGGAGCGCGCAGGCGGCCAGCCAGCCGGTCAGGAGGGCAACGTCGTACAGCCGCGCCCAGCCGAAGGCGGCGGTGATGGCGATCTCCTCGTCGTACAGGGTGCCGGCGAAGTAGCCGACGAACGGGTCGTAGCCGAAGATCGGCGGCGCGGCGTAGAAGCGCCAGACGCCCCAGGCCACCGACGCGACCACGATCCCGAGCGCCAGCGCCGTCGGGGCCACGCGCCCGCGCCAGGGTCGGAGCAGACCGGCGACCACGCCGGCGCCTGCGCCCATCGCCGCGGACAGCATCGGCAGCATCGCGAACCAGGCCAAACCGGCGCCGACGTCGCAGTTGCGCACGCGCAGCGCGTTGGCCAGGATCGCCCCCAGCGGCAGCCCGAGGGCGCCCCACAGGCGCAGCGTCGCCCCCCACCACAGCCGCGCCACCGTGACGCCCGGTCGCGCCTCGGCCGCCGTGACCGCCGACGGGGCGCGCTCCCGGCGCTCGCGCCCGACCCGCAGCGCCGCCACCTGCGCCCCGGCGAGCGAGGCGACGACGGCCATCGCCAGGCACCACTCGTAGCCCAGGACGTCGAACAGCGGCACGAAGCAGAGCCCCGCACCGACGACAAACAGGATAAAGCTCCAGGCCCTCTCGACTCGCACGCGCTTGTTGGATATCCTCAAAAGCCAAGGTCCGCAATCCAATGTCCGACGACGATCGCCGGGATTCTCCGCGGCTCCCGATCCAGCTCAAGGTCGAGTACAAGAAGCTCAACACCTTCTTTGCCGACTACACGAAGAACATTTGCAAGGGCGGCACCTTCATCCGCACCAAGAAGCCGCTCGACATCGGCACCATCTTCGTCTTCCAGCTCGGTGTGCCCAAGCTGCACAAGCCGATCGAGATCCGCGGCGAGGTCAAGTGGGTCAAGCGCGAGGGTGAGCCGTCGCCGCCCGGCGTCGCCGAGGATCACGAGCCGGGCATGGGCATCCGCTTCATCTACGAAGGGCCCGAAGAGCGCGAGCGGCTCGAAGGCGCCGTCGAGAAGATGATGATCGACAGCCTGGGGCAGCTCCTCTACTCGAAGCTGATGGGCAAGGACAAACAGAAGGGCTGATGGCGACCGCGCGTTGGCGCTACGTAGTGCCGAACGCGTTCACCGCCGCGAGCATCGTGTTCGCGGTGCTGGCGATCGAGGCGGCCGTGGCCGGGCGCGTGCTGGCCGGGGCCTGGTGGGCCCTGTACGGCACCTTGACCGATCGCCTCGACGGCGCGGCGGCCAAGGCGCTCGAGGCCTCGAGCGAGTTCGGCGTGCAGTTCGACTCGCTCGCCGACCTGGCGATCTTCGGCGTGGCCCCGCCGGCCGTCCTCTACTCGTTCTACTGGCGCCATCCCGCGCTCGGCTGGTCGACGGCGGCGGGGCGCGCGGCGCTGGTGGCGCTGTGCGCGGCGTGGACGCTGGCGACGGCGGCGCGCCTGGCCCGCTTCAACGTCGCCTCGGCGCGCGGGCAGGTGGCGCACTACCTCGGCACCCCGTCGACGATGACGGCGGGCATCGTCGGCGTCGCGTTCCTTACGGTGCTGAAGTATTCGGCGCCGGAGTGGACCGCGCCCGAGCGGTCGGATCCCTGGCGCCTCCTCGGGCCGGTGCGCCTCGACGGTGCGCTGCCGTGGATGCCGCTGGCCCTGCTCGTCGGCGCGGCCGGCATGCTCTCGCCGCTGCGCGTGCCCAAGCTGGGGCGCACGCGCAGCCGGGCGCTGACCGTCGTGCTCGTCGCCGCCGTCGGCGTCGGTTACACGGCCGGCCTGTTTCACCGCCTGCCCGAGTACCTGCTCGCCGGCGGCCTGTTCTATCTAGCGGTGTGCGTGGTCTTTCATCTGCGCACGCGCTAGCTCCTTGCGCTCGTCCATCTCGTCGAGCGAGCGCGGCCAGTCGCCGTGCAGCAGGCGCGACAGCGCGCGATCGGCGAGCAGCTTGCCGCCGGTCTGGCAGATCGCGCAGTAGTTGGTCTCGTTCTCGGCGTAGCGGATGCGCTGCACCGGCGTGCCGCAGACCGGGCAGGGCTGGCGGTACTTGCCGTGCACGGCGAACTCGGGGCGGAACGCGGTCACCTGCTCGGGAAACTGCTCGCCGAGCTCGTGCGCGCAGCCGCTCGGTCCATTCGGCGAGCAGCGTCTGCGTCGCGCTGTACAGGCGCGCGACCTCCTCGTCGTCGAGCTTCTGCGTCAGCGCGATCGGCGACAGCTGGGCGCGGTGCAGGATCTCGTCGGAGTAGGCGTTGCCGATGCCGCTGAAGATGCGCGGATCGGTCAGCGTGCGCTTGAGCGTGTGGTTCTCGCGCCGCAGCGCCGCGGCGAACTCGCCCTGCGTCGACCTCGAGCGGCTCGAGGCCGCCGCGATCGTGCTCGGCCAGCGCCGCTCTCGCCGCGCACCACGTGCAGCGACGCCCGCTTCTTCGACGACGCCTCGGTCAGCAGCAGCGTGCCCGACGAGAAGTCGAACGCGGCCAGCCCGACCTTGCCCGGAACCTTGGCGCCGCGCTCGGGCTTCCAGCTGCAGGCGTCCGGCGATCATGAGGTGCAGCACCAGGAACAGCTCGTCCTCGAGCACGAAGACGATGCGCTTGCCCAGGCGCTCGCACGCCGACGACGTGCTTGCCGAAGGTGTCGGCGAGCGGCGGCTCGACGCTGCGCAAGACAAACGGGCTGCCGAGGCGCACGCGCTCGAGCGTGTGGCCGACGACGCGGTCGGCGACGCGCTCGACGTAGATCGTGACGTCGGGCAGCTCGGGCATGCGCTACGGAGTATAGATCTCGATCGACGCCAGCGGCGCGCCGTTGCTGTCGAGGCCGCCGGCGATGACCACGACGCCGGTCTCCATCGTCTCCGACGTGGCGTCGCGCCGCGCGGTGGCCAGCGGCACCGTCGACTTGCGACCGTAGGTCATGGCGTCGAGGATGTCGCAGGAGCCCTGCAGCGCGCCGGTGGCGTCGGCGCCGCCACAGACCACGAGATCGTTGCCGGTCAGCGACGCGGTGTGCCCTTCGCGCGCCACCGACAGCGCGTTGGGCAGCACGGTCACCGTCGCCGACGGCGTGGTCGGCGTGATCACCAGGCCCGAGGCCTGCGCGCCGGCCGCGGTCTTGCCGCCGAGGACGAGGATGTCGCCGTTGGGCATCGTCGTCGCGGTGGCGTTGACCCGGTTGTCCTGGGCGCCGACGTCGTACTGGGCGAACGACTGCCCGACGGCGCGCTCGGCCACCGGCGTCGTCACGCCCGCCGGCAGGCCGCCGAACAGGAGCGCGCCGTCGCCGTCGGGGAACTTGGCCGCCGCCCCGGCCTGGCCGACGCGGGCGGCCGCCATCGGGCTCGACACCGTGCCCAGCTTGATGGCGCCGTCGATGTTGATGAGGCCGGCCGACGAGAGCGCGACGCCATTGGCGTCGACGCCGCCGGTGACCAGGATCGCGCCCGTCGACAAGATCACCTTGGTCGGGTACGCCCGCGCCGGGAAGGTGTCGACCGGCAGCGCCGCCCACACGCCGACGCCGACGGTCGGGTCGAAGAGCTCGAGCGTGCCGTCCACCGAGGTGGCCACGCCGAAGCCGGTCGAGTTGGCGCCGCCGTAGACCACCGCCTGCACGTTGCCCGCCGAGGCCGCGATGGCGCCCGCACGCGGCTTCTCCATCGGCGCCGTGACGATGATGGCGTGCGTGAAGACGTCGTAGACCGCGGTGTCGGGCAGCGCCGCGCCGGTGCTGTCGCGCCCGCCGGCGTAGAGGATGCCGAGCCCGGGGATGTAGGTCGACGCCGTCTCGGCGACCGCCTTGGGCAGCGCCGCCGCCGCCGGCGCCACGCGGCCGGGCCGCCCGATCCACGCCGAGATCGGCCCCTGATCGACCGCCGACAAGAGCAGGTAGGGCGTCTGCCCGTGCGCGACCACCGCCCCGCCGGCGTCGAGCGCGTCGATGAGCACCGGTCCGGTCATGTCGTTCGGCTTGAACGAGACCTTGTAGGTGAAGTGGCCCATCGACACCGGGACGGTCGTCACGTGCGTGCCATCGGTGCCGACCGTGAAGCGCACCGATGCGGCGTCGGCGAACGGATCGTCGCCGGGCGAGGTGACCAGGTTGAGGGTGAGGGTTCCCGACTTGCCGCCGCACGCGGTGATGACGACGAGCGCCAGCGATGCGATCACGATTCGTTTCATTCGTCCTCGATCCGACAGATGAGCGCGTCGCGTGTGCCGCCCGCGACGCGAATGGTCTTTCTGCGCCCGGTATGCCCGCGGACGATGGCGACGTCCGCGCGCGCCCGGCCGAGCGCGCGCGCCAGGAGCGCCACCAGCGCGTCGTTGGCCGCGCCGTCGACGGGCGGCGCGGTGAGCTGCACCTTCAAGCGGTCGCCGTGCACCGGGCCGAGCCGATCGCGCGAGGCGCGCGGGACGACCTGCACGTCGAAGGTGATGGCGCCGTCCGACTCGGTGATCCGTAGCGGCATCACTTCTTTTCCGCGGGCCTCTCTGCCAGCGCGCCCAGCTCACGGCTGCGGTTGGTCGCGGCTTCGACGGCGTTGATGAGCGTGGTGCGCAGCCCGCCCGCCTCGAGCGTGTGCAGCCCGGCGATGGCGGTGCCGCCCGGCGAGGTCACCATGTCCTTCAAGCGCCCCGGATGCTCGTTGGTCTCGATGAGCAGCTTGGCCGAGCCGAGCACCGTCTGCGCCGCCAGCGCCTGCGCGTTGTAGCGCGACAGCCCCATCTTGACGCCCGCGTCCGACAGCGCCTCGATGATGAGGAAGACGTAGGCCGGCCCCGAGCCCGACAGGCCGGTGACCGCGTCGAGCTGCGCCTCGTCGAGCACCACCGTCATTCCGACTGCATCGAAGATGCGCTGGGTTGCCTCGACATCGTCGTCTTTCGCGTGTTCGCCGGCGGCGATCGCGGTCGCGCCCGCGCCGACCAGCGCCGGCGTGTTGGGCATGGTGCGCACCACCCGCGTGCCCTCGGGCAGCCGCGGCTCGATGGCGCTGACCGGCACACCGGCCGCGATGGAGATGACCAGCGCCGACGGCTTCAAGTGCGGGGCCATCTCGTCGAGCACCTTGGGCAGGATCTGCGGCTTGACCGAGAGCACCACGATCTCGGCGTGCGCGCACGACCTCGGCGTTGTCGGTGGTGGTGTGAATGCCGTAGCGCGCCTTCATCTCGTCGCAGCGCGCCCGGCCGCGGATCGGAGCCGTAGATCTGCCGCGGCTCGACGACGCCGGCGGCGATGAGCCCCTTGATGAGCGCCTCGGCCATGTTGCCGGTGCCGAGAAATCCGATGGTCTGGGTCAGCTTCATGGTTGCACTCGCCCGCGCCCGCTCTGGGAGCCGAATCAGCCGAGAATCATACTCTCTTTCTCGATCTTGCCTTCGGCGAAGCGTCGCCAGCCGGCAGCGCTCGAAGATCTCGTGCTTGGCCCCGCCGGCGAGCCACTCGGCGTAGAGCTGCCGATGATCGGCGCCATCATGAAGCCGTGGCCGACGAAGCCGCAGGCGAGGAAGAAGCCGGGCACGCCCGGCGGCTCGCCGAGGATCGGGTTGCCGTCGGGCGATGACGTCGTAGGGCCCGGCCCACTGGCGCAGCACCTTGAGGTCGGCGAAGCGCGGCACGAGCGACACGAGCTCGCGCGCCAGCGTCTGCCAGGAACTCGAGGCGCGAGCCGAGCTGGATCGCCCTGCGCCGCGTCCTCGGACGGTGACGCCGCCGACGATCTCGCCGCGCATCGACTGCGAGAAGTAGAGCCCCGACGACAGCACGCTCACCATCGGCGTCGAGGAACGGCTTGAGCGGCTCGGTCGAGAGGATCTCGTGGCGGTGCGGCTAGTTCGGCAGCTCGACGCCGACCAGGCGCGCCACCTCGGGCGACCAGGCGCCGGCGGCGTTGACGACGCGTCGGCGCGCACGTCGCCCTTGGTCGTCGACAGGCGGAAGCCGCCGCCGTCGCGCGCGATCGCCGTGACCTCGGTGAACAGGTGCACCTCGACGCCGCGCTTGAGCGCCTGGTGCGCGTAGCCCCACAGGAACGGCCACGGGAAGAGGATGCCGTCCTTCGGGTTGTAGCAGGCGCCGACGAACTGCCGGTGTCGAGCTCGGGCACGATCGCGCCCGCCTCTTCGGGCGTCATCATGCGCGTCGGCACGCCGCAGCGGTTCTGCAGCTCGACGTTGCGCTCCATCGCCGCGCGCTCGCGCCTCGTGCTTGGCCGAGGAACAGGTAGCCGCCCTGGCGGAACCAGACGTTGACGCCGATCTCCTGCGCGAAGCGCGCGCACAGCTCGATCGACTGCTGCATCAGGCGGATGTTCAGCTCGGTCGACCACTGCATGCGCACGCCGCCGCCGTTGCGCCCCGAGGCGCCCTGCGGCGAGGTAGCCGCGCTCGAGCACGACCACGTCCGTCGATGCCGCGGCGGGCGAGCTGGTAGGCGATGCCGAGGCCCATGACGCCGCCGCCGATGATGGCGACCTCGCAGCGCGCCTTGGGCGGCCCCTGCGTGGGCAGGATGTCCTCACCCGCGCCGCGCTTCATGGCTGCACCGCGCGCTCGCTCACTCGTCCTCGTCCTGGCGCGCGAAGATGCCGAGCGGCGCCGGCTGCACCGGCGGGCGCGAGGTGAACGGCTGCGACCGCGCTCTGGTCACCGCCGTGGGCGGCGACGCACATGCGCGCGGCGTGCACCATGCACTCCTTGCCCTCGCACGGGCCGGTGCCGAGGCCGGTGTAGCGCTTGACCTCCTCGATCGTCCGGTAGCCGAGCGCGATCGCGTGCTGCAGATCGGCGAGCGTCACGTCCTCGCAGCGGCAGATGATCGCCTTGGTGCTCATCGGCGTTCGCTCACGGGTGCCCGACCCCGTTGCCCGAGAAGCTTTGGACCACCGCGCGGCCGCAGCGCGCGCCCGCCGACACCGCGTCGTCGATGCCGCCGAAGCCGGTGACGTCGCCGCATGCGAACACGTGCGGCACCTCGGCGCGCCCGTCGTCGTCGACGCGGCAGCGAAAGCCGCCCTTGGCGTCGCGAAAGGCGACGGCGACGCCGTGCTGCCGCGGCAGCTCCGACGCCGGCGCTGGCAGCGCCGCCACCGCGACCAGGTCGCACTTGATCTTCTTGCGTCGCGTGGTCTCGACCGCCCGCACCCAGCCGTGCCCGTGCGCCGCCACCAGCTGCTCGTCGTGCCCGTCGACGCGCGTGACCTCGGCGCCGGACGCGCAACAGCGCCTCGGCGAGCGCGCGCGCATACGGCCCGTCGCCGACGACCACCGGCCGCTCCGCCGGCTTGACGCCGAAGCGCACGAGCAGCCGGCCGACGGCGCGCGCGGGCAGCACGCCCGGTCGATCGTTGTCGACGAACAGCGCGTTCTGATCGTAGGCGCCGGTCGCGTACACGTAGCGCTCGGCGGTCACCTTGCAGAAGCCCCTCGGGCGTGTGCACGGCGAGGAGCCCCGGCCCGCTGCCCGCCGCCGCGATGTCCTCGGGATACCAGGCCAGCGCGGTCGACGAGGTCAGCACCTCGACGCCCGCCTTGAGCGCCGCCGCCAGCGCCTCGTTGGCCGCGCGCACGCCGTGCTGCGGGTGCGCCAGCAGCGAGCCGCCGACGCGGTCCTGCTCGTCGACGAGCAGCGTCTTCTTGCCGCCGCGCGCGCACTCGGTGGCGCAGCCGAGCCCCGCCGGCCCGCCGCCGACGACCACCACGTCGGCGTGCTTGTGCCGCGTCTTGCGGCAGCTCCAGCGGCGCCGCCGCCTCGGGCAGCTTACCCAGGCCGCCGAGCTGCCGCACCACCTTGTTGAGCACCGCGTTGAGCGCGCGCGGCGAGGTCATCATCGTGTGGTGGTCCATGCCCTTCGGGAAGAAGAAGTCGGCGGCACCGAGCACGTCGAATGCGCCGGTGGGGAACGCGTTCTGCCGCTCGACGCGCATGCCCTCGCGCGCCGGCGTCTTGCAGGCGCGCACGTTGGGCTTGCCGTCGATGCGCATGAGGCAGGCGCCGCAGTGGCCGGCCAGGCAGAAGAAGCCGCGCGGCCGGTGGTACTTGATCGATCGCGACAAGACGCGCTCGCCGGAGGCGAACAGCGCCACGGCGACCGACTCGCCGGCGCAGGCGGGCACGTCGTCGCCTTCGAACGTCAGCGTCAGCTTCTCGCCGTGCGGCACTTCGTTGAGCCGTCGGTCCATTGTCAACTCGGGAAGATGACACTATCTTGCCGCCATGCTGAATTCCATCCCGAAGGTCCCGCCGCCGCTGAACGAGCCGGTCCTCGGCTACGGCCCAGGATCCGCCGAGAAGAAGGCGCTCAAGCGCACCCTCGAGTCGATGAGCAAGACGCCGGTCGAGATTCCGCTCCTCGTCGGTGGCGAGCGGCGCAAGGGCGCGGGCAACGCCGAGGTGCGCTCGCCGCA
Source organism: uncultured delta proteobacterium (assembly GCA_963816965.1). GTDB lineage: Bacteria > Myxococcota_A > Polyangia > Palsa-1104 > Palsa-1104 > JAQBQH01. The sequence goes on from CAWFMP010000002.1 coordinate 3,761,294, forward strand.
CGCGCACAAGAAGGTGATCGCCCGGGTCGCGCAGGCCTCGGCCGACGACGTCGGCAAGGCGGTCGCCGCCGCGCTGGCGGCACAGCGCTCGTGGGCGGCGACGCCGATCCACGACCGGCTCGCCGTCTTCTTGCGCGCCGCCGAGCTGTTGGCCACGAAGTACCGGCCCGATCGTGAACGCCGCCACCATGCTCGGCCAGTCGAAGACGGTGCACCAGGCCGAGATCGACGCCGCCTGCGAGTTGATCGACTTCTGGCGCTGGAACGCGCACTTCGCCGAGCGCATCGCCGCCGAGCAGCCGCTATTCGCCGCCCGGCATGTGGAACCAGCTCGAGGCGCGTCCGCTCGAAGGCTTCGTCTTCGCGGTGACGCCGTTCAACTTCACGTCGATCGGCGCCAACCTGCCGACGGCGCCGGCGATGATGGGCAACACCGTGGTGTGGAAGCCGGCGCACACGGCGATGCTGTCGGCGCACTACCTCATGGAGATCCTGCGCGAGGCCGGGCTGCCCGACGGCGTCATCAACTTCCTGCCCGGGCCGTCGTCGGTGATCGGCAACGCGTGCCTGCTGCATCGCGATCTGGCCGGCGTCCACTTCACCGGCTCGACCGGCGTCTTCCAGACGCATGTGGCGCACGGTCGGCGAGAACATCGCGAGCTACCGGACCTATCCGCGCCTCGTCGGCGAGACCGGCGGCAAGGACTTCATCCTGGCGCACCCGTCGGCCGATCCCGAGGCGCTGGCCGTCGCCATCGTGCGCGGCGGCTACGAGTACCAGGGGCAGAAGTGCTCGGCGGCCTCGCGCGTCTACGTGCCCGAGTCGCTGTGGAAGGGCGGGCTGCGCGACCGCGTGATGGCGCTGATCGGCGAGCTGCGCGTCGGCGACGTCCGAGCGACTTCCGCAACTTCATGGGCGCGGTCATCGACGAGAAGTCGTTCGAAGAACATCGGCAGCTACGTGCAGGCGGCCAAGGATCGTCGACGATGAAGATCGCCGCCGGCGGCGGCTCGACGATCCCGAGCGCTCGGGCTAGTTCGTCCAGCCCACGCTTCGTCGAGAGCGAGGATCCGAAGTCGAAGCTGATGTCGGAGGAGATCTTCGGGCCGGTCGTCACCGCGCACGTCTACCCCGACGCCAAGTGGCACGAGACGCTGCAGCTCGTCGACGAGACCTCGCCGTACGCGCTGACCGGCGCCGTGTTCGCGCGCGACCGCGGCGCCGATCGAGCGAGGCGCGCACGACGCTTGCGCCACGCCGCCGGCAACTTCTACATCAACGACAAGCCGACCGGCGCGGTCGTCGGGCAGCAGCCGTTCGGCGGCGCGCGCGCGTCGGGCACCAACGACAAGGCGGGCTCGCTGTGGAACCTCGTGCGCTGGGTCTCGCCGCGGACGATCAAGGAGACCTTCGCGCCGCCGACCGACTATCGCTATCCGTACATGCAGGAGCCGTAGCGCGGCTCAGCGCCTGCCGTGCAGGATGATCCCGTCCTGCCCGACCGCATAGATCTCGTTCGCGCTCGCACCCCAGATGGCCATGATCGCCTGGTCGACGGGCAGCGTCACCTTGGTGAAGGTGGCGCCGCCGTCGACGGAGCGCATGAGCGCGGTGCCGCCTACGTACAGCTCGCCGGCGCTCAGCGCCCAGATCCCGGCGACCCAGTCTTGCGGGCGCGACGCCTCCTGCCACGAGGCGCCGTCGTCCTCCGAGCGGAGCACGGCGCCGACGCACGCCGGCACGCTGCAGCCGTCGGCCAGCGCGAACAGCGCCTGGTCGCCGCGGGCCAGGCCGCTCATTGTTCCGCTCTGGCTGCCGGAAAAGCCGGCGTAGACCGTCGCCCAACTCTGGCCGCCGTCGCTGCTGCGGCGGATTTCGGCGCCGCGCAGTCCACCGTACGCGTAGAGCGCGCCGCCGTCGGCGAACAGGCCGGTCGACGTCGCCCAGTCGAGCGGCAGCTCGGCGCTGCTGGCGAAGTGGTCTGGCGAGCGGTAGAGCGCGGCGCTATCCGCGTAGACCGCGCCGGCGGCGGCGGCGAATCCGGTGATGCCGGCGCCGAGGGGCTGGCGCGCCCACGTCGCTCCGCCGTCGGACGATCGCAATAGCAGGCCGCCCTGGCAGACGCCATTGGCGCAAACCGTGCCGCCGACGAAGAGCCAGCCATCGTCGCCGAGGAGCGCCTGATATTCGTCGCCCGGCTCCGCGTGCACGGTCGTCCAGCCGCCGTCGCCGGTCGAGTGCACTACGCCGTGTCCACCGACCGCCCAGACGTCGCCCGCGCCCGAGCCCCAGACTGCGCTCAGCGGCTCGCCGCGTCCACTGGTCTCGACAGTCCAGGCAAAATCGCCCGTCGGCGCAGGCGACGGACCCGGCGGCGGCGACGGCGACGGACTCGGCGGTGCGCTGGGCGTGGGGCTGCCCGAGCCCGAACCCGGAGTTGCCGCGTCCGAGCCGCCCGGGGGCGCGGTCGACGTCGGCGTCACTCTCGTCGTCGATGAGCCGCTGCACCCGACTGTGCAAAGCACGGAGAGGCACGCCGCCATCCGTGGAAACCGTTTGCGCATCCCGCCCGGGCGCGTTGGCATGCCCGGTTGTCCAGCAAGCGGCGTGCCCGATTGCCGCCACCCGATCTGCCGCCACCCGATTTGCTGCAACGACAGAGGCGACAGCCGTCCCCTCCGTGTATATACTCCGCGCCGTGTCGAAGCACAGCCTGGCAAACAAGCTCCGCGCCGTTGGTGCGGTCATCAGCAACCGCGTCCACGACGATCCGCTCAACATCACGCTCGAGCTGACCCGCCGCTGCAACGCGCGCTGCGACTACTGCAACCACTGGCAGGAGCAGAAGCAGACCGAGCAGGATCTCGCCGACTACGTCGCGGTCGTCCGCCGCTTCCGGCCCTTCTCGGTCACCATCTGCGGCGGCGAGCCGTTCATGCGCAAGGACGCGCTCGAGATCATCCGCGCCGTGCGTGCGGAGCCCGGCTGGCGCTACGTCTCCATCATCACCAACGGCTGGTTCCTCACCGAGGACCGCGCGCAGAAGCTGATGGACACGGGGATCGATCAGATCAACGTGTCGCTCAACTTCCCCGACGAGCGCCAGGACACCGACCGCAAGCTGCCCGGGCTGTTCAAGCGCATCTCGCACATCGTGCCGTGGATGACCGCGCGGGGCGCCACCGTGCAGATGAACAGCATCATCATGAACGACAACCTCGAGGACGTCGTTCCCATCGCGCAGCTCGCGCATTCGTGGGGCGCGTCGGTGATGTACACGCTCTACTCGGAGCTGCCCGCCGACAACCACGGCCACCTGTTCCCGCTCGATCGCCAGCCCAAGCTGTTCCAGGTGCTCGACGAGCTCACGGCGCTCAAGCGCCGCCAGCCGGGCGTCGTCGCCAACACGCAGTGGTACTTCGACATGATCCCCACGTACGTGGCGGGCACGATCATCGACGGCTGCACCGCCGGCAAGAAGACGCTGCACATCTCGCCGGGCGGCATGGTGCGCCCGTGCGCCGAGCTGGCGCCCGTCGCCCACTTCACCGAGTACGACCATCGCTCGATCGCGCCGGTGACCTGCACGCGCTGCTTCCAGGCCTGCCGCGGCGAGGTGCAGGCACCGCTCACGATCGCCCGCATCGTCGACGGACTGCGCAGCGCTTCACCGCCGCCGCGTCCCACCACCTAGCCTCGGTCTCCGGCCGGCTACACAGCGCTCGTCTCCGACGAGATGATGCCGGCTATTTCGCCCGCTCGCCGAAGATCGCGGTGCCGACGCGCACGATGGTCGCGCCCGCGGCGATCGCGTCGGCGAAGTCGCCGCTCATGCCCATCGACAGCACGCCCAGGCCCTCGGCCGCTGCCAGCTTCGCCAGGTTGTCAAAGAACGGTCGCGGCGGCACGCCCTCCGGTGGGATGCACATGAGCCCCTCGCACCGGACCGATGGCCGAGCCGCAAACGCGCGTACCAATGCTGGGAGCGCGGCCGGGGTGCAACCGCTCTTCTGCGCCTCCGCGCCGACGTTCACCTGCAACAGGCAGCGCTGCACCACGCCGAGCTTGTCGGCGCGTGCCGCGATCTCGTCGAGCAGCGCCGGCGAATCGACCGAATGGATCAGCTCCGCCACACCGACGACGTACTTGACCTTGTTCCGCTGCAGCGGCCCGATGAAGTGCCAGCGCGCGCCCTCGACCAGCCGCGCCTTGTCGCGCAGCTCCTGCGCATAGTTCTCGCCGAACAGGTCGAGCCCCGCGCGCATCGCCTCCCGTACCCGTTCGGCCGGCACCGTCTTCGACACCGCCAGCAGCGTGATCGCGGCCGGATCGCGTCCGGCGGCGCGCGCTGCCGCGGCAAGCTCTTCCCTGACATTGATTACGTTGTCGTGGAGGCTCATGAAAAGTTGCGCGCCCCGAACGATCTTTTTCGCGACGGGTTCACTTTCTTTCGGGACCGAGCGCCCAATCGGGCGGCAGCGCGCCGAGCGCGTCGAGATCCTCGATCACTTCGCACAGCGGCAGCCCGACGATGTTGGTGTAGGAGCCGCGCACCGAGCGCACGAACGCCGCTGCCAGCCCCTGCACCGCGTAGCCCCCGGCTTTGTCCTCCCACTCGCGCGAGCCGATGTAGCCTTCGAGCTCGGCGGGAAGCAGCCCGCGAAACGTGACCTCGGTCTGCACCGCGCGGCCGCGCTCGCCTCCTTTATATAGGAGCGTGTACGCGGTCACGACCTCGTGCGAGCGGCCGGCGAGGCGCGCCAGCATGACGCGCGCGGCGTCGACCGACTCCGGCTTGCCGAGGATGCGCGGCTCGCCGTCCGGCAGGTGGACGATGGTGTCGGCGGCGAGGATCGGCCGCTCCTTGTCGACGCCGGCCGCGGCGACGCGCGCCTTGTCGAGAGACATGCGGCGCGCGTATTCGAGCGGCTCTTCGCCGTCCCGCGGCGTCTCGTCGATGCGCGAGGCGATGACCTCGGGATCGAGGCCGGCCCTGCGCAGGAGCTCGAGCCGGCGCGGCGAGGCCGATGCCAGCACCAGCCGCGGTATCACCGTCGTCATCATCTTTTTTCGTTCTATCACGCAACTTCTTCCGCACAGAGTCGATAAGCTGTTCATGTTGGCGATGGCCGGGACCGAAACGCTCGAGGGCAGCGTGCTGCGCGTGGTGTTCACCGCGCCCGATGGGTCGTTCGCGGTGCTGCGCCTGCAAGTGGCCGGGCGCGACGAGCCGGTCAGCGTCGTCGGACCGCTCGCCGAGTCGACGGCGGGCGAGTTGCTCAAGCTCGAGGGCACGTGGGAGCGCCATCCGACCCACGGCGATCAGTTCCGCGCCTCGCGCGCGGTGGTCGAAATCCCGCGCACCGCGGGCGGCGTGGCGCGCTACCTCGAAGCGCTCAAGGGGATCGGGCCGATGCTGGCCGAGCGGCTCGTCGGCGCCTTCGGCACCGAGGCGATCGAGGTGGTGGAGAAGGAGCCGTGGCGCGCGGCGCAGGTCAAGGGCGTCGGCAAGCGGCGCGCCGAGCGGGCGGGGCGCGATGCCCTGGCCCGACGGCAGGAGCGCGAGGTGATGGTGTTCCTGCAGGGGCTGGGCGTCTCGCTCGCCTATGCCGCGCGCATCCGCAAGGCCTACGGCGACGAGGCGGTGGCGCGTGTGCGTGACAATCCGTATCGGCTGGCGCGCGACGTGCCGGGGATCGGTTTTGTCGTCGCCGATCGCATCGCGCAGGGCATGGGCATCGGGCGCGACTCGCCGCTGCGCATCCAGGCGGGCGTGTTGCACGTGCTCGAGTCGCTCACCGACGACGGACACGTCTATTTCCCGGCCGGCGAGCTGGCGGCGCGTGCCGCCGAGGCGTTGCAGATCGACCTGGGGCGCGCCGAGGAGGCGGTCAAGGAGCTGGCCCGCGACGGCGGCGCCGTCATCGAAGGCGACGCGGTCTATCCACCGCGGCTGCATCGCGCCGAGGTCGAGCTGGCGCGGCGGATCTGCGAGCTGCTCGACGCTGAGCGGCCGCGACCGCCGCCGATCGCCGGCGCCGAGCGGCTCTCCGACGGGCAGAAGCGCGCGGTCGCCAACAGCGGCGAAGCGGGCGTCGTGGTCATCACCGGTGGTCCCGGAACCGGCAAGACGACGGTCGTGCGCGCGCTGGTGCAGACCTGGGAGAAGGCGGGGCGGCGCGTGATGCTGGCGGCCCCGACGGGACGCGCGGCCAAGCGGCTGTCGGAGGCCACCGGGCGCACGGCCCAGACGGTGCATCGGCTGCTCGAGTGGGGGAGGCCGCAGCCCAAGGGCGAGGGCAGGGGGCGCGCCGGGCCGTTCGGCCGTGGCGACGACAATCCGCTGCCGGCGGACCTGCTCGTCGTCGACGAGGCGTCGATGCTCGACGTGCAGCTCGCGCGTGGTCTCGTCGCCGCGGTGCGTCCGGGGGCGACGCTGGTGCTGGTCGGCGACGTCGATCAGCTCCCGTCGGTAGGGCCGGGGCAGGTGCTGCGCGACGTGATCGACTCCGGGCGCGTGCCGGTGGCCCGCTTGACCGAGGTGTTCCGCCAGGCGGAGGGCTCGGGGATCGTCGAGAACGCTTATCGCATCCTCGCCGGCGAGCTGCCGATCGGGTCGAAGGAGCCGACGGGAGACTTCTTCGTCGTCGCCGCCGACGATCCCGAGCGCGCCCGCGAGATGGTGGTCAAGCTGTGCAAGGAGCGCATTCCGTCCGCCTTCGGGCTGCACCCGCTGCGCGACGTGCAGGTGCTGTCGCCGATGCACCGCGGCGCCGCGGGCACCGAGGGGCTCAACCGGGCGCTGCAGGAGGCGCTCAATCCGGCGGGCGCGGCGGTCGAGCTCGGCGGCGGTGTCGCGCGGTCGCTGCGCGTCGGCGACAAGGTGATGCAGGTGCGCAATGACTACGAGCGCGATGTCTTCAATGGCGACGTCGGCGTCATCGCTGCCGCGCGTCGTGATGACGACGACGAGCCGATCGTCGAGGTCGACTTCGAAGGACGGCGCGTTCGCTACGAGGCCGACGCGCTCTCGGAGCTCGAGCTCGCCTATGCGGTCAGTGTCCATAAGAGCCAGGGCTCGGAGTATCCCGCCGTCGTCATCCCGCTGCTGATGCAGCACTACCTCTTGTTGCAGCGGAACCTCCTGTACACGGCGGTGACGCGCGGCAAGCGGCTGGTGGTGCTGGTCGGCGCCGAGCGGGCGATCCGCCGCGCCGTCGGGGAGGCGGAGGCGTCCGGGCGGCACACCGGCCTGCGCGCGCGCCTCCTCGATGATAAAGTAGGAGGACGATGAGGCGCGCGTGGGTGCTAGCGCTGCTCCTCGCCGGTTGCGGCGACGGCGGCGGCAATGTCGACGCAGGTGCGCCGTTCGATCTCGGTATCCCCGATGTCGGCCCCCTGGGCGACGGCCTGCCGCTATTGCGCGGCGCATTCACCATGACCGGCTGTTCGACCCTCGACACCTCGACCGGGCAGCCCAAGTGCAGCGGGCGCGCGCCGCTGACGCTGACGCTGGTACCGCTCGGCTCCGGCGTCGACACCTTCGTGTGGACCCTGCCGGGCGGCGATCCGTCGACCTCCAAGGCGATCTCCCCCTCCGTCATGTACGGCACGCCGGGCGTCTACCCGGTCACACTCGCGGCCGGAGGTGCAGCCGGCACGACCACGGCCATGGGCACCGTGGTCGTCTCCGCCGGCGTCACCGGGTCGGGGTGCCTCGACGACACCGACTGCGACGCTAGCGCCGGCCTGTTCTGCGTGTGCAAGCCGGGCGAGCCCGGCTGCGTCGGTGCGCTCGGAGTCGGCTTCTGCTCGCGCACCTGCTCGGGCTCGTTGTGTGCCGCCGGTGAGCGGTGCGTCGACCTCACGCGCGGCGGCGCCTACGTTTCTGGCGGCGACGATGGCGGCGCGACCGGCGACGTGTGGCGCCGCGCGCTCTGCCTGCCCGCGTGCACCGTCGCCAGCGACTGTCGCGCCGGACTTCTGTGCCGCGAGCTCCCATCGCTGACTGCCGGCAGCCTCGCCGGCGGCCCCTACAGCTGGCAGAAGGGCTGCTTCGCCGACATCGGTGGCGACGACGGCGACGCCTGCGCCGCCGCGACGGGGCAGCCGGACGACGCACGCTGCCTCTCGGGACGCTGCGATGCGTACGGCGCGCGCGGCCTGTGCAGCTCGCCCTGCACGACCTCGAGCGACTGCCCGACGACAGCCGCCTGCGGTAGCTACAACGCGCCGCCGAGCGGTCCGAGCAACGCCTGCCTCCGCCGCTGCGACGCGACCTTTCTCTGCGGCGGCGATCCGCTGCTCGACTGCGAAGGGGCGAACCAGGTCGGCGGCCTCGGCTTCGTCGTCACGCCGAGCGAGGCGCCGAGCGTGCGCTTTTGTGCGCCGCTCCGCTGCACCATGACGTCGCAGTGCGCCCCGTCGGGGAGCTGCACGCCGATGGGCGGCGGCTCATTCTGTCTGCGCAACTGACCCCGCCTACTTTGCGTTGGGCGTCTTGACGGACCCGATGGGCGCAGTCCAGCGCCCGTCGCCGTCGCGGTCGAGGTAGATCGGGTTGGTGATCGCCAGCGCCGTGGGCGCCGCCTGCGCCGCACCTGCCGGCACGACCGCGCCCAGCGCCGCGCCGCGCACGACGACGACGACGTAGGCGTCGCGCTCGAGGCGCAGATCGATCGAGCCCTTGTAGCGCTGCGGCTTGGCCGACAGCGGCACGTCGATGGGCTTGCCGCGACGTGAGCCGTTGATGAAGAGCTCGAGCCGGCGCACATCGATCCACGGTGCAGCGTCGATCTCGATGTCGAGCTTGGCGCGCCCGCGCGGCGCCGGCGCCAGCTGACCCATGCCGTGACCGGCTACGGAGACGCGCACGAAGGGGCCGTTGGTCACCAGCGCCTCGTGCCGCTTCTTGAGCGCCGAGACCAGCGCGGCGCCGTCGAGCGGCTGGCCCGCGGCGACCGGAATACAGGTGCGCGGCCAGCCGACCTCCTGGCCCGCGATGAGGTGCGAGTCGCTGCCGCCGACGGCGGTGAGGGAGAATCCGCGATCGAGCAGCGACAGCCAGTCGCGCAGCACCGGCTCGACGCGGGTGGTGTCTTTGCCGCTGAAGACCTCGATGGCGTCGATGTCGCCGAGCAGCGAGGGGCCACCCTTCTCGTCGATCCCGACGTTCTCGAAGTAGCCGATGCGCGCGCCGGCGCGCGGATGATCGAGGATGACCACCCGATCGGGCGCCGCGAGCGCGCGCACCACCTCGCGCGCCGGGCGGTGGTCGACCTCGGGCGCACCGCCGTCCGGCGCCGACGGCGATGCGACCCACGGGATGACGCTGAAGTGGCCGAACCGCGACAGCGAGACCTCGTCACCGACGATGACCGAGAGCGGCCGCGCCGCGCCCAGCGCGGCGATGGCGGCGTTCCAGTCGACACCGATGGCGTTGTGGTCGGTGGCGACGAGGACGTCGAGCCCTTCGGCGAGGTCCGATGCCGCGCGGTCGACCAGCGACACCGATGAGTCGGCCGACGGCGCCGCGTGCTGGTGCAGGTCGACGCAGCGCCAGCCGAAGGCGTCGACCGCGCGGCGCAGGTCGAAGGTGGCCGTAGCGGTCTCGCCGGGGGCGACTTCGACGTGCGCCTCCTCGATCGTGTACTCCGGTCCGCGCGAGGCGAGCACCCGGTACTGACCGGGCGGTAACGGCAGCTGACCGGCGCCGGTCGCGCTGACGACGAGGTTCTGGGCGAGCCGCGCGAACGACGGCCCCAGGTGCGGATCGGGTGTCGGCGTGACGCCGAGGATGGTCAGCCGCGCCGGCAGCGGCGCGCCGTTCTCCTGCACGCGATACGCCAGGGTGCCCTGCCGCGACATGATGACGTCGTGCGACGCCCCCGTGCTCTCGCCGACGGTGACCTCGAGCTGGGCCGGCCCGGCGCGGCCGATGCCTTCGGCGCGCACGCGATAGTCGCCGGCGGGCAGCAGCACCTCGTAGCCCTGCGCCGTCGAGAGCGCCATCGCGACCGGCCCTTCCCGGTCGTCGAAGTAGACGCGCGCGCCGGCGAGCGGCTCGCCCGTCCCCTCCTCCAGGATGCGCCCCGACAGCCGCGACCAGTCCGCCTTGCGCAGCGTCGCCAGCGACTCGTAGATCGACGCGTCCGTCGACGAGCCGACGACGAGCCAGCGAGTGACCTTGACGCTGGCGCCCGGCGGGAGATCGACGATCTGGGCGTTGCAGTCGCTCGCCTGCCAGTCGTTGCGCGTATCGAGGGGCCCCTCGGCGATGGCGTAGGCGTACGCCGCGTCATCGGCGAAACCGGCCACGAAGCCGGCGTCGACGCTAATCCGCCCGGACGCGTCGAGCCCGCGATGCGGCACGAAGCGCTCGGCCCGGCCCCAGTCGACGACATCGCCGATGGCCAGCTTGGCCACCGGCTTTGCACCCTGGTTGGTCACCGTCGACGTGATGCGCAGGGCGCGGGCGCCTGGCGCCAGCGCGTACTCGGTGTCGACGGCGATGGCGGCGTTGTCCGAATCGTGGCCGCGCGCGACCACGGCCGCGCTGCCGCCCAGGTCGGATCGTTCGACGACTTCGACGCGATCGTAGATCGGCTGCCGCGGGAACGCGTCGCCCAGGTAGCCGTAGACCTGGCCGAGCGCGTCCTTGTTGCCCGTCGGCGCCGCGTCGATGATGTTGCCGCCCGACTCGGCGTAGCCGAACGCGTGGCCCGGCGCCGAGACGATGACGGCGACCGCGTCGTTGTCGATACGGAAGTCGCCGACGCGGCCCTGGGCGGCGGCGCCGTCGAGGAGATCGGCCGCGCGCGTCACCGCGAACGCGCGCGCCGGCCGGGCGGCTCGCTCGTTCGCCTGGTTGCCGGCTGCCGGCGTAGTCTCGGCCTTCGGCAGCGGCAACTTCGGCCCGATGCAGCCGGCAGCTGCAACGACGGCGACGACGAGCGGCGATCGGATCACGTGTGTGTGAGCTTAGTCCACGCCTGCCTTGCGTGGCAACGGGCCGCGTGATACCCCTCAACCGATCCAACTACTCAAAGGTGCAGGGATGTCTGGCCACAACCGATGGTCCAAGATCAAGCACACCAAGGCCGCCTCCGACGCCAAGAAGTCCAAGGGGTGGACCAAGCTGCTCAAGGAGATCACCGTCGCGGCCAAGGGCGGCGGCGACCCCGCGGGCAATGCGCGCCTGCGCAGCGCCGTCGACAAGGCGCGCGCCGGCAACGTCCCCAACGACACCATCAAGCGCGCCATCCAGAAGGGCACCGGCGAGCTCGGCGCCGAGAGCTACGAGGAGCTGCTGTACGAGGTCTACGGACCGGGCGGCACCGCGGTCGTCGTCGAGATTCTGACCGACAACCGCAACCGCACCGCCGGCGAAATCCGCAAGCTGCTCGAGCGCGCGCACGCGAAATTGGCGGCATCGGGATCGGTGCTGTACCTCTTTCACAAGAAGGGGCACCTCTTGTTCGAGAAGGACGTCGGCGAGGACAAGCTGATGGAGGCGGCGCTGGAGGCGGGCGCCGACGACGTGCGCGCCGACGGCGATGGATTCCTCGTCGAGACCGAGGCGGGCAAGCTGCACGACGTGCAGGACCAGCTCGACAAGCTGGGGATCAAGCCCTTGCACTCGGAGGTCGGGATGTACCCCGACACGCACGTGCGCCTCGAAGGCGACGCGGCGGCCCAGATGATCAAGCTGGTGCAGGCGCTCGAGGACCACGACGACGTGCAGAACGTCTACGCCAACTACGACATCGACGACGCCTTGATGGAGCAGCTTTCCGCGTGATGCGGATCCTCGGCATCGATCCCGGGACTCGCTACTTCGGATACGGCGTCATCGAGCGCGTGGCGGCGGGGCAGGGCAGAGTCCGCTACATCGAGTGCGGCGTCATCGAGCCCAAGCGCGCCGGCGCCCTGGCGGCGCGGCTGGCCGAGATCTCGCTCGGGCTCGTGCGAGGTCATCCGCGAGCTCGCGCCCGACGTGGTCGCCGTCGAGGGCGTCTTTCACGGCGTCAACGCGCGATCGGCGCTGCAACTCGGCCACAGCCGCGGCGTGGCGCTGGCCGCCGCGGGCGCGCACGGGCTGGCCGTGCACGAGTACGCGCCGGCGACGGTCAAGCGCGCGGTGGCCGGCAACGGCCAGGCCACCAAGGAACAGGTGCAAGCGATGGTGCGCGCGCTGTGCGGGCTCAAGCGGGCGCCCAAGCTCGACGCGTCCGACGCGCTCGCCGTCGCCATCTGTCACGCGTTCCGCGCCGCGACGCGCCTGGTGGCGCGATGATCGCGATGCTGCGCGGCACGCTCGTCGACAAGGGCATCGACCACGTGCTCCTCGACGTCAGCGGCGTCGGCTATCGCGTTTCCGTCTCGCTCAACACGCTGGCGGCGCTGCCGCCCGTCGGCGGCGAGCGCCACCGTGCATACCGAGCTCATCGTGCGCGAGGACTCGCTGTCGCTGGTCGGCTTCGCCACGGTCGACGAGCGCGCCGCGTTCGACCTCGTCACCGGCGTACAGGGCATCGGCCCCAAGCTGGCCATGTCGATCCTGTCGACGCTCGACGCCGGCGAGCTCGCCCGCGCCGTCCGCGACGGCGACCACGCGCGCCTCACCCGCATCCCCGGCATCGGCAAGAAGACCGCCGAGCGCCTGGTGCTCGAGCTGCGCGACAAGTTCACCGGCAGCTCGTCGGCGCGCCACGGCGAAGCGCGCCCGGCGGCTCGCAGGCGGTGAGCTCGGCGCTCGTCAACCTCGGCTACAAGCCCGCCGAGGCCGAGCGCGCCGCCGCCGAGGCCGACAAGGCGCACCCCGGCGCCGGCGTCGCCGAGCTGGTAAAAGCGGCGCTGCGCACGCTCGCGGAGTAGAGTAGGCGCATGCGCAAGAAGCACGACGAAGGCGTCGCCCGAAGCCGAGGACGCGGCGCAGCGCCGTCCCCGCGGCCGCGCCTGGTCGACGCTTCACTCGCTCGAAGACGACGCGGCGCTGCGTCCCAAGAGCTTCGACGAGTACGTCGGCCAGTCGAAGGTGGTCGACAACCTCAAGGTCTTCGTCGCAAGCGGCGCAGCGCCGCGGCGAGGCGCTCGACCACGTGCTCTTCTCGGGCCCGCCCGGCATCGGCAAGACGACGCTGGCGCACCTCATCGCCCACGCGCTCGGCGTGCCGCTGCGCGCCATCGGCGCGCCGGCGATCGAGCACAAGGGCACGCTGGCGTCGTACCTGACGTCGCTGACGGAGCGCGGCGTCTTCTTCATCGACGAGGTGCACCGCCTGCAGCCGGTCGTCGAGGAGTACCTCTACCCGGCGATGGAGGACTTCCGCCTCGAGATCCCCGTCGGCGACGGACCGAACGCCGAGATGCTGCCGATCAAGCTGCCGCGCTTCACGCTGGTCGCCGCTACCACGCGCACCGGCCTTCTGTCCGCGCCGTTCCTCTCGCGCTTCGGGATCGTCCTGCGCCTCGACTACTACTCGCCGGTCGAGCTGACCGAGATCGTGCGCCGCTCGGCGGCCAAGCTCGGCGTCACCATCGACGGCCGGCGGCGCCGACGAGATCGGCCGGCGCGCCCGCGGCACGCCGCGCATCGCCAACCACCTGCTCAAGCGCGTGCGCGACTTCGCCGAGGTGCGAGGGCGACGGCCGCGTCACGCAAGCGGTGGCGGCCGGCGCGCTCGACCCGGCTCGGCGTCGACGAGCTCGGCCTCGACGAGCTCGACCGCACGCTGCTGCGCACGATCATCCAGAAGTTCGACGGCGGCCCGGTCGGCGTCGAGTCGCTCGCCGCCGCCTGCGCCGAGGAGCGCGACACGCTCGAGGACGTGTGCGAGCCGTACCTCATCCAGGAGGGCCTCCTCATGCGCACGCCGCGCGGCCGCGTCGCCACGCGTCGCGCCCACGAGCACCTCGGCCTGCCGCCGCCTCGCCAGACCTCGCTGCTCTGAGCGGGCCGCAGGTCGGCGCCCGCCGCTCAGTCGTTTGGCGCGCCCGCGAGGATCCAGCGACGCACCAGGTCGATCTGGCACTCGGGCAGCATCGCGTTGCCGAGCTCCAGCGGCATCTGACTGCCGAAGCAGGGCGAGCTCATGGTCAGCTTCTGGTACAGGTAGCTGCCCGCCGGATCGAACGGCTTGACCAGCAGGCCGCCGCAGGTGATGTCGCCCGTCGTGGCGGTCGCCGGCGCAGGTACGTTGACCAGATTTGCGTAGGCGTGCCCGGGATTCAGGTCGACCTCGTTGCTGCAGCAGTGGCAGGAGTAGAGGCAGCCCTGATTGAAAAGCTTCTGCACGTTGCCCAAGGTGGGAGGCAGACCCCCGTCGGGAGGCACCGGGTCGCTGCACAGTGGCGGAGGCAGCGCCAGGTCGTCCGGCGGCAGTGCCATGTCCGGCTCGGGGGCTCGCGGGTTGCAGCCCCACAGCCCGGCGGCGGCGATCAGGGCGACCAGCGCTCGTCGGACCAGGAGCGGCAAGAGGCTCACGTGGCGGCGAGGCGCTCGATCGCGGCGGCGATCTCGCTCGCGCGCATGCCCTTGCTGATCCACGGCAAGCCGCCCGCGTCGCGCGCCGCCTCGGCCAACGCCGTATCGTCCATCGCCGACCACAAGAGCACCTTGGGCTGCTGCGGCAGCTCGAGCTTGGCGATCAGGCTCGCCAGCGCCGAGCCGCCGAGGCCCGGCATCATGACGTCGAGCACCACCACGTCGGGCGGATCGCGCACGACCTGCGCCGAGACGCCGAACGGCGTGGCGCAGGTGCGCACCGTGTGGCCGCGATGCTCGAGCATGCGCGACATCATGTCGAGCACCGCCGGATCGTCGTCGACGAGGAGGATCTTCACGGGCGCGGTTTGACGAGGTCGAAGCGCAGCAGCGCCGAGTCCACCTCGGAGAAGCCGTGGCTGACGTAGAAGCCGCGCTCGTAGCTCTGGCGCGCGCGCGCGGTCGACAGATCGACGCGCCTGCAGCCGAGCCCGCGTGCGTAGCTGATGGCGGCGTCCAAGCAGCGCCGTGCCGATGCCTTCGCCGCGCCGTCGCTCGTCCACCACCAGCTCGTCGATGGAGGCGGCCCGCCCGCCCAGGCGAATCTGCGGCCGTTGCGACATCGACAGGTAGCCGATGACCCGCAGCCCTTCGACGGCGACGTAGACCGCCGCCTCCGGGTGGCGCACCACCTGCGCGAAGGTCTCGTCGAAGCCGCGGTGGTCGGGTTGGTACCCGAGCTGGTCGACGAGCGCGAACACGTGCGACGCATCCCCGGGTCGGGCGCGCCGGACGTTGACTCCGGCGGGCAGGGCCATCACGCGTCGGGCCTCACGACACCGATTGTATCCGCGCGCGCAGAATTCGACAAGTTTGCGGGATCCCCAGGAATGCTGACAATCGGCGGGTGGGCCTCGGCGCATTGCCGCTCGCCATCACCATCCTGGTGGCGCCGGCGCAGCTCAAGATGGAGGAGGGCGTCGCCCCGGCGACGGTGACCGTGACGGTGACCGCGCCCGGGTCGGCGGCGACGCATCTGCGGCTCTGGTGCTCCACGGGGGCGCTGTCGCGAGCGCGGGAGCTCGGCAACGGCCGCTTCGCCGCCAGCTATGCCCCGCCAGCGGCAGGCAAGCCGACCTTCGCCGTGCTCGCCGCGTGGGACGAACAGAGCGGCGAGGCGGCGGCCGCGACGGTGGTACTGGTCGGCCGCACCGAGATTCCTGTCGAGACCGAGCCCGGCGCACAAGTGGTCGCCGTCGTGCACGGGCGGCGCTCGGTGGCGCGAGCCAACGCCGCCGGCCATGCGCGCGTGCCCGCGTGGGTGTGGCCGGGCGACCGCAACGCGACGGTGACTGCGATCGACGCCGCCGGCAACGCGACCACCCAGGAGCTCCCCCTCGAGCTGCCGCCTCCCGACGGCGTGTTCTTGCTGGCGCCGGCGGAGGTGGCGGCGGGGCAGCCGGTGCCCGTCTGGGCATTTGCCACCGGCACGACGACACCGGAGCTGGCGGTGACGGGCGGCGGATCGTTGTCGTCGATCGCGCTGCGCCCCGGCGTCGCGTCGGCGCGGCTGCAGGCGCGCGCCGAGGTGACGTTGACGGCCCTTGGCGCCGGCGATCGCGCCGAGCAGCGCATCCGCATGGCCACGACGACGCCGCCACCGGCGCGATCGATCGCCCTCGGCCCGCAGCCGTCGCAACGGACGCCGCCGCCGGCGCCCTCGACACCGTCGCCCCCCAAAGGGGGGCCCCCTTCGGGGGGGCGTCGCTGCGCGCCGCGCGCGAGCCGCCGCTGTCACCCTGGGAGCTCGGAGCCGCGCTCAGCGGCCGCTACTCCGGAACCTTCGTCGGCGGCGGCGGCGTCCTCGCCGCGCGCCGCCGCCTCGGCCGCTTCGCCGTCGGCCTCGACCTCGACGGCCGCTACGCCAACGGCGCGCTCGCGGGCGACGACCTCCGCGCCGGCGGCCTCGGCCTGCGCCTCGCCGCCGAGATGCGCTTCGCCGTCTCCCCCCGCGCGACGCTCTTCCTCGCCGCGGGCGCCGGCGGCCACTGGGCAAGCGTCCGCCGCGCCCCACCCGCGGGCGCCGCCGTGACGACCAACGACGGCGGTCCGTCCCTGTCCGGCGGCGGCGGGCTGCTCGTGCGCGCCGGCCCCGGGGTCGTCGAGCTCGGCGTCGGCTACGCCTGGACGCCGCTGGTGCGCCACGCCCTGGCCAACCTCGACGGCGTGACGCTCAGTGTCGGCTATCGCGCTGCGCGATGGCGGCGTCGCCGTCGCCGCCGCCGTCGTGGCGGTGGAAGGCGACCTCGGGGTCGCCGTCGCCGAGCACGAGGTACGTAAAGCCGAACCCGCGCGCGCTCTTCTTCGGCCACGGTCCGGCGACCGTCGCTGCTTGGGTCGTCACCATCGCGGCCTTGCCATGGATCGGGGTCAGCCCGTCGTCGCCGGTGCCGTCCGCCCAGCGAACGAACCCGAGCTTGCCGCCCTCGGGCCGGGCCTCGAACACGTCGTCCCAGTGCGTATGGCCAGCCAGATGCAACACCCGCTGCCCGCGCGCCGCCGCGTCGAGCAGGAGTCGCTCGAACTCGACGCGCCCCTTCTGCATGTGACCGAAGGTGCCGCCGGTCGCCGGCGTGGCCCCCGTCAGCACCGCGCGCGACGGTGCGTGGCTGAACAGCACCACGCCGCGGCTGCCATCGGTGGCGGCGGCGTTGATGAGGGCGCGCAGGCTGCGCAGCGTCGAGGGCGCCAGCCCGCGGGTCAGGATGCGCGGCGACAGCGTGGAGGGCCCCGAATCGAAGCCGACGAAGCGGTAGCCGCCGAGATCGATCTCGAACTCGAGGAAAGCGTGGAACGTGCGCGCGAAGTTTTCCCAGCCGGCGCCGTACTGGGCGCCGACGAAGGAGCGGAAGCCGATGTCGTGGTTCCCGAGCACGATCGCCACCGGCGCCTGGATCCTCTCCAGTAGTGCGCGCGCCTTTGGCTGCAGCGAGGCGTCGAGCCCCTGATTGACGATGTCGCCGGTGATGACGACGAGGTCGGGCCGAAGCGCGTTGGTCTCTGCGATCACGCGCAGAAGGTGCGCTTCGACGCCATCGATGTGTTTGCCGATGTGAATGTCCGACAGATGAACGACGTGCACCTCGCCGAGCTTCGCCGGATCGTCTGCGCGCAGCCACACCGCCCTCGGCGCGCGGGTCGCGGCGTCGCACGCGGCGTGGACGTAGAGATCGTAGCCGCCCGGCGCCGCGTCGACCGTCGCCTGCGCGCGCGCCCACATCGCCTCGCCTACGGGCTTGCGCTCGGCCGCAGACAGCGTGACGCGGTGGCAGCCGGCGACCTCCTGTCCGCCGAGGCAGCGTTCGGCGTCCGCGTTGGTCACCGAGGGCGCCAACAGCACCGCGCGCATCGGCTCCGGCCCGCCGCGCTCCAGCCACTCGAGGGAGAACGAGTGACCCGCCTCGGCGATGGCGGGCAGCCCGAACCGCGGTCGCAGCAGGCCCGCGTCGTGCTTGAGGTCGGGGTCGCCGTCGCTGGGGTAGAACGTGCAGTAGTGGGCGTCGACCTGGGAGAGCACCAGGTCCTGGCGGTCGATGGCGAGCGGAGCCGCGCATCCAGCGGCCGACAGCAGGAGCGCGAGCAACCAACGCATCTCGCTCAGTATGAGCGAGATCGGGCGGAAGGCTACCAGGTGGAAGGCGACGGGGGGCGGAAGGCTGCTACTGGGCGGGAGGCGCGGGCTGCTTCTCGGTGGCGGCTGGAGCCTTCTTGCCGGGCGCCTCGGACTTCGCTGCCGGCGACTCCGACTTGGCGGCAGGCACCTCGGACTTGGTAGGCGCCCCGGACTTGGCAGGCGCCCCGGACTTGGCGGGCGCCTCGGGCTTGGCAGGCGCCCCGGACTTGGCCGGCGCCTCGGGCTTGGCAGGCGTCCTGGACTTCGCGGCGGGCGTCTCGGCCTTGACCGGCTCGTCCGACTTGGCGGGCGCCTCCTTGGCCTTCGGCGCGCTCGTCGTGCCGGGCGTCGCACTCGGTGCCGGCGCGGTCGCCGGCGGCGTGGTGAGCGCCTTGGCGCGCTCCACTGCGTCCTTCTGCACCTTCTCGTCCGCCGCCTTCTGCGCGTCCTTCTTCTGCTGCGCCTGCTTCTGCGCCGACAGCTTCTGCAGTCGCGACGAGTCCGAGCTGGCTGGCGAAGTAGGCGAGCGTGATCGAGGTGCAGCATGAAGACGATCGCCGTGCCCGCGGTCAGCTTCTCGAGGAACGACCCGGCGCCGCGTCCGCCGAACACCTGCGACGACGTCGACGGAGCCGAACGCGATGCCCATGCCGCCGCCCTTGCCGGCCTGCAGGAGCACGACGAGGATCAGGAAGAGGCAGACGATGACGTGAATGATCGTGAGAAGCGTGATCATGATTCCGCGTAGCTTCCTATACTTCACGATCTTGAGAAAGTCATCCGCTTTCAGCGACGCGCCACCGACCAGCGCGCCGTCGATGTCGGCCTGGGCCATCAGCGCCGCGGCGTTGTCCGGCTTGACGCTGCCGCCGTACTGGATGCGCATCTCGCTGGGCGACGTCGCCGAAGCGTTCGCGCGAGCTCGCCTGCGAATGAATGCATGCACCTCTTGCGCCTGCGCGGGCGTCGCCGTGCGGCCGGTGCCGATGGCCCAGACCGGCTCGTAGGCGATCGACCAGCGCGCGCAGCTCGTCGTCGCGTCAGCTCCGCGAGCGCCGCCGTCGAGCTGCGCGCCGACGACGGCCGAAGCGTCTCGCCGGCGTCGCGCTCGGCCAGCGTCTCGCCGACGCAGACGATGGGGTCGAGCCCGTCGCGCAGCGCCGCGCGCACCTTGAGGTTGACCGCCGCGTCGGTCTCGCCGAAGAGCTGCCGCCGCTCGGAGTGGCCGACGATGACGTACTTGCAGCCGACGTCCGAGCGAGCTGCGCCGAGACCTCGCCGGTGAAGGCGCCCTGGTCCTCCCAGAAGCAGTCCTGCGCCGCCAGCGCCGACCGGCCGATCCCTCGAGCCGCTTGGCGACCGCGTGCAGCGCCGTGAACACCGGCGCCACCGCCACCTCGACGTCGCGCAGCGGCGCCGACGCGCGTTCTTGCACCGCGGTCGCCAGCTCGAGCGACTCGGCGATCGGTCTTGTGCAGCTTCCAGTTGCCGCAGATGAACGGTCGCCGTGCGCGTCCATCGGCCTCGTCGACTCTCGAGCGCCGCGAGCCCGGCAGCGTCTTGCCCTCGAGGAACTCGAGCGACGCGCCGCCGCCGGTCGAGATGTGCGTGATCTGGTCGGCGACGCCCGCCTCGTTGACCGCCGCCACCGAGTCGCCGCCGCCGACGACCGTGAGCCCGCCGCGCGCGGCCACCGCCCTGGCGACCGCGAGCGTGCCGCGCGGCGAACGGCTTCTTCTCGAACACGCCCATCGGGCCGTTCCAGAAGACCGTCTTGCGCGCGCGCGATCGCGTCGGCGAAGCCGCGCGCCGTCTCGGGCCCGATGTCGAGCGCCATCAGGTCCTCCGGCACCTCGTCGGCGCGCACCGATCGTGCCCTCGGTCGGCGTCGAGGCTGGCCGCGGCCACCACGTCCGACGGCAGCAGCACCTCGACGCTTGCGCTCCTCGGCCTTCGCGAGGAACGCGCGCGCCAGCGCCAGCTTGTCCTCCTCGACCCGCGAGCTTGCCCGAGCTCGCCGCCCTTGGCCTTGAGGAAGGTGTTGGCCATCGCGCCGCCGATGAGGAACGCGTCGACGCGGCCGAGCAGGTTCTCGAGCACGCCGATCTTGTCGCGAGACCTTGGCGCCGCCGATGATGGCCACGATACGGCCGCTCGACGTCGCCGAGGAGCTTGCCGAGGAACTGCACCTCCTTGCTCCATCAGGAAGCCCGGCGCCCTTGTCCGGCGACGAACTTGATCATGCCCACCGTCGAGGCGTGCGCGCGGTGCGCGGTGCCGAAGGCGTCGTTGACGTAGACGTCGGCGTAGCTGGCGAGCGCGCGCGCGAAGCCCTCGTCGTTGGCCTCCTCGCCCGGCGAAGAAGCGCAGGTTCTCGAGCAGCGCGACCGTCGCCGTCGCGCAGATCGTTGACCACCTTGCGCGCGCCGTCGCCGACCGGCCTCGTCGGTGAGCAGCACGTCCGCGCCGAGCAGCTCGGCCAGGCGCGCGCCGCACCGGCTCGAGCGAGAGCTCCGGCGTCGGCTGCCCTTGGGCCGCCCCAGGTGCGACGCCAGGACGACGCGCGCGCCGCGCTCGACCGCGTGCTCGATGGTCGGCAGGGTCGCGCGGATGCGCGTGTCGTCGGCGACGCCGCGCGGCCGGCGTCAGCGGCACGTTGAAGTCGACGCGGATGAAGACCCGCCTGCCCTCGATCGGGCAGGTCGGCGATGGACTTGATCATGGCGACCCTGTCGTGAGAGCCTAGAGGCCCTTTTGCGCGACGTACCTGGCCAGCTCGAACAGGCGCGTGGCGTAGCCCGTCTCGTTGTCGTACCAGGCGACGACCTTGACCAGGTCGCCGACCACCATCGTCGACGAGCAGGTCGACGGTCGCCGAGTGCGCGTCGCCGTTGAAGTCGATCGAGACCAGCGGCTCGTCGGTGACCGCGAGCACGCCCTGTACGACGGGTCTCGGCGCCGCCTTCTTGAAGGCGTCGTTGATCGCCTCCTTGGTCGACGGGCTTCTCGCAGCGCGACCGTCAGGTCGACCAGCGACACGTTCGGCGTGGGCACGCGCATCGCGAAGCCGTCGAGCTTGCCCTTGAGCGCCGGCAGCACCTCCGACAGCGCCTTGGCCGCGCCCGTCGAGGTCGGGATCATGCGACAGCGCGGCGGCGCGCGCGCGGCGCAGGTCCTTGTGCGGCAGGTCGAGGATCGACCTGGTCGTTGGTGTACGAGTGCACCGTGGTCATCAGGCCGTTGACGATGCCGAAGGTCTCGTGCAGCACCTTGGCGACCGGCGCCAGGCAGTTGGTCGTGCACGACGCGTTGGAGATGATGTGGTGCTTGCTCGGCGTCGTAGCTCTCGAGGTTGATGCCGACGGCGAGCGTGACGTCCTGGCCCTTGGCCGGCGCCGAGATGAGGACCTTCTTGACGCCTGCCGTTGAGGTGCAGCTTGGCCTTGTCGCCGTCGGTGAAGCGGCCGGTCGACTCGATGACGATGTCGACGCCGTGCTCGTTCCACGGAATCTTGGCCGGGTCCTTCTCGGCGAGCACGGTGATGGTCTTGCCGTCGACGACGATCTTGCCGTCGCTCGAGCGCACTTCGCCGGGGTAGTGGCCGTGCACCGAGTCGTGCGGAGCAGGTGCGCCGAGCGTCTTGGCGTCGGTGAGGTCGTTGACTGCGACGATCTCGAGCTCGCTGGGATAGCCGGCCTCTTGCCATGCGCGCACGAACGAGCGCCCGATGCGACCGAAACCGTTGATTCCGATGCGAGTTGCCATGTCTTGGTTGTCCTCCGTCGGGCAGGACCATAGTGCCGGGTGCCGCCGACGTCAACAGGATGGAATGGCGATTTTTCGGGGGATCCGAGAACGGCTACTTCGAGGAGGTGTCGGGCTTGATGTCCGTCGTGATGAGGCCGATGAGCTCGCTCGACAGCGCGACGATCTCGCGGGTGTCGTAGCCGCTCTCGCGCATCTGGCGATAGATGCTCTTCGCCAGAATCTTGATCGCCTTTTCGCGCTCGCCGCGGGCCTGCGGCTGCAACGCGTCACGATCCAACAGTTGGGCCATGGTCACGAATCCTCCCTCGCTCCCGTCACCGATGCAGAGCGTGTCGCCGTCGCGAGTTTGCACGGCGACGTGCCGAATTTCTGACAGGTAACGCAGTGTTATGAAATCAATCGATTAGCTACAGGTCGAACCATCATTCCGCGAACCTGGCTACGCAGCCAGCCGTCACAACGGGCCAATGGGTGCGCATTGTATTGCGCACGGCAAATCGCTGGGGAGTGTGATACCGCATACGCCCGTGACGCCTCTGCGCACGCTGCAGATCTTCGCGCCGCTGGACGAGCCGGAGGCCGAAGCGGTCGCGCACGCGGCGCGCGTCGCCGGCTACGAGCCGTCGGCGGTCCGGGTCACGGTCGTGCGTCGCTCGCTCGACGCGCGCAAGGGCCACCCGATCGGCTTCCACCTCGAGGTCGTGATCTGGCCCGCCGACGCGCCGTCGACCGACGAGCGAGGAGGTGCTGCCGCCGCCGCTGCGGGCGCGTGCCGGTGCGCACGTGATCGTCGTCGGCACCGGGCCGTGCGGCACCTATGCGGCGTTGCGTCTCACCGACGCCGGCGCGCGTGTCACCCTCGTCGACATCGGCAAGCCCGTGCAGCCGCGCCGTCACGATCTGGCGGCGCTCACGCAGCGCGGCGCCCTCGATCCCGACTCCAACTACTGCTTCGGCGAAGGCGGCGCCGGCACCTTTTCCGACGGCAAGCTCTACACGCGCACCAAGGACCGGCGCGCGGTGCGAAGCGTTTTGCGCGCCCTCGTGCACCCATGGCGCCGATCCCGAGATCCTGGTCGAGTCGCGGCCTCACGTCGGCTCCAACCGGCTACCGAAGATCCTGATGGCGCAGCGCGCGGATCTCGAAGCGCGCGGCGCCAGCTACGTCTGGTCCGACGGCGTCGTCGATCTGCTCCTCAGCGGCGGCCGGGTCGCGCGGCGTCCGCTGCGCCTCTGGCCGCGAGCTGGTCGGGGACGCGGTGGTGCTCGCCGTCGGCCATTCGGCGCGGCCAATCTACGAGCTGTTGCAGCGACGCGGGGTCGCGCTCGAGCCCAAGGCGTTCGCCGTCGGCGCGCGCGTCGAGCATCCGCAGCCGCTCATCGATCGCATCCAGTACGGCCGCGCCCACGGCCATCCGCGGCTGCCGGCGGCGTTCTACCACTTGACCGCGACGGTGCCGACGCCTGACGCCGGAGACCGTGGCGTGTATAGCTTCTGCATGTGCCCGGGCGGCTGGATCGTCGATTCGTCGACGGAGCAGGGCGCCCTGTGCGTCAACGGCATGAGCCTCAAGCGGCGCGACTCGCCGTTCGCCAACGCGGCGCTGGTGGTCAGCGTCGAGCCGCGCGACTACCTCGGCCGCTTCGGCGAGGGGCCGCTGGCCGGTATCGAGCTGCAGCGCGCGATCGAGCGGCAGGCGTTTACGCTCGGCGGCGGCGGCTTCGTCGCTCCTGCGCAGCGACTGCCCGACTTCGTCGCGCGCCGCCCCACCACCGCGCCGCTCGGCTCGAGCTACCGCCCGCGAGTCGCTGGCGGTGACGTGCGGGCGGCGCTACCGCCGTTCGTCGGCGACGCGCTCGAGCGCGCGCTCTCTCGTTTTCAAAGAACCATGCCTGGTTTCGTCGGCGCCGACGCCCAGCTCGTCGGCGTCGAGACGCGCACCAGCTCACCCGTGCGGGTGGTGCGCGACGATGCGCTCGTCTCGCCGACCCACCGCGGGCTCTATCCCGCCGGCGAAGGCGCCGGCTACGCCGGCGGTATCGTCTCCGCGGCCGTCGACGGCATGCG
The DNA here is from genome assembly GCA_963816965.1 of uncultured delta proteobacterium. Lineage (GTDB taxonomy): Bacteria > Myxococcota_A > Polyangia > Palsa-1104 > Palsa-1104 > JAQBQH01. The sequence continues at coordinate 3,785,290 of CAWFMP010000002.1, forward strand.
CGTCGCCGACGCGATCCTCGCCGCCCTGTAAGGGTTAAGGCGGTGGCTCGCCGACGGCTTTGAGCGCGTGGCCGAGCGCGGTCGTCTGCGCGGCGTTCAGGTTGCTGAACTTGATGCCGACGGCGTAGTTCCGATCGCCTTCGGCCACCCATTGGACCGTGCCGGTCAGCTCGAGCCCGCGAGCGCCCTCGGCTTCGACGTCATCCTCGACGACGAACAGGGTCACGCGGATCGGCTTGCCCTCGGCGATCGGCCGGTCGATCTCGACGCAAACGCCGCCGGTCGACAGGTTGCGCGTCGTCCCGGTCAACCGGTGCGCGTCGACGCCGAGCTCGGCCGACAGACGGATGTTGAAGCGCGGGGCGCGCGCCTGGGGACTGGTCTGGCTCATGTCTACTCCGTGGCGTCTTCGTCGTCGGCGTCGTCGCCGTCGAGAAATTTGATGAACAGGTCGAGGTAACCGCGGCTCTGCTCGTCGAGCGGCGCAAACTTCACACCGATCTGATAAGCACCCTTCATCGGCGTGCACCAGACCGTCATCGCCGCCAGCGTCAAGTGCTCGGAGAACTCGGTCTCGGAGAACACCAGGGCCAGCTTCACCTCGCCGCTGGCCCCTACCGGCACCGATTGCCGGGCGAGCATGCAGAAGCCTCCGCGCGAGATGTCGTGCGTCCGTCCCGCCACCGACATGCCGGCGACCGTGATCTCGGCGTCCAGCTCGATGGCGTAGCGTGCGTGTTGGCGCTTCTCCGTCATGGGCTTCGCTTTCCCTTCGTGAGCGCGTTGTCGGTCAGGCCGTCGAGCACCGCGGTCAGCTCATCGATCTCGAGCGCACGATCGACGGCGGCGGGGGCGCCCGGCTGCAGCACGGCATCGACCTGCAGCCGCCGTCGGGCATAGTAGAGCTGCGCAACGCGCGTCAGCAGCTCTTCGCGATGGCTCGCCAGGCGCTGCGCCTCGCGGCCGGCCAGCACCTCGTTGCGATCGAAGACGAGGCGATCGAGCGACCAGCTCGCTTCGATCTCGAAGTGCCAATTGTCGCTCACCGTGTAGACCGGCGTCGTGCTGTCACGCGTCAGCTCGCCCAGACCGCGTCCGACGCTCACGCGCACCGTCGGCAGGAGCGCTGCCTTGCCGGCGCGTCGCAGCCATGAGCGCACCAGCTCTGGGCGCACCTCGGCCAGCCGCGCCGCCGCGCGTTGCAGCTCGCGCACCGACGGCTCGCCGGCAAAGCGTGCGAGCACCGACAGATCCGCTGCCGTCGCCGGCGCGGCGACCAGCAGCATCGCGGTCAAGAGCGCCGCCTTCACGGTGCGTCCTCGGCGCCGTCGCCCACGAGCGCGTCGATGGTCGCGTCCGCCTCTTCCTCGGCCAGCCGCGCGGCGACCGGGTCACCGGCGTCGGCGATCGTGCGCGCATGCCAGGCGGCGGCGATGCGCTCGACCAGCGACTCGCGCGCGGCCGATCGCTGCCGGCGGTCGCGCGCGCCGGCGACCGCGTCCCGGACGGGCGCTTTGCGCCCCAGCGGCCAGGCGAGCTCGCCGAGGAGCGTGGTCTCGAGGCGGCTCGTGCCGGGCCAGGCGCCCTCGTCGAGGATCGCTCTTATTCGCAGGTCGGGCAGCCAGGTGGAGATCGCGATGGCGCGCTCCGACGGCGGCCGCCCGGGACGTCATCTTGTAGCGCGCGCTCTATTAATGTTGGCGGCACCCGCTCGTCGGCTCGCGCCGGCACCGGGGGTATTGCTGCTGCAATCGAGAAGACGGTCATCAACCAGGTCGCCGCCCGTCGATCATCCTTCCTTGCCCGCGATCCTGTCAAGAATGGCCTCCGCATCGACGCACCTCCCACCATGCGGAGACACTTATCGTCGGCGGCCGGGAGAAGTTGCGTGGCCCGGCGAAAAACATTTTTTTCGCACGGTCCTTGACTGTGCGGATGTTCAGTCTTAGGTTGTGGGGATGCTGCCCCGGGCTGCATCGCATGGGTCTACGCCGTGGACCGAAAATGCGCGGACGGTGCTCGCGCGCCGTTACCTTCGTCGCGACGAAGAGGGGCGGGTCGTCGAGACGCCTGATGAGCTGCTCCATCGCGTGGCCGGCGCCGTCGCGGTTGCCGAAGAGCGCCATGGCGGCGACGGGGCGAGGTGGGAGGAGAAGTTCTACGACGCGATGGCACGGCTCGAGTTCCTGCCGAACTCGCCGACGCTGATGAACGCCGGCAAGCCGGCGGGGCAGCTCTCGGCCTGCTTCGTGCTGCCGGTCGGGGACGCCATGCCCGAGATCTTCGACGCCGTGAAATGGGCGGCGATGATCCAGCAGACCGGCGGCGGCACCGGCTTCGCGTTCTCGCGCCTGCGCCCGTCAGGCGACGTGGTGCGCTCGACCATGGGTGTGGCGTCGGGACCGGTCTCGTTCATCGAGGTGTTCAACACCGCCACCGACGCCATCCGTCAGGGCGGCGTGCGCCGCGGCGCCAACATGGGCATCCTGCGCGTCGATCATCCCGACGTGCTCGAGTTCATCAGCGCCAAGATCGGACCCGCGGCGGCTGCGCAACTTCAACGTCTCGGTGGCGATCACCGACGAGTTCATGCGCGCGCTCGATGCGGGCGGGGAGTACGCGCTGCGCAACCCGCGCAGCGGCGCCGAGGTGCGGCGGCTCGATGCGCGGCGGGTGTGGCAGCTCATCGCGCAGCTGGCATGGAAGAGCGGCGAGCCCGGCGTCATCTTCATCGATCGCATCAACGCGGTGAATCCGACGCCGGCGCTGGGCGAGATGGAGTCGACCAATCCCTGCGGCGAGCTGCCGCTCTTGCCGTTCGAGGCGTGCAACCTGGCGTCGATCGACGTCGGCAAGCTCGTGGTCGACCGGCAGGATCGACTGGACGCGGCTCGCCGAGCGAGTGGCCCTCGGCGTGCGCTTCCTCGACGACGTCATCGACGTGAACCACTATCCGTTGCCGCAGATCGAAGCGGATCACGCGCGACAATCGCAAGATCGGGCTCGGCGTCATGGGCTTCGCCGACGCGCTCATTCGCATGGGCATCGCCTACGACTCGGACGCGGCGCTCGGCGTGGCGGACGAGCTGGCCGCGCTTCATCGAGGAGCACGCGCCAGCGGCCTCGGCCGAGCTGGCGCGCGAGCGGGGGCCGTTCGCCAACTGGAAGGGATCGCGCTGGGAGCGGCGAGGCTCGCCGCCGCTGCGCAACGCGACGACGACGACCATCGCGCCGACGGGGACGCTCAGCATCCTCGCCGGTTGCTCGGGCGGGATCGAGCCGCTCTACGCGGTCTCGTTCGTGCGCCAGGTGCTCGACGGCGAGCGGCTCGTCGACGTGCACCCGCTGTTCGTCGCGGCGGCGCGCGACGGCGGCTGGTACTCGGACGACGCTCATGAAGCGCGTGGCCGATCGCGGGTCGGTGCGCGGCATGGAGGAGGTGCCGGCCGAGGCGCAGCGGCTGTTCGCGACGGCGTACGACGTGGCGCCCGAGTGGCACCTGCGCATGCAGGCGGCGTTTCAGCGGCACGTGCACAACGCGGTCTCGAAGACCATCAACTTTCCGCGCACGGCGACGGTGGAGGAGGTCGAGGCGGCCTATCGCGAGGCGTACGGCTCGGGTGCAAGGGCGTGACGGTGTATCGCGACGGCAGCCGCGACGAGCAGGTGCTGTCGTTCGGCGAGACCGCGCGCGGAGCAGGGCGGGAGTCGACGGTGGAGCTGGCCAAGGAGGTGGAGGGGCGTCCCTGTCCCGAGTGCGGCGCGCCGATGCCGCCGTCGCATCAGGGGGCTTGTACGGTGTGTCTGGAGTGCGGCTATTCGCGGTGCTTGTAACGGCGCGGCGGAGACGCTACGAAAGGGGCAAGGAGAAGCCCCATGTCGATGAAGCATCCCGCAACGGCACCACGATAGCGCCGCAGCCAAGCGGCGGACGAAGCAGTCGCGACTGAAGGCGGAGAAGAAGCAGCGTCGGCAGCAGATCGCCGAGGCGCGCGCGAAGCAGAAGTAGCTTCGGTGGCGCCCTCCGCGCGCACGGCACTCGTGCCGCTGCCGATCGATCCGCTGATTCCCGACATCGTCGCGTCGCTGCAAGGGACGCCGAGCGTGGTGCTCGAGGCGCCGCCGGGCGCGGGCAAGACGACGCGCGTGCCGCGGGCGCTGCTCGACGCCGGCGTCGAGGGCGAGATCCTCGTGCTCGAGCCGCGGCGGCTGGCGGCGCGCATGGCGGCGCGACGCGTGGCGCGAGGAGCTGGGCGAGCGGGTGGGCGAGCGGTCGGCTATCGCGTGCGCTTCGACGATGCGCGTGTCGGCGCGCACGCGGGTCGTGTTCGTGACCGAGGGCGTGCTGACGCGCCGGCTGCTGTCGGATCCGGAGCTGCGGGGCGTCGGTGCGGTGCTGCTCGACGAGTTCCACGAGCGGCACCTGCAGGGTGACGTGGCGCTGGCGCTGCTGCGTCGCCTGCAGGCGCGACGGCAGGACCTGAAGCTGGTGGTGATGTCGGCGACGCTCGACGCGGAGCCGATCGCCGGCTTTCTCGGCTGTCCGTCGCTGCGTGCCGAGGGGCGGCGGTTCGACGTGACGATCGAATATGCGGCGCGGCCGCCGCAGCGACCGAGCCGACGCGCTCGAGAGCGACGTCGCGGCGGCGCTGCGCAAGCTCGTCGCCGACGGGCTCGACGGGGACGTGCTCGTGTTCCTGCCGGGCGCGGCGGAGATTCGCAAGGCGCAGGCGGCGTGCGCCGAGCGTCGCGGCGGCGGCGGGCATCGACGTCGTCCCGCTGCACGGCGACCTCACGCCGGAGGAGCAGGATCGCGCGGTGGCGCCGGGTCCGCGGCGCAAGGTGATCCTGTCGACCAACGTGGCCGAGACGTCGGTCACGATCGAGGGCGTCGTCGCGGTGATCGACAGTGGGCTGGCGCGCGTGGCGTCGCACTCGCCGTGGTCGGGCGTGCCGACGCTCAAGGTGCAGCGCGATCTCGCGCGCCTCGGCGACGCAGCGCGCGGGACGCGCCGGGCGAATGCGGCCGGGGCGGTGCCGTGCGGCTGTACACGCAGCACGATCACGACACGCGTCCGATGCACGATGCGCCCGAGATGCGGCGGCTCGATCTCGCCGAGCCGATGCTGCTGCTGGCGTCGTCGGGCGTGCGCGTCGACGAGCTCGCGTGGCTCGAGGCGCCGCCGGCGCGCGGCGGTCGAGGCGGCGCGCGCGCTGCTGCGGCGGCTCGGCGCGATCGACGAGCGTGACGCGATCACCGCGCTCGGGCGGCGCATGCTGCGCTTTCCGCTGCATCCGCGGCAGGCGCGGCTCGTCGTCGAGGCGGAGGCGCGCGGCGTCGGGGCGGCACGGCGTGCGTGGTGGCGGCGCTGCTCGGCGAGCGCGACCTCGTGTGGCAGCGGCCGCGACGCGCCGAGCTGAGCGGCGACTCGGATCTGCTCGCCGATCTCGATCGCTTCGCCGAGGCGGCGCGCGGCGGGCTGCAGCCGGATCGCGCGCGCTCGCTCGGGCTCGACGTCGGCGCGGCGCTGACCATCGATCGCGTGCGGCGGCAGCTCGAGCCGCTCGTCGAGCGCGGCGGGACGCGCGGACGATCCCGACGCGGCGCTGCGGCAGAGCATCCTCGCCGGCTATCCCGATCGCGTGGCGCGGCGGCGGCGCAAGGGCGAGCCGGAGCTGCTGCTCGTCGGGCGGCGGCACGGCGCAGCTCAGCGAGGCGAGCGTGGTGCGCGACGCCGAGCTGATGGTCGTCGTCGACGCCGAGCAGCGCAGCGATCGCGCCGTCGGGCGCCATCGTGGCGCGCAGCGTCGACCGCCATCGAGCCCGATTGGCTGATCGACGTCGCGGCCGATCGTCATGCGCGAGGTGCGCGGCTTACGAGTGGAACGCGGCCGCCGAGCGCGTCGAGGTCGTCGAGCGCATGACGCTACGACGCGCTCGTGCTCGACGAGCGGCGCGCCTGGCCGTCGCAGCTCGCCGAGCGTCGACGGCGCCGCGGTCGCGCGCGCCCTGTACGAGGCGGCGCGCGCGCGCGGGACGCACGCGTTCGTCGACGCCGAGGACGCTGGAGCGGCTGCGCGGGCGCGTCGCGTTCGTGCGCGCGCACCTGCCGGAGGCCGGGCTGCCCGAGGTAGGCGAGGCCGAGCTCGACGCCACGCTCGCCGAGCTGTGCCTCGGGCGCGACAGCTTCGCCGAGCTGCGCGAGGCTGGCTTGCTCGGCGCGCTGGTGGCGCGGCTCGGGCCGCAGGCGGCGGGCCTGCTGGCCAAAGAGGCGCCCGAGCAGGTCACGCTGCCGGGCGGCCGGCAGGTGCGCGGTGCAGTATCCGCCGGGCAGGCGCCGTTCATCGCCTCGCGGCTGCAGGACTTCTTCGGCCTGGCCGCGGGCCCGACGCTCGGCGCGCGGACGGGTGCCGCTGACACTGCACCTGCTGGCGCCGAATCAGCGCGCGGTGCAGGTCACGTCGGATCTCGCGGGCTTCTGGGAGCGCCACTACCCGGCGCTGCGACGCGAGCTCGGGCGGCGCTACCCGCGCCACTTCTGGCCCGAGGATCCGCTGCACGCCGCGCCACCGGCGCCCCGACGAGCGGGCGGCGACCGGATCGACCGACGATGATACGATCGAGCGTTCATGGGGGATGAAGAGCAGCGCGTCCACGCGCGCATCCACGTCTCGACGACGATCACGGTCGCGTCCCCCGAGGGCAACGTCGAAGCCACGCTGCGCGATCTCTCCAAGGGCGGCGCGCGCTTCGTGACGCCGTGCACCGTCGGCCGCGTCGGCGAGACCATCGAGCTGTTCCTGCCGTCGCTGATCGGGCGAGGACATCACGGTGATGGCCGAGGTCATCCGCTCCACCGAGGGCACCGACGGCCACACCGTAGCCGTGCGCTTCGACGCCGTCGATCCGGCGATGCGCCAGCCGCTCAACGATCTCATCGAGGTGCTGCTGACGGCGACCGGCGGCGGCCAGCGCAGCTCGCCGCGCGTGTCGCGCCGCATGGACATCCGCTACGGCCAGCTCGGCGAGCTGCGCGCCATCCTCGAGGACATCTCGCGCGGCGGGCTGGCGATGACCGTCGCCGATCCGCTCGTGCTCTACGAAGAGCTCGAGGTCACGGTGCCCGACACCGCCGGCGATCAGCTGCTCATCCTGCGCGCGCGCGTCGTGCACCAGCGCGCCGTCGAGGTCGACGGCGAGACGGTCTACCGCGTCGGGCTCGAGTTCGGCGAACCTGCGCACCGAGACGCGCAGGTGCCTGAACGATCTCCTGAAAACGGTCATGGAGTCGATCGACGGCGTGACAGATCCAGGTCGGACTGACGCATATTGTGCCGCATGGCTCTGCCCGTTGCCGAAGATCGGACCTGCCGCCCGCCTGGAAGCTCGAGGAGGAGATCGAGCGCCTCAAGAAGGAGCGCAACGCGGTCATCCTGGCGCACTACTACCAGGAGTCGGAGATCCAGGACCTCGCCGACTACGTCGGCGACTCGCTCGGCCTCGCCCGCGCGGCGCAGAAGACCGAACGCCGACGTCATCGCCTTCTGCGGCGTGCACTTCATGGCCGAGATGGCCAAGATCCTGAACCCCGAGCGCACCGTCGTGCTGCCCGACCTGGCGGCCGGCTGCTCGCTCGCCGACGGCTGCCCGCCCGATCAGTTCCGCGCGCTTCCTCGAGCAGCACCCCGGCCACTTCGTCGTCAGCTACATCAACTGCTCGGCCGCGGTGAAGGCGATGTCGGACGTCATCTGCACGTCGTCGAACGCGGTGAAGATCGTCGAGCAGATCCCCAAGGACCAGCCGATCATCTTCGCGCCCGACAAGCACCTCGGCGCGCTACGTGATGAAGCAGACCGGCCGCGACGACATGGTCGTGTGGCCGGGCACCTGCATCGTGCACGAGACGTTCAGCGAGAAGAAGCTCATCGAGCTGATGGTGCGCAATCCGGACGCCGAGGTGATCGCGCACCCCGAGTGCGAGGAGCCGGTGCTGCGCCACGCCAACTACATCGGCTCGACGACCGGGCTCATCAAGTACGCGGTGTCGTCGCCGGCGCAGACGCTGATCGTCGCGACCGAGGAGGGCGTCCTCCACCAGATGCAGGCGCGACGCGCCGGACAAGACGCTGATCCCCGCGCCGCCCGAGGACGAGAGCTGCGCCTGCAACCAGTGCCCGCACATGCGGCGCAACACGCTGGAGAAGCTCTACCTGTGCCTGCGCGATCTGACGCCCACGATCGAGATGGACGAGGCGCTGCGGCTCGCCGCCAAGCGGCCCATCGACAAGATGCTGGAGATGTCGACGGGGATCTGATAACCCGCCGGCATGAGACCTGCGCTCTCCCTCCTATTGATAGGCGTTCTGTGCCGCCCGGTCGCGGCCAGTGAGAACGCCGGCAAGCTCGACCACCTCGTCAAGCGCTACCTCGACGGGCTGTTCCGCGCCAAGCCGCACCTGGCCACCTTCATGGGCGATCACCGCTTCGACGGCGCCCTGCCGCGACTTGAGCGCCGCCGCCACCAGGCGACGCGCGGCCGAGCTCGCCGCCCAGAAGAAGGAGCTGGAAGCGATCGTCGCCGCCGGCGACCTCGGCGACGACGGCCGCGCCGACGCCCAGATCCTCGGCGACGGCATCGCGCTCGAGCTGCTGTACCTGCGGCGAGATCCGCGACTGGGAATGGGACCCGCGGCTGTACGACTCGTTCCCCTATTACGACCCGCGCGAGATCGTCGGTGGGCGGCTGTCGCGACATCATCCACGGCGACTTCGCGCCCGAGGCCGAGCGCAAGGGATCGGTCCTGGCGCAGCTCCGGGCGCTGCCCGGGTTCCTCGCCGGGGAGGAGGCGGCGCTGTTGCATCCGCACGGCAAGCGGCGTACGCCCCGGATCTACGCCGAGCAGGGCATCAAGGCGAACCAGGGGACCATCGAGTTCTTCGAGACCGAGGTGCACGCCTTCGTCGGCGACGCTCCCGCGTACGCGGCGGCGCGTCGCGGCGCTCGAGCGCTACCAGAAGTTTCTCGAGACCGAGCTTCTGCCACACGCGGACGGCGACTGGCGCCTCGGCGCCGCGCTCTACGGCAAGAAGTTCCCGCTCGCGCTGCAGACCAAGATGACGCCGGCCGAGCTGTTGCCCGCGCGCCGAGGCCGCGTTCGCCGCGGCGCGTGCGCAGCTCTACGTCGTGTGCCGCAAGCTGCACCTGCAGCTGTGGCCGAAGGAGGCGCTGCCCGCCGCCGGCGCCGACGCCGAGCGCGACCGAGCAGCAGAAGGTGATCCAGCGCGTCGTCGACGAGATCTCCAAGGACCACCCCAAGCCCGACGAGCTGGTCGCGGCGCACGCGCGCAACCTCGACGCCCTGCGCGCGTTCATCGAGAAGCACGACCTGCTCGGCGCTGCCGCCGCGGGACACCCTGCGCGTCGAGCCGATGCCCGCGTTCAAGCGCGGCGCCGTCGGCCGCCGAGTACCTGGCGCCGGGCGTGCTGCTGACGCAATCCCAAGTGGCACGCGACCTACTACGTCGATCCGATCGATCCGACCTGGCCGCGCCGACCGCGTCGAGTCCTACCTGCGCGGGCAGAACGACTACCAGGTCCAGCTCGTCGCGGCGCACGAGGCCTATCCGGGCCATCACACGCAGTACTTCTATTCCAAGCGCAACTTGAACCCGCTGCGCGCCGTCCTGTGGAACGGCGCCGATGGTCGAGGGCTGGGCGGTCTACGGCGAGGGGCTGATGGTCGGGCTCGGCTGGGGCGGCGACAAGAACGATCGCTTCCGCTTCTACGACCTCATCGGCATGATGATCGTCGTCGGCCAACACCGTCCTCGACATCAAGCTGCAGTCGGGCCACATGACCGACGACGAGGCCGTGCGCTTCATGGTCGAGGAGGGCTTCCAGGCGCGCGCGCAGGCGGAGAAGAAGCTCATGCGCGCCAAGCTCGACTCGACGCAGCTGTGCCAGTACTTCCTCGGCCTCGACGAGATCGAGACGCTCGAGCGCGACTATCGCAAGAAGGTCGGCGCCAGGTTCAAGCAGCGCAGCTTCAACGAGGCGCTCATCGGGCACGGCTCCATCGCCGTCAAGTTCCTACGTGACTACGTGCTAAAATGACGGCGTGGGGTCGCCGGAGGAGATGGCGGAGTTTCAGGCTCTCAGCCTGAAGGTGTCGGAGCGGACGGCCAACGCGGCCGAGAAGACGCGCTGGCGCGAGCTGCGCACCCGGTTGGCCCGGTCGGTGCCGCCGCCGCTGCCGCCGCAACTGCCGCGGCAGCACGAGCGCGCGCAGAAGAAGCTCAAGGTCGAGCTGGCGCCGGTGAGCTCGCTGCACGCCACCTTCACCGAGGAGGTATCGGCCGGCGGCATCAAGCTGCGCGTGCCGGGGCACCTCGAGAGCGGGACGATGATGGTGGTGCGCCTGGAGCTGGGCGAGCCGGGGCCGCTGACCTTGTCGGCGCGCGTCGCCTGGTGCAAGCGCGACGGCGGGCACTACCTGGCGGGTCTGGAGTTGGTCGGCCTGCGCGACGACGAGCGCGAGCGCATCGAGGCGTGGACGGCGCTGACTAGCGCTCCTCCGTCAAAAGCTCGAACGTGATCACGCGCGACGTGTGATCGTCGCAGATCTGCTTGATGACGCGCGCTTCGGGCAGCGCCGCCGTCAGCTCGGCGACCCGGGTCTCGCGGTCCTCGGTGACCACGGCACCGTCGGCGATTCGTTTGAACGCGTCGCTCTTCATTCTCATCTCCGTTGGCGCCCGCGCGCGCGCCCGAGCTTGACGATGAGGGCGAGGATCAGCATCAGCGCCGCCGCCGTGCTGCCGGCGCCGGTCTGGCCCTGCGTCGTCATCGAGCAGCCCATGCCGCCCTGCACCTGGTTCGCCCCGGCCGCGAAGCACTGGTGCGTGCCGTTGTCGGCCAGGCCGCACAAGCCGGACTGGCAGTCGCTGTCGGAAACGCAGCTCGCCCCAACGCCGCCCGCGCCCGTCGACGAGGGGGGCATCGGCGTCGCGGACGACGTCGGGGGAGACTGCGCGCCGCCGGAGGGGGACGGCGGCGTACTGCCATTCGGCGGCGTCGTGCCGCCGGAATTACCAAAGCCGGGATCCGCTGCCTGGACGTAGCCGTCGATCCAGGCGGCCATCGCGTCGACGCGCGTGTCGTAACCGCCCATGTTGCAGTTGACGTCGCCGTAGGAGGTCAGGCCGACGATCGTCTCCCTACCGCCGAGGGTCATGAACGCGGGGCCGCCCGAGTCGCCGTTGCAGGTCTCGTGCGTGCCGTCGGCGAAGTGGACGAGCAGCGCAGTGTGGTCGCTGAGCGTGGTGGTGGTCGTGCGTTTGACGCCGGCGCCGGTCTGCGCGGCGGCGTTGTCGAGGCCGTAGCCGACGAAGCGCACCGGCTGGCCGTCGAAGCCGCTGTCCATCGACGTGCGGTTGAAGGGCAGCGGCACCACCGTCGCCGGCAGCGCGTTGGCCAGGATGGCGACGCCGACGTCGTTGCCGCCGGTCAGGTTGTTGACGTCGAACTTCGGGTTGTAGTGCGCTTCCTTGACGGCGAGCAGATCGGCGGCGGTCGCCTTGGAGAAATCGGGACCGGGATAGACGCGCCAGGTGGCGTTGGTGACCGTCGGGTCTTCGCCGCCGGTGCAGTGCGCGGCGGTGAGCACGACGTGCGGCGAGATCACCTCGCCGGTGCACAGCGAGCCGCCCTGCTGTCCGGGGATGGTCATATAGAGGAGCACGACTGCGCTGTCCGCCGTGTCCGTGGTGCCGCCGATGATCTCCTGCTCGAGCGCACCCGGGCCTGCCGCCGCCCCGGTGCAGCCGGCGAGCGCGAGGGACAAGGCGAAGGCTGACATGCGCACGCTGCCGGACCTCAGCAAGGGTCAGGCCGTGTTGACACGAACGCCGTTCCACACACTTACCTACGCTGAACGCGCGTCGGAGGGGCCGCGGCAGGGGCCTCGACCCTCCGCAAGGGGGGGAAGCCCCTCCGACCACGAATGGTTGCGACCACTGACGTTGACGCGCATCTGCGCGAGTGTGGCAAGGTATCGGGGCATGCTCGGCCGTTGCCTCGTGGTCGCGATCGCGCTCGTTTGTGGCTGCGGCGCCGAGCCGGGCGCGGCGCCCGACATGGCGCGCGGCCCGATGGAGCATCCGCCGCTGTGGCGCCTGGCGTCGGGCACCATCCCGGTGCAGGCGGCGCCCGAGGTCTGGCCGGTGGTCTGGCAAGGCGACGAGGCGATCGGCGCCGCGGCCGCCGACTTTCTCGGCTGGATGCTGCAGAGCGACTACTTTCGCTCGTCGCTCGGCGAATACGGCATCGGCGCCGGCGTGGCCCACGGGCTGATCGTCGTTCCATCGCCGCCGCCGGCCACGCTCAGCGACGAGGAGCTCGGCGCGCTGTCGACCGCGCTCGTCGCCAGCGGCCAGATCACGCGCAGCGACAACACGCAGGTTGCGTTCCTGGTGTCGCCCAATACGGCGGTGACGGCGGGCGGCGCGGCCGGCTGCGACGTCTTCGCGGGCTACCACTCGCACGGCGGGGGCTCGCCCGACGCCGTCGCCTACTCGGTCGCGCTGCGCTGCGAGGGCGAGGCCGGTCAGCCGATCGATCAGCTCACCCGCGTCCTCAGCCACGAAGTCGCCGAGGCGGCGAGCGACCCGGCGCCGAGCGCGGGCCTGGTCGACAAGAGCCCGGGCGGGCAGGAGATCGCGGATCTGTGCAACTTCGGTCAGGCGCTGCCGGTCGACGTGCCGCCCGATGCCACGCACGCCGCCCCGCGACGCTACTGGGTGCAGCGGCTCTACTCGGACGCGCGCGCGGCCGACGGCACAATCGATCCGTGCGTGCCGCTGGGCTGGGATCGCCCCTACTGGAACGTCGCGCTCGATCCGCCGCTGCTGGTGGCGGCCCCCAGCTCGACGAGCCCGCTTTCGGCGCGGCTCGACGTGTTTGCCTATGGGGATGTCGGGCTCATCCGCTGGTTCGCCTCGAGCGACGGCGCCGAGGTCGAGCCCGCTGGCGGCGAGGCGCACGCCGGCGACACCATCGCCGTGACGGTCACGCCGACGCAGGGGCTTCATGCGGGGCAGGCGGTGGAGATCGACATCCTGTCGGAGTCCCAGAAGGCGGGCTCGCAGATCTGGTTCGCCTACGTCCAGGCGCAGGCGAAGTGAGGATCAGACGTCGAGCGGCAACAGCCAGGGGGCGCGCCAGCGCCGGGGCGTGAACTTGCGCTCGGCCGACATCGCGTTGGCCTCGGCATACAAGGCGTTGCGACGCGGATCCGACGGCGGCAAGACATCGAGCAGATCCTCGAGCAGTCGCATGCGGAAGCAGGGGATGGCGCGGGCCCGCGAGCGCTCCTCGGCGAGCGTGAGCAGCGCCAGCCCCTCGTCGTGGCGGCCGAGCGCGAGCGCGACCACGGCCCGATCGTGGAGCAGGCGCGCCGCGAACAGCGGCGGCTCGAGCGCGGGCGTCTGCTTGAGCGCCCGCTCGGCCTCCTCGACCAGCGTGCGCGCGGCATCGTGCTGGCCGATGCGCGCCAGCCGGTTGGCCTCGGCGAGGAAGGCGCGGGTCACCCCGTCGGCGCACTCGAACGCGCCGGTCGTCGGCGACAGCGCCCCGCGGCGGATGCGCGGCAGCATGGTGCGCGCCAGCCGCGCCGCCGCCTCGGTGTCGCCGTCGAGCAGCTTCATCTCGACCAGCTGATAGGTGAACAGCGAGCGGTGCGTCCAGGGCAGCTCGGCCGGATCGACGCTCTCGACATCGGCGAGCAGGCGCCACGCGGTCTCCTTGTCGCCGCGCATGCGCTCGATGTAGGCCAGGCGCACGATGTCGAGCGGCGTCAGCGCCTCGCCGCGGTGCGCGGCGCTGCGCGACACGTCGGTGACGAACTTGTCGTACTCGCCGGCGAGGAAGAACGCGTTCTGCCGCTGCAGCGCCAGGTAGCCCGCCTTGGCGATGCGCAGCTCGGTAAACTCGTCCCACCACCGGATCGAGCGATCGGGGCGGCCCGAGACCATCTCGTACAGCGCGCGCATCAGCGGCAGCCACATGCGCGCGCGATCTCCAGCGACGCGCGCCGCGCCCTCCTCGAGGGCGTCGAAGTGCGCCTGCACGCGGCGGTCGATGCGCCCGCCCAGGTGCGCGAACGGCAATAGCAGGATCAGCGAGACCGCTTCGGCCTCCTGCCTCACCTCGGGCGAGGGCGAGCGCGCTCCGAGAAGGCGATAGCGCAGCGCGAACTCGAGCTGCTCCAGGTTGCGCGAGGTGAACTGATAGTGCGGGATGGCCATCGAATAGGTGAACAGCCGCACGGTGGTCTCCGGATCGTCCGCCGGCCGCGGCGGCTTCTTCACCAGGCCCCCGAAGATGACGCGGACGAGCAGCCACACCACCGACAAGAGCCGCAGGATCCGCGGGCGCGCCGGCGAGTGGCCCAGCGCCGCCAGCACCTCCTGCGAGAGCACGCCCGACGCCTCGAGATCCCCGTCGACCATGAGGCAGTTGGCGAGGTGCGTCTGGTTCCACAAGCGGTCGATCGGCGGCAGCTCGGCTGCTTGCAGCCCCTGCCGGTAGTGCTCGATGGCGTCGCGGAAGCGGCCGGCGCCTTCGAGCGAGTGCGCCAGGCGCAAGCGCAGGTAGGCTGCCTTCGCCGGCTCCTTGCAGTGGCGCAGCGCCAGTTGGTAGAGATCGACCGCGCGCGCGTGGGCGAGCTTGCGCAGCGCCGAGTCGGCGGCGGCCTCCGCGTGCGCGGCGGCGCGCGCCTCTTGCCCGGCCAGGAGCAGCTCGCGCACCAGCGACTCGGCGTCCTCCGGGCGCAGCTGGGCGATGGTCTCGGCGAGGCGGCGGTGCAGGATGCGCGTGCGCGGCTCGGGGATCTCGGCCTTGATCGCCTCGCGGATCCGGTTGTGGTAGAAGTCGTAGCGCTCGTCGCCCAGCGAGGTGCCGCGGCGGCTCGATTCGCGCAGGATCTTGAGCCCGCACAGGCGGCGTAGCCCGGCGCCTTCCAGCGAGAGCGCGCGCGAGTCTTCCATCAGCGCCGCGCGCAAGAGCTCGGCGTCGATGGGCCCCGGCGTGATTGCCGCCAGCTCGACCAGCGCCATCTCGTCGACGTTGAGGATCGACAAGCGGCGGCGCACGACCATCGACACCGTCGGGACCTCGAGCTCGGGGTGCTCCGAGTGCAGCCGCGCCAGCTCGACCAGGAGGAACGGGTTGCCGGCCGCCTCCTTGCCGATCTGCTCCACGGCGGCCGGCACGAACTCGGCCGACTTCTGCAGCGCGCTCTCGACCACGCGCGCGCCGTCCTCGGCACAAAGAGGGCCCAGCCACAGCTGCGTCAGCACCTCGTCACCGCCGGGGCGGCGCAGGGTGCGCAGGAAGCGATCGAGCGCCTCGCCGTCCGATTCGCCCGGTGGCCAGGCGGTCGCCATGACGAACAGGCCGGGCGCGGCGGGCGCGTGCAACAGGTAGGCGAGCAGCGCCAGCGAGTCTTCGTCCGCCCAGTGCAGGTCGTCGAGCAGCAGCACCAGCGGGCGGTGCGCGGCGACGCGCCCGACGAGCCGTTTGACCACGGCGAAGGCGCGCTCGCGATCGACCTCGGCGGGGAGCGACTCGATGGCCTCGGCGGTCGCCAGCTCGCGCAGGACCGGGAACAGCCGCGCCAGCAGGGCCAGATCGTCGCCGATGGCCTCGGCGAGCGACGCCTTGCCGAGCTCGCCCTTCTGCACGGCGCGCTCGAGCAGCGCAGCGGCGCCGTCGACGACCTGATCGAACGCGTTGTAGGTGACCGCTTCGTGCTCGCGGCACGCACCGCGCAGGACGATGCAGCCGGCGTCGCGCGCCTCGTCGAGGATCGCCTCGGCCAGGGCGCTCTTGCCGATGCCCGACTCGCCGGAGATGAGCGCCATGTGGCAGGTGGCGTGGCGCGTCCGCTCCAGCAGATCGACGAGGACGGCGCGCTCGGTGGCGCGGCCGACGATGCCGCCGTCGGTGAGCGCGGGAAACTGGTTCGACCCCCACTCGCGCGCGCGGTGCCGCGCCGGCGTCGCCGGCGCGCCGCACGCCTCGAGCGCCTGGCGGGCGGCGCGCGGCGAGGCGAAGCGCTCCTCGGGACGCTTGGCCAAAAGGCGCAGCACCCACAGCTCGAGATCGGGCGGGACCCCCTCGACGCGGTCGGAGGGGGGCAGCGGGTGTTGATAGCGCTGCGCGTTCAGCACCTGCCGCTGCGGTCCGGAAAGTGGCGGCTCGCCGCAGAGCATCTCGTAGACGACGGTGCCGAGCGCGTAGAGGTCGCTGCGCGCGTCGAGCGGGCGGCCGTCGATCTGCTCGGGGCTCATGTAGGTCGGCGTGCCGGCGAGCATGGCGTCGGAGAAGTCGGGCGTGTCGGCGGCCCCGGCGAGGCCGAAGTCGAGAATCTTCACGTGGCCGCGATCGGAGATCATGATGTTCGACGGCTTGAGGTCGCGGTGCACGATGCCGGCGGTGGCCAGGCACTCGAGCGCGTCGAGGATCTGCGCACAGGCGGCATAGAGGCGCCCGAGGTTGCAGCCGCTCTGGGTACGGGCGTAGCGGCGCAGGTCGACGCCCGGCGCCAGCTCCATGACGAAGTAGGAGCAGTCGTCGGCGATGACCAGGTCGAACAGGCTGACCAGGTTCGGGTGCGCCAGCCGCGAGGCGAGGCGGTACTCGTTCTTGAAGCGGAGCAGCCCCTCGCGCCGCGACGCCAGCGTCTTGATGGCGACGCGCTCGGCGGTCTCGAGGTGCACCGCCTCGTAGACGACGCCCATGCCGCCGCGGCCGATCTCGCCGACCACGCGATAGCGCGAGTCGGACGCGACCGAGCGGGGCAGCCCGGGGATACCGGGCTGCTCCCCCGCGACAGGAATCGCCGCGGAAGAGTTGGTGGGCGGGACCACGCTCATGGCGCAATGCAAACCTGGCGCCCAATTATTGTAAAGTCAAATCAGTTGCTTACGGCGGGGTCTCGAAAGCCCTTGGGGAGTCTGGCCCCAGGTGCGTCGACCCCTGTGCAGTCGGACTGGGACGCGTGCGGCGGCAGTGCTAGGTTGCGCGCGTGCTGAGCTTCATCGCCGAGCGGGCCGCCGAGGATGCGCCGGCGCTGGTGCGTCCGGGCGGCGAGCAGATGACCTACGCGACGCTGGCGATGGCTTCGTCGGCGGTGATGCAGGCGCTCGGCGCGCGCGTGGGCGATGTGGCGCGCCGAATCATCGGCGTCGCCGTCGACGACGGGGCCGGCTTTGTCGCCAGCGTGCTGGCGGTGCTGGAGGCGGGCGGCGTGGTGCTGCCGCTCGATCCGCGGCGCGGGACGGCGGCGCTGGAAGTCGAGGCGGCTCGGGCCCGCGCGCTCGCGGTCGTCGTCGGTGACGCGGCCGACGATCGGCTCGACGTCGTCGCGGTCGACCCGAGCCGGCGCGAGCTCGGCGCCGAGGCCTGCCTGCTCGTCGACGCCGGCGGGCGGCGCGCGCTGCACTCGCGCGCCGGGCTCGGCATCGCCGTCGACGCGATCGGGCGCCAGGTCGGGCTCGAGGCGTCGTCGCGGCTGCCGCTCTTCGGGCCTCTCGGACAGGCCTCGGTACTGACGACCGCGCTGGCGACGCTGCGCGCGGGCGGCGCGCTGCTGCTCGTCGGCGCGCTCGCGCCCGCGGACCAGGCGCGCGCGATGGCCGAGCTCGGCGCCAACGTCCTGTCGGGCAGCATGCCGGCGCTGCTGTCGATCGCGGGCGCAGCGGTCGGGCGCGTCGTCGTCGTCGGTGCGGGCGAGGCGGCGCGGCTGCAGGATCGGTTCGTCGGGGCCCGGATCGCGCGCGCTCTCGACACCGGCGAAGCGCTGCGGGTCGCCGCCGCCGAGGGCGACGCCGCGTGGAGCCCGCTGGCGGGGGCGGAGCTGCGCCGCGACGGCGACCTCCTCGAGGTGCACGCGCCGACGATGATGCTCGGCTACCTCGACGACGCCGAGGCGACGGCCGCGGCGTTCGTCGAGCGCGACGGCCGGCGCTGGGTGCGCGCCTACGACGTCGATCGCGTCGACACGGCGGCGCTCGAGCGGGCGATCGCCGCCACGCCGGGCGTGCGCGAGGCGGCGGTGTTGGCGGTGCGCGACGGCGCCGGAGAGCGGATCTACGCCTTCGTGGCCGGAGAGGGCCGCGCGGTGCCGCGCCATCCGGCGCGCGTGGTCACGCTCGAGTCGCTCCCCCATGGCAGCGACGGCGCCGTGGACCGCGAGGCGCTGCGCCGCATGGCCAGCGCCGATTGATCGGCTGGCCGCTCGCTACGGGAGCGGCTCGTTCGGTGGGGTGGCGGGCGCTTTGTCGGCTGGCCGTTCGCCGCGCGCCGTGTCGTAGTCGCCCTTGTTGGTCGCGCGCTCCGATCTCCACTGGGGGTAATCGGCGCTCTTCTGTTCGGATGACGCGCAGCCCCAACCGGACAGTGCCAAAAGCGAGACGGCCCCGAGACCAAGCAGCATGCGCTTCATGAGCTCCTCCTCCTCGGTCCGGCCAATTTGCACGCACTGCGCCAAGCAGCGGCCGTCACGTGGCGTGTGCACGCGTTTTGCGGTACACGACGGTCATGGCGCTGGTCTTCGAGCAGCTGTTCGATCCCGAATCTTCGACCTATACGTACCTCCTCGGTGACGACGAGGCGCACGTGGCCGCGCTCATCGATCCGGTTGTCGAAGAGGTCGAGCGCGATCTCGCTCGCGTCGCCGCGCACGGCCTCCGCCTCGTCTACACGATCGAGACCCACGTGCACGCCGATCACGTCACGGGCGGCGGCGAGCTGACCGCGCGCACCGGATCGAAGCCGGTCGTGCACCGCGACAGCCCGGTGGTGTGCGAAGCGGTGCGCCTGGGCCAGGGCGATCGGCTGCGCCTGGGCAAGCTGGAGCTCGAGGTGCTCGAGACGCCGGGCCACACGCCGGAGTCGCTCAGCTTCGTCCTCGGCGACCGCGTGTTCACCGGCGACGCCCTGCTCATCGGCACCTGTGGCCGCACCGACTTTCAGGGCGGCGACGCCGGGGCGCTCTACGACAGCATCCACGCGCGCCTGTTCACGCTGCCCGAGGCCACCCAGGTCTTTCCCGCGCACGACTATCAGGGGCACACCTCGTCGACGATCGGCGAGGAGAAGCGCGGCAACCGCCGCATCGCCACAAGGACGCGCGACGAGTTCATCACGCTGATGAACGGCCTCGGTCTGCCGCCGCCCAAGAAGATCGACGTCGCGCTGCCGGCCAACCTCGGCTGCGGACGGCCGCCACAGGCGCACTGACCGCTCGCCATCGATCTGCGATACAGTCGTCGATCTCCATGCCCCGCGATCTTCCGATCGGCAACGAGCGTCTGCTGGTGATGTTCGACGACGACTACGTCGTGCGCGATCTCTATTATCCCAACGTCGGCAAGGAGAACCACGCCGGCGGCTACCCGTTCCGCTTCGGCCTCTTCGTCGACGGCAAGTTCTCCTGGGTGCGGCGCGACACGGGCTGGAAGATCGAGTCGCGCTACGAGCGCGACACGCTGGTCACCGACGTCGTCTGCACGCACGACGAGCTCGGCCTGGTGCTGCACTGCAGCGACTGCGTCGATTTTCACGAGACGCTGCTGGTGCGCAAGGTGCGCGTCGTCAACCGCGCCGCCGGCGAGCGCGAGGTGCGCCTCTACTGGCACCACGACTTTCGCATCTCGGAGTCGGACGTCGGCGACACCGCGGCCTACGATCCGGCGACCAAGACGGTCACCCACTATAAGGGCTGGCGTTACTTCCTCGCCAACGTGCTGGTCGACGGGCGCGCCGGCATCGAGCGCTTCGCCATCGGGCAGAAGGGCGCCCCTGGTCGCGAGGGCACCTGGCGCGACGCCGAGGACGACGGCAACCTCGGCATGAACCCGATCGCGCAGGGCGCCGTCGATAGCGTGGTGTCGGCGACGACGCGCGTGGGCGGCAACGGCGGCGAAGGCGTCGTCTACTACTGGCTGTGCGTGGCCAAGGCGTGGCAGGACGCGTGGGACGCCGCCAAGGAGCTGAACGCCAAGGTCGTGCAGCGCGGGCCCGAGTCGTTCATCGAGCGCACGCGGGCGTGGTGGAAGCTGTGGGTGGGCAAGGAGCCGACCGAGTTCTTCGGGCTGCCGCCCTCGCTGATCGACCTGTACAAGCGGTCGCTGCTCATCATCGCCACGCAGATCGACGAGGGCGGCGGGATCATCGCGGCCAACGACTCCGACATCATCCACTTCGCGCGCGACACCTATTCGTACGTCTGGCCGCGCGACGGCGCGCTCGTCGCCCACGCGCTCGACATGGCCGGCTATCCGGAGAAGTCGCTCAAGTTCTTTCAGTTCTGCGCCGACGTCATCACCCGCGACGGCTACCTCCTGCACAAGTACAACCCGGACAAGTCGCTGGCTTCGTCCTGGCATCCCTGGATCGCGCTACAGGCGATGCCGCCGTCGGGCACGCAGGCCGACATCAAGCTCGGGCGCCCGCAGTTGCCGATCCAGGAGGACGAGACGGCGCTGGTGGTGTGGGCGATGTGGCGCCACTTTTCGCGCTACCGCGACATCGACGCCATCAAGCCGCTCTACGGGCGCCTGATCCGCCGCGCCGCCGAGTTCATGGTCGCCTACCGCGAGCCGCACACGCGGCTGCCGGCGCCCTCGTACGATCTGTGGGAAGAGCGGCGCGGCATCCTGACCTTCACCTGCGCGGCGGTCTACGGCGGCCTGGTCGCCGCCGCCGAGTTCGCGCACGCGTTCGGCGACGCCGCGCACGCCGCGCGCTACGCCGAGGCGGCGCGCGAGATCCGCGCCGGCATGGACGCGCATCTGTGGCGTCCCGAGCTGGGCCGCTTCGCGCGCATGATCAACGTCGGCGACGACGGCGCCGTCACCGTCGACGCCACCATCGACGCGTCGCTCTATGGCGCCTTCGCCTTCGGCGCCTACGCGCCCGACGATCCCCGCGTGATGGCGACGATGAAGGCGGTCCGCGATCGGCTGTGGTGCAAGACCGAGGTCGGCGGCGTGGCGCGCTACGAGGGCGACTACTACCACGCGGTCAGCCACGACCTCGCCAACGTGCCGGGCAATCCGTGGTTCATCTGCACGATGTGGTTGGCGCTGCACGTCGTGCACAAGGCCAAGACCGTCGAGGAGCTGCAGGAGGCGGTGGAAATTCTCGAGTGGGTCGACTCGCGCAAGCTGCCGTCGGGGGTTCTCGCCGAGCAGGTGAACCCTTATACCAATGCACCGATGTCGGTCTCGCCGCTGACCTGGAGCCATGCCACGGTGGTCGACGTAGTTCAGTCTTACCTGGAGAAGCGCGAAGCGGTCGAGCGCTGCCCGACCTGCGGCGGACCCAAACGGCGCAAGATCGAAGGCTACGAGCGCAGCGAGCCGTTGGGCGAGCTGTTGACGAAACCCGAACCGGATCTCACGCACAGCCACTGAGGGCGGACATGGACGAGATGGCGAACCCGTTGCGCGAAGGGCTGCAAGGCGAGCGCATCCCCGCGCCGACGACGATGGTGATCTTCGGCGCCTCGGGCGATCTGACCAAGCGCAAGCTCGTGCCGGCGCTCTATTCGCTGGCGCGCGATCGGCTGCTGCCGCCGACGCTTCAACGTCGTCGGCGTCGCGCGCCGCGCCCATCGGCGACGACGCGTTCCGCGAGGCGATGCGCGAGTCGACGCGACAAGTACGCGCGCCGCCGCCCGGTCGAGGAGGCGCTGTGGAAGACCTTCTCCGACGGCATCTTCTACGTCGACGGGCACCTTCGAGGATCCGGCGACCTACGAGCGGCTGAAGAAGCGCGCTCGACGAGATCGACCGCGAGCGCGACACCGGGCAACCGCGTCTTCTACCTGTCGACGCCGCCGTCGGAGTACCCGGTCATCGTCAAGCATCTGGGCGCGCGCGGGCCTCATCAACCGCGAGCGCACGGGGCCGTTCACGCGCGTCATCATCGAGAAGCCGTTCGGCCGCGATCTGGAGACGCGCGCGCGCGCTCAACCAGGTCGTGCACGAGCGTGCTGCGCGAGGATCAGATCTACCGCATCGATCACTACCTCGGCAAGGAGACGGTCCAGAACATCCTGGTGTTCCGCTTCGCCAACGGCATCTGCGAGCCGCTGTGGAACAACCGCTACGTCGACCACGTGCAGATCACCGTGGCCGAGTCGATCGGCGTCGAGGGGCGCGGCGGCTACTTCGAGCAGGCCGGCATCTTGCGCGACATGGTGCAGAACCACATGTTCCAGTTCCTCTGCCTGATCGGCGATGGAGCCGCCGGTGGCGTTCGAGGCCGACGGCGGTGCGCGACGAGAAGCTCAAGGTGCTGCGCTCGCTCCGGCCCTGCCGGACGCGCCGAGGAGATCGAGCGCCATCGTCGTGCGCGGGCAGTACGGCACGGGCTTCGTCAACGGCCAGGAGATGATCCGCGCTATCGCGAGGAGCCGGGGGTCGGCCACGGACTCGACGATCGAGACCTACGTCGCGCTCAAGCTGCTCATCGACAACTGGCGCTGGGCGGGCGTGCCGTTCTACCTGCGCGCGGGCAAGGCGCATGCCCAAGCGCGTCACCGAGATCGCCATCCACTTCAAGCGCGCGCCGCACGCGCTCTTCGGGCAGGCGGCGCGCGGCCGGCTCGCCGACGAGCCCGAACGTGCTGTCGATCCGCATCCAGCCCGACGAGGGCATCTCGCTCAAGTTCGGCTCCAAGGTGCCGGGCCCGACGATGGAGCTTCCGCCCGTGACCATGGAGTTCCGCTACGGCACCTCGTTCGGCGCCGAGCCGCCCGAGGCCTACGAGCGCCTGATCCTCGACTGCCTGCTCGGCGACGGCACGCTGTTCACGCGCGGCGACGAGGTCGAGGCCTCCTGGGCATGGATCGATCGCATCGAGAAGGCCTGGCGCGCCCTGCCGGCGCCGCCGTTTCCCAACTACGCAGCCGGCACCTGGGGGCCGGCCGAGGCCGACCGCTTGATCGAGGGCGACGGGCGCGTATGGAGAAAGCCGTGAGCGACGATACCGACCGCCTGCAGCTGTTCGAGCAGGGCGGCGCCATCGAGGTCCCGGTGGAGCGCATCGAGGCCGAGCTGGCGGTGCTGTGGCGGCGCGCGGCCGAGTCGCGCCCGGGGCAGATCCCGAACGCCGTCACCCGCGCCTGTCTGTGGAACCTGGTGGTCCACGTTCGGGGCGAGGCGCACTTCACCACCGCCAAGCGCGTGATCGACGATCTGTCGCAGCGCATTCCCGCGCGCACCATCGTCGTCCGCGTCGAGCCCGACGCCCCCGACGCGCTGCGGGCGTGGGTCGAGGCCAACTGGCGGCGGCGCGAGGGCGGCGGACCAGCGTCGGGATCGGACGAGGTGACGCTCTGGGCCTCGGGCAAGGCGATCGAGCGCGTGCCCTCCCTGGTGCGCGCGCTGCTCTTCTCCGATGCGCCGACGGCGATGTTCTGGACGTCGTCGTTGCCGTCCAAGGGGCCGGTGGTGCGCGAGCTTCTGCACCAGGCCGATCGCCTGATCGTCGACACGCGGCGGCTGACGGACGAGCGGGACCTGGGCGAGCTGTGCGCGCTCGGCCGGAGCGAGTCGGAGCTGCAGCTGACCGATCTGTCGTGGCTCGGGATCTCGCCCTTGCGCGGGATGTGCGCGGCGGTGTTCGATCCGCCGCGCGACCCGGCCGTGCTCTACAGGCTCGATCGGGTGCGCGTGGTATCGAACATCCATGGCACACAGGCGCGCGGCCTGCTCCTGCTCGGCTGGCTGATGGCGCGCCTCGGTTGGAGCGCGGCGCAGCGGCTCGGGGACGACAAGGCGACACGGCGCTGGCAGGCCAAGCGCAAGGACGGGCAGACGGTGACGCTCGAGCTGGCGACGGAGCCGGGCGGCGACCACGGCGTCGCCGCGCTCGAGCTGCACGCGGGCAAGGACGTCTGGTCGCTGGCGCGCGACACCAGCATCCGCGTCAGCGGGCCCGACATGCCGCCGCGCTCGCAGCCGGCGCGCAGCCACTCGGACGCGGAGCTGCTCGCCTCGGCGCTCGGCTCGCGCGGCCGCGACAGCATGTTTCGCGAGGCGCTGGCGCGGGCCGCCGAGCTGGTGCAGCCGTGAGCGCGCGCCGGGGGCCGGTGTCGCCGGTGCGGACCGAGCGCGGCGACGTCTTCGTCTACGATGACGCCGGCGAGGTGGCGCAGGCGGCGGCCGAGGCGTTCGTGGCCATCGTCGCCGGCGTGCTCGCCGATGCGGCGGTGGCGCGGGTGGCGCTCGCCGGCGGCTCCACGCCCAAGGCGATGTATCGCCTGCTGGCGTCGCCGGCCTATCGCGAGCGCGTCGATTGGCCGCGGGTCGAGATCTTCTTCGGCGACGAGCGCTGCGTGCCGCCCGATCACCCCGACTCCAACTATCGCATGGCACGCGAGGCGCTGCTCGATCACGTGCCGCTCGGCGCCGATCGGGTGCACCGCGTCGCCGGCGAGCGGCCACCCGCGGAGGCGGCGGCGCAGTATCAGCAGACCTTGGCGCGTCTCGGCGATCCGCCGCGCCTCGATCTCGTCCTTCTCGGCATGGGGCCGGACGGACACACGGCGTCGCTGTTTCCGGGCACGCCGGTGCTGACCGAGACGCGCACGCTGGCGGCGGCGGTGCACGTCGACAAGCTCGACAGCTGGCGGGTGACGCTGACGGCGCCGGTCCTGTCGGCGGCGGCGCACGTCCTCATCACGGCGGTGGGCACCCAGAAGGCGGAGGCGCTGGCGAAGGCGCTGCGGTCGCCGCCCGGCACGGTGCCGATTCAGCTCGTGCGCGCGATCGATCAGCGCTGGCTCGTCGATCGGCAGGCGGCGCAAAAGTGGCGCGACGAGATCTGAATTTGCTAATGTGCGCCGTCGGAGGCAATGACACATGGCGCGCCGAACCAAACGTCGGGTCAAGCAGCGGTCCAAGGCTCACAAGAAGTGGGTGAAGGCAAAGCGCACGCGCAAGAAGGGCGCGCACCCCAAGGTCGGCTACGGCACCAAGAAGCGTCGCGCCCGCGCCGCCAAGAAGAAGACGGGCAAGAAGTAGCCCCTAGATCCGGTAGGCCTCGACGACGACGCCGGCGGTCGTGCGCCGCATCCAGTAGATGGTGCCGTCGTCGCCCACGTACAGATCACGGAACGACTCCTCCCGTGGCGGCGGCGCCGGCAGGGTCAAGCGGCCCGCCTCGCTGCCGTCGGGCGTGAGCGCCACCAGCGTCAACGACTCGTCTCCGATGGCGTAGGGCGGCGCCGTTGCTTCGCGGCCGGTGTGCGCGCCGATGTAGATACGACCGGCGGCGTCGCTGTCGAGGAGCGCGAGGAACATGAGCGGCGCTCCGAAGTCGACGGTTGCTTGCCACGCGGCAGGGTCTTCGGCGCCCGCGAAGAGCGAGACGCGGGCGCGGCCGGCAGCGCGATCGACGATCGCGGCCGAGACGAAGCGGCCGTCGCGGGTCGGGCGGCCGGGCGCCGCGGCGCGCGACGGATCGGCAGCGCCGCTGGGATCGGCCAGGCGCAGCCAGGCGCCGTGCTCGCGCTCGATGTAGAGCGCGCCGTCGCGGTCGCCGAACAGGCCGGTGACCGCCGCCGGCTCGCCGATGCCCGGGCCGGCGAGCGGCAGCGTCGCGCGCGTCGTGCCGTCGCTGTCGTAGAGGGTGACGCGCTTGTCGTGCAGGCGGTCGAGCACGCCGATGCGGTCGCGCGCGCGCGCCAGATCCTGCGCGGCGTCGGTGTCGAGCGCGATCGGCGGCAGCGGGTGGCCGTGGGTGTCGAAGCGCGCGATGCGGCGGTTGACGTTGTCGAGGACGACGACGCCGCGACCGTCGACGAAGAAGCTCATCGGACCTTCGGTCACCGACTCGGGATCGCTGCGGTGACCGAGCTGGCCGGCGCCGCCGCCCCACGCCGCCGACAGGACCGCGCGCGCCCGCGCCGGTCGCCCGCCGTCGGCGGGGCCGAGCTGCGCCCCCGGCGCGGGCGCCGGTCGGGGCGGGGATTTGGCGGCAGCCGCCGGTGCCGGGGGCGCTGCGGAAGGCGCCGGCGCCGCGGCCGGGTGCAGCCCGCGCCAGAGGAAGAATCCGAGCGCAACGACGAGCGCCGCCACCAGGAGCGCCGCCAGCGCCACCCGCGCCGCACTCATAGCGCCGGCAGCGCCGCGATCTCCGCCGGCACCTCTTCGCCGCGCACGATCACCACCGTCGGGCCCTCATCGAGGGCGCCGGCCCACCTGGCTGCCTTGACGCTGACGTCGACGACCGGCCACGCGCCGTGCAGCCGTGCCTCGACGAGCATCGAGGCCAGCGTGCGCGCCGGCGCCGGGCTGTCGACGAGCAGGAGGGCGACGTCATAACCGTGCTGCGCGGCCAGGCGGGCGCCGATCTGTGGCAGCGGCTCGGCGCCGCCGTCCAGGCGAACGTTGCCCCCCGGCAGCTCCAGGTCGCCGGCGCCGCCACTGACGATGGGCACGCGCGACGGCGCGCCGTCGAGGAAACGGGCAGCCGGCGCGGACAGGGTGAGCCGACCGTCGGGCGCGCGCAGAAGGCCGAGCTGGCCGCACAGCCCGCGGCCGAGCGCCTCGTTCCACGCCGCCTCGTCGGCTCCTTCGCTTTCGCCGAGCGCGCGCGCCACCGTCGCCGCCGGTACGCCCGCGTGACCGAGGAGCCGCGCGCCATAGACGAGCGCCAGCGCGCGCGCCGCCCGTTCGTCGAGCGCCAGCCGCGCGATCGCCGTCGCCAACGTCGACTCCGCGGGCGGCGCCGGCGTCTCGAGCGCGCGCCGCGGCGCCGCGAGCTGCTTGTCGGCCCAGTCGCACAGCTCGTCGCGCCAGTGCGCCGCCGGCTCGCCGGGCGCTTCGACCGGCTCCGTCGCCGCCAACGCGACGGCGGTGCGCGCGGGCGGTGGCGGGGCCTTGGCCGCGGGCGCGACCTGCGCCGAGCCCGCCTTGGCCGCGTGCAGCTTGCCGCGCCAATCGGCCGGATCGGACACGCGCGGATGCCCCTTGGTCGCCGTGGTCGCCGTCGCTGCCGGCAGCGTGGTCGTGGCGATCGGCTCCGGCGGCGCGGCGGGGTGGAGCGGCATCCACGTCGGGGCCCCGGCATCGACCAGCACCAGCGCCGGCTCGGCGCCCTCGACGACGCAGATGGCGCGCGGCGAAAACGGCGGCGTCAGGGCGCGTCGATCGCCCGCTTGAAAGTCGAGCTCGACGAGCGCCAGCGGCGCCTCGTCGGCCGCGCGGGTGGCGACGATGAGCCGGGGCGCATCGGGGTGGCCCGCGGCCCCGACGATGCTGGTGCCGAGCTCGACCCGCGCCTGCAGTCGCCCGTCGGAGAAGCGAAACACCTCGAGCGTGCCCTTGGGCCCGGCGTCCGCGATCCACAACAGGCGGCGTCGCGCCGAGAAGCCGGCGAGCTGCGCGCGCGGCAACAGCGGCAGGTTCAGCCGGAACAGGGCGCGCCGTAAGAACGGATCCCAGCACTCGAGCTGCGCCTCGCGCGTGCGCGACGCGGCCAGCAGCCGCTCCTCGGGGGCGCCCGTCGCCAGCAGCAGCGGCTCGCGCAGCGCGATGGGCTCGATCAGGATCCGCGTCGTCACGGCCACGACGCGCGGCTGCTCCAGATTCTCGGTGGCCACCAGCGCGCGCGCGCCCACGGCCGTCAACAGGCGCAAGCGCTCGTCGAGCTCCAGCGACGCTACCAGCTCGAGCGACGGCAGCGCGTAGCCGTGCAGCTGCGAGCGGCCGTCGCCGGGCACGACAACGAGCAGACGATCGCTGCCGAGGAAGGCGATCTCGGCCGGCCCGTCGAGCGGCGCGGACGCGAGCTCGGCGTGCGTCGACGCCGCGTACAGCGTCAGCTTGGCGCCGGCGCACGCGACATAGGCGCCGTCGAGGCTGGCGGCGAGGTCGGGCGCGCCGGGCTGGAGTCGCATCGCCCGGTTGTAACGCGAAACTAGGGCGAGGTGAAGGCGACGGGGTTGTACTGGGACAGATAGACGCGGCTGGTGTCGGCGCCGGTGAAGTAGATCTGCGCCGGCGCACCGTCGATGCGCAGGTCGACATAGATCGGATCGGCCGAGGGCACGAAGTCGACGCCGTCGGGCGTGTCCTGGGGCACCGACGAGAAGTCGATGGCGCTGCCGTCGGCCTGGACGGCGATCTGCTCGCGGCCGCTCAGCGGCGTCACGCTCGACGGGTCGATGACTCCGTCGCTGGAGACGCTGCCGGTGAAGCTGCTGGTGGAGCCGGCCAGCGCGACCCAGGCGATGCGGTAGCCGCCCTGCCCATTGGCGGTGACGACGAAGCCGAGCTCGTCGCCCGGCACTTCGCTGGCGGCGCCCGGGCGCACGTGGTAGCCGAGCTGGCCGCGCACGCCGAGCGGCACGGGGCTATCGGGCGGCGGGCCGCTGGCGCAGCCGGCCAGACACACAGAGGCGCACAAGGGGAGGGCGAGGGCGAGGGCGACCCGGCGCATGCCTGGAATCATGACACGCCGCCGGCTCAAGGCGAGGTGAACGCGACCGGGTCGTAGTCGGAGTTGAGCTGCGCGCCCGACTCGGCCCCCGTGAAGTAGATGCCGAAGCCCGACTGCGAGCCGTCGACGCGGAGGTCGAGGTAGATCGGATCGGTCGTCGAGACCAGGTCGACGCCGTCGACGTTGCTGCCGGGCGTCGACGCAAAGGTGATGGTGCCGTCGTCGGCCGAGAGCTGGATGTCCTCGGCGCCCGAGTAGCCGTTCAGCTGCGACGGATCGAAGTAGCCGTCGGTGGTGATGGAGCCGGTGAAGCTCGCCGCCGAGCCGTAGGTGTCGCTCCAGGTGACGCGATAGCCGCCCTGGCCGTTGGCGGTGATGACGAAGCCGAGGTCGCCCGCGGGCAGCTCGGCCGAGGCGCCGGGGGCGACGCGATAGCCGAGCAGCTGCGCCTGGCCGAGCGGGCGCGCCGCATCGAGCGCCGGCGCGGGCGGCGGATAGTTGCCGCCGCCGCCCCCACCGCCATGCGGCCCGGGGTCGGCCACGATGCAGCCGGTGGCGGGAACCGCGAAGGCCAAGAGCAGGACCAGCTTCTTCAGGTTGGGCATTGTTCGTCTCCAGGCTCGCTATGTCGGTGAGACGTGCCGCCCGCGCCTTTGTTCAACCGGCCAACTTCGCGGATTCCCAGACGGTGCGTGTAGGTCTGGAGTGCATCTCGTACATGCGGACCGAGCGTGAGGGCCGGGCCGCAAGCAGCGCGAGGCGCGACGACCGCGAATACCTCGACGGCTCATGATTCATCACATCTCCGCATTTGATTGAGCGAACGGCATCGCAGCGAGAGCGTGCCCAAACGCCATCCTTGGTGGCAGTGTCGCCGGTTGGCGCCGAGGGGCCGCGGGAGGTCGTCGGAGCCGTCTTGCCGGGACGGGCCCGCCACGCCGGCGGCCTTACCGGCCGGCGGCACGTCCGGGCCCTCGGCTCGTCGCTGGCAACCGCCCTGCGGGCGGAGCGCTCCTCGACGCCCGGCAAGACGGCCCCGCCGACCGCCCGCTCTATGGGCTCGTGGGAACCTTCAGCCAAGCACGATTGTCGAAGCTCCCGCGTCGTCGAGAGCAGCCTCTCCACCCGCTGCGACCGTCCGGTTCTTGGACGAGCACAGAGGCTCCGCGCGCACTGCCCCGCTGGGCGAGTTCCGCAGCACCGGCAAGGGGTCTAATCGAGCACGGAGGTGCGGTGGCGAGGACTGTTTGAGCCCAGCGGGGCAGTGCGCGCGGAGCCGGACGTGGCGCTTTGGCGCGCTCTCGATGCAACGCGGGTCTGAAAGCGGAACCTTTCGAGAGCTCGAACCGAGATGTGATGAATCATGAGACCTCGACGGTATTCAAGGGAGAAGCAACGCAGCGATGCGCCGCGGAGCGGCCATCACGCGACGGGAGTATTTGCGAGATGCACTCTAACCTTGGACTAGCGCAGCGAGCCTTCGCGTACGCCCTTGGCGACCATGCCGAGCTTCTCCCAGATCTTCTCGCCCAGCCCGACCAGCGAGCGCACCCGCCCGGACACCGACGGCTCGTTGACCTCGCCCCGCAGCACCGACGACGTCGACTTGGTCGCCACCGTGACGTACTCGCGCAAGAACGCCGGCAGGCTGCTCTCGTGCCCCGACAACAGCGCCATCGAGCGGGCCCGCGCGCCCGCCGAGTCGTTCCAGTACTGGAAGATGCCGGCGCGGATGGCGCGCGCGCCTTCGTCGGTGCCGCGGAAGACCTCGTAGAGCGCATCGGCGAGGATCTCGCGCGCGCGCACGAAGCGGTAGCGCTCGGTCTGATAGCGCGACAGCGCGCGATCGACCGCGGCGCGATCGGCAAGGTCGATGCCCGCCAGCGCGGCGGCGGCCAGGCGCGTGTCGTTGAGCGCGACGGTCATGCCGGTCGCCGTCAGCGGATGCGAGCAGCCGGCCGAATCGCCGATGAGCGCCGCGCCCGGCACGGTGCACTCGTCGGTGTAGATGGCGTAGTTGGCGGCGACCTCGATGTCGCCGCCGTCGAGCGCCTGGACGAGCGTCGCCCGCACGCCCGCGGGCAGGTGGGGCGCGTAGTCGGCGCGGATGCGGGCGATGACCGCCTCTTTGCCCTTGTCCATGTCCGACGGCAGGTCGATGCAGGTGCGGGCATCGCGGGCGCCGATCGGGTAGACGAGGATCGGCCCCCAGGCGCCGAGGAAGATGTGCCCATAGCCGGGCTGCGGCAGCGGGCACGCCTGCAGGAGCGCCGCGGCGGTGAACGACAACAGGCGCGCGTGCTCGGGCATCTCGATGAGCGCGCGAATCTTCGAATGGCGCCCGTCGCAGGCGAGCACCACCGGCGCCAGCACCGGCCCCGACGCTGTCATGACGCCGACCACGCGCTCCTGGTCGCGCACCAGATCGACGACGCGCTCGCCCAGGCGCAGCTCGACGTTGGGCCGCTCGAGCGTCTTTGTGCGCAGGGTGTCGACCAGGTCGTGATGATCGATGGCGAAGCCGAACGGGCGCGAGCCCGGGATCTCCTCGTAGGGCAAAAGCGTCGTCGGCTTGTGCGCCGACTGCACCACCGCGAAGCCGCGCACGTCGGCGCCGCCCGCCTCGTGCAGCGGGCCCAAGAAGCCGCGCTCGTCGAGCACGTCGACGCCGTGGGGATGGATCAGCTCGCCGTTGAAGCGCGGGTTGCGTCCGGCGCGCGCTTCGAGCACGAGGATCTTGCGCCGCCCGTCGGCATCGGCGAGCGCGCTGGCCATGGCGCAACCCGACAGACCGCCGCCGACCACGATGACGTCGTACCGAGGTGCGCTCGTGAGCTCCATCGACGCGGGAGGCTACACCCCGGCTTTTGCCGGCGCAACCATCCGGCTTGCGGCGACGCGCTCGACGACGGATAGTGTAGGAGATGGAGAATGCCCCCGCATATTTCGCGAGCTTCCGCGACCTGCCGTTCGAGCGCCAGATCGGCCTCGCCTACGAGCACCTGGAGAACCTGCGCCAGCTCAACGGCGGCTACATCGCGTCGCCCTACTCGGGCGAAGCCGGCTACGACCGCTACGACGTCTACTGGCTCCGCGACATCATGTACGCCACCTACGCCAACGAGTACCTCGGCCTCTACGACAAGGTGAAGCAGTCGTACGGCGTGGTGCTCACGGTGTTCGAGAAGTTCCACCACAAGATCATCCGCGGCGTGCGCAAGAAGCCCGATCTGACCCGGGCCAAGGGCGCCGTCGTGCACGCGCGCGTCCATCCCACGACGCTGGAGGAGATCACCGACGAGTGGGGCCACCACCAGCTCGACATCTTCGGCCTCTTCCTGTTCAAGTCGGGCGACCTCATGAAGCAGGGCTTCAAGCTCATCCGCTCCGACGAGCACGTGCAGGTGGTCAAGGACATCCTGAGCTACCTGTGGACCGCGCGCTGGTCCTACGAGCCCGACTTTGGCATGTGGGAGGAGGGGCCCGAGGTCCACGCCTCCTCGGTGGGCGCGGTGCTCGCCGGCCTGACGATGTGGCACGACCACGGCTACTACGATTACAAGTATCGCAACCACATCGACATCGCCGATCTCATCCCCGTCTCCGAGCGCTTTCTCGAGGACGGCGCGCGCGCGCTGTCGAAGATCCTGCCCCGCGAGTCGGAGTCGCGGCCGTACGACCTGGCGCAGCTCTCGCTCTTGTGGCCCTACAACATCTTGAAGGACCAGTTCGCGCTGCAGGAGGAGATCCTCGACAACATCGAGAAGCACCTGGTGCGCGAGCACGGCGTCGTGCGCTATCCGGGCGATCGCTACTTCAACGCCAACCAGTCGGACCCGGTGGGCAACGAGGCGCAGTGGCCGATCGGGCTGGCGTGGCTGTCGATCGCCTACTCGAAGTTGACGTTGCAAGCGGCGCGCACCGGGGCCCCGCGCTCGACCATCGATCGCTTCGTCGAGCGCGCCAAGCTGCACCTCGTGCACCTCGAGGAGGTGGCGACGCCCGACGGGCGCATCGCCGAGCTCTACACCGGCGGCAAGGCGAACCACAATCTGCCGCTCGGGTGGGCGCAGTCGCTCTACATCGTCGCGAAGCTGTCGTTGCGGAAGCTGCTGTCGGAAGTGCGCTGACTGTGGCGAGGTACTAGGGGCAGGTGATGCCGCCAACCCCGAGGGCGGCGGCGCAGAAGTGCAGCCCGGGCGCCATCGCCGACGAGCAGCACTTGTCGAGGGACTGGCCGAACGCGCTCAAGCCGGTGCAGTCGACGTCGGCGTGGCACAAGCGGGTCGTGATCTGCCCGGTGCCGAGGTTGAAGTCGCAGCTGCCGGTGCACGACGAGTTGCCGCCGTTGAACATCACGGCGCCGCCGTCGGGCGTGCCGCCGGTGAAGGCGATCGTCCCGCAGCAGTACTGCATGCTGGCGTTGCTGCAGTCCTCGGGGCCGTCGCAGGCGAGCACGGCGCCGCCGGAGCAGGTGCCGCCCGTGGTGATGCAGGTGTCCGACGTGGTGGTCGTGCCGCTGGCGGTGACGCAGCAGCTCTGACCGACGGCGCAGGTCATCGAGCCGCAAGCCACGCCGTCGGGGACGCGCACCGCCATGTCGGGACCCGGCAGGAGATCGGGCATCGACATGTCGGGGCCGGCGCTGGTGGTGTCGTCGCCGCAACCGCCGGCGCAAAGGATGAGGGCACACAAGGCGAGGGTCTGCCGCATGGCGCGAATCATAGGCGCCCGAATGGCGGATTCGTCAAGCCTGCAAACTATGGTAAGCGGAAATTTACTTCTTGCGGCGGAGGAGCTGGTTGCCCGGGCCCCACGACAGGATGAGGCTGTCGGCGTCGGCGACATGGCCCTGGTAGGTGTCGAGCCGGCGCAGCGAGTTGTCGCACGGGCTGCGCATCGCCTTGTAGTCCGTCTCGGTCAGCGTCAGCTTGTCGCCGAAGCGCTGGCCGCTGATGTTGTAGCGGGTCGTCGTCTCGTAGCGCGGCAGCCCGTTGCACACGAAGTTGGTGCCGTCGCCGCGCACGCGCGAGACGGTGCGATCGTAGTAGCCGGAGACGCCGTCGCTGTTCTCGGCGAGATGCCACTCTTCGCGCTCCAGGCGCTCGTCGCCTTCGGCGTCGATCGAGCGCAGCTCCCAGACCCAGACGCCGCCCAGGGGGGCCGTCGGCTCGGGCGTCTGCATCGATGCCGGCTGCACGTCGCCCCCCGTCTCGGACATCGCCAGTGGCGAGTGCCCGCCGTCGGTGCGGCGCACCAGGGTCTGGCCCGCCTCGGGCCCCCAGCGCAGGGCGAGCGTGGCACCGCGCAGCACCCCGATGTAGGCGACCAGGTTGCGCGCGCCGTCGTCGCAGGGGCCGGGCTTGGCCTCGAAGCCGACCTCGCGCAGGACGATGCGGTCGCCTTCGATCTGGCCGGCGACGCGCACGCGCGTGGTCTTGGTGAAGCCGAGGCGCTGGTTGCAGCGGAACAGCCGCTCGTCGACCGACATCATGGTGACGGCGCGATCGTAGTAGCCGTCGAGATGCACGCCCTTTTGCGAGAGGTGCCACTCCTCCTGCTCGACGCGCATGTCGCCCTGATCGTCGGTGGAGCGGAACATCCAGTCCCACGTCCCCGTGGCATCCTGCCCGCTGGCGACGGCGGGCTGTGCCTGTACCGTCGTGGCGACGCGCGCGTGGGGCGCGGTGGCGGCGCAGCCGGCGGCACCGGCGACGGTGACGGCGGCGGTGGCGAGGACCAGAAGGTGGCGGTGCATCAAGACCTCCCAGATGAAACGAGTGTACGCGACCTCGCTTTCATCATATCGCGGTCGGCGTCATGGAGCATCCCAAAATTTCGCCGGCGCGCGTAGGTGGCTGTCACCGATTGCGCACCATGAGCGACAACTTGCGATACCAGGGCAGCGCGTACCAGGCCGCAAGTCGGCGGAATGCCGCCTCATCGTAGAGGTGCAGCGGACCCGTGGCGCCGGAGAAGCAGGAGATGGGCGGGGCGTCGCGCACGCTGCCTGCGTCGGGGTGCGGCACCAGGCGCGAGCGGCCGACGAGGTAGACCGGGTCGCCGACGGCGACGACGCGCACCAGCGCGCGCAGCCGATCGGGCGGGCCGCGCAGCTCGTGCTCGACGAAGGGGCCCTCGAGGTGCAGCTCGACGTCGGGGTGGAGGCGGCCGTGGTCGTCACCGACGCGCACCAGCGCCGGTCCGTCGTCACCACCGGCGTAGAAGTCGCGGCCCCGCTCGATCGTGGTCAGCCCGGGGCGGCTCCAGGCCTGGGACTCCTCGAGGTCGACGCGGGCCAGCACGACCGGACGGTCGTCGCCGCTGGTGAGCGCGTGCGGCAGCGACAGCGACGACGTGCCGGAGGGGAGCAGCGGCAGCACCGTCAGGGGCCGCGCGTGGGGAAGCGTCACCTGCAAAAAGCTAGCATGTCATCGTCGGTCCGCCCGTCGGTAATGTGCTTTACCGACGACAAACCCCGTTGATCCCGCCGGCGCCGACTCTTTACGATGGAGCGGTGCGCTCCTCGGGCATCCTCTCCATCGCCATCGTCGGGCTCGCGCTCGTCTGCCTGCCTGCGCCGGCGCGCGCCGGTGACGGCAAGCCGCTGTTTCGCCGCGGCCTCGAGCTCTATCGCGAAGCTTCGTACGCCGAGTCGGTGGCGATGCTCGAGCATGCACGCGCGCGCGGCGGGCTGGAGCCGCCCGAGCGCGTCGAGTGCGCCTTCTATCTCGCGGCCGGCTACGTCGCGCTGAGCTCGCCCGGGGCGGCGCGGCGCGAGCTGCGCACGGTGCTGCAGGAGGCGCCGGACTACGAGCTGCCGCAGTACACCTCGCCCAAGGTGGCGGCGCTGTTTCGCGAGGTCAAGGAGGAGCTGGAGAACGCGCCGCGCCTGCGGCCGCTGCCGCCCGAGCGGCGCGGCGACACGCTGACGCTGCGCTTCGAGGCGTCGCGCACCGGCGGGCGCGCCTTCGGCACCGTCCAGTGGCGCTGGCGCGGCGACGCCGCCTGGCGCGAGGCGGCGATGACCCACCAGGGCGACAACCTCGTCGCCGACGTGCCGGTCGAGCGCACCGGCGCGCTCGAGTATTTCGCCGACGGGCGCGCGCCGGGCGGCGTCCTGCAGGCGGGCTCGGCGGAGCGGCCGCTCGAGCTTCCGGTCGGCATCGGGCCGCGGCTGTCGCTCATCGGCGACGCGCCGGCGCGCCGAGCCAAGGTGCGCCGGTTGTGGTGGCTGTGGAGCGGCCTGGGCGCCGTCGGGGCGGCGGGGGTCGGCGTCGGCCTCTACTTCGCGCTGCGCCCGCAACCGGCGCCCACGGCCGATGCCGTCTTCGACTTCCAGGTGCACTGATGCGCGCCGCGCTCGCGCTGGGGACGATCCTCGTCGTCGGTGGCTGCGGCAGCGGCGCGGGCGAGGTCGCGTCGGCCGAGATGGCGCTGTCGACGACCTCGGGGCTGGCGCCGAGCGACGTCGCCGCCGTCGAGATCCTGGTGTTCGATGGCGCCAACGCCGGCTGCGTGCGCGTCATGACCGGCGCCTCGCCGCTCGACGATCCCGGCCTGGTGCTCGTGGCGCACGCGCTCTTCGACATCGACGGCACGCCCAAGCACCTGGCCATCCCCGCCGGCAAGCCGCTCGACTTCTACGCCGAGGCGTTTCGCACCACCGCCCCCAATCGCACCCGCATCGGCCGCGGCTGCGTCGACGAGACGCTCGCCGCCGGCGCGCAGACGGGCGTGACCATCTCGATCAGCGCCACCGATCCCTGAGCCGCCTCCGGTAGCGCCAATCACTTTGGCCGAGTCGTAGCGGCCCCAGCCGTCCGTACGACCCGCCGAAAGTGAACGGCGTTGCCGCTAGCGCTTCTCGCCGAAGAGGTCGAGCTTGAGCAGCGTCTCCTTGTTGGGCGAGACGATGATGTGCCGCTTGGCGACGACGCCGAGGTCGCCGTTCTTGAG
This sequence comes from uncultured delta proteobacterium, assembly GCA_963816965.1. Classification (GTDB taxonomy): domain Bacteria; phylum Myxococcota_A; class Polyangia; order Palsa-1104; family Palsa-1104; genus JAQBQH01. Next base: position 3,821,772 of record CAWFMP010000002.1, read on the forward strand.
CGCGACCTGGTGTGCGCCTTCGGTGAGCTCGACCGGCTGCAGCGGTGTCACCCCAAGCACGCGACCGTCGACGCTGATCTCGGCCCACGGCGTGACCGCCACGCGCAAGCTGCCGTGGCCGCGTGGGATGGCGCGGGTGACCGATTCGCGCGGCCGCAGATCGACCTCGAGCGTGCGCGGGAAGGCGTAGAGCGGGGACGAGACGGTGACGCGGTGGTGGCCCGGCGTCAGGTGGAGCGCGCCGTCGCTGCTGGCGCGCTGCGTGCGACCGTCGACGACGTAGGTCGGCTGCCCCTCGATCTGCACGTGCAACAGCGCCTCGGGGGACGCTTCACCCGCGGGCACCAGCTCCATCGCCGGCCCCGGCACCCCCAGGGGCGGCGGCGCCAGCTCGGTCTTCTGCGCCCCGTTCGACAGCGGCCGCATCGGCTTGACGGGAGGCGCAGTGGGCGCCGCCAGCTCCGAGGGGTGCGACGCCGGCGCCACTGCCCGCGGTTGGCCCAGCCGCGCCGCGCAGCTGCCGATGTGCGTCGCCGCCAGCGCCAGCGCGGCCGCCGCTCCGACGACGAGCGCGGCGCGTCCGGCGAGCGCGCGGTGACGCTCGCGGGCTGGCTCGATCGCGTCCGAAAGGTGCAGCGCCGGCACCGCCTTGGGATGGCGCAGCTCGAAGATCGGCTCTGGCGGCGGCGCCGGCTCGGTCTGGGGATCGACCGCGGCGCCGGGCGACGACCCCGTGCCGGTGGTGGTCACCGCCGCCGACAGGTTCGGCACCGAGCCGGTGGTCGGCGGATTGAGCTTCTCGCCGTGTGGCGGCGTCTGCTCGCGCAGGCTCGAATCGTCGGCGTCGTCGGCCGGGCAGAGCTCGGCGAGCAGGTCGGCGACCACCTTGGGCGAGGCGTCGATGCCCTCGGCCATCGCCACCGCCTCGATCGAATCGGCCAGCGCCTCCGCCGACGGCAGCCGCCGATCGCGATCGCGCTGGAGCGCGCGCAGCGCCACCGCGCCGAGGCCGGGCGGTACGCCGCGCCGCACGTGCTCGGGCGCCGGGATCTCGAGGGTCAGGACCCGGTTGAGCGTCTCGGCGTCGTTGGCGCCGCGAAACAGCGGACGCAGCGTCAGAAGCTCGTGCAGCACGATGCCAAGGGCGAAGACGTCGACGCGGCGGTCGATCGAGTCGCCGCGAATCTGCTCCGGCGCCAGATAGGCGAACTTGCCCTTGATGGTTCCGGTGCGCGTCTGGTGCAGCTGCGACGCCGCCTTGGCGATGCCGAAGTCGAGCACCTTGGTGGTGCCGTCGGTGGTGAGGAACAGGTTGTGCGGCGTGACGTCGCGGTGCACGACGCCGAGCGGCTTGCCTTCGCCGTCGACGGCGGTGTGCGCGTGGTGCAGCCCGCGGGCCGCGTCGGCGACGATGCGCACCGCGGCCCCGAGCGGCAGCTCGACGCGGGCGCGCGCCGCCTGCCGCAGAAGCTCGATCGCCGGCTGCCCGCGCAGGTACTCCAGCGCGATGTAGCAGGCCTCGCCGACCTGGCCCGCCTCCAGGGTCTCGACGAGGTTCTTGTGGCGCAGCCGCTGCCCGAGGCGCCCTTCGTGGATGAAGAACTGCACGAACTCGGGGTTCGACGCGTAGTGCGGCAGGATGCGCTTGATGACGACCAGCCGCTGCGCGCGCGACTCCTCGGCCAGGAGAATTTGCGCCATGCCGCCGAAAGCGAGCGTACGGATGATGCGAAAGCGCCCGAACTCGTCCGGCAGCGCCCCCGCCGCGGTCCCCCCGTGGACCAGGACCTCGTTCATCGGCAGTGTCATTTCGATTTTCATTTTCGCCCATGGTAATACGGGCGGTCAATCGAATTCCGCCGAGAATTCGCGCACTTTCACTCTATTTTGCGTTGGTGAAATCGATTACGAATGAAAAACGGAAAGCGGCGGACATCTGATTACCAGGGATTACTCGCCGCCCGCCGGGGGCTGCTCAGAAGCGCATGCCGCGCTTGGCGCGGTACGTGAACCAGTCTTTGATGAGGTAAGCCGCGGGAACCAGCGCGATCACGCCGAGGATCGGCGCCGCGCTCGTGATGATCAGCGCTCCGGCGCCTGCCGTAGCGGCCGCGGCGACGATCCCCTTCTTGCGCGCGGTCTGTTTGTCCTTGTCGGCGAGTGACATCAGCGCCTCCTCCTTGTAAAGGTACGCACGTTTCCTTGCCTACGCAACGAGCATGGATAACGATCTACGCCCAATGGCGCCGTCGTCCGAACCCTTGGAGAACACGCCGATGCAGGGCGAACATTTCCCGCGGCCGGGCGCTCCCGGGCTGTCGCGCGCGCAGATCTTCGGGCCGCTCGCGGGCGCCCTGGTCATCGTCGGCGCGGTCTACGGCTGGTCGCTGCGCACGCCGCGCACGGTGGCGGGCCTGCGCGCGGGCGGGCAGCCGATCGGAGATGTCGCGTTCGCCACGCTCGACGGCGCCCTCGACAGGGTCGCCGGCGGCTACCTGGACTCGCCCATCGTGCTGGCGTTCGGCAAGGACGAGCGCGTGGTCAAGCGGCGGGAGCTCGGCTTCGTCGTCGATCGCGCCGCGGCGCGGCAGCTGGTGGAGGCGGCGGGCAAGAGCGGCAATCCGTTCGCGGACGTGGTCGAGCGCTTCCGGGCGCGGCGCGGCCGGGTCGATCTGGCGCTTCCCGTCGACGTCGATCGGGCCAAGGCGCTCGAGTTTCTCACCGAGCTCAAGGACGACGTCGATCGGGCGCCCGCGGACGCGCGGCTCGATCTCGAGCACCACACCATCGCCAAGGAGAAGCCGGGGTACCTCCTGCGCGTGTACGAGTCGATGGTCGCCGTCGAGTATGCGGCGCGCGCGGGCGCTTCGCGCGTCGAGCTCGCCGCCGGGTTGTCGTGGCCCAAGATCAAGAGCGAGGATCTGAAGGACGTCGACATCTCGACGGTCCTCGGCTATTGGGAGACGCACTACTCGGCGGTGGGGCCCGACACCGATCGCACCTACAACCTCAAGGTCGGCGCCGACAAGCTCAACGGCCACATCCTCAAGCCGCACGAGGTGTTCAGCTTCAACGACGTGGTCGGCGATCGCACCGAGAAGGAGGGCTATCGCGTGGCGCCGGTGATCCAGGGCGGCGAGCTCATCGACGGCCTGGCCGGCGGCATGTGCCAGATCGCCTCGACGCTGCATGCGGCGGCGTTCTTCGCCGGGCTCGACATCGTGTCGTCGACGCCGCACTCGCGGCCGAGCGCCTACATCCCGATGGGCCTCGACTCGACCGTGGTCTATCCGTCGACGGATCTGAAGCTGCGCAACCCGTACGACTTCCCCGTCGTCATGCACTATCAGGTGAACCAGGGCGCCGTGAAGGTGGAGCTGCTCGGCAAGGAGCGGCCCTACCGGGTCGTGTTCGAGCGCGAGATCAAGGCCGAGACCCCGTTCGGCACCGATACGCGCGCCGACCCCGAGACGCGGTCGGGGCAGCGCTACACCATCCAGGAGGGCTATCCCGGCTATACGCTGATCCGGCGCCGCTACCTGTTCGAGAAGGCCAAGATGCCGCGCTGGAGCGGGCCGGAGCCGCTCGCCGACCTGTTGGAGAAGCAGCACATAAAGCCGGTGAAGAGGGAGCAGTGGGCGCTGCACTACCCGGCGACCACGCAGTTCGTCGCGGTCGGGACCGGGCCGGCGTCACTCAAGCTCAAGGTGCCGCCGCCGTCGCACCACATCCCGCCGATCAATCCGCACGACAAGCCGATCTTGAAGATCCTGAAGTAGCCCGCTCACGATCCCCCACCGTCGGCGACGGTGCGCGCCTCCCGCACCTCCTTGCGCTCGGCGGCGGCGACCGCCTCGGCGACGAGCGCCCGAAGCTCGGCGCGGGCGCTCGCTTCGTCTAGCAGGGTGTTGAAGAACTCCGGACCGAGCCGCGCGACGACGGTGGCCAGCACGGCGGCTCGTTCAGTGTACCCAAACTCGGCATGACATGAAGTAAGCTCGTCCTCCGATGATCCGCTTCGCTGCTGCCGTCGCTGTCGTGTGTGCGGCCGCGGCGGTACACGCGGATCCGAGCTACGACGTCAGCGTGCGCGTCGACGCCGAGGCGCGCCGCCTCACCGGGCACGCGCGGATCGTGGTCCCCAATGACACCGGGGCGCCGCTGGGCGAGCTGTGGCTGTGGCGTTTTCCCGAGCGCTTCGCGACGCGCTCGCCGGCGCTCAACGACTACAACTTCTACTGGGTCTATCCCTACCGCTTCAACCCGGGGCACATGCGCACCGGCGCCGTCGTGGTCGATGGGCGCGCCGCGCCGGTCGAGGTGCGCGACGATCCGCACGCCGGCAAGGGCACGCTGCTCCACGTCGCGCTCGATCCGCCGCTCGCCGCCGGCGCCTCGGCCACCGTCGACGTCGACTTCAGCGTCGAGGTGCCGACGCGCTACGGCCCGTTCGGCTGCATCCACGGCAACTGCACGCTCACCGGCTTCTACCCGATGGTGGCCCCGCCCGGCTACGGGCTCGACGCCATGCCCGGCCACGGCCGCTACCGGCTGAGCGTCGCCGTGCACGACGTCGCCGACGTGGTCGTCAACGGCGAGCTGCGCGCGCTCGGGGGCGGCCACCGCCTCGACTTCGACGTCGGCAGCGCCAGCGGCCTGACGTTGATGGTGGGCCGCCCGCGGCTGCGACAGTTCGACAAGGTCGTGCGCGGCATCCGTATCGTCTACCTGTCACCGACCGGGCGCGGGCTTCCCTCACCACCGGAGGTGGTCCTGCCCTATCAGCCGGCCGACCGCGTCGACCGCGTGCTCGACGCCGCCGGCGAGGCCATCGACCTTTTGGGCGAGCTGGGCGCGCCCCTACCCGCCGGCGAGGAGGTGCGCATCGTCGCCGGCCCCTTGCGCATCCAGCTGACCCAGGCGCTGCCGGGCGGCGTCGTGTTCGTCTCCGATCAGCTGTTCGACATCTTCCCGCTGCAGCGCTTCCTCAAGTTTCACGAGTTCGAGCTGGCGCGCGCCATCTACAAGAGCTGGATCGGGCGCCGCACGCTCGCCGCCGAGCGCCCGGACGACTTCGGCTGGGCGCCCGGCGCCGGCGCGTCCTACCTGGTCGACCTGTACACCCTGCGCTCGTATCGCAAGACCGAGTTCGCGCGCGAGATCCTGGCCTGGGCCAGCTTCATCCCGGCGATCGATCGTGTGATGTACGCGCCGCAGGTGCCGTTCGCCTCCTCGTACTTCTACACGCTCGAGGATCCCGATCCGCTGCGCGACAACCTGGCACAGTTCAACAACACCCGCCCGACGGGAAAGACCCTCTACACCAAGCTGCGCGATCTTCTGGGCACGCCGGCCGTCGATCTGCTCACCAGGGCGCAGCTGGGCGGCGCGGCGCTGCGCCCGCGCGCCGAGAAGCTGCGTGGCGGGTCGCTCGACTGGTTCTGGGCCGAGTGGCTCGGTCCGTATCCGAAGGTCGACTATCGCTTCGCCGACGTGCGGTCGGAGCGCCTCGGCAAGCACGCCTATCGGCACATCGCGCGCGTCATCAAGCTCGGCGAGCATCCGCCGGTCGAGCCGGTGGAGGTGCGCGCGGTCGATCGCAAGGGCACCGTGGCCGACCAGACCTGGGACGGCGTCGGCCGCGAGCACACCTACGTGTTCGACATGCCGGCGCCACTGTCGGTGATCGAGATCGACCCGCGCGGCCGGCTGGTCGAGGATCTTCCCGGCTCCAGCGACGATCTGAAGTTCGACGACCGCCGCCCGCCGCGCTGGAAGTTCATCTACAACAACTTCGGGGGCCTGCTCCGCTTCTTCCCGACGCTGGGGATCGATCTCTCGCTCGACTTCTCGCTCTCGCGCATCCTCGACCTGCACCACGGTCTGCGCTTCGTCGTCTATCGCTCGGAGTCGACGCAGGTCGGCATCACCAGCTCGTACTCGTACGGCTTCGGCAGCAAGATCACCGCCGCGCGTCTCAGCTCCGCCTTCGGCGTGTCGCTCGGGGTGGCGCGCATAGATCCGTCCTTCGGCCAGGCGGTCGGCGCCGGCGCCAATCCGGGCACGCTTCTGACCGCGTCGGCGAGCTGGGGCTACGACGATCGCCTCTTCGTGTGGGAGCCGCTCAAGGCGCTGTCGCTCGGCGCCGCGCTCGCCGCCGACGAGACGGTGCTCGACAACGGCAGCGTCCTGTCCCAGGGCGTGGGCTCGCTCGGTTGGGAGTCGATCATCCCGCTCGCAGACGGCCAGGGCCTGGCGATGTCGTTCGGCGCCGCCATCACCTTCGGCGATCTCAAGATCGCGCGGCAGATGCTGTCGGCCGGCGGCGGCGGCGGGCTGCGCGGCTACGACGTCGAGTCGCTGCTCGGGCGCTGGCGCGCGCTCGGCCGCGTCGAGTGGCGGCACGTCTTCACGCACGAGCTCGACTTCAACCTGCTGCACTCGCTCTACCTGCGCGGCATCGGCGGCGGGCTCTTCGCCGAGGCCGGCGTCGTCAGCCCCTGCGAGTCGTACGCCCCCGATTCGAAGTCGGCGGCCGTCGACGTCGGCTACAGCGTGCGCCTGTTCGCCGACTGGTTCGGCGTCTCGCAGACCACGATCAACCTCGACTTCGCGGTGCCGTTGGTGCAGCAGGACCGCAGCTGCTTCGGCGAGCTGGCGTCGGCGGCGAGCCGCGTCCCCTTCGGCTTCTTCTTCAGCTTCGGCCCGCCCTGGTGAGCGACAGTTGCAACGACCCATGATATCGTCGGCGCGATGAGCGCTATCGGCCCGGCGCAGGCACTGCGCCTCCTCGCGGAGCTCGTGGAGCTCGACCGTCAGATTCGCACCAAACGACAGCCGCTCTCGCTGGGGCAGAAGCAGCGGCGCGCGCAGATCGCTCAGGATCTGCACCGCTTCGCGCTGGCGCGCCAGCGTGCCGGCTGGAGCGGCGGCGGCGATCTGCGCCGCGACCCGCGCGCCAACGTCAAGCTGCGCGTGCAGCTGGTCGGCGGGCCGCGCCCGCTCGAGCTGCAGTCGGATTCGCTCGCCGTCGGCGGTATGAGCCTGACCCTGACGTTCGCCCCGCGCGTGGGCGATCGCCTGCACCTGCGCCTGGTGCCGCAGCAGCCGGACGAACCCTTCGACGTCGAGGGCGAGGTGGTGTGGTTCAACGCCGCGCGGCAGCGCGCCGGCGTGCAGTTCTACGGCCTCGACGAGGCGCAGCGCCAGCTGCTCGAGCGCCTGATCTTCGCCGATCTGGTCGGTAGCGGCGGGGTGGGCTGAGCGCGGATCAGAAGTCGTTCGGCGGCGTCAGGCAGGTCATGCCCGTGGGGAAGTCGGGGCAGGCGGCGGGCTCGGCGCCGATGCCGGCGCGCGCCGCGATCCACTGATTGACGTAGTCGGGGTCGCTGCCGCGGATCAGGTTGCGGTGGTCGGTGGGGGCGTCGTAGCAGTACTGGATCATCGTGGTCGCGCCGGCCGCCGAGAGCTCGCTGGTGAACCGCTCGCGCGCGCACTCGGCCCATCCCGGCTTCACGTAGCTGTCCATGCCGCCGTACCAGATGAGGATGGGCGCGCTCATGTCGTCGATCACGGGGCGATCTTCCTTCCAGCGCGACAGCCACAGGGGCGCGTCGCCTGCCGGCGTCGACGGCGCCTGGGTGCAGTCGGAGCCGATGGCGGCGGCGGCGCAGCTCAGGCCGACGTTGTTGACGTAGTCGGCGTCGAAGAAGTCGCCCGGTGTGGCGCCGAGCGCGGTCAGCTTCGCCATGTCGTAGCAATCGCCGCCGACCATCGTGTCCAGGGCCGCCTGCTGCTTGGCGGTCTGAAACACGGCCAGGCCCCCGCCGGAGTCGCCGCGCAGCGCGCCCGCGGAGTAGGCGTACTCCATCGCGTACAGGACGGAGGAGGAGTCGTTCGCGGTCGTGAGCATGCCGGCGCTGGTCACGGCGGCGGCCCACAACGCCATCGACGTCCACAGGGGCGCGAACACCGCGACGCCGGTGAGCGTGCCCTTCATGCCGTAGGCCTTGGCGTACGACTGCGCCGACAGGGTCGCGTGCCCGCCGAGCGAGTGGCCAACGAGGACCACCTTGTCCGGCGGCGACGTCAACAGGTTCGCCGCGGCGCGCGTGGCGTCGAGCACCGCGTGCGCCTCGTCCTCGGCGTTGAAGAAGCCTGGTGTCTGGCCGTACGAGAAGCCCGAGTAGTCGGGGGCGATCACGGTGTAGCCGTAGCCGGCGAGCTTGTAGAGGCTGACCGGATAGTCCTGATCCTGCATCGGGCCCGACAGGTCGAGGTGCGACGGTGCGCACTTGGGCGCGATGCCGACCGATCCGTGCGAGAAGACCACCAGCGGCGCGCCCGGCAGCGGCTTCTCGGGGATGAGGAGGAACGCGGCGGTGTCACCCTCGACGGGCGTGCCGCCGCCGGTGGGCGTGTTGCGCAGCGTGCGATAGGCGACGCGATAGCTCCAGAAGCCGGAGGTCACGTTCGCCGCGGTGCTGTTGTAGGAGGCCAGCTCGGCGTTGACCTTCGACGAGGTCAGCGACTCGGTCACCGCGCAGTGGAAGACGTCGCCGCGATGGGTCATGTCCATCGCCGGCAAGCCCGTCGGCAGCGTGTAGACGTCGGAGGCCTGGTCGGTGCAGGAGACGGCGAGCGCCGGCGCCGGACCGAGGGTCTCCATAGCCATGTCGGGGGGGGTGGTGGTGGTGCCGTTTCCGCAGCCGCAGACGAGCAGGGGGCCCAGGGCAAAGATAAGGAATTTCATTCCATGATTTTATTACGGTTCTATCTTTCCCATCAAGCGGGGAAATGGAATCGTCTCGCGAACGTGGTGTAGGCCGCAGATCCACTGCACGGTACGCTCCACGCCGAGGCCGAAGCCCGCGTGCGGCACCGAGCCGTAGCGCCGCAGGTCGAGGTACCACTCGAAGGCCTCGCGCGGCAGCTTGTGCTCCTCGATGCGCTGCTCGAGCAGGCCGAGGTCGTCCTCGCGCTGCGCGCCGCCGATGATCTCCCCGTAGCCCTCGGGCGCGATCACGTCGAGCGCCAGCGCCAGGCGCGGGTCGGCCGGATCGCGCTTCATGTAGAAGGCCTTGATCGCCGCCGGGTAGCGATGGATCATGACCGGGCGGTCGAACTCCTCGGAGATCGCGGTCTCCTCGTCGGCGCCGAAGTCGTCGCCGAACTTGGCGTCCTTGCCCTTCTTGTGCAGGATGGCGATCGCCTCTTCGTAGCGGATGCGCGGAAACGGCTTTTGCACCCGCTCGAGCTTGGCCAGATCGCGCTCCAGGATCGCGAGCTCGGCGCGCCGGTTGGCGAGCACGCCCTGCACGACCGCGACCAGAAAGTCCTCGGCCAGATCCATGTCGCCGTCGAGGTCCATGTAGGCGACCTCGGGCTCGACCATCCAGAACTCGGTCAGGTGGCGGCGGGTCTTGGACTTCTCGGCGCGGAAGGTGGGCCCGAAGGTGTAGATGCGCCCGAGCGCCATCGCGCCCGCTTCGCCGTAGAGCTGGCCCGACTGGGTCAGGTAGGCCTTGTCCGTCGAAGTAGGCGACCTCGAAGAGGTTGGTCGTGCCCTCGCAGGCGTTGGGCGTGAAGATGGGCGCGTCCATCAGCACGAAGCCGCGGCTGTCGAAGTAGTTGCGGATCTGGCGGATGATCTCGTGGCGCACGCGGAGGACCGCGACCTGCTTCTTCGAGCGCAGCCACAGGTGGCGTTGCGACATGAGGAACGCCGTGCCGTGCTCCTTGGGCGAGATGGGGAACTCCGCCGTCGGCAGGGCGACGACCTCGAGCTCCTTGACGCCGAGCTCGACGCCGAGCGCCGATCGCGTGTCCTCGCCGCACCACGCCGGTGACGATGATCGACGCCTCCTGCTTGAGCGCGCCCACCTTGGCGAAGACCTCCTCGGGCACGTCGGCCTTGAAGACCACCGCCTGCACGATGCCGGTGCCGTCGCGCACCTGGAGGAAGTAGAGCTTGCCCTTGCCGGCCATGTTGTAGAGCCAGCCCTTGAGCGTGACCTCCTGACCGACGTGCTGCGAAAGGTCCTCGACGTAGACGTGGGGCGCCATGCCGCGTGAAGTAGCACGGCTCTTGCGGACAGTACAGTCGCGCTCGGCCATGCTATACCCGAACGCCCATGTCCGACGAGAGAGAGGAAGACAAGTACGATCCGCGCACCATCGAGCCCCGGTGGCAGGAGACGTGGAAGCGCGCGGGCGTATTCTCCGCCGTGCGCGATCCGGCGAAGAAGAAGTACTTCATCATGGAGATGTTCCCCTATCCGTCGGGGCGGCTGCACATGGGGCACGTGCGCAACTACACCATCGGGGACGTGGTGGCGCGCGCGCATCGCATGCGCGGCGAAGCGGTCTTGTACCCGATGGGCTGGGACGCGTTCGGCCTGCCGGCGGAGAACGCGGCCATCAAGGCCAAGGTGCACCCGCGCACCTGGACGCTGCAGAACATCGGCCACATGCGCGAGCAGTTCCTGCTCCTCGGCCTCAGCTACGACTGGGATCGCGAGGTCACCACCTGCGAGCCCGAGTTTTTCGTGCACGAGCAGCGCATCTTCATCGAGATGTGGAAGCGCGGCCTGGCCTATCGCAAGGCGGCGCTGGTCAACTGGTGCCCCGTCGATCAGACGGTGCTGGCCAACGAGCAGGTCGAGGACGGGCTGTGCTGGCGCTGCCGTTCGGTGGTGCAGCAGCGCGAGCTCGAGCAGTGGTTCTTGAAGGTGACCGCCTACGCCGACGAGCTGCTCGCCGACGCCGAGCGCCTGCTCGCGGGCAAGTGGGCGGACAAGGTCCTGCGCATGCAGGAGAACTGGATCGGCCGCTCCGAAGGGGCGAAGATCCGCTTCCCGCTCGTCGGGGACGACGCCGGCATCGACGTCTTCACCACGCGTCCGGACACGCTGTACGGCGTCACCTTCATGTCCATCGCGGCCGAGCATCCGCTGGTGGCGCGCGCCGGCGAGGAGGCCAGGCGGTTCGCCGCCGAGGTGGCCAAAGAGGACAAGATCAAGCGCTCGGCCGAGGACTACGAGAAGCGCGGCGTCGACACCGGGCTGCGCTGCCGGCATCCCTTGACCGGCGCCGAGCTGCCGGTGTTCGTCGCCAACTTCGTGCTCATGGACTACGGAACCGGCGCGGTCATGGCGGTGCCGGCGCACGATCAGCGCGACTTCGAGTTCGCCACCAGGTACGGGTTGGATAAGCGAATCGTGATTCAGCCCGAAGGCGAGACTCTCGACGCAGCGACGATGACCGGGGCCTACACCGGCGCCGGTCGGTTGGTCAATTCGGGCGAGTTCGACGGATTGGACAACGAAACCGCGAAGGCGAAGATCACGGCCAAGGCCGGCGAGGCGACGGTCACCTATCGCCTGCGCGATTGGCTGCTGTCGCGGCAGCGCTACTGGGGCACCCCGATCCCGATGGTCCACTGCCCGACCCACGGCTACCAGCCGGTGCCCGCGGCCGAGCTGCCGGTACGCCTGCCCGACGACGTAGTGCTGGCCGAGGGCGCCCGCTCGCCGCTGGCCGCGCACCCGACGTGGAAGCAGACCACCTGCCCGGAGTGCGGCGGGCCGGCGGTGCGCGAGACCGACACCATGGACGGCTTCATGGAGTCGTCGTGGTACGAGCTGCGCTACTGCTCGCCGCACACCGCCAATTGGCTCGACCAGGACGAGCTCGGCTACTGGATGAACGTCGACCAGTACATCGGCGGCGTCGAGCACGCGACCAAGCACCTCATCTACGCCCGCTTCTTCACCAAGATGCTGCGCGATTGGGGCTGGATTCCCAAGCGCATCGACGAGCCGTTCGCGCGCCTGCTCAACCAGGGCATGGTGGTCAAGGAGACCTATCGCTGCCCCGAGCACGACTACCTCTACCCGGAGGAGGTCAAGGACGGCGCCTGCGTGCACTGCGGCAAGCCGGTCACCGTCGGGCGCACCGAGAAGATGTCCAAGTCGCTCAAGAACGTCGTCGAGCCGATGGCGCTCATCGAGAAGTACGGCGCCGACACGGTGCGCATCTTCTCGCTGTTCGCGGCGCCGCCCGACTCGTTGCTGGAGTGGTCGGACGCGGGCGTCGAGGGCGCCTGGCGCTTTGTGAACCGCGTCTATCGCATGGTCGGCAAGCACCTGGCGGCGGGGTTCGCCGCCCAGGCGTCGCCCGAGCTCAAGCAGAAGACGCACGCCACCATCAAGCGCGTCACCGACGACGTCGAGGGCTTCAAGTTCAACACGGCGATCGCCGCGATCATGGAGCTGGTGAACGTGATCTACTCGGCGGCGGCCGTCGATCGCGAGGCGGTGGAGTCGGTGGTGCGACTGTTGGCGCCGATGGCGCCGCACCTGTGCGAGGAGCTGTGGCGGCGGCTCGGTCACGACGAGTCACAGATGCTGGTGACCCATCCCTGGCCTACGTTCGACCCCGAGGCGGCGGCGCACAAGCGCGTCGCCTATCCGGTGCAGGTCAACGGCAAGCTGCGCGGACAGCTCGAGGCCGAGCCCGACGCGGGGCGCGACACCGTCGAGTCGCGGGCGCGGGCGCTCGATTCGGTCAAGCCGTGGCTCGACGGCAAGGAGATCGTCAAGGTGGTGTTCGTGCCGGGGCGGCTCATCAATTTCGTCGTCCGGGCGTGAATAGGGCAGGGGGCGGTCCGTCGCAGGCGCCATGAGGCGCCTTTTCGGCCTTCTGCCGCTGCTCGCGGTCGGCTGCGGCACGCCCGGGTACGCGGTCGTCAACGGCAAGCGGGTCGAGCGGCCGACGCTGGCGTACGACAACGGTCAGACCTTCCACCTCGAGCATCGCCGCGCCTATCCCGGCGTCTTCGATCCGGCGCGCGGCCGCGACGTCGACGACGGCTCGCTGCGCGGGCGCATCTGCGGCGTCGACGTCGAGTTCGATGCTTCGTGGTACGGCGCACGGCTGCAGCTCGACGGGCGCGCAGACGTGCCGTGGAAGCAGGACTTCACGCACACCGAAGGGATCTTCCGCCTCGAGCTCGAGGTGACGGAGCTCGGCCCGGGACACCGGCGCATCCGCAGCGTCGGCCAAGGCATCGATCTCGACGTCAGCCCCGAGCGGATGGACGCGTGGATTGGCCGCCGCCACTTCTTGCTCACGCCCGACGGCGGGTACCTCGCGGGGCGCTATCAGCGAACGGGCGACGTGCTCGTGCCCATCGACGATCCGTTCGCCATCTGGGGGCGGGAAGCGCTGGCCACGATGGTGCCGGCCGACGAGGCGCTCCTGTTGGTGCTGATGCTGACGTGCGACGGAACGATCGACTACGACGGCGCCAAGGTGCGCGGCTTTACGCTGGTGCCGGTGCGGCCGCGTTCTTGACTTGACCTGAACGTGCGTTCAGCTTATATCGAGAGCGTGGCGCTGCGTCCGGTCTCGAACCCGCCGAACCCGTGGCTCTCGTCGGAGGTCGCGTACTTGCCGGAGGAGATGCCCGAGGCGCGCCTCGAGATCTTCGAGGACCACACGCGCTCGATCCTGGCGAGCAACGACAGCCCCGACGTCGGCTTCGACTACAGCGTCAATCCGTACCGCGGCTGCCAGCACGCCTGCGCCTACTGCTACGCCCGCCCCGGGCACGAGTATCTGAGCTTCGGCGCCGGCACCGACTTCGATCGCAAGATCGTCGTCAAGCCGCGCGCGCCCGAGCTCTTGCGCGAGGCGTTCGAGAAGCGGTCATGGAAGGGCGACCTCGTGGTGTTCAGCGGCGTCACCGACTGCTATCAGCCGCTCGAGGCGTCGTATCGGCTGACGCGCCGCTGCCTCGAGGTGTGCGCCGAGTATCGCAACCCGGTCGGCATCATCACCAAGGCGCCGCTCATCGAGCGCGACCTCGACGTGCTCTCGCGGCTGGCGCAGGTGGCGCGCGTGGGTGTCAGCGTGTCGGTGCCGCTGTGGGATCCCGACAAGGCGCGCGCGATCGAGCCGTTCGTGGCCACACCGCAGCGGCGGATCAAGACGATCGCGCGGCTGGCCGCGGCCGGCCTCGACGTCGGGGTCAACGTCGCGCCGGTGATCCCCGGGCTTGGCGACGAGGACATCGCCGAGATCCTGACCGCGGCGGCGGCAGCGGGGGCGCGACGGGCGGGCTTCGTCTTTCTGCGGCTGCCGGGCCCGGTGGCAACGGTGTTCGACGAGCGGGTCGCGCGCAGCGCTGCCGCTGCGCGCCGAGCGGATCCTGTCGCGCGTGCGCGAGGCGCGCGGCGGCAAGCTCAACGATGCGCGCTGGGGCAGCCGCATGGAGGGTCAGGGGCCCTACGCCGACGCTGCGCGGGCGCTGTTCGAGCGCACCTGCAAGAAGCTCGGCCTGGCCCACGGCGAGAGGCGAACGGCGGGCGATGGCAACGGCGGCGGCGACGGCGACGGCGACAGCGACGGCGACGCGCAGGTCGAGGAGCCGTCGACGTTCGCGCGGCCGCCGAAGGCGGGAGATCAGCTGAAGCTACTTTGAGGCGTCGTAGGCGACGACGCCGCGCACCACCGTGGTGCGCACCAGCGGCACGCCGAAGTGCTGTGGGATCTGGCGGTGATCATCGGCGTCCCACAGGACGAAGTCGCCGCGCGCGCCGGGCGACAGGTGGCCGGCGTCGGGGCGGCCGACCGCTTGCGCGGCGGCGCGGGTGACGCCGCGCCAGGCCTCGGCGGCGCTCATGCCGATCTGCGTGCACGCGAGCGTCATCATCAGCGGCAGCGACTCGGTCAGCGACGAGCCGGGGTTGCAGTCGGTGCCGAGCGCGACGGTGCAGCCGGCGGCGAGCAGCTTGCGCGCGTCGGGCCAGGGCAGCTTCAGGGTCAGCGCCGCGCCGGGCAGCAGGTTGCAGACCACGCCGGCGGCGGCGAGCTTGGCCGGCGCCGCGTCGGAGAGCTGCTCCAGGTGCTCGACGCTGGCGGCGCCCAGCTCGGCGGCCAGCTCGGCGGCGCCGGTGTGCGTGAACTGCTCGGCGTGCACGCGCAGGCGCTTGCCGTACTTCTTGGCCGCCTGCAGGATGGTGCGCGTCTCGTCGAGCGTGAAGGCGCCGGCGTCGCAGTAGACGTCGACGGCCTCGGCGTTGGTGGTCGGGATCAGCTCCTCGGCGAAGGCGCGCACCCAAAGGGCGCGGTCGGTGCTGGGGTCGGGCGGCGGCACGTGCGCCAGCAGCGTCGGCGAGACGTCGACGACGTGTGATTCGCGCGTCGCCTGGATGGCGGCCAACAGGCGCCGCTCGCCTTCGATCGTCAGGTCGTAGCCGGTCTTGGCCTCGACGACGGTGACGCCCTGGGCGACGAAGCGATCGAGCCGCGCCAAGGGCGCCGGCGACCAGCGCGTCGTCGCTGGCGGCGCGGGTGGCGCTCACCGTCGCCAGAATGCCGCCGCCGGCCTGTTGGATCTCGAGGTACGACTTGCCCTGGTTGCGCAGGTCGAACTCGTGCGCGCGCGAGCCGGCGAACACCAGGTGCGTGTGCGGATCGACGAGGCCGGGCGTGACCAGGCGGCCGCCGGCGTCGAGGACGTCGTCGCCGCGTAGCTCCTGCCGCGAGCTCGCTGCGCGGGCCGGCGAAGGCGACGCGTCCGTTGCGCACCACCAGGGCCGCGTCGTGCACCAGCCCGAGCTCGTCGCCTTGTTCGGCGATGCAGGTCAAGAGCTCGCCGATGTGGTCGACGACGAGGCTACCGAACATGCGGCACCCGCGGTCCGTGCGCGGCCGAAAACGCGATCGCCTCGTGGTAGCCCGCGTCGGCGTGGCGGAGCACGCCCATCGCCGGATCGGTCGTGAGCACGCGCTCGAGGCGCCGCGCCGCGCGCGTCGCGTGCCGTCGGCGACGACGACCATGCCCGCGTGCTGCGAGTAGCCGATGCCGACGCCGCCGCCGTGGTGGACGCTGACCCAGGTCGCGCCCGCGGCGCTGTTGACCAGCGCGTTCAGGATGGCCCAGTCGGCGATGGCGTCGGAGCCGTCCTTCATCGCCTCGGTCTCGCGGTTCGGCGACGCCACCGAGCCGCAGTCGAGGTGATCGCGGCCGATGACGATCGGCGCCTTGACCTTGCCCGTGCGCACCAGCTCGTTGAACGCCAGGCCGGCGCGGTCGCGCTCGCCGTAGCCGAGCCAGCAGATGCGCGCCGGCAGCCCCTGGAACTGCGACGCGCTCGCCGGCCAGCTGCGATCCAGCGGTGCAGATGCGGCGTCGTCGGGGAACAGCTCGAGGACCGCGCGTCGGTGACGCGCGATGTCGTCCGGATCGCCCGAGAGCGCCACCCAGCGGAACGGCCCCTTGCCCTCGCAGAAGAGCGGGCGGATGTACGCCGGCACGAAGCCCGGGATCGTCGAAGCGCGTCGTCGACGCCGGCCGTCAGCGCGCCTGGCCGCGCAGGTTGTTGCCGTAGTCGAAGACGTGCGCGCCGCGCTTCTTCAGCGTCGAGCATCGCGCGCGACCTGCTCGGCCATCGGCGCGCGCGCGCGCTCGACGTACTCCTGCGGATCGCGCGCGCGCAGCTCGGCGGCCTGCGCCGAGCTCGACGCCCGGCCGGCACGTAGCCGCGCAGCGGATCGTGCGCCGAGGTCTGGTCGGTGACGAGATCGGGCACGACGCCGCGCCGCACCAGCTCGGGCAGGACGTCGGCGGCGTTGCCCTCGAGCCCGACGGAGAGGGCGCGCCCCTCCTTGCGCGGCGCGCTCGCAGCGGCGCGAGCGCGTCGTCGAGATCGCGCGCCTGCTCGTCGAGGTAGCGCGTCTCGAGGCGCCGCTGCGATGCGCGCCGGATCGACCTCGACGCCGAGGAAGACGCCGCCGCCATCGTCACCGCGAGCGGCTGCGCGCCGCCCATGCCGCCGAGGCCCGCCGGTGACGACGAAGCGTGCCCTGCAGATCGGCGCCGGGCCCGTAGTGCCGCGCGCGGCCGCGGCGAAGGTCTCGTAGGTGCCCTGCAGGATGCCCTGCGTGCCGATGTAGATCCACGAGCCCGCGGTCATCTGGCCGTACATGATGAGGCCCGCCTTCTCGAGCTCGCGGAACTTGCTCCCAGGTCGCCCAGTGCGGCACGAGGTTGGAGTTGGCGATGAGCACGCGCGGCGCGTCGGCGTGGGTCTTGAAGCACGCCGACCGGCCTTGCCCGACTGCACGAGCAGCGTCTCGTCGTCGCCGAGCGCTTCGAGCTCGCGCACGATCACGTCGAACGCCTCCCACGTGCGCGCCGCCTTGCCGGTGCCGCCGTAGACGACGAGATCCTCCGGGCGCTCGGCGACCTCGGGATCGAGGTTGTTCATGAGCATGCGCAGGGCGGCCTCCTGCACCCAGCCCTTGCAGCGGAGGGTCGTGCCGCGCGGCGCGCGAATTGTGCGAGGTTGCGACATGGCGGGCACAGTAGCAGGGTAGAATGCCTCAGGGAACGATCGATGGACTGGCGATGAACTGGTACCTGGCAGATCTGGTCGTCCGCTTCGACGTGCAAGACGATCCGCGCGGCGTCGTGCACATCAATCGCTGTCTGGTCGAGGCGAACGACGCCGAAGAGGCCTATGTCAAGGCGATGGCGCTGGGGCGGGAGTACGATCAGCAGTACCCCAACCCCGCGGGCAAGCAGGTGCGCGGGCGCTTCCTCGGGCTGTTCGATCTGCTCGAGATCTACGAGCCGCTCGAGGACGGCTCGGAGATCGCCTACGAGGAGCGCATCGGCATCAGCGACATCGAGGCGCGGCGAATGGTCTCGGCGCGCGAGCAGCTGGGCGTGTTTCGCAAGGAGTTCCCGTCGGCACCGCCCGACTACTCGGCGGCCGACATCATCGCCGAGGTCGACGACATCCTGCCGCCGCGCGTGGCCAGCATCCATCACGCGCAGATCATGATTCCCCCAGGCGGCGAGGCGGCGGCGCGCAAGTTCTACGGTGAGCTGCTCGGCATGGCCGAGGTGGACAAGCCGCCCCTGTTGCGCGCCCGCGGCGGTCTATGGATGCAGGCCGGTGACCGCCAGCTGCACATCGGCGTCGAGGAGCCCGGCGTCGATCGCAAGAGCACGCGCGCTCACGTCGCCTACGAGGTCACCAAGCTCGACGCCTGGCGGACCAAGATCGAGGCGGCGGGCGTCGCCATCGTCGACGGCGACCGCGTGCCCGGGCTGCGTCGCTTCGAGCTGCGCGATCCGTTCGGCAACCGCATCGAGCTGGTGGAGCGCGAGCGCTGAGCGCGCGGACTGGCGCAATGCTGTTCACTCTGGCCGGCCCGCTACGATTCGGCCACAGAGAACGGCATTGCGGCTAGTACCTCGCCACAGTGATTTTGATTGGTATCCGCCGAGGATTCGGCGCCCAGGGCGAGGCGCGACGACGAGGGAATACTGTCTGTATTTCGAGGAGGAGCAACGAAGCCATGGGCGTCGAGGACCGGCGCAGACCGGTCGAAATCACTGTGGCGAGGTACTAGGCGCAGAGCCGGGTCGATGCCACGGTCGCGACGCTCATGATCGAGTGCTGCGGGTTGACGCCGGTGTTGGTGGGAAACACGCTGGCGTCCATGACGTAGAGGCCGTCGACGCCGTGGACCTTGAGCGTCGGGTCGACCACGCTGGTGGCGGCGTCGCGCCCGGCGCGGCAGCCGCCGAACAGGTGCGTCATGACCAGGCTGTAGGCGCGCGGATCGAGCGGCGCGGCGTCGAACGCCGGCAGCTGGTCGGGCGAGGTCAGCGTCTCGGGTAGCCCGGCGATGCCGGTGACCACCTCACGCGCGCCGGCGGCGAAGTGCATCTCGGCGAGCGTGCGCATGGCGCTGCGCAGCCGCTCCAGATCGCCGGGCAGCAGATCGTAGCGCACGTAGTCGCCAAACAGCAGCGACGGGCGCACGCTGCCCTCGGCCGCGGCTTTGAGCGCCACCGCCCAGTTGGCCACGTGCGGCAGCTCCGCCAGACGCTGAGCGAAGCGCGCCCCGACGCCGGGGAGGCGCGCCGCGGTCACCTCCGGCGGTACGTTGATCGTCTCGAACTTCACGCCCAGGGTGTCGCGCAGGCCGAACGCTTCGTAGCCTTGCGAGGCGCCGGTCCAGGAGTCGACGCGCGACGGGTACAGGCCCATCAGCGCCGTGCCCGGGTGGGCCATGAAGTGCCGGCCCAGGTGCGCGGAGCGGACCCCCGAGCGCCACAAGAGGTTCGACGATTGGATGCAGCCGCCGGCGACGATGACGGCGCGGCGCGCGGCGACGCGGAAGCGCTGGCCGCGCTCGGGCCCGTCGCCGCCGAAGCGGCCGCGCACGGCGACGGCGCGCCCGCCCGCCCGTTCGATGCGCTCGACGCGCGCGTCGGCGACCACGAAGCCGCCGTCGGCGACGGCGCGCCGGAGCGACGTCACCGCGGTCGACTGCTTGGCCTCGTGCGGGCAGCCATGGAAGCAGCGGCTGGAGCCGCGGCAGCCGCGCTCGTAGCGATGGATGAAGCGTCCTTCGATGCCCACCTCTTTGGCGCCGGCGCGCAACAGCAGAATCCGACTTGCTCGCCGTCACCCCTTCGACGACGGCGCGTTCCGACAGCTCCTCTTCGATACGCGCCGCCGCCGCGTCGAGCGCCGCCTCGGGCAGCGCCTCGGCGAGCCCGAAGTCGCGGTGCCACAGCGCCAGCACCTTGGGCGGCAGCCGCCACACGATCGCCGAGTTGACGAACGTGGTGCCGCCGACGCAGCGCCCCTGCAGGATCGGCGTGGTCGCGCGCCCGAAGGCCGCCTGCTTGCCCTGGTAGCGAAAGAGCCGATTGCGCGTCGCCCCTTCGGAGACGCCGAGCTCGTCGGTGCGCAGCCGCGGCCCCTCCTCGAGCACCACCACGCGCGCACCCGAGGCGGCCAGCACGCGCGCCGCCGCGCCGCCGCCGGCGCCGGAGCCGACGATCACGAAGTCGGCCTCTTCGAGCGGCAGCCCGGCGCTCCCGCCGTCGACGAAGGCGCCGCTCATGACGACGCGCTCCGCTTGCCCAGCGTCATCGGCGGCGGCAGGCGGTAGGCGCCGAGCCCGGCCAGCGTCGCCTCGTCGCCGAGCAGGAGCGTGCAAATCGCCAGCTTCAGAAAGAGCCCGGTCATGCGCACGGTGTAGCGCGGGTGCTTGAGCAGGCGCTCGAGCAGCGCCACGCGCGTGGCGCCGTCGAGACCGCCGAAGGTGCGCACGCGCCCCAGGAGCCACAGCGGCGCCAGCCAGGTCAGCCACAGCGACGCGCGAAACAGCGATCCCCACGTACCAGGGCGAGATCGCGCACTCGTCGGCGTAGCGGGTCCCGAGATCGATCGCATCCAGCGCGCCGCCGAGCGCACCCTCGGGGACGAGCGTCCGCGCGATCGTCGCCGCCCAGCGCTGCTCGAACGGCAGCAGCGTCACGCTGGCCCGAGCAGCGCCGCGAGCGCGCGCCACACCGCCCGACGAAACTCGGCGTCCTTCTCGATCAGCGCCACCCGCTTTTGCACGACGTCGACGTCGAGGTAGAGCTCGCCGCCCGGGCAGAAGAGCTTGAGGTGCAGCTTGCGCGGGTAGGTCGAGTCGCCGTCCCGCGTCACCAGGAGCGCCGCGAAGCGCGCCTCGCCGCCGGTGCGCTCCTTGTGAAACATCTGCTTCCAACGCGAGCGCGCGGGCGGGATCTCCTGCTCGAGCACGACCGCGGCCGCCTGCACGAAGCGCTCGGTCGCTTCGCCCACCGACGACAACACGACCGCGTCGGCCTGCACGTGCGCCAGCGGATTGACCGCGCCGGCGACGCGTGACGGCTGCAGCCCGCCGGCGATGTGCAGGCCGAAGGCCGCCTCGCCGCCTTCGAACTTGTTGCGCGCGACGGCGTTGACACTGCCGTCGGTACCGAGCTCGAGCGCGTCGGCGGCCATCACCAGCTTCGCGACGTCGTCCTCGGGCACGGGCAGACGATAGCACACAGACATTTCAACCAAGCTTCGCGCGCTCACTCTAGCTCGATGTGACGACGGGCGGCGGCGATGATGCTGCCGTCATCGAGGAGCGCGCGCACCGTCTCGACGTCGCTGTGCACGACTCGATCGTCCTGCAGCATCGGCACGCGTGCGCGCAACGTCTGCGTGTGCGGCGGCCAGCGCCGGCCCCGGCTGGTGCGGCGCGCGCAGATCGACGCCCTGCGCCGCGCAAAGCAGCTCGATGGCGAGCACGTTGCGCACGTTGTCGACGATGCGGGCGAGCTTGTCGGCCGCGTGCACGCCCATCGACACGTGGTCCTCGCGACCCGCCGACGACGGGA
This sequence comes from uncultured delta proteobacterium, assembly GCA_963816965.1. GTDB lineage: Bacteria > Myxococcota_A > Polyangia > Palsa-1104 > Palsa-1104 > JAQBQH01. The sequence goes on from CAWFMP010000002.1 coordinate 3,843,007, forward strand.
TCGAGTCGACCGACGCCGGGTGGCCAGGATCTTGTTCTCGCGACACCAGCGCCGCCGCCGTCACCTGCGCGATCATGAAGCCCGAGTTGAGCCCGCTGTGCGGCGCGAGGAACGGCGGCAGCCCCGACGACAAGTGCGGGTTGACCAGCTGCTCGATGCGCCGCTCGCTGATGTTGGCCAGCTCGGCCGCGGCGATGCCGGCGAAGTCGAGCGCCAGCGCCACCGGCTGCCCGTGGAAGTTGCCGCCCGAGATCATCTCGTTGGCCGTCGGCGAACACCAGCGGGTTGTCGGTGGCCGAGGCGGCCTCGCTCTCGAGCACGCGGCGCGCGTAGGCGAGCGCGTCGCGGCTGGCGCCGTGCACCTGCGGCATGCAGCGCAGCGAGTAGGCGTCCTGCACCTTGCCGCAGTTCTTGTGCGACTCGACGATGCCGCTGTCGGCGAGCAGCGCACGCAGGTTGCGCGCGCTCGCCGCCTGGCCGGGGTGGGCGCGCACCGCGTGGATGCGCGGGTCGAACGCGCGCGGCGTGCCCTTGAGCGCCTCGAGCGACATCGCGCCGGCGACGTCGGCCAGCCGCGCCGCGTCCTCGGCGTCGAGGAGCGCGAGCGCGCCGAGCGCGGTCATGCACTGCGTGCCGTTGATCAGGCGAGGCCCTCCTTGGCCTCGAACGGCGACCGGCGCCAGGCCGGCCTGCGCGAGCGCCTCGCCGCCGGGCAGCCGCTCGCCGTCGAGGAACGCCTCGCCCTCGCCGATCAGCACCAGCGCCAGGTGCGCGAGCGGCGCCAGATCGCCGGACGCGCCGACCGATCCCTTGCGAGGGGATGACCGGGTGGACGCCGCGGTTGAGCATCTCGCACAGGAGGTCGCACACCACGGCGCGCACGCCCGAGTGGCCGAGCGCGAGCACCTGCGCGCGCAGGAGCATCATCGCGCGCACCACCGGCTCCGGCAGGGGCGCGCCGACGCCGGCGGCGTGCGAGCGGATGAGGTTGCGCTGGAGGTTGCGGATCTCGTCGGCGCTGATGCGCACGTCGGCGAGCACGCCGAAGCCGGTGTTGACGCCGTAGACCGCCGGCGCGGCGTCGCCACCGTCGGCGATGCGTCGACGACGCGGCGCGCGGCATCGATGCGCGCGCGCGCGTCGGTACCCAGTTGTACCTTCTTGCCGGCGCGCGCGACCTGCGCGATGGCTTCGAGCGTGAGCGGGTCGGCGCCGAGGTTATGCATGCGCGCTGTTGGTAGCCGAGCCCTAACCCGCCGTCAAGAACGGCAAATCCGGTTGATCGTCGGCGGCGAACTCATATAATGGAGGACCGAGGACCCGCGCCCACCCATGTCCACACAGAAGGACGGCACCATGGTGCCGCCACCGGACGCAATCGAACGTGACGACTCCGACGTGACTGACGTCAAGGGTCTACCGTCGATCTCGGCCGCGGAGGACGACCAGGAGGACGTGGTCACCCACGTCAAGCCGGTCGACGGGGCCGAGGCGCAGGCCGAGCCGCCGACCCAGCGCCGCCTCGATCTGCCGCCCCGCCTGCCGGGCGTGCCGGCGTCGGTCGCCGAGCTGGAGCCGGAGCTGGAGCCGGGGCCCGAGCCCGAGCCCGAGCCCGAGCGCCGAGCCCGAGCCCGAGCCCGAAGAGGAGATCCAGACCGTCGATGACGCCGACGTGGAGACCGTCGAGGACGACGCGGTCCTGGAGGAGGAGCTGGCGGAGGAGCCGCCGGTCCTGCCGGGGGCGCTCGAGCTCGCGCTGGCCGACGCCCAGGGCCGGGGGGCCGAGGACGCCCACCTGCGCCTGCTGGCGCTATACGAGCGCGAGCTCGCGGCGCTGGCGCACGGCGAGCCGGAGAAGGCGCGCAGCGCCCTCTATCAGCACGAGATCGGCGAGCTGACCGAGTCCCGGGCTGGCGACGAGGGCGCCGCGGTCAAGGCCTACGCCAAGGCGCTGCAGTCGGACGCGACCCTCAAGCCCAACCTATGGGCGATCCGCCGCGTCTTTCAGCGGCGGGCGTTGTGGCCGAACCTGCAGAAGCTGCTCGACGCCGAGATCCGCTTCGCCAAGACGCCCGAGGAGAAGGCGGAGCTGTACGTCGAGAAGGGCGAGCTGCTCGAGGACCGCCTCAAGGATGCGGTCGGCGCGCTCGACTGCTTCAATCGCGCGGTGGAGGCGGCGCCGGCGTCGTTGCCGGCATGGATGGCGCTGGAGAAGATCCATGCGCGCGCGCGTGACCTCGGCAACCTGGCCCGCGTCTGGCGCGGCATGGCCGATGCCACCGCCGAGCCGGCGCGCAAGGTGGCGCTGCTGATCGATCTGGCGCGCTTGCAGGAGTCGATCGGCGGCGGCCCGACCGAGGCGCGGGCGATCCTGCAAGAGGCGCTGGCCGTGGGGGCCGACGGCAACCGCGTGCTCGACGAGCTGGAGCGCTTCGCCGAGCGCAGCGGCGATCGGGAGGAGCTGCTGGCGGTGCTCGACGAGCGGGCGCGGCGGTTGACCGCGCAGCTGGGCGAGATGGCGATCGAGCAACGCTTGCACGCCAGCGAGCGGCTGGTGGCGATCCGCTGGCGACAGGCCGGGCTGGCGCGCGAGCGCGGCGACGGTGAGGGTGCGTGGAGCTACCTGCAGGCGGCGCTGGCCGCGGCGCCGGGCGAGCCGCTCATCGTGCGCGCCTTGTCGGAGCTGGCCGAGTCGCTCGGCCGCTGGGACGAGCTCAGCGATCTGCTCGCCGGGCGCGTCGAGACGGCGCCGGCGTCGCGCAAGATCGCGCTGCGGCTCGAGCGCGCCGAAGCGCTGCGGCGCGCCGGCAAGGCGTCCGAGGCGGACGCGGTGGAGAACGAAGTGGCCCGCGACGAGCCGGGGCACCTCGGCCTGGCCATCGCACGCGAGCGCGCGGCGCTTCAGGCGCGCGACTGGGAGAAGCTGGCCGCGCTGTACACGGCGGAGGCCGAGCTGGCGAACTCCGATGGCACGCCGACCGGCACGCCCGATCCCGCGTGGGCGGCGACGGCGCTGGTGCAGGCGGCGGCAGCGTATGATCACCTGGGGCGCGAGGCGGAGGCGCACAAGGCGCTCGAGGATGCGCGCAAGCTGGTGCCGCACTTCGCGCCCGCCGTCGATGCGCTGGAGCGCATGTACGCGCGCGCCGGCAAGCACGCCGAGTACGCGGCGCTCGTCGAGGCGGAGCTGACGGCGAATCCGTCGCGGGCGCGCGCCGAGCAGCTCCTGGTGACCCTGGCCGCGGAGCGCGAGGCGCTCGATGACCTGCCGGGCGCGGCGCAGGCGGCGCGGCGGCTGGTCGAGCTCCTGCCCGACGACGTGCGCGCGCGCGTGCGCCTCTACGAGCTCGATCGCGCGGCGCAGAAGCTGGCCGAGGCGTCGGACGATCTGGGCCAGCTGGCGAAGCTGTTGCCCGAGGATCGCCGCATCGACACGCTGCTCGAGCGCGCCGATCTGCTCGAGCACCGGCTGAACGATCCGCTCGGTGCCGCCGCCGCTTATCGCGAGGCGCTGGCGCTGCGGCCCGGCGATCCGCGCGCGACCGACGCGTTCGAGCGCCTGTCGCGGCGGCGCGCCAAAGAGTCGGGGCCGCACGACCAGCCGTCACGGGAGGCGTGGGACGAGCTGGCCGCCGCCCTGCAGCGCGAGGCGCAGGCCTCGCTCGCCCCCGAGCGCATCGCCAACGCGCTGCTCAAGCTGGGCGAGATCCACGAGCGCGAGCGCGGCAACTTCGTCGATGCGGCGCAGGCCTATCGCGATCTGCTGGAGCGGGTGCCGGGGCACGCGGCGGCGCTGCGCGGTCTGGGGCGCGCCTATGCGGCGCTCGGCGACGACGCCAAGCGCGCCGAGGCGCTCGCCGACGAGGTCGAGGCGCTCAAGGAGTCGGCCCGTGGCGAGGCGCTCTTGCGGCTCGGCGAGCTCTACGAGGACACGCTCGCCAAGCCCGATCGCGCCGACGAGGCCTATGGACGCGCGCTCGAGCTCGGCGCCGACCCGCACGCCGCGCTCGGCCGCCTGCGCACGGCGGTACGCGCGCGCGAGCCGCTGGCGCTGGCAGAGGCCATCGCGCGCTTGGAGCCGCTCGTGTTCGGCGATGGCGCCGGCGCCGCCGCGCGCGCCGTCCTCATCGAAGAGCGCGCCGATCTGGCGCACAAGGCCGGCGACGTCGACGGCGCGCTCGCCCGTACCGACGAGGCCATCGAGCTCGATCCGGCGGCGCGGCTGCCGTGGCTGGAGCGGGCGCGGCTGTCGGCGCAGGGCGGGGAGGTCGCCGCGCTCGGCGATGCGCTCGAGGCGCTGGCGCAGCGCTCGTCGGAGCCGGCGTTGCAGTCGGCGCTGCAGCGGCGCGCCGGCCTGTTGGCGCTGTCGTCAGGCTCGCGGGCGACGCGCACCGCCGAGGCGGCCGAGCGGCGCCTGCGTCAAGCGTTGGCGCTGACACCGTCGGATACGACGTCGCTGGTCGCGCTGTGCGCGGTGGTCGCCGACCCCGATGCGCTCGGTGCGCGGGCCAAGCTCGCCGAAGGCGCGGCGCAGCTCGAGTGGCACGTCGAGCACGGCGAGGCGCTGGAAGCGGCGGGGCGCCTCGGCGAATCGGCGCAAGCGGCCAGCCGCGCCCTCGAGCTCGACGCGCATCATCTCGGCGCGCTCGAGCTGGCACGGCGGCTGGCGCGCGCCGGTGCTGACGACCGCGCCTATGCGGTGGCGACGGCGCGGCTGGCGGCCGAGGTGCTCGAGGGCGAACGCGCCGCGGGCTTCTATCGCGAAGCGGCCGAGACCTTCGAGCGCGCCGGGGCGCGGCGCGAAGCGGCCGGCGCCTGGCGGGCGGTGCTGGATCGCACGCCGCTCGACGGAGCCGCCGCCACCCGCGCGCGCGAGCTGCTGGCCGCGCTCTACGCTGAGGACCGCGATCCGGGGCCGCTGGTCGAGCTGTTCACGCACCGGCTCGATCACGTCCGCGGCGGCGACGATCGGGTCCGCCTCTACCTCGACCGCGCCACGCTCTTCTTCGACGGCGGCGATCGCGACAGCGCCGAGAGGGATCTGCGCTCGGCGCTCGACCTCGACCCCGATGAGCTCGAAGCGCTGCGGCGCCTCGCCGAGCTCGTGGGCGCCAAGCCGGACGGACGCGACGAAGCGATCGAGCTGTTCTGCCGCTTCCTCGAGGGCGAGGACGACCGGGAGCGCCGCCGCGCGGCGCTGCAGCGGCTCGCCGATCTCTATGAGCACGCGGGCCGGGTCGACGACGCGGTGGCGCGGCTGGAGGAGGCGGTCAAGCTGGCGGCGCGGCCGGGCGACGCGCGCCCCGAGCAGGAGAAGCTGGCGCAGCTCCTGGTGCGGCAGCGGCAGTGGCAGCACGCCGTCGACGCCCTGCGGCGCCTGAGCGAGCTCGTCGACCCGGGCCGGGAGCGGGCGGCGGTCGAGATCCGCATGGCCGCGATCTACCGGGAAGGCTTCTCCGATCCGCGCGCGGCGGTGGAGGCGCTCCTGCGGGCGCTGCGCAGCGATCCACTGTCGATGGAGGCGCTGGCCAAGCTGATGCCGCTCGCCGAAGCGGGCCACGTGCTCACCATCGAGCTTGAGGAGAAATTGGAGCGCGCCATCGAGAGCGCCCGCGCCCAGGCGGTCTCGTCGCCGCTGGGCGAGCTGCCCTATCAGCAGCTGACGCGGCTGTGGGCCTGGCGCGGCGACGACGACTCGCGGCTCGTCTCGGCGCAGGCGGAGGCGCTGGCCGCCGGGCGGGCGCCGCCGGTGCGCGAATCGGCCGTGGAGCCGGCCAAGGAGCTGTCGGCGCAGTCGTGGGAGCGCATCTGGCCCGAGACCGCGCGTTCGGTGGCGCTCGAGGTCTGGCGCGCCGCGGCCGAGGCCGCCGCGGAGCTGTACGGTCCGTCGCTGGAGTCGCTCGGCGTCGGCAAGCGCGAGCGCGTCAACGCCAAGGGGACGCCGCTGGCCTGGATCCCGATCGACAAGATCGCACGCAGCCTCTGTGGCTCGCACTTCGCCTACGAGCTGTACGCGTCGCCCAAGGCCGATCTGTGTGTGACCACGGGCAACGCCCTGGTGTGCGGCAGCGTGTTCACCGACCGGCTGTCACCGTCGCTGCGCTTCCGCGTCGCACGGCGGATTGCGCTGATGCGCGAGCGGCTCGGGCCGCTGGAGGCGATCGAGGACGACGAGCTGGCGCTGTTCTTCGCCGCCTGCGCACGCGTCGCCGAGCTGCCGACGCCGCCGGCGCTGGCGGCGCTGCCGCAGGCGCGCGTCGACGAGCGGGCCAAGACGCTCGGCAAGGCGCTCGCGCGCCGGGACCGAAAGGCGCTGCAGGCGATTGGCGGGCGCATGGCGACGCTGCCGCCGCCCGCCCAGTGGCGGCAAGCAGTGCTCGAGGGTGTGGCCCGGGCAGCGCTGGCGGTGGGTGGGGATCTGGTGGCTGCGTTCGGCGAGCTGTCGGTCACGATGTCCAAGGATCGACTGGCGCAGGTGCTCACGACGTTCGCCGTGTCGGACGATTTCCGCGTGCTTCGGCGCGACATGGGACTGAAGGGATGAGCGCTGTGGGAGGGAACGGCGGCGGCGGCAAGAGCGACGATGGCGAGCTCGACGACTGGGCGGCGGCCATCGACGAATGGGACGCGAACCTGGCGTTGCCGGCGCCGGGCGCCGCCAAGAAGGAGCCGGCAGCGGCTGCCGGAGACGAGGCCAAGGCGCGCGAGCGCTCGGCGACTCCCGCGGTAGGCGTGCCCGAGCTGCGCAAGCGCAAGGAGACCTCGGCGCCGATCGACGTGCCGGCGCCGCTCGAGGCCGCGCCCCTGCCCGGGGGGACGCTCGAAGAGGATCCGTTGATGCACCTCTTCGATGGCGAGATGGAGCTGCCCGAAGAGGCGGGGCAGGCGCTCGGCTCGCTGTTGGGCGACGCGATCAAGCAGCCGCCCGGGTCGCCGCACGCCGAGCCGCTCGAGGCCAGCCTCGATCTCGACGCCGAGCTGCCGCCGGATCAGGGCATGTTCGGCGACGATTACGGCGGGTCGACGCGTGTCGCCGACGCCGACGAGTTCGATCGGCTGCTCGCCGACACGGCGTCGATCGCCGACGACGGCTCGGCACCGAGGCCGGCGCCGACAGCGCCGGCGGATGACGAGCCGTCGCTGTCGATCGACGTCGACGCCGACATGGTCAGCGACCCCGGCTTCGGCCAGGAGTCGACGCGCGTGGCGCCGGCGGCCGAGGTCGATCAGCTGCTCGCCGATGCCGACGACGTGGAGAAGGATTTGCCGCCCGCGCCGCCGCCGTCGGGGAGCTTCAAGGCGCCAACGCTGCCCGAGCCGGGATCGAAGCTGCCATCGGGACGCTTCGGCGGGCCGAAGAAGCCGGCGCCGCCCGTCGAGCCTCAGGAGAGCCCGGCGCAGCTCGACCTGGAGGTCGAGATGGAGCTCGGCGCCGCGGTCGAGCAGGCGGTGAGCGCGCCCCCGCCCGTCGACGAGGACTTCTACGACGACATCGTGGTCGAGGCCGCGCGCGATCAGCCGAGCGAGAGGCCCGCGCCGCCACGGCCGATTTTCGAGGCGCCGCCGCAGGCGCGCGAAGAGGACGACCACGATCTGTTCGAGGTCACCGTCGATGCGTCGCCGGTGCCCGGGGTCTCGGGCAGCGACCCCGATCGCACGCCACTGCCGATTGCCGAGGGCACCGACGAGCCGCTCGGCGCCCAGCCGCTGCGCGTGATGCAGCTCGGCGAGTCACGTCCCGTCGTCGCCGCGCGCATTGCCCTGCCGATGGCCGCGGGCGCTGCGCCGCTGCCGACGCTGAGCGTGCCCGACGTTGGGCCGCCGCGCACGCTCGATCCGGCGTACCTGCGTGATCAGCTGGCGCTCTACGACACCGAGCGGTTGCTGTCGTCCGCGGACAAGCCGGAGCGCGTGGCGCAGCTGGCCTTCGCCGCCGGCCGCATCGCCGAGAAGCTCGCCGACGTCGGCGGCGCCATCGAGCGCTACGAGGCGGCGCTCGACGCCGATCCCAAGCACGCGCACGCCCTGCGCGGGCTGCGCCGGCTCCACCTCGCCGACGGCAAGCGCGAGCCTGTGCTCGGCCTCCTCGATCGCGAGATCGCCGACGCCTCGCCGGCGGAGCGGCGCGGGCTGCACGCCGTGCGCGCCGAGCTGGCGCTGGCGCTCGGCGACCGCGAGCTGGCGCACGCCTCCTACGACGCGATCGTCAAGGAGCAGGCCGACGATCTGGGCGCGCTCTCCGGGCTCGTCGACCTGGCGGCCGCGGGCAGCGACGAGGGGCGTGCCCAGCCCCTGCACGCGCTGTTCGAGGCGATCGGCTCCGCCGATGCGCCGATGCGCGCGGCGCTCCTGGTCGAGCATGCGCGGCTCGACGAGGCGGCCGGACGCGTGCGCGAGGCGGTGGCGCGTTATCGTGAGGCGCTCGGTGTCGATCCCACGTCGATGGCGGCGGCGTGGGGCCTTGTGCGCGTCGCGGTGCGCACGCCCGGGATCGCCGACGACATGGAGACCCACGCGCGCCTGGCCGAGCTTCTGCCCGCCGGGCCGCTGCGGCAGGCGCTCGAGCGGCGGCTGGGGATGCTGCGCGCGCGCGCCGGCGATGTGGCGGGTGCCCGACCGGCGCTGCAAGCGGCGGCCGCCGACGGTGACCGCGTGGCGCTCGCCGATCTGGCGCAGCTCGAGCGCGCCGACGGACGTCTCGAGGAGTCGGCGGCGGCGTTGGCGCAGGTGATCGAGGCCGAGCCCGATCCGGGGCGGCGCGCCGATCGTCTGATCGCGCTCGGCGAGCTGTCGGAGAAGCAGGGGCGCGTCGCGGAAGCCGCCGCCGCGTACGCGCGGGCGGCCGCGGAGTACGCCGACGATCCGCGCGCGGCGCGCGCGCTCGAGCGCACGCAGGCGGCGGGCGGCGACAAGGAGTCGGCGCTCACGCGCCATCTGCAGGCGGCCGAGCGCAGCCCGGCGCGCGCGCCGATGGAGCTGACCTACGCCGCGCGCCTGTTGCGCGAGCTCGGCCGCGCCGACGAGGCGCTGGCGCGGCTCGACATGGCGCTGACCGCGGCGCCGATGCTCGGCCCGGCGATCGATCTCGCCGTCGAGCTGCACCTGGCCGCCGGCCGCGCCGAGGAAGCGGCGGCGGTGCTCGGCCGCGCTGCCGACGCGGCCGATGAGCCGGGCCTGGCGCAGGCGTTCCGCATCCGCGCGGCGCGGATGTTGCTGCGCGCCAACCGCGCCGGCGATGCGCTGGCGATGGTGCGCCCGCTGCTCTCCGTGGCCGACGTGGCGCGCGCGGCGCGCTGGCTCGAGGAGCGTATCCTGCGCGTCGCCGAGGGGCAGGCCGATGCGCTGCGTGACAGCTTGCGCGCCGAGACCGACGCCGCCGAAGTGGTGGGCGACATGCGGCGCGCCGCCGCGCTCGCCTACGAGCGGGCGCTTCTGTCCTCCAGCGACGAGGAGGCCATCGACGCCTGGCGTCGCGTGCTCGCCATCGACCCCGGGCACGGCGCCGCAGTCGTCGAGATCGCGGCCCGCGCCGACGCCGAGCGCCGCGCCGCCGAGCTGCCGGCGATCCTCCAGGCGCAGCTGGCCGCCGCCGGCACGCGTCCGGAAGCCATCGCGGTCGCGCTGCAGCTCGGCGCGGTGCTGCTCGAGGACGCCCGCGATGGCGCGGGCGCCGCGCGCGTCTACGCCGATGCCGCGGCGCGCGCGCCCGGCTATGCCCCTGCGCGCGAGGGGCTCGATCGCGTGGCCCGCCTGAGCGACGATCCCGCCGCGCACCTCGGGGCGCTCGAGCGCGAGCGCGCCGATGCCGAGCTGCCCGAGCAGCGCTTCGCCATCGATCTCGTCCTCGGCGAGAAGCTGGAGGAGGGTGGCCATCCCGATCGGGCGGTCGAACGCTATCGCCGCGCGCTCGAGTCGCGCCCCAATCACCCGCTGGCGCGGCACGCGCTGGAGCGCGCGCTGCAGGCAGCCAGAGATCACGCCGCGCTCGCCGATCTCGCGCTCGCCGATCTCAAGGATGCGCCCGATCCGCTGGCCAAGGTCGCCGCCTACGAGCGGCTCGCGTTTCTCGACGGAGAATTGCGCGGCGATCCCAACGCAGCGCTGCTCGGCTGGGAGTCGATCCTCGAGGTCGACCACGCACACCACGTCGCCATGCGCGTGCTCGAGAAGCACTATATCGGCGAGGAGCGCTGGCCCGAGCTGGTCGCGCTCTACGAGCAGATGGGCCTGGGCGCCGTCGACCCCGCCTTCGCGGTGGCCGTGCACCTCGATCGCGCGCGCCTGCGCCGCCGCCTCGCCGGCAGCGCGCAGCCGGAGGTAGCGGGCGAAACGAGCGTGTCCGAGGCGGAGCTGGCCGTCGCCATCGACAACGACTATCGGCTGGCGCTCTTCAAGGATCGGCGCTGCCGCCCCGCGCTGCGGCACGTCTACGCGCGGGCACGCAGCGGCCACGATCTGGCGCAGGAGGCCGACGCCGCCGGTGCGCTCGCCGACGCCACGCCCGACGACGCCCGCACCGCCGCCGTCATGCTCACCCGCGCCGCCGAGGCGCTGGTCGAGCTCGACCGCGGCGACGACGCGCGCGCGCGCTACGAAGCGGCCATCGAGCGCCTGCCGTCGCACGTGCCGGCGCTGGTCGGCCTGACCGACTTCGCCCTGCAAAAGGGCGATTGGGCGCGCGCCTCGCACGCCGCCGAGCGCGCCGGCCACGCGCTGCGCGACAGCGCCGCCAAGGCGCGGCTCTTCTTGGTCGCCGGCGCGCTCGCGCAGGAGCGCCTCGAGGGGCCGGACGAGAAGATCGCCCGCGCGCAGTCCCTGTTCCGCCAGGCGCTCGCCGCCGATCCGCGCTCGGGCGAGACCTTCTCGCGCCTCGAGCGCTCGCTGCACGAGACGCACGACTTCGCCGCGCTCGCCGAGCTCTACCAGCGCCGCATCGAGGTGGAGACCGACAGCGGCAAGCTGATGGCGCTGCACCTCATGCTCGCGCGCATCGCCCGCGACGAGCTCAAGGATCGCGACCGGGCGCGCGCCGAGCTCAAGGCGGTCCTGGCGCAAGACCCGGGCCACCTCGAGGCGCTGGCCGCGCTCGCCGATCTGCAGTTCGAGGATCAGCAGTGGTCCGAGGCCGCCGAGACGCTCATCCGCCGCGCGCGCGCCGAGAAGTCGCGCACCGCGCTCAAGGACATCTTCTTCAAGCTCGGCCTCATCTACTCGGAGCACCTGCCCGATCCCAAGCGCGCGGTGGCGTCGTTCACCCGCGTCCTGCAGGTCACGCCCGACGACATCGTCGCGCTCGGGCACCTGTCGAACCTGCACGTCAAGGAGTGGGAGTGGAAGGGCGCCCTGCAAGCGACGCTGCGCCTGGCCGGGCTCGAGCCCGAGCCGCACAAGCGCGTCGCGCACCTGCACCGGGTGGCCAAGATCTACGAGGAGGGCTTCAAGGACGCGCGCCACGCGCTCGCCGCCTTGCGCGACGCGATGGAGATCGATCCGCTCTACCTGCCGTCGATCGGTGAGCTGGCCAAGTTCTTCGATCGCCAGTCCGACGTGCAGTCGATGCGCGTGCACCTCGATCGCACCAGCGCGCGCGTGCGCCACCAGCTCGACACCAACCCGCTCGACCCGAGCGCCCTACCACTCGCTCTTCAAGATCTACGGCTGGCGCCGCGCGCCCGATCGCGCCGCCTTCGCCGCCGGCACGCTCGATTGGCTCGGCGCTGCCGACGCCGAAGAGAAGGCGATGCTGCACAAGCTCACCGGGCGCGACAACTACCCCGGCTCGTCGCTGGCCGACCCGACGCTCGACGAGACGCTGTTCGACGCCCGCGTGCCCGCGGGCTTCCGCAACCTGTTCCGCCTGCTCGACGAGCCGCTGGCCAAGATGTTCCGCGCCGACGTCAAGCGCCTCGGCGTCGGCCGCCACGAGAAGCTGCCGCGCTCGGGCCACGCGCTGCGCGAGGTGGCCAACAAGGTCGCCGTCGATCTCGGCGTTCGCGACTTCGATCTCTACGTCACGGCCGCGCACCCGACCGCGCTGGTCGTCGAGCTGACCGATCCGCTCTCGGTCGTCATCGGCAACAAGGTCATCGAAGGCGCGCACGAGCTCGAGCTGCGCTTCCTCTTCGGCCGCTGCTTCAAGATGATTCAGAGCCACATGGCGCTGCCGATGCGCCTGACGCCCGAGGATCTGGGGCTTTTGGTCGGCGGCATCGTGCGGCAGTTCGTGCCCGACTTCGTGCCCGCCGGGTTCGACGAGGCGCAGATCGTGGCCGAAGCCGGTCGCATGGTGCGCATCATCCCGAAGAAGATGCACGGCGAGCTCTTGCCGTTCGCCCTCGAGTGCGCCTCGGAGTCGCTCGACCTGAAGCAGATCGGCCCGTCGCTGGTGCACACGGCCAATCGCGCGGGCCTCTTGTGCTGCGGCCTGCCCGGACCGTCGCTGACCGCGATCCGGCGCCTCGCCGACGACGCTCAGCTGCGGGCGCTGTTGCGCTTCACCGTCTCCGACGAGCTCGCCGAGCTGCGAAGGCAGCTCGGCACCGCGCTCGGCTGATCGCGGGCGCTGGGGTCTGCCGGCGGCTGGCAGCGTAGCCATGGCGGTCCCACCTGCGGTCGATTGACCCCAGGCGCGCTAATGGTTTCAATCGGTTAATCCTGGTACGACCTTTGCTCACATTGCCCGCCCGTGCGGCGGCCCACCCTGTATCTGACCCTATCGCTCCTCTGGTCGGCCCTCGGCTGCGGCCCCCGGACCGGCACCAGCCTGGACCCGATCGCGCCCCAGACCGCGGTTGTCGGCGTCGAGCTCGGCGTCATGCTGCGCGCCGCCACGGCCGCCCACGTCGACTTCGCGTTCCAGTCCGACCTCGATCTGAAGGAGCGCCGCCTGCTGCCGACGCTGACGCCCTACGCCAACGGCGAGGCGATGTTCCGCTGGACGCCGCTGGCCTCCGATCTCGGCGATCACACCTTCCGCTTCAGCGCCACCGTCGACGGCGTGCCCGCCTGGGAGCCGGTCGCCATCCGCGTCGTCGCCGGTGACGATCCGATCTCGTTCCGCTCGCCGGTGGGGGAGGGCACGACGCTCGATCTGGCGCGCGCCCCCTGCGCGGTCATCCCGCTGCTCGTCGACGACACCAGCGCCACCGAGGTCGAGCTCGCTCCCGGCGGCCCGCTGCCCGACGGCGCCACCCTCGATCGCGACGGTCCGCTGTCGGGGCACCTCAAGTTCTGTCCGTCGAAGGTGCTGGCGCAGGCGCAGACGATCTTCCCGTTCAGCATCGTCGCCAGCGACAGCGGCGGCGCGCGCACCGAGAAGCGCTACACGGTCGTGCTCGGCATCCTGGCGCCGCCGGTGGTTGCGCCGCCGCCGGCGCCGACGCCCGATCCGAACCCGAATCCCAATCCGCCGCCGACGCCGACCTGCGACAGCGCCGCGCCGACCATCCAGACCACGCCGCACGGCGACATCACCACCGTCGGCAATCCGCACATCTACGCCGAGATCTCGGATCCGCACGGCATCTACAACGCCATCGTCTTCTGGTCGACGACGCCGCCCGACGATCCCGAGAACCCCGATCTGTTCGCCATGGACGCTGTCGACATGCAGCTTCTGTCCGGCAGCTCGCAGGACGGGCAGTGGGGCGGCACCATCCCGAGCCCGGTCATCGACGACGTGCCGGGGACGACCGCGACGATCTACTACGTCATCGGCACCACCGACGACGACGACGCGGTCCCCGGCTGCCCGTACCACGCGACCTTCAGCCCGGCCAGCGGTGTCTACTCGTTCGACATCACGCGGGCGAACTGATGCGCCGGCTGGCTGCGATCGCCCTCGTCACTACCCTGGCCACGAGCGGCTGCTCGTCGGCGCAGCTCCCTGGGCTCGATGACGGGCTCGCCACGCCGCGCGTCGACGAGCTGCACCCGGCGCTGATCCTGCCCTCGTCGCGCATCGATCTGGTGGGCGCCGGCTTCGCCGATCCCGCGCGCGCCACCACCCGCCTCGCCCTGCGCGGCCGCTTCACTCCGACCGGCGGCGCCGCACAGACGGTCGAGCTCACGCTGGCGGCGACCCAGGTCGACGACGCACACGCCTACGCGGTTGCCGCGGGCGCCGCATGGGCGCTGCCGGCGACGAGCGGCCACTTCGACGGCAGCGCCGTCGCGCAGTCGCTCTCGGCGGTCGACGGCAGCCTGCGCGAGTCGCCGGCGCAGCCGGTCAGCTTCGACGTCGCCGTCCACCCTGCAGCCGCACCTCTCGTCGCTGACCGCCGGCGCCGCTGGGACGCTGCACGTCAACGATCCGGTCGTGCTCAGCGGCGACAGCTTCCTCCTCGGCAACGGCGAGGGCGAGACCCGCGTGGTGGTCAACGGCGTCGAGCTGGTGGCGCGACCGCTGCCCGAGGCGCCGTGGGATCGCACGCGCGTCGCCTTCCCCTTCGCGCCGGCGATCGCCGGCATCCAGCCCGGCAGCTTCAGCGGCACCGTCGCCGTGCGCAACGTCCTCGCCTCGGGCGCGGCCGAGGCGGCCGGCACGCTGCCGCTGGCCGTCACCATCGTCAAGCCGGAGATCACCGCCGTGGCGCCCACCGCCGCCAGCCTCGGCCAGTACGTCGACATCTCGGGCGGCGGCTTCGTCGGTGAAGCGGCCGACGAAGTGACGCTCCTGCACCTGGTCGGGAACTTCACGCCCGACGGCGGCGGCACCGCCGCGCCCGTCGACCTCACGCTCGTGCCCCACTTCAGCGCCGGTACCAGGCTGCGCTACGTGCTCGACGAGGCCGACGCGCTGGGCCGCCTCATCGATCTGCGCCGCGTCTCGGGTCGCTTCGTCGGTCAAGTCACGCCCATCGCCCGCAAGGGCGCCGACGAGGTCGTGGGCGCCGCCGCCGACGCCACCCTGGCCGTCGCCCCGGTCAAGCAGGTCATCTACGTGCGCTTTTTACCCTCGTACCTCGACTCGCTCCGCCTCTACGGCCTCGCCAACGCCGACGCGCTCGTACGCCAGCGCATCTTCGCCGTCGCTGCGCGCGACTACGTCGGCATCAACGTCGAGTTCCGCGACACGCCGCCCGCGGACTTCGCGCTCTATTCGCAGGTCGACGTCGAAGGGCCCGATCCCAACGCGCTCGGTCTGCTCGGCTACGACAACACGCCGGGCAAGGACGTCGGCAACCAGCGCCTGTTCGATCGCATCGGCGGCGTCAACGCCACCACGCAGTCCGACGGCTTTCCCGGCTACGGCGGCGTCTTCGCCGAGAACTTCCTCGGCTTCTCCGCGCACCCCTCGTCGCGCGTGGCGCGTCTGGAGACCGATCCCACGCACTTCGACGCCATCTTCGACGCCGTGCGTCCCGACACCGGCACTCCGGTCAGCAGCGCCGAGGTCCGCGCCGGCATCCCCGCGCTCGATGACGGGGGCGCGTGCCTCGGCGCGCGGAACCGCGCCATGCAGGTCGGCTGCGCCGTCTTCGTCCTCGGCAACCTCGTCGGCAGCACGCTCACTCACGAAGCCGGCCACAGCCTGGGCCTCGCCGATCCCACCGGCGAAGCGTTCCACGATCCGGGCGACGGCATCGATCGTCTCATGGACACCGGTGGCAACCGTCCCTTCGAGGAGCGCGCCGAGCTGCTCGGCCAGGGCCCCGCGGTCTTCTGCTCCGACGAGTACGTCTACCTGCGGACGATCCTGCCGTCACTGCTCCCCGGCGATGCCGCCGCCGGCGATTCGATCGCGCGCCCCGACTGCAACTGAAGTAGAGTCTGCACCGTGAAGCTCTATGGTGCGCTCGACGTGGCGTTCGCCGCGCTCTACGCCTGGTTCGGCTTTCTGTTCACCCCTGGACGCTCGACCCCGTTCAACGTGGCGCTGGCGCTGGTCTGCGCGCTGCTCGCCGCCGGCGGCGCCGGCCTCATCGCCGGCGCCCGCTGGGGCCGCGCGCTCGCCATCGTCGCCTGCGCGGCGCTGCTCGTGTTCGCCGCCGTCGTCGTCCTGCTGCTCGTCGCCTCGAGCGCCTACCTGCGCGGCATCTACGGCCCGCTCGGCCAGGGCATGGCGGTGATGACGCTGCTCGTCGCCGCGCTGGTGATCGAGGGCTTCGCGCTCTTGCCGCTGTTCCAGCTCCGCTTCCTCCTCGGGCAGCGACGTGCGTAACGGGCTCGCCGCCTTCGCCGCGCTCGCCGGCATGGTGTGGATCGCGGTCTTCGCGGTCTACCGCACGCCCTCCTGGACGCCGCTGCCGCCGGCGCAGCGCGCGGCGATGATCGCGCGCGTCCGCGGCGGCGAGCGGCCGGCCTGGCCCGAGCGCGCCGTCGCCGGCGCCACCTTCGTGCGGGCGTTCGCCGATGGCGCGGCCCTGAGCGGCCCGCCGACGCCGGCCTCCCGCGTCAAGGTGGACGTCGTCGTCGCGCGCGCTCCCATCTTCGCTGGCTACATGCCGCTGTTCGCGCTTTCGCTCGTCGCCGGCATGGACGGCATCGGCGTCGATGTCGGCGCTCGCGAGGCGTTCCTCCTCCCCGACGATCTCCTGCGCGCCGACGCGCTGGCCGGCGATACGCCGCTGTCGGCCATGGACCTCGAGCTCGGCGCCCGCCGCGACGTCATCGATCATCTGCTCGCGCAAAAGCTCGGCCTGGACGACAGCGCCTTTGCCCGTGCGCCGAAGAGGTACTTCCGCTTCCGCACGGACTCATTCATCGAATCGGCCGATCACGCGACGGTGCTGCCGATCGTCCGCGGCAACACGCCCGGCCCGCGGCTGACCAGGCAGGCGCTGCGCGACGGCGCCATCGCCGGCGGCCGCTACCTTCTGCGCCACCTGTACGAAGACGGCCGCTTTGGCTACGAGTACACGCCGGCCACCGACACCGACGAGGCCTACGGCCTCGACTATTCGCTGCCGCGCCACGCCGGCGCCACCTACTTTCTGGCCCAGCTCTACGGCGCCACCGGCGACGTCACCTTCCGGCAGGGCGCACGCCGCGCGCTCGACTTTCTGGCGCAGCGCCAACCCGACGCCTGCGGCAACCCGACGCGCAGCTGCGTCGCCAACCGCGATCTGCGGGTCGCCGATCTGGGCGCCACCGCCATGGCGCTGCTCGCCGTCGGCGAGTTCGAGCGCGCCACCGGCGACCGGGGCCAGATGCCGTGGGCGCGCCGCCTGGCCGCGTTCCTCCTGTTCATGCAGAAGGACAATGGCGACTTCTGCCATCTGTTCGATCCGATCTCCGACAGCCGCGACGAGAAGACCAAGCTGCTCTACTTCTCCGGCGAGGCGGCCTTCGCGCTCGCCAAGCTGGCGGCGCTCGTCGGACCGGGCGATCCCGACTACGCGCGCTGGGCGGCCGCGCTCGATCACGCGCTCGACTACCTCACCGGCGAGCAGTACGCCACCCTCGCCGGCAAGTTCTACTTCGGCGAGGATCACTGGACCTGCATGGCCGCCGACGCGGCCTGGGACGCGCTGTCGCCGGCGCATCGCGAGCGGTACGCGCGCTTCTGCGATGGGTTCGTCGCCTTCTTGCGCCGCACCCAGTTCACCACGCGCGATCGCGTCGTCGAGACGCAGCCCGACTTCGTCGGTGCCTACGGCTTCTCGCCGTTCTTGCCGCCGCACGCGACGCCGGTCGGCAGCCGCTCGGAGGCGACGCTGTCGACCTACCTCATGCAGCAGCGCCGCGGCCTCGGCGACAGCGCCGAGGGCCGCGCCACGCGCGAGCAGATCCGACTCGGCATGCAGTTCCTGCTCGATCACCAGATCCGCGACGACAACGCCTACCTCATGGCCAACCCGGACGCTGCGCGGGGCGGCTTCCTCATGTCCGACGTCAAACGCTACGTGCGCGTCGATTTCATCCAGCACTCGTGCTCGGCCATGCTGCGCGCGAGCGCGCTCTTCTGACCGGTTGCGCGTGATATAATCGCCGACCATGAGCGGGCGCAGCGAGCGGCACGGATCGTTGCTCTCGCGCGGCCGGCCCGCTCTCGACGAGCGCAGCAGATGAAGACCTGCGGTCAATGCAGCGTGAACTATCCGGACGCCGTCGAGTTTTGCCCGCGCGACGGGACCAAGCTGCCGCCGCCGGTCGGCGAGCCGCGCGCCGATCCGATGATCGGTCAGACCATCGACGGCCGCTACATCGTCGAATCGCTGCTCGGTGAAGGCGGCATGGGCACGGTCTACGCCGCGCGCCACGCCATCATCGACAAGCGCGTCGCCATCAAGGTCCTGCGCAAGGAGGCCGCCGCCGACGAATCGTCGGCGCAGCGCTTCATCATCGAAGCCAAGGCGGCCTCGAAGATCGGGCATCAGAACATCGTCGACATCACCGACTTCGGCGTGCTGCCCGCGGGCAACGCCTACTTCGTGATGGAGTATCTCGACGGGCCGACGCTGGGCAAGTTGGTGCACGAGCTCAAGCAGCTGCCGCCGGCGCGGGCCATCGCCATCTGCATCCAGGTCGCGCGCGGGCTCTCCGCCGCGCACGACAAGTCGATCATCCACCGCGATCTCAAGCCGGAGAACATCTTCGTCCTGGAGAAGGACGGCAACGTCGACTTCGTCAAGATCGTCGACTTCGGCATCGCCAAGGACGTCAAGGCGGGCAAGCGGCTCACCGCCGTCGGCATGGTGCTCGGCACGCCCGAGTACATGTCGCCCGAGCAGGCGACGGGACAGGAGACCGATCACCGCGTCGACCAGTACGCGCTCGGCTGCATCCTGTACGAGATGCTGACGGGCGACGTGCCGTTCAAGGGCGAGAACGCGCCCAAGACGCTCACCAAGCACGTCTTCGACGCCGTGGTCGCGCCATCGAAGCTGCGGCCCGACCTCGGCATCCCCGCCGTCGTCGAAGAGATCGTCCTGCGCATGCTGCAAAAGAAGCCGGCCGAGCGCTACGCCGACATGCGCGTGCTCATCGAGGCGTTCGAAGCGGCGCTCGCCCGGCTCGACGGAGCGCCGGCGCGCAAGGCGGTGGGTCAAGGCGCGCACGGCGGCCGCCCGGCGCCGCCGCCCACCACCGACATGGTCGACGCGCTGCCGCGCAACAAGGCGCCGATCTATGCCGCCGTCGCGGTGAGCACGGCGGCACTGGCGGTGATCGCCGCCGTGGCGTGGACGCAGCTCGAGCCGGCGGCACGGCCGGCAGCGGTGGCGACAGCGCCGGCGGCGGCCGCGCCATCGAGAGCGGCGGTCACGCAGCGGTCCGCTGCGCCCGCCGTCCCGCCGCCCGGCACGCCGACGCCGCCCGGCGCGGCGTCGCCGCCCGGCACGCCGACGCCGCCCGGCGCGGTCCAGGTGCAGATCGCCACCGTCCCCTCCGGCGCCGACGTCTACCTCGGCTCCGAATCGGTCGGGGTCTCGCCCGTCGACATCAAGCGCCCGCGGTCGGCCGATCCGGTGACGCTCACGATTCGCCGTCCCGGGTTCAAGGAAGAGAAGCGCTCCGTCGCGCTCGACCACGACCAGACGCTCGACCTCGTGCTGCAGGCGCGGCGCGACAAGGCCCCGGTCGCGCGCAACGATCGCGCGACGCGCCCGCAGGCCAAGCGGCAGGCGCCGGCGCCGCCGCAACATCACGTGACCGATCTGCGGAACCCGTTCGAGTAGTCCTCCGTCCTACATCGCGATTCTCCGACGGTGGGGAAGGTGTGACGTGTCGCACGGGTAGAACCTTTTGCATGCGACAGCGGTCAAGAACGTGCTACGCTGACGACGCTGCCTCTCTATCGAGGCGCTAGCCTGGGGCTGCGGACAAGTGGCGAACGACGACTCCCAGAAACAGAATCCTCCACCGCCCAAGCTTCCGAGCACGACCAAGCCACGCGTGCCGGGCGGCTCCCAGCGCTTCGGCGACACCGTCGCCGCCCCAGGCATGTCCGCGCAGCACCCGGTCGCGGCCGCCGCGGCGCTGGCCAAGCCGGCGACCAACCCGCCGCTGCCGAACGACACCGCGCCGCAGGGCGAGCCGACCGTCGGCGCGCCGTCGACCGACCCCTACATCGGCACCACCATCGCCGATCGCTACAAGGTCCTCAGCAAGCTCGGCGAGGGCGGCATGGGCGTCGTCTATCTCGCCGAGCACGTGTTCATCGAGAAGCGCGTCGCGCTCAAGGTGCTGTCGGAAGACTTCGCCCGCAAAGCGCGATCTGGTCGCGCGCTTCATGCAGGAGGCGAAGGCGGCCTCCAAGATCGGCCACGAGCACATCGTCGACATCACCGACTTCGGCGAGACCGCGTCGGGCTCGGTGTTCTTCGCCATGGAGTTTCTCGACGGCATGGACCTGTCCGGGCACATCAAGCCGGCGGCGCGATGCCGTTTGCCCGCGCGCAAGCACATCATGAATCAGATCTGCCGCGCGCTCGGCGCCGCGCACAGCAAGGGCATCATCCACCGCGACATGAAGCCGGAGAACGTCTTCCTCGTCGACGCGCGAGGGGCGGGGCGACTTCGTCAAGGTGCTCGACTTCGGCATCGCCAAGATGTCGGCGCTCGACGAGGGCGGCTCGCGGCTGACGCGCACCGGCATGATCTTCGGGACACCGGAGTACATGTCGCCCGAGCAGGCCAAGGGCGACCGGCCCGATCACCGCGTCGACATCTACGCGGTCGGCTGCATCTTGTACGAGATGCTGACCGGCGACGTGCCGTTCCACGCCGAGACGTTCATGGGCGTGCTCACCAAGCACATGTTCGAGAATCCGGAGCCGCCGTCGCACCGCAATCCGCACGCCAACATTCCGGCCGATCTCGAAGCGGTATGCTTGAAGGCGCTGGCCAAGGATCGCGATCAGCGCTACCAGACGATGAAGGAGCTGGCGCTGGCGCTCGAGACCTGTGCCGGCGGTGATCTGTCGCAGGCGTGGGGTAACGAGCCGTCGGGCGTCGGCGCCGGGCTGCGCGAGCCGTCGCAGACCTTCCGCACGCCGGGGAGCGTCGCGGCGGGGGCGGTCGGCGCCGTGGGAACGGCGCCGCCACGTAGCTCGTCGTC
This sequence comes from uncultured delta proteobacterium, assembly GCA_963816965.1. Classification (GTDB taxonomy): domain Bacteria; phylum Myxococcota_A; class Polyangia; order Palsa-1104; family Palsa-1104; genus JAQBQH01. Next base: position 3,864,008 of record CAWFMP010000002.1, read on the forward strand.
GCCGGAGCTGACGCCGGCGAAGTCTCGGGTCGGGCTCGGCGTCGTTGCCGGCGTCGTCGGCGTGCTGCTGGTGGGCGGTACGGCGGCGGTGCTGCTGACGCGAGCGAAGCCGGTGCCGCCGAAGCCGGCGGTGACGGCGCCCGCAGTGCTGCCCAAGCCGAAGCCGGTGGTGGCGGCCAGGCCGGTCGAGCCGGCGAAGCCGACGCATTTCACGATGTCGATCAACACGCGCCCGGTCGGCGCCGAGGTATTCGAGGGCGCCGAGCGGCTTGGCGTCACGCCCTGCAACGTGGTGCTCGCCGCGTCGGAGCAGACGGTCGAGCTGCAGCTGAAGAAGAAGGGCTGGAGGGACGAGACGCTCAAGATCGTCCCCGACAAGGATCACGACTTCCTCGCCGACCTGCAGCCCGCGTCGCGCCCGCACGCGCCGTCGACCAGGGCGGCGAAGTCGACCGCGCCGGTAGTTGCGGCGCCGCCCACGCTGGCGCCGAAGCCGGAGGCGCCCAAGCCGGCCGGCAAGCTGCGCGATCTCAAAGATCCGTTCGCGAACTAAGCCCAATGCCGTATCACCCGCCGAAAGTGAACGGCATTGGAACGAAGCCGCTATACTGCGCGCGATGTACGGAGCAGCCGTCGAGGTCGAGGATGAGGTCCTGCGCTTTCATCGCCAGGCGTTCGTCGTCGACCTGCACAACGATCTGTTGACCAAGCTGGTGCTGCGCGGCGGCAACCTCGGGCGGCGGCATGGTGCGCAGGCGCTGTACAACCCGCTGGCCTTCGACATCGACGTGCCCAAGCTGCAGGAGGGCGGCGTCGATGCGCTCGGCTGCCTGCTGTTCGCGGGCATGGGGCTGATGGCGCGGCGCCGCTTCTGGAAGCAGCTCGCCGAGTTCGAACGGCTGTTCGAAAAGCACCCCGAGCTGGCGCGCGCGCGCACCGCCGCCGACCTGCGCGCGGCCAAGGCGGAGGGGAGGGTGGCCCTGTTCCTCGGCGTCGAGGGCGCGCTGGCCGTCGAGGACGATCCGGGCGCGCTCGCCCGGCTGGCGGCCGCCGGCGTGCGCTTCTTCGGCATCTGCTGGAACAAGACGAACAAGGCGGGCGTCAGCTCGTTCGACAAGGGCAACAGCAGCGGGCTGTCGTCGCTCGGGCGCGAGCTCATCGGCGAGTGCAACCGTCTCGGCATCATGGTCGACGTCAGCCACGCGTCCAAGCGCACGTTCTGGGATCTGCTGGAAGCGTCGACGACGCCGGTCTTCTCGTCACACTCCGGCTGCGAGGCGCTCAAGGTGCATCCGCGCAACCTCGACGACGAGCAGCTGCGCGCCGTCGGCAAGAAGGGTGGGGTCGTGGGCATCATCTTCGCCGCCAACTTTCTCGGCGGGCTCCTGTCGTCGACCGTGGAGACGATCTGCGACCACCTGGAGCACGTGGTCGAGGTGGCCGGCGAGGACGCGGTCGCCCTCGGCTCCGACTTCGACGGCTTCGTGCCGCTGCCGCGCGGGATGCGTGACGTACGCGACCTGCCGCGCATTACGCAGGTCCTGTGGCGTCGCGGCTTCGGCGAGCGCAGATTGACGAAGCTGCTCGGCGAAAACTTCCTCCGCTACTTCGAGAGCTTCCATTGAAACGGGTCTTGCACGACATGACGCCGGCCGAGCTCGGCGACTTCCTGGCGCCGCACGGCATCTCCGCCGTCGAGTCGAGGCGGATCTTCGCGCACCATGTCCAGCACCAGCGGCGCAACTGGGACGTCAAGAACATGGCGCGCGACAAGCTTTCGCGGGCTGCGGCGCTGTTGGACACGCCGACGCTCGCGGTGGTCGATCGCCGCCGCGATCCGGCCGACGGCTTCATGAAGTACCTGTTCGCGCTCGCCGACGGCGCCCGCGTCGAGGCGGTGCGCATCCCCATCTTCGACGACAAGTACACGCTCTGCCTGTCGTCGCAGGCGGGCTGCCCGCTCGACTGCGTCTTCTGCGCCACGGGCCGCCTCGGCTTTACCGCGCAACCTCGGCGACCTGGGAGATCGTGGAGCAGCTGCGCATCGTGCGCCAGGAGGCCGATCGCCCGGTGCGCGGCGTCGTCTTCATGGGCATGGGCGAGCCGTTTCTCAACTACGACGCCGTCATCCGCGCCGCGCGCATCTTCGCCGATCCCTCGGGCGGCGCCATCAGCGGGCGCGCCATCACCATCTCCACCGCAGGCGTGGTACCGGCGATCCGCCGCTTCACCGACGAGCGCCACCCGTTCCGCCTGGCCGTCTCGCTCACGGGCGCGACGCGGGCGCGCCGCCGCTCGCTCATGCCGGCGGCCGAGAAGACCTGGCCCATCGAGGAGCTCGTCGATGCGGTGCGCGCGCACGCGGTGGCGACGCGCGATCGGGTGACCCTGGAGTACGTGGCCATTGGCGGCGTCAACTGCGGCGCCGACGACGCTGCGGCGCTGGTCGAGCTGCTGCGCGGCATCGCCGTGCGCATCAACCTCATCGACGTCAACGACGCCACCGGCCGCTTCGCTCCGCCCAGCGACGCCGAGCGGCGCGCCTTCATCGACGCGCTGCAGCCCCTCGGCGCCCCCATCGTGCGCCGCTACTCCGGCGGAAAGGACGTCAACGCCGCATGCGGAATGCTCGCCGCTACGGCCTAGGCGCGGCGCTGCTGCTGGCGGCGTGCAGCTCGTCGCCGCCCAAGCCCCTGCCGCCGCCCGATCTGTCGGGCGTGACGGAGTCGTTCGCGCCGGCCAAGGCGGCGCTCGGCGACGCGCTCGGTATCGCCAACCAGCTCGCGTTCGACAGCTCGCGCGCGGGACAGCTCGATCGGATCGGCGCGCTCGGCGTCCACGTCGTGCGCCGCGACTTTCTGTGGGCCGACCTCGAGCCGGCGGCGGGGCTGTTCGACTTCGCCGCCGAGGACGCCGCCGTCGACGACTCGGGCGCGCGCGGGCTCGTGACCATCGGCATCCTCGCCTACGACGCGCCCTGGGCCTCGCCCGACGGCGGCGTCGACACCCCGCCCGATCCGCAGAAGTTCGCCGCCTTCGCCGAACAGACGGCGCGCCACTTCGCCGGGCGGGTCGACGCCTGGGAGATCTGGAATGAGCCCAACGTCGGCTACCGCTTCTGGCAGCCGCGCGAGGACGGCACCGAATACGCCCGCCTGCTCGCCGCCGCCTATCCCGCCGTCAAGCGCGGCAACCCGAGCGCCACCGTGCTGCTCGGCGGGCTCTTCTATCACAACGAGGGCATCGTCACCGACGCGGCGGCCTTCCTCGAGGACGCGTTCACGTTCGATCCCCAGCTCGGCCGCTGGTTCGACGTGCTGGCGCTGCATCCCTACCCGCACTATCCGCCCCAGGCCACGCCGGAGCAGGACGACGGGCGCGAGCAGCCGGTGGGGCTGATGCTGGCGCGCACGCGCGCTCTTCTCACCTACTACGGCGCGCCCAAGCCGATCTGGGTGACCGAGTACGGCTGGCCGATCTATGGCACCGTCGACGAGGCGACCCAAGCGCGCTTCACCATCCGCGGCACCGTCGAGGCGATGGCCGCCGGCGCCGAGCGGGTCTGCATCTACACGCTCGACGACGGACCCAACCCGACGGCGTTCCCGCCCGAGGATGCCTTCGGTCTCTATCATAACGACGGCACGCCCAAACCGTCGGCGCGCGCGCTGACCACGCTGTTGGCGATCGATCCGGCGATGACGCTCGCCGCCGACGACTCGAGCGGGGGTCTGCGCCGCTACACGTTCGCATCGCCGTCGACGCGCTGCCAGGTGGCCTTCGCCACCGACGGGGCGACCCACGATCTCGCCGCCCCCGCGGGTGCGTCGGTGCTCGGCCTCGACGGCGCCGCGGTGACCGCGACGACCGTCGGCGCCGATCCGCTGTTCGTCGTCACCCAGCCGTAGCGGCTGCGAAGGCGCGCACGTCGTCGTCGCCGAGCGGCGAGTCGTCGGCGCAGGCGAGATCCTCGTGCATGTGCGCGCGGTCGGAGGTCCCGGTCAGCGGAATCATCCCCACCGCGAGGGCGAAGCGGAACACCAGCTGCGCCACGGTGCATCCGATCCGCTCGGCGAGCGCTCGCACCGTCGGGCGCGCGAGCTCACGCCGGTTGGCGGTGAGCAGCGAGAAGCCCTGGTAGGTCACGTCGTGCGCGCGGCAGAACGCGCGCACCTGCCGGTCCCAGCCGTCGCGCGCGTAGCAGCGGTTCTGCACGAACGCCGGCTTGACCTCGGCACCACGCCACAGCGCCGACAGCTGCTCGAACGACACGTTGCTGACGCCGACAAACCGCGTCTTGCCCGCACGCGCCAGCTCGCTCATCGCCCGCCACACCTGCCAGTCCTCGTCGCCAAGGCCCACCGAATGGGCCGGTCCGTGCAGCACGTAAGAGTCGATGTAATCGGTGCCCAGGTGCTCCAGCGACGACTGGAACGACTGCCCCACCTGCGCGGCCGGCGGCGCCGCCGGGTCGTAGGGCAGCCGATGGTCCTGCCCCCGCGCATCGGTGAACTTGGTCTGCAGGAACAGCTCGGCGCGCGTGACTACTCCGTCGCGGATGCAGGCCGCGACCGCCGCGCCGACGGCGGCCTCGACGTAGTGCCGACGCTGATTCGCGGTATCGACGGCGCGGAAGCCTTCGCGCAAGGCCGAGGTGGTCAGCCCCTCGGTGCGCTCCTCCTTCCACGCGGTGCCGTAGAAGAAGGCCGGTACCTCCACGCCGCCGAGCCGCCGCCCTATTTGCGCGCCCGCTCGCACACGACGTCGCGCTCGCCGAACCTGCCGCCGGTGAGCGCCGCCGTGACGGCGTCGGCGCGCTCGTCGGGCACGATGAGGTAGGTGTGTGAGTTGCGAAGCTGGAGCGTGGGGACCTCGACGCCCTTGTCCCTCAAGAGCTGCTCGATCTCCGGCTCCTTGGCCCCGTCGCGGCGGCCGAGGTTGAGGTAGAGGCGCACGTGCCCCTCGGGCAGCGGCATCTCCTCGCGGTCACGGCGCGAGCGCTCGCGGCCCTCGCGTGGCTCGCGGCCCTCGCGTGGCTCGCGGCCCTCGCGTGGCTCGCGGCCCTCGCGTGGCTCGCGGCCCTCGCGTGGCTCGCGGCCCTCGCGTGGCTCGCGCTCCTCGCTCACGGCTCCCGCCGCTTCCCCGGTCACCGCGGCGCCGGTCGGCGTCTCCGACTTCGAGTCGACCCACGCCTCCCAGAACTCCTTGCCGTCGGAGTTGTCGATGGTCTCGGCCAGACGCCGCGGCGCGCCGCCGCCGCCCTCGCGACGCTCGCGCTCGGCGCCGCCACCGCCACCGCCACCGCCGCGTCGGCTCCTCCGCCGGCGCGGGCGCTTCTCGTCGCCCGCGTCCTCGGCGCCCCCCGCGCGCGCCTCCGCCCTCTGCGCAGCAGGCGGCCCGGAGAATCCTCCGGTCGGCCCTCCGGTCGGGATCGGCGCCAGCGCCGGCGACGCAGCGCGCGGCGCCTGCGACAGCGGCCGCTCCTCCGGCGCGTGCGACTGGGGCCGCTCCGGCCCCCGCGCCGGGCGCGGCTCGCTCGGCCTGCCGGTCAGCTTGTCCTCGATGAGCACGGCCAGCATGCGCTCGCCGTCGTCCGCCGCCCACACCCGCTTGGCCAGCGCCCGCCACTCGGCGGCCGGCTCACGCGTCCCGACCTTGGCCCGCAGCTCGTCCACCTTCTCCGACTCGCGCGCCGTCTTCTGCTCCGCGTCCGACGGAAGGGTGCGCTCCTCGGGCTTGATCTTGTAGGTCAGCTTGAGCATGTAGAAGTTGCCGAGCTCGCGCGGCGAGATGAGCGAGATCGCCAGTCCCCGATTTGCCGGCGCGGCCGGTGCGGCCGGTGCGGTGCACGTAGACCTCGGCCGACTCGGGGAAGGTGTAGTTGATGACGTGCGACAGGTCCGAGATGTCGATGCCGCGCGCCGCGATGTCGGTGGCGACCAGGTAGTGCAGGTTCTTGTCGCTTCATCCTGCCCATCACCCGCTCGCGGTCGCTTCTGCGACAGATCGCTCGAGATCGCCTCGGCGTCCATGCCCGCTGCTTGCGCAGGAACTCGGCGACCAGCGCCGGTCTCCTCGCGCGTGTTGCAGAAGATGATCGCCGACTCGGGCTCCTCGACCGCGAGCACGCGCACCAGATCGCGCGCCGCGGCCCATGCCGCTCACCATGTAGTAGCGGTGCGTGATCTCGTGGACGCCGACGAAGTCGGCCGAGAGCTGGATCTTCTCCGGCTCGCGCATGTAGCGGCGAGCCGATGCGCTCGATGTCCTCGGGGATGGTGGCCGAGAAGAGCAGCGTCTGCCGCTCGGTCGGGCAGCGCTTGAGGATCTCGGTGATCTCCTCGAGGAAGCCCATCGACAGCATCTCGTCGGCCTCGTCGAGCACGAGGCATCTTGCAGCGCCGTCGAGGCGCAGCGTCCCGCGCCGCAGGTGATCGAGCACGCGCCCCGGCGTGCCGGCGACGATCTGTGCGCCCGCGTGGAGCTGCTCGATCTGCTTGCCCATCGGCGCGCCGCCGTAGATCGGGAATCACGTGCAGCTGCGGTCGGCGGCGATGCGCTCGCACTCGCGCCGACCTGCAGCGCCAGCTCGCGCGTCGGCGCCAGGCACGAGCGCCTGCACCTCCTTCTTCTCGGCCGGTCGATGAGCCCCTGCGCGAACGGGATGCCGAACGCGGCGGTCTTGCCCGATCCGGTGCGCGACTGCACCATCACGTCCTTGCCCGCCATCATGCGCGGGAAGACGGCGCGCTGCACCGCCATGGGCTCGAGGAAGCCCATCTCGAGGAGCGTCTGCCTCAGCTCGGGCTTGACCCCGAGCTCCTCCCAGCTCTGGGGCTCGCTCGTCGTGGCGGCTGCGTTGTCAGACTGCTGCTGTTGTTCGTTGACGGGCTGCGCCTCGGGCGCGCCCTCGACCGGGACCGTCGGCTCGACGGTGCCGGACTCTACTTCCGTGTTCATTCCGAATCTCCAACTTCACTGTGATCATCCCGGTCGCGCGGCATTGTCCCGCGCGGCACGCTCGAGCTCGAACGTCTTGCGCGACGATTCGAGCGCGTGTCGGATGTCCTCGACGCGCGACGCGTGATGATCGATGTAATTGTAGAGGAGCACCGCATAGGCGCGCTGCGCCTCCTCGAGCTCGTCGTAGACCACCGCCAGGTGGTCGTACGCCGCTCCGAGCCCATGTCCCTTCAACTCGTCGAAACGGCAGCGCGCACCGATCTCTCGTCGGTGACGCAGCCAGCTCTTGGAAAAGGCCTCCCACTGCACGGCTTGCTGAATGTCGTAGCGCGCGCCGAGCGCCTGGAGGTCGAAGAGCTTTCGGTTGAGGTCGTCGAAGAGCGATTCGACGTCCGCCTGGCAGTCGAGGAGCGCGTCGAGATCGTCGGCGCGCCCAGAGAACGTCGCACTTGGCCGCACCGCGGGGTGCACGAACAAGCTGTGAGCGACGGAAGCGATCAGCCAGGCGACGATGATCGCGGTCATGCCGAACGTCGTGATCTGTAGACCTTGACGGTATCGGCGGAATTCCGGTGGTTTCGGTTCTCGACGTGGCAAAAGGATGAGCCGCTACGAAGGCTCGCATAAACCTAGCCGACGATCCCCCCGGTGTCAAACAGGGCTGTCGGGCCAGCGGGCGGCTGCCCGCTGCTACGGGTTCGGCTCCGACGGCAGGATGAAGGTGACGATGCCGTCCGACCCGCTCGACCCCTCGGCGCGCAGGCGCGGCGGTGCCAGACAAGCGGCATCGGTCGGGGCGCACGAGGTGTTGCCGCTATTAATCGTATAGAGCCGGACGTTGGCGTGGGCCAGCGGCGCGCCCGACGGGTCGTGCACCACCCCGTGCACCATCACACCGCGTGGGATGACCACGGTGCCGACGTCGAGGTCGGTCGAGAGATCGAGGCCTGCCAGCCACAACCTCGGCAGCAGGCTGTCGGCCGACGGGATCAGCCCCACGTCCCAGCTGCCCGGGTCGAGCCGCAGCGAGAAGCGCCCGTCCGCGCCCGCGTTGGCCTGCTGCGGCGTCGTCGTCACCGCCAGCGGCGACGGCCCCAGCGCGGCCGCCAGTGTCGCCGCCGCCGGTACCACCATCAAGTTGGGCAGCGGCTTGCCGTCGGGGTCGAGGACCAGCCCCGAGAGCTGCGAGCGCAGCGACAGCTCGATGTTCGGCCCGTAGCCGCCCTGCGGCGCGACGTTGACGGGCGTGGTCTTGGAGGCGAAGGGTTGCGTCGCGTCCGGCGTCACCGTCAACGTGTAGGTGCGATTGCCGTTCTCGGTCGGGATCAGCTCCGCGTCGACTTCGCCGCTCATCGGATCGGTCATCGCCGACGCGCGATAGATCGCGGTCGTCCCGTCGCTGGCGTGGGGATCGCTCACGTCGGCGCTGAACACGCACGTCGCCGCCGTCACCGGCATCATCGCGCCCGAGGTCCCGGTGCCGACGACCTTGTAGATGACGTGGGCCGCCGCGGGCAAGGGCGGCATCGTCAGTCCCGCCGTCAGGGCGCTGGTCGGGCCGAGCTTGGTGGTGTCCACGGTCCGCGCCAGCGACGGGAGCAGATCGGGCGCCGCCATCGTCGGCGTCGCCGTCAGCAGCACCTGGCCGGGCGGGCTCGCCACCAGGCGGATCGAGAAGGCGCCGTTGGCATCGGTGGTGGTCGTCGTCGAGATCACCGCCGCCGCGGTCGTCGCCGTCGGCAACGTCGTCGCCTGCACCTGCATCCCCGGCACCGGCTGCTGCAGCGAATCGACGATGGTGCCGTGCAGCTCGGGCAGCGTCAGCGGCGACTCGAAGGTGACGTCGACCGTCTGGTCGGCGTCGGCGGCGACCATCAGCGTCTTGGGCGGCGCCAGCGACGGATCGGTCGTGGTGACCCGCAGCGCGTAGCTCTCGCCGATGAAGCTGCGCGACACCACCAGCGCGTAGCTGCCATCGACGGGATTGACCGCCGCCTGGTAGACCACGTCCGGCCGCCCCAGGATGCGCGACGGCCGCGTCGCCACCACCGTCGCCGCCACGCTCTTGGCCGCCGTGCCGCTGCCGATGAGCACGGTGCCGGTCAGCGTCACCTGGGCGTCGAGCGCCAGGGCGAACAGCCCGGTCTGCGGATCGATCGACACCGCGCCGAACTCCTGGCGCACCAGCGGCGAATCCGACGGCGGATCCACCTCGGCGACCAGCAGCAGCGTCGAATCGGCGGGACACTCCGGCGGTGAGCAGCTCACGCTCGCGCCCGAATGCGTCGGCGAGCAGCCGCCGACCAGAAGCGTCGCGAAGACCAGGCGGGTCACATGCTGGTGCACGTGACCTCCCAGTGGTTCGAATCGGTCAGCCCGCCCTCGGCGCGCGTCGTGTCTCGGGTGAACGGCCGGTCGGCGACGACCGCGTAGAGGTCGAAGGTGTCGCCCGGATGCGCGTTGAGACAGACGGGCGGCTCGAAGCTGCCCAGGCGCAGGTTGGGGTCGTCGGTGTCCGGGGTCGACGGGATCGTCAGCGACGTGTTGAAGTTGGTGTAGAGCAGCCCGCCCGTCGGCAGGGGCTCGAACAGGTGCACCGTCAGGACGTCGTCGTGGTTGGGATCGGTCGCCGCCAGCGAGAGGTTGAGCTGCCCGGTGATCGCCACCGACGTCGGACCGAACGCCGGGGTCACGCGCGAGGTCACCCACACCGGCGAATAGTTCGTCGGCGCGGGCGCGCGATCGAGCGGCGTCGGGATGACGCAGCCGATGCACCAGATGACCACTCCGTAGATCGCCGAGTTGAACACGATGTCGGCGCTCTTTCGGAGCAGCCTTCGTGCCAGCCCCGAAGTCTTCGATATGTGACCTGATTCCGGCATGTTATGCGGTATCAATCCGTGGGTACCCTGACACCCATGTCAGGGCGCTACGCAAGCGGCGCGCCTCCTTCGCCCGGCACCTCGCCGTCGCCATCCTCCTCCTTCTCGAGGTGGCGGAAGATGGTGCGCGGATCGACGCCGAGGTCGCGCGCGGTCTTGGTGCGGTTGCCGTTGTTGAGCGTCGAGCACCTCGTTGATGTAGTCGCGCTGGAACTTCTCCTTGGCGTCGGCGAGCGGCAGGATCGCCGGCAGCATCGTCGGCGGTCAGGTCCGAGGTCCTCGGGCCCGAGCAGCGCCTTGTCGGCCAGCACGCACCGCCTTCTTGATGCGGTTCTCGAGCTCGCGGATGTTGCCCGGCCAGCGGTAGCTTGCGGATCGCGACGATCGCGTTGGGCGAGAGCCCTTGACCTTGCCGCCGTACTCGGGCGCGTAGCGGCTGCAGCAGGTAGCGCGCGAGCACGACGATGTCGTCGCCGCGCTCGCGCAGCGGCGGCAGGTGCAGGTTGACGACGTTGAGCCGGTAGTAGAGGTCCTCGCGGAAGCGGCCGGCCTTGATCTCGTCCTCGAGGTCGCGGTTGGTCGCGGCGACGATGCGGATGTCGACCGGCTCGGGGCGGGTGTCGCCGACGCGCACGACGACCTTCTCCTGCAGCGCGCGCAGGATCTTCACCTGCAGCTGCGAGCGGCATCTCGCCGATCTCGTCGAGGAACAGCGTGCCGCCGTCGGCCGCCTGGAACTTGCCCGGCTTGTTGGCGACCGCGCCGGTGAAGGCGCCGCGCACGTGGCCGAACAGCTCCGACTCGAGCAGGTTCTCGGGGATGGCGCCGCAGTTGATGGTGACGAACGGGCCCTTGGCGCGCGGCGAGCGGCTGTGGATCTCGCGCGCGATCAGCTCCTTGCCGGTGCCGGTCTCGCCGGTGATGAGCACCGAGATGTCGGTGGTCGCGACCTTCTGCGACCTTGCGGAAGACCTCCTGCATCGCGCGGCGCACGAGCCGACGATCTCGCCGAAGCGCATCTGCTCGAGCTGCTCGTGCAGCGAGCTGGTTGTCGAGCTTGCAGCTCGTTGACCAGCAGCGCGTTGCGCGACGATCAGCGACGCCTGCGCCGCGAAGATCGGTCAGCACCTCGCAGGTGCGACTCGCTCGAACAGCTGCGCCACCGTGTCGTTGCCGACGTAGATGCACGCCGAGCAGGTTGCCGCGCTCGAGCAGCGGCACGCACATCACCGACGACAGCTTGAGGTTCATGACGCTCATCGCGTTCTTGAACTCCTCGTCGTGGAGCGCGTCGGAGACGATGAGCGGCTTTCGCGGTCTTGCACGACCTTCGCGACGATCGAGTCGGAGAGCTGGCTGACGCGCGTCGGCGATGGTTCTCGCGGCGCAGGTTGCGCGCGACCTTGACGCGACCGGCTCGCCCCTCGAGCAGGATCAGGAAGCCCTTGTCGGCGTTGGTGATCTGCGATGACCGACGTCCATCAGCGCGTCGAGCAGCGTCGGCAGATCGTAGCTTGGCGATCAGCTTCTCGGAGAACTCGAACAGCTTCTTGTACGAGTTGAGCGTCGGCCATCGTCTTGGCCGCCTCGCTCGTCGGTGACCGGCTCGTCGTAGAGCGAGAACGTCAGCTCGGCGGTGCCGATCCGGATCGCGTCCTCGTGCGCCAGCCGGTGCTTCTTGCGCTTCTTGCCGTTGACGTGCAGATCGCCGTGCTTGTCGATCGACGCGACGTTGAAGTCGCGCCCGTCGAAGTGGATGTGCGCGTGGCTGTCGGCGAGCAGCGGATCGGGCAGGACGATGTCGTTCTCCTCGCCGCGGCCGAGCGACGTGATCTTCTTGTAGAGGTGATAGACCTTCGGGCCCTTGCCGGGCAGCGGTGACGCGTAGGCTAGGCATTAGAATGTCTCCCAGCGAGGCCGACGCCGCCGTCGGCGCCGCGAATGATCGGAGCGAGCGTGCGTCTTGGGCTTCGGCGGGGCGGCGCCGCGGCGCTCGTGCGTGTCGACGACGACCTCGCGCTTGAACAGCAGCTGCGCGTCGAGGATGCCCCACGCCGACCGTCGCCCAGAAGGCGGCGCCGGCGGCGAGCTGCAGGGTGATGAGCGCTGTCGCCGTGTTCTGCGTCCGAGGCCGGGAACTGCTGGTGCCCGGTGGCCGGGTCGACCGGGTAGCGGTACTGCAGGGTGAAGTAGCGCGGCGACCGAGGCGGCCGCGCAGACGCCCTCGGTCGACGCCGAACGCGATCGCCTTGGCGCGTCTGACCGTTCTGCGAACTGGCCGGCGCCGAAGGGGAGCAGCGCGATGAGGCGGCTGTGCTTCTCGACGACGCGATCGACGTAGATGCGCTCGGCCCTGGCGCGCGCCTGCGGCGCGGCGCCGCTCCTCGTCCTTGCGCGCGCGCTCGCGCTCCTCGAGCTCGCGCTTCTTGAGCGCGCTGATGCGCGCCGTCCTGGCGGCGGCGCACGTCTTCGAAGAAGCGCACGGCGACGGGCGGGTCGACGATCGGATCGAGCTGGTAGCTCGGCCGCAGCGCCGAGCAGCGTCGTGACCTCGTGCTCGGCCTCCTTCGGCTTGTCTGACGAAGAAGTAGCGACAGCGCGAGCAGCTTGTGCGCCTCGACCACCTCCTCCTCGGTGCCGAGCTCGATCGATCGGGTAGAGCAGCGGGTTGATGGTGTCGATGGCGCGCTCGTAGTCGCCGCGATCGTAGGCGGTGCGCCCCGCTCGAGCGCGTCCTCGCGGGCTGGCGACGGGTTGGCGAGCGCCGGCGCAGCGGCGAGGACCACGCAGCAGCGAGCGCGCGCCGCAGCCTCATCGTCGCGGCGTCACCTCGCCGTTCGAGCGACCACGCTCTGCACGCGCTGATCGTTGGCGCGCAGCTCGACGCGTCAGCGTCTGCGGAGCGAAGCCGGGCGCCGAGACGCTCGACGCGCCACCGTCTTCTTGCCGACGTCGGAGAGCTCGGGGATGGTGACGTCGATCTGCTGGCCCGAGTGCAGGATGCTGCCGTCGACCAGCACGTCGGCGTCTGTCGGGCTCGGTCTTGACGGTCAGGCGGGCCGGCTTCCAGCGCAGCCGCGCGGCCAGGCGGCCCGCCGGCTCGCCGTCGCCGATGTCGACGTCCTTGGGGAAGCAGTAGGGCGACTCGAAGCGCACCGTGTGTCGGCCCGGCGGATCGCCAGCTGCTTGAGCTGCGGCCCGTAGTCGCCCAGGCGCTTGCCGTCGAGGAAGACGGTCGACCGCCTTGGGGCGTCGGCGCCAGCTCGAAGGTGCGCGGCGGCGCCGCCGCCGGCGCGCACGACCGGCGGCTTGTCGTGCTGCGGACGGCGCTCGACCGCGCGGCGGCGTCGACCGACCACCGGCGGCTCGTGCGGCGTCGGATCGGCGGCGTGCGCCGTGCCGGTGCGGCGGCAGCGGCGCCGGCGGCGCCGGCGACGTGCGCGGCGCCGGCCGCGGTCGTCGGGTGCGTCCGCAGCCAATGGCGCGCGCCCAGGCCGGCCGCCGCCGACGGCGACCGAGCGCCGCCGCGCGACCGCGACGCCGCGCTTGAGAGCGCGCGCGCGCCGCTCGTGCGCCGCGACGCCGTCGACCAGCGTCGCGCAGCTCCTGCGTTGCTCGGCTCGATGCGCCAGCACCCGGCCCCACAGCTCGAGCGCCGCCGCGGTGCGCCCCGCCTGCGCGCGCGCCTCGCCCGCGTCGCGGTCAGCGCCGTCGACCAGGCGCGGCTCGAAGCGCGCGCTCGCAGCCGTCGGGATCGGCGAAGAAGCGCGCGCAGCTCGGCGCGCGCGTCGCTCGAGGCCCGCGCTCGGCGAGATCGTCCATCAGCTCGCGCCGCAGCTCGGCCGACGTCGGCGTAGCGGTCGTCGGGCTCGCGCTGCCAGCGCCTTGTCGATGATCGCGCGCGAGCCGCTTGCCGACGAGCGCGGTTGACCTGCGTCGCGGGCGGCGAACTTGCACTCGGCGATGCGCTTGAGCACCTCGTGCGGGTTCTTGCCCGCGAAACGGCAGCTGCCCGGTCGCCAGCTGGTAGAGCATGATGCCGACGGCGAACACGTCGGTGCGGAAGTCGAGCGGCCGCCCCTCGACGTGCTCGGGCGCCATGTACGCCGGCGAGCCGAGCAGCTGCCCGGTCACGGTCATGCGCTCGAGGTCGACGATCTGCGCGATGCCGAAGTCCATCAGCTTGATGACGCCCGTCGTCGCGGATCATCACGTTCTCGGGCTTGACGTCGCGGTGGATGACGCCGACGGCGTGCGCGTGCTCGAGCGCGCGCGCAGACCTCGAGCGCGATCATCTCCGCCACCTCGGGGAACCGCAGCGGCTCGCTCGGTGAGGAACTGCTTGAGCGTCTGGCCGTCGATGAACTCGGTGACGATGTAGCTCTCGGCCGAGTCGGGCCCGGAGTAGTCGAAGATCTCGAGGATGTTCTCGTGGCGCAGCTTGGCGACGGCCTGCGCCTCGCGCTCGCAGCCGCGCCCGCGACTCCTGCCTGGCCGGCGAGGTGCTGGTGCAGGATCTTGATCGCGACCTCGCGGTTGAGCGTCGTGTCGGTCGCCTTGTAGACCACCGCCATGCCGCCCTGCCCGACCTCCTGGAGCAGGCGATACCGAGAAAGCTGGCGGCCGATCATGTCCATGGCAGCGGTGTCAGACCCCCTTTGGAACCTCGTGATTTTAGCGCCGATCGGGTGGGTAGGACAACCGTGACGGTCTGATCGTTGCGTCAGGGTGGTCAGGTATTGGCCCGGCTCGGCGTAGCAAGGGGAGGGTGCGCGGCTGGGCGGTGATGCTGTTGTTGGCGAGCGGATGCGCGACCTCGCTGCGCGTGGGGCTGGCGCCGACCCTCGACAGCGACGGCAAGTGGGGCGCGGTGCTGGCGGTCGGCGGCGCGCTCGGCGAGGGCTACCGCGACGGCGCGGCCGCGCTCCTTTTGGCGGCCGACGTCACCGGCGCCGTCGACGAGCGGGTGCGCGCGCGCGGCAACGCCGGTCATCTCGGGCTCGGCGTCGGCGTCGATGCCCTCGGCGAGTCGCCGCGCTTCGGCTTTCGCATTGGCGCGACGCTGGTCGGGCGCGCCATCCTGCCCACGGGCACGGCTGGCGGCGCCGTCGGTGGACGGCTGGCGCTCCTGCCCGTCGTGCGCTACGTGCATCGTGGGCGGCCGCCCCAGCGCTGCGGCGAATTCGAGTCGTGGAGCTACTGGCACGTCGGGGTCGAGCTCTCCGGCCAGTACCTGTGGGGCGCCGACGCTCGCGGCCTGTTCGCCGCCGGCCCGGTGCTGGAGCTCGACGCCCTGTCGCGCGGGCTGTGCGACTGAGGTGGCCTTCAGCCGGTCGCTTGGGGCGCGAAGAAGTTGAACTTGGCGAAGAAGGGCAGCGCCGTCGCCATCAGGTCGACGTCGGGATCGAGCTGCTTGCCGATGCCCTCGGTCACCGCGATGGCGATGTTGACCAGGGTGAACGTCGGGTTGGCCCGCACCCGGTACTTGCGCAGGATGTTCATCATGTCCATGAACACCAGCGACACCTGCACCTCGCCGAGGCGCTTGCCGAAGTACTTCCGCACGAAGGCCACCACCGCCGCCTCGAATCCGGGGTAGTCGGGGATCTTCTTGCCCGGCGACAGCTCCGCCATCAGCGCCGCCATCGTCTTGCCGTCGCCCTGGGCCCACGCGGCGAAGTAGCGGGCGAAGCCCGCGCGATGGCGTCTCGTCGAGCTCGCCGACCAGGCCGAGGTCGAGGATGGCGACGCGATCGTCGCGCGTGATGAAGATGTTGCCGGGGTGCAGGTCGGCGTGCACGAAGCCGTCTTCGAAGATCATCTTCAACATCACGCGGAACCCGATCGCCGCCAGCCGCTTCGGATCCGACGGCGTCTGCCGGAAGTTCAGGATCTTGGTGCCGTCGATGAACTCCATGGTCAGCACCCGCGCCGAGCACAGCCCGTCGATGAGCGCGGGAAACGTGACGTCGCGGTCGTCCTTGAAGTTCTCGGCGAAGCGGCGGTTGTTGCGCGCCTCGATGGTGAAGTCGAGCTGCATGCTGATGCCGCGGCCGAACTCGTCGACGCTCTCCACCGGCGCCAGCAGGCTGATCGACGGCAGTAGCGCCAGAAGGTGCGCAAAGCCGCGCATGACCTTCAGGTCGAACGCCACCAGATCGTCGAGGTTCGGGCGGCGCACCTTGACCGCCACGACGCGGCCGTCCTTGAGCCGCGCCTTGTGCACCTGCGCCACCGACGCCGACGCGATCGGCACCGGCGAGATCTCGGCGAACAGCTCCTCGGGCGGCCTACCGAACTCGTCGATGAACGTGCGCTGCACGTGCTCGTAGGCGAACGGCCCCACGTTGTCCTGCAGCGTCTCCAGCCCGGCGATGAGGTGCGGCGGAAACAGATCGGGGCGCGTCGACATGATCTGCCCGACCTTGACGAACGTCGCCCCGAGCGCGCGGAACAGCCCGACCACGCAGCGGGCGAACCACTCCCGCCGCCGCGCTTTGGGCTGAAACATCGCGAGCAGCACCATCCAGCCGACGAAGAAGCGCGCCAGCGCGAACAGCACCAGCGCAAAAATCGCCAGTGCGCGGAATCCGAAGCGTACGCTGCTCATTTCGCCCGGTTTCACAGAGTACCATACGGTTGAAGGCGCGCCTGCCTTCGCGTAAGAATTGCAACCCATGGAGACAGCGATGGCGGCGACGGCGAAGGTTCCTGCGACGAAAGCGGCCGAGCGGCCGCTCAGCGTGCAGAACGGCGTGGTGATGTTCAACGAGCGCGTCAAGGCATCGGCGCACAAGCCGGTCTTGCGGTGGAAGGAGGGCGGCAGCTGGCGCTCGGCGACGTGGGCCGAGTGGGACAAGTGCTCGCGCGAGATCGCCGCGGGTCTGCTGTCGCTGGGCGTCGGCAAGGGCGAGCGCTCGTGCGTCCTGGCCAACACGCGCCCCGAGTGGCTCTACTGCGACATCGGCATCGTCATGGCCGGCGGCGTCACCGTCCCCATCTATCAGTCGAACCTCGCCGCACGAGTGCGAGTACATCATCAACGACTCGGGCGCCAAGGTCGTCTTCGTCGAAAATCCGCAGCAGCTGCAGAAGCTGATGGCCCAGCGCGACAAGCTCGCGCGCGTCGTCAAGGTCGTCTACTTCGATCCCGTCGCCAAGCTGGACAAGCCCGACGCCGAGGGGCGCTCCGAGCTCAAGCTCACCGACGTCACCAAGCCGGGCGACGCCCCGTGGCTGATGTCGCTCGGCGAGCTGCGCGTCGAGGGCGAGAAGTGGCTGGGCAAGAACGCCGGCGAGCTGGAGAAGCGCTGGGCCGAGATCAAGGCCGACGACAGCTTCACCTTCGTCTACACCTCGGGCACCACCGGGCCGCCCAAGGGCGTCGTGCTCACGCACAAGAACATCGTGTGGGAGTGCGACTCGATGCGCGAGGTGCTGCCGGTCGACGAGAGCGACGAGCAGCTGCTGTTCCTGCCGATGGCGCACATCTTCGCCAAGATCCTCGAATGGACCACGATCGCCAAGGGCTCGCGCATCGCCTTCGCCGAGTCGATCGCCAAGATCAAGGAGAACCTGGCCGAGGTGCGCCCGACCTTCATGTGCGCGGTGCCGCGCGTGCTCGAGAAGGTCTACCTCGGCATCCTCGGCAACCGCAACGCCGCCCCGCCGGGCAAGCAGCGCATCTTCGATTGGGCCTTCACGGTGGGCAAGCAGGTCTCCAAGTACAAGCAGCGCCACCAGCCGGTTCCCCTCGGGCTGACGCTCAAGAACCGCGTCGCGACGCGCCTGGTCTTCGCGAAGATCCAAGCGGTGCTCGGCGGCCGGATCCGCTTCCTCGTCTCCGGCGGCGCGCCGCTCTCCAGGGAGATCGCCGAGTTCTTCCACGCCGCCGGCGTGCTCATCCTCGAGGGCTACGGCCTGACCGAGACGACGGCGGGAAGCTGCGTCAACCGCCCGGAGAAGCATGCGTTCGGCACGGTCGGCGTGCCGGTGCCCGGCCTCGAGGTGAAGATCGCCGACGACGGCGAGATCCTCATCCGCGGCGGCTCGGTCATGCAGGAGTACTACGGCAAGCCCGAGGCCACGCGCGAGGTCATCGACGCCGAGGGCTGGTTCCACACCGGCGACATCGGCGTCATCGACGACGGCTTCCTGCGCATCACCGATCGCAAGAAGGACATCATCGTCAACGCCGGCGGCAAGAACATCGCCCCGCAGAACCTCGAGAACGCGCTCAAGGCGACGCCGTACATCTCGCAGGTGATGGTGCACGGCGACAAGCGGCCCTACCTGGTCGCGCTCATCACGCTGAACGAAGAGAACGTCGCCAAGTGGGCGGGCGACAATGGCGTCCCCTTCAGCAACGTGGGCGATCTGGCGCAGTCGGACAAGGTGCGCGCGCTCGTCGGCAAGTACGTCGACGAGCTCAACGCCAGGGAGCCGAGCTACTCCTCGATCAAGAAGTTCGCCATCCTGCCGCATGACTTCTCGCAGGACAGCGGCGAGCTGACGCCGACGCTGAAGGTCAAGCGCAAGTTCACGAGCGAGAAGTACAAAGACATCATCGACGCGTTCTACACGAACTGAAGAGGGGATGGGGATGGCGGCAAGGGGGTTCATCGATCCGACGCTGGCGGGGCTGCCGCAGTGGCAGGCGCTCGCCCTGGCACCGCTGGCGTCGGTGGCGTCGACGCGCGGGCAGCTGGTGTTCGCCAGCCAGGCCTTCCTGGATCTGGTGCGCTGGACGCCCGAGGAGCTGACGCGGCAGAGCTGGCTCTCCGTCATCTTCCCCGATCCGCAAGAGCGCGAGGCGGTCAAGGGCGAGGTCGAGCCGCTCTACCAGTCGGGCGGCGTCCTGCGCCATCAGATCGACGCGGTCTGCGGCGACGGCGTCCGCCGCGTGTTCGACCTGACGACGACGGCGATCACGATGCCCGATGGCTCGCCCGGGCTGATGTCCATCGCGGTCGACTCGAGCGGCCAGGCGATGCCGGTGGGCGGCGGCGAGCGCGGCGTCGTCGACCTGGTCGAGGACGCGCTCGACATCATGATGCGCGTCGAAGCGCTCACCGGGCGCGTCCTGTACGTCAACCGCGCCGTCGAGCGGCTGACCGGCTACACGCCCGAGGAGTTCTACCGGGACCCCGGTCTGTTCGCGCGCATCATCCTGCCCGAGCAGCGACCGGCCTGGGAGGCGCTCGTTCTCGCGGCTGCAGGAGACCTCGGCGCGCACCTTCGATCTGACCGTCACCGCCAAGAGCGGCCAGCGCGTCATCCTGGAGCTGTCGCTCTATCCGGTGCGCGACGACGCCGGGCGCGTCGTCGTGCTCGAGGGCGTGGCGCGCGACAATACCTCGCTCAAGCAGCTCGAGGAGATCCGCCAGCGCAACCAGGATCGCGCCTCGCTCGATCGCTTGAAGACGCAGCTTCTCGCCAACGTCTCGCACGAGCTGCGCACGCCGCTGGTGAGCATCAAGGGCTACAACGATCTCTTGCTGCGCGGCACGCTCGGCCCGGTCAACGCACGGCAGCGGCGCGGGCTCGAGATCGCCGCCGCCAACACGCAGCGCCTGGTCGAGCTCATCGAGACGCTGCTCGACCTGGCGCGTCGCGAGGAGGGGCGCTTCGAGCTGTCGATGTCGCGCTTCGATCTGCGCGACGCGGTCGACCTCGGCCGCCTCCGCCGTCGGCGAGCGGCTGGCGTCGCGCAACCTGCCGCTGCGCCTCGATCTCGGCAGCGAGCCGCTGCCGGTCAACGGCGATCGCGCGCGCCTCGAGCAGGTGTTTCGCGCGCTCATCGGCAACGCCGAGAAGTTCACCGAGCAGCCGGGCGGCTCCATCGACGTCTACGCCGACCGCCGCGGCAACGTCGTCGAGGTCTCGGTCGCCGACCGCGGCATCGGCATCCCCATCGACGCCCGCGCCCGCATCTTCGAGCGCTTCTACCAGGTCGACGCGTCGTCGACGCGCCGCTTCGGCGGCGCCGGGCTCGGGCTGGCCCTCGCCAAGGAGCTGGTGACCCTGCACGACGGCGACATCGCGGTCGACTCGGCCGAAGGGCGCGGCTCGACCTTCACCGTGCGGCTGCCCGCGGCCGACGTCAAGGAGGCGGCAGGCCCGGCGCCGGCGGGGCGGGCGCTCGTCCTCATCGGCGCCGACGCCGGCGGGCGGCGCGCTGCTCGAGCCGCTGTTGGCGTCGCCGTCGCTGCAACCGATCGACCTTTTGTGGGCCGGCAGCGTCGACGAGCTGTTGCGCCGGGCGCGTCGCCATCGCCCGGACCTGGTCGTGCTGGCCTGGCCGGCGCCCGACTCGACGGCCGCCGACTCGATGCTCGGGCCCACCCTCGAGGAGCTGAAGAAGGACGACGACACCGCCCAGCTCCCGGTCGTCGTCGTCGCCGACGTGCGCGGCCCGGTCGGGCGCGCCGATCTGGTGGTGTCGCCCTCGGACGCCGAGCGGCTGACCGAAGGGCTCATGAAGCTGCTCGGCCGCGCCGCGCGCAAGCCCGAGGGCCGCGCCCGGGTGGTCGTCGTCGAGGACGAGCTCGAGATCCTGGACTTTACACGCTTCGTGCTCGAGCGCGAGGGCTACGACGTGGTCTCGGTGACCTCGGGCGCCGAGGCGCTCAAGGTGGTCGACGACGACTTCGACCTGGTCATCCTCGACATCGTCCTCGCCGACGCCGACGGCATCGAGATCTGCCGCGAGCTCAAGTCGCGCGAGGCGACCGCGCACGTCCCGGTGCTCATGGTGACCGCCATGACCGGCGAGGCAGTGGAGCGCAACTCGATCGCCGCCGGCGCGGACGGCTACCTGGTCAAGCCGTTCGGTCTCGACGAATTCCTACAGAAAGTGCGGCTGCATCTGCGCACGGATCGGGGCCGCGCCGAGCGGGAAAGCGCTTGACACCACGCGTCTCAAGGTCTACGAAACATGGACTTTGTTCCTGACTCAGGCACGTAGCTCAGTGGTAGAGCACTACCTTGACACGGTAGGGGTCGGCGGTTCAATCCCGCCCGTGCCTACAACGCTCCTTCCTTTGTCGTGAACGACCTCGAGAAACTCCGGCACTCCGCCGCCCACGTGATGGCGGACGCCGTCAAGCGACTGTGGCCCGACGCCAAGCTGACCATCGGTCCGCCCATCGAGAACGGCTTCTACTACGACTTCGACGTCGAGCATCACTTCAGCGACGAGGATCTGGTCAAGCTCGAGAAGCTGATGGGCGAGATCGTCGACGCCGATCTGCCGTTCGTGGAGCGGGAGATCACGCGCGACGAGGCGATCGACTATTTCCAGAAGCGCAACGAGCCCTACAAGGTCGAGCTGGCGCAGGCGATCCCCGAGGGCGAGCGCATCACCTTGCACTCGCACGGCGAGTTCGTCGACCTCTGCCGCGGCGGCCACGTGCAAGTCGACCGGCGCGCATCAAGGCCTTCAAGCTGCTCTCGGTCGCCGGCGCCTACTGGCGCGGCGACTCGCGCAACAAGATGCTCCAGCGCATCTACGGCACCGCCTTCTCCGACAAGAAGGTGCTCGCCGAGTTCATCAAGCAGCGCGAAGAGGCGGAGAAGCGCGACCACCGCAAGCTCGGCAAGGAGCTCGGCCTGTTCACCTTCCACCCGCTCGCGCCCGGCGCGCGCGTTCTGGACTGCCGAAGGGCACCGTGCTCTACACCACGCTGCAGACGTTCGATGCGCCGCCTGCTGCTCGACGAGCCGGCTACGTCGAGGTCAAGACGCCGCTGCTCTATCAACCAGAAGCTGTGGGAGACCTCGGGCCACTGGCAGCACTACGCGGAGAACATGTTCAAGGTGCGAGTCCGAGGAGCAGGCGTTCTGGCCTCAAGCCGATGAACTGCCCGTCGCACCACCTGCTCTACAGCATGGAGCTGCACAGCTACCGCGAGCTGCCGCTCCGCCTGCACTACGCAGGACGTGCTGCATCGCAACGAGGCCTCGGGCACGCTCGGCGGCCTCACGCGCGTGCGGCAGTTCCAGCAGGACGACGCGCACATCTTTCTGCGCAGTCGATCAGATCGAGGCCGAGGTGACGTCGCTGCTCGCCCTGGTCGCGCAAGGTCTACGCCGTCGTTCGACCTGGAGCTCGACGTTCCAAGCTCTCGACGCGCAACCCCGACAAGATGATCGGCGACGCTCGCGGACTGGGACAAGGCGGAGGCGTCGCCTGGCGTCGGCGCTGCAGAAGAACGGGATCGCCTTCGACACCGTCGAGCCGGCGAGGCGCGTTCTACGGCCCGAAGATCGACTTCGACGTCACCGACGCCCTCGGCCGCAAGTGGCAGTGCGCGACGATCCAGCTCGACTGCAACGCGCCCGAGCGCTTCGACCTCACCTACGTCGGCGAGGACAACACGCGCGCATCGGCCGGTCGTCATCCACCGCGCCATCTTCGGCACGCTTCGAGCGCTTCATCGCGCATCCTCATCGAGCACTACGCCGGCGCGTTCCCCATCTGGCTCGCGCCGGTGCAGGCGCGGGCGGTCGTCGGTCTCCGAGAAGCAGGAGGCGTTCGCCCGCGAGGTCGACGCAGAAGCTCAAGTCGCGCGGAATACGCGTCGACCTCGACTTGTCGAACGACAAGCTGGGCGCCAAGATCCGTCGCGCGCAGCTGGAGAAGATTCCCTACATGCTCGTCGTCGGCGACAAGGAGGTCGCGGCCGGCACCGTGGCGCCGCGCCTGCGCGACGGCACGCAGCTACCGACCCGATGACCGTGGACGCGCTGGCCGATCGCTTGTCCGAGGAAGCTCGGCTTCCTTTATAATCGGCCGATCAAACGTAATTAGAGGAGAAGACCATTAGCAAGCCATTCGAAAGTCGCCCCGTCCAGCAGGACCTTTACCGCGTGAACCGCCGCATCCGCGTTCCGGAGGTGCGCGTCATCGGAGCCGATGGCGCGCAGCTCGGCATGCTCGACACGTCACGAGGCGCTGCGCATTGCCGAGGAGGGAGGGCTCGATCTCGTCGAGGTCTCGCCCAAGGCGATGCCGCCGGTCTGCAAGATCATGGACTACGGCAAGTTCAAGTACGAAGACTCGAAGAAGCGCAAGGACGCCAAGAAGCACCAGTCGACGGTCGACCTACAAGGAGATCAAGTTCCGTCCCAAGACGGACGACGCACGATCTTCGACTTCAAGGTGAAGCACATCCGTCGCTTCCTCGTCGGAGGGCAACAAGGCGCGCCTCGTCGTCGATCTTCCGTGGTCGCGAGATCGTCCACCCGGAGACGGGGCAGGCGATGCTCAAGACGGTCGTCGAGCTGACGCAGGACATCGCGATGGTCGAGCAGCCGCCGATGATGGAAGGGCGGCGCATGCTGATGATCATCGCGCCGCGCGGCGGCGTCATCAATCGTCCGGCGGCGTGCGCCGGCCACGACGTCGGCGCCCGCACCGGCGGCCGCCGGTGCGCAGCCGCGTCCGGCGACCGCAGCCGGCGCCCGCCCGCAGCACACGCCTCGCGGCCGCAGCCGGCCAAGCCGGCGCAACCGACCGTATCGGTCAAGCCTCCCGCTAAGATAAGCAGCAAACGACAAGGAACGAGATCATGCCGAAGATGAAGACCCACTCGGGCGCCAAGAAGCGCTTCAAGGTGACCGCCAAGGGTCACGTCAAGCACAAGCAGGCGCACAAGAGCCACCTTCTGAGCCACGAGTCGACCAAGCGGAAGCGCCACCTCCGCGGCACCAAGGTGGTCAACCAGGCCCAGGAGAAGCAGGTCAAGAAGCTCTTGCCCTACAAGTACTAGTCGTGGTAATTAGCCCGTCTTTCGTAGGCCTGGCTCAGGGCGACAAATCCGCGATGGTCGCGGTCCCGATCGCCGGCAGGAGTGACAGATGGCTCGAGCAAAACGAGGATTCAAGGCGCGTCGCCGCCGCAATCGCATCCGCCAGGCGGCCAAGGGCTACCGCGGCGGGCGCTCCAAGCTGTGGAAGGCGATGGTCGACACGGTCCACCACGCCTGGCGCTTCGCCACCTGGCACCGCCGCAAGCGCAAGCGCGACTTCCGCGCGCTGTGGATCGTCCGCATCAACGCCGCGGCGCGCACGCACGGCATCAGCTACTCGAAGCTCATCGGCGGGCTCAAGCGCGCCAACATCGAGCTCGACCGCAAGATCCTCGCCGATCTCGCCATCAGCGATCCGGCCGCCTTCGCCAAGGTCGTCGAGCAGGCCAGGGCCGCGGCGTAGCCCGGGGCCCCCGCCGTAGCACGGGGCGGCCGAAGGCCCTGTACATGGATGGTTCATTTCTTCCATGGCCTCGCTGACTGACGAGCTCCAGCAGCTCCGTCGACGAAGTTCGACCACGCAGCTCGACGCCGCCTCGAGCGAGCAGGCGGTGCGCAAGGTCGTACGCCGATTTCGGCGGGGCCAATGGCGCGCTGCGCCTGAAGCAGAAGGAGCTGCTCAAGAGCGCGCCCAACGCCGACGAAGCGCGCCATCGGCGCAGGCGACCAACGAGATCCTGCAGAAGGTCGAAGGCGCGTTCGCGGCGCGCGCTCGGCGCGCCTGGCGCGACGCCGCGGCGGCGCGCGATCTCGCGCGCACCGTCGACGTCACGCTGCCCGGGCGCGTGCACCGGCTGCGGGCACCTGCACCCGCTCACGCATCGCGCGGCGCGAGATCGAGGCGATCTTCGCGCAGCTCGGCTTCACCGTCGCCGACGGGCCGCAGGTCGAGACCGACTTCCACAACTTCGAGGCGCTGGCGATGCCCGAAGGATCACCCCGCGCGCGACATGCAGGACACCTTCTACGTCGAGGGCTCGCCCGACGTCGTGCTGCGCACGCACACCTCGCCGGTGCAGATCCGCACCATGCTGGCGCAGAAGCCGCCGATCCGGATCGATCGCGCCCGGGCACGGTCTACCGCCGCGACGACGACCCCACGCACTCGCCCGATGTTCAACCAGGTCGAGGGGCTCGTGCGTCGACGAGGGCATCACGCTTCGCCGATCTGAAGGGCATGCTCCTGCACTTCGCGCGGCGCTTCTTCGGCGAGGAGCATCGGCGTGCGCCTGCGGCCGTCGTTCTTCCCGTTCACCGAGCCGTCGGCGCGAGGTCGACATTCAGCTGCGTGTTCTGCGGCGGGCAGCGGCTGCCGCACCTGCAAGGGCACCGGCTGGATCGAGATCGGCGGCGCGGGCATGGTCGATCCCGAGGTGTTCCGCCACGTCGGCTTCGACAGCGAGCAGTACACCGGCTTCGCGTTCGGCATGGGCCTCGAGCGCATGGCGATGCTCCGGTACGGCGTCAACGACATCAAGCTCTTCTACGAGGGCGACGTGCGCTTCCCGCGGCAGTTCCGATGAAGGTGAGCCGTGGCGCTGGCTGCTCGAGCTGCGTCGACGCGCCAGCTCGACGCGGACGAGGTCGCGCGCGCGCTGACGCTGCGCCGGGCTCGAGGTCGAGGGGCGCGACGAAGTTCGGCGGCGTTCGTCGGGCGTCGTCGTCGCGCGAGGTCGTCGCCAAGCGGCCGCATCCCGAGGCGGACAAGCTGACGCTCGTCGACGTCGTACGACGGCAGCGGCACGGCGACGCAGGTCGTGTGCGGCGCGCCCAACGTGCCCGGCGCCCGGGCGGCCTGGTGCTGTGGGCGCGGCCCGGCGCGACGCTGCCGAGCGGCGTCGACGCTCGGCGAGAAGCCGGTGAACGGCATCGTCTCGCCGGGCATGCTGTGCGCCGAGGACGAGCTCGGGCTCGGCGACGTCGCACGCGGGCATCATCGTGCTCGCAGCCCGACGACGGCCTCGCGCTCGGCGACGACGTCGCGGCGCACGCTCGGCCTGCCCGACGACGATGCTCGAGGTCAACGTGACGCCGAACCGCGCCGACGCGCTCGGCCACCTCGGCGTCGCGCGCGAGCTGGCGGCGCTCGCTCGGCGCGCAAGCTCGACGCTGCCGCGGCGCTGTCTGCCGCTGCCGCGCCGGCGGCGCGCCGGCCACGGTCGAGCTCGTCGACGCCGACGGGCTGCCCGCGCTACTTCGCGCGCGTCATCGACGGCGTGACGCGTCGGCCGAGCCCGCGTGCGGTGCGCCTGCGCCTGCAGGCGCTCGGCGTGCGCGCCGATCACCAACCTCGTCGACGTCACGAACTACGTGCTGTTCGAGCCGGCCAGCCGCTGCACGCGTTCGATCTCGACACGCTCGCCGGCGGCGGCATCGTCGTGCGCCGCGCCGCAGCCGCGACGAGCGATCGTCACGCTCGACGGCGCAGGAGCGCGCGCTCGCCGCCGACGACGTCGCCATCTGCGACGCCAACGCGGCCGGTCGCCCTCGCCGGCGTCATGGGCGGCGCCGACAGCGAGGTCACCGACGGCACGACGCGCCTGCTGCTCGAGAGCGCGCACTTCTCGCCGTCGCGCGTGCGCCGCACCGCCAGCGCCTCGGCCTGCACACCGAGGCGTCGCATCGCTTCGAGCGCGGCATCGATCCCAACGCGCTGCGCCGACGTCGCGCGCCACCTGGCCGCGACCATCGTCGCGCTCGCCGGCGGCAAGGTCGACGAGCGCGCTCGCCGACGCCTATCCGCGGCCGGTCGACGCCCAAGACGCTCGAGCTGCGCCCGGCGCGCACCGAGGCGCTGCTCGGCACGACGGTGACCGCGCGATCGCCAGGCGGCGCTGCTCGCGGCCTCGGCCTCGACGCCGTCGACGAAGGCGCGGGGCACATCCGCGTCACCGTCCCGACCTTCCGCCCCGACCTGTCGCGCGAGGTCGATCTCATCGAGGAGATCGCGCGCCTGCACGGCTACGATCACGTGCCGCCGACGCTGCCGCGCCTCGACGAGCCGCCCGGCCGATGCGCGATCTCGACGACGCGCGCAACGACGCCGCGCGCGACGCGCTGCGCGGGCTCGGGCTCGACGAGGTGGTCACCTACGGCTTCGTCGGCCCGCACCATGGCGCGCCCGTTCGCTCGACGGCGATCTGCCGCACGTGCGCATCGCCAATCCGCTGCGCGAGGAGCAGTCGGTGATGCGCACGCTCGCTCCTGCCCGGCCTGTGCCTGGCGCTCGCAGCGCAACCTGCTGCGCGGCAACGACGACGTGCGCATCTTCGAGGTCGGCACCGTCTTCCTGCCCGCGCCGGGGCGCGAGCTGCCCGACGAGCGCTGGTGCGCGGCCGGCCTGCTCGCCGGCGCCGCCGACGGCTGGCTCAAGCCGGGCGCGGCGCTCGACTTCTTCGACGCCAAGGGCGTCGTCGAGGAGCTGCTGGGCGGCGCTCGGGCACGCGCCGCGCTTCGAGGCCGGAGCGGCGCGCGCCGGGGCTCCATCCCAGCATCCAGGCGCTGCGTGTATGTCGGCGCGGCGAAGGTCGGCGTCGTCGGCGAGCTCCATCCCGAGGCGGCGCGCGCGCTCGGCGTCGAGGGGCGGCCGCTCGCTCTTCGAGCTCGACCTGCAGGCGCTGCCGCCGGTGGCGCCCGTAGCCGTCGCCGAGCTGCCGCGCTTCCCGTCGGTGACGCGCGACGTGTCGTTCTTCGTCGACGAGGCGGTGCCGGCGGCGCGGATTCGCGCGGCTGGTCGAGCGGCTGCGCGCGCCCCTGTGCGTCGACGTGCGCGTTCTCGAGGACTATCGCGGCGACAAGCGTCCGGCGGGCAAGAAGGGCATGCTCTGGTCGTTCACCTATCGCGCGCCGGATCGCACGCTCACCGACGCCGAGGTGCAGATGCTGCACGACGAGCTGGTGACGCGCGCTCGGCGCCGAGCTTTCGCTCGATCTTCGGTGAGGGTCACCGGGCCCGCCCGAACTCGGCGAAATCTGTTGACTTCGCGCGGTCTTCCACTTACTTTGGGAACGCAATGGGTGAGGGGAACATGCAGGAGCGTCGTACGATGACCAAGGCCGACATCATCGAGAACGTCTACGAAAAGGTAGGCGGCTTCTCGAAGAAGGAAGCGGCCGAGATCGTCGAGACCGTGTTCGACACCATCAAGGAGACGCTGGAGCGCGGCGAGAAGATCAAGATCTCGGGCTTCGGCAACTTCGTGGTGCGCGACAAGAACGCGCGCATCGGACGCAATCCGCAGACCGGCGAGGAGATCACCATCAGCGCCCGCCGCGTGCTCACGTTCAAGCCCAGCCAGGTGCTCAAGAACGCCCTCAACACCTGACGTCGCGCGCCTTGGCGACGGACATCCCCGACAAGCAGTACTTCAAGATCGGCGAGGTGGCCGAGATCGCCGGCGTCGAGCCGTACGTGCTGCGCTACTGGGAGACCGAGTTCAAGTCGATCCGGCCCGAGAAGACGCGGTCGAACCAGCGGCTCTACCGGCGGCGCGACGTCGAGACGGTGCTGACCATCAAGCACCTTCTGTACGACGAAGGCTTCCGCATCGACGGCGCCAAGCGGCGGCTGCGCGAGCTGGCGCACGAGGAGCCGCCGGTGGCGGCGACCCAGCTCGCGGCCCGGCTGCGCGACGCGCTGGAGGAGCTGGAGAAGATCGTCGACGAAGACGAGAAGACGTGATAGAGCATCGACGTTTCACTCGGGGCGTGGCGCAGCCTGGTTAGCGCACCAGTCTGGGGGACTGGGTGTCGGAGGTTCAAATCCTCTCGCCCCGACTGCAAAAGGGATCGCGGAACACTCGCGGTCCCTTTCGTTTTTTTCGGGTCAGTGGACACCGGCGACGAGGCGGGCGACCTCGGCCTCCTTGCCGGCGTCTTCCCACGCGTTGGGCGCCGCCAGCCGGTACGCGTTCAGGAACAGGATCACGCGCTCGCCGCCGCCGGCTTCGAGGCGTTGGGTGCGGTAGGGCGCGCCTTCCGCGGTGTCTTCGACCTCGTGCACGCCAGCGGAGATCGTCGAAGGCAGGGCGTTCTTGAGGACTCTTTCGAACCAGACGCGATAGGCGACGGCGTGGCGCGCGAGGCGGTTGGGGCGCGGATCGGTGGGGCTCTTGTCCACCACCAGCGGCTCGAGCTTCTTCGCTACCACGATCAGCTGTGCCGAGCGCACCAGCTCCTGCAGGCGCGCCTGGCGATGGTCGCGACGGGGCGCCGCCCACCCATGGATCGCGAGCGACAACAGTGCGAGCGCGAGCGCGAACGGCAGCCGCCGGCTCATCGCCGGCCTCGGGGAACCGGGAGCCACGGCTCGCCCCAGGGGCGGCCGCTGTAGCGCTCGATCGCTTCGCGGATCTGGAACCGGCTGGCCGCGACGATCTCGATGTTGTCGCCGGTGTGGAGCTTGAGGTCGTCGATGGCGTGGATGTTCGACGGATCGGCCATGGCGACGATCAGCGTCGCGCCGGCGCGGTTGACGGGGATGAGCTCGTGATGGCGGGCGAGCGACAGCGGCATCAGCGCCAGCACCTCGTCCGCGATCTCGAAGTCCTCGAGATTGATCGATGGGACTCCGTATTGCTTGCTGATGAAGCTGAGCTGCTCGTGCTCGGTGAGCGGCGACCGCGCGGGCGGTGGCGGGAGGCGCTCGGTGGCGAGCGCCTGCTTGAGCTCGCCCAGGAACCGCTGCACGACCAGGCGCACCAGGCCGAGCGAGGTCTCCCGCTCGTCGAAGACGACGACGGCCTGGGCGCGACGGCCGATCGGCGCCGTCACCAGGGTCTGGTCGTCGGCGGTCCGCAGGAGCTCGCCGCTCGGCATCGGCAGCTGGTCGGCAAGCAGGCCACGCTGCCGGCTGCCGACGAGCTCGACCAGCGCCACCGTCGGCGACGGACTCGCCGGAGCGGCCGGGACGTGGGCGAGCGCGCGCATCCTGGTGTCCAGCACGAGCACCTCGCGTGCGTTGGCCGCGACGCGCAGCGCCTCGCACAGGCGATCGAGCCGCGCCGCGTACGGCCGCGCCGGCGACGCCTCGACGACGGCGATGGGGGCGCGCCCGTCGACGAGGTAGCGATCGCAGACGTCGAGCGGCCAGCCGGTCTCGCGCGCCAGCGCCGCCGGGCGCGCGCCCAGCTCCTCGAGGCGCTGCAGCGCTTGCTGATAGGTGAGCGTGGTCTGTCGTTGCAGCTTGCGGGCCCGGTTCCTGAGCGACATCGAGCGCCTCCTGCCGCCGAGCCCGCACCTCAACGGCGACGAGGGCTGCTCGTGCGCCAGGCCTTCACCGAACAATCCGACCGCAACGCCGCGCGGGGGCGCCCACTTCTCCGCGCCGCCCGGTGCGGGCGAGCGGAGCCAGGAAGGGCCGGCGTCGGGCCCTGCGCCAGTATAGCCGACCGGGGGCTCTGCCGCGAGCTCGCCCGCTATGGCCACTGGTTGCTGTTGCCCGCCAGCGGGCCGCGCTGCGGATTGACGATGCAGAAGCGCTGGCCGGTCGGCGCCTCCATCACGATCCAGCGCTTGACGAAGGCGACGCGGCGGGCGCCGAGCGCCTCGAGCCTCTGCGCCTCGGCCTCGAGGTCGTCGGCCTCGATGTCGAGGTGGATGCGGCTCTCGTGCTCGACCTTTTGCACGAGCAGGATTGGCTCGTTGGCGCCGTGGGCGAGCACGCGATAACGCGGATCGCCGTCGCTGTCGGGGGTCCAGCGGCGACCGAGTGCGCGGCTCCAGAACTCGGCCGCCCGGTCGAGGTCGGCCGTCTTGCAGTCGAGGACGAAGGTCGACAGGCGGCTGCGGTGCATGACGAATCCTACGTCTTTTGCGCCGCGCGGGCGCGCGGATTAGGATCGGGGCCGTGACCCGCCCGATCATCATGCTCGCCAACGACGACGGCATCCACTCGACCGGAATCCGCGCGCTGGGGCGCCGTCTGGGCGATCTCGGCGAGGTCGTCGTCGTGGCGCCCGATCGCGAACGCTCGGCGACGAGCCACGCCTTCACGCTCGATCGCCCGCTGCGCTGCGAGGAGATCGAGCCCAACTGGTTCTCCGTCGACGGCACGCCGGCCGACTGCGTGTACCTCGGGCTGCTGAAGATCTGTCCGCGCAAGCCGGACCTCGTCATCAGCGGCATCAACCACGGCTTCAACCTCGGCTCCGACGTCTTCTACTCCGGCACCGTCGCCGGCGCCGTCGAGGCCGCGCTGCGCGACGTGCCGGCCATCGCCATGTCGCTCGAGTGGAAGCGCGGCATGCACAAGACCGAGGAGCCGTTCGAGCGCGCGGCGCAGTTCGCCCATGCGCTGGCGCGCGCGGTGCTCGCCGAGGGCCTGCCGCAGGGCACGCTGCTCAACGTCAACGTGCCGCAGGAGCCGGCGCCGCACGGCTATCGCTGGACCCGTCTCGGCAAGCGGATCTATCGCGATCAGGTCGACGAGCGCGCCGACCTGCGCGGACGCCGCTACTACTGGATCGGCGGCCCGGCGCTGGGCTACGGCGATGTGCCGGGATCGGACTGCCACGCCGTGCGCGACGGAGTCGTCTCGGTGACGCCGCTCGATCTCGATCTCACGCACGCCGGCCTGCTCGAGCGGCTGCCTGCGTGGAACGTCGAGGGCTTCGATCGCGTCGTCGAGCAGGAAATCGAAGATGGAGAGCGCGTGACGCCGGGCGAAGCGGGGCAGCGGCGCGAGCGCATGGTGACCGAGCAGCTCTCGGCGCGCGGCATTCGCGACAAGCGCGTGCTCGCGGCCATGCGCAAGGTGCCGCGCGAGCGCTTCGTCGACGAGAGCATGCGCGAGCGCGCCTACGAAGATGCGCCCCTGCCCATCGGCTACGGGCAGACCATTTCGCAGCCGTACATGGTCGCGCGCATGTGCGAGCTCGCCGAGCTCCACGGCGACGAAGCGGTGCTCGAGATTGGCGCCGGCTCCGGCTATCAGGCGGCCGTGCTCAGCCAGCTGGCGCGGCAGGTCTACGCCGTCGAGCTGCGGCCCGAGCTCGGCCAGCGCGCCGCGCAGCGGCTGGAGGCGCTCGGCTACGCCAACGTCGAGATCGGCGTGTTCGACGGCACCTACGGCTGGCGCGAGCGGGCGCCGTTCGACGCCATCCTCGTCGCCGCCGGGGCGCCGGAGATTCCGCCGCTGCTCGTCGACCAGCTGGCCGACGGCGGGCGGCTGGTGATCCCGGTCGGGCCGCGGCAGGGGCAGCGGCTGGCCATCGTCACGCGGCGCGGCGCCGACTTCACGACCGAGTGGGCGACGCCGTGCTCGTTCGTCGACCTCGTGGGCAGGTACGGATGGGGCGGACCCGGGCCGGCGCGCGCCTAGCGCTGGTGCTGTCCGTCGTCGGTGGCTGCGCCACCGTCGAGGTCGAGCCCGCGGTGTCGACGATCCGCGAGCTGACGGTGACGCCGTCGGACGCGACCGCGGACTGCGCCGCCATGATGTGGCCGGTGCAGGGGCCGCTGTCGTCGCCGTTCGGGCCGCGCGACGGGCGCGTCCACGACGGCATCGATCTCGCCGTCGCCGAGGATACGCCGGTGCGCGCCGCCTGCGACGGGGTGGTCGCCTATGCCGGGGACGGGCTGCGCGGCTACGGCAACGTCATCATCATCCAGCACGCGGGCGCGCTGGCCACGGTCTACGCGCACAACCGCGCGCTCGAGGTGAAGAAGGGCGACCTGGTCACGCGCGGGGAGGTCATCGCGCGCTCGGGGCAGACCGGGCGGGCGACAGCGCCGCACCTGCACTTCGAGGTACGAAAGGGCTCGATCGCACGCGACCCCCTCGGCTATCTTCCCGTCGATGATCACCGACGAACGAATTGAGCGCATCTTGTCGCGCATCCGCGACGTGCCCGACTTTCCCAAGCCGGGGATCCTGTTCAAGGACGTCACCCCGCTGCTCGGCGACGGGCCGGCGTTCCGTGGCGTGACCGATCTGCTCGCCGAGCGCGTGGGGCCGGGCAGGCCCGAGCTCATCGTCGGCATCGAGTCGCGCGGCTTCATCTTCGGCGCGGCCCTGGCCGAGCGGCTCGGCGTCGGCTTCGTACCGGTGCGCAAGCCGGGCAAGCTGCCCTTCCGCACCACCCGCGAGACCTACTCGCTCGAGTACGGAACCGACGCGCTCGAGATGCACGAGGACGCGGTCGAGATGCGGCGCTGCTTCATCGTCGACGACCTGCTGGCGACGGGCGGCACCGCGGCGGCGACGGCGCGGCTGGTCGAGCGGCAAGGGGGCACCGTCGAGGGATTCGCGTTCGTCATCGAGCTCGACTTCCTCAAGGGCCGGCAGCGCCTTGGCGGGCGGCCGGCGCACGCCATCGTTCATTACTGATCGATCACCGGCCCGCCACCGGCCCCGGCTCAGGTCGTGGTCGTGGTGCTCGCCGTGGCCGTATCCGTGTCCGTGCTCGTGCTCCTCGTGCTCCTCGTGCTCGCGCGCCTCGTGCCGATCGTGCCGTTGGTCGCCGTGCCAGTAGCCGCGGGTGCCGTAGATGGGCCCGTAGATCGGCGCCGGGGGCACGTAGACCGGGGGCGGCTCCACGTACGCGGGTGCGCAGCCGCCGAACAGGCTCGTCATCGCCAGGCCGCCGATGATGACGATGAATTTGCGCATGCCGCGTCAGGGTGCATGGCTCGGACCATGGCGCTCGCCTGCCGGAGCGCTCGCCTGCCGGAGCACTCGCTTGCTGGAGCGCTCGCTTGCTGGAGCGCTCGCCCGCCGGAGCGCTGGCTTTGCGAGCGTGTGGGACGGCGTCCGGTCTGGGCGGTCACCACGGGCCGTCGTCGGCGGCGACGAAGTGCTCGGGCGACTCCGCCAGACCGTCGAGCAGCTGCTGAGAGGAGGTGAGCTCGATCTTCATCCGCGCGAGCTGCTCGTTGGTCTCGCTGATGAGGTCCTCCTTGGCGCGCGTCTCCAGGACGCGGATCCGGTAGATCCACGAGGGAAACGTCTCGATGGTGCCGACGATGACCTGCAGCGCCGCGTAGGCGCGCTCGTGCTCCCGCTTGATTCGATCGATGGCCGCGAGCTGGTCCAGCCGCACCGAGAGCGCTCTCTCGTATTCCGGCTTCACGTCGGAGTCGGCGTGCTCCATCGAGTAGCCCAGCTTTCTGATCTCACCCTCGACCGACTCGCGGGTCACCGCTCGCAGATAGAGATTCAGCTCGTCGGCCTGGCGCAGCAGCTGCGCGGCCTGAGCGCGCAGGTTGTCGAGCGAGTCGAGCGCGCCGCGCACATGCGCCTTGATCGGCTCGGGCGTTCGCTTCAGCACGCGAGCGATCTCGTCGTAGCCGTTGCGGATCGAGGCGACGACCGGCTGCAGCGACGGATCGGTGAGCTGCGACATCTCGGGGAGCTGGCGCAGCGCCTCCGCCTCTGCGGCAAGGACGTGCCGCCAATACGGCGGGCTGGCCACGTTGCGGGCAATCAAGAGCGCGTACAACCAGATGCCGGCCAAAAGGGGCCACAGATGGCCGGAGAGGCAGGCTACCCCCAGCGTCGCGGCGAACGCCGCCAGGTTGCGCTTGTCGAGCGCCGCATGGGACAAAAGGCGAAGGACAGGTGGCCGTTGCGCCGAGCGAGTCATGGGAATGACCTCTGTCCGGTTCTGCGTAGGAAGATCGGACCCGATCCTTCGATACGCCGCTGTCGGCAATGCGCAATCGGCAGAGCACCGGATGAGACCCGACGGCCGTGTAGCGATGGTGACCCCAGCCTGAATCGAACAGGCAACCTACGCTTTAGGAAAGCGTTGCTCTATCCAGTTGAGCTATGGGGTCCTGGGTCCCGAGCGCCTACTTGTCGTCCTCCGGATTGGTCGGGCGGTGCAGGCGGTGCAGCTTGCCGCCGGGGAGCGCTTCGATCAGCGGCGCCATCTCGCGCACCGCGATCATGCCCACGTGCGACAAGTTGACGGCGAAGTCGGGCTCGCCGCTCTTTGGATTGGCGAGGATGAGCCAGCCTTCGTTGATGCCGAGGATGCGCCCCGACGCCATCAGGCCGTCGACCTCTTCGGTGTCGTGCGGATTGAAGATGTCGACTTCCTTACCGACGAGGAATTGCAACGCCTTCACCCTTGCACCGCTGGTTCGGCCGGGCGCGGCGCGGCAAGTCGCCACGCTGCACTCAGCTCCGGGCTGGGAAGACCTCGCGCCTGCGTTCCGTCGCTCATGGCGTGGAGATCTATCACGAATGCGCTAAGATTGCCCGATGCGGCTCAAGGGGCAGGTGGCGGCGTCGGAGGTGCGCGCCATCGTCGCGCACGGACGGATGCTCCTGGGACGAGCGGTCCGCGCCGCGTGGCAGGCGCGCCTGCTCAGCCGCGATCCCGACGGGCTGTTCGCGGGGGTGCTCGGCGCCCACGACGTCGAGGAGCTGCTCGCCGGCCTGGAGTCGGCCGGGGCGCCCGCCGGCGGGCCGGCGGTGCCGCGGCGGGTGCCGCTGGCGGTGCCGCGCCTGGCGCAGCTGCTCGAGTCGATCGGCTGCACCAGCGTCGCCGCCGACGTGGTCGCCGCCGCGCTCGCCGTCGAGCTCGATGGCACGGCGCGCTCGCTCGCGGCGTACCTGCGCGGCGGCACCGGGCAGGCCGCGCTCAACCTCGGGACCCTGACGCTGGCGCTGGGCGAAGAGGCGACCGCGGAGCTGCTGCTCGCCGTCGGCGTCGGCGCGCCGCTGCGCCGCCACCGCATGGTCGAGGTGAGCGACAAGGCCGAATTGGTCGCTTCGGCGACGGTGCGGGTAGCGCCGCGGCTGTTGCGCTGGCTCGTCGATCCGAGCGAGGTCGACGACGAGGTAGCCGACTTCGCGTCGCTGCACATCCCCGAGGACGCGCCGCTGTTGCCGGCGGCGGCGCTCGCCACCGTCGAGGAGGCGGTCGAGGAGGTGCGCGCCTTTTTGCAGAGTCAGCGCGCTGCCCGTGGCCGTACCGATCTGGTGCTGCGCGGGCCGCGCGGCTCCGGCCGCTGCGGAGATCGTGCGCGAGGCGTGCCGCCGGCTGGGGCTGCCGCTGCTCGCCGCGCCCGTCGGGGCGCTGTTCGGCCAGCCGAACGCCGCCGACGCCGCCGGCGCGCTCTTGCGCGAGGCGCTGCTGCTCGACGCGCAGGTGCTGCTCGAAGGCGCCGAGGCGCTCACCGGCGCCGACGAGGCGACGGCGCGCCTGCGCATCGCGCTCGGGTCGTCGTCACGGCCGCTGATCCTGACCTCGGTGGGCGTCGATCAGCCGCGCCTGGCTGCGGGGCGGCACCTGGTGACCCGGGAGGTGCGCATCGCCCCGACGCATCAGCGGGAGGAGATGTGGCGTGCGCTCGTCCCCGACGTCGCCGCCGGCGAGGTAGCGTCGCTCTATCGCGTCGGCGCCGGCGCGATCCTGCGCTGCGCCGAAGGGGCGCAGCTGCGCGCGCGCGTGCGCTCGGGCAAGTCCGTGAGCAACGTCGATGTCGCCGGCGCGGTGCGCGCCGAGTTCGAGACCGATCTGGGCACCGTCGCCAGCAAGGTCGACGTCAGCCAGACCTGGGAAGATCTGGTCGTGCCCGACGAGACCGGGCGTACCATCGCCGAGCTCGTCGATCAGCTGCGCCACCGCTCGACCGTGCTCGGCCGCTGGGGCTTTCAGCGCAAGCTGGGCAAGGGGCTCGGCACCACCGCGCTCTTCTCCGGCGAGCCGGGCACCGGAAAGTCGATGGTGGCCGGCCTCATCGCCAAGGAGCTCGGCCTCGAGCTATATCAAATCGATTTGTCGCGCGTGCTTTCGAAATGGATTGGCGAGACGGAGAAGAACCTGGCCAAGGTCTTCGACGCCGCCGAGACGGGGCATGTGGTGCTGCTCTTCGACGAGGCGGACGCGCTTCTGGGCAAGCGCACCACCGACGTCAAGTCGGCGAACGATCGCTATGCGAATATCGAAACCAATTATATTTTGCAGCGATTGGAAGCGTTTCACGGCGTAGCGATTCTGACGTCCAACCTCGAGTCTTCGATCGATCCGGCGCTGTCGCGCCGCCTCTCGTTCGAGCTGCGCTTCCCGTTCCCCGACCAGGAGCAGCGCGCCGAGATCTGGCGCCGCATGCTGCCGGCCGAGCTCCCCGTGCTCGACGATCTCGACTTCCCGGCGCTGGCGGCGCGCTTCGAGCTCGCCGGCGGCCACATCCGCAACATCGTCCTGCGCGGCGCCTATCTCGCCGCCAGCGACGGCAGCGAGGCTTTGTCGATGGCGCATCTGCTGCGCGCGGCCGAGCACGAATATCGCGATCATGGCATGTTGATCGCGCGCGGCCGGCTGTCGAAATAACGTTCACGACGACGCGCATTCGTAAGCCGATGTTCACTCCATGCAGCTCCATGTGCGGATGTCGGTGGCGACGCTGCGCCTGTTGTGGCTGGTGCAGATGGGAAAGGGCGCCTTCTCCCTCCAGTGGCCGCAGCCGCTGGGCCGCGAGCAGCGCGTCGAGCTCGTGCTCGCCGTCGGCAGCGAAAGCATCGCTCTTGCGGCCAGTGTGCGCGCCTGTAGGCCGGCGGCCGGCGGCTATCACGTGGAGCTGATCTTGGACCCGCTGGCCGCGACGACCCGGTCGGCCATCGAGAGCGCGCTCGGGGCGAGGCCGGCCGAGCCGACGACCCGTTACTGACGAAGAGCGCCCTTGCCGTGAACTTGTAGCGACGCCGGGGGGCTACGGATTCGGCGCCTGGATGCGGATGCCGAGCTTGCCCTTGTGCTTGTTCTCTTTCATGAGCTGGTGCGCCTTGGGCGTGTCGTTGAAGTCGAACACGTGGTCGAGCACCGGCTTGATCTTGCCGCTGATCACCAGCTCGTTGGCGCGCTCCGCCTGGTAGGCGTTGGCGAAGTGCGAGCCCAGGATCTCCTTCTGCCGCATCCACAGGTAGCGCACGTCGAACGACAGGTCGAAGCCCGAGGTGGCGCCGCAGATCACGATCTTGCCGAAGCGCTTGCACAAGAACACCGACGCGGGGAAGGTCTCCTGCCCGACGTGCTCGAAGACGACGTCGGGATCGCGGCCGCCGGTGAGCTTGCGAATCTCGGCGCCGAGCCGCTTGGTCTCGTCCATGCGCTTCTTGGTGCGCTCCGGCGTCTCGTTGGGCCGCCAGGCGAAGTCGAAGCTCTTTGCGGTTGATGACGCCGGTCGGCGCCGAGCGACTTGCACCAGGTCGTACTTGTCCGGCGACGAGACCACCGCGATCGGGTTGGCGCCCAGGATCTTGCAGATCTGGATCGCGAAGATGCCGAGACCGCCGGCCGCGCCCCAGATGAGCACGTTGTCGCCCGGCTTGACCTGCGCGCGCCCGACGAGCATGCGGTAGGCGGTGAAGTAGGTGAGGCCGTACGACGCCGCCTCTTCCCAGCGAGAGCTGCTTCGGCTTCTGCACGAGCTGCTGCGCCTGCACCTTGGTGAACTGCGCGAACGAGCCCCAGCGACGTCTCGTAGCCCCAGATCTTCTGCTCGCGAGCAGGCCATCGGATCGAGGCCGTTGCACTCGGGGCACTGGCCGCACGACTGGTTGCAGTGGATGACCACCTCGTCGCCCGACCTTCCAGCGGCGCACCTCGTTGCCCACCTTCCAGACGATCCCCGAGGCGTCGGAGCCGGCGATGTGGAACGGCTCCTTGTGCATGCGGAAGACCGAGACCGGCTTGCCCTGGGCGGCCCACACGCCGTTGAAGTTGACGCCGGCGGCCATCACCATCACCAGCACGTCGTTGGGCCCGAGCTCCGGAACCGGCACGTCCTCGACCACCATCGAGGTGATGGGATCGCCCTCGCGCTCCTTGCGGATGACGATCGCCTTCATCATCTCCGGCGTCTCGCCCAGCGTCTTCGGTACGGTGTGCAGCGGCAACATCGTCGACATCAGTGCCTCCCCTGCGTGTGCGCGTGGGCGTGGTCCGAGACCAGCTCGATCAGGATGCCGTCGGCCGCCTTGGGATGGAGGAAGCCGACCTGGTGGCCGCGCGCGCCCGGGCGCGGCACCTTGTCGATGAGCGGTACGCCGCGCGCCGTCGAGCTCGCGCAGGGCGCCGGCCAGGTCGTCGACGGCGAAGGCGATGTGGTGCAGCCCCGAGCGCCCCTTGTGGCTCTCGAGGAACTTCTCCAGCCCGGGGTTGCCGCCCTTGGGCGCGATCAGCTCGACGGTGCAGCCGGCGCTCTCCGGAGTCAGCAGGAACGCCGCCTCCGTCTTCTGCGCGTCGACGTACTCGCGCGGCCCGGCGGACAGCCCGAGCAGGCTCAGCCACGATGGCAATCGTTGATCGAGATCGGCGACGCAGACGGCGACGTGATCGATGCGGGTGATTCGCACGTGTCAGGCTCCTAGGCGGGTCTGGGCCGGCCACAGCTCCGGGTTCTCGCGCGGCGGATCGGTCCTGTAATCATAAATGCCCAGCTTGCTCTTCTTGCCAAGATGATTGTTGAGCACCAGGCGCCGCAACAGCGGCGGGGGCGAGTAGCGGCGGTCGGCCAGCTCGCGGTGCATCGTCTTGGCCATGGCGTAGACGATGTCGAGCCCGATGGCGTCGGCGAGCGCCAGCGGTCCCATCGGGTGGCCGCAGCCGAGCCGCATCGCCGTGTCGATCGACTCCGCGGGGGCGACGCGCGCCTCCAGGGCCGAGATGCCGTCGAGGAGGTAGGGCACGAGCAGGCGGTTGACGATGTAGCCCGAGGTGTCGCTCACCATCACCGGTGTCTTGCCCAGCGCCCGCGCCAGCTCCTGCACGCACTCGACGGCGGCGGGGTAGGTGCGTGCCGTGGTCGCCACCTCGACCAGCTTCATCGCCGGCACCGGCGAGAAGAAGTGCAGGCCGACGAACCGCTGCGGTGCGCGCAGCGACTGGCCCAGCGCGCCCAGCGGCAGCGACGAGGTGTTGGACGCCAGCACCGCCGCCGGTGACAGGCGCGGCTCGAGCTCGCGATAGAGCTGGCGCTTGCGATCGAGGTCCTCGACGATCGACTCGACCACGACGTCGCAGGACGATAGGGCGTCGAGATCGGAGGTCAGCGTCAGGCGCGCCAGCGTCCCCTCGAGCGCGGGTGCCGCCAGCTTGCC
Organism: uncultured delta proteobacterium; assembly: GCA_963816965.1. Lineage (GTDB taxonomy): Bacteria > Myxococcota_A > Polyangia > Palsa-1104 > Palsa-1104 > JAQBQH01. The sequence goes on from CAWFMP010000002.1 coordinate 3,903,715, forward strand.
CTTCTTGACGGCGCGGCCGAGCGACTCGGCCAGGTAGCGCCGGGCGCCGTCGAGCGGACCCGGCGTCGCCTTGACCAGGACGGTCGACAGACCGTGCGTAGCGGCGACCTCCGCGATGCCGCGACCCATGGCGCCGGTGCCGACGATTCCGATCGATCGCAACGTCATGCTTCGTCCTCCAGTGATTGCGTCGATTGCGCGGCGAGCGCGCGGACTCCGGCGACGATGTCCGCCAGCGTCGCCTCCTGCCCGTAGATGGCGTCGATCCCGAGCGCCCGCAGCCGCTCCCGATCCTCGGGCGGAATGACGCCGCCCATGAGGATCGGAACATGCGCATTTCGTGCCTTGAGGAGATCGAGGGTGCGCCGGGCGATCGACTCGTGCGCGCCCGAAAGGACCGACAAGCCGATCACGTCGCACGACTCCTGGATCGCGGTGGCGACGATCATCTCCGGCGTCGAGCGCAGGCCGGTGTAGATGACCTCCATGCCGGCGTCGCGCAGCGCCGAGGCCACCACCTGGGCGCCGCGATCGTGACCGTCGAGGCCGGGCTTGCCGACGAGGACGCGGATCTTGCGGTCCATCATCTTGGGCGCCGCGGCCATCAAAACACCGTCGACGGCGTGTAGACGCCGAACACCTTGCGCAGCCGGTCGGTGATCTCGCCGACCGTCGCGTAGGCCATGACCGCGTCGTAGATCTGCGGCATCAGGTTGTCGCGTGCCGCGCGCCGCCGCCTCCAGCGCCTCGAGCGTCGCGCGTCGTCGCCGCGTTGTCGCGCGCGGCCCGCAGCTGCTTGACCGCCTCGGCCTTGGCGCGCTCGCCGGCCTCGTCGCCGCGGTGGATCTGAATCGGCCTCCTCCTCCTGCGCCTTGAACTGGTTGACGCCGACCACCGGCACCCGGCCCGAGTCGAGGTCGCGCTGATACTCGTAGGCGCGCTCGGCGATGCGTCGCTGCACGATGCCCTCTTCGAGGCAGCGCACCATGCCGCCTGTGCCTCGAGCTCGTCCATGATGGTCGGTGATGCGCGCTCCATGTCGTCGGTGAGCGCCTCGACGAAGTAGCTGCCCGCCAGCGGATCGACGGTCTTGGCCACGTCGGTCTCGTAGGCGACGATCTGCTGCACGCGCAGCGCCGTGCGCGCCGACAGCTCGGTGGGGATGGCGAAGGCCTCGTCGTAGGCGGCGGTGAACACCGACTGCAGGCCGGCGCAGGCGACGGCCATGGTCTCGATGGTGGTGCGGGCGATGTTGTTGAGCGGCTCGGCGCTGGGTGCAGCGAGTGGCCGCCGCAGACGCAGGCGATGCGCAGGCGCCATGACTCGGGGCTCCTCGGCGCCGAAGCGTCTCCTTCATCAGGCGGGCCCAGATGCGCCGCCCGGCGCGGTACTTGGCGACCTCCTCGAAGAAGTTGATGTAGGTGTAGAAGAAGAACGACAGCCGCGGCGCGAAGCGCGTCGATCGTCAGGCCGCGCTCGAGGCAGCGCCTCGACGTAGGCGACGCCGTCGGAGAGCGTGTAGGCCATCTCCTCGGCTGGCGTGGCGCCGGCGTCGCGGAAGTGCGAGGCGATCGAGATGGGGTTGAAGCGCGGCAGCTCGCGCGGTGCAGTCCTCGATGACGTCGACCACCAGGCGCATCGACGGCTCGATGGGGAAGATCCAGGCCCCGCGCGCGCCGAACTCCTTGAGGAGATCGTTCTGCATCGTGCCCGCGATGCGCTCCTGCGGCGACGCCCTGCTTCGCGCGCGACCGCCTCGTACATCGCGAGCAGGATCGTGCGCGGTGGCGTTGATGGTGAACGACGTGGAGACCTGATCCAGCGGGATGCCCTCGAAGATGCGTCTCCATGTCGGCCAGCGAATCGATGGCCACGCCGACCTTGCCCACCTCGCCGCGCGGCCTCGGGGGCGTCCGAGTCCAGCCCGAGCTGCGTCGGCAGGTCGAGCGCCACCGAGAGGCCGGTCTGGCCCTCGACTCGAGCAGGTACCGGAAGCGCTGGTTGGTCTCGGCGGGCGTGCCGAAGCCGGCGTACTGCCGCATCGTCCACAGCTTGCCGAGGTACATCGTCGGGGTAGATGCCGCGCGTGAACGGATACTCGCCGGGTTTCGCCGAGCTTCGACATCGGGTTTCTCCGGCCCGTACAAGCGGCTGGATCGGCGTTCCCGAGCGCGCTTCGGGCCGCGTTCCTCCTTCATCGCGACCAGGCAGCCCCGCCTTTCGCGCGACGGCGACCTTCTTCCACTCGACGCGCAGCGTGGCCGCGTCGACCATCTCGTCCTTGTAGACGATGGCGCCGAGGCCCGTTGTCGAGGTCCGCCTTCTTGTAGAGCTCGAGGATGTCGGTGGCCCGCGTCAGCTCCTCCTTCGACGGGGTGAAGACCTCGTTGATGATCTTCACCTGGTCGGGGTGGATGGCCCACTTGCCGTCGAAGCCCATCTTGCAGGCGTACTCGGCGTCCTTGCGGCACTGGTCGAGATCGCGGAACTGCAGCGTCACGTTGTCGATGCAGTCGATGCCGGCGGCGCGCGCGGCCACGATCGTCTGCATCTTCGGGTAGTGGTAGACCTGGAACTGCTCGTTGGTGAGCTCCTTGGCGCCGATGTCGCCGGCGAAGTCGGCGATGCCGAAGATGAGCCCGGCCATGCGCGGCGTCGCCGTCGGCGATCTCGTAGGCCTTGAGGCACGCCTCGGCGCTCTCGATGAGCACCTCGAGCTTGATGCCGCCGAGCGGCAGCCCCATGTTCTGCTCGATCTGCGTCAGCAGGCGATCGGCGAAGCGCACGTCGTCGGGGCCGTAGGTCTTGGGCAGCACCATGACGTCGATGTTCTGGCCCGCCGCCTCGACGACCTCGATGACGTCCTTGTAGAAGAACTTGGTGCGGATGTTGTTGGGGCGGAACGCGCGGATCTTGCCCTTGAAGTCGAGGGTGTTGAGCGCCTCGACGAGCGTCTTGCGCGCCTCGACCTTCTGCGACACGGCGCACGAGTCCTCGAGATCGAGGATCACCTCGTCGGCGTCGGAGCCGGCGGCCTTGGTCATCATCTTGAGCGAGTGCGCCGGGCAGGTGAGCTCGGTGCGGCGGATGCGGAAGTCGCGAGCGATGACCAATTGATCGTAGTTCGACATCAGGGTCTCCTTCGGACGTAGAGAGTGCGGGTGATTTCCACGACCTTCTCTTTGATCTTCTGTTCCTTCTTCGACAGCTCGTCGGCGAACAGCGCGTCGCCGTACTCGGCGTACGCCGATGCCGACGTGCGGTTCTTGACGCCGACGAGCCGGAAGACCACGCGCTCGCCGTCGACGGACAGCACCTTGGACGCGGCGTAGAGCGTGTCGCCGCCGACGACGCCGCTGGGGTGCGCGCCGGCGTCGAGGCCCAGCCTCCCACAGCGCGTGCCCGCCGACGTCGCGCGAGGCGAGCGTCGCCACCCACGACAACACCAGCCCGCCGTAGACGACGCGCTGTTTGGTGAACGAGTTGTCCTTGCAGTAGACCTCGTCGAAGTGCAGCGGGTGCGAGTTGCGCACCAGCGCCGTGAGCTGCATGTGCTCCGACTCGCCGATGGTCTTGCCGATGGCGTGGGTGAACACCTGGCCGACGGCAAAGTCGCCCGCCCACGGGCCGAAGCCGCCGCGTCCGCCGTCGTGCAGCGCCTTGGGCACCGACGGGAAGCTGGCGACGGCGGGCGTCTCCTGGCCGCGCTCGTTGGCCCACGCCGGCCGCGCCTCGAGCTTGCCGGCGCGAATCAGCGCCTTGCGCTCGAAGGCGCACAGGACGGCGCCCCGGTCGTTCTCCAGGATCGTGCGCACGTGGACCACGCCCTTGTCGCCCGACGAGGCCGGCTTGACGCCGAGGACGGTCGAGCGCGCGCGCACGGTGTCGCCGGCGTAGCCCGGCTCGGGAAAGCGCACGTCGATGTACGCCAGGTGCGCGATCGCCTGCTCGGAGACGTCGTGCACCGAGAACGAGAGCCCGAGGTTCAGGCAGAGCAGGGGATGCAGCGGCCGGTCGCGCGAGCCCGCAGGACCTGGCGAGCACCGCCGAGCGAATAGATCGGCGTGGCGTCGAGGAACGACGCCTGGAACAGCGCGATGGTGCCGCCGTCGACGGTGACCTCCCACGGATGGTCGTAGGTGGCGCCCGGCTCGAAATCGGACAACAGCCGCCCGTAGCGATTTTCGGTGGCGCCCATGGTCACTTGCCGCCCAAGAGGCGCTTGGCGATGACCTCGTACTGGATCTCGCTGGTGCCCTCGAAGATGCGGAAGACGCGCGCGTCGCGCCAGAAGCGCTGCGCCGGGTATTCGCGGGAGTAGCCGTAGCCGCCGAAGATCTGCATCATCTCCGAGGTCACCCGCTCGGCCATCTCGGCGGCGAACACCTTGGCCATGCCGGCCTCGAGGTCGCGAGCGCGCGCCCGAGTCCTTCTTCTCGCAGGCGTAGTAGCGTGAGCTGCCGCGCCGCCTCGATCTCGCGTCGCCGCGTGCGCCAGCTTGTGCCGGATGACCTGGAAGTCGGCGATCGGATGGCCGAACTGCACCCGCTCCTGCGCGTACTTCAGCGCCGCCTCGTACGACGCCTGCGCCGTGCCGACCGCGCGCGCCGCCGTCTGGATGCGCGCGTACTCGTAGGTCGCCATCAGCTGGTAGAAGCCGCTTGCCCCTCGACGCCGCCGAGCAGGTTCTCGCGCGGGACAGGAGAAGCCGTCGAACCCGAGCGAGTAGGACTTCATGCCCTTGTAGCCGATGGTCGGGATCGGCCCGCCCGCCAGCTCCGGCGGGTGGAAGCCGTCGCCCGGCTGCTTCTCGACGAGCAGGAGCGACAGGCCCTTGTGCGGCGGCTGCACCTCGGGGTTGGTCCGCGCCAGCACGGTCAAGCACGTGCGCGCGATTGGCGAAGGTGCACCAGGTCTTCTCGCCGTAGAGCTTGTACCGATCGCCCTCTTTGTACCGCGCGCAGCTTCATCGACGCGGTGTCGCTGCCGACGTCCGGCTCGGTGAAGGCGGCCGCCGTCAGCATCTCGCCCGACGCAGATCTTGGGCAGGAACTTCTTCTTCTGCTCCTCGGTCCCGTTGGCCATGATCAGCGTGCCGGTGATGATCATGCGCGTCATCACCGAGCCGACCGACAGCCAGCCGCGCGACAGCTCCTCGGTCACGATCGCCATCGACAGCGAGTCGAGGCCCATGCCGCCGTACTCGGGCGGGAAGATGAGGCCGAAGTAGCCGAGCTCGGCCATCTTGCCGATCACGGCCAGCGGAATCTCTTTCTCCGCGTTGTCGAGCTCGTCCGCGATCGGGACGACTTCGCGCTCCACGAACTCGCGTACCGACTCGCGAATCTGCAGGTGCTCTTCCTTTAGCACTGCTGTACCTCGCCCGTTTTCTGATTAACAGCCTACTTGAATTCTTAGGGACCGGCCGTTAAGCTGTCAACGCTCAAAACAGCTGATTTCAGACGGATTACGCGCTGCGTTGAAACGATTGATAATTTACAGTTGTTAAGACATTTGTAAATCTGTTGTGGAGGTTTTACGCATGAGCAGCTTGCGTGACAACGCCAATATCGGTCGCCGATTGCGCGAGCTTCGCCTCGAGCGGAGCCTCCAGCAGGCCGACGTCGCGCGCACGCTCGGCGTCTCCGGAGCGTACTTGAACCTCCTCGAGAAGGGCAAGCGCACCGTGCAGCTGCCGCTCCTGTGGAAGGCGCTGTCGTTCTTCGGCATCGAGATGGAGGCGTTCATGGCGTCGCTCGGCGAGCGGCGCGCGCCGGACGCGCTGGCCAAGCTGCTCGACGAGCCGCTCTTGCGCTCGCTCGGCATCACCAACGAGGACATCCTCGACTTCTCGGGCGAGCCCAAGCGCACCGCGATGCTGGTGGCGCTGTTCAACCTGTACAAGAACACGCGCACCCAGCTCGAGCAGGTGGCGACGCGCCTGGCCGAGGAGCAGCAGGACGGCGGCGCCACCAGCACCTTCGAGAAGGTGCGGCTGTCGTACTCGCCGCTCGACGAGGTCACCGATTTCCTGCAGAGCCAGCGCAACTACTTCGCCGAGCTCGAGGACGAGGCGCGGCGCATCCGCTTCGATCACAAGCTCGGACGGCGCATCCTCTCCGACGAGCTGGTGAAGATCTTGAAGGCGCGCAAGGTGCGCGTCGACTTCATCCCGCCGGGCAAGGGCTCGGTGGTGCGCCGCTACGACCCGAAGAAGCGGCAGCTGACGATGTCGACGGCGCTCCTGGAGCAGCCGACCAAGTTTCAGCTGGCGGCGACCATCGGCCTGCGCGTGCTCGACGACTCGCAGCTCGACGAGCGGCTATCGAAGGCGTTCGGGCCCAAGCACGCCGAGACGCCGCGGCTGATCAAGATCCACCTGGCGAACTACTTCGCCGGCGCGCTGCTGTTACCGTACGAAGACTTCATCGGCGAGGTCGAGCGCACGCGCTACGACATCGAGCTGTTGTCGAACCTGTTCGAGATGTCCTACGAGGCGGTCGCGCACCGGGTGTGCAACCTCGGCGATCCGAAGCGGCCGGGCATTCCGCTGCACTTCGTGCGCTGCGACGTCGCCGGCAACATCTCGAAGCGCTACTCGGCCACCGGGCTGCGCTTCCCCGAAGCGTCGGGCTCGTGCGCGAAATGGGCGGTGCACAACGCCTTCCTCAACCCGTCGGTGCTGACGCGGCAGTACTCGATGATGCCCGACGGCGCCACCTACTTCTGCTTCGCGCGGGTCACCACCCAGCCGCTGCAGGGCTCGCTGGTGCGCGGCACCACCTACTCGATCGGCCTCGGCACCCACGCCGACGCCGCGCGCCATCTCGCCTACGCGCAGGACATGCCGTACACCGACGCCAAGATGGCGATCCCCATCGGCGTCAGCTGCCGCTTCTGCGAGCGCACCGACTGCAACCAGCGCGCCGCACCGAGCCTCAAGTTCCGCTTCAACGTCGACGAGTACACGAAAAAGGACAATTTCTTCTCTCCGCTGGTGGGGACCGACCGCTCGGAGTGACGGGCGCGCGCTTTGCACGGTGATCGCTCGGTCCATCCGATGGCCGGCAGCGACCTCATCCCGTCGTCGGACAACCCGACGCGCTTCGAGAAGCGGACGTTCGGCGTCCTGCTCGCGGTGGCGGGCGTGTTCTTCCTGTGGACGGTGTCACCGATCTGGGTGCCGGTTTTTCTCGGCGTCATGCTGGCGGTGGTCGCCTCGCCGCTGCAACGGCGGCTCGAGCGGCACTATCGGCGCCACCCGCGCCTGCTGGCGGCGGCCATCAGCTTCGTCACCGTCGCGCTGGGGCTGGGGCTGGTGGTGTTCATGGGCTACTTCGTGGTGCGCGAGCTTTTGCGCTACTTGACCGAGGTCGCGCCCGCGCACGCCGCCGCCGCCGCTCGCTGGCTGCACGCGCCGCGCATGACCCGGCTGCTGCACCGGGCCCACCTGACGCCGGACGGGGTGATGAACGAGGTCCAGCTCTACGGACACTCGGCCGCCACCCACCTGTCCGACGTCGTCGGCGGCCTGCTGGCGGCCACGTCGCACCTCGTGCTCATCGTGATCTTCACGGCGGTCACTTCGTACTACCTCCTGCTCGAGGGGCCGGCGCTGGCGCGCTTCTGCGTGCGCATGGTGCCGCTGCCGCAGACCGAGACGCGGGCGCTGATGCACGAGTTCCACACCGTCGCGATCGGCACGCTGCTCGGCATCGGCGTGATCGCGCTGGTGCAGGGCGTGCTGTCGGGCCTCGGCTTCTGGATCTTCGGCATCGGCAAGCCGATCGTGTGGGGGGCGCTGTGTGCGCTGGCGTCCGTCCTGCCCGCGATCGGCACCGGAATCATCTGCGTTCCCGTGGGCGTGATCTACATCGTCAGCGGGCACATCGGCGGCGGCATTGGCCTTCTGGCGTACTGGGCGCTGGTGGTGACCTCGTTCCCCGACTATTGGCTGCGGCCGCGCCTCATGAAGGGGCACATGCGGCTGCACGAGCTGCTCGTGCTCATCGCGGTCTTCGGCGGCATCGAGGCGTTCGGCGCCATCGGCATCATCGTCGGGCCGATGTTCGTGGCCATGTTCGTGGCGCTCTTGCGCATCTACGAGCGCAACTATCGTCCGCCTTCGACCGGAGGACGGCTGGTGGCCGGCTCTCATGATTCATCACATCTCCGCATTTGATTGAGCAAACGGCGTCGCAGCGAGAGCGCGCCCAAACGCCATCCTTGGCGGCAGGGTCGCCGCGCCGAGGGGCCGCGGGAGGTCGTCGGAGCCGTCTTGCCGGGACGGGCCCGCTACGCCTGCGGCCTTACCGGCCGGCGGCACGTCCGGGCCCTCGGCTCGTCGCTGGCAACCGCCCTGCGGGCGGAGCGCTCCGCGACGCCCGGCAAGACGGCTCCGACGACCGCCCGCTCTAAGGGCTCGTGGGAACCCTTAGCCACGCACGATTGCCCAAGCTCACGCGTCGTCGAGAGCACCCGCTGCGACCGTCCGGTTCTTGGACGAGCACAGAGGCTCCGCGCGCACTGCCCCGCTGGGCGAGCTCCGCAGCACAGGCAAGGGGTCTAATCGAGCACAGCGGTGCGGTGGCGAGGACTGTTTGAGCCCAGCGGGGCAGTGCGCGCGGAGCCGGACGTGGCGCTCTGGCGCGCTCTCGATGCGACGCGGTTTGAAAGCGGAACCTTTCGAGGGCTCGCACCGAGATGTGATGAATCATGCAGGTGGCCCGCTAGCCTCAATGCCGTTCACCTTGGCCGAGTAGTACCGGCCGGCTTGGGCCGCGGAGGTAGTAAGGGGCGCTGCGGGCGCCGGATTCCGACGACGGGATGGCCCCTTACTACCTCCGCGGGCCCAAGCCGGCCGTTGCCCCGCCAGCATCGCCGCTAGCCCAGGCGGTTACGACAGCTCCATGCCGGCGAGCCGGGCGCCGATGACGAGCGCGATCGCGAGCAGGATCAGCGCCAGCGCGATCAACCACAAGCGCCCGCGCTTGCTCCCCTCGAGCGGCTTGTGGCCGGCGGCCCGATCGATGGCCGCGATCATCTCGTTGGCGTCGGCGAAGCGCTTGTCGGGGTCCTTGTCGAGCGCGCGCACCACCAGGCTGTCGACGGCGCTGCTGAGGTGGGCGTCGGGCGTGACGCTCGACGGCTTGGGCGGCGGCTCCTTGATGTGCGCGCGCAGGTAGGCGATGTCGTCCTTGCACACGAAGGGCAGGCGGCCGCACAGCATCTCGAACAGGACGACGCCGACGCCGTAGAGATCGGCGCGCGCGTCCACCTTCTGGCCCATCGCCTGCTCGGGCGCGATGTACTCGGGCGTGCCGAAGGCGGTGCCGGGCGCGGTCAGCTTCATCGCCGCCCGCTCGTTCGAGGCGATGCCGAAGTCGAACAGCTTGACCGTCTCCAGGCCGCCGACGTCGATGAGCATGACGTTGTGCGGCTTGACGTCGCGGTGCACGACGCCGAGCTCGTGGGCGCGGCCGAGGCCGACCAGCATCTGGCGCGCGATGATCAGCGCCCGCGCCGGCGGCAGCCGCCCCTCCGCGAGCGCGTTCGACAAGAGTGTGCCGCGGAGCAGCTCCATCACCAGGAACAGCCCACCGTCGGGCAGCTCGCCCGAGTCGCTGATGGCGGCGACGTTCGGGTGATCGATGCGTTTGGCCGTGGTCACCTCGCGGCCGAAGCGGGCCGCGAACTCCTTGACCTGCGCCTTGTCGGCGGGCAGGACCTTGATGGCGACCTCGGTCTGCTTGCGCAGATCTTCGCCGCGATAGACCGTGCACAGCCCGCCGGCGCCGAGCACCTCCGCGACGATGTAGCGGTTGGCGACGAGCTTGCCGACGAGATCGCGGCGGGGAACGGCGGCGCTCATGGCGAGCGACCAGTGTAGCTCAGAAGACGAGCTGTGCTTGGATCTTGAACGCGTTCGAGTCGGGCTGGGTTTCGAGCGCCACCTGCCCCGGGCGGAGCTGCACCCGCGCGCCGTAGGAGTAGAACGACCACTGGACGAAGATCTCGCCGTCGACGAGCCAGTGGGTGCGCAGGCTGATGCGCGGGCTGATGACGCGGAAGCTGTTGGCGTCGTCCTTGACGTCGAGGATGACGCGATCGTAGCGCAGCGCCAGCGCCAGCCACGACAGCGGGGTCCAGCCGCCTTCGAGACCCCACTTGAACAGCTCCCGCTTGTCCCGGTTGATCTGCGGATCGGGATCGGACTGATCGGAGCGCACGTAGGTGACGACGCCGAAGAAGCCGAGCGTGATGTCGCTGCGGCCGAGGAAGCGCGCGCCGGCGGGCGACCAGGCGCGCAGCAGGTTCCGGGTGGAGAAGGTGTAATCCCAGGCGGCGTTCCACAGGGTGCCGGTGCCGTTGTTCGATTTCTGGGTGCCGAGGTAGTCCTCGGTCAGGCCGCGACCGCCGTAGGCGTGCATGACCTCGATCGCGGGCGCCAGGTAGGTCGCCTGCGACGCTTCGATCTTCGAGCCCCCGATGTAGAGCTGAGAGCCGAGCCTGGTCGAGGTCAGCCGCGCCTCGAGGCCGTAGACGCGCATGTCGGCGTCGTTGATCTCCTTGAGCTGCCGCTGATCGTGGGTGAGGTTGTCGAGGAAGTAGAAGCCGGCCTCGAGGTTCTGGCGCCAGCTGGCGCCGGCGTGCAGGTAGTTGAGGATCGTGAGGCCCTCGTTCTGATCGAGCGCTTCGAGGTGCGCGCCAAAGCCTTGCATGAGCCAGAACGACCAGTTGTGAATGCCCGTCTCGATGCGCACCTGGCCGCCCATCTGGTGCGTGCGCCCGAACAGGTAGGTGTCGTAGCGCTGCAGCCAGCCCAGCCGATCCCAGAAGGCGCCCGCCTTGGCGTCGATGGCGAAGCGCGCGCGCGGGCCGGCGTCGCCCCAGTGAAAGCGGAGGAAGCCTTGCGCGATGCCCCACTGATGATCGATGAGCGGCTGTGCCCAGTCGGAGTAGAGCGAGCCCATGAGGGCGACCTCGCCCGTGAGGTAGCGATTGCCGACGGAGAGGTAGAGCTCGGTCCAGTCCTGCTCTTGCAGGCGCGTGTAGGCGAAGCCGGAGTGGAAGTAGTCGTCGTCGACGAGCCAGGGGGTGCGGATGTCGTACGCCGACTCGCCCGGCATGGTCGAGCCGCGGCGATCGATCGACAGGCGCAAGGGCGCGCGGAAGTAGCCGTGCAGGCCGAAGCGCAGGTCGCTCGGCAGGAGCATGTGCATGAGGCGCTTGACCAGCTCCTCGACGCTCTCGGGGGCCGGACGCGGCTGCGCCGCTGCGGGGGCCGCCGCCGCCGGCGCCGGCTCCGCCTCGGCGGGCGCGTCGGACTCCTCCTCGGCGCGGCGCTCGGGGAACTGGGCGTGTGCGGCGGATGCGGCGAGGAGCACCAGCGCGAGCGCCGCGCAGCTCGGGGTTCGCGTGCTCATTTGCAGGACGGGAGCTCGGCGGCGGTGTGGAAGCCGCTGTCGATGACCAGCGCGCGGGCGTTGGCGCGATCGACCAGGCTGACGGCGACGGCGGCCACCGGGTCTTGCCGGCGCCGGTCGACCATGCCGGTGCGCGCCAGCTCGGCGGCGACCTCGGCGGCCTTCTCGGCGAGCGGCTGGATGTCCTTGAGCACCTCGATCGACTGCTTGCCCTCGCACACGTAGTCGACGTTGGCGGCGTCGGCGTCGGCGCCGGCGATGAACACGTTCTTGCGAGGTCGGCTGCCTGCACCGCCTGCACCGCGCCGCGCGCCATGCCGCTGTTGTTGGCGAGGATGGCCTGCGATGTCGCCCTTGGTCTTGGCGATCGCGTCCTCGACCGTCTTGAGCGCCTGCTCGGGCGACCACGCGTCGTGGTTCTTCTCGACGACGATGTGGACGTCGCCGGCGTCGATGAGCGGCTGCAGCACGCTGTAGTAGCCGCGCGCGATCTCGGTCGCCACCGAGTGGCCCGACTGCCCGTCGAGGAGCACGTAGTTGCCCTTGCCGCCGGTCGCCTTCACCGCCGCCTCGGCCTGGAGCACGCCGACCTTGAAGCTGTCGTGCGCCACGTAGTAGTCGACGGCGCCGTTCTTGATGTGCGCGGTCGTAGGCGACGACCTGGCGCCGTGCTCGTGCGCCTTGGAGACGTAGGCGCCGGCGGCGGCCGCGTCGGTCGGCTGGATGACGAGCACCTTGGCGCCGCGGGCGAGCGCGTCCTCGACCTGCGCGAGCTGCCGCGCGTTGTCGTTGTCGGCGGCGAGCGTGAACGGCGCCAGGCCGAGCTTCTTCGCCGCCGTCCTCGAAGTAGCCTTGTCCTTCTGGTAGCGCTCCTCTTGCAGCGTCGACAGGAGGAACGCGACCTTGGGACCGCCCGCGCTCGGCTCGATTTGGCGCAGCCGGCCGAGCAGCAGCGCCGCGACCAGCAAGCGCTTCACGAGGCCCTCTTCTTGTTGGAGAGGGAATCGAGCAGCGACGCGCCGAGCAGGATCGCGCCGGTGAAGATGAGCTGCCAGTTGGAGTTGACGTTCATGAGGTTCATGCCGTTGGACAGCGTGCCGAAGATCAGCGCGCCGACGACGGTGCCGATCATGGTCGCCGCGGCCGCCCGACAGCGACGTGCCGCCGATGACGACCGCGGTGATGACGTGGAGCTCGCGCATCAGGCCCGCGTTGCCCGGCGTCACGCCGTTGGTGCGCGCGGCGGCGACGATGCCGGCGCAGCGCGACGCAGCACGCCCGTAAAGACGTAGATGAGGATGGTGGTCGCGACCACCGGGACGCCCGACAGGCGCGCGGCCTCGGCGTTGCCGCCGATGGCGAAGGCGTAGCGGCCGAGCAGCGTGCGGCGCAGAAGGATCGCGCCGAGCGCCGACGGCGCCGGCGGCGATGAGCACCGGCACCGGCATGCCGTCCTGGTAGATGACGGCGGCGAACGCCGCTGACGGCGACGATGGCGAAGAGCGACAGCGCGGTGCGCACCAGCGGATCGGTCGGCAGCGCCGAGCGCGCGCCGCCGTCGCTGGCGCAGCAGCACCATGGCGATGCCGACCACGCCGGCGCCGACGCAGATGCCGGTCGACAGCGCGGCGGCCGAGGCGGCCGCCGAGCTTCTGGAAGTCGGCGCCCATCGGCGACAGGCCGCGCGCGTCGGAGAGCACGAGCGCCAGGCCGCGGTAGGCGAGGAAGCCGCCGAGCGTGGCGACGAACGGCGGCACGCCGCCGCGGTGACGAGCGAGGCCGTGCCACAGCCCGACCAGGCCGGCGACCGCGAGCGCGGCCAGGCAACGCCACCCAGGCCGGGCTGTGGAGTCGATCTGCAGCTTGGCGGCGACGACGCCGGTGAGCGCGATGCCGGCGCCGACCGAGAGATCGATGCCGCCGATGAGGATCACCAGCGTCATGCCGACGCCGATGATCACGATCTCCGACGATCTGCGCCGTCAGGTTCGAGAAGTTGCCGGCGGTGAGGAACGCCTCGCGCGTCTCGGGATGGAGCGCCGAGCCCCAGCCACAGAAGCAAGCAGCACGCCGCACCATGCGCAGGCTGCGCGAGCGCAGGATGCGCTAGCGCGGCGCGCATCGAGTCGCCGGCCGCGCTGGGCGATGAGCGCCCGTCGAATGGGCGACGATGTGATCCTGCGATGCGCCGCGCGGGCAGCTCGGTCACGACGCGCCCCTTGCGCAGGACGACGATGCGATCGGCGAGGCGCTGCACCTCGGGCAGGTCCGACGACGCCAGCAGGACGGCGACGCCGCGCCGGCACAGCTCGGCGATGAGCGCGTAGATCTCCTCGCGCGCGCCGACGTCGACGCCGCGGGTCGGCTCGTCGAGCAGCAGCAGGCGCGGCGGCCGGCTGCAGCCACTTGCCGAGCACCACCTTCTGCTGGTTGCCGCCCGACAGCGTCGCGACCGGCGAGTCGGCGCCGGCCGCGGATGCGCAGCTCGTCGATGCGCGCGCGCGCGATCGTCTCCGCCTGGTCGCCGTCGGCGAGCCCCAGCAGGCAGCGCCAGGTTCTCGGCGACGGTGAGGTCGAGGACCAGGCCGCGCCCCTTGCGATCTTCGGGCACGAGCGCGAAGCCGGCGGCGATGGCGGCGCGCGGCGAGCTCGAGTCGGCGTCGCCGCGCCGTCGACCAGGATGTCGCCGCTGACGCGGCGCGTTGGCGCAGCCGAACAGCGTCGAGAGGAGCGCGGTGCGCCCCGAGCCCATCGCGCCGGCGAGCGCGACGACCTCGCCCGCGTGCACGCGGAGCGAGACATCGCGCAGGGCGCCCTCGACGCTGAGCCCGCGCAGCTCCAGGATCGGGCGCGTCTCCCCGACGCCGGCGGCGGCCGGCGGATGGCTGACGGCGAGCTCGCGACCCACCATCATGCGCACCACCTCGCCGCCGCTCGACTGCGCGGTCTCGACGGTGCCGACGGTCTTGCCGTCGCGCAAGCACGGTGATGCGGTCGCACAGCGCGAACACCTCGTCCATGCGGTGCGAGACGTAGATGCAGGTCGTGCCGCGCCGCGCCAGGCCGCGCAGCCACTCGAACAGGCGCGCCGCTTCGTCGCCGGTGAGCGCGGCGGTCGGCTCGTCGAGCACCAGCACGCGCGCGTCGTCGCTGCAGCGCGCGCACGATCTCGACGATCTGCTGCACGCCGATGCCGAGCGTCGCCACCTGGCGCGCACGTCGATTCCGTCCTCGCCGAACCGGGCGCAGCAGGGCGCGCGCCTTGGCCTCGAGCGCCGCGTCGTCGACGAAGCCGAAGCGGCGGGGCTCGCGGCCGAGCATGAGGTTCTCGGCCACCGTCAGCTCGGGCACCAGCATCAGCTCCTGGTGCACGATGGCGATGCCGGCGGCGCGCGCGTCCGCGGTCGAGCCGCAGCGCGAGCAGCGGCGCCGTCGAGGCGCACCTCACCGTCGAAGCTGCCGTGCGGGTACACTCCAGCGAGGATCTTGAGCAGCGTCGACTTGCCGGCGCCGTTCTCGCCGCACAGGCCGAGGATCTCGCCCGCGCGCGCCTCGAGCTCGGCGCCGTCGAGCGCGAGGACGCCGCCGAAGCGCTTGTCGATGCCCGACATGACCAGGCGCGCTGTGCGATCGCCGCTCACTTGCACTTCGCCTTGTGACAGAGCCGGAAGCCGAGGAACAGCCAGGGCAGCGCCAGCACCGTCAGCGTCCCGTTCGAGGGACGGTCGCGTCCGCCCACGTCGCACAGGCAGGCCGCGGTGTAGGGCACGTTTGCGCCGCCCGGGCCGCCGTCGCCGTTGCCGCCGCCGCTGCCGCCCGAGCCGCCGCCGCCGGTGCCGCCGTCGCCCGCGCCGCCGGTGGTGCCCGAGCAGGTGAATGCGGCGCCGCTGCGCGAGTTGCCGTCGCCGCAGTCGTTCGGCTCCCACTGGCCCGCGCGATCGAGGATGGTCATGAGGTAGGCGCCGGCGCCGTAGCCGACCATCGGGATCGAGCCGAAGTACTTTCCGATCTGCCCGTCGGCCGCGGTGTCGTTGTAGAGCTCGGGCAGAAGGTAGAAGTTGGCGGCCGCCTTCGACACGATCTGCCCCAGGTAGCCGTCGGCGTCGGTGGGCTTGCCGGCCCGGCGCAGCGCGTTCGAGATGCGCAGGTCGACGAGGATCCACTCGTTGTTGTCGTACGAGGACTGGCCGTCGTTGTTGCGCTTGAAGCCGCCGGAGTCGACGCGCAGGTGGTTGAGCAGCCCCAGCGTCGCCGTCGCCACCGGTCCGCCGAAGTCGGCCAGGAGGTTCCAGTCGAACGCCTCGGCGACGGAGCCGTCGTAGTACTTCTGCGCCGACAGGCCTTCGATCGATCCGCCGAGCGCCATCTGCTGATCGACGAACGCCGATTGAAACGCCGCATTCACCTTGCCCGACAGCATCGCGTAGTGGGTGACGTCGCTCGGCTTGCTCGCCTTTTGCGCCATCGCCGCCATGTCGCAGAAGCCGCGCGCCGCCGCCATCGTGGTGAAGGCGTAGTGCTTGCCCGGCTGGTGCACCTCCCAGATCGACGAGTCGGCGCGCACGATGTTGGAGGTCTCGAGGTTCGACTCCAGCGGCGCCGCGACCTGGCCCTGCAGGACGTCGTAGACGGTGCCGTAGTCGGTCGTGGACGACAGCCAGGCGGTGTCGCCCGAGGCCTCGACGTAGGCGCGCGCCGCCCACAGCACCAGGCCCCAGCCGTCGGTCTCGATGTTCGGCCCCGAGCTGTCCCAGTCGCACTCCTCCTGCCCGTTGCCGAAGTAGCGCATGAGCGAGATGCGATAGCTGACGTTGTTCTCGTAGCTCGCGTAGGCGCCGACGGGGCCGGCGTTCAGGAAGAAGTCGAGCGCCGCCTTGGCCTCGGCGAAGTGGCCCGAGCGTGCCAGCGCGACGACGGCGTAGGTGGCGTCGCGAACCCAGCCGGTGTGCCACGATCCCGGCGGCAGCGACGCCAGCATCATGCCGTTGTTCTTGCGCGTGGCCGTGTTCGGCTCGCGAATCTGCCCCATGCGGAGCACGGCCTCGGACTGGCGCCACAGCCGCGTCTCCGCGTCGCCGCACAGCGGCACCGTCGACGGCGGCGGCTTGCGCCAGCTCTCGAACTCGGAGCGCGCGTCGGCCAGGATCTGATCGGGCGCGCGGTTGTTGGCCCACGCCGTCATCGAGGCCGCGGCGGCGTCGGCGTCGGCGGGGTTGGTGCTGTCGACGTAGACCACGGCGACGGCGAACCAGCCGTTGGCGTCGAGCTTCTTCTGGAACGCCGGCACCACGTCGTTGCCGCTGCACGAGGTGTTCTGCGACAGGTCCATGCCGCCCATCACCTTCGAGTAGGCGTTGCTGCAGTCGGCGGTGTCGACGCCCGACAGCGGCACGTAGACGAGGAAGCCGCCGCCGGGGCCGGTCTCGACGATCGACTTGTTGGCGGTGATGTAGCGGATGCTCTCGCCGTCGGAGCCTGGCGAGTCGGGCGTGGTCGCCGTGCCCATGTGGAAGTTGAAGAGCACGAAGCCGTCGGAGGCGCCGGGCGCCTTCAAAAGGGCGACCATGGCGTTGCCGGGGTAGTCGAACGGCGCGAAGAAGTAGGACTCGGCGTTGACCGAGCCGAGCGTGGCCGGCGCGTCGATGATGTGCGACTGGTCGAGGTAGCTCGGGATCGCCGGCCGAGCTGGGCGCGTTGAGCCAACCGGTGGTGCCACCGCCGCGCACGCCGAAGTAGAAGTCGAAGGCGAGGTTGCGTCGCACCACGCCCTCGGCGTGCGGATCGGTGGCGCTCGGCCGCAGGTAGCGGTAGGGGTGCTCGAGAAACTGGGTGATCTTGTTGGCGTTGGTGTCGAAGACCTGGAATCCGTAGCCGTTGCCGGTGGTGAGGAAGTTCCAGGTGCGCTGCTGCGCGAGGGCCGGCGCCGACACCAGAAGGAGCAGGATCGTCAGGGATCGCTTCATGCTCGCACCGCCCGCCCGTGCGCGCTCATGGGGCGAGCACGGCGCTCGAATGCACGCCCTGCACGATCGGGATGGTCTGGTTGGTCACGGTCACCGACGGGCCGCCCAGGCGGTCGTGCAGGACCGTGCCGTCGGGCAGCGGCACGTACGAAGGCACCGGCACCGCCTGGGTCCAGGTGGCGTTGAAGTCGCGGTTGAGGACGACGATGGCCACGTCCTTGTTCGGCGTGGTGCGCGCGAAGACGTAGTGGTCGTCGTCGATCCACAGCGTCTTGCGATCGCCGCGGCGCAGCGCCGCCAGCTCCGCGCGCGCCGCGCCCAGCTTCTCGGTCACGTCGAGCGTCGCCTGCTCGAACGGCGTATAGCCGCTCCACTTCATGAAGCGCCGGTTGTCGGGATCGCCGGCGCCGGGCTGCCCGTACTCGTCGCCGTAGTAGATGAGCGGTACGCCCGGCGAGGTGGCGACGAAGGTCAGCGCCAGCCGCTGCTTGAAGTACGCCGACTCGTCCGCCGGCGCCGCCGGCGGCGCGCTCCAGGCCTCGCCCTGCGGATCGGAGGTGAGCATGCCCGCCGCCGTCGTCAGAAAGCGGGCCACGTCGTGGTTGCCGAGGAACGGGGACATCGGCGCGTCGCCGAACGCCGTATCCGACGCCGCCGTCGCGCTCTCGAGATCGCGCAGCGAGTTGGAGTAGGTCGCCAGCGTGTTGATGACCGCGAAGTAGATGGGGAAGTCGAACTGCGCGTTGAGCGCGTTGGGGCCGATGAAGCTGTTGATGAGGTTGCGATCGCCGTCGAAGGTCTCGCCCACGAGATAGAAGAGCGGGCCGGTCCACTCGAACTGGTCGTGCAGCTTCGAGCGCAAGCGGATGGTGGCGGCCGTCAGGAAGTGTTTGACGGCGTCGACGCGGAAG
Source organism: uncultured delta proteobacterium (assembly GCA_963816965.1). Taxonomy (GTDB): domain Bacteria; phylum Myxococcota_A; class Polyangia; order Palsa-1104; family Palsa-1104; genus JAQBQH01. The sequence goes on from CAWFMP010000002.1 coordinate 3,922,015, forward strand.
CCGTCCACGTCCGCCTCGCGTGCCCAGAAGACCGCGTCGTCGACCATGGCGACGAGCGCGTCCCAGTTCTCGTAGTCGAGGTCGGGCATGTAGGGCTCGAACCAGCAGGTCTGGCGCGGCAACAGGCCGTGGTTGCCGTTGGGCTGCGTCGAGTTCCAGTCACCGCACCCGTCGGCGGGGCCGCTGCCGCACAGACACTGCTGGCCGTTGACGGTGAGCGGATTGAACCAGCCGTCGTTCTGGTGCATCTGCCAGTACGGGTGATCCTGGTGCACGTGGTTGAGCACGGCGTCGACGATGACGCGGATCCCGTGCGCGTGCGCGTGCGCCACCAGCGACTTGAGCGCCGCCAGATCGCCGAAGCGCGGCTGCACGTCGCGCGGCGCCGATGGCCAGTAGCCGTGATAGCCGGTGTACATATGGTTGCCGGTGCCGGAGAAGCCGCCGTCGGGGTTGGTGTTGGGCGGCGATAGCCAGATGGTGCGCACGCCGAGCTGGTCGAAGTAGCCGGCGGTGATCTCGCTGTCGATGCCGGCGTAGTCGCCGCCCTGGTAGTTGGCGCGCGCATCGACGCTGGGGTCGGCCTTGTCGTTCGAGGGATCGCCGTTCTTGAAGCGATCGGTGAAGGTGAAGTACATGAGCCCGTCGCGGAAGTCGAACGGCTGATCCTCGATCCAGAAGGGCACGTGCAGGTCGACGGCGGCGACCGCGTTCTTGTCCGCGGCGTGGAAGATCAGCCGATGCTTGGTCTTGGCCAGGCCGGTGGTGTCGACGGTGATGAGGCCGTTGCCGTCGAGCGAGGCGCCGCCGGCGGGCGCGCCGTCCAGCGTCACCGAGACGGACGAGACGTCGAGCCCGGCGGCGTCGGAGCCGTCGATGTACTGCACCTCGGCGTGGAGCGTGCCGTCGGGCGTCTTGGTCAGCGCCTTGAACTTCAAGATCGGCGTCTTGCAGTCGTCGACCTCGACGACCGAGTTCTCGACGCCGCCGGCGTACTTGGTGTACGGCGTCGACGGATCGAGCTGCCAGGCGAGGGTGCCGGTGGAGTCGCCGGTGACGATCTTGTAGGCGTAGGTGCCGGGCGGCAGCATGACCGTCGCCGTCCAGTCGCCCATGCTGTCGGGCCCGGTGAGCGGGTTCTTGGTCGCGTCCCAGGCGTTGAACTCGCCGGCGACGCTGACCGTGGTCGGCGCGGCGCCGTGGAACGTGAAGGTGGTGCCGCAGGTGCGCTGCGGGATGACGCCGCCGTCGCCGGTGATCGGCAGGCCACCGTCGTCGCCGCCGGGGCCGACGCCGGCCATGTCGCCGGCGCTCCCGTCGGGAGCGAGGTGATACGTGCCGCAACCGGCGACCGCGAGGAGGAGCGCGAGAGAACGACACTTCATCGGGCACCTGCCGCAGTTCTATGGGCGTAGTAACTCGTTTCAGAGTGTCGTGTCAAGCACGCGTTGCGGCGATGTTTCTCGGCCGCCCATTACCCTTTGCGTGTCATGGTGTTGCACGCCTGAACCCAATGCGCGACGGTGCCGCCGCCACGGATGACGGCGGCGACGTTGACCGCTTCGGCCATCTGCTCGGGCGTCACGCCCGCGTCGGTGCACGCCGACGAGTAGGAGTCGATGCAGTAGGGCTCCTGGATGGCGAAGGCGACGGCGAGCGCGATCAGCTTCTTGGTCTTGCCGTCGAGCGCGCCCGGCTCCATCGTGGCGCTGTACCACTTCTGGAAGAGATCGAAGAGCTGCGGATGGGTCTTGGCGATCTCGGTGAAGCGGGCGAGGTCTTCGGACAGGTAGTAGCTCGGCATGCGCGCAGTATATGCTGCGGCGAGTGAAGCGGATGATCGTCATCGGCGCCGGGCCGATGGGGTTGGAGGCGGCGCTGCTGGCGGCGGCCCGCGGCTTTGACGTGACGGTGCTCGAGGCCGGCGACGTGGGCGAGGCGCTGCGCCGCTGGGGGCCGACGCGCACCTTCTCGCCGCTCGGGAGCAACGTCTCGGCCCGGGCGCGCGCGCTCCTCGGCGATGCGGCGCCGCCGGCCGACGCGCTGTTGACGGGGCCGGAGCTGGCCGAGCGCGTGCTGGTGCCGCTGGCGCGCTCCGCGCCGCTGGCCGGGCGCGTGCTGACGCGCCATCGCGTCGTCTCGGTCGGGCGCGCGCGCATGCGTCGCGACGAATTCGCCGGCCATCCGCTGCGCGGCGAGCGCGGCTTTTCGCTGCTAGTCGAGACGCCCGCGGGCGAGCGCCTGTTGGCGGCGGAGGCGGTGCTCGACGCTTCGGGCGTGTACGGCCAGCCGTTGGCGCTGGGCGCGGGGGGCGTGCCGGCGCCGGGCGAGCGCGCGCTCGGCGAGCGCGTCGTGCGGCGTCTGGGCGAGCTGCACGCGCGCGTCGAGGGCTGGGCGCAGCGGCGCGTGCTCGTGGTCGGCGGCGGCCACTCGGCGGCGCACGCGGTGGCGCTCCTCCATGGGCGCGTGGCGTCGCTGACGTGGGCGGTGCGGGCGGCCAACACACGGCCAGTGGCCGACGTCGCGGGCGATCCGCTGCCCGAGCGGGCGGCGGTGGTCGCGCGCGCCAACGCGATCGCGGCGGCGCCGCCGGCCGCGGTCAGGATCGAGCGGCGCGCGCACGTGGAGGCGATCGCCGAGGCGGGCGGCGCGCTGGCGGTGACGCTGTCGGGGGAGCGGCGCGTCCTCGTCGACGAGCTGGTCGCGCTCACCGGCTATCGGCCCGACCTGTCGATCGTCGGCGAGCTCGCCCTCGAGCTGTCGCCGGCGACCGAAGGGGCGGGGCGGCTGGCGCGGGCGGTCGCCGACATCACCGATTGCTTGAGCGTGCCGCGCGTGGCGGCGCGCGATCTGGAGTCGGGCGAGCCCGGCTTCGCGCTCGTCGGCCACAAGAGCTACGGCCGCTCGCGCGCGTTCCTCCTGCAGACCGGGCTCTTGCAGCTCGAGACCCTCATCGCCGGCCTCTGATCGCTAGTGAACCTGCTCGAGCGCGGCGCGCAGCGGCGCTGGCGCCACGAGGGTCTCGCGGCGCAGCAGCTCCCGGTCGCCGCGCAGCACCAGCAGCGTCGGCACGGAGGTGACGTGGAGGCGATCGCGGGTCGCCGTCGCCGTCGGATCGTCGGCGGTGAGATCGATCAACAGCGGCACGAAGCGCCGCGCGATCACGGCCATGACCCCGGCGTCGGCGAAGCTGTGGGCGCGCATCTCCTTGCACGGCATGCACCAGTCGGCGCTGAAGAAGACGAGCAGCGGGCGGCGGCTCCTCGCCGCCTCGCGCGTCGCCGCCGCGGCGTCGGTGCGCCAGCCAATCGCCGCTGGCGCGGGCGCGCTGACGTCGGCCCGCAGCGGCGCCGGCAGCGCGGCGAGCAGCAGCAAGAGGAAGGCGGGCCTCATCCCTTGACGCCGCCCTGCGGTCAGCCCGCCGACGAGGTGGCGCTCGAGCGCGAAGAAGAGCGCCATCACCGGCAGCGAGACGACGATGGCGCCGGCGGCGAAGTGGCCCCACTCGGTCGAGTAGTCGCCCACGTAGCGCTGCAGCGCGACCGGCAGCGTGCAGGCACGCGGGTCGTTCATGAAGGTGTCGGCGAGGATGAACTCGTTCCACGCGGTCAGAAAGCAGAACAGCGCGGTCACCGCGAGCGCCGGGCGCGCCAGCGGCAGCACCACCCGCCAGAAGGCGTCGAAGCGGGTGCCGCCGTCGAGCAGCACCGCCTCCTCGAGCTCGCGCGGCAGGGTGTCGAAGTAGCCCTTGAGCATGAAGACGCAGAACGGAATCGCGGTCGTCGCGTAGACGAGCACCAGGCCGAGCAGGTGGTTGAGCAGGCCCAGGCGATCGAGCAGCACGTAGAGCGGGATCGAGGTGACCACGCCGGGGAACATCTGCGACACGAGGAACGCGCGCAGGCTGGTCTGCCGCCCGGGGAAACGGAAGCGCGAGAGCGCGTAGGCCGCCGAGCAGGCGAGGGCGACGCCGATCGCGGTCACCGCGGCGGCGATGACGATCGAGTTGAAGAGCTGGCGCCCGAAGAGCCAGCGGCCGGCGTCGTCGTGGGTCGACACCACGTCGATGAAGTTGCGCAGCGTCACCGCCGTCGGCAGCGGCGACGGTGACAGCGAGAAGCCCTGCGACGGCGAGAGCGCCATCTTGATCACCCACAGGACCGGGTAGAGCGTCGCCACGCTGGCGACGAGGAGCGCGGCGTGCACGCCAGCCCTCTGCAGCGTCCTCTTCAGGTCGGGGCCGCTCATGACTCGTCCTTCTCGGCGAAGAAGCGTCTGCGCGGCCAGGATGACGAAGATGAGCATCGCGTAGGCGGCGGCGTAGCCGTAGCGGTGGCCGCGGGCGAAGGCCCAGCGGTAGGCCTGCGACACCAGGATGTCGGTGGCGCCGTCGGGCTCGCCGCCCGAGACGAGGAAGATGATGTTGAACATGTTGAACGTCCAGACGGCGCCCAGCATCACCGACGGCAGCAGCGCTGGACGCAGCAGCGGCAGGATGACGTGGCGGAGCCGCTGCCAGCGGGTGGCGCCGTCGAGCGCGGCCGCCTCGTCGAGCTCCTTCGGGATGCGCGAGAGCGCGCCGAGCGTCACCACCATCATGAACGGAAAGCCGAGCCAGACGTTGGTGGCGACGTTGGCGGCGAACGCGGTCCAGAAGCGCGAGAACCAGGAGATCGGATGCAGCCCCACGGCGGCGAGCAGGCCGTTGATGGCGCCGAACTGCCGCTGGAACATGCCCTTCCAGATGAGCGCCGTGATGTAGTTCGGCACCGCCCACGGCACGATGAGCAGCACCCGGTAGAAGCCGCGCAGCCGCAGCAGCGGATCGCGCAGCAGGAGCGCCAGCGTGACGCCGATGATGACGTGCAACGAGACGTTGGCGACGGTCCACAAGCGCGGTCACCGCCAGCGTGAAGTAGAAGCTGAGCGGATCGGTGATCGGCGCCTGCCGCGCGAGGCGAGGATGTCGCAGAAGTTGTGCAGGCCGATGAAGGTCCAGTGGCCGGCCTCGTACCAGAACAGCGACATGCCGGCGCCGACGCCGAAGGGCACGAAGACGAGCACGATCATCGCCACCGCCGCCGGCGCCAGATAGGCGTAGGCCGATGACTGCGCGCGCGCGGCCGCGATCCCGCCGCGCGCCCGGCCGCGCGCGCACTGCCCACGCCGCGCCCACGACGGCGACGCAGCCGAACAGCGCCAGGTAGGGCGCCGCCGGCACCGGCAGCGGGGCCGGCCGCAGCGCCTCGAGCACGCGCTTCTGCGCCTCGAGCATCGCCGGCCGCGCCGAAGTGGCGCCGCGCAGCACCTTGCGCAGCGCCTGGTTGAGCGGCTCCCACACCTGCCGCACCGCCGGCGCGTTGGGCAGCGGCACGGTCGCCGCCAGCTGGGCGCGGAACGCCGCCAGGATCGGATCGTGCGCGATCGCCGGATCGTCCCACGCCGCCCGCGCTGCCACCGTCTGCCGCCCGACGGTGGCGCGGATGCGCGCCGCCTCGGGACCGGCCAGCCAGAGCGCGAACGCGGTCGCCGCCTTGGGGGCGTGGCCGCGCGCCGGCATCAAGAGCGCCTCGATCTCGACCAGCGGCGCCGCCGGCCGGCCGGTCGCGCTCACCGTCGGCAGCGGCGCCACGCCGAAGGGCACGCCGGGCGCGATCTCGCCCACGAACCAGGGCCCGTTGATGGTGAGGGCGGCGCGGCCGTCGTTGAACAGCTGCGCGGCGACGACGCCCGTCGACTCCGGTGGCAGGAGCTCCTCGGCCGCCAGCGCCTCCACGAACGCGGCCGAGGCGATCGCACCCTCGGAGTCGAGCGCGGGGCGGCCGTTGTCGTCGAGGATCCGCCCGCCGAAGCCGTGCAGCCAGGGCGCGTGATAGAACGACGCCCCCGCCTCGTAGGCGAGCGCGTAGTTGCCGGGCGGCCGGGTCGCCTTGATCTTGCGGGCCAGCGCCACCAGCTCGTCGGTCGTGGTCGGCGGGCGCGCCACCAGATCCTTGCGGTAGAACAGCGCCAGGCTCTTGAACGCCAGCGGCACGCCCCACAGCTTGCCCCCGGAGCGCAGCGGGTCGACGGTGCCGTCGAGGAACTGCCCGAGCGCGCCCGGCGGCAGCGACATGGGCTCGATCAGCCCGGCGCGCGCCCAATCGCCGATGATGCCGTGCCCGAAGACGACCAGGTCGGGCCCGTTGCCGCGCGGGATCGCCGCCTCCAGCTTCGAGGCGAAGCCGTCGTAGGGCAGCGCCAGCGCTTCGACCTGCACATCGGCGTGCGCGCGATTCCACACGGCCACGCACTGCGCGAGCGCCTTCTCCTCGTCGGCGCGGTACGAGTGCCACACCACCAGCTGCGTGGCGAGGAGGAGCGGCGCGATCACGGCTTGGCGGTGCCGAGCTTGGGGCTTTCGGCGGCCGCCTGCCGGCCGTCGATTCGGTTGCCGGCGGCGTCGAAGCAGTGCAGCCGCGCCGGATCGATCGCCACCTGCACGCGCTCGCCCGAGCGCGGCACCGCCTGCGCCTCGATGCGCGCCACCAGCTCGATCATCTCGACGCGCATGTGCACCAGCGCCTCGGCGCCGAGGTGCTCGACGACGTCGACCTGGGCGCCGACGCCGCCCGCCGACAGCCGCAGATCCTCGGCGCGCACGCCCACCGTCGCGACTTCGGGCGGCAAGCGGTCGGTGAGCCGGCTGGCCTGCGCCGCACGGGCGTCGACCACGTTCATCTCCGGAGTGCCGATGAACTTGCCGACGAACAGGTTGGCCGGCCGCGTGTACAGCTCCGACGGCGCGCCCACCTGCATCAGCGCGCCGCCGTTGAGCACCGCGATGCGATCGGCCAGCGTCATCGCCTCGATCTGATCGTGCGTGACGTAGACCATCGTCGCCGACAGCCGCTGGTGCAGCCGCATCAGCTCGACGCGCATCTGCCCGCGCAGCGAGGCGTCCAGGTTCGACAGCGGCTCGTCGAACAGGAAGACCTTGGGGCGCCGCACCACCGCGCGCCCCATCGCCACGCGCTGCCGCTGCCCGCCCGAGAGCTGCGCCGGCCGCCGGTCGAGCAGGGCGCCGAGCCCGAGCATCTCCGCGGCGTCGCCGATGCGGCGGGCGATCTCGGCCTTGGGCGTCTTGCGCATCTTGAGGCCGAAGGCGAGGTTGTCGCGCACCGACAGGTGCGGGTAGAGCGCGTAGCTCTGGAACACCATGGCGATGTCGCGGTCGCGCGGCTCGGCGCGCGAGATGTCGACGCCGTCCATGAAGATGGCGCCGCGCGAGAGCTCCTCGAGGCCGGCGATGCAGCGGAGCAGGGTGGACTTGCCGCAGCCCGAGGGGCCCACGAGCACGAGCAGCTCGCCGTCGGCGACGGTGAGCGACAGGTCGCCGAGCACGCGCGTCGGCTGCCCCCGCCCGCAGGCCGGGGCGGGCCGCGAGGATGTCCTTGCCGACGTGGTCGATGGTGAGCTTCGCCATCGCCGTCTATTGTACGGGCACGACGTCCGCTTGCGGAACCAGGATGCGGGCCCCGCGAGCAGCGACGGGGACGTTGAGCGCCCCCTGCAGGCCCACCGTAAAGGTGGAGGTCGGATCGCCGCTCGGGGCCAGGATGTCGACCAGCTTGTCGCCGGGGGCGAAGCTGGTGAGCATGTCCGCGCCGCCCATCTGCGCCTGCGAGGTCTCCGACTGCTTTTGGTCGCTCACGTTGATGACGACCAGGATCTTGTGCGCCCCATCGGCGCGTTCGAACGCCACCATCCCCGCGTCCTCCTCCATCCCCGTGTGCGTGGTCGAGTACGTCATGGTCATCGCGCCGCGTCGCAGCGGCGAGTAGGCCTTGCGGATGCGGATCAGCTTCTGGATCCAGCAAAGGTGCCGCCGTCGGTGCGGAAGCCGCTGTCCCACAGCCGCTCGCGGTTGGTGGGATCGTTGCCGCCGTTGAACTCCTGCTCGGTGCCGTAGTAGATGCAGGGGATGCCGTCCTCGGTGAGGAGGAAGGCGAGCGCGTTCTGTAGCGCCGCCGTCGACGGCTTGTCGAAGAGGAAGCGCGTGACGTCGTGGTTGTCCATGAAGTTGACCAGCGCGTCGCGCGGCGCCACGCCGATGCCGTCGTCGTTCGGCGTCGGCGCGTAGTCCATCTCGCTTGCGCGTCGAACTGATCGGCGATGTCTCTTGGTCGGTCCGCCGTTCTTGAACACGCCGTCGAAGACGTTGAACTTCTGCGAGAAGTAGAAGGTCGAGTCGACCTCCTGGTTGAAGGTGTAGCTGCCGTTGAGCACGTCGTCGCCGTCGAACGATTCGCCGAACATGAAGAAGTTCGGCTTGGGCACGCTCAGCGGCGGCACCGTCTTGTCCGGGTCGTTCTGGTCGGTGGGATCGGGCAGCGTGATCTTGCCCGCGGCGTACTGGCGGATGCGGGGCGCGAAGTACTGCCAGAACTCGTGCTCGACGTGCTTGAGCGTGTCGATGCGGAAGCCGTCGAAGTCGGCGGCCTGGATCCAGCGCGCGAACACCTCGGTCAGCGCGGCGCGCACGTCGTCGCGCTCGGTGGCCAGGTCCTTCAGGCCGCCGGGGAAGTCGCCCGTCAGCACCTGCTCGCGCACCGCGTAGTCGGTGATGCGCCCCTTGCGGTGGTACCAGTCGTCGCGCTGAAAGCCGAACTGGCGCGTCGGATCCTGTCCGGCGCTGTCGCCCGGGGCGCGTCGGCACGCGGTCGATGGCCGGGTCGTAGATCCAGCGCACCGGCGCCAGGCCGGAGAAGCCGAGCGAGGTGTAGCCGCTGCACGCCGCTGCGGGATCGAAGTCGGGATCGTACTCGGTCAGGTGCGTGATGATGGCGCCGCCCGGGCAGGGCTGGCGATCGGCGGGCGCCTGCTCGCCGCAGCCGGCGCCGTAGACGTTCTCGTCGGGCGGCCGTTGCCGTTGATGTCGTAGTAGAAGAGCTGCCCCATGTGGTTGGTGACGATGTCGAGGATCACCTTGATGCCGCGCTCGTGCGCCGTCGTCGACCAGCTCGCGCAGCTTGGCGAGGTCGCCGAAGTGCGGGTTGACGTGGGTGAAGTCCTGCTGCCAGTAGCCGTGGTAGGCGTCGAAGTCGGCGTCGGTCTCGACGTTGCGCACCACCGGCGAGATCCACAGCGCGGTCACGCCGAGCGTCTTCAGGTAGTCGAGGTGATCGATGACGCCCTGCCAGTCGCCGCCCTGGTAGCGGCCGAGCGCGCCGGGCACGACGCTCTGGTCGTTGTTGAGGTCGCCGTCGGCGAAGCGATCGACGAGCAGCTGATAGATGACCTCGTCGCGCCAGTCGCCCTGCTGGCCGGCGGTGGTCTTCCAATCGCTGTCGACGGATCGACGCGTCGGTGCATGCCGACGGCGCAGCGCGGCGACCAGCGCTATCAGCGATAGCTTGAGTTGAACCACCATTCGACACCTGTACCGATGTAGTGGACGATGTTCTGCCCGTAGCGAAAATCGGACGGGTCATACAGCGCGATGCGCGCGTCGTCGTTCATCGCCGAGACCGTGTAGATGAGATAGATCTGCGGGCGCGAGTAGGTGCCGCGGCCCATCGGCGCCACCAGCGGCATCACCGAGAAGCGGAACACCTGCGGCGACAGCACGCGGTTGGCGACGAAGTCGACGCCGTCGGCCTTGCGCGCCTGGTACGACAGCTCGATCGCGGTGTGGAAGTATTCGTTCCAGTAGATGTGCGGCCGCAAGGCGAGGATGCCCTCGGTGTAGCTCTGCGGGTTGAACGACGCCGTCGACGCGTCGGTGAAGCGGCGCAGGTACGCGCCGCCCATGACGCCGAGCCAGCGCGACTCCCAGTTGAGCGAAATGCGCGCCCACGAGCTCGCGCGCCGACTGCGACGCTGCGCGTCGGATCGAGCCCGGTGGGCACGCTCAGCTCGCCGTAGGCCGCCAGCCCGCCGGCGGCGCGGAACCACAGGTTGGCGAACACGTACGGCCGCAGCCAGCCGCCGAGCTGCGCGCCCACGACCCAGCCGACGTCGGACGGCAGCGCGGTCTTGAGCATGGTGGTCGGCGTCGGTCTCGCTGCCCGCGGGCAAAAGGTGCAGCTCGCCGTAGAGCGCGACCTTGAAGCCGGGGAAGTCGCCGAACTGCTGCTGCAGCTTGAGCGAGCTGACGAAGCGCGGGCGGTCGAGCACCGTCGACGACGCCGGCCGGCCCGAGGCCGCGCGGCGGCGTGGCCAGCGTCTCGTACTGGTAGAGATCGTCGAGCCGGTTGAGGCCGGCCTGCAGGGCGACGTCGAACTTGTTGTGCTCGTACTTGGCGCCGGCGCCGATGGTGTTGAGGTTGTCGAGCGGCCAGTAGTCGAACAGGTAGATGTCGTCGCCGCGGTACATGCGCGAGCCGGCCCACAGCTGCAGGCCGTCGATGCCGAGGTTGACTCGTCTCGGCGTAGGCGTTGCGGATGGCGATGTGCGAGGTGAAGTCGCCCGAGTAGTGGAACAGATCGCCGCCGGCGAAGGCGGGCACGAGCACCACGCGCCAGCGCCGGTGCGAGTCGCCGGCGACCGAGCGCGAGTAGTAGAAGTTGAGCTCGAGGTAGGGCGCCTCCTCGAGCCGCGAGCCGTGCGAGACGACGTTGGTCGAGTAGCCTTCGTGGCCGCGCCCGTCGGAGCCGACGCCAATGCGCCCGTAGCTGCCGAAGTCGAAGCCGGTCGCCGTCTCCGACGGGGGCGGCGGCGAGCCCGGCTGCCGCGAGGTGCCCTCGGCGGCCAGCCCGCGCTCGCCCTTCGGGATCTGCGGTGTCGGACGCCGTCGGTGCCGGCCTGGGCGCCGGCTGCGAGAGCGCCTCCTGGGCACGCAACTCAGAACTGAGTGACGCCACTCCCAGGCAGACGACGAGCAGGATGTGCCGGCGGATGCGCATCTACTTCAGCGCCGGCGAGACCCAGGCATGCCCTTTGAGCTGCCCGAGCATCTTCTTGTAGATGGCGGCCATCCGCTGCGTGTTGCCCTTCTCGACCGACTTCTCGGTGCCGTGGTTACCGGCGAGCTCGAGGAAGGCGCGCCCGTGGAGCTGTCCGATCTGCTCCTCGATGTCGCTGACGTTGACCGTCTGATACTGCGTGCGGTCCATCCCGATCTTGACGACGTCCTGATCCTTCCACCGACCGACGAAGTTGAAGGCGCGCAGCTCCGGCACCTTCTCGAACAGCTCCTTGGCGGTGTCGGTGAAGATGACCATCGACTGATTGAACGACAGCTTGTCGGCCCAGCGATCCTCGCCCGGCTCGGTGAACGGCAGCGTCAGGGTGAGCGTCTTGTTCTCGTCGTTGCGCTCGATCTTCTTCTCGAGCTTCCAGCCCTTGTCGGCGTGCGGCAGCGCTTGATCGATCTGCTGCCAGAACTCGAGCGGCACCTTGTTGTCGAACGTCGGGCCCACGTCGCCCGGCTTCTGCACCACGCTGGCGACCGGGGAGCGCGGCGGCGTCTTGAACTGCGCCTCGTCGCTGTAGACGTAGGCGGCGATGCCGGCCGGCTGCGGCTCGGCGCGCGTCATCAGGTGGCGGTAGAGATACTTGGTCAGCGCGTCCGCCTCGTCGTGCTTGGGCTGCTGGGCGACGAGCACGTGGTAGTCGACCGTGTTGCTCTGCTTGTTGACCTCGTCGAGCAGCACCTTGTACTGCGTGGGCGAGTCCTTCGGCGACGTGGTCTCGCCGATCGCTTGCGCGTTCTTCTGCTGTTGCTGTTGCGCGCGCTCGTCGATGGGATTGGTGCACGCCATCAACGAGCAGGCGGCGGCGATGACGGACAGAAGACAGACGCGGCGCATCGAGGCGCACGCTACCGTTTCCTGCGCGTTACCGTCAAGTGTCCTGTGCGCTATCTCAACCCCGCGTTGCCACGCAACGCGTCGATCAGCTAATGGGAGCCGCAGCGGTCCTTGAACACGGTTTCGACCCTCGGCCGGTGGTTACGATGGTCACGAAAGTCGCGCCGCTGCGCCGCGGCGAAGGGCAGGCTCAGCCGAGCGCGGCGGCGACGGGCGGCAGCGGCAACGTGAACCAGAAGCGCGCGCCACGCTCGCCGTCGGCGCGGGCGCCGGCGCCGATGCGCCCGCCGTGCGCTTCGACGATGGCCCGGGCGATGGCCAGGCCGAGGCCGGTGCCGCCCCGGGCGCGGCCGGCCTTGGTCTGGTGCCAGCGATCGAACAGCTCGCCGGGGTCGGCGTCGCTCAGGCCGGGCCCCGAATCCTCGACGGCGACGATCACTTCGCCGCCGCCGCCGCGCACGCTGACGTCGATCCGTCCGCCCGCGGGCGTGAACTTGAGCGCGTTGCCGACGAGGTTCTGGAGCACCTGGACGACCTTGGCGCGGTCGAGCGTGGCCTCGGCAACCGGATCGGCGTGCACGGCGAGCACGACGCCGCGCCGCACCGCCAGATCGCGCATCTCGGCGACGGTCTCGGCGACCACGGCGCCGAGCGCGGCGGGCGCGCACTGCAGCGTCATCTGTCCGGCGTCGACGCGCGACATCTCCAGCACCGAGTTGATCAGCGCCTCCATCTGCCGGCAGGCGGCGCGGATGGCGTGTGCCGACTGCTGCATCTCGGGATCGGTCTCCACGTCCTCGATGAACTCCGCGCGCAGGGCGATGACGGCGAGCGGCTGCTTGAGATCGTGGACCAACATGGCCGTCTGGTCGCGCTTGAGCGCCTCCAGCTCCCTGCGGGCGGCGGCGATCGTGAGCAGCGCCCGGATGCGCGCGCGCAGCTCGGCCGGGCGCACCGGCTTCTGCAGATACTCCTCGGCGCCGAGCGCCAGGCCGGCGCCGACCGACTCGGCGTCGACCCGCTGCCCGGTCACCAGGATGACCGGCACGTCGCGATGCGCCCCGGCGCGCAGGCGGCGCAGCGTCTCGAAGCCGTCGAGGCCGGGCATCGACACGTCGAGCAGGATCAGCGAAGGGGGGCGCTGCTCGACCGCCTGCAGGCAGCCGGCGCCGTCCGGCGCCTCGCGCACGCGATAGCCGGCGTCGCGGAGCAGCTCGACGTACCCGAGGCGGTTGTCGGCGTCATCGTCGACCACCAGGATTTCGTCCGTGGCGGACGTACTGCCCATGACCACTAGGATCTGCGCAGCGGGGATCCACAATCAAGAGGGACGCCGAGCAGCGGTTGCGCTATCCTGGAGGGGTTGGGCAAGGTCATCGATGTCGAATTTCGGGTGAACGATCGGGGCCGCTGGTGCGTGCGCTGCGACGAGCCGTTCCCCGAAGGGACGGCAATGTGCCCGCGCTGCGGTGGCCCCCTGGAGTCGGCGGCACGCCATCGCGCCGAGATGCAGTCGCGTGCGCGCAACAAGGCGCGCCGGTACGTCGCCACCGGCGCGACGCTGGCGCTCGCGATCGTGGCCGCGATCGCCTGGCTGCTCTTCGGCGGCGGCCTCGCCCACGGCGACGAGAAGGCGGCGCCGGCGAACGCCTCGCCGCCGACGGCGACCAAGCGGGCGCCGAAGCGCGAAAAGGTCGCGACCGTCGTGCCGCACCACGCGACCGACGCCAGCGTGCCGCCCGATCCGCTGACCGAATCGACCGTGTCGCCGCGGCCGGTGCGGGTGCGGCTGCTCGATGGATCGACGGTGATCGGCACCGTGCACGCCGAGGAGGCGGGCGCGCTCGTCATCGACTGCTCGCTCGGGCAGCTGGCGATTCCGCGCACGCGCATCAGCACTGTCGCCTATGACGCGGCGGCGGGCGTCGGGCAGAAGCGGGCCCCGGTGCAGCAGCTCGACGACGAAGACAAGCCCACCAAGAAGCGCACGTCGTCGCCCTAGCGCGCATCTCGCAAATAGTCCCGTCCACGTTTACGAGATGCGCTCTAGCGTCGCGGCGGAAGGGGGCTGCAGCCCTCCGAATTCCGGAGGCTGCGGTGGGAATACCCCACGGCATCCTCTGCACGCGCTAGCAATATCAGTCGATTGCGAACGGTATGGGTCCTGCTACTGGACCTATGACATGGAGCGTCGACGTCACGCCCGGTACCCGTTCGAGCGCCACCTCGAGGTGCGCGCGCCGGAGCCGTACGGCAAGCTCCTGGTACGCGCCCACGACATCAGCGAGAGCGGCTTCTCGTTCGCCAGCGACGTGGAGCTGCACATTGGCGATCGCATCCTCCTGGCGCTGCGCAACGACGACGACGTGTTCGTCGAAGCCGAGGTGCGCAATGTGCGGCATCTGGGCGAGCAGTTCCTCGTGGGCGCCGAGCGCCTCGGCCACGCCTAGACTCCAGGCTAGCCGCCGAAGCGGAAGGTGACGCGCGGTCCCACGAAGAGATAGACCGGGATGCGCGTCAGGTCGGTCAGAAACGCGTGGTAGCGCACCACCACGCCGACCGCCACGTGGCGCGTCAGCAGGTAGTCGAGGTTGAAGCCGACGCCGACGCCGAACGCCGTCGACGAGGGCACCACCGTGTTCGCCTTGGGCGTGTCGGCAAAGGCGGCGTCGCCGCGCAGCCCGAGCAGGCCGAAGCTCAGGTCGAGCGACGGCACCAGGCGAATCACGTCGAGCGTGTAGTTGATGCCGACCATCGCCGCGAACTCGCCGATGGTGCCGGCCGCGGTCGTCTTGGTGGCGTCGACGGGGTGCCAGCTCATGAAGCCCGACGCCTTGAGCGTGAGCGACTCGGTGATGCCAAAGCCGACCTCCACGCCGCCGCCGCCGCCCGACGGTGCCCGCGAGTCGACGTAGGTGACGGCGTAGGCCGGCCAGAGGGCGACCGTCCAGTCTTTGTAGTCGGCGTGCGCGGCCAAGGGGACGAGGGTCGCAAGGGCGATCGCAAAGGCGCGCACGCATCCCGTTACCACGCGCGAGCAACCGGATGCAACGCGCGCGTGTCCGTGTTATAGGGCTCACCTCCATGTCGAAGTACACGCGCAAGCGGCGCCAGGCGGCGCAGGACGAGTTCGTCGGCTTCTGGGAAGGGCTGTTCAAACGTTTCGGAGCCGTACGCGCGCGCCATCGGCATCACGGCGGCGACCGCCGGCGTGCTCATCGCGGTGGTGTGGAGCGTGATGAGCTGGATGGAGCGGAAGTCGCAGACGGCGACCGAGGTGTTCGGCCACGCCGTGCGCGTCTACGAGGCGGAGCTGCAGACCGGCGACGAGCCGCCCAAGAGCGACGAAGAGAATCCGGTCCCGCGCTTCAAGACCGACCAGGAGCGCGCCGACGCGACGCTCAAGGAGCTCGACGCGTTCGACAAGAAGTACAGCCGCTCGTCGGTGGCCGAAGAGGCGACGCTGTTCCGCGCCGGCGTCTACTACGACCTCGGCCGTCTCGACGACGCCGCGAGCACCTACGAGAAGTTCATCAAGGAGGCGCACCCGTCGCCGCTCCTGCTCGCGGCCAAGGAGGGGCTCGGGCTGTGCAAGGAGCAGCAGGGCAAGCTCGACGAGGCGCTCACGCTCTATCAGGGCCTCGAGCCCAAGACTGGTGAGTTCTATCGCGACCGCGCGCTGTGGGACGAGGCGCGGGTGTGGCAGAAGAAGGGCGACAAGAAGAAGGCGGCCGAGCGGCTCAAGGAGCTCGTCGCCAAGGCGCCCTCGTCGCCGCTCAAGGACGAGGCGCAGACCCAGATCGCCGAGCTCGAGGGGACGTGAGAGCGCTCCCCGCCGCCTTCGCGCTCTCGTTCGTCGTCGGGGGTCTCGGGTGTGGCGGTGCCAGCATGCCGGGCGTGGCGCGCGACGCCTTCGTCGCGCCCATCGACGTTCTGCACGTGAGCTGGCGGCGCCATCTGGTGCAAGAGCCGCTCATCGAGTACAAGCCGCAGGAGTTCGCGTCGGCGGCGTCGGACGGCGCGCGGGTGTTCATCGGCTCGTCGGCGAAGGTGCTGTGGGCCTTCTCCACGCGCGACGGCATCGATCCTGGTGGAATCGGCCGCTCGGGGGCGCCATCAGCGGGCGGCCGCTGTACGTGGCCGACACGGGGCTGGTGTACGTCGGCTCCGACGACGGCGCGCTCTATGCGTTCGATGCGGCCACGGGCGACCAGCGCTGGGTCTACCGCGCGCACGGGCCGATCGCGTCGCAGCCGGTGTACGCGGACGAGGCGCTCTACGTCACCAGCGGCGAGAACCGCATCTACGCGCTCGACGCGCGCTCGGGCAAGTGGAAGTGGCAGTACGACCGCGAGGCGCCCGACAGCTTCACCATCCGCGGCTATCCGTCGCCGCTGGTCATCGGCAACCGGGTGTACGTCGGCTTCTCCGACGGCTACCTCGCCTGCTTGTCGGCGGCGAGCGGCGACGTGGCGTGGGCGCGCTCGCTGGCGGGCGACGCCACCCGCTTCATGGATGTCGACTCGACGCCGCTGTACTACCGCGGCACCCTCTATGTGTCGGCCTACGCCACCGGCGTGTACGCGCTCGATCCCAAGGACGGCTCGACCCGCTGGCGCTTCGATGTCGAAGGCGCGACGTCGGTGCGGGCGCGCGGCGCGAGGCTCTACTTCACGGCGACCAAGTCGGGGCTGCACGCGCTCGACCTCGAGGGACACCTGTTGTGGCGGCAGGCGCTGGCCGAGGGCGGCGAGCTGTCGCCGCCGACGCTGGTCGGGACCGTATCTGCTGGTGTCGTCGGCGCACGCCGGGACCTACATCGCCGACGCGAGCTCGGGGCGGCTCTATCAGTTCTTCGCGCCCGGGCATGGCGTGACCTCGGAGCCGACCAGCGACGGGCGGCAGGTCTACGTCCTGTCGAACGGCGGCTACTTCTACGCGCTGGCGCTGAACCGACCCTGACGGCCGCTCAAGGCCCGCCGGCGAGGGCGTCGCCGACGGCGGTGCGGACCTTCGGGTCGGGCTCCTTGGCCAGAAGCGCGTGCAGCGCGGGCCGCACGTCGGGATCGATGTCGACGCCGATGCGCCCCAACGATTCGGCGCAGGCGACGCGCACGCCGGCGTCCTTGTCGGTGAGCGCCAGGACCAGGGCGCGCGCCGTCCCCGCGTCACGCGCGCCGCCGAGCGCCGCGGCTGCGGCTGCGCGCGCCAGCGGATCCTTGGCCTTGCCCAGCTGGACGACGGCGTCGCGCCGCCGTCCTTCGTAGCGCAGATAGACGTCCTTGCTGCGGTCGGCCTTGCCGATGGTGACATCGAGCCCGGCGAGATCCAGATAGGCCGACAGATCGTCGGGATCGATCGCGATCACGTGCTCGAGCGCCGCCGCCTGTCGATCGCGGTTGCCCGCCTGTGCCATGCCCTCGGCGAGCACGCGCCAGGCGTCGGCGTCGTCCGGGCGCAGCACCGTCACCTGCTCGTAGGCGGCGATGGCGTGCGCGTGGTCGCCGAGCTCGCCATAGGCGGCGCCGAGTCCGAGCCAGGCGTTGGCGCGCAGCTCGGGATCGGTCGCGGTGGTGGTCGCGCGCGTAAAGGCGTCCACGGCCTGGCGCAGCATCCGGCTCTCCAGCGCCGCCTTGCCCCGGGTGTACTGCGCCGCGGCGTCTCCGCCGGCCGCCGCCGCCGGCGCCGGGGAGGGCGCGCTCGTCTTGTCCTTGCACCCGGCGCCCGCGACCAGGAGCGCCGCCACCAAAAGGCGCCTCACGACGCCTGCCGCGCCAGCGGCAGCGCCACACGAAAGGTCGTGCCGACGCCGCGCCGGCTCTCGTAGCTGACGCGCCCCTGGTGCTCGTCGACGATCTTCTTGACGATGGCCAGGCCGAGGCCGGTGCCGTCGTGCTTGCCCGAGGTGGCGAAGGCCTCGAACACGCGCCCCTGCATCGCCTCGGGGATGCCGACGCCGGTGTCGCTGAACGCCAGCGTCAGCTCCGGTCCGTCGGTGTCGACGGTGATGCGGAAGGTGCCGCCCGTTCCATCGCCTGCGCCGCGTTGCGCGCCAGGTTGTGGATGACGCGGAACATCTTGCTCTCGTCGAACCAGGCCGCGCCCTTGTAGCGATCCTCGACCACGAGCTCGACCCTCTTGCCGGCGAACTCGCGCTCGAGCTGCGCGCGCACCTCGGGGATCCACTTTTGCAGGTAGACCTTGCGCACCAGCAGCTGCGACTCGCCGCGCGCGAACTGCAAGAGCTCACGCGTCATCGACGACATCAGGTCGAACTGCTTCAAGATCAGCTCGACGTAGTGGTTGCGCTGCTCGGCGTCGTCCGACGAGGCCATGAGCTGCGCGTAGCCGGAGATGATCGTCATCGGCGTCTTGAGATCGTGCAGCACGCCCGCCATCATCTGGCCGATCGACGCCAGCCGCTCCGAGTGCAGCCGCTCCTCGCGATTGCGCGCGATCGAGATGGCGCGCGACACCTGGCCGGCGATGAGCGTCAGAAGGCGCAGATCGCCGTCGTCGAAGCCGGCGCCGCCGGGCGTGCGCTTGTTGACCAGCTCGATGGCGCCGAGCGTCGCCGGCTCGTCGTCGTCGCCGCTGGGCGAGGCCAGCAGCGGCACCGCCAGGATGCTGCGCGCCGGCACGCCGATCTTCTCGGCGATGAACAGATCGTGGCGCGCGTCGTGGTCGGGATCGTTCACCAACAGCGGCTGCTTGTGCAGCGCCACCCAGCCGACGATGCCTTCGCCGGCCGGCAGCTTCACGCGCTGCAGCGCCTGCGCCGCCCTGGCCCTGCGCGGTGCGGAAGAACAGCTCGCCCGAGCTCTTCTCGCGCAACAGGATCGAGCCCGCCTCGACGCCGACGAGCTGGATCGCACGCGACAGGAGGCGCGAAAGCAGGCCGTCGAGATCGAGCGCCGCCGAGGCTTCGCGCTCGATCTCGAAGAGCAGGTCGAGCTCGGCGATGCGCTGGCGCAGCTGATCCTGGGTGGAGAGCAGCGCCACGTTCTTGCCCAGCACGTTGAGGTAGAGCTTGGAGTTCTCGATGGCGATGCCGGCGTGCGCGGCCACGGTGGCGAGCAGGGCCTCGTCGTCGCCGTCGAAGGGCCCGAGGCGCTTGTTGAGCACCTGCACCACGCCGATGGTGCGCCCTTTGTGATCGGGCATCGGCATGCACAGGATCGAGCGCGTGCGGAAGCCGGACGACTTGTCCACCGATTGATTGAACCGCGGATCGGCGTAGGCGTCGGGGATGTTCACGGTGGCGCCCGACTGCGCCACCCAGCCGGCGATGCCTTCGCCGGTCTTGAGGCGGATGGTGGCGATGGCGCCGCCCTGCGCGATCTTCGATTCGAGGTGCGTGCCGTCGTCGGTGACGAGGTAGATCGTGGCCCGCTCGGCGTCGAGCAGCTCGGTGACCTTGCCGAGCAGCACGACCAACAGGCGATCGAGATCGAGCGTGGCGGCGAGCACCTTGCCGAGCTGGCGGACGGCGTCGACCTTCTTGCGCTCGATGCGCAGCTGCTGCTCGAGGGTGACGTGCGGCTGCTCCGTCGGCAAGAGCTGGCTCACCGTGGCACCGCGGGCGCGTTCACTCCAGGCCCCGCGCCCGCAAGGCGTCGTCGTCCTCGCCGCGCAGGTGGCCGAGCTCGTGCAACAGCGTGGTGCGGATCTGCTGCACCAGCTCCTCGCGCGAGGCCACCGCGCGCTCCAGGTTCTTGCGATAGATGACGATGGCGCGCGCCTCCGACTCGGGCGCCTCGCCGATCGGCGCCCCGCGGAACAGGCCCAGGATGGTCGGCGCCAGCGGCGGCTCTTCGGCGGTCAGATCGCCGAGATCGGGCAGATCGGCGGTCTCCAGGCTGACGCGGCCGAGATCGGCGCGCAGCTGCGGTGACAGCTTGCGCACCTCGCTGTCGACGAGGCTGCGAAACTCCGAGGCCGACACCTCGATGGGCGCGTGGAACTCGGCCGGCGCCTCGGTGCGCGCGCGCGCCAGCTCGCGATCGGCCGAGGCGACGTCGCCGAGCCGCTCGAGCGTGAGGCCGAGGTGGTGGTGCGCCCAGGCGTCGTGCGGGTTCTTGACCAGCACCTCGGTGAACGCCCGCTTGGCCTCGGCGAAGCGGCAGAGATCGAAGAGCGCGACCGCGCGCTCGTAGCGCGCGTGCAGATCGTCGGGCACCGCGGCGAGCGCGGCGTCCAGGCGCATCAGCGCCTCGCGCGAGCGGCCGAGGTCGTTGAGCGCCTGCCCCTCGAGGAGCGCCAGCCGGCCCACGAGCGCACGATCGGGCCGGGCGCCGTGCGGCGAGCGCACGCGCTTGAGGCGCCGCGAGCCGCGGCGCGCGAACTCCAGGCCGGTCTCGGTGTGGTCGTTGGTCGGCGTCAGCCGGTTGATGTAGAGATCGGCGGCGCCGGCCAGGGTCTCCGGATCGTCGGGATCGAGCGCCAGCGCGCGCGTGAACGCCGACTCCGCCTCGTCGAGCCGGCCCAGCTCCTGCAAGGCCGCGGCCCGGTCGTGGTGCGCCTCCACCGAGCGCGGCTCGACGCGCGCCGCCTCCTCCGCGCACACGAGCGAGGCGGCAAAGTCGCCGTGATCGTAGCGATCGGCGGCCCGATCGAGCAGCGCCTCGAGCGGCCGGGGCGGATCGCCCGAGGCGTCCTCGTCGAAGCAGCGCTTGAGCGGGCGCGCCGGCACCACGGCATCGCCCGACTTCTGCGTGGCGCGCATGGCCGAGCGCTCGGGCGGCGCTTCCGGCGCCGAGCGCGGCACGGGCTTGCACCCCGGCGCCGTCAGGCAGAACGCGGCCAGCAAGAACGCAGCGCGACGCATGTACCTGGCGATTATAGCACCTAGAAAAGGAAGGGCACGAGCGCCCGGCGGCCGGGCGGATAGTCGGCGAAGGTGCGGCGATACCAGCGGTGGTTGGCCCAGGCGCGCGGCGCCAGGTTGGCCGCGGTCCACACCACGAAGACGAGGGCGGCCGGCGACCAGGCGGCCAGCGCGAAGCCGCTCCATTCGATGAGCTCGCCGAAATAGTTGGGCGCGGAGACGAAGCGGTAGAGTCCGCCGTGCGGGATCTTGTAGCCGCGCTCGCCGGGCGCGCGCAGGGTGCGCAGCACCTCGTCGGCGTGCTGGTTGATGGCGAAGCCGCACAAAAAGAGCGCGACGCCGGCGAGGAACTGGGGGCTGGCGAGCCAGCCGTCGGCGTAGTGCGCGAAGTGGGTGATGAAGCGCGCGTTCAGGTAGGCGTTGGCGACGTTGAAGGAAAAGCCCATCCCGACCACCGCCAGCGGCATCGGCTTGTCGCCGCCGCGACGGCGGAACGGGTAGACGAAGGCGCGGTTGGCGTAGTGCAGCTGCCACAGCCCGAGGAGCGCCAGGGGCACGGCGCCGGCCCGCGCTTCGCCGGCCAGGTAGAAGGCGACAAAGGCGAGCGAGGCGGGCGCCTCCATCAGCACCCAGCCGATCGTCGACGAGATCATCGGGCCCCAGCCGGCGCGGGTATGGCGGCCGTAGGGCGCGGTGATGGCGAAGAGCACCACGAAGGTGACGCCCGACAACGCGAGCACCACCATCAAGAGATCGTGGAAGAAGTCGGCTTCTGTCATGGTTTCCGCGCCCAGCAGGGTGTTGAAAAACTCGCTCCGCGTCGCCGCGCTTGGTCTTCCCGCGAATCGCTTCGTTGCTCCTCGGTCAGTTCCCGACGGGAAGCTTCCCTCGTCGCGCCTCGCGCTTCGCGGAAATCCACGGCGCGCGGCTCGGTCCGGAGTTCTTCAACACCCTGCTAGGCCGCGGCGGCCAGGGCGCCGGCGGCGCGGAACCAATCGTAGGCGGCGGTGAGCGTCTCGACGAGCGGGCGGGGCGCGTAGCCGAGCTCGCGCGTCGCCTTGTCGTGGCTGACCAGCTGGTGGTTGCGCAGCGCGTGTAGGGAGTGGCGGGTGTAGAGCGGCTGCTTGCCGGCGACGCGCGCCACCGCCGTCGCGAACGGCGCGCCCACGCGCGCCAGCCACATCGGCGACACCAGCCGCGGCGGGCGCACTCCGGTCACGTCTTCGACGAGCGCGGCCAGCTCGCGCACCGTCTTGCGCGCGCCCGACAGGAGATAGCGGGCGCCGCGCGGCGCGCGGTCGGCGGCGGCGAGCGCGCCGGCGACGACGTCGCGCACATCGACCCAATCGAAGCCGCCGTCGACGAGCGCAGGCAGCCGGCGATGGTACAGGTCGAGCAGCACGCGCCCCATCGCCGATGGGCCGTAGTCGTGCGGGCCCAGGATCGCCGTGGGGTTGACGATGACGGCGTCGAGCCCGCGGTCGATCCCCGCAAGGACGAGGCGCTCGGCGGCGGCCTTACTGCGATCGTACGGCGGCATCCGTGGCGACGAGGTCAGGGCGCGCGTCTCGTCGATGGCCACGTCGTGCGGCGCGGGCGACAGCGCGTGGATCGAGCTGAAGTGCACCAGGCGCCCCACGCGCGTCGCCTCGCAGGCGGCGACGACGTTGCCCGTGCCATCGACGTTGACGGCGTGCACGGCGGCTTCGTCGCCGGGGACGATCGAGATGCGCGCCGCGAGGTGGAACACCCGCTCACAGCCGCCGAAGGCGCGCTCCAGCGACGGCTGGTCGAGGAGGTCGCCGTCGACGAATTGGCAGCCGACGCCTTCGAGGCCGCGGCGGTTGCCGTCGTGGATGAGGGCGCGCACGTGATGGCCGCCTGCGACGAGCGTGCGTACCATGTTGGCGCCGACGTGGCCGGTGGCGCCGGTGACTGCGATGTTCATGGCCCGGACTCTACTGTATGGATTGGCGCGAAACTAGCAGCAGAGTTTGATCATGCGCGAACGCGTCGGAGCCATCATCGCCGGGCTGGTGGCCGTCGGCATCACCGGCATCGGGGCGTGCTTCCTCGTCGCTCCGCGGGCGGCCGCTCGCGGCTACGGCATTGCCCTGGCCAGCGACGCCGATCGCTGGCTCACCGCCGTCAAGGGGGTGCGCGATGTGACCTCGGGCCTCCTGCTCGGCGGACTCCTCCTGTCGCGCGAGCGCGCGGTCTTGCGGCGAGCACTCGCCATCGCCACGCTGATTCCGCTCGGCGATGGGGCCATCGTCGCCTCCCGTTACGGATGGCGCCGCCCCGGCGTGCTGGCGATGCACTGGGGGACGGCCGCGCTCATGCTCGGCGGCGCGGCGATCCTGCGCTGAGCGTCACTTGGCGTCGGCCCAGGTGCGCCCGATGCCGAGGTCGACCTTGAGCGGCACGTCGAGCTGCCACACGCCCTCCATCTTGTCGACGAGCCGCTTGCCGACGGCGTCCGCCTTGTCGACCGGCGCCTCGAGCACCAGCTCGTCGTGCACCGTCAGGAGCATCTTGACGTCCTTGGCCTCGGTGTCGATCACGCGCTGCACCTGCGATCATCGCCAGCTTCAGCAGATCGGCCGCCGTCCCCTGGATGGGCGTGTTGCGCGCCATGCGCTCGCCGGCGGCGCGCAGCATGCGGTTGCGCGCCGCAGCTCGGGGATCGGCCGGAAGCGCCCGAGCAGCGTGCGCGTGCCGCCGTCGCGGTAGGCCTCCTCGATGATCTCGTCCATGTACTTGTCGAGCACGGCGTAGGTCTTGAAGTAGCCGTCGATGTAGCGCTTGGCGTCGGCGCGCTCGATGCCGAGCCGCTGCGCCAGGCCGAAGTCCGACAGGCCGTAGACGATGCCGTAGTTGATCATCTTGGCCACCGGCGCAGCGCGGGATCGTCGGCCTTGCGCCGCGCCGAACATCTCGACGACGGTGCGGCGATGGATGTCCTCGTCCTCGCGGAACGCGTCGATGAGGACCGGATCCTTCGACAGGTGCGCCAGCACGCGCAGCTCGATCTGCGAGTAGTCGGCGGCGATGAGCACGCAGCCCTCGGCGGCGATGAAGGCGCGGCGGATCTCGCGCCCGAGCTCGGTGCGGATGGGGATGTTCTGCAGGTTCGGATCCGTCGACGAGAGCCGCCCGGTCGCGGCGACGGCCTGGTGAACGAGGTGTGCAGCCGCCCGTCCTCGGGATCGACGGCGCGGCAGCGCGTCGATGTAGGTGCCCTTGAGCTTGGCGAGCACGCGGTACTCGAGGATCTTGGCCGCCACGGGGTGCAGCGGCGCCAGCTCCTCGAGCACGTCGGCGTCGGTCGACCAGCCGGTCTTGGTGCGCTTGATGCCGGGCAGCCCGAGCTTGTCGAACAGGAGCTCCTGCGAGCTGCTTGGGCGAGCCGAGGTTGAGATCGCTGCCGGCCAGCGCCTGCACCTCGGCTGCTCGATCGCCTGCAGCTTGCTGTCGACGTCGCGCCCGAGCTTGCGCAGCCACTCGGTGTCGAGGCGCACGCCGTGCATCTCCATCACCGCCAGCACGCGCGACAGCGGCAGCTCGATCTCGTCGAGCAGGCGCAGCATCCCGCGCGCGTCGAGCTCGGCGCGCAGCAGCGCTCCGACGGCGAGCGTGCCTTCGGCCTGCGCCGCGGCGTAGACCGCGGCGCGCGCCACCTCGAGCGCGTCGTAGGCGAGCGCCTTCTTGCCCGAGCCGAGCAGCGCCGCGCGCGACTCGACCGTGGCGGCCAGGCGCCGGCCGCACAAAGAGGCGACGTCGTGCTCCTCGTTGGGATCGATCAGGTACGAGGCGATCTGCGGATCGGAGGCCACGCCGCCGATGCGCGCGCCGTAGCGCGACAGGAGCACGATGGCGTCCTTGAGCCCGTACACGTGCTTGCGCGGCTGGCCCGCGGCCAGGACCAGCGAGAGCACGTCGAGCGCGCGGTGCGCGTCGAGCTGCGCCGGCGCGCCCAGATAGCGATGGCCGAGCGGCACGTACACCGTCGGCCGGCCGGGCGACGCCAGCGCCAGGCCGATGAGCGCGGCGCCGAGCTGCGACGACGGCGGCGAGGCGGTCGACTCCAACGCCAGCCCGAGCTCGCTCGGTGCGCAGAAGCTCCGAGGCCAGCCGGCGCAGCTCGCCCTCGTCGGTGATGACCACCGGCGGCGAGCGGCCGATCTCGATCTTGAGCGGCGGCTCCACCGCCGCCGGTGTCGCCGTGGCCGTGGCCCCGCCCGGCTCGCCGCTGACCGGCGCGGTCGCGTGGCCCTGGGCGTCCACGTTCAGCGTCGGCGGCTTGTGCGCGATCGGCTTGAGCCGCTCGAGCAGGCGGAAGAACTCCAGCTCGCGCAGCAGCGTCTCCACCCGCGCCATGTCGGGCTCTCGCCGCCGGAGCGCCTCGAGCTCCACCGGCACCGCCACCTGGTCGTCGAGCGACACCAGCTGGCGCGACAGCCGCACCGCCTCGACGTGCGCCTTGATCTTCTCGGCGACGCTCTTGGCGCCGCGCAGGCCGGGCAGCGTGGCGATCTCGTCGGCGTGCGCCGAGCAGGTTCTCCACCGAGCCGTAGGCCTGGATCAGCGCCGCCGCGGTCTTGGGCCCCACGCCGGGCACGCCGGGCACGTTGTCGACCGAGTCGCCCATGAGCGCCAGCACGTCGCCGAGCTTGCCCGGCGGGACGCCGAACTTCTCCTCGACCTCCTTTTCGCCGTAGGTGAAGCCGTGCGGCACGTTCTTCATGGTGTCGTGGAGCGTGACCTGCCCGTCGACGACCAGCTGCATGAGGTCCTTGTCCGAGGACACCACCACGACGCGCTGCCCGCGCTGCCGCGCCTGGCGGACCAGCGTGGCGATCGAGATCGTCCGCCTCGAAGCCGACCGCTTCGAGCACCGGGATGTTGAAGGTCTCGACCACCTTGCGCACCAGGCCGAACTGCGGCTTCAGGTCGTCGGGCGGCTCGACGCGGTTGGCCTTGTACTCGGTGTAGAGCTCGTTGCGGAACGAGTGCGCGCCGGCGTCGAACACCACGGCCAGGTGCGACGGCCGGTGGTCGGTCTCCAGCTTGATGAGCATCTGCGTGAAGCCGTAGACCGCGCCGGTCGGCCAGCCCCGCCTTGGTCGTCAGGGGCGGCAGCGCGTGGTAGGCGCGAAAGATGAAGCCCGAGCCGTCGACGAGGTAGAGCGCGTCCGAGTCCGCCATGGCGGCGGAGAGCCTAGCACGCGGGGTTTACGGGATCGGACCGTTCTTGATCATCGGCGGGACGAGGAAGAAGACGTCGCGCGGGGTGCCCAGGTTGACGGTGGCGCCGTTCGGAGACGCCCTTGACCTGCAGGATGGCGTGGAAGATCTGCGGCTGGTCGGTGTCCATGACCACCGTGTTCATCTTGGGGATGACGTCGAAGCAGATCTGCTGCCCGCCGCCGATGCCGGGGAAGGTGTCGAGCACGCCGTCGCCGCCGGGCGCCGCCTTCGGCCCGGTGAAGTTGTCCTGCAGCGGCGGAGGCGTACCATCGAGATGCACATCGCCGCCGGCCCGGCGCCGGTCAGGTTCGGCACCAGCTTGAGCATGAAGTTGTCGACGGTCATCGGATCGACGTCTTGGGCCTCGACGTGGATGTCGAACTTGAGCCCGTTGGCCAGCGCGACGATGCCGGCGGTGACGGCGGCACCGACGCCGTTGCCGTTGCCGTCGTCGAACGAGAAGGCGAGCGGACAGTTGCCGCTGGCATCGGGCGCCTCGCCGGCGCCCGAGTCGCCGGTGCAGCACTGGGTGATCGCGCACGTCGCCGGGCGCGTACCGACCGGGCCGAAGTCGGCAGGCGTGACGACGGCGCCGGTGGTGGTGGCGGTGGCGAGCATGCGCGCCTTGGCATTGCCGGTGGCGCCCGAGCCGTGGCCGGCGATGCCCATGACGTGCGCGTTCAGCGACTGCGCGCGGGCGATGGCGGTGGCGCGCGTGGGCACGCCGTTCTCTGCCGAGCCGTAGTCGTTGAGCCCGTTCTCGCCGCTCGCCGCCGTGCCAGGGGCGTCGTGCCACTCGGCGTCGCTGACGGTGACGATGATCGGCACCGAGCCGGTGCGGAAGCCGGCGCCACCGACGGTGCCCTGAGTCTCGCCGGCCGGCGGCGGGTTGGGCGTCGTCGTCGCCGAGGTTGAACGTCGAGACCCAGCCGTTGACGTTGAGCGCCGGGCCGCCGGCGATCGAGTAGAGCGCCTCCCAGCCGGCTTCGGGCAGCGTCGCCGCCGCCCGAGGCCGCTGAGCGCGTTGAGCGCGCCCTGCACGCCGGCCAGGCCAGGCGCCGTGTCCCGACGGTGGTGTTGCGATAGTCGTACTTGACGACGTAGCGGATCGCCGAAGTCCTTGAAGTCGGCCACGCCCATGGCCACGCTCTTGACCTTCATCTGCACCGCCGCCGCCACCGACGCCAGGCTGGTACGGCAGGTTGGTGATGGCGTTGCCCATCGATCCGGTGGTGTCGATGCTGAAGACGACGTCGGCCTCGCTCACGTCGGTCGACAGGTTCAGCGTCTCGGAGGTCGGCGTCGGCGGCATGTTGTAGTCGACGACGAAGACGAAGTCGCCCTGCGTGAGCGGGCTGGTCGTCGGATCGGAGGCGTTGCACATGCACACGGCCTGCTGCGCCGGCGGCTTGGCCTGGCAGTCGGCGACCTCGACCAGGTCGGAGACGCCGTCGCCGTCGGTGTCGGCCTTCTTGCGATCGGTCTCGCAGGCGTCGACCATGCCGTTGCAGTTCTTGTCCTCCTTGCCGTCGATGAGCCCGTCGTTGTCGCTGTCGACGTCGACGAAGTCGGCGATGCCGTCGCCGTCGGTGTCGACCGAGCCTTCGATGGCGTCGGGGATGCAGTCGCCGTCGGAGTCGAGGTCGCGGTAGTTGGGCATGAGGTCGCCGTCGGTGTCGACGATGCCGTCGACGACGTCGGGGATGCCGTCGCCGTCGGAGTCGGTGTCGAGGAAGTCGGGGATGCCGTCGCCGTCGGTGTCGGGGGCGTCGGCCAGCTTGAGCGCCGCGACGACGCCGCCCTGCGCGGTCAGCTCGACGAGGTCGGGGATGCCGTCGCCGTCGTTGTCGGGGTCGAGGTAGTCGGGCAGGCCGTCGCCGTCGGTGTCGACGGGGTTGGTCGGATCGGGGCCCGCCTCCTCGCGATCGCCGACGGTGGCGTCCTTGGCGTCGTCGGAGTCGAGGTCGATGTAGTCGGGCTTGCCGTCGGAGTCGCTGTCGACGGGCGCCATGCACGGGTTGGCGTTGCGCCCTCGACGGCGTCGGGGATGCCGTCGCCGTCGCGAGTCGCTGTCGAGGTAGTCGGGCGTGCCGTCGCCGTCGGTGTCGCGCGGCGGCGACTCGTCGGCGCCTTCGTCGTGGTCGCTGATGCCGTCGCCGTCGGAGTCTTTGGGCGGCGCCAGGCAGGCGGCGCCGTAGCCACCGTCGGGGGCCGCGTTGCCTCCGGTCGGGGGGCGCGTCGCGCCTTGCTGCGGTCCGCAGGCCAAGGCCAGAAGGCATGCGCACGAAAGGACGCCGGCGCGGTTCATATGTTATTCCTCGTCAAAACTGAACGGCATCATACGAGATTGATAAGCCGATACAACCCATGAGTCACCCCCGGCTGCAGATCGGGGCCTTGGCGCTCGCCGTGGCCGCCCTGATGGCCCTCGGTGTTGTAGTCGCGACCAACGCGCTGTCATGGGACACGCCGTTCGGCGGCTTTCTGGTCTATCGCTCGGGCGCGGTCACCTCGCTGTGGCGCGCCGACTGGGCCGGGCGGCGCGCCGGCCTCAAGGTCCGCGACGTCATCGTCGCCGTGGATGGCGAGCCGCTGGCGCGGCCGGGCGAGCCGGCGGGCGGCGGCGGCCCGGCCTTGACCGCGGCGCTCGACCGCCGGCGCGCGGCCACCCATGTCACCCTGGACGTGCGCCACCCCGACGGCTCGATGGCCCGCGTGACCGTGCCGCTGTCGCGCCTGACCAAGTGGGACCTGGGCTCG
Organism: uncultured delta proteobacterium; assembly: GCA_963816965.1. Classification (GTDB taxonomy): domain Bacteria; phylum Myxococcota_A; class Polyangia; order Palsa-1104; family Palsa-1104; genus JAQBQH01. The sequence goes on from CAWFMP010000002.1 coordinate 3,950,645, forward strand.
ACCTTCCTCCTGCCGTTCTCGATCGGCCTCGTCTACCTGCTCCTCGGCGCCACCATCTATCGATACAAGCGTACGCGCGAGGCCGCGCTCGGGTGCGCGCTGTGCCTGGTGGCGGCGGCGTTCTACCTGTCGATGTTCGACGCCCACACCACCTACCGCTTCACCCGCGTGTGGCTGTCGTTTCCGCTGCTCGGCCCCTTGTCGGTGCACCTGTTCGCGCTATTTCCCGAGGTGCGCCCGCGCTGGGCGCGCCGGCGCGTGCTGGTCCCCCTGTACGCGGTCGGCTGTGCGGTGATCGCCTGGCGGCAGTGGGCGATCGCCGATCCGCGGCGCTCGGACACGGCGTCGCTGGCGTCGGCGGCGCTGCTCTCGCTCGAGTTCGCGATCGACCTCGGCCTGCTCGCGTTCACCATGACGCGCGGCGCGTCGCCGGCGGTGCGCAACCGCGCCAAGTCGATCTTCGTGGGCCTGGCGCTGACCTGCACCACCGCGGTGGCGTGGCAGTTCGCCTCCCGCGTGGCGGCGGCGTCCGAGCTGCTCACGGCCGACGTGGCGATGGTGCTCTCCGCGCTCTTCCCCGGGCTCATCGCCTACGCGATCCTCAAGCGCAACCTGTTCGACCTCGACGCCGTGCTGCGCGCTTCGTTGGTGTACGGCGTGGCCACGGCGCTGGTGCTGGGCGTCTACTTCGCGGCGGTGGCGGTGGCCAGCCACTTCGCCACGGTCCTGGTGGGGCAGTCGTTCGCGGTCGCGCTGACCCTGGCGGTGGCGGTGGTCTTCCACCCGCTGCGCAAGGGCGTGCAGCGCATCGTCGACAAGCTGCTCTATCGCGACAGCCGCATGCCGGCGCTGCTCGAGCTGTTGCGGGCGCTGCCGTCGGTGGAGGACGTGCCGTCGCTGGCCGAGGTGGCGCTCGGTCCGCTTCTGCGCCTGACGAGGGCGCGGGGGGCGGTGATGTTCGTGCCCTCCCGGCTGGGACGCCTCGACGTCGCCGGGCGCGCCGGTGAGGCGGGGGAGGGCGATCCGCACCTGCCGCTCGGTGGGGCGTTGGAGGCCGCGCTGGTGGGCAACCCGCGGCCGCAAGCGGTGCGCGATCTCGGTGAAGAGGCCGCCGTCGAGCGCGGCTATCTCGACAGCCTGGGCCTGGAGCTGTTGGTGCCGCTGGTCGGCCGCGGCCGCCTCGACGGCCTGGTCGCCTTCACCGCGCCGCGCGGCGGCATCTTCGGCTACGGCGTCATGCACGCGCTCGAGGACGCCGCGCCGCAGCTGGCGCTGGCCCTGGAGAACGCGGCGCTGGTGGCCGAGCGCGCGCTGCGCGAGCGGCTGGCGGCGCTCGGCCAGCTGGCGGCGGTGATCGTGCACGAGGTCAAGAATCCGCTCGGCATCATCAAGGTGTCGGCCGGCGCGCTGCGCCAGCGCGCGCGCGATCACGAGTCTTCGACCCTGTGCGACTGCATCGAGGACGAGGTCGATCGCATGGATGCGACGGTGCGGCGCCTGCTGGAGCTGGCGCGTCCGCCCGAGCCGGCGCTCAAGCCCACCGACGTGGGCGCGCTGATCCGCCAGACCCTCGAGCGGCTGGGGCCGGAGCTGGCGGCGGCGCACATCGACGTGTCGTGCGAGGTCGACGGCGCCCCCCGGGTCAACGCGGACGCCGAGTGGATCCGCAACGCGCTGTTGAACCTGTTCCTGAACGCGCGCGAGGCGATGCCGTCGGGCGGGGCGCTGTCGGTGCGGATGCGGCCGGCCGCCGGCCTGGTGGAGATCGAGGTCGAGGACTCGGGCGTCGGCATGGACGAGGCGACGCGGCGGCAGCTGTTCCGCCCCTTCTTCACGACGCGGCACGGGGGCACGGGGCTGGGGCTGGCCATCGTCAAGCGGGTGATCGAGGATCACAAGGGTGCGATCCGCGTCGAGTCGCGGCCGGGCAGGGGGAGCCGCTTCACGCTGACGCTGCCGCGGTAGCGCCGAGCCCGCCTTCGGGCGCCGGCGCGATTCAGCCGCTGCTGCGGTCGCGCTCGCGGCGGTGGATCGTCGACGGGTCGATGCCGAGGATCTCCGCCGCGCGCGACTTGTTGCCGGCGCAGTGGGCGATCACCCAGGCGATGTAGTCGGCCTCGAGCTGGCGCAGCGTGGGCAGCTTCTCTTTCGCCCCGGCGATCGGCGAGGGGCCGGCCAGGAGCGACGGCGCGTGCGCCTGCAGATCTTCGAGCTCGATCTGCTCGCCGGTACAGACGATCACCAGCCGCTCGATCACGTTCTCCATCTCACGCACGTTGCCCGCGAAGTGGCACTGGCCGAACGCCGTCAAGGCGGCGGGCGTCCAGCCGCGCACGGTGCCGTGCGGATTGCGCGCGCGCGCGCGCGCCAGCAGATGGTCGGCCAACAGCGGGACGTCGCCGCCGCGCTCCCGCAGCGGCGGCACGCGGATGCGCACGACATTGAGGCGATAGAAGAGGTCCTCGCGGAAGCGGCCCTCGGCGACCAGGCGCTCGAGGTCGCGGTGGGTCGCGCACAGGACGCGGACGTCGACCGTACGCGCGGCGTCGCTGCCGACGGGGCGCACCTGACCGTCGGTGAGCACGCGTAGGAGCTTGGCCTGCACGCCGAGCGGCATCTCGCCGATCTCGTCGAGCAGCAGGGTGCCGCCGTCCGCCTCCACGAACAGCCCGCGCCGCGTCGTCGCCGCCCCGGTGAACGCGCCGCGCGCGTGGCCGAACAGCTCGCTGTCGAGCAGGGTCTCGGGCAGATCGGCGCAGCTGACCGCGACGAAACGGTGGATCGCGTCGCGGCCCTTCGAAGTGGATGGCGCGCGCCACCAGCTCCTTGCCGGTGCCGCTCTCGCCTTCGATGAGGACGGTCGCGGGCGAGGGCGCCGCCCGCTGCACCAGCGCGAACAGCGCCCGCATCGCCGCGCTGCGGCCCACCAGCCCCGCGAAGCCGGTCTCGTCGCCGGCGAGGCGGCGCAGCGCGCGGTTCTCGTCGCGCAGGCGCTGCTCACCGAGCGCCCGCTCGACGTCGAGCAGCACCTCGTCGAGCTGAAACGGCTTGGTGAAGTAGTGGTAGGCGCCGCGACGCATCGCCTCGACCGCGCTCTCGACCCCGCCGAACGCGGTCATGATGAGCACCGGCACATCGGGCGCGCAGGCGCGCACCGCCTCGAGGACATCGAAGCCGTCGACGCCCTGCATGCGCAGGTCGGTGATCACGGAGATCGATGGGGCCACGGCGCACGCGTTCGACCGCGTCGGCGCCGTCGTTCGAGACGAGCACGCTGTAGCCGGCCTCGCTCAGGTGATCGGCGAGGATGCGCGTCATGTCGACGTTGTCATCGACGACGAGCAGCCGCTTGCCGCTAGCGGGCGACGGCGACGTCATCCTGGATCGGCTCGACGGTGGCACGCGGCCACAAGAGCGTGACACGGGTTCCACGCGCGCGCTCGCTCTCGAGCTCGATGCGGCCCCCGTGGCTGCGCACGATGTGAGCGGCGACGGTCAGCCCGAGACCGGTCCCCTGACCGCGCTTCTTGGTGGTGAAGAACGGATCGAAGACCTGGTGCCGGTGATCCTCGGGAATTCCGCAGCCGCGATCGACGACGTCGATGCGAACGGCGGCCCCGGCGCCGTCGGCACCGTCGGCGCGGACCTGGACCGCGACGCGGCTCGCCCGGTCGCTGGCGTCGATCGCGTTGAGCACCAGGTTGACGAGCACCTGCTGCAGCTGGTCCGAGTCGGCGGCGACGGCCGGAGTGCCGGCGGCGACTTCGACCACGACCTCGACGCCGCGCTTGTCCGCCTGGAAGCGCACCAGGTCGGCGACCGCTCCTGCGACCGCCTCGACGTCGACGCGGCGGACGGTCGCCGGTCTGGTCCGCGAGAAGTCGAGCAGCTGCGCGATCACTCGCGTCACGTGATCGGACTGGCGCACGATCGTCTCCAGGCCGCTGGCCTGCGAGTGCTCGCGCCCGAGCTTGCCCAGGATGAACTCGGCGCGCGCCCGGATGACGCCGAGCGGCGTGCCGATCTCGTGGGCGATGCCCGCCGCGAGGATGCCGACGGTCGCCAGCTTTTCGGCGCGCAGCAGCTGCCGGGTGAGCGATTCGATCTCCGTCAGGTCCTCGATCACCAACACGGTCGCGACCTGCCCGTCGCCGTCGCCGAGCGGGACGGCGTGCAGCCGGAACTCGCCTTCGTCGTCGAACAGCCGCACCCTCTGTCGCGCCAGCGTGCGCACGCGCCCGCTCGACTGCGCTTCGTCGACCAGCTCCTGCACCATCCCGCGGGCAGCCGGCGAGAGCCGCGGAAAGGCGTCCCCCAGCGTCCGCAGCTCGCCCGCCGGCGGCAGCCGATCACGCAGCGTGCGGTTCAGGCTGCGGATCCGCCCATCGCGGCCGAGCGTCACCACCCCGACCGGAATGTTGTCGAGGATGCGGCGGTTCTGCTCGCTCAACTGCTCGAGCGCCTCGGCGTGGCGGATCCGTTCGCGCATGGCCTGCGCCTGGCGGGCCGACACCACGACGAAGATGCCGAGCGCCACCAGTGCCAGCGCCGCCATGGCGGAGGTCACCGTCACCCGCGTCAGCAGCGCCCGCTCGTGCGTCTGCAGCGTCGAGGTCGAGCCGATGGAGGCGATGGCCCAACGACCGGCGGGCCCGTCGATCGGCTCGTAGGCGCCGATGGCGGGGAAGGGCGGCAGCCCCAGCCTGGCGGCCTCGTCACCGTCGATGCGGAGGGAGCCGCGGCCGCCCTGGCGCAGCGCCGTGAGCATGGTGGCCAGCTTGGGCGTGGCGCGCGGATCGCGCGGTGCCGCCATGATGGCGCGCGCCAGCTCGGGACGCGTGTCGGGCGCCGGCTCACCCGTGCTTCCGAGCACGAGCAATCTCTTGGTCGGCGACCCCAACAGCTGCAGCCGGGCGAAGATCGCCTGCATGTCGACCAGCAGTGCCAGACAGCCGAGGTGGGCGCCGCTGCCGTCGCGCAGCGGCATCGTGAACACGCGGTACCAGTCGTCGTGATCGCCGAGCACCGGAGGGGAGACATCGAGGCCGCCCGGCGGCAGCACGCGCGCTCGCCGGGCGCTGTCGGCGATCGCGCGCTGAAACGTGGCGGTGCGGAACGGACGGCCGGCGCCGTCGTCGATCTCGGTCTCGACCTGCCGTCCCGCGGCGTCGAAAACGTCGGCGCGCCGATACTGCTTGACGATCGTCAACAGGGCCCGCAGCTCGCGCTCGGTGTGGTCGAGCGCCGGCGCCGTCTCGACCAGTCGGGTGGTGAACACCAGGTCGCGCTGGACCCCCTGCACGTCCTCGCGTACCAGGGTCGCGATCTCGTCCAGCCGGTGCATCGACTGATCGCCGAAGTGCTCGATCAGCTCCGAACGGCTCTGCCGGATCGAGTGCGCAGACCAGCCCACCAGCGCCGCCAGGGCGAGGCTCACGACCATCACGGCCACCACGACTCGCCGGGTCACTGACACGCGCCTCGTAAGCTGACACACCGCCGCCCGATCAAGCAACCCTGGGTCGGGGCCGGAGTGCGGCGCAGGCGTGCAGCTCACGTGCCGCGGGTTTCGCCACGCGCGGGCTGGTAGCGGGCCACCGAGTCTGGCGTCTCGCCACACCACTCTTGCAAAGCGCAAGTGTCGTTCGGCCGTTCGTTGACGCCGGCCCGACGGTCGTCCAACGATTGAGTGGCGGCGCGTCATCGGCACGGCTCATGCTCTGGGCGGCGCGCTGGTGGAGGTCGCGCGCGAACCCGAAGCCCCAAGCTCCGCTCGGTCGAGCGGGCCAGGGGTCGTCGCCGCGGCGCTGGTCGGGTTCTACCTCTTCGGGGTGCTGACGCTCGTCGCCTCCTGTCACGAGTGGGCGGCGCTGCGCACCGCGCACAGCGGCGTCGGCTTCGAGCTGCTCCAGACGATGGGCGTGGTCCTGGTTGCCACCACGCTGGCGCTGGTCCCGTTCTGTCGCCGCCGCCGCCGCTCGCGTCTGCTCCACGCGCTCTTGTGGGCGCCGATCGTCGCCGACCTGCTCCTGCGTGCCGTCGATTGGGTCGTCTACTACCAGTCCGGCCTGCACATCAACCTGATGGTGACCAGCCACGCGCACGGCGCCGGGCTCCGGCTGGTGCTCGGGTTCGTGCCGTCGGTGCAGCTCGCCCTGCCGCTGGTCGCCGTCGCCGCTGGTGTCTGGCTGGCGCGCCGCAGCTTCGCGGCGGTCGGGGAGGTCGTGCTCTCGCCCTACCGGCTGGTCGGCGGCGCCGCCGCGCTGCTCGCGCTCATCTCGCTCTTGGCCGCCTTTGTCCCCCGGCCCCACGTCGAGCACGCCACCGCGGGACCGGAGTGGACGGCCTATCGGTCGTGGCTGCTGGCTGCACGCGAGCGCCGCTGCCTCTCCGTTCCGGCGTGCGCCGAGACCATGAGCCATCTCGACGAGACGATCCGGCGCAAGCTGACCCGCTTCGGCATGCACGTCAATCCACACGAGCGTCTGCCGCTTGCCCGCCCGGTCGTCTATCGACGCCCGCTGCCCTTTACGCACACCGCTCGCTACGTGGCGCGGCCGAACGTGATCGTGATCTTCATGGAGTCGATGTCGGCCGAGTTCGTCGGTGCCTACCACCCGCGCACGCCCAGCATCACGCCGAACCTCGACGACCTGGCCGCCCACTCGATGCGCGTCGACAACTACTACAACGCCACGACGCCGACGGTGACCTCGCTGGTGGCCGAGCTCTGCTCGTTCTATCCGCCGTCGGGCCACGAAGAGTTCGGCCGCGCCTTCTATGGCGCGCTGCACTGCCTCGCCGACTCGCTGGCGCCGCTCGGCTACGACAGTACGTTCGTGCGCGGGATCAGCAAGTCCTTCGCCAACGTGGGTGCGTTCCTCGAGAGCGAGCGGTTCAAGGTGCTCGACATCGCCGATGTCCGGGCGGGGCTGGGCGAAGGGCCGCAGTCCTGGGGCTACTCGGATCATCAGCTCTTCCGTTTTCTGCGCCAGCGCTTGGAGGGGCGCAGCGGCGACGCGCCGTTCTTCTACGGCATGACCACCGTCGATCTGCATCCGCCGTTCAATCTGACCACCGTTCCCGTGGTGGTCCCGGGCGAGCACGGCCACCTGTACAACGTCGTCCACAGCACGGACGACGCCTTCGGCGAGTTCTGGCGCTGGTTCCAGCAGTCGCGCTTCGCCGACAACACGATCCTCGTGGTCACCGCCGACCACGCGATCTTTCCCCGGCCGGAGTACGTCGCGCTGCGCGAGCCGACCTGGCAGAAGAGCTTCTACGATCGCATTCCGCTGTTCATCCACGCGCCCGGCCTGGCGCTGCCGCCGGTGTGGCAGCCGCAGATCGCGAACTCGGTCGATTTGTTGCCGACCATCCTGCACCTCATCGGCGTCAACGAGCCCAATCCGTTCGAGGGCAACAGCCTCTTCGACGATCGTCGCGGCCAGACCGGAGTCCTCGGCGACCACGCCTACCTCCTGTACTCCAACCAACTGGACGAGCATGGCAAGCGCGTCATCGACAGCTTCTCGCGACACGACTGCCCGGCCGATCCCGAACCGACGGGGTATCTGATGACCGAATGCGAACAGATTCACTGGCACGCGTGGAAGATGCGCTTGCTCAGCCAACACCGGATCTGGCAGCGCTAGATGAGCCCCTCGCCCGGCGCCGCGCCCACCGCCGATCCTTCACCGCCCCAGCGTGCAACCGGCACCGCTGCGCCGATCGTGGCCCGCCCACTCCGCCTCAGGCTGGCGGCCGCGCTCGGCCCCGACTTCACGCTGTTCATCCTGTGCGCGACCGCGCTCGGCGTCGTGGGCAACCTGTTCGGCGCCCACTACGTCCTGCGCCTGTCGACGATGTTGCTGCCGGGCCTCGTCGCCCCCGGCATCGTCGCCATCTACTTCGTCCGCCACGCCGGCCCCGTGGTCCGCAATGCTCCCGGTGCGCGCGCGCGCCTCGCCCAGACCGCGCGCGAGACGGCGCGTGACTGGCTGCCGCTGGTGCTGGTCGCGATCGTGTTCGACAACCTCGAGAACTACACGGGCCTGGTGCGGGCGACGACGATCGATGCCTCGCTCTATCACATCGACCTGGCGCTGTTCGGCGTCGAGCCGACGGTCTGGGTGCGCCGCTTCTACTCTCCGCTGCTGACCGACTGGATGGCCTCCTGCTACGCCATCTTCCTCGTGACACCGATGTTCCTCGCCATCACGCTGTCGCTGCGCGGCCGGCGCGAGGACTTCCGCGAGATCGCCAACGCCGTCATGCTGCAGATGTGGTTCGCGTTCTTCATCTTCATCTGCCTGCCGGCCGGGCCGCCACGGTACTTCCCGCCGCTGCGCGACGGCGTCTTCCACCAGCACCTGCCGTCGCTGCTCGGCTTCAACGACAAGCTGCAGGCTACCTGGGACACCTACAGCCCGCTCTTGGTGCGCGCCTCGTTTCCCTCGCTGCACTGCGCGTACGGCATGCTGACGCTGATCTACGCCTGGCGGTTCGGCGATGGGGTCTTTCCCCGGCGGCGGCGCCTCTTCTTCGCGCTGGTGGTTCCGCTCGAGCTGTCGCTGTTTGCGGCGACGATCTATCTCCGCCATCATTGGATCCCCGACTGCCTCGCCGGAATGACCCTGGCGGTGATCGTCTGCCAGTTGGCGCCCTGGCTGCGGCGCCGCTGGCCCGCGGCGCTCTCGCCCGACTGCGCCGCCAACCTGGACCCACACGCGCTCGATCCTATAAATGGCTGAATAAGCCAGCAGTGCTATCGTTTCACTCACGTGCGTCGGCTGTTCCGCATCCTCTTCAAAGCCGCTCTGTGGGCCTTCGTCGCCCTGTGGCTCGGCTACAGCGCCGCCTACTTCAGGCTCAACGACGCCGTCCTCGGCAGCCTCGTCACGCGCAAGGTCGGCGCCGTCGAGCGCGGCCAGTTCCTGCTCCGCTACGCGCACTACCCGTACTGGGGCGGCCTCGCCTCGCTGCTCTTCGACACGCCCGCCCACGTCGTCGGTGAGGACTTCACGCTCCTCGATCCCGACGGCAATCCGGTCATCAAGGTCCCGATCGTCTACGCCGACGCGAAGCTGCAGGAGCTCGCCGTCTCGCTCGCCAAGACCGCGCTCACCGCCGGACACCACTTCTTCCTGACGCTGCACTTTCCGCACGCCCGGGTGCCGAGCGGCTGGGCGGTCATCGCCCCCACACGCTCGACCTGGGGAGACGAGAAGGTCGACATCAACCTCGTCGCCGCGATGTCGCCGCGCAAGAAGCCGGAGTCGACCGGCGGCGCCTTCGTCATCCGCGTCGACGAGGTGGAGCTGGGCAAGATCGGCTTCGCCATGGCCTTCTCCGAGCCCGGCGGCCAGCCGTCGTGGTGGGCCAAGCTCGACGGCGTGCACGCCAAGGCGGGGCTGCAGTACTCTTCCGACAAGGAGCTCGCCACCGACGAGGGGCCGTACTTCTTCTTCCGCCTCTTCGGCATCGAGGCGCCGGTCGCCGACCTCCAGCTCGGCGAGTACAACTTCCTGCTCAAAGGGCTCACCGCCGACGAGTTCGGCGTGCACGGCGACGTGCGCCAGGATCTCCACTTCGCCGCCAGGGCCAGCGCGTTCGGCGCCGGCGTGCGCGCCGAGGGCAAGCTGGTAGACGCCTACTCCGAGCATCCGGGTGTACGGCTGCGTCTCGATGTGCAGAACGGGCGCGGCCTGCTGGCGCTCTTGCGGGCGCCGCTGTCGACGTGGCTGTCGGGCGATCCACGGGGGCGCATCGACATCGTGGGCCCGTTCTCGCACCCGGTCATCGACGGCGAGGTGCACGAGATCGACGCCAACCTCGAGGGTATCAAGCTCACCGACGGCAACGCCAAGCTGCACTTCGAAGACGGCAAGCTGGGGCTCCATCCCGCCGCCGGCAAGCTGGCGCGCGGCCTGGCCTCGGCCGACATCGATCTCGATCTGAGCGCCGGCGGCTGGAACGCGCTGGTGACGCTCAAGGGCGTCGACCCGGCCGAGATCCCCAAGCTGCCGCGCTCCGCCGCCGCCGAGCTCGCCGGCCGCCTCGACGGCAAGGTGCGGCTGGCGGGCAACCTCGTGCACCGCAGCGAGCACATCGAGCTCACGCACCTGACCGCCGCGCTGGTGCGCAGCCGCGCCGGCGGCCACCTGCCGCGCACGGTCCAGCTGGCGGGCAACGGCGAGTACACGCCCGCGGTCATCACGCTGCGTGGCGTGACCGCGTCGGGCGAGGGGGTAACCGTCGGCGCCGACGGCACCGTCGATCCGCGCTCCGGTCGCGTCGACGCGGCGCTGCGCATCGACGCCAACGGCAGCGCGTCGCTCTGGTCGCGCTGGGGCGTGCCCTCCAGCTTGCACCTGGACGCGTTGCACGCCGCCGGCCACATCTCCGGCGCGCTGTTGCGCCCGCAGCTCTCGCTCCACGCGGTCGCCAGCAACGTCTCGTATCAGCACCGCACGCTCGAGAAGCTCGAGGCCGATCTGACGCTGCGGGGCGGCGCGCTCGTGCTCTCCGAGCTCCACGGCAGCGGCCTCGGCGCCGAGATCGCCGGCCAGGCCGAGCTCGGCCTGTTCGACGGCGGGCTCGATCACCCCAAGGCCACGCCCACCCTGGAGGCGCGGCTGACCGCGCACGGGCTGTCGGTGGCCGCGCTCACCGGCTGGCTCGCGGTCACCGGCAGCGCCGACGTCGACGTCAACCTCGAGGGCGCGCTCGCCCACCCGCACGGCCGCGCCTCGCTGACGCTGCCGAAGCTCGACATCCAGGGCGACCTCTACACCGGCGGCGCGCTCACCCTCGCGTTCTCCGACGAAGGCGCCACGGTGCAGGAGCTGTCGCTGCACCGCGCGCGCGGCGGCGCCGTCGGCGGCTCGGGGCGCATCGGCTGGAACGGCGACCTCGACCTGCGCCTGCAGCCGCGCGACTTTCCGCTCGCCGCAATTCCCTGGGTCAAGACGGTCCCCATCCCCCTGGCCGGCACGCTCTCGGGCGACATGCACGTCGGCGGCACCGTCGACCACGCGGTGCCGGGCGGCATCCTCTCGTTGGTGGCGTTCAAGGTGCGCGAGGTGCTCCTCGGCAAGGGCGATCTCAAGCTCGATCCGGGGCGCGACGCCATCCACCTCTCGGGCAGCTTCTTCGACAAGCTGGTCACCGTCGACGGCTGGCTGACGCTGGTGCCCAAGGTGTCGGTGGTCGCGACCATCAAGGTGAAGAACCTGGCGCTCGAGCGGCTGATCCCGGAGATGCAGTCGCTGGCCGAGATCCACGGCCTCGCCACCGGCGAGGTCACCTTCACCATCGACTCCGAGTCGGGCTTCACCTTCGCCAAGCTCGATCTGCAGCAGCTCACGCTCACCCTCAGCTCCACCGACGAGAACGGCCGCCCGCAGCGGCTCATCGTCAAGAACCTCGACCCGGTGCAGGCGACCTTCGACGGGGCCACGCTCAACATCAAGCAGGCCAACCTGTACTCGCGGATCGGCGACTTCACCATGCACGGCACCGTCGGCAAGGTGAACAACGTGTTCATGAAGGGCGACATCAACCTCGAGCTGCTCGAGTACTTCTTCCGGGGCCTGTTCGAGCACACCCACGGCCCCGCCAGCCTCCAGCTCACCATCTCGGGCGATCTGCAGCGCCCCGACGTCACCGGCTACGTCCAGATCGGCGGCAAGAGCGGCGCGGCCGAGCTGGTGCCGCGCGGTCTCGACGGCAAGCTGACGCTGGTGGTGCCCTCGGGGCGCGTCGTCATCACGCCGCAAGGGGTTCAGCTCACGGACGTCGTCTTGTTGACGGACAAGGGCAAGGAGGCGCGCGCTTCGGGTAAGGTCGCGCTCGATCACTGGGTGCCGGGCGCCCTCCAGGCGACGGTCAGCGGCGAGATCTCGCCCCGGCTGTTTCAGTGGGTCCTGCCCGAGCAGGTCGGCGACGCCTCGGGCGGCATCGCGCTCGACGCGCACATCGGCGGCGTGTGGCGCAGCCCGACCTGGCAAGGCACCGCCACCATCGACAACCTGCTGTTCCGCGCGCGCAAGCTGCAGCGCGACATCAAGCTCGACGGCGGCACCATCGCCCTCGAGAACTTCGACGTCATCGTCGGCTGCCCGCGCAACGCCCGGCCGCGCCCCGGCTGCGTGTCGCTCCACGGCAGCATCAACGACGAGCAGCGCCTCGATCGCATCGACGGCCGCGTCAGCTTCGGCGAGGCGATGTCGCTGCGCAACATCGACATCTGGCTCGACGGCAGCGACATCGCCTACAGCCAGCCGGGCTGGGACGCCAAGTTCTCGCCGCAGGTCGAGCTGGTGGGCAACGGCAACCAGCTCACGCTGCGCGGCAACATCGACATCGTCGAGGGGCGCTACTATCAGAACTTCGACCTGGCCGGCATGATCTTCACGCCCAAGCGCACCAACGAGGCCAGCGAGCCCTTCTGGCAGGGCATCCCGCTTCTGGAGACGATGCGCCTGGCCCTGCACGCGCAGTCGCGCGGCACCCTGTTCGTCAAGAACAACATCGCCGACCTGCCGCTGACCGCCGCGCTCGACGTCTCGGGCACGCTCAGCGAGCCGCGCCTCGACGGGCAGATCCAGCTGGAGGAGGGCGGGCGCATCTTCCCGCCAGGATTCCGCTACACCTTCGACACCGACCACGGGCAAGTCCGCTTCGAGGCCGAGAAGAAGATCCCCGACGAGACGCCGACCATCGATCTGTCGGCCTCGACGACCTACACCGACAACTACGAGCAGCAGCACACGCTCATCTTGAAGCTCACCGGCACGGCGCTGGCGCCGCGCCTCGACCTGACCTCGCTCGAAGGCTGGAGCCCCAACCAGGTGTTGCAGGTGCTGCTCATCGGCCAGAGCGCCGATGAGGTCCGCCGCATCCAGCAGGGGGCGCCGGCGAGCGTGCCGTCATCGGCGGGCGGCACCGCCACCGACACGCTGGCCAAGACGGTCACCGGCGCCACGCTCGGCCAGCTCGTCTCCGACCCGCTCAAGCGCCAGTTCGGCCTCGACGTGGTCAACGTGCAGTTCGGCGGCAGCTCGTTCCAGCTCGACGCCTGCAAGCGCATCGGCCGCGCCTTCAAGTTCTGCGGCCAGGGTGAGATCGGCTTCACCGGCTCGTCGAAGTTCGGCGGCTCGATCGAGCTGCGCATCACCGATCGCCCGGCCGAGCTCGGCGGCGTGGGGCGCCTCGAGTACCTCACGCACGGCGTGGAGACCCTGCAGGATTCGCTGACGTCGGGGCGCGGTGAGCTGCGCTTGCGCGTTCCGCTCGGATATTGAGATATTCTCCCGACGGGTTGCTACGTGCTGTCGCCATCGTCGTCGCCGTCTGTGCCTGGGCGGCGCCCAACATCGGGATCGTGCGCGCCCAGCCGGCGCCGGCGCCGGCCCCCACCCAGCGGTTGGCAGCGGTCGACCTGCAGGGGGAGATCCACGAGAACAGGCAGCGCCTGCTGCGCTTCCTCGGGCTGACCGCGGGGGCGCCGTTCGGCCAGGAGGACCAGAACCGCCTCGATGCCGAGCTCAAGGCGCTCGGCTACCGCCAGCTGTTGACGCAGATCGAGCCGCTCGGCGGCGGGATGGTGCGCCTGCACCTGACGATCGAGCCCATGCGCATCGTGCGCAACGTCATCGTCAAGCACAACTGGCCGCTGTTCGACGACGAGATCGTGCGCCACCTGTCGCTGCGCACCGGCCAGCCGCTGCCCGCCGATACCGAGCTGCGGGCGCGCCTCACCGAAGAGGCGGAGGCGGTGCGCAAGTACCTCTTCAACGAGGGCTACTTCGAAGCCGCGGCCACCGTCGAGCCGCACATCGCGATGGTCGGCCTGCCCAGCGCGCCGCGCGCCCAGTGGATCGATCTGGTCGTCCGCGTCGACCTCGGCCCCTCCTACAAGCTCGACAGCGTCCTGCCGACCTACGATCACGAGGACGGCGCCAAGCACCTGCCCGCGTCCCAGCTCTACGACATCTTCCACCACTGGCTGCGCTTCAAGGTCTCGCAGATGCGCGACGACGCGCGCCAGGCGGAGAAGGTGCTGCGCGACGAAGGCTTCCCCGCCGCCCGGGTCGTGCCCGAGTTCGACTTCCAGCGCGACGCCGATCGCAAGACCCATCGCGTGCGCCTGCCGGTGCGCGTGACCATGAAGCGCAAGGTCGACGTGAGCTTCATCGGCAACCGCGCCATCGCGTCGCGCGACCTGCGCGACCAGCTGACCATCTTCAGCGCCGGCGCCTACGACGACGTCGAGCTGTCCGAGAGCGCGCACGCGCTGCAGCGCGAGTATCAGAAGCACGGCTACTTCGAGGCGCGCGTCACCTTCCACCGGGCGCTGCGGCGGGCGCCGGTCGACGGCGCCGGCAAGCCGATCGGGGACGACGTAGAGGAGGTCACCTTCACCGTCGACGAAGGGCCCGAGCTCAAGGTGCAGAAGGTGGAGATCGTCTCCGAGTCGGGGGCTCCGCTCACGTTCTCCGCCACGGAGCTGCGCGACAAAGCGAGCCTGGAGACCCGCGCCTTCCCCGCGCTCGGCGCCATCGGCCTCGGCGAAGGCGGCTACGTCACCCAGCTCCAGCTGCAGCAGGACGCCGAGCGCATCGCCAACCTGTACAAGTCGCGCGGCTTCCCCGCGGTCAAGGTGCGCTACGAGGTGGCGCGCGATCCGGCCGCGTTCGACGACCTGGGCGAGTTCGGCGCCGAGGTCACCGGCGCCGGCGGCGGGCACGATCTCTACGTGCGCTTCTATGTCGACGAGGGGCGGCGCGAGATCGTCGACCACGTGGAGATCGGGTTCGTCGGCGACCACGTCAAGAGCGAGCTCGACGTCTACAAGGCGGTGCAGCTGGGCGCCGGGCGCGAGTACACCGCCACCGCCGTCGAAGAGGACGGCGGGCGCATCCTCAACCTGTACAAGAGCTCGGGCCGTCCGTTCGTCAACGTCGATCTGTCGGGCTCGTCGTGGAACCCGGCGCACGACCGCGTGGTCCTGCGCTACGTCATCACCGAAGGGCCCGAGGTGCGCTTCGGCGAGATCCTCATCCGCGGCAACTTCAAGACCCGCGCCTCGACCATCCGCAAGGACCTGCCGTTCAAGGCGGGCGATCTCTACGACGTCACCAAGCTGGAGGCGGCCGAGCGCAACCTGGCGACGCACCTCATCTTCAACTCCGCCCGCGTGCAGGCGCCGGTGCAGCCGGGGCGGACGACGGCGCCGGTGCTGGTGGTCGTGCAGGAGCGCTACCTCGAGGCCTACGGCGCGCTCACCTTCGCCGTGGGCGCGGCCTCCGATCGGCTGCCCGACTACGCCTACCTGCAGGCGACCTACCTGTGGTCGAACTTCCTCGGCTACGGCTCGCAGCTCGAGCTCAAGGGGGACTTCGCGTTCCTGGCGGCGCTCCTCGGCAACCCGATCACGATGGGCGCCTCGTTGCGCTACACCGACACGCGCGCGTTCGGCCCGGGCTGGCGCTACGATCTGGCGGCGTCGGTGCGCCAGGAGGTGACCGCCCGCTTCGGCGTCATCTTCACCTACGGCGGCTCGACCGGCATGACGCGCAACATCACCCCGATGCTGCGCACCTTTTTGCGCGCCGACGTCTACCTCTCGCAGATCAACGTCGCCTACCTGCGCCTCATCGGGAACAACGACACCTCGTCGGTGCCCGACAACACGCTGACCGTCAAGGCGGTCCTCGGCGTCGCCTGGGATCACCGCGTCGGCGCCGACGGCCGGCCCAATCCGCTGGCGCCGGTCAAGGGTTGGCTCCTCGGTGGCTCGGTCTCGTACGCGCCGCCGGCGCTCAATTCTACGCCGTTCGTCGTCTTCCAGGGCCAGGCGCAGGCGCTCTTGCCGTTCAAGATCCGCTCCACCGAGTTCACGCTCATCGGCAACCTGCGCTACGACGACGGCCTGCCGACAAATTCGCCGGCACTGCCGCTGGTCGAGCGCTTCTACGCCGGCGGCGACACGCAGGTGCGCGGCTACGACACCGACGAGCTCAAGACCGAGATCATCCGCAGCTCCGTCTCGCCGCTGCCGGGCGACGCCGGCTTCCGCGTCGTCCCCGAGGGCGGCAACATCCGGCTGGTCAACACGGTCGAGCTGCAGTTCCCCATCGCCAAGAGCTTCCTCGGCCTGCCGATCGTGTGGGCGGGGTCGATCTTCTGGGACATGGGCACGGTCCTCAACCGCTGGGACCTGGCGAAGTCGACCGACCTCAAGCAGTCGATCGGCATCAGCCTTTTGCGCCTGCTCACGCCCGTCGGGCCGCTGTCGATCGAGTACGCCTATCCGCTGACGCAGACGCTGGCGGAGGAGCGCTGGAAGACGGCGCCGTGGTATAGCCACTTTCCGGGGCGCATCCACTTCAACTGGGGCATCCCGCTGTCGCGTCTATGATGTCCGAAGCCTTCACCGCCTCGAACGCGCCGGTGCTGCCGCGCGTCCTCGTCGTCGACGACGAGCCGAACATGTGTCGCTCGCTGGCCATCCTCGTGGCCGACGAGGGGCGGCGCCAGGTCGACACCGCGCGCTCGGGCGAGGAGGCGCTGCATAAGCTCCTGGGCCCGGCGGCCGCAGCGGCGGATGGCGAGCCTGGCGAAGTGGATGAAGGGACCGACGTCCTTCTGTGCGACCTGTCGATGCCGGGCATCGACGGCATCGAGGTCCTGCGCCGCGTACGCGCCGCCCGCCTCGACGTGCAGGTGATCATGATGACCGCCTACTCGACGGTGCAGTCGGCCGTCGAGGCCATGCGCCTGGGCGCCCACGAGTACCTCATCAAGCCCTTCACCAACGAAGAGGTCTGCGCCGCCGTCGACTCGGCGCTGATGCAGATGCGCCCGAGCCGGTTTGCCCGCAAGCTGCGCGCCGGCGCCGCCGATCGTCTGGGCGAGATGGTCGGCCGCTCCGAGCCGATGCGCCGCCTGTTTCACGTCGTCGAGCGGGCCGCCGAGGCCGACGCCACCGTGCTGGTCACCGGCGAGTCGGGCACCGGCAAGGAGCTGGTGGCGCGCGCCATCCACAAGCTCGGCAAGCGGCGCGACCGCGCGTTCGTCGCCGTCAACTGCGCGGCGCTGTCGGCCGAGCTGCTCGAATCGGAGCTGTTCGGCCACGAGCGCGGCGCGTTCACCGGCGCGCACAAGACCAAGATCGGCCGCCTCGAGCAGGCCGACGGCGGCACCATCTTCCTCGACGAGATCGGCGATATGTCGCCGGCGCTGCAGACCAAGCTCTTGCGCGCGCTCGAGGGGCGCAGCTTCGAGCGCGTGGGCGGGCTCGAGACCATCCACGTGGATCTGCGCGTCATCGCCGCCACCAATCAGGACCTGCCGCGGGCCATCGCCGAAGGGCGCTTTCGCGAGGACCTGTACTACCGGCTCAACGTCGTCGAGGTGACGCCGCCGCCGTTACGCGAGCGCGCGGGGGATCTGCCGCTTTTGTGCGAGCTGTTCCTCGCCGAGAAGGCGGCCGAGCTCGGCGTGGCGAAGAAGCGGCTGGCGCCGGCGGCGTTCGACGCGCTGGCGGCATACCGCTTCCCCGGCAATGTGCGCGAGCTCGAGAACCTGATCGAGCGCGCCACCGTCTTCGCCGACGGTGACGAGATCCTGCTCGCCGACCTGCCGCTGCCGTCGGGGACGCGGCCGCTGGCGGCGCCGAGCCTGGACGCGCTCATCGGCCCGGCGGTGCAGGACGGCTGGAGCCGCCTCGCCGCGGTCACCAAGGAGCTCGAGCGCCAGCTGCTGGTGCGCGCGCTCGCCGCCTGGGCCGGCCGGTCCAACGAAGAGATCGCGCGCCGCCTCGGCACCAGCCGCCGGGTGCTCGAGCTGCGCCTGGCCGAGTTCGGGCTCAAGAAGCGCTGACGAACGCCGCCCGCTCAGTAGAAGACGCGACGGTGCCGGCGCTCGCGGAGCGCGTCGAACGCCTCGCGGGTGACGATGACGTTGCCGCGCTCGAGCAGGGCGCGCGCCTGGTCGCTGGTTTGGGCTTCGGGCGGCCACGGCAGCGCGCGCGCCTCGGGAAAGCGCGACGCCAGCGCGGGCGGGATGACCCCGCCGACGACGCCGTCGGCGCCGGCCCACTCGAGCGCGCCGGCGTTGCCGACCACGAGCGCGCGCACCCCCGCCTTGTGCGCGGCATCGACGATCGGCTTCCAATCGCCGCCGACGATGATGACGCCGTCGGCGCCGGCCTTGGCCGCCGCCTCGGCTTCGTCTTCGTCGCGTACGCGCACCAGCGCCAGCTTGTCGCGCCAGGGCGCGCCGATGAGCACCGAGCGGCGCAGCACCGCGCCGGCGACGCGCAGCTCGAGCGTGTGCCCGCCGGGGAACAGCCCGCGCAGCTCGCAGCGGATCTGCGTGCGCACGCGGTCGCAGCCGTCGGTGCGCGGGCGCCCGTCGATCCAGAATCTCGGCGGCGCGCGCCCGGTCGTCGACGACCAGCGACCACGACGCCTGCGTCGGGTAGGAGGAGACGAAGCGCAGGCGCGACTCGGAGGAGGCGCAGGCAGGGAGCAGCAGCGAGAGGCAGAGCAGGCGCGCCAGCAGGTAGGCTCTGGGCGCGGGCACGGCAGGGGGGCGCGTCCGGCCCCACGCGCGCTGCCCCGCTGGGCTCAAACAGTCCTCGCCACCGCGCCGCTGCGCTCGATTCTGCCCCTTGCCGGTGCCGCGGAGCTCGCCCAGCGGGGCAGCGCGCGCGGGGCCTCTGTGGTCGGGGCGCGCTGCAAGTGGCCGCGGCGAGCGCGTCCTGCGGCGAGCGCTGCATCTCGGCGGGAGCGAGTCGGAGGCAGGGCGGGGCGACACTAGCGAGCAGTAACGCCGATTCCGCCGCCCGGTGCAACCGCGCGGTCGATCGCTTCCGCCATCTTGTGGCGGGCGGCGAACAGGCGGCCGGCGTCGTGCTCCCAGCGATAGGTCTTGTCGGCGATGCTCGCCGCCAGCGCCCCGGCCTCGGCGGCGCCGGCGACGCGCGCGTACAGCCGCAGGTATTCGTAGTCCTCGAGCCCCTCGCGAATCAGCGCCAGCCGGATGCTCTCCACGGGGAAGTCGCTCGCGCCGCCGAGAGAGCGCGCGCGGCCGGGGTAGAAGAGGGTGCCGTCGCCGTTGCCGCCGAAGAGCCGTTGGTCGCGCCACGGATCCTTGCCCGCGGCATACGCTTCGACGGTGTCGTAGTACAGCTCGCCGCCGATGTGGTAGCGGAATGTCAGCCACTCGAAGATGCGGTGGCTCATCGCCGGCGCGTCGACGGCGTAGCTCGGCCAGCCGGTGAAGTAGGAGCCGCCCACGATGTTGCAGCCGTGGCTCATGCACGCCTGGTACCACCAGATGCGCTCGCCGCGCCGCAGGCGCTCGTCGTACGCGGCGCGTGCAGGTGAGTTGGAGTTGCCCGCCTTGTCATCGACGAAGTTGACCACCGGGCACCAGATGTCGACCGCGCCGTAGAGTCGTCGGATCGAGGACGCGCGTCACCAGTCGCGGCACCGCGGGTGCGGCGCGGTGCAGGGCGGCGGCCCGACGGCGCACCTCGCCGAGCTGATCCTCGGGCGGCTCGTCATAGGTGTAGTCGAAGGCGCGATCGAGCCAGCCGCGGGCGCGCAGGTGCGCCGCCAGCTTCTGCGCGTAGGCGGCGCGCTCGGCGCCTTGGAGCTTCTGCGGCACGCGGAAGTCGAACGCCGTCCAGCGCGCGCCCTCGGCCGGGCCGCCGCGATCGGCCGTGCCGTCGAGGAACGGCCCGACCTCGGCGTCGTACGGCGCCCAGTCGATGGTGACGCGTCCGTTCGCGGCGGTCCAGGGCGCCGGCTCCATGGTGCCGCCCTGCGCCGAGATGCGATGGCGCAAGAGCGCCACCTCGTACTGCTCGACGAGCCGCCGCGTCGCCGCCGCCGACAAGCCCGGGTGCGCCTTGGCCACCGCGCCCGCGGAGAAGCCGAAGGTCACCGGCAGCGACGCAGACTTTGGCAGCGCGAACCGGTGCACCAGGAGCTCCAGGGGGATGGTCGTCGCGCGGTGCCCGTCGGCGGTCACGCGCACGCGGCCGTGATAGGTGCCGGGCGTCGCCGAAGTGGGCACGAACAGCTCCACCCAGATCGCGCGCGTCTCGCCCGCCGGCACGTCGAAGGGGAAGGCGCGCCGCTTCTCGCCGGCGTAGGCGTCGACGTCGGGGATGAGCGCGTCCGGCCAGCGCCCCGCGTGCCCCTCGACCGACGAGGGGGTCTTCACGTCGAGGTAGGCGACGCGATACAGCCGCGGCGCCGCCAGCTCGCCCGCGCCGCCGAGCGCCGTCGCCTCGGCGCGCACGCCGCGGAGCGCGCCGTCCGACGCGTGCACCGCGATCTGAAACGGCTCCCACTCGCCGCGCGCCGCTTCCAGCTTCGCCTCCGGCTCGCCCGCCGGCACCGACGTGGGAAACAGCTGCACCATCGGTCCGACGGCGCGCGCGGCGATCGGCGGCCCCTCCTGGGCCGGCGCCGCCGGCGCCGTCGCCAACAGGGCCAACAGTGCGGCTCCCACGAATCTCCGGCGCGTCCTCCTCTGTTCTTCTCCAGCTCGGTGCCCACAACTCATCCAGGAGAGTTCTATGCAGCCCGCGCTCACCGACCAGCTCTATTGGAACGAGGTCTGGCAGTTCACCGATGACTACGCCAGCGCGCCGTCGCCGCGTGTGCTCCAGGCCATGACCGACCGCTTCCTGGTGGCAGCCTTCGCCGCGAACCTCGGCCCCGGCCGGCGCTTCGTCGAGATCGGCGCCGGCGGCTCGCAGTGGCCCGGCCACGTCGCGCGCACGCTCCGCGCCGACGCGTGGGGCATCGACTTCTCGCGCCCGGGCCTGGAGCTCGCCGCCCGCGCCGCCGCCGACGTGCGCGACCGCGTGACCCTCGTCGAGGGCGATCTGTTCGATCGCGCGAAGCTCCCGGCGCACGCCTTCGACGTCGTCTACTCGGGCGGCTTCGTCGAGCACTTCCCGGCGCCGGGGGCGGTGATGGAGCGCTTCTTGGAGCTGGCGGCGCCGGCGGGCGTCGTCGTCACGCTCGTCCCCAACCTCGGCGGCCTCAACGGCGCCGTGCAGGCGCTCGCCGATCCCGACACCTTCGCCCGCCACGTCGTGCACACCCCGTCGTCGCTCGACGCCGCGCACGCCGCGGCCGGCCTCGTCCCCGCCGCGCCCGCGCGCTACCTGGACTTCATCGACCTCGGCTGCGTCAACCTCTCGCGCCTCGCCCGGCGGCTGCCGCGCACGATGTGGCGCGCGCTGTCGTACGCGCTGTCGCTCATGCGCCGCGCCGGCATCGCGCTCTCGCTACGCACCGACGCCGACGGCGGCCGCCTCCTGGCGCCCATGATCGGCGGCGTCTATCGCCGTCGCTGACGCATCGGTGGTCAGTCGTCGTGCGGCCGCCGGCGCGCCGCCTTGGTGCGCGAGGCGTGCGCCTTGCCGAGCAGCCGCCGCTCGACGGCCCCCTTGCCCGGCCGCGTCGCCTTGCGCCGCTTGGGCACGTGGTTGAGCTTGCGCAGCCGCTCGGCGAGCCGCTCGAACGCCGCGCGCCGGTTTGCCTCCAGGCTGCGCCGCTCGGTGGCGCTGATGATGAGCCCGCTCGGCGCATGGTGCAGCCGCACGCCGTTCTGCGTCTTGTTGCGATGCTGCCCGCCCGGACCACCGGCGGTGAACACCTCGACGCGGGACTCCTCCTCCAAGCTGCGCGCATCGATGGCGTACGGCGGCGGGCGCAGCGGTTGTGGCATCGCCGTCGAGCTTACAGTAAAGTGGGCGACGATGGCCAAGCTCGATCTACGCAAGCTGAAGGATCAGGCCACCAAGGCGGTGGAGAAGCGGCAGTACGGCAAGGCGGCCGAGCTCTACTTGCAGATCGCCGCCGCCGAACCGAACGATCCCGACTGGCACCAGCGCGCCGGCGAGTCCTTCCGCAAGCTCCCCGACGCGGCGCAGGCGGTGCGCGAGCTCGAGCTGGCCGCCGCGGGCTACGCCCAGGGCGGCTTCCTGCTCAAGGCGATCGCGGTCTGCAAGGTGGTGCTGCAGCTCGACGCCAAGCATACGGCGACGCAGGCGATGCTCGCCGAGCTCTACGCCAAGCGCGAAGGGGTCGCGCCGGCGGGCAGGGTGCCGCTGGTGCCGCCCGTCGACCTCGGGCGCACGGCGTCAGGCAACTTCGCGCTCGTGCCGCGACCGCCCGCCGTCGCTGTCGTACCGCCGTCCGCCGTCGCTGTCGCACCGCCTCCGGCCGCAGCCGTGCCGCCTCCGGCCGCAGCGGTGCCGTCTCCGGCCGCAGCCGTGCCGCCCGCCGTCGCTGCCGGGCCGCTGCCCAGGGCGCGGCCGGCCGCGGTTCCGGTCGCCGAAGCCGGGCCGCCCGCCATCGACACGCCGCTCGACGCGCTGCCGCTGGCGCAGATCTTCAGCGCCCACCGCTCGCAGCAGTTCTCCGTCGCCGATCTGACCGCCGCCGCCGCCGAGGCCGAGCCGTCGGCCTACGAGATCTCGCTCGACGAAGAGGCCGACTTCAGCGGCGTCATGGACGACGCGCCCCCGGCGTCGTCCTCGCTGCCGTCGTTGCCGAAGATCCCGCTGCTCTCGTCGCTCGGCGCCGACGATCTGCGCTACGTCATCGAGCGGGTCGAGGTGCGTGACTGCGAGCCGCGCGAAATCGTCATGCGCCAGGGCGGCGAAGGGGGCTCGCTCTTCATCGTCGTGCGCGGCCGCGTCCAGGTGGTGACCGAAGCGCCGATGCGCGAGCTGGCGTCGCTCGGCGAAGGCGCCTTCTTCGGCGAGCTGGCGCTTCTGACCAACTTCCCGCGCTCGGCCACCGTGGTCGCCGCGGAGCCGACGCAGCTCCTCGAGATCTCGCGCGACCTGGTCTCCGAGATCGTGCGTCGCTCGCCCGAGGTCCTAAAGACGCTCCTGCGCTTCTTCCGCGATCGTCTACTCGACCGCCTGCTCGGCGCCTCCGCGCTCTTCTCTTCGCTCGCGCCCGACGAAGCGCGCGCGCTCGCCGATCGCTTCCTCTTCCTCGAGCTCGAGCCCGGCATGCGCGCCATCGTCGAGGGCGAGCGCGCGCCCGGGCTCTTCCTCCTCCTGTGTGGCGAGGCGCGCGTGACCCGCGGCGCCTCCGAGGTGGCGCGCCTCTGCCCGGGCGACGTCTTCGGCGAGATCTCGCTTCTGACGCGCGGCCCCGCGTCGGCGACGATCGAGATGCGCACCAAGTGTTGGGCGCTCGAGCTGCCGCGCGCTCGCTTCCAGGAGGTGATGCTGACCTACCCGCAGCTGCTCGAGTACGTCAGCAACCTCGCCGACACGCGCCAGCAGCAGAACCTCGCCGGCGCCGAGTCGCGCGTCGACTTCCTTTAGCGGTAATGCCGTTCCCTTTGGCCGAGTAGTACCGGGCCGGCGTGGGCCGCGGAGGTAGTAAGGGGCGCTGCCGGCGTCGGAGTCCGACTATGAAGTGGCCCCACGAGGCAAGCACAGACCCCTCCCGTGGCGCGCCTGGAGGCAGGCGTGCTGGTCGCGCTTCGCGCGACCGCGCCCTCCACGCCGCCGGGATGGCGCCTCACTACCTCCGCGGCCCACGCCGGCCGCATCACCCGCCGAAGGTGAACAGCATTGCCTTTAGCGGACGCGATCTGACGCCAGGCGCAGCAAGAGCGGCCGTAGCAGCGGCGCCAGCGTCGTCGACGCCAGCGCCTCGCCGATTGGCACCGCCGTCGCGCGCTTCTGCAACAGCGGCCAGGCGGCGGCGACCTCGGGCGGCGTCGAGTCGGGCGCCACGCCGTTGGCCAAGGTCACCTGCGTCTCCCAGCGCGCGAGCAGCTCGCGCACGAGCGGCATGCTGCGCCACAGCTCCGCAATCCCGCGCAACGAAGGCGCCCGACCGGCGCGCGCCGACAAGCAGGCCAGCCAGGCGCCGGCGGCGAGCTGCGCTTCGATCGTGCGCATCAGGCCCGGGTAGGGCGGCGCGCCCGGCAGCGTCAACAGGTTCATCCGCAGCGACGGCATCGCCAGCCGATACAGCGGCAGCACCGCCGCCTCCAGCCGCGCCGCCTCCGCGTCGTCGACGCCGAAGAAGCGCCGCCACGCCGGCCACGACGGGCACGCCGGCGCCCACGCGTCCGCCCGGTCGCGTGCCGCCGCCTCGTGCGCCAACCAATCGGAGGGCGCGCCCGCCAGCGGGCGGGTATCGAAGGCGATCGCGCCCGCCCCCGCGGATTCCAGATCGCGCGCGATCTCGTCCCAACGGATCACCGTACGCGGCCCCGGCGTCGTCCGCGCGTCGACCAGCGGGCAGTGCGTCAGCTGCAGGTCGACGACCAGCGTGTCGCCGAGGCGCAACAGGCGATTGACGGGGAACAGCCGGCAGGTCGACGGCTTGGCCTGCCGCCCGTGCGCCTGCTCGACGCTGCAACGCCCGTCATCGGCCAGCGCCCAGCAGCCGTCCTCGAGATCGAGCACGTGCACCGCGCCGCGCATCGGCTGCACGAAGGGCCCGAGCCCGGGCGCGCGTGTCAACAGCGGCACCAACTCGCCGGCTGCGAGCGCGAAGCCGAGCCCCTTGCAGCATTGCGCCCCGCACGCCACGCAGTCGTAGCCAATGGCGCCGTCGGCGAACGCAAAATGCAACACGACATCATTATAATGGGTGCAGCCGAGGCGCGCTTGATCATCGACTCCCACGTCCATCTCTTCCCGCCGCGCGTGTTCGACGCCATCTGGCGCTGGTTCGATCGCCATGCGTGGAACATTCGATACCGGCTGTACGCCGA
Source organism: uncultured delta proteobacterium (assembly GCA_963816965.1). Lineage (GTDB taxonomy): Bacteria > Myxococcota_A > Polyangia > Palsa-1104 > Palsa-1104 > JAQBQH01. The sequence goes on from CAWFMP010000002.1 coordinate 3,975,437, forward strand.
GGAGGTGCTGCAACACTTCCGCACGCATGGCGTCGCGCGCATCGTTGGGCTCTGCTACTCGCATGTGCCCGAGATGGCTCGCGAGCTCAACCGCTTCATGGCCGAGCTCGCCCACGCCCACCCGACCGAGCTGATCGCCCTCGGCACCGTGCTGCCCGGCGAGCCCGACGCCGCCGCCATCATCGACGAGGCGCTGCGGCTCGGCCTGCGCGGCTTCAAGATCCACTGCCACGTGCAGAAGCTCGGCCCCGACGATCCGCGCCTCGATCCGCTCTACGCGCGCGCCGCCGCCGCCGCGGTTCCGGTCGTCATCCACGCCGGCCGCCAGCCCTGCCTCGCCGCCTACGGGGTCGACATCCACCAGCTCTGCTCGGCCGCGGCCACCCGCCGGGCGCTCGAGCGGCATCCCTCGTTGACGATGATCATTCCCCACCTGGGTGACGACGAGGAGGAGGCCTACTTCGCCATGCTGGCCGACTTCCCCAACCTGTACCTCGACACCACCATGCTGCTCGGCGGGTATTTCGAGCGGCGCATCGATCCGGCGCTGATCGAGCGCCACGCCGACCGCATCCTCTACGGCACCGACTTCCCGAACATCCCCTACGAGTGGGACCGCGAGCTGCGCTGGCTGGAGGGCAACGTCTCGGCGGACGCGCGCGAAAGAATCTGCGGCGCGAACGCGGCGCGGCTGTTTCAAACTGTCTAGTCGCGCGACAGCGACGCTGGTCGTCGGAAATTGCGACAGTGGAAAGCCAAGCACGCGAAAGCGCGGCGGCGCGCAGGGGCGGTCAACACCTTGTCCACCTGTTATCCACAATGCCTGTCCTGACTCACAGCAAATCACAACTCCATTCACAACCTTGTCCACAAGCTCAACTACGCAGGAACATTCAACGAGAAGTTTTTTCGCGTTTGCGCAGCTGTGGCACAACCCTCGCAAAGTGATTGAATCCGAAAACGGTTGGCGGCTCGATTGAGACGCCGGGAGGTAAAGCGGAAGCCTCGTCGGAAGCCGCAAGGTGGATGACAGGCACAAAACCTCGAGCAGGTCGGCAGCCTCGCGAGAGACTGTCGGGCTCGACGACGATAATCGCTGAAGGCCAGCGCAGCGGGGTCCTGACCAGCGCGCGCGAAGGTCACGAGCGAGAACGGACGTGAAGGCGTTCGTACGGCGGCGAGACGGAGAACCTGGAGGAGGCGAAGCTCAAGAGGGGATCGAGTCGTCGCAACGGTTAATAGCTGAAGCGGCGGCAACGGATTCGCGAGTGGAGCAAAGCCCTGAGGTCGAGACGACGGTTCGTGGAGGCGGTGGCAACATCGTCAGCGGATCGGCGCCAACGGCAAGAGGGCATGAGAAGCGACGACGACGAGTCGGCGCGGCTGCTCGCGAGGGAAAACCCCTGAAGGGCAAACCCTGGACGTGGCAGTGGGGTGAAACAAACCCACGAGCCGGTTGGCGGAGAAAGCCGTCGGGGGCGTGAGAAACGCCGCGGACGGAAAGGCGCCGAGAGCTGGGACGCTCGGTGCACGGACGCCAGTCGGTGATGTCGCGAAGAGGGACCGTGGACCCCAAGGAAGGCGCTGGCGGTGGAGACACCGACGGCGGACACGAAACGGAGGACTCTGAAGGGGAGCGAAGCTCACGAGGGGATGAAGCCGTAAGCGCAAGCAAGCGGCGGACGGCGCGCGGTGGAGACCGGCAGTCCCGTCGGAAACGACGAGGACAAACCGGGCCCGGGGAACCCAATGACCCCGGCAGCCGAGCGCATATCAAGACCCTGAAGAGCCGTGAACTCCATGAGAGGCAGCACGGTCGTCGGTGACGGCGATTGTGCAACCGGTTCGAGTCTGAATCCTTCGAAGGGGAACCCGCATTCCCGGTGTTTCAGTCGAGTCGCCAACCGTTTTCCGTTCTCCAATCCCCGCTGCGCCTGCGCGCACTCGCTGCTCTCGCCTTCGCTCTCTACCTTTCTCTGTTGGGCTCCTGATACAGGCCAATGACGTTTCCCCCGGGATCGCGGAACCTCGCCGTGATCTCGGGCGCGTCGGCGCCGACGGGCTGCACGATCTCCCCGCCGTTGGCGACGACGGCCTCGACTGTCGCCGTGATGCTGTCGACCATGATGTAGACGAGCAGCCCGGGCTGCGCCGAGGCCGGCCGCCCGGTCACCCAGGTGCCGCTCACCTGGCCCGTCGAGTCGTCGAACGCCAGGTGACCGTCGCCGCGCCGGCGCGTCTGCCATCCGAAGACCGCGCGATAGAACCCGGCCGAGCGATCGATGTCGCCTGCGGGCAGCTCGAGGTAACAGATCTTGCCGTTCGATCCGGTAGGCGGCATGCGCCCTCCTTTCGATCTTGTCGCCACACCGTACCTCGTCGCTGGCGAGCGTCGCAACCGGAGCGCCAAGGGCGCGTCTTCCACCGCGAAAACCGTGGCGAACGCGGCTGGCGTGTGTTAAATCACCGTCTCCCGTTGGAGGGTTAACGTCATGTGCGGCATCGTCGGCGTCTACGGCCACCCCGAGGCGGCCAACATCACCTACCTCGGGCTCCACGCGCTCCAGCACCGCGGGCCAGGAAGCGGCCGGCATCGTCACGTCCGACGGCGACCGCTTTCACCAGTGCAAGCAGCATGGGGCTCGTCTCCGACGCCTTCTCGCGCGGGCGAGCTCGAGCAGCTCCCCGGTCGACCTGGCCATCGGCCACGTCCGCTACTCGACCGCCGGCGGCTCGAGCATCCGCAACGCCCAGCCGTTCGCCGTCGAGTACGCCCACGGCACGCATCGGCGTCGCGCACAACGGCAACCTGGTCAACGCCGCCGATCTGCGCCGCAAGCTCGAGCTCGACGGCTCGCATCTTCCAGTCGACGAGCGACACCGAGGTCATCGTCCACCTCCTGGCCCGCGGCCGCGAGCCGGACATCGAGAGCCGCATCGTCAACGCCCTGCGCAACGTCGACGGCGCCTACTCGCTGCGTCTTCCTCACCGAGTCGAAGCTGATCGCGCGTGCGCGACCCGCACGGCTTCCGCCCGCTGGTGCTCGGGCGGCTCAAGGACGCCTTCGTCTTCGCGTCCGAGACCTGCGCGCTTCGATCTCATCGAGGCCGAGTTCATCCGCGAGGTCGAGCCGGGCGAGATGGTCGTCGTCGACGCCAAGGGCCTGCGCGCGTGCGGCCGCTGCGACCGAGCGAGCCGCAAGCACGTTCTGCGTCTTCGAGCACGTCTACTTCGCGCGGCCCGACTCGCTCATCGACGGCCGCTCGTCTACCGCGCGCGCGAGGCGCTCGGCCGCCAGCTCGCGCAAGGAGCACCCGGTCGAGGCCGACGTGGTCATCCCGGTGCCGGACTCGGGCGTGCCGGCGGCGATCGGCTACGCGCGGCAGAGCGGCATCCCGTTCGACCATGGGGCTCATCCGCTCGCACTACGTCGGGCGCACCTTCATCGAGCCGCAGCAGTCGATCCGCCACTTCGGCGTCAAGCTCAAGCTCAACGCCGTGCGCGAGGTCGTCGCAGGGCAAGCGCGTCGTGGTCGTCGACGACTCGATCGTGCGCGGCACCACCTCGCGCAAGATCGTCAAGATGCTGCGCAACGCCGGGCGCGCGCGAGGTGCACCTGCGCATCAGCGTCGCCGCCGACGACGCACCCCTGCTACTACGGCATCGACACGCCGACGCGCTCGGAGCTGATCGCGTCGTCGCACACGCTCGAGGAGATCGCCCGCTACATCACCTGCGACTCGCTCGGCTACCTCTCGCGCGACGGCATGATGAACGCGGTCGCCTCGGTCGGTCCGCCGCAGCAGGGCAAGGCGCTCCCCGGTGCCGCCTACTGCGACGCCTGCTTCACGGGACATTATCCCGTGGAGTTCCGGCCAGGTATGATCGCTTCGTTGAAGCGCGTCGTTAACTGACGAAGGGTGACGGATGGCGATGCGGATCGCGCGCTTTATGAGCGCGAGCGCTTGCGATAGCCGAGGACTGGCTGCAGGTGGTCTTACGACCGCTCGCCAGCTTTGGCCCGCTAACGCGCTCGTGCCTGAAGGACTGGCCACTCTCTCGATCTCGCTAGAACCCTCAGCGTGGAAACCAAACCCCTACGGGAGCGCATCGCGACCCTCGGAGCCGAGCTCGATTCGCTCCGAGGGAGTCTTTGACGTCGACAGCGCGCTGAGACGTGTCGCCGAGATCGATCAGATCGCCGGCGCACCCGAGTTCTGGAACGATCAGCAGAAGGCGCAGGCGCTGCTCAAGGAGCAGGCGCAGCGGCGCGACGTCGCCGACTCCTGGCACAAGCAGCGGCGCGCGCTCGACGATGCGCTGGTGCTGCTCGAGCTCGCCGAGGAGGCGGGCGACGAGGCCTCGGCCAAGGAGGCCGAGGGCATGACGGCCGCCGTCGAAGCCGCCATCGGCAAGATGGAGTTCGCCGCATGCTCGTCGGGCGAGAACGATCGCGCCGGCGCGCTCGTCAGCATCAACGCCGGCGCCGGCGGCGTCGACGCGCAGGACTGGGCCGAGATGCTCTTGCGCATGTACACTGCGCTGGTGCGAGCGCAAGGGCTACAAGATCGAGATGCTCGACCATCAGCCCGGCGAAGAGGCGGGCATCAAGAGCGGCCTCGTTCACCGTCGAGGGCGAGTGGGCCTACGGCTACCTGCGCGCGGAGAACGGCGTGCACCGCCTGGTGCGCATCTCGCCGTTCGACGCCAACGCGCGCCGCCAGACCTCGTTCGCCGCGGTGTTCGTCTATCCCGACCTCGACGACACCATCGAGATCGAGATCCACGACGAGGACATCGAGGTCCAGACCTTCCGCTCGGGCGGCGCCGGCGGGCAGCACGTCAACAAGACCGAGTCGGCGGTGCGCATCATCCACAAGCCGACCGGCATCGTCGTCGCGTGCCAGACCGAGCGCTCGCAGCACAAGAACCGCTCGACGGCGATGAAGATGCTGCGCGCCAAGCTCTACGAGCGGCAGGAGCAGGAGAAGGCGGCCAAGATGGGCGACGTGCACGCGCAGAAGAAGGCGATCGAGTGGGGCTCGCAGATCCGCTCGTACGTGCTGGCGCCGTACACGCATGGTCAACGATCACCGCACCGAGCTGAAGATCGGCAACGTCGACGCGCGTGCTCGACGGCGAGATCGATGAGTTCATCCAAGCGTATCTGCTACAGGGCCAGGAGCCGGACGCCATGGCGGTTTCATCCAAGGCGTAAAATTTTTGCGAAGGGCTGTGGATAACCTTCCCAGTGCCGTCGAAGACGCCTGTGGATAACTTGTGAGTCGTTTGTGAGAGTGCATGTCTACTGAAAGCTCGGATCTCGAAGGACAAATGCGGGCGCGGCAAGAGCAGGCGGAGGCGCTGCGCGAGCGCGGCATCAACCCTTATGCCAACGACTTTCGCGCCACCCACGCGATCGCCGACCTGCCGGGCGAGGAGGGGCTCCCTCCCGAGGACGGCATCACGCCCGAGTCACCGCGCTATGCCAGCGCCGGACGCCTGGTGCAGGTCAACGAGATGGGCAAGGCGCGCTTCCTGTTTCTACGCGGAGATGGCGGCCAGACTGCTCCAGCTCTACGTGAAGGCCGACAACGCCGAGGCGTTCGCGGTCGCCAAGGAGCTCGGGCTCGGCGACTTCGTCGGCGCGGCCGGGCCGCTGTTCCGGACGCGCAAGGGCAAGCGCGCGCTCAAGTGCGAGACCCTGCGCCTTCTGACCAAGGCGATCCGCCCGCTGCCCGGCAAGGTGCTGCAAGAGGGCGCCGACGTGACGGACGTCGGCCTGCTCTATCGACAGCGCTACCTCGACCTCATCGTGCACCCCGACAAGGTCGAGGTCTTCCGCAAGCGCGCCAAGATCGTTTCGACCATTCGCCGCTTCTTCGACGAGCGCGGCTACGTCGAGTCTGAGACGCGCATGCTCCTGTCGACCAACGGGGGCGCGGCGGCACGGCCGTTCAAGACGTTCCACAACGCGCTCGGCATCGATCTGTTCTTGCGCATCGCCACCGAGCTCGACTTGAAGCGCCTGGTGGTCGGCGGGATCGATCGCGTCTACGAGATTGGACGGCTGTTCCGCAACGAGGGGATGGACCGCACGCACAACCCCGAGTTCACGACCATCGAGTTCTACCAGGCCTACGCGACCTATGAAGATCTGATGGTCCTGACCGAGCAGCTCTTCGAGGCGCTGGCGCTCGCCGTGTGCGGGACGACCGAAATCGAGTACCAGGGGCACAAGCTGTCGCTCAAGGCGCCGTTCCGCCGGGCGTCGATCCAGGAGCTCGTCGGCGACCCGGAGCTGACCGGCAAGGCGCTCGTCGACGCCTTCGAACAGCGGGTCGAGGGTACGCTCGAGCAGCCGACGTTCGTCACCCAGTATCCGATCGAGACCTCGCCGCTGGCGCGGCGCAACGACAAGGATCCGCGCTTCACCGATCGCTTCGAGCTGTTCGTAGTCGGACGCGAGTTCGCCAACGCCTTCTCCGAGCTCAACGATCCGATCGATCAGCGCGGCCGCTTCGAGGCGCAGGCCAAGGCCAAGGCCGGCGGCGACGAAGAGGCGATGGACTACGACGAGGACTTCTGCCGCGCGCTCGAGTACGGCATGCCGCCGACGGCGGGCGAGGGCATCGGCATCGATCGCCTGGTCATGCTCTTGACCAACCAGGCGTCGATCCGCGACGTCATCTTCTTCCCGCAGATGCGGCCGGACGAGCCATGAGCCTAACCTCAAAGGGGCAGCCGTAGATGCTCTCCGTGCAGCGGCTCATCGCCATGCGCTACTTCGTCCTCGGCAAGAAGCGCCGCTGGACGGTGTTCATTCCGGCGCTGGTCGTGGGTGCGCTGCTGGCGGCGAACTGGGCGGTGCTGCCGTGGGTGGCGGGGGCGCACAGCCCGCGGGGGATGGACTTTCGCGCGCAGTATCTACAGGTCTTTCAGGCCTCGCGCCTGGGCTTGATCATCCTCCTGACGGTCGTGCTGTACGTGACGCTGCTGGTGCGGCGGCTGACCATCTTCACGTCGCTCAACATCACCGGGCTGTTCCTGGCGTCGGCGGCGATGGTGATCGTGCTCAGCATCATGTCGGGCTTCGAGAGCGATCTGAAGCGCAAGATCCTGGGCAACAACGCGCACATCGTCGTGACCAAGGTGGACACGCCGTTCACCGACTACACGCGGCTGCGCGATCGGTTCGCCCACGTCAAAGGCGTCATCGGCGCCACGCCCTACGTGACGAACGAGGTGATGATCTCGTCGCAGTCGAACCTGTCGGGCGTGGTGGTCAAGGGGATCGATCCGGCGACGGTGGGGCAGGTGACCGACCTGGTCAAGAACACCGACGTGGGCGGGCTCGAGTACCTCCGCGAGCCGCAGAAGCTGGTGGGGGTCGGCGGGCCGACGATCTTCGACGACGACGACGACGAGGCTGCCGGCAAGGACGAGGCTGCCGGCAAGGACAAGGCTGCCGGCAAGGACGAGGCTGCCGGCAAGGACAAGGCTGCCGGCAAGGACGAGGCTGCCGGCAAGGACGAGGTCGTCGGCAAGGACGAGGCTGCCGGCAAGGACAAGGTCGTCGGCAAGGACAAGGCTGCCGGCAAGGACAGGGCCGCCGGCAAGGACGAGGCCGCCGGCAAGCCCAAGGCCGTCGCCAAGGGCGAGGCCGCCGGCAAGGAGGCCGCCGGCAAGGAGGCCGCCGGTAAGGCTCACGGCAAGGCCGGGTCGCACGGCACCGAAGAGGAGGACGACAAGCCGCCTGCGGGCGCCCTCAAGTTCGAGCGGCGCGTCGTGCCCGGCGTCATCATCGGGCGCGAGCTGGCCAAGAGCCTGCGGCTCTCTCTTGGTGACGACGTCAACATCGTCTCGCCGTTCGGCGACATCGGTCCGTCGGGCGCGATCCCGAAGTCCAAGCCGTTTCGCGTCGCCGGGGAGTTCTTCAGCGGCATGTTCGAGTACGACACCAAGTACGTCTACATGACGCTTCCGGACGCGCAGAAGTTCTTCAACATGCCGGGCGAGGTCCACGGCATCGAGCTCAAGCTCGCCGATCCCGATCGCACCGAGCCGGTCATGGCGGAGCTCGACCGCATCGCCGGCAAGGGCTACGACGTGGAGGACTGGAAGCAGCTCAACCGCAGCCTCTTCTCGGCGCTGAAGATCGAGAAGATCCTCATGTTCGTGCTCTTGTGCTTCGGCATCCTGGTCGCTGCGTTCTCCATCATCGCCAACGGGATCATGCTCGTGCTGGAGAAGGGCAAGGAGGTGGCGATCTTGAAGTCGATGGGCGCGCGCGACGGCACCGTGCTGGGCGCGTTCATGGTGCTGGGCCTGCTCATCGGCGGCATCGGCACGGTCACCGGCATCTCCGCCGGCATCGCCGCCTGCTTGGCGCTGGCCCGCTTCGGCATCCCGCTCAACACGGACGTCTATTACATCACCACGCTGCCGGTGAAGATGAACCCCTACGAGATCGCCGCCGTCTTTGCCGCCGCGCTGGCCATCGCGCTTCTGGCCACGCTCTATCCGGCGTGGATGGCGGCGCGCCTGCGTCCCGTCGACGGTCTCCGTCGCTAAATCCCGATTTTCGCAAGCAACCTTTTGCTTCAAATCCAGGTCAATTGCAGTATGCTGCGCAACCTTCATGAGTGAGCGAGCGGAGGCGCGGGGCTTTCGCGCCCTTCGGGCGAGTGCAGCGAACCGACCTGGCGCGCGGCGCCGAAGCGAGCGAACGGAGCGACAGTGAGTGGGGCCCGCGTCGAGATCCGGCAATTGCGCAAGGCGTACGACCACGGCGGCCAAAAGCTCGAGGTGTTGCGCGGCATCGATCTCGTGGTCGGCGCGGGCGAGATGGTGGCCGTGGTCGGCTCGTCGGGCGCCGGCAAGTCGACGCTCCTGCACGTGCTCGGGACGCTCGATCAGCCCTCGGCCGGCGCCGTCTTCTACGACGGCGTCGAGGTCACGCGCATGCCGCCGGCGGCGATGGCCGACTTTCGCAACCGCACCATCGGCTTCGTCTTCCAGTTCCATCACCTGCTGCCCGAGTTCACCGCGGTCGAGAACTGCGCCATGCCGGCGCTCATCGCCGGCCTGGGTCGCGCCGAATCGACCCTGCGCGCCAAGAAGCTCCTCGATCGCGTGGGCCTCGGCCAGCGCATGACGCATCGTCCGGGTGAGCTGTCGGGCGGCGAGCAGCAGCGGGTGGCGCTGGCGCGGGCGCTGGTGATGGAGCCGCGCGTCCTTCTGGCCGACGAGCCGACCGGCAACCTCGACACGCACACCGGCGAGGAGATGCACAAGCTCGTCGTCGAGCTCAACCGCGACTTCGGCATGACGCTGGTCGTGGTGACGCACAACCCCGACTTCGCGGCCCGCCTGCCACGGCGCGTGCGCATGGTCGACGGCGTCATCTCCGACGAGACGAGCGCTCCGTTCAGCCATGCGTAGCCTCGCCTCGCTCGCGGCGGCAATCGTCGTCTCGTTCGCCACGCCGACCTTCGCGCAGGAGGGCGGCCGCGCCCCCGGCACCCTCGAGTACGAGGGGCGGCTCATCGGCGCGCTCCGCTTCAAGGGCAACCACAAGGCCGAGGACGACGCCATCCGCATCGTCGTCAAGTCGCAGCCGGGCGAGAAGCTGAGCGCGGAGCGGCTGCGCGACGACATCCGCGCCGTGTGGCGCCTCGGATTCTTCGAGGACGTGCAGGTCGAAGCGCAGGAGACGGGCGGCAAGGTCGACCTGACCTTCTTGCTGCGCGAAAAGCCGGTCATCCGCAAGATCTACGTGGCCGGCGCGCACGAGGTCGGACTCGACAAGATCAACGAGGTCCTCGACGTCAAGAAGGACACCATCGTCGACCCGGCCAAGGTCAAGCGCAACGTCGAGAAGATCAAGGACCTCTACGTCGAGAAGGGCTACTACCTCGCCGAGGTCACCTCCGACATCCAGCGCAAGGACGAGAACCACGTCGACGTCTACTTCAACGTCGACGAGCACGCCAAGGTCGAGGTGCGCCAGGTGCGCTTCCTCGGCAACGAGCACATCAGCGACGCCGAGCTCAAGTCGGCGATGGGCACCCAGGAGGGCGGCTGGCTGTCGTTCCTCACCTCGTCGGGCACCTACCGCGAGGACGCGTTCGATCGCGACCTTTTGTTGATCACCGCGTTCTATTACGACCGCGGCTACATCAACGTGAAGCTGGGCAAGCCGGAGATCGAGCTCTCGGGCGACAAAGAGTTCCTCTACATCACCATCCCGATCGAGGAGGGCGAGCGCTACAAGATCGGCAAGATCGACTTCCACGGCGATCTGCTGCTGCCCAAGGACGAGTACTTCAAGCACATGAGCGTGCGTCCGGGCGAGATGTTCAATCGCTCCAAGCTCGGCAAGGACATCGAGAACCTCAACGACATCTACAAGGACGCCGGCTACGCCTACGTCAACATCCTGCCGCCAGACGGCCATCGACGCCGTCGCCAAGACCGTCGACGTCATCTTCGAGGTGCAGAAGGGCAGCCAGGTCTACTTCGGCCACATCAACATCCGCGGCAACACCAAGACGCGCGACAAGGTCATCCGCCGCGAGATGCGCGTCTACGAGGGCGAGCTCTACAACCAGACCCGTCTCGATCGCAGTAAGCGCCTGGTGCAGGCGCTCGGCTTCTTCGAGAAGGTCGAGCTGTCGACCAAGGCCTCGGAGAGCGATCCCAACCGGCTCGACGTCAACATCGAGGTCACCGAGCGCGCCACCGGCACCTTCCAGATCGGCGCCGGCTTCTCGTCGGTGGAGAACTTCATCGGCCAGGCGCAGGTGTCCCAGAACAACCTGTTCGGCCGCGGCACGACGCTGCAGCTGCAGGCCCAGATCTCGTCGCTGCGCCAGCTGTTCACGCTGCGCTACCTCGATCCCTATTTCCTCGACACGCGCCTGACCTTCGCCTTCTCGGTCTACAACTCGCTGCTCTTTTATCCCTCGTTCAACCGCACCGCGCGCGGCGGCGATCTGACCTGGGGCTACCTGTTCGGCGACTGGACCCGCGTCTTCGGCACCTACAAGCTGGAGTACGTCGATGTGGCGGAGAACGTGCTCGGCCAGACCATCGGCGGCTTCGGCAACGTCACGCCGGTCTCCTCGGGGACCGTGTCCAACCTGTTCCGCTCCGGCATCACCTCGTCGGTGCGCCTGTCGCTCAACTACGACACGCGCGACGATCGCATGTTCCCCAAGCACGGCATGTTCCACTCGATCTCCGTCGAGGTCGCCGATCCGCTCATCGCCTCGCAGGCGGTCTACGAGCGCATCAGCGGCTGGGCGCGCTTCTATCACCCGATCTGGGGCCCGTTCATCTTCCGCCTCAACGTCGAGGGCGATCTGGTCGTGTCGCGCGATTCGCAGGGCGTGCCCATCTACGAGCGCTACTTCACCGGCGGCATCAACACCATCCGCGGCTTCCAGCTCTTCTCGCTGGGGCCCAAGGTCAACGTCCTGTCGTCGCAGGAGCCGTCGGCGTTCCTGTCGCAGTTCAACATCGGCGGCAACCTGCAGCTCATCTTGAACTCGGAGATCGAGTTCCCGATCTTCGCGGCGGTGCAGATCAAGGGCGTCATCTTCTTCGACGCCGGCAACGCCTACAACACGGAGACAGCGCGCTACTGTCCGTCGCAGCTGGCGGTGTCGAACATCCCCGACGTGTTCAACCCGTGCAACGCCTACCCGACCTTCCAGAACCTGCGCTACTCCGTCGGCTTCGGCTTCCGCTGGAACTCGCCGATCGGCCCCTTGCGGTTCGAGTGGGGCATCCCGCTCAACCGGCAGGTCGGCGAGGACCCGATCGTGTTCGAATTCACAATTGGTAATTTCTTCTAAACACTTGACGAATCGCCGTACGTCACATAAGAACGGCCGGAATTGAAGGAGCACACATGACCCGCTCGATCTTCGCCTTCGCCATTGCCTATGCCCTCGTCGGCGGCGTCTCCGTCCGCCTCGCGCACGCAGACGACAAGATGGCCTTCGTCGACCTGCAGCGCGCGCTCGAGGAGACCAACGACGGCAAGGCGGCCAAGGCGCGCCTCAAGTCGGACTTCGACCAGAAGCAGAAGGAGCTCGACGCCAAGCAGGAAGAGCTCAAGAAGATGAAAGAGGACTTCGACAAGAAGTCGGCGCTGATGAAGGACGACGTCAAGCAGAAGATGCAGCAGGACATGCAGCAGCGCCTGATGCAGCTGCAGGAGACCTACGCGCGTCTCCAGGGCGACCTGCAGAAGAGGGAGGCCGAGGCGACGCGCGGCATCCTGGCCAAGCTCGCCAGCGTGGTGCAGAAGATCGCCGAGCGCGAGCACTTCGTCATGGTCCTCGAGCGCAGCTCGTCGGTGGTGTACGGGCAGCCGTCGCTCGACATCACCAACGAGGTCATCCGCGACTACAACAACGGCGCGGGCTCCAAGGGCAAGGGCGGCTCCAAGAAGTAATGCCACTCGGCCTCGCCGCCCCGCTCGATGTGCCCGCTCTGGAGCGGGTGCTCCCGCATCGCTTTCCCTTCTTGATGATCGATCGCGTCGTCGAGCTCAGTGACGACAAGGTCGTCGCGCTGAAGAACGTGAGCGCCAACGAGCCGTACTTCGCCGGGCACTTCCCCGGGCATCCGATCATGCCGGGTGTCCTGCAGGTGGAGGCGATGGCCCAGGCGGGCGCGGTGCTGGCGATGAACCAGGTCGCCGACCCGGGCGACTCGCCGTTGGTGTTCTTCATGGGCATCGACAAGGTGAAGTTCCGCCGCCCGGTGGTGCCGGGCGATCAGCTCCGCCTGGAGGTCACGCCGCTGCGCAAGGGCGGGGCCATCTGGAAGATGGCGGGGCGGGCGCTGGTCGACGGGATTGTCGTGAGCGAAGCCGAGTTTCTCGCTACATTCAAGAAGTGAAACGCACGGCGCTCCTCGTCCTCGGGCTGGTCGGCTGCCATCACCGGCAGCCGATCGCGATGCGCGGCGATCTCGGTCCGGTGGTCGAGGTCGTGGAGCCGGACAAGCCCCGGCCGGAGGCGCCCAAGCAGCCGCTGATCGACGAGAAGGAGCCCGACAACGACGTCGCGCACGCGCAGCCGATGGAGCCGCAAAAGGGCATCCGCGGCACGATCACCGGCAAGGACGTCGACGTGTTTTCCTGGATGGATCCCCAGCCGCCGCGCGACATGGGCGGCTTCGACTACGCGCGCGTCGAGCTGACTGGCGTGCCCGGGGTCGATCTCGTGCTCGAAGTGCTCGACGGAGACGGCAAGCGCCTGCTGTCCGTGAACGACGGCGGGCCAGGCGAGGGCGAGGTCATCCCCAACGTCGGCGTCGACCCGGCGCACACCTACTATCTGCGGGTGCGCCAGGCCGGCGCCGCCAGGGGCGACGCGGCGACCGACCCCTACGAGCTGACGGTGCAGACCTGGAAGGCGGCGGAGGGCGAGGAGCGCGAGCCCAACGACGACGCCGCGCACGCCACGCCCATCAAGCTGTCGAGCGGCACGACCGGCGAGGTCAGCGGCTTCTTCGGGCGCAAGCGCGACGAGGATTGGCTGAGCCTGTCGCTGGCGGGCGTCCCGACCAAGGACGGGCGGGCGAGCCTGCGGCTCGAATTGGCGCCGGCGCCCGAGGTCGCGACGTCGCTCAAGGTGTTCGTGGGCAAGGAGCTGTTCGCCGAGGCGCGCGGCGCCAAGAACGACGAGCTCCGCCTGCGCAACGTCGGCGTCGTCGCGCCGCCCGCAGGGACGGGGGGCGCCCCCGCGGACCATGGGGGGGCGAACGCGTCCGCCGGTGCGGTGACGGTCGTCTTGCGCGCCGTCGAGGGGCGTTCGCCCGACGTGCGCTGGGTGCTGCGCTATGGCATCGAGCCGCCGGACGAGTTCGGCGCGGGGGCGGAGCGCGAGCCGAACAACGACGTCGCGCACGCCACGCCGATGACGCTGGCCGGCGGCACCGCCCAGCTGGCGGGCTTCCTCTGGCCGGGCGACGCCGACGTCTATCACGTCGTTGGCGCGCCGCCCGACGCCGAGCTCGCCTTCGACGTCGACGGCGTCGACAAGGTGGACCTCAAGCTCGAGCGGCTCGGCGCCGACGGCAAGGCGTGGGTGCGCGCCGACGACGCCGCCGCCGGGCAGGGCGAGCTGCTGCCGCCGGCGCGCGCGGGCGAGGCGCTGGTGCGCGTGAGCGGGCGGGCGCGCGACACCGCGTTCGATGCCCCCTATCGACTGACGGCGACCATGACCCAGCCGGTGCCGGACGAAGAGCGCGAGCCCAACGATGGGCCGGCGACGGCGACCCCCTGGCTGCCGGGCGCGCCGGCGATGCGCGGCCGGTTGGCGCCGCGCGGCGACGAGGATTGGTTCAGCTTCACGGCCACGGCGGCGCCGGCCGGCGCACACTTCTCCGGGCCGATGCCGGCGAGCGTGAAGATCGTCGACGGCGACCGCCGGGTGGTGCCGCCGGGCACGCCGCTGTTGACCGGCAAGCGCTACTTCGTGGTCATCCGGGCGGCGAGCGAGAAGGCGTCGAATCCGCGCGAGCTGTACACGGTGACGCTGGGCCCCTGAGCGAGCGCGGCAGCAAGCGCTATCATCGGACCCGTGCGTATCTACAGCATCGGACACGGGGCCCGGCCGCTCGACGAGCTGGTGGCGCTGCTCGCCGCCGCCGGTGTCACCACGCTCGTCGACGTGCGTAGCTTCCCCGGCTCGCGCCGCCATCCGCAGTTCGGCAGGGAGGCGCTGGCCGCGGCGCTCCCGGCGCGCGGCCTTGCGTACGTGTGGGAGCCGCGGCTCGGCGGGCGGCGGCGTCGCGGCGCCGTGCCGTCGCCCAATCCGGCCTGGCAGGTCGAGGCATTCCGCAACTACGCCGACTATATGGACTCGGACGAATTCGCCGCCGGCCTCGCCGCGCTCGTCGAGCGGGCGGAGCGCGCGCCGACGGCCTTCATGTGCGCCGAGACCCATTGGTCGCAATGCCACCGGCGCCTCCTGTCGGACAAGCTGTGGGCGCTGCGCCACGACGTGGTGCACCTGATCGCGCCGGGCCGCAGCGAGTTGCACCACCCGCCGCCCTTCTTGCGCATCGCGGGCGCGCGCCTGCGCTACGACCTCCCCGTCGACGAAGACGGTCAGGTCCGCATCGTCTACTAACCCCAGGGTTCGCCTCGATTGACCTGCTGCGGACGATCCGCGCGGTCGCCTCGAGGACTGCGTCCTCGCTCCCTCGGTCGAAATACCGACGGGTCTCATGATTCATCACATCTCGGGGCGAGCTCTCGAAACGTTCCGCTTTCAGACCCGCGTTGCATCGAGAGGGCGCCAAAGCGCCACGTCCGGCTCCGCGCGCACTGCCCCGCTGGGCTCAAACAGTCCTCGCCACCGGACCGCTGTGCTCGATTCCACCCCTTGCCTGTGCTGCGGAACTCGCCCAGCGGGGCAGTGCGCGCGGAGCCTTTGTGCTCGTCCAAAAAACCGGTACGGTCGCAGCGGGTGCAGCGGCTGCTCTCGACGACGCATGAGCTTCGGCAATCGTGCTTGGCGGAAGGTTCCCACGAGCCCGCGGCCCCGCGGCGCCAACCGTCGACACTGCCGCCAAGGATGGCCTTTGGGCACGCTCTCGATGCGACGCGTTTGCTCAATCAAATGCGGAGATGTGATGAATCATGAGACCGACGGGTATTCCTCGGTCGGTCGCTCCGGTCGCATCCACGATCCGCCTCACGCGGCTCGCCCTCGCGAGCTCAACCGAAGCGAACCCTGGGGTTGGGGCCAACGCCGTTCACGTTGGGCGGGTCATAGCGGGCCGGCTTGGGCCGCGGAGGTCGTGAGGCGCCATCCCGCGCCTCACGACCTCCGCTCATTCGCCTGGTGCTGCTTGCTGGTCGAAGTCGCACCTGTCCATCGCACCAGGCGTCGAGCGGAGGTAGCAAGGGGCGACGCCCGCAGCGCCCCCTGCTACCTCCGCGGCCCAAGCCGGCCGCTACGACTCGGCCAAAGTGAACGGGCCCTAGTACACTGCTAGGGCAGCTTGCCCTGGCGCGCGGCGTCGTGGTCGCCGGCGGAGAGCACGCGCAGGACGATGGAGCGGATCGACGCCCGCGCCACCGGACCGTAGTCGCGGCTGTCGCGCACCAGCGTCCGCCGGTCGGCGGCGACGAAGTAGGCATCGGCCAGCGTCTCGGGCGGGCGATCGCCGGTCGAGACGACGCCGAGATCGCGGATCACCTTGTACTCGTGCTCGCCGCTCTTCTCGGTGGCGAGGGAGAATCGGCGCGGCTCGCTCGACACCGGATCGACGTCGGCGAGCTGGATGATGCCTTCGTCGGTGTCGTCGAGCGGCTTGCCCCCGACCAGAATCTGCCCGGCGCGCACCTCGACCCGATCGCCGGGCACGGCGACGACGCGGCGCACCGTCACCGGTCCGTTGTCGGGCGGAGTGAAGAGCACGACGTCGCCGCGCTTGGGCTTGCCACAGGCACGGCAGGCCAGCAGCAGATCGCCCTTTCTGATCCCGGGCGCCATGTCGTCGGACGCGGGGCGCGGGAAGTCGACGGCGAACAGGCCGAGGCCCATTGCCACGAGCGCCACCACCAGGACGACTACGCCGCGCGCACCCATCGGATCGGACGATTTTAGCCGATCGCGGCGGCGAGCGCGCGGGCGCCGGTCGCAGCGTCGCTGCGGCCGAGGACGGCGCCGATGCAGGCCAGCCGGGCGCCGACGGCGACCGCGGCGCGCGCTCGCTCGGCGTCGACCCCACCGAGCGCGAACACGGGCAGCGGCGCCACCGCCCGCACCACCGCGGCGAGGGCGTCGATGCCGACGGCGGCCTGCTTGTCGCCCGTCGGCCAGACCGGACCGTAGACGATGTAGTCGGCGCCGGCCTCCCCGGCGGCGATCGCCTCCTCTACCGTGTGCGTCGAGACGCCGACCAGCCGATCGCCGAGGAGAGCGCGCGCGTCTGCGACCGGCAGCCCGCGCGCCGGCAGGTGCACGCCGTCGGCGCCCGCGGCGAGCGCGACGTCGACGCGATCGTTGACCACGAGGATCGGCGCTACCCGGCGCAGCGCCAGCGCCGCTCTCCAAAGCGCCGCCCCCTCGAGCGACCTGGCGCGCAGCTGCACCGCCGCCATCCCGCGCGGCAGCGCCGCGATCGCCGCCTGCACGCGCGCGACCGTCGACGCATCGAACCCGTCGGTGACGAAGAGGAGCGGATAGCCGACGGCTGCCAATCGCTGGCCCGCGGCCGCTACTCGATCAACCCGTGCTCGGGCGACGACGCCGCCGCGTGCAGCTTCTTGCCGATGCGCCCGGCGCGGAACGCCTTGCGCCCCGCCTCGACGCCGAGCCGCATCGCCTCGGCCATCAGCACCGGCTCGCGGGCGCCCGCGATCCCGGTGTTCATCAGCACCGCATGGCAGCCGAGCTCCATCGCCACCGCCGCGTCCGACGCCGTACCGACGCCGGCGTCGACGATGACCGGCACCTTCACGGTCTCGAGGATGATGCGCAGGTTGTAGGGGTTGCGGATGCCGAGGCCGCTGCCGATCGGCGCCGCCAGCGGCATCACCGCGGCGCAGCCGGCGTCCTCGAGCTTCTTGGCCATCACCGGATCGTCGTTGGTGTACGGCAGGACGACGAAGCCGTCCTTGACCAGCACGCGCGCCGCCTCCAGGGTCGCCTCGGCGTCTGGGAACAGCGTGCGCCGGTCGCCGATCACCTCGAGCTTGACGAACTCGGTCATGCCGAGCTCGCGGGCGAGGCGGGCGGTGCGCACCGCCTCGTCGACCGTGTAGCAGCCCGCGGTGTTGGGCAGGATCGAGTACCCGGTCAACGCGTCCAACAGGGACGGCTGCCCCGGCTTCAGCTCGATGCGCCGCAGCGCCACCGTGACGATCTCCGCCCCGGAGGCCGCCAGCGCCCGCCGCGTCTCCTCCTCATCTTTATACTTGCCCGTCCCTACGATCAGGCGCGAGCGCCAGCTCTTGCCCGCGAGGTCGAAGGGGTCTTGAACACCCAGCATGGTGGCTCCTCTAGCAGCCGGCAGTGGCGTCGTCAGCCACCCCCGACGAAGGTTACGACCTCGATCTGGTCGCCATCGGCCAGGCGCGCCTCGGCCCAGGTGCGCCTCGGAATGACCTCTTGATTGCGCTCGACCGCGACCCGCGCGGGCTCGATGACGAGGTGCGACAGCAGCCCGGCCACGGTGCTCCCGTCGGGTAATTCCACGGGTTTGCCGTTGACCGTCAGCTTCATGCGCGCAGCCTAGCCGAGCCTGACACAAATGTCAGCAATCCGCCGGCCTCCTCGATTGTTTGTGAATGCGATGTGTGAACGTGCGTCGAAGAATCAGCCGGTTTGGACGTACAACCCCATGAATCCGCGAGCCGTCCAAGATGGCACTTCGATTGCTTAAGGGTTCTGGCCAACGGAGGCAACGCTCATGATGCCCAACGCTTCACGCCAGGTGGTGCTCGACGAGGTCAAGCTGGAACGCTACCGCGCTCTGCTGGCGTCGACCGCGATCTTCCGCGGCTGCACGCCGGCCGCGATCGACGACCTCGCGCGCCGGTTGCAGCTCCGCAGCCGCGCCGCCGAGTCGATCATCGTGGCCCAGGACGAGCCGGGCGATTCGATGTTCGTCATCGCCACCGGCCGCGTGAAGGTGGCGCTGTTCGGCGAAAATGGGCGTGAGCTGACGCTGTCGGAGCTCAAGCCGGGCGATTTCTTCGGCGAGATGTCGCTGCTCGACAATCGCCCCCGCTCGGCCAACGTGGTCGCCATCGATGATGCGACGCTCCTGGTGCTGACCCGGGACGCGTTCGTGGCCCACTTGAAGGCCCACCCGCAGACCGCCATCAACCTCCTGTCGGAGATGACCCGCCGCCTGCGCCGCGCCGACGAGACCATCGCCAGCCTGGCGCTGCACGATGTCGAGTCGCGTCTGACCCGCACGCTCGAGCGGCTGGCCAAGGAAGAGGGCGAGCAGACCGACGGCGGCCTGCTCCTGCGCAAGCGTCCGACGCAGCAGGATCTGGCGAACATGGTCGGCTCGTGCCGCGAGACCATCTCGCGCACCTTCACGTCGATGATCAAGCGCGGCCTGCTGGTTCCACGGGGCCGCGCGCTGGTCCTCACCCGCGCGCTGCTCGAGCGCCGCGCCGCCGTCCCGGCGTAGTAGGATCCGGGCCATGAGCCCTGATGACGTCCTCCAGTTCTGGCTCGGCGCCCCGGCGCCCGATCACGATGCGTTCATGCAAAAGCTCCGTCGCTGGTTCGGCGTCGACAAGGCGCTCGACGCCGAGATCCGCACCCGCTTCGGCGACCAGGTCGAGCGGGCGCGCGACGGGGCGCTCGACGCCTGGATCAGGACGCCGCGCGGGCGGCTGGCGCTCATCGTCCTGCTCGATCAGTTCACCCGCAACCTCTACCGCGGCACGCCGCGCGCCTACGAGAACGACGCCCGGGCGCTGGCGCTGACCGAGGCCGGCCTCGACCGGCAGGAAGACGCGGGGCTGAGCTTCGAGGAGAAGATGTTCGTCTACCTCCCGCTCGGCCACTCCGAGGACGTCTCCCGTCACGAGCGGCACCTGGCCCTGGTCACGGCGGCGGCGAACGCGGCCCCGGCCGGGCTCGAGAAGGCCTACGCGGCGGCGACGGCGCACGCGCGCGGCTACCTGGAGCAGATCCGGCGGTTCGGCCGCTTTCCCCACCGCAACGCGGTGCTCGGCCGCACCTGCACGCAAGAAGAGATGGCTTTCTTGGATTCTCCGTCGCCAAGCGGCTAAGATCCCGCCCATCTACCAGGTATTCGACATCCGCACCGACATCCGGCCCACCGTGGCCGAGGTCGACCTGGCGGCGCTGCGCAAGAACGTCGACGTTCTGGCGGCGACCGTCGGGCCGGGCGTGGGCATTCTCGCCGTCGTCAAGGCCGACGCCTATGGCCACGGCGCGCTCGCCGTCGCGCGCGCGCTCGAGCGCAAGGTGTGGGGCTTTGCCGTGTCGCTGGTGGAGGAGGGCGTGGAGCTGCGGCGCGGCGGCATCGAGGCGCCCATCGTGGTGCTCGGTAGCTTCTACGGCTACTCGCACCGCGACGTCCTGGCGTTCCGCCTGACCCCGGTGGTCGCCGACGAGGGCGACGTCGAGAAGTTCGCCCGCGCCGCCGACGAGATGTCGTCCGGGCGCGTCGGCCTGCACCTCAAGATCGACACCGGCATGTCGCGCCTCGGGGTGCGCCTGGAACGGCTGGACGAGATGCTCGATCGCCTCGCCCGCACGCCGGGCGTCGAGCTGACCGGGCTCTGCTCGCACCTGGCCTCGGCGGACGTCGAGGATGCGGCGCCGTCGGCCGAGCAGCTGGCCCGCTTCGATGAGGCGCGCCGCCGGGTCGCCGCCGCCGGCTTCACCGTGCCGCTCACCCACGTGGCCAACTCGGCCGCTACGCTGCGCTTTGGCGGGGCGCGCTTCGAGCTGGTCCGCCCCGGCCTGGCCCTGTACGGCTACTCGCCCTCGGGCGCGGCGGCCTATCCGGGCCTCTTGCCTGCGATGTCGCTCAAGTCGCGCATCGTCGCCTTGCGCGACGTGCCCGCGGGCGAGCGCGTCTCGTACGGCGGCCTGTGGCGCGCCGCCGTCTCCGGCGCGGATCGCGACGGTGCCGATCGGCTATGCCGACGGCTACACGCGCCGCATGACCGGCCGCGCCGAGGTGCTCGTCGGCGGCAGGCGCTGCGCCGTCGCCGGCGCCATCACCATGGACATGTGCATGGTCGACGTCAGCGCGGTCGACGCCAAGCTGGGAGACGAGGTGGTGCTGCTCGGCGCCCAGGGCGCGGACGACACGGGCGGATCGACGCCGACCAGCTCGCCGCCTGGGCGGGCACGATCTCGTGGGAGATCTTCTGCGGCATCTCCAAGCGCGTGCCGCGCGTCTACGTCGGGGAGCGCTGGTAATGGCCGAAACCCCAGGCGGTCTCATGTCCGGGCCCGACGCCGCCGAGCCGGAGGCGCGGCCGCGGACGGCGTGGGACAAGCTGGTCGGCGTCAACGAGAAGCTGTGGGACGTGCCCACCCGCGTCGTGGAGGAGATCGGCACCCACGTGATGCTGTTCGTCGCGTCGCTGCGCTGGCTCTTCAAGCGGCCCTTCCGCCTCGGCGTGCTCATCGAGGCGATGGACTACATCGGCGTGCAGTCGCTCTTGATCGTGGCGATGATCGGCCTGTTCGTGGGCATGGTCTTCGCGCTGCAGCTCACCTCGGCGCTGCGGCAGTTCGGCACCGAAGGCTTCGTCGGGGCCACGCTCGGCATCGCGGTGACGCGCGAGCTGTCGCCGGTGTTCACGTCGATCGTCGTGGCGGCGCGCGCCGGCGCCGGCATGGCGACCGAGCTGGGCTCGATGCGCATCACCGAGCAGATCGACGCCCTGTCGACGCTGGCGGTCAATCCCGTGCAGTACCTGGTCACCCCGCGGGTGATCGCCGGCACCATCATGGTGCCGCTTCTGTCGCTGCTGTTCGTGGCGATGGCGATGGGCGGTGGCTACGGCGTCGCGGTCTGCATCGAGCACGTCGACCCCGGCGTCTTCGTCGAGAACGCGCGCTGGATCGTCGAGACCAAGGATCTGGTGCAGGGGCTCGTCAAGGCGACCGTGTTCGGCTGCGCGCTCACCGCTCATCAGCTGCGCGCAGGGCTTCAACGCCTCGGGCGGCGCCAAGGGCGTCGGCATCGGCACCACCCGCGCCGTCGTCGGCAGCTTCGTGACCATCCTGGTCCTCGACTACTTCCTCACCGACATCATCCTGGTGCTGCAGCACAAATGAGCGCCGCGAACGACGCCGACGCAGAGGTCGCGAGCGCAGTACTCAGATCCAGATCCGCGGCGATCGAGAAGGCGTTCGGCGCGCACAAGGTGCTGCGCGGCATCGATCTCGACGTCGAGCGCGGCAAGATCAACATCATCATCGGCGGCTCGGGGCAGGGCAAGTCGGTGCTTGATGAAGCACCTCATGGGACTGCTCAAGCCCGACGCCGGCCACATCTGGGTCGACGGCGAAGACGTCGTCCCGCTCGACGACTACGAGCTCAACCGCGTGCGCCGAAAATTCGGCATGCTGTTCCAGTACGCGGCGCTATTCGATTCACTTACCGTCGAGCAGAATGTGGCTTTCCCCTTAGTCGAGCACACCAAGAAATCGAAGTCCGAGATTCGCGAGCTGGTGCACCAAGCGGCTGAACTCGCTCGGCCTGCGCAACATCGAGAAGAAGTTTCCCGCCGAGCTCTCGGGCGGCATGCGCAAGCGCGTCGGCCTGGCGCGCGCGCTCGTGCTGGAGCCGCAGATTCTGTTGTACGATGAGCCGACGACCGGTCTCGACCCCGTCGCCACCAAGAACGTCGACGACATGATCCGCGACATCTCCAAGGAGACCGGCGTGACCAGCGTGGTCATCAGCCACGACATGGCGTCGACCTTCCGCATCGCGCGACCGCATCTCGATGCTCTACGAGGGCAAGATCGCGGTCTCCGGCACGCCCGACGAGATCAAGCGCTGCAAGCTGCCGTTCGTGCGCGAGTTCGTCGAGATGTCGGGCACGGTCCACTTCGATCGGCACGACGCCGGCGACGACGACGAGACGCATCCGGGTGGCTGCGTGAAGCCGACCTCGGCGGCGATCAAGGTCGGCATCACCGCGCTGGTCGATCGCGCTCATCGGCTTTCTCGCGTTCAACTTCGTCGCCAAGGGGCTGCACGGCAGCCAGGGCTATCGCGTGTGGTGCATCTTCCACGACGCCACCGGCCTGGTCGACAAGTCGCGCGTGCAGATCGCCGGTCTCAACATCGGCGCAGATCGTCGACCGCCGCCTCGAAGGGTCGTTCGCGCGCATCACCATCCGCGTCGTGCCCGAGACGCAGCTGTGGTCGAACGCGACCGTGTTCAAGAAGTCGGCGTCGCTGCTCGGCGAGTTCTACCTGGAGATCGATCCCGGCACCGCGGAGTCGCCCGATCCGATGACCGGCAAGATGCAGAAGAACCACCTGCTCAAGGACGGCGATCAGATCACGAACGTCGTCGAGGCGGTGACGACCTCGGACATCCTGGTGCAGGTGAACGAGACGCTGCCGGTGCTGCGCGCGATCTTGCAGGACGTGCGCAAGCTGACGCAGGGGCCGCTGCAGGACATCGCCAAGAGCGTGCAGACCGGCGTCGACAAGAACTCGGCGGCGGCCGAGCAGCTCTTGCATCACATCGACTCGATCGCGCTCGACATCAAGGGCATGACCGGCGGGCAGGCGGGCAACGACGTCAAGAAGTCGCTCGAGAACATCCGCGAGATCACCGAGAGCATCAAGTCGCTCGTCGGCAAGGGCGACACCGAGATGGGCTCGACCGGCGACAAGCTGCGCCAGGACCTCGACAAGATCGGCTCCGCCGTCGACAACCTGAACCACACGCTCGAGAACATGGCCACGGTCACCGACAAGGTGAAGAACGGCGAGGGCACGGTCGGGCGGCTGCTCAACGACGAGACCATCGCCAACAACGTCGAGCAGATCACCGAGGACGCGGGCGGCTTCATCCGCGCGATCACCCGCCTGCAGACGATCATCGGCCTGCGCTCCGAGTACAACATCATCGCCAACACGCTCAAGACCTACGTCTCGGTGCAGCTGATGTCGCGCCCCGACAAGTACTTCCTCATCGAGCTCGTCGACGACCCGCGCGGCTTCCGCACCGACACGACGCACCTACACGACCACGGACGATCC
The DNA here is from genome assembly GCA_963816965.1 of uncultured delta proteobacterium. GTDB lineage: Bacteria > Myxococcota_A > Polyangia > Palsa-1104 > Palsa-1104 > JAQBQH01. The sequence continues at coordinate 3,999,211 of CAWFMP010000002.1, forward strand.
GTCCAAGCCGCAGACCACGGTGTCGAACACCACGACCATCACCGATCGCTTCCGCTTCACGTTCCAGCTGGCCAAGCGCATCTTCCTGCTCGAACGGGCGCATGGCGATCACCGGTCGCTTCGGCATCAAGGAGTCGACCGGCGGCGTCGGCGGCGACTCGAGATCCCGCTGGCGCTGGCGTCGCCGTGGCTGCGCACGCTCACCTTCGATCTCGATCTCTTCGACTTCCGCACCAACATCTATCCGCGCTTCAAGATCCTGGCCGCGCTCGAGTTCTACAAGCACATCTGGATCGTCGGCGGCGTCGACGACGTGTTCAACGGCCGCGGCCCCGGCGCCGGCGTGTCGACGGGCCGCGACTACTTCTTCGGCGCACAGCTCACCTTCAACGACGACGACATCCGCGCGCTTCTGACCATCGGCGGCGCGGCACTGCTCGGATCGGCAGGAAAGTGATGGACAAGACCTCGCTCGTCAAAGTGTTCCTGCACGACCGCGGCGAAGACGTCGAGTCGGCCTGGTGCCAGCCCGCCGGCAGCGCCGGCGGCGCGTCGCTGTTCCGCCTGGTCAACGTGCCCTTCCTTCACGCCAAGCCGACCTACGGGGACGTCATCCCGGCGGTGCGCGACGAGCACTTCGACGGCAACTGGGCGTGGGATCGCGGCGGCGTCGCCTACGAGCGCGTCGCCGAGCGGCTGCACGCGGACGGCGAGCGCTACGCGCTCATCGTCGACTACACCATGCGCACCGACGCCGATTTCGGCGCCATGGTGGCGGCGCTCGAGCGCAAGCACGACATCGTCGCCGAGGGCTGCTTCGGGCCGCGCGGTGAGGAGCCAGGTCGCCTGTACCTCGCGGCCAACCGCGCGCTCGATCCGGCGGCGGTGATGGCGCTGGTGACTGCGCTCGGCCGCGGCTTCCGGTTCACGCTCATTCATCCCGTGCCGCCGGCGCCCAGGAGGACGGCCGGGCCCAAGGAGGCGAAGCCGGGCAAGGCGACGAAGCTCGAGAAGCCGGCAAAACCGAAGCAGGCGGCGAAGGCGGCGAAGCCGGCGAAGGCAGCGAAGCCGGCAAAGGCAGCGAAGCCGGCAAAGGCAGCGAAGCCGGCAAAGGCAGCGAAGGCGCCAAAGGCAGCGAAGCCGAAGAAGGCGGCGAAGGCGGCGAAGGCGGCGAAGGCAGCGAAGGCAGCGAAGGCAGCGAAGCCGGCGAAGGCAGCGAAGGCAGCGAAGCCGGCGAAGGCAGCGAAGGCAGCGAAGCCGGCCGAAGGCAGCGAAGGCAGCGAAGCCGGCGAAGGCAGCGAAGCCGGCAAAGCCGAAGTAGCCCACCCGCGCGAAGTAGTGCGAGCGGCGCCGCTCCCCGACTCGGGCGGCCCAGGGCGAGGCCGGCCCGCCCCCAGACGAAGCGGCCCGCTCGACCCCCCCTTCCATATATGTGATTCACCTTGACTTCGGACGGCTTCCGACTATAGTGAGCCGTCTTTTTTCCGGGTATGCGCTATAAAATCAAGGACATACCGAGCGAGGGAATGCTCGTCGAGCTGGACCTCCCTCGCTCGCTCCTCGCCGAGGCGCTGGAGGGCCTGGACGCCGATCTCGGCGGCCACGACGGGGAGCATCCGCGTCGAATTGGCCAAGGATCGCGAGGACAACGTCTTCGCGCGCGGCGACATCAAGGCGCTCGTCACCGTGCCTTGCGGCAGCTGCCTCGGGCCGGCGCTGGTCAAGGTGTCGGCGCCGCTCAAGATGACCTTCGTCCCCACCGGCGAAGAGCCCGAGACGAGCGAAGATCCGCTGGACGACGTCGACGTCTCGACGCATGACGGCGAAGTGGTCGATCTGGGCGCCATCGTGCGCGAGCAGCTGATCCTCGGCGTGCCGATGTCGCCGCGCTGCCGTGACAATTGCGCGGGGCTGTGCACCGTCTGCGGCCAGAACAAGAACGAGCGCGACTGTGGCCACAAGCCGCCGGTGCTCCCCGATCCCCGTCTGGCAGTGCTGAAGAATCTCAAGGTCGAGTAACCGAGAAAGAGAAAGGCAGGATCATGGCTGTTCCGAAGCGAAGGAAGTCGAAGGCGATGCGCGATCACCGTCGGGCGCAGTGGATGCGCTCGGTGCCCAAGCCGTCGGTGACGCAGTGCCCGCGCTGCCAGGAGCCGAAGCTGCCGCACCGCGTGTGCGAGGCGTGCGGCTACTACCGCGATCGCGAAGTGCTCAAGAAGGCCGAGGAGACCGAGGCCTAAGCCTCGCCGATGCGAACCGTCGCCGTCGACGCGATGGGGGGCGACCACGCGCCGGCACCCGAGGTCGAAGGCGCGGTGGCGGCGGTGCGCGAGCGCATCGCCAAGGTCGTGCTCGTCGGCGACGAGGGGCGCGTCCGGCAGGAGCTCGCCGCCGCGGCGCCGACGCGCCTCGACGGGCTGACGGTGCGCCACGCCTCGGAGGTCATCCGCATGGAGGATCATCCGGCGGTGGCGGCCAAGGGCAAGAAGGACTCGTCGATGCGCGTGGCGTTCGACCTGGCCAAGGAGCACGCCGTCGACGCGGTGGTCTCGGCGGGCAACTCGGGCGCGATGCTGGCGTGCGGGCTGTTCGTGATGCGCCGGCTGCCGCGGCGTCGAGCGGCCCGGGATCGTGACCACGTTTCCGACGGTCAACGGGGTCTGCGCGCTCATCGACATGGGCGCCAACGTCGAGTGCCGGCCGGAGACGCTGGCGCAGTTCGCGGTGCTCGGCGCGGTCTACGCGCGGCTGCTGCACGGCAAGGCGCGGCCGCGGGTGGGCCTGTTGTCGAACGGCGAGGAGCAGATCAAGGGCACCGAGCTGACGCGCGGGGCCTACAAGCTGCTCGTCGGCCGCGGTCGAGAAGGACTTCGAGTTCGTCGGCTACGTCGAGGGGCGCGACATCTTCGCCGGCGACGTCGACGTCGTGGTCACCGACGGCTTCACCGGCAACGTGGTGCTCAAGACGTCGGAGGGCGCGGCGGCGGCCATCAGCGCCATCATCAAGCGCGAGATCCTGTCGACGACGATGGGCAAGCTGGGGGCGCTGTTCCTGCGCGGCACGTTCGCGCCGGCTGCAAGCGCACGCTCGACGTCGACGAGCACGGCGGCGCGCCGCTCGTCGGCGTCGACGGCATCGCGGTCCTGACGCACGGCGCCGCCTCGGCGCGGGCGATCAAGAACGGAATCCGCGTGGCGGCGAGCTTCGGCGAAGCGGGGCTGCCCGAGGCGGTCGCGAAGGCGATCGCCAAGCACGCCGCCCTGTGGTCCGAAGAAGCGGTGCAGGCGCAAAGCGGGTAGATCGGGAAGGAACGAAAGGGAACCATGCTACGAGCACGGATCGCAGGCACGGGGCGCGCGACGCCGGACAAGGTGCTGACCAACGACGACCTCGTCCAAGATGGTCGCGACGTCCGACGCAGTGGATCGCCGAGCGCACGGGCATTCGCGAGCGGCGCATCCTCGAGGAGGGGCGCACCACGTCCGACCTGGCGTCGCAGGCGGGCAAGCGCGCCTGCGAGACCGCGGAGATCGATCCGCGCGAGGTCGACTGCATCATCGTGGCGACGATCACGCCCGACATGCCGATGCCGGCGGTCGCGGTGACGGTGCAGCAGAAGATCGGCGCGCTGGCCGGCTGCCCGGCGTTCGACATCTCGGCCGCCTGCGCCGGCTTCATCTACGGGCTGTCGATCGCCGACGCGTTCATCAAGGGCGGGCAGTTCAAGCGCGTGCTCGTCATCGGCGTCGAGATCCTGTCGCGCGTGGTCGACTGGACCGATCGCAACACCTGCGTGCTGTTCGGCGACGGCGCCGGCGCGGCGCTCCTGGTGCCGCACGAGGGCGAGGATCGCGGCATCCTGTCGACCCACATCTTCGCCGACGGCGCGGGCATGCCCTTTCTCAACATTCCCGGCGGCGGATCGGCCGAGCCCGACCAGCGCCAAGACCGTCGAGGCCAAGCGCCACTTCGTCAAGATGCAGGGCAAGCCGGTGTTCACCCACGCGGTGAAGAACATCTCGTCGGCGGCGAAGATCGCGCTCGAGCACAACGGCAAGACGGCGGGCGACGTCGACTGGGTGGTCGCGCACCAGGCGAACCTGCGCATCCTGGAGGGCGTGGCCGAGCGGCTGGGGCTGCCGCTCGACAAGTTCTACTTGAACATCCACAAGTACGGAAACACCTCGTCGGCGTCGATTCCCATCGCGCTCGACGAGGCGGCGCGCGAGGGCAAGGTCAAGCCCGGCGATCTGCTGCTGATGGCGGCGCTCGGCGCGGGGCTGTCGTGGGGCTCGGCGCTGGTGCGATTCTAATGCGCGGAGCGGGCTGATGCGCGCGTTTCTCTTTCCCGGGCAGGGATCGCAGAAGGTGGGCATGGACGCCGGGCTGTCGCGGCGCCGCTTCGAGGAGGCGGACGAGGCGCTCGGCTTCTCGCTGTCGAAGATCATCAGCGACGGGCCGGAGGCGGAGCTCACGCGCACGCAGCATACGCAGCCGGCGATCTTGACGGTGTCGATCGCCTACGCGGACATGTTGAAGCAGCGCGGCGTCGTCGCCGAGGTCGCGGCGGGCCATTCGCTCGGCGAGTACTCGGCTCTGGTGTACGCCGGGGCGCTGGCGTTCGCCGACGCGGTGCGCCTGGTGCACCTGCGCGGCAGGTTCATGCAGGAGGCGGTGCCCGAGGGGTTCGGCGGCATGGCGGCGATCATCGGGCTCGACGCGTCGACGGTGGCGGACACCTGCCGCGAGGCGAGCCCCGACGAGAGCGACGCCTGCCAGCCGGCGAACTTCAACGGCGCCGGGCAGGTGGTGATCGCCGGGCACAAGGGCGCGGTCACGCGGGCCATGGCGCTGGCCAAGCAGAAGGGCGCCAAGATGGTCAAGGCGCTGACGGTGTCGGCGCCGTTCCATTCGGCGCTGATGGCGCCGGCGGCGGAGAAGCTGCGGGCGGAGCTGGAGCGGGTGCAGGTGGCGCCGCTGGCGCTGCCGGTGATCGCGAACGTGACCGCCGAGCCGAACCGCGACGCGGCCCGGGTCAAGGAGCTGCTGGTCGAGCAGGTGACCGGCTCGGTGCGCTGGGAGGAGTCGGTGCACAAGCTGGTGGCCCTGGGCGTCGACGAGGCGTTCGAGGTGGGGCCGGGCAACGTGCTGGCCGGGATGCTCAAGCGCATCGCGCCGGCGGTCAAGCTGGGGGCGCTGTAGCGATGGGCGAGACGAGGATCGACAGGCGCGTGGCGTTGGTGACCGGGGCGTCGCGCGGCATCGGGCGCGCCATCGCGGTCGCGCTCGGGCAGGACGGGCTGTTCGTGGTCGTCAACTACACCGCGAACGAGGCCGCCGCCGTCGAGACGCTGCAAAAGATCAACGACGCGGGCGGGCAGGGCGCGCTGGCGCGCTTCGACGTCGCCGACGCCGCCGCGGTCGACGCGGCGGTCAAGCAGATCGCCGCCGAGCAGGGGCGCCTCGACGTGCTCGTCAACAACGCGGGCATCGCCATCGACGGCCTTCTGTTGCGCACCAAGAAGGAAGATTGGCAGCGCACGCTCGACGTGAACCTGTCGGGCGCGTTCCACTGCTGCAAGGCGGCGTCGCGCTACCTGCTGAAGGCCGAGGACGGGACGCATCGTCAACATCTCGTCGGTGGTCGGGCGAGTCGGGCAACGCCGGGCAGGTCTCCTACGCGGCGGCCAAGGCCGGGCTCATCGGCATGACGCGGACGCTGGCCAAGGAGCTGGCCTCGCGCGCCGTGACCGTCAACTGCGTGACGCCGGGCTTCATCGAGACCGACATGACGCGGCGCACGTGCAGGGCGAAAACCGCGAGGCGCTCCTCAAGCAGATCCCGCTCGGGCGCATCGGCGCGGCGCGAGGACGTGGCGGAGGCAGTGCGCTTTCTCGTGTCGCCGCGCGCCAGCTACATCACCGGTCAAGTTGTCCGCGTCAACGGCGGACTTTTGATGTAAGAAGCGCCCGGTCAGCCTCCACAGGGGAGCCAGAGACAATGAACGTCGAGCAGAAGGTCAAAGAGATCATTTGCGCGCAGCTCGAAGTGAGCCCGGAGCAGGTCAAGCCGGAGGCGTCGTTCACCGACGACCTGAAGGCCGACTCGCTGGCGGTGGTCGAGCTGGTGCTGGCGCTCGAGGAGGCGTTCTCGATCGAGATCCCCGACGAGGACACCGAGCAGATCAAGACGGTCAAGGACGCCATCGAGTACATCAAGGCGCACGCGAACGCCTGAGCGCGTTCGCGTGATGTGAGGGCCCTGTTGATGGACAGGAGAGTCGTCGTCACCGGCATCGGACTCGTCACGCCGCTCGGCATCGGGCGCGACGAGACGTGGAACGCCGCTCGTCGCGGGCAAGAGCGGCATCGCGCCGATCACGCTGTTCGACGTGACCGACTTCGCCACCAAGTTCGCGGGCGAGGTCAAGCAGTGGGAGCCGACGCGCTGGATCGAGAAGCGCGACGCCAAGACGTACGATCGCTTCCTGCAGTTCGGCGTCGTCGCCTCGCAGCTGGCCAAGGACGACGCCGGCCTCGACCATCGACGAGTCGAACGCCGAGCGCGTCGGCGTGTACATCGGCGCGGGGCTGGGCGGCGTGGCGACGATCGAGAAGACGCACGCGGCGCTGCTCGAGAAGGGGCCGCGGCGCGGGATCTCGCCGTACTTCGTGCCCATGATCATCGTCAACATGGCGCCGGGCCTGGTGTCGATCCGCTTCGGCTGCAAGGGGCCGAACTTCTCGCACGTGTCGGCCTGCTCGACGGGGGCGCACTCGATCGGCGAGGCGATGCGCGCGATCCAGCGCGGCGACTGCGACGCCATGTTCGCCGGCGGCTGCGAGGCGACCATCACGCCGCTCGGCGTCGGCGGCTTCAACGCCATGCGGGCGCTGTCGACGCGCAACGAGGAGCCGGAGCGGGCGTCGCGGCCGTTCGATCTCGGGCGCGACGGGCTTCGTCATCGCCGAGGGCGCGGGCGTGCTCATCCTCGAGGAGCTGGAGACGGCCAAGCGGCGCGGCGCGCACATCTACTGCGAGCTGGTCGGCTACGGCGCATCGTCCGACGCGCACTCGATGGTGCAGCCGCCCGACGGGGGCGAGGGCGCGCAGCGCTGCATGAAGATGGCGCTGCGCGACGCGCAAGCATCGACGTCGAGCGGGTCGGCTACATCAACGCGCACGGCACCTCGACCAAGCAGGGCGACATCGCCGAGACCACGGCGGTCAAGACGGTGTTCGGCGACGCACGCCAAGAAGCTGGCGATGTCGTCGACCAAGTCGATGACCGGGCACACGCTCGGGCGCGGCCGGCGGGATCGAGGCGGCGTTCGCGGTGCTGGCGATCGAGCGCGGCCTCTTGCCACCGACGATCAACCTGGAGGACGCCCGATCCCGAGTGCGATCTCGACTACGTGCCGAACCAGGCGCGCGAGGCGAAGGTCGACGTGGCGCTGTCGAACAGCTTCGGCTTCGGCGGCACCAACGCGACCCTGATCTTCGCGCGCTACCAGGGCGATTAGTTGATCGGGCGGCGGTGCGACCGTGACCGTGGTCGTCGGGTCCGATCACGCCGGCTACGAGCTCAAGCAGTACTTGAAGGATCGACTGATGGCGTGGGGGCACGACGTCGAGGACGTGGGCACGCACTCGACCGAGCCGTGCGACTACCCGACCTTCGGTGTCGCCGTCGGCAAGCGCGTCGTCGCGCTGGGCGACGGGGCGCGGGGCGTGGCGGTGTGCGGCTCGGGCATCGGCATCTCGATCGCGGCCAACAAGGTGCCGGGCGTGCGCGCGGCGCTGGTCTCGGAGCCGACGGCGGCGAAGCTGTCACGCCAGCACAACGACGCCAACGTCGTCTGCTTCGGCGAGCGGCTGATCGGCCGGGCGGTGGCGGAGGAGGCGCTGCGCGTGTGGCTGGAGACGCCGTTCGAGGGCGGCCGGCACGCGCGCCGCGTGGCGCTGCTTGAAGCCGACCAGCGCTGACGAGGCCTACCTGCGCCAGGCGCTGCGCCTGGGGCTGCGCGCGCGCGGGCGCACCTCGCCCAATCCGCTGGTCGGCTGCGTCATCGTGCGCGAGGGGCGGGTGCTGGCCACCGGCTGGCACAAGCAGGCCGGCGGCGATCACGCCGAGGCGGCGGCGCTGCGCAAGCTCGGCTGGCGGGCGCCGCGGGCGACGGTCTACGTGACGCTGGAGCCGCACGGCTTCTTCGGGCGCACGCCGCCGTGCACCGATCGGCTCATCGAGGCCAAGGTGGCGCGCGTGGTCGTCGGCATGCGCGATCCCAATCCGCGCGTCGCCGGCGCCGGGATCCGCGCAGCTCCGGCGCGCCGGGATCGACGTGGTCTCGGGCGTGCTCGAGGACGAGTGCCGCGCCATCAACCGGCCCTACCTGAAGTGGACGGCCGAGAAGCGACCCTGGGTGACGCTCAAGGCGGCGGTGACCCTCGACGGCCGGGTGGCGGCGCGCGGCGGCGATGCGCGCTGGGTCTCGGGCGAGCTGTCGCGGCTCGAGGCGCACCGCATGCGCGACGTGGCCGACGCCATCCTGGTCGGCGCCAACACGGTGCGCATCGACAATCCGGCGCTGACGACGCGCCTGCCGTCGGGCAAGGGGCGCGATCCCAGGCGCGTGATCCTCGACGGCCGGCTGACCGTGCCGCCGGACGCGCAGTGCCTGCCGGGCGCGCTCGTCGTGGCGGCCAGGGACGCGGACGCCGCACGGGAGCGGCGCCTGGTGCGGCGCGGGGCCGAGGTGCTGCGGCTGCCGGGGCGGCGCGGGCGTGTCGAGCTGGGCGCGCTCGTCGACGAGCTGGGGCGGCGCGAGCATCTTGTCGCTGCTGGTCGAAGGCGGCGGCCAGGTGCACGGGGCCTTCCTCGCCGCCGGGCTGGCCGACGAGCTGGCGCTCTTCGTGGCGCCCAAGCTGATCGGCGCCGGAGGGGTGCCGCTCATCGGCGTCGACGGGCCGACGCAAGATGGCCGCGGCCTGGCGGCTGGGCGCGGTTTCGACGCGCCGCATCGGGGATGATATCCTCGTCGTCGGAGACGTGCTAAGAAGCGCGTAGGTTTCCGATGTTCACCGGGATTGTCGAAGATGTGGGGCGGATCGGCGCGCTGGTGCCGCTGCCGTCGGAGCAGGCGCTGCGGCTGACCGTCAAGGCGCCGCTGCTGGACGACGAGCAGGCGCTGGGCGCGTCGCTCGCCGTCGACGGCGTGTGCCTGACGGTGACGGCGTGGCGGCGGGGCGAGGTCGACGCGGTCATCGGGCCGGAGACGGTGGCGCGCACCACGCTCGGCAAGCTCGGCGGCCGGCGCTCGCGTCAACCTCGAGCGGCCGCTGCGGCTCGGCGATCGACTCGGCGGCCACATGGTGGCCGGGCACGTCGACGCCGTCGGGCACATCGTCGCCGTCGCGCCGCGCGCCGAGGCGGTCGACGTCACGGTGCGGGCGCCGGGTGAGCTTCTGCGCTATGTGATCGAGAAGGGCTCGATCGCCGTCGACGGCATCAGCCTGACCGTCAACGCCGTCGATGCCGGAAGCTTCACCGTGTCGCTGATTCCGCACACGCAGACGGCGACGACGCTGGCCGGCAAGGGAACGGGCGGCCTGGTGAATCTGGAAGTAGATTTGATCGGCAAGTACGTCGAGAAACTGGTCGGAGGCTACGCGAAATGAGCCAGCGGGCGGCAGGTCGATGACATCCAAGCAGCGGATCGCGCGCGTCGTCGAGGCGCATCGAGGACATGCGCGCCGGCAAGATGGTCATCCTCGTCGACGACGAGGATCGCGAGAACGAGGGCGACCTGACCATGGCCGCCGAGAAGGTGACGCCCGAGGCGATCAACTTCATGGCCAAGTACGGCCGCGGGCTCATCTGCCTGACGCTTGACCGAGGAGAAGGCGGACGCGCTCGAGCTGCCGCTGCAGTCGGCGCGCAAGGGCGGCGGCTCGCCGCTTCGGCACCGCGTTCACCGTCGCGATCGAGGCCCGCCACGGCGTCACCACCGGCATCAGCGCCAAGGATCGGGCGACGACGATCACGACCGCGGTCAAGCCGGACGCGCGGCCCGAAGATCTGATCACGCCCGGCCACGTCTTCCCGCTGCGCGCCAAGCGCGGCGGCGTGCTGGTGCGCACCGGGCAGACCGAGGGCTCGGTCGATCTGGCGCGGCTGGCGGGCCTGTCGCCGGCCGGCGTCATCTGCGAGATCATGAACGACGACGGATCGATGGCGCGCATGCCCGATCTCGAGAAGTTCGCGGTGCAGCATCAGCTGCGCATCCTGTCGATCGCCGATCTGATCGAGTATCGCCTGCAGCAGGAGTCGCTCGTCGAGAAGGCGGCGACGGCGACGCTGATGCCGACGCTGCCGGGGCTGACAGCCGACTTCGCGGCGTACGTGTACAACACGCCGGTCGAGAAGACCGAGTACCTGGCGCTCACGCTCGGCGACGTGAGTACCGGAGATCCGGTGCTGGTGCGCGTGCAGACGGCCTGCTTCCCCGGCGACGTGTTCGGCTCGGCGGCGTGCGATTGCGGTGCGCAGCTGGCCGCCGCGCTGCAGGCGATCGAGCGGGCCGGCCGCGGCGTGCTCCTCTACGTCATCCCCTCGGGGCGGCACTCGCTCATCGGCGACTTCAAGGCGCACGTGCTGCACGACGAGTCGGCGCGCGTGGCCGGGCGCGAGCACAAGCTGCGCGACTTCGGCCTGGGCGCGCAGGTGCTGTCGGCGCTGGGGGTCAAGAACCTGCGCCTGCTCACGAACAATCCCAAGAAGATCGCCGGGCTCGAAGGCTACGGCATGTGCGTCGTCGAGCGCGTGCCGCTGGAGATGCCGGCGACGCGGCACAACCTCGCGCTCATGCGCGACAAGCGCGATCGCGAGGGGCACCTGTTCAGCGTGGAGACGCCCCACAAGGAGACCAAATAGTGCCGCGCTTCGTCGACGGGCAGATGGCCGCGCCGCGCGGCATGAAGGTGGCGATCGTGGCCTCGCGCTTCAACTCGTTCATCGTCGATCGGCTGGTCGACGGCGCGGTCGACACGTTGGTGCGCCACGGCATCGCCGACGGCGACATCACGGTGGTGCACGTGCCGGGCGCGTTCGAGCTGCCGCAGACCGCCCGCCGCCTCGCCGACGGCGGCGAGTACGGCGCGGTCCTCTGCCTGGGCTGCGTGATTCGCGGCGCCACCACGCACTATGACTACGTCGCCGGCCACGCGGCCTACGGCATTGCCGAGGTGGCGATGAAGGCGGCGGTGCCGGTGATCTTCGGCGTGCTGACGACGGAGAACATCGAGCAGGCGGTCGAGCGCGCGGGCACCAAGGCGGGCAACAAGGGCGTCGACGCGGCGCTGGCGGCGCTGGAGATGGTGTCGGTCTACGCGCAAATCGGCGGCGCCAAGCGGTGACCGCCATGGGCACACGACGGCGGGCGCGCGAGTTCGCGCTGCAGATCCTCTATCAGCAGGACGTGCAGGAGCAGCTCTCCGACGAGCAGGCCATCGGCATCTTCTGGCGCAACTTCGCGGCGACGGCGGAGGCGGAGGGGGCGCTGGCGGCCGAGTTGGGGGAGATCCAGCCGTTCGCCGAGAAGCTGGTGCGCGGCGTGCGCGAGCACCTGCCGGAGCTCGACGCGCAGATCCAGGGCGCGTCGAAGAACTGGCGGCTCGAGCGGATGGCGCGCGTCGATCGCAACCTCCTGCGGCTCGCCCTGTACGAGCTGAAGTACGTGGACGACGTGCCGGCGAAGGTGGTGATCAACGAGGCGATCGAGATCGCCAAGCGGTTCGGCACCAGCGAGTCGTCGGCCTTCGTCAACGGCATCCTCGACCGCTGCCGCGAGGAGCTGGGCAAGAAATGAACGTCTCGTTCTTGGCCAGCGACCTCGGCAAGTGGGACGCGGCCGAGGGGGCGCCGGAGACGCTGGTGCTGCCGTTCTTCGCCGACGAGCGGCCGCTGCGCGGAGCGGCCGGCCTGTGCGACTGGCGGCTGTGCGGGCGGCTGTCGCGGCTCTTGCAGTCGACGCGGGTGGCCGGCAAGTGGGGCGAGGTGACGATGTACCCGCCCGGCAAGCGGTTGCCGTTCCGCCGCCTGCTGCTGGTCGGCCTCGGCGCCGCCGATCGCTTCGACGAGAAGGCGGCGCGCGAGGCCTCCAGGGTCATCGCCGACAAGATGCTCAAGCTCGGCCAGACGCGCTATGCGCTGGTGCCGCCCGGCCGCTCGACGGGGCGACTGTCGGCGCGCCGTGCGCTCGAGATCTACCTGGAGGAGGCGCAGCGGGCGCAGGCGGCGGTGGACGTCGTCGTCGTCGAGTCGGTGGCGGGGCAGAAGGAGGCGGCCGAGTTGGCCCGCCAGCCGCGCAACGAGAGCTGACGAGCCCGCCGCTGTCGACGGCGACCCGAAGGTTGCACGGAGTTGTCGTCTACGCGTAGACGCTGACGAAGTCCGCAAAATCTGCTACGATTAGGCGGATGTCAGACTCGCGTCAGCGCGTACTGGTGGTCGAGGATTCGGCCACCATGCGTGGGTTCGTCACGGCGGCGCTCGAGTCGGCTGGGCCCTACGCGGTGACCGCCGCCGAGAGTGGATTTCACGCGCTCAAGATCCTGCCGCGCGCGCGCTACGACCTCATCATCACCGACATCAACATGCCCGACATCAACGGGCTCGAGCTGGTGCGCTTCATCCGCGAGTCGGAGGCGCACAAGGCGACGCCGCTCGTCATCATCTCGACCGACGGGCGCGAGGCCGACCGCGACCGCGGCATGAAGCTCGGCGCCAACGCCTACCTGACCAAGCCGTTCCAGCCCGATGCAGCTGCTCGCGATCGTGCGGAGCCTGCTTGAAGTGAGTGACGCGACCCGACCGAGAAGGCGCTGCAGGAGTTCCTCTCCGAGGCGCAGGAGATCGTCGAGCAGTTCAATCGCGATCTGCTGATGCTCGACGAGCAGCGCGCTGCGGGCGGCTTCGATCCCGAGGTCATCAACGACGCCTTCCGCGCCGTGCACTCGCTCAAGGGGCTCTCCGGCCTCTTCGGCGTGACGCGGATGACGAACCTGTCGCACAACCTCGAGAACCTGCTCGACTCGCTGCGCCTCGGGCGGGTCGAGCTGCAGCCGGCGACGCTCGATCTGCTGTTCGAGGCGGTGACGCTCTTCAACCGCATCGTCGGGGAGACGGCGACCGGCGCCGCCGGCGACGACGGCGCCAACCTGGTCGAGGACCTGATCGCGCGGCTCGATCGGGTGGCGCTGCGCAAGGAGGCGGCGGCGGAGGCCTCGCCGTGGGGCGGCTGCGAGCTCGACGCGTCGCTGTTGTCGGTGCTCACCGAGTACGAGGAGCACCGGCTGCGCGAGAACATCAAGAGCGGGCGCGTCGCTGTATCGCGATCCACGCCGCCTTCGACCTCATGACCATCGACAAGGGGCTCGACGAGCTCAAGGGTCGGCTCAAGCCGGTCGGCGAGGTCATCACCTACCTGCCGTCGGCGGAGGCGGCGAACGATCAGCAGATCGAGCTCGACGTCATCCTCGGCGCCCAGGTCGAGCTGCGCGTGGTGCAGGAGGCGGTCGTCGGCACCGGGGCGGTGGTGGCGCTGCTGCCGCCAAGGCGCAAGCGGTCAGCCAGCACGTGGCGGCGCGGCCGGCGGCGGCGGCGGAGAAGCGAGCGGCGGCGCCGTCGGCGACGAGCGCGGGCAAAAAGGGGGAGCGCGACGAAGACGAGCTGTCGCTCAAGTCGGTCGCGCAGACGGTGCGCGTCGACATCCGCAAGCTCGACCACCTGATGAACATCGTCGGCGAGCTCGCCATCGCGCGCGCCGGGCTCGACGCAGATCCTCGATCGCGTCGCTCGATCGCGCGCAGACCAAGCTGGCGCGCGAGCTGCACTACGAGCTGCGCTCGCTGTCGCGCAAGCTCGACGAGCTGCAGGCCGGCATCCTCGAGGTGCGCATGGTGCCGCTCGGCCAGGTCTTCGACAAGCTCTCGCGCGTCGTGCGCCAGATCTCGCGCGACGCCGGCAAGGAGATCCACCTCGTCATCACCGGCGCCGACACCGAGCTCGACAAGCTGATCGTCGAGGAGCTGTCCGATCCGCTGATGCACATGATCCGCAACGCATCGACCACGGCATCGAGCGGCCGCGACGAGCGCGCAAGGCGGCGGGCAAGCCCGCGGCGGGCACGATCGCGCTCCGCGCCAGCAGCACGGCAACCACGTCGTCATCGAGGTCGAGGACGACGGCGCGCGGCATCGACGAGCGACAAGCTGGTGCGCAAGGCGGTCGAGCGCGGCCTCGTCGGCGCCGGCGAAGCCCGCGAGCTCAGCCGCGCGACGTCCTCAACCTCATCTTCCTGCCCGGGCTTCTCGCACCAAGGACGTCGCCGACGAGCTCTCCGGGCGCGGCGTCGGCATGGACGTGGTCAAGACGAACATCGCCCAGCTGTCGGCATCATCGACGTCGAGTCGGAGACGGGGCAGGGCACGCAGCTGACGCATCACGCTGCCGATCACGCTGGCGATCATCCAGGCGCTGATCGTTCGCGCCGCGGGACGCATCTTCGCGATGCCGCTCAACTCGCGTGCTCGAGTCGCTGCGCATCGACGCAGGCGGACGTGCGCACCATCGAGCGCCGCGAGGTGATGACGCTGCGCGGGCAGACGCTGCCGCTGGCGCGCCTGGCGAGGCTGTTCCGGCTCGCGCGCGACCGAATCCGGCGACGGGCGCGTCGGCTCGACGGCGTGCCCTGGAAGCAGTTCGTCGTGGTCGTGGGGCTGGCGCAGCATCGCATCGGCCTTCTCGTCGACGAGCTGCATCGGGCAGCAGGACATCGTCATCAAGTCGCTCGGGCGCGCGCTGTCGGAGGTGCCGGGGATCGCCGGCGCCACCGAGCTCGGCGGCAAGAAGACCGTGCTCGTGCTCGACGTGGCGCAGATCGTCGAGGAGGCGGTCGGCGCCGGCGGAGGCAGGAGGCGGCGTGACCAGCCGAAGCGACGTGGCCTTCGCCACCGAGGAGACCTACCTCCGCCGCCACGACGAGCGGCGCGCGCAGGAGCGCCACGGCGTGCTCACCGTTCGTCGTCGGCAACGAGGTGTACGGCATCGAGATCCTGGCCATCCGCGAGATCATCAAGCTGCGCGAGATCACCGAGGTGCCGCGCGCGCCGCGCTTCCTGCTCGGCGTGGTGACGGTGCGCGGGCTGGTCCTGCCGGTCGTCGACCTGCGGCTGCGCCTGAAGCTCGACGTGCAGCCGCTGGACCGCGCGGCGCGCATCCTCGTGGTCATGCACAAGGGCGAGCGCTTCGGCCTGCTCGTCGACGAGGTGCGCGGCGTGGTGCGCTTCGCCGACTCGCAGATCGAGCCGCCGCCGCCGTCGCTGTCGCCGTCCGAGGCGCCGTTCCTCGCGGGCATCGGCCGCCATCCCGACGACGGCCAGGAGCGGATGGTGATCCTCTTGTCGCTCGACGCCGTGCTCGGCTTCGAAGTGGGGGCGTCGTGAAGGGGCCGGGCATCGGCGCGGGCCGCGTCGCAGCGGGCGCAGGCGCGCGACGCGGTCGAGCTGACCCAGTTCGTCGCCTTCGGGGTCGGCGATGGCGACTACGCGCTCGACATCATGCGCCTCAAGGAGATCATCAACCCCATCGCGGTGACGCCGATGCCCAAGGCGCCGCCGTTCATCGAGGGCGTGATCGAGCTGCGCGGCGCCATCCTGCCGGTGATCGATGTGCGCAAGCGCTTCGACTTCGTGCCCACGCCGGCGACGCGCGCCACCAAGTACCTCATCGTCGCCGTCGATGTCGGCGAGACCAGGATGATCGTCGGGCTCGTCGTCGACCGCGTCTCCGAGCCGCTGCGCGTGCCGCGGACCGAGATCAGGCCGGCGCCGCGGCTGAGCGTGTCCGAGCGCGCCTTCTTCACGGGCGTGGTCGGGCACCAGGGCAGGATGCTGATGGTGCTCGACGTCGACGCACTGCTCTCGTCGGCGGAGAAGCAGACGCTGTCGGGGCTGAGCGACGGCCCGGCCAGAGGGGGGGCGGGTGGCTGAGAGCGTCATCGTCGTCGCGCACGAATCGGAGACGATCCGCGAGGCGATTCGCCGGCTGTGCGCGGACGCCGGGTACGACGTGCACGCGGTCGGCGAGGGGAGCGCGGCGCTGCAGGCGCTCGAGCGCCGCGCCGGCGGCGCTGGTGCTCGACGTGGCGCTGCCGGAGGTGCACGCCTACGAGATCGTCGAGGAGGTCGAAGCAGCGCGCGCCGCGACACGCGCGTGGTGCTGGTGGCGTCGATCTACAACCGCACCGGCTACAAGCGGCGGCCCACGTCGCTCTACGGCGCCGACGACTACGTCGAGCAGCACCACATCCCGGACGCGCTGCTGGTCAAGCTCGAGCGGCTCGATCGGACCGGCGCCGCGTGGCGGTCGAGCTGCCGCCGGCGCAGCATCGACGCCCGAAGGCGAAGAAGATCCGCGACGCGGGTGAGGGGCGCATGTCGGCCCTGCCGGCGTCGGCACCCGAGGCGGTCGCCGACCCGACGGCGAAGATGATCGAGCGCGCCGAGCGGCTGGCCCGGCTCATCGTCGCCGACATCGCGCTCTACAACGGAGACGCGCTCGACGCCGCCGATCATCACGGCCACGACCGATGGAGCTCGAGGCGCGGCTGCGCATCGACCTCGAGGAGGGGCGGCTGCTGTTCGATCTGCGCGTCCCGGCCGAGGTGCGGCGCACGCGCGACTTCATCGCCGAGGCGCTGGCGGAGATTCGCCGGCAGCGACGCGCGGGGCGCGGCGGATGAGCTTGTCGCTCGACGAAGCCCGCCTCGGGCTGCGCAGCGACGAGGAGGAGATCCGCCGCGGCGCGGTGGAGCGGCTGGCAGTGCCGACGAGCGCCGGCGAGATGGCGGAGACGCTCGACCTCCTGGTGGAGGCGATGGGCGATGCCAGCTGGCGCGTACGCAAGGAGGCCGCGGCGCGCGCGGCCGCGTTCGCCGATCCCACGCTGGCGGCCGAGGTGCTGGCGGCGGCGCTGGCCGAGCCGGAGAACGTCGGGCGGCGCAACGCGGTGGTGGAGGCGCTGGTCGGCCTCGGCCCCCAGGCGGTGCCGGCGCTGCTGGGGGCGTTGGAAAGCGCGGCCGGAGCATCGCAAGCTCCTGGCCGACGCGCTCGGGCTCATCGGCGATCTGCGCGCGGGGGCGGCGCTGGCGCCGCTCGTCGACGATGCGGACGCCAACGTGCGCGTCGCCGCCGCCGAGGCGCTGGGCCGGATCGGCGGTACAGCGGCGCGCGCGGCCCTGCAACAGGCGTTGGCGCGGGGGGAGTTGCTCCTGTCGCAGGCCGCGCTCGAGGGGCTCAACCGCCTCGGCGCCTCCTTGCCCATGGGCATCGTCGAGCCACTGCTCACCGCGCCGACGCTGCGCGCGTCTGCGCTCGAGGCGTTGGGCCGCACCGGCGCGCTGGCGGTGCTCGGCATCATCGGCGCGGCGCTGGCGGATCCGGCGCGCTCGACGCGCGACGCGGCCATTCGCGCGCTGGCCGAGCTGTATCGGCGGCTCGATTCCGCCGGACGCGAGGCGGTGTCGTCGGAGGTGGCGGGGCACCGCGATGCGCTGCCGGCGCTGACCACGGCGCTGCTCGAGGCCACGCTGGGCACACAGCGCGACGCGGCGCTGCTGCTCGGCCTGTTCAAACGCCCCGAGGCGGCGCGCCCGTTGGTGTTGGCGCTCGGCGACCGCGAGCTGCGCGAGGCGGCGATGCAGGCGCTGACCATGATCGGCGCGCCGGCTGCGGAGACGCTGGCGACGTGCGCGCCCGATCTCGAGAGCGAGCTGCGCGCCGACGCCTATGCGCTGTTGCCGCGGTTGGGGCCGGCGGCGTCCGATCCGCGCGTGCAGGCGCTGTTGGCCGAGGCGCTCGATGACGAGTCGGCGGAGGCGGCGGCGGCCGCGGCCGGGGCGCTGGGCGAGGTCGGCGACCGCGAGGCGCTGGCGCCGCTTCTGCGCGCGCTCGGCCGCGAGGAGGCGGTGGCGCACGCTGCTGCCGATGCCCTCGGTCGCCTCGGCGCGCGCCACTACGACGAGGTGCGCGTGCTCGTGCAGAGCCGCGGGCTCGGCGGTGCCGACGCGCCGTATCTGTGTCGCGCGCTCGGCGCCTGCGGTCGCGCCGACGACGCGCCTCTGTTGAAGCAGGCCCTCGGCGGCGACGTGCCGGCCGTGCGGCGCGCGGCGGCGGAGGCGCTGGCGCAGCTGCCGCCCGCCAGCGATGTCGACGAGGCGCTGACCTTCGCGCTCGCCGACGAGTCGGTGGACGTGCGGGCCTCGGCCGCACGCGCGCTCGGGCAGCATCGTGCCGGCGCGGCGGCCGACGCGCTGGCGCGCTGCGCCCTCGAGAGCGAGCCGCTGGTGCGCGCCTCGGCGTCGCGCGCGCTGGGGCAGGTGGCGACGGCGCACGCGGTGGCGCGCTCGCTGCTCCGTCGGGTCGCCGACTCGCGCGATCCGGCGGCGGCCGTGCCGGCGCTGGAGGCGCTGGCGCGCCTGGACGACCGCATCGACGACGCACGCTTCATCGCCGCCCTCGCCGCGCTCGACGGCGAGACGGTCAAGGCCGCGGCGCGCGCGCTGGCGCTGCGCGCCTCGACGTCACCCGATCCGATCAGGCAGGCGGCGCAAGCGGCGCTCGAGCGCGCGCTGACGGACGCGCGCTGGGACGTGCGCCGCCAGGCGGCGCTCGCGCTCGCCGACTACGGCGCGGTCGCCGCCCCTGTGGGCTTGGCGCGCGCACGAGCAGGATCCGCTGGTCCTGCAAGCGATCGAGTCGGCGCTGGCGGGCCTGCGGGGCGACCGTTGATGGCGAGCGCCGCCGGCGAGCGCCGCTTGCCGGCGGAAGTCTTTCGCCTCCTGCGCGATCTCATCTACGACTACTGCGGCATCTTCTTCTCCGAGGACAACGCCTACATCGTGCACCGCCGGCTGCAGCCGCGGCTCGAGGCGCTGGCGCTCGTCGACTTCGCCGAGTACTACCGCTACCTGCGCTCGTGCGACCAGACGGCACGCCGGCAGGAGCTGGAGGAGATCGTCGATCGCGTCACCACCAACGAGACCTATTTCTTCCGCGAGAGCTACCAGCTCGACCGCGTTTCGCGACGAGATCCTGCCCGAGATCTACGAGAAGCGCCCGCGCGGCAAGCGCCTGAGCGTCTGGTCGGCCGGCTGCGCCTCGGGCGAAGAGGCGTACACCATCGCCATCCTGATCCAGGAGGCGGCGCTGTTCGACGATTGGGACGTGCGCGTCTTCGGCAACGACATCTCGCGCCGCTGCCTGCAGGTGGCGCGCAAGGGCGCCTACGGCCGCAACTCGTTCCGCGCCACCGACGATAAGCTGCTGCGCCGCTACTTCCGCGAGATCGACGGCAAGCAGCAGGTGCGCGACGAGGTGCGCGCGCTCGTCAGCTTCGGCCAGATCAACTTGATGGACGAGCAGATGATGCGCCTCGTCGGTGACGTCGATGTCATCTTCTGTCGCAACGTGCTCATCTACTTCGACACCGCGTCGCGCAAGAAGGTGATCGCGACGCTGCACGGCAAGCTGGTGAAGGGGGGATATCTTCTTCTTGGACACTCCGAGTCGCTGATCAACTTGTCGACGGCGTTCGAGCTGGTCCATCTCAAGAACGACATGGTCTACAGAAAGCCGTGAATGGATAACGCCAAGCCCATCCGCATCCTCGTCGTCGACGACTCGGCGTTCAACCGCCAGACCATCACCGCCATGCTCGAGGGCGTGCCGGGATTCCAGGTCGTCGGGCGCGCCGGCGACGGCGAGGAGGGGCTGAAGATGGCGTTTCAGCTCCAGCCCGACGTCATCACGCTCGATCTCGAGATGCCCAAGATGGACGGCTTCTCGTTCTTGCGCCTGCTGATGGCGCGGCAGCCGACGCCGGTGCTGGTCATCTCCGGCTATGCGACGCGGGAGAACGTGTTCAAGGCGCTCGAGCTCGGCGCGCTCGACTTCGTGGCCAAACCGTCGCGCACCATCACGCCCGAGCTGCGCAACATCCAGGAGGAGCTGCTGCAGAAGGTGCGGCTGGTGACGCAGCTGCGCATGGTGAACCTGGTCGATCGCGCCGCGCGGACGCGCTCGGTGGGCACGATGTCGGGCACCTTCCCGCCGCCGCCGGCGCCGGTGCCGCCGCCGGCGTCGCGCAAGGAGGGGCTGGCGCCGCCGCGGCTGGTCGCCATCGGGGCCTCGACGGGCGGGCCGCCGGCGATCAATCGCATCCTGGTCAACCTCGAGCCGACGCTGCCGGTTGGCATCGTCGTCACGCAGCACATGCCCGTCGAAGTTCACCAAGGCGTTCGCCGAGCGGCTCGATCGAACGACGCCGTGGCACGTGCGCGAGGCCGAGACGGGGGATGCGATCACCGCCGGCTCGGTGCTGGTGGCGCCGGGCGCGGGCTCGCTCATCGTGCGGCGCGAAGGGACGACGCTGCGGGTCGAGATCTTGCCGCCGCAGCCCGAGGATCGCTACGTGCCGTCGGTGGACCGCATGTTGCAAAGCTGCGCGTCGGCGATGCAGGCGGAGCTGTGCGCCATCGTGCTCACCGGGATGGGCGGCGACGGTGGGCGCGGCATCAAGGCGGTCAAGGCGGCCGGTGGTCGCACCGTCGCCGAGGCGCCGGAGACGGCGGTCATCTTCGGCATGCCGCAGGAGGCGATCGCCACCGGCGCTGTCGACGAGGTGGTGCCGCTGCCGAACATCCCCGCGCTGATCGCGCGCTTCGCCAAGAAGTAGCCCAGCACCGAATGTGCAAAAGCCAGGGCGCTTCTGATATCATCGTCCGAACGCGAATGTCGAAATCGGACGACAAGCCGACCCTGCCGGAGCTCGATCTCGTCGAGTCCAAACGCGAGTTCATCGAGACCTTCTTCAAGCGCGGCGCGGAGTTCACCGAAGAGCTCATGCGCGAGAACGAGAAGCTGCGCTTCCGCGTGGTGCAGCTCGAGGAGGAGCGGCGGGCGTTGGCGTCGTCGGCCCATACGCCGCACGACAAGCCCGGCGCCGGCGCGCTGCGCGAGCTGGTGGCGCGCATCGAGCAGCTCGAGGTGGAGCGCGAGGGGCTGATGTCGCGCTTCGCCGGCGTCGAGCGGCTCAACCGCGACATCTACGATCGCTATCACGACATCGAGCGCGAGAATAACAACCTCGCCAACCTCTACGTGGCGTCGTTCCAGCTGCACTCGACGATGGAGCTGCGCGAGCTGACGCAGATCATCCTCGAGATCCTGCTCAACTTCGTCGGCGCCAAGACCTTCGCCATCCAGCTCGTCGACGACGAGCACCGAAAGCTGCGCACGCTCGCGGCCGAGGGGGTCGAGCGCGCCACGCGTCCCCGAGGGCGGCGATCGGCGAGGGGCGCGTCGGCGAGGTCATCGGAAGCGGGCACCACTACATCGACGGCGAGCGGCTGCGCACGCGCGCCGATCTGGCGCATCTGGACCGTCCGCTCATCGTCGTGCCGCTCAAGATTCGCGACCAGGTCGTCGGCGTCATCATCATCTGGGACCTGTTGTCGCAGAAGACCGCGCTGGCCGATGTCGACTACGAGCTGTTCAACCTGCTTGGCCGCCCACGCGGCGTCGGCGTTGCAGGGCGCGTGGCTGGCGGCCGAGCTGAAAGGGCGCGCGCCGCATCTGTGGGCCGCCGCGGATCAGGTCTAGAGAGAGGCCATGTCGACTGCGCTGGTGGTGGAAGATTCTCCGACGATGCGGCAGCTCATCGTGTTCGCGCTGCGCCGCATCCGCGGGCTCGAGGTACTCGAGGCGGACGACGGCGTCGATGCGCTGCGCAAGCTGGCCGCCTCCAAGCTCGACATCATCCTGACCGACATCAACATGCCGATCATGGATGGGCTCAAGCTGGTCAAGCGCGTGCGCAGCGACGAGGCGCTCAAGAGCATCCCGATCATCATCATCACCACCGAGGGCGCCGAGGAGGATCGGCAGCGCGCGCTGGCGCTCGGGGCCAACGCGTACATCACCAAGCCCATCCAGGCGCCGCAGGTGATCGCCAAGGTCAAAGAGCTCCTCAAGCTCACCTGACGTTAGGGTCAATGCTGTTCACTTTGGCCGAGTAGTACCGGGCCGGCTTGGGCCGCGGAGGTCGTGAGGCGCCATCCCGGCGTCGGAAGCCGGCGCAGTCGCCGCCGCTTCGCGGCGGCGTGCGCCTCCATCGGGCCGCTTGATGTCGCGCTGCGCGCGACGCGGCCCTCTACGCCGCCGGATGGCGCCTCACGACCTCCGCTCATTGGGTTGGTGCCAGGTCGAAGTCGCGCCCGTAGTGGAGCAATTTTTGCGGCGAGCCCAGGAGCGCGCTACCGTCGGTGGGTGAGGCTGTCGCTCGATTCGGCGATCGATCTGTTCCTCGATCACGTCAAGATCGAGCGCGGCCTGGCCCGCAACAGCGTCGAGGCCTACGGACGCGACCTGGCCAAGTTTCGTCGCTTCGCCGCGGACGAGGGGGTGGACGACGCGGGCGCGGTCGAGCCGCGCCACCTGCTCGCCTACCTGGTGGCGCTGTCGCGGGCCAAGATCGCCGCCCGCTCGCAGGCGCGCAACCTGGTGGCCCTGCGCCAGCTGTTCCGCCACCTGCGCGCCGAGCGCTACATCGGGCGCGACCCGACCGCCGACCTCGAGCTGCCGAAAGTCGGCCGACCACTTCCCGTCACGCTGACGCTGCGGGAGGTGGAGGACTTATTGTCAAAACCACGCGTCGACACCGTGCGCGGCCTGCGCGACGCCGCCATGCTCGAGACGCTCTACGCCACGGGGCTCCGGGTCTCGGAGCTCGTGCAGTTGCGTCAGGGTGACGTGAACCTGCCCGAGCGCTTCTTGTCGACCGTGGGCAAGGGGCGCAAGCAGCGGCTGGTGCCGCTCGGCCAGCGCGCCCACGACGGTATCCAGGCCTACCTGGCGGGCGCCCGCCCGGCGCTGCTGGGGGGGCGCGCCTCGGCGGCGCTGTTCGTCACCCACCACGGTCGCGCCATGACCCGCCAGGGCTTCTGGAAGCTGCTCGCCGGCTATGCGCGGGCCGCCGGCATCCGCAAGCGGCTGTCGCCGCACAAGCTGCGCCACTCGTTTGCCACGCACCTGGTGGAGCGCGGCGCCGACCTGCGCGCCGTGCAGGCGATGCTCGGTCACGCCGACATCGGGACGACGCAGATCTACACCCACGTCTCGAGGGAGCGCCTCGCCGCCGTGGTCAAAAAGCATCACCCGCGCGCCTGATTTTCCGCCATAATTTGCGTTCACATGGACCCGGAGCAGATCCGCCTGGGATTGGTCTATCTCGTCGCGCTGATCCTCAGCATCTGCGTGCACGAGTACGGCCACGCCATCGTCGCCGACAAGCTCGGCGATCCGCTGCCGCGCTCGCAAGGGCGCGTGACGCTCAACCCGCTGGCGCACATCGACCCCATCGGGACGCTGCTCCTGCCGGCCGTCGCCTTCTTCGTGGGTGGCGCCATCGGCGCGCGCATCCTCGGCTGGGGCAAGCCGGTGCAGATCTCGCTGTCGGCGCGGCACATGACGCGCAAGATCTCCATCCGGACCGCGCACGCGCTCGTCGCCGCCGCCGGTCCGTCGATGAACATCCTGTTCGCGCTCCTTTTGTCGGGGGTCTTCATCGGGCTCTTGAAGAGCCACCACCTCTCGCTGGCCGGCGCGGTCGAAGGCGTGATCGAGATGAACATCGGGCTCTGCCTGTTCAACCTGCTGCCCATCCCCCCGCTCGACGGCGGGGCGGTGATCGCGCGCTTCACGCCGCGGCGCTACGACTACCTGCTCGAAGGGCTCAACCGCTACGGCTTCGTGATCCTGCTCGTCCTGTTGATGGTGCCGTTTCGCGGCACGACGCTGCTCGGCTGGATCATGTGGCCGGCGCAGGTCGTCGGTGACTTCTGGGTGAGGACGCTGATTCATTGGGCGGTGCCATGAGCGACGAGCCCGAGGCCAGCCCGGATGCGCCCGAGGCGATGATCGACTACAAGGTCGAGCTGCCCGACTTCGAGGGGCCGCTCGACCTGTTGCTCCATCTCGTCAAGAAGCACGAGCTCGACATCCTCGACATCCCCATCGCGTTCATCACCGATCGCTACCTGTCGATGCTCGACGTCATGCGCTCGCTCAACCTCGACGTCGCCGGGGAGTACCTGCTGATGGCGGCGACGCTGGCGCACCTGAAGTCGCGCGAGCTGGTGCCGCCCGATCCGGCAGACGAGGCCGCGCTCGCCGACGAGGAGGACGAGGAGGGCCTCGATCCGCGGCAGGAGCTGATCCGTCGCCTGCTCGAGTATCAGAAGTTCAAGGACGCCGCCGGCAAGCTGGCCGATCGGCCGGTCACCGGGCGCAACGTCTGGCCGCGCGGTGCGACGGCCGAGGACGTGGCCGGGCTGCACGCGCTGCCGGGCGGCGCGCCGCTGGCGGAGGTGCCGGTCTTTCGCCTGATCGAGTCGCTCGAGCGCGTGCTCTCGCGCGCGAAGGTCACGTTCACCCACGACGTCATCACCGATCGCATCTCGATCACCGACCGGATCAACGAGCTGGTCGATCGGCTCGAGCGCGAGGGCGCGTTCTCGTTCGAGAGCTGCTTCTCGTTCGTCGAGGACGCGATGCAGACGGCGCTGGCGCTCAAGGGGCAGGTGGTGGTGACCTTCCTGGCGATCCTGGAGATGACGCGCCTCAAGATGGTGCGGCTCACGCAAGCGGACGTTGCCAGCCCGATCTACATCACCAAGGCGGGCGCAGACCTCAAGGTTCAGGTCGAAGCGCTGCGCGAGCGACCCGAGGAATACAAAGAATGAGCAAAGAGAAGCCACCGTCGGAGAAGACGGAGGAGGGCCCGAGCGACGACGCGAAGGCCGACGAGGCGAGGGCCGACGACGCGAAGGCCGACGAGGCGAGGGCGGACGAGGCCAAGGCCGACGAGGCGAGGGCGGACGAAGCCAAGGCCGACGGGGCCGGGGCCGACGGGACCCGGGCCCGGGCCGGGCCGACGGGTCCAACGGCGACCAGGTCGCCGGGGATGACGCCCACGGCAATGGCGACCAGGAGGCCGGGGACGACGCCAAGGGCGATGGCGCCGCTGCCGAAGCGCCAATCGAGGCGCTGGAGCCGCCCCCAGATCTGGACGCCGCGCCGGCGAGCGACGAGCCGGTGCCGCCCGAGGCGACCGAGGACCACCCCGAGGAGCTGCCGCCCGACCCGGGCTCGGCCGACGCCGCCTCGCCGCGCATGCAGTCGATCGTGGAGAGCCTCCTGTTTGCCGCCGACAAGCCGCTGACGCTCAAGCAGCTCGGTGAGCTGCTCGGCGAGAGCGAGCTGGCGCGGGTGCGCGCCGCCGTCGCCGCCGTCGAGCTGGCGCAGGCGAGCCGCGGCTTCCAGCTGCATCAGGTGGCCGGCGGCTATCAGTTCCGCACCAACCCCGAGAACGCCTCGTGGGTGCAGAAGCTCCTGGCGTCCAAGCCGGTGCGCTTGACCCGCGCGCAGATCGAGACGCTGGCCATCTGCGCCTATCGCCAGCCGGTGACGCGCCCCGAGATCGACGAGATCCGCGGGGTCGACTCGGGCGGCACCTTGAAGACGCTGCTCGATCGCGCGCTCATCCGCATCGTCGGCAAGAAGGAGGAGCCGGGGCGGCCGATCCTCTACGGCACGACCAAGGAGTTCCTCGAGTTCTTCAACCTGGGCGACCTCAAGGATCTGCCGACGCTGCGCGAGTTCCACGAGCTGTCCGAGGAGCACCAGGCGCAGGTGGCGGCCCTCGAAGGCGTGGCGCCCGAAGGGTCGATCGAGAAGGAGGGCGAGGAGGGCGCCGCCGCGGAGGCGCCGCCGCTCACCCGCCTCGAGATCACCACGCCGCCCGAGGACGAGAAGGAGCTGGAGGAGATCGACCGGCTCATCCGCACGGCCGGCGTCGCCACCGATCAGGATCAGCCGAGCGTCGGCGCCGACGGGGAGGCGCACCCGCAGGACGAGTTCGAGCACGAGCCGACGCGCGAGTTCGAGCCGGTCGTCGACGAGCCGACGCGCATGCACGCCAACACCATCCCGGCGCCCGAGATCGTCGACGACGAGTTCGATCGCTCCGAGACGACGAGCAAGAAGCCGCGTCCCGAAGGGCTCGACGATCCCGTCGACCCCGGCAACGACGAGTCCAAAGCCAACTAGATGCCGCAGATGCGATTGCAGCGGTTCCTGGCGCAGGCGGGCGTCGCCTCCCGGCGCAAGGCCGAGGAGCTCATCGTCGCCGGCCGCGTGAAGGTCAACGGGCAGGTGGTCACCGAGCTGGGCAGCAAGGTCGATCCCGACGCCGACAAGGTCCTCCTCGGCGGCAAGCGCCTGCTCGTCGAGCGGCCGCTCTACCTCATGCTCAACAAGCCCCGTGGCTACGTGACGACGATGTCCGATCCGGAGGGACGCCCGACCGTCAGCGGGTTTCTGCGCCGCGTCGGCGCGCGCGTGTTTCCCGTCGGGCGGCTCGACTTCAACACCGAGGGTCTGCTCATCTGCACCAACGACGGCGATCTGGCGCATGCGCTCATGCACCCCAAGCACGAGGTGCGCAAGACCTACCACGTCAAGCTCCAGGGCCTGGTCGCGCGCGACACGGTCTCGTCGTGGCAAAAGGGCGTCACGCTCGACGACGGCGACCGCACCGGGCCGGCGGAGGTGACGCTCTTGGGCAACACCGGCAAGAACACCTGGATCGAAGTGACCATCCACGAAGGCAAGAACCGGCAGATCCATCGCACCGCCGAGGCGCTCGGGTTCAACGTGCTCAAGCTGACCCGCGTCGGCTACGGCGGCCTCCAGCTCGACGAGCTGCGCGTCGGCACCACGCGCGAGCTGACGCGCGACGAGGTCGACAAGCTGCGCCGCGCCGCCGGCGGCACCAAGCACACGTTCGAGAAGGTGCGCAAGCGCGCCCCCGGCCGCGAGCAGAACCGCCGCCGTCGCTGATCTGTGATACCGTCCGCCCTCAAATGGAGCTAAGGACCTTCACCTTCATCGACGTGCTGCAGCCGCAGCTCGCCGCGTTCCTGCAGACGGTCGCCTCGGGCTTTCTGCCGCTGACGAACCAGGCGGCGCTGTTCATCGAGATCTCGCCGGGCATCGCCATCAACACCATCACCGACGCGGCGCTCAAGCAGACCGGTGTCATCCCCGGCATGCAGATCGTCGAGCGCGCCTATGGGCTGCTCGAGGTGCACAGCTATGATCAAGGCGACGTGCGCCACGCCGGCCACGCGATGCTCGAGCGCCTCGGCCTGAGCGAGAAGGACCGGCTGCGGCCGCGCATCCTGTCCGAGCAGACCATCACCGGCATCGACGGCCACCACGCGGCGCTCATCGATCGCATGCGTCACGGCGACATGATCACCGAAGGGCAGACGCTGTACACGCTCGAGGTCCATCCGGCCGCCTACGCGGCCATCGCCGCCAACGAGGCGGAGAAGGCGGCGCCCATCCACCTGCTCGAGGTCATCACCTTCGGCGCCGTCGGCCGTCTGTGGCTCGGCGGCCAGGAGGCCGAGATCGCCGAGGCGGCGCGCGCCATCCAGGAGACGCTCGCCGCCATCGACGGCCGCGAGAACAAAAGCTGAGCTGGATGGCTCGTCCATCCGCGCTACATTAGGACAATGGCCGACGAACGCCGCACAGAGCCGCGCGTGCCCATGCGGATCGAGGCCGAGGTCAGGTTCACCTCGTGGCACGTCTTTTCGCTCATCTACACCATCAACATCTCCAAGGGCGGCATGAACCTCGAGCTGGCCGACGAGCCCGCCCAGGGGGCGCTGCTCACCATCAACCTCAATCCGCCCGAGGGCCCGCCGGTGCTGCTGGAGGCGATCGTCAAGCACGCGACCAAGACCGGCAAGGTCTGGAGCGCCGGCGTGCAGTTCCAGAACCTCGACGCCGAGAAGCGTCAGGTGATCGAAAAGGCAATCCGCGCGCACGGCGGCATGCTGGCGACGGCGGGGCTCAAGCCGCGCACCTAGCGCGAGCTCGAGGAAACAAGGAAGGCAACGACCATGGGTGACGGCAAGCTGCAAGCGCCATTTGCACCGGGCGGCGTGACGGAGATCGACGCGGCGCTGGCACGCCGGCTCCTCGAGCTGGCGCTGTCGGCGGCGGCGACTACGCCGATCTCTTCTTCGAGTACCGCGTCCGGCGCCGACTACGTGCTCGAGGACGAGCGCGTCGCACGGTCGGGCGCGGCATCACGCTCGGCCTCGGCGTGCGCGTCACCAAGGGCGACGCCACCGGCTACGCCTACACCGAGGAGCTGACGTGGGACGCGATGGCCGAGGCGGCGCGCACCGCGGCGCAGATCGCGCCAGGCGGGCGCGTCGCCGGCGCCGGTCGACATCCGCGCGCTCCTGGTCCCGAGCTTCTACCCCGTGCCGGTGCCGTCGCTGGCGACGCTCGGCGCCGGCCAAGCTCGCGCTGCTTGCGCGCGCCGACGCGCCGCGCGCGCCTTCGACCCGCGCATCGTCAAGGTCGAGGCGCTCGTTCGCCGAGGAGCTCAAGGAGATCCTGGTCGTCACCTCCGACGGCAAGCTGGCGCGCGACGGCCAGCCGCTGATGCGCTTCGGCGTGCACGCCGTCGCCGAGGACGGGCGGCAAGCGGCAGGGCGGGCTCGGGCGGCGGCGGCGGCCGCTTCGGCATGGAGTACTTCGCGCGCGAGCCGACGCCCGAGGAGCACGGCCGCGAGGCGGCGCGCCTGGCGATCGCGATGCTCGACGCGGTCGACGCGCCGGCCGGCCCGATGGAGGTCGTGCTCGGCGCCGGCGACTCCGGGATCCTGCTGCACGAGGCGGTCGGCCACGGCCTCGAGGCCGACTTCAACCGCAAGCAGACCTCGAACTACTCGGACCAGCTCGGCAAGCACGTCGCGTCGCGCGCTGTGCACGGTGGTCGACGACGGCACCATCGCGCAACGCGCGCGGCGCGATCAACGTCGACGACGAGGGCAACGCCGGCCGGCGCAACGTGCTGATCGAGAACGGCATCCTGCGTCGGCTACATGCAGGACCGGCTGTCGCGCGAAGCACTTCGGCGTCGAGCCGTCGGGCAACGGCCGGCGCCAGAGCTTCCGCCACGAGCCGCTGCCGCGCATGACCAACACCGTCCTGCTGCGCCGGCACCGCACGATCCCGAGGAGATCATCCGCTCGGTCAAGCGCGGCGTCTACGCCAAGCGCTTCTCGGGCGGGCAGGTCAACATCTCGAACGGCGACTTCGTCTTCTCGCTGACCGAGAGCTACCTGATCGAGGACGGCAAGCTGACCGCGCCGCTCAAGGGCGTGAACCTGATCGGCAACGGCCCCGACGTGCTGCGCCAAGGTGACGATGCTCGGCAGCGACTTCGAGCTCTCCGACGGCATCTGGACCTGCGGCAAGGACGGGCAGTCGGTGCCGGTCGGCGTCGGCACGCCGACCGTGAAGATCGCCGCGATCACCGTCGGCGGGACGCAGGCGCATGAGCGGCGCCCAGGTCACGCGAGCGCGCCCGATCACGGAGCTGCCAGCGAGCTCGCCGAGCAGATGCGTCGCGCTCGCCAAGCGCGCCGGCGCCGACGGCGCCGAGGTGCTGGTCCGCGACGGCAGCCGAGCTGGACGGTCAAGGTCCGCCTCGGCGAGCCCGAGCTGGTGCAAGGAGGCCGGCAGCCGCGGCGCTCGGCCTGCGCGTGCTCACGGACGGCGCGCGCGCGGTCACCTACACCTCGCGATCTTCGCCGCGCGGCGCTCGAGCGCGCTGTGCGCCGAGATCGGTCGAGCTGGCCGCGCTCGCCGAGCCCGACGAGCTCGACGCGCTGCCGCCGCGCGAGCGAGCTGGCGACGGCGCATGCCCGAGCTCGATCTGTGGGACGACGCCGCGCTCGTCGCGTCGACGTCGCCGAGGGCGCGCTCGAGCGCGCAAGCGCCGGCGAGGCGGCGGCGCGCGCGTTCGACGCGCGAGGTCACCAACTCCGAGGGCGCGACCTTCGGTCGCGCGTCGTCGGCGCGCGGCGCCTTCGCCACCTCGGCGGGCTTCTCCGGCGGCTACCGCGGCACCTACGCGTCGCTCGTCGTCGAGCCGATCTGCGACGACGCCGAGCGGCAAGAAGCGCAACGGCTTCTACTGGACCGCCGTCGCGCTTCCTCGGCCGGCTGCACGATCCCGAGGAGGTCGGCCTCGAGGCGGCGCGCCGCACCGTCGCCAAGCTCGGCGCGCGCAAGATCGACGACCGGCGAGCTGCCGGTCGTCTTCGACCCGAGGCGGGCCGCGGCGCTGCTCGCGCGCAGCTCGTCCGGCGTCATCTCGGGCGGCGCGATCTGGCGCAAGTCGAGCTACCTCGTCGGCCGCGAGGGCGACGCCGGTCGCGTCGCCGCTGGTCACGATCGTCGACGATCCGCTGCATCCCGCGCGCGCCCGGCTCGCGCCCCTTCGACGGCGAGGGCCTGCCGCTCGCGCAAGAACGTGGTCGTCGACGGCGGCATGCTCGGACCTTCCTCTGCGACATCTACTCGGCGCGCAAGCTCGGCCGCCAGTCGACCGGCTCGCGCCGGGCGCGGCGTCGGCGGCGCGCCCGCACGTCGACCACCTCGAACTTCATCCTGCAGCCAGGGCGCGAGCACGCCCGCCGCCGATCATCGCGCGGCGTCGCGCGCGGCCTCTACGTGACCGAGCTGATGGGCTTCGGCTTCAACGCCGTCACCGGCGACTTCTCGCGCGGCGCCGGCGGCTTCTGGATCGAGAACGGCGAGCTCGCCTACCCGGTCAGCGAGATCACCATCTCGCGCCAACTTCGACGATCTGCTGGCAAGCGCATCGACGCCGTCGGCGACGATCTCGATCTGCGCAGCTCGACCGCCTGCCCGACCTTCCGCGTCGCCAAGATGATGGTCGCCGGCCGCTGACTATTTGACGAACGCGACGCCCGGCTGCATGACGAAGTGATACAGGCTGGCCGGCGCCGTCGGCCCCATGCCGAGATCGTGCAACTTGAGCTCGGGGGTGTCGACGCTGGCGCCGAGCATCAGCGGCATCCCGCGCGGCGGCGCCAGGCCGAGCCGGCGCGCCGTCTCGGCGAGGAACAACAGGCCGAAGGGCACCGAGAAGCGGCCGCACCAGGGCATCCGGTACTCGTCGGGCTTGTCGGGGTTGACGACGGCGGCGAAGAACTTCTGCGCCTTGTCGAGCGCCAGCGGACCGGCGAGCGTGGTCAGGATGAGCTCGCGATCCTGGGTCATCGCCTTGATGAACGCCTCCACGCCGCCGGCGCCGAACGGCGTGTACTGAAAGTCGCTGCCGTAATGGGTGCCGTCGGTGCTGATGACCACGGCCACGTCGCGCCCGAGCTGCAGCTTGTGCCGCTTCATCGCCGCCGCCAGCGCGCCGCCCAGGTGCGTGGCCATCGCCGAGAGGCGGGCGAACGACGCCGCCGGGATCAAGACGGGCACAATCTCGACGTCGGGGCGCGCGTGCCCGAGGAAGTAGGCGATGGCCTCGACGCTGTGCTCGCTGTCGTGGGCGGCCGCGTCCTTGACCGCCTCGTCCCTGGGCAGCGCCGCCACCAGCTCGTCGCGTAGCGGCGACACCTTGATCTCGCCGTCGGGGCTGCGCCAGCTGCGATAGGAGTCGAAGATCATCTGATCGTGCGCGCCGAAGCGACGGTAGCGATGGAAGACGCCGACGATCACCACCGTCTTCGCCGTCACCAGGGGATAGATCCGCCGGTCGACGCGGGCCGCATAGACATAGTCGTCGTGCGGCCCGATGAGCCCGAGGACGCCCGGCGGCGGCATCGGCCCCAGCGACAGCGGCGCCGGCGGCTGGGCGGCCAGCTCCCACACCTTGGCCATCGCCGCCGGCTTCGACGCATAGCCGACATTGTCGACCTGTCCGCGCAGCTCGTCGGTGGACGGGATGCCCATCTCCTTGCGCCCCTCGGCCAGCGTCGGCCGGCCGCTGCCGACCGGGTAGACGGCGGCCTGGGCGAACGCGAGCGAGGAGGCGGCCAGGGACGCGAGCGACAGGGCGGCGGTCAGCGACGGGGCGCGCATGCCGCGATGATACGCTACAGCGGCAGCGACAGGGTGAAACGGGCGCCCTGGCCCAGGCTCGCTCTCGACGGTGAGCGCGCCGCCGAGCGACCCCGCGATCTGCCGCGAGATCCACAGCCCCAGGCCGAGCCCGGCGTAGTGCGTGCGCGACACCGCGCGCTCGAAGCGCTCGAAGATGCGCGCCTGATCGGCGGGGGCGATACCAATGCCCTGGTCGGCGACGCTGATGGTGACGCGCGGGCCCGCCTGGTCGCGCTCGACCGCGAGCCGGACGGCGATCGGCTTGCCGCGCCCGTACTTGACCGCGTTCGACAACAGGTTCGTCACGATCTGATCGATGCGCGAGGCGTCGAAGTGGCCGCGCAGTGCCGACGGCGCCTCCAGGCTCAGCGACGACCCGCCGGCGGAAGCGGTGGTGCGTGCGCGATCGACGACGTCGGCGATCAGCACCGCCAGGTCGACGTCGGTGACGTCGAGATCGAGCGCGCCGCGCTGCAGCCGCGAGACGTCGAGCAGCGTGTCGATCAGCTGCACCAGGCGATGCACCTGTCGGTCGGCGGCGTCGAAGCGGGAGCGCAGCTGCTCGGGCGTCAGGTGCGCGTCGCCGGCGCGCGTCACCGAGCGCTGCAGCGCCTGCACCTGCAGCCGGAGCGCGGTCAGCGGCGTCCTCAGCTCGTGCGATGCCACCGAGAGGAACTCGTCGCGCGCCTCGACCGCGTGGCGCAGCTCGCTGGCCACGGACTCCAGCCGCTTGCGCGCCATCACCTGCGCCGTCACGTCGACGGCGAAGGTGACGACGCCCTGGACGGCGCCGTCTTCGCGCAGCGGCTGGCACACCAGATCGAAGTAGCCCTCCACGAGCTCGCTGGTGCCTTGGGGATCGATGATGAAGCGCTGCGCGCGGGCGCTGAACGCGATCCCATCGCGCTGCACGCCCTCGACGATGCGCCGCAGCTGCGACCAGTCGGGCAGGATCTCCGCCAGCGTCTTGCCGATGATCGCTTGCCCGCCGAGCAGGCTGCGGAACATCGCGTTTGCCATCTCCCAGCGCAGCTCCGTCCCGCGCTGCACCGAGATGGCCGCGGGCGCATCGTCGAGCAGCAACAGGAGTGACGGATCGTCGATCACGCGCGGTCACTCACGCGGGGCACCGCCGGGAAACAGGGACGCCAGGCGCCGCACCACCTCGTCGTGCAGGACGCCATTGGAGGCGATCAGCCCGCGCGTGTTGCCGAGCTCGCGCCCGCGATAGTCGAGCGCTTCGCCGCGGAGATCGGTGAGCCGCCCGCCCGCCTCGACCAGGATGGCCTCCGGCCCGCACGCGTCCCACAGCTTGGAGTGGCCGGCGGGGTTGACGTACAGATCGCGCAGCCCCTCGGCGATGAGTCCCAGCTTGAGCCCCACCGAGCCGACGTTCAGCTCGTCGGAGATGCCGAGCTCGGCGCGCACGCGATCGATGGTCTCGGTGCGGTGCGACTTCGACGCCACCATGCGAATCTGCGAGGGTTCGCGCACGGTGCTGACGGCGATGGGCGCGGGCGCGTCGCCGCCGCGCTGCAAGAACGCGCCCCCGCCGCGGGTGGCAAAGTAGAGCTTGTCGCCGATCGGCTGATAGACCACGCCGAGGACCGGCGCGGCTCCGGCGAGCAGACCGATCATGACGGCGAAGCCCTCGCGTCCGCGGATGAAGTCCTTGGTGCCGTCGAGCGGATCGACCATCCACACCCGCGGCCGCCCGATGCGCGAGCCGTCGTCGGGGAGCTCCTCGCTCAGGATGGCGTCGCCGGGAAACGCGGCGCCCAGGGCGCCGACGATGAGCGCGTTGGCTTCGCGATCGGCGGCGGTCACCGGCGAGTCGTCGTCCTTGGTGTCGACCGCGATGCCGGAGCCGTGCAGGGCGCGGATGCGCTCGCCGGCGCGGCGCGCCAGCTCGACGGCGGTGTCGAGCTCCCGACGGAGATCCATCGGATGAGTGTAGTGGAGCGGGGCGGGCTAGGCTACCTCGGCGATCGCATTCGACAGGACGACCTTGCCCTCCTGCGTCGTGACGGTCACCACGTACTGGTCGCCGCCCACCTTCCAGCCGCGGGTGGTCAGCGTGTCGCCGGGGAAGACGACGCCGGCGAAGCGGGCGCCGAACGAGCGCAGCCGCGCCGGATCGCCGGCGCACGCGCCCTTGAGGATGGCGCGCCCGGCGAAGCCGTAGGTGCACAGCCCGTGCAGGATCGGCCGATCGAAGCCGCCGAACTTGGCCATGTTGGGATCGGCGTGCAACGGATTTACATCGCCCGAGAGGCGGTAGAGGAGCGCCTGCTCGCGGGTGGTGGCCTCGACCACCTCGAAGTCGGGCGCGGCGCCGGCGGGCGGATCGGCCTTGACCGCCTCGGGCCCGCGCTCGCCGCCGAAGCCACCCTCGCCGCGCACGAAGATCGAGAAGACGTTGTCGAAGATCGCCTCGCCCTTGTCGTCCGCGGTGCGCGCCTCGACCACGACCAGCGCGCCCTTGCCCTTGTCGTAGATCCCCTTGACCTCCGACACCGTCGATAGCTTGCCGTTGGCCGGAATCGGTCGGTGCAAGATGATCTTCTGCTCGCCGTGCAGGATCATCATGGGATTGGCGCCGAGGTCGCCGGCGACCGCGATCATCGAGGTGAACGACGGCACCACCGCGAACGTCGGCAGCACCTTGGGCCCCCGCCCCTCGTACACGAAGTCGAGCTCGTCGACCTTGGCGCCCACGCCGAGCGCGTACAGCACCGTGTCCTTCCAGCTGTAGGCGAACGGGATCGGGTCCGACTTCTTGCCGACGAGATCGAGCTTGATGGCCATGCGCTCTCTCCTTTGCCTCAGTATTTGACCTTCGACCGCGTCGCGACGAACTCGTAGAGCGAGCGGGGCAGAAGCTGCGCCGCGCGCATGCCGGCGACGATCGGCGCGGGGAAGGTGCAGACCGCGTCGCGCGCGTCGGCCGCCGCCAGGATGGTCGCCACCGCCTCGTCGACGGAGACGACGAACGGGTGCGACTTGCCCGGGGTCAGAAGCTCGGTCTGCACGTAGCCCGGGCAGACGGTGGTGACCGACACGCCGGTGCCGTGCAGGTCGATGCGCAGGCTCTCGCACAGCGTGATGAGCCCGGCCTTCGACGCCGAATAGGCGGAGAAGCGCGGCAGCCCGCGAAAGCCGGCGACGCTGGCGATGGCCACGACGCGCCCGTCGCCGCGCGCGACCATGCCGGGCACCGCGCCCGCGATCGTCGCCGCCGCCCCCACGAGGTTGGTCTCGAGGATCGCCTTGACCCGCGCCCAGTCGAGCTTCTTGCCCGGGGTGATGCCGCCGATCCCTGCGTTGGCGACGAGAAAGTCGATCGGGCGCCGGGCGTCGACGGCGCGCACCGCCTCGTAGGTGGCGTCGCCGTCGGCGATGTCGAGCGGCAGCGCCTCGCCGCTGCCGCCGGCGGCCTCGATCTCGCGCACCAGCTCGTCGAGCCGCTCGCGCCGCCGCGCCGCGACCACCACGTGCGCGCCGCGCTGGCCGAGCGCCAGCGCCAGGCCGCGGCCGATCCCCGACGAGGCTCCGGTGACGAGCGCCTGCCGCACCGCCGCGCCCTTCACGGCGCCACCGCCCCGGCGACGTGCGCGACCGCGCGTCCGATGCCCCAGCAGACGGCCGTGCCGATGAGGCCGGTCATCATCGTCTCGATCCCTGCGCGCAGCTCCGGCCGCTGCGTCAGCCGCGCCTTGGCCACGCCGACGCCGTACAGCGCGGCCGCCGTGATCGTCATCGACGCCAGGAGCGCCCGCGACCCGACGAGGAACAGGTAGGGCACGAGCGGCACCGCGGCCGCCAGGATGTACGACACGCCGACGAGGAGCCCGGCCGACCACGGCGACCCCTCGACCGGCTGCAGGCCCAGCTCCTCGGACATCATGATGTCGACCCAGCGCTTCTCGTTGGCCGTGAAGGCCTCGACGACGCGCTCGAGCGTCTCGCCGCCCGAGCCCCTTTTTGCGGTAGATGTCGCGCAGCTCTTCCTTCTCCAGGTGCGGAATCTTCGCCACCTCCATCTCTTCCCGCTTGCGCTCCCGCTCGTACCAATCGCGCTCGGCGCGCGTGCCCAAAAATGCGCCCAGCCCCATCGACACCGCGCCGGCGAACATCTCGGCCAGGCCGGCCATCAGCACCAGCTTGCGCGTGGCCAGCGAGGCGGAGACGCCGGCCACGAACGCCAGCACCGTGACCAGCCCGTCGGAGGTGCCGAACACGAAGTTGCGCAGCGCCGCCCCGCGCGACGCCTCTTCGTGGTGCTCGGGATGCGAATGCTCGGACATGCGGCGGCAAGCCTACCACGCGCCGCCTACTGCGGAATGCCGTCCTTGAGCAGCTGGCGGGCGATGGTGATGATCTGGATCTCGTCGGTGCCGCCGCCGATCTGCAGCAGCTTGGCGTCGCGCATCAGCATCTCGACGTGGTACTCGCGCATGTAGCCGTTGCCGCCCATGATCTGAATCGCCTCGAGCGCCACCTCGGTGGTCGCGCGCGCGCAGTAGAGCTTGCACGCGGAGGCCTCGGCCATCGAAATCGGGCATCTTCTTATGCACCTTCTCGAACTGGCTGAAATAACATGTTTCGCACGTTCTCGCGGTGCACGTACATGCGCGCCAGCTTGTCCTGGACGAGCTGATACTCGGCGATCTTCTTGCCCCAGGTCTCGCGCTCCTTGGCGTAGGCGAGCGAATCCTCCAGGCAGCGCTCGATGATGCCGAGGCACATCGGCGCCATCCCCGTGCGCTCGCCGTGAAAGACGTCGCGCGCCTGCTCGCGCGAGTGCTCCTCGAGCTTGCCGCCGAGCAGCTGCGTCGTCGGGCACGCGCACGTCGTCCAGGAAGATCTCGCCGGTGGGCGACGAGTGCATGCCCATCTTGTCCATCGGCTTGCCGACCGACAACCCCGGCGTGCCCTTGCTCGACGATGAAGGCGTGAATCGGCCGATAGCGCGAATCCTCGTTTCCCTCCGATCTTGGCGTAGATGACGAAGGTATCGGCGTAGGGCGCGTTGGTGATGAAGGTCTTCTGACCGTTCAAGACGAAGTGGTCGCCGTCGCGGCGGGCGGTGGTGCGCATGGAGCCGAACGCGTCGGAGCCGGCGCCCGGCTCGGTCATGCCCCAGGCGCCGATCTTCTCGCACGTCAGAATGGGCAGCGCCCACTTCTGCTTCTGCGCGAGCGTGCCCTTGGCCATGATGGCGCCGCCGGCCAGTCCGAGCGACGCGCCGAACGCCAGGCAGAAGCCCGGGCAGACGCGCGACAGCTCCATGGACGACGATGGCCATCACGCCGGGATCGCCGATGCCGCCGCTCTTTCGGTCGGCGCCCGTTTTCGCCGGCCTCTTCGAGCTTCTTGAACTGCGCGCGCACCATCTCGTCCATGCCGAACGCGCGCACCAGGTTGCGCATGATGTCGTAGGGCAGGATCTCGCCCTTCTCCATCTTGGCGACGTGCGGCGCCAGCTCTTTGCTCGGCCCACTGGCGCAGCATCGTGCCGCGACCATCTTCTGCTCGTCGGTGAAGTCGAACATGTCGGTTGCCTCCGCGTTGTCCCTCAGACCGGCATGACGCCGTGCTTGCGCCAGGGCCGCTCGACCCGCTTGTTCCACGACAGCTCGAGGCCGAGCGCCAGGACGCGCGCGCGTATCGCGCGGATCGATGACGTCGTCGACCAGCCCCCAGCCCGCGACCTTGTAGATGTCGATGTGCTGCTGAATCAGCCGCCGCGAGCTGCTGCTTGACCTCGGGCGGCGGCTCGCCGCCCGGGAACAGCTTCCGCGACGGCGATCCCCACCATGCCGTCGGCGCCCATGACGCTGATCTCGGCGCCCGGCCAGGCGACGATCAGATCGGGCTCGTAGGCGCGGCCGGCCATGACGTAGTAGCCGGCGCCGTAGCCCTTGCGCACCACGACGGTGAGCTTCGGCACCGTCGCCGACGCCATCGCGTGCAGCATCTTGGCGCCGTGGCGGATGATGCCCTCGTGCTCGACCTTGCGTGCCGACCATGAACCCCGGCACGTCCATCAGGAACACCAGCGGGATGTTGAAGGCGTCGCACATCTGAATGAAGTGCGCGGCCTTGTCGGCGGAGTCGTTGGTCAGGATGCCGCCCATCTGCCGCGGGTTGTTGGCGACGATGCCGCACTGGCCGCCCGCCGATGCGCGCCAGGCCGGTGATGATGGCCTTGGCGAACTTGGGCTTGATGTCGAGCAGGCGCCCGTAATCGACGACGCGCTTGATGATCTCGTACATGTCGTAGGACTGCCGCGTCGACTCCGGCAGGATATCGAGCAGCTGCTCGTCGCGCCGATCGATCGGATCCTTGCAGACCGACGATGCGGGGGCTTGCTCCTCGCAGCTCGACGGGAAGAACGAGAGATACTCCTTGATGACGCCGATGCACTCCGAGTCGTCGGCGACCTCGACGTCGCCGACGCCGGACTTCTCGGTGTGCACCTTGCGAGCCGCCGAGCTCCTGCTCGCTGATGTCCTGCCCGGTCACCGCCTTGACCAGCGGCGGGCCGGCCGAGCGCCATCGATCCGATGTCCTTCACCATCGGCACGAAGTCGGCCAGGCCGGGGATGTACGCGGTGCCGGCCGCGCCCGGCCCGACCATCGCCGCCACCAGCGGCACGACGCCGGACATGATCACCTCTTCGCGGAACAGCGTGCCCGCGCCGGCGAACAGCGACAGCAGATCGCCGTTCTGCCCCGATTGCGGATCGATGCGCGCGCCCGCCGAGTCGATGAACCAGACCATCGGAATGCGGTTGCGCAGCGCGAGCTCGCGCAAGCGGGTGACCTTGACCTCGCCCGTCTGCCCGATCGAGCCGCCCTTGACGGTGAAGTCGTAGGCGGCGGCGCACACCAGGCGCCCGTCGACGTGGCCGTAGCCGCAGATGACCGCGTCGGCCGGCGGCTTGTCGGCGCCGAAGTGCGCCATCTGCGTGCCGTGGATCCCGATCTCGAACCACTTGCCGTCGTCGAAGAAGCGGTCGAGCCGCTCGCGCGCGCTCCACTTGCCGCGCGTCGTGCTGCTTGCGCACCTTGTCTTCGCCGCCCATCTGCTTGATGCGGAGACGGCGCTCTTCGAGCTCCTTGACGCGGTCCTTCATGTTCATCGCTGCATCGCTCGCTCTCTGCGGTGCGGCGCGCCCGGTCGGCTCGCGGCACTCGCCTCCAAGGCGCGAAGATCCGCACCTCCATTCGCTGGCTAGGTCGTAATCCCCAGAATCTGCTTCGTCTCCTCGACCGTGGCGGGCGTGCGTCCGGCGGCGCGCGCCATCGACACCGCCTGCGCCACCAGCTCGCCGTTGGACTTCACCATCTCGCCCGACGGCAGGTAGAAGTTGTCCTCCAGGCCGACCCGCACGTTGCCGCCCATGCCGAGCGCCATCGAGGTCAGCGGCCAGGTCGCTTGCGAGATCGGCGTCGTCTTCCACACCGCCCCCTTGGGCAGGTGCGTGGCGATGAAATTCAGGTGATCGGGCGTGGCCGGCGCCCCGCCCATGACCCCGAGGACGATGTTGATGTCGATGGGGCCCTTCAATAAGCCCATATCGAGCAGCGGATCGAGCGACGCCACGTGGCTGGTGTCGAAGCACTCGCACTCCGGCCGCACCCCGGTCTCGTTCATCTGCTTCAGGTAGAAGATGATCTCGTCGAACGGGTTGGCGAACACGAAGCTGAAGACGAACTCCTTGCGCTTCGCCGAATACTTCGAGTAGTTCATCGACCCCATGTTCAAGGCGCCGACGTGGGGCCGGGTCTTCAAGATGTGGTTGATGCGCTGCTCTTTGGTCAGCCCCACCGCGCCGGTCGAGAAGTTGATGATGACCGGCGAGCGGGCCTCGATCTCGCGCTTGTAGGCGGCGAAGACCTCGGCCTCGTAGGAGGGCTGCCCGTCGTCGCTGCGCCCGTGGACGTGCACCACGGTGGCCCCCGCTTCGTAGGCGCGGCGGCACTCCTCGCCGATCTCGACGGCGCTGTAGGGGATCGCCGCGCACTGCTTCTTGGTGGTGACGGCGCCGGTGACGGCGCAGGTGACGATGACTTTATCGCCGAGAGCCATTGGCATTCTCCTTGGCGCGCCGCGGCTGCACGGCGCTTTGAACGTTGAGGGCCACCTTGCGCATCAGCGTCGTCAGCTTCTCCTGATCGGCGGCCGACAGCTCCGCGAGCGCCTGGCGCAACAGGTCCCACGGTGAGACGCGCGCGCGCTCGGCCACCTTGCGCCCCGCGCTGGTGAGCCGGATGATCCAGACCCGGCGATCCTGATCGCTGCGCGCGCGCTCGACCAGCCCGGCGGCCTCCATGCGATCGACGATCCCGGTGACGGTGGAGTTGTGGGCCCGGATCTCCTTCGAGAGCGTGCCCAGCGAGAGGTCGCCGATCTCGTGCAGCAGCTTGAGCACCGAGAGCTGCGTGGGTGTGACGCCGTAGCGCGTCGCCTCCTCTTTGGAGAGCCGGCGGCTCTCGGTGACGAGGTAGATGATCGTCTCGACGATGCGGTCGAGATCTTCTTTGAGCTCGCGACGCAGCAGGGCGGCCTCCTGGCAAATTACTTAGCACACAAAATATCGGCGGCGTGAACTAATGTCAAACGGGGGAGGGCGCCCGGTCTGGTACAATGAGCGCCGGCCATGGCAGACGCCCCGCACTCCGCCCGGGACCCGCTCATCGATGTCACCATCGACGGGCGCTGGCGGATCCTGCATCAGCTCGGCGTCGGCGCCTTCGGCGTGGTCTACCTGGCCGAGCGGGCGAACCTGGGCCGGCAGGTGGCGCTCAAGCTCCTGCACGAGGAGTACTCGTCGAACAACGAGTACGTGCGGCGCTTCGCCCGCGAGGCGCGCGCGCTCAGCCGCCTGCAACACGCCAATTGTGTCTCCGTCCTCGACGTCGGCGCCCATCGCGAGCGGCCATACATCGTGATGGAGCTGGTCGCCGGCACGCCCCTGACCGAGGAGGCGGGCACGCCGGCGATGACTCCGGTGCGCGCGGTGGCGCTCATGCGCCAGGTGCTGCTCGGCCTCGGCCACGCGCACGGCCACGGCATCGTGCACCGCGATCTGAAGCCGGACAACATCATGATCACCGAGCTGGCCGGCGTGGGCGAGCTGGTCAAGCTGCTCGACTTCGGCTTCGCGCACATCAACGACTCGCGGCTGTCGCAGAGCAACGCCAACATCGTGCCGGGGACGCCGAGCTACATGTCGCCCGAGCAGGCGCAGGGCATCAAGACCGATCCGCGCACCGATCTCTACTCGAGCGGCGTGCTCCTGTACGAGCTGTGCGTCGGCTTCCGGCCGTTCGTCGCCTCCGATCCGTTCGAGCTCTTGCGCAAGCATCGGGACGAGCCGCCGATCCCGCCCCGGACGGCGGCGGCGGGGCGCGGCATCTCCGAGGCGCTCGAGCGGGTGATCCTGCGCGCGCTGGCCAAGAATCCCGACGAGCGCTTTGACGACGCCGCGGCATTCCTGGCGGCGCTCGAGGCGACGCCCGAAGGGCAGCGGGCGCGGGCGGGCGGCGCCGTCGGTGGCGGCCGGCGACGGGCGCTGCGCTACGGGGTGGTGGCCGCGGTCATCCTGTTGGCGTCGCTGGCCATCGTGGCGGTGAGCCGACTGCTCTGAAGGCGCT
Source organism: uncultured delta proteobacterium (assembly GCA_963816965.1). Classification (GTDB taxonomy): domain Bacteria; phylum Myxococcota_A; class Polyangia; order Palsa-1104; family Palsa-1104; genus JAQBQH01. The sequence goes on from CAWFMP010000002.1 coordinate 4,041,009, forward strand.
CGCTGGTCAGCTGGCGCCCGCGTCGCCGCCCAGGCTGCCGGCGGACGCCTCGAGCAGCGCCGCCAAGCGGGCCTCGCTGGCCGCGAGCGGCTCGACCAGCTCCAGCGCCGGCCGCAGGATCGCGGTCCGCTCCTCGTCTGCGCGCGCCTCCTCGGCGAGGCGGGCCGCGATCCACGAAGCGTGCGCGGTCAGGAGCTCGTCGATAAGCCCGCCGAGCGCCGCCAGCAGTACCGGCGACAGCAACACCGCCGAGGCGTAGAGCTCGCGCGCCGTGGTGCGCTGGATGTCGTCGAGCCGGGCGTTGAGCCGGCTTTCGCACTCACGCTTCTGACGCGCGACGGTGCGGAACAGCGGATCGAACAGGCTGCGCTCGCTCGTCATGAGCTCGCCGAGCTCGGGCGCGCGCAGGGCGGCAAAGGCGGTGTCGAGCGAGGCGGGCAGCACCAGCCGTACGTCGTCGAACGTCTCCTCGACCTTGGGCGAGCGGCCGCGCGCCACCTCGTGGCGCTTGCGCAACAGATCCTGGCGCAGCGAGCGCGACAGCTCGAGCACCAGCCGCACGAAGCGCACCGTCATCCGCTCGCGCAGCTCGTCGCATACGAGGGAGAGCCGGTGCGCCGCGCCGTCTTCGATGGCGGCGACCTCGGCGCGCAGCAGCTCGATCCCGTCGCAGGCGGCGATGCGCGCCTGCCAGCCGCGGCGCACCTCCTCGACCAGCCGTTCGAGCTCGGTCGCCGCCTCGTCGACGATCCGCTCCAGCTGCTGCGCCACCGGTCGCTGCGCAGCTCCGAGCTCGCGGTCGCGCGCCGCGGCGGGCGCGGCCAGCGCTTGCGCGTCGAGCTCGCCGACGCGCGTCTGGTGCGCCTGCCGGCCGCGCTCTTCTAGATCGACGATCTGGTTGCGACAGCTGCACAGCGCCGCGGCCAGGCGGCGACCGATCTCCGCCGGGCGCCGATCGCGAATCTGCAGCACCCGGGCCCGCAGCTGGTGCGGCGCGCCTGCCGGGACGGCGACGGTGCCGTCGATCGCCTCGGGCGAGGGCTCGCGCCTGTCGCGCACGAGGAGCAGCACGCCGTCGGGCGAGTGGGGCGCTGCGACCTCGACGTCGACGGGCGCGGCGCTGCGCCACAGCTCGCGCAGGCGCGACAGGATGCGCCGCGCGCACTCGCTGCGATGGCGCTCCAGTCGCCGCTTGGCGTCCTCGCGCTCGGCGGCGAGCCCGTCCAGCCGCGCCCGGCTCGCCGCGAGCTGCGCGTCGAGCGCTTCGGCGGCGGAGAGCGCTGCGGCCAGCTCCTGGCGTCGGCGTTTGCGCTCGCCCTTGCGCGCGGCCGCGCCGCTGTCGGTGCGCGCCGGTGCGCTCGGAGCGGCAGCCGAGCGCGTGAGCGGCGCGGGAGGAGCGCGGCCGGTGGCGCCGCCCGACGCCGGTAGCTGCGGCCGCGCGCCCGGCTCCGCCATCCGCGGTGAGCCCGGCTCCGCCGCCCGCCGCCCGTCCGGCTCCGCCGCCCTCCGCCCGCCAGGCTCCGCCGCAAGCCGCGCGAACAGCCGACCCACGAGCGCCCACAGCCAGGCCAAGAGCACGCGCAGCCGCGAGCGCCGCGGCTCCAACGGCGCGTCGGGCTCACGCAGGAGCGCGCGGGTGCGGGCCAGGATGACCGCCGGAGCCGCCGGCTCGAGCGGCCGCGGCCTTTCCGACGTGGCCGGCTCCTCCGTGGTCGCGGCCGTCTCCGTCGCCGTGAGGCGCGCCCGTGCCACCGTCTCCATCGCAGACTGCAATCGCCTGTCGAGGTCGCGCTCCCGCTCGGCCTCCTCGGCGGCCGCCCGCTCCTGGTCGGCCAGCGCCTGTTGCAACGCCGCGCTCTCCTCTGCCGAGGAGCTCTCGCTCCCGCCGTCGCTCCAGGTCGCCCGATAGCCGAGCTCGGTGGCATGGCGCAGCCGAACCGTCACGCCCGGCGCCGGCTCGTCCGGTAGATCGAGGCCCGACAAGACCGCGAGCGCCGCCCCGCGCTGCGTCCCCTCGACGGCGACGACCACGTCGGTGCCGACGAGTGCCAGCAGCTGATTGCACACGGGCCGCAGCTCTGCGCCGCGGCCGAGCTGCTCGAGCGGCGCCAGCGCCTGACCGAACAGCTCGAGCGCCTCGCCGCAGTCGTCGACCAGAGCGGCGCGAACCTGGCTGTCGCCGTGCGGTGGCGCTGACGTGGATGGCGCCAAGCGCGCCTTCGGCTCCCCCGACATCGCCTCCCAGTATGCCCGCCCCGCCGCCACCCCGCCCCGCGCCTTTTTCCTTGACACTCCGAGACAAAAGGCTAGATTGCCTGCCACTTGTTGCGGGGTGGAGCAGTCTGGTAGCTCGTCGGGCTCATAACCCGAAGGTCGTCGGTTCAAATCCGGCCCCCGCTACCACCAACGTATGTACGCCGTTCCCCGGAGACCCCGGGGACGGCGATGTTCGTGTCATCCAACAAAATCCCAGCCTTTAGCGCCCAGTCGGCCACGTAGCGACCGTTTTCATCCACCCTCAGCCTGATCTTCCCGTCATCGAAGTAGCGCCGCAGCTCCTCGCGAGCCGCTACCGGGTCCTGGTCCAGCCGCGCCTCCAGCTCGTTGACGCGCAATAGCATCTCGTCAGGCGTTGGCAGGCGGATCGGGTTGGTCGCGAGGCGATCGAGGTCCGCAAGCGCCTGCTTCTCGGTCGCGGCGTGCGTCTCCATGTCGCGGAGCGCCGCCGTGATTGCGTCGGACCGTTCGCCCGAAGCCAGCACATCGATCAGGTTGGCGATGCGCTTCTCGATGCGGCCCAGCCGCGAGCGCCGTTCGGTCATCTGCGCCTCACGGTTGCGCTCGACCTCGCCCAGATGCTCGGCGAGCCTCTTGCGGGCGTACGAGATGCCTTCCGGCGAGCAGAGGCGCTCCTTGATGGACTCCATCATGCGCTGCTTGACGCGTGCAGCTGGAACGCTCTGGCGTTCGTGCAGCGTCCACGGCGATAGTTCGAGCAGACGTAGTAGCGGTGCTCCTTGCGCCCGCCTGCGATCACCATGACGCCGTCGCATGCCGCGCATTCGAGCAGTCCCGAGAAGGGATGCAAGCTGACGGCGCCGTGCGCGCGCCCCTTCGGCTGGCTCTCGCCGTCCTTGGTGAACTTGTCCTTCGTGACCTTGAGCCGGTGGTGAACCGCCTGCCACGTCTCGCGATCGATGATGCCGGAGATCCTCGCGCTCGACCTTGATGACCTCGGAAGGATCCTTCTTTTCGGGACGGCGCTTGTTCGTGCCGGGCACCTTCACCCAGCGACGTTCATTGAACGTGCAAGCACCGGTGTAGCGCTCGTTATAGAGGATCGCGCGGATCGTCGACTGCGACCAACCGACCTTGCGCTTGTGCATCGTCTTGTCGCGTGGCGCGAGCACGCCCTCGCGGTTGAGCACTTTGGCGATGCCGTTGAACGACTGGCCGCCAAGATACTCGGCAAAGATGCGGCGCACGATCGCAGCCGTTCGGGATCGATCTCGATCTTATAGCCGGCCGGCGTGCGCCCATCGGGCCCGAGTTGCGCGACGGAGCGATAGCCGAGCAGCCTGCCGCCGGTCGCCATGCCCGCCAGCGCGCGGCCTTCCATGCCGCGCAACGTCTTCTCTCGCAGGTCATCGAGGTACAGATCCGCGAACAGGGCCTTGACGCCGTATTGCAGCTTGGCGCCTTTCGACTGCGTGTCGATCCCGTCGTCGAGGCTGATCAACTGGACGCCGTAGTACGCAAGCTCTTCGTAGAGCCGCGTCGCATCCGACTGATTGCGCGCGAGGCGTGACACGTCCTCGACGATCAATACGTCGATCTCGCGCGCCTTCACCTTCTGCATGAGTGCTTCGAAGCCGGGACGGTCCGTGCTCTTGCCGCTGATCGCGTGGTCCGTGAACGTCAGCGCCGGATTCAGCTCGCGCCCGATAGGCGCGAGCGCCGTGCGAAAGCGGCGCAACTGATCGTCGACGCTGCTCACGTTCTGCTTGTCGCTCGAATAGCGCGCGTACGCGCCGATGCGATTGCCCTTCAGCTGCATGATTTCACCGCCTGCCTGACGAGGAAATCGATGAGCCGCTTGTCTGCTTCCGAGAGCTCCGCGGGCTTTTCTTTCTGTTTTGAATGATCCGAGCGCATTTCGTATTTGCCTCAAACGGGGTCATTTCTTGCCCCGCGTTTTGGCGCGAGCGGCGAGGAGTCGTACAGCCTCCTCGATGATCGCGACCATGGTCGGTGGGTCTTCTCGGTCGATGCCGAGTGCGGACCAACCGTGTTTTGAAGTCAGCGCGGACAGCTCCCGAGCGGTGTCCATGACGGGGCCGGGTAGGGCTACAGTCTGACGATCCCGTTTCTTGTCCATGTGCCAGGACATACCATGGTATGTCCGGGCCTGTCAAAGGGCTGTCACCGACGGGCGGCCACGCCGGAGTCCACCTAGTCGTGGCTGCCGACGCAGATGAGACCGTGCGTCGGGCACCGAACCGAAACGCGGCAAACGCAATGCACGAACGTCGCATCCGGACAGCAGAGCCGGCGTTCGTAGGGCCACGCGTCCGCGATGCGACGCTCGGCCTGCCAGCGCGTGATCGCGGCGGCGGCTTCGTCATTCCGCATGGGCGCCCTCCGCGTTGACGAACGAAACGACCACCACATCGCCGCCGCGCGCGAGCACCTGATTGGTGGTCGCGTCGCCGATGTCCTGCCAGCGGCACGCTTCGCCGCCGTCATCGGTGAGCAGAAACCAAAGCGCGAGCACCGTGCGCGCGTGGCGCTGAAGGAATCCCGGCGACGCGCGGCCATCGCTGCGCCGCGAGCGCGCGCCACCACTTCTTTGGCTGCTCGGGCTCGACGCAGCGGCGCACATGGGCGAAGGCGCCGAACGGCGAATCGGTGACGATGACGGCGGTGCGCATCGTCTGCGCCGTCTCGACGCGGAACTTGCGAACGGGCCGCGTCGCCAGATCGACCGGCGCTGTGGTGCGCGCCGCATCGGCGAACGGCGACGCCGCCAGGAAGCATGTAGTAGGGGCCGTCGCCGTCGACTTCGACGAGCGGGGCACGCGTCGAAAGGATCGTGAACGTCGAATCGATCTTCATCGTCGTGACCTTTCCGGCGTCGGGTAATCCACCTCCGGATCGAACCGGCCCATCTCGCGACGGGCCAGGTACGTTGAGGTAATCGGCGGGCGAGTAAAACCGCGGATGCGACGGCGGCAACGGGCCACGCTGATAACGCTCGGTCGAAGGAAGCTGCGGATTACGCGACGCGATGATTGAGTTGAGGGCGCGTTCATGGTGCAAGCGCGCGCGTGCCTGCGCCTCGGCATACGCGGCGGCCCAACCAGGGCCATTCGTCGAGCGCTTCATGTCCGTCTCGCTCGCGCGCGCTCGACGAGGAGATTCTTCGCGGCGATGAGCTGCTTTGCTTACTCGCCGTCGCCGCCGTGATCCGGATGCAGCCTCGACGACGACAGCCGCGCGCGCAGCGCGGCGCGGATCTCATCCTCGGTCGCGTCGACGTCGACGCCGAGAAACGAAGCGGCGCTTGCGGCTTTCTCGTCGACGATGATGACCGGCGTTTCGTCGGCTGTCGACGTGCGGCGGTTCGGCGTCGTGGTCGGAATCCGTGTCTTCGGGCGCCGCGATTGGCTCTGCCGGCGGTGGCGGCGGTGGTGCTGCCGCGCGTGCGGCGGCGGCGGCTTCTGCATCGGCGCGCGCGATGTCGCGCTCGATCGTCGTCCCGATCATGCGGAACGCTTCGCCGACCATCGCCGCCAGCTCGGGGCGAGCCGAGCGCCGTGCGAGCGATCGTAGTCCAATCGCACTTGAGGCACGCCGCGCTGACGACGCGACGCCAATCGATCGATGGCTGCGACGCGGCCGATGCGGGCCGCGCCTCATGTCTTCCCGTTCTGCATGTTGGCTCCCTCCGAACGGAAACAGCGATTACGAGACGAGCGGACGAATGAGGCGGTACGTGAAGCCTGCTTGCTTCGGATCGAAGAAGACTTCGCCGCTCGGTCGCGCTTCCTTCACCGCGAAGTGGACGAAGCCCGCTTTGTCGACGAGCGCGATCGGATCGCCCTTGCGAACCCGATCGCCCGGCTGGACCAGCGGCGTCCCGAGATCGGCGTAGACGATCGCGTCGACGCGGCGATGGCTAAGGTCCCACGCTGCTGGCTTGTCGAGCCGCAGCTTGCGGACGATCTTGCCGAGGCCCGGATCGGTTCGAACGATCACGCCGTCACCGACGGCGAGCACGTGCGATCCGGGTGGCGCCGCAAGATCGACGCCCTGATGCGCGTGCCTCGGAGGCCCGACACGTGGCGCACCGAAGTAGCCGTGCGGCGTCACCGTTGGGGCGCCGTGCACTTCGACGGGCGAACCGAGAATGATCGATGCGCCAGCCGAATCGCGCCTTCGCGCGATCAGAAACATCGCGCCCGCGGAGCCGAGCGCGATCCAAGCCCATGCGTTCGGCTTCATGGCGCCTGCCGCCATTCTTCGGAAAGCACCCAATCGACTGCATCCGATCGCAGATTCGGTATCGCGCCGTAGTCCCCGCCGTCGCCGACGGTC